>NZ_BQXE01000001.1:0-2018302 GCF_030158935.1 Acidovorax sp. SUPP950 | reverse complement strand
GGCTGATCACGGGGTTTGGAGAGGCGAACCCTACGACGGGAGCGACCGGCTACGCACAGAGCGGGCAGGGCAGTGCAGCCTATGCAGAAGCCATCAAGTTCGACCTGCGGTATCCGGGGCAGGTGTTGGATGAGGAGACAGGACTGGCGTACAACCTGAACCGGTACTACGACCGGGAGGGAGGGCGGTACTTCCAGGCCGACCCGATTGGACTGGAGGGGGGGTGGAATCGGTTTGCTTATGTGAGTGGCAATCCGCTGGCATGGACTGATCCCAAGGGCTTAGCAATTCCGGTAGTGGTAATTGCATGTATGAGTAATCCTTTATGTGCAACTGCTGCCGGAGGAGTTGCTGTTGCAGCAATAAATGCATGCAAACAAACGTTTGATTATTTATCTCCGCGCTTTAAAAACTGGTCGCTGTCGACTAGTAATCCAATGACTGGTGAGCCAGGTTGTGAAGTGGAATGTGAAAATAAAAGTGGTAATAGAAAACAAACGAGGCGGTATGGGCCGGACGGATTTCCTGAAACGGACACTGACTGGGACCATAGTCACGGAGGAATCGGCTCTCCACATTCACACGATTGGAGTCGTCCATCTGACGGGAGTCGACCTACTCACGGAAACCGTGGGGAAGGGCGACCTTCGGTGCCAGGTGATCCAGGACTTGTTAAATAAATAAGAGGTAAAAATGATTTACTTGGCAATTACACCTGTGGGCTTAAAAGAAGCACTTCAACTAAAGAGTAATGGCGGGAGTCATCATATTTGGTGTGGCTCAGATTTAGTTTTTGATTCAATATCAATTAAAGATGTTTCGCAATTTAATTATCCTTTAATGAGTGCGAGTTTGGATATTATTGAGGGCGCGTTGGAGACAATTAGGGAGCACCATCCGAATGAGGTTGTGTGGGTGGAAGGCTGTTTGCGATAGTTGAATGAAAAGCCGCTATAAATGGTCCGCGCGATGAATTGCAGCGTTCAAATTTTTATTAATGCATTGAACGCGGCAAAGCATTTAATTGCTGATCTTGGATAATGGCTGTATCGACTTTATAAGGACCGCGAAATTAGTGCCGATCCATTGTTCAGGAGCGTCCTGGTGCTCGCCGAGTGATGCTTAGATCAAGTCAATTCATGGCAGCACTGCAGGCCTCTGACGAAAATCGTAGTGAAGAGGCACTTCGACTGATGGAGCAATGTGCAACGGAGGGAGATCCCGTTGCGTGCTATTTCATGGCGCTTTGGTATCGCGATGGCGAAGGCGTTCTTGCGAGCGCGGTTCAAAGCGAGCATTGGATGCAGGAAATGCAACGGATCGCTGAGTCCGACAATGCCGAGGCTCAATGGGAATTAGGACAGGCCCTTCGATACGGCAATGTCTTTCCTTGTGACGTCCGACGTGCCAATTACTGGCTGGAGCGCGCCGCGGAAAACGGTTGGGGCGAAGCGCAACATCAGTTGGCGTGGTATCTGGAAACAGGGCAGTATGGCTATGCGGATGATAAGCAGATGGCCGAGCAGTGGTACCAACGTGCATTTGAGCAAGAGCATCCCGAGGCGCTTTACACATATGCCCTGCGCGAGTTCAAGGGCGGCACCATCACGGAGAAAGCGATTGAGTTGCTTAAGCGCGCGGCCGAGAAAGGGTTCAAGCAAGCGGAGCACGTCTTGCGTCAGCACACGCACTGAGCGATGGCCCATGTGATGGAGATTTCCCTCAGAAAGCGCTGAGGCAATGGATTGTTCGAATGCGAAAAGCCTAGCCTTTACCCTTATGGAATGGTGTCAATGGCGATGCGATGGGGGTTCACACGCAACTCAAGGCCATTTTCAACTCCTGGAGCCCAAGAGCCATCGCTTCCTCGGACCATCGAATAAGCGCATCCACCTGTATCCCATCCTTGGCATCTGCGGCCATCTCCAGCGCCCTGGTAATCCCACTCAACCGTTGCAACCCAAAACTCCCAACGGTGCCCCCCAACTCATGGACTTCCTGCCGCAGGCGGTCCCAGGCCTCGGCGCGGCGGGCGTCATGGATGCGGTTCATGCGCTGCTCGCAGTCGAGCATGAATCGGGTGACCAGCGCGTCGAAGCGGTCAGTGGCGAAAACACGGCGCAGTTCCTCCAAGGCCTTTTGATCGAAGAAAGCATCCGCACCCACCTCGGCGGCCCCTTTGACGAGGGCCGGCAGAGCATGGTGGTCGTCGGCCTCTGCACTCGGTGATGTGCATGCCGTTGCAGGCGCCGGGGCAGCAGACGCCGAAGGTACCTCGTGCCCCCCCGGCACCAGCCACCGCGACAGGGTGGCCCACAGCCTTTCCTCCAGCACCGGTTTGGCCAGGTGATCGTTCATGCCGGCCGCCCGGGTGCGCTCGATGTCCTGGCGCGCGGCGTTGGCGGTCATGGCAATGACGGGCAGGTGGGCGAAGCGCGGGTCCTGGCGCAGCGCGCGGGTGGCGGTCAGGCCGTCCATCACGGGCATTTGCATGTCCATCAGCACGGCGTCGTAATGGGTGACGTCGGGCGCTTCGTCGAGGCGGCGCAGGGCTTCGGCGCCGTCGCTGGCGGTGTCCACGTGCAGGCCGCCGGATTCCAGCAGGCCTGCGGCCACCAGGCGGTTGAGTTCGTTGTCGTCCACCAGCAGCACGCGCAGGCCGGCCAGCGCCGCGGGGGCGCTCGGGGCGCGGGCACCGCGCTCGCCCGGGGCGGGCAGGGCCGGGCGGGCGCTGCGCTGCACGCGGGCAGTGAACCAGAAGGTGCTGCCCGCGCCGGGCGCGCTGTGCACACCGGCATCGCCCCCCATCAGCAGGGCCAGTTGCCGCGAGATGGCCAGGCCCAGGCCCGTGCCACCGAAGCGGCGGGTGATGGTGGCGTCGGCCTGGTGGAAGGCCTGGAAGAGGTGGGATTGCTGCTCGGCGGTGAGGCCGATGCCGGTGTCGCGCACGGCGCAGTGCAGCACCAGGTCGCCTTGCGCGCCCGCTCCGTCGGCATGCGGACCGTCGTCGGCCGGCGTGGGGGCGTGCACTGAGACGGTCACAGCGACTTCGCCCGCTTCGGTGAACTTGATGGCGTTGTTCACGAAGTTGACCAGCACCTGCCCGATGCGGTGCGGGTCGCCCAGCAGGTAGGGTGGCACGCCCTCGGCCACTGCCACGTGAAAGCGCAGGCCCTTGGCCTTGGCCTTGTCGTCGAACAGTTCCGACAGGTCGGCGAGCAGGGTGGGCAGCTCGAACGGCACGGTTTCCAGCACGAGGTGGCCGCCGTCGATCTTGGAGAAGTCGAGCGTGTCGTTGACGATGCCCAGCAGCCGGCGTCCGGCGCGGTACATCTGGTCCATGCGCTCGCGCTGCGGCGGGGTCAGGGCCTCGTCCTTGAGCGCGAGCTGGGCCAGGCCCAGGATGGCATTCAGCGGGGTGCGGATCTCGTGGCTCATCACGGCCAGGAAGGTGGCCTTCTCTTCGGCGGCCTGGGCCAGCGCGCGGGCCTGGTTCTTCTGCTCGGTGACGTCCAGCCACACGCCGTTGAACAGCACGGCGCCATCGGGCAGGCGCCGCGCGGTGGCCAGGGTCTTGAGCCACCGCGTGCGGTCGCCGTGCGCCACCTCGACGTCGAAGTCCAGCGGCTGCAAGGTGCGCAGGCTGTGCTCGAAGCGCTCGCGCAGCGCGTCCTGCCCGGATGGCGGCAGGCCGTAGGTCTGCTCGACGGGGCCTTCCAGGCGCAGCAGTTCGTGCGCGGGGCGGCCCTGCAGTTCGGCGGCCTTGTCGCTCACGAAGAGAAAGCGCTGCCAGCCATCGGGGCGCACGTGCATCTGGAACACCGCGCCCGGGATGGCGCCGGTCAGGTCCACGAGCTGCTCGGACAGGCGGCGCGCCTCGGCGCTCGCGGCCACCTCGATCGCCAGGCGGTCGGCGCGCTGCATGCTTTCCTTGAACACCTGCAGCGCCTTGGCCATGGTGCCCACTTCGTCGCGCCGCTCGGTGCCGGTGACGGTGTCGTCGTATTCGCGGTCGGTGAGCCGTTCCATGTGCCGCGTGAGCCGCAGGATGGGGCGGGAGATCTGGAAGACGGCCACCCAGGACGACAGCGCGATCACCAGGGCCAGGCCGATGCCCACGGCCAGCGCGGTGGTCAGGATGGTGTCGCGCGTGACCTGTCCGAGCCGCACGGACGATTCCTGGAACTGCGTGACGGAGTCGTTGCGCTGCTGGTTCATGTCCCGCTGCAGCGCGCGCAGGGCGGGCTCGAACTCGCCGTGGATGATCTGCAGTGCCCGGTCGCCACGCCAGCGCGATGCGGCGTCGACGATGCGCGCGGCCAGCGCGAAGGCCGCCGTGGCGCGCTGGCGGATGGACTGCAGCTGCGCGGCATTGGCGGGCACCAGGGCTTCGGTGGTGTCGATCTGCTGGTTGAACTGGGCCTGCAGCTGGGCCAGGCGGGTCAGGGCGGCGCGCATGGTGGCCTCGTCCTGCTCGGTCAGCACGGCATACACGAGGCGGCTCGATTCACTCAGCAGCAGGGCGGCATCGCCGATGTGCAGCGCGCTCTGCGCCTCGCGCTCGATCAGCGCGTTGTACTGCTGGTCGATGCCGCGCATCTTGCTGGTGGCGTAGAGCATCGATGCCGTGGAGATGACACCCATCAGGCCCACGAGAAAGACGATCTTCGCGGTGAGCGGCAGGTGGGAGAAGGACCGCAGGACATACCGGGACAAGGACATGGTCGCTCCGTGGAAGGGTGGGCGCAAAAGCGGCGTGCGGTTAGGGGTCAGGGCTTACGGGCGATGGCCGCGCGCAGCGCCGCCACGGCGCCGGGTGTGTCCAGCCGCCCCTGCAGGTGGCGGGTGACCACGTCGTAGACGGCGGCCTTTACCGCGGAGGGATGGGCATTGCCCATGGCGATGGAGCCCATGAGGGTGCGGCGCATGTTGGCGCCGCGCAGGTCGGTGATGGCGCGCTGGCCGCAGCGGTTGAACGGGGCCTGCTGCACGTCCACGCGCGCGGGCGCCGCGCCGGTGCGCACGTTCACGGCCACCTGCAGGTCCGGGTCCATGAGGATGGAGGCGAAGCGCTCCTGCGCCGCGCGCTGGCGTGCGGGCTGCTTGAAAAAGACGAACTGGTCGCTGTTGAAAAGGTACATGCCCTGGGTGTCGGGAAAGCGCCAGCACTGGTAGTCGCGGTCGGGCTGCATGCCACGCACCTTGAACTCGCCGTCCACCCAGCTCCCCTGCACCTGCAGGAGGGCCTGCCCGCCGGCGACGAGGTCGGTGGCCTGGTCCCAGCGGCGGCGCATGAAGCCCGCGTCCAGGTACCGGGCCAGTTGCCGCATGCGCTCGAAGATCACGGTGGTGACCGGGGCGTCGAGCGCGGTCGGGTCCAGGTCGAGAAAGGCGCGCCGGTAGAACGCCGCGCCGCCGGTGCCGGCCGCGACCGATTCGAACAGCAGCGTGTGTTCCCACGCTTCCTTGCCGATGGCCAGCGGCTGGATGCCGGCGGCGCGGGCCCGGTCCAGCAGGGCGATCAGGTCGTCCCAGGTGTCGGGCGGCGCGGCGGCTCCCAGTCGGCGCGCCAGGGACTGGTTGACCCAGAGCCAATTGGTGGAATGCGCGTTAAACGGGGCTGCCACCCACTGGCCCTGCCATTTGGAGAGCTGCTGGATCTCGTTGGGGACGACCTCGTCCCATTCCTCGCGCGCGGCGACGTCGTTCAGGTTGTCCAGCAGCCCGCGCCGTGCCCATTCGTGGATCTCGTAGCCGATCATCTGCGCGGCGGTGGGCACCCGCCCCGCGCGCACGCGGGCCGCCAGCACGTCGGTGTAGCGCGCGGTGCCGCTGCCGGGCGAGAAGTCTTCCTTCCAGGCCAGGCCCCGCTGGCGCGTGAAGTCGCGGATCGCGTCCATGCTGGCGCGCTCGCCGCCCGCCACCCACCAGTGGAACACCTCCACGCCCGCCGGCTCGCTGCGGGCGGGCCCGGCCAGCGCGGCCCAGCAGGCCAGGCCGAGCCACAGCAGGGGGCGGAGCCGCCACCACGAAACGGACCGGAGCGGTGGGGGGCGGGTGGGACGAACGGTGGGCACGCCGGCAAAGGGGAGGGCGGCAAGGAAGGCGGGCAGCATGCCGGCAAGTGTCCGCGATGGGCCGCGCGGGAAGGCCGAAGGCCCATGCCGACGGACGTTGCGGCGCGCGCTGCATGTGGTGCCGAACGCACAAATGCAAGACCGAATGTCAACAATTGTTGAATTCTGAAAACCGCAGAGCCCACCCCCTAGATTCGCGGCACTCCCGGCCACGCCGGCAAGGCACCGCGCGCCGGTCCTCCCTTGCCAACGACCCCCTTCCGGCCCTCGCCAGGGCCCCCCGCGGCGTCGCGGCGTGCCCGGACCTGCTCACTACAACAATCTGGAGATCGGTATGGTTCTTTCCTTTGCACGGCGGGCTGCGGGCCTGCTGTGGCCTGCTGCTTTCGCTTCTGCGCCCGCGCGCAGACCTGCCGCCCGCCCAGGCCTGCCGGGCGGGCGGGGATACGGGCTGCTGCTGGCCGGGTGCCTGCTGGCACCCGGGGCCGTGCTGGCCCAGACCACCGACATCCTGGTCAACCAGGACGCGGTGCCCGCATCCGCCTCGGGCCCGGCGGGCGGCACCTTCCATTACGTGGTGACGGTGCGGCACAACACCGGCAGCGCGGCCACCGGCGTGGTCCTTACCGACAAGCTGCCCGTGGGCGCGGTGTTCCAGTCGGTCACGACGACCCCGGCGGGCATGGCCTGCACGCCGGCCATCACCCCTGGCACGGCCATCACGGTCGCCAACCAGACGGTGCAGTGCGACCTGGGCTCGATGGCGGTCAATTCCACCAAGGTGGTGGATTTCGAGGTGGTGCTTCCGACGGTCTCGACCAACTGGATCAACAACGCCCGCGTGACGCGCAACGAGACCGATTCGGACCCCAGCAACGACGCGCTGGACCGCCGCATCACCACGACCGAGGCCGCCGACCTGGCCCTGGCCGTCACCACCAACCCCACGGCGCCTCCCGGCAACCCGCTCTCACCCGGCCAGCCCTACCGCTATGTGGTGGACGTGAGCAACCAGGGACCCATCGGCATTCCCGCCGCAGGGCGCGTGGAGGTGATGTTCAGCGTGCCCACGGGCGCCTCGTTCACCCGCGTGGGCGGCAGCAACGGATGGACCTGCACGCCCACGGCCTCGAACGCTTCGCCGCTCGTGTCCCCCGGCGCGCCGACGCCCGCCACGGTGGTCACCTGCTCCTACGCCGGTGCGCTGGCCAATGGCGGCACGGTGCCGTCGCTGGAGGTGGACGCCGCTCCCAATGTGACCGGCTCCATCACGACGTCGTTCTCGGTCAAGGGCTACAAGGATGCGTCCACGGAAATGCCCGACGGGCAGACCGCCAACAACACCGGCACGGCCGAAGTCAACGTGGCCGGCACGGCCTCGGACGTCTCCGTCACCAAGGCCGTGAACGGTGCCACGACCTATGGGCTCAACGACCAGGTGACCTACACGGTCACGCCCCGGCTGAACGGCGGCACCTTGCTCACCGGCGTGCCCGTGCAGGTGGTCGACACGCTGGGTGCGGGCCTGTCGTTCGTGTCCGCCACGGGCACGGGCTGGACCTGCAGCGCGGCGGGCCAGGTGATCACCTGCGACCTGCCCGGCGGCTATGCGGGCGCCAACTTCAGCAACCTGCCGGCGATCACGGTGGTGGCATTGGTGCAGCAGACGGGCACGCTGCCCAACACCGTCACGATCGACGTGCCGACCCGCACCGATCCCGACACGACCAACAACTCGCCGGCCAGCGTCTTCATCACGGCGACCAACGTGGCCGACCTGCAGATCACGAAGACCGCGTCCAACTACGTGAACGGCCAGGGCGTGGCCGTGGCCATCGGCCAGACCTACCAGTACCGCCTGACGGCGCGCAACCGCGGACCGCTCGCCATCGCGCCGGCCGCCGCCACCGTGCCGGCCGCCCCGAGCATCGTCGTCTCCGACTCGGTGCCCGCCGGCGTGACCCTGACGGGCCTCAACGCGGCCTCGGGCGCGGGCTGGACCTGCTCGGCACTGCCGCTGGTGGGCCCGGGCACCTTCACCTGCGAGCGCACGGCCGGACTGGCCGTGAATGCGAATGCCCCCGACATCGTGGTCAACGCAGTGCGCACGACCGCGGGCTCGGCCACCAACAACGCCTGCGTGAAGTTCAGCCCCGAGACGGGCGGCACCCGCGAGGACCCGTGGTACACCGACCCCGCGCACGGCATCAACTGCCAGGGCGTGGGCGTCGGCGCATCCGACCAGACCCCCGGCAACGAGGTGCAGGCGGACCTGAGCATCGTCAAATCCGTGGACAAGCCCACGGTGCCTGCCGGCGACGTGCTGACTTACACGATGTTGGTGACCAACAACGGCACCAGCGCCGCCACCAACGTGAGCCTGCGCGACGTGCTGCCCAGCCTGGTGACCAGCGCATCGGCCCCGGGCCTGGTGTCGGTGAACACCACCGCCGGCACCTGCACGCCCTCGGGCGCGTCCAACGTCAACACCGCCACGCTGCTGTGCTCGCTCGGCACGCTCAACAGCGGCGCCAGCGCGACGGTGACCGTGGCGATCCGGCCCACGGTGGCCACCACCGCGACCCGCACCAACACCGCCACGGCCTATTCGCCCGAAGTGGTGGACCCGGTCCTGGGCAACAACACCGCATCGGTGACGAGCCAGGTCACGGCCCGGGTGGACCTGGTGGCCTCCAAGACCGTCTCGCCCACGCCGACCGCGATCTCGGGCGAACCCATCACGTACGTGGTGCGCGCCAGGAACAACGGCCCGTCGTCGGCCGAAAACGTGTGGCTGAGGGACGTGCTGCCCGCCAACGGGGTGCTGATCGGCACGCCCGTCGCCTCCAACGGCGGCGTGTGCGATGCGGTGCCCCCCGGCAACGGCGGCACGCTGAACTGCCGCTGGGGCACCACGGGCAACAGCGTTTTCCTCGCCAACGGCGGCCAGTACGAGGTGACCTACCGCCTGCGTGCGGCGGGCGCCTGGGCCCCGGGCGTGAAGCTCTCCAACACGGTCGAGATCGGCACCGCGACGGACGAGCCCGTGCTGACCAACAACCAGGCCGCGGCCGAGATCACGCTGACCCAGCCCGAGCTGGACATCCTGGTGTCGATGGCGCACAGCGCCGACGCCATCGCCCTGGGCGCCGAGACGACCTACACCATCACCGTGAAGAACTCGGGCCCGTCGTTCGGTACGAACGTGGTGATGACGGACACGTTCCCGGTGACCCACCCCACGAACGGCGCCTCTTCGGCCACATTCGGCTTCACGGGCGGCCTCACGGTGGACAAGGGCGGCGTCTGCACCGTGCCGGCCATCGGCGCGACCTCGGGCGGCGTGTCGTGCACCTTCCCGGGCCTGGCCAAGGACGAGGTGGCCACCATCACGTTCAAGATGAAGGCGACGAGCCTGCCGGCCGGGGCCGCGTCGGGCACGATCTTCCACAGGGCCGTGGTGTCGGTAAGCGAAACCGAGTTCCTGCAGGGCGGACAGAACACGCAGGTCAACAACACCACGTACGACCAGACCTCCACCAAGCGCGACCCGATCGCCACCGACCTGTCGATCCTCAAGGCCGGCCCCGATGGCCCGATCGCCCCGGGCGCGGACGTGGACTACACCTTCACCGTGCGCAACAACGGCAACCTGACCAGCAACGGCGCCCAGGTGGTGGACCCGCTGCCCGCGGGGCTGACGTTCGTCTCCTCGTCCGACTGCGTGGCTGCGGGTACCTCGGTGACCTGCTCGGTGGGCGAACTGCTGGCGGGCGCGAGCCGCACCCTGCGCGTCAAGACGCGCCTGGCGCAGCCCTACACCGGCAACGGACCGCTGGTGAACACGGCGACGCTGGACGCGCCGGGCGACACCGACCCCACCAACAACACGTCGAGCAAGACCACGACCGTGCAGCCGCCGCCCGATGCGATCGCCAGCGTGCCGACGCTGTCGCAGTGGGCATTGATCCTGCTGTCGTGCCTGCTGGGTGGACTGGCGCTGCGCCAGTCCCACGGCCCGCGCCGGCGCTGACCTGCCACGGGGGGGCTCACCCCCAGGGAAAAAGGGCGGTCCCGAATGCGGGACCGCCCTTTTTTTTGATGGATGGCGGATCAGGGGGCTGAGAGAGTCGTCGGCGCGTGACGCCGGCGCTGGCGCGCAGGGTCAGGCGGATTGTGTGGCGTCGACCACGTCCAGGCGGTAGCCCATGCCATACACCGCGTTGACGACGTAGCCGTTCTCCGGCGACAGGGCCAGCTTGTTGCGCAGCCGCGAGACGTGCGTGTCCAGCGAGCGCGAGGGCACGTCCTGCACCTCGCTCCAGACGCTCTGGCGCATGTGCTCGCGCGACAGCAGGCGGCCCGCGTTCTGGAACATGAACAGCGCCAGGTCGTATTCCTTGTTCTTCAGGTCCACGGCCGTGCCGTCCATCCACAGCGTGCGCGTCTTGGGCTCGAAGCGGTAGCGGCCGAAATCGAGCGTGCGCGCCACGGTGGACGGGTACGCCCGGCGCAGCAGCGCCGCGGTGCGGGCCATGAGTTCGCCCATGCGGATGGGCTTGGTCATGAAGTCGTCGGCGCCACAGTTGAGCGCCTCGACCACGTCCTGCTCGGCATTGCGGCGCGTCACGAACAGGATGGGCATCTGCGGCGCCAGGCCGGCGCGCAGGGTGCGCACCACTTCCATGCCGCTCATGTCCGGCAGGTGCCAGTCCACGATCAGCAGATCGAAGGTCTCTGTGCGCAGCGCCTTGAGCAGGCTGGTGCCCTCGGTGAAGGGGTGGAACAGGTGCCCGGCATGTTCGACAGAGGCCTGGATCAGCTCCATCAGGATCGGGTCGTCGTCAAGGGCAGCGATACGCATGGGACACCAGGAAACGGCAAAGGCAATGGAATACGGATCGCCGGTAGGGCGCGGCGAGGTGCCGAAACTACCTTTTAATTTCGCTATCGGTTGGAATGTGACAATTGTTAACATTCATCGAAAATCCGCGGTATGTATTTGTGGCATCGACGCATCGGTGGCGCTTCGGGTGCGCCGGGGCCCCTTGTGTCGCGCGCAGACATGGCCGCATTGGCAGCCGCGGTTTCGTTTGAATGCTCCGTTCTTCGCCTTGCCTCGCCGTTGCCCAGCGCTGCCAGGGGATATGGGCCGTTCAAAGACTTTGAGGACAGCTTCATGGGCAATTGCATCGGCGGCTCCAGCGGGACCGCTTCCGTTCGCCGCCGTGAGGATCAAGGCACGGCAAGTACCAATGCCGGTGTGCAGGCCGAACAATCGGCATCGGCTGCGTTCGGCGTCGATGCGGCGCTGTCCGGGCTGCGCTCCCGCGAACGGAGAATCAATGGACTGCTGGGCCCCGACACCAATGAGTTGCTTGGTTAGCCCGTACGCAGGGAACTCGAATCCTTGCGCATGCGGGTGCAGTCAGCGGCGGGAGATTTGACGGCGCTGCAGCAAACGCTGAATCGCCAGAACTCTCAACGCATCGACCTGGGCGATGACCCGGTGGGTGCCGTGCGATTGTTGACCGCACAGTCCGAACGATTGGGAAGGCAAGTGGAGCCCGTCATCCAGAGACACGAGGATGCCATCGACGACCTGCAGAACCGCGCGGGCTTGGCAGAGGATCATCCGTCCATGCGCCTTTCGCAGGGCCGCTAAGGCCATCGAGCATCTTGTGCTCGCCGCTCTTATGCCGACAGCGGCGCTTCCTGCATCGCCTCCATCTGCTCGCGCAGCATGTCGACCTGCCCGCGCCAGTAGTCGCTGCTGCCAAACCAGGGGAAGTTGATCGGAAAGATCGGGTCGTTCCAGCGGCGCGCCAGCCAGGCGCTGTAGTGGATCAGCCGCAGCGTGCGCAGCGGCTCGATCAGGGCCAGCTCGCGCCGGTCGAAGGGGCGGAACTGCTCGTAGCCGTCCAGCAGCGCGGACAGCTGCACGGTGCGCTGGCGGCGGTCGCCGGACAGCAGCATCCACAGGTCCTGCACGGCCGGGCCGGTGCGCGCATCGTCCAGGTCCACGAAGTGCGGGCCGCCGCCGGGCCGGTCGGTGGGCGTCCACAGCACGTTGCCGGGGTGGCAGTCGCCGTGCAGGCGCAGCGGGCGCGCATCCTTCAAGGCAAACGTGCCGCCTGCCGGGGTATTCCATGCACTTTGTGCTATTAATTTAATAGCATCTTCGCAGGCGCTGCGCCAGGCCGACTGCTGGTCCAGCGGGATGATCTCCTGGGCCAGCAGCCAGTCGTGCGGCTCCTGCGCGAAGGTGGCCGCGTCCAGCGCCGGGCGCAGCGCGAAGGGCCGGGCCTCGCCCACGGTGTGGATGCGGGCGAGGAAGCGGCCGATCCACTCGAGCACCTCGAAGTCGTCCAGCTCGGGCGTGCGCCCGCCGCGCCAGGGGCTGACCGAGAACGCGAAACCCGCGTGCTGGTGCAGCGTGCGGCCCTGCAGCACCAGCGGGGCGACCATGGGCACCTCGGCCTGGGCGAGTTCGGCGGCGAACGCGTGCTCTTCCAAAATCTGCGCATCGCTCCAGCGGCCCGGCCGGTAGAACTTGGCGACGACGCGGCTGCTGTCCTCCAGCGACACCTGGTACACGCGGTTTTCGTACGAGCCCAGGGCCATGAGGCGGCCGTCACCGTACAGGTCCACGCTGGCGAGCGCGTCCAGCACGAGGTCGGGGGTGAGGGGCGCGTAGGGATGCGAAGAAGAAGGGGTGGGCTCGGTGCCGGGCAGGTTATCCATGGGGAGCATTGTCGCCCCCGGCCAGTTCGGTGAAGGGCAACTGCTGCTTGACCAGGATGACGGTGCATGGCGCATCGCGTGCCACGCGGATCGGAATGGTGTCGATGAAGCGCTGCAGCGGCACGCCGTGCGTGGCCGCGCCCAGGATCATCACGCCCACGCGGTTGCCCTGCGCGTAGCGCACCAGGGCCTGGGCCACATCGCTCGCCTCGATCACCTGGTGGCTGGCGCTGTGGCCGGCCAGGTCGAGCCCGGCGGACCACTGGCGCAGGCGCACCAGGTGGCGGCGGTGCAGCGTGGTTTCGCTGCGCTCGCTGTCCGATGCGCTGCTGGCCGAGGGCGAGATCACGGTCACGCAGGCCAGCCGCGCCCCGGGGCGGATGCCCAGCGAGCGCGCCGCCGCCTGGCGCAGCGAGTACAGCGTGGCATCGCTCGCGTCCTCGCCCGGCACGGCCACCATGAGGATGGGCGCCGCCTCGATCTGGCGCGCCGGCAGCGGGCTGGGCTGGTAGTGCATGCCCGCCGCCTTGAGCCAGCGGCGCAGGTGCGCCCGCACGCCCGGCCCGCGCAGGCGCCGGCCGCGTTCGGTGACCGGCACCTGCTCGGGGTGCGTCAGGTCGAAGGCCAGGTGCGCGGCCGACGGATAGCGCTGCGCGGCCTCGGGCTCCAGGCAGCGCAGGATGATCTCCTGCAGCCACTCGGGCACCTGCGGCCGGTGGCGACGCGGCGGCGCGGGCGTCATCCACAGCCGCTGGCGCAGGCCGCCGCGCGTGGTGGGGGCACCGAAGGGCAGCTCGCCCGTGGCCAGTTCGTACAGCATCACGCCGATGGCGAAGAGGTCGCTGCGCAGGTCGCCGCGCACGCCCACCACCTGCTCGGGCGCGATCCAGGCGGGCGAGCCCACGGCCTCGCGCATCTCCTCGGCCAGCAGGTCGGGGTAGTGCGCGTGGCACGAGAGGCCGAAATCCAGCAGCACCGCGCTGCCGTCCGCTCGCAGCAGCACGTTGGCGGGCTTGAGGTCGAGGTGGCACACGTTCTGCTGGTGCAGGCTGTGCGCGGCGTGCGCCATGGCCGCGCCCAGTCGGGCCACGGTGGTGGCGTCCGGCGGCTGCGGCAGGTCCAGCCAGTGCTGCAGCGTGTGGCCTTCGATGTATTCCATCACCAGGTAGGGCAGCCGCGCCAGGTCGCCCGCGGCGACGAAGCGCGGCACGTGGCTGCCGCTCAGCGTGGGCAGGATCTGCAGCTCCACCTCGAAGCCGACGATGGTCTCGGCGCCATCGCCCGCCGTCATGCGCGGGATCTTCATCGCCAGCGGAAAGCCCGCGTCGCGCGCGGCGCCTGCATAGCCCACGCGGTACACGTGCGCCATGCCGCCCGCGTGCAGGCATTCGTGCACGACGAAGCCGTCCACCTCGGTGCCGGGCGCGAGCAGCTTCATGCAGCGCTCCGGGCGGGCCGCGCGATGGCCGCGCTCAACGCCCCAACTCCAGCCGGTCGGCGAAGAACGCAGGCAGGCCGGCGGCGCGCACGGCGGCCGCGGCCGCGGCATGGTCGTAGGGCACGCGGTGGAAGGTGACCGTCGCGGCGTGGTCGTCGAACAGCGCATACATGGCGCGCACGTCGCGGTCGCGCGGCTGGCCCACGGAGCCCGCGACGCCCAGCCACTGGCGGTGCGGCGGCACCGGCACGGGCACGCCGGGCTGCGGCGCAAAGCGCATCAGCTTGGCGGTGGGCGTGAGGAAATACAGCGCCTGCTCGTGCACGTGGCCGCAGAACACGTAGCGGATGGCGGGGTCGAGCTGGCTGGCCGCGGCCATGCTGCGCTCGGCCGCGCCCGCGTCCTGCACGTAGTGCCAGTGGCTGGGCTGGTCGGCGCTGGCGTGCACCAGCAACGTGTTCGCACCCAGGCGGCGCGTGAGCGGCAAGGTGGCCAGAAAGGCGCGGTGCCGGGGCGACAGCTGCGCATGCGTCCACTGCGCGCTCTGGTCGCCCATCTGGATGGGCGTTGCGGGCGGGTCCAGCGCCGCGACGTCGTGGTTGCCCAGCACGCAGGGCGCGCCCTGGGCCGCCAAGGCCATGGCCTGCTCGACCACGGCCACGGGGTCGCCGCCGTAGCCCACCAGGTCGCCCAGCAGCGCGAACTGCTCGGCGCCCTGGGCGCGGGCATGCGCCAGGCAGGCATCGAGGGCATGGCGATTGGCGTGGATGTCGGCGAGCAGGGCGATCTTCATGGCGGACGCGGCGGGTGCGCGAGGCTGGGGTCAAGGGTGCGAAAAGGCATCGGCCCGCGGGGGCGGGGCCGCCTGCGATGATGGCTCCGAATGGTGCCATTGGCGGGGGTGAGTGCGCGGGAAGCGCAAAAAAGGTGCCATCGCGCGGGTGTCGCGGCGTGCATCGCCGCCGGGTGTCGCTGCGGCGCCCCGCTGGCGCCCGCTTCGATGGAGTGGGTTGCTACATTTTTGGTAGCACCCGAGGCAAATGAAACCCCGGCATCACGGCGAATCAGGCCAGGGAGGCGTACCGGGCCCCACGCAAAAAGCCCCCCGGCCGCGTCGGATCGCGGCCGGTGGGCTTTTTTTCAGGCCAATGCCGATCAGGCCAGCGTGATCGTCACGTCGATGTTGCCGCGCGTGGCGTTGGAGTAGGGGCAGACCTGGTGGGCGGCGTCCACCAGTTGCTGCGCCTGGGCGCGGTCCAGGCCGGGCAGGCTGACCTTCAGGCGGGCGGCGATGCCGTAGGCGTTGGGGATCTTGCCCAGATCGACTTCGGCGTCCACGGACACGTCCTGCGGCACGGCGATCTTCAGTTGGCCGCCCACGGCCTTCAAGGCGCCGATGAAGCAGGCGGAATAGCCGGCGGCGAAGAGCTGCTCGGGGTTCGTGCCCGTGCCGCTGGTGCCGGGGGCGGAGAGCGTCACGTCCAGGCGTCCGTCATCGGTGCGCGAGGCGCCGTCGCGGCCGCCGGTGGTGTGGGCGCGGGCGGTGTAGAGGACTTGGTCGAGCGATGGCATGGTGATTCCTTTGCAGTGAATGCCCGCGGTGCGGGCGGTTGAGGGACAAAAAAGACAACGAAAGCGAGAACGAAAGTGAGGACGGGCTGCTAGCCGGACCCGATCCGGCGGCGCAGCTGCTGCAGCTGCCGGGTCAGCGCGGTGAGTTCGGGCAGGGTGCACTGGCTGCTTTCCAGCACGCAGGCGGGAATGGCTTCGGCACGGTCGCGCAGGGCCCGGCCGGCGGGGGTGAGCGTGGTGCGCACACGGCGCTCGTCCTGCGCATCGCGCAGCCGCGTCACCAGGCCCGAGGCCTCCAGGCGCTTGAGCAGCGGGGTGAGCGTGCCGGAGTCCAGGAACAGGCGCTCGCCCAGTTCGGAAACGGTGATGCCGTCGCGCTCCCACAGCGACAGCATCGCCAGGTACTGCGGGTAGGTGAGGCCGATGGATTCCAGCAGCGGCTTGTAGAGCTTGGTCATCGCCAGCGACGCGGAATAGAGCGCAAAGCAGACCTGGTTGTCCAGCTGCAGCAGAGCGGGGCTGGGCGTGGAGACCGGGTGGGCGAGGGCGTCGGGGCGGGGCATGGGCTGGATTGTGATACCCAATTCAATTGCGCGCAATTGAATTGGGTATCACCCCATCGGCGCTGGGGGTTTGACGTGCGGCGTGCAGGCGGCAGCGCCGAATGGGTGTACTCCGGGGCGGTGGAAGGTCCTTTGGCGCGTGCGTCCTGCCGCCGAGGGTGTGCGTCAAAGTGGCCTCCGGCGCAATGAATTCTAGGGCATTGTGCTATTAAAAATATAGCAAAAAGCCCTGACCCGTTGGAGGAGGCCGGGGCTGCCCACTGCCCACTGCCCATGGCCCGGGTAAGGTCAGTAAGCGTACACGCCATGCCCGGTCTTGCGGCCCAGGCGACCGGCGGCCACCATTTCCTTGAGCAGCGGGCAGGGGCGGTATTTGCTGTCGCCGAACTCGGTCAGGTACACGTTCATCACCGCCAGGCACACGTCCAGGCCGATCATGTCCGCCAGCGCCAGCGGGCCGATGGGCTGGTTGCAGCCGAGCTTCATGCCCGCGTCGATGTCCTCGGGCGTGGCCAGGCCCTCGGCCAGCACGAAGAACGCCTCGTTGATCATCGGCACCAGGATGCGGTTGACCACGAAGCCGGGCGCGTTTTTCACGGTGATGGGGCTCTTGCCCAGCGACTCGGACAGGGCCTTCACCGTGTCGTGCGTGGCATCGCTGGTCTGCAGGCCGCGGATGATCTCCACCAGCGCCATCATCGGCACCGGGTTGAAGAAATGCATGCCGATGAAGCGGTCGGGCCGCGACGTGGCGGCCGCCAGTTGCGTGATGGAGATCGACGAGGTGTTGGAGGCGATGATGACCTCCGGCGCCACGATGGCGTCCACCTGCTTCAGGATCTTCACCTTGAGCTCGTGGTTCTCGGTGGCCGCCTCGATCACGATCTGCGCGGCCTTGAGGTCGTCGTAGTTCGCCGAGGTGCGGATGCGCGAGAGGGCCGCGTCCTTGTCGGCGGCGGTGATCTTTTCCTTCTTGATGAGCCGGTCCAGGCTGCCGGCCACGGTGGCCAGGCCCTTTTGCACGGCGGCCTCCGAGATGTCCACCATCACCGTGTGGATGCCCGACACGGCGCAGGCCTGCGCGATGCCGTTGCCCATGGTGCCTGCGCCGATGATGCCGACGGTCGTGATCGTCATATAAAGTCTTTCCGGCCAAATAGCCAAATCAAAAAAACAGGGGTTGCGCGGATCGGCGTGATCGTATCGGCAATCGCGGGCGGCGCGGCCGGTGCGCCGCCCCAGCGGCCGCGGCCGCTGGCACAGAGGAGACAACGGACATGTTCGACTACATCGTGATCGGCGGTGGTTCGGCCGGCTGCGTGCTGGCGGGGCGCCTGACCGAAGACCCCGCCGTGCGCGTGTGCCTGCTGGAGGCTGGACCGCCCGACACCAGCGCCCTCATCCACTGCCCGGCCGGCATCGCCCTGATGGCGCGCACCGGCGCCTTCGGCTGGGGGCAGCACACCACGCCACAGCCCGGCCTGAACGGGCGCCGTGGCTACCAGCCACGCGGCAAGGTGCTGGGCGGCTCCAGCTCGCTCAACGCCATGATCTACCTGCGCGGCCAGCCGGCCGACTATGACCACTGGGCCGCCGAGGGCAACCCGGGCTGGGCCTGGAGCGACGTGCTGCCGTACTTTCGCCGCGCCGAGCACAACGAGCGCGGCGCCGACGCCTTTCACGGCACGGGCGGCCCGCTGAACGTGATGGACCTGCCGGCGCCCCACCGCATCGCGCGCGATTTCATCGAGGCCGGCGTGCAGGCCGGCCATGCCCGCAATCCCGACTTCAATGGCGCCACGCAGGAGGGCGTGGGCTGGTACCAGGTCACCCACCGCGCGGGCGAGCGCTTCAGCGCCGCCAAGGCCTACCTCGCCCCGCACCGCGGCCGGCCCAACCTGCAGGTGGTGACGCACGCGCGCGCCACGCGCATCCTGTTCGAGGGCCGGCGCGCCGTGGGCGTGGAGTACCGCCAGGGCGGGCAGTCGCACACGGTGCGCGCTGCGCGCGAGGTGCTGCTGAGCGCGGGCGCGCTGCTGTCGCCGCAGTTGCTGATGCTGTCGGGCGTGGGGCCGGGCGCGGCGCTGCATCGCCATGGCATCGCCGTGGTGCACGACCTGCCCGGCGTGGGCGAGCATCTGCACGATCATCCCGACGTGGTGCAGGTGATGGACGCGCCGCGCCTGACGGACCTGTTCGGCCTCTCGCCCACCGCCGCGTGGCAGATGCTGCGCGGGGTGCGCGAATGGCGGGCGCACCGGCGCGGCATGCTGGTGACCAATTTCGCCGAAGCCGGTGGCTTCATCCGCAGCCGCCCCGAGGAGGCCGCGCCCGACCTGCAGCTGCACTTCGTGATCGGCAAGCTCGTCGACCACGGCCGCCGCACGCTGCTGGGCCACGGCTACTCATGCCACGTGTGCCTGCTGCAGCCCCTGAGCCGCGGCCGGGTGACGCTGGCCGGTCCCGACCCGCACGCCCTGCCGCTGGTGGACCCGGCCTTCTTCGCCGATCCGGACGATCTGCAGCGCATGGTGCGCGGCGTGCGCCGCATGCGCGAGTGGCTGGCGCAGCCGGCGCTGGCCGCCCATGGCGCGCGCGAAATGCCGGCCTCGGCCGCGGCGCAGACCGATGAGGCCATCGGGCAGTTCATCCGCCAGCATGCCGACACGGTGTACCACCCGGTGGGCAGCTGCCGCATGGGGCCCGGCGCGATGGACGTGGTGGGCGCGGACCTGCGCGTGCACGGCCTGGACGGCCTGCGCGTGGTCGATGCGTCGGTCATGCCGCGCATCGTGAGCGGCAACACCAACGCGCCGACCATCATGGTCGCGGAAAAGGCAGTGGACCTGCTGCGCGCAGCGGCCTGAGGCGGATCGCGCAGCTACGCTGCTGGTGAGGCCTCAAGGCGTGTTCCATCAGGCCTGGAACCGCTTGCGCGTGAGCGCCAGCGCCGTCCAGAACGCCACCACCGTGGTGACCACCAGCACCAGGCCGTGGCGCAGCGGGTGCGCGGGCCACTGGTCCATGAACAGCGGGCGCACCAGCTCCACCGCGTTGGCCAGCGGCAGCCAGTCGGACACATGGCGCACCACGGCGGGCAACTGCTCGCGCGGGAAGAACACGCCCGACAGGAACATCATCGGCGTGAGCACCAGGGTGAAGTAATAGGTGAAGAAGTCGTAGCCCTTGGCCAGCGCGTTGAAGATCAGCGCGATGCTGGAGAACATCACCCCCACGAACAGCAGCACGGGCCAGGCCACGAGCAGCTTGGGGCTGTGGCTGATCTTCAACGCCAGCATCACGCCCAGGATGGCGGTGACGGTGAACACGGCCTTGAAGGCGGCCCACAGCATCTCGGCCAGCACCACGTTGTCCAGGCTGACCGGCGCGTTCATGATCCCGTCCCAGGTCTTTTGCACGTGCATGCGCGAGAAGGCCGAGTACAGCGCCTCGAAGCTGGCCGCGTTCATGGCGCTCATGCAGATGGAGCCGCTCGCCAGGAACAGGATGTAGGGCACCTGCGTGCCCCCCACGTTCACCTGGCCCACCAGCGCGCCCATGCCGTACCCGAAGGCGACCAGCCACATCAGCGGCTCGGCGATGTTGCCCACCAGGCTGGGGATGGCCAGCTTGCGCCACACCAGCAGGTTGCGCAGGAAGACGGGCCACCAGCGGGCGGACAGCTCGGGCGCGCGCCAGATCGAGGGGGTGGCCGGTCGGGCCGGCGTGGCGGGGCTGGGGTGGGGGGCGGTGGACATGGCGCTATTGTGCGGCGGCCGAGCGGCGGGCCGCGGCCGGGCTCACAGCACCTTCACCGCCCGGCCGATGTACTGGATCGGGCCGGTGGGCTTGCCGATGGGCGAGCCGCTCGGGGGCTCCAGCGTCAACTCGAACAACTGGTTGGGCTGCAGCGGCGGCAGCTTTTCCAGCGCCAGCTGCAATGACTGGCCGGGCTGGACCAGTCCCAGCGAGACCGGCCCGCTCCAGCTGTCGGCCTTGGTCCAGAACTCCAGCGCGCGGCCCGCGGGCACTTCGGCCACGCCCAGCGGAATGAGCTGGAGCGCGCTGGGCGAACTCGCCTGCACGACCCAGCCAGGCGCCTTGTCCTGCGGTGCCACCAGCACCACCATGAACTGCGGGGGCACGGCCCGCGGCGCCACGCGGGTGACCAGCACCGCGGCCAGCACGGCCGCCATGGCAAAGCCCGAGCCCGCCAGCCCGCGCCACAGGCCCAGGTGGTTCCACCAGTTTCGGGAAGGCCGGGCCGGCGCCGGCCGGGGCGCTGGCGACGCGGCCGGTGAATGGGAATGTGAATGGGCGGCGGGCGCGCTGGCCTGTGCGCCGTCGGCGGCCTGCAGCGAGGCATCGATGCGCGTCCACAGCTGGGCCGGCGGTGCGATCGGCTCGGCCAGCCCGGTCAGCGGCAGCAGCCGCGCTTCCCAGTCGGCCACGGCGCGCTGCAGGGCCGGGTCCGATGCCAGGCGCTGCGCCACGCGGGCGCGGGCGGCGGCGGACAAGGTGCCCAGAACGTACTCGCCGGCCAGCAGGTTCAGGTCTTCGGGCACGGCGGGATGGGGGATCGGCGCGGTCATGCCATGCACTCCCGCAGCGAGGTCAGGCTGCGCCGTATCCACGCCTTCACGGTGCCCAGCGGCGCGCCCAGGCGTTCGGCGATCTCGCCGTGCGAGCAGCCATCCACATAGGCGTGCAGCACGCAGTTGCGCCGCGCCGGGTCCAGGCCCTCCAGGCAGTGCTGCAGGCGGCCCAGGCTGGCGTTGAGTTCGAAGGCTTCCGCGATCTCGCGGTGGGCCTGCACCGACTGCTCGGCCTCCAGGGCCTGCACGGTGTCGTCGTCCACGTCGAGGTGGCGGCCCGCATCGCGCACGGCGTTCAGGGCCAGGTTGCGCACCACGCTGTAGATCCAGCCGCGGGCGCTGCCCCGGCTGGCATCGAAGCTGCCGGCGCGCGTCCAGATGTTCACGCAGGCGTCGTGCACGATGTCCTCGGCCAGCGCCCGCTGCCGCACGATGCGCCAGGCCACGCCCAGCAGGCGCGGCCCCTCGTGCTCGTACAGGCGGCGCATGGCCTGCCGGTCGCCCGCCGCGCAGCGGGCCAGGGTGGCTTCGTAGTCGAAGTCGTCGTCAGCGGCAGGCGTGGAAGGCAAGGGGCGGTGGCTCCAGCGGTCGAAGGCCGGGCGCTGGCGTCGATCGGCCGCCCGGAACGTGGGCCGCATGGTAGCCGACATGACCGTGCTCCAAAGGCTTTCGACCCTGAAAGACCCGCCCGGGCCGTCAGGCGGCCTTCCAGAAGATGTAGTCGGCCTGGTACTTCACGGTCTGGCGGTCGCCCTTGTTGGTGGCGGTGCAGGCCGCGGCCGGGGCCACGCCGCCCTTGAGCGCCACGCGCTGGATGAAGGTCACGCCCGTCAGCGTGCCCGAGCCCATGGCCGGGTTGGCCTTCACGAGCTGGTAGGGCAGGTTGCCGGTGCCGGCCGGCGCCACGGCCAGCTGCGTGGCGGTGACCTTGGAGCCGTCCTGCGCCTCCCAGGTGGCGGGCGGGCCGTAATACGTGCCCACCTGCTTGCCGCTGCGGTCGTTCAGCACGGCCTTCGGTCCCACGAACACCCATTCGGTCTGGCCGGGCATGTTGGCTTTGTCGCGGCATTCGTAGGTGATGTCGCCCACGCCCACGGTTTCCCAGGCCACCTTGTTGCCGGCCGGCACCTTGATCGACTCGGGCAGGCTGTCCTGCGAGAACTTCGGGCCCGATGCCGACATGGAGCCGCAGGCCGCGAGCAGGGCCGCGGCGGCGATGGCGCCGGTCAGGGGGATGAGGCGAGAGAGCGTTGGCTGGATGGTCATGGCGTTTCCCTTGTCTTCGGTTGGGTTGAAAAAAGCAGCAGCAATCTCCGCTGCTGCAGGTACTACCCATGGGAACGCCGTTTGGATGCAGGCCGCGCGAAATATTTTTTTCGAAAGCCGCGCGGCCCGGCTTTTTTACCAGGCGGCCGGTTCAGCCGTCTTCGCGGATCTGCCGGCCGGTGAGTTTCAGGAACAGGTCTTCCAGGTTGGCCGGCCGGTGCAGCGTGCGCAGGTGCCCGTGCGTGCTGAGGGCGGCCAGCAGCGGCCGGGCGTCGTGCGTGTAGAAAAACACCGTCTCGCCGCTCACCTCCACGCGGGCGGCGAGCGGGCGCAGGGCGGCGTCTTCGGCCAGCGCCACGGCGCCCACGCCGAACAGTTCCACCACGTCGGGCTCCAGGTGCTCGGCGATCAGCTCGCGCGGGCGGCCTTCGGCGATCTTGCGGCCGTGGTCCAGCACCAGCAGGCGCGAACACAGGCGCTCGGCCTCGTCCATGAAATGCGTGGTCAGCAGGATCGACTTGCCCTGCTGCACCAGCAATTGCAGGCGCTCCCACATCAGGTGGCGGGCCTGCGGGTCCAGGCCGGTGGTGGGCTCGTCCAGCAGCAGCAGGCGCGGGTCGTTCACCAGGGCGCGGGCCAGCGACAGGCGCCGCTTCATCCCGCCCGACAGCTCGCCCGGCTTGGCGCCGGCCTTGTGCGTGAGTGCCGCGAACTCCAGCAGGCGCGGCACGCGCTCCTGCATCACCGCGCCCTTGAGCCCGAAGTAGCGGCCGAAGATGCGCAGGTTCTCCGCGCAGGTGAAGTCCGGGTCCAGTGTGTCGAACTGCGTCACCACGCCCAGCTGCGCCTTGATGGCCAGCGCGTCCTGGGGCATGGCCAGCGGCGTGCCGGCCCCTTCCGGGTGGAAGTGCACGCTGCCGCCGTCGGGCGCGGTCAGGCCCAGGCACATGCGGATGGTGGTGGTCTTGCCGGCGCCGTTGGGGCCGATGACGCCCAGGCATTCGCCGGGCGCGATGGAGAACGAGACATCGTCGACCACCGTGGCATCGCCGTAGCGCTTGTGCAGGTGATCGATCTGGAGAAGGGGGGGATGCGCCATGGGCGTCTATTATTGTTCGCCGTCCTCCGGGACCGCGCCCCCGTTTTTTCCCGACCCTTCTTCTCCATTCCATCCCTTCACCTGCTATGACCACTCTCGGCACCCCCCTTTCGCCCTCGGCCACCAAAGTCATGCTGCTCGGCTCGGGCGAGCTGGGCAAGGAAGTCCTCATCGCCCTGCAGCGCCTGGGCGTGGAGACCATTGCCGTGGACCGCTACGAGAACGCGCCCGGCCAGCAGGTGGCCCACCACGCGCGCACCATCACCATGAGCGATCCGGCCCAGCTGAAGGCGCTCATCGAGGCCGAGCGGCCCCACCTCGTGGTGCCCGAGATCGAGGCCATCGCCACGCCCATGCTCGAAGAGCTGGAGGCCGCCGGCACCGTGCGCGTGATTCCCACCGCGCGCGCCGCGCGCCTGACCATGGACCGCGAAGGCATCCGCCGCCTGGCCGCCGAAACGCTGGGCCTGCCCACCAGCCCCTACCAATTCTGCAATTCGCTGGAAGAGCTGCAGGCGGCCATTGACGGCGGCATCGGCTACCCCTGCATCGTCAAGCCCGTGATGAGCAGCTCCGGCAAGGGCCAGAGCAAGATCGACGGCCCGGCCGACGTGCAAAAGGCCTGGGACTACGCCATGGCCGGCGGCCGCGTGAGCCATGGCCGCGTCATCGTCGAAGGCTTCATCGACTTCGACTACGAGATCACCCTGCTCACCGTGCGCGCGCTCGGCGAAGGCGGCCAGCCCGAGACGCACTTTTGCGAACCCATCGGCCACATCCAGGTCAGCGGGGACTACGTGGAAAGCTGGCAGCCCCAGCCCATGCGCCCCGCGGCCCTGGAGCGCGCCCGTGAGATCGCCAAGGCCGTGACCGACGACCTCGGCGGCCAGGGGCTCTTCGGGGTGGAACTGTTCGTGAAGGGCGATGCCGTGTGGTTCAGCGAGGTGAGCCCCCGCCCGCACGACACGGGCCTGGTCACCCTGGCCACGCAGGTGCAGAGCGAGTTCGAGCTGCACGCGCGCGCCATCCTGGGCCTGCCCGTCAACACCGCCCTGCGCAGCCCGGGCGCCAGCGCCGTCATCTACGGCGGCATGGATGCGCAAGGCATCGCCTTCGACGGCGTGGACGATGCCCTGCGCGTGCCGAACACCGACCTGCGCCTGTTTGGCAAGCCCGAGAGTTTCGTGAAGCGGCGCATGGGCGTGGCGCTGGCGTTCGATGCCGATGTCGAGGTGGCGCGGGAGCGTGCCAAGCTGGCGGCCGGCAAGGTCAGGCCACGCAAAGCGTAAGCATCGGCATTCACACCACCGATCCGACCGCGGTGGCGGGGCGCTGTCGTCGGGGGCCGAATCGAAACGGCAGGCATGCGCGCAGCGTGCCGGCCCCCGGAGCGTGGCCTCCTTGCCGTGCGCCGCCGTGGGGCTCGCCCCTTCATCGCAACGGAATGGGAAAGCACCCGTTCCTGGCACACCCCCCTTCCTTCTGAAGCCGCCCCTTCAATGGCCCGGAGGCTCGACGGCCTCTGCGCAGCGCCATACCGTCACCATCCTGTCATCGAAGCGAAACATGGAATGAATAACATTTGCTAACAAACACCCCTGGCCCCCATGTCCGCAAATTCCGAGTACCTGAGCAGCTTTCGGCCCCGTTTCCGTCAGCCCAGTGCGGCGGACCTGTGCACCATGGTGCCCTGCATGACGACCGACCAGACCAACGAACAGGTCATGGAGGTGTTCGGCCAGCACCGCGACCTCGTCAGCCTGCCCGTCGTGGAGGGTCGGCAGCCCATCGGGCTGATCAACCGCAACATCTTCCTCTCCCAGATGAGCAAGCCGTTTCGCATGGAGCTCTACGGCCGCAAGAGCTGCATCGCGTTCATGGACAAGGAACCGCTGATCGTCGATGCCGCGCTGGACATCGAGGCGCTGACGTTCAAGACGGTGGAATGCGGCGAAAAGGCCCTGTCCGATGGTTTCATCATCACCCACGAGGGCGCCTTCATCGGTGTGGGCAACGGGCTGCAGCTGATGCGTGTGGTGGCGGACATGCAGGCCTCGCGCAACCGCCAGGTCATGCACAGCATCGAATATGCGAGCGTGATCCAGCAGTCCACGCTGCGCAGCTCGCTCGAGGCGCTGGCACGCGTGTGCCCCGGCGCGCATCTGGTCTGGGAGCCGCGAGACGTGGTCGGGGGCGATTTCTACCAGTTCAGCACCGAGCCTGACGGCTGGTTCGCCACCGTCGCCGACTGCACGGGCCATGGCGTGCCGGGCGCCTTCATGACCCTGATCGCCTCCACCAGCCTCAACCAGGCGATCAAGCAGCACGGCGCCCGCGATCCCGCGCAGCTGCTGGGCAGCGTGAACCGCAGCATCAAGCAGATGCTGGGGCAGCAGGATGCGCAGGAAGGCACGGAGCGCTCCAACGACGGCATGGATGCCGCCTGCTTCTGGTTCGAGCCGGCGCAGGGGCGCCTGGTCTTCGCGGGGGCCCGGCTGTCGCTGTTCCTAGTGCGGCCCGGCGCCGACGCGGTCGAGATCATCGAGGGACAGCGCAAAGGCGTGGGCTACGTGGACAGCGACTTCGATTTCGCCTGGAACAACCAGGAGCTGATCCTGCCCCCCGGCACGCTGGTTTTCGTCAGCACCGACGGCCTGATCGACCAGGTGGGCGGCCCGCGCGCGATCGCGCTGGGAAAACGCCGCGTGCGGGAGCTGCTTTTCGAGCAGCGGGAGCGCACGCCCGCGGAGATCAACCGGGCCGTGCTCGATGCGCTGGAGCAGTGGCAGGGCCAGGGCGATCACCACCGCCGCGACGACCTCACCTTTTTTTGCTTTCGCACCTGAGACGGAAATCCGCCATGCCCTCGTTCATGAACGCTGAAAACCCCGGTTCCTTCTTCAACCTGGCCAGGCAGCACCGCGTCATCTTCTACTACGTGGGCTACTTCTCTCAGAACATCATCGCGGCCATGGCCGATGCGGTGAAACTGCAGCTGGAGGTCGCCGACGTGGCGGGACCGACCCGGCGCAAGCTGTTCTCGTCCTTCGTGGAGATGGCGCAGAACATCATCCATTACTCCGCCGACACCCTCACGCCGCCCAGCCATGACAACGGCGAACTGCGCCACGGCTCGGTGTGCATCCGCCGCGAAGCCGACGGCAGCTTCCTGCTGCTGTGCGCCAACCCGGTGGAGCCCCGCATCGCCGACGAACTGCGCGAGAAGCTGGCCGCGCTGCGCAGCATGACGCTGGAAGAGATCAAGCAGGCCTACCGCCAGACCCTGCGCGAGGAGACCCCCGAGGGCAGCAAGGGCGCAGGCATGGGTTTCCTCACCATGGCACGCGACGCCCGTGAGCCGCTGGAATTTGGCTTCGACGCGACGCAAGGACCCGACCAGGCACCGGTGTTCTATCTGAAAGCGGCGATCTGACGCGCCAAGCCCGCAAACGAATCGAGATCACAGATGGACAACCTCTACATCGCACCGACCCCCAGTTCACCGGAGGTGGACTTCAAGTTCGACGCCCATACGCTGAGCTTGCGCGGCGAGTCCTACCCCGAGAATGCCGCGGCGTTCTATGGCGACGTTCTCACGCAGCTCAGGGCCTACCTGGCCGGGCAGGTGGACACCAAAATCGAGGTGAGCATCGCGCTCGCCTACTTCAACAGTTCGAGCACCAAGATGCTCTTCAACCTGATCGAGGCGCTCAGCGATGCGGCCGGCGCGGGCAACGAGGTCGTGGTGCACTGGTACCACGATGAGGAGGACGACACCATCCTCGAATTCGGCCAGGAACTCAGCGAAGACTTTCCCGCCATCCATTTCTCGACCCACCCCGTCAGCGCGGCCTGATGCCCATGGACGCCGCGACCCCCCCGGACCTGTTCGAAGCCGAAAACCAGGCCTTGCTGGTCGCACGCAGCGCCTACCAGCGGCATGCAGGCCTGGAAGAGGCCCCCTGCCGTCAGGCGCTGGGGGACCTGCTGGTCGCCTACGAGCGGCTGCTGCGGGAGACGCGCCGCCTGGTGCGCCGCAGCGACCGGGCGGAGCTGGACATGAACCAGCTGAACCTTCGGCTGCAGGACCTGGCGGCCCAGCTGGAGTACCGGGCCAACCACGACCCGCTGACCGGCGTGCTCAACCGGGCGGCCATCATCGAGCGGGTCAACCAGCAGCTGCGAAGCGGCGGCCTCGCGCTGATCGTGCTGGACATCGACCATTTCAAGCGCATCAACGACAGTTTTGGCCACCCGATGGGCGACCGGGTGATCCTGGGCGTGGTCGCCTGCCTGCAGGCCGTCGTGCCCCCGACCGCGCAGGTCGGCCGGGTCGGCGGCGAGGAATTCACCGTGGTGCTGCCGGGGCAGGGCCACGACACGGCGATGCCGGTGGCCGAGGCCTTGCGCGAGGCCATCGAGTCCCACCGCTTCGACCTGCCCGATGGCAGCGGCATCACGGCCAGCTTCGGGCTGAGCTGCCTGGCGCAGGGCGGCACCTTCGACAACGCCTATGGTCTGGCGGACGAGGCCTTGTACGTCGCCAAGCGCGGCGGCCGCAATCGCGTGTCGCTCGCCCCGTGCAGCCGCCACCTGCCTGCCGCATGAACGCCGGGGTGGTGCCCGACTGTCCCGCGCCGCAAGTCGCCGCCGCGCGCACCGTCCGCACCTGCGACCCGCAGGGCGGGCCCGACTGGCGCATCCTCGTCGTGGACAGCGACGCGGGCGTGCATGCGGCCATGCGCGCGGCGCTGCAGGGGCGCACGCTTTTCGGCCGCGCCCTGGTGTCGCGGCACGCTTTTTCGGGCGAAGAAGCGCGCGCGTTGCTCGTGGGCGAGCCGAACGTGGCGATGGTGCTGCTCGACGTGGCTTCGGAGCCAGTGGGCAGCGCCGTCGCGGCAGCCGGCACCCCCTTGGCGCTGGTGGACTTCATCCGCCACACCGCACGCCTGCCCAATGCACGCATCGTGCTGCGAACGGGCCAGCCCGGGCCAATCATGGACCTGGACACCCTGCTGCAGTACGACATCAACGACTACCGCCCCAAGTCCGAGCTGACGCATGACCGGCTGCTGGCCCTGGTCGTCACCTCCGTGCGGTCCTACCAGCGGCTGTGCGCCGCCGAGGCCAGCCGCCGCAGCCTGGAACTCATCGTGCGGTCCAGCGCGTCCTTGCTGGAGACCACCGATCCGCGGGCTTTCGCCTCGGGCGTCATCACCCAGCTGGCGGCATTGCTGGGTGTCGCATGCCATGCGCTGGTGTGCGCGCAGCAGGGAGAGACTGCAGACCGGTTCCAGGTGCTGGCGGCGGCCGGCCGGTTCGCCGGCCTCGCCGACGGCCCGTTCGACGCCGTTGCCGCCCGGCCCGAATGGGGCGTGCTGCGCCGTGTGCTGGAAGGCCGCGGCAATGGGTATGCCGCCGATGGCGGCGTGGCGCTGCACATCGGGCACCAGGGCCGGCAGGGCATGGCCGTCTTCATCGACGTGCCCGCGGCGCGCGGCGCGCTCGATACCCAGATGCTGGACGTCTTCTGCGCCAACCTGGGCACCCTGCTGCACAACCACGGCCTGCTCGCGCGGCTGCATGAATACGCCTATTACGACCCGCTGGTCCGCCTGCCCAACCGCGCGCACTTCGTCGAGAAGGTGGACGAATGCGCCCGCCTCGGCACGCGCGGCCACATCCTGGCGCTGCTCGACATCGACGATTTCAGCGCCACCAACGACGTCATGGGCCACCGCTTCGGAGACTGCCTGCTGGAGCGGGTCGCCCGCGCCCTGTCCGCGGCACTGCCACCGGGCGTGCTGCTGGCCCGCCTGGGGGCGGACACGTTCGGCGTGCTGGGGGCGGTGGCGCAGGTGTCGCTGCAGCGGCTGCTGGACTGCGTCCGCCAGCCCCTGGCGGTGAATGGCGTGGCGCAAAAGGTGTCGCTCACCTGCGGCTATGTCTTCCTGCCCGAGGTGCCGCAGGCGGGCGCCGACCTCGTCAAGGACGCCACCATCGCCTTGAAGCGCGCCAAGCGCGACCACCGCGGTCAGCACCTGGAATATTCGGACCACATGGGGGCCGAGGCGCGCACCCGGGCGCTGCTGCTGTCCGACCTGCGGGCGGCCATCGACACGGCCAAGCTCTTTCTGGTCTATCAGCCGCAGATCGACCTGGCGACCCGGCGCCTGGTGGGGCTGGAAGCCCTGGTGCGCTGGCGCGCGGACGACGGCCAGCTGATATCGCCCGACCAGTTCATTCCGGTGGCCGAGCATTCGGGACTCATCGTGGCGCTGGGCAAGTGGGTGCTGTCCACCGCGTGCGCCTGCATGCGGGAGTTGCTGGCGGCGGGCCATGCGCCCGGGCGCATGGCGGTCAACGTGTCGTCCGTGCAGTTGCAGGACCCCGCCTTTTTCGACACGGTCTGCGCGGCCCTGGCGGACAGCGGGCTAGAGGGGCCGCAGCTGGAGCTGGAGATCACGGAGTCAGTGGCCGCTCTGCCCACCCAATTGCTGAACTCGACCCTGTCCAGCCTGCGCGCGCAAGGCATCTCCATCGCGATCGACGATTTCGGCACGGGCTATTCCTCGCTGAGCTACCTGGAGCGCCTGGCGCTCGACCGCATCAAGATCGACCGCTCCTTCGTGCGCCACCTGGGCGAGCCGCACGGCGTCCGGATCGCGGAAATGGTGGCGCAACTGGGTCGCAAGCTCGGGCTGCAGGTGCTGGCCGAGGGCATCGAGGATGCCGCGGCGCTGCGCGCCCTGCTGGACATGGGCTGCCATGAGGGCCAGGGGTACCACATCGCCGTGCCGATGGAGAAGGGGGCCCTCATGGCCTGGCTGCAGCAACGGCGGTGAGACGGGGCCGAGTTCGCCACCCGGGAGTCTGCCCACGATTCGTTTCGCGCCGTCCCTGGTGACACTTTGCAGCATGCGCCCACGCCCATCTGTGCCTGTTGCGATGGGTTTTGGTTAGCATGCCACTCCACATCAAAAGGGAGTCTGATTTGTTGCTGATCGAACAGACGGGGCGCATGGTTCCTCCGAGAGTCAAGCCCGCCACCAGCCCTGCGCTCGCGCTAGGCACCATGCACATCACCACCGGCATCGTCATTCATCCAAAGGCGAAGTGGTGAATCGATTCATTGGGTGGGCGTTTTTGGCGTTGCCTTTCTGCGCCAACGCCAGCGATTCCTTGCTCAAAGCCCAGGTGGAGTCACTGCCCATTCACGTGCAAAAGGTCGAAACCTGCGGCGCCTGGAGCCAGGCGGACCGGGCAGGTTACTACCGCGTGGTCGTTGTCGATGTGCACGAAGGGGCGGGCAGCGAGATCTACGTGCAGTGGCTCACGCAGCCGACGCAGGAGCGGAGGTCGGAGTTGGTCCGGACCCTGGCGTTTCCCGAACTCAATGACGATCACAGCCAGTACGCCATTCAGGAAATGCGGTGCAGGAAGGTGGGCAGCGGAATCGAGATCGCGATCAAGGCGCAGTACGAGCACGACACGGTGGAAAAGACCCATGCCATTCGGGTCCTTGTCAAAGCAGCGGGAACCTACGCGATATCGGGCATGGCGCGCGGCAGCCAACGGCGCTGAGCCTGGATGGGGGTGTGCTGCGCATCGCTCGGCGGACGATGCCCTGCCAACCGTTTCGAGCGCAGCCTCGTCATCCCCTGCGCGTGGAGCCCCGCGCCAGCAGCGCTCCTTCCAGCACCACCCGCCGTACCGTCCGTTCGGGCTCTGCCAGCCGCTGCAGCAGCAACTCGGCCGCGGTGCGCCCGATGTCGTAGGTGGGCTGCGCGATCACCGTCACGTCCAGGGCCGGCAGGGCCGTCCAGTCGTTGTTGTCGAAGCCGGCCAGGCCGATGTCGTTCGGCATGGATAGGCCCGCGGCCTGGATCGCGTGCACCGCCCCCAGCAGCAGCAGGCCGTTCGTGGCCAGCATGGCGTCCGGGCGCGGCATGCCCCCGGTGCCCGCCAGCAGCGCCGTGGCGGCGGCCATGCCGGCCTCGCGCGTGGGGGCGACCCAGTGCGGATCGGGCGCCAGCCCGCGTTCGCGCAGCGCATCCGCGTAGCCGGCCTGGCGCTCCTGGCCCGTGGTGCTGTGCGTGCCGGCCAGCACGGCGATGCGGCGGTAGCCGGCGTCCATCAGGTGTTCGGTGGCCCGCCGGGCGGCCGCGCGGTTGTCCAGCACCACGCGGTCCGCGCGGGTGGTGTCCAGGGCGCGGTCCACCAGCACCATCGGAAACGGCCAGTCGGCGGGCCGCAGGCGCTTGAGGCCTTCCATGGTGGGCGAGAGGATCACGCCGCTGGCCTGCTCGTCGGCCATCAGTTCAAGGTAGGACTGCTCCTTGGCCGGGTCTTCGTCGGTGTTGCACAGGATGAGCCGCAGGCCGTGGCGGTAGGCCACGTCCTCCACCGCGCGGCCCACGTCGGTGAAGAACGGGCTGCGGATGTCCGAGACGATCAGCCCCACCAGCGAGGCCCGCTGCTGGCGCAGGCGCCGGGCCGCCAGGTTGGGGCGGTAGGCAAGCGCGGCGATGGCCTGCTCGACGCGCTCGCGCAGCGGCGTGCGCACGGCGGCAGGGTTCGACAGCACGCGCGATACGGTGGTGGTGGAGACGCCCGCGCGCTCCGCGACGTCCTTGATGCTGGCCAAGCGGCTTTCTCCTACAAAAGAACCCGGCGTTCTGGTATCGATTCCTGAAATCGCTTTGCGACGGCCGATCTTGTCGCCATCAGCGACCGATCGGTGCGCTGATTTTGCGCCGCCTCGCGGGGGGTGCCGTGGCATTCGTTCATAGGGGATTACCCGAATTTCCATAAGGGAGGGGTGCTTCGTGGCCTTGTCCGCCCTGAAAAGCGGTTTCATAATCCCGCTCTGGAATCGATACCAAAACAAGGAGACATCGCACCATGTCCACGATCCCGGTCGAGGTCCGCCTGGGCGCCGCGCCCCACAACCGAGAAGACGCCGTGCGCGCCGCGGGCGCCCTGCTGGCCCAGGCCGGCCATGCCCAGCCCGCCTACACCGACAGCCTGCTGCAGCGCGAGAAAGTCGCCAACACCTTCCTGGGCCAGGGCCTGGCCATTCCGCACGGCATGGTCGAGGACAAGCACCTCGTGCGGCGCACCGGCCTGGCCGTGCTGCAGGTGCCGGGCGGTGTGCGGTGGGGCGACGATGCCAAGCAGGCACGCCTGGTGGTGGCCATTGCCGCCGCGTCGGATGAGCACATCGCGGTGCTGCGCCGCCTGACCCGCCTGATGCGCGACGACGCCCTGATGGACCGCCTGGCGACCACGCGCGATGCCGGCGAGATCGTGCGGGCGCTCACGGGCGAGGAGTCCGCAGGGGCGGCCGAGGCCGCCGGGCTGGAGGACTTTCCGCTCGGCCACGAGCTGTCGCTCAACTACCCCAACGGCCTGCATGCGCGCCCGGCCGGGCAGTGGGCGCAGGCGGTCAAGCGCTTCACCGCGCGGGTGCACGTGCGCTGCGGCGACACGGTGGCCGATGCCAAGAACCTGGCCGCGCTGCTGAGCCTGGGCGCGGGCCGGGGCGCGCAGCTGCGCCTGTCGGCGCAAGGCCCCGATGCGCCGGCGGCGCTGGCGGCCCTGCGCGACACCATCGTGCGGCTGGGCGAGGAGGAAAGCCGCCAGGCCGAGCTGTCCGCCGCCCGCCAGGCGCAGGCCCAAGGGTTGGGGCGCGAGCTGGGCGACTGGCAGCCCACGGCCCGCCAGACCTTCACCGGCATTGCGGCCAGCCCGGGCCTCGTGATCGGCACGCTGGTGCAGGCCGGCGCCGCGGCGCTGGAGGTGGACGACCGCTTCACCTCCGTGGCCGCCGAGGCCGCCGCGCTGGACCAGGCCCTGGCCGCCGCGCTGGCGCAGTTGCAGCAGCTGGCCGATGGCGCGCGCGCGGCGGGCAAGGCCGAGCAGGCGGGCATCTTCACCGTCCACGCGGGCCTGCTGCAGGATGCCGACCTGCTGCTGGCCACCAGCCGCAGCGTGGTGCAGGGCCATGGCGTGGCCTGGGCCTGGCGCCGCGCGGTGGGCGAGCGGGTGGCCGCGCAGCGTGCGCTGGCCGATGCCACGCTGGCCGCGCGCGCGGCCGATGTGCAGGACGTGGGCGAGCGCGTGCTGCGCCACCTGCTGGGGCGCGGACACGAGGCCGAAGGCGGCGCCGCCGCTGCGTGGCCGGCCGATGCCATCTTGCTGGCCGACGACCTGTCGCCCTCGGTCACCGCGCAGATCGACACCGCCAAGGTGCGGGGCTTTTGCACCGCGCGCGGTGGCCCGACTGCCCACACCGCCATCCTGGCGCGCGCCCTGGGGCTGCCCGCCGTCGTGGCGGCCGGCCCCGGCGTGCTGGGCGCCGATGCCGCGGCCGGCACGCCCGCCATCCTGGACGGCTACCGCGGCCGGCTCTACGTGGGCCCAAGCGAGACGGCGCTGATCGAGGCGCGCGAGCGCATGCAGCGCCTGGCCCGCCGGCAGGAGGAAGAGGCCCGCACCCGCCAGCTGCCCGCCACCACCACCGACGGCCACACGGTGGAGATCGCCGCCAATGCCAACCGGGCCGACCAGGCCACGCACGCGCTGGCGGCGGGTGCCGAGGGCGTGGGCCTGATGCGCACCGAATTTCTGTTCCTGGAGCGCGACGCGGTGCCCGATGAGGACGACCAGTACGCCGTGTACCGCGCCATGGTCGAGGCCCTGGACGGCCGCCCGCTGATCGTGCGCACGCTGGATATCGGCGGCGACAAGCAGGTGCCGCACCTGGACCTGCCGGTGGAGGACAACCCCTTTCTCGGCCTGCGCGGCGCGCGGCTGTGCCTGCGCCGCGACGACCTGCTGGTGCCGCAGCTGCGGGCGCTGTACCGCGCGGCGCGGCACGGCCCGCTGTCGGTCATGTTCCCGATGATCAGCACCGTGGAAGAGGTGCACCAGCTGCGCCAGCGCATGGAGGCGGTGCGCCGCGAGCTGGACGCGCCCCAGGTGCCCGTGGGCATCATGATCGAGGTGCCCTCGGCCGCGCTGATGGCCGACCGGCTGGCGGCGCACGTGGATTTCTTTTCCATCGGCACCAACGACCTCACGCAGTACGCGCTGGCGGTGGACCGGCAGCACCCGGAGCTGGCCGGCATGGCCGACAGCCTGCACCCCTCGGTGCTGCGGCTCATCGAACGCACCATCGCCGGCGCCCGGGCCCATGGGCGCTGGGTGGGCGTGTGCGGCGGACTGGCGGGCGAGCCGCTGGGCGCGGCGCTGCTGGCCGGCTTGGGCGTGCAGGAACTGAGCATGAGCAGCGGCGACATCGGCAGCGTCAAGGCGCTGCTGCGCCGCCATTCCCTGGCCGAACTGCAGGACCTCGCCCGCCGCGCGCTGGACGTGGACACCGCCGACGAGGTGCGCGCCCTGGGCGCCGCGCTGCGCCCGGCCGGCCCGGTGGCCGACACAGGGGGTGTACCATGAGATTTGCTATTAAAAATATAGCGGTATGCCATAGTGTTGATTGTGCTGGGACCGTTTTTGATGCGGCATGTGCCATGCCGGGAAAGGCCGCACCATGACGCCCGAAGTTCTGGCCGGCGCGGCCGCGCCTGCCCGCGTGTTCACCATCACGCTCAACCCGGCCATCGACCAGACGGTGCGCATTCCCACGCTCGTGCCCGGCGCCGTGCACCGGGCGCTGGGGCAGCAGACCGAGGCCGGCGGCAAGGGCATCGGCGTGGCGGCGGTGCTGGCGGCCCTGGGCGTGCCGGTGACCGCCAGCGGCTGGCTGGGCGCCGAGAACGACGGCGTGTTCACCACCGCCTTCGCCGCCAGCGGCATTGCTGACGCCATGGTGCGGGTGGCGGGCAGCACCCGCACCAACATCAAGCTGGCCGATGCCGCGCGGGGCGACTCGACTGACATCAACCTGCCCGGCCTGTCCCTGCCGCCCGAGGCGCTGGCGCAGGCCGAAGCCCGGTTGCTGGCCACGCTGCAGCAGCAGGTGCAGTACGGCGACTGGTGCGAGCTGGCCGGCAGCCTGCCGCCCGGCGCGGCGGCGGGCGTGTGGGAGCGGCTGGCGCGCGCCCTCGCGGCCCAGGGCGCGCACATCGTGATCGACACGGGCGGCGACGTGCTGCGGCAGCTGCTGCAGCGCCTGTCCGACCCGGCCACCGGCCCGGCGGTGCCGGTGGCGCTCGTCAAGCCCAACCGGGCCGAGCTGGAAGAACTGGCCGGCCGCGCGCTGCCCACGCTGGCGGAGGTGGCCGAGGCCGCGTCCGATTTGTGCCGGCGCTACGGCGTGCGGCAGGCGGTCGTCTCGCTCGGCGGCGATGGCGCGGTGATCGCCACGCCCCAGGGGCGCTGGCATGCCGAGGCACCGCGCGTGCCGGTGGCCACCACGGTGGGGGCGGGCGACGCGCTGGTGGCCGGAACGCTCGCCGCGCTCGCGCAGGGCGGCACCTTCCCCGGCGCGGCCGCCTTCGGCATGGCCTGCGCCGCCGCGCGCATCCAGCGCATCGCGCCCGGCCTGCCGCCGCGTGCCGAGGTGGATGCCATCGCCGCCGCCATCGCGCCGCAGCCGGTCTGACCGGCCCCGCCCCCTCAAACGAATCCGCACGGAGACCCATCCCATGGCCCACCTCATCGCCATCGCCGCCAGCCAGGCCGGCCCGGCGCACAGCTTCATGACCGGCGAGGCGCTGCGCGCCGCCGCCGAACGGCTCGGCCACCACATCGCCCTGAGCGTGCGCAGCAGCCTGGGCGCGCAGGGCGGCTGGACGGACGACGAACTCTCGCGTGCCGACGCCGTCATCATCGCGGCCGACATGGCCGTGGACCGCAGCGGCCTGCCTGCCGCACGCCTGCACGAGACCACGCCGGGGGCCGTGCTGGCCGATGCGGCCGACGTCGTGCGCGCCGCGCTGGCGCGCTCGGGCGCAGGCGGTGGGACCGTGGCGGCGCACGGTGGGCCGGCTCCAGCCGTAGCGGCGGTGCCGGCGGTGGCCACTGCCGACGTGGCGCGCCCCCTTCGCATCGTCGCCATCACCTCCTGCCCCACGGGCGTGGCCCACACCTTCATGGCGGCCGAAGCGCTGGAGCAGGGCGCCCAGGCGCTGGGCCACACCATCAAGGTCGAGACGCAGGGCTCGGTCGGCGCGCAGAACGCGCTCACGGCGGACGAGATCGCCCAGGCCGATCTGGTCGTCATCGCCGCCGACACGCAGGTGGACCGGGCTCGCTTCGCTGGCAAGCGGCTCCATGCGACCGGCACCAAGGCCGCGATCCATGACGCGGCCGCGGTGTTCGCCCAGGCGGCGGCGCAGGCCACCGTGTGGGGCGATGCGCCCGCAGCGGGCGCGGCCGCGACGCCCGGGGCGGCGCCTGCCGGCGCCGCCGCCCGCAGCACGGAGCGCACCGGCCCCTACAAGCACCTGATGACCGGCGTGTCGTTCACGCTGCCCTTCGTGGTCGCGGGCGGGCTGCTGATCGCGCTGGCCTTCGCGCTGGGCGGCATCTACGTGTACGACGACGCGCACCAGGGCACGCTGGGCTGGACGCTGTTCCAGATCGGCGCCAAGGCCGGCTTCACGCTCATGCTGCCGGCGCTGGCGGGCTACATTGCGTTCTCCATCGCCGACCGGCCGGGCATCGCGCCGGGCATGATCGGCGGCCTGCTCGCGGGCACCGTGGGCGCGGGCTTCCTGGGCGCCATTGCCGCGGGCTTCATCGCGGGCTATGCGGTGCACTGGATGAACCGCGCCATCCGCCTGCCGCGCACGCTCGACGGGTTGAAGCCCGTGCTGCTGCTGCCGCTGCTGGGTACCTTGGTGGTCGGCGTGCTCATGATGATGGTCATCGGCAAGCCCATGGCCGGCGTGATGGCCGCGCTCACCGAATGGCTCAAGGGCCTGCAGACCGGCAGCGCCGTGCTGCTGGGCGTGATCCTCGGCGCGATGATGGCCTTCGACATGGGCGGCCCGGTCAACAAGGCGGCCTATGTGTTCTCCACCACGCTGATCGCCAGCGGCGTGGCCAACCCGATGGCCGCCACCATGGCCGCGGGCATGGTGCCGCCGCTGGGCATCGCGCTGGCGTGCTGGGTGTTCCGCAGCCGCTTCAGCGCCGAAGAGCGCGAGGCCTCCAAGGCCGTCGCGGTGCTGGGCCTGGCGTTCATCACCGAAGGGGCCATTCCGTTCGTCGCGCGCGACCCGCTGCGGGTGATTCCCGCCTGCATGGCCGGTGCGGCGGTGGCGGGTGGCCTGTCGATGATGTGGAACATCGGCCTGCAGGCGCCGCACGGCGGCGTGTTCGTGCTGGCCATTCCGAACGCGGTCAACCACGTGGTGCTGTACGCGCTGGCGATCGCGGCCGGCACGGGGGTGACGGCGCTGGCGCTGGGGGTGCTCAAGCGGCGGGTGGTGGTGGCGTAGCGCCCTCGGCGCAGGGGGCGGCACTGCCCGTTCTGCGTTCTGTTTTCCTAGCCCATGGCCAGCTGCCGCCGCCCCTGTTCCTTGGCGGCATATAGCGCCGCGTCCGCGCGGGCCATGAGCTCGGCCAGGTCCTCTTCGCCGCCGTGCCACAGCGCCGCGCCGGCGCTGTAGTCGATGGGAAACCCCAGGGCCTGGGCGCTTTCGGCCTGCAGGCGTTCGCGCAGGCGCTGGTCGAAGCGTTGCGCTTCTTCCTGCTGCGCATGCAGCAGGAGCACGCCGAATTCCTCGCCGCCGAACCGGCACACGGTGTCATGCGGCCCGGCCATGGACTGGGCGAGCCGGGCGAACCAGGCCAGGGCGCGGTCGCCGGCTTCGTGGCCGTAGGCGTCGTTGATGCGTTTGAAGTGGTCCAGATCCAGCAGCAGGGCGGCCAGGGACAGGCGCTGGCGCGCGGCGCGCTGTCGCAGGGCCTGGCCGTGCGATTCGAAGCCGCGGCGGTTGAGCAGGCCGGTGAGCGGATCGGTCATGGCCAGGGTGCGCAGTTGCTGCTCGGCCTCGTCGCGCCAGGCCACCAGCACGGCCACCGTGCCCAGCACGAGGGTGACGTTGGCGGCCACGGCCGCGGCGATGTTGACGGGGTGCGGCGTGCGGAAGCTGGGGTAGGCGTCGGTGAAGGCGCCCAGCACGCCGCGCGCGGCGGTGAACGCAGCCATCGTGGCCAGGCAGCCCATGAGCAGCAGGCGCCAGCGCCGGTCCACCGAGTGCGCTGGATGGGCCGGGTAGAGCGTGGCGCGCGCCACGGCCAGCAGCAGCGTGGCCAGCAGCAGGTTGGCCCAGCCGACGCGAAACGCGTAGTGCGAAAAGCCCAGGGTGTAGCCCAGCGGGATCGCCACCACCAGCGCCTGCACCAGGCGCCGCCCGGGCCGGGGCCCCAGCCAGATCGCCAGGGCCTCGAAGAGGGCCCATTGGGCCAGGGAATTGGCGGCCATGGACAGGGTGGACAGGGTCTGGTCCCACGCGTAGGAGGACGCGATGATGGCCGCCCAGGCCAGGCCCTGCAGCAGCAGGCTGGCTTGCACCCAGCGCGCGGCGGTGCCCGCGCCGCGGCCCATGATCAGCGGCAGGGCCGCGGAGAGCATGCACAGGTTGGTGGCCGTGATGGCCATCAGGGTGACGAAATCCAGCCGCATCAATCCCTGGTGGCGGCGCCCACCCGGTGCGTCACTGGAAGGCCACCTCGGCGAAGCTGCGCAGCTTGCGGCTGTGCAGGCGGCTCACGCCCCCGGCCCGCAGGATGTCGATGGCGCGCATGCCGATGCGCAGATGCTGGTCCACGCGCTCGCGGTAGAAATGGTTGGCCATGCCGGGCAGCTTGATCTCGCCGTGCAGGGGCTTGTCGCTCACGCACAGCAGGGTGCCGTAGGGCACGCGGAAGCGAAAGCCGTTGGCGGCGATGGTTGCGCTCTCCATGTCCAGCGCGACGGCGCGGCTCTGGCTGAACCGGCGCTGGGGCATGTTGTCGGGCAGCAGCTCCCAGTTGCGGTTGTCGGTGCTGGCCACGGTGCCGGTGCGCATGATGCGTTTCAGGTCGGCGTCCTCGATCTGCGTGACGTCGGCGACGGCCTGCTGCAGCGCCATCTGGATCTCGGCCAGCGCGGGAATGGGCACCCACAGCGGAAGCTCTTCGTCGAGCACATGGTCTTCGCGCACATAGGCGTGGGCCAGCACGTAGTCGCCCAGCTGCTGGCTGTTGCGCAGGCCCGCGCAGTGGCCCAGCATCATCCAGGCGTGCGGGCGCAGCACGGCGATGTGGTCGGTGATGGTCTTGGCATTGGACGGCCCCACGCCGATGTTGACCATGGTGATGCCGCTCTTGTCCGCCCGCATGAGGTGGTAGGCCGGCATCTGCGGCAGCCGAGGCGGGGCCACGCCCAGCTCGTCGCCCGGCTGGGCCGGCAAGCCGGCGCGGCGGGTGACGACATTGCCCGGTTCGATGAAGGCGACGTACTCGCTGTCCGGCCTGGCCATCTCGGCATGGCCCAGGCGCACGAATTCGTCGATGTAGAACTGGTAGTTGGTGAACAGCACGAAGTTCTGGAACCACTCGGGCGCGGTGCCGGTGTAGTGGCGCAGCCGGTGCAGCGAGTAGTCCACCCGCGGCGCGGTGAACAGCGACAGGGGCTGGGCCTCGCCGGGGCGGGGCGCCCAGGTGCCGTTGGCGATGCCGTCGTCCATGGCCTCCAGGTCGGGCAGGTCGAACACGTCGCGCATGAGCATGCGGCGCTGGGCGGTCAGCGTGCCCTCGATGTGGTCGTGCTCGGCGAACGAGAAGTGGATGGGGATGGGCTGGCTGCTGATGCCCACCTCCAGCTCGATGTTGTGGCTGTTGCGCAGCAGGCGGAACTGCTCGGCGTAGTAGTTGGCGAAAAGGTCGGGCCGGGTGAGGGTGGTTTCATACCGCCCCGGGCCTTCCACGAAGCCGTAGGCCAGCTGGGTGGCGGCGCGGGCCACGGTGGTGGTCTGCACCCGCACGAAGGGGTAGAAGGCCCGCACGTGGCTGGCCGGGGTCTCCCCGGCGACGAAGCGCTGCATGGCATCGCGCAGGTGCCCGATCTGCTGCTGGTAGATGCGCTGCACCTGCGACAGCGCCTCGGCGGGATCGGTATGAAGGGTGGGCTCGGTGAAGTCGGGGATCTGGGCCATGGCCCCTATTGTCCACGGGCGCGCGGGTCTGCCCGATGACGGGCCCGCTATCTTTTTTTCAGCAGCCACTCGCGCGTCTGGCGCGGGTCCATGGGCGGCGAGATCAGGTAGCCCTGCGCCAGATGGCAGCCCAGGGCGCGCAGCAGGTCGCGCTGGGCGTCGGTTTCCACCCCCTCGGCCACGGTCTGGATCTGCAGGCTGCGGCCCATCTGGACGATGGCGGTGACGATGGCCACGTCGTCTTCGTTGGCGGGCGTGTCCGAGACGAAGGAGCGGTCGATCTTGAGCTTGTCGATCGGGTAGCGCTTGAGGTAGGCGAGCGACGAGTAGCCGGTGCCGAAGTCGTCGATGGACACGCGCACGCCCAGGGCCTTGAGCGCGTCCAGCGTGTGGCGCACCTGGTCGGCATCGTGCATGAGCACGGATTCGGTGAGCTCGATCTCCAGAAAGCGCGGTGCCAGGCCCGTCTGGCGCAGCACGCCCGCGATCTCGCCGGCCACGTCGCGCTGGCGGAATTCGAGCGCCGAGAGATTGACCGCCACCGGCACCTGCGGCAAGCCCTCGTCGTGCCAGGCCCGGATCTGCCGGCAGGCCTCGACCAGCACCCAGCGGCCGATCGGCGTGATGAGACCGCGCGCCTCGGCGAAGGCGATGAAGTCGATGGGCCCCACCAGGTCGCGCTCGGGGTGGCGCCAGCGTACCAGCGCCTCGAAGCCCACGAGCGCACCGTCGTCCAGGCGCACCTGCGGCTGGTAGTGCAGCACGAACGCGCCGTGCAGGATGGCGTCGCGCAGCAGGCGTTCGTGCTGCAGCACGCCGGTGGAGGGCGTCTCCATGCCCGGGGCGTAGGCCTGGCGGTTGGCGCGGCCGCTGTCCTTGGCCTGCTGCATGGCGGCGTCGGCCCGGCGCACCAGCTCGGCGGCGGTGTCGCCGTCGTCGGGGTACATGCTCACCCCGATGGAGACCGACACCGACAGCGGCGTGCCGTCGGCATGGAACACGGCGCACACGTCGGCCAGCAGCTGGTCGGCCACCGCCAGGGCGGAGGGCCGGTCTTGCGCGTCGCGCAGCACCACGACGAACTCGTCGCCACCCACGCGCGCCACGATGTCCACCGAGCGCACGCCCTGCACGAGCCGGCGGGCCACCTCGCACAGCAGCATGTCGCCGGCCTCGTGGCCCAGCGAGTCGTTCACCGTCTTGAAATGGTCCATGTCGATGAACAGCACGGCGGCGGCCTGCGGCGTGCGCTGTGCGGCCTCGATCACGGCGGTGAGCCGCTCCATGAGCGTGGTGCGGTTGGGCAATTGCGTGAGCGCATCGTGCCGCGCCAGGAAGGCCTCGCGCTCCTGGGCCTGGCGGCGCGCGGTGATGTCGCGAAGCACCGCGATGCGGTAGTCCGATCCCTTCCAGGGCATGGTCTTGCCGACGATCTCCACGGGAACGGCATGGCCGTCCTGGTGCAGCACCGTGACTTCGTAGGGCTCTTCGCGGCCCTCGCGCACATAGGCCTCGGTGACGGGGCGGAACTCCTCGCTCACGAAATCGAGCATGCGCCGGCCGCGCCCCTCGGCCAGGGAGTAGCCCATCAGCCGCGTGAGCGCTTCGTTGAAGTCGGTCACCAGGCCTTCGCGGTGGAACACGATGGCCTCTTCGGTGGCCTGCGAGAACTTGCGCATGCGCTCTTCGCTCTCGCGCACCGCGCGTTCGGCCTCCCAGTGGTGGGTGATGTCGTTGATGAGCACGAAGGCGCCCATCAGTCCCAGCTTGGGGTGCAGGTGGGGAATGAGGTTGACCTCGATCATGCGCGGCGGCCCGCTACGCACCCGCTGCTTGCGCGTGTATTGCACGCGCTCGCCCCGCAGCACCTGCTGGATCTGGGGCTGGATCGAGGCCCAGGCGCTGTCGCCGATGGCTTCCTGCACCGTCTTGCCCAGGATCGCCTCCACCGTGTGGCCGGTGGATTCGGCGTAGCCCTGATTGGCAAAAACACAACGCAGGGTGGACGATTCGAAGTAGGCCAGCAGCGCCGGAACGGAGTCGGCCAGCAGCCGCAGCAGGGAACTGCTGCAGTGGGGGTCCTGGGAAGGACCGTCCGCTCGGCTTGATGTGTCTGGCATGTCCCACCCTTGTATCTCGAAGTTTTATAGCCGATCGGGGCGCCGCTGGCGAGGGGTGCAAGCCCTTGCCCGCCTTGCGCCGGCCGGGCCCCGGGATAATCCGGGGATGACTTCTTCCGTTTCCGGCGCTGGCGCCGAGTTCTCCTCCCTGGCGCTGCACCCCGCGACCCTGTCCAACCTGCAGCAGATGGGCTACACCCGCATGACCCCGATCCAGGCCGCGAGCCTGCCCGTGGCCCTGCTGGGCCGCGACCTGATCGCCCAGGCCAGCACCGGCAGCGGCAAGACGGCGGCCTTCGCCCTGGCGCTGCTGGCCAACCTCAATGCGCGCCGCTTCGCGGTGCAGGCCCTGGTGCTGTGCCCCACGCGCGAGCTGGCCGACCAGGTGGCCACCGAGGTGCGACGCCTGGCCCGCGCGCAGGAGAACATCAAGGTGGTCACCCTGTGCGGCGGCGTGCCGCTGCGCGGGCAGATCGCCAGCCTGGAGCACGGCGCGCACATCGTGGTGGGCACGCCCGGGCGGGTGATGGACCACCTGGAGCGCGCCACGCTCGATCTGCAGGCGCTCAACACCCTGGTGCTCGACGAGGCCGACCGCATGCTGGACATGGGCTTTTTCGACGACATCGCCAAGGTCGCGCGCCAGTGCCCGGCCGAGCGCCAGACGCTGCTGTTTTCCGCCACGTACCCCGAAGGCATCGAGCGCCTGGCGCGCCAGTTCATGAAGGAGCCGCAGCGCATCACGGTGCAGGCCCAGCATGGTTCGGCCAAGATCGCGCAGCGCTGGTACGAGGTGAAGGAGAGCGAGCGCCTGCACGCCGTGTCGCAGCTGCTGAACCACTTCCGGCCCGAATCGGCCATCGCCTTTTGCAACACCAAGCAGCAGTGCCGCGACCTGGTGGGCGTGCTGCAGGCGCAGGGCTTTCACGCGCTGGCCCTCTATGGCGAGCTGGAGCAGCGCGAGCGCGACCAGGTGCTGGTGCAATTCGCCAACCGCAGCTGCTCGGTGCTGGTGGCCACCGACGTGGCCGCGCGCGGCCTGGACATCGCCCAGTTGCAGGCGGTGATCAACGTCGACGTGACCCCCGATCCCGAGATCCATGTGCACCGCATCGGCCGCACCGGCCGCGCGGACGCCGAAGGCCTCGCCTTGAGCCTGGCCAGCCTGCCCGAGATGGGCAGCGTGGGCAAGATCGAGCAGCTGCAGGGCCGCGAGTCGGAATGGCACCCGCTGTCCGAGCTGACCGCCGCTCCCGGCGGGCCATTGCTACCGCCCATGGCCACCATCCAGATCATCGGCGGGCGCAAGGAAAAGATCCGCGCGGGCGACGTGCTGGGCGCGCTCACCGGCGAGATGGGCTTTGCGCGCGAGCAGGTGGGCAAGATCAACGTGAACGATTTTTCCACCTACTTGGCGGTGGAACGGGGCATTGCCCAGGACGTGGTGCGGCGCCTGGCGGCCGGCCGGGTCAAGGGCAAGCTCGTGAAGGCGCGGCTGGTGGATGGCACCTGACGGCCTTTGACGGCCTTTGACGGCCCCTGAGGGGCCCTGGCGGTGGCGGGGGTGGCGGGGCCGGCGCCCCCGGGTTTGTCCCGATCGCGCCGCCTGCGCCCTGTTTTAGACTGCAAGTCATCTAGAGGAGTAGATCAATTGCCGTCGCCCGCATCCCCTCCCGCCGTGGCGGAACACCCCGGCCTCGCCCGCTATGCCGCGCTGGCGGCCGCGCTGCGGCATCGCGTCGTCCGGGGCGAATGGCTGCCCGGCACGGCCCTGCCGGCCGAGCAGGCGCTGGCCGCCGAGCATGGCGTGGCGCTGGGCACGCTGCGGCGCGCGCTGGAACTGCTGGTGGAGCAGGGCCTGATCGAGCGCATCCACGGCAAGGGCACCTTCGTGCGCAGCGGCATTGCCGGCGCGTCAATGCTGCGGTTCTTTCGCTTCGGAGAGGGCGCGGCGGGGCAGGAGCCCGCTTCGCGCATCCTGTCGCGCCAGGCCATGGCGGCCCCGGCCGAGGCGGCCCGCGCGCTGGGCCTGGCACCGGGCGAGCCGGTGCTGCGCCTGCACCGCCTGCGGCTGATCGACGGCGAGCCCTGCCTGCTGGAGCACATCTGGCTGCCGCTGGACCGCTTCGCCGCGCTGGCGGAGGACGACACCGCCGCCTGGCCGCCGCTGCTCTATCCCTTCTACGCCAGCCGCTGCGGCGTGCACGTGCAGCGGGCGGTGGACGACATCGGCTTCGGCGTGCTGTCCGCGCCCCAGGCGCGCAGCCTGGGGCTCGCGGCGGGGCACCCGTGCGCCGTGGTCACCCGCCGTGCCATGGACCTGGCCGGCCGCTGCGTCGAATGGCGCGTCACGCGCGGCGATGCCCACGCCTTTCACTACACCGTCACCCTGACCTGAACCGAACCTGGAGACCCGCATGCCTTCCATCGCATCCCCCGCCAGCGGCGGCGCCCGCCGCCGCTGGATCCTCGGTGCCGCCGGCGCCGCCCTGGCCGCGCCCTGGGTGGCCGGCCGCGCGCAGGGCATCGGCGGCAAGCCCGTGACGCTGGTGGTCTCCTACCCCGCCGGCGGCGGCGCGGACCTGATGGCGCGCATCATCGCGCCGCGGCTGGGCGAAGCGCTGGGCCAGAACGTGGTGGTGGACAACAAACCCGGCGCCAGCGGCCAGATCGCCGGCGCCTACGTGGCGCGTGCCACGCCGGACGGCAGCACGCTGCTGCTGGACGCCTCGTCCTTCGCGGTCAACCCCGCGCTCTATCCCAAGATGGCCTACGACACCGACAAGGCCTTCACGCCGCTGGCCGTGCTGGCCACCTTTCCCAACGTGCTGGTGTGCTCCGCGGGGTTCCAGGCGCGCAGCGTGCAGGACGTGATCGCGCTGGCCCGCGCCAAGCCGGGCGAAGTGGCCTATGCGTCGTCCGGCAACGGCTCGGCGCAGCACCTGGCGGGAGCGCTGTTCGAGGAGCGCGCCGGGGTGCGGCTGTCGCACATTCCCTACCGGGGCGGCGGCCCCGCGATGAACGATGTCATGGCGGGGCAGGTGCCGCTCTTTTTCGCCAACGTGGCCTCGGCGCTGGGCCACATCCGCTCCGGCAAGCTGCGCGCGCTGGCCGTGACGGCCGCGCTGCGGGCCCGTTCGCTGCCGGAGGTGCCCACCATGACCGAAGCGGGCGTGCGCAAGTACGAGGTGCTGGAATGGAACCCGGTGCTCGCCCCCGCCGGCTTGCCCGCCGCCACGCGCACGCGCCTGGTCGATGGCATCCGCAAGGCGCTGGGCGATGCCGAGGTGCTGGCGCGCATCCGCGCGCTGGGCGGCGATGTGTTCGCCGATGCATCGCAGGCCTCGGCCGGGGCCTTCATTCGGGCCCAGCAGGGGCAGTGGGCCCAGGTGGTGCGCGACCGCAACATCTCGGTCGGCTGAACTGATGCCGAAGGACGTCGACCGCGCCCCCCACCCTGATGCCTGGGACGTATCCGGTGCCTGCTGGGACGCGCACGTCCATGTGTTCGACGCCGATGCGCCGACCCAGCCCGGCCACTACCGCCCCGCGCACCATCCGCTGGAGCGCATCGAGGCCCTGGCTGCCGCCCATGGGGTGCGGCATCTGGTGCTGGTGCAGCCCAGCGTGTACGGCACCGACAACGCGGTGATGCTGAGCGCGCTGGCCGCACGGCCCGGCCGGCACCGCGGCGTGGCCGTGGTGGACGCCGCGGTACCCGACGCGCTGCTGGACCGCATGCACGCGCTGGGCGTGCGGGGCGTGCGCTTCAACCGCGTCTCGCCGGTGGGCAACGGGCCCGAGGCGTTTCGCGCCCTGGCGCCGCGCCTGCGCGAGCGCGGCTGGCACGTGCAGTGGTACGCGGGCCCGGAGCATCTGGCGGAGATCGCGGCGCTGCACGCCGGCACCGGCGTGGCCTGCGTGCTCGACCACCTGGCGGGCCTGCATGCCGAGTTGCCGGCGGACGACGCGGCATGGAGCGCCCTCGCGGCGCTGGCCGTGCAGGGCGCGTGGATCAAGCTGTCTGGCTGGTACCGGCTGCGCGCCCAGGCGCCTTACGGCGCGCTGCAGGAGACGGTCCGGCGCGTGGCGGACCTGGCGCCCGGGCGGCTGGTGTGGGGCTCGGACTGGCCGCACACGTCGTTCGCTGCTGATGCCATGCCGGCCTACGCCTCGGTGTGGCAGCCGGTGGTGGAGGCGCTGGGCCCGGACCGGGCCGGCACGGTCCGGCAGAACGCCTCGCGGCTGTATGCCTGACGGAGAGACACCCCAACGTGCTTTGATAATATCTTTTTAGTATCGACTTAATACTGTTTCGATAGTAATATCCCTTCGTCGGCCATCCGGCCCATGACGAAAGGAAAACAATGCGCAAGACGAACAGGGGTATCGCCGTCGTGACGGGGGCGTCGTCGGGCATCGGGCTCGTGACCGCCCGGTCCCTGGTGCAGGCGGGCTACCAGGTCTTCGGCACCAGCCGCAAGGCATCCGCCGATCCGCCCGACGGTGTCACGATGCTGGCCTGCGACGTGACGGACGAGGCGTCGGTCCAGCGCCTCGTGGACGAGGTGGCCAGGCGGGCAGGGCGCATCGATCTGGTCGTCAACAACGCCGGCGTGGGCCTGCTGGGCGGGGCCGAGGAATCCTCGATCGGGCAGGCGCAGCGCCTGTTCGACGTCAACGTCTTCGGCGTCGCCCGCGTCGTCAACGCGGTGCTGCCGCTCATGCGGGCCCAAAAGAGCGGCCGCATCATCAACATGAGCTCGATCCTGGGGCTGATTCCGGCGCCCTTCAACGCCTTCTACGCATCGACCAAGCACGCGATCGAGGGCTACTCGGAATCCCTCGACCACGAAGTGCGCCGGTTCGGCATCCGCGTGGTTCTGGTGGAGCCCGGTGTGACGCGCACGGCCTTCGAGGAAAACCTGTCGCGCGCCGACCGCCCCCTCGCGGACTATGCCGACGATCGCGCCCGCAGCGAAGCGCTCATGCGCCAATGGGTGGAGGCGGGCGATGCGCCGCAGATCGTCGCCGACGCCGTCGTGAAGGCCGCCACGGCCATCCGGCCCAAGCTGCGCTATTCGGCCGGCAAGCAGTCCACCCAGGTCCGCTCGCTGCGCCGCTATCTGCCCGAAGGGCTGGTCGACAAGACGCTGCGCAAGTTCAACGGCTTGCCGGCCTGAGCCGGGCGGGCGCGAGCGCTCTCTCTCATCCCCTTCCGGGTGCCGGCCAGGCCGCAGTGGATGGGGGCCTCGCGGGCGTGGCGGGCTCGCCGTGGCAGGCCGCCGGCGGGTCGGGATGGCGCCGTTCGGGGCAGAATGGCGGCCCCGGCGCTTTCCTTGCCAGCCCATGCCCTCCCGCCCCCTGCCTTCCGATCCGAGCGCCCCGGGCCGCACCGGTCCTGCCGCGCCCGCGCCCCGCACGCTGCTGTGGGGCTCGGTGGCCGTGGCGCTGGTCACCATCGTGCTCAAGACGCTGGCCTGGCACCTCACCGGCTCGGTGGGGCTGCTGTCCGATGCGCTGGAGTCGTTCGTCAACCTGGCGGGCGCGGTGTTCGCGCTGGCCATGGTGACCGTGGCACAGCGCCCGGCGGACGACGACCACCCCTACGGGCACCACAAGGCCGAGTATTTTTCTTCAGGGTTCGAGGGCATCCTGATCGTGGGGGCCTCCGCCGCCATCTTCTGGGCGGCGGCGCACCGGCTGTCCTCGCCGCAGCCGCTGGAGCAGGTCGGCTGGGGCCTGGCGCTGTCGGTGGTCAGCTCGGCGCTCAACGGCGGTCTGGCCTGGCTGATGTTCCGCTCCGCGCGCGTGCACCGGTCGGTGGCGCTGGAGGGCGATGCGCGCCACCTCGTCACCGATGTCTGGACCTCGGCGGGCGTGGTCGTCGGCATCGGCGCGGCCAGCGCGACCGGCTGGCTCTGGCTGGACCCGGTGGTGGCCATGGCCGTGGCGCTGAACATCCTGAGGGAAGGGGCGCACATGGTATGGCGCGCCTCCCAGGGCCTGATGGACGCGGCCGTGGAGCCCGAGGCGCAGGCGGCCATCGACGCGGCGCTGCGCGGCTTCGCGCAGGGCGCGCCGCAGGTGCGCTTCGACCACCTCATCACGCGCCAGGCCGGGCAGCGCCGCTTTGCCGGCCTGCACATGCACGTGCCCGCCGAGTGGAGCCTGGGGCGCGCCGCCCAGCTGCGCGGCGCCGTGGAGGCCGCCCTGATGCGCGCCGTGCCCGGGCTGCGCGTGACCATTGAGCTGCTGCCCGTCGGGGTGGAGGCATTTCTGGAAGAACCGAAGGATTCCCCACCATGATGAGCGTGTTGCAGCGCGTGCGCGAAGCGCGCGTGGAAGTCGATGGCGAGACCGTGGGCCGCATCGGCCCGGGCCTGCTGGTGCTGCTGTGCGCCGAGCGCGGCGACACCGATGCCGAGGCCGACCGGCTGCTGGCCAAGCTGCTCAAGCTGCGCGTGTTCACCGACGAGGCGGGCAAGATGAACCGCAGCGTGCAGGACGTGGGCGGCGGCCTGCTCGTCGTGAGCCAGTTCACGCTGGCCGCCGACACCTCCGGCGGCAACCGCCCGAGCTTCACCCAGGCGGCGGCGCCGGACGAGGGACGGCGGCTGTACGACCTGTTCGTGGCCCGGGCACGGGCGCTGCACCCGGTGGTGGAAACCGGGCGCTTCGCGGCCGACATGCAGGTGCATCTGGTGAACGACGGGCCGGTGACGATCCCGCTGCGCATGGCGCCAGTGGATGGTTTGCTATCGAAATAATAGCTAAACAGGCAATCAATACCACGGCATGGGGTTGTTTGGAGGCCCCATCCGGCCTTTCAGCGGCGGGTAAGGCGCGGCCCGCGCCGTGCTCGACTCAGCCCGCGTACGGGTCGTCGAAGCCCAGTTCCTGCAGGATGGCCGTCTCGTAGGCCTCCATCTCGTCGGCGTCCTCGGCGCTGGTCTCGTGGTCCCAGCCCTGGGCGTGCAGCGTGCCGTGCACCAGCAGGTGGGCGTAGTGCGCGCGCAGGTCGCGGTTCTGCTCGCGCGCCTCGCGCGCCACCACGGGTGCGCACAGCACGAGGTCGGCCATCACCAGGGGCTCCTGTGCGTAGTCGAAGGTGAGCACGTTGGTGGCGTAGTCCTTGCGGCGGTACTCGCGGTTAAGGGCCTGGCCTTCTTCGGCATCGACGATGCGCACGGTGATCTCGGCGTCGCTGGACAGCGCGTGGCGGATGAAGCGCGCCGCGGCATGGCGGGGCAGGGCGGCGCGGTGTTCCTGCACCCCGGGAAAGCGCGCGAACTGCAGCGACAGGGTCAGATGGTTCAGTGTCATTTGGGCCTCTGGCGCATGTTTCACTAGGGCGTTGTGCTATTGATTCAGGAGTGTCCTGCGCGGCTGCCCGCCGCGCGCTGGGCATCGTAGGCGTCCACGATGCGGGCGATGAGCGGGTGGCGCACCACGTCGGCGGTGGTGAACCGGGTGATCGCGATGCCCTTGACGCGCTTGAGCACCCGCTCGGCGTCGATCAGGCCGCTCATCGCGCCCTTGGGCAGGTCGATCTGGCTCACGTCGCCCGTCACCACGGCGCGGGCGCCGAAGCCGATGCGGGTGAGGAACATCTTCATCTGCTCGGGCGTGGTGTTCTGGGCCTCGTCCAGGATGATGAAGGCGTTGTTCAGCGTGCGCCCGCGCATGAAGGCCAGCGGCGCGATCTCCAGCGCGTTGCGCTCGAAGGCCTTCTGCACCTTCTCGTAGCCCATCAGGTCGTAGAGCGCGTCGTACAGCGGGCGCAGGTACGGGTCCACCTTCTGCGTGAGGTCGCCGGGCAGAAAGCCCAGGCGCTCGCCGGCCTCGACCGCCGGCCGCGTCAGCACGATGCGCTGCACCGCGTTGCGCTCCAGGGCGTCCACCGCGCAGGCGACGGCCAGGTAGGTCTTGCCGGTGCCGGCGGGGCCGATGCCGAAGGTGATGTCGTGGCTGGCGATGTTGTCCAGATAGTTGCTCTGCGTGGGGGTGCGCGCGCGCAGGTCGGCGCGGCGGGTGTTGAGCGTCACCGCGCCGTCACCGGGCGCCTCCAGCATGGAACTGTCGCCGGCCAGCATGAGCTGCAGGTGCTCCTCGGCGATGGGCCGCTCGGCCATTTCGTACAGCGCCTGGAGCAGCTCCATTGCCTGGGTGGCCTTGGCCTTCGGTCCATCCACCTTGAACTGCTCGTGCCGGTGCGCGATGCTGACGGACAGCGCCGTCTCGATGGTGCGCAGGTTGGCATCGGCCGGGCCGCACAGGTGCGACAGCCGGTTGTTGTTGTGGGGGGTGAAGGTGTGTCGCAGGATCACGCGGATAATTCCGGTTGGATGGCCGCAACGGTGCGGCGAAGGACATCAATGATAGGCAAACTCACCGGCACGCTGCTGGAAAAGAACCCGCCAGAAGTGCTGCTGGACTGCCACGGCGTCGGCTACGAGGTGCAGGTGCCCATGAGCACCTTCTACAACCTGCCGCCCGTGGGGGAGCGCGTGGCCCTGCTCACCCAGTTCATTGTGCGCGAGGACGCGCAACTGCTCTACGGCTTTGCCACGGCGCCGGAGCGCCAGGCGTTCCGCGAACTCATCAAGATCTCCGGGGTGGGCCCGCGCACCGCGCTGTCCATCCTGAGCGGCATGGGCGTGTCCGACCTGGCGCAGGCCGTGTCCCTGCAGGAGGCGGGGCGCCTGGTGAAGGTGCCCGGCATCGGCAAGAAGACCGCCGAGCGCCTGCTGCTGGAACTCAAGGGCAAGCTGGGGGCCGACATCGGCGCCCATGCGCACGCCACGAGCGACGCGCAGGCCGACATCCTGCAGGCCCTGCTGGCGCTGGGCTACAACGACAAGGAAGCCGCGGCCGCGCTGAAGGCGCTGCCCCAGGACGTGGGGGTGAGCGACGGGATCAAGCTGGCGCTCAAGGCGCTGGCCAAATGAAGGCCATGGGCTGACGAAGAACAACGAATGGGACGCCGCGCGCACGCCCACGGGCGGGGTGGCGCGGGTCCGGGTCGATCCATCAAAAAAAGGGAGTGAACGAAAGATGGCCAAAGGGAAATGGATGGCGCGCGCAGCCGCGCTGGTCGTGGTGGCGCTGGTGTCAGGGTGCGGCGGGGGCGACGGCGGCGCCTTCACCGTGAGCGCGGCGCCGTCCGAGGTGCTGCAGGTGGACTCGGCCGTGCAGCCGGCGGCTGCCGAGGCCGCGGTTTCCCGCACCAAGCAGCGCGCGGCGGGCCCGCGGGTGGAACCGGCCCGCGTGGCCTTGCCCGCCTTCGTGCGGCCCAAGGCGGCGCAGTCCCGGCACGACGGCGCCCGCTGGGTGGGCGATGCCCGCGCCATCGAGGCCACCACCACGGCGGACGGCCTGCAGCGGCTGCTGCAGTGGACCCCGTTGGCCAACGGCGGCATGAAAGCGGCCGTGAGTTTTGCGTCCGAAGACGCGCAGGGCCTGCGCCTGGGCGTGCGGGTGCGGCAGATCCCGGACGAGGCCGTGGTGCGGGTGTACCGCCAGGACCGTCCCGATGCGGTGTACGAGACCACCGGGCAGGCCATCCTGCAGGCCATCGGGCGCAACATCGCGGCGGGCGACGCATCGGACAACGCGCGCACCTGGTGGACCCCCCATTCCGGCGCGAGCGAGGCCACGCTGGAGATCGAACTGCCCGCCGGCGTGCCGGCCGCCGCGCTGGACGTGGCCGTGCCGGCGCTGGCGCACCTCTTCGAGAACCTGTCCCTGCCGCCGGAGGGCGCCCCGGCGGCCAAGGCGGTCGGCGACGCCATCGCCTGCAACCTGGATGCGAGCTGCTTCGACGAATACGCCGCCCAGCGCGATGCCGTGGCGCGGATGCTGTTCGTGGACAACGGCAAGGCCTACGTCTGCACCGGCACGCTGCTCAACGACCGCGATGCCACGCGCACGCCGTACTTCCTCAGCGCCAACCACTGCATCGCCTCGCAGACCGTGGCGTCCACCCTGCAGACGGACTGGTTCTTCCGTTCGCAGGCGTGCAACAGCGGCACGCTGTCGCCCCGCTCCACCGCGCGCACCGGCGGCGCGACGCTGCTCTACGCCAGCGCGGACACCGACACGGCCCTGCTGCGGCTGAACGAGGCGCCGCCCCCGGGTGCCGTGTTCGCCGCGTGGGACGCCAGCCCGCAAGCCGAATCGGCGGCTGTGGTCGGCATCCACCATCCCCGGGGCGACCTGCAGAAGATCAGCACCGGCAGCATCATGGGCACGCTGGCCTGCACCAACGACACGGACGGCTCCATGCTGTGCGACTCCTCCACGGACGCCTCGGCCGGCTACTACGACGTCGGGTTCGACCGCGGCACGGTGGAGGACGGCAGCAGCGGATCGGCCATCTTCCATGGCGGCCGCGTGATCGGGACGCTGTATGGGTTCGCCTCCAGCGCCCAATGCTCGGTCGACGACGTGCGGGTGTACGGCCGCTTCGATCTGGCCTACCAGAAGGCGCTCAAGCAGTGGCTGTCGCCCCCGGTGAGCGTGCCGGTGGCCTGGCGGCATCCCGCCCGCGGATTCGGGGCATCGCACGGGCCGGCGGGCCACTCCGGCGATGGCCCCGCTCCGTTCTGGCGAGAGCGGCTGGCCGCGCGGTAGCGGGCCGGGGAGCGCAACGGGGCCATGACGCGATGCCGCAACGCGGCGATGAAATCACCTGCCGGCAGCCACGGGGCTGTGGCACATTTTGCAATCCGGGGCGGCATGGGACCGCCCCGAACCGATGACAGGAGTTGTTCCATGCAGCTGGTAATGAGGCGAGTTCGATCTTTGGCGGTTCTGGCGGTGGCCTCGGTGCTGGCTGCCTGCGGTGGCGGCAGCGGCGGCGAGGCGGCGCAGTCCGCGGCCGCGCCGCAGGCCAGGGCACTGGTCTACAGCGTGGAGTCGCGCGAGCAGCCGGCTTCCGCCGTGCAGGACGTGGCGCGGGTCAAGGACCGCGCGGTCGGCGCGGCCATCGCACCCGCCCGCATCGCCCTCGGGCCGCTTGACCAGTCCAAGGAAGGGGCGGCCAGCGGCTTCGGCCCGCGCCAGGTCGGCAGCCCCCGCAGCATTGCCCAGACGGCCACGGCCAGCGCCACCTTGCAGCAGCTGCAGTGGACACCCACCGCCAGCGGCGGCCAGGTCGCCGCGCTCAGTTTCTCGGCCGACGGCGCGCACGGGCTGCGCCTGGGCGTGCTGGTGCGCCAGCTGCCCGGCAGCGCCGTGCTGCGCGTGTACAGCCAGGCCCGGCCCTCGGCGGTGTTCGAGATCGCCGGCCAGGAAGTGCTGCAGATCATCGAGCGCAACCAGGCGGCGGGCGATACCTCCGACGCCGGCCGCACCTGGTGGACGCCCGACACGGGCGGCGACGAGGCCACGCTGGAGATCGAGTTGCCATCCGGCACGCCCGCGAGCGCGATCGACCTGTCGGTGCCGCGCCTGTCGCACATCTACGACAACCTGTCGCTGCCCACGGCCGAAGAGCTGGAGCAGCAGACCAAGATCAACGAATCCGACGCCTGCAACCTCGATTCGACCTGCTATGACGATTACGCCGCCCAGCGCAACGCCGTGGCGCGGATGCTGTTCGTGCGCCCCGACGGCAAGACGTACCTGTGCTCGGGCACGCTGCTGAACGACCGCGACGGCACCGGAACGCCCTACTTCATCTCGGCCAACCACTGCATTTCCACGCAGACCGTGGCGTCCACCCTGCGCACCGACTGGTTCTACCGCTCCCCCAGCTGCAACAGCCGCACGCTGTCGTCCGCCACCACGGCCCGCACCGGCGGCGCCACGCTGCTGTACGCGACGGACAGCAGCGACACGTCGTTCCTGCGCCTGAACGAGGCCCCGCCCGCCGGCGCCGTGTTCGCCGCATGGAACGCCAATCCCCAGGGGCTGGGCGGCGCCATCGCGGGCATCCACCATCCCCGAGGCGACCTGCAGAAGATCAGCTTCGGCAACCTGGCATCCCTGACCGCGTGCTCGTCCATCAGCGACACCAACTTCACCTGTAGCGGCACCAGCGGCAACTTCTACCGGGTGACATGGAGCCAGGGTACGACCGAGGGCGGCAGCAGCGGCTCTGGCATCTTCTCCGGCGGCGCGCTGATCGGCACGCTCTACGGCGGCAGCGCCGTGTGCACCAACAAGGCGTCGTCGGACTACTACGGCCGCTTCGACGTGGCGTACAACGCGTCCATCAAGAACTGGCTGTCGCCAGCCACCAGCGCCAGCGGCCGCACCGCCGTGTACCGCTTCTTCAACAGCAGCACGGGCGCGCACTTCTTCACGGCGAGCGCGGGCGAGCGCGACTTCGTGATCAACACCTACCCGGCCTTCGCCTACGAAGGCGTGGCCTTCTACGCCTACGGCGGCGCCACCGCCGGCCAGAGCGCCGTGTACCGATTCTTCAACAAGAGCAACGGCGCGCACTTCTACACCATCGATGCGGGCGAACGCGACTTCGTGCGCGCCACCTACCCGTCGTTCGAGTACGAAGGCCCGATCTGGTATGCCCAGACCGGCGCCGGCAACGGCTCGACCGCGATGTACCGTTTCTTCAACAAGGGCAACGGCACGCACTTCTACACCATCAGCCAGGGAGAGCGCGACTTCGTGCAGGCCACCTATCCGGTGTACCAGTACGAAGGCCCCGTGTACTACGCCTGGACTTCCAACTGACCCGCAACGCATGAGCATCCAGACCGACGACTTCGCCCCCGCACCCGCCAAACGCGTGATCTCCGCCGCGCCGGCCTCCCCGCAGGAGGAAGCGCTGGAGCGGGCGCTGCGCCCCAAGCTGCTGCAGGAGTACGTCGGTCAGGCCAAGGCGCGCGAGCAGCTGGAGATCTTCATCGGTGCGGCGCGCAAGCGCGGCGAGGCGCTGGACCACGTGCTGCTGTTCGGGCCCCCGGGCCTGGGCAAGACCACGCTCAGCCACATCATTGCCGCCGAGCTGGGCGTGAACCTGCGCCAGACCTCCGGGCCCGTGCTGGAAAAGCCCAAGGACCTGGCCGCGCTGCTGACCAACCTGGAGCGCAACGACGTCCTGTTCATCGACGAGATCCACCGGCTCTCGCCCGTGGTGGAGGAAATCCTCTACCCCGCGCTGGAGGACTACCAGATCGACATCATGATCGGAGAGGGGCCCGCGGCGCGCAGCATCAAGCTGGACCTGCAGCCTTTCACCCTGGTGGGGGCGACCACCCGCGCCGGCATGCTCACCAACCCGCTGCGCGACCGCTTCGGCATCGTCGCGCGGCTGGAGTTCTACACCCCCGAGGAACTCTCGCGCATCGTCATGCGCAGCGCCGGGCTGCTCAACACGCCGATCCAGCCGGACGGGGGCTTCGAGATCGCGCGGCGATCGCGCGGCACGCCGCGCATCGCCAACCGGCTGCTGCGCCGGGTGCGCGACTACGCCGACGTGAAGGGCACAGGCCAGATCACGCTCGATATCGCCCAGCGCGCGCTCACCATGCTCGACGTGGACCCCCAGGGCTTCGACGTGATGGACCGCAAGCTGCTCGAGGCCGTGATCCACCGTTTCGACGGCGGTCCCGTGGGGCTGGACAACATCGCTGCGAGCATCGGCGAGGAGTCCGGCACCATCGAGGACGTGATCGAGCCCTACCTGATCCAGCAGGGCTACCTGCAGCGCACGCCGCGCGGGCGCGTGGCCACGCTGGCGGCCTATCGCCACCTGGGCGTGGCGCCGTCGCGCAACCCTGCCGACCTGTTCGGCGGGCCGCCTTCGGCGGCTTGACCCATCGCTTCCTGACCCCTTGTCCAACGCTCCTGCGGCTTCGTGGCAGCAGCCAGATTCGCGCAGGGGGATCGGCGCGCGTTGCATTCTCGACGCCCCGTGAATTCTCGCTTGTCGACCTTCGATTTCTGGTGTTTACTCCCTCTATCCGCCTTCGCTGCGAGATCGTCAAAAAGCATCGCTGCCAGGTGCGGATATTGATCGACAAACCTTTTTTTGGGAGAGGGATACTCACATGGATCCGATTCTGGGCCAGATCATTCTTTGGGCCGTGCCATGGGTTCCGCAGGGCTGGGCTCTGTGCGACGGCACACTGCTGTCAATCAATCAGAACCAGGCGCTCTACTCGCTGCTGGGCACCCGCTACGGTGGCGATGGCGTCAACACCTTCGGCTTGCCCGATCTGCGCAACCGGGTTCCGCTCGGTTCCCAGAACATGGTGACCATCGGCGGTACGAGCGGTGCCGCCACCGCGTCCACCAACGCCATCGGCGCTGCGATCCTGTCGCTCGCCAACCTGCCGGCCCACACCCATGGCGTGACGGTGGCCGCGGGCGGAACGGCCTCGGTGTCCATTCCCGCCGACGACACCACGGGCGACAACAACGTTCCTGGGCCGACTCTGATCGCCGGGAAGGCAACGGCGGGCAACAACACCGCCAAGGTGTACAGCTCCAAGTCCGCCACCACGACGCTCAAGCCCTTCGACGCACCCTTGACCCTGCCCGCCATCTCCACGCAAGCGGCTGGCAGCGCCACGCCCACGCCGGTGCAGATGAACGTGCCCGTCACGGTCAGCACGCTGCAACCCGGCCTCACGCTGAACTTCATCATCGCCGTGAACGGCATCTATCCGTCGCGCCCCTGACCGCGGATGGGCATGCAGGCAGTGGCCTACCTGCCGCCATGGCCACCTGGGTGCGACAAGCGCTTCGGTGGCGATGGCCGACGAGGCCGGGGAACCCGGCCTTTTTCTTTCTTGTTGCAGACCGTCGCGCAGGCGCCTGCCGGTGCTTCAGGTCAGGTCAGCGCGCCCCGGGCATCCACCCGGATGATCCGCTCCACCACGCCGTGCGCCAGTCCGCCGCGCACACCGATCAAGAAGTCGTACAGGTTCACCGTCGGATCGCAATGGCCGGGAATGAGCCACAGCATGCGGCCCAGCGAGGGCAGCCGGGCCTTGTTGCCGTCGGCGTAGAGAATGCCGTGCTCGTCGCCGCCGTTGGCATAGCGCAGCGCCCGCTCGGGCGGCAGCATCGCCACGATCGGCAGGCCGGAGTCGATGGCATGGCTCTTGTGGCCGGCATCGCACACCGCGTGCGTTTCCTGGCTGGAGATGACCTGGGTCTTGACGAACAGCGCATGCTCGAAGGCCGGCTGGGCCGGCTCGCGTTCGTTGCTGGCATAGTCCGCGTCCATGAACAGGAACGAGCCCGCCTGCAGTTCGCCGTAGACGCCGCTGGCGGCCTCGTGCACCAGCGTGCCGGTGCCCGCGCCGGTCACCAGCGGCACAGCAAGGCCGGCGGCGGTGATGAGGTCGCGCGTGTGGCGCGCGGCCTCCACCACGGCGGCGATGGCCTCCCGGCGGGCTTGGGCGCCGCGCAGGTGCTGCGCGCGGCCATGGTAGGCATGCAGGCCCGCGAAGCGCAGCCGGGCATGGCGCGCCACGGCCAGCGCCAGGGTCACGGCCGGTTCGCCGGGCGGCACGCCGCAGCGCCGCTGGCCCACGTCGATTTCCACGAACACATCGATGCCCGCATCGCTGGCGGTGACGGCCATGGCCTCGGCCAGGCGCTCGATGCCTTCCTCGCTGTCCACCGCCAGGGCCAAGCGCCCGCCGCGCAGGCCGAGCTGGTGCGCCAGGCGCGCCACGCGCAGCAGCTTGGCGGCGGCGATGACCTGGTTGCTGATGTACAGGTCGTTCACGCCGGCGGCGGCCAGCGCCTCGGCCTCGCTCACCTTCTGAACGCAGGCGCCCGTGGCACCGGCCTGCTGCAACAGCAGGGCGAGCTCGGCGCTCTTGTGCATCTTGGCATGGGGCCGCCAGCGCACCTGGTGCTTGCGCGCGAAGTCGGCCATGCGCTGGATGTTGCGCTCCATGGCGTCGAGATCGACGACGAGTGCGGGGGTGTCGATCAGGTCGACGCGCAGGCCGATGCTGGCGCGCAGGGATTCAGGAATGGGCTTCATCGCGCGTGGCGTCGTCCAGGTGCTGTGTGTCGGCCCAGCCGACCAGGGTGAGGCCGTCGCCGGTCCAGAGCAGGCGGTTGATGGCCGCGTTGGTGAGTTGCCAGGTGCGTGGGGCCTGCAGTTCCTGGCCGGTGGCGGCGCGGTACAGCACGTCCATCACGCCGCCGTGGGCGACCAGCACCACGAGTTCGCCGGGGTGGCGCTGCGCCAGCTGGTGGGTGGTGCCAAGGATGCGCTCGCGGAACACGATCAGCGACTCGCCCCCGTCGGGCACGAAGTGCGGATCGCGCTGGCGCCAGCGGCGGGCCTCCTCGGGCATTTCGGTCTCGATCTCGGCGAAGGTGCGGCCCTGCAGCTGGCCGAAGCTGCGCTCGCGCAGGCCGGGCTCGGCGACCAGCGGTGCGCCCGTGGTGTCGGCCACCGCCTGCGCGGTGGCATGGGCGCGCTGCAGGTCGCTGGCATAGATGGCGGCCACGGGCTCGCCGGCCAGGGCCTCGCCCACGCGGCGCGCCTGCCACAGGCCGGTGTGGTTGAGCGGAATGTCCAGATGGCCCTGGATGCGCGTGTCCACGTTCCAGGCGGTTTCTCCGTGGCGGATGGCGATGATGCGGGTGGCGTGCATGGCGGCGAGTTCGTCGATCAGGGGGCGGGCGGCGCCAGGGTGGTGCGCACCTGTCGCGAGCCCGCGGGGGGCTGCGGGAAACCGGTCAGGGCGGCGTCGAACAGGATGCCGAAGATGGCCGGGTCGCTGGTCCAGACGTCCTCGTGCACGGCGGAGGTCTCGTACACGATCTGCTGCGTGGCGGCGTCGCGCAGCACCAGGCTGGCCTCGCGGCGGTAGAGCGTGGGGGGGCGGTCCATCATCCAGCTGCCGCCCATGCCCCAGCCCCAGCGGCCGCCATGGCCCCCATAGCCGAGGCCCCAGCCCCAGCGGGGGTAGAACGGGTCGCCATAGTAGGGCCAGTAGGCCGGCGTGGCATAGCTTGCCTGCGCGCCGACCTGCAGCACGAGCCGGGCATTGGCGTCGTCGCGCTGCAGCCCCACGCGCGCCAGCGACTGCTGGGCCATGGCTTCGATGGGGGCGAACGATGCGGCCTGGGCCTGCTGCGAGGGCAGGCGCTCCAGTCGGTAGGTGGGCGGTGAGGGCAGGGCCGCCAGCGTCGAGTAGCTGTGCACCGCGCTGTCCACGGTGCGGGTGACGGCGCAGCCGCCGAGCATCAGGGCGGCCGTGGCCAGGGTGATGGAGAAAGCGCAGCGCAGGGTCTTCATGGGTGTCTCCGGAAAGGGGCCGTCATGGTGCGGTCAGCGCTGGGGCGAGGCGATGGGGCGTTCAGGACAGCTGGACCACCTGCACGCCGGGCAATCCGGGGGCGGCAGGGAAATCCTCGCGGTCGAACGCCTTGTCTCCGTCTTCGCTGGCGATGCCCGTCGCCTTCAGACCCTTGAAGTCGTGCAGTGTTCCATCGAGCAGGTGCGACGGCACGACGTTCTGCAGCGCGTTGAACATGTTTTCCACACGGCCGGGGAATTTCCTGTCCCATTCGCGCAGCATCTCGCCCACCTGCTTGCGCTGCAGGTTCTCCTGGCTGCCGCACAGGTTGCAGGGAATGATGGGGAAGTCGCGGTGCGCGGCCCAGCGCGCGGTGTCCTTCTCGGCCACGTAGGCCAGCGGGCGGATCACCACGTGTTTGCCATCGTCGCTCACGAGCTTCGGGGGCATGGACTTGAGCTTGCCGCCGAAGAACATGTTGAGCAGCAGCGTCTGCAAAATGTCATCGCGGTGGTGGCCCAGGGCGATCTTGGTGCAGCCCAGTTCGTCGGCCACGCGGTACAGGATGCCGCGGCGCAGCCGGCTGCACAGGCTGCAGGTGGTCTTGCCTTCGGGGATGAGGCGCTTGACGATGCTGTAGGTGTCTTCGTTCTCGATGTGGAACGGCACGCCCTGCGAGGCCAGGTACTCGGGCAGCACGTGCTCGGGAAACCCCGGCTGCTTCTGGTCGAGGTTCACCGCCACGAGGTCGAAGTGGATGGGCGCGCGCGCCTTGAGCTTGAGCAGGATGTCCAGCAGGGCGTAGCTGTCCTTGCCGCCGGACATGCACACCATGACCTTGTCGCCCTCCTCGATCATCTGGTAGTCCACGATGGCCTTGCCCACCTCGCGGCACAGGCGCTTTTCCAGCTTGTGGGTCTCGCGCTCGATCTTCAGGCGGGCCGGCGCCGCAGCGGCCTCGGCGCTTGCCGCTGCATCGGGCGTGCCGAGGGGCTCGGGGGCGTCGGCGGTCCAGCCGGGCGTGGGGTCGTTGAGGATGGCATTCATGGGGTTCACCACTGTCCTGTCTCGCTGCGGATGGCCACTTCGCAGTCGTCAAAAATTTCCAATTTGGCGATCTTCACGCGCACGCCCAGCACGCCGGGCAGCAGCATGAGCCGGGCGCTGAGCTTGCCGATCAGCGTCTCCAGCAGGTTCACGTGCTCGGCCGTGCACTCGTCGATGATGATCTGGCGCACCTTGCGGTAGTCCAGCACGTGCAGGATGTCGTCGTCGCTCGGGTGCAGGGGTTGCGTGCCCAGGTGCAGCTCGGCATCGACCTGGATGGGCTGCGGCGTGGTCATCTCGTGCGCGAGGATGCCCAGGTTGGCGTCGAAGCGCAAACCGGTGAGCGTGAGGATCTGGGTGCCTGCGGCGTTGTACATGGGGTATGGGAAGGAAAGGGGGAGGGCGGAGCCGGGCTGCGCTCACATCATCGAAAAGTCGCGCTCGAACCGCATCAGGTGCTGGCCGCCATCCACCAGCAGCGTGGTGCCGGTGATGGAGCGGTTTTCCAGCGCGAACTTCACGGTGGCGGCCACGTCGGCGGGCGTGGAAGACCGGCCCAGCGGGCTCAGCGCGTGCAGCTGGCGGAATTTCTCGCCTTCCAGCAGGTGGCTGGTGAGGGTGAGGCCCGGCGCCACCCCCACCACCCGCACCCGGGGCGCGAGGGCCAGCGACAGCATGGTGCCGGCCGCCTCCAGCGCCGCCTTGGAGAGGGTGTAGCTCAGAAAGTCGGGATTCTGGTTCCAGAGCTTCTGGTCGAGCAGGTTGACCACGGCGCCGTGGATTTCGCCCTGGTCGCCCTCCTCGCCCGCAGCCCGCTGTTCCAGATGCGCATGCAGGCCCTGGGCCAGCAGCACGGGCGCCGCGGTGTTGCTGCGCAGGTGCTGCTCCAGCGTGGCAAACCCGAAGCTCGCGGCATCGTCGTGCTCGAAAAGCGAGGCACTGTTGACCACCGCGTCCACCGCGCCGAAATGCTGCACCACGCGGGGCAGCAGGCCGCGCACTGCGGCCTCGTTCTGGAAATCGGCATCGAAATGGGCGCTGGCGCAAGAAAATCGCCGGCATGCTGCTACGGTTTCAATAGCATCCTGCTCGGAATGCCGATAGTGGACGGCCACCTGCCAGCCGCCGGCGGCCAGCGCGAGCGCGATGTCGCGGCCCAGGCGCTTGGCGGCGCCGGTCACCAGCACGGTGCGAGGACGGGAGGGGGAGGGCATCGGGGACAATCGGGACCGTGACGACGACAGAACCCCCAAGTTTAACGACCGCCCTGGCGGCCCACATTGGCCAGGCCATTGCGCAGGCCGGCGGCTGGATCGGCTTCGACCGCTTCATGGCCATGGCCCTGTACACGCCCGGCCTGGGCTACTACGCCAACGACTCCACCAAGTTCGGCCTGCTGCCCGGATCGGGCAGCGACTTCGTGACCGCGCCCGAGCTGAGCCCCCTGTTCGGCCAGACCCTGGCCGTGCAGGTGGGAGAGGCCCTGGCGCAGACCGGAACGCACGAGCTGTGGGAGTTCGGCGCGGGTTCCGGCGCCCTGGCGCTGCAACTGCTCGATGCCCTGGGCGAGGGGGTGCAGCGCTACACCATCGTCGATCTGTCCGGCAGCCTGCGCGCGCGCCAGCAGGTGCTGCTGTCCCCGCATGCGCACAAGGTGCGGTGGGTGGATGCGCTGCCCGATCGCTTCGCGGGCGTGGTGGTGGGCAACGAGGTGCTGGACGCCATGCCTGTGAAGCTGCTGGCCCGCCACGGCGGGCAGGCGGGCGGCGTGTGGCATGAACGCGGCGTGGTGCTGCAGGGCGATGCCTTCGCCTGGGCCGACCGGCCCACCGATCTGCGCCCGCCCGTGGAGGTGGAAGGCCCGCAGGACTACCTGACCGAGATCCATCCGCAGGGCGAGGGCTTCATCCGCACCCTGGCCGACCGGCTGGAGCGCGGTGCGGCCTTCCTGCTGGACTACGGCTTCGGCGAAGCGGAGTACTACCACCCCCAGCGCCACATGGGCACGGTGATGTGCCACCAGGGGCACCTGGCCGACAGCGATCCGCTGGTGGCGGTGGGCCGCAAGGACATCACCGCGCACGTCAACTTCACGGCCATGGCATTGGCCGCGCAGGACGCCGGCCTGCAGGTGCTGGGCTACACCACGCAGGCGCACTTTCTCATCAACTGCGGATTGGCCCAGCGCATGGTGGAGTTGCCCCTGCTCGAACGCGCGACGGCCGCCAAGCTGGTCATGGAGCACGAGATGGGCGAGCTGTTCAAGGTGCTGGCCCTGGGCGCGGGCGAACCGTGGGAGCCCATCGGCTTTTCGCAAGGGGACCGGTCCCACCGGCTTTGAAGTGCTGCCCTTCAATGCATCACGCCGTCCCGACCCTGATGGGGCGGACGGCGTGATGCGGCTCAGCTTGCAGCCTGCGCACAGGCAGGCGGCCTTCGCCGGAAAACCGATAATCCGATGCCATGGCGGGAAAATAGGGAGCCCGCCAAGGCATGGATATCAGGCTTCTGCCAATTCCAGCATCTTGGACAGGGCAGGAACCGGCAGGGAGCTCCATTTTTGATTCTGGCCGCCGTTATAGGGCCAGATCAGGATCGGGTTGCCGGGGGTAGGGTTGTTGTTGGCATTGTCCAGAACCATCTGGGGGTATTGGACGTTGGAAATAGTGGGTGCGCGGCCCACCCAGTTCCATTGCTGGCTGGTCCGTCCCAGCACCAGATTGGCCACGATGACCTGGCCCTGCTGGCCGTCATAGCCCTGAACGTCGAGGCAGAGGCTGGGGTTCGCCACCAGCGTGATGAAGCCGCTGTTGGGGTCCATGTTCCATTGAGAGGTCGTCCCACCGACCCCGGACAGCACATTCAGGGTGACCAGCGAACCTGCCGAGGGGCTGGCGACGCCGATGCAAAGGTTGGTATTTTGCAGGCTCTGGATTACGTATGCAGTCATTGCTAAACCTCCGTGTATTGTGGATTTGTCGTGCCATATGTTTTTGGCCGACACGCCATTCTGGTGGGAGGAGTATTGAATGCAATAGGGAATATCAGGCCGGGTGGTGGTAATTTGTGATGAATTGTTGGTGATTTCTGAAAATAACTGAATTCTTCTGAATCATTTCAAATCACCTATCAATATTCATATTGGTGATTATCAATTCGGCAGTGAATCACAGTGTCGGACATTGCCGAATTCGGATGCTTTCGAATCTCTCCGACCAGAACGGGGCGTCAATTCAGCCGCAGACCACTGGCCGCATCGAACAGGTGCGCCTGCGCCGCCACGGGCCGCAACTGAAGCGCGTCGCCCGGCCGCACGTCGATGCGGTCGCGGAACGCCGCCAGGATGTCGTGCCGGCCATCGAGCCGCAGCGCCACCTGGGTTTCCGAGCCCGTGGGCTCCACGACGACGACCTGGGCCGGCAGGCCCGCGCCGCTGGTGTCCAGCGCGAAGTGCTCGGGCCGGGCCCCGTACAGCACGTTGTCGCCATGGCGCCCACGGGGCGGGCCGGCCAGGGGCAGGCGCAAGCCGTCGTCGGTGACCACGCTGGCGTCGCCGTCCAGATGCAGCCGGCCGGGAATGAAATTCATGGCCGGCGAGCCGATGAACCCCGCCACGAACGCATTGGCCGGCCGGTCGTACAGATCGAGGGGCGCACCCACCTGCTCGATCACCCCGTCCTTGAGCACCACGATGCGGTCGGCCAGGGTCATGGCCTCCACCTGGTCGTGCGTGACGTACACCGTGGTGGTGCCCAGTCGTTGGTGCAGTGCCTTGATTTCGGTGCGCACCTGCACGCGCAGCTTGGCATCGAGGTTGGACAGCGGCTCGTCGAACAGGAAGGCATCGGGCTGGCGCACGATGGCGCGGCCCATGGCCACGCGCTGGCGCTGGCCGCCCGAGAGCTGGCGCGGCGTGCGGTCCAGCAAGGCTTCCAGGCCCAGGATGGCGGCCACCTCGTCCACCCGGCGCCGGATGGCGGCCTGGCTCTCGCCCTGCAGCTTCAGCGAGAAGCCCAGGTTCTGCGCCACCGTCATGTGGGGGTAGAGCGCGTAGTTCTGGAACACCATGGCGATGTTGCGGTCCTTGGGCGCCACGTCGTTGATCACGCGCCCGCCCAGCCGGATCTCGCCGCTGGTGATGGTTTCGAGCCCCGCGATGGCGCGCAGCAGCGTGGACTTGCCGCAGCCCGAGGGCCCGACGAGCGCGACGAACTCGCCGTCGCGGATGTCGATGTCCACCCCGTGGATCACGGGTGTGCCGCCGTAGTGCTTGACGATCTGGTGAAGGGACAGTTCGGCCATGTCAGTCCTTGACGCCGCCGGCCGTGAGCCCGCGCACGAGGTAGGTGCGCACGAGCACCGTGAAGATCACCACCGGAAACATCACCAGCGTGCCGCTCGCGGCGATCTTGGTCCACTCCCAGCCTTCGTACTGCAGGAAGTTGACGATGGCCACCGGGGCGGTGATGGCATTCGTGCGCGTGAGGATCAGCGCGTAGAAGAAGTCGTTCCAAGAGAAGATGAAGCACAGCACGGCGGTGGCCGCCAGCCCGGGGGCCGCCAGCGGCAGCGTGATGCGCCAGAAGGCCTGCCAGACGCCGCAGCCGTCGATGTAGGCCGCCTCTTCGAGCGCGGTGGGCACCGCTTCGAAGAAGGTCTGCATCAGCCAGATCACGATCGCCAGGTTGAAGGTGAGATAGACGATGGCCAGGCCCACGATGGTGTCCTGCAGGCCGAGCCAGCGGTAGGCCAGGAAGAACGGGATGGTGAAGGCGATGGGCGGCGCCATGCGCGTCACCAGGATCCACAGGGCCACCTGGCGCCGCCACCGGAACTGCCAGCGCGTGAGTGCATAGGCGGCCGGCACGCCGATCAGCAGCGACAGGCCGGTGGACAGGGTGCTGACCGCCAGGCTGTTCCAGAACGACTTGAGGAAGTTGCCCTGCAGCAGGCTGCGAAAGCCCTCCAGCGTGGGCGTGAAGAGCAGGCGGTCCTCGAAGATGTCCGCGCTGGGCCGGAAGGCCAGCTGCACCAGCCACAGGAAGGGGAACATCACCACCAGCAGCAGAGCGACGGCCACGAGGCCGCGCGCGTGGCGGCGCAGCCAGCCGGCGCGCCGTGCATCTGGCAAGGGCAGCGCGGCAGGGGGCGGTGTGAACGTGGAGGGCAGGGGCAGGGCGGCTTCAGCGTTTGTCATGGTCGTTCCATCCGAGGCGGCCCACCAGCCAGCTGAGCGCGAACACGCCCGCGAGAATCACCATCGCGATGGCGCTGGCATAGCCCCAGTAGGAGAAATTGAAGGCCTGGATGAAGCCGTAGTAGTTGGTCACCTCGGTCACCGTGCCCGGGCCGCCATCGGTCAGCACGTAGATCAGCGGAAAGGCCTTGAAGCTGTCGATCAGTCGGAACAGGCCGCACACCACCAGCACCGGCCGCAGGTAGGGCAGCACGATGTACCGGAACAGTTGCCAGCGGTTGGCGCCGTCCAGGCTCGCGGCCTCCAGCGGGTCGTCCGGCACCATCTGCAGCGTGGCCAGCACCATCAGCAGGGTGAACGGAAACCACTGCCAGGTGTCGGCGACGGAGATGGCCCACAGGGCCGTGTCGGGGTTGGCGATCAGCGAGCGCACCGGCAGGCCCACCGCCTCCAGCGCGCGGTGCAGCGGGCTCACGTCGGGCGTGTACAGGATCTTCCAGATCAGCGCCACCACGATGGGCGGCAGCACCATGGGGATCAGGAACGCCGTGCGCGTGGCGCCCAGCAGCTTGGAGCGCCCGTTGAGCAGCAGCGCCAGGCCCAGCCCCACGCCCAGTTGCAGCGCCACGCTGGAGACCGACAGCTGCAGCTGCGTGGCGATGGAGCGCAGAAAGCGCGTGTCCTGCAGCAGGTGGCGGTAGTTCACCAGCGGGTCGTCGAAGCGGAAGGTGCCGGCCGCGTCGGTGAGGCTCAGGGGCGTGAAGCTCGTCACCAGCAGCGCCGTGGCCGGCGCCAGCGTGATGACCAGCAGCACGGCCAGCGACGGCAGCAGGCCCCACAGGAAGGCGCGGCGGCGCGCCGCTGTCCAGCCGAGGCCGGGACGCAGGGTCAAGGTGCTCACTGCTGGCTCACAGCTTCAGCCCGGCGCGCTGGAGCTCGGTGATCGACTGCGCCTGCGCCTGCTGCAGCGCCTGCCGGGCGCTGGCCTGGCCGGAGGCGATCAGCGCGATCGCCTTGTTGAGCTGCTGGTCCACCTGCGGGTAGACCGATACCGTGCGGTACTTCATGTGCCCGGTCTTGGAGGCCAGCTCGATCGAGTCAAGTGCCAGTTGTGCCAGGTCGTTGCCGTTGATGACCTGCCTGGCGCGGAACTCCCTGGAGTCGATGTCAGAGCGGCGTGCCGGCGAGCCGTAGCCAGCCAGCACCGCTTTGCGCGTAGTCTGTTTGGACAGCGCCCACTGGATGAAGGCCCACGCGGCCTCCTTGTTCTTCGACCCCGTCGGAATGCCCAGGCCATGCACGGCCGTGCCCGGAAAGCGCCCTGCAGGCCCCTTGGGCACCTGGCCGAACTGCAGCGTCTTCAAGGTCTTGCTGGAGGCAGGGTCCCCCAGCTGCGCCAGATGCAACTGCCCCGCATCGGTGAAATTGACGCGGCCGAGCTTGAGCGCCTGGGTCACCTGGTCGGGCGTGTAGGTGATGGCACCGTCGGGCCCGAACTCTCGCAGCAGGCTGGCGTAGTACCCGGCCGCTGCGATGGCTTCGGGCGTGTCCAGCGTGGGGTACAGGTCGTCCGGTGCCTTGCGGAACACGTCGCCGCCGAAGGCGTGCAGATAGGGCACGAAGGTCCAGCCGTAGTGGCTGTCGGACACGAAGCCCGCCACGCGCTCCTTCTTGTTCACGGCGCGCAGCACCTTCACCAGGTCGTCCGTGGTGTCCGGGTAGGCCAGGCCGGCCTGCTGCACCAGGTCGAATCGCGAGGAGGCTGACAGCAGCGCCTCGGCCGTCCAGGGGATGCCGTAGAGCTTGCCGTCCTTGCCGGTCTCGGGCGCGCGGGCGCCGGGCAAAAAGTCGTTCACGTCCCAGTCGACGGGCGTGAGGTTGAGGTTCCTGATGAAATCGTCGAGCGGCGTGAGCCAGCCCGAGTGGATCCATCGGCTAGAGTAGATGAAGGTCACATTGACCACGTCGTAGGCCGAGCCTTTGGTGGACAGCTCCAGGTCGGCACGCTGGTTGTAGACCGGGAACGAGGGCGTGTCGAAGTTCACCCTGGCGCCCGTGAGCGACTCGAACTCGGGCAGGTACTGCTGCAGCAGCTTGGGGTAGGCCGCGCTGAAGGTCGAGACATTCAGGGTCACGCCCTGGAACTTCTTCGCACCGCTCTGCGCCTTCGCAAAGCCGGGCAGCAGGGCGGTGGCGCCCAGGGCCGATGCGGCCTGGAGCCACTGGCGTCGTTGGGTCATGTCGATGGCTCCGTGGCGTCAGGCGGTCGCGGTAATGACGCTGTCGATCTGCGCGTCGTTGGTGGCTTCGGGCCGCACGCGGGTGCGGCTGCGGCGCCCATCCACCGCCACGGCGGGCTCGCCGTGTACCGTGACGCGGCGCACCACGCGGGCCTGCGTGCCGTAGTCGTTGATCGCGAAATGCTGCGTCGCCCGGTTGTCCCAGATCGCCACGTCGTCCTGCTGCCACTGCCAGCGCACGGTGTTCTCCAGGCGGACCACGCGGTTTTGCAGGATCTCGAAGAGGCGTGCCGATTCGGTGCTGGAAAAGCCCGCGATCTTCTTGACGAAGTGGCCCAGCAGCAGCGCGCGCTCGCCCGACACGGGGTGCACGTGCACCACGGGGTGCTCGGCCTCGAACACGGAGGACACGAACACCTTGCGGTGGTGGTTCAGCCGTTCCTCCTCGACCACCACGCGCTCGGCGCCGTAGTCGTAGTCGTTGCTGTGTACGGCCCACAGGCCGTCCGCCAGGCGCTGGAGATCTTCGGGCAGGCGGGCATAGGCCGCGGCCGTGTTGGCCCACACCGTGTCGCCGCCGTAGGCCGGAATGGTCACGCCGCGCAGGATGCCGTACTTGGGGAATGCGTCGATGAAGGTCACGTCGGTGTGCCACGAATCGGCACGGCCACCGCCCTTGGAGGCGTCGAGTTCGAAGATGCGCGTGCCCGTGGGCGAGGGCACCGTGGGATGGGCCACGGTCTTGCCCAGGCGCGCGCCGAACGCCTGGTGCGCGGCATCGTCCAGGTGCGCCTGGCCGCGGAAGAACAGCACCTTGTGGCGCACCAGCGCGGCGGTGAGGTCGGCGATGGTCGCGTCGTCCAGTTCCCCCGACAGCTGGAGGCCGAGCACTTCACCGCCCAGGCTACCCGCCACGCGGCGGATGCGCAGGTTTCCAAAGGACGTATCGAACCGGGATGGGGATGTTTCGCTCACGGGCAGGCTCCAGCGGGGAAGGGGTGATGGCCCGATTCTGGAGACCGCCATGGCGGACGCGAAGCGACCAAATCGGATATGCAAGCGACCCGAACATCGGGCCATATCCATAGGCCGAAAAGATGGAAGGGCGCTGCCGGCCCGTTACCCGTTACCCGTTACCCGTCGGTCAGCGTGCCCTTGGCCGGTGCGGCGTCCAGGGTGGCTGCATCGCTGCGGTCCTTGAGCCCGATGCCGGTGAGCCCCAGGCGCCGGGCCTCCTGGCACAGCCACCACAGACGCGCTGCCGCCGCGGCCGGTGCCAGCCCTTCGTGCCGCACGTTGGAGATGCAGTTGCGCTGCGCATCGCTGCGGCCCACCTGCGGATGCCAGGTGAGGTAGATGCCCAGGCTGTCGGGCGAACTCAGGCCCGGGCGTTCGCCGATCAGCACCGCCACCAGGCGTGCGCCCAGCAGTGTGCCCACCTCGTCGCCCAGCGCCACGCGCGCCTGCGTGGCAATGACCAAAGGGCCGATGCGCCAGCCCTGCGGTGCCGTGCCCAGAATGGCGTGCACCAGCGGCGCGGCATGGCGTTCCACGGCCAGGGACGAGAGGCCATCGGCCACCACCAGCAGCAGGTCGCATCCCGCCTCCGGGGTGCCGCCATCGTGCTGGCGGCCCAGGCCGCGCAGGCGCTCGGCATCGGCATCGCCCAGGCGGCGGCCGAGGTCCGGGCGCAGCAGGTAGGTGGCACGGTCGGTGGCGGCGCTGGCCACCTGCAGCGGGGTGCCGCCTGCCGGGGCGAGCTGCGTGGCCAGGCCTTCGGCATCGAGTGGCCGGTGCACGGCATCGCGTGCCTGGGCGTGGGCCATGCCGAAGTCCAGCAGTTCGCGCGTGGGGATGGCGGTGCCTGCGCGCCCCAGCGCCAGCCGCGCCGCCGTGTGGGCGCGCAGGTCGTCCCAGGGATCGGGCGGGGGGCCGGCGTCCGGGGTGGCGGGCGTGTCGGCCATCAACCGGCCCCTCCGATGTGCCGCAACTGCGCCAGCGCGGGCCGCTGCTGCGCGGCGGGCAGCAGGCGACCGGCCCCGTCGGTCAGCTGCATGCGCTGCAGCCAGGCCTCGAACTCGGGTGCGCGCCGCAGGCCCAGCACTTCGCGCAGGTACAGCGCGTCGTGGAACGAGGTGCTCTGGTAGTTGAGCATGATGTCGTCCGCACCTGGAACGCCCATGATGAAGGTCAGGCCCGCCACGCCCAGCAGCGTCATCAGCGTGTCCATGTCGTCCGAATCGGCCTCGGCATGGTTGGTGTAGCAGACGTCGCAGCCCAGCGGCACGCCCAGCAGCTTGCCGCAGAAGTGGTCTTCCAGGCCCGCGCGGATGATCTGCTTGCCGTCGTACAGGTATTCCGGCCCGATGAAGCCGACCACGGTGTTGGTGAGCAGGGGCGAGAACGCGCGCGCCACGCCGTAGGCCCGTGCCTCGCAGGTCTGCTGGTCCACGCCGTGGTGGGCGTCGGCCGACAGGGCACTGCCCTGGCCGGTCTCGAAATACATGACGTTGTCGCCCAGCGTGCCGCGCCGGAGCGACAGGGCCGCCTCGCGCGCCTCATGCAGCAGGGCCAGGTTCACGCCGAAACCGGCGTTGGCCTTTTCGGTGCCGGCGATGGACTGGAACACCAGGTCCACCGGCGCGCCCTGCTCGATCATCTGGATGGTGTGGGTCACGTGCGTGAGCACGCAGGACTGCGTGGGGATCCGCAGCGTGGCAATCACCTCGTCAAGCCGGTGCACCAGGCCTGTCAGGGCCGCGATGCTGTCCGTGGCCGGGTTGATGCCGATCACCGCGTCGCCCGCGCCGTAGAGCAGGCCGTCGATCATCGAGGCGGCGATACCGCGCAGGTCGTCCGTGGGGTGATTGGGCTGCAGCCGCACGGCCAGGTGCCCGGGCAGGCCGAGGGTGTTGCGAAAGCGCGTGGTCACCCGGCACCGGCGCGCGATGGCCACCAGGTCCTGGTTGCGCATGAGCTTGCTCACGGCCGCCGCCATCTCGGGCGTGAGGCCCGGGGCTACCGCGGTCAGCAGGGCGCTGTCCGCAGCCAGCAGCCAGTCGCGCAGCCCCCCGACGGTGAGGTGGGCGATGGGCTCGAAGGCCGCGGCATCGTGCGTGTCGATGATGAGGCGGGTGACCTCGTCGTCCTCGTAGGGCACCAGCGCTTCACTCAGGAAGCGGTCGAGCGGCACATCGGCCAGGCACATGCGCGCGGCCATGCGTTCCACCGCCGTGCTCGCCGCGATGCCCGCCAGCACGTCGCCCGACCGGGCCGGCGTGGCCTTGGCCATCACGTCGCCCAGGTCGCGGAACTGCCAGCGCTGTCCGCCGGCGGTGTGGTGGTAGCGGCTGGCGGGCATGGGGCGTCGGGGGCCTTTCGTGGACGGTCAGGCGACGATGACGTGGCTGCCGGCCGCCTGCAGCGCCGACAGGCCGGGCAGCGCGCGCGAGCCCGCATCGGTCACGATGGTATCGATCTCGGGCAGGCCTGCATACACCACGCGGCTGGCCTGGCCGATCTTGCTGTGGTCGGCCAGCACGATGAGCCGCTGCGCCTGCGCCGCCATGGCGCGGGCGATGGCCGCCTCGTGGTGGTCGAAGCTGGTGGCCCCGTGCAGGCAGTGGATGCCCACGGGCGAAAGCAGCGCCACGTCGGCGCGGTAGCGGTGGATCTCGGCCACCGTGATGTCGCCGTGCGTGGCCCGCACCCCGGGGTCGGTGCGGCCGCCCAGCAGGATGACGTCGTTGCGCGCGGGGCGGCCGGCGTCGGCCCCGGCCAGCTGGAGCGCGGCGTTCAGGCTGTTGGTCACCACCGTCATCCCCGACAGGGACGACAGCTCCGCCGCCAGGAGGGTGGTGGTGCTGCCGGCATCGAGGAACAGCGTCTGCCCCGGCTGCAGCTGCCGCAGCGCGGCGCGGGCGATGGCGCGCTTTTCGCGCTCGCGCACCGCCTGGCGCACGGCCAGCGGGGGTTCGGGCGCCGGGCCGGGCGCGACCACGCCGCCGTGCACACGGCGCAGCACGCCCTGCGCCTCCAGCTCGACAAGGTCGCGCCGCACGGTCTCGCGCGAAACGTCGAGGTCCTTCACGATGCGCTCGGTGCTCACGCGGGTGAGTGTGGCCAGCAGCGTGCGGATGCGGATGAATCGTTCTTCCTGCAGCATGTCCTGTGATCCTGTCGTGTCGATTCGTTCGCGGGTGGGGATAGCGCAGGGGCCGTGCCCGCGGTCCGGTGGTGCCGGGTGGCTCCGTTCACCCGCAGGCGCCGGTGTCCTGGAGCATCGCGAAAGAACGGGGGAGGGTGTGTGCGTGTTCCGTGCGGCCCCGGTCGATGCGATGGGGTGCATGGGTGCCCAGTGTTATCTTTTGCATGAAAGGGCACAAGCACCCAATATGCCAAGGTCAGGCGTCCGTTTCGTGACGGGTGCCAGTGCCGGGCAAGCAGTGGGGGCGCCGTGTCGATAGATGATTTTGTAGTTAGCAATGCATAAATCATTCGTTCCGGTTTGGAGGTGTGCTGAATAAAGTGGCAACCCAGAGGGCCCCGCCGGGCCCGTTCAAAGGTGGTTCACCATGTCGGCAGTTCTGTCCCACGCCCCGGTTTCCGCGACGGCCATCGCCCTGGACGATGATGCCGCGCCGCAGCCCTTCGATATCCGCCCGGTGGCCGGCGCCGCAGGCCCGCTGGGCGCCGAGGTGGTGGGCCTCGATCTGTCGCGGCCCCTCGGCGCGCAGCACTTCGACCGCATCCACCGTGCCCACCTGGCGCACCACGTGCTGGTGTTCCGCGACCAGCGCATCACCCCGCGCCAGCACATCGATTTCAGCCGCCGCTTCGGCCCGCTGCAGATCCATGTGCTGAAGAACTTCCAGCTGGCCGATCACCCCGAGATCCTGATCGTCTCCAACATCAAGGACGCCGGCGGCCAGCCCATCGGGCTGGGCGATGCGGGCCATTACTGGCATTCCGACCTGTCGTACAAGGAAAAGCCCAGCCTGGGCTCGCTGCTGCACGCGCAGGAGTTGCCCTCAGAGGGTGGCGATACGCTGTTTGCCGACCAGCACGCGGCCTACGATGCCTTGCCCCAGGCGCTCAAGAACGCCATCGCCCCGCTGCAGGCCGAGCACAGCTACCTGGCCAAGTACGAGGAGCTGCGCGCCCGCAGCCCCTGGCGCCCGAAGCTCACGCAGGCACAGATCGACGAGGTGGCGCCCGCCGTGCACCCGGTGGTGCGCACCCACCCCGAAACCGGCCGCAAGGCGCTCTTCGTGAGCGAGCACTTCACCACGCGCCTCGTCGGCCTGCCCGACGATGAAAGCCGCGCGCTGCTGGACGAACTGTTCGCCGCCAGCGTGCGGCCCGAGTTTCTGTACCGGCACCGCTGGCTGCCGCACGACCTCGTGTTCTGGGACAACCGCTCGGTCATGCACCTGGCGGCCGGCACGCCCGACAGCGAGCGCCGCAAGCTCTACCGCACCACGGTCGAGGGTGACCTGCCGTTCTGAACGGCCGCCGCCTTCGCCCCTGCGTTTCTCCCTTCCCCTTCTTCTTTGCTTCTCGCTTCTCGCGCCAGGAAATGCCCACCATGCACCAGCCTTCACGCCGCGGCATCGCCCGCCGCACCCTTGCCGCCCTGGCCGCTGCCGGCCTCATCGCCTGCGGGGTGGGGCTGCCCGCCGCTTCGCACGCGGCTGAAGGCCAGTTGCGCATCGCGCAGCAGTTCGGCGTGGTGTATCTGCTGTTGAATGTGGCGCAGGACCAGAAGCTCATCGAAAAGCACGGCAAGGCGGCGGGCATCGACATCCAGGTCGATTACCTCCAGCTGTCCGGCGGCTCGGCGGTCAACGATGCCCTGCTGTCGGGCAACATCGACATCGCAGGCGCTGGCGTGGGCCCGCTGTTCACGCTGTGGGACCGCACCAAGGGCCGCCAGAACGTGAAGGGCGTGGCCTCGCTGGGCAACTTCCCGTACTACCTGGTGAGCAACAACCCCAAGGTGAAGACGCTGGCCGACTTCACCGAGCAGGACCGCATCGCGCTGCCCGCCGTCGGCGTGTCGGTGCAGTCGCGTGTGCTGCAGATGGCCTCGGCCAAGCTCTGGGGCGACAAGGAGTTCAACCGCCTGGACAAGATCCAGGTGGCCCTGCCGCACCCCGACGCCGCCGCCGCGATCATCAAGGGCGGCACCGAGATCACGGGCCACTTCGGCAATCCGCCGTTCCAGGAACAGGAACTGGCCGGCAACCCGGCCGCGCGCATCGTGCTCAACTCCTACGACGTGCTGGGCGGGCCTTCGTCGGCCACTGTGCTGTACGCGACCGAGAAATTCCGCCGCGAGAGCCCCAAGACCTACAAGGCGTTTCTGGATGGCCTGGACGAGGCCGCCAAGTTCATCACCGCCCACCCCGAGAAGGCGGCGGACATCTACCTGCGTGTGACCGGCGCCAAGACCGACCGGGACCTGCTGCTCAAGATCATCAAGAACCCGGAAGTCCAGTTCAAGGTGAAACCCGAGAACACGCTGGGCATGGGCCAGTTCCTGCACCGCGTGGGCGCTATCAAGAACGCGCCGACCACGCTCAAGGACTATTTCTTCGAAGACGCCCACACCGCGGGCGGCAACTGAAGCGCGCCATGCGGCTGGGACCCCTTTCCCCCGCGCTGATGGAGCGCCTGGAGCCCGAGACCGGCGGCGCCGGCGGTGGCGGTGGCGTGGCCCCGGCGGCCGGACCGCTGCCCAGCCGCGCGGCGGACCCGTCGGCGCTGCTGCACGTGGAAGGCGTGAGCATCGACTACCGCACGCGCGACACCGTGGTGCGTGCCACGCACCGGGTGGATTTCCAGGTGCATGCGGCCGACCGCTTCGTGCTGCTGGGCGCTTCGGGCTGCGGCAAATCGACGCTGCTCAAGGCCATTGCAGGCTTCATCCCGCCGAGCGAAGGCCGCATCGTGCTCGACGGCCAGCCCGTCACGCGGCCGGGGCCCGACCGTGTGGTGGTGTTCCAGGAGTTCGACCAGCTGCCGCCCTGGAAGACCGTGCGCGAGAACGTCATGTTCCCGCTGCTGGCCGCACGCCGCGCCAGCCGCGCCGAGGCCGCGGAGCGCGCGGCGCTCTACCTCGACAAGGTGGGGCTGTCCCGATTCGCCGATGCGCACCCGCACCAGCTGTCCGGCGGCATGAAGCAGCGCGTGGCCATCGCCCGCGCCCTGGCCATGCAGCCGCGCGTGCTGCTGATGGACGAGCCCTTCGCTGCGCTCGATGCGCTCACGCGCCGCCGCATGCAGGAGGAACTGCTGGGGCTGTGGGACGAGTTCCGCTTCACGCTCATCTTCGTCACCCATTCCATCGAAGAAGCGCTGGTGGTGGGCAACCGCATCGCCATCCTGTCGCCGCACCCGGGGCGGCTGCGCGCCGAGGTCAACTGCCACCAGTTCGGGCTGCACAGCCTGGGCGGCACGGCTTTCCAGGCCACGGCCCAGCGCATCCACCGGCTGCTGTTCGACGAGCCGGCGCCCGGTGGCGGCGCGGCCGGGCCGGTGCAGGCCGAGGTGCAGGCGCACGAGCGGGCCGTGCCTTCCGCCGCGGCGCGGTCGATCGGCGGCCTGCCTTTCCAGATTTCCGTATGACCGCTGTCCTCACTCCTCCCGTGGATACCGCGCCCCGTGCGCGGCCCGAGCCGCCCGTGCGGTCGGAGTTCGAAGGCCCGCTCGCGCCGCTCGAAGGCATTGCGCCCCAGCAGCCGCTGCCGCTGTTCGCACGCGTTTGGCAGCAGCAGGCCGTGCGCCGGCTCGCCATCCTGGCGGTGCTGGCCGTGCTGTGGGAGCTGCTGGCGCGCTGGCAGGACAACGATCTGCTGCTGCCCACCTTCGTGCAGACCGCCCGGGCCCTGGCCGAAGGCCTGGCGTCGGGCGAGCTGCTGGCCAAGGCCGCGATCTCGCTGTCGGTGCTGCTCAAGGGCTATCTGGCCGGCATCGCGGGGGCCTTCGTGCTGACCACGCTGGCGGTGTCGACCCAGTTCGGGCGCGATCTGCTGTCCACGCTGACCGCCATGTTCAACCCGCTGCCCGCGATCGCGCTGCTGCCGCTGGCGCTGCTGTGGTTCGGCCTGGGGCAGGGCAGCCTGGTGTTCGTGCTGGTGCACTCGGTGCTGTGGCCGCTGTCGCTGGCCACCTACGCGGGCTTTCAGGGCGTGCCCGAGACCCTGCGCATGGCCGGGCGCAACTACGGCCTCACCGGCATCCGCTACGTGCTGCAGATCCTGGTGCCGGCGGCGCTGCCGTCCATCCTGTCGGGCCTGAAGATCGGCTGGGCCTTTGCCTGGCGCACGCTGATCGCCGCCGAGCTGGTCTTCGGCGCTTCGTCGGGCAAGGGGGGGCTGGGCTGGTACATCTTCCAGAACCGCAACGAGCTCTACACCGACAAGGTGTTCGCCGGCCTGGCGCTCGTGATCCTCATCGGGCTGCTGGTGGAGACGCTGGGCTTTCACACCCTGGAGCGCCTGACGGTGCGCCGCTGGGGTGTGCAGCGCTGACCGAACGGCCCGCTGCACGGGGGGGCGCGCGGGTGGGGGCCATGCCCCTGGACTTTCAGGGCCCTGGCCGGCCGATCCTAGGGCTGAAAAGCCGCAAGCCCTACACTTGCAGCCCATGTTTCGCTGGCTGATCGTCGTTTTTCTCGCGCTGGTGCTCATCAACGGCCTCACGCCGCTGCTGCAGCGCCTGGGGATGGGGCGTCTGCCGGGGGACTTCCGATTCCGTCTGTTCGGTCGCGAGTGGTTCATTCCACTCACCAGCACGCTGCTGCTCAGCGCCTTGGCGAGCCTGATCGCCAAGTGGGTGTGAGGCCCGCGCGTCGCCTGTCACGGATTTTCCATCTGCCCTTGTCACACTGGGCGCGCCCGATGTCCCGGCCGCCCCTTTGAAAGTCGTTTTTCCCATGTTCCGCTCCATCGCCCGGCTGCTGCCGCTGCTCGCCTGCGCCATCGCGCCGTTTTCCGCCATGGCCCAGGGCCCGGCCAACACCTTGCAACGCATCCAGGAAACCCATTCCATCACCCTGGGCGTTCGCGAAGCGGCCTGGCCGTTCTCGTTCCTGGACGACAAGAAGGCCCCCGCGGGCTACTCCGTGGACCTGTGCCTGGCCGCGGTCGATGAGATCAAGCGCACGCTCAAGCTCAAGGAGCTGGACGTGAAATACAAGGTGGTGAGCGGCACGGAGCGCATCCCCAAGCTGGAAGCCGGCGAGATCGATCTCGAATGCGGCTCCACCACCAACACCAAGGCGCGCCAGGATCGCGTGGCGTTCAGCAACACCGTCTTCGTGGCGGGCATCCGCGTTCTGGTGCCCAAGGGCGTCAAGATGGATGTGCTGCAGGACCTGGCTGGACTGCCCGTGGCAGTGAGCAAGGGCACGACGTCCGAGAAGCTCCTGACCCAGCTCGCCGTCAACGAGGTGAAGATGCAGCTCAAGGTGTTCGCCTCCGACACCGAGGCCTACAAGGCCTTCCAGGACGGCACCGTGCGCGCCTATGCCAACGACGATTCGCTGCTGCTCGGCATGGCCGCCAAGAACAAGGCTGCGGACAAGGTGGAGCTGAGCAAGTTCGTGCTGTCGGTGGAGCCCTACGCCATCATGATGCGCAAGGGCGATACCGAACTGGGCGCCGTGGTGGACCGCACGCTGAACCGCCTGTTCTCGAGCCGCGAGATCGACCCGCTGTACAGGAAATGGTTTGCCACCGAGCAGTTCAACCTGCCCATGGCGCGCCTGAGCCGCGAGAGCTTCAGCCGCCCGAACAAGGAGCCGGGCGTGGCGATGGTCCTGGGCTACTCCATCTGAGGCCCCTGCCAGGCGCGCCGGCGGTCGGCCCTGGCCTACATGCCGCCGCCGCCGCCCCGCCGATACTGGCGGGCAACGCCTGCGTCCGTTGACCGCCGCCGCCCTTGCGGGCCGGCCGGGCCCAGGCCCTGCACGAACGCGAGGTGGTAATGAGAGCATGCATCGACATCGGCGGCACGAAGATCGCCGTCGCCCTGGCGCCCGCGGGCACCGGCCTGGCCGAACTGGTGGCGCGCCGCACCGAGCCCACCGCCAAGACCGGCGCACCCGACGCCCTGGCCCGGCAGGCCCTGCGCATGGTGGACGAGGCCTGCGCCGAAGCGGGCATCACCCGCGCGCAATTGCAGGCCACCGGCGTCTCGGCCTGCGGCCCCTTCGCGCTGCGCGACGGCCAGGTGGAACTGGCCACCCCCAACATCTGCGGTGGCCTGGCCGGCCCCGGGCGCGACGCGCCGAACGACTGGATGCAGATCCCCCTGCAGGCGCCGCTGGCGGCCGCGCTGGGCACGGTCCATGCGCAGAACGATGCCGTCGCCGCGCTGCTCGCCGAGCGCCGCTGGGGCGCGCTGCAGGGCCTGGACCATTGCGCCTACGTGACCTGGAGCACCGGCGTGGGCGTGGGCCTGTGCGTGGACGGCCGGGTGCTGCGCGGCAAGAACGGCAACGCGGGCCATGCGGGCCACAGTTTTTCCAGCGACGGGCCGGGCGATGCCCTGTGCGGCTGCGGCAACGTGGGCGACGTGGAGTCGCTCGTGGCCGGCAGCTCGATGCCGCGCCGCTTCGGCCACGACGCCGAACAGCTGGTCGATGCGGCCAAGCGGGGCGATGCCGCCGCGCACGCCGCGGTCGCGGGCATGTGCCGCGTGCTCGGCCGCATGCTCTACAACCTGGTGGCCACGCTGGACCTGCAGCGCATCAGCCTCGGGGGCAGCGTGTTCCTGCACCACCAGGACTACCTGCTGCCGCCGCTGCAGGCCGAGGTGTCGGCGCACCTGCCGGCGCTCACGGCCGGGGTGCGGCTCGTGCCGGCCGGCCTGGGCCTGCAGGTGGGCGACTATGCGGCGCTGGCGGTGGCAAGCGGCTGAGATGGATCAGCCTTCAACCGCCTTGCTCCGTTGGTTCGTCTGGCCGGGCTCCCGCACTGTCGGCGGCTTCCCGCCGGGTGGTCCGGCGGAAGGCCAAACCGCATGAACCGTTACATGGCGGCCCGGTCGGGGGGACGATAATCCGGCCCCATGCACATCCGCTTCACCAAGATGCAGGGCGCGGGCAACGATTTCGTCGTGATCGATGAAACCCAGGGCCGCCTCGGCCTCACCGCCGCGCAGTACCGCTTCCTGGGCGACCGCCACTTCGGCGTGGGCGCCGACCAGATCCTCACCGTCCGTCCCTCGCCCGCCGAGGGCATCGACTTCGAATACGTCATCCACAACGCCGATGGCGGCGAAGTGGAGCAGTGCGGCAACGGCGCGCGCTGCTTCGCCCGCTTCGTGCGCGACAAGGGCCTGACCACCCGCGACCGCATCCGCGTGCGCACCCGCGCCGGCGACATCGCCCCCGAACTCACCCCCGACGGCCGCGTGACGGTGGACATGGGCCGCCCGGTGCTCGATCCCGCGCGCGTGCCTTTCGACACCACGGGCCTCACCCCCATCATGCAGGGTTTGGGGCAAAAATGGCCTCTGGCGCATGATTCACTAGGGCGTGACGCTATTGTTTTTGTAGCAGTCGTTTCCATGGGCAATCCGCACGCGGTGCAGCTCGTGGACGACGTGGACACCGCGCCCGTCGCGCAGACCGGGCCGCTCATCGAGCGCCATGCGCGCTTTCCGCAGCGCGTGAACGCGGGCTACCTCCAGGTCGTGGACCGCACCCGGGTGCGCCTGCGCGTGTACGAGCGCGGCGCCGGCGAGACGCTGGCCTGCGGCACGGGCGCCTGCGCCGCCGTGGTGGCGGGCATCCGCCTGGGGCTGCTCGATGCGCGCGTGGACGTGCAGACGCGTGGCGGCCTCCTCACCATCGCCTGGAGCGGCGGCGACACGGACCCGGTCTTCATGACCGGTCCCGCCACCACCGTCTTCGAAGGCCAGATCGACATTCCCGACACACCATGACCATTCCCCACAACACCCAGGTTCCCCCCATCACCGAAGACGACATCGCCGAGTTCCTGGCGCAGACGCCGGGCTTTTTCGAGCGCCACGCCGAGGTGCTGGCCAGCGTGCAGATCACCAGCCCCCACGGCCAGCGGGCCGTGAGCCTGCAGGAGCGCCAGGCCGAGATGCTGCGCGAGAAGATCAAGGGCCTGGAGCAGCGCATCATGGAAATGGTGCGCAACAGCAACGAGAACGCCGCCATCGCCCACAAGATCCACCGCTGGACGCGCGAGCTGGCCGAGGCCCGCAACCCCTCCAGCCTGCCGCACGTGGTGGAGGAGGGCATCCGCCGCCTGTTCGACGTGCCGCAGGCCGCGCTGCGCCTGTGGGACGTGGCCCCCACCTATGCCGGTGCGGCCTACGCCCAGGGCGCGAGCGAGGATGCACGGGCCTTCGCTTCGTCGCTGACCATGCCGTTCTGCGGGCCCAACCTGGGGTTCGAGCCCACGGCGTGGCTGCCCGATGCATCGCAGGTGCAGTCGCTGGCCCTGCTGCCGCTGCGCGAAGGCGCGATCGACAGCACCGAGCCGGCCTTCGGTCTGCTGGTGCTGGGCTCGGCCGATCCGCACCGCTTCGATGCCGCCATGGGCACGGATTTTCTCGCCCGCATGGCGGAGCTGGCGAGCGGCGCGCTCTCGCGCCTGCGCTGAGCGGCGACGCCGGCCCCTTGCCCGCCGGCGCCTTCTGCCCTTCATTTTTCCTGCATCGCCGCCTGCCATGACCGAACCGGTGCCCACCACCGATGCCGAGCCGGCACCGGCCGCCACCGCGCCCACCGATCCGGCGGTGCTGCGCTACCTGGAGCACGTGCGCGTGGAAAAGCGCCTGGCCGCCCGCACCCTGGCCCTGTACACGCTGGACCTGCAAAAGCTCGCCCGCTTCGCCGAAGGCGCCGGCGTGCCGCTGCTCGGGTTGACCACCGCGCACATCCGCCGCTTCGTCGCGCAGATGCACGGCGGCGGGCGCAGTGGGCGCGGCATCGCGCTCATCCTCTCGGGATGGCGCGGGTTCTTCACGTGGGCCGGGCAGCAGGGCCTGGTGCCGCACAACCCCGTGCAGGGCGTGCGGGCGCCGCGCGCGCCCAAGCCGCTGCCCAAGGCCCTGCCCGTGGACGATGCAGTGCGCCTGGCTGAGTTCGAGCACGCGGGCGGAGACCCCTGGCTGGAGGCGCGCGACGCCGCCATGGTGGAGCTGCTCTACGGCTGCGGACTGCGGGTGGGCGAGCTGGTGGGGCTGGATGCCGTGCCCGGCCCCGACACCCAGCGCCAGGGCCGCGGCTGGATCGACCTGGAGGCTGGCGAGGCGCATGTGTTCGGCAAGGGCTCCAAGCGCCGCAGCGTGCCGGTGGGCACGGCCGCCCTGGCCGCGCTGCAGGCCTGGCTGGCGCAGCGCCCGCAGCCCTTCGGCGGCGCGGCGTCGGCGCGGCTGGATGCAGCGCTGTTCGTGGGCCAGCGCGGCCAACGGCTCACGGCGCAGTCGATCTGGCTGCGCCTGCGCCAGCGCAGCCAGCAGGCGGGGCTGACCACGCCCGTGCATCCGCACATGCTGCGCCACTCGTTCGCCAGCCACCTGCTGCAGTCGAGCGGCGACCTGCGCGCGGTGCAGGAGCTGCTCGGCCACGCCAACATCACCACCACGCAGGTCTACACGCGGCTCGATTTCCAACACCTGGCCAAGGTGTATGACGCGGCCCATCCACGGGCCCGAAAAAAATCCAGCGACTGAGGGGCCGGCCGCTGGTGCCGGGCCTGGAGGCCGGCCGCCAAGGCGGGATCAGCCGCGCACCAGGCGCCGAGGGATGCGCGGGGCCGCCAGGACCGGGCGCTGGGGCAGCTTGAAGGCCGCCACCGAGGCCAGCAGTTCGCGGGCCCGGCTGCTCAGGGCGGCGGCGGCCGCGGCCATCTCCTCGACCATGGCGGCGTTGTGCTGGGTGGTCTGGTCCATCTGTGTCACGGCGCCGTTGATCTGGTCCACGCCCTCGCTCTGCTCGCGGCTGGCGGCGGTGATCTCGCCGACCAGCCCGCTCAGGCCGCCGATGCTGCTCACCACGCTGCCCATGGTGTGGCCCGCGCGGTCCACCAGGGCCGTGCCCGCGTTCACACGCTCCACGCTGGCGGTGATGAGGCCCTTGATCTCGCCGGCCGCCTGCGCCGCGCGCTGGGCCAGGTGCCGCACCTCGCCCGCCACCACGGCGAAGCCCCGGCCCTGGTTGCCGGCGCGGGCCGCTTCCACGGCGGCGTTCAGCGCCAGGATGTTGGTCTGGAAGGCGATGGCATCGATCACACCGATGATGTCCGCGATCTGGCGGCTGCTGTCGTTGATGCCGCGCATGGTCTGGATCACGTCCGACACCACCGCGCCGCCCTCGCGGGCCACGGCGGACGCGGTCTGCGCCAGCTGGTCGGCCTGCCGCGCGCTGTCGGCGTTGTGGCGCACGGTGGCGCTCAGCTGCTCCATGGACGCCGCCGTCTGCTGCAGCGCGCCGGCCTGGCCCTCGGTGCGCGCCGACAGGTCGCCGTTGCCCTGGGCGATCTGCGCGGCAGCGGCCGAGACGCTCTCGGCGCCCTCGTGGATGGCGGTCACCACGGTGGCGAGGTGGTCGCGCATGTGGCGCAGCTGCGCCATCAGGCTGGTGTCGTCGCCGGGGGCGAGGGCGATGGCCACGGTGAGGTCGCCCTGGGCCACGCTGCGCGCCAGGGCGGCGGCGGTGGCGGGCTCGGCGCCCAGTTCGCGCAGGATGCTGCGCGCCACGAGGTAGCCGAAGCCGAGCGCGGCCAGCACGCCCGCCGCCACGGCCACCACGATCCCCAGGCGGGTGTCGGCGAAGGCCACCTCGGCGGCTTCGTAGTCGGCCTGCGCCGTGTCCAGCTGCACCTGCGTGAGGGACGACAGCACCGTCTGCAGCGGGTCGAGCGCCGGGTACATCTCGCGGGCGGCGAAGGCGGTCAGCCCCGGGATGTCGCCGGCGTGCAGCAGGCCTTCGAGCCGCGCCACCGCCGCATCGGCGGCCAGTTGCAGCGGGCGAAATTGCGCGACCAGCCGGCGCTCCTCGCCGATCAGCGGGGCGGACAGGTAGGCCGACCACTGGGCGTCGATGTCCTTGCGTGCGCTGGCGATCGAGTCGAGGCCCTGGCGGGGCGTCATGGCGCCGTCGCGCACCTTGTGCGCCGTGTCCACGACGTTCACGGCATAGGCGTCCGCCACGATCTTGATCTGCTTGAGCGGCACGACACGGTCGTGATAGACCGACACGAGTGCGGCATTGGAGCCCGCCATGCCCAGCAGGCCGGCGGCGCCGACGCCGGCGGCGAGCAGGCACAGGAGGGCCAGGAGCAGGGCCAGGCGGGTGGCGACTTTCAAAGGACCGAAGTGCAGCATGTGGTGTTTTCTCCCTGAAATTGTTGGAATGCTTGGTGTTTGGATGTGCGTCTCCTGCCAGGGGGCTGGAGATGGGGTGGATGGTAGGAATCTGTGAGCGGATGTTTCTCAACAATGCTCAAATGTTGCTTTGCATCCTCCCGGCCTGGCCTCGCGCCATCGGGCCCGCGCCATGTCTTTCTCCGGGGCGGCGCACGGGCATCGCACAATCGCGGGCATGAAAACCCTACGCCTTCGACCCGGCAAAGAGCGCTCCCTGCTGCGCCGCCATCCCTGGATCTTCGAATCGGCCATCGCCAAGGGCGGCGGCGACAGCGGCGAGACCGTGCGCGTGGAGTCGCACGAGGGCCAGTTCCTCGCCTGGGCCGCGTTCAGCCCGACCTCGCGCATCCGCGCACGCGTGTGGAGCTTCGACGAAGCCCAGCGCATCGACGCTTCTTTTTTCATAGCAGCATGCCGGCGTTCCATATGCGCCAGAGGCCGATTCGGCATTGAAAGCGATGGGGTGCGCCTGGTGCATGGCGAGTCCGACGGGCTGCCCGGCCTGATCGTGGACCGCTATGGCGACACCCTGGTGGCGCAGTTCACCAGCGCCGGCACCGAGCGCTGGAAGGCCGTGATCGCCGACGCGCTGCTGCAGGAAACCGGGCTGGCGCGCCTCTACGAACGCTCCGATGCCAGCGTGCGCGGGCTGGAAGGGCTGGAGCCCGCCACCGGCTGGCTGCGCGGCGAGGGCGAGACGGGCCTGTCGATCCGCGAGCACGGCTGGCGCCTGACGCTGGACATCGCCGAAGGCCACAAGACCGGCTTCTATCTGGACCAGCGCGACAGCCGCAAGCGCTTCGCCGACGCCACGCAGCGCCTGGGCTTTCAGCGCGTGCTCAACTGCTATTGCTACACGGGCGGTTTCACCGTCGCGGCGCTCTCGGGCGGGGCGGGGCACGTGACCTCGATCGATTCGTCCGGCCCGGCGCTGGAGCGCGCCCGGGCGCACGTGGCCCTGAACGGCTTCGAGGCCGGGCGTGCGGATTTCCTCGATGCCGACGTGAACGCCTCGCTGCGGCAGTTCCTCAAGGAGGGGCGCACCTTCGACGCCATCGTGCTGGACCCGCCGAAGTTCGCGCCCACCGCCGCGCACGCCGACCGGGCCGCGCGCGCCTACAAAGATATCAACCGCCTGGCGCTGCAGCTGCTGGAGCCGGGCGGCATGCTGTACACCTTCTCGTGCTCGGGCGGCATCAGCGCCGACCTGTTCCACAAAATCGTCGCCTCGGCCGGGGCCGATGCGGGGGTGGACGGCTTCATCCTGGAGCGCCTGGGCGGCGCGCCCGACCACCCCATGACGCTGGAGTTTCCCGAGGGCGAATACCTCAAGGGCCTGGCGGTGATGCGCAAATAGCCGGCCGCGCTCAGCCGCCCGCGCCGAACACCTCGACGCGCCCGCGGCCGTTGTGCTTGGCCCGGTAGCAGGCCACGTCGGCATCGTGCAGCACCACGTCGGGGCTGTCGCTGTGGCTGGAGAAGACGCGCACCCCCACGCTGGCGCCCACGCGGAAGCGGGCGCCTTCGGCAGCGAAGTCCTGCTGGTGGATGGCCTGGACGATCTTCGCCCCCACGGCCTGCGCCTGCTGCGTCTCGCAGGCCTGCAGCACCACGACGAACTCGTCGCCGCCGATGCGCACCAGCGTGTCGGCCATGCGCACCGACTGGCGCAGCAGCACCGCCACCTGACACAGCACCTGGTCGCCCGCGCCGTGGCCCGCCGCGTCGTTCACGGCCTTGAAACCGTCCAGGTCGATGTACAGCAGGGCATGCGGCCCGGGCTGGCCGGACAGCGTCTGCACGATCGAGTGCAGCCCGCGCCGGTTCTGCAGGCCCGTGAGTGCATCGTGCAGGCTTTCCTCGCGCAACTGGTCCGTCAGCGCGCGCAGTTCGTCCTGGCGCCGCTTGTCGGTGCTGATGTCGGTGTGGAAGGCGCAGGTCTGCCCGTCGGCCATGCGGTTCATGGCCACCCGCACCCAGCGGCCGCCGGGGAGCGGCACCTCGAACGGCACCCCGGCGAAGTTCAGGCTGTCGTGCAGGGCGGCGACGATGTCTTCGGCGCGCGCCGCGTATTCGTCCGGGGCGCAGGCCGATGCCCAATGCTGGCGCACCACCTCGGCGTAGCTGCGCCCGAGTGCCGCCACCTTCGAGGGCAGGCCATACATGGCAAGAAAGTGGTCGCTCGCAAACACGATGCGCCCGTCGCCGCTTTGCACCGAGGCGCCGTCGCCCGCGTGTTCGAGCATCTGCAGCGCATCGCCGGCCGGCCGGTCGGCGGGAGGCGGTGCGGGCGCCTGGGTGGGCATGCGAAGGTTGGCCTCGGCCAGTTCCAGCCAGATGCGCACGCGGTGCCCGTCGCCCATGGAGGACGCCGCCACCCGCAGCCAGCGGCCCCGGTGCTGGAAGACGTAGGGGCGCGTCTGCTGCACGTGCCGCGCGATGCCGTCGGCCACATGGCGATCCAGGTAGCGCAGGTCGTCCGGGGCCAGGCGCTGGCGGTAGAAGCGGCGCAGGTTGTCCGCGTACGGCTCGCCGGCGTGGACGTGACCGTCGTGCTCTGGAAAGAAGCGCAGGAAGCTCTGGTTCCACAGCACGGTGCGGTGCTGGTCGTCGAAGGCGCACAGAGCGATGCCCAGGGAATCGAGCAGCGTGGCGGTCAGGCGGTAGTCCATGGCCAAAACGTATCAAAAAGCTTCTTCGATAGTCACTGTATAGCAGGCCGATGACGGTGTTGCGCTCGATGGGGGTGCTTGACAGCGCCGCTACACTGGATGATGGTCCTGCAGCCGCCTTCGCGGCCGCGCTGCAGAGGCCGGCGCGCCGTGCTTTTTCTTTCTTTCCGCGTTGCGGCACCCGCTGTTTCACCCAAGGCTTTTCTCCATGTCCCTCATTCCCGCCACCATCCTGACCGGCTTCCTGGGCTCGGGCAAGACCACGCTGCTCAAGCGCCTGCTGTCCGAGGCCCACGGCCAGAAGATCGCCGTGATCGAAAACGAATTCGGCGAAGAGAACATCGACAACGACATCCTGGTCACCGAGTCCAAGGAGCAGATCGTGCAGATGAGCAACGGCTGCATCTGCTGCACCATCCGCGAGGACCTGCGCGAGACGCTGCAGCTGCTGGCCGCCAAGAAGCGCAAGGGCCTGCTCGACTTCGACCGCATCGTGATCGAGACCACGGGTCTGGCCGACCCCGGCCCCGTGGCGCAGACCTTCTTCATGGACGAGGAGATCGCCGAGACCTACCTCATCGACTCCATCATCACCCTGGTGGACGCCAAGCACGCGCCCCAGCAGCTCAACGACCGCCAGGAAGCGCGCCGCCAGGTGGGCTTCGCCGACCAGATCTTCCTGTCCAAGACCGACCTCGTGGGCAAGGAAGAGGCCGACGCCCTGATCCACCGCCTCAAGCACATGAACCCGCGCGCGCCGATCAAGGCGGTGCATTTCGGCGAGGTGCCGCTGGCCGAGGTGCTGGACCTGCGCGGCTTCAACCTGAACGCCAAGCTCGACATCGACCCGGATTTCCTCAAGGAAGACGACCACGACCACGGGCACGACCATGGGCATGACCACCACGATCACGACCACGCGCATGGCGAGCATTGCGACCACCCCTCGCATCAGCACGGCCAGGGACATGGCCACCACCATCACCACGACGATGACGTCAAGAGCTTCGTCTACCGCGCCGAGCGCCCGTTCGACCCCGCCAAGCTGGAGGACTTCCTGGGCGCCATCGTCAACATCTATGGCCCGCGCATGCTGCGCTACAAGGGCGTGCTGAACATGAAGGGCACCGAGCGCAAGGTGATCTTCCAGGGCGTGCACCAGTTGATGGGCAGCGATCTGGGCCCGCAGTGGGCTGAGGGCGAGCAGCGCCTGAGCAAGATGGTCTTCATCGGCATCGACCTGCCCAAGGACATCTTTCTCCAAGGCCTGGGACAGTGCCTGGCCGAGTAGGACAGGACCCCGTTTGGGGCTTGCCGCACCGGCTTGTGTGATATCTGCCACTTTCCAGTTCGCGCCGGGCCTGGATCGATACAATCGCGCCCCGGTAAAACGCCGGAAGGCCTGCTACTGCCCCTGGAGCCGCGTCGCGTGCTCAGGGCCCGCCCCTACTGCGAGGAGACAGGAAGTGAAAGCCGAACCCAGCAAACCCGAGGCGGATGCCAAGGCACCCTCCAGCGGCACCGTCCGCGCGGCCGCCAAGGCGCCCGCCAAGTCCAAAGCCGCCGTGCCGGTGCCTGCCTCCGCGGGGCCGTCGAGCGAACCCGCGCGCAGTCCCCGGCCTTCTTCCCGTTTGGCCCAATTGACCGTACCATCCATGGCACCCGCGGTGGCCTCCACCGCCGCCAAAGCCAGCTATACACACACCATGCCTACGACCCTGCAACCGCAAAATTCCGTCGCGGCCGCCAAGAAAGATCCCAAGCTGGCCGGCAACTGGAAAACCAAGTCCGCCGAAGAGCTGAGCGACGCCGAAGTGCTCGCCATGCCGGACAGCGAGTACATGAACGAAAAGCAGCTGGCGTTCTTCCGCCACAAGCTGGTGCAGCTCAAGCAGGACATGCACAACAACGCCGGTGAAACCACCGAGCACCTGCGCGAAGACACCGTGGTCGTGCCCGATCCCGCCGACCGCGCCACCATCGAAGAAGAGCACGCCCTCGAACTGCGCACGCGCGACCGCGAACGCAAGCTGCTCAAGAAGATCGAGCAATCCATCGGCCGCATCGATGCGGGCGACTACGGCTACTGCGACGAGACGGGCGAGCCCATCGGCGTCGGCCGGCTGCTCGCGCGCCCCACGGCCACGCTGTCGCTGGAAGCGCAGCAGCGCCGCGAACTCAAGCAAAAGATGTTCGGGGACTGACCGGCCGATCCTGTCTCCCCTTTTTTGCGCGGCGAGCGACCTGAACCACCATCCATGAGCAAGGAAGAGTCTTCCCCCGGCCTGTTGTCCAAGATGGTTCGGTTCGTCCGCAACCCCACGGTCAACTGGACCGATCTCGACTCCATCGACGCCGACCGCGAAAGCCAGTACAGCAAGCAGATGCTCAAGGAGATGATCGAGCGCAAGCGCCGCAACGATTTCGTGCGGCGCCGGGAGTTCGATCAGTTGCGCAAGCTGCGCAAGCGCGAGGCCCTGCAGGGCCAGCGCACCGAAGACCCGACCGCGCGGCCTTCGTTCTTCCAGAGCAGCATGGCATCACCCGATGACCGGGCCGTCACGCTCAAGAAGATTGACGAGATCGAAGCGCAGATGTCCCAGCAGTGGTGGAAGAGCAAGAACACCCCCACGCCCAGCGAACTGGGCGACACCGCCCTCACCGATTCCACCATTGCCGCGGCCCACGACCGGGCCTTTGCGCCCACGGCGCCCGCCAGCCTGCCTGGCGTGCTGTCGGCCCCGACCGCCGTGCAGCCGCTGTTTTCGGGTGAGAGCCTGCTGCCCTCCGGCGCCCCCGAGGGGGCCGGCGCGGCGCCATCGCCTTCGCAGGCGGTGCCGGCAGCCGCCGCACAGGCCCCGCCACCGGCGCCCGACGTGGCGCCCGCAGAACCGGAGGAATTCGTGCACGAACCCGACCTCGAGGAAGCCGCCATCCGTTTTGCCAATGGCGACCATGCCGGCGCGGAGTCCGGCCTGCTCGAAGTGCTGGCGCAGCACGAGCAGGACGATCCCCAGCAGCAGCTGGAGATCTGGATGACGCTGTTCGACCTGTACCGCGCCATCGGGGAGCACGAGCGCTTCGATGCGCTGGCGATCGACTATGCGGCCCGGTTCAGCCGCTCGGCGCCGCTGTGGTTTTCCATGCCCGAACTGCTGGGCCTGCAGGCGCAGCCCGCGCCGGCCGCCACGGGCTTCCCGCAGCGCGAGTTCAGCTGGAACTCGCCGACCACGCTGGCCGCGCAATCGGTGGTGGCGCTGCAGGCGTCGCTCGCCCGCGCCGCCCCGCCCTGGACGCTGACCTGGTCGCGCCTGGCCGCCATCGACGAGGCCGCCGTGCCGCTGCTGGCTAACCTCTTCACGCAGTGGGCGGAGCAGGAGGTGCAGCTGACGTTCTTCGGCGTGGAGGCGCTCAACACGGTGCTGGAAGCCCGCACCCAGTCCGGAGACCGGGACACGTCGCCCGAGTGGTGGCGCTTGCGCATGGCGGCGCTGCGCCTCATGGGCCGCCCCGACGAGTTCGAACTCGTGGCACTCGACTACTGCGTGACCTACGAGGTCTCGCCGCCATCATGGATCTCGCCGCGGTGCAGTTATTCCAGCGACGACAGCGGCGCCCCGGTGCCCGCAGATGCCACGCCCTCCGATTTGCATGCCTCGGGCTACGGCGAACCCTCGTCCATGCCGGCGGGCCTGGAGAGTGCCGAGCCTTCGGCCTCGCTGTCCGGCCACATCGAAGGCGACGCGGTGCCGCTGCTGGCGCCGTTCGAGGAGCAGGTGAAGCCCGGCGCGCCGCTGATCATCGCGTGCGACCGCCTGGTGCGGGTGGACTTCGCGGCGGCCGGCTCGGTGCTCAACTGGGCGGCCGAGCAACAGGCCCAGGGCCATGCGGTCCACTTCGTCAACCTGCAGCGGCTGGTGGCGGTGTTCTTCAACGTGATCGGCGTGAACGAACACGCCTGGGTCGTTCCGCGCAAGAACTGACCCTCGGGCACAGGGCGCCGGCAGGGCGCGCTGGCCGCTCTTCATGCCCCGTGCAACGCCGTGCGCGGGGGGCGTTGCAAACCGTGCGGGCATCCCCACATGCCAACGCTATGGAACAGTTTCACGGCACCACCATCCTCAGCGTCCGCCGCCAGACGGCGGACGGCATCCAGGTCGCCATCGGCGGCGACGGCCAGGTCACCCTGGGCAACATCGTGGTCAAGGGCACCGCGCGCAAGGTGCGCAAGCTCTACCACGGCAAGGTCCTGGCGGGCTTCGCCGGGGCCACGGCCGATGCGTTCACGCTCTTTGAACGGTTCGAGGCCAAGCTGGAAAAGCACCAGGGCCACCTGACGCGCGCGGCCATCGAACTCACCAAGGACTGGCGCACCGACCGCGTCCTGCGCCGCCTGGAGGCCATGCTGGCGGTGGCCGACACCAGCGCCTCGCTGATCATCACTGGCAACGGCGACGTGCTGGAGCCCGAGCAGGGCATCGTGGCCATCGGATCGGGCGGCGCCTATGCGCACTCGGCGGCCAAGGCACTGCTGAACCACACCGAGCTCAGCGCGCAGGAAGTGGTCAAGAAGTCGCTGGAGATCGCCGGCGAATTGTGCATCTACACCAACATGAACCACACCATCGAGACGCTCTGAGCGCCCCGGCGGTTACTATTATTTTGATAGCTGTCTGCCTTAGAAGAATATGTGCTGACGGCTGATTTGATTGCAGATCCCCATGTCGTCCATGACCCCCCAGGAAATCGTCTCCGAACTCGACCACCACATCGTCGGCCAGGCCAGCGCCAAGCGCGCCGTCGCCATCGCGCTGCGCAACCGCTGGCGCCGCCAGCAGGTGGAAGGCAGCCTGCGCCACGAGATCACGCCCAAGAACATCCTCATGATCGGCCCCACCGGCGTGGGCAAGACCGAGATCGCGCGCCGCCTGGCCCGGCTGGCCGACGCGCCCTTCATCAAGGTCGAGGCCACCAAGTTCACCGAGGTGGGCTATGTGGGCAAGGACGTGGACTCCATCGTCCGTGACCTGGTCGAGATGGCCGTCAAGCAGGCGCGCGAGAGCGACATGAAGAAGGGCCGCGCCCGCGCCGAAGACGCGGCCGAGGACCGCATCCTCGACGTGCTGGTGCCGCCCGCGCGGGGCCATGCGGCGGCCGAGGCCGCGCCGCCGGCCGACAGCACCGCCCGGCAGGTGTTCCGCAAGAAGCTGCGCGAGGGCCAGCTGGACGACAAGGAAATCGAGATCGACGTGGCCGACGCCCGGCCGCAGCTGGAGATCATGGGCCCGCAGGGCATGGAAGAGATGGCCGAGCAGCTGCGCGGCATGTTCAGCCAGATGGGCCAGGAAAAGCGCCGCACGCGCAAGCTCAAGATCGCCGAGGCGCTCAAGCTGCTCACCGACGAGGAGGCCGCCAAGCTCGTGAACGAGGACGAGGTGAAGACCCGCGCCGTGCAGAACGCCGAGCAGAACGGCATCGTCTTCATCGACGAGATCGACAAGGTGGCCACCCGCCAGGAATCGAGCGGCTCGGACATCTCGCGCCAGGGCGTGCAGCGCGACCTGCTGCCGCTGGTGGAGGGCACCACCGTGTCCACCAAGTACGGCATGGTCAAGACGGACCACATCCTGTTCATCGCCTCGGGCGCTTTCCATCTGAGCAAGCCGAGCGACCTGATCCCCGAGCTGCAGGGGCGCTTTCCGATCCGCGTCGAACTCGAATCGCTGTCCGTGCAGGATTTCGAAGCCATCCTCACGCAGACGCATGCCTCGCTGGTCAAGCAGTACCAGGCCCTGCTGGCCACCGAAGGCGTTACGCTCGAATTCGCGCCCGAGGGCATCACGCGCCTGGCGCACATCGCCTTCGAGGTGAACGAGCGCACCGAGAACATCGGCGCGCGCCGGCTGTCCACGGTGATGGAGCGGCTGCTGGACGAAGTGAGCTTCGATGCCGCCCGTTTGTCCGGCCAGACGGTGGTGGTGGATGCCGCGTACGTGAACGCGCGGCTCGAGTCCTTGAGCCAGGACGAGGATTTGTCGCGCTATATCTTGTAAAAGATTCCGGCGTGTTGCGGGCCCCTGGATTCTTGCCCGGATTCCAGGTTGCCCGATAGCCTTCAGGTATCACTTGCATAGCCTGGGCTAAGTGCTTATTCAGTAAAGCATTTTGGGTGTTCTCCACTGGCACTGTCGGTGCTAAGTCGTTGATTTCATTGCAAAACTTTGTTGCACCTGGCGGGGCTCGGTATTTTTTTCCTGCTACAGTGCAAAAAAGTGCAATTAAGTGGTGAAAAGTGCCCTCGTGCGTCCATTCCGGATGCGCAGGCGCGACAACGAGCTGGGGTTCGATTCCGTGTTTCAAGGGGCGTCATCGCTGAGTCTGGATGCGAAGGGAAGGCTTTCCGTGCCTACCCGGCATCGTGACGTCCTCGCGGCGACCGCCAACAGTCAGCTCACCATCACCAAGCATCCGCACGGCTGCCTCATGGTGTTTCCCCGCCCCGAATGGGAAAAATTCCGCGAACGCATTGCCGAGCTGCCCATGTCCGCCCAGTGGTGGAAGCGCATCTTCCTGGGCAACGCGATGGACGTGGACATGGATGGCACCGGCCGCGTGCTGGTCTCGCCCGAACTGCGGCAGGCCGCCGGCATCACCAAGGACACGATGCTGCTCGGCATGGGCAACCACTTCGAGCTGTGGGACAAGGCCACCTACGAGGCGCAGGAGGCTGTTGCCATGCAGGCCGAGATGCCGGCCGCTTTCCAGGACTTTTCTTTCTGAGGCCATGGTGAACGCACCGCTGCAACACACCACGGTCTTGCTGGGCGAGGCGGTCGACGCCTTGCTGGGCGCCGCCGGCCCCGCGCCCGCCGGCGTGTGGATCGATGCCACCTTCGGCCGTGGCGGGCACTCCCGCAAGATACTGGACCGGCTGGGGCCGGGCGGGGGCCTCGTGGCGTTCGACAAGGACCCCGAGGCCATCGCAGAAGCAGCGCGCATCACCGATGCGCGCTTTTCCATTCGGCACGAAGGATTCCGCCATCTGGCCGAACTGCCCGAGCGCAGCGCCGCGGGCATCCTCATGGACCTGGGCGTGAGTTCACCCCAGATCGACAGCCCCGGCCGGGGCTTCAGCTTTCGTTTCGACGGCCCGCTGGACATGCGCATGGACACCACGCGCGGCGAGAGCGTGGCCGATTGGCTGGCCACGGCCGAGGTCGGGCAGATTGCGGAGGTGATACGTGACTACGGCGAAGAACGGTTTGCTGGCCCCATTGCAAAGGCGATTGTTGCTCGTCGCGAGGAGCGGGGCCCTCTTGCCACCACCGCTGAACTGGCCCAACTCGTGGCTGGCGCGGTCAAGACCCGCGAAGCAGGCCAGAACCCTGCAACGCGCACATTTCAGGCTCTTCGGATTTTCATCAACGCCGAGCTTGAAGAGCTGCAACAGGCGCTAGAGGCCAGCCTGCGGGTGCTCGCACCCGGTGGCCGGCTGGTGGTGATCAGCTTCCATTCGCTGGAAGACCGCATCGTCAAGCAGTTCATCGCCCAGCATTCCAAGGAGGTCTTTGACCGCCGCGCGCCATTTGCGCAGCCGCAGCCCATGCGGCTCAAGGCGCTGGACCGCATCAAGCCCACCGCAGCCGAGATCGAGGCCAATCCCCGCTCCCGCAGCGCGGTGATGCGCGTGGCCGAGCGCACGGAGGTGCAGCCATGACGCGCCTGAGCCTGGTGCTGCTGCTGGGAGTGATGGTGAGCGCGCTGTACCTCGTGCACATGCAGTACGAGTCGCGGCGCCTGTTCACCGAGCTGGACCGCGCGGTGGCCGAGTCGCGCCGGCTGGAGACCGAACACCAGCGCCTGCAGGTCGAAAAGCGCGCCCAGGCGACGCCGCTGCGGGTGGAAAAGCTCGCCCGCGACCGCCTGCAGATGCGCACGGCCACGCCGGCCATCACGCAGTACGTCGCCGACGACGGCACGCCGGTGGTCACGGCCGCCACGGCAGCGCCCGTGCCGGCCACGCCGGGTGGCGCGGGGAGCGTGCGCCGATGAGCCGCAGCGTCAACTACACCTCCAGCCCGCTGCTGGCCAGCAAGACGCCGGTCTGGCGCAGCAAGTTCATCGTCGCCATGGTGGCGCTGGGCTTCGTGGGCCTGGGCGCCCGCGCGGCCTACGTGCAGGTGTTCGGCAATGCGTTCTTCCAGCGGCAGGGCGAGGTGCGCTTCGCCCGCACGCTGGAGCTGCCCGCCAACCGGGGTCGCATCCTGGACCGCAACGGGCTGATCCTGGCCTCCAGCGTGCCGGCGGCCAGCATCTGGGCCATTCCGGAAGACGTGGAGCAGGACAAGCCCGAGGTGCGCGAAAAGCTCCAGCAACTGGCCAAGCTGCTGGAGATGCCGCTGCCCGCGCTCAAGACCAAGCTCGCGGACGAGGACAAGACCTTCGTCTGGATCAAGCGCCAGCTCGACTGGGAGGTCGGCCAGCAGATCGCCGCCCTCGACATCAAGGGCATCTACCAGCGCAAGGAATACAAGCGCCAGTACCCCGAAGGCGAATCGGCCGCGCACGTGGTGGGCTTCACCAATGTGGAAGACCATGGCCAGGAAGGCATGGAGCTGGCCTTCGACCAGCAGCTGGCCGGCAAGGCCGGCTCGCGACGCGTCATCAAGGACCGCCTGGGCCGCGTGGTGGAGGGCGTGGGCGCCGAGGTGCCGCCGGTGGACGGGCAGGACATGCAGCTGTCCATCGACAGCAAGGTGCAGTTCTTCGCCTACCAGAAGCTGCGCGACCAGGTGGCGCTGCACAAGGCCAAGGCTGGCAGCGTGGTGGTGATCGACGCGCACACGGGCGAGCTGCTGGCGCTGGCCAACTACCCGAGCTACGTGCCCGACAAGCGCCAGAACCTCACCGGCGAGCAGCTGCGCAACCGCGCGCTCACCGACGTGTTCGAGCCCGGCTCCACCATGAAGCCGTTCACCATCGGCCTGGCGCTGGAGACCGGCCGCGTGCGCCCGGAAACCATCGTGGACACCAACCCCGGCCGCGTCACCATCACGGGCTCGACCATCTCCGACACGCACAACTACGGCGTGCTCACGGTCGAGGGCGTGATCCAGAAATCCAGCAACGTGGGCACCACCAAGATCGCCATGCAGATGCCGGCGCGCGAGATGTGGGAGACCTTCTCGGCGGCCGGTTTCGGGCAGAAGCCGCAGATCCACTTCCCCGGCGTGGTGAGCGGCCGCCTGCGGCCCTACAAGACCTGGCGCCCGGTGGAGCAGGCCACCATGTCCTACGGCTACGGCCTGTCGGCCAGCCTGCTGCAGATGGCGCGCTCGTACACGGTGTTCGCCAACGGCGGCCAGATCATTCCCGCCACCATGCTCAAGTCGAGCACGCCGGCGGTCGGCGTGCCCGTGTTCTCCGAGCGCACGGCCGACCAGGTGCGCAAGATGCTGCAGATGGCCGCGGGCCCCGGCGGCACGGGCCAGCAGGCGCAGACCGTGGGCTACTCGGTGGGCGGAAAATCCGGCACCGCGCGCAAGCAGGTGGGAAAGAGCTATGCCTCGGGCAAGTACCGGGCGTGGTTCACCGGCATGGCGCCGATCGACAAGCCGCGCATCATCGTCGCGGTGATGATCGACGAGCCCAGCAACGGCGTGTTCTACGGCGGTGCGGTGGCGGCGCCGGTGTTCAGCGCCGTGGTGCAGCAGACCCTTCGCATGATGGGCGTGCAGCCCGACATGGCCGTCAAGCCCCAGATCGTGGCCAACACCGTGGAGGAATCGCTATGACGACGACCCCGCTGCTCACCTCGGTGCACGACGCCGTGCAATGGCTGGCCGCCCGGGTGACCGGTACGCTGCAGACCGACAGCCGGCTCATCCAGCCCGGCGACGGCTTCATCGCCTGGCCGGGCGCTGCCACCGATGGCCGCGCCCATGTGGGCGACGCGCTGGCGCGTGGCGCCATGGCCTGCCTGGTCGAGCACGAAGGCATCGAGGCCTTCGATTTCGCCCATGCGCCGGTGGCCGCGCTGCGCGGGCTCAAGGCCATCACCGGAACGCTGGCGGCCGAGTGGTTCGGCCACCCCACGCAGTCGATCGACGTGCTGGCGGTGACCGGCACCAACGGCAAGACCAGCGTCAGCTGGTGGCTGGCCGATGCGCTCAACCTGCTGGCGCGCAACGAACTGGCGGCGCCCGGCGGCTGCGCGCTGATCGGTACGCTGGGCGCCGGCGTGCCGCCCGCGCTCGAGTCCACCGGCCTCACGACGCCGGACCCGGTGCGCCTGCAGCGCGCCTTCGCCCATTTCGCCAAAGAAGGCCATGTGGCCTGCGCGATCGAGGCTTCGTCCATCGGGCTGGCGGAGCACCGCCTGACCGGCACGCGGGTGCGGGCGGCCCTGTTCACCAATTTCACCCAGGACCACCTGGACTACCACCCGAGCATGGCGGCCTACTGGCAGGCCAAGAGCACCTTGTTCGACTGGCCCGGGCTGCAGATCGCCGTGGTCAACATCGACGACCGGCACGGCGCCGAACTGCACGAGACGCTGTCCCAGCAGCCGCTGGACCTGTGGAGCGTTTCCCTGCAGGGGCCCGCACGGCTCCAGGCCCGGGACATCGCCTGGGGCGATGGCGGCCTGTCGTTCACCGTGGCCGAGGGCGCGCAAAGCCATGTGCTGCAGACGCGGCTCATCGGCCAGTACAACGTAGGCAACCTGCTGCTCGTGATGGCCACGCTGCGGGCGCTGGGCGTGCCGCTGGAGCATGCGCTCTACGCCTGCGCGCAGCTGTCGCCGGTGCCGGGCCGCATGGAGCAGATCCATGTGCCGCACCAGCCCCTGGTCGCCGTGGACTACGCCCATACGCCCGATGCGCTCGACCAGGCGCTGCAGGCGCTGCGCCCCATCGCGTCGGAGCGCGGCGGGCGGCTGTGGTGCGTGTTCGGCTGCGGCGGCAGCCGCGACCGCACCAAGCGGCCCCTGATGGGCGCGGTCGCGCAGCAGCGGGCCGATGCGGTCATCGTCACCAGCGACAACCCGCGCGGCGAAGTGCCGGCGGACATCCTTCACGAAATCCTGCAGGGCACCGTGGCCGGGCGCACCGTGCGCGCCGAGGTGGACCGCGCCGCGGCGATCGCGCTGGCGCTGTCCGAGGCCGGGCCGCGCGACGTGGTGCTGATCGCCGGCAAGGGCCACGAGGACTACCAGGAGGTGGCGGGCGAGCGCCGGCCGTTCTCCGACATGGCCCACGCCCAGGCCGGCCTGGCCGCCCGGGGAGGCCGCGCATGATGACGCTGCAGCAGGCGCTGGGGTTCATCCAGGCGCGCGTGCCCACGGCCCGGCTGGTGGGCGAGGGCGCGCTGCCGCTGTCCCGCGTGCACACCGACACGCGCACGCTGCAGGCGGGCGATTTGTTCGTGGCGCTCAAGGGCGAGCGCTACGACGCCAATGCCTTTCTGGCCGATGCGCGCACGGCCGGCGCCGCTGCGGCCGTGGCCCACGGCGGCCTGGAGGCCGCCGGCCTGCCCGGCATCGAGGTGCCCGATACGCTCGCGGCGCTTGGCGCCCTGGCCGCTGGCTGGCGTGCCCAGTTCCGGCTGCCGCTGATCGGGGTCACCGGCAGCAACGGCAAGACCACCGTCACGCAGATGATCGCGGCGGTGCTGCAGGCCTGGAAGGGCTCGGCCGCCTTCGCGACGCAAGGCAATTTCAACAACGACATCGGCGTGCCGCTGATGCTGCTGCGGCTCAACGCGGCGCACGAGGCGGCCGTGATCGAGCTGGGCATGAACCATCCGGGCGAGATCGCGTACCTGGCCGACCTGGCCCGCCCCACGGTGGCCCTCGTCAACAACGCGCAGCGCGAGCACCTGGAGTTCATGCACACGGTCCAGGCCGTGGCCGAAGAGAACGGCTCCTGCCTCTCGGCCCTGCCCGCCGATGGCGTGGCCGTGTTCCCGGCGGGCGATGCCTACACCGCGCTGTGGCGGCAACTGGCCGCGGGGCGCCGCTGCATCACCTTCGGCGCGGACGGGGCCGACGTGCGCTGCACCGCCGCGCGGTGGGAGGGCAGTGCCTGGCGCATCCGCATCGACACGCCGCAGGGCGGCTTCGATGCCACGCTGCGCATTGCCGGCATGCACAACGTGACCAACGCCCTGGCCGCCACGGCCTGCGCGTTGGCGGCCGGTGCGCCGCTCGACGCCGTGGCGCGCGGGCTCTCGGCCTTCATTCCGGTCAAGGGGCGCTCGCGCGCCTTCAGCGTGCCGCAGGACGGGCGCGTGGTCACGGCGGTGGACGACACCTACAACGCCAACCCCGACTCCATGCGCGCCGCCATCGACGTGCTGGCCGGCCTGCCCGGCCCGCAACTGCTGGTGCTGGGCGACATGGGCGAGGTGGGCGAGCAGGGGCCTCAGTTCCACGCCGAGGCGGGCGCCCAGGCGCGCGCCAGCGGCATCGGCAGGCTGTTCGCGCTGGGCGCGCTCAGCACTCACGCCGCGCAGGCCTACGGGCCGGATGCGCGGCATTTCGACGACATGGCATCGCTGCTCGCAGCGGTGCAGCAAGCCCTGCCCCAGGTGGGCAGCGTGCTGGTGAAGGGATCTCGGTTCATGAAGATGGAGCAGGTGGTGCAGGTGCTGGAAGCCCGTGCGGACACGACGAAGAACGCACGCGGGGGCACCACATGCTGCTGATACTGTCGCAATGGCTGCAAGGCCTGTCGCCGGAGTTCGGGTTCTTCCGCGTCTTCCAGTACCTCACGTTCCGTGCGGTGATGGCGGCGCTCACGGCGCTGGTGATCGGGCTGGCGGCGGGGCCGAAGGTGATCCGCATGCTCACCTCGCTCAAGATCGGCCAGCCCATCCGTGGCTACGCGATGGAATCGCACCTGTCCAAGAGCGGCACGCCGACCATGGGGGGCGTGCTGATCCTGGGCTCGATCGCGATCTCCACGCTGCTGTGGTTCGACCTGTCCAACCGTTTCGTGTGGATCGTGCTGGCCGTGACCCTGGGCTTCGGCGCCATCGGCTGGGTGGACGACTGGCGCAAGGTGGTGCGCAAGGACCCGGAAGGCATGCGCTCGCGCGAGAAATATTTCTGGCAGTCCGTCATCGGCCTGCTGGCGGCGCTCTACCTGGTGTTCAGCATTTCCGAGAACTCCAATTCGCGCGTGTTCGAGCTGTTCATCACCTGGGTGCAGTCCGGCTTTTCGCTGGACCTGCCGCCGCAGGCCGGGCTGCTGGTGCCGTTCTTCAAGGAGGTGAGCTACCCGCTGGGCGTGCTGGGCTTCGTGATCCTGACCTACCTCGTGATCGTGGGATCGAGCAACGCGGTCAACCTCACCGACGGCCTCGATGGCCTGGCGATCATGCCGGTCGTCATGGTGGGATCGGCGCTGGGGCTGTTCGCCTACGTGGCCGGCAGCACGGTGTACTCCAAGTACCTGCTGTTCCCGCACATTGCCGGCGCGGGCGAGTTGCTGATCTTCTGCTCGGCCATGGCCGGCGCCGGCCTGGCCTTCCTGTGGTTCAACACCCACCCGGCCCAGGTGTTCATGGGCGACGTGGGCGCGCTGGCGCTGGGCGGCGCGTTAGGCACCATCGCCGTCATCGTGCGCCAGGAGATCGTGCTGGCCATCATGGGCGGCATCTTCGTGGTCGAGGCGCTTTCGGTGATGCTGCAGGTCGCCTGGTTCAAGTACACCAAGAAGCGCTACGGCCAGGGCCGGCGGCTGCTCAAGATGGCGCCGCTGCATCACCATTTCGAGAAAAGCGGCTGGAAGGAGACGCAGGTGGTCGTGCGCTTCTGGATCATCACCATGCTGCTGTGCCTGATCGGCCTGACCACGCTGAAACTGCGATGAACCCGCACGACCCCCTTCTTCCTGGCGAGGCGCCAGGCCTGCCGCAGGGTGCCGATGGCCCCGGCGAGGGGGAGGGCGCGTCCATGGTTTCCCCGTCCGGGGTGGCGCCGGTGCAGGGCATGGACGCCATGCCGCCGCGCTCCGACGCATCCGGCGCTCCCGATTCGCCCGACGTGCCCTGCATGTCCGAAAGCGTGGCGCTGGCGCCGCAGGACCAGGACGCATCCTCCGCACCGGCCCCGCAGGCACCACCCGCCCCCGCGAACGACGCGATGGCGCAGGCGCTCGCCGGCATGACCGCGCCCGCGGTCTCGGCCGCTGCGGCCGCTGCGGCGTTCGTGGCGCAGATCTTCGCGGACGTGGGCTCGCCCGAGTCCGTCACCGCGGCCGGTCCGCGCGATCCGGGCGCGGCGCCATCCTCCGATGACGCGCCCCCGGCCGACGGCGCCACCGGCCCGGTGGCCGGCCCCACGCCGGTGCCGGCCGGCTGGCCGGGCGAGGGCGCTGCGCTGCTGCAGGGCCAGGACATTCTCATTCTCGGCCTGGGCGCTTCCGGGCTGGCCATGGCCCGCTGGTGCGTGCGCTGCGGCGCGCAGGTGACCGTGGCCGACACGCGCGAGGCGCCTCCGCAGCGCGGCACGCTGCATGCCGAGCTGCCCCAGGTGCGCTTCGTGGCCGGTGCGTTCGACGCCTCCCTGCTCGAAGGGCGCATGCCGCAGGCCATCTACCGCTCGCCCGGCCTGCGTCCCGACACGCTGGCCGCCCTGTCGTCCGAGGCCCGGGCGCGCGGCATCCGCATGGAGGGCGAACTCGCCCTGTACGCCATGGCGCTGCGCGAGCTGCGCGCCGCGCACGGCTACGCCCCGGCGGTGGTGGCCGTGAGCGGCACCAATGGCAAGACCACGGTGACTTCGCTCACCGGCCGGCTCGTGGACTGCGCCGGCAAGACCGTGGCCGTGGCCGGCAACATCGGCCCGACCCTGCTGGACACGCTGGGCCGGCACATCGATGCGGGCACCCTGCCCGAGGTCTGGGTGCTGGAGCTGTCCAGCTTCCAGCTCGACGGCGTGGCGGGCTTCGAGCCCACGGCCGCGGCCGTCCTCAACATCAGCCAGGACCACCTGGACTGGCACGGCAGCCTGGCCGCCTACGCGGCCGCCAAGGCGCGCATCTTCGGCGAGAGCGGCCTGATGGTGCTCAACCGTGAAGACCCCGAGGTCATGGGCATGCTGCCCGATGCCGGGCCGGCGCGCGGCGCGGCCAGGCCGGCGGCCGGGCGCGCGAAGGCCCCGAAGGTGCAGGTGCGCCCCCATGTCACGTTCGGCGGCGACATGCCCCAGCGCCCGGGCGATTTCGGCCTGGAGATCGTCAACGGCATGGCTTGGCTCGTGCGGGCCCAGGAGGCCGACGAAACCGCCCGCCGTTCGCGTGCGCAGGAAGAAGAGCTGCACATCCAGCGCCTGATGCCTGCCGATGCGCTGCGCATCCGCGGCCGCCACAACGCCGTGAACGCGCTCGCCGCGCTGGCGCTCGCCCAGGCCGCCGGCTGCGCGCTGGGCCCCATGCTGTACGGCCTGCGCGAATACCGCGGCGAGCCGCACCGTGTGGAGCCCGTGGGGCTCATCGGCGATGTGGAATATTTCGACGACAGCAAGGGCACGAACGTGGGCGCCACCGTGGCGGCGCTCACCGGCCTGGGCGCGGAGCGCCGGCTGGTGGTCATCCTGGGCGGCGACGGCAAGGGGCAGGACTTTTCGCCGCTGGCCGCGCCCGTGTCGCGCTACGCCCGCGCCGTGGTGTTGATCGGCCGCGACGCGCCCCAGATCCGCGCCGCGCTCAAAGACGCGGGCGTGGCCCTGCTGGACGCACCGACGCTGCCGCAGGCGGTGGACCTGGCCACGCAGCGCGCTCATGCCGGCGATGCGGTGCTGATGTCGCCCGCCTGTGCCAGTTTCGATATGTTCAACGATTACGAGCACCGCGCCCGCGTGTTTTGCGAAGCCGTGCAAGCGCTTGCGAACGATCGCGGCCAGGACCTGGAGGGCTCCGCATGAGCACCGCACCCGCATCCCCCGGCCTGCTGCAGCGCCTGTCCACCAGATTCGGCGGAAAGTTCGGTGGCGGGTTCGGCGGCCTGCCCGCCAAACCCGCCGACGTGCTGCCGGTGCGCGTGGGCGGCACCGAATACCGCCAGACCACGACCACGCCGGCCAGTGTGCTCGGCTTCGACCAGGCCCTCCTGTGGGTCGTGGTGGCGCTGCTCGCCTGGGGGCTGGTGATGGTGTATTCGGCGTCCATCGCCATGCCGGACAACCCGCGTTTCGGCAAGATCGCGCCCACCCATTTCCTGGTGCGCCACATCATGGCGCTGGTGATGGCCTTCGTCGCGGCCCTGCTGGCATTCCAGATTCCCATGTCCACCTGGGAGCGCGTGGCGCCGTGGCTGTTCGTGCTGTCGATCGCTTTGCTCATCGCAGTGCTGATCCCGCACGTGGGCACGGTGGTCAACGGCGCGCGGCGCTGGCTCTCGCTGGGGGTCATGAACTTCCAGCCGTCGGAGCTGGCGAAGTTCGCCGTGCTCATCTACGCGTCGGACTACATGGTGCGCAAGATGGAGGTCAAGGAGCGCTTCTTCCGCGCCGTGCTGCCCATGGGCGCGGCCGTGGCCGTGGTGGGCGCGCTGCTGCTGGCCGAGCCCGACATGGGTGCCTTCATGGTGATCGCCGTGATCGCCATGGGCATCCTGTTCCTGGGCGGCGTGAACGCCCGCATGTTCTTCCTGATCGCCGCCGTGCTGGTGGGTGCCTTCGCGCTCATGGTGATGATGAGCGACTGGCGGCGCGAGCGCATCTTCGCGTACCTCGATCCCTGGAGCGAAAAGCACGCGCTGGGCAAGGGCTACCAGCTGTCGCACTCGCTGATCGCCATCGGCCGCGGCGAGATCTTCGGCGTCGGCCTGGGCGGCAGCGTGGAAAAGCTGCACTGGCTGCCCGAGGCGCACACCGACTTCCTGCTCGCGGTGATCGGCGAGGAGTTCGGCCTGGTCGGCGTGCTCATCCTCATCGTGCTCTTCCTGTGGATGACCCGCCGCATCATGCACATCGGCCGCCAGGCCATCGCGCTGGACCGCGTGTTCGCCGGCCTGGTGGCGCAGGGCGTGGCCATCTGGATGGGCTTTCAGGCCTTCATCAACATGGGCGTGAACCTGGGCGCGCTGCCGACCAAGGGGCTGACCCTGCCGCTGATGAGCTTCGGGGGCTCCGCCATCCTGATGAATCTGGTGGCCATCGCCGTGGTGCTTCGGGTTGACTATGAAAACAAGCACCTCATGCGCGGAGGCCGCGTATGAGGTGCTTGTTTCAACAAAACGGGCACCGCATGGCGTCAGCCATGCCGGGCGCACAGCGCACGGTGCGGGGTGGACGCGTATGAGCGCACCCAAAACCGCGCTCATCATGGCCGGCGGCACCGGCGGCCACATCTTCCCGGGCCTGGCCGTGGCCGAGGAGCTGCGCACGCGCGGCTGGCGCGTGCACTGGCTGGGCACGCCCGGCAGCATGGAGTCGCGCCTGGTGCCGCCGCGCGGGTTCGCGTTCGAGCCCATCGATTTTTCCGGCGTTCGCGGCAAGGGGCTGCTCACGCTGGTCTTGCTGCCGCTGCGCCTGCTGCGCGCCTTCTGGCAGTCGCTGGCCGTGGTGCGCCGCGTGCGCCCCGACGTGGTCGTGGGCCTGGGCGGCTATGTGACGTTTCCGGGCGGGATGATGGCCGTGCTGTTGGGCAAGCCGCTGGTGCTGCACGAACAGAACTCGGTGGCCGGCCTCGTGAACAAGGTGCTGGCCGGCGTGGCCGACCGCATCTTCACGGCCTTCCCCGGGGTGCTCAAGAAGGCCCAGTGGGTGGGCAACCCGCTGCGCACCGCCTTCACGCAGCAGCCCGCGCCGGCCGAGCGCTTCGCCGGTCGCACGGGGCCGCTGCGCCTTCTGGTCGTGGGCGGCAGCCTGGGCGCCCGCGCGCTCAACGAGATCGTTCCGCAGGCCCTGGCGCTGATTCCGGCGGACCGCCGGCCCGTCGTCACCCACCAGAGCGGCGCAGCGCAGATCGATGCGCTGCGCGAGCACTACGCGAAGGCGGGCGTGCAGGCCACGCTCACGCCGTTCATCGACGACACCGCGGCGGCGTTCGCCGACGCGGACCTCATCGTCTGCCGTGCGGGCGCCAGCACCGTCACCGAGATCGCCGCCGTGGGCGCGGCGGCGGTGTTCGTGCCGTTCCCCCACGCGGTGGACGACCACCAGACCGCCAATGCCCGCTTCCTCGTGGACGCCGGTGGCGGGTGGCTCGTGCCGCAGCGCGACCTCACCCCCGAGTGGCTGGCGAAGTTGCTACAAAATTCAGAGCGCGATGCCCTAGTGGATATTGCGCAGAAGGCCAAAAACATGCAAAAGATCAACGCCACCCGCGAAGTGGCGACTGCCTGCGAGGAGCTGGCATGAAGCACGCCATTCGCCACATCCATTTCGTCGGCCTGGGCGGCGCCGGCATGTGCGGCATCGCCGAGGTGCTGTTCAACCTGGGCTACGGCATTTCGGGCTCGGACCTGTCCGACAGCGCCACCCTGCGCCGCCTGCAGGCGCTGGGCATCCGCACCTGCGTGGGCCATGCGGCCGCGCACATCGAGGGGGCAGATGCGGTGGTTACCTCCACGGCGGTGCAGGCCGACAACCCCGAGGTGCTGGCCGCCCGCGAAAAGAAGATTCCCGTGGTGCCGCGCGCGCTGATGCTGGCCGAGCTGATGCGCCTGAAGCGCGGCATCGCCATCGCCGGCACGCACGGCAAGACCACCACCACCAGCCTGGTGACCAGTGTGCTGGCCGAGGCCGGGCTCGACCCGACCTTCGTGATCGGCGGGCGGCTCAACAGCGCGGGCGCCAATGCCAAGCTGGGCAGCGGCGACTACATCGTGGTGGAGGCGGACGAGTCCGACGCCTCGTTCCTCAACCTGCTGCCCGTGATGGCCGTGGTGACGAACATCGACGCCGACCACATGGAAACGTACGGGCACGACTTCGGCCGCCTCAAGGGCGCGTTCGTCGAGTTCCTGCACCGCATGCCGTTCTACGGCACGGCGATCCTGTGCGTGGACAACCCGGCCATCCGCGACATCCTGGCCGACGTGACCTGCCCGGTGACGAGCTACGGCTTCTCCGAAGACGCCCAGGTGCGCGCGGTGGACGTGCGGGCCGATGCGGGCCAGATGCGTTTTCGCGTGCAGCGGCGCAACGGCGTCACGCTGCCCGACATCGACGTGGTGCTGAACCTGGCGGGCGAGCACAACGTGCTGAACGCCCTGTCGGCCATCGCGGTGGCGGTGGAGTTGAACATTCCCGACGACGCGCTGCTGCGCGCCCTGGCCCAGTTCAAGGGCGTGGGCCGGCGCTTTCAGCGCTACGGCGACATCGCCGCGCCGGGGGGCGGCAGGTTCGCGCTGATCGAGGACTACGGCCACCACCCGGTCGAGATGACGGCCACGCTGGCCGCGGCGCGCGGTGCCTTCCCGGGCCGGCGCCTGGTGCTGGCGTTCCAGCCGCACCGCTACAGCCGCACGCGCGACTGCTTCGAGGATTTCGTGAAGGTCATGGGCAGTGCGGACGCCGTGCTGCTGACCGAGGTGTATGCCGCCGGCGAGGCGCCGATCGTCGCCGCCGACGGCCGGTCGCTCACGCGCGCCCTGCGCGTGGCGGGCAAGGTCGAGCCGGTGTTCGTGGATGACGTGGCCCTGCTCGCGCAGGCGATCGTGGACAACGCCCGGGACGGCGACGTGGTGCTGTGCATGGGCGCGGGCTCCATCGGCGCCGTGCCGGCGAAGGTGGTGGAAATGCTGCAGAAAGAAGAAGCGCCAGCGTTGGCGGAGGTCGCGCGATGAGCCACGAAGACACCCCTGCCATCGACGTGCGCGCCCTGGGCAAGGTCGCGGTGCTGATGGGCGGCTCGTCCGCCGAGCGCGAGGTCTCGCTGATGTCCGGCGGCGGCGTGCTGCAGGCGCTGCGCGCCCGCGGCGTGGACGCGCATGCGTTCGACCCGTCGCAGACCGACCTGTCCGAGCTGCGGCACGGCGGCTATGCGCGCTGCTTCATCGCCCTGCACGGCCGCCATGGCGAGGACGGCACGGTGCAGGGCGCGCTCGAGCTGCTCGGCATTCCGTACACCGGCCCCGGCGTGATGGCGTCCAGCATCGCGATGGACAAGATCATGACCAAGCGCATCTGGCGCTTCGAGGGGCTGCCCACGCCGGACTGGCGCCTGGTGTCGAGCGCCGCCGAGACCGCGCAGGCGCTGCAGGCGCTGGGCGCGCCGATGATCGTCAAGCCCTCGCGCGAAGGCTCCACCATCGGCCTGACCAAAGTGACCTCGCCCGGGCAGTGCGAACAGGCCTACCTGCTGGCCTCCCGCTACGACCCCGAAGTGCTGTGCGAGGAATTCATCGAAGGCGACGAGACCACCTGCCCGGTGCTGGGCCAGGGGGCGGATGCGCATGCGCTGCCGGTGATCCGCATCGTGGCGCCGGCCGGCAACTACGACTACCAGAACAAGTATTTCACCGACGTCACGCAGTACCACTGCCCGAGCGGCCTGCCCGAGGCCGAGGAGCGCGAGATCCAGCGCCTGGTGGTCGAGGCCTTCCGCACGCTGCAGTGCCGGGGCTGGGCGCGCGCCGACATCATGATCCGCGCCAGCGACCGCAAGCCCTTCCTGCTGGAGATCAACACCTCGCCCGGCATGACCGGCCATTCGCTGGTGCCCATGTCGGCCCGCGCCAGCGGCGTGAGCTACGAGGCGCTGTGCCTGCGCATCCTGGCGAGCGCCTCGCTCGACGGGCTGCAGGGGCATGCCGGCGCCGGCGTCACCGTCCACGCCACCCCCACGGGAACCCCGGGAGCCGCATGACCGCCTCGCTGCCCGCACCGCTTGACGTCAAGCTCATGAACCTGACCGCCACGGTCCTGTTCGTGGGCTGCGCCGCGTTCGTGCTGGTGGTGGGCGGCTCGTGGATGCTGCGCCATCCGGCGTTCGCGATCGGGCGCATCGTGGTGCAGGGCGAGCTGGTGCACAACAACGCCGTCACGCTGCGGGCCAACGTCGGGCCGCACCTGGTGGGCAATTTCTTCACCGTGGACCTGCGCGCCGTGCGCGAGGCGTTCGAGCAGGTGCCCTGGGTGCGCCACGCGATGGTGCGGCGCGAGTTTCCCAACAGCCTGCGCGTGGAGCTGCAGGAGCACGATGCCGCGGCCTACTGGGGCGCCGAAGAGGGCTCCACCCTGGTCAACAGCCAGGGCGAGGTGTTCGAGGCCAACGGCGACGACCTGGACGCGGACGAACTGCCCCGCCTGCAGGGCCCGCAGGGTCAGTCGCTGGAGGTGCTGCAGATGTACCACCGCCTGCAGCCGGTCTTCGAGCCGCTGGACACCAAGGTCGATGCGCTGGAGCTCACCGGCCGCGGCGGCTGGCGCGCCACGCTGGACAGCGGCGCCGTGGTGGAACTGGGCGGCGGCACGCCGCAGGACGTGGTGCAGCGCACGCAGCGCTTCGTGCGCACGCTGGCGCGCGTGGCGGGCCAGTACGGGCGGCGCGCGGACGCACTCGAATCGGCCGACCTGCGCCACGCCGACGGCTATGCGCTGCGGCTGCGCGGGGTGACCACGGTCAATGGCGACGCCCCCAAGGCGGCCGCCCGGGCGCCCGCGCGCACTGCGCCGCAGCGCGCGCGCCCCGCCAGAACAACAGGGCAGAACCACTGAGGGCAGGACACAGAATATGGCAAGAGAATACAAAGACGTGGTCGTGGGGCTGGACATCGGCACCGCCAAGGTGATGGCGGTGGTGGCCGAGGTGCTGCCCAATGGCGAACTCAAGCTGGCCGGGCTGGGCGTCGCACCCAGCAATGGCCTCAAGCGCGGCGTGGTGGTGAACATCGACGCCACGGTGCAGAGCATCCAGCAGGCGCTGAAAGAGGCCGAGCTGATGGCCGACTGCAAGATCCAGCGCGTGTACACCGGCATCACCGGCAGCCACATCCGCGGGCTCAATTCGAGCGGCATGGTGGCGGTCAAGGACAAGGAAGTCACCCAGGCCGACGTGGCGCGCGTGGTGGAGACGGCCAAGGCCATCAACATCTCCAGCGACCAGCGCCTGCTGCTGGTGGAGCCGCAGGAATTCGTGATCGACGGGCAGGATGTGAAGGAGCCCATCGGCATGAGCGGCATCCGCCTGGAGGCCAAGATCCACATCGTGACCGGCGCGCAGAGCGCGGCCGAGAACATCATCAAGTGCGTGCGCCGCTGCGGTCTCGAGGTGGAGCAGCTCATGCTGAACCCGCTCGCCTCCAGCCAGGCCGTGCTGACCGACGACGAGCGCGAGCTGGGCGTGGCGGTGGTGGACATCGGTGCGGGCACGACCGACGTGGCGATCTTCACCGGCGGCGCGATCCGCCACACGGCCGTGATCCCGATCGCGGGCGACCTCATCACCAGCGACATCGCCATGGCGCTGCGCACGCCCACCAAGGACGCCGAGGACATCAAGGTCGAAAGCGGCTATGCCAAGCAGCTGCTGGCCGATCCCGAGGCGCAGGTGGAGGTGCCCGGCCTGGGCGACCGCAGCCCGCGCATGCTCAGCAAGCAGGCGCTGGCCGGCGTGATCGAGCCGCGCGTGGAGGAGATCTTCTCGCTGGTGCAGCAGGTCATCCGCGAGTCGGGCTATGAAGAGGTGCTGTCCTCGGGCATCGTGCTCACGGGCGGCAGCGCCATCATGCCGGGCATGGTCGAGCTGGGCGAGGACATCTTTCTGAAGCCCGTGCGCCGGGGCATTCCCAAGTATTCGAGCGCGCTGGCCGACATGATCGCCCAGCCGCGCGCCGCCACCGTCATGGGCCTGCTGGAAGAGGCGCGCCTGGCGCGCCTGCGCGGCTTCAAGGTGGCGCAAAAGAGCGGCTCGGTGAAGACCGCGTTCGGCCGCTTCAAAGATTTCATCGTGGGGAACTTCTGACATGTTGTCCCCTCAGCACTGGCTCGCTCGCGCCGGCCCCGATGCGCTGTTCTGGCAACGATGGCGGGGCACCGGCCCCCCTTTCGTGCCGCGGACCGCGCCCCACCCGATTCCAACCATCCAGCCGTTTTGGCCCCATGCAATTCACGTGAAAGACTAGGAGCACCCACCATGACCATCGAAATGATCGAAGCCGAAGAATTCAATCAGGGCACCCAGATCAAGGTGATCGGTGTCGGCGGCGGCGGCGGCAATGCCGTCGCCCACATGATCGCGCGCAATGTGCAGGGCGTGGAGTTCGTCTGCGCCAACACCGACGCGCAGGCCCTCACGCGCAGCCCCGCGCACCGCACCATCCAGCTGGGCGGCAGCGGCCTGGGCGCGGGCAGCAAGCCCGACAAGGGCCGCGATGCCGCCGAAGCGGCCGTGGAAGACATCCGCAGCGCCATCACCGGCGCGCACATGCTGTTCATCACCGCCGGCATGGGCGGCGGCACGGGCACCGGCGCGGCCCCCGTGATCGCGCGCGTGGCCAAGGAGATGGGCATCCTCACCGTGGGCGTGGTCACCAAGCCCTTCGACTGGGAAGGCGGCCGCCGCATGGCCAATGCCGACAACGGCCTGGCCGAGCTGGAAGCCAACGTCGATTCGCTGATCGTCGTGCTCAACGAGAAGCTGCTGGAAGTGCTGGGCGACGACATCACCCAGGACGAGGCCTTCGCGCATGCCAACGACGTGCTCAAGAACGCCGTGGGCGGCATCGCTGAAATCATCAACGAATACGGCCACGTCAACGTCGACTTCGAAGACGTGCGCACCGTGATGGGCGAGCCCGGCAAGGCCATGATGGGTACGGCCACGGCCGCCGGCCCCGACCGCGCCCGCATCGCCGCCGAGCAGGCCGTGGCCTGCCCGCTGCTGGAAGGCATCGACCTGTCGGGCGCCAAGGGCGTGCTGGTGCTGGTGACCGCCGCCAAGGGCAGCCTGAAGCTGTCCGAGTCGCGCCTGGCCATGAGCACCATCAACGCCTACGCCTCGCCGGACGCGCACGTGATCTACGGCGCCGCCTACGACGACAGCCTGGGCGAAGAGATCCGCGTGACCGTGGTGGCCACCGGCCTGTCGCGCCAGAACGCACGCCGCCAGCCCATCTCGGTGGTACAGGGCGGCCTGCGCACCGGTACGGACAACGTGGCCTACCAGATGCCCATGGCCGGCGCAACGCTGGGCGCGGGCCTGGTCGGTGGCGGCACCGCGCAGGCAGACTACGGCAACATGTCGGTGCCCAGCGTGTGGCGCACCAACCGCACGCAGGCGGCCGCCCGCGTGGACGCGCTGTCCTCGGGCGGCATGGACGACCTGGAAATCCCCGCGTTCCTGCGCAAGCAGGCCGACTGACGGGCAAGGCCCTGCGGGCCTTTCTTGTTCACAACACCGCCATGTTCCGCAAGGGGCTGGCGGTTTTTTCTTGCGCGCGTGGGCCTATTGCGCCCATAGCGGCAGCGATGCCCCATGATGGGGCCTCCCCCTCTAAAATCGACCGATGCTCCAGCAACGCACGATCAAGACCCTGACCCGCGCCGTCGGCGTGGGCCTGCACAGCGGCCAGCGGGTCGAATTGACGCTGCGCCCCGCCCAGCCCGACACGGGCATCGTGTTCCGCCGGGTGGACCTGCCCGAGCCGGTGGACATTCCCATCACCGCCATGGCCGTGGTGGACACGCGCATGGCCTCCACCATCGGCGTGGGCGGTGCGAAGGTGCACACGGTCGAGCACCTGATGTCGGCCTGCGCGGGCTTGGGGCTGGACAACCTGTACATCGACATCACGGCCGAAGAGGTGCCCATCCTCGACGGCTCCTCCGCCTCGTTCGTGTTCCTGCTGCAGAGCGCCGGCGTGGAGCTGCAGAAGGCGCCCAAGCGCTTCATCCGCGTGACGCGCCCGGTCGAGGTGCGCGAGGGCACGGGCCCGAGCACGAAGTGGGCACGGCTCGACCCGTACCACGGCTACAAGCTGCGCTTCGAGATCGACTTCGCCCACCCGGCGGTCGATTCCACCGGACAGAGCGTGGAGTTCGACCTCGGCTCCGGCAACTACACCCGCGACATCGCGCGCGCGCGCACCTTCGGCTTCACCAAGGACGTGGAGATGATGCGTGCCAGCGGCCTGGCGCTGGGCGGCGGGCTGGACAACGCCATCGTCATGGACGACTACAAGGTGCTCAACAGCGACGGCCTGCGCTACGACGACGAGTTCGTGAAGCACAAGATCCTCGATGCCATCGGCGACCTGTACCTCGTCGGCAAGCCACTGCTGGCGGCCTACAGCGCGTTCCGCTCGGGCCACGCGATGAACAACCTGCTGCTGCGCGAACTGCTCGCGCAGGAGGATGCCTGGGAAATCGCCACGTTCGACAACGAGCGCCAGGCGCCCGCCGGCTTCGCGCAGCCGGTGGCCGCGTGGTAGGGCGACGCCGGGGCCGCGCGGCATGCTGATCTTTCGCTGGATCGCCACCCTGCTGCTGCTCATGGCAGCGGTGTCGTTCGCGTTCTACGTGGGCACGGGGCAGGCGCGCTACAAGCGCTGGGGGCTCATCATCCTGAAGTGGACGGTGATCGCCGGCTTCGTGTTCTTCGCCGTGCTCATCCTGGGGCGCATCGCCTGACCGACACGGAGGGATGGCGGCGGGCGCGGGGGCTGGCCTATACTGGCGCCTGCTCCGGGGTGTGCTGATGCGCTGAGATGCGGGCGGCCTGACGAATGTCAGGCTGGCTTGCGAACCCGACGAACTTGATCCGGTTCATACCGGCGGAAGAAGAGCCGACCTCCCGTGACCGTGCCCGCACCCGCGTGGCACGCACCGCTTCACCAGGCGCCATGCGCCTGCGTTCCAGGCACAGGTCCATTTCCGGAGCAGCCCCACCGCCCCCGGAAACAGGAGACCTGCCCCATGAACGCACCCGAACCCCTCGCCCGCGAAAAATTCGCCGAACTGCTCGCGCTCACCCGCGCGCCCTTTCCCGCATCGCGAAAGGCCTACCTGCCCGGCCACACGCACGCGGACCTGCGCGTGCCGGTGCGCGACATCGCGCTCACCAACGGCGAGCAGGTCAGCGTGTACGACACCTCCGGCCCCTACACCGACCCCGAGGCCGTGATCGACGTGCGCCAGGGCCTGGCCAGCGTGCGCGGCGGCTGGATCACGGCGCGCGGCGACGTGGAGCACTACGAGGGCCGCCCGCCTGTGGCGCTGGACGATGGCCAAAAGAGCGAGGACGCCGCCCGCCTGGCCCAGCTGCGGGCCGAGGCCGCCGCGCTGCAGCGCCAGCCGCTGCGCGCCAAGAGTGGGGCCAACGTGACGCAGATGCACTACGCGCGCCGCGGCATCGTCACGCCCGAGATGGAATACGTGGCCATCCGCGAGAACGGCCGCCGCGAATGGATGGCGCAGTACATGCAGGATGCGGGCCGCGAGCAGCGCCTGATGGGCAACCCCATGGGCGCGAGCATCCCGAAGATCATCACACCCGAGTTCGTGCGCGATGAAGTGGCCCGCGGTCGCGCGATCATTCCCGCCAACATCAACCACCCCGAGGTGGAGCCGATGGCGATCGGGCGCAACTTCAAGGTCAAGATCAACGCCAACATCGGCAACTCGGCCGTCACCTCCAGCATCGAGGAAGAAGTGGAAAAGCTGGTGTGGGCCATCCGCTGGGGCGCCGACAACGTGATGGACCTGTCCACCGGCAAGGCCATCCACACCACGCGGGACTGGATCGTGCGCAACTCGCCGGTGCCGATCGGCACGGTGCCCATCTACCAGGCGCTGGAGAAGGTCGGCGGCGTGGCCGAAGACCTGACCTGGGCCATCTTCCGCGACACGCTCATCGAGCAGGCCGAGCAGGGCGTGGACTACTTCACCATCCACGCGGGCGTGCGGCTGGCCTACATCCACCTCACGGCCCAGCGCCGCACCGGCATCGTCTCGCGCGGCGGCTCCATCATGGCCAAGTGGTGCATGGCGCACCACAAGGAGAGCTTCCTGTACGAGCACTTCGAGGACATCTGCGACATCATGAAGGCGTACGACGTGTCGTTCAGCCTGGGCGATGGCCTGCGGCCCGGCTGCGCGTCCGATGCCAACGACGAGGCGCAGTTCGCCGAACTGCACACGCTGGGCGAACTCACCCAGACCGCCTGGAAGCACGATGTGCAGACCATGATCGAAGGCCCCGGCCACGTGCCCATGCACATGATCCAGGCCAACATGACCGAGCAGCTCAAGACCTGCCACGAAGCGCCGTTCTACACGCTGGGCCCGCTGACCATCGACATCGCCCCGGGCTACGACCACATCGCCAGCGCCATCGGCGCGGCCATGATCGGCTGGATGGGCACGGCCATGCTGTGCTACGTGACGCCCAAGGAGCACCTGGGCCTGCCCGACCGCGACGACGTCAAGCAGGGCATCATTGCCTACAAGATCGCTGCGCACGCCGCCGACGTGGCCAAGGGCCACCCCGGCGCCCGCGCGCGCGACGACGCGCTCTCCCAGGCGCGTTTCGATTTCCGCTGGCAGGACCAGTTCAACCTGGGCCTCGACCCCGAGACGGCCCAGGAATACCACGACGAAACGCTGCCGAAAGACAGCGCCAAGGTCGCCCACTTCTGCTCGATGTGCGGCCCCAAGTTCTGCTCGATGAAGATCACGCAGGAGGTGCGTGAGTTCGCCGCCAAGGGCCTGCAGGAAAAGGCGGTGGAGTTCCGCGGCACGGGCGGCGAGCTGTACGTGCCGATCCAGCCGGTGGGCTGATCGCCCTTCATGGGCGCAGGGCGCGCCGCCTGGCAAGGCGGCGGCGTGCCCTGGCGGACCTCAGGCGTGGCCCAGGCGCAGGGCCCGCACTGCAGGGACCGTTGCGGGCAAAGGCGCCGGCACGGGCGCGGAGAGGCGTTCCGCCGATTCGCTGGCCGCCGAGGAATGCGGCAACGCGAAGCGGCTGATCACCGACGACAGGTCGTGCGCCTGCCCGCGCAGGCTTTCCGCCGCGGCGGCGGATTGCTCCACCAGCGCCGCGTTCTGCTGCGTCATCTCGTCCAGCCGCGACATGGCGGCGTGGATGGCCGCGATGTCCTGGTTCTGCGACCGGGTGTGGCTGCGGATCTCGCCCATGGTCTGCGCCGTGTGCTGGATGGTGGAGACCACGCGCTCCATCGTGCGGCCGGCGTGCCCGGCCAGGCTGGCGCCCGAGGCCACCTGCTGCACGGACTCGGCGATCAGCGCCTTGATCTCCTTGGCGGCCTCGGCCGAGCGGTTGGCCAGGCTGCGCACTTCGGACGCCACCACGGCGAATCCCCGGCCCTGGTCGCCGGCGCGTGCGGCCTCCACGGCGGCGTTCAGTGCCAGGATGTTTGTCTGGAAGGCGATGGAGTCGATCACGCCGGTGATGTCGGCGATGCGGCGCGAGCCGGTGGCGATGCGGTCCATGGTGTCCACGACCTGCGTGACCACGCCGCTGCCTTCCTGCGCCACACTGGCGGCCTGCGAGGCCAGGGCTTCCGTGCGCTCGGCGGACGCCGCCGCATCCGCCACGCGGCGGGTGACCTGCTCCAGCGAGGCCGCGGTTTCCTGCAGCCGCGCGGCGGCCTCCTCGGTGCGGTTGGACAGGTCGGCGTTGCCGCCCGCGATGTCGGTCGAGGCGGCGCTGATGCTCTGCCCCAGGGTCTGCACGCGGTGCACCAGGCTGCGCAGCGCGCCCTGCATCACCGACAGCGAGGTGAGCATGCGGCCGGTTTCGTCGCGTTCGTGGCCGGCGATGTCCTGGCGCAGGTCCAGCCCGGCCACGCGGTCCGCCGTGGCGCTGGCGATGGCGATCGGGCGGGTGATGCTGCGCACCAGCCACAGCGCCAGCAGGGTGCCCAGGGCCAGCGACAGCGCGCCGAAGGCCACCAGCGCCCAGCGCGCCATGCCGCTCAGGCGCGCGACCTGCGCCGCCGCTTCGTCGATGTCCTGCCGCTGCGACTGCGAGAGCGCTTCGAGCGCCTGGAGCAGCGCCGTGGCCGAGGGCAGGAAGCGTTCACCGTAGACCTTGCGGATGCGCTCGGTGAGGCCCGAATCGCGCGCGGCCACCAGCTCCGTTCGCGCGGCCAGGAAGGTGGCGCCCATGGTGCGCACCTGCGCCACCTGCTGCATGTCATCGGTGCCTTCGAGCCGCCGGGCCAGTTGGGCGACCAGCGCGTCGTACTGCTGCTGGGTGCGCGCGATGTCGGCGCCGAGGATCTCGCCCACCTCGGGTTCGGAACTCAGTGCCACGGCCTTGTAGCGCTCGGCGTTGATGGCCTGCAGCCGGTACGCATCGGCCACCAGGCGCTCGGTCGCGACGCTGCGCTGCACCATGGCGTCCGTGGCGCGGCCGATGTGGTGCAGCGACCAGATGCCGATGGCCGAGCCCACTAGGCTCAGCGCCAGGACGGCGAGAAAGACAGTCAGCAGGCGCTGGCTCAGTGAGCCGGTGCCCGGCCGGACGGCAGTGGGGGCAGGGGATGCGTGGGACGCGGGAGATGCAGTGAAGGGGTGTGCCATGTGGAGTCCGAAGGTGTGGCGGGCGCCATGGCGGGGCCGGAAGGCGCGGGCCGGCGCGGTCGCGATGGCAGTGACTTTGCCCTCTATTTGTGACAATTTGTTTTCCACTGCGCGGTGTGAGGGCATGGCGCCGCGTGTTGGCCCCTCGGTGAATACCCCGTCGGCTATTGGCAGGGCGCCGCATATAGTGATCGCCGATGCGGCCCACGAGGCCGTGTTTTTTTGGTGGCGTGGTTATTGCTAACGCTCAAGTAACATTTTGTAGAGGAGAGCCATGAACGCTCTGGGCCGCCTGTCGATTCGCACCCGCCTGTATTTCGGGACGATCTTTTCCTTGGTGCTCCTCGTCGTCATCGGTGCCATGGGCTATCTCGCCCTGGACCGTACGCGGGACACGTTGCAGGTGCTGTTTTCGCAGCGCGTGCAGACCCTGACCGACATGGCCGAACTGCGCACCACACTGGGGAATCTGCGCCGGGCCGAGAAGGACATCATCATCAACTTCAACAACTCGGTCGAAGTGTCGGCCCTGCGCGACAGCTGGGGCAAGACGCTCGCCGCGCTGCGAAAGAGCTTGGCCGACGTGCGGCAGGCCCAGGCGGGGGATGCCGCCTTCGTCGAGGGCATCGACAAGTCGCTCGCCGAGATCAAGCAGTACGAAGCCGGCATCTCGCCCATCTTCGAGCAGATCGAGCGCGCGCAGATCGACGGGGCTGGGGGCGGCGCCTATGCCGACCGCCTCAAGCAGCACATGGAGGCCACCGACCAGCTGTTCGCCAGCCTGGCCACCACCGCGCGCCAGCAGATGGAGGAGGCGCGCCAGGGCGTGGAGGCGCGCACGGCCTTCATGTCGGCCGCGATCGGCGGCGGGCTCCTGCTGGGGCTGGCGGTGCTCATTCCGTTGACCTTCTTCAGCGTGCGCTCCATCACGCAATCGCTGGCCCAGGCGCGCGATCTGGCCGAGCGCATCGCCAGCGGCGATCTGTCGCACGAGGTGCATGCCACGCAGCAGGACGAGGTGGGCCAGTTGGTGACCGCCATGGGCCGCATGCAGGATTCGCTGCGCGGACTGGTGCGCCAGGTGCAGGAAGCGTCGGGCAGCATCTCCACGGCCAGCACCGAGATCGCCTCGGGCAACCACGACCTGAGCCAGCGCACCGAGCAGACGGCGGCCAACCTGGAAGAAACCGCGTCGTCCATGGAGCTGCTCACCAGCACCGTGCAGCAGAGCGCGCAGTCCGCGCGCCAGGCGAGCGAATTCGCCACCACCGCGGCCGAGGTGGCCGCGCGCGGCGGCGCCGTGGTGTCGCAGGTGGTCAGCACCATGGGGCAGATCACCGACAGCTCGCGCAAGATCGCCGATATCACCGGCGTGATCGATTCCATCGCCTTCCAGACCAACATCCTGGCGCTGAACGCCGCCGTGGAAGCCGCCCGCGCCGGCGAGCAGGGCCGCGGCTTCGCCGTGGTGGCCAGCGAGGTGCGCAGCCTGGCGCAGCGCAGCGCCGAGGCGGCCAAGGAGATCAAGGGCCTCATCGGCTCGTCGGTGGACCGCGTGGAAGACGGCTCGCGCCTGGTGAGCGAGGCCGGGGCGACCATGAACGAGATCGTGGGCAGCGTGCGCCGGGTGTCGGACATCATTTCCGAGATCACCGCCGCGTCGTCCGAGCAAAGCGACAACATCGGGCAGATCAGCCAGTCGGTGAGCCAGCTCGACCAGATGACGCAGCAGAACGCCGCGCTGGTGGAGCAATCCACCGCCGCATCGGAATCCTTGCGCGACCAGGCCAACCAGCTCACCCAGGCCGTGAGCCAGTTCAAGCTGAGCGATGCCGCCGAAGCCCCTGCGGGCCGGGTCGCCGCGCGTTCCCCTGCCGGCGTGCCGTCGCCCGCGGTGGCGCAGCAAGCCAAGGCGTTGCAGCTGCACTGAGCCTCGTCGACGGGGGCGGTGCAGGGTGGGGCTCCCTGCGCTGCCCACCCATGCCTATCCCGCGCCTGGCCCCCGCTGATGCATTTCGTTGCCGGTGTGCAGCGCGTGCAAACCTGTGGCAACCGCGGGAAAACCTCCGGTAAAGCAGGGCCGTCCCGGGACCGGGCCCCGGCAAATTGCGGCACCATGCGGGCATGTTCAACCTTTTCGAAAGGCTGGAAATGTCGCGAGACGCTTCGACCCTGCATGCCTTCCCCGGCCGCGCCGCCGCCGTGGGAACCTTCTTCACCGCTTCGACCGCTCCCACCTCCCGCCGCCTGCAGGGCTTGGCCGCCGCGTGCGTGGCCGTCCTTCTGGGCGCCGCATCGCTGGGCGCCGAAGCCCAGCCGCGCGACGATCGGCACGAGCAGCGCCATGGCCAGCGCCACGGCGGCCGGCATGACGACCGGGGCCGCGACGACGGACGCCATGGCGACCGCCGGCACGACGACCGCCGTGGCCCACCGGCCTATCGCCACCCGGGCCCGCCGCCGCAGGCCTACCACGGCGGCCCGGCGTACCGGCCCGGACCGCCGATGGTGCACCCCGGCCATCCGCAGATGCACGGGCAGCGCGGCGTCGGCCCGCAGCACAACTGGTACCGCGGCAGCCGCGTGCCGCCCATGTACCGCTCGCACCATTACGTGGTGAACAACTGGCGCCACCACCACCTGGCGCCCCCGCCGCGCGGATACCACTGGGTGCAGAACGGGCCGGACTACCTGCTCATCGCCATCGGCACCGGGGTGATCGCGCAGATCGTCTTCCAGTAGGCCGCCGGCCGGCAACAGGGGACGACGCCCGCGCACCCCGCCGGTCAGTAGCTGCGGCCGCCCTTGTACATGGCGTGCTGGCGCCGGTTGAGCGTGGCGGCCTCGCCCAGGCGCGCCATGGCCGCCCCCGCATGCGCGTGGGTGATGGCCATGCCCAGCGCATCGGCCGCGTCGGAGCCGGGCAGGCCCGGCAGGTGCAGCAGCCGCCGCACCATCTCCTGCACCTGGGTCTTGGCGGCCCGGCCGTGGCCGACCACGGCCTTCTTCATCTGCAGCGCGGTGTACTCGGCCACCGGCAGGTCGCTGGCCACCAGGGCGGTGATGCAGGCGCCCCGCGCCTGGCCCAGCAGCAGGGTGGACTGGGGGTTCACGTTCACGAAGACGATTTCCACCGTGGCCACGTCGGGCTGGTAGCGCGCCACCACCTCGGTGATGCCGTCGAACAGCACCTTGAGCCGGCCCGGCAGGTTGCCCAGCGCGAGCGCCGTGGTGCGGATCGTCCCGCTCGCGACGTAGCTCAGCGCGTGGCCGTCCACATCCACCACGCCGAAGCCGGTGGTCTGCAGGCCGGGGTCGATTCCCAGGATTCGCATGCGCTCACTTATTCATAGCATCAAGGGCAATAAGTTCTAGGGCATGGGGCCGATTTCGCCTACAGGCCGAAGTACCAGCGCACGGAGTGGAAGAACACCGGCGCCGCAAAGCACAGCGCGTCCACCCGGTCCAGCAGCCCGCCCGCGCCCGTGACCGACTGGCCCTGCATGCCCCAGCTGGTGATGCCACGGTCGCGCTTGAGCGCCTTCATCACCAGGTGGCCCAGGCTGCCCGCCAGGCACGCCAGCAGGGCCATGCCCAGCGCCTGCCCCGGCTTGAATGGCGTGATGAACGACAGCATGACCCCGGCCACGCCGCCCACCGCCACGCCACTGGCCCAGCTCAGCCACTGAAAGCTCTGGCTCACCTGCGGCGCCACCGGCTTGTGGGGGAACCGGCGGCCCAGCAGGTGCTGGGCGATCACGCCGGCCTGCACCACCACGACCAGGAAGAACACCAGGAAGGCGCCCTTGCCCTCGTAGCCCGGGAAGTCGAGCAGCAGCAGCGCGGGCACATGGCTCATGCCGTACACGCACACCATGATCCCCCACTGCAGCTTGGCGTTGCGCTCCAGGAAGCGCTCGGGGTCGTTGGCGAGCGCGCTGGCCACCGGCAGCGCGAGAAAGACGTACACCGGGATGAACACCGTGAACAGGTCGAACTTGCGCGTGCCCACGAGGATGAACTGCAGCGGCAGCACCACGAAGAAGGCCAGCACCAGGCTGCGGTGGTCGCCCCGGCGCGTGGGCGAGAGGGTGATGAACTCGCGCAGCGCGAAGAACGCCACGATGGCGAAGAGCACCGTGGCCACGGTATCGCCCAGGGCCCAGCCCACCCAGAACACGGTGGCCATGAACCACGAGGTCTTGAGCAGGCTCCAGAAGCGCCGCCATTCCTGCTGGTGCGCCTCGTGCTCGGCCTGGTCCTGCACGCCGGTGCCGCGCGCCTCGCGCAGCGTCTGGAAGAAAGCGTAGAGGGTGACCAGCGAGAGCAGGCCGAACATCGCGACGAAGAGCGCGCCGATCTGCTGCGTGGTGGTGAGGTTGCGAAGGAAGTCGTTCATGTCAGACCTCCCGCAGCGCGATGACGGCGCGGCGCGCGCGGTCCAGGAACGGGCGGCGCTCCTCGCCGGGCTCGACCTGGATCGGGGCGCCGAAGGTCACCGAGCACAGGATGGGCACGGGTACCACTTCGCCCTTGGGCATGACGCGCTGCACGTTGTGGATCCAGGCCGGCACCAGCACCGCCTGCGGGAACATCAGCGCCAGCTTGTACAGGCCCGACTTGAAGGGCTGGGGCTCATCGCCGTGGCCGCGCGTGCCCTCGGGAAAGATCACGATCGAATCGCCGCTGGACAGCGCCTGCACCAGCGGGGCCAGCGGGTCGTCGGGCGCGAGCGCGGCGCGCAGGGCCTCGGGTGTCGGCGGCGCGGATTCGGCGGCGGCTTCATGGGGCGCCGGGGCCGGGGTCTCCATCATCGATCCGCTCTGCGGAATGTCGACTGCGTTCAGGGCGGTTGGGCCGTCCGCCGGGGCCGGCGGGGCAGGGTCCAGGGCGGCCGTTTCGGCGCCCGGCGCCGCCGATGGCACCGCGGCAGGCGTGCCCGACTGGCGGTCCACGTACACGGCGTTGAACACCGCCGAGGTGATCCAGTGCCGAAAGGGCGTCTTGGTCCAGTAGTCCTTGGCGGCGATGGGGCGGGTGATGCTGCGCAGCTCCTGGGGCAGCGCGGCCCAGATCATCACCAGGTCGGCGTGGCTCTGGTGGTTGGCGAAATAGATGCGTTGCTCGGCCTTGGGCGGGCAGCCGTACCAGCGGGCCTGGGAACCGGTGAGAAATCGCACCAGTCCGAGTAGGAAAAGGCTCATCAACTTGGAAAGCATGGCGGCGATGATACGGGGGCGTGGCAGGGGGCCCGCGCCGGCCTGCACCGTGGGCCAGCGAGCCCCCTGCCACGGGCCGGCCGCGCACCGGGAAGATCCGTTCTGCGAAGTGGAATTTTCCAAGTTCGCGCTTTCCTTTCGCGAGGCCACTTCTAGACTGTCCGTACCGCTTCACCGCGGCGATTCCGCTAAAAAAGCAGGGAGTTTCTCCATGAACGTTTCGACCACACGCCGCCAGGCCCTGGTTCTGGGTGCCTCGGGCGCCTTGCCCATGCTGGCGAGGGCGCAGGCCGGCGCCGACTTTCCCACCCACCCCGTGCGCCTGATCGTGCCGTTCGCGCCGGGCGGCTCGACCGACATCCTCGGGCGGCTGCTGTCCAAGCACCTGTTCCCCGCCAGCGGCCAGCCGATGGTGGTGGAGAACATGGCCGGCGCGGGCGGCAACCTGGGCGCCGCGCTGGTGGCCCGGTCCCCGGCCGACGGCTACACCCTCGAGATCGGCGCCATGTCCACGCATGCCATGAATGGCAGCCTGTACAAGCAGTTGGCGTTCGATCCGATGAACGATTTCGACACCGTGGCCATGCTGGCCTACGCGATCAACGTCATCGCCGTCTCGCCCAGCGTGCCGGCGCGCACCTTCCCCGAACTGCTGGCCTACATCCGCGCCAACCCGGGCAAGCTCAACTACGCCTCGGGCGGCATCGGCACCCACAACCACCTCACGCTCGCGCTGCTGGCCAAGACGGCGCAACTGGACATCGTGCACGTGCCCTACAAGGGCGGCGGCCCGGCCGTCGCCGCACTGCTGCAGGGCGAATGCCAGATGTTCGCAGGCGGCGCCTCGCTGCTGCTGCCGCATGCGCAGGCCGGCAAGGTGCGCCTGATCGCCGTCACCGAAAAGACCCGCTCCGACCTGCTGCCCGACGTGCCCAGCGCGGCCGAGACGCTCAAGGGCTTCGAGGTCACCAACTGGTACGGCGTGTTCGCGCCCAAGGGGCTGGACGTGGCGCGCCGCGCCCTCATCAACCACGAGATCAACCGGGTGACCGGCCTGCCCGAGGTCGCCGAGCGGCTCAAGGGCCTGGGCATGGTGCGGGCGCCCGTGGACCCGGTTCAATTGCGCGAGATCCTGCAGGCTGACTACCGGCTGTGGTCTTCCACCATCAAGTCGCTGGGAATTTCCTCCGAATGAACGCCCCACACCCCCTGCCCATGGCGCTGAACAGCGTCGATTGGAATGCAATGGAATGGAAGCCCGTGCGCCACGGCATCGAACGCAAGGCATTCGGCAGCGAGCACGTCACGCTCGCGCTGCACCGGCTGCTGCCGGGCCACGAGCCACGTCCGCATTCCCATCCCCATGAGCAGGTGGTGTACATCCTGGCGGGCCAGATCGACTTCTACGTGGAGGGCCAGGTGGTGCGCCTGGGCCCGGGAAGCCTGCTGGTGGTGCCCCCCAACGCCATGCACCACGGCGTGGTGGTGGGGGACGAGCCGGTGCTCAATCTCGACGTCTTCACCCCCGCGCGCCCGGAATACCTGGCATGACGGCGGCCCGCCCCGGCGCCGCCGATGAGGCCCCGTCCCTGCGCGAGCGGCTGGTGGCGGGCGATTTTCTGTTCGCCACGTTCGTGAAGACCACCTCGCACCAGACGGTGGAGGTGCTCGCCGCCACGGGCCTGGACACCCTGGTGCTCGATGCCGAGCATGCGCCCTTCGGGCCGGAGAGCCTGGACCGCAGCCTGCTCGCGGCGCGCGCGTGCGCCCTGCCGGTGCTGGTGCGCGTGCCCTATCCGCGCGGCGCGGCCATCCAGCAGGCGCTGGACATGGGCGCGGCCGGGGTGATGGTGCCGCACGTGGACTCCGCCGCCATCGCGCTCGAAGTCGTGCGTGCGGCGCGCTACGGCGGCACCCGGGGCTATTCGGCCTCGCCGCGCGCCGGCGGCTACGGCCAGCGGAGCATGGCCGACCACCTGCGGCTGAGCGACGCGCACACCGCGGTGATCGTGCAGATCGAAAGCGGCGAGGCCGTGGCACAGGCGCGGGAGATCGCCGCTGTGCCGGGCGTGGACTGCCTGTTCGTCGGGCCGGCCGACCTGGCCGTGTCCCTGGGGGCCGACGGCCCGGGCGATCCGCGCGTGGCCGAGGCCATCGCCCGGGTGTGCGCCGCCGGGCGCGCCACGCAATGCGCCGTGGGGTGCTTCGTGTCCGATGCCGCGCAGGTGGCCGGCCTGCGGGCGCTGGGCATCGCATTCTTCGTCGTGGGCTCCGACCAGGCGCTGCTTCGCGCCGCGGCACGGCAGGCCATGGCGGGCGCGCTGGAATCCATCGCCGCCTGACCCCCTGGTACTACATATTGCGCGGGGTGTATGGCGTGCGCCATACTGCCCAACCCGAGACCGAGAGAGAAACATGAGTACCGAAGTCCGTTCCGTGCAGCGAGCGCTGCTCATCCTTCGCGTGATGAACGAGCGATCCACCTGGAGCCTGCAGGAGTTGCATCAGCGCACCGGCCTGGCCAAATCGACCCTGCACCGCCTGCTGAGCACGCTGGAGTCCGAGAAATACGTGCGCAGCGATCCGCACGCCTATGGGCAATACCAGCTCACGCTCGCCGTGGGTAACCTGAGCAGCGGCATCAACGAAAAGCTGCGCCTGGCCGAAGTGGCGGCGCCGCTGATGATCGCCACCACGCGCCAGATCAAGTGGCCGCTGTCCCTGGGGGTGATCGAAGGGCACCAGATCCGCGTGGTGTTCTGCACCATGCCCTACAGCCCGTACGCGATCCGGCCCTCCAGCCTGGGGCGCCGCTACGAGCTGATCCCGTCCGCGCTGGGCCGCACCTACCTGTCGTTCTGCAGCCGGGCGGAGCGCCGCATCCTGGTGGAGTCGGCCAACCTGAATGGCGACGAAAGCCAGAAGATCACCGACCTGTGGGCGATGCGCAAGATCGTGCAGCAGACGCGGCGCCAGGGCTACGCCATCCGCCACGCGCGCAGCAATGCCGAGAGCACGGCCTTCGCGGTGCCGGTGTTCGGCGGCGGGGTGTTGCGCGGTACGCTGGTGTATTCGACGTTCGCCAGCCAGATGGACGAGCGCATGCTCAAGCGTTTCCTGCCCCTGGTGCAGGCCACGGCGGACCGCATCGGGGAAGAGGCGGCCATCATGCCCGGCCAGCTGGGCGAGGCGCTGAACGGCCCGCACGTCTGACCCGGCTGCCTTGGGGCATGAGGGGACGGCGCGCCGCGCTCACCCTCAAGGCCATCCCAAGGCCATCCCAAGGCCGTCTCAGGGAAGTTCCGCCGAGCCCATGCGTCCCAGAATCACGCGCGTGCGGCCGGAGAGGTAGGCCGAGCCCGGCGCCTTCTCGAAGCGCTTGGGCTGCGGCAGCATCACCGCCAGCCGGGCGGCCTCGGCCGCGCTGAGCTTCGAGGCGCTCTTGCGAAAGTAGTGCTGCGCGGCGGCCTCGGCCCCGAACACGCCATCGCCCCATTCCACGCTGTTGAGGTAGATCTCCAGGATGCGCTGCTTGCTCAGCAACTGCTCCAGCGCCAGCGTGAGCACGAACTCCTGCCCCTTGCGCAGCAGCGTTCGTTCGCCCGACAGCAGCAGGTTCTTGGCCAGCTGCTGGGTGATGGTGGAGCCGCCGCGGATCTTGGGGTTGCGCACCGGCCGGTCGGGCTGCAGCTCCTGGCGCTTGGCGGCCTGGGCCTCGGCGCGGGCGTTGCGCTCCCAGGCCTTTTCGATCGCGTTCCAGTCCACGCCGTCGTGGTTGACGAAGCCGTCGTCCTCCGAGGCGATCACCGCGCGCTTGAGGGTGTCGGCGATCTGGCCGTAGGGCACCCACTGCTGGCGCCATTGCAGCGTGCCGTGGGCGGCCTGGCCCCAGGCCTCCGAGCGCTGGAAGGCGGTGGATTCGGGGTCGATCGCCACCATGGCCGCGATGCGGCCGACGAAGAACACCTGCAGCGCCACGAAGGCCAGCAGCACCAGCCCGATCCAACGCAGCAAGCCTTTCATGCCGTGGTCTCTCCCCAGAGGGCGGGTCAGTGGCCGGCGGCCATGGTGGTGCGCAGCTCGGCCAGCACCTGGGCCGCGGGCGGGCGCACGCCGCGCCACAGGGCGAACGCCTCGGCCGCCTGCTCCACCAGCATGCCCAGCCCGTCGCGCGGCACCGCGCCGTGGCGGGCGGCCCAGTCCAGGAACCCCTGCGCGGCGGGGCCATACATCATGTCGTAGGCCAGGCTGCCGGCCCGCAGCACGTGGGCTGGCACCGGAATGCCGCCGCCGCCCAGGCTGCTGGCGGTGGCGTTGACGATCACATCGAAATCGGCCTCCAGCGCATGATCCTCTAGGGCGTTTAGCTCTGTTTTTTGTAGCAAAGCCAGATCGGCATGCGCCTGCACCAGCGCCTGGGCGCGGGCCGCGGTGCGGTTGACCACCACGATGCGGCGCGGCCGTTCGTGCAGCAACGGTCCCAGCGCCCCGGCCGCCGCGCCGCCCGCGCCCACCAGCAGCACGTCGCTGCCCGCCAGCGGCACGCCGGCGTTTCGCACGATGTCGGCCACCAGGCCCAGGCCGTCGGTATTGTCGGCGGCGATGCGGCCGTCGTCGCCGAAGGTGAGGGTGTTGGCCGCACCGGCCAGCCGCACCCGCTCGCTGCCTTGGGCGGCCAGCCGCGCCGCGTCGAGCTTGAAGGGCACGGTCACGTTGCAGCCGCGCCCGCCCGCCGCGGCGAAGTCGGCCAGGGCCTGCGGGAAGCCGTCCAGCGGCACCAGCCGGCGGGCATACGACAGGCGCTCGCCGGTGAGTTCGGCGAAGCGCGCATGGATCCAGGGCGAGCGGCTGTGCTCGACCGGGTTGCCCATCACGCAGTAGGAATCCACGGGCGAAGTCATCGGGGTGTCGTGCGGAAGAAAAGCGGCAAGGAAAGTACGGCGCAGGACGTACGGCGAAGGGGGGGCGCGGCGTCAGCGCACGCTGGTTTCCAGGGTCTGGTCGCGCGTGAACTTGAAGCGCGAGACCACGGCGATCTGGTCGGCCTTGGCCCGCATGGCGGGGCCGAACACGCCGAACGGCCCGGCCGAGCGGGCGATGGCCTGGGCGCGGTTGTCGAGCAGGCGGTTGCCCGAGCCCTGCACGATCTCGGTCTCCAGCACCGTGCCGTCGTGGTTGACGGTCACGATCATCGTCAGCTCGCCGTAGAGTTTCTTGCCGCCCTGTTCGGGAAAGTTGTCGGTGCCCTTGTCCTCGATCTTGCGGCGCAGCCCGTCGTAGTAGATCGCGTAGACCTCCTCGCGCGTGGCGGGGCTGATGTAGCGCTTCTTGGGGCGGGCGTTCTCTTCGTTGATGCGCTTTTCGATCTCGGCCAGCAGCTTGATGAGCTGGCGGCGCTTTTCCTCCTGCGCCAGCGCGTCGGCGCTCTGGCTGGGCTGGCGCGGGTCGGGCACCGGCAGGGTGGCGAGCTGCTTGCGCAGCTGGGCCAGCAGCTGGCTTTGCTGCTCCTGCATGGCGTCGAGCTTGCGCTGGGCCTCCTCGAAATCGTCGCCCACCGCCGTGAGGGCCGAGTAGGGCAGGGGGCTGGTCGCGCGGCCCTTGGCGGCCTCGCCGCCTCCGGCCAGCGACGACTGCGCGATCGCCTGGGCCTTGTCCGGCCGCTCGCTGGACTTGGCGTTGACCAGGATCACTTCCAGCGGCGTGTCCTGGAAGACGCGGTTGAAGCTCTCGGGGTCGATGAACCGCACCGACAGCAGCACCGCATGCACGGCGATGGACACGCCGAGCGCCAGCTGCAGCGTGCTGAATCGTTGGAAGAAGGCGGGCAGTTTCACGGCGCCCGATTATCCGTGCTGGCGCTGGCGCCGGCCTCGGTTTCGTTCACGTCCACCGCGATGGCGATGGGGCCGGCCACGGCCTCTTCGTCGTCCTCGCCCGCCTCGTCGCCCTGCGGCGTGGCCTCGGCGCTGTCGGCGGGGCTGTCCAGGCGCTCCAGCACGGTGCCGTTCACGTCGAGCGTGATCTCGTCGATCTCACCGAGCTTGACGCGCACCCGCGCGCCGCGCGGCAGGTTCTGCGCGCCCAGCACGGGCAGCACCAGCGGCAGCGTGTCGGCCCGCACGAGGAAGCTCCCCCCGGGGCCTTCCTTGAACACGGTGGCCTCGATCTCGGTGATCTCGTTTTGCTGCAGGTACTGCAACGTCCAGAAGCGCTCCATGCCGGCCTGGTAGCCGTTGTAGGCGCTGTAGGCCGCATCGAAGCTGCTGATGACGGAGAACAGGTCCGCGTCCTTGGGCTTGAACGGCGCGGCCAGCGCGGCGGTCTTGCCGTGGCGCACGCACGCGATGATCTGCCACTGGTTCACCAGGTCCACGTAGCGGCGCAGCGGCGAGGTCGCCCAGGCGTAGCTCTTGACGCCGATGCCCGCGTGCGGCAGCGCCTTGGTGCCCATGCGCACCTTCACGCCGGGCGCCAGGCTGGCCTGGCTGCGGTAGATGCCGGGCACGCCGTGGTCGGCCAGCAGGCCGCCCCAGGTGCTGTTGGCCACGATGGCGGCCTCGGCCACGATCAGGTCCAGCGGGGCGCCGCGCCGGCGCGTGGTGATCGAGACGGTCTCGCGGCCCTGCGGCTCGGCGCCGTCGTTGCCGGTGAGGCGGAAGTTGTAGTCCGGCCGGTTGAAGGTCTCGGGCTTGCCGCGCACCACCTCGCGCTGGGCCTTGAGGCTTTGGGCCAGGCGGTACAGAAACGATAGCTGCCCGCGCAGCTCCAGCAAGCGCTGGGGGGCTTCCGGGGCCTGCACCGTGGGGTCGGTCAGCCAGGCTTCGGTGACGATGTGGTCCAGCTGGTCGTGGCGCAGGTTGGCCGCCACGGGCACGCGTTCCAGCTTGGTTTCGGTGCCGGTGACTTCGAGCGTGGCCTCGTCGATGGTCACGTAGAGCGACACGGCCGGGTTGGCGCGGCCCTCGTCCAGGGTGTAGATCTTCACCACCTCGTCGGGCAGCATGGTGATCTTGTAGCCGGGCATGTACACCGTGGACAGGCGGTTGCGCCCCAGCTGGTCGAGCGGCGTGCCCGGCACGATGGCCAGGCCCGGCGCCGCGATGTGGATGCCCAGCACCACGGTGCCCGTACCCAGGCCCTGCACCGACAGCGCGTCGTCGATCTCGGTCGTCTGGGAGTCGTCGATGGAATACGCCTGCACGGGCGCCAGCGGCAGGTCCTCGGGCGGCTGCGGCGCGGTGATCGCCGCAAAGCCGGTGCCCTTGGGAAAGTTGTCGAACAGGAAGCGCTTCCAGTGGAACTGGTAGGCCGAGTCGATGGCGCCGGCCCGCTGCAGCAGATCGAGCGGCGGCAGGTGGGTGGCGCGGCTGGCCTCCACCACGGCCTTGTACTCGGGCGCGTTCTTGTCGGGGCGGAACAGGATCTTGTAGAGCTGCTCGCGGATGGGCTGCGGGCATTCGCCCCGGCCGAGCTGCTCGGCCCAGTCGGCGATCTGCTGCAGCACGAGCTTCTTTTTCTCGATGGCGGCCAGCGCCTGTTGCAGGATCTCGGCCGGCGCCTTCTTGAAGCGGCCCTTGCCCGCGCGGCGGAAGTAGTGCGGCGCCTCGTACAGCGCGAACAGCGCGCCGGCCTGCTGGACGAGGGTGGCGTTCTCGGAGAAATAGTCCCGCGCCAGGTCGGCGAAGCCGAATTCGTCCTCGGGGGCGAATTCCCAGGCCAGGTCGAGCTCGATCGACGCGGCCACGGCCTGCGCCTGGGCGAGCATCTCGGCCGGGGCGGGTTTTTCGAACCGGATCAGCAGGTGGGCGGCCTTGACCTTCACCCTTTTGCCCGAGTCGAGCTCGATCTGGGCGGAGCTTTCGGCCTCGGAAAGGATGCGTCCGGCGAGAAATTTGCCGGCTTCTTCAAACAATGCATGCATGGGCGGGATTGTCCCATGGGCGCCCGAGGGGCCGAACGGGCGGCCCTGCCTATGATCGGCCCTTTGCCTTGGCCAACCGCCCCATGCCTTTGTTCAACGCTTTCGCCGCCGCGCTGGCCACCGTGGCCGTGGCGCTGCCGTTCCTGTTCGCGCACACCCAGGCGCCGCTGTCCAATTTCTGGCCGCTGATGGTGTCGGGGGCGTGCGCCCTCGTGCTGGCGGGCCTGGCGATCGGCGCGGCCCGGGTGCCGCCGGCCCGGGGAGGGCTGCGCCGCGGGGCCGCCTGGGTGCTGGCGGGCGGGCTGGTGCTGGCCGCGGTACTGGCCTCGGGGGTCGGGCTGGTGCAGTTTTTCTGGGGCGACGTGGGCGCGGCGCCGTGGATCTACCCCTCCACGCCGGGGCTGGCGCTGGGCAATCTGCGCCAGCGCAACCAGCAGGCCTCGCTGCTGGGCATGGGCGCCTGGGCCCTGGCCTGGATGGTGGGCCGCCTGCAGGCCGCGCTGCCCGGCACCCGCCAGCCGTGGCGGCCCGTGGCCGCGGGCGTGCTGGCCGCCTGGGCGCTGATGCTCATCAGCACGGCGGATGCGGCCACCGCCTCGCGCACCGGCATCCTCGAATGGGGCGTGATGCTCGGGCTGCTGGTGCTCTGGCGCCGCTCCCTGGGCGGCCTGCCCCTGGCCTTCGCCGCCACGGGGGGGCTGCTGTACGCGCTGGCGGCCTGGGCGCTGCCCTGGATGCTGGAGCGCTGGGCGGGCGTGTCGATGGACGGGCTGTTCCAGCGGCTCGCGGACGAGGGCCAAGGCTGCGTCAGCCGCACCGTGCTGTGGTCCAACATGCTTCACCTGATCGCGCAAAAGCCCTGGACCGGCTGGGGCTGGGGCGAGATGGCCTATGCCCACTACAGCACGCTGTTCCCGGGCGAGCGCTTTTGCGTGCTGCTGGACAACGCCCACAACCTGCCGCTGCACCTGGCCGTCGAGCTGGGCTTGCCCGTGGCGGGCGGGCTGTGCCTGCTGGCGCTGTGGGGCGTGTGGCGCCTGGCCCCCTGGCGCGAGACCGATCCGGTGCGGCAGCTGGCCTGGGGCGTGCTGGCCATCGTGGGCGTGCACAGCCTGCTGGAATTTCCGCTGTGGTACGGCCCGTTCCAGCTGGCCACGGGGTTCGCGTTGCTGCTGCTCGTGCGCCCGGCGCGGCCCTGGCGGCCCGGCCCGGCCTGGATCGCCGCCGCCGCGCTGGCCGGGGGTGCTGCGTTGGCCTTCGGGGGGCTGCTGGTGCGCGACTACGAACGGGTGAGCCAGCTCTACCGCGCCGTGCCCGACCGCGACCCGGCCTACCGCGAAGACACCGCCCGCAAGGTGCTGGGCGATATCGCCTTCTTCCGCGGCACGGCCGATTTCGCCACCGTGACGACGACGCCCGTGACCGCGCAGAACGCGGCCGACGTCCACACCCGGGCCACGCGGCTGCTGCACTACTCGCCCGAGCCCCGTGTCATCGAGGCGGTGCTGGCCAGCGCGGCATTGCTCGGGCGCACGGACGAGGTGGATTTCCACACGGTGCGCTACCGCATCGCCTATCCGCAGGAGTACGCGCGCTGGGCGGCCAGCCACCCGGCCGCCGCAGCCTCCGCCCCGCTGCCTTGATGCCCTGACCGCCTCTCAGGCCAAGCCGCAGAACCGCGCCACCGTGCCGATGTGCGCGGGAAAGTCGCTCAAGGCATGGTCGCCGCCCTCCAGCAGGACCACCTGCGCGGCGGCATAGCGGCCCGCCATCTCGCGCCAGTCCAGCAGCTCGTCGCCCTTGGCGATGACGGCCAGCTCCGGGCCGGCCGGGGGCCGGCCCCGCATGTCCAGCGCGCGCAGCTCGGCGATGTATTCGGGGCGGAAGAAAAAGCGCTCGGCCGGGTCGTGCCATGCGGTCTGCTCACCGATGTAGCGTTCCAGGTCGCGCGCCGGGTCCACGGCGGGGTTCAGCAGCACGCTCGGGCAGCGGGCCTGCTGCGCCACCCAGCTCGCGTAGAACCCGCCGAGGGAGGAGCCCACCACCGCCATCGTCCCCTGCGGCCAGTCCGCGATGCCCTGCGCCACGAGGCCCATGGCCGCCCGGGGCGAGGGCGGCAACTGCGGGCACCAGAAATGCACGCCCGGATGGTGGGCGGCCACGTGCGCCGCCATCTGCCGGGCCTTGGCCGACTGGGGCGAGGAGCGAAAGCCGTGCAGGTAGAGCAGGTGGGTGGTGGGCATGGTGGGGCGCGCGGCGGCGTGGAGCGATGCAGGCAATGGTGCGGCAGTGCCGGGGGCCTTCGATTGTGCCGGGACGGCGGCGCCTTCGGCCGGCCGGATAATCGCGCCCCATGTCCGCCGTCTTCGACAAACCCTCCCTGCTGCAGCGCGTCCTGCCCTTGTTCCGTGGCTTCGACTGGCTGCTCATCCTGGTGCTGTTGATGCTGGCATCGACCGGGCTGGTGGCCATGTATTCCTCGGGCTACGACCACGGCACGCGCTTTTACGACCATGGCCGCAACATGCTGCTGGCCGCCGGCATCCTGTTCGTGGTGGCGCAGGTGCCGCCCCAGCGGCTGATGGCGATGGCCGTGCCGCTGTACACGGTGGGGGTGGCGCTGCTGGTGGCGGTGGCGCTGTTCGGCATCACCAAGAAGGGCGCGCAGCGCTGGATCAACCTGGGGCTGGTCATCCAGCCCAGCGAACTGCTCAAGATCGCCATGCCGCTCATGCTGGCCTGGTGGTTCCAGCGGCGCGAGGGCCAGTTGCGGCCGCTGGACTTCGTGGTGGCCGGCGCGCTGCTGGCGGTGCCGGTGGGGCTCATCATGAAGCAGCCCGACCTGGGCACCTCGCTGCTGGTGCTGGCGGCCGGGCTGTCGGTGATCTTCTTCGCCGGCCTGCCCTGGAAGCTGGTGCTGCCGCCCGTGCTGATCGGGGGCATCGGCATCGCCCTCATCGTGTGGTTCGAGCCCCAGCTGTGCGCCGACGGGGTGCGCTGGCCCGTGCTGCACGACTACCAGCAGCAGCGCATCTGCACCCTGCTGGACCCCACGCGCGATCCACTGGGCAAGGGCTTTCACATCATCCAGGGCATGATCGCCATCGGCTCGGGGGGCTTCTGGGGCAAGGGCTTCATGGCCGGCACGCAGACCCACCTGGAGTTCATTCCCGAGCGCACGACCGACTTCATCTTCGCCGCGTTCTCCGAGGAGTTCGGGCTGGCCGGCAACCTGTTCCTGATCGTGTGCTTCCTGATGCTGGTGTGGCGGGGCCTGGCCATCGCGGTCGGGGCCACCACACTGTTCTCGCGCCTGATGGCCGGCGCGGTGTCGATGATCTTCTTCACCTACGCCTTCGTGAACATGGGCATGGTGAGCGGCATCCTGCCCGTGGTGGGCGTGCCGCTGCCCTTCGTGAGCTACGGCGGCACCGCCATGGTCACGCTGGGGCTGGCGCTGGGCGTGCTGATGTCCATCGCACGGGCGCAGCGCATTCCGCTGAACGAGCGCACATGAAAAAGCCGGCCAGGCGGCCGGCTTCGTGAGGGGCCGGGCGGCTCAGGCCTGCAGCGGCTCGTGCGCGGTCTCGCGGGCGACCAGCAGGGCCACCAGCGTGAGGCCCAGCGCGGCCGTCACGTAGAGCGACACCGCCACGGTGGAGCCGTACGACTTGAACAGCGAGGCGATGATCAGCGGCGCGAAGCCGCCCCCCAGGATGCCCGCCAGCGTGTAGGCCAGCGAGGCGCCGGCATAGCGCACCCGGTTGGGAAACTGCTCGGTCACGAAGGCGGCCTGCGGGCCGTACATCATGGCGTGGATCAGCAGGCCGCCGACCACCGCCGCGCAGATGGCGAGCGGCTGCGCCCGGTCCATCAGCACGAAGAACACGAAGGCCCAGGCAATGCCCAGCAGCGCGCCGGCGATGTACACCGGGCGACGGCCGATGCGGTCCGACAGCGCGCCGAACCACGGCACGGCGAGGGCGTTGCACGCCGCGCCGATCATGGTGGCGGTGAGCGCCAGTGGGCGCGACAGGTGCAGCACCGTGGTCACGTAGGTCAGGGTGAACACCACGACCAGCGCGTACAGCACGTCCGAGCCGATGCGTGATCCGCCGGCCACCAGCAGGCGCCGCCAGTGCTGCGAGAACACCTCCTTGATGGGCGTCTTGGCCGTGGCCTGGTGGGCCTCCATTTCGCGGAACACCGGCGTCTCGTCGACGCCGCGGCGCAGCCACAGGCCGAACAGCACCAGCGCCACGCTGGAGACGAAGGGAATGCGCCAGCCCCAGGCCTGGAAGTCTTCGGGGCTCAGCCAGGCCGAGACCAGGGCGATGAAGCCGGTGCCGATCAGCGTGCCGCACGACGGGCCGACCTGCGTGAACGAGGCGTTGCGCCCGCGCTCGGTGGGCTTGCCGTGCTCCATCGACAGCAGCACTGCGCCGGCCCATTCGCCGCCGAGCGCCACGCCCTGCACGAAGCGCAGCGCCACCAGGGCGATGGGTGCCCAGATGCCCCAGGTGCCGTACGTAGGCAGCAGCCCCATCAGCCCGGTCGAGACGCCCATGATCACCAGCGTGGCCACCAGCACGAAGCGCCGGCCCAGCCGGTCGCCCAGGTGGCCGAACACCATGCCGCCCAGCGGCCGGGAGATGTAGCCCACGGCATAGGTGGAGAACGCGAGGATGGTGCCGGTGAGCGGGTCGAAGGACGGAAAGAAGATGGCGTTGAAGACCAGCGCCGCCATGATGTTGTAGACCGTGAAGTCGTACCACTCGAGCGTGGTGCCGACCGAGCTGGCCATGGCAAGTCGGCCCATCTTGGGGGCGGCGGGGGGAGCGTGGGCGACGCCCTGGGGAACTGCACGCATGGGAGGATCTCCGGTGAAAGGCGATGAAGGAAAAATCGGGGGCGCAGGGGCCGGGAGTGGCAGAGGGGATCAGGCCAGGTCGGCCCGCGTGAGCTTCCAGCCCAGCGTGTACTGGGCCGCCGCCACGGCATCGGCCTGCAGCAGCGCACCAGCGCGCGCCAGTGCCTCGCGGTGCGCGTCGGCATGGCCGGTTTCCACCACCATGAGCGGCTGCAGCACGCGGCCCTCGGTGCGCTCCGTGGGCAGGGGTGTGCTCAGTACCGGGTCCGGCACCAGCAGGTACGACTGCACGAAGCCGGGCACCTGCGCGAGCTGGGTGCCGGCCTGCACGGCGCGCGCCACCAGTGCGGCGCGGTCATCGGCCGGCGGCAGGGCCAGCACGCTCAGGTGGCTGCCGGAGCCGAAGCCGGTGACGGCCTCCACCGCGCACACGCGGCGCATCGGGTTCCGCATGCGGCCCAGGTTGGTGACCGACCAGGGCGTCTGCCGGCCGAACGCGGCGCGGTACGCATCGGACGTGAAGGCCGCGAGCGACTGCGTGCGGTACAAGCCCAGGTACTTGCGGCCACCCTGCCGTGAAACGTAGCGGGCACCGGAGAGAAAACCGTCGATGCGTACGCGCTCTTCGACATGCTCGCGGTCATACCACTGGTTGAAGTCCGCCTCGTCGGCGGCATCGACATCGGCGGCCACGAAGAGCATGCCGTGCACGGTGCCGGGGGCGGCGGAGGGAAGGTTCTGGGAAGCCATGGGCACTTGCGATTCCTTGCAAAAAGACCAGGGAATCATCGGCCGCGCATCGGCGTGCCACAAACGGGTTTTTTTGCCCTGCGGCCATCAGAATTACTTGTCGGGTCGGATGCTTTTTCTGCACCAAATCAGGGTTCACCCTCTGTGCCCGGCGTCCGGAATGGTGCGGACAGCGAGGCAGCGAAGCGCTCGGATTCGCTGCACGCCAGCTCGGCCGCGCGGCGGATGGCGGCCGAGCCGCTGGCGTCCAGATGGCTCACCACGATGCGCTGGGGCGGCAGGGGCGTGTCGCACGCGATCACGCGCAGGTCGCCGCGCTCGATCTCCTCGCGCACGGGCGGCAGCGGGATCAGTGCGTTGCCGAACCCCGACTGCACCAGCCTCACGATCGCCGCCATCGAACTCACGCAATGCACCTTGCCCACGGGCATGCTGGCCTGCCGGTACAGCTGCTTGAGCGCCTGGTGGGGCTGTGATCCCGGGCTCATGGTCAGCACCGGCTGCAGCAGCAGGTGGGCGATGCGGCCTTCGTCGGGCTGGGGCGCGGAGGCGCCGGCGCCCACCCAGCCCATGGCCATCGGCGGGCAGGCCATGTTGACGATCTCGGCGCTGGCCATGGGGTCGGTCTGCAGCGCGATGTCGATCGCGCCGATCTGCAGGCGCTCGTGCAGGGCGAGGGTGGTTTCCGAGGTCAGCTGCACTTCGATGCCCGGGTGCAGGCGCTGCAGCGTGCCCAGGAAGTCCACCAGCCAGGTGTGCACCACGCTCTCGATCGCGCCGATGCGCACCAGGCCGAGAAGCTCCTGCTGCGGGTGCCCGAGCGCGATCATCTCGCGCTGCAGTTCCAGCATGCGCTCGCCATAGTCCAGCAGCCGCAGGCCCACGGGCGTGAGCCGCAGGTCGCGCGGGTCGCGCTCGAACACGCGGGCGCCGATCTCTTCCTCCAGCGAGGCGATGCGGTTGGAGATGGCCGCCTGCGTCACGTGCAGCCGCTCGGCCGCGGCGCGGAAGCTCCCGAGCCGTGCGATCCAGAGAAAGGCTTCGACGAAGCGGGTGTTCATCGCGCGCAGGGCCCTGGCCGCAAGCGTTTCAGCCCGCGCGCAGGCAGGCTTCGATGGCGCGGCCCACCTGCAGCACGCGCGCATCGGCGCCGTGCACGCCACCCACGGACAGGCCCACGGGCAGTTCGCCGGGCGACTGGCAGGGAAGGGAGAGCGCGCAGCCATCCAGGAAATTGAGCACCGTCGTGTTGCGCAGCACCAGCCCGTTGGTGGCGAAGAATCGGGCATCGTCGCCGGTGAGGTCCGCCAGGCGCGGCGCGCGCACGGCCACGGTGGGCATCAGCCAAGCGTCGAGGTCGCGCAGGCGCTCCCGGGCGGTGGCTTGCAGGCGCATCCGCGCGTCCTGCAGGTCGATGTAGTCGGCCGCGGAAATCGCGGCGCCGCGGCGGGTGCGCTGGGCGACGCGGTGGTCGTACTGCGCCTCTTGGGCCGGGTCTTCCAGCCGCGCGCGGTGCACCTGCCAGGCCTCGGCGGCGATCAGCCCGCCCGCGGCGTTGAGCGAGGGCAGCTCGTGCAGTTCGGTGAAGCCGAAGCGCACGATGCGTGCGCCGGCGGCGGACAGGCGCTGGAGCGCGCCGTCGAAGGCGGCCGCCACCTCGGGCTCGACGCCGTCCATGACGAAGTCGTCCGTCACCCCCAGGCGCAGCCCGGCCAGCGGCGTGGCGCGGGTGTCGAGCGCCTCGCCGCTCAGGATGGCATCGACGAGGGCGCAGCAGTCCACGCTGCGGGCCAGCGGGCCGGCCGAGTCCAGGCTGCGCGACAGCGGGTATGCCCCGGCCAGCGGCACCCGGCGGGCGGTGGGCTTGAAGCCCGTGAGCCCGCAGAACGCGGACGGAATGCGGATCGAGCCGCCCGTGTCGGTGCCCAGTGCCACGGTGGCCAGGTCGAGCGCCACGGTGGCGGCGCCGCCGGAGGTGGAGCCCCCGGTGATGCGGCTCGGATCGTGCGGGTTGGCCGGCGTGCCGTAGTGGGGATTGAGCCCCAGGCCCGAGAAGGCGAACTCGCTCAGGTTGGTGCGACCGAGCAGCACTGCGCCCGCGGCGCGCAGGCGGGCCACCGCGACGGCGTCGGCCTGGGCGGGTGCCCCGGCCATCACGGCCGATCCGGCTCGGGTCACCTGGCCCTGCACGTCGAACAGGTCTTTGATGGAAACGGGCAGGCCCGCCAGCGGCGAGGGCACGTGCCCGCCCGCGCGGGCGGCGTCGCTGGCGCGGGCCGCCTGCAGCGCGGCCTCGGCTTCGACCTCGCCCACATAGGCGTGCCCGCCCGCCGCGCGGTGCGTGGCGATGCGCGCGAGCGCCGCCTCGACCAGCGCCACGCTGGTGGTGTCGCCCCGGGCCAGGGCCTCGGCCTGTTCGCGGACGGTGGGGTGGCGGGTGGTGGCGAGGGCATTCATCGGGCGATCTCCAGGGCTTGGGTGGCGTAGTGGTGGTGCAGGCTGCGGTTCAGAACGGGGTCGTGCAATTCCAGCTCGAAGGCCTCGCCCCAGCCGAGTTCGCCGATCACCGCATGGGTACCGCAGAACATGGCCGTGTGGGCCGACAGGCCGCCTGCCGCATTCCATTTTTGCATCAGCTCGGCGGGGGGCAGGAGGCGGGCCAGGGCGCCTTCCTGGTACAGCGCGCGCACGCCGTCGCGGGTGCGCCAGCAGCGGGTGACCAGCTGGTCCCAGTGGCCCTGTACCTCCGACAGTTTCCATAGGGTGCGGCCCACGGGCTTGGCGCACATTTGCTTGGACACCGTGACGTCGTAGGCCTCGACGGTGCGGTCCGTGTGGTCCGAGCCGATGCCCACGAGCACGCCGTGCGCCTCGCTGGCCAGCAGCACGCATTCCACCTCGCCGCTGGAGTCATGGCCCGGAACCTGCACCGCGCTGCCCGTGTCGAGCAGCTGGCTGGCCACGCGGTAGAAGGTGGGCACCGTGGAGGGCGGCTTGACGCCGATCGCGGCCAGTTCGGCGATGTGGTGGTCCACCGCCGCGCGGTCGCGGCCGGCCCAGCCGGCGATGACGAGGTGGCGGATGTCCAGGGTGACCGGCCCGTGGCCGGCGAGATCGAAGGTGTGCTGGGGCATGGTGGGAGGCGAAAAGGGCGGAAGGATCAAAGTGCGCGGGTGATCGCGCGGCGGAAATCGTCGATGTGGCGCTGCATCGCGGCGGCGGCGGCATCGGGGTCGTGGCGCTCGAGCGCGGCCAGGATGTCCTGGTGCTCGTCGTGGATGCGCACGCTGTGCCCGGCCTCCGAGAGCGTCAGGAACCAAAAGCGCGCCTGCTGTTCGTGCAGCCGGCGCAGCAGGTCGGCCAGGACGGTGTTGCGGGCGGCGGCCGAGATCGCGCTGTGAAAGCGCAGGTCCAGCGCCATCAGCGCAGGCACGTCGTGTGCGGCCAGGAGCGCCGGGGCCTCGCCCAGCAGGTGGCGCATGGCGGCCAGTTCAGCGGGCCGGACCCGCTCGGCCGCCAGGCGCACGCACAGGGTCTCGTTGCAGGCGCGCACCTCGATCATGTCCAGCACCTCGTCCAGCGACAGCGGCGCCACCACGATGCCCTTGCGCGGCAGGATGGTCACGAGTCCTTCCATCTCCAGCCGGTGCAGCGCCTGGTGGATGGGCGTGCGGCCCAGGCCGAGCAGCGTGCCCAGTGCGCCTTCGTTGATCTGCGCGCCGGGTGCCAGCTCGCAGGCAATGATGCGGCGCTTGATGTCGGCGTAGGCCTGCTCGCGCAACTGGGCGCCGCCGCCGGGTGCGGCAGGAAGGGAGGGCTGGGGCAGGACGGGCATCGGGGCGGGTGGGCGGGGTCGGTGAAACCGAATGATATATCAGTGAAATATCACAGAGTCTGCCTGGCCATGGCCGATTCGCGCCGGCATGGCCGCGCCGCCGGGTGGGATGCTCGCAAAGCGCCATGCCGGCGGGCACCAAGGCTTCTAGAATCCGCCCATGATCTCCCGCGAACCCACCATCGAACGCCTGTCCGTCGCCCGCCGCCTGCTCCTGGAGCCTTTCGGCCTCGACGAAACCCATCTGGCGCGCGCGCTCGCCGACATCCGGGCCCATCAGGTGGACGATGCCGACCTGTATTTCCAATACACGCGCAGCGAGGGCTGGAGCCTGGAAGAAGGCATCGTCAAGACCGGTTCGTTCAGCATCGACCAGGGCGTCGGGGTCCGGGCCGTGAGCGGCGAGAAGACGGCTTTCGCCTATTCCGACGACATCTCCGAGGCCTCCCTGCTCGATGCCGCCCGCACCGTCCGGGCGATTTCGGCGGCCTCGCAGGAAAAGCGGGCGAAGATCTCGCTCAAGAAGATCTCCGCCAGCCGCTCGCTCTATCCCGGCACCGATCCCATCGCTTCGCTGGACAGCACGGCCAAGGTGGCGCTGCTGGAAAAGGTGGAGCAGCAGGCCCGCGCCAAGGACCCGCGCGTGGCCCAGGTGATGGCGGGCCTGGCCAGCGAATACGACGTGGTCCTGGTGGCGCGCTCCGACGGCACGCTGGCCGCCGACGTGCGCCCGCTGGTGCGCCTGTCGGTCACCGTGATCGCCGAGCAGGCCGGCCGCCGCGAGGTGGGCTCGGCCGGCGGGGGCGGGCGCTTCGGTCTGGCCTATTTCGACGATGCGCAGATCACCCGGTACGTCGACGAGGCCGTGAACGCCGCCCTCGTCAATCTGGAGTCGCGCCCTGCGCCCGCGGGCGAGATGACCGTGGTGCTCGGCCCCGGGTGGCCAGGCGTGCTGCTGCACGAGGCCGTGGGCCACGGGCTGGAGGGCGATTTCAACCGCAAGGGCTCGAGCGCCTTCAGCGGCCGCATTGGCCAGCGCGTGGCGGCCAAGGGCGTGACGGTGCTGGACGACGGTACCCTGGCCGACCGCCGCGGCTCCCTCAACGTGGATGACGAAGGCCACGCCAGCCAGCGCAACGTGCTCATCGAGGACGGCATCCTCAAGGGCTACATCCAGGATTCGATGAACGCGCGCCTGTCGGGCGTGGCGCCCACCGGCAACGGCCGGCGCGAGAGCTACGCGCACATTCCCATGCCGCGCATGACCAACACCTACATGCTGGGCGGCGACAAGGACCCGGCGGAGATCGTCGCGAGCATGAAGCGCGGCCTCTACGCCACCAACTTCGGCGGCGGCCAGGTGGACATCACCAGCGGCAAGTTCGTGTTCTCGGCCAGCGAGGCGTATTGGGTCGAGAACGGCAAGATCCTGTACCCGGTCAAGGGCGCGACCATCGTCGGCAGCGGTCCGGAATCCCTCAAGAAGGTGACCCTCATCGGCAACGACATGGCGCTCGACAGCGGCGTGGGCACCTGCGGCAAGGAAGGCCAGAGCGTGCCGGTCGGCGTGGGGCAGCCCACGCTGCGCATCGACGGCCTGACGGTCGGCGGCACCGCATAAAGCCCCGGGCGGCGACGGACCTTCCAGGCGTGCACCCACCATGCCTGACCCGTCGTCCAGCCAGCTGCTGAACACCGCACAGTCGTTCGGCGATGTGAGCCGGCTGCTGCGCGAAGGCGTGGCCGACGAAGAATCCCGCCAGTTCCGCGATGCGCTGACGTCGCTGTCCGCGCTCATCGAAGATGCCGCGCACCTGCGCCGCGCCTGCGCCGATCCCTCCGCCATCTTCTGGAGCCTCGAGCACCTGAAGCGCGCCGCGCGCGAGCACCAGTTCTTTCTCACCGGGCTGGGCTCCGCCTGGCATGCGCTCTACGAACTGGGGGCCTACCAGCAGGCCCTGAAAGACCTGCGCGATGCCATCGAGATCTGGCACCAGGCACTGACCCGCCAAAGCCGCAGCGAGCCGGCCTGCTTCGATGCGTTCGAGCGCCTGGCCTGGCGCACCCTGGGCGAGGCAATGCTGGTCATCGACATGTACGAGCAGGGCGGGGCGATGCTCAGCGAGCCTTCTCCAGAGCCCGCCGCGGCCCGGCGGCGCCCGATGCTGGCGCGCCTGCGCCGCTGGTGGGCTGGGCGCGGGCGATGAAAGCGCGGCACCCCGCTTGTGGCAGCGCTGCAACGCGCCGGGGATGTTGCGGCGCAAAAATCGGTGTTACATTGCCACCGATGCAAGTGCGTAGCGCGTTTTATTTTTGGTTTTACTTCTCTGTCCCAGGCGGATGAGAGGTCAGCGCGCAACCACCCGAGCACCCCTCCTCTAGAAACCGCCGAAGCTGAAAAGCCCGGCGGTTTTTTGTTTTTCCGCTCCCCTTTTTTTTCCGATTCAACCCACGAGGACGCAACCATGACGGCCACTGCCAACCCCACCAGCGATGCCTGGTACCGCGACGTCGAGAAGACCAGCCAGACCGACGACGAACGTATCAAGGACATCACCGTGTTGCCCCCTCCAGAACATCTGATCCGCTTCTTCCCCATCCGGGGAACGGCGGTGGAATCCCTGATCACGCGCACGCGGCGCGGCATCCAGGACATCATGGCGGGCCGGGACGACCGGCTGCTGGTGGTGATCGGCCCCTGCTCCATTCACGACCCGGCCGCCGCGCTGGAATACGCGCGGCGCCTGAAGGCGGTGCGCGAGCAGTACGCCGACACGCTGGAGATCGTGATGCGTGTGTACTTCGAGAAGCCCCGCACCACGGTGGGCTGGAAGGGCCTGATCAACGATCCGTACCTGGACGAGAGCTACCGCATCGACGAAGGCCTGCGCATCGCGCGCCAGCTGCTCATCGACATCAACCGCATGGGCGTGCCGGCGGGCAGCGAGTTCCTGGACGTGATCTCGCCCCAGTACATCGGCGACCTCATCAGCTGGGGCGCCATCGGCGCGCGCACCACCGAAAGCCAGGTGCACCGCGAACTGGCCTCGGGCCTGTCGGCGCCCATCGGCTTCAAGAACGGCACGGACGGCAACATCCGCATCGCCACCGACGCGATCCAGTCCGCCAGCCGCGGCCACCACTTCCTGTCGGTGCACAAGAACGGGCAGGTGGCCATCGTCAACACGCAGGGCAATCCCGACTGCCACGTGATCCTGCGCGGCGGCAAAGCGCCCAACTACGACGCGGCCAGCGTCGCCGCGGCCTGCCAAGACCTGGAGGCCGCCAAGTTGCCCGCCACGCTGATGGTGGATTGCAGCCATGCCAACAGCAGCAAGCAGCACGAAAAGCAGCGCGACGTGGCGCGCGAGATCGGCGCGCAGATCGGGGGCGGCTCGCGCTGCGTGTTCGGCGTGATGATCGAGAGCCACCTGACCGCCGGTGCCCAGAAATTCACGCCGGGCAAGGACCAGCCGGGCGCCCTGGAGTACGGCAAGAGCATCACCGACGCCTGCCTGGGCTGGGACGATTCGCTGTCGGCGCTGGCCGACCTGTCGGCAGCCGTGGCCGCCCGCCGCGCCCGCTGAAAAACCAGGGGCCGGGGCAGCGGCGTGCGATGTAAGCTCGATGGCCCCGCCGCGGGCATTGGCTTGCGTGGCCGCCCTTGGCCCCACCTCAACCAGGAAAACAATCCATGCGCAGAGAAGTCTCGATCACCCTGGCGCCGGGCCAGGAATTCCGTTTCGACCTGGAAGGCTCGCAGCCTTTGAGCAATGAAGACGCCCGCCGCTGGCTGGACGAGGCGTTCATCAGCCTGGAGTGCGAGCCTCTGCGGGCCAGCGGCAAGGTGCTGCTGGCCGACAAGGTGCTCACGGTGGCACAGGCTGCCGGGGCCCCGCTGCTGGCCGACGCGCAATGGGGCCGGCAGTTCGCCGAAGCCGCCAGCGCCGCACTGGCCCGACCGATCGTGCGGGTGGATGTCCCGGCCATGGCCGTGACGTATTGAAGAGGAAACGGTGAGCGGCAGGGCTGCTCAGGGCCGCTCTCGCTGCGCCATCAGCCGAATTGGCCTCCAGCGCATATTCTTCTAGGGCATATCGCTATTATTTCGATAGCAAATCGATGAGCTTGCCATGGATGCCGCCGAAGCTGCCATTGCTCATGCACACGATGTGATCGCCCGGCCGGGCCGCCTGGGTGATCTGTCCGATCAGCGTGCCGATGTCCGCCGCCGTCCGGGCCTTGTCGCCCAGCGGCGCGAGCACCTGGGCCGCGTCCCAGTCCAGGCCGGCGGTGTGGCAGAACGCCAGGTCGGCCGGCTCCAGCGCCCAGGGCAGCTGCGATTTCATGGTGCCCAGCTTCATGGTGTTGCTGCGCGGCTCGAACGCCGCGAGGATGCGCGCCGCCGGGCCCACGCTGCGGCGCAGCCCGTCCAGCGTGGTGCGCAGGGCGGTCGGGTGGTGTGCGAAGTCGTCGTACACCGCAATGCCGCGCACGGTGCCGCGCAGTTCCATGCGCCGCTTCACGTTCTGGAACCGCGCGAGCGCACGGCCGGCCTCTGCCGGCGCCACGCCCACGTGGTGGGCGGCGGCGATGGCGGCCAGCGCATTCAACTGGTTGTGCACCCCGGTCAGCGCCCATTCCACGCGGGCCACGGTCCGGCCCTGGTGGAGCACATCGAAGGCGTGCGGCTCGCCTTGCGCCGTGAAGTCGCTCACCAGCGCGCCGAAGCTCGCCACCTCGCTCCAGCAGCCGGCATGCAGCACGCGGGCCAGGCTTTCCTCCAGCCCGTTGACCACCACGCGGCCCGACGGCGGCACGGTGCGCACCAGGTGGTGGAACTGCCGCTCGATGGCCGGCAGGTCGTCGAAGATGTCCGCGTGGTCGAATTCCAGGTTGTTCAGCACCGCGGTGCGGGGGCGGTAGTGCACGAACTTGCTGCGCTTGTCGAAGAACGCGGTGTCGTATTCGTCCGCCTCGATCACGAACACGGGCGCATCGCCCGCCACGCCCGGGCCGGCCACCGGACGGCGCGCGGCGCCCAGTCGGGCCGACACGCCGAAATCCAGCGGCACGCCGCCCACCAGGAAGCCGGGCTGCAGGCCCGCGCATTCCAGAACCCAGGCCAGCATCGACGTGGTGGTCGTCTTGCCGTGGGTGCCCGCCACGGCCAGCACGTGCCGGCCCTGCAGCACGTGCTCGGCAAGCCACTGGGGCCCGCTGGTGTAGGCGGCGCCGGCGTCGAGGATGGCCTCCATCAGGGGGAATTTCGGCGTGCCGTCGGGCAGGCGCGCCCGGCTGACCACGTTGCCGATCACGAACACATCGGGCGCCAGCGCCATCTGGTCCGCGCCGTAGCCTTCGATCAGTTCGATCCCCAAGGCGCGCAGCTGGTCGCTCATCGGGGGGTACACGCCGGCGTCGCAGCCGGTGACCTTGTGGCCCGCTTCGCGCGCCAGTGCCGCCAGGCCTCCCATGAACGTGCCGCAGATGCCCAGAATATGAATATGCATGGGCGCAGATTCTAAGGTTCCAGGGCTGCAGGGCCGCCCGCGCAGATCCCTCTTGCCTCGATTGCTACATTTTCAATAGCAAGGTCCACGATGGGGCGCACCATGCCCCTGCCGGATGCGGGCGTTTTCCCGGGCCGCCTTCTTGCATTGAGGCCACAATGGACCCTTCCCCCCACCCGATCGCCGCCATGCCAAACGCCCTCGCCACCGAGATCGCCAACGCCGCGGCCCGCATGGTCGTCGAAGAAGGCCTGGAATGGGGCCCGGCCAAACGCCGGGCCGTTCGCCAACTGGGCCTGCCCAGCCGCACACCGCTGCCCGACAACGATCTGGTCGAGGATGCCGTGCGTGAGTACATCGGCCTGTTCTGTGCCGACACCCAGCCCCAGGAATTGCTCGCGCTGCGGCAGCTGGCGCTGATCTGGATGGAGCGCATGCAGGCGTTTCGCCCGCACCTGGGCGGAGCGGTGTGGCATGGCACGGCGACCCGGCTGTCCGACATTTATCTGCAGTTGTTCTGCGACGACTGCAAATCTGCCGAGATCGCGCTGATCGACCACCATGTGGACTACGAGCCGCGCACCGTCACCGGCTTCCATGGCGAGTCGGTCGAGGCGTTGAGCCTCTCCAGCCATTCGCCGGTGCTGGGCGAGATGATCGGCGTGCACCTTTTGATCTATGACCTGGATGACCTGCGCGGCGCATTGCGCCCCGATGCGCGGGGCCGGGCACCGCGCGGAGACATTCGCGCCGTGCGCAAGCTGTTGGAAAGCCCTCCCGAATGAATGTGTCACCGCCCTCCGATACGGGCACCCCTATGTCCCCACCCGCCCCCCGCCCGGCCCCCGCGGCCGGGTCCGATGCTGCGCCCCAGGCTTCGCGTCGCAGGTTGATGGCGTATGCCGGCGTGGCCGCCGCCGCCGGGCTGGGCGGCGCAGGGCTGGCGTGGTGGCGGTTCCAGCCGCACGCGGTGCTGTCCGGCGCCGAAGCCGCCCTGTGGGCCCAGCAGTTCGAGGCGCCCTCGGGCGGCGCGCCCGTGGCGATGGCGCGTTTTCGCGGCAAGCCGCTCTTGGTGAACTTCTGGGCCACGTGGTGCCCGCCCTGCGTGGACGAGCTGCCGCTTTTGAATGCGTTCTACCGGGAACATGCCGCCAAAGGCTGGCAAGTCGTGGGCCTGGCGATCGACCAGCCATCGTCCGTGCGGCAGTTCCTGGGCCGCCTGCCGCTGGATTTCCCGGTGGGACTGGCGGGGCTTTCGGGCACCGAACTGGGCCGTTCGCTGGGCAATCTCACCGGAGGCCTGCCTTTCAGCGTGGTGATGGGCGCAGATGGCAACATCGTGCACCGTAAAATGGGCCAGGTCACCGCAGAAGACCTCACCCAATGGGCTTCCCTGGGATAGCGGTCTGCAATCCACCGCGAAGATCAATGAATTTGCGCCCAAATACCGGCCATAGGTCGAATTTGGGGTAAATTCGCGCCCTATTTTGTTTTTGGCGTTGGAGTTCCCATGGATTTGCGAAAACTCAAGACCTTGATCGACCTCGTGTCCGAGTCGAATGTGTCAGAACTCGAGATCACCGAGGCAGAAGGCAAGGTCCGCATCGTCAAGAGCGGCGGTGCGGTGGTCCAGCAATATGTGGCCGCACCCGCCCAGCAGGCCCCGGCCCCCGCGGCGGCGGCCGCAGCCCCCGTGGCCGAGTTGCCTGCACCGGCCGCCCCGACCGGCCACATCGTGAAATCGCCCATGGTGGGCACGTTCTACCGCGCTTCCAGCCCGGGCGCCAAGTCGTTCGTCGAGGTGGGCAGCCAGGTCAAGGAAGGCGAGACGATCTGCATCATCGAGGCCATGAAGATCCTCAACGAGATCGAGGCCGACAAGTCCGGCACCGTCACGCGCATCCTGGGGGAGAACGGCCAAGCGGTGGAATACGGGCAGCCCCTGTTCGTGATCGAATAAATTGCGCATGTCTTCCTCGGTCCTTGTCGGGCGCGCCGGCCTCGTTGCCGGGCGCCAGGGAACGTCCATGTTTCAGAAAATCCTCGTCGCCGGTGCCGGCCGTCTTGCCCCGGGCAAGGCCACGCCAACCGCACTCGCATGCGCCCGCGCATGGGTGATGAGCCGCGAAGAAACCTATGTTTAAGAAAATCCTCGTTGCCAATCGCGGCGAAATCGCATTGCGCATCCAGCGCGCCTGCCGTGAACTCGGCGTCAAGGCCGTCATGGTGTATTCCGAGGCGGATCGCGATGCCAAGTACGTGAAGCTGGCCGAAGAGGCGGTGTGCATCGGCCCCGCGCCCTCGCCGCTGTCCTACCTCAATATGCCCGCCATTATCTCGGCCGCCGAGGTGACCGATGCGGAGGCCATTCACCCCGGCTACGGCTTCCTGTCCGAGAACGCCGACTTCGCCGAGCGGGTGGAAAAGAGCGGCTTCCAGTTCATCGGCCCCACCCCTGAGTCGATCCGCACCATGGGCGACAAGGTCTCGGCCAAGCAGGCCATGATCCGCGCGGGCGTGCCCTGCGTGCCGGGCTCCGAAGGCGAGCTGCCGGAAGACCCGGTGCAGATCCGCCGCATCGCCAAGGCGGTGGGCTATCCCGTCATCATCAAGGCCGCGGGCGGTGGCGGCGGGCGCGGCATGCGCGTGGTGCACACCGAGGCGGCGCTCGTCAACGCGGTGCAGATGACCAAGGCCGAGGCCGGCGCGGCGTTCGGCAATCCGGCCGTGTACATGGAGAAGTTCCTCCAGAACCCGCGCCACATCGAGATTCAGATCCTCGCGGACAAGCACCGCAATGCGGTCTATCTGGGCGAGCGCGACTGTTCCATGCAGCGCCGCCACCAGAAGGTGATCGAGGAGGCTCCTGCGCCCGGCATCCCGCGCAAGCTGATCGAGAAGATCGGCGAGCGTTGCGTGGCCGCCTGCAAGAAGATCGGCTACCGCGGTGCGGGCACGTTCGAGTTCCTGTATGAAAACGGCGAGTTCTACTTCATCGAGATGAACACCCGCGTGCAGGTGGAGCACCCGGTGACCGAATGGATCACGGGCGTGGACATCGTGAAGACGCAGATCATGGTCGCCGCCGGCGAGAAGCTGCCCTTCACCCAGCGCCAGATCGAGATCCGCGGCCATGCCATCGAATGCCGCGTGAACGCCGAGGACCCGTACAAGTTCATCCCCTCGCCAGGCCGCATCACCATGTGGCATGCGCCGGGCGGCCCGGGCGTGCGCGTGGACTCGCACGCCTACACCAACTACTACGTGCCTCCGAACTACGACTCGATGATCGGCAAGATCATCGTGCACGGCGACACGCGCGAGCAGGCGCTGGCCCGCATGCGCACGGCGCTGTCCGAGACCGTGATCGAGGGCATCAACACCAACGTGCCGCTGCACCGCGAGCTGATGGTGGACGCCAAGTTCGTGGCGGGCGGCACCAACATCCATTACCTGGAAGAGTGGCTGTCGCAGCACAAGCGCTGAGATCGCTGCGCGTGGTGGTTTTGCATGCTGGCACCTGGCAACGGGTGCCAGCATTTTCGTTTTCTCCCGGAGGTCTCCCATGTTTGAGCTGAGCCTGATGTGCCCCGAAGACCGGGTCGAGTCCCTGAGCGATGCGCTCGATGCGCTGCAGGCGCTGAGCGTGTCGGTCGAGGATGCCGACGCGCAGACCGATGCCGAGCAGGCGCTGTTCGGCGAGCCCGGCATGCCGCCGCCCAAGGACGGCTGGCAGCGCAGCCGGGTGGTGGCGCTGTTCCAGAACGAAGCCGAAGCGCAGGAGGCGCGGGCCCTGCTGGAGGTGCAGGATTTTTTCGAGGGCTGCCGCGTGCTGGGCGTGGCCACCGTGCCCGAGCAGGACTGGGTGCGCCTCACGCAGTCGCAGTTCGCGCCGGTGGACATCACGCCGGATTTCTGGATCGTGCCCACCTGGCACGAGCTGCCGGCCCAGGCCACGCGCAGCATCCGGCTCGATCCCGGACTGGCATTCGGCACCGGCACGCACCCCACGACGCGCATGTGCCTGCGGTGGATCGCGGCGAACGGCGCGCCGCACGGCGCCGGCGGCAACCCGCTGGGCCGCGTGCTCGACTATGGCTGCGGCTCCGGCATCCTGGCCATCGGCGCCGCCAAGTTCGGTGCGACGGATGTCGACGCCGTGGACATCGATCCGGCGGCCGTGGAGTCCACGCTGCTGAACGCCGAGGCCAACGGCGTGGCGCTGAAGGCCGGCCTGCCCGACCAGGCCAGCGGCACCTACCAGACGGTGCTGGCCAACATCCTCGCCACGCCCCTCAAGGTGCTGGCGCCGCTGCTGTGCGCGCATGTGGCGGCGGGCGGCCATCTGGTGCTGGCCGGTATCCTGGAGCGCCAGGCCGACGAGCTGAAAGAGGCCTATGCGCCGTGGCTGCCCCTGGAGGTGGCCGACACGCAGGAGGGCTGGATCCTGATGGTGGCCGCGCGTTGATGGGCAGGGCCGTGCCGCCCTCCGGGTGGGCATGGCGCCCACCTACAATCCCGAGCCGATGAGCCAGATCACACGCTGCCCCGCCTGCGGCACGACCTTCAAGGTCGTCGCGGACCAGTTGCGCATCTCCGATGGGTGGGTGCGGTGCGGGCAGTGCAAGGAAGTCTTCGATGCGGCGGCCCATCTGGTGCGCTCGGCGTCGCAGGACCTGCTGCCGGAGATGGCCATTCCCGAAGCTCCGCGCGCGGCCGTGCGGCCGCCGGCGCCTGCCGAACGGGCCTGGGGGGCTGGCGCGGCGAGCGTGCCGCAACCCTCTCCGACACCACCCGCGCCCGGCGTGCCACGCGGGCCCACCGTCTCCGGGGCCCTGGCTCCGCCACATTCTTCATTCCCTCCAACGCCAGCGCCGACCGCACCGCTGCCGATGGACGACCCCGCCCCGCCCGCGCCACTAGAGGTGCCGGAGCCGCCGCCGGTGCCGAGCTATCTCACGGCGCGGCCGCTGGCGTCGCCGGGCGTGGAGCCGCCCGCCGACTGGAGCCTGGAGCCTGCGTCTCCGCTGGTTTGGCGAACCCGCTCGAGCGCGACGGATTCCACTGCCGCGCCGGCCAAGCCCGTTCTACCTCCACTGCCATCGGGATGGGCCTTGCCGGGATCGGTGGCTGCCTCTGAACGGCCCATCGGTGCGGAGCCCGCCGCCCCGACACCCCCGCAGGACGAAGCGGCAGTGGCAGGGCGCGCGCACAGCGCACCGCCACCGGAGCCAGCGGGCTATGAACTGCCCTTCGCCGAGTTGCGCGATTCCGAATGGCCCGACGATCTGGACGACGGCCCGCTGCTCGCCGCCGCCGATGTGCCGGATGGCCACGGGCGGCAGGCTTCGACCGACGATGCCATCGCCAAGGCGGTGGCCATGGACATGGCCCTGGAAGCCATCGATGCCGACACCGATCCGGTGGCCATTGCCACGCAGGCCGGTGGTGGGCTGGAGGGCGTGGTGGCGTTGCCGGCAGAAGCGGCCATCGCCTCCGCGGCCCTGGCCGGTGCGCAGCCTTCCGTTCACCGCCTGCCGCTGCACTCGCCGGCGAAAGACGATGACGAAGACGACGATGCGGTGCATGCCACGGCCGCCGATGAGCCGGGCTTCATGCGCGCCGCGCGCCGCAAGGCCTTCTGGGGCAAGCCGGCGGTGCGGGCCGGCCTGGCCGTGCTGCTGATGGCCCTGGCCGCAGGCCTCGGCCTGCAGATGGCAGTGCAGGAGCGCGACCGGCTGGCATCGCAGTACCCCGGTGCGCGGCCCATCCTCCAGGCGCTGTGCGTGCCGCTGCAATGCGCCATCGCCGCCCCGCGCCGCATCACCGAAGTAGTGATCGACAGCTCGTCCTTCAACAAGGGACGGGGCGACTCGTACCAGCTGGCCTTGTCCATCAAGAGCCGTGCCGGCTTTGCCGTGGCCATGCCGTCGGTGGAGCTCACGCTGACCGACACGCAGGACCGGCCGGTGCTGCGCCGCGTGCTGCAGCCCCAGGACCTGGGGGCTCCCGCGGAAATCGCGCCCGGCGGCGAATGGAGCGGCACCTTGCCCATGGTGGTGGCCACGGGCGGCGCGCGTGTCTCCGGCTACCGTGTTCTGGCTTTCTATCCCTGATCTTCGGATCTTTTCTTCTTCACCGGATTTGTTATGGCTGCCTTGATTTGCGGTTCCCTGGCGTTCGACACCATCATGACTTTCGAGGGCCGCTTCGCCGAGCAGATACTGCCGGACCAGTTGCACATCCTGAACGTCTCGTTCCTCGTGCCTTCCCTGCGCCGGGACTTCGGCGGCTGCGCCGGCAACATCGCCTACAGCCTGAAGCTACTGGGCGGCGATCCGGTGCCCATGGCCATGCTGGGCAGCGACGGCGCCGGCTATCAGGAGCGCCTGCGCAGCCTGGCCATCGACACGCGCCACGTGGGACAGGTGGATGACCTCTACACGGCCCAGGCGATGATCATGACCGACCGCGACAACAACCAGATCACGGCTTTCCACCCCGGTGCCATGATGCAGGCCCACCGCTCGCGCATCGTGGCCGAGCCTGACGTGCGCCTGGCCATCATCGCGCCCGATGGCCGCGACGCCATGCTGCAGCACGCCGCGCAACTGGTCGAGGCGGGCATTCCGTTCGTGTTCGATCCGGGCCAGGGCCTGCCCATGTTCAACGGCCAGGAACTGGCGCAGTTCATCGAGCAGGCCACGTGGATCACCGTGAACGACTACGAAGGCCGCATGCTGTGCGAGCGCACGGGCTGGAGCCTGCAGGACATCTCCCGCAAGGTGCGCGGCCTTGTCGTCACGCTGGGCGCCGAGGGCTGCGACGTCTGGGAGAACGGCGAGCGCACCAACGTGCCGGTCGCGGCGCCGGCCGAGGTGGTGGACCCCACCGGCTGCGGTGACGCCTGGCGGGGCGCGCTGCTTTTCGGCCTGGAGCGGGACTGGCCCCTGGTGCGCTGCGCCGCGCTGGGCAACCGCATGGGCGCGCTCAAGATCGCGCAGCGCGGGCCGCAGAACTACGTGCTCGACTTCCACCCCGAGTAAGCCGAGGGCACAGGCCTGCTGCGGCACGATGCGTGTGCAGCAGGCATAAAAAAACCCGGTGCAGGGCACCGGGTTGGCGGGACTTCCCGTGGACGTGGGCCTTACGGCTTGCCACCCGTAGGGAAGGGCCAGGCGGCCTGGGGGTTCAGCGTGGTCTGGGCTGCAGGCGCGGGCGCAGGGGCCTTGGCGGCTTTCTTGGGCGCGGCGGCCTTCTTGGCGGCCGGTGCTGCGGCAGGCTTCTTGGCAGCAGGTGCGGCCGAGGTCTTCTTCGCCGACGTCACGGCCTTCTTGGTCGCGGTCGCTGGCTTGGCGCTGGCCTTCTTGGCCGCCGGTGCTGCGGCCTTCTTGGCCGGTGCAGCCGACTTCTTCACGGCCGTTGCCTTCTTCGCTGGCGCTGCGGCTTTCTTGGCCGGAGCAGCGGCCTTCTTGGCCGGCGCTGCTGCCTTCTTCGCAGCCGTCACCTTCTTGGCGGGGGCGGCGGCCTTCTTGGCGGGCGCTGCCTTCTTCGCTGGAGCGGCGGCCTTCTTGGCTGGTGCTGCTGCCTTCTTCGCAGCCGTTACCTTCTTGGCGGGGGCGGCGGCCTTCTTGGCGGGCGCTGCCTTCTTCGCCGGAGCGGCGGCCTTCTTCGCTACCACAGCCTTCTTGGCGGGGGCGGCGGCTTTCTTCGCGGGTGCTGCCTTCTTGGCGGCGGTCTTTTTCGCAGTTGCCATCATTTTCTCCTTGGGTCAATTTGCAAAGAGCACTCCACGCCTGCATTGGACATGGAGCGATCCATGGCGATGGGACGAGTCCCATCGCCATGAACACGGGAACGCCCCGCACGGCAGGGCTTTGCAGCGCTGCCGGTGAGGGACGTGGAATGAAAATGCATGGCCTGGAATGTGTCGGGAGGCTAATCCCAGGACAGTGCACCGCCGGACTGGTACTCGATGACGCGGGTCTCGAAGAAGTTGCGCTCCTTCTTGAGGTCGATCATCTCGCTCATCCAGGGGAAGGGGTTTTCTTCGTTGGGGAACAGCGCCTCCAGGCCGATCTGCGTGGCGCGGCGGTTGGCGATGTAGCGCAGGTAGCCCTTGAACATGGAGGCGTTCATGCCCAGCACGCCGCGTGGCATGGTGTCTTCGGCGTACTGGTACTCGAGCTCGACGGCCTTCATGAACAGGCCGTTGATCTCTTCCTTGAACTCCGCGGTCCACAGGTGCGGGTTCTCCAGCTTGAGCTGGTTGATCAGGTCGATGCCGAAGTTGCAGTGCATCGATTCGTCGCGCAGGATGTACTGGTACTGCTCGGCGGCACCGGTCATCTTGTTCTGGCGGCCGAGCGCGAGGATCTGCGTGAAGCCGACGTAGAAGAACAGGCCTTCCATCAGGCAGGCGAACACGATCAGCGACTTGAGCAGCGTCTGGTCGGTCTCGGGCGTGCCGGTCTTGAAGTTGGGGTCCATGATCGCCTCGATGAAGGGGATCAGGAACTCGTCCTTGTTGCGGATGGAGGCGACTTCGTTGTACGCGTTGAAGATCTCGCTCTCGTCGAGGCCGAGCGATTCGACGATGTACTGGTAGGCGTGCGTGTGGATCGCTTCCTCGAAGGCCTGGCGCAGCAGGAACTGGCGGCATTCGGGCGCGGTGATGTGGCGGTACGTGCCCAGCACGATGTTGTTGGCGGCCAGCGAATCGGCGGTCACGAAGAAGCCGAGGTTGCGCTTGATGATGCGGCGCTCGTCTTCGGTCAGGCCGTTCGGGTCTTTCCACAACGCGATGTCGCGCGTCATGTTCACCTCTTGCGGCATCCAGTGGTTGGCGCAGGTGGCGAGGTATTTTTCCCAGGCCCACTTGTACTTGAAGGGCACCAGTTGATTGACGTCGGTCTGGCCGTTGATGATGCGCTTGTCGGCGGCATTCACGCGGCGGTGCACGGTGTCGGCGGGCGGGGCAGAGGGGGTGGGCGTGCTGCCGGCGGGCAGGCTTTCGGCGGGTGCCGCAGCGGCTTGCGAAAGCGCGGACGGCGACTCCGCCGGGCGGTTGTTTTGCAGACCGCCGTCCAAGAGTTTCTGCGATGAGGGCTTGACTTCTTCGTCCCAGGTCAGCATAGGTTTTCCAATGGTCGGATTATGAAAGCAGCGCTGCAAAATTAAAAGCGCTGGAGCGTGATGCAGCCATGTTTTTGTTGCTTCACTGCACATGCGCGGCACCCTGATCGATCAGGGTGCCGCGCATGGCGTGCGCATCACTGGCAGGCTTCGCAGGTCGGGTCGTCGATCGCGCAGAACTTCACGTCGGTCGCGGGCAATGCCGCGGCCTGTGCCTGTGCTGCGGCCGCAGCGGCTTCGAGCGCGCTGGGCTTGGATGCGGCCTGCGCGCCGCCGCCGTCGGTGCCCGACGACACGGCGTTGAGCTGGCGCGTGTTCACGGTGCTCATCTCGACGTGCGTGGCGCTTTGCGTGCGCAGGTAATACGTGGTCTTGAGGCCGCGCACCCAGGCGAGCTTGTAGGTGTCGTCGAGCTTCTTGCCCGATGCGCCCGCCATGTAGATGTTCAGGCTCTGCGCCTGGTCGATCCACTTCTGGCGGCGCGATGCGGCCTCGACGAGCCACGATGGCTCGACTTCGAAGGCCGTGGAGTACAGCGCTTTGACGTCCTGCGGCACGCGGTCGATGGAGTGCAGCGAACCCTTGAAGTGCTTGAGGTCCATGACCATTACGTCGTCCCACAGGCCCAGGCGCTTGAGGTCTCGCACCAGGTAGCCGTTGATGACCGTGAACTCGCCCGACAGGTTCGATTTGACCGACAGGTTGCCGAACGAGGGCTCGATGGACGCATCGACACCAACGATGTTGGAGATGGTGGCGGTGGGCGCGATGGCCACGCAGTTGGAGTTGCGCATGCCGTCCTGCGCGATCTTCTTGCGCAGCGCATCCCAGTCCAGCGAGGACGAGCGGTCCACTTCCACGAAGCCGCCGCGGGCCTTCTCCAGCAGCTCGAGCGTGTCGAACGGCAGGATGCCGCGGTCCCACAGCGAGCCCTTGTAGCTTTCGTAGTGGCCGCGTTCCTTGGCCAGCTCGGTTGAAGCCCAGTAGGCGTAGTAGCAGATGGCTTCCATGGATCGATCGGCGAACTCGACCGCGGCCTGCGATGCGTAGGGAATGCGCAGTTCGTACAGGCTGTCCTGGAAGGCCATGATGCCCAGGCCCACGGGGCGGTGGCGCATGTTGGAGGCGCGGGCCTTTTCGACGGCGTAGTAGTTGATGTCGATCACGTTGTCGAGCATGCGCATGGCCGTGGAGATGGTCTTGCGCAGCTTGACGTGGTCGAGCTCGCGGCCGTTCGGGCCGTCCTTCAGATGGCGCAGCAGGTTGACCGAGCCGAGGTTGCAGACCGCGGTTTCGGTGTCGCTGGTGTTCAGCGTGATCTCGGTGCACAGGTTGGACGAGTGCACCACGCCGGCGTGCTGCTGGGGCGAGCGCACGTTGCAGGCATCCTTGAACGTGATCCAGGGGTGGCCGGTCTCGAACAGCATGGTGAGGATCTTGCGCCACAGGTCCGTCGCCTGCAGCGTGCGCGAGGGCTTGATCTCGCCGCGCGCAGCCTTTTCTTCATAGGCCACGTAGGCCTTTTCGAAGTCGGCGCCGAACAGGTCGTGCAGGTCGGGCACGTTGGAGGGTGAGAACAGGGTCCAGGTGCCCTTTTCCATGACGCGACGCATGAACAGGTCGGGAATCCAGTTGGCCGTGTTCATGTCGTGCGTGCGGCGGCGGTCGTCGCCGGTGTTCTTGCGCAACTCCAGGAACTCCTCGATGTCCAGGTGCCAGGTTTCGAGGTACGTGCAGACGGCGCCCTTGCGCTTGCCGCCCTGGTTCACGGCCACGGCGGTGTCGTTCACCACCTTGAGGAACGGCACCACGCCCTGCGATTCGCCGTTGGTGCCCTTGATGTGCGAGCCCAGTGCGCGCACGCGGGTCCAGTCGTTGCCCAGGCCGCCGGCGAACTTGGACAGCAGCGCGTTTTCCTTGATCGACTCGTAGATGCCATCCAGGTCGTCGGGCACGGTGGTCAGGTAGCACGACGACAGCTGCGAGCGCAGCGTGCCGCTGTTGAACAGCGTGGGGGTGCTGGACATGAAGTCGAACGACGAGAGCACCTCATAGAACTCGATGGCGCGCGCTTCGCGGTTGTCTTCCTTGAGCGCCAGGCCCATGGCCACGCGCATGAAGAACGCCTGGGGCAGTTCGATGCGGCTCTTGCGCACGTGCAGGAAGTAGCGGTCGTACAGCGTCTGCAGGCCCAGGTAGTCGAACTGCTGGTCGCGCTCGAACTTCAGCGCGGCGCCGAGCTTTTGCAGGTCGTACTCGAGCAGGCGGGGGTCCAGCAGGTCGTTGTCCACGCCCTTCTGGATGAACACGGGGAAGTAGTTCGCGTAGGCGGCGCCCATTTCGCCGGGCGCCACGTCGCGGCCCAGCACCTCGCGCACGATGGTGTGCAGCAGCAGGCGGGCGGTGGCGTAGGTGTAGTCGGGGTCTTTCTCGATCAGGGTGCGGGCGGCCAGGATGGAGGCCTTGTACACCTCGTCCATGGGCACGCCGTCGTACAGGTTGCGCATGGTTTCGGCCACGATGGGCGCGGCCTGGATGTCGGCGCCCAGGTTGGAGCAGGCGGCCTGGATGAGGCTCAGCATGCGCGCTTCATCGAGGGGCACGCGCTGGCCATGGTCGATCACGTGCAGGGTGGGCACGGCGGGGGTGCGCTGCTCCTGCTGATGGGCGCGCTCCTGCGAGCGGCGCTCACGGTACAGCACATAGGCACGCGCGACCTCGTGGTGGCCACCGCGCATCAGGCCCAGTTCGACCTGGTCCTGGACGTCCTCGATGTGGAACGTGCCGCCGCCCGGGCGCGAGCGCATGAGGGCGCGCACCACGTTCTGGGTCAGCGTGTCCACGACTTCGCGCACGCTGGCCGAAGCGGCACCCTGGGTGCCGTGCACGGCTAGAAACGCCTTCATCAGGGCCACTGCGATCTTCTGCGGTTCGAACGGCACCACTGCGCCGTTGCGGCGAATGATCTGGTAGTGCGTCAGCAGGTCGCTGCCGGGCTGCGCCGCCGGCGATTCGTCTGCGGCAGTGGGGGCTTGCCCGGTGGCTTGGCTGGTGGATGAAGGGTTTAGCGCAGCTTGCATGAAAAGTCCTTTGGGAGCTGTCGGAAAAGGCGAAGTTGGCGGGCCAAAAGGGGACGCCAAAACGAGAAAATGAGTGGGAGTGGAGTGCTGCTTGACACGCTATATCTAGCGTGTGTCTTGGCGTTGGACACTACCGGTAGTGTACAGCGCACTTAAGCAGTTGAGGTGAAGTCTTGATGGTTCCATATCCCGGAAGCCATTGAAGCGCAGGCCTCAGAGAGGCCGCGCAGATGCGGTTTTTTCGGAAAAAACGTGCTCTGGCGCCGGGTGCCGGACATTTCCATTTCGGAAGCCGCGCAGATGCTGTCTCTTTGCCTTGGTGCCGGGGGATCCGAATGTCGCGTTTTGATACCGATCGTGCCAAAGATTAGGGAAAACCCTCAATTATGGCGGTGGTCGGGTTGACTTCCGTGGAAACACGGCGGGTGGCCACGGCAGGTCCGCTCGAAGCCGTTGCCAGTCGAAGCCCGGCCCCGGGTCCTGCTTTCTGCCGGGAGCCACGTCTTCGTGGCCTGCCACGTGGGCGATGGGGTAGCGCAGCGGCAGGTCGGCGCAAAGCCGCGCCAGGGTGGCGTATTGGGCGGGCTCGAAGGTCTGGCCCTCCAGCCCTTCCAGTTCGATGCCGATCGAGTCATCGTTGCAGTTGGCGCGGCCCCGGTAGCTCGACGGCCCGGCATGCCAGGCCCGCAGATCGCAGTCCACGAACTGCCAGAGCCGGCCGTCGCGCTCGATGAAGAAGTGGGCCGACACCTGCAGCCCGCGGATGCCGGCGTAGTAGGGGTGCGCATCCCAGTCGAGGGTGTTGGTGAAAAGCCGGCGCACCTGCCCGCCGCCGTATTCGCCGGGGGGCAGGCTGATCGAGTGCACGACGATGAGATCGATGACCGCCTGGGCGGGGCGGGGGCCGAAGTTGGGCGAGGGCTCGCGCGTGGCGTCCCGGTACCAGCCGCCGTCCCACACCGGCCTGTCCTCCGCCTCCGGGCAGGGCACTGGGCCGGGGTGCGGTGCCTCATTCGCTGTCGTCATTCGCGTCGCTGTCGTTGGGCGCGGCGATGTCCAGGCGGGCGATGCGGTAGCGGATCTGCCGCAGGCTGATGCCCAGCCGCGCCGCGGTGGCGGTGCGGTTGAAGCCGGTATCCCGCAGGGCCCGCACCAGAATCTCGCGCTCTTGCTGGTCCAGCCAGGCCTGCAGGTCGCTGGGCAAGGGCACGGAGGCGGCCGGGTGGGCGCTGCGCGGTGTGCCGTTGCCGGGCGGATCCCCCCCGGGGGCGGGCGATGCGCCCGCATCGGCGCGCGCGGCATCGGCGGCCGAGGCGTGCGGGGGCTCCACGTGCAGCTCTTCTCCATCGCTCAGGGCGACGGCGCGGTGCAGCAGGTTTTCCAGCTCGCGCACGTTGCCGGTCAGCGGGTGCATGGCGATGCGGTCGAGCGCGTTCTGCGTGAGGGGCGGTACCGGCGCGCCCGATTCCTGCGCGATGCGCGCCAGCAGCGTGGCGCACAGGGCGGGCAGGTCTTCGCGGCGTTCCCGCAGCGGCGGGATGACCACTTCGATCACGTTGAGGCGGTAGTACAGATCCTGGCGGAACCGGCCGGACTGCACATCGGCCGACAGGTCGCGGTGGGTGGCGCTGACGATGCGCACATCCACGGTCTCTTCCCCCGTGGAGCCCAGCGCCCGCACGCTGCGTTCCTGGATGGCACGCAGCAGCTTGGACTGCATCGCCAGCGGCAGGTCGCCGATCTCGTCCAGGAACAGCGTGCCCCCGCGTGCCGCCTGGAAGTAGCCGTCGCGGTCCTGCGTGGCGCCGGTGTACGAACCCTTGCGCGCGCCGAAGAACTCGGCTTCGAGCAGGTTTTCCGGAATGGCGCCGCAGTTGACGGCGACCAGCGGTCCGTCCGCGCGCTGGCTGCTGGCATGCAGCGCGCGCGCCACGAGCTCCTTGCCGGTGCCGGATTCGCCGCGGATGAGCACGGGCGCCATGCTGCGCGCCACCTTGGCGATGCGCTGCTTGACGTTGCGCATGGCCTCGGACTCGCCCACCAGCCGGTCTAGCGACAGCGTGGTGCCGCCGGCCACGGCCTCTTGCGGGGCGCGCGGCGCGGTGCCGGGACGGGCCGAGCGGGGCGGCGGCACGCCGCCCGTGCCCTGGACCGCCGATGCGACGACCGAGCGGAACTGCTTGAGGTCCACCGGCTTGGTGAGGTAGTCGAAGGCGCCCGAGCGCAGGGCCTCCACCGCGTTCTCGGCCGAGCCATAGGCCGTCATGACCACACAGCGCTCGCGCCGCTGCTGGTCGCGCAGCTCGTGCAGCAATTCCATGCCGAAGCCGTCGGGCAGGCGCATGTCGGTGATCACGGCGTCGAACTTGCGGGCCTGCAGCTGCTGGCGGGCCTCCTGCAGGTTGCCCGCCGTCTCGACCCGGTAGCCTTCGCGCAGCAGCGTCAGCTCGTACAGGGTGCGCAGGTCGGGTTCGTCATCGACGACGAGGATCGTGGCGGCGTTGGCGTTCATGGACAGGTGCGGGCGGGGTCAGACGACGATTGTGTCAAACAGCGTGGTGTTCGGGTCCTGCGGCCGGGCGTTCTTGCGGAACACGACCGTGAACGCATTGCCGCCGACCGCCCCGCGCGGCAGGTTGCGGGTGAGGCGCTGGTAGCCGATCGACGCGCCGTGCCGCTGGCACAGCTCGCGGCAGATATAGAGACCCAGCCCGCTGGAGCGGCTTTCCGAGGAAAAGAAGGGCTCGAACAGGTGGCGCTCCACGGTCTTGTCCAGCGGCGCCCCGTCGCTCCACACCTGCAGTCCCACGGCGCCAGCCGCGCTGACGTAGGTGGCCACGTAGAGCGAGTCCGGCTCGCCGCCCATGTAGCGCAGCGCGTTGTCGAGCAGGTTGACGAGCACGCGGCGCAGGTGTTCGGCGTCGAACTCCACGGGCGCGCGGCCCGCCTCCAGCGCGAGCTGGGCTCGGCGCTTACCCGGTTCCTGCGCCTGCCAGTCGCCCCAGGCCTGCGCGACCGCATCGCACAGCACGACGGTGGAGGCGGGGGCATGGCTGATCTGGTGCTGTACCCGGGCGATGTCCAGCACCTCCTCCGCGATGCGGGCCAGCCGCTCGGCGTTCTGCTGCACCATGTGGGCCAGGCGCTTCTGGCCGGGCTCGTGCAGTTCTTCTTCCAGCAGGGCATTGGCCTGCATGATGGCCGCAAGGGGATTGCGGATCTCATGGGCCACGGCGGCCGACATGCGGCCCATCGAGGCGAGCTTTTCGGTGCGCAGGCGGGCCTCCATCTCGCGCAGGTCGTGCAGGAACATCACGCACAGGTGCTCGCCCCCGGTCTCGCGCGCGATCTCCTGCGACGACGTGAGCCAGGCCCGTACGTGCAGCGCCAGCGGGCTTTGCCCCGGGTGCAGCACGTCCACGTCGGCGCTTTGCGGCTGGCCTTTCTGGAAGGTCTGGCGCGCCATGGCCAGCAGCGGCTTCCAGGGCGAGGAATGGGCCATGGAGAACGGCAGGGCGTGGCGGGCGTTGGTGCCCAGCAACCGCAGCGCCGCGGGGTTGGCGATGCGCACGGTGTCGCGCTGGTCGAGCACCAGCACGCCGTCCGACAGGTTGTGGATGACCAGGGCGCTCACCTGTTCCTGCACCTTGGCTGCCATCTGGCTGGCCTGGGCCAGCTGCTGCTCCCGGTTCAGGCGCGAGGCGAGCTGGTGCACCAGGTAGGCGACGATGAAGTAGCCCGTGCCGGTGAGGGCCGTCTGGAAATAGCGCTGCGTGGCGTCGGAGCCGCCGCTGCTGCCCAGCCACCAGGCCCATGCCAGCAGCAACAGCGTCACCGCCGCGGTCGTGCCCAGGGCCAGGGTCAGCGTGCCCAGCACGCCGGCCATCAGGATGGGCAGGCCGAACAGGGGCGTGAAGTTCATGGAGCCCACGTGCAGGATCTGCAGTGTGCTGATCAAGGCCAGGTCCACGCCGATCGAGCACATCCACTGCAGCCACGAATGGGGCCCGGGCGGCGCATTGCCGGCCAGCACCAGCAGCAGCACGGTAGCCACCAGGTAGCCTGCGCAGATGCCCAGCAGCAGGGGTTCGTAGGACTGGTTCAGCGCCACGCCCAGGCCCTGCAGCAGCAGCAGGGCGGCGGCCACCATGATGCGGCCCGACAGGAAGCTGCCCCACAGCCGGGCGAAGGGGGCGTCGGCGGACAGCAGGGCGCTGGCGCGTTTCAGGGCCGGCACGGGCGGAGGCCTTTCACGCCGGCCCTTGGCGCTGGTGCTCGGGAGTGCAGTAGCTCGCGCCGCCGTCGGTCAGCGCCTCGGAGCGGGGGATGTGCACGCCGCACCGGGCGCAGGACACCATGGCCTGTGGCAAGGCGGGGCGCGCCGCGGCGGGCGGTGGCATCTCCCGGCGCCGCTGGTTGCGCCACACCCCGAACGCGATGACCAGCACCGCCAGCAGGACGAGGTACTTCATGCGGCGCGTCCCAGGACCACTTCGAGCACGAAGCGCGAGCCCACGTAGGCCAGCAGAAGCAGGCCGGCGCCGGCATACAGCACGCGCACGGCGCTGCGCCCGCGCCAGCCGAAACGCGCGCGCCCGATCAGCAGCACCGCGAACGTGATCCATGACAGGACCGAGAACACTGTCTTGTGCTCCCACTTCCAGGCCCGGCCGTACAGCGTTTCGCCGAACAGCCAGCCGGCCACCAGCGTGGCGGTGAGGAGCACGAAGCCGGCCATCACGAAGCGGAACGTGAGGCGCTCCAGGGTGAGCAGGGGAATGCCGCTGTGCGGGTCCGCGGCCTGGCGGATCTTGCGCTCCGCGCGGGTCATGAGCCAGGCATGGACCACGGCGGCGGCGAACAGTCCGTAGGACGCGATGCCCAGCGCCAGGTGCAGCGGCAGCCAGGCGGATGCGTTCACGTGCAGGGGCTGCCCCGGAAACAGCAGCGCGAGCACCACCGCCACGGAGCCCAGGGCGCCCAGCAGCCAGCGGGCCTGGAGTTCGGGAAACATCTGGCGTTCGACGGCATACACGGTGAGGACCAGCCATGCCGTCATGGAGAGGGCGGGCGCGAAACCGAAGTGCGGCGTGCCTCCGAGCAGGCTGTAGGCCAGCACCGCCGCATGCAGGCCCCAGGCGACCCAGAGCGCGGTGCGGCCCGTTTTGCCGCCGAACCGCGCGGCGGCCGCGGCGGGGGCGGCGTAAGCCATCGCCGCGGACAAGGCCAGCAGCCAGCTGACGGGGGACGCACTGGGTAAAATCATGGACTCACAGTTTAGCCCTTCGCCCGCCCCCGGCGGACCTGCCTGCGGCACCAGCCGCCCAGGCACAGGGGCACTTCCGGAACACTCCTATGGCCTCCGCCCTTACCGAAAAACTCACGCGACTCGTCAAGGAGATGCGCGGCCAGGCCCGCATCACCGAATCCAACGTCCAGGACATGCTGCGCGAAGTGCGCATGGCGCTGCTGGAGGCCGACGTGGCCCTGCCGGTGGTGCGCGACTTCATCGCCCGCGTGAAGGAAAAGGCCCTGGGCCAGGAGGTGCTGGGCTCCCTCAAGCCGGGGCAGACGCTGGTGTCGATCGTGAACCGCGAGCTGGCCGCCACCATGGGCGAGGGCATCGCCGACATCAATCTGGCGGCCCAGCCGCCCGCGGTGATCCTCATGGCCGGCCTGCAGGGCGCGGGCAAGACCACCACCACCGCCAAGCTGGCCAAGCACCTGATCGAAAAGCGCAAGAAGAAGGTGCTCACCGTGTCGGGCGACGTGTACCGGCCCGCCGCCATCGAGCAGCTCAAGACCGTGACGGCGCAGGCCGGCGCCGAGTGGTTCCCGAGCACGGCCGACCAAAAGCCCCTGGACATCGCCCGCGCGGCCATCGACTACGCCAAGCGGCATTATTTCGACGTGCTGCTGGTGGACACGGCCGGGCGCCTGGCCATCGACGAAGCCTTGATGAACGAAATCAAGGAACTGCACGCTGCGCTGAACCCGGTCGAGACGCTGTTCGTCGTCGATGCCATGCAGGGGCAGGACGCCATCAACACCGCCCGCGCTTTCAAGGAGGCGCTGCCGCTCACCGGTATCGTGCTGACCAAGCTGGACGGCGACTCGCGCGGCGGCGCGGCGCTGTCGGTGCGCCAGGTGACCGGTGCGCCCATCAAGTTCGCCGGGGTGTCCGAGAAGATCGACGGCCTGGAAGTGTTCGATGCCGAGCGCCATGCCGGCCGCATCCTGGGCATGGGCGACATCGTCGCGCTGGTCGAGCAGGTGAGCGCGGGCGTGGACATGGAGGCGGCGCAGAAGCTCGCGGCCAAGGTCAAGAGCGGCGACGGCTTCGACCTGAACGACTTCCTGTCGCAGCTGCAGCAGATGAAGCAGATGGGCGGCCTGTCCAGCCTCATGGACAAGCTGCCGGCCCAGTTCTCCGCCAAGGCCGGCCAGGTAGACATGGACAAGGCGGAGAAGGACATCCGCCGCAAGGAAGGCATCATCCAGAGCATGACGCCCCTGGAGCGCCGCAAGCCCGAACTGATCAAGGCCACGCGCAAGAAGCGCATCGCCGCCGGCTCCGGTGTGCACGTGCAGGAGGTGAACCGCCTGCTGAACGAGTTCGATCAGATGCAGGGCATGATGAAGAAGATGAAGGGCGGCGGCCTCATGAAGATGATGAAGCGCATGGGTGGCATGAAGGGCCTGGGCGGCGGCGGGATGCCGAAGCTGCCGTTCTGACCCGAGCCCAGACGCCCGCCGTGCCGGTCGGATCGTAGGCACCGGTGGTGGTGTTTTGCTATAAAAAATATAGCGATATGCCCTAGTGAATCATGCGCTGGAGTCCGAAACGACTTTGATCTGTCGGCGCCTGCGCTTGGTGGATGGAACCCGATCTCCGAGCTTGGCCGATCGCCATGCGCTCGCACCGGCCCGGTCACCATTCACCTTCCCATAGAAAAAGCCGACCCGAGGGTCGGCTTTTTCATTGAAGCGCCGCGGTGGGTGGCGCGCGTTGGCAGGTGGATGCCGTTCAGGCCGCCTTCAGCACCGGGGCTGCGGAACGCAGGGGGCGGTTCTTCAGCTGGGTGGCATGCATCCATGCGCGGCGCAGGACGGGCGGAGACCATGCCTCTTCGGGGATCAGCAGCAGGCGCTGGGCCCGCACGGCACGGCCCAGGGCGATCTGGCTGGAAACCACCACCAGCGGGATGGACAGGGCCAGCGGCAGGCCGACGGGCATGAGCCAGATCAGCGCGCTCGGGTCGATCAGCGCCACGCCCAGGCCCAGCAGGGCGATCACGCCGGTCATCGGGGCCAGCTGGCGAACCGCGTCGCTCCAGGGTACGGCGTTGGCTTCGCGGGGAGGCGATTTCCATTCCAGCTTCAGGCCGGTGAGGGCGATGATCACGAACAGCGAATGGGCCAGCATGCGGATCGGGGCCTGCAGGATGGCCAGCACGCTCTCCAGGCCGGCGCTCTTGATCAGGCTGGCGGTGCCGCCGTACTGCTTTTGCTCGCCCTTCATGAAGATCGCTGCCACGCCCAGGGCGCGGGGCAGGAACAGCATGCACAGCGTCCAGGCCCACAGCGCCATCAGTTCGCTGGGCAGGATGTTCCAGTCGGACACCAGGCGGGCGCCGGCCAGCCACAGGGCCGTGCCGAAGGTGATGAAGGCCAGCCACAGGGGCGCCGACAGGTAGGCCATCGCGCCGGTGACGAACATGGCGCGGTGCACGGGGTGGATGCCGGGCTCGGCCATCAGGCGGGCGTTCTGCAGGTTGCCCTGGCACCAGCGGCGGTCACGCTGCAGCTCGGACAGCAGGTCCGGCGGTTGTTGCTCGTAGCTGCCGACCAGGTCGGACACCAGCCACACGTGGTAGCCGGCACGGCGCATCAGGGCCGCTTCCACGAAGTCGTGCGACATGATGCCGCCGCTCATGCCGCCGGTGCCCTTGATCGGGGCCAGCGCGCAGTGTTCCATGAAGGGCTGTACGCGGATGATCGCGTTGTGGCCCCAGTAGTGGGACTCGCCCAGTTGCCAGAACTGCATGCCCAGCGTGAACAGGCGGCCCGTCACGCGGGAGGCGAACTGCTGTGCACGGGCGTGCAGGGTGACGTGGCCGATGGCCTGGGTGGCGGTCTGGATGATGCCGGCACGGGGATGCGCTTCCATCAGCTTGGCCATGGAGACGATGCAATCGCCGCTCATCACGCTGTCGGCGTCGAGCACGACCATGTAGCGGTAGTCCTTGCCCCAGCGGCGGCAGAAGTCGGCCACGTTGCCGGCCTTGCGGTGGCTGCGGCGGGTGCGCAGGCGGTAGTACACCTCGACCTGCGGCTGGTTGCCGTTGGCGGCCAGGGCGGCGCGCAGGTCTTCCCACGCGGCGCGCTCGGCGGCGGCGATTTGGGGGTCGTAGCTGTCGGACAGCACGAACACGTCAAAAGTCTTGGCATGCCCCGTGGCAGCCACGGATTCGCAGGTGGCGCGCAGGCCGGCGAACACGGTGGAGACGTCCTCGTTGCAGATCGGCATGATGATCGCCGTGCGTGCATCGGCGTTCAACGGGTTGTTGCGCACGCTGGCGGCGGATAGCGCGTGCGCGTCGCCCCGCAGCATGACCCAGAAGCCCATCACGCCGGTCAGGAAGCCGGTGACGACCCAGGTGGAGAGCAGGGCGAACAGGGCGAGTTGGCCGTATTCGAGCCAGGCGCTGTCGTAGCTGGGCTGCACGCCTGCGAACAGCGTGGTGGCGAGCGCGCTGCTGGCCACGGTCAGCAGCATGAACACCAGGCGGCGCTGCTGGGCGGCCTGTTGCCAGGTTTCGGTGATTTCGGAGCCTTCCGCGGGGCGGTTGCGCTGGCCGTTCAGGCGCATGAGCAAGGCGGTGCCGATGCTGTTCCAGAAGCCGCGCCATGGCAGGGGCGCCATGGAGCCGCGGTGCACCGGCGGTGCGGTGAGCGAGTTGGGGTGGCGTTCTTCGCGCAGCGTGCTGCGGTCAGAGGCCACCGGCCGGGGGTACGTGGCGCCGCGCCGCGCCACCACGGCGGGGGCGTGCGCAACAGCGCCGACACGTCCTGCACGGGAAGATTGATGTGGGTCCATGGTTCCCTCACTGCGAAGTTGGGTTGTCGTTGGGAAAGAAGCGGCCGTCCGGCTTTCGGCGACAAACGCGCCGAAGGCCGAGGACGGGGCCGGACGCGCAGAGGTTTCACCCCGGGCCGCCTGCGCCGGTGGCTGTCCTGCAGCCACTGCTGCTGCAGGGGTCCGGTTCGCATCAGCGCGGTGCGCTGGGCGGGCGGTGGAGGAGGAAATTTCTTGCGTCATGCCGGTCTATAGGGCAAACCCTGTGCCAGCTTCTAAAAGTCTTTTTAGATCAAAGACTTACGACGTTTTTGGCCTGTAAGTGGTTGTGCGGCGCAGCAAAACCACCTCAAAACGGCCGAATCTGTCGGGATTCAGCGACCCATCCCTGGGTTGGAAACCATATTTCCTTTTAAATCAACGACTTAGTCCTGTCGCTCATCGGCGACATCGTCCGCCGCACCCGCATCGGCCTTGAAATTGCCGGGGGTCAGCGCGTGCTTTTGCAGCAGCCGGTAGAACTCGGTGCGGTTGCGCTGCGCCAGGCGGGCGGCGTCGGCCACGTTGCCGTCCGTCATCTTGAGCAGGTCCACCAGATACTCCCGTTCGAACCGCTGGCGGGCCTCTGCGAAGCTGAGCACCTGGGCCGAGGGCGTGCGCAGGGCGCGCTGTACGAGGCCCAGCGACACCAGGGGCGTGGTGGACAGGGCGCAGACCTGTTCCACCACGTTGAAGAGCTGTCGCACGTTGCCGGGCCAGGCGGCCGTGGTCAGCGCCTTCAAGGCCTCCGGCGAGAAGCCGGACAGGCGCTTGTCGTACTTGCGGGCCAGGTTGTCCAGGAAGTGGTTGGCCAGCAGCGCGATGTCCTCGCGCCGGTCGCCCAGCGTGGGCAGGGTCAGCGTGACGACGTTCAGGCGGTAGTAGAGGTCTTCCCGGAACTGGGCGGCGGCCATGGCCGTCTCCAGGTCCCGGTGGGTGGCCGAGATGATGCGCACGTTCACCGGCGTCGCCTGGCTCGCGCCCACCGGGCGCACGGCACGCTCCTGCAGCACGCGCAGCAGCTTGACCTGCAGGGCAGGCGGCATATCCCCGATTTCGTCGAGCAGCAGCGTGCCGCCATCCGCCGCCTGGAACAGGCCCTTGTGGTTGGTCACCGCGTCGGTGAATGCACCCTTCATGTGGCCGAACAGCTCGGATTCGAGCAGCGCTTCGGGAATGGCGCCGCAGTTGACCGCCACGAAGGGCCGGTTGGCGCGCGGACTGGCGCGGTGGATGGCGCGTGCCAGCAGTTCCTTGCCGGTGCCGCTGTCGCCCAGCAGCAGCACGCTGGCATCGGACTGCGCCACCATGTGGGCCTCGGCCAGCAGGTCCGCCATGCGGTTGGAGCGGCTGATGATCTCGGCGCGCCAGGCGTCGTCGGCGCGGGTGGCCTGCGCCGTGGGCGTACTGAACGCCAGGGCCTGGGCGATCTTGTCCAGCAGGTCCTTGGCGTCGTAGGGCTTGGTGAGGTAGGTGAAGACACCGCGTGCCGTGGCCTCCACTGCGTCGGGGATCGTGCCGTGCGCGGTCAGCAGGATGACCGGCAGCGAGGGGTGGCGCGAGCGCACCTCGTCGAACAGCGCCAGGCCGTCGCGCCCCGGCAGCCGGACGTCGCTCAGCACGAGCTGGGGACGGTCGATGTCCAGCTGCGCTAGCGCGGCCTCGGCGGACGTCACCGCCGTGACCTCGTATCCCGCGCCCTGCAGGCGCAGGGACAGCAGCCGCAGCATGTCGGCGTCGTCGTCCACCACAAGGATGCGTTGGCGGTGTCCGGAGGAAGCTTTCATGGTGGCGATCGGTTGGCGGTCAGCGTTGGGGTTCTGCGGCGGGAGGGGGCTGCGCGCCCTTGGCGGGGTCGTTGACGCCGCCGGGCCGCGCGTTGAGGCTGCGCTCGATGGCGCGCATGGCCTCCAGCCGATCGTTCAGCTGGTCGATCCGCCGCTGGGCATCGCGCAGTTGCTGGTTCTGCCGGTCCAGCTGGTCTTCCAGCCGGCGCTGCTGCAGCAGCCGTCCTTCCAGCAGGCGGGCCAGCGGGTGCAAGGCCGGTGCGGGCGCCGTGGTATCGGCCATCACGCGCTGCACCAACCCGAGGGCCCGGGCCGTGTCGGGCGGCTGGCGCGTGTGCATGAGCACGATGGCCAGCTGCAGCGGCTTTTCGGGCGACTGCTGCTGCGCATTGGACAACTGCGTGATCTCGGCGGCAAGCTCCGCCGTGCCCATGCTGCGCACCTTGTCCGCGTACTGCAGCATCTGCCGCGGAACGGAAGGGCGCTGGCTGCCGTTGTCCTTGCTGGTGGGTTCGGACACCGGTGCGGGGGGCTCGTCGGGCTCTTCCTTCGGCGGCGGGGCGGTGGGTGCAGGCACTTCCACGGGCGGGGGCGGAGGCGGCGCCGGCGGTGGATTGGCGCAGCCCGTGCTCAGCAGGGCCACCGCCAGCAGCAGGCCGGCCGGCCCGGCGCTGCGCGCACCGAAGACCACTCGCGGGACGGAGTGCGACGGGAAATCAGGAGACATGGGGCAATTCAATGCGGAAGGGGGTGCGTTCGCCGTCTTCCACAAGGGTGACGTGGCCGCCGTGGGCGCTCACGTATTCCTGGACGATGGACAGGCCGATGCCCGTGCCGCGTGCGGCGTCCTCGGGTTGGCGCACACCCCGATAAAACGGTTCGAAGATGCGGGAGCGGTCATTCTCATGCACTCCGGGGCCGTCATCCGCGAAATCGATGCGAATCCGGTCGGGAAAACGTGACAAGGTGATCCGAATCGTTCCGCCGCGCGGCGAAAACCGGATGGCGTTCGACAGCAGGTTGCTGACCGCCGGGGCGATCTTCTCCGCGTCGATCTGCAGCGCCACCGGCGCGCCCTCCACCACCACGTCGAGCTTCTTGGCCTGCCAGTGCAGGCGCTGGGCCTCCACCTGGCTTTCGATGAGCGCGAGCAGGTCGGTCTCCGCGCGGCGCAACTGGCGCGCTTCGAACGCCGCGGCGTTGAAGCGCAGCAGCGCCTCGATCTCGCCCTGCAGCACCAGGGTGTTCTGGTGCAGGATGTCCACCACCTCGCGCTGGCCTTCGGTCAGCTCACCCGTCACGCCGTCCTGCAGCAGCGCCACGCCTTCGCGCATCGAGGCCAGCGGCGTCTTGAGTTCATGGGAGACGTGACGCAGGAAGCGGGCCTTGTCGGCATCCAGCTCCAGCAGCCGCATGCGCAGCCATTCCAGTTGCTGGCCCACGCGGCGGATGTCCACCGGGCCGGAGAGGTCCACCGCCTGCGACAGGTCGTTCTCGCCCAGCAGGCGGATGGCGTGCTCCATGCGCTTGAACGGCCGGGCCAGCCAGATGCCGAAGGCCAGCGCCAGGGCGAGCGCCAGCACGATCACGCCCACCACCTGGTGCGTCACCTCGCGCCGGCTGGCCTCGATCTTTTCCAGCAGTTCGGTGCTGCGCTGCGCATTCATGTCCTGCACGGTCTGGGCGATGGTGCCGTTGAGCGCGTCCAGCTCGAGGAACAGCGCCGCCACCACCCGCTCGTTTTCCAGCGACAGCGCCGCGGGGCCGTCCAGCAGCGACGTGACCTCGCCCAGGTGCTTGCGCCACTGGTTGGGCAGGTCCGGCGGCAGGCCCTTGGCCTCCAGCCGCTGCAGGATGTCGCGGGCCTCGCGCGAGACCTCGTCGAACCGCCGCCGCAGCGACTTGTCAGCCAGCACCAGGGACTGGCGCGCCGCGCGCTCCAGTGTCTGGCTGCGCCCGTTCAGGCTCTGCGCCGAAGCGTTGAGCTGGATCGCCTCGGCCGCGCCGTTGCGGCTCTGGCCCATCAGCTGCTCCAGCGTGAAGATCGCCCGCAGCGAACTGGCGCCGAGCAGTCCGGCGATCAGCAGGAAAGCCAGCAGCATCATCTGCTGGAACGACAGGCCACCGAGCGCAGCCACCCCTTGCTGCCGGCGCAGGAAGCGCATCGCGAATGCCATGCCCATGCGGCTCAGTGCGCCAGCGCCGGTTCGCGCACCACCACCTCGCCGCGCAGGGTGTAGGCCTTGGCCTCGGTGATGGCCACGTCCACCATCTGCCCGACCAGCCGGGGCTGGCCGACGAAGTTGACGACGCGGTTGCATTCGGTGCGGCCCATCAGCTCGCTGGCGTCGCGCTTGGAGGCGCCTTCGACCAGGATGCGCTGCACCGTGCCCACGCGGCTTTCGCTGATCGACTTGATGTTGCCGTTGATCACGGCCTGCAGTTCCTGCAGACGGCGCAGCTTCACCTCGTGCGGCGTGTCGTCGTGCAGGCTGGCGGCGGGCGTGCCCGGACGCGGGCTGAAGATGAAGCTGAAACTGTTGTCGAAGTGCACGTCGTCGATGAGCTTCATCATCTTGCGGAAGTCCTCTTCCGTCTCGCCTGGGAATCCCACGATGAAGTCGCTGCTCATGGCCAGGTCCGGCCGGATCGCGCGCAGCTTGCGCACGGTGCTCTTGTATTCCATGGCGGTGTAGCCCCGCTTCATGGCCATGAGGATGCGGTCGGCGCCGTGCTGGACCGGCAGGTGCAGGTGGCTGGCCAGCTTGGGGATGCGCGCATAGGCCTCGATCAGGCGCGGCGTGAATTCGTTGGGGTGGCTTGTGGTGTAGCGGATGCGCTCGATGCCTGGAATGTCGGCCACGTATTCCAGCAGCAGCGCGAAGTCGGCGATTTCCGCCGTGTCGCCCATCTTGCCCAGGTAGGCGTTCACGTTCTGGCCCAGCAATGTGATCTCTTTCACGCCCTGGTCGGCGAGCCCCGCGACCTCGACCAGCACGTCGTCGAACGGCCGGCTCACCTCCTCGCCGCGGGTGTAGGGCACCACGCAGTAGCTGCAGTATTTGCTGCAGCCTTCCATGATGGAGACGAAGGCGCTGGCGCCTTCCACGCGCGCGGGGGGCAGGTGGTCGAACTTCTCGATCTCGGGAAAGCTGATGTCCACCTGCGGGCGGCGCTGCACCTCGCGCTGGGCCAGCAGCTCGGGCAGGCGGTGCAGCGTCTGCGGTCCGAACACCACGTCCACGTAGGGCGCGCGCTTGATGATCTCGGCGCCTTCCTGGCTGGCCACGCAGCCGCCCACACCGATCTTCACGCCCCGCTCTTTCAGGTGCTTGATGCGCCCGAGGTCGCTGAAGACCTTCTCCTGCGCCTTCTCGCGCACCGAGCAGGTGTTGAAGAGGATCAGGTCCGCCTCGTCCACGTTCTGCGTGGGCTCGTAGCCCTGGGCGGCATGCAGCACATCGGCCATCTTGTCCGAGTCGTACTCGTTCATCTGGCAGCCGAAGGTTTTGATGAAGACTTTTTTGCTCATGGGGAATCTCTGGTGTCGGTAGCGCTGCCCGCGGCCAATGGCGGGCGGGGCCGGTCGTGCGGCTGGAAAGGGATGGCGCACCCAGCGGCCGCAGCGCTGGCGGCCCCCGGGCCTGCCTATCGCTTGGGAATCTCGGATTCGAAGATGAAATTGCGGTCCGTCGACGTCGCACCCTTGCGCGGCTGGGCCGCTTCATCCTTGCTGAGGATCCAGGCGGTCAGCAGCATGCCCGTGCTGGCCTCGACGACATAGTTCACCGTGAACTTCTGCCCGATCACCGAGTGGGCCATGACCAGCGTGTTCTGCGGGCTGAGCAGGCGCATGCCAGGGGCCATGCGGATGGCCTTGCCATCCAGCTGCGCATCGACGGTGCTGTTGATGGCCAGCGTGCCGCGCAGGGCATTTTCAGGAAAGGTGCGCACGCCGCCCAGGGGGGCGACCACCTGGGCCGCGGCGGGCAGGACCGCGCCGCAGAGCAGGGCGCTGGCCAACAAGGGCGCGAAGAGAAAGGAAAAACGAGCAGTGGGGCAGCGGTTCATGGTTTACATCCAGGGGCTGGGGGCGCGATTTTACGTGCAGGCCCGGGACGATCGCCGGCCGCGTTGGAGGGAGCGACAAGAAAAGTCTTGAACGCCAAAAAAGTCGCGCTATAATTGAAGGCTTAGGCGCTTTAGCTCAGTCGGTTAGAGCGATGGAATCATAATCCACAGGTCCGCGGTTCGAATCCGTGAAGCGCCACCAAACAAAAAAGGGGCTGCGTGCAAACGCAGCCCCTTTTGCTTTTTCGGCCCGCTGGCGGGCAAGGGATGGTGGGAATTCATGCTTCCCTCGTGCCCCATGGCCCCGGAGCCCGGCGGCCACGAAAGCCGCCGTCCAGTCACCCCATCGCGGCGGGTGCTACCGCCTCTGCCGGCCGTTGCACCACCGCGCCATCGAACCGTTCCCGCGCACTGCGGATGTTCCGATGGTTCATTTCCGCCCACTGCAGCAATTGCGACAGCGGCGCCAGCACCGACTGCCCCAAAGCCGACAGCCGGTACTCCACACTGGGCGGCTTGGTCGGAAAGACGTGCCGGGTCAGCAGGCCGTCGCGCTCCAGGGACCGCAGGGTCTGGGCCAGCATGCGCTTGGAGATGTCGGGCACGGCCCGTTGCAGTGCGCCGAAGCGCAAGGGGGCCGGGGCGAGCGTCAGCAGGATCAGCGTGGTCCATTTGTCGCCGATGTGGTCCAGCACGTCGCGCACCGGACACTGGCCGAGGTCCAGCCCTTCGGGGCGCTCGCGCATCCAGGCCTGGGTGGCAGCGAGGGCTTCAAGGGCCTCGGGGGCGGCCGGGGCAGGGGGGTGAGCGTCAGGTAACCAGGGCATGAAAAGCTGCCTTCTTGTGGAAAGTTGGGGCGGTTCCTAATATAGACCTCCTCTCCAATCCATACCTAGAGGATCTTTGCATGTCCACTTCTTCCCCCCGCCTGCTCGTCACCGGCGCCAATGGCCAGCTCGGCCGCCTCGTCATCCAGCAGCTTCTCACGCGGGTGCCGGCCTCGCAGATCGTGGCCTCGGTGCGCAACGTGGAGAAAAGCGCGTCCGTGCTGCCCGCAGGCATCGAGCTGCGCCAGGCGGACTACGGCGATGCGGCCTCATGGGATGCCGCGCTGCAGGGCATCGACCGCGTGCTGTTGATTTCTTCCAGCGAGGTCGGCAGCCGGGTCGCGCAGCATGGCAATGTCATCAGCGCGGCAGCCCGGGCAAAGGTGCAACTGATCGCCTACACGAGCGTGCTGCATGCCGACGTGTCTCCGCTGGGCTTGGCGAAAGAGCATCTGGCGACCGAGGTGCTGCTCCAGGAGTCGGGTGTGCCCTTCGTGCTGCTGCGCAACAACTGGTACACCGAGAACAATCTGATGGGCATTGCCGATGCGCTCGGCCGCGGCGTGCTGGTGGGCAGCTCGGGCGAAGGCCGGTTCGCTTCGGCGTCGCGGGAGGACTACGCCGCCGCGGCTGCCGCCGTGCTGGCCGCGAAGGACAGCCATGCCGGCAAGGTGTATGAACTCGCGGGCGACGATGCCTACACCCGGGCCGAGCTGGCGCAGGAAGTGTCACGCCAGGCCGGCAAGCCGCTGGCTTATCAGGACATGCCCGAAGCCGCCTACCGCGACCTGCTGGTGCAGGTGGGGCTGCCTGCGCCTGTGGCCGAGATGCTCGCGCAAAGCGACGCCAGCGCTGCCAAGGGCGCGTTGTTCGACAGCGGTCGCCAGCTCAGTGCGCTGATCGGCCGGCCCACGACGCCTCTGGCGGCGTCGGTGAGCGAAGCCCTGAAATCCTGAATTAGCAGGCCCAGCCTACCCCCACCCCCGCGTAGATTCCGGCCGGTCGCACGGCCGGGCGTTGCCGAAGGCGAGCGTCAAGCCCCCCGCTTGCGCCCCTTCGGCATTTGCATATGTGGTCAAAGTATTTGTAATTCGCATGCAAGGGCCTCATGATTTCGCAAAACGCATGAAATCAAGCCCATGGAATTGCGCCAGCTCGAAGCCTTCGCCGCGGTGATGTCCACCGGCAGCGTGACCGCGGCCGCGCGCCTGCTGGACCGCTCGCAGCCCTCCGTCAGCCGCTCGCTGCAGGAACTGGAGGCCGAGATCGGCTATGCGCTCTTCGCCCGCGGCGGCCCGCGCGTCACGCCGACCGAGCAGGGCTTTTTGCTGTACGAGGACGTGGAGCGCGCACTCGGCGGCCTGCGGCAGATCCGCGATCGCGCCGCCGAGATCGCGCGCGGCGAAGCCCGGCCCCTGCGCCTGGCCGCCACCTCGGCGCTGGCCGTGGGCCTGCTGCCCCAGGCGCTGCGCCTGGCCGAGCCGCACACCGGCAGCGCGGCCATCCAGTTGCGCAGCACCTCGCCCGAAGAGGTGGTGCATGCCGTGCTCACGGGCGCGGTGCAATTGGGGGCCACCAGCCTGCCGCTGGAGCACCGGGGGCTGCAGGTGCACTGGATCGCCCAGACCGCCTGCATGGCCGTGCTCCCGCAGGATGACCCGCTCGCCGCCCAGGCCGTGGTGCCGCTGGCCGCGCTGGCCGAGCGCCGACTCATCACCTTGAGCAATCCGTTTCGCCTGCGCGGGCGCATCGATCGGGCGCTGGCCCAGGTCGGCCAGCCGGGGCTGGCGCGCCGCGATGCGATCGAGACCAATTCGTCCGTCAACGCCCAGGCCGCCGTGCGCGCCGGGCTGGGCGTGGCAGTGCTGGAGCCGCTGACCGCGCTGGGCCTGCCCTGCGACGGCGTGGCCGTGCGGCCGCTGGACACCGACATTCCTTTTTTCTTCGGGGTCATCACGCCCCAGGCGCAGCCCGTCACGCCGCAGGTGCAGGCCGTGGCGGATGCGCTGCTGCAGGCGGCCCGGCCGCTGCCGGGCTTCGTGCAACACGCCCCGCAAGCGCATGCCGCGCTGCTGCAGGCGCTCTACGGCGGCGATGCCGGCCCCACTGCTTCCGAGGTTTCCGAATGACGATTGCCACCCCCACCGATTCCACCCTTGCGCCCGCGCCCGCCGGGCTGGCCGCCCTGGAGGCGCGCCTGCGCCAGGACCTGCAATGGCTGGGCCTGCCCGCGCGGCGCTGGGTGCCGCCCCGGCTGACCGAGGCGGGCGAGCCGGTGCTGGACGTGGCCATCGTCGGCGGCGGCATGGCCGGGCTGGCGCTGGGCGCCTCGCTGGCGCACATGGGTGTGCAGGCACCGCTGTTCGATCGTGCGCCCGAGGGCTTCGAGGGCCCTTGGGCGACCACCGCGCGCATGGAGACCCTGCGCTCGCCCAAGGAGCTGACCGGGCCCGCGCTGGGCCTGCCGGCGCTCACCTTCCGCGCCTGGTTCGAGGCGCAGTTCGGCCTGCCGGCCTGGGCGGCGCTCGACAAGATCCCACGCCTGCAGTGGATGGATTACCTGCGCTGGTACCGCCGCGTGCTGGGCCTGGACGTGCGCAACCGCCAGCGCGTGCTGGCCGTGCGCCCGCGCGCCGACGGCCTGGTGCGGATCGACCTGGCCGACGATGCCAACGGCGGCGCGCCCCACCACGTACTGGCCCGCCATGCGGTGCTGGCCACGGGCCGCGACGGCCTCGGCGGCCCCTGGGTACCCGACTGGGCGCGGGCGCTGCCGGCGGGCCGCTGGGCGCACTCGGCCAATGTGTGGGACGGCGCCGCGCTGCGCGGCCTGCGCGTGGCGGTGGTGGGCGGCGGGGCCTCGGCCATGGATTCGGCCGCCACGGCGCTGGAGGCCGGCGCCGCGCGCGTGGACCTGCTGGTGCGCCGCGCCGAGCTGCCCCGCGTGAACAAGGGCAAGGGCGCCGGCAACCCCGGCATGGCGCACGGCTTTTGGTCGCTGCCGGACGAATGGAAGTGGCGCTTTCGCCATTACCTGAACGTGCAGCAGGTGCCGCCGCCGCACGGCAGCACGCTGCGCGTGTCGCGCCACGCCAACGCGCACTTCCACCTGGGGGCCGGCGTGCACGGCGCGTCCGTGCGGCCCGATGGCGCGGTGCGCCTGGAGACCGCCAAGGGCCCGCTGGCCGCCGACTTCGTGATTTTCTGCACCGGCTTTCGCACCGACTGGGCGTTGCGCCCGGAGTTCGCCGCGTTCGCGCCGGCCGTGCGCCTGTGGCAGGACCGCTTCGTGCCGCCGGCCGGCGAGGACGATGCCGAGCTGGCCGCCTCGCCCGACCTGGGGCCGCTGTTCGAGTTCCAGGAGAAGGCGCCCGGCGCCTGCCCGGGCCTGGACCGCGTGCACTGCTTCAACTACGGCGGCGCGCTGTCGCAGGGCGCGGGCGCGGGCGACATCCCGCAGATCAGCGATGGCGCCCAGCGCCTGGCGCGGGGCCTGGCCGCCCGCCTGCTGGCCGACGACGCCGCGCTGCACTACGCGGCCATGCAGCGCTACGAAGAGCCCGAGCTGGACGGCGACGAATGGACGCCGGCGGCCTTCCCGGCCTATGGGCCCGAAGCCGCCGCGCCGGCCGCCAGCGCCCCGGCCCTCCCCGAAAGCGCCCCGGAGGTCACGCGATGATTGCTATGAAAATAATAGCTATATGCCCTAGTGGATATTGCACTGGAGGCCTTTTTGCCTTGAAGCGCTCGCGGCCGCCCGCGGCCCCGCGGCCATGACCGGCTGGCTGCTGCGCCGCCTGGGCCAGGCGCTGCTGGTGGTGCTGGCCATGACGGTGATCGTGTTCGTGGGCCTGCACGCCATCGGCAACCCGGTGGACATCCTGATCGGCGACGACATGAACCAGCAGGAGCGCCTGGCCGCCATCGCGCGGCTGGGGCTCGACCAGCCGCTGTGGCGCCAGTACCTGGCCTTCATCGACGGCGCGCTGCACGGCAGCCTGGGCAAGAGCTTCGTGTACCAGGAAGATGCCGTGCGCCTGATCCTGCAGCGCCTGCCCGCCACGCTGGAGCTGGCCCTGGCCGCGCTGGTGCTGGCGGTGGTGCTGGGCGTGCCGCTGGGGCTTTATGCCGGCATGCGGCCGGACAGCGCGGTGTCCAGGGCGCTCATGGCGGTCAGCATCGCGGGCTTTTCGCTGCCGGCGTTCTGGGTGGCGCTGATGCTCATCATGGTGTTCAGCGTGCAACTGGGGTGGATGCCCGCCAGCGGCCGCGGCGCCACGCGCGAGCTGTTCGGCGTGCCGTGGTCGTTCCTCACGCTCGATGGCCTGCAGCACCTGGCGCTGCCGGCGTTCAACCTGGCGCTGTTCAAGATCTCGCTGGTGCTGCGGCTCACGCGGGCCGGCGTGCGCGAGGTGCTGCCGCAGGACTTCGTGAAGTTCGCGCGCGCCAAGGGCCTGTCGCCCGCGCGGGTGATGTGCATGCACGTGCTGCGCAACACGCTGATCCCGCTCGTCACGGTGCTGGGCCTGGAACTGGGCTCGACCATCGCCTATGCGGTGGTGACGGAGAGCATCTTCGCGTGGCCCGGTGCGGGCAAGCTGATCCTGGACAGCATCAACAGCCTGGACCGCCCCGTGGTCGTGGCCTACCTGATGGTGGTGGTCGTGATCTTCGTGACGCTCAACCTGGTGGTGGACGTGCTCTACCGCCTGCTGGACCCGCGCGCCCGGGTGGAGGGCGCGGCATGACGCAGCCTGTGGTTTCGCCCGACGCTCCCGTGGCGCGGGGCTTCGACGACCGGTCGATCTGGTACCGCGTGGCGGCGGATTTCCTGCGCTCGCGCACCGCGGCCGCCGCGCTGGCCGTGCTGGCGCTGGTGGTGATCGCGGCGCTGGCCGCGCCCTGGATCACGCCGCAGAACCCCTACGACCTGATGCAGCTCGATGTGCTGGACGCGCGCCTGAAGCCCGGCGCGGCCAACGCCGAGGGCACCTTCACCTACTGGCTGGGCACGGACGGGCAGGGGCGCGATCTGTACTCGGCCATCGTGTACGGCCTGCGCATCAGCCTGCTGGTGGGCGTGGGCTCGGCCGTGGTGGCGGCGGTGATCGGCACGCTGGTGGGGCTGCTCGCGGCCTACGCGGGCGGCAAGGTCGATGCGCTGCTGATGCGCGTGGTCGACCTGCTGCTGTCGTTTCCGACCATCCTCATGGCGCTGATGATCCTGGCCTACGTGGGCAAGGGCGTGGGCAACGTGGTGCTCACGCTGGTGCTGCTGGAGTGGGCCTACTACGCCCGCACGGCGCGCGGCCAGGCGCTGGTGGAGGCGCGCCGCGAATACGTGGAGGCCGCGCGCGGCCAGGGCATTCCGGGCTGGCGCATCGTCACCGGGCACATCCTGCCCAACTGCCTGCCGCCGCTCTTGGTGATCGGCGCGCTGCAGGTGGCGCGCGCCATCACGCTGGAGGCCACGCTGTCGTTCCTGGGCCTGGGCGTGCCGATCACCGAGCCCTCGCTGGGCCTCCTGATCTCCAACGGCTACCAGTACCTGCTGTCCAACGAATACTGGATCAGCTTCTTTCCCGGCCTGGCGCTGCTGTTCACCATCGTCGCGATCAACCTCGTGGGCGACCAGTTGCGCGACGTGCTCAACCCGAGGCTGCAGAAATGATGGGCACCGCATCGTCTTCCCCGATCCCGGCGTCCGCCGCAGCCGTGCCCGCCGGCGTTCCCACGCTGGAGGTGCGCGATCTGCGCACGCGCTTTCACACCCGCGCCGGCGTGCTGCCGGTGGTGGACGGCGTGTCGTTCACGCTCGGGCGCGGCAAGGTGCTGGGCCTGGTGGGCGAGTCGGGCTCGGGCAAATCCGTCACCGGCTTCTCGATCATGGGGCTGGTCGATCCGCCCGGCCGCGTGGAGGGCGGGCAGGTGCTGTTCCAGGGCCGCGACCTCACCACGCTGCCGGCCGCCGAGCGGCGCGCGCTGCAGGGCAACCGCATCGCCATGATCTTCCAGGACCCGATGGCCACGCTCAACCCGGTGCTGCGCGTGGACACGCAGATGATCGAGGCCGTCAAGGCCCACCGCCGCGCCACCACCGCCGAGGCCCGCGCCCTGTCGCGCGACACGCTGGCGCTGATGGGCATTCCCAGCCCCGACGACCGGCTGCGGGCCTACCCGCACCAGCTGTCGGGCGGCATGCGCCAGCGCGTGGCGATCGCCATCGCGCTGCTGCACGGGCCCGACCTCGTCATCGCCGACGAGCCGACCACGGCGCTGGACGTGACCATCCAGGCGCAGATCCTGTCCGAGGTGCAAAAGCTGGTGCGCGAGCGCGGCACCTCGCTGATCTGGATCAGCCACGACCTGTCGGTGGTGGCGGGCCTGGCCGACGAGATCGCCGTGATGTATGCCGGGCGCATCGTGGAGCACGGCACGGTGGACGACGTGCTCGACCACCCGCAGCACCCCTACACCCAGGGCCTGATCGGCAGCCTGCCCAGCGCCAACCGGCGCGGCGAGCGGCTGCGGCAGATTCCCGGCATGGCGCCGTCGCTGCTGCACATGCCCCCGGGCTGTGCCTTCGCGCCGCGCTGCCCACGCGCCAGCGCCGCCTGCGGCGTGCCGCCGGCCATCACGCACCCGCGCGCCCAGGCCCCGGCGCACGCGGTGCGGTGCTTCCATCCCGGTGCTTCGGAGGGCGCGGCATGAGCGAGGTTCGCGACGTTCTTTCGCCGCCAGGCCCTGGCGGCGCCAACCCGGCCACGGCCGCCGCCCCGCCGCTGGTGGAGCTGCGCGGCGTGGCCAAGCGCTTCGGCCAGCAGCCGCCGCCGGGCCCCGTGGGCCGGGCGCTGCGGCGCCTGGGCCTGTCGAAGGCGCCCGTGGTGACCCACGCGGTCGACGGCGTGGACCTGGCGGTGCACGCGGGCGAGGTCGTGGGCCTGGTGGGCGAGTCGGGCTGCGGCAAGTCCACGCTGGGCCGCATCGCCGCCGGGCTGCTGCCGGCCACCGAGGGCGAGGTGCGGGTGGACGGGCGCCCGCTCGAAGGATTGAGCCACCGCGACCGGCTGGCCGCGCGGCTGCGCACGCAGATGGTGTTCCAGGACCCGTTCGCCAGCCTGAACCCGCGCCTGCGTGTCTCGCGCATCGTGGGCGAGGCGGCGCTGCTGCACGGCCTGACCGATGCCGCCGGGCTCGATGACTACGTGAGCGCCCAGCTGCGCCGCGCGGGGCTCGACCCGGCGCTGCGCCACCGCTACCCGCACCAGTTCAGCGGCGGGCAGCGCCAGCGCATCGGCATCGCCCGCGCGCTGGCGGTGCAGCCGGGCCTGCTGGTGTGCGACGAGGCCGTGGCGGCGCTGGACGTGTCGATCCAGGCGCAGATCCTCAACCTGTTCATGGACCTGCGCGACCAGCTGGGCCTGACCTACCTGTTCATCAGCCACGACCTGGGCGTGGTGGAACACGTGTGCGACCGCGTGGTGGTGATGTACCTGGGCCGCGTGGTCGAGAGCGCGCCGGTCGAGGAGCTCTTCGCCCGGCCCAACCACCCCTACACGCAGGCGCTGCTGGCCGAGATCCCGAGCGTGGCCGCGCGGCGCACGCGCTTTTCGTCCATCCGCGGCGAGATCCCCAGCCCCATTTCGCCGCCCTCTGGCTGCCATTTCCATCCCCGGTGCCCGCACGCCATGCCGCGCTGCGCCACCGAGGTGCCGCGGCTGCGCGGCATCGCCGTGCGGCACGAGCGCGCCTGCCACCTCAACGACGGCTGAGCGCTCACCGTCCAACGCCCGTTGCCCCCGCCGTATCCCGTTCGTTTTTTCCTGAAAGGCCCGCCATGACTTCCTTCCGCCTCGCCACCCTGGCCGCCGCCGCGCTGCTCGCCGCTACCGGTGCCACTGGCGCGCTCGCGCAGAACGGCAACACGCTGTCCATCGGCTTCGCCGACCCGGTGTCGTCGGTCGATCCGCAGCTCAACAACCACGCGGGCGACCGCTCGCTGGCGCTGCATTTCTGGGACTCGCTGGTCAACTCGCGCGACGGCGGCAAGCTGGAGCCGGGCCTGGCCGCCAGCTGGAAGACGCTGGACGACAAGACCTGGGAGTTCAAGCTGCGCACCGACGTGAAGTGGCAGGACGGCACGCCCTTCACCGCCGACGACATCGTGTTCTCGTTCCAGCGCGCGCGCAACGTGCCCGGCAGCGTGGCGTCCTATGCGGGCGCGCTGCGCACGGTCGAATCGACCACGGCCAAGGACGCGCACACCGTCATCGTCAAGACCAACACGCCCAACCCCATGCTGCCGCTGGAGATCGCCTCGATCTACATCGTGAGCAAGCACGTGGGCGAAAAATCGAAGACCGAGGACTACAACGCCGGCCGCGCCGTCGTGGGCACGGGGCCGTACAAATTCATCTCCTACGTGCCGGGCGACCGCACGGTGTTCGAGCGCAGCGCGAGCTACTACGGCACCAAGCCGCTGTGGGAGAAGGTGAACTACCGCTACATCAACAACGGCGCGGCACGCACCGCCGCGCTGCTGGCGGGCGATGTGGACGTGATCGACAAGGTCGCCGTGACCGACGTGGAGAAGCTGCGCAAGACGCCCAGCGTGAGCGTGTACACCTACCCCGGCCTGCGCGCGCTGCTGCTGCAGCCCAGCTTCAAGGCCGGCGCCAACGAGTTCGTCACCGACAACGCGGGCAAGCCGCTCGCGCAGAATCCGTTGCGGGACGTGCGCGTGCGCCAGGCGCTGTCGCTGGCCATCAACCGCAAGGCCATCGTGGACCGCGTGCTGCAGGGCACGGTGACCGAGGCCAACCAGTGGATGCCCAAGGGCAGCTTCGGCTACAACCCCGAGGTCAAGGACATTCCCTACAACGTGGAGCAGGCCAAAAAGCTGCTGGCCGAGGCCGGCTTTCCGCAGGGCTTCCAGATCACCATCCACGTGCCCGGCGACCGCTACCCGCAGGCCCCCGAAACCGTGCAGGCCGTGGCCCAGTTTTGGAGCCGCGCGGGCGTGAAGACCAAGGTGGAGGTGCTGCCCTGGGCCTCGTACGCCAGCCGTGCCAACAAGAACGACTTCGCCGTCAGCGTGATCGCCTGGGGCAACGGCACGGGAGAGGCCGGCTACGGCCTGCTGCAGACGCTCGCCACCACCGATGCCCAGCGCGGGCGCGGCGCCAACAACTGGGGCCGCTACAGCAACGAAGCGGTGGACAAGGCGCTCGATGCCGCCACGGTGGAGTTCGACGCGCGCCGCCGCGAGGCCGTGTTCCGCCATGCCGCCAAGCTGGTCACGGACGACGTGGGCCAGATCCCGCTGTTCCACTACCAGAACATCTGGGCGGCCAAGAAGGGGCTGAAGGTCGAGCCGATCCTGAGCGACCGCACCACTGCCCTGCAAGTCACCCGCGTGGGCAAGTAAGGCGTGGCCGCGCTCACCATCACCCCCGCCGACGCGCTGATCGACGTGCCGCGCCGCATCATGGCCAGCGGGCTCGTGCCGGGCGAGACCGTCACGCTGCGCAGCCACACCCTGCGCGGCCCGGGCGTCGCCTGGCGCGCCGAGGCCGTCTTCGAGGCCGATGCCCAGGGCACGGTGGACCTGTCGCGCGACGCGCCGCGGTCGGGCAGCTACGCCGGCGTGTCGCCCATGGGCCTGGTGTGGTCGCAGGTGCCCGACGGCGGGCAGGCGCCGCGCGCGCTGTTCGCCAGCACCCCGGCCGCGCCGCTGGCCACCGAGGTCACCCTGGAGCGCGGCGCGCCGGGCGGCGCGCCGCTCCCGGGCCGTTTCGTGCAGCACTTGGTCGGCCCCGGCGTGGTGCGGCGCGACGTGCGTGACGAGGGCCTGTCGGGCACGCTGTTCCTGCCGCCGGGCCCGGGACCGCACCCGGCCGTGCTGGTGCTCAACGGCTCGGGCGGGGGCATCAACGAGCCGCGTGCGGCGCTGTACGCCTCGCACGGCTACGCGGCGCTGGCGCTGGGCTACTTCCAGTCGCCGGGGCGGCCCGACCACATCTCGGACACGCACCTCGAATACTTCGAGACCGCGCTCGCCTGGCTGCATCGCACGGTGCGCCCGCGCGGCGGCTTCGTCGCGCTGAGTGGGCAGTCGCGCGGCGGCGAGCTGGTGCTGCTGCTGGGCACGCTGTTCCCGGAGCAGGTCTCGGCCGTCATCGGCTACGTGCCGGGCGCGGTGGTGCACAGCGCGCAGAACGCGTGCAACCCCGCCAACGGCCCCGACAGCCGCAACGGCCCGGCGTGGATCTTCCGCGGCCAGCCGCTGCCGCACCTGTGGGAGAACAACCGCACGGCCACCTGGGCGCCGTGGGACGAGGGACCCGAGCCGCGCCGCCATGCCAACGCGCTGCTCACCGCGCTGCAGGACGAGGAGGCCGTGGAGCGCGCCCGCATCCGCGTGGAGCGCATCCGCGGCCCGGTGCTGCTGCTGACCGCCGAGGACGACGGCTCCTGGCCCTCGTCGCGCTACGGCCGCATGGTCGTGGAGCGGCTGAAGGCCCATGCGCACCCGCACCCGGTGGCGCAGTACGACTACGCGGGCGCGGGGCATTCGATTTTGTTTCCCTACCTGCCCACCACGCAGACCGTGTACGCCCACCCGGTCTCGGGCCGGCTCAGCACCGGCGGCGGCGCGCCCGCGCCCAACGCCTGGGCCGACGAACACTCGTGGCGGCAGGTGCTATCGTTTTTGAAGCAAGCTGCCCTAGAAGAATCTGTGCTGCAACCCTAAAACACTGATATTCCTGGCGGCCGACATGAGGCCGCCCCACCGGAGCCGACCATGACCGATGCATCCCTTTCCCCCGATCGGGTGGACACCCTGGTGCCGCTGACCGCAGGCGACCCCGTGCACGCCGTGCGCCACCAGCGCGACAAGGTGGTCGCCGCCACCCAGGGCAGTTACGACAGCCTGTTCGATCCCGCGCTGGAGGGCCTCTCCCTGGCCGAACGCCTGCTGGCGGCGCGGGCCATCGCCACCCAGGCCGGCAGCGCGCCGGTGGCGGCGCACTACACGGCGCGGCTGCAGGGCTTGGCCGACCTCACGCCCGCGCAGCGCGCGGCCCTGGACCCGGGCGATTCGCCAGTGCAGGACCCGCGCCTGCAGGCCATCCTGCGCTTTGCCGACCTGCTGGCCGCGCGGCCGGTGGAGGGCGACCGCGAGGCGCTGCTGCAGCTGCCCGCCGCCGGCCTGTCCACGCCCGCCGTGGTGGCGCTGGCGCAGCTCATCGCCTTCGTGGCCTACCAGGTGCGCGTGGTGGCGGGGCTGCAGGCCCTGGCGGCGCTCGGCACGCCGGCGGCTTCGCCCGCCGCCGCCGCTGGCGAACCGGCCCCGGCCGCCGCGCCGTTCGTGCACCCGGCCAATCTCCCGAAGCCCGGCGAGCCCGTGCGCGTGAACGGCTACACCAGCGAGACGCTGGAGTGGAAAGCCTGGCTGCCCGTGCTGGACCTGGCGCAGGCCTCGCCCGCGCAACTGGCGGTGCTCGAGGCCAGCCACCCCAAGGCCAAGACCAGCGATTACTACCGCGTGCTGGTGCACCAGCCGCGCATCCTGGAGGAGCGGTCGATCGTGTTCAACGCGATCATGTACGCGCCCGGCGGCCTGTCGCGCGCCGAGCGCGAACTCGCCAGTGCCGTGGTCTCGCGCGTGAACGGCTGCGTGTACTGCGCCTCGGTGCATGCGCAGCGGTTCGAGCAGCTGGCCAAGCGCAATGACGTGATCGTGCAGGTGTTCACCGAGCCACAGGGCGCGGGCACCACCGCGCGAGAACAGGCCATCGTGCAGGCCAGCATCGACCTCACGCGCGCGCCCGGCGCGTTCGGTGCAGACCAGGTGCGGCCGCTGCGCGCGGCCGGCCTGTCGGACCTGGAAATCCTCGACGCCGTCCACGCCGTGGCCATCTTCGCCTGGGCCAACCGGCTGATGCTCAACCTGGGCGAACCGGTGTTCCCCGGCTGAAAAACGCAGGGCAGGGGATGCCCGCCCGCCATCAGATCGCGCAGCCGTCCGGGCCACAGGCCAGGGCACTGCCGGCCGGCGCGATGGCGGCCCGCCCGGCCTCCAGGTGCTGGCGCAGCACGGTCTTCCAGGCCTCGGGCTGGCCCAGCCAGGGGCCGATGTCCAGCGTCTGCAGCGGCGAGCCCGGCTGCTCCAGCGCCAGGGTGGGAAAGCCCTGGCCGCCCGCGCGGGCCAGCCATTGGCGGCTTTCCGCGAAGTGCGCCTGCGTGGGTGCGCCTTGCCACTGCGCGAAGGCGGCGCGGAACGCCTCGGCGTCCAGGCCCAGTTCGGCCGCCAGATCCTGCAGCACGGCGGCGTCCGCCACGCGGCGGCCTTGCACATAGTGCGCCTGCTGGATGCGGTGCGCCATGTCCAGCCCGCGCTGGCCCAGGGCCTGGGCGGCCAGGATGGCGGTGGTCGGTGGTTCCGAATCCATCACCGCCGTCGGGTCGCGCAGCAGGCCTTCGAAGTACGCCTCGCCGAAGGGCTGGCCGGTGAGCTGGGCGATGCGCCGGTCGTGCGGCACCACGTGGTCGCGCCACCGGGGTGTGATGGCGATGCGGTTGGGGCCGGCCAGCATGCCGCCGCCGTGCAGCGCGATCGCCAGGCCCGGCACCTGCCGCGCGGCTTGCACCAGCGGCGCGGCGGCGTAGCACCAGCCGCACAGCGGGTCGAAGACGTAGTGCAGCACCGCAGACGGTGCGGCGGCGTTCACTGAGGCCATTTCATTTCGCCCTTGATGACCTTGGCGCCCAGCTCCAGCGACGACGATTCGCCCAGTTGCGGATAGCGCTTCTTCATGGCGGCGACCAGCGCGGCCGAGTCCTTGGCGCGGGCGGCTTCTTCCTCGAAGGCCTTCACGTAGCCGCGGGTGAATGCCACCGAGGCCGTGCTGCGCGGCTCCCGGCCGCTGGCGTCCGGCACGAAGTGGCCCGGTACCACGACCTCCGGCTGCAGCGCGTCGATCTGGTCGAGCGTGGCGAGCCAGTCGCGGCGCGATTCGGGCGTCTGCGTGTCGGCCATCCAGACGTGGATGTTGGCGGCCACCGGCACGCCGCCCACCACGGCTTTCAGCGAAGGAATCCACACCACCGTGCGGCCGGGCGTCGGGCCGTTCAGGCCGACCACCTGGATGGCCTGGCCTTCCAGCGTGATGGTGTCGCCCTGCAGCGGCTCGGGCACCACCAGGGCTTGGGGCGCGTTGCCCTTGAGGATGGGGCCCCAGTGGGCGAGCTTGCCGTCCTTGGAGGCCTGGATGCCGGCCACCGTCTGCGGCGTGGCGACGATGCGGGCCGCGGGGAAGGCGGCTTTTATGACGTCCAGGCCGAAGTAGAAATCGGGGTCCTTGTGGCTGATGTACACCGTGGTCAGCTTCTTGCCGCTGGCGTGGATTTTCTCCACCAGCGCCTGGGCGTCGTCGCGCTGGAATTGCGCGTCGATCAGCACGGCTTCGGTCTCGCCCGTGATCAGCTCCGACGACACGGGGAACAGGCTCTTGGTGCCGGGGTTGTACACCTGCAGCTGCAGCGGGCCGGCGGCCAGCGCCACGGCGGCGAAACCGAGGCTGGCGGCGCCGGCGATCAGGGTGCGAAGGAATCGGGGGGTGCGGGACATGGCGGGCTCCTGGTCAGCGAGGGTTTGGATAAAGGAAATAAGGAATGGGCTGGATCGTAGGTTGCCTGGATCGGCCGAAAAACCCCCTACCATGCAAAGCTTTGTTGCATCGATCGATCGAATATGGACCGCCTCACCGCCGCCGACGTCTTCGTGCGCATCGCCGAGCGCGGCAGCATGACCGCCGCCGCCGAATCGCTGGACATGTCGCGCGCCATGGTCACGCGCTACCTCGCGCAGATGGAGGCCTGGGCCGGCGCCCGGCTCCTGCACCGCACCACGCGGCGCCTCGGCCTCACGGCGGCCGGCGAGCAGGCCCTGGCGCGCTGCCGGCGCATGCTGGAGCTGGCCGCCGAGATGGCGGTGCCGGTGGGCGAGGGGGCCGAGGTGCCGCGCGGCCTGCTGCGCATCGCCAGTTCGCAGTCGCTCGCGCAGGAGGTGCTGTCGCCCGCGGTGGCCGAGTTCCTGCGCCGCCATCCGCTGGTGGCCATCGACCTGCACATCGATTCCCGGCCGGTCAACCTCGTGCAGGAGCGCATCGACCTGGCGGTGCGCATCAGCAACGACCTGGACCCCAACCTCATCGCCCGCACGCTGGGCGAATGCGCATCGGTGGTGTGCGCCGCGCCCGCCTACCTGGCCGCCCACGGCACGCCGCGCCGCGCGCAGGACCTGGCGACGCACAACTGCCTCACGTATTCGTACTTCGGGCGCAGCCTGTGGGAGTTCACGCACCGGGGCGAGCGCATCGCGGTGCCGGTGGGCGGCAACCTGAGCGCCAACGAATCCCAGGTGCTGCTGGCCGCCGCGCTGCACGGCGCGGGCGTGACGCTGCAGCCGGTCTATGCCGCCGCGCCGCTGATCGCGCAGGGGCGGCTCACGGCGCTGCTGCCGGCCCATGCGCCGCGCACGCTGGGCGTGCACGGCGTGTACGCCTCGCGCCGGCAGGTGCCGCCGGCGCTGCGCGCGCTGCTGGATTTCCTGGTGGAGCGCTTCGCCGATCCGGCGCACTGGCAGGCCGGGCTGCCGGTGCCGGCCGCCAAGGCGCCATCGCCGGCGAAAAAAAGCCGCTGAAGGCAGCGGCGGGGGTCGGTGCCTCAGCCCCTTGGCAGGGGCCGCGCGGTATGGCGCCTCACTGGTGGGTGAAGGTCGCCTTGCGCTTGTTCACGAAGGCGTCCATGCCTTCCTTCTGGTCGCTGGTGGCGAACAGCGCGTGGAACAGGCGGCGCTCGAACATCACGCCGTCCGACAGCCCGCTCTCGAACGCGCGGTTGACCGATTCCTTGGCCGCCATCACGGCGATCTGCGAGAAGTCGCTGATCTGCAGCGCGGCGCCCAGGGCCTCGTCCATCAGCTGGGCGAAGGGCACGACGCGGCTGACCAGCCCGGCGCGCTCGGCCTCGGCGGCATCCATCATGCGGCCGGTGAGGGCCATGTCCATGGCCTTGGACTTGCCCACCGCGCGCGGCAGGCGCTGCGTGCCGCCGGCCCCGGGGATGACGCCCAGCTTGATCTCGGGCTGGCCGAACTTGGCGTTGTCGGCCGCGATGATGAAGTCGCACATCATGGCCAGCTCGCAGCCGCCGCCCAGGGCGAAGCCGCTCACCGCGGCGATCACCGGCTTGCGGATGGAGCGGATGCGCTCCCAGTTGCGCGTGATGTAGTCGCCCTTGTACGCATCGGCGAAGCTGTACTGCGCCATGGCGCCGATGTCCGCGCCTGCGGCGAAGGCCTTTTCGCTGCCGGTGACGATGACGCAGCCGATCTTCTCGTCGGCGTCGAAGGCCTGCAGCGCCTCGCCCAGCTCGTTCATGAGCTGGTCGTTCAGCGCGTTCAATTGCTTGGGCCGGTTCAGCGTGATGACGCCGACCTTGTCCGCCTCGATGCGGACCTCGATGACTTCGTAGGCCAAGGGGTATCTCCGTTGCTCGTTGTGATCGGCAGACTATACCCAAGGGGCTCCCGAAAGCCTCTGCAAGCTTTCTCTATTGGCCCGCGCCGCCGTCCAGCCAGCGGTTGGCCAGGGCCGCATCGGCCACCGACAGGCCGATGGTGTCGACCTCGGCCTCGGCGCCCGCATGGGCCGTCGAGGGCAGTTCCAGCGGCAGCTCCAGCAGCCGCCGGTCCCGCGCCACCAGCGCCGTCACGCGGGGCTCCACGCCGGCGTAGAGCGGCACGTCGTCCAGCCGCTGCACGCGCCAGGCCTCACCCTGCACCTCGATCCCCAGCCATTCGTCGCCGGCCGCGAAGCCCGCCTGCTCGGCCAGGCCGCCGCGCAGCACCACCTTGATCTGCAGGCCCTGGCCCTCCGCCACCCGCACCCCCAGGCGCTGGGCCAGCTGCGCCGGCTCGCCCTGCAGCGTCACGCCGTTGGCCGCCAGCAGCTCGGCCAGGGGCAGATCGTCGGTGCCGTGCACCCACTGCGCGATCTCGGTGGCGAACGAGCGGCCCGCCAGCGCCTGGATCGCGTCGAGCAGGTCGGCTTCGGACATGGGGCCGGCGGCGCAGCGTTCCCACAGGGCGCGCATCACGTCGTCCAGCGTGGCCTGGCCTTCGCGGCGCAGCGCGAGGTCCAGGCACAGCGCCACCAGCGAGCCCTTGGTGTAGTAGCTCACCGTGCTGTTGGGCGTGTTCTCGTCCTGGCGGTAGTACTTGACCCAGGCGTCGAAGCTGGCCTGCGCCACCGACTGCACCTTGCGGCCGGGCGTCTGCAGCACCTGGTTGACGGTCTTGGCGAGCAGGCGCAGGTAGGTGGCGTTGTCGATCAGGCCCGCGCGGCGCAGCAGCAGGTCGTCGTAGTAGCTCGTGAAACCCTCGAAGAACCACAGCAGGCGCGTGTAGTTCTCCTGGGTGTAGTCGTACTGCGCGAACTCCGCCGGGCGCAGGCGCTTGACGTTCCAGGTATGAAAGTGCTCGTGGCTCACCAGCCCGAGCAGCGTGTTGTAGCCCTCGGGCGCGCGTGCCTGGCCGATGCGCGGAAGGTCGCGCCGCCCGCAGATCAGCGCGGTGGAGTTGCGGTGCTCCAGGCCCCCGTAGCCGTCGTCCACCACGTTCAGCAGGAACAGGTAGTTCTGGTAGGGCGGCTTGCCGCTGCCGTGCCAGAAGCGGATGCCGGCCTCGCAGATGCGGCGCACGTCGGCCACGATGCGGTTGCCGTCGAATGAAGGCGCGGCGCCCGCGATCACCAGCCGGTGCGGCACGCCGCAGGCCGTGAAGCGGATGCTCCAGAACGGGCCCATCTCCACGGGGCAGTCCACCAGTTCGTCGTAGTGCTCGGCGCGGTAGGTTCCGAAGCCGGCGCGCGTGGTCTTCTCGGCGGCGAGCCCGGTGGCGACGGACCAGCGCGCCACGGCGGGCGTGCTCACGATTTCCAGGTCGTGTCGCGCGGACTCCTGGCCGTGCACGCGCAGGCACAGGCTGGTGCCGTTGAAGAAGCCGCGCGTGGCATCCAGAAAGGCGGTGCGCACCGAGGTGTCGTAGGCGCAGACTTCGTACGTGAGCACCAGCGGGTGGTCGTTGCGGCACTGCACCTCCCAGCGGCACTTGTCCATCTGGGCGAGGGGCACGTCCTTGCCGTCCTGCTGCGCGCGCAGGTTCTGCAGGTTCTTGGCGAATTCGCGCACCAGGTAGCTGCCGGGAATCCAGACGGGCAGCGACAGCGCCTGCCGGGCCGCGGGCCTGGCCACCGTCAGCGTCACGCTGAACAGGTGGGCGTGCAGTTGCGCGGGCTCGACGCGGTAGTGGACGGCGGGGTGGGCGTGGCGAAGGGCGGACATGGTGCGTGCGGCGCTGAAGGGTCGGGGAAGGCCCGGGCCGGCGCAGGGAGTGGTCCGCGCCGCCCGGCGGTCAGGAGCGTGCGCCGCGGCAGCCGCCGCGCACGCCGGGGCTCAATTGCCGGAGCCGCCGGCGTCGGCCATGCGCTTTTCGACTTCCTGCGCGTTGATCGCGCCCGGCACGCGGGAGCCGTCGGCGAAGATGATCGTCGGCGTGCCGGTGATCTTGTGCTTCTTGCCGAAGGCCAGGTTGCGCTGCACGGCCGCGGTGTCGCAGCTGGCGGCGGGTGCCGGCTTGTCGCGCACCATCTGGTCCTGCCAGGCCACTACGCGGTCCTTGGCGCACCAGATGTTGCGGGACTTCTCGGCCGAATCGGGGCTCAGGATGGGGTACAGGAACATGTACACCGTGACGTTGTCCACGTTCTGCAGGTCCTTCTCGAAGCGCTTGCAGTAGCCGCAGTTGGGGTCCTCGAACACCGCGATCTTGCGCTTGCCGTTGCCGCGCACGATGGTGAAGGCATCCTTGAACGGCAGCGCGTCAAAGTCCACCGCGGTGAGCTTGTTGATGCGGTCTTCGGTCAGGTTGCGCCGGGCCTTGGTGTCGATCAGCTCGCCCTGGATCAGGTAGTTGCCCTTGGCATCGGTGTAGAACAGGTCGGTGCCGATGCGCACCTCGTACAGGCCCTGCATGGGCGTGCTGCGCACCTCGTCGATCTTCTCCAGCTGCGGAATGCGGTCGGACAGGGCCTTGCGGATGACCGTTTCCTGGGCGAACGCGCCGAGGGACAGGGTGAGCGCGGCGCCGGCCAGCAGGGAAGGGATCAGTTTCATGCGATTCTTTCGTTCTTCAACTCGTTGTTCATCAATGCGCCGCGGCGCTCGCCAGCGGCCCGCCTTGCGGCCCTTCGGTCCATCCCGTCAGCGCAGGCCCATGGCCTGGCGCGTCACCCAATCCTTGAGCGGGCCGCTGCGCTCGAAGCCCTTCATGCCCCAGTTGCGCAGCGCCATCAAAGGCCCCTCGCTGCGCGAGAAAAGCTGCTGCAGCCCGTCCATCGTCCAGCCCATCGGCAGCAGGGCCGCCTTGCGTTCGCGCTCGTACTGGCGCAGCAGCCGCAGGTCGCCCACGCCGCGCCAATAGTCGCGCCCGTTCAGCACACGGGCCAGCGCCTGGGCATCGCCCAGCCCCAGGTTCAGGCCCTGGCCGGCCAGCGGATGCACGTTGTGCGCCGCATCGCCCGCCAGCGCCCAGCTGCGCGCGGCGCCCGGTTGGCCCGGCGCTGCCATGGGGCCGCACCAGCGGTCCGCGCGGGCCTGCTGCAGCGGCCAGGCCGTGCGGTCTGCGCTCAACTGCAGGGTACCCAGCGTGTTCTGGCTGGCTTGCTGGATCTGCTGCTCGAATTCGGTGGGGTCCAGGGCCGCCAGGCGCTGCGCCCGGTCCTGCGAGACTGACCAGACGACCGCGACGGAGTTCCCCGCGGCGCCGTCCAGCGGCAAAAAGGCCAGGATGCCATCGGGCAGGAACCACTGCCGCGCCACCTGGCCGTGGGGCCGTTCGCATTGCAGCCGGGTGGCGACCGCGTGCTGCCCATACGGCATGGTGGCGAAGTCCACGCCGAATTCCTCGCGCGTGCGGCTGGCGCGGCCCTCGCACACCACGGTGAGCGCGGCGGGCACCGGGGCGTCCACCCATTCGGCCTGGGGCTGGAACCGCAGGGCATCGGCCAGGCGGGCCTCCAGCGCGGGCACGTCCACGATCCAGGCCAGCGCTTCGGTGCCCTGGCGTTCGGCATCGAACGTCACCTCGCCGCCCTGGTCGCCATGCACCTGCATCTGCCGCACCGCGGTGGCGTGGGCGGCATCGGGCCACCCGCGCACCGATTCGAGCAGCCCGCGCGAGGCGGCGTTCAAGGCATAGGCGCGCACATCGGCCGCCGGGGGGGCGGGCGTGCCGACCAGGGCCACGCGGAGCCGTTCGCGGGCCAGCAGCAGGGCCAGGGTGCGGCCCACGACGCCAGCGCCACGGATACATACATCAAAGGTTTGGGCCATGCCGGGCATTGTAGGAGCCGGCCAAGGCGGCGCGGGCGGGCACAATCCCGCTTTCACCGATGGTTTTCGCGCCCGCGCCCCTGGAGCTTTTTCCCCGTGACTTTCCGCCCCGACCACGACCTTGCCGGCACCATCGCGCGCCTGTTCGTCCACCCCGTCAAATCCTGCGCCGGCATCGAAGTGCGCCAGGCGCTGCTCACCGACACCGGGCTGGACCTGGACCGCGCCTGGATGGTCGTGGACGCGGCCGGCCACTTCCTCACCCAGCGCACGCTGCCGCGCATGGCCCTGGTCCGGCCCCAGCTCAAGGTGCATGAGATGGTGCTGCGCGCCCCCGGCATGCTCGCGCTGCACGTGGCGATCGATCAGGTGGAGGGCCCCGCCACTGTGCAACTGTGGGACGACACGGTGCCCGCCTGGGACATGGGCCCGCTGGCCGCCCAGTGGTTCACCGACTTCCTGGGCCAGCCCTGCCGCATGGTGCGGTTCGACCCCGAGCACCGCCGGCTGTCCAGCCCCAAGTGGACCGACGGCCTGGAGGTGCCCAACCTCTTTTCCGACGGCTTCCCGCTGCTGCTGGCCAGCCAGGCGTCGCTGGACGGGCTGAACGAGCGGCTGCGGGCCGCCGGCCACGCGGCCGTGGGCATGGAGCGCTTTCGCCCCAACATCGTGGTCGATGGACTGCACGCGCACGACGAGGACCGCATCGACCGGCTCTACATCGGCACCGGGGAGGGCGAGGAAGTGCACCTGCAGCCCACCAAGCCCTGCGCGCGCTGCCCCATCCCGGACATCGACCCGGCCACCGCCGCCAGCAGCCCCGAGGTGAGCGACATGATGCGCACCTACCGCCACGACCGCCGGCTGGGCGGCGCCGTCACCTTCGGCATGAACGCCATCGTGCGCGAAGGCGCGGGCCGCATGCTGCGCGTGGGCCAGCCCGTCGCGGCCGATCTACGCTTCGACTGAATCGCCCGCTCGAAAAGGGCCGGGATCCGCCCGGCCGCCAGGGCCCCGGGCCCACCCCGTAAAATCGCGGGTTTGTCTCCCGAACACCTGAAAGCCCTGCCATGAGCCTGAAATGCGGCATCGTGGGCCTGCCCAATGTGGGCAAGTCCACCCTCTTCAACGCGCTGACCAAGGCCGGCATCGCCGCCGAGAACTATCCGTTCTGCACCATCGAGCCCAACACGGGCGTGGTGGAAGTGCCCGATCCCCGCCTGCAGCAACTCGCCGGCATCATCACGCCCGAGCGCATCGTGCCGGCCATCGTCGAGTTCGTGGACATCGCGGGCCTCGTGGCCGGCGCCAGCCAGGGCGAAGGCCTGGGCAACCAGTTCCTCGCGCATATCCGCGAGACCGACGCCATCGTGAACGTGGTGCGCTGCTTCGAGGACGACAACGTCATCCACGTGGCCGGCCGCGTGGACCCGATCTCCGACATCGAAGTCATCCAGACCGAGCTGTGCCTGGCCGACCTCGCCACGGTGGAAAAGGCGCTCAACCGTTACAGCAAGGCCGCCAAGTCGGGCAACGACAAGGAAGCCGCCAAGCTGGTGTCCCTGCTCACGCCCATCCAGGCCGCGCTCGACCAGGGCAAGCCCGCGCGCACCGTGCCATTGAGCAAGGAAGACGCCCCGCTGCTCAAGCCCTTCTGCCTCATCACCGCCAAGCCCGCCATGTTCGTGGGCAACGTGAGCGAAGATGGCTTCGAGAACAACCCGCTGCTGGAGCGCCTCAAGGAATACGCCGCCGCCCAGAACGCGCCCGTCGTGGCCATCTGCGCCAAGATGGAAGCGGAAATGTCCGAGATGAGCGACGAGGACCGCGACATGTTCCTGGCCGAGATGGGCCAGGCCGAGCCCGGCCTGAACCGCCTGATCCGCGCCGGCTTCAACCTGCTGGGCCTGCAGACCTACTTCACGGCCGGCGTGAAGGAAGTGCGCGCCTGGACCATCCACGTGGGCGACACCGCGCCCCAGGCCGCCGGCGTGATCCACGGCGACTTCGAGCGCGGCTTCATCCGTGCCCAGACGATCGCCTTCGAGGACTTCATCGCCTTCAAGGGCGAGCAGGGCGCCAAGGACGCGGGCAAGATGCGCGCGGAAGGCAAGGAATACGTCGTCAAGGATGGCGACGTGATGAACTTTCTGTTCAACGTTTAAACCGGCACGCGTCGGTTTTTCCAAGCTTGGCCGACGTTTGCGGGCGTCGGCCAGCGCTCAGAAAAATGCAGGCCTGTCTGGTGGCGCTCTCGATTCCTTGATTTCAACAAGAGCGAAATAGCGCTTCTTGGACAGAGCTTTGCCGCAGATGCATATTGCAGTGGCGGAGTTCAGCCAGGCCGTTGACCTGAACGCTCGCGATAAGCTTCTCGCAGCAGACATCTATGGGCCAGCATGCTCTCTTTCGGCTGAACAGTAGTTTCAGGCTGATTTCGGGCTTTTACCCAATCCCCCATTGGCAGGCAGTTTTAGTCCCCAAGCGATTGGTTCCCATTGGCGTGGCGTGAAAACACGGTCTGCGACTTTGGGTGGGATGGCGAATGATGTGCTGTGCAACTGCAGCTTGAAGAGCGAGAAAAATATGCTGTTAACCGATATAGCCGTCGAACACACTCTAATGTCCAAAAATGGGGTTCGTCAGACTTTCTTGCTCCATCCGTTTACCGATACACAGCGAGAGTCGCTTGGTAAATTCGAGATCGTTCGTGACGTCAGTCGGCCAGGATTCAAAGACGTCAAACGTTCGACCTTCGTGACCTTTCAACAATTAGCGGAGTTGTATGCGAAAGGTGCACTCGAAGAATTCGGGTTTTCCGTTCGCATGTGTCCGGGTCAGGGCACGTACCCCGCCAAGAATCCAGCAAAAAAGATACTGCCAACCAGCATCAAGCCAGGCTCACCGTTCGACCTGGCTGTTCAAAAGGTGGATGTTTCAAAACCTGCTAGTCGCGAATTGAGAACCGCCTTGCTTCGCACCGACGTCCAAATTGAAGGGTGACGACGGTGATTGATATGGAGTACCTGTGAATCCATCCGTTGCCCATGCTGAACTCATCGCCACTTTCAAGCGGGCCGAGGCAGATGCCGCTCACAAGTTCGGCTTGATCAAAGCTGCTGCGGTTAAAGGCCCGAAGGCAATCCAAGCCGCCTCCGAAACCGCTGCAAAGGCCGCAAAACGCAGGGACTCGTATGCAAAAAAGCTGGGCAATCTGGGGGTGAGCGTCAAGGATTGAGCACGGCCAAGCCTACAGCGTGATGTGTGGAGAGATGCATGAGCCGCTTCAGGCTGGAAGCGGACATCAATGCAGCCTCCAGCAAAAGGACTTGACCCACTCGCGCCCATGGACAAGGCCATCGCAGAGTCAATATTCCACCACTGCAGATACACCGAGCCCGGTGCGCAAACTCGCTCAGTTGCGCCACAGTTTCGGACCCCTTGCAGCGGGCGACTATGCAGCATTCACGGTGGGCTCAATGAACGGGGCTAAGCGCACCGGTGCCACGTCTTCAGTTCGCCCGAATGTCAGCACCAGTCGAGAAACATCGGTGCGCCGAAATCCCCCCGCTGGTGCAGATGCTCGTACGTTGTAGATCATCAACCCTTCGTCCTCTGGTCCTGGCGCTGCCTCAGCAGTCACATGCTCAGAATCGACCGCAAGCTCTTCACCCTGACGCAACGTCCTAAACGCGGTCCTAAGAAGGTGTCCAGCGGCATCGGCTCCTGCTGGCTTGGACACATGGTGGTACGTCAGGCTTGGGAGTTTGAAATGCAGGGCGTCTATTTGACGAATGACAGTCGCCGCATTTGAATCCGGTTCATATGCGTGCACTCCGTCCGACGCATGAAGTCGCTTCCATTGCGTGTCGGAGTTCGTGTACACAAAAGCGCCGGTCAAGGTGGCAACGAAAAGGCCGGTCTCTCGTGCAAAGGACTTGATGATCCTGAACTCACCCTCAAAGTCGTCGGAGATGGGCATCAGCAAAGCCAGAGGGTCCAGTTCTGCTTCTTGTTTCCAGAGTGCTATGACAGAGTCGATATCGGCATCGGACAGCTCATCGGAGCCCCTGGGGATGCGTTCCTTGATGTAAGACTTCATTTGCTCTGCTGGCAGGCGTTTCAAGAATCGCCGCTTTTCGTCCTGTTCCAAGAAGCGCACCATCGCATCGTCAATAGGGCCGATTTCAATATTCTCTTTGCGATCCGCGATGGCCTTAATCTCCTCACGGTAGCCCAGATCGAAATCCAACGGATCTGGGACGAGGTGAAGCCGTCCCGCCTCGATTGCGCGTTCCAGGACCAAAAGCGTGAATGCGTTGCGAACGGTCTGCTCGCGATGATTTGCCGGCTGATGAATCGGGCTGAACTCCTTGCGCACCGTATCTGCGTTTATGAAGGGATGGACCACCACCAGTTCGTCCACATACGCCAACATACCGGTGATCGACTCCGAAAGGAAACGCGGGTCGATAGATCCCATGAAAAGCGCGCGAGAGCGTCGGCGCTGAGGGCTCGGAAGAAGGTCTATCAGTTGTGTGTCTCTGGGCCAAAGTGCTGCTTGAACCTTGTAGATGCGGCTGACCTGTTCATCGCTGAGTGTGCGCCGCATGCGCAGCCATGAAGCGTCCGAGCCGTCCAGCTGCAGGATGTTTTTTATGGCTCGAATCAGGGCGAGATTGCGTTCCCTGATGCTCATGACGCGCCAAGACGGGCGTATATGCGCCTCAATGTCCGCGCAGCATTCACTGAACTTCAGCCCACCCCCGCAGCCACATTGATCCTCTGGCTGCGGGTTCGTAATCGGCCGAGGTTTGGCGGTCAATTCGTGAGCCTTCGATGTGCGGCCGAACTGGTCTCGGTAGGCAGTCGAGCCGTCGGCGTAGCCGATGAACACCTCGCCGCCAAACTTGAAAAGCCCGTCACGGGGCAGAAAGATCGGCGAGATTTCAGCCCATGAGAGGTTGCAGTAGCGCTCCGGATAGAGCCATTCAGGCCTACCTGCAGCCACGTACTGCTTGGCTCTCGACCGCAGCACGAGGTTGATGGCATGCACTTCATCGTCTGTCAGATGGCGTCCGCGAATCAAGGCGTCCGTACGGGCCATCGCGTCACCACGGAAGCGAGCGTTGGTACGGCGAGCCAGGAGGTTGGCCTCAGAAGGGCTCTCTGCATACTCGAGGTTGGTCAGAATGAGGCAGTGATTGGCATCCAGCGCGAAGATGGTCTGCGTTCCCACCATCTGAACCCCAGGCTCACCGGGGTACTTGCATCCAGTCGAGTCGGGTGACATCTTCGGATTGAAGACCGTGACCGGGTGATCGCTCACCAAGAATTTGACGGTCGCCTTCGAGGCTGAAACGATTTCCCGGACACACTCGGTCCACATCGCACAATGCATCTGGCGCAAGGACTGCATCTGCAGCATCAGGTCAAGCTGCGGCAGCCCGTCGTAGTGCTTCAGGATCCAGTCAAGCCCCTTCGGTGTGCGCAATTTCTGAGCGTCTAGATAGTCGAAGAAGTCCTGAAACCTTCGATGGATCTGAGTTTGATCCCCTGATATCCAGCCACGAACAGCGTCCGCCCCGGTTTTGTCGATGGGTCCAAAGAGGAACGTCTCGATATCGTCGTTGAGGATCGAGCCAAATCGTGTCGTGTAGAGGTCTAGCTCAACGAAGGCAAGCTTTGGCCCCAATTCTTCTACTTCGGGCTCAGCAAGGGTACTCCCGTTGGGCAAGCTCTTGACACCTGGCTGGAGGTTTCGCACGTATAGCTTGTGCCTGCCTTTGGGCATGAATCCGCGCTGATACCACTTCGGAACGTAGTGGTTGTCGCGCGTGACCTGCTTCTCTTTGGTCTTCGGTTGGTTCATGGATCGTTTCAGTAGTCCTTGGCAAAGCGTGTCGCGTTTACCTCACTTTGCGGCGAGCACTTATGCATGTACCGTCATGTTTTACTGTCTGCTGCAGTCCAAATGGCCGCTTTCGCTTCATAGTCGACCTTCAGGTTGACTGACAAGTGCACCCTCTGGGTCGATTACAGCGCCGCCTGTCCGTCGGTGCTCACATTTAGCCGATGGATTTCCATGGCCCGTCTGGGACATCAAGCGTCTGAGCAGAAAGACGACTACCCATCGAATCCTGCTCATGCCTGAGCGCCCAGACCAGCGTCCGAAGGCTGCCTTGCGCAGCCCACGGGCGCCCCCGGTCAGCGGGGCCGGAACGCGTAGACGTCAGGATTCCACACCTGCCCGCCCTCATCGTTCTGGCACGAGAACCCGAAGCCCGAGAACACGTACATCACGCCTCCCACCGCGGCCGCGTTGGTGCGTTTGATCGCCGGGAAGGCATCGCCACCCGGGGCCAGCAGGCGCCATGTGCGGTCATGCAGGTTGAAGCGCCACAGTTCGGACGTGGCGTTCTGCGGGAACGCGGCGCCGCAGCCGGAACTGCCCCCCGGCAGGTCGCCCCCGGCCATCAGCAGCGCGTGGCCGATCTGCACGGTCGATCCCTGGTGGCGGGGCGTATCGACGTTTTTGTCGGCTTCAGCGGGCGTGATGTTCTGCCACTGGTGGGTGGCGAGGTCGAAGCGCCAGGTGTCGTTCAACGAGACGAAGCCGTCGCTGTCGCTGAATTGCCCGCCGTAGAGCGTCAATTGCCCGTCCCATGCGCGCCCGGCCACCGCGGCCTCATGGCGCGAGGTCGGCGAGTTCGCGTCGCCATTGGCGATTATTTGAGTCCACAGGTTGGTGCGCAGGTCGAAGGCCCACAGGTCGTTCAAGGTGTGGAAGTCGGTCTGGATGCCGCCGAACACATAGACCTTCTCGCCGTCCACCCACATGGCGGGGCGCGATCGGGCCGAAGGCCCCGGATTGCCGGGCTGCAACTGCGTCCAGCGGTTCAGCAGGGCGCTGTAGGCCCACAAATCGTCGAAGAACGTGAGCGAGGAAAGGTCGGCGCTGTAGTTGGCGCCGCCGAACACCAGCATCCAGTGCCGCGCCGGCACGGCGGCACTCGCGGCGAAGGCCCGGGCCGGCGGCTTGGCGCCGGAGGGCGACAGCGGCGTCCATCGGGCCAGGCGGGGGTCGAAGCGGTACAGGTCGTCGTAGAACGTGTTCTCGCCACTGGCGAAATCGTCCTTGACCCCGCCGAACAGGTAGATGGACCCGAGGACCGGCGCCACTGCGGGCGTCGAACGCACGGACGGCCCCTCGCCCGTGGTGACCAGCCGCGTCCAGCGGCCGTCTGCTGGTAATGCTTCTGCTGCTGCGCTCCCATGCGCCTGCGCCCCGGGGGCGACCAACGCCAGGGCCATTCCCAGGCCCCACAGAAATCGTTTCATGAAATTCCTCCGTTGTAATGATTGAAATGAACCCGGTCGTCCGGACTTCTCCGGAAACAACCGCGCGCAGTCTATCTTTCCGCTGTTCGGAATATTGGATCGGTCACCACTGGATGCATCTGTAACCTGTGCAGGCTGTCCAAGGGCTTGCGCGCTGCAGCCAGCGGCGCTGGCATCGTGGTGTGGCGGTCCCCCTTGGGCGGCTTCGGATGTTCTTCGAGTCCTACAGAGGGCCTGCGTGGCTTGGGCGACAGTCAGCGGGTGCGGCACCAAGCCCGCTGGGCCTGCTGGCGCTTCGCGTGTCGATGGGTTGGTTTCACACAAGCGCCGATCGATCGGCGGAACGAAGAAGGATGCAGAGTTGGACAAACGCATGGCACCGAAGACCATCCTGCACCGCGTGCGGCAAATCGCCTGGTCCGTTCCGGGGCTGCCCGTCATCGCCCTGGCGGTCCGCAACTACATCCTCCACCAGAGCGCCAACCAGGCCGGGAGCATGGCGTTCTCGTCGGTGCTGGCGATGTTCCCGCTGCTGATCCTGTTGTCGGCCACGGCGGCCTATGTGGGCGAGCCGGGGGACGCGGCGGCCCTGGCCCAGCGCGTGCTCGAATACGCGCCGCCGGTGGTGCGCGACGCGATGCAGCCGGTGATCCAGCAGGTGCTGGCGCAGCGCAACCAGGCGCTGCTGGCGATCGGCTTTCTGGTCACGCTGTGGACGGCGTCGTCGGGCATGCAGGCGGTGCGCACGGCGCTCAACCGCTCGTACGGCATCGAACGCGGCCTGCCGTTCTGGAAGGCGCGCATCAAGGTGACGGTGTTCACGGTGGTGGTGGGCGGCGGCATCTTCGCGGCGTTCAGCTCGGTGATCGTCATGCCCTACGTGTGGCAGCTGCTGGAGCGCAACGTGGGCGTGGGCCAGGAGACGCCCTGGCTGCGCAACAGCGTGCGCTACGGCTCGGCGTTTTTGGTGCTGACGGTGCTGTACGCGCTGCTCTACGGCTGGCTGCCCGATCTGCGGCAGCGGCTGCGCACCGTGGTGCCGGGCGCCATCGTGGGCGCGGCGATGTGGGTGGGGGCGGCCGCCACCCTGTCGTACACGCTGCGCAGCGCCGGCAAGCTCGCGCTGGTCTACGGCAGTTTCGCGGGCGTGGTGGCCACGCTGGTGTTCCTGTACATCAGCGCCACCACGTTGATCTTCGGGGCGGAGGTGAACGGGGTGCTGCGCGACAGGGCGGCGCTGCCGGAAGACTGGGGCGGCCCCGATGCCTCGCAAGGAGAGTCACCCGCGCCCGGGGCGTGATGCGTTCGGACCGTCCTGGATGCAAACCTTGGGCAGGACCGCCGGGCGTGGCGGGGTGTGAAGTGCGGACGCATGCCCGAACCCGGGCCAGGTGCATTCAGCCGGTTCAGGGTGAAAACCAGCCCCAGCGCATGAATCGCTAGGGCATATTGCTATTGAATTAATAGCGTTTTGAAGGTCAGCGCCCCGCCTCGGGCCAGAGGTACAGCAGCCCGGCCGTCATGGCCAGGTAGCGCCCGAACTTGCCCACCGCCATGTAGGCCACGCAGGGCCAGAAGGGCAGCTTGAGCCAGCCGGCCACCGCGCACAGCGGATCGCCCACGACGGGAAGCCAGCTCAGCAGGCAGGCCTTGGGGCCGAAGCGCTGCAGCCAGGCGAGGGCGCGGGGATTGGAATGCTCGCCCCGGGCGCGGTCCACGGCCTTGTGCGCGCCCAGGCCCATCCACCAACTGAGGGCGCCGCCCAGCGTGTTGCCTGCGGTGGCCACCAGCACGGCGGGCCAGAAGAGTTCCGGGTTGAGCTTGATGAGGCCGAACACCGCGGGCTCGGAGCCCAGCGGCAGCAGCGTGGCGGAGATGAACGACACCATGAACACCGTGCTGAGGCCGTACTGGGGCAGCGCCAGCAGGTCCATGAGGTGGTTCATCCAGATTTCCATAAGTGGGGCGCAGTTTAGGGGACGCCGGCGCGCCTTCGCTGTCGGACAGGCGCTTGGGCTCCGCTACGATCGCGCCGCGGTGCGGCCCACCGGTGGGCCGCCGCCGCACACCCATACAAGAGGAGGTTCCCCACCATGCAATGGTTCGATGTTTCCGTCCCGGCCGTGCGCCGGGCCCTGGCCGTGGGCGCGCTCGGCCTGGCGTGCTGGCTGGCCGGTGCGGCGCAGGCCGCCGTCCTGCACCTGGAGGGGCCGGGCGGTGCACGGCAGGTCGATACCGAAACGCTGCTGCGCCACCCCGAGGCGCGCGACATCGACGTGCCGGCGGACGTGGCCTACCACCGGCCCATGCGCTACCGCGCCGTGCCCCTGGCCGCCGTGCTGAACGGCCTGGGCCTGGGCGCGGGCGACGTGCTGGAGGCGGTCGCGCTCGATGGCTTCGTCGCCCAGTTGCCCGGCGCGCTGGTGCTGCGCCCGGGTCGGGGCCAGGCCTGGCTGGCGGTCGAGCCGGCCGGTGCGCCCTGGCCTGTGCTGCCGGGCAAGGCGTCGGGCCCCGGGCCGTTCTACATCGTCTGGCCGGTGGCCGACGGCGTGCTCAGCGAGCAGTGGCCCTATGCCGTGGCCCGGCTGCACGTGCGCGAGGCACCGGAAAAGCGCTGGCCCCGGATCGGCGTCGCGCCCGAGGTGCCCGCGGGCGATGCGCGCCGGCGCGGCCAGGCGATCTTCGTGGCGCAGTGCTTCGTCTGCCACACCATGAACGGCGGCGGCGAGGCTCGCCTGGGCCCCGACCTGAACCTGCCGATGAGCCCCGTGGAGTACTTCCAGCCGCAGGCGCTGCGCCAGCTGGTGCGCAACCCGGCCAGCGTGCGCCAGTGGCCCGGGCAGTCGATGCCCGGCTTCGCGCCGGACCGGCTCAGCGACAGCGATCTGGACGATCTGGTGAGCTACCTGCAGCACATGGCCCGCGAGCGCCGCGGGGCGCGCTGAAGAACGGCGCGGCGGGCCGCCGATGGGTGCCGTGGCGGCGCCGGAAGCACTTTTCATTTGCTGAAATTTTGAGCAGCTACAATCCTGCCTCCTTTTTCAGCACGCGCTGCCTCCCCCCTCCCATGCACATCGGCCACATTCCTTTGGCGAACCGCCTGTTCGTCGCCCCGATGGCGGGCGTCACGGACCGGCCGTTCCGCCAGCTGTGCAAGGCGCTGGGGGCGGGCTACGCGGTGAGCGAGATGGTCACCTCGCGCAAGGACCTGTGGGACAGCCTCAAGACCTCGCGCCGGGCCAACCACGAGGGCGAGCCCGGCCCCATCGCCGTGCAGATCGCCGGCACCGACGCGCAGATGATGGCCGAGGCCGCGCTCTACAACGTGGACCGGGGCGCGCAGATCATCGACATCAACATGGGCTGCCCGGCCAAGAAGGTCTGCAACAAATGGGCGGGCTCCGCCCTGATGCAGAACGAGGCCCTGGCCCTGGAAATCGCCGAGGCCGTCGTCGGGGCCTGCGCCCCGCGCAACGTGCCCGTCACGCTCAAGATGCGCACCGGCTGGAGCCAGGAGCACAAGAACGCCGTGGCCCTGGCCCGGGCGTTCGAGGGCGTGGGCATCCAGATGCTGACGGTGCACGGCCGCACGCGAGAGCAGGGCTATCGTGGCCAGGCCGAGTACGACACCATCGCCGCCGTGAAGGCCGCGGTACGCGTGCCGGTGGTGGCCAACGGCGACATCACCTCGCCCGAGAAAGCGCGCGAGGTGCTGGCCGCCACGGGCGCCGACGCGATCATGATCGGGCGGGCGGCGCAGGGCCGGCCGTGGATCTTCCGCGAGATCGGCCACTACCTCGCGACGGGCGAGCATCTGGCGCCGCCGCTGGTGGCCGAGGTGCGGCGCCTGCTGCTGGACCACCTGCAGGACCACTATCGCCTCTACGGCGAGTTCACCGGCATGCGCAGCGCGCGCAAGCACATCGCCTGGTACGTGCGGGCCCTGCCCGGCGGCGAGGCGTTCAGGCAACACATCAACACCATAGAGGACTGCTCCGAACAGTGGCACGCGGTGGCCCACTATCTGGATGCGATCGGGCAACGGATGGACCGGCTGCCCCCCGCGCACACCGAGGACGCAGACCCCAGCGAAAAACAGGAAGACCTGGCGGCATGAGCAAGAAACACATCGAAGAGTGCGTGCGGGAGAGCCTGCAGGGCTACTTTCGCGACCTAGGGGGCGAGACGCCGGACGGCATGTACGACATGCTGGTGCGCGTGGTCGAGAAGCCCCTGCTGGAAGTGGTCATGAGCCACGCCGACAACAACCAGTCCCGCGCCGCCGAATGGCTGGGACTGAACCGCAACACCTTGCGCAAGAAGCTGGTGGAGCACAAGCTGCTGTAACGGCGGTTGCTACATATTTAATAGCAATATGCCCTAGTGGATATTGCGCTGAAGCCCGATTTCAATCAAACCCCACCCCCTGCCATGAACGCACTTCTCTCCGTCTCCGACAAGACCGGCATCGTTGAATTCGCCCAGGCCCTGCACGCGCTGGGCATCCGGCTGCTGTCCACCGGCGGCACCGCCCAGCTGCTGGCCAAGGCCGGCCTGCCCGTGACCGAAGTGGCCGAGGTCACGCAGTTCCCCGAGATGCTGGACGGCCGCGTGAAGACGCTGCACCCCAAGGTGCACGGTGGCCTGCTGGCGCGCCGCGAGCTGCCCGAGCACATGGCCGCGCTGGCCGCGCACGGCATCGACACCATCGACCTGCTGGTGGTCAACCTCTATCCCTTCGAGGCCACGGTGGCCAAGGCCGGCTGCACGCTGGCCGACGCGATCGAGAACATCGACATCGGCGGACCCGCCATGGTGCGCAGCGCCGCCAAGAACTGGAAGGACGTGGGCGTGGTGACCGACGCCTCCCAATACGAGAGCGTGCTGGGCGAGCTGAAGGCGTCGGGCAAGCTGTCGGATGCATTGCGCTTCGGCCTGTCGGTCGCCGCGTTCAACCGCATCGCGCAGTACGACGCGGCCATCAGCGACTACCTCTCGTCCGTCACGTTCGAGGCCGAGAAGCTGGCCGAGGACTACGTGCCCGCCCGCACGGCCTTCCCCGGCCAGAGCAACGGCATCTTCACCAAGGTGCAGGACCTGCGCTACGGCGAGAACGGCCACCAGCAGGCCGCGCTGTACCGCGACCTGTACCCCGCGCCCGGCTCCATCGTCACCGGCGTGCAGCTGCAGGGCAAGGAGCTCTCGTACAACAACATCGCCGACGCCGACGCCGCCTGGGAATGCGTCAAGAGCTTCGACGTGCCGGCCTGCGTGATCGTCAAGCACGCCAACCCGTGCGGCGTGGCCGTGGGGCTCGATGCCCTGGGCGCCTACGGCAAGGCGTTCCAGACCGATCCCACCAGCGCGTTCGGCGGCATCATCGCCTTCAACCGCCCGGTGGACGGCGCGGCGGCGCAGCAGATCGCCAAGCAGTTCGTGGAGGTGCTGATGGCCCCCGACTTCACGGCCGAGGCGCTGGAGGTCTTCAAGGCCAAGGCCAACGTGCGGCTGCTCAAGATCGCGCTGCCCCCGGCGCTGGACGCGGCGCAATACGCGCTGGGCAGCAACACGCCCTGGCACCGCGGCCGCAACGCGGTGGACGCCAAGCGCATCGGCTCGGGCATGCTGCTGCAGTCGGCCGACAACCATGAGCTGTCGATGATCGACATCAAGGTCGTCACCCAGAAGCAGCCCACGCTGGAAGAGATGGAAGACCTGCTGTTCGCCTGGAAGGTCGCCAAGTACGTCAAGAGCAACGCCATCGTGTTCTGCAAGGGCGGCATGACGATGGGCGTGGGCGCCGGCCAGATGAGCCGCCTGGACTCGGCCCGCATCGCCAGCATCAAGGCGCAGCACGCCAACCTGTCGCTGGCCGGCACGGTGGTGGCCAGCGACGCGTTCTTCCCCTTCCGCGACGGCCTGGACGTGGTGGTGGACGCGGGCGCGACCTGCGTCATCCAGCCCGGCGGCAGCATGCGCGACCAGGAAGTGATCGACGCCGCCAACGAGCGCGGCGTGGCCATGGTGTTCAGCGGCGTGCGCCACTTCCGCCACTGAGCCGGTCGGCAGGAACCTCCCCCAAGCGCGAAGGCCCTGCCAGCGCGGGAAAGGCAGACCCTGCCTTCCTGCGCTGGCAGGGCCTTCGCCGTTGCGGCGTGTCAGGTCACCCGGCCGTCTGCACGGACTGGCGCACGCTGCCGGCGCCCTGCACCTTGCTGGGGTCGCCCGCCATCACGTTCACCGGCGTCTTGCCGCCATCCACATCGGTGTTCGCGATGTTGACGGTGGAGTGCCTGGAGTCGAAGCGGAAGGTGAAGGCCTTGAGGTTCTGCAAGGTCGAATCGGAGATGTCCACGTTCGCCGTGATCGGGTAGCCGCCGCGCGTGACCGCCAGCTGGCCGATGTTGTCGGCGTAGATGCCCTGGAGCTTCAGATTCACGTCGCCGTTGATCTGGATCGCCTTGTCGTGGCTGTTCTGGAACGACGAGTTCGTGATCTCCACCTGGGCCGGGCCGCTCGGAAGGTCCTTCGCCGAGATGCCGGCGCGCTGGGCGTCGACCGCCTTGTTCTCCGCGCCGTCCACGGTGACGAAATCGTCCCCGGTCTGCAGGCCGTGCACGTTGTCCAGCTTGGCATCGCCCAGCAGGTGGATGCCGTCCCCGCCCTTGAACTGCAGGTTCTTGATCGATGCGCCCGGCTCGAGGATGAACATCGGCAGTCGCGTCTCCGCGGTGCCGCCGCCGTTCAGCCCGGCGCCGGCGTTGAACAGCTTACCTTGCCCGTCGTAGGTCGTGCCCGCCTTCACGATGATGGGCTTGTTCACCTCTTCCACGCCCGTGGGCTCGGCGACCTTCATGTTCGCCGGCGGCTTGGTGACGGCTGCATTCGTTGACGGGGATGGGGCTGCGGTGGGGGCTGACGACGGCGCGGTCGCCGGTGCCTTGCCGCCCGAACCCGCCTCCGTGGGGGGCGGCGGCGCAGGCGTCGGCGATGGCTTGGGCGCGTTCGCGATCGTGGACGGGTCGGGGGTGGGCGTGGGCGTGGGCGCCGCTGCCGTCGGCGCCGGGGCCGGGGCCGGCGTTGGCGTTGGCGTTGGCGTTGGCGTTGGCGTGGCCGCGGCGGGGGACGGTGCCGGCGACGGTCCCGAAGAAGGAGCGGCGGCGGGCGAGGGCGATGCAGACGGGGCCGCAGATGGCGCCGGCGAAGGGGACGGCGACCCGCCGCCGGAGCTGCCGGATGAACCGGACCCCTGCTGGCCGGTCAATTCCTTGATGAGCTTTTCCAGGAACCCCTTGAGCAGGGACTCGATGGCTTTCTGCAGCGTCTGGCTGTCGGTGCCCGAGGCGGAGGACGGGGAATTTCCGGACTGGACCTGGGCCTTGCGGTGGGTGTTCCAGGCACTGAAGGAAGAAAGAAGGTCGATGGGGCTCATGGGTGCTCGCGATCCCGGCGGAACGGACCGTCGGTCAAAGTGCCACGCAACATGCGTGGCTTCGCGAACACTGTGCGCCGCGCGCCTGCTTTGCAGGGCCGCCGCGCGAAGCGGCGCCGCACCACCCGAAGCGCCGCGGGTGGGCCGCGATCGGCCCCGCGGGCGGCTCGATTCCTAGCGGGCGGCGAGCGTGCGGAACACGTCGCGTGCGATCGCCACGGTCTCGTCGATGTCCTGCGCGGTGTGCGCGCTGCTCACGAAGCCGGCTTCGTACAGTGCCGGGGCGATGTACACGCCGCGGTCCAGCAAACCATGGAACAGCGTGTTGAAGCGCGCGCCGTCCGTCGCCATCACCGTGGGGTAGTTTTGCGGCAGCTCGGGCAGCAGGAAGAAGCCGAACATGCCGCCTTCGCTGTCGGCGCTGAACGGCACGCCTTCCGCCTGCGCGGCCTGCGCCAGGCCTTCGACCAGCGAGCGGGTGCGTGCGCCCAAGGCGTCGTAGAAGCCCGGCCGGGCGATCTCGCGCAGCGTGGCCAGGCCGCAGGCCGTCGCCACGGGGTTGCCCGACAGCGTGCCCGCCTGGTACACGGGCCCGAGCGGCGCCAAGTGCTCCATGATCGCGCGCGGCCCGCCGAACGCCGCCAGGGGCATGCCGCCGCCGATCACCTTGCCCAGCACCGTGAGGTCGGGCCGGAAGCCGGGGATGCTGCGGGCGTACAGGCTTTGGGCGCTGCCCAGCGCCACGCGGAAACCGGTCATGACCTCATCGAACACCAGCAGCGCGCCGTACTGCGTGCACAGCTCGCGGCAGCGCTGCATGAACGGCACGCTGGCGCGCACGAAGTTCATGTTGCCGGCGATCGGCTCGATCATCAGGCAGGCCAGGTCCCGGCCATGCAGGGCGAAGGCCTCCTCCAGCTGCGCGATGTCGTTGTATTCGAGCACCAGGGTGTGCTGCACCACCTCGGGCGGCACGCCCGCACTCGTGGCATGGCCGAAGGTGGCCAGGCCCGAGCCGGCCTTCACCAGCAGGGCATCGGCATGGCCGTGGTAGCAGCCATTGAACTTGATGATCTTGCTGCGGCCCGTGGCGCCGCGCGCCAGGCGGATGGCGCTCATGCCGGCCTCGGTGCCCGAGCTGACGAGGCGGATCATCTCCATCGAGGGCACGTGCGCGATGATGGCCTCGGCCAGTTCGACCTCGCGCTCGGTCGGGGCGCCGAAGCTGAAGCCCTCGACCGCCGCCTTCTGCACCGCCTCGAGCACGGCCGGGTGGCCGTGGCCCAGGATCATCGGCCCCCAGGAGCCGATGTAGTCGATGAAGCGCTGGCCGTTGGCGTCCCAGAAGTAGGCGCCTTGCGCACGCTGCACGAAGCGCGGCGTGCCGCCCACGGCCTTGAAGGCCCGCACGGGCGAATTGACGCCGCCGGGGATGAGCGCCTTGGCGCGTTCGAACAGGGAGAGATTGAGGTCAGTGCTGGGTGTCATGGGGTGGCATCACGAAGCCGTCGATGGCGGTGGGGTCGGGGGTGGGCTCGCCGTCTTCGTCATCCTCGTCGTCGTCGGGCTGCGCCCAGAACATGCGGTCGGGGATGATGTGGCCCATGCCCGGGCGAAAGCCGGCGTCCAGACAGCGGTCCAGGTAGGCGAGCGCTTCGCTGGTCGCCTCGCCCAGGTCGTTGCCGCTCGCGACCAGCGCCGTCAGGGCGGCCGAGAGCGTGTCGCCGGCACCGGCGAAGGTGGCCTCGAACAGTTCGAACTTGCCGCTGCCCAGCACCGTCTGCGGCGAGGCCAGCACGTTCTCCACGAACTGCTCGGGCGCGGGAATGCCGGTCACCAGGACATAGGGCACGCCCAGTTCGGAGGCGGCCATGGCCAGATCGCGCGCGGAGGGCTTCTTCTCGCTGGTCCAGTCCGGCAGCAGCCAGCGCCACAGGGTGCTGTGGTTTCCGACCAACAGCGAGACCTGCGGCAGCAGCAGTTCCTGAAAGGCGTCGAGGTACTGGTCGATGAGATCGTCCCGCCACCAGGACAGATTGGGCATGTAGGCGATCACGGGCACGTCGTCGTAGTCGGACGCGATGGACGCGATGGCGCTCAGGTTCTCGGGGCTGCCCGCGAAGCCCACCTTGATGGCCTGCACGGTGAGGTCTTCCAGCACGGTGCGGGCCTGCTCCGCCACCGCCTCGTCGTCGAAGGCGTAGTGGTCGAAGATCTCGGCCGTGTCGCGGATGTAGGCGCCCGTGGCCACCGCGATCGGGTGGCCGCCCACGGAGGCGATGGTGGCGATGTCCGCCGTCAGCCCGCCGGCCCCGCTCGGGTCGTTGGCGTTGAACACCATCACGCAGGCGGGGGTGGCGCCATCGTCGTCGGCTTCATCGGGGGATGGGGAGGGGTCTGGGGGGAGGGGGGAATCTGTGGTCATGGCGCCGCACCAGCGTAACGGTTGGCACGGAAACTGCCTTCCCGTTGAGATGCTTGGATACAATCGTTGCATTCTATGTGAAGGCCATTTAAGCTGTGACGGACCCTAAAACCTGGATGTGCTTGATTTGCGGTTGGATATATGACGAGGCAACAGGTTCTCCTGAGCACGGAATAGCGCCCAATACGCCGTGGGATCAGGTGCCCATGAATTGGACCTGTCCGGAGTGTGGTGCTCGCAAGGAAGACTTCGAAATGGTCCAGATCTGAGGCGCGGCTCCTGCCAGCGTTGTTATTCCCCCTTCAGGAGCGGTGACGAAATTGACTACAACAGGCGCATCCTTCAAGGTGCTCGTCGTGGATGACAGCAATACCATCCGCCGCAGCGCAGAAATCTTCCTCAAGCAGGGTGGCCACGAAGTGCTGCTCGCCGACGATGGCTTCGATGCCTTGGCCAAGGTCAACGACTACCAGCCCCAACTGATCTTCTGCGACATCCTGATGCCCAAGCTGGACGGCTATCAGACCTGCGCCATCATCAAGCGCAACGCGCGCTTTGCCGACACGCCCGTCGTGATGCTCTCCTCCAAGGATGGCGTTTTCGACAAGGCGCGTGGACGCATGGTGGGGTGCCAGGAATATCTCACCAAACCATTTACCAAAGACCAGCTGCTGAAAGCGGTTCAGCAGTTCGGTAATGCCCAACAAGGAGCGATGTAATGCCTATCCAGAAAGTACTGGTCGTTGACGACTCGAAGACCGAGTTGATGTTTCTGACCGACTTGCTGCAAAAAAAGGGCATGCAGGTCCGCACCGCGGAAAATGCCGAAGAAGCCTTCCGCCGCCTCGCGGAAGAAAAACCCGACCTGATCCTCATGGACGTCGTGATGCCGGGCCAGAACGGCTTCCAGCTCACGCGCGCCATCACCCGCGACCCCCAGTTCGCCGACGTGCCGATCATCATGTGCACCAGCAAGAACCAGGAGACCGACCGGGTGTGGGGCATGCGCCAGGGCGCTCGCGGCTACATCACCAAGCCGGTGGATCCTGCCGAGTTGCAAGCCAAGATCGACGCACTGAACTAAAAGCGCCCGGACCGTCCATGGCCAACCGTGAAGCGCTGAGAGAGCTCCAGACCCGCCTTGCAGCCCGCCTGCAGGCGGCGCGGGGCGAGGGTGTGTCTGTTTCGTCCTGGCTGGCCGTCGAGTCGGCGGGGCGCCGTTTCCTGCTGCCGCTGGGCCAGTCGGGAGAGATCTTTCCCTGGGCGGGCGTGCAGACCGTGCCCTATACCCATGCCTGGTTCCTCGGTGTGGCCAATTTGCGCGGCTCCCTGATCGGCGTGGTCGATCTGGCAGGTCTGCTCGGTTTGCCATCCAGCCGCACCGAGCAGGCGCTGGCCGATGCCAGCCTGCTGGCTTTCAATGCGGTGCTCGATGTGAACGCCGCGCTGCTGGTCGATCGCCTGGCCGGCCTGCGCGGCACGGAAGCCTTCGTTTCCTCCGAGCCCCCCGCCGAAGACGCGCCCCCGTTCTACGGCACCACGTATCTGGATTCCCAGGGAGTCCAATGGCAGGAGCTCAACCTGCAAGCCCTGTCCCAACACCCCGCTTTCCTCAGCATCAGTGCTTGAGTTTTTCTGTAAGGCCGCACCATGTCCGTCGTCAACCCATTTGCAAAAATGTTCAACCGCAAGCCCGCCGAGCCGGATGCCAACCCAGGGCTTTCGGGAGCGGATGCCGGGCTGGATCCGTTGACGTCCGACGCATCCTCGCTGCGTGACTCCTACCAGGCGGACGCCATGAACAGCGTGCAGGGTGACCCTTCTGCGATCTCGCAGTTCGCAGAGGGCGAGGTCGCCGACGAAGACCTGATCTCGCTGCCCCTGCTGGGCCGGGCCACGGCCGCCAGCCACCAGCGGCGCCTGCTGATGCTGCTGGCCATCGGCGTGATCGTGCTGGCGGCCATCGCCGGCTGGGTGCTGCAGCAGGCCGACCGTTCCGCGCAGCAACTGGCCGCGACCGGCCAGTCGCTGATGCAGTCGCAACGCCTGGCCAAATCCGTTTCGCAGGCGCTGGTGGGCAGCCCGCAGGCCTTCCCGGACGTGATGGAAAGCTCGGGCTCGCTGGCACGCGACGTGCGCGCATTGAACAGCGGCGACAACGAACGCAACGTGCAGGCGCTGGGCGAGACGTTCAAGCCCGACCTGGAGGCCGTGACGCCGCTGATGGAGCGCGCCGAGCGCAACGCCAGCGTGGTGATGGGCCAGCAGAAGATCCTGACGCAGGTGGGCGACGCGCTTCGCACCATCAACCGCCAGTCGTCCGATCTGCTGGAAATCGCTGAAACGATCTCCTCGCTCAAGCTGCAGCAGAACGCCCCGGCCGCTGAGATCTCCGCCGCCGGCCAGCTGGTGATGCTGACCCAGCGCATCGGCAAGTCCGCCAACGAATTCCAGACCACCGAAGGCGTGAGCCCCGAGGCCGTGTTCCTGCTGGGCAAGGACTTGAACTCGTTCAAGGAAATCGCCCAGGGCATGCTGGACGGCAGCGCCGACCTGCGCCTGGCCGCCACCCGGGATGCTCAGACCCGCGAGCAACTGGAAAGCCTGATCAAGCTCTACGAACAGACGCGTTCGCAAGCCAGCGCCATTCTGGGCAACCTGCAAGGCCTGGTGTCCGCCCGTGAAGCGCAGTCCGCCATCATTGCCGACAGCGAACCCCTGCGCCGCCAGCTCGAAGGCCTGCAGACCAAGCTGTCGTCCCAGACGGGCCTGGGCGCCGGCCAGTTCGCCGCGCTGGCCATCGCCGGCCTGTTCGTGCTGCTGTGCGGTATCGGCATCTCGCGCGTCCAGCTGATGGACAGCCGCTCGCGCCAGGCCTCTGCCGAATCGCAGCAAAAGGACGCCCGCCGCCAGGAGCAGGAAGCCAAGCGCGTGAACGACGCCAACCAGGCCGCCATTTTGCGCTTGATGAACGAACTGCAGTCGGTCGCCGAAGGCGATCTGACCCAGGAAGCCACCGTGACGGAAGACATCACCGGCGCCATTGCCGACTCGGTGAACTACACGGTGGAAGAGTTGCGCCAGCTGGTGGGCAGCGTGCAGAACACGGCCACCCGCGTGGCACAGACGACGTCCCAGGTGGACAGCACCTCGACCGAGCTGCTGGCCGCTTCGACCGAGCAGCTGCGCGAAATTCGCGAAACCGGCCGCTCGGTGCTCGACATGGCGAGCCGAATCAACGAAGTGTCCACGCAGGCGCAGGAATCCGCCTCGGTGGCGCGCCAGTCGCTGCAAGCGGCCGATTCCGGCCTGCAGGCCGTGCAGAACGCCATCGGCGGTATGAATTCCATCCGCGACCAGATCCAGGACACCTCCAAGCGGATCAAGCGCCTGGGCGAATCGTCGCAGGAGATCGGCGAAATCACCGAGCTGATTTCCGACATTACCGAGCAGACGAACGTGCTGGCACTGAACGCCGCCATCCAGGCCGCATCGGCCGGTGAAGCCGGTCGCGGCTTCTCGGTGGTGGCGGAAGAAGTGCAGCGGCTGGCCGAGCGCTCCGCCGATGCCACGCGCCAGATCTCGGCGCTGGTGAAGGCCATTCAGACCGACACGCAGGATGCCGTGGCCGCCATGGAGCGTTCCACGCAGGGTGTGGTGGAAGGGGCCCGACTGTCCGACAGCGCCGGTACGGCCCTGACCGAGATCGATCGCGTGTCGCGCCGCCTGGCCGACCTGATCGAGCAGATTTCGTCCTCCACGTCCCGCGAAGCCGAACTGGCCAACGAAGTGGCCGACAACATCCAGCACATTTTTGCGGTGACCGAACAGACCGGCGAAGGCACCCGCACGACGGCACAGCAGGTGCGCGAGCTGTCGCACATGGCTGAAGAACTGCGCCAGTCGGTTGCACGTTTCAAGATCGCCTGACGCGCGGACCCATCAACGAACTGGCTCGCGGAGCCGGGGACGAATCCATGTCATCTACTGACGCCGCAAACGCACCCGCCGCAGACTGGACCCAGGGTGAGCAGGACCTGGGTCCTCTTGCTTGGGTGCTCGATGAGTTGCGCAAGTCCCTCGACGGCGCCGTCAAGGCCATGCGCCGATTCGTACGCGACGCCGAACTGGCGCGCGAATCCGATCTGGCGTCGCTCGACGCCGGCACGTTGCGCATCGCGCGGCAGCAATTGCACCAGGCCAGCGGCGCGCTGGAGATGGTGGGCATGGGCCCGCCCGCGCTCGTGCTGCGTGCCATGGAAGCGGCGGTGCAGAAGTTCGTGCACCGGCCCGAACTGTGCAGCGACGAAGCCGCCGGCGTGATCGAGCGCGCGAGCTTCGCGCTGGTCGAATACCTGGAAAGCGTGCTGGCGGGCAAATCCGTCTCCCCGGTGGCGCTGTTTCCCCAATACCGCGATGCCCAGGCGCTGGCGGGCGCGGAACGTGTGCACCCGGCCGACCTGTGGCCGGTGGAGCGGCGCTTTCGCGAGCCCGACTTCGCCGTGTCCGTGCCGCCGCTCGACTACGGCCCCGAGGCGCGTGCGCGGCTCGACTCGGCCGTGCTGCGCATCGTCAAGACGGGCGACCTGACTGCGGCAAGCGATCTGCGCGACATCTGCCTGGCCTTCGTGGCATCGCAGTCGGACCGCCAGTCGCGTGCGTTCTGGAAGATCTGCGCGGGCTTCTTCGAGGCGCTGTCCAAGGGGCGGCTCAACCCCGATCTGTACGTGAAGCGCGTGGCCTCCCGCGTGCTCATGCAATATGCCACCCTGGCCAAGGGCGATCCGACCATTGCCGATCGGCTGGTGCAGGACCTGCTCTTTTTCTGCTCCCAGGCGCGGCCGCTGGCGGCCAACGAACCCGCGGGCGATGGATCGGCGCTGCAGGCCGTGCGCCAGGCGTTCGGCCTGGACCGATTCAAGGCCGTCGATTACGAAACCCCCCGGTTCGGCCTGTTCGATCCGGCGCTGCTGGCCCAGGCGCGCAAGCGCATGTCGGCGGCCACCGAAACCTGGTCGGCCCTCGCAGGCGGCGACCGCAACAAGCTCAAGCCGGCCACCGACCAGTTCAGCCTGGTGTGCGATTCGCTGTCCAAGCTGCATCCGGGCAGCGACAGCCTCGCCAAGGCGCTGACCCGCGCCGTGGAGGTGACCACCCGCTCCGGAGAGCCCCCGTCGCCGGCCCTGGCCATGGAGGTGGCAACGGCAGTGCTGTACCTGCAGGCCACGTTCGAAGAACTGGACTCCGCGCACGAATACATGACGGACCGCGCCGCGCGTCTGGCGGAGCGCCTGGACAACGTGACCGCGGGCGGCGAATCGGCCCCCCTCGAGCCCTGGATGGAAGAGCTGTACCGCCGCGTCAGCGACCACCAGACGATGGGCAGCGTGGTGGACGAGCTCCGGTCCACGCTCGGCGAGGCCGAAAAGGCCCTGGACCAGTATTTCCGCAACCCGGACGACCTGTCCACGCTGGCGCCCGTGCCGGGTCGCCTGGCGCAGATGCGCGGCGTGCTGTCGGTGCTGGGCCTGGACCAGGCATCTTTGGCAGTGCTGCGCATGCGCGACACCGTGGAGCGTCTGCTGATCGGTCAGGTTCCCGCAGCCGAGCGCCAGCAGGTGTTCGAGAAGCTGGGCAGCAGCCTGGGGGCCCTGGGTTTCCTGATCGACATGCTGAGCTACCAGCGCACCATGGCGCGCAAGCTGTTCGTCTATGACGAAGAGCTGGGCGAACTGCGCATTCTCATGGGCCGCGCCCGTGGCCGTGCCACCGATGCGCCCGAGGAAGTGAACGCCAAGGTCGAAGAGCGCGGCCCCGTGGTCGCGCCCGAAATCGTTCCCCGCGTGGAGCCCGCGCCCAAGGTGGTGCAGGAGTCGCTGGGTGAACTGGCCCCGACGCTGGAAGAAGTGCTGGAGTTGCCTTCCTCCGCCGCGGCGCTGGCCGAGGCCCCGCCGGCCGCCATCGAGCCCGTGGAGAGCCTTCCCCCCGCGCCTGCGGCGCCCGCACCGGCCCCCGTGGCGGCTGCCGATGCCACGCAGGACGATGAGGAAGACGAACTGCTCGACATCTTCCTGGAAGAAGCGCGCGAAGTGGTGGCCAACGGCCTGGCCGCGGTCGACGCCCTGACGGCCAAGCCGGCCGACCTGAGCGAGCAGACCACGCTGCGGCGCGCGTTCCACACGCTCAAAGGCAGCTCGCGCATGGTCGGCCTGGATGCTTTCGGCGAAGCGGCCTGGTCGATGGAGCAGGTGCTCAACGCCTGGCTGGCGGAGCAAAAGCCCATGCCCCCGGCCCTGCTGCAGCTGTCCGGCGAGGCCTTGCGGGCCTTCGGCGCCTGGGCGGACGACATTGCCGCGGGCGATGCCTCGGCCTGGCAGCCCCGGGCGTTCAACGCTTCGGCCGAAGCCATGCGCGACACCGGCACCTTCCTGCCGTTGGCCGTGCCCTCGGCCGGTGGCGTCGTGGCCGAAGCGGTGGCCGAGCCGGTGCCGACCGTGGCCGAGGACCTGCCGGAGCCCTTGCCCGAGATCGATCTGCCTGCCGAAACGCCGGAGTGGCAGGCCACCCCCGCTGCTGCCGAGACCATCGAGGCCGCCGAGGCCGTCGAACCCGCGACGGCATCCGTGCCGGCCCATGAGTTCGACCTGATCCTCGAAGACGAGCCGCCGATGCTCGACTTCGCAGACACCGAAATGCCGGAACTGGCCGGTGCCGAACCAGCGCCGCAAGAGCCTGCGCAAGCCGCCGCGCCCGAAATGGCCGAAGACATCGACTTTTCGGTGTTCGCCGAGGCCCTGGCGGAAGAATTGCCCCCGGTCTCCGAGGCCCCTGCGCAGGGGCCGGTGCAGGACGTGCCGCTGCCTTCGCTCGACGATGTGCTGGTGGACGCTGCAGAACCTGCGGCGCTGTCCGAACTGTCGCAGGCCGAGCTGGCCGATCTGGCACTGGACCTGCCCGAAGACCTGGCGGCCGAGGCCTTGCCCGAGCTGGCCTTGGATGACTCTCTGCTGGAAATGCCCGAACTGGAGTCCGACGCGGCAGGTGTGTTGCTGGACGCCGCCGCCCACCAGGACGATCTGGCAACCGAGCCAGAACCACAGGCCGAGCCCGAGCCCGAAATGGCCTCCGTGCGGGACATGGTCGAGGTCGTGGAGGCCATGGAGGACGGGGTCGAGGACGTGCCGGCCGAACCGGTGGCCGACGCCGAAGCCGACGCCGAAGCGGCCGCGCAGGACGAGGCGGTGAAGGTCATCGAGACCTTGCGCATCGGCATCCCGCTGTACAACGTGTACCTCAACGAGGCCGACGAATGGTCGCGCCGCCTGGCCACCTGCCTGCAGGAATGGGCGTTGGAACTGCACGAACCGTTGCCCGACACGGCCGTGGCCCTGGCGCATTCGCTGGCCGGCAGCTCGGCCACCGTGGGCTTCCATGCCCTGTCGGAAATGGCGCGTGCCCTGGAGCATGCGCTGCAGCACGTGCAGCTGCGCGGGGAAGGCACGGCCGATCAGGCCCGCGTGTTCCTGGCGGCGGCCGACGACATCCGCCGCCTGCTGCACCAGTTCGCCGCAGGCTTCCTGAAAGAACCGAACCAGCAGGTGCTGGCCGAGCTGCGCGAGATCTTGCAGACCGAGGTCGGCAGCGGCCTGGCCGCGCTGGAGAGCGAGAGCGAGAGCGAGAGCGAGGCCCTGGCCGACGAGCCTGCGCAGGCCTTGCAGGAACTGCCCCCGGCCGAAGCACTGGCTGCCGAACCCGTGCAGGTGCCGTCGGTCGAGGAGACCGCCGAAGCCGACGTGCCGGGCGAAGAGACTTCGCCGGAACCGGTGCAAGAGGCCCAGACGGATTCCGCAGAGGCCCCGTCCGAGCCCGAAGACGTGCCCGCACCGGTGGCCCGGGGCTACGTGGCGCCTGCGTTGTCGGTCGTGGTGTCCAACCCGTACGACGACGAGGTGGACGCGGCCATCGCCCATGCGGTGGCGCAGTCGTCCGATATCGACGACGACATCGACGCGCTGGACGTCATCGACCCGGACCTGTTCCCCATCTTCGAGGAAGAGGCGATCGAGTTGCTGCCGGTGCTGGGTGCCGCGCTGCGGCAGTGGGCCGCCCGTCCCGAGAACCTGGGCGCCCGCAGCGAACTGCTGCGCGCCCTGCACACCCTCAAGGGCAGCTCGCGGCTGGCCGGTGCCATGCGCCTGGGCGAGATGGCCCACCGCCTGGAGTCGGCCGTCGAGCAGATCGACGTCGAAGATCCCAAGGCGGAGCTGATCGAGCCCCTGCTGGCCAGCTTCGACGGCCTGCAGGCCAGCTTCGATGCGCTGCGCAAGATCGGCTCGCAAGGCCTGGCCGAGCCCGTGGCCGTGGCCCCGGTGCCCGCCTCCGAGCGGCAGGATTCGCCGCCATCGTTGCCGGCCTCGGCCGAGGCCCCCGAGGCACCGGTGCTGCAGAAGCTGCCCGCGGTGCGCCTGCCGGCGGCCTCGCAGCTCACGGCCGTGCGGCCCGTGTCGAGCCAGTCGGTGCGCGTGCGTGCCCAACTGCTCGACCGGCTGGTCAACCAGGCGGGCGAGGTGATGATCGCCCGTTCGCGCCTGGATGTGCGTCTGGGGCAGATGAAGGGTTCGCTGGCCGATCTGTCGGGCAACCTGGATCGCCTGCGCCAGCAGCTTCGCGACATCGAGGTGCAGGCGGAGTCGCAGATGCAGTCGCGGCTGGCGCTGTCCAAGGATTCGGCCGCAGGCTTCGATCCGCTCGAGTTCGACCGCTTCACGCGGGTGCAGGAACTGACGCGCATGATGGCCGAGTCGGTGAACGACGTGGCCACGGTGCAGCGCAACCTGCAGCGCTCCATGGAAGGCGCGGAAGACGATCTGATCGCGCAGGGCCGCCAGGCCCGCGAGCTGCAGCGCGACCTGCTGCGCACCCGCATGGTGGAGTTCGAAGGCATTTCCGAGCGCCTGTACGCCGTGGTGCGCCAGGCGTCCAAGGAGACCGGCAAGCAGATCAAGCTGGACATCTCCGGCGGCTCCATCGAGATGGACCGGGGCGTGCTGGACCGCATGACGCCCGCCTTCGAACACCTGCTGCGCAATTGCGTGGCCCACGGCATCGAGGCCCCCGAGGTCCGGACGGCCGCGGGCAAGCCGGCGTCGGGCACCATCACGGTGGACCTGCACCAGGAAGGCAACGACGTCTCGGTCGAGTTCCGCGACGACGGCGCGGGCCTGAACATCGACCGCATCCGCGCCAAGGCCGTGGACCAGGGGCTGATCCCCGCGGACGCCGAGCTGAGCACGGCCGATGCCGCCAACCTGATTTTCACGCCGGGCTTCTCGACGGCGAACGAGATCACCGGCCTGTCCGGGCGGGGCATCGGCATGGACGTCGTCCGGGCCGAAGTCAACGCCCTGGGCGGCCGCATCGAGACCCACACCACGGCGGGGCAGGGCACCTCCTTCCGCATGGTGCTGCCGCTCACCACGGCCGTGACGCAGGTGGTGATGCTGCGCGCGGGCGACCTGACCATCGGCGTGCCGGCCAACCTGGTGGAGATCGTGCGCCGCACGACTGCCAGCGAGCTGGATGCCGCCTACCAGCAAGGCGCGTTCGAGGACGGCGTGGAGGCCTTGCCGTTCTTCTGGGCGGGTGCCTTGCTGCAGTCTTCGCAGCGCAGCAGCGAGACCTCGGGCAAGACCCGTCCGGTGGTGGTGCTGCGCAGTGCGTCGCAGCGCATCGCGGTGCACGTGGACGAAGTGCTGGGCAACCAGGAAGTGGTGGTGAAGAACCTCGGGCCGCAACTGTCGCGCCTGCCAGGTCTGGCTGGCATGTCGGTGCTGGCCTCCGGTGCCGTCGTGCTGATCTACAACCCGGTGGCGTTGTCCACGGTGTACGGCGACCAGGTGCGGGCTCAGCTGGCAGCGGTGTCGGCGCCGGCCGGTAGTGCCGAAGCGCAAGGCGGCGGCGATGGCGAGCGCAAGGCGGCGGTGCCGGCCCTGTCGGCGGCCAGCCAGGTGCCCCTGGTGCTGGTGGTGGACGATTCGATCACGGTGCGCCGCGTCACGCAGCGCCTGCTGCAGCGCGAAGGCTACCGCGTCGTGCTGGCGGCCGATGGCCTGCAGGCCCTGGAGCGGCTGCAGGAAGAGCGCCCGACCGTCGTGCTGTCCGACATCGAAATGCCGCGCATGGATGGTTTCGACTTGGCCCGGAACATCCGTGCCGATGCGGTGCTGCGCGACCTGCCGATCATCATGATCACCTCGCGCATCGCGCAAAAGCACCGCGAGCATGCGGCCGAACTGGGGGTGAACCACTACCTGGGCAAGCCGTATTCGGACGAGGAGCTGCTGAGCCTGGTGCAGCACTACGCGCGGGCAGCCGCCGAAGCCGCCGTGGCCTGAGCCACCCTGCTGCCACCGCCATGAGGGCCGCTTTCGAGCGGCCCTTTTTCTTTTCATCCAGCGGGCCGGCCGCACCACCAGATCAAGGTGGCTGTCGGCATGGTTGCGCGCTGTCCCGCCAAGGCCATCGCGCCGGCATTCGCCGCCGCCGGGTCAGTCCTTTGCGGCCTTGACCACCCCGTACCGCGCGAGCGTGCGTTGCCGCGCCTCGTCATGGTCCACCACCGGGCGGGGGTAGTCCTTGCCCAGCACCACGCCCGCCGCCTGCAGCTCCAGGGGGGCCGCCGTCCAGGGCGCATGCAGCGCCTTGCCCTGCAGGCCCGCCAGTTGCGGCAGATAGCGGCGGATGAATTGGCCGTCCCGATCGAACTTCTCGCTCTGGCTCACGGGGTTGAAGATGCGAAAGTAGGGCTGGGCGTCGCAGCCGCTGGAGCTGGCCCATTGCCAGCCGCCGTTGTTGGCCGACAGGTCGAAGTCGTTCAGCTTCTCGGCAAAGTAGCGCTCGCCCCATCGCCAGTCGAGACCCAGGTCCTTGGTGAGAAAGCTGGCCACCACCATGCGCAGGCGGTTGTGCATGTAGCCCGTCTGGTTGATCTGCGCCATGGCGGCATCGACCAGCGGGTAGCCCGTGCGGCCCTCGCACCACGCGGCGAACAGGGCTTTGGCGTGGGCGCCGCTTTCCCATTCGATCGCATCGTAGGCCGGCTTGAAGCTGGCGCCCGCCACGTGGGGGTGGTGGGCGAGGATCTGGAAATAGAAGTCGCGCCAGATCAGCTCGCTCAGCCAGGTGGCGGCCCCGGCGCTGCCTTTGCGGCTGCGTTCGTGCGCCGCGCGTGCGGCCACCCGGGGCGACAGCGTGCCAAAGCGCAGGTGCACGCTCAGGTAGCTCGGGCCCTTCACCGCCGGGAAGTCGCGGGCCTCGCCGTAGTGGTCGATGCGGCCGAGGAAGTCCTCGAACAGGGCCTGCGCGCCCTGCATGCCCGTGGGCAGGTGCAGCGACTTCAGGCCCGTGGGCTCGAACCCCAGCGACTGCAGCGACGGCACCCCGCGGCGCAGGCCCGCAGGCCTGGGGGCCAGCCGGGCGGCGTGGCGCTCGACGGGGTAGGAGCTCAGGTAAAAATCGTCGGCCTTGCGCAGCCAGGCATTCTTGTAGGGCGTGAACACGGTGTACGGCGTGCCCGACTGGGTCAGCACCTCGGCGCGTTCGAAGATGCTGTGGTCCTTGAAGGTGAGCAGGCGCTTGCCCATGCCATCCAGGGCGCCGCGCACGCGTGCATCGCGTTCGAGCGCGAGCGGCTCGTCGTCGTGGTTGGCGAACACCGCCTGCACGTCCAGTGCCTGGGCGAGCGCGGGAATGTCCTGGTGGGCGATGGCGTGGCGCACGATCAGGCCGCCATGCGGGTCCTTGGAGAGCGCCCGCAGGGCCTCGTCCAGCTCCACCAGGGATTCGCGGATGAACTCCACGCGCCGGTCCGCGCGGGGCAGGCCGTCGAGGATCTCGCGGTCGAAAACGAACGCGCAATGCACCTGCGCGCACTGGCGCAGGGCGTGGTACAGGGCGGCGTGGTCGTTGCTGCGCAGGTCGCGGCGGAACCAGACAAGGCCCGATGAAAAGGTGTGCTCCATGATCGTCGTTAAAATTGCCAAATGCCTGCCGATTCTGCGCCCATGAACCTGACGCACCATTTCTTGATCGCCATGCCGGGACTGGAAGACGCGTCGTTTGCCCGCAGCGTCGTGTACCTGTGCGAACACAGCGAGCGTGGTGCGCTCGGCCTCATCATCAACAAACCCTCCGACATCAGCCTCAAGGGGCTGTTCGACAAGGTCGATCTGTCGCTGCGCCGCGCCGACCTGTCCCAGGAGCCCGTCTTCCAGGGCGGCCCGGTCCAGACCGAGCGCGGCTTCGTGCTGCACGAGCCCATGCTGACCGACAGCGTGGACACCGACGAATCGGCCTATGCCTCCACCATGACCATTCCGGGCGGGCTGGAGATGACGACCTCCAAGGATGTGCTCGAGGCCCTGTCCACCGGCGCCGGCCCGCGCCGGGTGCTGGTCACCCTGGGCTACGCGTCCTGGGGCGAGGGGCAGCTCGAATCCGAACTGGCCGAAAACAGCTGGCTGACCGTGGGCGCCGACCTGTCGGTGATCTTCGACACGCCGGTGGGCGAGCGCTACGACCGCGCCCTGGGCCTGCTGGGGCTGCAGTCCTGGATGCTCTCGCCCGACGCGGGGCATGCATGAGCGGCACGCCCGCCGCCGCTCCCACCGCCCCGCTGGCCGTCCCCGCGCATTTCCAGAGCTTTCTGGCGCTTGACTTCGGTCTCAAGCGCACCGGGGTCGCGGTGGGTTCGCGCCTGCTGCGCACCGCCACCCCCCAGGCCACCATCCGCGCCGAAGGCGATGCCCGCTTCGCGCAGGTGGCCGAGCGCATCCGCGAATGGCAGCCCGATGCGCTGGTCATCGGCGTGCCCTACCACCCCGACGGCGCGAGCCACGAGAACACCGCGCGCGCCCTCAAGTTCGCGCGCCAGCTGCGCGGGCGCTTCGGCCTGCAGGTGTTCGAGGTGGACGAGCGCTACAGCACCACCGAGGCGCATTCGACCGGCGCCCGCGATGCCGACGCCGCCTCCGCCTGCATCATCCTGGAGCAGTTTTTGAGGAATCTTCCATGAGTGCCACGCCTCCGACTTCACCCACGCCTTCACCGCCCACCCCGGGCACCCTCGCGCTCGACGCCGAAGCGCTGTACCGCGAACTGCTGCGCGGCGTGCGCAGCCTGCGCACCGCCCACACCCAACTGGCGGGCATCGCCTCGGGCGGCGCCTGGCTGGCCAAGCGGCTGCAAAAGGACCTGGGCCTGCCGGGCGAGGCGGGCGTGCTGTCGTCGGCCATGCACCGCGACGATTTCTCGCAGCGCGGCATGGCGGTGAGCGCGCAGACGGCGCTGCCCTTCGACGTGAACGGCGCCGACATCCTGCTGCTGGACGACGTGCTCTACACCGGCCGCACCATCCGCGCGGTGCTCAACGAACTGTTCGACTACGGCCGCCCCGCCAGCGTGCGGCTGGCCGTGCTGGTGGACCGGGGCGGGCGCGAACTGCCGGTGCAGGCCGAATTCGCCGCCGCCCGCGTGGCGCTGCCGGACACGCAATCGCTGGCGCTGGCCCGAACCGAGGCCGGCACCTTCCACTTCCAAGTCCAAGAGGCCTGACGGTGCTGTACAAGCGCAACCCCCAACTGAACGCCAACGGCGAGCTGATCCACCTGCTGTCCATCGAGGGCCTGCCCAAGAGCATCGTCACGCACATCCTCGACACCGCGGCCAACTTCGTGTCGGTGAACGACCGCGAGGTCAAGAAGGTGCCCCTGCTGCGCGGCAAGAGCGTGTTCAACCTGTTCTTCGAAAACAGCACGCGCACCCGCACCACCTTCGAGATCGCCGCCAAGCGCCTGTCTGCCGATGTGATCAACCTGGACATCGCGCGCAGTTCGGCCAGCAAAGGCGAGTCGCTGCTGGACACCATCGCCAACCTCTCGGCGATGGCCGCCGACCTGTTCGTGGTGCGGCACAGCGAATCGGGCGCGCCCTACCTGATCGCCCAGCACGTGGCGCCGCACGTGCACGTCATCAATGCGGGCGATGGCCGGCATGCCCACCCCACCCAGGGGCTGCTGGACATGTACACCATCCGCCACTACAAGAAGGATTTCAGCAACCTCACGGTGGCCATCGTGGGCGACGTGCTGCATTCGCGCGTGGCCCGCTCCGACATCCACGGCCTCACCACGCTCGGCTGCGCCGAGGTGCGCGTGGTGGGCCCGCGCACGCTGGTGCCGACCGACATGGCCCAGATGGGCGTGCGCGTGTGCCACACGCTGGAGGAGGGCATCAAGGACGCCGACGTGGTCATCATGCTGCGCCTGCAGAACGAGCGCATGAGTGGCGCGCTGCTGCCGTCCAGCCAGGAATACTTCAAGAGCTTCGGTCTCACGCCCGAGAAGCTGCAGCTGGCCAAGCCCGATGCCATCGTCATGCACCCGGGCCCCATCAACCGCGGCGTGGAGATCGACTCCGCCGTGGTGGACGGCAAGCAGAGCGTGATCCTGCCGCAGGTCACCTTCGGCATCGCGGTGCGCATGGCGGTGATGTCGATCGTCGCTGGCAACGAGGCGTGATCGTTGCTATGAAATTTATAGCTATATGCCCTAGTGATATCTGCGCTGGCGGCCTTTTTTGCTTAAAACCATGAAGATACTGATCCAGAACGGCCGCGTGATCGACCCTGCCAGCGGCCTCGACCAGACCGGCGATATCGCGCTGGCCGCGGGGCGGGTCATCGCCGTGCAGCGGGTGCCCCGCGACTTCACGCCCAACCGCGTGATCGACGCCACCGGCTGCATCGTGCTGCCCGGGCTGGTGGACCTGGCGGCGCGGCTGCGCGAGCCGGGCCACGAGCACGAGGGCATGCTCGAATCCGAAATGGCGGCGGCCGTGGCCGGCGGCGTGACCAGCCTGGTGTGCCCGCCCGACACCGACCCCGTGCTGGACGAGCCCGGCCTGGTGGAGATGCTCAAGTTCCGCGCCGAGAAGCTGCACCAGGCGCGCCTGTTTCCCCTGGGCGCGCTCACCCGCGGCCTGGCCGGCGAGGTGCTGACCGAAATGGCCGAGCTGACCGAATCCGGCTGCGTGGGCTTCGGCCAGGCCGACGTGCCGCTGGCCAGCACCCAGGTCACGCAGCGCGCGCTGCAGTACGCCGCCACGTTCGGCTACACGGTGTGGCTGCGCCCGCAGGAACTGCACCTGGGGCGCGGCGTGGCGGCCAGCGGGCCGCTGGCCACGCGCCTGGGCCTGTCGGGCGTGCCCGTGGCGGCCGAGACCATCGCGCTGCACACCATCTTCGAGTTGCTCAAGACCACGGGCGCACGCGTGCACCTGTGCCGCATCAGCAGCGCGGCGGGCGTGGAACTGGTGCGCCGCGCCAAGGCCGAGGGCCTGAAGGTGACCTGCGACGTGAGCATCAACTCCCTGCTGCTCACCGACACCGACATCGGCTTCTTCGACAGCCGCGCCCGCCTGTCGCCGCCGCTGCGCCAGCAGCGCGACCGCGACGCCCTCCTGGCCGCGCTGGCCGACGGCACCATCGATGCACTGGTGTCCGACCACACCCCGGTGGACGAAGACGCCAAGACCCTGCCGTTCGCCGAGGCCGAACCGGGCGCGACCGGGCTCGAACTGCTGCTGGGCATCGCCCTCAAGTGGTCCGCCGACCACGGCGTGCCGCTGGCGCGTGCGCTGGCCACCGTCACGTCGGAACCCGCCCGCGTGCTGGGCAGCGCCCTGGGCACGCTGCAGGCCAGCGTGGGCCAGATCGTGGAAGGCGGCGTGGCCGACCTGTGCGTGGTCGATCCCGCCGCGGCCTGGACCGTGGAGGCCGGTGCGCTGCGCAGCCAGGGCAAGCACACGCCGTTCTCCGGCTACGAACTGCCCGGCCGCGTGCGCTGCACCCTGGTGGGCGGGCAGATCGCCTTCGAGCGCGGCAGCGAGTGAGCGTGCGCACCGCCGCCACCGGGCCCGCGGCATGAAGCGCCAGGTCCGCGCCGCATGGCGCCTGGTGCGCGTGCTGGTGCATCTGGTGACCGGGCTGGGCACCGTGGCGCTGCGGTTTCCCCGCATGCCGGAAAGCGAGCAGCACGCGCGCGTGCAGGCCTGGTCGCGGCAGATGCTGGTGCACGCCGGCATCACCCTCGACGTGCGCGGCACGCCCGCGCCCCATGGCCCGGTGCTGCTGGTGGCCAACCACCTGTCCTGGCTCGACATCACCGTCATGCATGCCGCGCGGCATTGCCGGTTCATCTCCAAGTCGGACGTCAAGGGCTGGCCGCTGGTGGGCACGCTCGCCACGGCGGCCGGCACGCTCTACCTGGAGCGCAGTTCGCGCCGCGATGCCGTCCGCATGGTCCGGCTGATGCAGGAAGCGCTGGCGCGCCGCGAGGTGCTGGCCGTGTTTCCCGAAGGCACCACGGCCGATGGCACCGCGCTGCTGCCGTTCCACGCCAACCTGCTGCAGGCCGCCGTGGCCGCCGATGCCCCCGTGCAGCCGGTGGGCCTGTGTTTCGTGGAGCGCGCCACCGGCGCGCCGACCACCGCGCCCAACTACGTGGGCGACGACACCCTGGTCGGTTCCCTGTGGCGCACCTTGACCGCAGACGCCTTGGTGGCGGTGGTGCATTACGGCCCGCTGCAGCAGGCGCAGGGCCGCGACCGCCGCGCCTGGGCCGACGATCTGCGCCACGCCGTGGACGCCCTGCGCCGCCCCTGAGCCACGCCCCAAGGCACGCCTGCCGGCATCGCAGCCATCGGTGCCGCTGCGCCGCTGCGCCGCTGCGCCAGTGTCCGTGTCAATGGGTGCGGGCGGGATCTTCCAGCGGCAGGAGCCGGTTGGCGATCTGCGTGGACTTCACGATGGACGTGCTCGTCGTGGCATACGGCGCGAGCTTGCCCAGGCAAGGGTCCAGCGCGTCGATGTCGCGCAAATAAAGCCGGCAGAAGAATGCGTCGTCGCCAGTGACCTTGTCGCATTGCACGACTTCGTCGATTTCACGAATCACCTGCTCGACCCGGGATAGCTCTCCGGGCAGCGGGCGCACCCGCACGATCGCTGCAATCGGAAACCCAATGGCCTTGGGCGATACCTGGATGGAGAATTTCTCGATCACTCCCTGGTCGATCAGTCGCTTGATCCGTTCGGCGCAACTGGGCTGGGACAGGCCGACCCGCTCGCTGAGCGCTTTCACGGTGGTCTTGGCGTCTTCGTGCAAAGCGCTCAACAGATTCCGATCAATGTTGTCCATATTATTCAAATGAGGTAACAGCTAAAAATATCTAATTTAATTAGGATGATTGGCATTTGAATCTCATTTTTTGCATTCCTCTCATTCGCTCCCCCTTATTAGAATGGGTGCCGTTTCAGCAGAGGGGCAATATAAGCGACCTGGGGCGAAATCGGAGGCGCGATTTTCTCCGGGCTTATGCGGATCGGGCATGGCTTATTGCGTGCCAGGAATGCTGCTGGACTTTCCATGTGGCGCGCTCCCGGCGGTCGGCTCGCGGCAAAGCGACATTTGCCGCCGTGAATCGACCGCGGTGCCGCCTTTTCAATGCAGAGATCAAATGATTCAACACCAGCTCAAGACACACGGTTACTGCCAATTCATCCCCGAGATCGAATGCGATCCCGACGAACTGAAAATCCTGCACCAGGAGTTCGATGGCCTGGAGCACGACCCCTACGCGCCTGCGCAGGTCCAGCGGTTCCGGCGGTATGGCAACGGGATCATCCTTCCGTGGGCCGACCAGGCCGACATCCATTGGATTCCGACGGTGCGGGACGACCAGGGCGCCCGCCTGTCTGGCTACGATCAGGGCGGCAACAACCCGGAGCACCCCGACATCCGGTACTTTCACGCCCTGAGCGAGGCCGCCAAGGCCACCGATTTCCTCGGCGATCTGGTGAAGAAGGATTTCTCGCACACCTTCTGGTCGGAGGCCGACCGCCGTGCACCCATCTACTTCGGCGTGCATTTCGTGAAGCTCCGGTCCGGCTCGTCGTCCGACCTGGGCATCAGCTCACCCGACTGCTTCCACCAGGACGGCGAGCCCTTCACGTTCGCCCATCTGATGCGCCGCACGAAAAGCACCGTGGGCGGCACCAATTACATCGGCACGGTGGAAGCGCGTGGCCTCGGGCTGCACGAAGTGCCCAAGGAGCAGGTCATCGCGGAATTCGAACTCTCGCAGTTTCTCGAGAGCTTCGTGGTGCATGATCCGCGCGTATCCCATTATGTGACGCCCATTCGTCGAAAAGAAAATGAAATGGGTGACGGAGAACGCTGCGTTATACTCATCGACTTTTCCAGAATGAGGCAGAGCATTTAAGCCATGGGTGTTTTTTATTCCTTGCTCCCGATCGTGCTGGCGCTGGTGGGCGGTTTCCTTTCCGGGAAAATCATTCCGCCCCGATTTTGCAAGCGGCTGATCGGTTGGATATTGCCCCTGGTCTGGCTGCTGCTTTTCCTGATCGGCGTGGAGTTTGGCGAGGTCATTCTTTCTGCGCAATCGGTCGGGCAGGTGGTCAGGACGGCCGTGATCTTCGCCCTGCTGACCACCCTGGTGCCCTGCGGCCTGATTTTTGCGGCCGGCATTCGCAGCAGCGGCACGGCGGGCACCAAGGCCGGCAAACTGGGCTTTCACACCATCTGGCCGCCGCTGAAGGAGTGCTGCATCGCCCTGTCCATGGTGGCGCTGGGCAGTGCCCTGTTTTTCGTCAACCAGGCGTATCTGGCCGGTGCCCTCTGGCTGCCATCGAGCTCCGCCATCCTGCTGGCCTTGATCGTGTTGGTGGGCATCGACCTGGCCCACGTCAAGCTCAGTTCCCATTGGTTTTCATGGGCCGTGCTGTCGGTGCCGGTGCTCGTGGTGATCGGATCGTTCGTGGGTGCGGCCGCGGCGTCCTGGGCTACGGGCGAGGCCATGAGAACCTCGCTGGCGCTGTCGAGCGGCTTCGGCTGGTTCACCCTGTCGAGCGTCATGGTGGGGCACCACCTCGGGCAGACCTATGGGACCATGGCGCTGATGACCGACTTGTTCAGGGAGCTGATAGCGATCATCGCGCTCTACGCCATCGGTCGCTACCAGCCCGCGATCGGCATCGGCAGCGCAGGGGCCACGGCACTGGACTCCACGCTGCCGATCGTCAAGCAGGCCTGCCATCCGGATGCGGTTCCGCTGGCCCTGGTGAGCGGCTTCATCCTCACCATCCTGGCCCCCGTCTTCATCGCCTTCTTCCTGTCGTAGACGGCCGCTGTTCGCCTTGGATGGGGGCGAGGCAGGCCGTCGCCACCATCGACGCGCCCATCGCGGGATCAGGCCCGCGGAAACGCCACCACGTGGTCCACCTGCGGGCGAATGCCGATCCACTCGCCCACGGCGTGGTCGTGGTGGCTCGGCACGTGGGCCATCACCGTGAGGCCGTCCCGCAGCTGCAGCGTGTACAGGAACTCCGAGCCCCGGAACGACTTGCGGACGATGCGCGCCTGCACGGGCGAGGCGTCGTCGTGCACCACGTCGTCGGCCCGCAGCAGCACGTCGCATTCCCCGCCGGGGTAGCCCGTGGGCAGGGGGCACTCGGCCGCATCGGTCAGGTCGCCCAGCGGCGTGTGGGCCACCACGTTGTCCCCGCGCTGCTCCAGCGTGGCCGGCGCGAACACCCCGTGGCCGATGAAGTCGGCCACGAAGCGCGTGGCCGGGCGGTGGTAGAGCGCGTAGGCATCGTCCCACTGGTGCAACTGGCCGCTTTCCATCACGCCGATGCGGTCGCCGATGGCGAAGGCCTCCAGCTGATCGTGCGTGACGAACAGCGCCGTGGCGCCGGCCGCTTTCAGAATGCCGCGCACCTCGTGCGCCAGGCGCTCGCGCAGGTCCACGTCCAGGTTGGAAAACGGTTCGTCCAGCAGCATCAGCTGCGGCCGGGGCGCCAGCGCGCGGGCCAGCGCCACGCGCTGCTGCTGCCCGCCGGAGAGCTCGTGCGGAAAGCGTGCGGCGCTGCCCTCCAGGCCCACGAGCCGCAGCACCTCGTCCACGCGCGCTGCCTGTTCGGCGCGCGGCAGGCGGTGGATGCCGAAGGCCACGTTGCGCCCCACGGACAGGTGGGGGAAGAGGGCGTAGTCCTGGAACACCATGCCGATGCGCCGCTGCTCCGGTGGCACGCTGCGGCCCGCGCCGCCGCTCACCACCGCGCCGCTGAGCCGGATCTCGCCGGCCGTCACGGGCTCCAGCCCGGCCACTGCGCGCAGCAGCGTGGTCTTGCCGCAGCCGGAGGGGCCGATGAGCACGCCGATCTCGCCCGCTGCGAGGCCCAGGGTGACGCCGCGCACGGCGGCTTGCGCGCGGCCGGCGTAGCGCACTTCCAGTTGGGAGACTTCAAGGAACATGGCCGCGATTCTAGAAGGCGCCAATGCGTAGAATTCGCATTTGCATCCAGACGACCTTGCCGGTCTGCCCCCTCAGCGCTCGACCGAGGCCGTCTTCGACCGGAATGCCCCGTCCGATTCTCCCGACCCTTCCCTTCAGGGCCCGCCCTTGCCACGCCTTCTTTCCGCCCTGCGATCCATTCCCCTGCTGCTGCTCGCCGCCGCGCTGACCTTGCCGGTGCTGGCCGTGCTTGCGTCGTGGCTGCCGGGCAGCGCCGGTGGCGCCGAGGCCGGGGCCATCCTGCGCGAAATGGCCGTCACGGTGTTACCCGGCTACTCCGCCACCACCGTGTGGCTGGGCCTGGCCGTGGCCATCGGCGCGGCGGTGGTGGGCACAGCGACGGCCGCCGCCGTCACCCTGTTCGACTTTCGCGGCCGCCGCACGCTGGAATGGCTGCTGCTGCTGCCGCTGGCCATGCCGGCCTATGTGACCGCCTACGCGTACACCGACTTCCTGCAGTTCAGCGGCCCGCTGCAGGTGTGGCTGCGCGAAACCTATGGCCTGCAAGGCCGGCTGCTGCCCGAGGTGCGCAGCCTGGGCGGTGCGGTGTGGGTGTTCATCTTCTCGCTCTATCCCTATGTGTACCTGCTGGCCCGCACGGCACTGGGCGAGCGCGCCGCCCACCTCATGGAAGCCGCCCGCCTGCTGGGGGCGCCGCTGGCGCGGCGCGTGCGCACCGTCGCGCTGCCGCTGGCGCGCCCCGCGGTCGCGGCCGGCGTGGCGCTGGTTCTCATGGAAACACTGGCCGACTTTGGCGTGGTGAGCTACTTCGGCATCCAGACCTTCACCACCGGCATCTACAAGGCTTGGCTGTCGATGGACAACCGCCTGGCCGCGGCGCAGCTGGCCACCATCCTGCTCGTGCTCGTCATGCTGCTGCTGCAGCTGGAGCAGCGTGCGCAGCGGCGCATGCGCTTTGCCGCGGGCGGGGCGGGCCGTGCGGGCTCCGCCGAGGCCCAGCCGCAGCGGCTGCAGGGACTGCGCTGCGCCGCCGCCTGGGCGGTGTGCGTGCTGCCGGTGGTTTTCGGCTTCGTGGCCCCGGTGGCCTTCATGCTGCGGCCCCTGGCGGCCGACTGGTCCGTGCTGCCCTGGTCGCGCTTTCTGGAGTGGGCCGGCAACAGCGTGCGCCTGGGCAGCATCACCGCCGTGCTGGCCGTGGCCATCGCCCTGGTGCTGGCCTTCGCCGTGCGGCGGCGGGCCGGCGCGCTCACCCGCGGCGTGGCGCAACTGGCCAGCCTGGGGTATGCCGTGCCCGGCGCCGTGATCGTCGTGGGCCTGCTGCTGCCCGTGGGCTGGCTGCAGGCGGCAGCCCCCCAGTGGGGCCTGCCATCGATCATCACCGCCACGGCGGTCGGCATCGTGTGGGCCTACCTCGTGCGGTTCTGCGCCGTGGCGCTGCAGTCCATGCAAAGCGGCTACGCGCGCATTCCCGCCAGCCTGGACGACTCCGCCCGCATGCTGGGCGCCGGCGGCGCCGGCCTGCTGGCCCGGGTGCACTGGCCCCTGCTCCAGCGCTCCACGGCCGCCGCGGCGCTGCTGGTGTTCGTCGACGTGATGAAGGAACTGCCCGCCACGATGGTGCTGCGGCCCTTCAACAGCGACACCCTGGCCGTGGTCGCCTACCAGTTGGCGCGCGACGAGCGGCTGGGCGAGGCGGCCTTGCCGTCGCTGGCGCTGGTGGCGGTGGGGCTGGTGCCGGTTGTGCTGTTGAGTCGGACGTTGCGGAGCCGGGGGTGAGGGGGAGATAGAGGGGGCGGCTTTTCAAAGCCTGTTTAAAACCACGCACCCGCACGGGGCGCGACGGGCGATCAGGTCACGTTGCCGAAGTCGCCGTAGATGTTTCAACCCACGCGCCCGCACGGGGCGCGACGCAAGTCCGCGATGGCCCATCGCAGCTGCTGATTGTTTCAACCCACGCGCCCGCATGGGGCGCGACCCCAAGATGCGCCGTTGATGAGATCCACCGCTTTGGTTTCAACCCACGCGCCCGCACGGGGCGCGACGCGGCCATCGGCGCCCCAGATGAATTCCTTGCGACTGTTTCAACCCACGCGCCCGCACGGGGCGCGACTCAATCAGGTCCAAGTACCCAGGATCAATGGCCGCGTTTCAACCCACGCGCCCGCACGGGGCGCGACCTGCCTGGGGATCGGGTGATGGAGTTGGACTCCGTGTTTCAACCCACGCGCCCGCACGGGGCGCGACCAGCCGCGATCTTCGCGCCACGTGCCGGGGATGAGTTTCAACCAACGCGCCCGCACGGGGCGCGACGGGGCCTTGGATTGAGCAGCCGTGCCGTGCTGCAAGTTTCAACCCACGCGCTCGCACGGGGCGCGACAGACTGCCGTTTCCAAGGTCCACAGCACACGCTCGTTTCAACCCACGCGCCCGCACGGGGCGCGACACCGTTCGCGCTGGGGAATCTCTGATGGCTGAAAGTTTCAACCCACGCGCCCGCACGGGGCGCGACGGACCGGGCAAGGGAGCATTGCGCAGCAAGACCGTGTTTCAACCCACGCGCCCGCACGGGGCGCGACCTGTCGTGCCTTTCATGGCCGGAAACGCAATGGCTGTTTCAACCCACGCGCCCGCACGGGGCGCGACCTTGAGCACGCCGCGCTTGCCCAGATCGATGCCCTTGTTTCAACCCACGCGCCCGCACGGGGCGCGACGCCTGGCCTGGGGTGATGTGGGCGAGCAGCCCTTGAGTTTCAACCCACGCGCCCGCACGGGGCGCGACCACGGACCGCAAAAGCACCGGCTCCGTCACGTTCGAGTTTCAACCCACGCGCCCGCACGGGGCGCGACGGCAGGCGGACATAAAGGGCTGTGTCGTGCTCAAGTTTCAACCCACGCGCCCGCACGGGGCGCGACAGGCCCGCCCGCGAGCGCCACGGGCCGCACAGCCAGGTTTCAACCCACGCGCCCGCACGGGGCGCGACCGCCACACGCCCACGGGTGGGCCGCCCACCTGCTGGTTTCAACCCACGCGCCCGCACGGGGCGCGACGTCTATAAGCCTCGTTACATTCGCGATCTTGTTAACCAGTTTCAACCCACGCGCCCGCACGGGGCGCGACAGCGGAGCAAAACGGACGAGGCCCGGAGCCTTTGGGTTTCAACCCACGCGCCCGCACGGGGCGCGACGCGTGGAAGAAATACGCCATGGCGCAGGGCGGCGTGTTTCAACCCACGCGCCCGCACGGGGCGCGACTGAGTCATGTTTGGTGTTTGGACTGCAGTGCAGGTGTTTCAACCCACGCGCCCGCACGGGGCGCGACCACCACGGCGGCCACCAGCCCAAGCCGCCTATGGTTTCAACCCACGCGCCCGCACGGGGCGCGACGGCCCATTTATAACCGCCTGTCCCCACTAGCAAAAATCCCCTCTCTCCGCGAACCCCTTCCCCCTGGCAGGCGTACCAGCGCCTCTCCCACGTGCCAGGAGAAAAATCATCGATCAATCAAAGAGTTAGAACTCCGCGAAGCGCGATGGCCGTGCCCAGTCGCTTGGGGTTCGCAAAATGGCGCCGCCGGTGCCCAAGGCGTGTTAGAGAATGAGCGGAGCGTTCAGGTCGAGAACGGGCTTGGCCCCCACGTGTTCCACCCGGTCTTTCCATTGTTGGCCCAGGTAGTAAAACCGCAGGCTGTCCGTGGCCGGGTCGATGATCTGGACCAAGCGGTTTTTCAGGGCCACCCATTGTGCCGAGTCCACTTCGATCTCGAACACCGAGTACTGCACGCGCTGGCCAAAATCCAGGCACGCTTTGGCGATGTACCGCAGGCGCCGGGCACCCACCTTGTCCTGCGAACGGACGTCATAGCTCACAAGCACCATCATGATCGGCGATGCCTCATTTCCAAAGGAAGGGTGGGTAGGCGTCGAGGTCGCCGCGCAAATGGCGGGCCAGCAATTGGGCCTGAATGAATGGAAACAGCCCGATGGGCGCCTTCTCTTGCAGAAAAACGTGTCGCAGCGTTTCGCGCTTGCGCTCCTGGTAGGCCGTCAGCACCGTCTTGCGCGATTCTTCGCGCAGCAGCACGGCGCCGTTGTCCATCGTCTGAAAATCGCGCTCGCCGATCTGGCGCAAGTTGATCAGCGACAGCGCCAGCCGGTCGGCCAGCAGCGGCCGAAACTCCTCCAGAAGGTCCAGCGCCAAGCTGGGCCGGCCTGGCCGGTCGCGGTGCAGAAAGCCCACCGCCGGATCCAGCCCCACGCTTTCCAGGGCCGAGCGGCAATCGTGTGTCACCAGCGTGTATAAAAAAGAGAGCAGGGCGTTGACCGCATCCAGCGGCGGCCTGCGGCTGCGCCCGGTGAACCGCATGGCGGTGCCGGGCACGCGGATGAGGTGGTCGAACACCCCGAAGTAAGCCTGCGCCGCTTCGCCCTCGTACCCGCGCAGCAGGTCCACCGACGGTGTCTGGGCCAATTTACCGGCGATGCGTTCCAGACGCTGGTGGGCATGCGCCAGGGCGGCTTCGTCTCCGGCCGCCAGCTTGCTGCTGTGATCGCGCAGGGCCCGGCCCAGCACGGCGCGCTGGTTGTGCAGCTTGCCCTGCAAAAGATTGCGCACGATGCCGGCACACCCCTCGGGGTTGTCCGCGTTGCGGTACTGCGCGCGCCGCAGCAGGACGTTGCCGGACACGGGTCCTTCCACCCGTGCCAGAAACCTGCCGTTGGTCGTGAGAAAGCAGGTGCTGATGCCCTGCTCCGCGCAATAGCCCAGCAAAGGGGGCGACACCAGCACGCGGCCAAAGCACACCAGGCTTTCCAGCATGTGCACGGGCAGCCGGGCACGCACCGTTTGCTCGACTTCCATCACGATGTTCGCACCATCCTTGTGAAGCCAAGCCCCTTCGGTGGTCACATAAAGGGTGTTCAGCTGTCTGCGCATGGTGGCTCCGCCTCGCTGTCTTCTTTCAGTTGTCGGGCGAGCCAGTCGTTCACGCTGCTCTTGCGACCCAACAGTTTGGGTTGGCACAGGTCGAGCAGCGAGCAGGCATCGCAGCGCTTGGGGCTGTACTGCGCGGTGGGTGTGATGTTCGCGTCCAGCATGGCGCGTGTGGCACCGATGGTTTCCCGCGTGAGTTGGCGCAGGGCCTGATCGAACGGCACATCGGTGCGCCGGCGCGTCTCGCCATAGAACAGGGCGCCTTGCGCAATCGGCTGCTCCAGCATCGCTTCCAGGCACAGGGCCTGCGCGCACAATTGCACTTCGTCTGCGCGATGGGCCTTGGGCCGCCCGCGTTTGTATTCCACGGGAAACGCCTGTTCGCCGTCTTCGTTCTCGTGGAACTCCACCACATCCGCAATGCCGGTGATACCCAGCCCCGGGTGCGCCAGCGGCATGGCCGTGACCGTGCGGACACCGCGTCGGCGCTCGCCCCGGGGCTTGTCGGCGCGCTCGTGCAGCACCCGCCCCTCTGCGGTGTGGCGGCTTTCCGCCCACAGCTGCTCCACATGGATGAGGGCGCACTGGCGAGGGCAATACAGGTAGTGTTGCAGTGCCGAAAGGGCAATGAAGTCCGATTCGTCCACGGCCTGCCTCCAGGCGTGCGAAGCCGCGCTAGATCAGCTCACGAACGGCCACGCCCGAAGGAATGGCCGCTCGGTCGATCTCCACGCGGTAATCCGCAAACCGGCGTGGAGCGCTGTCTGCATCGGCCTGTGCCGGTGTGATCCGGACGGCATCGAACAGCACATGCGCCGGTGCATTGCCCATGGCGCTTTCATGCTCGAACACGATCAGCTTGCGGGCCGCCATTTCGCCGCGAGCGGCCGAGCGGTCGTGTTCGAACATGTTGATGAGCGCGCGCCAGAACAGCTCCAGGTCTGCGTCGGAAAAGCCCGTGCGCTCGGCCAGCTTGGCCGAGACAAAACCGTGCGCGCGGTACAGGCCATAGGGAATGATGTGCTTTCGGCCCATGGTGCGGTTGTCGCCGCTCTGCGCCTCGGCCTCCTTCTCGGTGGTCACGGCCATGCGGGTGATCGAAATCTCCAGCGGCACCACGGGGTCGATGGAGGTGGCGAACGCCATCTGCACCGGCCCGCGCACCTGGCCCGCGTTGACACCCGTGGTCATCACCGCGCCGAAGGTGCGCACGTCGAAGAAGTTGTTGCACATCCATTGCGTGATGGCGCGTGCTTTCTCTTCTTCCTTGGGCAGTTTCTTGTCTTCAGGTTTCAGCGACTGGGCATCGTAGGCTTTGCGGTGCTGGTTGTTGAGCACGGCCTTTTCCTGCATGTAGATGGCATAGCGCTCGTCGGCCGGTTTGTCCAGGCTGACGAAGTTGCGGATCTTGCGCTTGAGGCACACGTCGGTCACCAGGCCCCGGTTGGTCTCGGGGTCCAGGCGCGGCAGGTTGCCGGCGTCTGGATCGCCATTGGGGTTGCCGTTGGTGATGTCGAAAAGGTACACGAACTCGTAGCGGTGGGTGATGGCGGTCATGCGGCGGCTCCCTCGGTGTTGTCGGTGTTGGAATCTGCGGTGTCTTGTTCGGCCTCCGTGCCGCCTTTGGTGAAACGGCTTTGGGACTGGTGGTAGTACCCGATGGCGAAGCGGCCCTGGTCCTCGATGCGCAAGCTGCGCGGAAACTGCTCCCCCAGGCCATCGACGATTTCGCGGATGTCCTTTTCCAGGTTCACGGCCAGGCCCGGCTTGTCCTTGCGCAGCTTGCCCAGGTGGTTCTGCGTATTGCGCAGCAGCACTGGAAAGACGGATGCCGGCGTGGCCGATGCCGCGCCGTAATACCGGTCGCGGATGGTGGCATTGACTTGGCCGCCGAGCGCGCTGCGCTGCACCGCTTCCAGCACCGCGAACAGGCGGCCCAGCCGGTAGCCTGGGTTTTCGGATTGCTTGTCGAGACTCACGGGAACCTCCTCCTTGTGGATGTGTGTGTGGATGCCCAGCCGCTTCTCCCGGGCCAGGATGCCTTTGCAGATCGCCGCGCGCAGGCCTGACAGGTTGCCGTCCGAGCGGATGCGCATGAGGGTGTTGGCCAGCAGGCTGCGCGGATAGGGCCGGCCGCTGAGCACCGAGCGCATGAATTCGCCGGCCAGGTTGTTGAAGGCATCGTCCATCTTGGGCATGGCGCCTTCGCGGTTCGGTACCGTCGCAAGGAGGACGCGGCGCGCGGCCGGCGCGGTCTTCCAGGGCACGGGTTCGATCCGAAAGTCCTGCGCATGCTCTGCCAGGCGCTGGGCGAATAGGCCCAGCGTGCCCGTCTCCCAGAAGCGGATGGAGATGCGCGAGGCGTTCGGAGCCAGCCCCAGCACGAACATGCGCGTGCCGTCCTGCAGCTTTGGATTCAGTTCGCTCAAGGGGCGTCCCTTCGCGATCTGCTCCAGCACCTCACGCACCCGCGCCGCTTCCTGGGAGTCGTCCGGCGGCGCGTTGAGCAGCGACTCGAATGTCAGTTCGGCTTCCTGCGCCTGATCGGCATCGTCCGCCTCCGCCCAAAACACCACGCTCGCATCGCCGATCTGGATGCGCTGGCGGTTGTGCTCGCCGCGCCGCAGCAGGTGGTTGAGCACGGTGGTATAGGCAAAGGCGGCCTGCTCGGAAACGGGCGCGTTCTCGCCCTGGCTCTTGCCATACGACGTGAACGACTCCAGGTTGAACGACACGATGGATGCGCCAGAGCTTTGCGCACCGTTCACGCCCTTGATGCCCGGGTGCAGACGCGCCACTGGCAGTTGCTCGCCGGTCACCAGGCAGTGGGCCAGCGCGTGGGGCGCCGCATCTTCACTGCCCAGCAACCGTGCGCGCACCGTTTGCGCGGCGGGGCGCTCGTGCAGGTAGGTGCGCTCGCCGTCCAGGCGAAAGACGACGTTGGCGTCCAGCATCTCCGGCGTGAAGGGGGCCTCGGCAAAGCGCTCATGCGTCCAGCTGGACAGAAAGCCCAGCAGCGCCTTGAGTCCCGCATCCTCCGTGCCTGCCAGGCTTTCCTGGTGCAGCGCCTTGAAGGCTTCGTGCTCCTTGTCCGCACGCTTGCTCGTGGCGCTGGCGCCCAGCACATAGCTGGTCTTGTCCCAAAGAAAGTTCGACTTGATGCCCACAGTGCGCTTTTCGGGCTGCGGCACGTTCATCGGGCGCGGCAGCGGCTTTTTCCCGGAGGTGTCGCGGATGTCGTTCACATCCACCACGCGCCCATCGGGTGCCAGCAGAATCTCGTAGCTGATCTTCTCGGGGCTGTAGCCGAAAGGCGAGAGCCCCTCTTCGCCGCGCGCCAGCAGGCGCTGGTAGTAGGTGTTGAGGGCCTGCAGGATCATGCCTTGACCTCTTCGCTGTGCCAGGGCGGCACCTCGATCACGCCGTCCGCCATCTGCGCGCGGAAGAAGCGGGGCGACATGCCCCGGTCGAAATCGATGTCGTGCAGCGTCCAGCCCAGGTCGCGCGCCTCCTGAAGGCTTTCGTGCTTCTCGGGGATGGGGTCGCTGTCTTCGATCAGCTGGAAGTTCGCCGGAAACTCCCGCACGCCCATGCAGGGCTGCTGAAAGCACTGCCCCTTGCGCGCGCGGCGGTTGAAGATGTCCAGGTGCTTGCCGACCGAGTCCTCGGCGCCGGCCTTGGGAGTCAGATCGAAGTGCGCTTCGATCACATAGGCCACGTCGCGCAGGATGGTGGCAGCGCGCTGTTGCCGGTCTTCATCGACGTAATTCGTCAGCCCCGCGGTGTCGCCGGCCTTCATGGCCTTGGTCACGCTGGCGGGGGAGAGCTTGCCGCCCACTTCGTTGCGCCGAATGGATTCGAAGCGGATGGGATTCAGCACATGGATGCGGTCGACGTGCCATCGGATCGCCGGCTTCCAGTGGATCGCATCGAGGATCCCGCGCGCGGCGGAGGGGGTGATGACGTCGTAGGAGACGCGTTCCACCTTCATTTCGGGGCGCGTAAAGCAAGCGCGTTCGCCCCAGACCTTGAGCTTCACTCCATATCCCATGGGCCCTCCCGGTTGTTTCATTGGATCATCGCTGGCCGCCCCGACAGCGGGCTTACCAGTTCAGGTGTTCGGTGCGGATGAATGCCGGGTGATCCCAGCTCAATCCAAATTGCGGGTCGTAGAGGCCGTCGTGGGCGAGCACCATGAACTGGTCGCCCCATTTTTGAGGCGCGACAGGAATGACCGCGCCCGCGTTGTACAAAGCATCGAAGCCCTGGCGGGGCAGTTGCACCAGATAGGGCTGCAGCTTGCGCGCGAGGCCGACGCTGCCTTCGGCGTGCTCCAGGTCGCGCAGAAAGCCTTTGGCATCGTCGTCATACGGCACGATCACCGGCATCTGCACGGTGTCGATCATGCGGAATTTCGTGGCCAGCGTTTCCATGGGAAGGCTGTCGATGCGGCTTTCGCGCAGCAGGCCCATGAGGTCGGGCTTGTCGAGCGCATCGCCTCCCTTTTGCCAATACAACAGAGCGAAGTAGCGGCCGATGGCCTCGGGCGACAAAGGGTCGCCTGCGTTCTGACGCAGCACTTCGCGGGCGGCCTGGGCGTATTGCTTCAGTTCAGGCGGCGGGGCCCAGTCTTCGTTGGCGGTGGCAAACACCCGCACGTCGCTGGCGTCCAGGGGCCTGCCGCCTTCGCGGTTGCAGCGGCCTGCCGCCTGGGCAATGGAGTCCAGGCCCGCTTCGGCGCGCAACACGGTAGGGAAATCGACATCCACCCCGGCTTCGATCAAGCTCGTGCTCACCACCCGGCACGGCTCACCATCCTTGAGCATCTGCCGCACCTCGGCCAGCACGGCGCTGCGGTGTTTGGCGCACATCAGCGTGGTCAGGTGGCGTGCGCCGGGCAGATCGGCCATGGCCTGGTAAACGGCCCTCGCATGGCGGCGGTTGTTGACGATGCACAGCACCTGTTCGCGCGAGCGCATCTCGGTGGCCAGCGCCTCGTCGCTCAGCGTGCCCACATGCCGCACCCGCACGCGTTCGAGCTGGCGGAACAGCCTGTCCGGCTCGGGTGCCAGCTCGCGCACGCCCGTGAGCCCGCCCTCGAACGCCGGCGCCTCCAGGGCGGGCTGCGTGGCCGTGCACAGCACCACGCTCGTGCGGTAGTTGCGGGCCAGCTCATCGATGGCGGCCACGCAGGGCCGCAGCAACTGCAGCGGCATGGTCTGCGCCTCGTCCAGGATCACCACGCTGCCCGCGATGTGGTGCAGCTTGCGGCACTGCGAGGGCTTGGCCGCGAACAGGCTTTCGAAGAACTGCACGGCGGTGGTGACGACGATGGGAGCATCCCAGTTCTCCATGGCAAGGCGCAGCTTCTGGACCGACTGGTACTTCTCGGGGTCATTGCGCGGGGGCGGCTGTTCCACGAAGGCGCTGTGGTGCTCCAGCACGGCAGCCTCGCCCAGCGGGCCCAGTGCCTTGCGGAACACGGCGGCGTTCTGCTCGACGATGCTGGTGAACGGGATCACGAAGATCACGCGCTGCAGCCCGTGGCGAATGGCGTGGTCAAGCGCGAACGCCAGCGATGCCAGTGTCTTGCCGCCCCCCGTGGGCACCGTGAGCGAAAACAATCCTGGCTCCTGCTCCGCCTGGCCCCGCACATGGCGCAGGATGTTGGCACGCAGGCGGTTCACGCCGCTATCGGGCTGGAACTGGCCCAGGAAGTGGTCGAGCTGCTCGCGCAGCGCCACGAGCGTGGGCGGCGCGCCGCCGCCACGGCGCAGGTCGGGGCGTTTTTCAGCGAGGTGGTAGAACGCCTCGGTATCGAGGAAGTCCGCATCCACCAGGCACGAGAACAGCATGCGGGCGAGAAACGCCAGCTGGAACGGATACCGGTCCTTGGCCTGTTGGCGGCCCTGGCCGCTGTAGGGCTTGAAGCCCGCAGGCGCCCCGAGGCGGGCGGGCAAGGGGATGTCCTGTTCCCAGGCGGGGTGCAGCGCCGGCAGGTCGGACGACAGCCGGTCGGCCAGGGCCGTGCGTTCGCCCTCGCCCTGCCCATTGGCCAGCCCCGCATGGTGGCCGGCAATGCCGTAGGCCAGCAGTTGCCCCATGTCCCCCAGGCGCTCCTGCGCGATGCGTGCCCCCCAGGTGGAGTGGTCCACACGCAGCGGACTGCCGCGCAGCCTTTCCTGAAAGGGCTCGGTGTACTTGCCCAGGTCATGCAGATGCCCGATCACCCGGGCCAGCGCCTCACCGCCGAAAACAGCTGCGAATTCTCCGGCCCCTCGGCCCACGGCGTGCAGATGGTCCGGCAGGGGCTGCCAGCCGTGCGGGTCCGCGCTGCCGGTGGAATGCGCATAAAAGCGCGGCGTGCCAGTGCCTTGCTCTGGGGCGTTCAATGGTTTGTCCTCCCTTTGGATCGGTGGCCGCAGTCCCTTATGGATGAGCTGTCGGCGGGGGCATTGTGGCGGTTGTGTGTGGCGGGCCGCCTGCGGGATTTCCCTTTGGTGCGCCTTCTCGGTCACGTCCAACGACTGAACTGCGCCGCACCGGGCCTGCATCGCCAGCCCCCGGATGCCCCTAAGCCACACCTAAGTCTCGTTGCCCAAACTGCCCCCCATGCAACGACCCAACGAAAGGATTGCCATGAACTCCGTTCTATCGACCCCCCGCCGCCTGACCCTGGCCCTGCTCACTGCCGGCGCCATCGGGGCCACCGGCGCGGGGCTGGTGACCAACATGCATTCCAGCCGCGCCGCCATGCCGCCTGCCGCGGTGCAGCCGGCGGCCATGCCGTCCACGGGCGGCGTGACGGCGCCGGACTTCGCGCAGATCACGGCGCGCAACGGTCCGGCGGTGGTCAACATCAGCGTGAGCGGTACCACCAAGACGTCCATGACCGATTCGGACGACGACGATGACGAGACCGCGGCCCACCCGCGCAGCGGCGCGCAGGGCATCGACCCCAACGATCCGATGTTCGAGTTCTTCCGCCGTTTCGGCATGGTGCCGCCGGGCCTGCAGGCCCCCGGCCGCCAGCGCGAGGTGCCCACGCGGGGCGAGGGATCGGGCTTCATCGTGAGCGCCGATGGCGTGATCCTCACCAACGCCCACGTGGTCAAGGGCGCCAACATGGTCACCGTGAAGCTGACCGACCGGCGCGAGTTCCGGGCCAAGGTGCTGGGCTCCGACCCCAAGACCGACATCGCGGTGCTCAAGATCGACGCGAAGGACCTGCCCGTGGTGCAGCTGGGCAGCACGCGCAACCTGGCGGTGGGCGAGTGGGTGCTGGCCATCGGTTCGCCCTTCGGCTTCGAAAACAGCGTGACGGCCGGCGTGGTGAGCGCCAAGGGGCGCTCGCTGCCCGACGACAGCTACGTGCCCTTCATCCAGACCGACGTGGCGGTGAACCCCGGCAACTCGGGCGGCCCGCTGTTCAATGCGCGCGGCGAGGTGGTGGGCATCAATTCGCAGATCTACAGCCGCTCGGGCGGCTACCAGGGCGTGTCGTTCTCCATCCCGATCGAGGTGGCCGCCAAGGTCAAGGACCAGATCCTGGCCACGGGCAAGGCCAGCCACGCGCGCCTGGGCGTGTCGGTGCAGGAGGTGAACCAGGCCTTTGCCGATTCGTTCCAGCTCGACAAGCCCGAAGGGGCGCTGGTGGCCGGCGTGGAAGAGGGCGGCCCGGCCGACAAGGCGGGCCTGAAGTCAGGCGACGTGATCCGCAGCGTGAACGGGCAGCCCATCGTGGCCTCGGGCGACCTGCCGGCCATCGTGGGCCAGGCGGCACCCGGCACGCAGGCGCGGCTGGAGGTGTGGCGCCATGGCAAGCGCGAGGAGTTCACCGCCACGCTGGGCGATGCGAGCGAGAAGGCCACCAAGATCGCCAGTTCGGAAAAGTCGAGCGGCAAGGGCCGGCTGGGCCTGGCGCTGCGGCCCTTGCAGCCGCAGGAGCGCCGCGATGCCGGCGTGGACGGCGGCCTGCTGGTGGAGGATGCCCGCGGCCCCGCCGCACTGGCCGGCGTGCAGCCCGGCGACGTGCTGCTGGCCATCAACGGCACGCCGGCGCGGGGCGTGGAGCAGGTGCGCGAGGCGATGGCCAAGGCGGGCAAGTCGGTGGCCCTGCTCATCCAGCGCGACGGCGACAAGATCTTCGTGCCGGTGCCGCTGGGCTGAAGCCCCGTCCTGCGTGGCGGCATTGGGCCAGCCGCTATGCTTGGCGGCCATGGACGCCGCCGCCTGTTCGCAACCCCCACGCACCCGCGCCGCTGGCGCTGCGATTGCCGCAGCCGCCGCCGGCGCGGTGGCGTTTGAGACCTGAAAAGAAGAGGAGGGCCGCCCCATGCGCCTGCTGCTCGTGGAAGACGACACCATGATCGGAGAGGCCGTGCACGATCTGCTGCGCGCCGAGCATTACGCGGTGGACTGGGTGCGCGACGGCGAGATGGCCGACACCGCCCTGCGCACGCAGACCTACGACCTCGTGCTGCTGGACCTGGGCCTGCCCCGGCGCGACGGCCTGGCGGTGCTGCGCGACCTGCGCGCGCGCAAGGACCGCACCCCGGTGCTGGTGGCCACCGCGCGCGATGCGCTGGCCCAGCGCGTGGAGGGGCTGGACGCCGGCGCCGACGACTACGTGCTCAAGCCCTACGAACTCGATGAACTGCTGGCCCGCATCCGTGCCCTCACGCGGCGCGCGGCCGGGCGGGCCGAGCCGGCCTACGAGCACAAGGGCGTGCGGATTTTGCCGGCCACGCGCGAGGTGACGGTGAACGGCGCGCCCGTGGTGCTGTCGGCGCGCGAATGGGCCGTGCTGGAGCCGCTGCTGGCGCGCCCGGGCATGGTGCTGTCGCGCACCCAGCTCGAGGAAAAGCTCTACGGCTGGAAGGACGAGATCAGCAGCAACGCCGTGGAGGTGTATGTGCACGGCCTGCGCAAGAAGCTGGGCGCCGAACTGGTGCTGAACGTGCGCGGCGTGGGCTACATGGTGCCCAAGGCATGATGCCGCCCGCCGCCCAGGACCCGCCCCACAGCCAGCCCCCGGGCCCCGGCGGGCCGGCGCCGCGCGCGGGCGCACCGGCGCATTCGCTGCGCGCGCGGCTGCTGTGGTTCCTGCTGGCGGCGATCGTGTGCACGGCGCTGCTGCAGATCCTCCTGTCGTACCGCTCGGCGCTGTCCGAGGCCGACGAGATCTTCGACTACCACATGGAGCAGATGGCGATGGCCCTGCGGCCCGGCCTGCCGGAGGTGCCGGCGAACGCGCCCGGGCCGCTGGTGCACGACGACGAGAACTACGAGTTCGTCGTGCAGGTCTGGTCGGCCGAAGGCTTGCGCGTGTTCGAGTCCGCCGTGGGCGCTGCCCTGCCGCAGCGCGCGGTGCTGGGCTTTTCCAAGGTGAAGGCGCACGGCACCACCTACCGCGTGTTTTCGGTGCAGACGCGCTCCCAGGTCATTCAGGTGGCGCAGGACATGGCCGTGCGCAAGGCGATGGCGCGCGACCTGGCCCTGCGCACGGCCGGGCCCATCGCGCTCATGGCGCCGCTGCTGGCGCTGGCCGTGTGGTGGGTGGTGAGCGGCTCGCTCGCGCCGGTGGAGCGCGTGCGCCGCGAGGTGGCGCAGCGCCAGGCGGACGACCTGTCGCCCGTCGACGGCGATGCGCTGCCCGCCGAGGTGCAGCCGCTGGTGGACGAGCTGAACCTGCTGTTCGCGCGGGTGCAGCGGGCTTTCGAGGCGCAGCAGCACTTCGTGGCCGATGCGGCGCACGAGCTGCGCTCGCCCCTGGCCGCGCTCAAGCTGCAGGCACAAGGGCTGCTGCGCGCGCCCGATGCCGAGGCGCGCGGCGTGGCCGTGGCCCGCCTGTCGGCCGGCATCGACCGGGCCACGCGGCTGGTCGAGCAACTGCTGGCCCTGGCGCGGCAGGAATCCAGCGTGGCCGCCGGGGCGCCCGCGCAGCCCGTGGTGCTGGCCGACCTGGCGCTGCAGGCCGTGGCCGATGCGGCGCCCGCCGCCCAGCAGCGCGGCATCGACCTGGGCCTGGCCCGGGCGGATGCCACCCCCATTGCGGGCCATGCCGAGGCCCTGCGCATCCTGCTGCGCAACCTGGTGGACAACGCGGTCAAGTACACGCCCGACGGCGGCGTGGTGGACGTGCATGTGATCGCGGATGCGTCCGCGAACGGCGCGGAAGCGGGCGGCGCCGTCACCCTGGTGGTGGACGACAGCGGCCCGGGCATCGGCGAAGGCGACCGCGAGCGCGTGCTGGGCCGGTTCTACCGCGCGCCGCAGGCGGCCGAGGGCGGTGCGCAGGTGCCGGGCAGCGGGCTGGGCCTGGCGATCGTGCAGTCCATCGCGCGCATGCACCAGGCGCAGGTTGCCCTGGAGGGCTCGCCGCGCCTTGGGGGCTTGCGGGTGTCGGTGCGGTTCGATGCGCTGGCGGGGGCCGCACCCTCCGCGCCGGCCCCGCAGGCGCCATCGGCCGGGGACGGCGCTTGACCGGCTTCGCCGTCCTCTCGGGCCTGGGCCACGCGGTGTTCGTGGCGGTGGGCCTGCTGATCTATGTGATGGGCACGCGCATCGGGCGGCAGCGGCGCCACCCCTCCGCCGCGGTGGCCTGGGTGCTGGCCATCGTGGCCTTTCCGTACGTGGCGGTGCCGCTGTTCGTGCTGTTCGGCGTCCGCAAGTTCGCGCGGCCCCTGCGCCGTCCGCGCAAGGCGCAGCAGGAGACCGCCGCGGCCGCCGCGCAGCCCGCCGGCCCGCCCTGGGCCGCGCGGCTGCTGGCCAGCATGGAGTTGGAGCCGGCGGTGCGCAACGCGCGCGTCGTGCTGCACGCCGACGGCACGCAGGCCCTGCGCACGCTGCTCGCGACCATCGCCTCGGCGGGGCACCGGCTGGACGTGTGCACCTTCGTCTTCGGCGACGACCCGGTGGGCCGGCAGGTTGCGCGGGCCCTGGGCGAATGCGCGCAGCGCGGCGTCGCCGTGCGGCTGCTGCTGGACGCGGTGGGCAGCCTGGCCACGCCCGGCGCGCTGGTGAAAACGCTGCAGGCGCAGGGCGTGCAGGTGCGCCGCTTCATGCCCATGCTGCACAACCCGATGCGCGGGCGCACCAACCTGCGCAACCACCGCAAGCTGGTGGTGGCCGACGGCGAGCGGCTGTGGAGCGGCGGACGCAACCTGGCCTGCGAATACTTCCTCGACCAGCCCGGCCACCCGGCCTGGATCGACCTGAGCTACGAGGTGCACGGCCCCCTGGCCCTGCAGGCCGCCGCGCAGTTCGAGGCCGACTGGAGCACCGCGAGCGGCCGCCTGGTGCGCGCCGCGCTGCCCCAGCCGCTGCCGCCGGGCCCGCCAGATGGCCCGTTGGCCCAGTGGGTGCCCAGCGGACCGGACCACGCCGACGACACCGTGCATGCCCTGCTGCTGGCCGGCGCCTACCACGCGCAGGAGCGCATCGTGGCGGTGACACCGTATTTCGTGCCCGACGACGCGCTGCTGGACGCCTGGTGCATGGCCTGCCGCCGCGGCGTGCGCGTGAGCCTGCTGTTGCCCTGGCGGTCCAACCACCGCCTGGCCGACTGGGCCCGCGAGCGCGCCCTGCGCGAACTGGCCCAGGCCGGTGCCGAGGTGTGGCTCGCACCGGGCATGGTGCACGCCAAGGCCGTGCTGATCGACGACGACCTGGCCCTGTCCGGCTCGCTCAACCTCGACGCGCGCAGCCTGTTCCTCAACTACGAGGCGATGACGGCCTTCTACGGCCCGGCCGAGGTGCAGTGGCTCTCGGACTGGTGCGCGCGCCAGATCGCCCTGGCGCGGCCCTATGTGCCCCGGCGCCCGTCCTGGCCGCGCGACATCGGCGAGGGCGTGGTGCGGGCGGTGGGCTTTCAGCTGTAGGACGGCCGTTCGCCCGGCGCGGGGCTCCCGCAAAGCGGTGTTTTGCTATTGTTTTTATAGCTTCATCGGCAATAAGTACTAGGGCATGAGGCGGTTTTTATATCGAAACCGCCCGGCGGGCGCCCGGGCCGGCCGGTCTTGCGCTCACGCCCGGCCCGCCTTGCGCCGCAGCCGCCGCCAGCCGATCACCATGCCCGTAGCGCTCAACGCCGCGCCCCCCAGGCCCAGCACCAGCATCACCGCGTCCCACAGCGGGCGCCGCTCCAGCAGCGGCACCCAGTCCCAGCTGTGCAGCATGGCGAAGAGCCAGCGGCTGGCGCGGCGGTGGCCGTCCAGGCGGCCCAGCACGGCGCCGGTGAGCGGGTCCACGTGCACCCAGGTGGCGTGTTCGTCGGCGAACACCGCGCGCAGCACCGGCAGGGGTTTGGCGGGCGCACCCGTCATGGTGTGGGGCGCGCGGGCGTAGTAGTACAGGTCGTAGTGCGCCAGCGTGTCCACGCGCACCAGGGGCGCCACCACCAGGCGGGCGATGGCCTCGCGCAGCGCGGCGGCGTCGATGGCGGTGGGCGCGGCCGTGGCGGCATCGAGCACCTCGGGCGCGCCCTGGGCGGGCTGCGCCAGCACCAGCGTGCGGCCCGTGGCGCGCACCCAGCGCAGTTCGCGCGTGGCGCCGCCGGTCGGGGCGAGCAGCGCGGCCAGCGAGGCCGCGGGCGGGTGCGGGCCCTGCGGCGGGCCCACGGCCAGCGGCCCGCCCTGCAGCGCCGCCAGATTCAGCGGCGGCGCGCCGCTGTCGAACAGTTTCCACGGGTTCATCGACATGAAGCCGCTGAAGATCCACGCGATGGTCGCCGCCGAAAACACCAGTCCCAGCGCATGGTGCCAGCGCATCGCGGGCGTGGGGTAGGGCGTGCGCGCGCCGCTGCGGTAGCGCCCGCGAAAGCGCCAGCGCTGCAGGCCCACGACGGTGCCGGCCAGCGCCGCCAGCGTGCCGGCCACGGCGAGCGTATTCACCGTGGCGCTCCAGTAGGGTTGCAGTGCGTTGCCGCGCAGCGGGTAGAGCCAGTGGATCCACGTGCCCACGTAGCCCCACAGGCGCTCGGTGCGCGGCGCATCGCGCACCACCTCGCCCGTGGTGCCGGACACGTAGAGCACGGTGCCGTCCGCATCGTGCAGCCGCACGCGGTGCAGCGGCCGGTGCGTGTCCAGCCCGCGCGAATGGGTGAACGCATCTTCCTGCAGCGTGCCCTCGTAGTCCGCGGCCACGCGGGGGCCGGCCCAGGCCGCGGCGCTGGCCAGCGCGCGTGGCGCGTCCACCGCGCGCAGCACCTCGCCCGTCGCCGCGTCGATCACCGTGGCGGGCGAGCGGGGTGGCGCCCCTTCGGGCCGGACCAGGTACACCGCGCGCCCGCCGCTGGCCACCGCCAGGCGCAGCTCGGCCAGCGGCACCAGCGCCAGGCCGGCGGGCGCCAGCGCGGCGGCGGGCTCCCGCAGGCCCGCGCCGTCGCCCAGCGGCGGCAGGTGGGCGGTGCGCTCGGCCTCGGTGAGCTGGGGGTAGCCCACGTACATCATCACGATGCCGGAGACGAACCACATGGCGAAGAAGCCGCACAGCAGCACCCCCAGCCAGCGGTGGGTGAGAAACAGCCAGCGCTTGGCGCGCACAGGGCGGGTCCAGTCCATGGTGCGTTTCCCCGTCGGCGTTCAGAACGCCACCTGCAGCGACACGTCCACCGTGCGCGGTGCGCCCAGGTACACCTGCGCGCTGCGCGCTTCGGCCGCGTAGAGGCGGTCGGTGGCGTTGCGCAGGTGGCCCGAGAGCGTGGCGGTGGGCGAGAGCTTCCACGACAGCCCCAGGTCCAGCAGCGTGTACGAGGGCCAATACTGCGTGTTGGCCGCGTCCGCAGAGATGCTCCCCACGCGCCGCGCCCCCGCCGTGGCCTGCAGCGCGGGCGTGACCGCATAGCCCAGCCACAGGTTGGCCACGCTCTCGGGCGTGTTGGTGGGCGTGCGGCCGGCCAGCGACACGCCGCCCTGCACGAACTGCTCGTAGCGGGCGCGGGTGCGCATCGCGTTGGCCTGCAAATGCCATCGGTCGGTCAGGCGCAGGCCCACGGCGACCTCCGCGCCGCGCGACGACTGCTCGCCCACCAGCACGGTGAACGCGGGGTTGTTGGGGTCCTGCGAGGCGATGTTGCGCCGCGTGATCTGGAACGCCGCCACTGTGGCCGTGCCCCGTCCGCCCCAGAAGTCGAACTTGGCGCCCGCTTCCAGCTGCCGGCCCGTGGTGAGCGCGCTGTTGTTGGCGACGTCGGCGAACGAGGCCGTGGACAGCGAGCCCGACGGCGGGTCGCTCGCCGTGGCGTACTGGGCGTACACGTTGGCGCCGGGGGCCACGTCCCACACCACGCCCAGGCGGCCGGTGGTGGGCGTGTAGCTGCGCTCGAACGTGGCGGGGCTGGTGGCGGTGACGGCGCGGCGGTTGGTCAGGTCCAGCGCGATGCGCTCCTGCCGCAGCGCCGTCACCAGGTTCACGCCGGGCACCAGGGCCGTGCGGTTCTCCACGAACACCGCGGTGGTCTGCACGCGGTTGTCGCGGTCGGCGCGAAAGCCGGGGGCCATGCCGGGAATGTCGAAGAACCGCTCGGTCGTGAAGCGGTACGGGTCCACCGTGCTCACCGTGCCGGCCAGGCTGTTGGGAAAGCGCGTCTGCCGGTTCACGCTCACGTCCAGGCCGAAGGCCCAGTCGCTCGGCCGGCCGGCCAGCGTGCCGTGCCAGGTGGCTTCGGTGCGGTTGCCCACCAGTTGCTGGTCGTGCCGCTGCAAATAAGCGCTGCCGCGCGAGACCTGCGTGTTGGCCGCGTTGAACTGGTAGGTCTCCACGTTGCGGTAGTCGCGCAGCGCGTCGTAGGCATAGAGCGTGTTGCGCCACTGCAGGGCGTCGGACACGCGCCACTGCGCCACCGAGCGCAGCCACTGCACGCGGTGGGCGTACGTGCCGTCGCTGCTGTTGTAGTTGGTAAAGCGCGTCCCGGGATCGATGCGCAGTGCGCCCACGGCGGGGTTGAGCACCGGCGTGCCCCAGTAGGGGCGGTCCACCGCGTCCTTCTGGTACTCGTACGCCAGCAGGTGCGTGAAGCCGCCGCCCAGGTCGGACAGCAGCGATGCGGCCAGCTGCGTGGACCGGGTCTGCGTGCCCGCGGTCCAGCTGCCGGCGTCGCGGTGGTTCACGTCGATGCGCGCGAAGTGGCTCGGACCTGCGCCGCCGTCCTGCGGCCCCGCGATGCGGCGGTTGAGGCCCACCGAGGCTTCCTTGAGCCCGTACGAGCCCGCGCGCAGCCGGCCTTCCGCGAAGTCGCCGCTGCGGTCGGGCGTCTTGGTGATGTAGTTGAGCGAGCCGCCCACGGCCCCCGCGCCGTACAGGAAGCTCGACGCGCCGCCGACGGCCTCCACCCGGTCGTAGATCCAGCTGTCCACCGCGCGCGTGGCGCTGCCGTATTGCACCGTGATGCCGTTGTACAGCTGCGTGACCGAGTTGTTGCTGAAGCCCCGGTAGCTGGCCGCCATCGAGCCCGGCGCGTTGTGCGCGGTCACGCCGGGGATCGCCCGCAGGATCTCCTGCGTGTCCTGCGCGCCACGGGCTTCGATGGAGGCGCGGTCCACCACGGTGACCGAGGCGGGCGTCTCGCGCGGCGTGAGGCCCAGGCGGCTGCCGGTCTCGGCGGGGGTGTCCAGGTTCAGCCGGCCCAGGGGCTCGGCCGGTGTGCCCGAGACGGTCACCGGCGCCAGCGTGGGCACGGACGACAGGGGCGCGTCCTGCGCCGGGGCGGCGGCGGGCCCGAAACCGGCCAGCGCCGCCAGCACCGCGTGGGCCAGCGGCGAGCGTGCCTTGCGCGGTGTTCGGGCCGAAATCGGCTGCGGCTGCAGTGGTGGCGCGGGCAGGGCGGAGGAAAAAAAGGAAGTCGTGGTCATGGCATCGATCAGCACGCGGATCGCCCGCACCCGGCGCGCGCCGCCCGCCGCGCAGTGGCGGCGGTACGGCAGTGCGCCCGGCGGGCCGGATCAGCAAAGGGGAGGGGAAATGCGTTCGCGCGGGGCGGCAGTCACCCGCCCACGGGCGGATGGCCGCGCTGCGGCGAACGCAGGGAGCCGGCGAGGCTCAGGTGTGCTGAAAGACCGGGGGCCCGCGCGCAGGCAATGGCGCGGCCGTGGCGGCCGCGATGCGCGCCGCCGCAATTGCCTGCATGGCATGCCCTAGCGGCAGCGGCTGCGGCAGGGTTTGCACCGCCACCACCGGGGGCGGCGCGCCGTGGGGAATGCACAGGGGGCAGTCCATGGCCGTCTGCCCCATCTCCACCGGCCCGTCGTCGGTCTGCACATAGACCTTGACCATGCCGGACGTGGAGCAGACCCACTCCATCGCCCGCGCATGCACCAGCGGCGAGGCCGTGGCCACCGCCATCGCCGCCATGAAGCCCATCAACACCCAACGGCGCAGCGCACGCAGGGCGTGCAGCAGGGCGATGGAAGTCGGTTGCTTCATTTTTGATAGCACTATGCCGGGAGGTTGATTGCGCTGGAGACCTTTTTGACCCAGATCCGCGTTCGTGGAGCAGCGCCATCGGATCGTCGGGGTGGGCCGCCGGATTGTAGGCCGGGGCCCCGGCTGCGCGGTGGGGTCGGCGGCGCGCGTGCCGGCAGGGCCGACAATCGGCCTGGTGCCCGTCCGCCTTCGTCACCCATTCACCATGCATCCATCCACGCCGTTCGCGTGGGAGGCGTTTTTCATGAACCAGGCCGTCCGTCTCGTCGCGTTCCTCGAAGCTTTCAAGGGCCTGCTCGTCCTGGCCGCTGCCACCGGGCTGCTGTCGCTGGCACACCGGGACATCTACGCCATCGCCGTGCGGCTCATCGAGCATGCGCACCTCAACCCCGCAGCCAGATACCCGCAGATTTTTCTGGATGCGGCCCGCAACGTGCAGGACTCCCGGCTCATGCTGCTGGCCCTGGGCGCTGCCGCGTATGCCGCGCTGCGGCTGGTGGAGGCGTACGGCCTCTTCAAGGAACGCCCCTGGGCCGAGGTGCTGGCCGCGGGCAGCGGGGCGATCTACCTGCCGTTCGAGTTCATCGGTTTTCTGCACCACAGCAATGCGCTGCACGCGGGCATTTTCGTGGTCAACGCGCTGGTGGTGGGGGTGATGGTGCGGGCGCTGCTACAGCGGCGCGCTGCGCGGCCGAGCGGTGCGCCGCAGGGCCTGCACGGCCGCTGACGCCGATGGCGGGTGGCGGCGCCGGGGCGGCTACCATGGCCTTTTCCCCCGCGGAGTTCCCATGCGCAAAGCAATGACCGTCCTCGCCGTCGTCGGCACCCTCGCCGCCCTGTACTTTGCGTACCGCTACGGCGTGTATTGAGCACTGAACCAGCGCGCCCATCATCGCCACGGCCACCCGCGCCGGTGGAACGAACCCATTACAGAGACAACAGGCCATGCCCATGAAACCCACCCGACTCGCCATTGCCGCCGCCCTTTCCCTGGCGGCCCTCGTGCCCCACGCGGGCGCCCAGACCCCCGCCAAAAAGCACGACGATTTTTTCTGGCTCGGCGAGATCAACAAGGCCACCGCCGTCATCAACACCGACGAAGGCCTGCTCGACAAATCGCTGTCGCCCCTCGTCTACAAAGGCATCACCCAGGTGCTGGCCAACGGCGACAAGCCGGGCGGCAAGCGGCCCTCATTGGTCATCACCTTCGAGCCGTTGCTGATCGAGGCCGCCGGCCCCCAGATCACGCTGCTGCACGCCGGCCGATCGAGCCAGGACATGCTGGCCACCGAGCGGTCCGCCATCCTGCGCGATGAAATGCTCCACCTGGCCGAGGCGCTCAGCCAAACCACCGCCACCCTGATCGAACTCGCCGGCAAGCACCGGGCCACCGTGGTGCCCAACTACACCAACGGCGTGGCGGCCCAGCCCAACAGCTACGGCCACTATCTGCTGGGCATCGCCGCCGGGCTGGAGCGCGACGCCCAGCGCATCCGCGAAGCCTATGCCCGCATGGACCGCTCGCCCATGGGCACCACGGTGCTCAACGGCACCAGTTGGCCATTGAACCGCCAGCGCATGGCGGACTACCTGGGCTTTTCCGCCACGGTGGACAACGCGTACGACGCCGCGCAGATCTCCGCCGTGGACCAGCCCGTGGAGGCCGGCGCCATCGTCATGGCCATCGCCCTGCATGCCGGCAGCTTCATCGAAGACGTGATGACCCAATACGCCCAGCCGCGCCCCTGGATCCTGCTGCAGGAAGGCGGCGGCAACACGTATGTCTCCAGCGCCATGCCGCAAAAGCGCAATCCCGGCCTGCTCAACAGCACCCGCCGCGACGCATCCACCGCGCTCAACCTGGGCATGGGCCCCGCATTGCAGGCGCACAACATCCCCCCCGGCATGAGCGACCCCAAGGAGGTCCGCACCAACGCCGCGATGGTGCAGGCGGCGGTCGGCGTACTGAACAACTGGACGCGCATCCTCAACAACCTGGTGATCGATCCCCAGCGTGCGCTGGAGGAGCTCAACAGCGATTGGACCGCATCGCAGGAACTGGCCGATGTGCTGATGCGCCAATACAAGCTGCCCTTCCGCGTCGGCCACCATTTCGCCTCGGAGGTCGTGGAATACGCCAAGGCCAAGGACATCAAGCCCCTCGCGTTTCCGTATGCGCAGGCGCAACGCATCTACGCCGAGACGGTGAAGGGAACGGAGTTTGCACAGGTGCTGCCCCTGTCCGAGGCCGAGTTCCGTTCCACGCTCGACCCCGTGGCGATCGTCAGGAACCGCCAGACCGCCGGCGGCCCGCAGCCCGCCGAAATGGACCGCATGCTGCGCGAGGCCTCCCAGCGCGTGGCCGAGCAGGACGGCTGGATCAAGGCCCGGCGCGCGCAGATCGCGGCGTCGCTGGCGCGGCTGGATGCGGATTTCGAGAAGTTGGGCGGGGCCCGCTAGGGTGCTCGCGCTCATCGCTGGTGCTGCGCTCGCTCTGATAGCGAGTGGCGCGATGGCCTCGCCCCCTCAGCGGGAGGCAGAGCCAGCTCGCGAAAACTTCTACCTCGGCACGCTGGGTAACGCTGAATGGGGCCTGGTCTCGATCTTCGGCCCTGATGGCACAGAGCGGCACGATTGGCCAAAGACCGGCATGGGCAATTCCGGCCCATCGGTACGGTTGAGCTTTCCAGGTGCCGGGCTTTTTGGCCTGCGCGTGTGCAACGGGTCGACATTCCGATACCGGTGGTGGGCCGAGGATGGCGGCATTCGTGCCGAGCCAGTTTTCCAGACGATGGCTGCGTGCGGCGATCAGCCCCTGATGCAGATGGAGGCCTGGGCCAATCGGCAGTTGTCGCAAATTCGCCGATATAGCCTGTACACCGCAGCCGGTGGCACCTTGAGGCTCAGGCTGTCTTTTGCCGATGGCAGCCGTTGGGAGCTGCAAGGCTCGCCTTGACGCGGTCGGTGCCGCGCGGCTTCGACGCATTTCGAAACAGCCGAGGGCAAGGGCCGGGCTATGGTGCGACTGTCACAGGCAGGTTGTGGCCATCGTTCCATCCATGCACCAGGAGAAGAAAACCCATGGCACTCGTTCCATGCCCCGAATGCAACCGACAGATTTCCGATCAGGCAACCGCTTGCCCCGGCTGCGGCCATCCGCAGGCACCCGCCATCAGCAGGCGCTCTGCCTTTGAATCCGGCACCCACGAGGGCCGCCACGCCGGTACCGTGAAAGCCGGCATTGCCGGGATGACCGCCGCCAGCCTGGGCGGCTGGGCCGCGCGGGCGGTGGCGGTGGTGGTGCTCGGCATCGTCGCGGTCGTCGCGATGCTCAGCCGTTGAGACGCGGTCTGCGGGCGCTGACCCCGCATGCCTTGGACCGACCGTCCCTGGAAACTCCGGCTCGCCGCCATGCGCTGCGTCCGCTCACCGGCGGCGGCCTGCCCCGGGTGATCGACGGCTGGCTGGCGCAAGCCCCCTAAAAAAACGCGACTTTCCGCAGATCCAGGGCTGGAACGCTTGTAAGAAACCCGTCAGAAACGCATGATCCCGGGTCTTTTTCGACCTGCTGCCAGTTGATCCATGGTTTTTGCGTTCTCCCCGCCTGTTCCCCCCTTTCTGGATATTCGGAGATGGGCTGCCCGATGGGCCCTATTCATTGCGCTCGCCGCCCTCTCGCAGGGCGCGTGGGCCATGCAGATCTTCGTGAAAACCGTCTCCGGAAGGACCATCGCTCTGGACGTGGAGCCCAGCGACTCGATTGAGAACGTGAAGGCCAAGATCCAGGACCAGGAAGGCATTGCGCCCGAGCAGCAGCGGCTGATCTTTGCGGGCAAGCAACTGGAAGACGGCCGAACCCTCTCGGACTACAACATCCAGAAGGAATCGACCCTGCATCTGGTGGTGCGCCTGCCGAGCGTCGAGGACTCGTTCACCGGCGCTTCGCCCGCCGGCAGTGGGCAGATCACCGCGTCGCTGACCGGCGTGAGCGGTTGCACGTTCGACACCGCGCAGACCGCGTTCGAGGTGCCATCCAGCCGCCCCGCGGGCGCGCAGTTTCCCCAAGGCGTCTTCCGCTTCGTGACCACCACCTGCGCGGGCAAGGTCACCGTGACGTTGAAGTACCCGCAGGCGCTGGCAGCGGGCAGCCGCTTCATGAAGTACGGCCCGCGCACCGCGGGCGCGGCGCAGTCGGAGTGGTTCGAATGGCCGGGCGCCCAGATCAATGGGGACACGGTGACCTTCGACATCGAGGACAACGGCCCGGGGGACGCCGATCCGGCAGTGGGCACGATCTCCGATCCGGGCGGGCCGGCGGTGATCGCCGCGGCGCCGGCGAGTGCCGCCGCCATTCCCACGCTGTCGCACTTCGGCTTGGCGATGCTGACGGCCTTGCTGGGGCTGCTGGCATGGCATCGGCGGCGATCTGCCTGAGCGCAGCGCGTGTCTGGTCCTGAGGGAGGCCTCTCACGGGGGCTGTGGGGCACTGCGTTCTGGCAACGCAGCATCTGGCGCCATTGAAATGCCGGCGCACGGATGAGGTGAACAGCTTGCTCGAACCGGGCGCGTGCTCAACGAAAGGCTTGTGCAAAGGCTTCCCAGGATAGGCCGGTGCCTCTTGCGAGGTCGCTCGTCACGCCGTCAATTCGGCGATGGCGCACCCCGTCTCAGCAACGGAGCCTGTGCTGCTGATCCCTGGCATCCTTGCGCTCCCGCCTCACCCAGTCCAGGTCGTAGTACCGGCTGCCGGCCCGCCCCATGCTGTCCAGCATCCTGACCCGCTCTTCCAGCGCAGCGCATGTGCCGTTGTTGGCCTGGGAGGGCTGTGGTGCTGGCAGGGCGTGGCTTTGAATGGGCGCAGCTGCAGCTGCCTCGGCTTGCGCCTTCTGATGCCTGCCGGCCTCCACTTGGTCATTCCACGACACGTTGGCAGGCACCCGCTGAATCCGTTCGATGGTCCACCCTCTTTGTGCGCAGTGCTCGGCGGTCCAGTACAACCCGCCCTGGGGGGCGCGACAGAGGTAGATTTCCTTGGTTCGCGGGCCACTCGGATCGCTGATGATCGGCGAGGTGTCGATGAGCTTCGCGCCTTTGCATGGCTCATCGGTGTACGTTTTTCCGCAGCGATACACCTCAGCCGACGCGGCAAGAGGCAGCGCACAGGCGGCGGCAGCAAGGACGAGGCGAAAAGCCATTGCGCTAAAGGAAGGAAATCTGGTCCCCTCGACAGGAATCGAACCTGTATCTAGCGCTTAGGAGGCACTCGTTCTATCCATTGAACTACGAGGAGGACGGGCGATTGTAAAGGCGTGGCCGTGGCAGCTTTTCCCCGCCGTGCTGAGACCTCCGCAAAAGAAGATCGCGCCCGGCGCGGGGCCACAGGCCATGGGAGCGCCGCATTTCCGCAGTGGCAACGCGCCCCGGGCGGTGCGCCGCTCTAAAATGCCTCCGCAATGATTTCACCGATGACGCCTCCACAGTTCCACGCCCTGCTCCTGGCGGAGGGACTCTCTCCCGCCATGGAGGCCCTCAACCGCGGTGTGCCGCATCGGTACACCGGCATCTTCCAGGTGATCGAGTCGCAGCTCATCAACGTCTTTCTCTACGACAAGCAGCACCAGATCCGGCCCGAGGCGCTGGCCGTGGTGGCGCTGGACAACAGCTTTTGCCAGTTCGTGCTGCGCGATGGCTCGCTGCTGGTGGACAACTCGATGCACGACGAGCGGCTGCTGGCCAGCTCGTTCCGCGGGGTGGTGGTGGCCTACCACGGCGTGCCGGTGACCGATCACCGCGGCGGCCTGTACGGCACGCTGTGCCATTTCGATCTGGTGGAGCAGGGGCTGGCGTCCGCCCAGTTCGAATTGCTGCAGGCCGCGGGGAGCCTGCTCTATCCCTATCTGCCGCACGGGGATGGCCGGGTGCAGAACGCGCCCCAGTTCGCCCGCGCCGCGGCGGGCTGATGGGCCCCGTCAGTCGTACCGCACCGTGTAGATCAGGTCCACCGCGCTTTGCGCGCCGGTCTGGCCGCGCAGCGTGAGGCTCTTGGTCAGGTCGTAGAAGATGTACAGCGTGCCCAGGGCGCCCGAGAGGCTGCGCTCGTAGGTCACGTACAGGTCCTTGGACAGGCGCTTGCCGAAGGTGAGCGCGGCGGCCGAGGCATCCTCGCCCGAGCCGGGGCCCTTGAACCCGATTTCGTCGAGCCCCACGCGCTTGGCGAAGTTGCCGGCACCGGCATTGCCGTTACCCCCGAGCAGCGCCAGCGCCGCCTGCTGCAGCAGCGCGGCCTCGGCGCCGCCGGCGGCGCCGCTGCGGCCCAGCACCACCCAGGAGAGCTTTTCGGCGTCGGGCAGATCGGGGTCGGAATAGAGCCGCACGCGCGGCGCCTTGGCCGAGCCGGTGACCTGCACGCCGGCGCGCACGCTGATGTTCGGCCGGATGGCCAGGATGTCCAGCGCGGGGTTGTCGTACGGGCCGTTGAAGCGTGCCAGGCCCGTCTCCACATCGAGCGACTGGCCCCAGGCGCGGTAGCGGCCTTCCACGGTGCGCACCTCGCCAGTGACGCGCGGCGGCGCCCCGGCGACGGTGGCGCCGCGGATTTCCAGTTCGCCCGCCAGGCGGGTGGTGATGCCGTGGCCCTGCAGCGCGAAGTCGTCGCCCAGGTTGAGGGTGACGGCGATGTCCGGCGGCTTGGCGGCTTCCACGCGGCCAGCGGCCTGTCCCGCGCGTTCGGCCTGCTTGACGGTTTCGCGGTCCTTGGCGGCGGAGCGCACGACCACGTCGGTGCCCAGGCTGGGTGCGCCGGCCTCGGGCAGGATGATGGTGGCGCGGTCGGTGGTGAGCTTGCCGCGCAGCGTGAACTGGCCCTGCCGCAGCCGCGCCTGCAGATTGCCGGACACGCTGACCTGGCGGTCGGCGCGCACCAGCACCTGCAGGGCGCGCGCCTCGGCGTCGAAGTCCATGGCGATGCCGGAGCCGGAGCCGGTGGCGCCGCTGCCGCCCGTGGCCCACGACACACTGCCTTGGCCGGTGAGCGTGCCGCCGTCGCGCGGGGCCGCGGTGCGGTTGCCGCTGAAGCCGGCGATGCGGGCGTTGCTGCCCTGGCCGCCGTTCACGCGAAATTCGGTGATGTCGAGCCGGTCGCCGTTCAGCGTGGCGCGCAGGCGCCCGTCCTGCAGGTCCACGCCGTCGATGAGCGATCGCACCGACAGCTGGTCGGCGCCGAGCGTGCCGCTCCATCGGGGCGCGGCGCGGTTGCCGGCGAGGGCGACATTGGCGTCCAGCGTGCCCTTCACGCGCCAGCCCGGCGGTGCCAGGGCGGACCACACGCCCACGTCCGGCAGCTGGGCGCGCACGGTGGCGGCCAGCGGTGCATCGGCAGGCCATTGCCAGCCGCCATCGGCACGGGCCAGCCGGGTGCTGCCATCGGCCTGCACGCGGCCGGCGCGTTCGCTGTCCCACTGCACACGGGCACGCACGGTGTCGCCCTCGGCCTGCAGCTGCACTTCGGCCTGCCGCACGCCCGCCGGCGTGCCGGGCCCTTCGCTCGTCTGCGCGCGGCCGGCGCCCTGGCCCTGGCCGCTGCTGTGCACCACCGTCGTGGCGGGCGCGGCGCTGCCGGCCAGCACGCGGATGTCGCCGCTGGCGCGCCGCACGCTGGCACTGGCGCGCAGGGTGTCGCCCGCGTCCACGTCCCAGTCGCCGTCGAACACGAGGTTGCCCGCCAGGCCCAGCCGCTGCAGTGCTTCCTGGCCTTGCGGGCCGAACGCTTCGGTCCAGGCCATGGGCAACCCCTGCAGGCGGCCCTGCGTGCGCAAGGCGATGGCGCCATTGGCGGCCTGGGCAAAGCGCACGGGCTCCCAGTGCAGCGTGACCTGCCCCGGCGCCGGGCCGGAGACGGTGGCCTGGCCGCCCGAGGTCTCCACCTGCAGGCTGGGCGACTGGCGCAGAGCAACGGACAGCGGCTGGTTGAACTGCACCGTCCAGGGGCCGGGCAGTTGCTCGTCGCGGGCCTGCGCACGCAACTCGGTGATCTGCGCGTTCCATTGCCCGGGGGCGGCCGTGCCCGCGGTGCCGCGCAGGCGCAGGTCCAGTCGACGCCGGTCCACGCGCGCCTCGCCGTCCAGCGACAGCGTGGACTGGGGCAATCCGCCGGCCAGTTCGGCGCGCACCGCCGTGAGCCGCACGGCCATGGGCGCGGCCGAGCCGCTGGCGGGCAGGGAGACGTCGAAGCGCGGCGCGGCCAGCCGGGCCTGCCATTCGAACCGCTCGCCGGCAGCGGCGCGGGCCGTGCCTGCGGCGGCCGGGGCCAGCAGGCCCGCCGCCTGCAATTGGCGCTGCAGGGTCTGCCAGCCGCCGTTCCAGCGGGTGGTGAGCTGGGCGTCGCCCTGCATGGATGCGCCGCGCAGGGCGGTGGCCAGGCCGGGCAAGGACTCGATCCAGCGCTGCACGCGCTGCGCATCGGCCACCCGCAGCTCCAACTGGCCGTTGCCTGCCCGGGGAGCGATCTGGCCGTCCATCTGGGCCGTGGCACCCGGCACGGTGGCCTGCAACTGTCCTTTGACCGACAGGTCGGCCGTGCCGATCTGCAACTGGCGTGCATTCACCTGTGCCTGCAGGGCATCGAGCTGCAGGCGGGCGAGCGCCAGCCGGCTGCCTTGCCAGGTGCCTTCGGTGGCCAGGCGCTCGACGCGCAAGGCTGCCGGTGCGCCGGTGCGCCGGGGTGCCGCGGCACCGGTGGCACGCAGGTCGGCGGAAAAGCGCACCAGCGGTTCGCCGTCGCCGCCTTCGCTGCGGGCCTGCGCCTGCCCGGCGACGGGGGTGGAGTCCAGGGTGCTGTAGAGGGCGCTGGGGCGCAGGCCTCGCACTTCGGCACGGCCTTCCATGGCGCGCGTGGCGGGGGTGAAGCGGCCCTGCAGCGCCACGCTGCCGTTGCCGATGCGCGCGGTGGCGTCGGGCACGGTCCACTGCGTGCCGTCGAAGGCGGCCTGGGCATCGATGCTTTCCAGGGGCAGCCGGCGCTGGTCCCACGGTCCCGGCACGGCGTTGCGCAACTGGGCACCGATGGCCCAGCCCGCGGCGGTGGCACCGGGTGCGGCAGCAGCGGCCGGGTCCACGCGCAACTGCCCGCTCAGCGAGGTCACGGGAGCTTGCGGCCACAGGGCGGCCAGATCCAGGGATTCGACCTCGGCGCGCGCCTGCAGCACCGGCTGCGCAGCCCAGGGTGCGATCTCGGCCTGCACGTCGGCACGCATCGGTTCGGCGGGTTTCGCGGGTCGGGCCGCTGGCTTGCCGGGTTTGGCGGATGGGCCGGGGGCGGGACGCGAGGCTTGCGCTGTCGGCGGAGCCGCTGTCAATGGCTCGGCGGCCTGTGCCTGCAATTGGGCGGTGATCTGCAGCCGTGCGGCTGCGGTGGCCAACGTGCCTTTGGCCTCGGCATGGGCCTTGGCTTCGATGTCGTCGCCGCCGCCCGGCGATGCCGTGCGCACGGTGCCGTCAGCCTTCAGCTCCAGCGCCATCGGCGCCTGGGCCTGCACGGTGGCCTGGCCGGAATAGTGGCCCTGGGCGAAGGCCACGCTGTCCAGCGCCAGCCGGTGGTGGGTGCCGTCGTAGCGGTAGTGGCCCGCCAGCCCCTGCGCGGAGACAGGGCTGGGCGCGGCCCAGGTGATGCTGTCCACGCGGAACGGCAGGTCGATGCGCAGCGGCAGTTCCAGCGATTGCAGCGGCTGTGGCGGCGTGTCGGGTTCGGTGCGCGGCGGGCCCTGCGGGATGATCTTGACCTCGGCCGCATGCACCTCGCCCAGGGTGAGCTGGCGCTGCAGCAAGGGCGCCAGCTGCCAGGCAATGCGTGCATCGTTGACTTCCACCGCCAGCGTGGGGCTGCTCCAGCGCAGCCAGCCGATGTGGCCGCCGGCGCGCAGCGAGCCGGTCACGTCGCGGGTTTCGAGTTGCTGGTCGGCGGGAAGGTAGCGTGCCGCGCGGTCCAGCGTGGTGGCCAGCGAGGCCTGGCCGCCGGCCCACCACCAGGCCGCACCGAGGACGAGGGCGACCAGGGCCAGCAGCGCGGCGAGGGTCCAGGCGGCGATGCGCCAGCCGCGCCGGCGCCGGGGTGCGGGAACGGGGGCCGCCGCGGCGGCGTAGGGGTTGCGGGGAGCGCGCGTTGCCATGGGTCTTTCAGATGGCGGTCAGAAGCTGAAGCCCAGCCGCAGGTGCAGCCGCAGTTGCTTGGCCTGCACGCCATAGGCCACGTCGGCCTGCAGCGGCCCCACGGGGCTGCGCCAGCGCAGGCCGGCGCCCACGCCCACGCGCGGGTCCAGGTCGCCCGCGCGGTCGGCCACGGCGCCGGCATCGATGAACATGGCGGTTTCGAAATCGGTGCGGTTGCCGCGGAACTCGATCGGCCGCTGCCATTCGGCGCTGGCCACGGTCAGGTAGCGGCCGCCATACAGCTGGCCGTTGGAGGTGCGCGCCCCGATCTCGCGGTAGCCGTAGCCGCGCACCGTGGTGTCGCCCCCGGTCAGGAACAGCGTGGTCACCGGGATCTCGGCCGCGCGGCGCGCAAGCACTGCGCCGCCTTCGGCGCGCAGGGCCAGCCGGCTGGTGCGGGTGACGCCTTCGCCCATGTCCACGCGGCCCATGGGGTAGAACGACTGCCACCGCAGGTAGGCCCGCACGAACGGGTCGCGCTCGGGCCGCAGCGTGGTGCCCACGCCCAACTCCGCGGCCAGGCCGAAGCCCCGCGTGGGATTGGTGGTGTTGTTGAAGTAGCGGCCCGTCCAGCCGTAGTTGGCGCTGATGGCCGCGCTGGAGGGCGGCGCGTCCGTGCCCTGGCTCTTGGCGGTGTCGTGCTGCAGGAAATAGCTGCGGTCGATGTGGTCGGTGCTCTTGCTGCGGCCGCCCCGCAGGCGGCTGCTGTTGACCTCGTAGTCGCCCGTGGTCTCGCGCTGCACCTGCGCGCCGGTGAACCAGCGCCAGCCGTCCTCGCCGGGCAGGTCGGTCCAGTCGGTGGACAGCAGCTTGTTCTTGCGGTCCACCGAGACCTTGCTGACGGCGCGCCAGCCGATGCCGGGCAACTGGTTGTGGATGTGGTCCACGCTCAGCCGCGGGCCGCTGTCGGTCGACAGGCCCACGCCGAACACCACCTTCTGCAGGGGTGCCTCGCGCACCTGGGCCACCACGGGCGCGGCCTGCGGGTCGGTGCCGTCGGTTTCCAGCGAGAGGAACACGGCGTCGTAGTAGCCGCTGCTGGCCAGCCGCATCTGCGCATCGAGCAACTGGGCTTCGCTGTAGTCGGCGCCCGTGGGCAGGCGGGCAATGCGGCGCGCACCGTCGGCGCTGTAGCGCTCGCCGCCCTGCACGCGCAGCGCGCCGAAGCGGTAGGGCGGTCCGGGGTCGTAGGTCACGCCCAGCTGGGCTTCGTTGCGGTCGGCGTCGATTTCCGCGCGGCTTTTGGCGATGCTGGCGGTGGGATAGCGGGTGGCCTGCAATTGGCGTAGGCCCTGGGATTTGGCGCCGTCCCAGGCGTCCTGCGTGAAGGGCTGGCCGGGCGCGAGCGACCAGCTGCGCTGCACGCGCGCGCGTCGGTTGGCGAACTGGGGCGAATCGGCCTCGGCGCCGGTGAAATCGATGTCGGCGCGGGCCACGCGGGTCTGCGGGCCGGGCTCCACCTCCACGGTGATGGTGCGCGGCGCGCCGGCGCTGCCGGGCGTCTCCTGCATCGTGATGGTGAGCGTGGGGCTGAAATAGCCCAGGGTGCCGAGCAACTCGCGCGCGTTGGACTCGGCCGCGCCCAGCAGGCGGGTGATCTCGCTCGACTGCAGGTCGGGCAGCTGGCGAAAGCGCTGCAGCTCCATGTGCCGCGTGAGGTATTCGCGCACCGCATCGGGTGCGCGCACTTCGAGCGAGAACGCATCGGGCCCGGTGCCGGCACCGGCATCGGACTGGATGGTGTTGTTGTCCACCGTGCCTTCCTTGGCGCCCGGCAGCAGGCTGCAGCCCTGCAGGGCCACCAGGCTCGAAAGCAGCAACGCCGGCCACAAGGCCGGCGTCGGAAATCGTCTCGAAGAATGCGTTGCGGGGAGGGACACGTAAAAGAGGGCTTGGTGGGGCTGGAAGGGGGTGCTGCCAGGCCGTCGCATCCGGGGTGCGCAACGGCAATTGGGGGCACTATGGCCTGAAAAACGCACCGCCGCTGTCAGACAGCGGCGCGCGCTGGGTGGTCCCGGCGGTCAGGCGGTCACTTGGACAGCAGCCGCATGGTTTCTTCCAGGCCCTTGAGCGACAGCGGATACATGCGCTGGCCCACGATCTGCTGGATGATGCCGATGCTCTGCCGGTACTGCCACACGCCCTGGGGCTCGGGGTTGATCCAGGCGAACCGGGGAAAGGCATGGATCAAACGCTGCAGCCACTCGGCGCCGGCCTCTTCGTTGTCGTATTCCACGCTGCCGCCGGGCTGCAGGATCTCGTAGGGGCTCATGGTGGCATCGCCCACGAAGATGAGCTTGTAGTCCTTGTTGTACTTGCGGATGATGTCCCAGGTCGGAAACTTCTCGGCGAAGCGGCGGCGGTTGTTCTTCCACATGAAGTCGTACACGCAGTTGTGGAAGTAATAGAACTCCAGGTGCTTGAACTCCGTCTTCACCGCGGAAAAGAGCTCTTCCACGCGCTGCACGTGCTCGTCCATGGTGCCGCCCACGTCCATGAGCAGCAGCACCTTCACGTTGTTGTGGCGCTCGGGGACCATCTTGATGTCCAGGTAGCCCGCGTTCGCCGCCGTGCTGCGGATGGTGTCCGGCAGATCCAGCTCCATCTCGTGCCCTTCGCGAGCGAACTTGCGCAGCCGCCGCAGCGCCACCTTGATGTTGCGCGTGCCCAGTTCCTGCGTGTCGTCGTAGTCCTTGTAGGCGCGCTGGTCCCACACCTTCACGGCGCTCTTGTTCTTGCCGGCGCCGCCGATGCGCACGCCCTGCGGGTTGTAGCCGCCGTGGCCGAACGGGCTGGTGCCACCCGTGCCGATCCACTTGTTGCCGCCTTCGTGGCGTTCCTTCTGCTCTTCCAGGCGCTTCTTGAGCGTCTCCATCAGCTCGTCCCAGCCCATCTTCTCGATGGCGGCCTTCTGCTCGGGCGTGAGTTCGCGCTCCAGGATCTTGCGCAGCCAGTCGGCGGGGATGTCCTTGCGGAAGTCGGCCACCATCTCCACGCCCTGGAAGTAGGCGCCGAAGGCCCGGTCGAACTTGTCGAAGTGCTTTTCGTCCTTCACGAGCACGGTGCGCGCGAGGTGGTAGAAGTCGTCCAGGCTCCAGGCGTCCTCGGAGTTCGGGCCCACCACGCCGGCCTGCAGGGCCTCCAGCAGGGTGAGGTATTCCTTCACCGAGACCGGCAACTGGCCGGCGCGCAGGGTGTAGAAGAAGTCGATCAGCATGGGTTGAAGCCTTTTAGCCCTGTGGCGCTTATTCCACTAGGGCATGCTGCTGCAAAAGGTATAGCAACTGGGCTTTGGCTTCCGGCCATTCGCCCGAGCGCATGCTGTACATCACCGTGTCGCGGATGGTGCCGTCGCGGCGCAGCGCGTGGCCGCGCAGCACGCCGTCTTTTTTTGCACCCAGGCGCTCGATGGCGCGCTGCGAGGCGAAGTTGTAGTTGTCGGTGCGCCAGCCCACCACGTGGCAGCCCAGCGTGTCGAAGGCGTGGCCCAGCAGCAGCAGCTTGCACGTGGTGTTGACGTGCGTGCGCTGCACGCTCTTGGCATACCAGGTGAAGCCGATCTCCACCCGCTTCACGGCCGGCACGATGTCGTGGTAGCTGCTGGTGCCCAGCACTTTGCCGGTGTCTTCCTGCACCACGGCGAAGGCGAAACGGTGGCCTTGCTCGCGGCCGGCCAGGGCGGTCTCGATGTAGGCGCGCACGTCCTGCGGCTCGGGGACGGAGGTGATGCGCAGCGTCCAAAGCGCGCCGTCGGTGGCCGCGGCGCGCAGGCCCTCTTCATGCGACAGCGCGAGGGGCTCCAGGCGGATGCCGCGATCGCGCAGGGTGACGGGTTCGACGAAAGCCATGGAAAGAATCACTCCTTGTCGCTGGGTGCGCGGCTGGCGCGCCAGCGCCGTGCCGCCTGCAGGCCGAAGCCGCCGCCCAGGCCCACGAGGGCGATGCCCGCCAGGCTGGACGGGCCGTAGCCCGAGGTGAAGATGTCAAAGCCCAGCAGGTGGCCGATCCAGTAGCCCGCGAGCGCGCCGCCCACGAAGCCCACGGCGTCGGACAGGCCTTCCATCAGCAGGCGGCGTGCGCTGCTCATCGCGGGCCCTTCATCGGTTGCGCTGGTTCATGAAGACCAGCTTCTCGAACAGGCCCACGTCCTGTTCGTTCTTGAGCAGGGCACCCACCAGCGGCGGCACGGCGACCTTGTGGTCGGCGCTTTGCAGGGCTTCGAGCGGAATGTCTTCGGCCACGAGCAGCTTGAGCCAGTCGATGAGTTCGCTGGTGGACGGCTTCTTCTTCAGGCCCGGCAGGCCGCGCACGTCGTAGAACGTCTTCATCGCCACGGCGAGCAGTTCGGCCTTGAGCGTGGGAAAGTGCACGTCGACGATCTTGCGCATCGTCTCGGCTTCGGGGAACTTGATGTAGTGGAAGAAGCAGCGGCGCAGGAACGCGTCGGGCAGCTCTTTTTCGTTGTTGGACGTGATGAAGACCAGCGGCCGGTGCTTGGCGCGGATGAGTTCGCGCGTCTCGTAGCAGTAGAACTCCATGCGGTCGATCTCACGCAGCAGATCGTTCGGGAATTCGATGTCGGCCTTGTCGATCTCGTCGATCAGCAGCGCCACGGGCTGGTCGGCGGTGAAGGCCTGCCACAGCACGCCCTGCACGATGTAGTTCCGGATGTCCTTCACGCGCTCGCTGCTGTCGGCATCGCCCAACTGGCTGTCGCGCAGGCGGCTCACGGCGTCGTATTCGTACAGCCCCTGCTGCGCCTTGGTGGTGGACTTGATGTGCCACTGCAGGAGCGGCATGCCCAGCTCGCGCGAGACCTCTTCGGCCAGCATGGTCTTGCCGGTGCCGGGCTCGCCCTTGACGAGCAGCGGGCGCTGCAAGGTGATGGCCGCATTCACTGCGAGCATCAGGTCCTGGGTGGCAACGTAACTCTGTGAGCCTTGGAATTTCATGGGCCGTAAATAGGGTAATCGTTGATAAAAGGCCTGGAAAGGCGCTGGCTATAATCGTTTTCTGCCCGAGCACCGACAAACTTCCACGAGATTGTGCGCGCAAAATGAACAAGAAGTTGACCACGATATTTGCCCTGGCTGTCGCTTGCGTGACCGCGGTTTCGCAGGCCCAGGAGACCAAGGGCGATGCCAAGGCGGGCCAGGGCAAGGTCGCCATGTGCATCGGTTGCCACGGCATCCCGGGCTACCAGGCCAGCTTTCCCGAAGTGCACAAGGTGCCCATGATTTCGGGGCAGGGCGAGCGCTACATCGCCTCGGCCCTGAACGCCTACAAGAAGGGCGACCGCAAGCATCCGACCATGCGCGGCATTGCCGACTCGCTCACCGACCAGGACATCGCCGATGTGTCCGCGTACTACGCGGCCCAGGTGCGCGAGGGCGCCAACCTGCCGGCCAAGCCCACCCGCGAGCCGAGCGTGCAGGTGGCGCAGCTGCTGCAAAAGGGCGCGTGCGTGTCCTGCCACGGCGATAACTTCGCCAAGCCCATCGATCCGTCGTATCCCAAGATTTCAGGCCAGCATGCGGACTATCTGTTCGTGGCGCTCAAGGCCTACAAGGCCGACCCGAACAACGCGCACCTGGGCCGCTCCAACGCCATCATGGCGGGCATTGCCAAGCAGTTCACGAATGCCGAGCTGAAGGCGCTGGCGGGCTACATCGGTTCGCTCGACGGCGAGCTGCAGGTGGTGCCTCAGTCGCGTTTTCGCTGACCGTCGCGCACCGGGGCCTCGCCCCGCGGCTGTCCATCCCAACCCGCCTTCTGGCGGGTTTTTCTTTGGCTGGAAGATGGCTCAGGCCATGCCATGGGGCGGGTGCGCAGCAGGGCCGATGGAGGTCCGGATCGGCGTGTAGGGGCGTTATATTTTGGTGTGCCCTGTCTTTCGTTTCATCCCATCAACGCATCTCCATGAGGCCAACGCATGAGCATTTCCGTCGCCAATCGCCCAATACAGAATTCCTCTGCCCTGTCGGAGTCGGGGCGGCTGGCCCTGGCTTTCGTGGATGGCGGGCTGCAATGGCTGGACTGGGCCATCGCTTCGCCCGGGGCCCATTACCACTTCCCCGATGAGACCGCCCTGCTGGATGGCACGCAGAAAGGCCTGCACGGGTCTCCCATGGCGCTGCTGCCCCGCTTGGGGCTGGCGGTCAGCCCGGTCAAGCTGATGACGCTGGGATTGAGCGACCTTCGCACCCTGGCGCTTGCCGAAGCCGGCGATGCCAGCCCTGCAGTGGTCGCGCAGGTCCAGCGCGTCCTGCAAGAGCATCGGCTGCTCACCGCCGCGGACCTGCGCAATGCGCAGGCGTTCCTGGCCTCGCTGGGCGTGGCGGGGGCCCCGGTGTTCCAGTGCATCGATTTCATGGACTGGGTGGCGCTGTGCGAATTGCCGGGCGGATCCTTTGGCGGGCCCGCGCCCTCGCAGCCGCTGCAGTCGGATGCCGCGACATTCGGCGTGGATCAGGCGCGCACGCCCCGCGAGTTCGCCGACTACTACCGCGTCTATTTGCACTTGGCGGCCCATCTGCCCGAACTTGCGCAGGCGTCCGCGGCACAACGCAGCGAGGTGGCGCAAGAGGCGCTGTACGCCTTGCTGCCGGCACTTCTCGGCGCGCTCGATGGTCCGACGCTGAGTTCGGTGCCCATGCCTGCGGTGGAGGTGCACATGGCGGTGCGCAACTGGTTGGCGATGGGGCGGCGCATCGGCTTTTCGAGCCTGTCCGAGGGCGTCCGCTGCATCGTCGAAAGCGGGCACTACCGCGGCGAGACCGGCGATGCAGCCGCGCGGAGCGTTGACGCGGCCCTCCAGCAGGCGATGGCGGTGCTGAACGCCAATGACCTGCGGTCGGCGCGGCTGGGCCAGGACGGGGCGACGATGACCGTCCCGGCCGGGTCCGAGAACGCGCAGATTGAACTGCAGGTGTCCAGCGCAGGCCTTGTTTCTCTGAAGCGCCTGGGCGCCGCCGCATAGCCGGCGCTGCAGGCCCGTCCGGCGCCTGGCGGCCCCCTCACTCGCGCGGGGACAGGTCCAGAAGTTCCAGCGGTGCCGGCCGGCCGAAGTGGTAGCCCTGGGCCTGGGCGCAGCCCATGGCGCGCAATTGGCGGGCCTCGCCCTCGGTTTCCACGCCCTCGGCCACCACGGCCACGCCGAACCCCTTGGCGATGTGCAGCACGGCGGTCACGATGGCCGCGTCCTGGGGTGAATGCAGCAGGTTGCGCACGAAGCGCTGGTCGATCTTCAGGCAGTCGAACGGCAGCCGGCTCAGGTAGGCCAGCGAGGAATACCCCGTACCGAAATCATCGATGGCGATCTTCACGCCCAGCGCGCGGATGGCGGCCAGGCGCGCCTGCGTCACGCCGTCGTCTTCGATCAGCACCGATTCGGTCAGCTCCAGCGTGAGGTGGTCCGGCGGAAGTCTGCTGTCGCGCAGCACCTGCTGCAGCGTGGCGGGAAAGTCCGACTGGATGAGCTGGCGCGCTGACACGTTCACATGGATGTCGAATCCCTCCGGCAGACGGGGCAACTGGTCCGCGATGGCCTGCGTGGCCGCGCGCAGCACCCAGTCGCCCAGGGCCAGGATGAGGTCGGATTCCTCGGCGATGGGAATGAACGTGCCGGGCGGCACCAGCCCGCGCGTGGGGCTGTTCCAGCGCACCAGGGCTTCCGCCCCTGTGACGCGCCCGCTGGCCAGGTCGATCACGGGCTGGTAGTGCACGAGAAACTGGCCTTTTTCCAGCGCCTGGCGCAGTTCGATGGCGAGCCGCGTGCGCTCCATCGACTGCTCGACCATGCAGGGCTCGAACACCACGCACTGGTTGCGGCCGCGCCGCTTGGCCTCGCCCAGCGCGATGCTGCCGTTGCGCAGCCATTCCGCCAGATGCTCGCCCGCCAGCGAGCCCGCGACCACGCCCACCGAGGCATTGAGCATGACCTCGTCCGCCCCCACGGAAAACGGGGTGGAGAACAGGCCCAGCACGGCCTTGCCGATGGTGTCTTCCGCCACCGCGTGCCCGTCCAGGTGCAGCAGCGCGAATTCGTCACCGCCCAGCCGCGCCATCAGCACGGTGGCTGGCAGGTGCTGGCGCATGCGCTCCGCGATGGCCTGCATCAGCCGGTCGCCGGTGCCGAAGCCCACGCTGTCGTTGATGGCGCGAAACGCATCCAGCCCCACCAGGCTCAGCACGGCCCAGCGCGGGGATTTCCAGTCGGCTTTCTCCAGCAGGCCGCGCCGGGTGAGCAGGCGGGTGAGGGGGTCGCTCAGCAATTGCTCGCGCATCTGCTGGAAGGACTGGCGCAGCCGGTCGGCCATCTGGTTGAAGGCCTGGATGAGCGTCGTGGTCTCGCGCAGCGCGCTGGTGTGCGGCAGCAGACCCGGTTCCCAGTCCCCGCGCGACAGGCGGTTGGCGGCGTCGGCCGTGAGCAGGATGGGGCGCGCCACGCGCTGCACCGCCCACAGCCCCAGCAGCAGCCCGAGCAGGGCGATGCCGCTCGCCGCCAGAATGGAACGGCGGCTGATGACGCGCGTGTCGCCCAGCAGGTCGGACTCTGGGAGCAGCACGACGATGCGCCAGTCGATGCCGGGCTGCTGCGTGAACGGGGTCACGCGGGCGAAGTAGCGTTCGCCGTTGTGCGCGAACTGAAAGTCGATGCCCGCATCGGAGCGGGCGTGGGGCAGGGCGGCGGCGGCGGCGCGGATCGGCGCGCTGGCGCTCCGGCCGGCGGTGAGCCGCTCCCGCTCTCCGCCGCGCGGGGCGGGCTGCTCCGACAGCACCGAGCCGCCCTCGGACTGCGCCACCAGCCGCTGCTCCGTGTCCAGGATGAAGATGTGGCCGTTCCCGCGCAAGGGGTCGTCCCGCAGGAACTGGTTGAGCGTGTCCAGGCGCACATCGGCCTCCATCACGCCCACCATCTGGCCGCTGGCGATCACGGCGGAGGCGGCCGAGATGGTCACATCGGCGCGCTCTCCGGCCGTGGTGTAGATCGGCGACCAGCCCGCGCGCCCGGACCGGGCCACGGGCACATACCAGGGCCGGATGCGCGGGTCGTAGCCGCGGAACGAGGCCGACACCGCGTCGGGCGTGCCGCTCTGGTACACGTGCATCAGGCCCTCGGTCGAGCGGTCCTTGAGGATGAGCCGAAAGCCGTCCGCTTCGCGGCGCATGCCGGTGTATTCGCCGTCGCGGCTGCCGAAGCTCAGCAGGCTGATCTGCCGCTCGTCGCGGTACAGGGCGTCGAACACGGCGCGCAGGTGTTCGTGGATGGGCCGCATGTCGCCCGGCTGGTACAGGCCGTGGCGGCCGATCGCATCGGCGATGTCGCGCTGGATCTCGAAGGGCCGGGAGAGAAAGCGCGACAGCCGGTCCCGGGCGGTGAGCGTCACGGCGTCCAGCAGCCGCACGCTTTCCTGGTCGATCAGGTGGCCGATCTGCCGCTGCTGCGTGAAGGCATGCAATGCCACGGTGGCCGCGAACAGCACGGCGAACGGGACGGCAATGGCGGTGCGCAGCGAAATCTGCCACCGGCGCATGTCAGGCCCCCTGGTCGGGTGCGAGGGCACCGCGGATGCGTGGGCACCGTGCACGGTGCGGCCTGGCCCGAGGAGCTACCGCGGCGGCGGGCGACGCTGCCAGCCGGTCAGCGATCTGGAGGGCGGTTCTGGACATGGCGGCGTGCGGCAGGCGGTGAGCCCTCAGTCCCGGGTGGCGCGCCGCTGCACGCAGGCGACATATGCATCGCCATCGGGCGGGCGGCCGGAACGCTGGCTTTCCCACAGCATCTGCCCGAGGCATTCCATGGCGGCATGGTGCGCATCGAGCAGTGAGTCCTTGCGGGCGGCCAGCAGTTCGACCGCCTGGCGGATGCCGCGGGGCTGGTCGATGCTGCACTGCTCGCTGATCGACAGGTGCATGGACAGATGCAGGAAGGGGTTGGTGCGGTCCGGCGTCTCGTCGTAGTTGCGGGCCAGGGCTGCATCGACATCGGCCAGATCGGCGTGGTATTCGGGGTGCTCTGCGATCCACAGGCTGGCCAGGGTCTCGATGGCTTCCATGGGCTGGCCGGCCTGGGATTTGGCGTACACGGCGCAGAAAAAGCGCCGCACATCGGCTTGGGACGGATTGAACATGGCAGCCAGCGTAGCACGGGCAAAGCGGGTTTCAGGCAGGGGTTGCACGGGAGGAAACCGTGCATTCCGGCATGCGGTGCGCCGCTGCGCCCCGCATCGCCGGCGCGGCCGGCCGCAAGCTGTCAGAAGGTCTCCCAGTCGTCGGCGTTGTGCTTGCCGCCTGCTGCGGGCGCTGCTGCGGCGGCGGCGGGGGGCGCGGCGATGGCGCGGGGCTTCGGGGCGGGGGCCTTGGGGGCCGCGGGGGCCTTGCCTGCCGGCGCTTTGGCGGCGGGAGCCGACAGCCGGGAGGGCGCGGTCTTGGGCGTGGGCCGGGCTGCTGTGGCCGCCTGTGCGGGCAAGGCGGCCGTCGGGCGAACCGGCGCCCCGAGGGGGGCGGAAACCGGCGCCGAGGCAGGCGGGGCCATTACCGCAGGGCGCGGCGCTGCCATGCCGCTGCCGGGGGCCAGCTTGAACACGGCCACGGCCTGCACCAGTTGGTCCGCCTGCACGCGCAGGCCCGAGGCTGCGGCCGCGCTTTGCTCGACCAGGGCGGCGTTCTGCTGGGTGGCCTGGTCCATCTGCACCACGGCTTCGCCGACCTGGGCGACGCCATCGCTCTGCTCGCGGCTGGCCGCGCTGATCTCGCCCACGATGGCGGTCACCCGGCGGATGGAGGTCACCACCTCCTGCATGGTGGCACCGGCCTGGTCCACCAGGGCCGTGCCCTGTTCCACGCGCTCCACGCTGGCGCTGATGAGGTTCTTGATTTCCTTGGCGGCATCGGCCGAGCGTCCGGCCAGGCTGCGCACCTCGCTGGCCACCACGGCGAAGCCGCGCCCCTGCTCGCCCGCGCGGGCGGCTTCCACGGCGGCGTTGAGCGCCAGGATGTTGGTCTGGAAGGCAATGCTGTCGATCACGGAGATGATGTCCGAGATCTTGCGCGAGCTGTCGTTGATGCCCTTCATGGTGTCCACCACCTGGTTGACCACCTCGCCGCCCTTCACCGCGACGTCGCTCGCATCCTGCGCGAGTTGGTTGGCCTGGCGGGCGTTGTCGGCGTTCTGGCGCACGGTGCTGCCCAGTTCCTCCATGGACGCGGCCGTCTCTTCCAGGGCCGAGGCCTGCTGCTCGGTGCGCTGGCTCAGGTCATTGTTGCCCTGGGCGATCTCCGCGCTGGCGGTGGCCACGCTCTCGGCATTGCCGCGCACGGTGCCCACGGTCTGCACCAGGTTGCTCTGCATGCGCTGCAGGGCAGTCAGCAGGGCACCGGTTTCGTCCCTGGATTGGGAAACGATCGGCACGCTCAGGTTGCCGTCGGCCACGCGGTCGGCGGCGTCCACGGCGTCCTGCAAGGGGGCCGTGACGGAACGCGTGATGAAGAAAGCGCAGACCGCACCGATCAGCGCGGCGATGAGCGCCACCACCCAGACGATCGTGCGGGCGGTGAGGTAAGCGGCGTGGGCTGCGGCGCCGCCGTCCTGCATGTTCTTTTCCTGCAGGTCCACCATCTTCTTCAGGGTGGCCAGGAAGGTGCCCTGAATGGCGTAGCGGGGGCCGAACAGCAGTTGCTGGCCCTCCTCGTTCTTGTTCTGCACGCCGAGGGCGCCCACATCCTGGCTGAATGCGATGAAGGCTGCGCTCTGGGTCTTGATGTCCTGGATGAGCGCGCGTTCTTCTGCGGTGTCGGCCAGTTTTTCCAGCGTGCCGATGAGCGTGGCCATCGATGCGACGTTCTTGTCCAGCGCCGCCTTGTTGGGCACCATGGCTTTTTCATCGGCCAGGATGATGAGGTTGCGTACCACGCGTGCCGTGTCCATGGTGAGGTAGGACAGCTGCTGGCTGGCCGCGGCCTTGGGGTACAGGTCGGTGATGAGTTGCTGCGAGGCTTCGTCCTGGTCGGCGAGGCGGAACAGGCTCATGCCGGTGATGATTGCCATGAGCAGGAGCACCACGCCGAAGCCGAGGCCCAGGCGCACGCCCAGTTTGAGATTTTTCATGGAAGGGACTTCCTGGAAATGACCGATTGGAGAGATGGCAACAGCAAGCTGCCTATTTGTCATTAATCGTAACCACTAATTGCCAGGGGCCCTGGGCGCCGCCTGTTTTTTGGCGGTTGCGCCGGCCGGCTGTGGGAAAAATTCCACAGCGGACGGCGTGTCAGCGGCGGGTGCCCAGCGTGCGCGAAATGGCTTCGGCGGCCTTGAGCAGGGCCGGCAGCAACTCGGTCTGCATCATCTCGGCGCTGGTCCGGTTGGCCTGCCCGCTGATGTTGAGTGCCGCCACCGTTTCCCCCGCCCGGTTGCGCAGCGGTGCGGCGACCGAGATCAGGCCCTCTTCCAGTTCCTGGTTGATCAGGCACCAGCCCTGCGCCCGGGCCTGGCGCACGGCGGCGAGCAGGGTGTCGTCGTCCAGCAGGGTGTGAGGCGTGAGCCGCTGGCGCGGCACCCTCGGCAGCAGGGCGGCCACGTCGGCATCGGGCTGGCCGGCCAGCAGCACGCGGCCCATCGACGTCCAGAAGGCGGGCAGGCGCGAGCCCACGCCCAGGTTGGTGCTCATGATCTTGTGGGTGTGCACGCGCAGCACGTAGACGATGTCGCTGCCGTCCAGCACGGCGGCCGAGCAGGATTCGTGCACCTGATCCACCAGCGCTTCCATCGTCGGCTCGGCCAGATCCCAGATCGGCATGGACGACAGGTAGGCAAAGCCCAGGTCCAGGATGCGCGGGGTCAGCCGGAACAGCCGCCCATCGCTTTCCACATACCCCAGCGTCTGCAAGGTGAGCAGGATGCGCCGCGCCCCGGCGCGCGTGAGGCCCGTGCGGGCGGCCACTTCGCTCAGCGTCTGCTGCGGCGCGGTGGCGCTGAACGAGCGGATCACCTCCAGCCCACGGGCGAACGACTGCACATAGCTGTCGCCCGGCCTAGGGTTATCACCAGTCTCCGCGGGGGTATCGCTCATAAGCATTTGGTCCTAAAATTCATTATACGAACATTTGTTCTATATGCGAACAAACATCCCGCCGCTGAGGCGGGACCCGAATTCTCACCTTTAGGCTTCTCCTCTCCCCATGATCAACAAGATTGCGGATTCCGTGGCCCAGGCCCTGTCGGGCATCCAGGATGGCGCCACCGTGCTGATCGGCGGCTTCGGCACCGCCGGCATTCCCGGCGAACTGATCGACGGGCTGATCGATCAGGGCGCGCGCGACCTCACCGTGGTGAACAATAACGCCGGCAACGCCGATGCGGGCCTGGCCGCGCTGCTCAAGGCTGGGCGGGTGCGCAAGATCATCTGCAGCTTTCCGCGCCAGGTGGACAGCCACGTGTTCGACGGCCTGTACCGCTCCGGCCAGCTGGAGCTGGAACTGGTGCCCCAGGGCAACTTGGCCGAGCGCCTGCGGGCGGCCGGGGCCGGCATTGGTGCCTTCTTCTGCCCCACGGGCTACGGCACGGAGCTGGCCAAGGGCAAGGAGACGCGCGAGATCGGCAGCAAGCAGTACGTGCTGGAGTACCCCATCCAGGGCGATGTGGCACTGATCAAGGCCGAGCGGGGCGACCGCTGGGGCAACCTCACCTACCGCATGTCCGCCCGCAACTTCGGCCCCGTCATGGCCACCGCCGCGCGGCGCACCGTGGCCACGGTGCACGAGGTGGTGGAGCTGGGCGCGCTCGACCCCGAGGCCATCGTCACGCCCGGCATCTACGTGAGCCACGTGGTGCGGATCGACCGCGTGGCCACGCAGGCCGGCGGCTTCAAGAAGTCAGCATGAAAATGGCCCCCAGCGCAACAGGAGGTAGCGTGAGCAGCTATCAAAAAAGAAGCAAAGACGAACTGGCCGCCCGCGTGGCGCAGGACATCCACGACGGTGCCTACGTCAACCTGGGCATCGGCCAGCCCACGCTGGTGGCCAACCACATTCCGCCGGGCCGCGAAGTCATCCTGCAAAGCGAGAACGGCATCCTGGGCATGGGCCCGGCGCCGGCCGCGGGCGACGAGGACTACGACCTCATCAACGCCGGCAAGCAGCCCGTCACGCTGCTGGCGGGCGGTGCGTACTTCCACCATGCCGACAGCTTCGCCATGATGCGCGGCGGCCACCTGGACATCTGCGTGCTGGGCGCCTTCCAGGTCAGCGCCACGGGCGACCTGGCCAACTGGAGCACGGGCGAGCCCGGCGCCATCCCCGCCGTGGGCGGCGCCATGGACCTGGCCATCGGTGCCAAGCAGACCTGGGTGATGATGGACCTGCTCACCAAGCAGGGCCAGTCCAAGGTCGTGCCGCAATGCACCTACCCGCTGACCGGCATCGGCTGCGTCAAGCGCATCTACAGCGACCTGGCCACGCTGGCCTGCACGCCCGAGGGCCTGGTGCTCATCGATGCCGTGCCGGGCCTCGACCATGCCGAACTCGAACGCCTCGTGGGCCTGCCCATCCGGCCATCGCACGCCTGACACCGGCCGCCGCGGCGCCTTTTCCGACCAACACCCTGGAGACAAAGACCATGACGCAAGCCTTCATCTGCGACGCCATCCGCACGCCCTTCGGCCGCTACGGCGGTGCCCTGTCCAGCGTGCGCACCGACGACCTGGGCGCCATCCCGCTCAAGGCGCTGATGGCCCGCAACCCGAACGTGGACTGGGCCGCCGTGGTGGACGTGCTCTACGGATGCGCCAACCAGGCCGGCGAAGACAACCGCAACGTCGCCCGCATGTCCGCGCTGCTGGCCGGCCTGCCGATCGACGTGCCCGGCGCCACGATCAACCGCCTGTGCGGCTCGGGCCTGGACGCCGTGGGCACGGCCGCACGCGCCATCAAGTCCGGTGAGGCGGGCCTGATGATCGCCGGCGGCGTGGAGAGCATGAGCCGCGCCCCCTTCGTGATGCCGAAGGCCGAAACCGCCTTCAGCCGCGCCAATGCGGTGTACGACACCACCATCGGCTGGCGCTTCGTCAACAAGCTCATGAAGGCGCAGTACGGTGTGGATTCGATGCCTGAGACGGCCGAGAACGTGGCCGACGACTACGGCATCGAGCGCGAAGCGCAGGACTGCATGGCCCTCGCCAGCCAGCGCAAGGCCGTGGCCGCCCAGCAGGCCGGCCATCTGGCACGCGAGATCACGCCCGTGCAGGTGCCGCAGAAGAAGGGCGAGCCCGTCACCGTGGACCAGGACGAGCACCCGCGCGAGACCAGCCTGGAAGCGCTGGCCAAGCTCAAGCCCGTGGTGCGCGAAGGCGGCACGGTGACGGCCGGCAACGCCAGCGGCGTGAACGACGGCGCCTGCGCGCTGCTGCTGGCCGATGAGGCGAGCGCCGCCCGGCACGGCCTCACGCCGAAGGCCCGCGTGGTCGGCATGGCCACGGCCGGCGTGGCCCCGCGCGTGATGGGCATCGGTCCCGCGCCGGCCACGCAGAAGGTGTTGCAGCTGACGGGCCTCACGCTCGATCAGCTCGATGTGATCGAACTCAACGAGGCCTTCGCCGCGCAAGGCATCGCCGTGCTGCGCCAACTGGGCCTGCAGGACGACGACGCGCGCGTGAACGCCTGGGGCGGCGCCATCGCGCTGGGCCATCCGCTGGGCGCCAGTGGCGCGCGCCTGGCCACCACGGCCGTGAACCGCCTGCATGCCACGGGGGGGCGCTACGCGCTGGCCACCATGTGCATCGGCGTGGGGCAGGGCATCGCCGTGGTGCTTGAACGCGTCTGATCGGCCCGCTGCCAAACCCCAGGAAATCAAGCCCGTGTCCACCGCCACCCTCCATACCCCCGCCGGCGCCTTCCGCGTGCGCCTCGACGGTCCCGAAGGCGCACCCGTGCTGGTGCTGTCCAACTCCCTGGGCACCACCCTGGAGATGTGGGACGCGCAAGCCGCGCGCTTCGCCACGACGCACCGCGTGCTGCGCTACGACACGCGCGGCCACGGCGCGAGCGTGGCCTCGCCCGGCCCGTACACGGTCGACCAGCTGGGCAGCGACGTGCTGGCGCTGCTCGATGCGCTGGCCATCGAGCGCGCCAGCTTCTGCGGCATCTCGATGGGCGGCCTCACCGGCCTGTGGCTGGGCGTGAATGCCCCCGCGCGGCTGAACCACCTGGTGGTGGCCAACAGCGCCGCGAAGATCGGCACGGCCGAGGGCTGGACATCGCGCGCCGCGCTGGTCCGCGAGAAGGGCACGGCGGCCATGGCCGAGCTGGCCGCATCGTCGCCCAGCCGCTGGTTCACCGATGCCTTCGTGGCTGCGCAGCCCGCCGTGGTGCAGCGCGCCCAGGGCTGGATCGCCGGCATGGCCCCCGAGGGCTATGCCGCCTGCTGCGAGGCCCTGGCCCAGGCCGACCTGCGCAGCGCCATCCGTGCCATCAGCGTGCCCACACTGCTGATCGCCGGCAGCGCCGACCCCGTGACCACGGTGGCCGATGCGCAGGCCATGCAGGCCATCATCGCGGGCGCGCAGCTGGCGCAGGTGCCGGCCTCGCACCTGTCCAACCTGGAAGCGCCGGCCGCGTTCGACGCCGCGCTGGCCGCTTTCCTGGCGCGCTGAGCCGCGGGCACGAAGAGAGACCGAGACCGCATGGACCCGCAGCCCACCAACCCCCGCTGGCAGCACCGGCCCGCCGGATCCACCTGGGGCGACTTCGGCCCCCATGACCAACTGGGCCGTCTGAACCTGCTCACGCCCGAAAAGGTGCGCCAGGGCGTGGCCGAAGTGCAAGAGGGCCTGGCCTTCGCGCTGAGCCTGCCGCTGGACTATCCCGGCGGCAATGCCCTCAACCCCAATCGCCAGCCGCCCGTGTTGCGGCCGCTGCTGCGCAAGGGGCTGGTCAACTTCAATTGCCTGCTGGGTGCGCTGGAGCCGGGCCGCACCGACGTGCTGTCGGACGACCTGGCCATCCTGCACCTGCAGTACTCCACGCAGTGGGATGGCCTGGCGCACGCGGGCTCGATGTTCGACGCCAATGGCGACGGCCTGCCCGAAGCGCTGTACTACAACGGCTATGCCGCCGGCCGCGACATCGTGGGCCCGGACGACGTGCGCGATGCCGGCGTGCCCGCCGCGCCGGGCGCGGCCACCAGCACCTCGGCCGCGCATGCGCTGGGCATCGAGGGCATGGCCCGCACGGGCGTGCAGGGCCGCGGCGTGATGATCGATCTGCGCGCGCACCTGGGCGATGCCCGCACCGTGGTCGGCTACGACACGCTGATGCGCGTGCTGGAGGCCGACGGTGTGGCGGTGGAGCCGGGCGACATCGTCTGCCTGCACACGGGCTTTGCCGACGTGGTGCTGGGCATGCGCAGGCACCCCGATCCGGCCGTGCTGGCGGATAGCTGCGCCGTGCTGGACGGGCGCGACGACAGGCTGCTGCAGTGGATCACCGACAGCCAGCTCGCCGCCATCGCCGCCGACAACTACGCCGTCGAGGCCTTCCCCGCCAAGGCGGGCCCGGCCTGCTGCGCCGCGCTGCCGCTGCACGAGCACTGCCTGTTCAAGCTGGGCGTGCACCTGGGCGAGCTGTGGCACCTGACGCCGCTGGCCGCGTGGCTGCGCGCGCGCCACCGCTCGCGATTCCTGCTGACGGCGCCGCCGTTGAATTTGCCCGGGGCCATCGCCTCGCCCGTGACGCCGGTCGCCACCGTCTGAAGCCCTGATCGTCACCCCGTTCCGCGCAGTGCGCACTGCGCGGAAATCCATCCCCTGAAGCCGGTTGACCGGCGTTTGCAATGTGCCGGACCGCCGTGCACACGGAGACTGTTGTGCCTTTCATCATCGAGACCTTCGACAAACCCGATCACCAGCACGTGCGCCAGGCCACGCGGGCCGCGCACCTGGCGTTCCTCGACCAGCACAAGGCCCTGCTGCTGGCCTGCGGCGCCAAGCTGGCCGACGACGGCAAGGATCTGGGGGGCGGCCTGTACGTGGTGGCGCTCGATTCGCGCGAAGAGGCGCAGCGCTTCATCGAATCCGACCCGTTCCACGCCGCGGGCCTGTTCGAGCGCGTCACGCTCACGCGCTGGCGCAAGGCCTACGTCGATGGACAGAGCTACCTGTAATCCCCACGCGCCCCTGCACTCCCTGAAGAAGAAAGACCTTCCATGACCACTGCATCCGCACGCGAGCGCGTTCTCATCACCGGCGGCGGCGCCGGCATCGGCGCGGCCACGGCCGAGCGCTGCCGCGCCGACGGCTACGAGCCCGTCATCATCGACCGCGCGATCGCCCACGTGCCCGGCGGCATCCAGGCCGACCTGTCCGACACCGCCGATACCGCGCGGGCCCTGCAGCAAGCGCTGGCGGGCGGGCCCATCACGCGCCTGGTCAACAACGTGGGCATCGTGGTGCCTGCCGAAGCCGCGGAACAGACGCTGGAGCAATTCGACCTCGCCGTGGCGTTGAACCTGCGCTGCGCGCTGCAGTGCATGCAGGCGCTGCTGCCGGGCATGCAGGCGGCGGGCTTCGGGCGCATCGTGAACATGTCCTCGCGCGCCGCATTGGGCAAGGAGCTGCGCACCGCGTATTCGGCCACCAAGGCCGGCCTGATCGGCATGACGCGCGTGTGGGCGCTGGAGCTGGGCCGCCACGGCGTGACGGCCAACGCCATCGGCCCGGGCCCCATCCGCACCGAGCTGTTCGACCGCGCCAACCCGCCCGATGCGCCGCGCACCAAGGCCATCATCGACTCGGTGCCCGTCAAGCGCGTGGGCACGCCGGACGACGTGGCGCATGCCGTGTCCTATCTGCTCGATGCGCGCAGCGGCTTCGTCACCGGCCAGGTCTTGTACGTCTGCGGTGGCATGACCGTGGGCGTGGCCGGGGTCTAGCGCTTCCTCCTCGCGTTTTCTCAAAACCTCACAACACCAAAGAGACAATTTCCATGTCGAGAATCACCGCCTTCTTCACCGAACTGATGCGGCGCTACCTGCCCGATCCGTTCGTCTTCGCGATCATGCTCACGCTGCTGACCATGGCGCTCGCCTTCGGGGTGGAAAATCGCCCCATCAACGCCGTGGTGCAGGACTGGGGCAAGGGCTTCTGGAGCCTGCTGGCCTTCACCACGCAGATGGCGGTGATCCTGGTGATGGGCTACGTGCTGGCGGCCGCGCCCATCGTGGACCGCTTTCTCGACCGCATCGCCTCGCACGTGCACACGCCGCGCCAGGCCATCATCGTCGCCACCATCGTGGGCTGCGTGGGCAGCTACCTCAACTGGGGCTTCGGCCTGGTGATCGGCGGCATCATGGCGCGCAAGCTGGCGCTCAAGGTCAAGGGCGTGCACTACCCGCTCATCATCGCGGCGGCATACACGGGCTTCACCATGTACAGCCTGGGTTTCTCGGCCACCATCCCCGTGCTCATCTCCACCAAGGGCCACGCGTTCGAAAGCACCATGGGGCTGATCCCGCTCACGCAGACGATCTTCTCCGCGCCCATCCTGCTGACCAGCCTGGCCGTGCTCATCGCGCTGCCGCTGCTCAACGCCACCATGCACCCCAAGAAGGGCGAGCCGGTCGTGGAACTGGACCCGGCCACCGTGGCCGACACCAAGCCCGCCAGTGCCGAACACCTGCTGGGGGACGAGAAGACGCTGGCCTGGCGCCTGAACAACAGCCGCGTGCTGAGCCTGCTGATCGGCCTGTGCGGCATGGCGTACGTGGCCATGCATTTCATCCAGGGCGGCAACCTCGACCTGAACATGATCAACTTCTTCATCCTGTTCCTCGGGGTGCTGCTGCTGGGCACGCCGATGAAGTACGTGGAGAAGGTCAACGAAGGCGTGAAGACCATCGGCGGGATCATCCTGCAGTTCCCGTTCTACGCCGGCATCATGGCCATCATGCATGGCTCGGGCCTGGTGGAGTCCATCGCGCACGTGTTCGTGAGCGTCTCCACCGCCGACACGCTGCCGCTGTGGGGCTTGGTGAGTTCGTTCGTCATCAACTTCTTCGCGCCTTCGGGCGGCGGGCACTGGGTGCTGCAGGGCCCGTTCATGATCAACGCGGCCACCACGCTGGGCGCCTCGCAGGCGCAGACCGCCATGTCGGTGATGCTGGGCAACGGCTGGAACGATCTGGTGCAGCCGTTCTGGATCCTGCCGGCGCTGGCGCTGTCCAAGCTCAAGCTGAAAGACATCATGGGCTACACGGTGGTCTCCATGCTGCTGGTGGGCGCGATCTACGCCGTGACCATGCTGGTCTGGCCGCACCTGTGACCGCAGGCGCCTCTCTTTTCTTCCCTGTCCATCCCTTTTCGTTTTCAAGGAGCAACCGATGCTGTTCATGGCTGAAATGACGGTGAACATCCCGTCCACGCTGGCCCCCGAAGTGGCCGACGAGATCAAGCGCAAGGAAAAGGAATATTCGCAGCAGCTGCAGCAGGGCGGGAAGTGGCGCCACCTGTGGCGCGTCGTCGGCGAATACGCCAACGTGAGCATCTTCGACGTCGCCAGCAATGACGAGCTGCACACGATTCTGAGCGGCCTGCCGCTGTTCCCCTACATGCAGATCAAGGTGACGCCGCTGGCCAACCACCCGTCGTCCATCGTGCAGGAATAACGGCGTTGGCCGCTGCGCCCCGCTGGCGGGCGCCGCACCCGCCACGCGCCCCGCTTTTCATCCCCATAAAGAGATCCGAGGAAACAACATGACTTCCGTCCGCCCAAGCCTTCGCTTCGCCGCCCATCGCCGCACCCTGCTGGCCGCCGCCCTGGCCGTGGCCGCCACCGCTGCGGTGCCCACCGCGTTCGCGCAGGCGTTCCCCAACAAGCCCATCACCATCATCGTGCCCTTCGCAGCCGGCGGCACCACCGACATCCTGGCGCGCGTGATCGGCCAGGGCCTTTCCGCGGAGCTGGGCCAGTCGGTGGTGGTGGACAACCGCGCCGGCGCGGGCGGCAACATCGGCGGCCAGATGGCCGCGCGCGCGCCGGCCGACGGCTACACGCTCTTCATGGGCACGGTGGGCACGCACGCCATCAACGCCGCGCTCTACAAGAAGATGCCGTTCGATCCGGTGAAGGACTTCGCGCCGCTCACGCGCGTGGCCAACGTGCCCAACCTGCTGGTGGCCAACCCCAACCAGCCCTACAAGACGGTGCAGGAGCTGATCGCCTATGCCAAGGCCAACCCCGGCAAGGTGAACTTCGGCTCGTCCGGCAGCGGCAGCTCCATCCACCTGTCGGGCGAGCTGTTCAAGAGCATGGCCAAGGTGGACATGCAGCACGTGCCGTACAAGGGCAGCGCACCGGCCGTGACCGACCTGCTGGGCAACCAGATCGGCATCATGTTCGACAACATGCCCTCGGCCATCCAGCACGTGCGCTCGGGCAAGCTGCGCCCCATCGCCGTGACCACGGCCAAGCGCTCGCCCGAGCTGCCCGACGTGCCCACCATCGCCGAAGCCGGCGTGCCCGGCTACGAGGCCACGTCGTGGTTTGGCATGTTCGCGCCCGCCGGCACGCCCGCGCCCATCGTGGCGCAATTGAACAAGGCGCTGGTCAAGGTGCTGTCGCAGCCCGAGACGAAGAAGAAGCTGGCCGACCAGGGCGCCGAGCCGGTGAGCGAGACGCCCGAGCAGTTCGCCGCCTTCATCCAGGCCGAAAGTGCCAAGTGGGGCAAGGTCGTGAAGGAGTCCGGCGCCAGCGTGGATTGATTTGCTATATTTTTAATAGCTACATGCCCTAGTGGAATTTGCGCTGGTGGCATTTTTCATGCCGGTGCCGGCCGCTTGAGTCGCAGGCGCCGGCGCCGACTCAGCAGAACGCCTGGCGCTGCGCCTTGAGCGCATCGCGGTCGATGCTGGCGTGCAGCAGTGCCATGTCGTTCGCGTCCACGCCGTGGCCGGCAAAGTGCTGCGGCCACTGGTCCACCGTGCGTGCCACGGCCTGGATGAGCTCGATGGCCCGGGCGCGCGGAATGCCGAACTCGCTCAGGTCCGTCAGCGCGTTCTCCAACGTGGATTCGGCGCCGTGCCGGCCGACCACCATGGCCTGGTAGCCCATGTTCTGCAGCGTGGGCACCACGTCGAACGCGGGCGACAGCTCGTAGTACCCGTCCCAGCCCAGCCGCAGGCAGTGGTTGCGTTCGTGGTCGTCCGTGTTGTCCATGAGGATGTTGAACACCATGCGCTGGAACAGCTCTTCGCGCTGGGCTTTCTGCTGGTCCGGATGGGCCTGGCGCCGCAGCACGGTGGCCAGCGCCCCGTAGCTTTCCGCAAGGCCCGCCGCCGCCAGCGCCGTCCGGGCCGAGAGGCAATGCAGCCGCAGGGTCTGCCCGCCGATGTCGAGCCGGTCGAAGCGCTCGATGGTCAGCGCATGGCGCCGCTTGCCGTGCGCGTGCCGCGAGGGCAGGGGCAGCACGCCGGTGGTGGCCACATGGATGCCGGCCTGCGCCGCCAGCGTCATGGTGGCGTGTTCGATCAGCGGCGTGTCCACGGCGTCGTCCCATTCGCTGAACTTGACCAGGCAGGGGCCTTTGTCGGTCTGCAGCAGCGCCTTGGGCCGTGCGCCGCCCAGCGTGACGCCGGGCTGCACCAGGCGCTGGATGTCCGGCGTGATGGGTGCTTGCGTCTGCACGTCTTCCACGGCCTGCGCCAGCGAGGCCAGATCGCGCAGCTGCGGATAGGGCCCGATGCGCCGGGGCACGTAGCGCTCGGCGGAGGTGGAGATGCCCAAGGCACCGAAACGGTCGTCCCCAGCGAACAGCAGCATCTCCAAAATCGACAGTCGCGCGGGCCGGTCGATGTGGCGGATGATGCGCTCGCCCCACCGGTCGGGCCGCGCGTCGTCGATGGCGCCGGGGGCGGTGTCCTTGTGCCCTGCGCTGAAGGTCTGGCCCGCGATGAGTGGCAGGTCTTCGCTCAGCGCGAATTCCCACCAGTCCGCGGCGTAGGTGAAGGTGGCACAGTTGGGCACCAGCGGCGACAGGGCCACGGAGCCCGTCAGCACGGGGGCGGCCGGGTTGACCAGGGTCCAGACGCAGAGCGTGTCCTGCGGCGCGTAGGTACGGGGCGTGACCCCTCCTGGCAGCGTCATGGCCGCTCTTTCTTGATGCCGGCGATCAGGGCGGCCAGGCCTGAAGCGGCATTGGGCAGAAAGCGTTCAGCTCGCCGTTTTTCTTCAGCGAAATCCCGCAGGGCTTTTTCGATCTCCACTTTCCTGTCCGGCACAGGAACGCCGCGCAAGGCTTCTCTGGACGATGCGGATGGCCGGTTCGCCACCCGGGGGGGCGAATGGGGAGCCCCGCTGTCGGGCGCAGCGCCTGCCTTCAAGGTGGAGGGGGGGCGCTTTGCACGGCCTTGGGTCGCCGCTTTCCTGCCCCTGTCTTCTTGCTTGGCCGGAGACCGGGGTTTGGGGCGTGCTCTTGCCACTTCGCGCTCCAGCGAGGCAAGATCGTTCTGCGGGGCAACCAGATCGGCCAGCCCCTGCGCCTGGTTGATGAGCCACAGGCACATGACATAAGACGCCATCGCCACGGAGGGATCGCCCCGCTCGATGCGGGCCATGGTCGGCTGCGACACACCCAGCCGCTGGGCCCACTGCGCCTGCGTTTCCCTGCGGCGCTTGCGGGCGATGACGATGTTCTGCGCCAATTGCTCGATCTGCTGCAGTACGGCCTGGGGATAGTCTGCGGGAGGGGTGTTCTGTCTCGGCATTCATAGATGTTAGTGAAAATGCCTAAAAATAGAAACCTATGAATCAATGGCTTGGCCGGGGATCAGGGCAAGATAGTCAAAAAATTGCATAGATAGCCGATTAATGCAAAAAAATAAATATCTATGAATAAATGGAGACAAGCAACGATTGGCCCATAGCGATGCCGGCCCACGAATGGAGCGCGATCCGGCGGTTCGAGGGGCAAGGGCACGGGCAGGGCACGGCGCGGGCGGCGGCCAGTTCCCATGCGGGCGGCGGGCAACAACGCCCTTCCGCCGGTGTCCATGTCTTCAGAAGAAGTACGTCAGTCCCACGCTGAAGCTGCGCGGCAGGGCGGGCGACACCACGTTGGCGTTGATCGCGCCGTCGTAGTAGGCCTTGTCGAACACGTTCTTCACGCCCGCGGTGATGCGGTAGTTGGAGCCGGCATAGCCGATCGACAGGTCCGCCACGGTGTAGGCGGGCAGGGTGAAGGGGTACGAGCCGACCTGCTCGCTCACGTAACGGGCGCCGGCGCCCAGGGTGATCTGCGGCATCTGCGGCAGCTTGTAGGTGGCCCACAGGGCCAGCGTGTGGCGCGGCGTGAGGTTCAGCGGCAGGCCCACGATGGCGGCGTTGTTGTCGCGCGTGACCTTCGTGTCGGTATAGGTGTAGGCGCCCGTCAGCTTCAGGGTGCGCAGCAGTTCGGCGCCCACTTCCAGCTCCAGCCCGCGCGCGCGCTGCTCGCCGGTCTGCACGCTGAAGCCGGTGTTGGCCGGGTCGGCCGTGGTGACGTTGCGGCGCTTGAGGTCAAAGAGTGCCAGCGCCCCGGTGAGCCCGCCGCCGGGCGCCTCGTACTTCAGGCCCGCTTCCCATTGCTTGCCGGTCTCCGGCACGAAGGGCGAGCCGCCGAAGCTGGTTCCCGACACGGGCAGGAACGATTCGCCGTAGCTGGTGTAGGCGGCCCATCCGGGCGTGAACTCATACACCAGCCCGGCCGACAGGGTGGTGGCGGAATCCTTCTGGCGTGTCTGCCGGTTGGTCAGGCGGTCGTCGATCTGGTTGTCCGACCAGTCGCGGCGCAGCCCGACCAGGGCCGTCCATTGCGGGTTGAACTTGATCTGGTCCTGCGCGTACAGGCCCATCACGCTGAGCTTTTCAGGTGCGTTGCTGGTGTAGGCGGCCGGGCAGGTGGTGGCCGCGCCGTACACCGGATTGAACAGGTCGAGCGCGCCGATGGTGCAGCGCCGCTGGCCTTGCCAGCTGTGGCTGGTGCGTGCATCCAGCCCGGTCACCAGGCGGTGCTGCACGCCCAGGGCGGCAAACTGCGACAGCAGCGAGGTGTCGGTGGCCAGCATGTCGTCATCCAGGTACTGGCGCGTGGCCTGCCGGTTCTGCAGGCGCTGATTGGACTGCAGCGCCAGGTTGGAGACGAAGTTGCCGTTGCCCTTCTCCGATTCGTAGCGCACGTTCTGGCGCAGCGTCATCTGCGGCGAGAAGCGGTGCTCCAGCGCGTAGCCGACCGAGGTGCTTTCGATGTCGTAGCCGCCGAAGCTCGGATCGCCCGTGTACAGCGTGGTCCGCACGGGGCCGTTGCGGTTGGGCAGCACCGTGCCGTAGGGCGTGATGCCCTGCTGGCGCATCCAGTTGCTCTGGCTGTAGGTGGCGAACAGCACCAGATCGGTCCGCGCGCCCAGGTCCAGCGACAGCGAAGGCGCGATCCAGCGGTCGCGCCGGTAGATGAAGTCGGTCGGATCGTCGCTGTTCGAGACCTGGGCGTTGATGCGGAACGCCGCCTTGCCCGACTCGTTCAGCGGGCGGTTGATGTCGGCCTGCAAGGTGCGCTGGCCGAAGCTGCCCACCTCCACGCCCACTTCGCTCAAGGCATCGCGCTTGGGCCGCTTGCTGATGGCGTTGACGATGCCGCCGGGCTGCACCTGCCCGTACAGCACCGAGGCCGCGCCCTTGAGCACCTCGAAGCGCTCGTAGCCGTAGGGCGTGAGGCGCGTCCACATGCCGGGGCTTTGCACCAGGCCGTCGATGAGGATGGATTCGGTGGAGCGAAAGCCCCGGATGTTGATGTCGTCGAAGCCGCGCCGCCCGAAGTTGACCGGGCTCACGCCGGCCACGGTCTGCAGCGCCTGCTGCAGGTTGGCGATCTGGCGCGACTCCATCTGCTCGCGCGTGACGACGCTCACCGACTGCGGGGTTTCCAGCCGGCGCATGGGTGCCTTGCCGGCCGTCTGGGCTTCCACCGGGGCGAAGCCCACGTCCTTTTCCGTGCTGGCATTGATGCGCACTTCCTGCAGTTGCGGCGTCGCGTCCGCGCTGGCCTGGGCCATGGCGGCCTGCGACAGGCACAGCGCCAGCGGCGTGAGTGCGCAGCGGCACAGGGCGCGTGCGGGCGAGCGGGCCAGCGAAGGGCTCAGGGAAGGGCGCAGGAAAGGAGTGGCGTGGGCAGGCGAGTGCGCCGCGTCGGAACGGGTGTGGACCATGGAAATGCGGGAGAGGAGGGGCTAGAAAGAGGCCGCCGGCCAGCCGGAAGGCCACCGGACCAGGCGATGGAAAGAAACGGATCCATTTGATTAAGAATAATTATCATTCAAATTGATGTGAAACGGGCGAGTCGGACAGGGGCGCCGGCCATCGGCGGGCTTTCTTCAGGTTTGCAGCCGGCATGCGGCGTGCGTGCGCGTGACGCGCCTGCACCCGCTGGCAGGGGTGTCCGTGCGGTCTTGCGGCCGCCTCAGCCGCCCTGGGCCTGCAACAGCAGTGCCAGTGTGGAGAGCGCTGCCAGCAGCGGTCCGCGGTCGGCCGACCGCAGGTGCCCGCCCAGGCTTTCGAGGAGCGCGGCGCAGCGGTCCAGGCCGCCTTGCCGTAGCTGCCGGGCCTGAGACTGCGCGCGCGCATCCAGCCCGCCTGGCTGGTGGCGCAGGCCCTGGCGCAGCCACTGGGCCAGCGATTGCAGGGTTTCGTCGAGCAGGGCCTGCACGGGTGTGGGTGCATCGGCGCAGGTGCGCAGCGCCAGCGGCTGGGCGGCTGGCGGCTCGATCTGCGGCACCACGGCGCGCTGCTGGGTGAGCAGGGCCAGCGGCTGCATGACCGCCTCGCCGCCGCGCAGCGCCACCGGCCCGGCCACCGCGCGCAGCGGCCCCCATTCGCCCGCCAGCGCGCGGGCCAGCGCGTCCACGGCGCCCGGCGCGGCCGCACGGTGCGGCAGCGCAAGGTGCAGTGCAGGCCCGGCGTCCTCGTGCTGCGCGTCCACGATGCGCGCATGCAGTACCTGCTCGGCCGCATCCCACTCGCAGCCCTGCACCTGCATGCCGCCTTCGAGCGCCACCACATGCAGCGCGCCCGATGCCCCGCTGGCCGCGCCGGTGGCGGCCTGGCGCGGCTGCACGAAATCGGGAAGCGCGGCGCGCAGGCGCTCGCGCAGCGCTTGCACGCTGGCTTGGCGCAAGGGCGGGGCCAGCTCGTCCCAGGCCGCGGGCGAGAGCGGCATCACGCCGGTCTGGCGCGCCCCGGCGGTGATGTCGATGAGGCCGTTGGCGCGGCGCGTGGCGGTCTTGGTGATGACCTGCCCGGTCGCGATCTGCCGCAGCGGGAACCCCGCCACGCGCCGTCCGGCGAGGGCCTGCGCAGGGCCGCCGGCGCCTTCGCTGCGCGGCCATTGGCGTTCCAGCACCGTCACGGTCTGCGTGTCCGGATCGGCGAAAAGCACGTTGGCGCCTTCGGCCGCCGCGTCGGACCAGAGTGCGGCGCCCAGCGAGACGAGCTTGATGTGGTCCAGCGCGACCTCGCCCTTCACGCCCGCGCCCAGGATCTGGCTGGCATGCAGCGCGGGGCGTGCGGCCCCCGTCCTGTCCGCAGCGGCAGCCTCGGCGTGAACCGCGGCACGCGGGCGCGCCCACAGCTCGGCCGCCACGGCCAGCAGGCGCAGCGGGTCGTGCCGGCTGCTGCGGGCCTGCAGCGATTGCAGCAGCAGCCACAGCTCCGCGATGCCGTCGTCCACCCAGCGCCAGCCCAGGGCCTGCGACTGCGCGCGCAGCGCTTCGAAGCGCGCTGCCAGGGCCATCGTGGGCTGGGCCGATCCGTCGAGCCACAAAGACAGCAGCACCGCATCGAGCGCCCCGCGCAGGCGCAGCGCCTCGGGGGACTGCAGCTGCGCGGGTGCCGCCGCGGCGCCGCTGCCGCCATCGGTGCCGGCACCAGCCTGCCCGGGGCCCGCGCGCGGCGGCACTTCCACCATGGTTTCGTCGCCGCCCGCGGGCAGATCGCCCGCGGCGCGGAACGCCCACAGCGCCACCACGACATGCGCGCAGCCGCTGCCCTGCTGGCAGTCGCAGCGCGCATGCACGAGCGAGCTGCGCGAGAAGAACCGCACGGTGCACATCGGCAACCGGGCCGTGGGCGGCGAGGCGTGGCCCTGCCATGGCTGCACCGCCACCACGGGGCGCGAGGCCGCCAGCCGCGCGGCCTGCTCCAGCACCGAGGGCGCCACGCTGGCCGACACCGCCGCGTCGTCGAAATGCGCGGGGCTCCAGGCGCCCCCCGGTTCCGTGGGCGGCGCTGCGGCCGTGGACGCATCGACCGCAGGGGCGCTCGCCGTGCCGTGCCGTTGTTGATAGGCCAGCACCAGCATCACGCGGTGGCGGCACATGCCGCTCGCGGCGCAGGAGCATGCGGCATCGCGCAGCGTGCGGCCCGGCGGCAGGCGCGTGCGCGCGCCGTCGTCGAATTCCGCGCGCACGGTGCCGTCGGGTTCGGTCTCCAGCCGCGGCAGCACATTGGCCGCCACGTCCTTCTGCGCGCGCTTGACGAAGCCCGCGTTGGCCAGCGCCGTCAGCGCCTCCGGGGTGAGTTCGAGCAGGTCGGCCCGCAGCGGCGCGTTCATGCCTGCACCTTCTCGGCCAGCCAGCCCGCGAGCTGGCCCGGGGTCATGGCGCCGACCTGCGCGCCTTCCTTCACGAGGCGCGCGGCCATCTCGCGGTCGTAGGCGGGCTCGGCCTGCGCGTCGAGCGCGGCCAGGCCCAGCACCTTCGCGCCCGCGCCGGTCAGCGCCTTCACGCGGCGCACGAGTTCTCCGGGGTCGCCGCCCTCGTAGAAATCGCTCACCAGCACGACGATGGTGCGGACCGGGTTGGCGACAAGCGATTGCGCATAGGCCACGGCCCGGGCGATGTCGGTGCCGCCGCCCAGCTGCACTTTCATGAGCAGCTCCACCGGGTCGGACACATCGGCCGTGAGGTCCACCACCTGGGTGTCGAAGGCCACCAGCCGCGTGCGCATGCCCGGCAGCTGCCAAAGGCAGGCGGCCATCACCGCGCTGTGGATGACGGAGTCCACCATCGACCCGCTCTGGTCGATGAGCAGCACGATGTCCCACGGCTCGGCATGCCGCCGCGTGCGGCTGATGAAAATGGGCCGCTCCACGTAGAGCTTGCCGCGCGCCGCGTCCCAGCGCCGCAGGTTGGCCTGCAGGGTGCGCCGGAAGTCGAAGTTGCGCGCCACTTTCATGCGCGAGAGGCGGCGCCGGTCGCGGCTGCCGCTGAACGCCTGGCGCACTTCGGTGGCGAGCTTTTCCATGATGCGCCGCACCACCTCGGCCACGAGCCGGCGGGCGGCGGCCAGCACCTGCGGGTTCATGAGGTGCTTGGTGTGCAGCACCGCGCGCAGCAGCGATTCGGACGGCTCGATGCGTTCCAGCACCTCCAGGTTGGTCACCACTTCGTCGATGCCGTAGCGCTCCACCGCATCGCGTTCCAGCCGCTCGATCACTTCCTTGGGAAAGAGCGTGTGGATGGTGTTGATCCAGTCCGGCGTGCTGAGCGCCGAGGGCCCCAGGCCCGCGCTGCGCTCGCCGCGCTCGGCGCGATCGCTGTCGCGGCCGTAGAGCCATTCGAGCGCCGCATCGGCCGCCTGCGCGGCATCGCCGAGCGCGCCGCACGCGGGTTCCGCCGGTTCGCCGAGCAACAGGCGCCAGCGCTGCAGGGGGTCAGGGATGGTCAGCGGTGTCATGCAGGGGCTCCTGTGCCGGCGTCGATGCCCCACGCGGCCAACCGCGCCGCGGCCGCGGCTTCGCCGGCGCGGGCACGGGCCAGTGCTTCGGGGGGCAGGGCGCCCGGGGTCGCGGCCGTGAGGGTGCGGCGCGGCAGGTGCTGCGCGCCGTGCAGCGACAGCACCTGCCCGGCGAGTTGGCCCCGCTCGCGCGGTGGCAGCCAGGCGAAGGCGGCCCGCAGCGCCGGCAGGGCCTGCACGAAGTCTTCGTCGTCCAGCGCCCGGATGCGGCGGTCCATGCCGGCGGCGAAGGCCGGTTCGGTGGCGAGCGCCTCGCGCGCCAGCGCCAAAAGGCCGGCGAGGGCGTCGCCCAGCGTGGCGGCGGTCATGGCGGCGAGCAGGTCCATGGCTTCCTGCACGCCGGCCTCGGGGGTGGCGGCACCGTCGCCCTGCGCGCCACCGCCCAGGCGGCCCGACAGCGCCAGCACCGCGCCCAGCGCCGCGCCGCGGCTGACCGGTGCGGCCTGCGGGTCGGCCGCCTTGCGCTGCCATACAGCGAGGGCGCGCGCGGGTTCCAGCGCGAGCGGATGGGGCGTGCCGTCTTCCAGGTCGGCCAGTGTGTCGGCGACGATGCGCTGCAGCGCGCGGTGGCCCTGCAGATGGTCTTCGGTGTCGGCGGTGGCCACCGCGGCGGGAGCTTCGAGCAGCCAGAGCGCGCGGTCGAAGCCGGCCTCCACCGCGATGCGCAGCACGGGTGCGCCGGCCATGCCGAGCATCTGGCCGTGGCGCAGCAGCGTGTGCAGCAGCCCCAGCGCGGGGGCCAGCGCCTCGAAACGCGGCTCCTGCGCGATGGCTTCGCCGATGTCCCGCAGCAGCCCGTCGCTCAGGTCCGCAAGGCCGGCCCAGGCCGCGCTGTTCAGGCCTTCGGCCAGCGGCGCGATGCGCCCGCGTGCCTGGCGCAGGCGGTCTTCCAGGCGCGCCCGCGCGGCGTCTTCCAGCGTGGCGCCCCAGGCGCCCGCCTCGATGAGCGCGGCCTGCTGCTCCAGCGGTTCGCTGAGGCTCCAGGCCTCGCCGCGTTCGCCCGACAGCGCCATCGCCGGGCCGCGCGTGCGCACCACGCCCGGCAACTGCAGCAACGCCAGCCGGTGCAGCACGCGGCTGCGGGCGCGGTCGCCTTCCTGCAGCAGGTCGAGCGTGACGGTGCCGCGCAGCGGCAGGCCCTGCGCGGCCAGCTCGGCCCGCACGGCCGCGACCAGCGGCGGCTGCGGCGTGCCCGGTGCGAGGCGGCCCGCCGTGTCGCCGGCCAGCACGTCCATCGCCTGCACCAGCACCGGGGCGGTGCCGGCACGCAGCGGGCCGCGGTAGGTCCAGGGCAGGGGGGCGTCGAGCGCCTCCTTCACCAAGGCGCCCGCCAGGGCGTCGAGCCAGTCCGAGCGCAAGGGCTGGCGGTGCCCCCGCAGCCGCGCCAGCCCCAGCGCGCGCGCATGCACGGCCATCAGGTCGGCGGTGGAGGCGCTCAGCTGGCGCTCGCGCAGGCGCTGCACCACGCCGCGCAGCAACTCGCGGGCCGCGCCCTCGGCCCCGTGCTCCCAGAGCCACTGGTAGTACTGCGGCGACGGCATGCCCGACGCATAGCCCGCGAAGGCATCGAGCCGCCGGAAGGTGTAGGGCACGATGTAAGAGCCAAATCGTGCCGATGCCTTAGTGGTAATTGGGTGGTTTGCTATATTTTTGATAGTTTCTTCGGGGTCTTCCGCAGGCTGCGGCGTTTCCGGCTCGCCGGTGGGCATCCCGCGCCAGAGCCGCGCGAGCGCGGGTGCGTGGTAGCCGCCGCACACCACCAGCACGGCGCCGCGGTCCTGCGCCATGGCCCAGGCGATCCAGCGCGCCATCATCTGTTCGCGCGCCTGGTTGCCGAGCGAGCCCGCCTCCCCCTCGCCGCGCAGGTGGCCGAAGTACGTGGACAGGCGCAGCGCCAGGCCATCGCTGGCCTCCCAGCCGGCCTGCGCATTCTCCGGCCCTGCGTCTTCGAAGAGGTGGTCCCAGAGCGCGTCGCGGCCCTGCACCGCGAGCTGGTCCGCCAGCGCGCGCTCGTAGGCCTCGGCCCGCGCCTGGTGCTCGGCATCGGCCGCATCGGCGTAGCGGTTCTCGAGATGGGCGAACGCGTCGTGCCAGGCGGGCAGGTCGATGAAGCGCACCTGCGCGCCGGCTTCCCGCCCGGCCTGCAGCGCCTGCCATTCGGGCGAGTGATCGGCGAAGGGCGTCCACGATCCGCGGTGCGTACCGCCGCGCGCCAGGTAGCTGTAGATCGCCACGGGCAGGCGGTGCGGCAGGTAGAGCTCGTCCAGCCGGTCGTTGAAATCCGCGGGCCCCTCGATCAGCACGAACGCGGGCCGCAGCGCCCGGATGCGCGCCGCCACCAGCCGCGCACAGGCGGGGCTGTGGTGGCGCACGCCGAGGATGACGGGGTCGGCGGGCGGCGCCGTGCCGGCCTTCACGGCAGCCGGTGGCGCGCTTCGTAGTACGCGCGCCAGTGCCCGCCCGTGCGCTTGGCGGCCTTTTGCTCGAAATAGCGGCGCAGCTTGGCGCGGTCGTCGGCGTTGTCCTTGACGATGGTGCCGGCGATGCAGTCCACCAGGTCGGCGGGCGAGCCCTCGCGCCGCTCCAGGAACCAGGCGCGCACGCCCACCGCGTGGGCCACGTTCACGGCCTCGGCGGTGGACATCACCGCGCTCAGGCGGTCCATGGCCGCATCGGGCGGCGCGCCGCGCTGGCCGTCGGCCGGTGCACCGCGCAGGTCTCGGAAGGTGGACACGAGCAGCTCCAGCACCGGCGCCGGCACGGCGTGCGGGATGCCGCTTTGCGCGAGCAGCCGCGCGCTGGCGTCCTGCACGAGCGACAGCTCCCGGTCGAAGTCGAGGATCGGGAAGACGGTCTCGAAGTCGAAGCGGCGCTTGAGCGCGGCACTCATCTCGTTCACGCCGCGGTCCCGCGTGTTGGCCGTGGCGATGATGTTGAAGCCCTCGCGGGCGTAGAGCATGGCGTGTTCGCCCGCCAGCTCGGGCACCGCCATCACGCGGTCGGAGAGCATGCCCAGCAGGCAGTCCTGCACCTCCAGCGGCGCGCGCGTGATCTCCTCGAACCGCACGATGCGGCCCTGCTGCATGCCCTGGTAGAGCGGTGCGGGCACGAGCGCGCGCGGGCTGGGGCCTTCGTTGATGAGCAGGGCGTAGTTCCAGCCGTACTTGATCTGGTCCTCGGTGGTCGAGGCGCCGCCCTGGATGGTCAGCGTGGAGACGCCCGAGACGGCCGCGGCGAGCAGCTCCGACAGCAGCGACTTGGCCGTGCCGGGCTCGCCCACGAGCATCAGCCCGCGGCCGGTGGCCAGCGTGACCAGCATGCGTTCGATGCTTGCCACGGGCGCGACGATCTTGGGGGCGATGCCCAGCGCCGCATCGCCCAGGATGAAGGCCCGTGCGGCGCGCAGGCCCAGCGACCAGCCGGGCGGGCGCGGGTCCGTGTCCTGTGCGCGCAGGCGCTCCAGCTCCGCGGCATGGAGGATTTCGGAAGGCGGCCGCTGCAGCGGGACACCCGCGGTTGCGGCTTCGCCGGGAGGTGGTGTTTTGCGGGAGATGGCCATGGTGCGGTCGGTCAGGGATGGAAAAGGCAGGGGGTAGCCATGCGATGGCCGGTCAGGCGCGAAGCCCCTCCAGGTCGCGGATCAGCTCGCTGGCGGAGATGGCGTCCAGACGGCCGATGGGCTCGGCATTCTGCAACTCGCCCCACGCGGAAGGCTTGCCCACCTGCACCTCGCCCAGTTCCTGCTCGGGGTACTCGTCCACCATGCCCACGATGATGCCGGGGTCCAGGTGCAACTCGATCACATGGGCGGCCCCCAGCGGCTTGGTGAAGTACCAGATGCCGCCGCCGTCCTGCGCCTGTCCGCGGCGCCAGCCCTTGTTGACCAGGCCCAGCACGCGGCCCGTGGGCACCTTGGCCTTGGTCCAGCGCGATAGCTTGATGTCCGCCTTCTCCGCCTCGGTCAGCGTGTAGGTGTCGCGGCCGATCTGCGGGAACGGCTGCAGCAGCTCGTAGTCCGCGAAGATCTGGCCGAAGGCCGCGGCGTCCTCGGGCGACAGTTCCAGCGCATGCGGAACGCCGATGCGCACCTGCGCGCCCTCCGGGATATCGAACGGGTCGTCCTCGGCCGTGGTGGTGCTGCCGTCTTCCGCCACGCGAAAGCAGGCCGCGAGCCGGCCGCCGTAGCTGCCGCCATCTGGCACCTCGTACACGCCCCAGACCAGGCGCTGAACGATGTGGCGCACGAGCGGGTGGCCGGCGAGGAAGGTGCGGAACACCTCCGGCGTCCAGCGCCGGCGCGCGCACATGGCCACCTCCAGGCGCAGCAACTGCTGGCTGGCGATGGTACGCGCGTCCTTCTTGAGCAGCTTGAAGCGCTCCACGGCCTGTGCCGAGAGGTCGGGGTCGTCGGTCTTCTTCGGCTTGGGCAGGTCCGGCAGGCGCGCGCCGTCGCTGCCGTCCACCGAGACCTCGCGCACATAGGGTTTGAGCGTCTCGTCGAAGCCCACTTTGAACGCCCTCGGACCGAAGTCGAGCCGCAGCGTGCCCTGCGCATCCAGGCCCAGGTCGGGCGCGAGGCGGTCCTCCAGTTCCTCGGGGCTCAGGCCCCGCGCCTCGGCGATGGCGGCGATCTTCTCGCGGGCCTTGTCCTGCAGGCCCTTGAACTTGATCTTCTGTGCGATGCCGTTGAGCAGCATCAGCGCGACGTCGGTGCCGATCTGCGCGAGCACGTCCAGCCCCGTGACGGCGCGCGCATGGGCCGACTCGCCGGGCCAGGCGCGGATGAAGGGCGTGAGCCGGCGGGCCGTGTCGTCGGTGCCCAGCAGGCCCAGCGCGGTCAGCGCCCAGCCGTCCTTCGACGGGCCGCCCGCTTCGAGCCAGGCGCCGAACGCATCCCATGCGAAATCGGCCAGCGAATCGGGCGTGCAGGCCTCGCGCACCATGGCGATGCCGGCATACACCTCTTCGCTCGTGGGGAAGGTCAGCATCTGGCCAAGCGCGTCGAGCGCTTCGTCGGGCAGCGCCTTGCCGCGGCCCGGGCCGTCCTTCAGCACCGGGCGGCGCCATCCGCGCGGCTGCCAGAACTCGGGCAATTTGGCGCGCTTGGTCGGGAAGCGGTCCAGCGGGCTTTCGTCGAGCACGGTGCGCAGCGCCTGCAGGACCGCATCGTCACCGTAGCGGCCGGCCACTTCCACCAGGAGGGCCCCGTGGCCTTGCGCATGCAGCAGCCGCAGGGCGGCGCCCGCGCAGTCGCGCGCCTCGCCCGCTTTGCCCAGGGCCGGCGCGATGAGCGCACAGGCCGCGTGCTCGGGGTATTTCAGCAGCCAGGCGCGGCCGGTGTCGCGCGCGGTCTTGAGCTTGGCGAACGCGCGCGCGGCCGTGGGGGCGATCTCCACGGCACCGTAGTGCATCGCCCAGGCCAGGTTCTCGGCCGGCTTCGCGCGCACCATGGCGGTGAGCGCCGGCAGCGCGGGCAGGCCCAGCTTGGCGATGGCATGGCCCACGCCGTAGCCCTCGGCCTCGCCCGCCACGGCATTCCAGAACGGCACGGCAAGCGCTGGAGGCAGCGTGGCCGCGGCCACGCAGTCGAAGGAATACCAGTAGTAGCGCTCGCGCTTGCGCTCGGCCAGCATGGCGCGCCATGCCGCGATGAGCGCGTCGGCGTTTCCCGCCCGGATGGCGCGCGCGGCGTCCTCGGCCAGGGGGGCGAGCTGCTTTTTCCTGTTCGTGTCGAAGCCCAGCAGATCCACCATCTCCAGCACGTCCTGCGCCGCTTTCGCAAAGCGGTTGAGATGCCACGAGTTGAGACGCTGCGCCTCTTCGCGTTCGCCCGGCGCCCATTCCTCGACGGGGGCCAGCGGCAGCGGCTCCAGCGCCAGCGCCGCCGCGGTCTTGCGCGCGGTCTTCGCAAGCCAGGGCGGATCGGCGAGCACGGCCGGCAATTCTTCGCGGGCGGCCACCTCGGCCGGGCCGGTGAGGAGGGCCAGCTGCCGGTCCACGGCGGCCTGCGCGGCGGCATCCAGCCAGGGGCGCAGCAGCGGCACGCTCTGACCGTGCGCACGCAGCAGGCGCGAGAGCATGGGCGTGAGCAGGCCCGCGTCCTTTCCGTCCGAGGCCACCAGCCGCGAGAGGGCCGCGATCGCCGCGAGCGGCCAGCGGTCCGCCGCCAGGGACAGGCGCGCCAGCGCGCCCTTGGAGCTGCTGGCGGCCTTGGCCAGCGCATGCACGGCCTCGGGGGTGCCGAGGGTGGCGAGCGCTTCCCCGGCGGCCTCCTCGGCGGCCCCGCGTTCCAGCACCGCCACCGCGCCGGTGCCGCGTTCGCGCACGGCCGTCGCCACCATGCGCCGGTTGCCCCAGAAGCCCTCGGAGTAGCCCAGCCGCGTCTTCGCGGCCAGCGCAATCGCGGCGGGGTCGGTGGCCGTGAGCATCAGCCAGTGCAGGGTGTCGGGCACCTCCTTCTCGGCGGCGAGCCGGTGCGCCAAGGCGTCGGAAACGGCCGGCCGGTCGGGCAGCAGCAGCGCCATCGCCGGCTGCCGGCTCGGGTGCAGGGAGGGCAGGTCGGCCTCGATGCGGTCCGCACAGGCTTCCCACTCGGCCTGTGGCGCGGCCGCGAGATGGCGGCGGAAGGCTTCCTCGCCCTGGCCCAACGGCCCGCGCCATCCGTTGCTCATCGCGCGGGTCACGGTGGTGGACAGGTGCGCGCGGCGCTTCTTGGTGGTCGAGTCGTAATCGTTGGTCGTCTCCAGGCGCTGCGATGCCATGAGGATGTCGACGGCCCCCGGCAGTCCGTACTGCGCCACGAGGTAGTCCACGATGGCGGCGGCCGGTTCGTTCTCGCCGTAGTAGCCCGAACTGGCCAGGGCCAGCGCGAGCAGTACGGTATCGGCCTCTGCGTCGGCCTCGGCCGTGTGCCGGTCGAGGCGGTCGATGGTCCGCTGCAGCGGATCGCGCAGGGGCGCATCGGTGGCTGGCAGGTTGAAATGGAAATCGCAGTGGCTGCGCACGCGCTGCCATGCCTGGGGCAGTGCAGCGGCTTTCGCTTCCTGGGGGAAACGGCGCGAGGCATAGGCCTCGCGCTCCATCTGGGACGGCAGGCGCACGGGGTCGCCCTGGGCCAGCCAGGGCGGCACCGCGCCGGGCCCGCCGTCACCGGCCGGGGCATCGGTGGGCGCTGCGGCCGGGGGGGGTGTCTCGGCCCCAGCGGCCGCTTCGGCGAGCAGGGCCTGGGCGAGGGCGGTCGCGCGCTTGCCGACCTGCGCGGTCGTGCCCCAGCCCGTCAGCAGGCCTTCGGATTTCAGGCGCTCGAACGCCATCGAGGCACCCTGGTCGCTCACGCCGTGCTGGCGCTTGAGCACCGCGGCCGAGAACACTTCGTCCACCTTCACCGCACCTTCGGCCAATTGCGTGCAGAAGGCGGTGAAGACGCGATCGCACTGCGCATCCAGGCTTTCCGCCGGGGCGGGAGCCGGTGCAGAAGCGCTGGCGGTGGCGGAGCGCTCGGCACCATCCGCGGCCGCCTGCCTGGAAGCGGCCTGGGGTGCGGGCGCCTTGGCGGGCGCTGGCGAGGCACCGATGGCGGCGCCCGGTGCCACGCCGACTTCGCTGTAGCCCTTGTTCGTTTTCTCGGTGACCAGCTTGGTCAGCGCCGCCGAGGCCTTCGCGGCGTCGGCGAACGATTTGGTCTGGCTCTGGCCGGCCGTGCCGATGCGGCCCCACCGGATGTTGAGGTCGGAGCCGGAGGGCTCGATCTCCCAGAATTTGCTGGAGTTTCCTTCGATCAGTTCGAAACGGCGCATGGGGTCGGGTGTCCTTTCGCAAACGGGTCTTGGGGGATGGCCGGCGGCCGCGCGCGCAGCCGGTCGAAAAGGGTCAGGCGCTGCCCGGCGGCAGGCCGGTGCGCTGCGCGGGCGGGGCATGGCCTGCGGCGTCCGCAGGGGGGCCCGCATCCGCCGCGGCGGATGCGGCTTCCTGCCGCTCCTTGGCCATCTGTTCCACCAGTTGCTGGCGGCCTTGCCGCGCCACGGCGATGAACTTCTCCTGGTTCTTGTGGTGCGGGTACATGCGGTTGGCCAGGTCGATGTTGTGTTCGCGGAACCGGTCCGCCACGCGCTGGGCCTCTTGCGCCGGCAGGCCCATGAGTTCCAGTACCGTGCGGGCGGTCTTCAGGCTGGACTCGAACAGCTCGCGCTCGACGTGCTCCACGCCCAGATCGCGCAGCGCGTTCCAATGGCTCATGTTGCGGGCGCGGGCCACGATTTTCAGCTGCGGAAAGTGAGCGCGCGCCAGTGCGGCGATCTTGACGGACTGGCCCGTGTCGTCCACCGCGATGACCAGGATGCGGGCCTGCGCGGCCCCTGCGATGCGCAGGAGCTCCAGCCGCGTGGCGTCGCCGTAGAACACGCGGTAGCCGAAGGTGTGGGCCACCTCGAGCATCTCCACGCTGTGGTCCAGCACGGTGGTCGGCACGGCTTGCAGCAGCATGGTGCGCGCGACGATCTGCCCGTAGCGCCCGAAGCCCGCGATGATGACCGGCGCCTCCTGCGGCTCGGAGATCTCGGCCGCGGCCGGCACATCGGTCTTGAGCCGCGCATAGCGGCGCAGCAGCACGCGGTCCAGCAGCACCAGCAGCAGCGGCGACAGCAGCATCGACAGCGCCACGGCGCCGATCAGCAGCGACGCGGTTTCGGCCGGCAGCGCGCCCGCCGTCGATGCCGCCTGGAACACGACGAACGCGAACTCGCCGCCCTGCGCCAGCAGCAGTGTCATCACGGGCCGCTCCTGGTACGGCGTGCCGGTCACGCGCGCCAACGCGTAGATCACCACGCCCTTGATGACCAGAAAGCCGAGCAGCACCAGGGCCATCAACCCGGGCGAGCGCATCAGCACGCCGAAGTCGATGGACATGCCCACGGCCATGAAAAAGAGCCCCAGCAGCAGGCCCTTGAAGGGCTCGATATCGGCCTCCAGCTCGCGCCGGTATTCGCTGTCGGCCAGCAGCACGCCGGCGAGGAAGGCGCCCAGCGCCATCGACAGGCCCACGATGACCATCAGCCAGGCGATGCCCACCACCAGCAGCAGCGAGGCGGCGGTGAAGATCTCCGGCGTCCTGCTCTTGGCGATCCAGCGCAGCACCGGGCGCAGCAGCAGCCGCCCGCCCAGGACGATGCCGCCCACCACGCCCACGATCTTGGCCGCTTCCAGCAGCAGGTCGGGCGTGGCGTGGGGTGCGGCCTCGGCCGCGGCGGCAGCGCCCAGCAGCGGCAGCAGCGCCAGGATGGGAATGGCCGCCACGTCCTGGAACAGCAGGATCGAGAACGCCTTCTGCCCGCTGTCGGTGCGCATCAGGTTGCGCTCGCCCAGCGACTGCAGCGCGATGGCCGTGGACGACAGCGCCAGTCCCAGCGCGCCCACCAGCCCCACGCGCCACGGCAGGCCGCAGGCCCACGCCGCCAGCCACAGCAGCGCCGCGCACCCCAGCACCTGCGCGCTGCCCAGCCCGAAGATCGGGCGCCGCAGGCTCCACAGCCGGCTGGGCTGCAGCTCCAGGCCGACGAGGAACAGCATCAGCACCACGCCGAACTCGGCGAAATGCAGGATGTCCTGCACGTTGCTCACCAGGCCCAGGCCCCAGGGGCCGATGGCGATGCCGGCCGCCAGGTAGCCGATGATCGCCCCCAGCCCCAGCGCCCGCGCGATGGGCACGGCGAGCACGGCCGCGCCCAGGTAGAGGAAGCCGTAGGTGAGCCAGGTGGGTGCGTGGGCCATGGAGAAAGAAGGGGGTGGAGAGAGAGGCGGTGAAAGGGACCTCGGCAATTTTGCATCGGTAAGATCGGCGGCTCCCGATCCTTTCATCTTCTTTCCTTTCTTTTCCGGCGGACCCATGGACCTGCACACCTGGCTGGCATTTTTGGCGGCGGCTTGCCTCATCGCGATCTCGCCGGGCTCCGGCGCCGTGCTGTCCATGAGCCACGGCCTCACCTACGGCGTGCGAAAGACGGGCGCCACCATCCTGGGGCTGCAACTGGGGCTGCTGCTGATCCTGGTGATCGCCGGGGCGGGCGTGGGCTCGCTGCTGCTGGCCTCGGAGACGGCGTTCAGCGCGGTGAAGATCCTGGGCGCGTGCTACCTCATCTACATCGGCATCGCCCAATGGCGCTCGGGCGATGCGTCGTCCCTGCCGGGTGGGGAGGCCGCGCCGGCCGGCCCGTGGCAAAAGCGCTGCCTCACCGGCTTTCTGACCAACGCCACCAACCCCAAGGGCATCATCTTCATGGTGGCCGTGCTGCCCCAGTTCATGACCGACACGCGCCCGCTGTGGACGCAACTGCTCGCCATGGCGGCCACGATGGTGGCGGTGGACATGGCCGTCATGCACGGCTATGCCGCGGGCGCCAGCGCGCTGCGCCGGCTGCTGCGCAACGCCCGCGCGGTGCGTGCGCAGAACCGCGTGTTCGGCGGCCTGCTGATGGCCGTGGGCACGGGGCTCTTCTTCGTCAAGCGCGGGGCCCAGCACGGTTGAATCCATTTGCTATTAAAAATATAGCAATATGCCCTAGTGGAATATGCGCTGAAGGGGTTTTTGACGCATACTCCCCAGCCCGGCCCCGGGCGGCGCTACCATCGCCCCCGCCAACCCAACTTTTGACACCCAGGAGGCGTGCATGCCAGTGATCGCAGTGGCCAATCCCAAGGGCGGCGTGGGCAAATCCACGCTCGCCACCAACATCGCCGGCTATTTCGCCAGCCAGGGCCACGCCGTGGTGCTGGGCGACGCCGACCCGCAGCAGTCGTCCCGGCTGTGGCGCGGGCTGCGGTCCCCGGCCGTTCGGCCCATCGGCGACTGGCCCGTGCAGCCCGACGCCATCGGCCGCCCGCCCAAGGAGGCCACCCACGCGGTGCTGGACACGCCCGCGGGCCTGCACGGCGCGCAGCTCAAGTCGGTGCTCCAGCTGGCCGACAAAGTGATCGTGCCGCTGCAGGCCAGCGTGTTCGACATCTTCGCCATCCGCGGCTTCCTGGACGAGCTGGCCCAAAGCCGCCATGCGGCGAACGTGCAGATCGGCATCGTCGGCATGCGGGTCGATGCCCGCACCATCGCGGCCGACAAGCTGGGCGAGTTCGTCGAAAGCCTGGGCCTGCCGGTGCTGGGCCGGCTGCGCGACACGCAGAACTACATCCATCTGGCCGCGCAGGGCCTGTCGGTCTTCGACGTCTCGGCCAGCCGCGTGGAGCGCGACCTGGAGCAGTGGCAGGGCATCTGCGACTGGCTCGATCAGTAGGCCGGCGCGCGCGGCTGTCGCGTGCCCGACAACGCGCACGGCCCGCCCCGGCCTAAAGTGCGCGCATGAAAACCTTCCAGACGTATTCCGAAGTGGCCGCCTGCGTGGGCAGCGAGGTGGCGGTGACCGACTGGATCACCATCACCCAGGCGCAGATCGACCAGTTCGCCGAGGCCACGGGCGACCACCAGTGGATCCATGTCGATCCCGAGCGCGCGGCCCAGGGCCCGTTCGGCGCGCCGATCGCCCACGGGTTTCTCACGCTGTCGCTGATTCCGCGGTTCTTCGAATCGGCGTTCGCCATCGCCGGCGCGCGGATGGGCGTGAACTACGGGCTCAACCGCGTGCGCTTCACCTCGCCCGTGCCCGTGGGCAGCCGCCTGCGCGCGCGGCTCACGCTGCAGGCCTGCGAGCCCGCCGCGCCGGACGGCATCCAGATGACCTGGCTGGTCACCATCGAGCGCGAAGGGTCCGACAAGCCCGCGTGCGTGGCCGAGTCCCTGGCGCGCAATTACGGCGCCGCGCCCTGAAGGCGCCCCATGAAAAAGGCCCGCAGGGGCGAACCTGCGGGCCTTTTTTGGGGGAGGAGCTGGGCCGGCCGCAACCGGCCGGGCCGCCGTGCGATCAGATCAGTGGTCGCCGCTGACCGTGTTGCGCGACTTCGCGGCCGCCACGGTTTGCGCCTGCACTTCCTTGCGGGTGACGACCGTGGCGTTGCCGGAAACGGCCAGAGGCGCGGGCACGTCGTACCAGTCGCCGGCGCGGGGCAGGGTGCCGTTCTGGCGGGCGGCCACCAGGTCGGCCACGACGGCTTCACGGGTCAGTGCGCTGGAGGCGGCGACAGGGGCGGGATAGTCGGAGCCGTCGCCTTCCACCCCGGCGTGGGCGGCGAAGGCGCTCAGGGCGATGGCGGCAGCGGTGGCGAGAGTGCGGTAGTTGTTCATGATGGTGTCCTTCATTGGTTGGTGTTTCCGGGCAAGGCTGGTCTTGTTGGGGGCCGGTCTTGTCCTGCCTCGGTGGGTCCGCCTTCAGGCTTTCTCATCGATGGGTTGAACTGTACGCAGGGTTAACCCTTTGAAAAACAGCACTCTTGGCAATGAATAATTAACGAAATTGAAATAATCGCGGCCCTTGAAACGCCGTCATTCCTGCAATGGATAGATTGCTGACGATGCGCGTGTTCCAGTCGGTGGTGGACGAAGGCGGCTTCGCCGCGGCCGCGCGCGCGATGGACCTGTCGGCCGCGGCGGTCACCCGGCTGGTTGCCGACCTGGAGAGCCACATCGGCACCCGGCTGCTGCAGCGGACCACGCGCCGGGTCTCGCTCACCGATGCCGGCGAGGCCTACCTGGCCCGCGTGCGCACCATCCTGGCCGACGTGGAGGAAGCCTTCGCCGCGGCCCAGGCCCACACCTCGGAGATCGCTGGCGTGCTGCGGCTGCACGCGCCGCCGGTGCTCGCGGTCCACATTCTCGCGCCGCTGGTGGAGGGCTTTCACCGGGCGCATCCCCGGGTGGTGCTGGACATCCATGTGGACTCCTCGCTGGAGCCGCCCATCGGCGATTTCGACATCACGCTGCTGAGCGACGACGCGGTCTTCGGCGCCAACGTGATCACCCGGCCCATCGTGCGGTCCGACAGCGTGGTGTGCGCCTCGCCCGCCTACCTGCGGGACCACGGCATGCCGCAGGTGCCGCAGGACCTGGCCCGGCACCAGTGCCTGCTGCGCCGGCGCAGCGACACCAAACCCGGGGTGATGCGCCTGTTCGATCCCCTGCTGGGCCACCGGGCCATCGACATCGAGGTGCAGCCGGTCTGCGTGACCAACCACATCGAGACCCTGCTGCGTGCTGCGCTGGATGGCGCGGGGCTGACCTCGCTACCAGTCGATCTGGCCGCACCCTACCTGCGAAGCGGGCAACTGGTGCGGGTGCTGGCGCCCTGGACGGCGGGGCGCTTCACGCTGTACGCGGCCTTTCCGAGCCGCAAGTTCATGCCCGCACGCACGCGGGCCTTCCTGGATTTTCTGAGCGCCCGCACGCGCAAGTCCGTGGAGGAGGCGCTGCAGGCCCCTGGCGTCCTGGACCAGGACGCGGCGGCGCTCGCGCCGCAGGCCTGAAGGCCGGGCCTGGGCCTCAACGCGTCAAAGGAAGCTGTTTTGCCGCCAGGCTTCGTACACCGTGACCGCCACGGCGTTCGACAGGTTCAGGCTACGCTGCCCCGGCACCATGGGCAGCCGCAGCTGCTGGGCAGGCGGGAACGATTCGCGCAGCTCGGGCGGCAGGCCGCGCGTCTCGGCGCCGAACACCAGCCAGTCGCCGGCGCGGAAGCTGGTCTCATACACCGTGAGCGTGGCGTGCGTGGTCATGGCGAACATGCGGGTGGCGTCCGGCTCGGCATCGCGCAGGAAGGCGGTCCATCCCGCGTGGCGCTGCACCTCGGTGTACTCGTGGTAGTCGAGGCCCGCGCGCTTCATCAGGCGGTCTTCCATGGAAAAACCCAAGGGTTCGATCAGGTGCAGCCGGCACGCGGTGTTGGCGGCCAGCCGGATCACGTTGCCCGTGTTGGGCGGGATCTCGGGTTCGACAAGAACGATATGAAACATGGCGTCTATTGTCGGCATCTGCGCCGCACCCGGCGCGAAAGCTCGTAAACAAACGTATCCAGGCCCGGTGATCGGCCCGGGTCAGGGACTATCGGTGCGGGCGACCACCACCGCGGTGATGTGCGCGGCGCCGGCCTCGCGCAGCACCCGCGCCGCCGCGTGCAGCGTGGCGCCTGTGGTCATCACGTCGTCCACCAGAACCACCCGGCGGCCCGCGATGCGCGCGGCGCGCGCGGGCTCCAGCGCGAACGCGCCGCGCAGGTTGCGCAGCCGGTCCTTGCGCGGCAAGCCGCTCTGCGCCTCGGTGGCGCGGGTGCGCAGCAGGCTGGCGGCATCCGCCTTCGCCGGCGACAAGGCACGCGCCAGCAGCGCGGCCTGGTTGAAGCCGCGCTCTTTCATCCGCTCGCGCGACAGGGGAATGGGCAGCAGGCAGTAGGCCGCTTCCACGGCCGGTTCCACCCAGGGCGTGCTGCGAAGCAGGGTGGCCAGCGACGGCGCCCAGCCGGGGTCGGCCCGGAACTTGAAATCGGCCAGCGCCTGCGCCCAGGGGTAGCCGTAGTCCACCGCGGCAAGGCAGGCGTCCAGCGGCGGCGGGTCGGTAAGGCAGCGCCCGCAGCGCGCCACGCCCGCCGGCACGGGCAGGGCGCAGGTCGCGCAGCGCGGCTGCGGCTGTGCGAAGCGGGTGGCGCAGGCATCGCAGACGCGCCGCGCGGGCCAGGCATGGCAGACGGCGCATTGGCTGGGCACGGCACCCAGGGCCGCGCCCAGCCAGTGCGATATCCCTGCAAGCTGCCTGTGGAGCATCGACTCAATATACTCGCCGCGACCCCGTTCCCCCACGATGCCAGAGCACCTTCCCCCCACCATCGACCCGCCCGCCGCGGCCCGCTGGCATGCCGCCGCCCCCGCCAGCTCCCCCTGGCTGCACGAGGAGGTGGCCCGGCGCATGGACGACCGGCTCCAGTGGATCCGCCAGGCCCCGGCCGCCTGGTGTGACTGGGATCCGGTGCGCGGTGGCCTGCAGGCCCATGCCCTGGTGCGCCAGCGTTACCCCCAGGCCGCCTGCCAGGTGGCGGAAACCGCGGTGCGCCGCCAGCCGGTGGCCGAGCAGGCATTGGGCGCGGCATGGTGGAGCCCTTCGCGCTGGGGTGGGCGTGCTCCGAAGTTCGGCCTGCCGGCGGACGGCAGCGTCAACATGGTGTGGTCCAACATGGCGCTGCACACGGCCGCCGACCCGCAGCGGCTGATCGGCCAGTGGCACCGGGCACTCGCCGTGGACGGCTATCTCATGTTCTCCTGCCTGGGCCCCGACACCGTGCGCGAACTGCATGCCGTCTACGCCGAACTGGGCTGGCCGCCCGCCGGCCATGCCATGACGGACATGCACGACTGGGGCGACATGCTGGTGCAGGCCGGGTTCGCCGAACCGGTGATGGACATGGAACGCATCCGGCTGACCTTCGCCACCCCGGCCCGGCTGCTGCAGGAGTTGCGCGAACTGGGCTGCAACCTGCACCCGGCGCGCTTTCCCGCGCTGCGCGGGCGGCGCTGGCGCGAGCGCCTGGAACAGGCGCTGGCCGACCGCCTGGCCGACCCCAACGAGGGCGGCCAGCTGGCGCTGACCTTCGAGATCGTCTATGGCCACGCCTTCAAGCCGGCGCCACGGTTGCGGGTGAGCGAGAGCAGCGCCGTGTCGCTGCAGGACATGCGCGCCATGCTGCAGGGGGCGAGAAAGCCGGGCGCCTGAGGGTGTTTTCCCGGGGGCAGGGCCCCCATGATCCGTCGCAACAGCAGGCTACAATTCTTGGCGGTGCTGTTCCGGAACTTCTGCTGCGCGGTGCGATCCCTGCGGCCCCGCCGGGAGGCCGCCTGTCGGCGGCAGGCTCAGCGGTCGGCGCGAAACCTTCCAACCTTCTCATGGTTTGTACGGGGCTGTGCAGCGGATGTCGCCGCGGGCCTTGCAATCGGACCACGGGAACGGCATGCTGCACGGTGCAGGGCACGCGCCAACCCGCGCGGGCCTTGAAGGTCAGGAGACAAAAAGCGAAGCACCGCCGGTGCTCCGCATCGATGAAACCGGGTTCATGTGGAACCCAGCCGCGCTGAAGGGTTCGGGCATTGCGCCCCAAGGCCCGGGCACGGTCTGGATGTTGGAATTCGCATGGCTTTGTGCGCCGCCCCGACCCCACGCGGGGGCGCCCAGGGATTGGTTAATTGAGGCTTAGAAGTGAGAACTATGAAGAGCATTTCCAACAAGCTGGCTTCTTTGCTGCTGATGGCGGGTGCATGGGTGGGCACCGCAGCCCACGCCGTGCAGGATCTTCCCGGTGGCCCGGCCGTCAACCAATTGAACCTGGCGCCTCCGGTCACCCGCATCGCCGAGGAGCAGCAGTTCCTGCACTGGATGATGCTCATCATCTGCACGGTGATCTTCATCGCCGTGTTCGCGGTGATGTTCTATTCGATCTGGAAGCACCGCAAGTCGCGCGGTGTCAAACCGGCCAATTTCCATGAGTCCGTGACCGTCGAGGTCATCTGGACCATCGTGCCCTTCATCATCGTGATCCTCATGGCGCTGCCCGCCACCAAGGTGCTCGTGGCGCAAAAGGACACCACCAACGCCGACCTGACCATCAAGGTCACCGGCTACCAGTGGAAGTGGGGCTACGACTACATCACCGGCGAAGGCCAGGGCCTGGCCTACATCTCCACGCTCGACAGCAGCCACCGCCGCATGTCCGACAGCGGCAACGTGAGCAACGCGCCGGCCGACTACCTGCTCAAGGTGGACAACCCCCTGGTGGTGCCCGTGGGCAAGAAGGTGCGCGTGATCACCACCGCCAACGACGTGATCCACTCGTTCATGGTGCCGGCCTTCGGCATCAAGCAGGATGCGATCCCCGGCTTCGTGCGCGATACCTGGTTCCGCGCCGACAAGGTGGGCGACTACTACGGCCAGTGCGCCGAGCTGTGCGGAAAGGAGCACGCCTACATGCCCATCCACGTGAAGGTCGTGTCTGCCGCCGACTACACCCAGTGGGTGGCGGGCGAGAAGAAGAAGGCCGCGGCCAAGCTGGACGACCCGAGCAAGGTGTGGACGCTGCAGGACATCCTGCCGCGCGGCGAGAAGGTCTATGCCGCCAACTGCGCGGCCTGCCACCAGGCCAACGGCAAGGGCGCGGGCCCCATCAAGCCGCTGGACGGCTCCGCCATCGTCAAGAGCGACGACCACACCCAGCAGATCCACATCGTGCTCAAGGGCGCCGCCAACGGCGCGATGCCCTCCTGGGCGCAGTTGAGCGATACCGATCTGGCGGCCGTGGTGAGCTACACCAAGAACGCCTGGTCCAACAAGACGGGGCAGATCGTGCAGCCGTCCGAGATCCTGGCCCAGCGTGGCAAATAGCCACCCACGCCCCAACGCACTGAGGAATCCAAGATGAGCGCAGTTCTCGACAACCACGGTCACGCGGGCGGCCACGCACACGACAGCCACGGCGATCACCACCACCACGGCCCGACGGGCTGGCGGCGCTGGGTGTTCGCGACCAACCACAAGGACATCGGCACGCTGTACCTGCTGTTCTCGTTCACCATGCTGATGGTGGGCGGCATTCTGGCGCTGCTGATCCGCGCCGAGCTGTTCAAGCCTGGCCTGCAGTTGGTGAACCCCGAGCTGTTCAACCAGCTCACCACCATGCACGGCCTGATCATGGTGTTCGGCGCCATCATGCCGGCGTTCGTGGGCTTCGCGAACTGGATGATTCCGCTGCAGATCGGCGCATCCGACATGGCCTTCGCGCGCATGAACAACTTCAGCTTCTGGCTGATGATCCCGGCGGCCATCATGCTGGTGACCTCGTTCCTCATGCCTGGCGGTGCGCCGGCGGCGGGTTGGACGCTGTATGCGCCGCTCACGCTGCAGATGGGCCCGTCGATGGATGCCGGCATCTTCGCGATGCACATCCTGGGGGCCTCGTCCATCATGGGCTCGATCAACATCATCGTGACCATCCTGAACATGCGCGCCCCCGGCATGACCCTGATGAAGATGCCGATGTTCGCCTGGACCTGGCTCATCACCGCCTACCTGCTGATCGCCGTGATGCCCGTGCTGGCCGGCGCCATCACCATGACGCTGACCGACCGCCATTTCGGCACCAGCTTCTTCAACCCCGCCGGCGGCGGCGATCCAGTGATGTACCAGCACATCTTCTGGTTCTTCGGCCACCCTGAGGTGTACATCATGATCCTGCCGGCCTTCGGCATCATCAGCCAGATCGTGCCGGCGTTCTCGCGCAAGCGGCTGTTCGGCTATGCCTCCATGGTGTATGCCACCTCTTCCATCGCCATCCTGTCGTTCATCGTGTGGGCTCACCACATGTTCACGACCGGCATGCCCGTGACCGGCCAGCTGTTCTTCATGTACGCCACCATGCTGATCTCGGTGCCCACGGCCGTGAAGATCTTCAACTGGATCGCCACCATGTGGCGTGGCTCCATGACGTTCGAGACCCCGATGCTGTTCGCCGTGGGCTTCATCTTCGTGTTCACCATGGGCGGCTTCACCGGGCTGATTCTGTCGATGGCTCCCATCGACATCCAGCTGCAGGACACCTACTACGTGGTGGCCCACTTCCACTACGTGCTGGTGGCCGGCTCGCTGTTCTCCATGTTCGCCGCGTACTACTACTGGGCGCCGAAGTGGACCGGCGTGATGTACAGCGAAACCCGGGGCCGCATCCACTTCTGGGGCTCGCTCATCACGTTCAACGTGACGTTCTTCCCCATGCACTTCCTGGGACTGGCCGGCATGCCGCGCCGCTATGCCGACTACCCCATGCAGTTCGCCGACTTCAACATGCTGGCCTCCATCGGCGCATTCGGCTTCGGCCTGATGCAGGTGTACTTCTTCCTGTTCATCGTGGTGCCCGCGATGCGCGGCAAGGGCGAAGTGGCGCCGCAGCGCCCGTGGGAAGGGGCCGAGGGCCTCGAATGGGAAGTGCCTTCGCCGGCGCCTTTCCACACGTACGAGACGCCTCCGAAGCTGGACGCCTCGGCCACCCGCGTGATCGGCTGAGGAGGGCCTGGCAATGACCCCCGAGCAAAAGAAGTCCAACCGGCGCATGGCGCTGATCCTGGCCTCGGTGGCCGTGGCCTTCTTCGTCGGCTTCATGGTCAAGATGGCCTGGCTGGCCCGCTGAAAGCCTGGACGCGCCATGGGCATGTTCCGCACTGAAAACGCCAAGATGGTGGGCAAGCTGGCCGTGATCTCGGTCGGCATGTTCGCCTTCGGCTACGTGCTCATTCCCATCTACAAGCACATCTGCGAGATGACCGGCATCAACATCCTGTCGCTGTCCGAGCGGCAGGTGCCGGGCAACGGGGTGGCGGGACGCGATGTGAAGGTGCCCGCGAACACGCAGGTGGACAAGAGCCGTACCATCACCGTGGAGTTCGATGCGAACGCGCGCGGCCCGTGGGACTTCAAGCCCGCGCAGCGCTCACTGCAGGTGCACCCGGGCGAGCTGGCCACGGTGATGTACGAGTTCCAGAACGTGCAGAACCGCCGCATGGCCGCTCAGGCCATCCCGAGCTACGCACCGCGGCAGGCGGCCGCGCACTTCAACAAGCTCGAGTGCTTCTGCTTCAACCAGTATGTGCTGGAGCCGGGCGAAAAAAAGCAATGGCCCGTGGCGTTCGTGATCGACCCGCGCCTGTCCAAGGACGTGACCACCATCACCCTGTCCTATACCTTCTTCGAGGTGGGCGGCAAGACGCCGCCCGCGCCCACCGAGCCCACGGCCGCGCTGCCCGCCGGCGTGGTGCCGCAGGGGGCCGGATCGTGAGCCCGCGCACCCCCGGCGAATCGCCGGCGCGCCGCAAGGGCTCGCTGCTGCGCACCGTGCGGGCGGTGGCGTGGTCGTTCATCGGCCTGCGCAAGGGCTCGGAATACCAGCAGGACGTGGAGCGGCTGAACCCCATCCACATCATCGCCGTCGGCCTGGCCGCGGCGCTGCTGCTGGTGGTCGGGCTGATCGCGCTGGTCAACTGGGTCGTCTGATGGACGGCCGCAGCCCGACGGATAACAACGATTTGAGATTCAGGAGCTGACATGAGTGCATCTACCCCCGGCACGACCCCGTACTACTACGTGCCCGCCGAATCGCGCCATCCGGTGATGGCGGCGGCCGGCCTGTTCTTCGTGATCCTGGGCGCGGGCCAGTGGGTCAACGGCCATGACTGGGGCAAGTATTCGCTCGCCCTGGGCATGGTGTGGTGGCTGTTCGTGCTGTACCAGTGGTTCCGCGATTCCGTGCGCGAGAGCGAGGGCGGCCTGTACGGGCACAAGATCGATCTGTCCTACCGCTGGAGCATGAGCTGGTTCATCTTCTCGGAGGTGATGTTCTTCGGCGCCTTCTTCACCGCTCTGTGGTGGGCGCGCTCCCATTCGGTGCCGGCCCTGGGCAGCCTGGACAACGCGCTGCTGTGGCCCGACTTCAAGGCCGTGTGGCCCAGCATGGCGGCGGGCATGACCGCATCGCCCGCCGGCATCGTGGAGCCCTTCCAGACGGTCGGCCCGTTCTGGCTGCCCACGATCAACACGGCGCTGCTGCTGACCTCCGGCGTCACGCTGACCATCGCGCACCATGCGCTGCGCGAAAACCACCGCGGCAAGACCATCGCCTTCATGTGGGCCACCGTGCTGCTGGGCATCGTCTTCCTGTGCGTGCAGGGCTACGAGTACTACCACCTGTACACCGACCTGAACCTCAAGCTCAGCTCCGGCGTCTTCGGCTCCACCTTCTTCATGCTGACGGGCTTTCACGGCTTTCACGTGTTCGTGGGCATGCTGATGCTGCTGTTCATCACGCTGCGCCTGCAAAAGGGCCACTTCACGCCGGAAAAGCACTTCGGCTTCGAGGGCGCCGCCTGGTACTGGCACTTCGTGGACGTGGTGTGGCTGGGCCTGTACGTGCTGGTCTATTGGCTGTAATCCAGGCCCCTCGGCGGCCCGACGAAAAAAGCGCCGCAGGGCGCTTTTTTTGCGGCGGTGCTCCGGTGCCCGCCGCGGCCCGTGGGCCATGCCGGACGGACCGGGTGGCGCTCAGCGCGTGGCCGGGAGTCCTGTGGGCTGGATGTAGCCCAGCTTCCAGGCGGCCAGCAGGCACAGGAAGAGCAGAATCGACAGCCCCACGCGGACGGCGAGCGCGCGGGCCATGTGGCCGCTGCGGGCTTTGTCGTTGCGGCCGTTGCGCATCATGAAGAACAGCGCGGAACCGAGGCTCGCCAGAATGGCCAGGAAGGCCAGCACCACCACGTATTTCATGGAGCGCATTATCCCGTGACATCTGCAAGACGCCGATTGGGCCTGCAATTTTGGCTGGTCAGCCTGGCCGCTGTGCTGGCCATGGCCGCGACCGCGTCGCTCGGGCGCTGGCAGCTGTCCCGCGCGGCGCAGAAGGAAGCCTTGCAAGCCGCCATCGACGCGCGTTCGGCCCGGCCGCCATTGGAGGGCGCCACGCTCGCGGCCCTGCCTGCGGCCACGGGGCCGGACGACCCGCTGGTGCACCGCCGCATCGTGCTGCGCGGCCGCTGGCTGTCCGCCCACACCGTTTTCCTGGACAACCGGCAGATGCAGGGCCGGCCGGGGTTCTTCGTGCTCACGCCGCTGCAATTGCAGGGCAGCGCCACCAGCGTGCTGGTGCAGCGCGGCTGGGTGCCGCGCAATTTCCAGGACCGCACCCAGTTGCCCCAGATCCCCGCGCCGGTGGGCTACACCGAGGTGGAAGGCCGCATCGCGGCGGCGCCATCGCGGCTGTACGAAGTTGGCGCTACCGGCAGCGCCGAGGGGTCTTCCCGCATCCGGCAAAATCTCGACCTGGCAGCCTATCGCGGCGAGACCGGCCTGGCCCTGGCGCCACTCACCGTGCTGCAGACGGGGGGCGCGAGCGACGGGTTGCTGCGCGACTGGCCCGTCATCGACGCCGGGGTCGAAAAACACTACGGCTACGCCGTCCAATGGTTCGGGCTTTGCGGCCTGGTGGCAATCCTCTATGTCTGGTTCCAAATCGTCCGACGCTTCCTTCGCCCACGCCGCCAGCCTGCCGCCTGACGCGCCCCAGGGCGCCCACCCGCTGGGCCTCACGGTGCACAGCCTGCCGCCCGCGGGCGGGGCCATGGCGGCCGTGCAGCAGTCGCGCCAGGGGCGCTGGAAGATGCTGGGCATCCTGCTGGTATGCGCCGCACCCGTGGTGGCCTCGTATTTCACCTACTACGTGCTGCGGCCCGAAGGGCGGCGCAATTTCGGCGAACTCATCGCCCCCCAGCGCGCGATGCCGGCGGGCATGGCGACCACCGCTCTCGATGGCGCTCCCGGTCGGCTCGACCAGCTGCAGGGCCAGTGGCTGCTCGTGAGCGTGGCGCCCGGCGCCTGCGGCACCGCCTGCCAGAACCATCTGTACCTGCAGCGGCAGCTGCGCGAAAGCCTGGGCAAAGACAAGGACCGCATCGACTGGGTCTGGCTGGTGACCGATGGCGCCGCGCCGCCGCCCGAGATCCAGCCGGGCCTGCAAAAGGCCCAGGTGCTGCGGGTGGATGCGCAGGCGCTGTCCGCGTGGCTCGCGCCCGCCACCGGCCACGCGATCGAAGACCATCTCTACGTCGTCGATCCCATGGGCCACTGGATGCTGCGTTTTCCGGCGGGCCTGGACGCCGCCGGGGCCGCCAAGGCCAAGCGCGACCTGGAGCGGCTGATGCGCGCCTCGGCCTCGTGGGACCAGCCCGGCCGCACCGGAGCGCCATGATGCAGGACGCCCAGCCGCTGTACGACCTGGCCCCGCTCGCCCGCATGGTGCTGCTGGGCGCGGTGATCGCGCTCGGGCCGCTGGCCTGGGTGTGGCTGCGCAACCGCGGCACCTCGCGCGTGCGGCGCCTGCAGGCGCTCACCGTGCTGACCCTGTTCCTCACCTTCGATCTGGTGCTGTTCGGCGCCTTCACCCGGCTCACCGATTCGGGCCTGGGCTGCCCCGACTGGCCGGGCTGCTACGGCAACGCCAGCCCGCTGGGCGCGCATGCCGAAATCTCCGCCGCCCAGCAGGCCATGCCCACCGGCCCGGTCACGCACGGCAAGGCCTGGGTGGAGATGATCCACCGCTATCTGGCCAGCGGCGTGGGCATGCTCATCATCGTGCTCACCGTCGGCGCATGGTGGCAGCGGTCTCGCGCGGCCAGGCACCAGGGCCCGCCGCCCGCCCTGAGCCCCTGGTGGCCCACGGCGACGCTGGTGTGGGTGTGCCTGCAGGGCGCATTCGGTGCGCTCACGGTGACCATGAAGCTCTTTCCCGCCATCGTGACGCTGCACCTGATCGGCGGGCTGGTGCTGCTGGCGCTGCTGTGCGTGCAGGCCGTGCGCGAGACGCACGCCGCACGCGGCATCCTGCCCGTGGCGCTGGGCCGGGGCCTGCGGGGCCTGCTGGTGGCGACCACCGTGCTGCTGGCGGTGCAGATCGTGCTCGGCGGCTGGGTGAGCACCAACTATGCGGTGCTGGCCTGCACCACGTTCCCCACCTGCCAGGGCAGCTGGTGGCCCGACATGGCCTTCGGCCAGGGCTTCGAGATCTGGCGGCCGCTGGGCCTGCTGCAGGACGGCAGCCACATCACCTTCGCGGGCCTCACGGCCATCCACTATGCGCACCGGCTGGCGGCCTACGCCGTGCTGCTGGCCCTCGGCGTGCTGGCCTGGCGCCTGCATCGCGCCGCGCTGCTGCCGGCCCAGGCGCGCTGGATCGCGGGCCTGGCGCTGATGCAGTTCGCCACCGGCCTGTCCAACGTGGTGCTGGACTGGCCCCTCGTGGCCGCCGTGCTGCACACCGGCGGCGCCGCGGCCCTGGTCGTGGTCCTCACCTGGGCCCTGGCCGCCAGCCGCGCCGTGGGCGCCGCCCGTCCCCTGGCCGCCGCTGCCGGCGCACCGACAACCGCGCCCACGGGCGCAACGAGAATCTCCGCATGAGCGCTGCTCCCGCCACCTCCCCTCCGATCGCCAGCATGCCGTCGCGCGCGGCGCAGTTCTATGCGCTGACCAAGCCGCGCGTGGTCCAGCTGATCGTTTTCTGCGCCTTCATCGGCATGGTGCTGGCCGTGCCCGGCATGCCCAGCGGCGCGCAGTGGGCGCACATGGCCGTGGCCTGTGCGGGCATCTGGCTCGTGGCGGGTGCCGCCGCGGCATTCAACTGCATCGTGGAGCAGGGCATCGACGCGAAGATGAAGCGCACCGCCTGGCGGCCCACCGCCAAGGGCGAGCTGTCCAACACGCAGACGCTGCTGTTCTCGGCGGCGCTGTGCGCGGCGGGTTCATTAGTGCTCTACCGGTGGGTCAACCCACTCACCATGTGGCTCACCTTCGCCACCTTCGTCGGCTACGCGGTGGTGTACACGGTGATCCTCAAGCCGCTCACGCCGCAGAACATCGTGATCGGCGGCGCCTCGGGCGCCATGCCGCCGGTGCTGGGCTGGTCGGCCATGACGGGCGACGTGGCGCCCGAGGCGCTCATCCTGTTCCTCATCATCTTCCTGTGGACGCCGCCGCATTTCTGGGCCCTGGCGCTGTACCGCGTGGAGGACTATCGCAAGTCGGGCCTGCCCATGCTGCCCGTCACGCACGGCAACGAGTTCACGCGACTGCAGGTGTTCCTGTACACGCTGATCCTCTTCGCGGGCTGCCTCATGCCCTTCGTGTACGGCATGAGTTCCTGGATCTACCTGGCCGCCGCCGTGGTGCTCAGCCTGGGCTTTTGCGCCTATGGCTTTCGGCTGTGGCGCCGCTACTCCGATGCGCTCGCCCGCGAGACCTTCCGCTTTTCCCTCATCCACCTGAGCCTGCTGTTCGCCGCGCTACTGGTGGACCACTACGTGCTGTGATTGCCATGAACAAACGCGTTGCTCTTAAAAGAATCGCTGCCAGCGCTTTGCTGGTCAGCGCTGGTGGCCTGTTGGCGGCGTGCTCCAAGAAGGGCCCGGAGTTCAAGGGCGTGGACATCACCGGCGCCGACTATGCGAAGGACCTGCCCCTGCCCGACCACAACGGCCAGCCGCGCCACCTCAAGGACTTCGCGGGCAAGGTCGTGGTGGTGTTCTTCGGCTACACCCAGTGCCCCGACGTGTGCCCCACGTCCATGGTGGAACTGGCGGAGGTCAAGCGCTCGCTGGGCGCGGACGGCGACCGGCTCCAGGGCATCTTCGTCACCGTGGACCCGGAGCGCGACACGCCCGAGGTGCTCAAGGCCTACATGGCCAACTTTGACCCCACCTTCCTCGCGCTGCGTGGCAGCCCCGAGCAACTGGCCGCCGTGGCCAAGGACTTCAAGATCTACTACAAGAAGGTCGACGGCAAGACACCCACCAGCTACACCATGGACCACTCGGCCGGCAGCTACGTGTACGACCCCGCCGGCCGCCTGCGCGTGTACAACCGCTACGGCAGCGGTGCGCAAGCGTTGGCCGCCGATGTGCGGGCCCTGCTGAACGAGGGCTGAGGCGGCGGCGCGGCCGCATCGGCGTGCTTCACCACCGCCGCTGCGCACCAGGCAGCACCGGCCACCGGGCCGGACACCGGTTCTGCCATGCCGCGGGCCAGGGCCGCGAGGCGGGGCCGCACGATGGCGCAGTGCCAGCGGTCATGCCGGACCAGACCGCCCGTCTGGGCGATGTGCGCTAGCCCCCGGGCCACCGTCTCGCGCGTGGTGGCCAGCAGCGCGGCCAGCATCGCCTGCGTGGGCAGCCGCACCAGCGTGCTGCGCTGCAGATCGGCCAGCAACAGCAGGGCGCTTGCCAGGCGCGCCGTGGCCCCGCGCATGCGCAGCAGCCCCGACCAGTCCGCAAGCTGTGCCTGCGCCCGCGCGTTCTCGCGCGACAGCGCCTCCAGCCAGCTCAGTGCCGCGGCGCCGTGGTGGACCGAGCGCAGCGCTTCTGCAGACACTTCGCACAGCCGGCCCTCGCCCAGGGCCGTGCCCGACAGCTCCGCAGGCGCCGCGAACAGCGCCGTCGTGCCCAGGGCATGGCCGCAGCCCGCCAGGCCCACGGGCCGGTCGATGCCTTCGGCGCCCCGGCGGTGCAGCAGCACCGTACCGACCTTGAGGATCTGCAGCACCGGCGCGGACTGGCCTTGGCGCACCAGCGTTTCGCCCTTGCGAAAGCGCCGCTCCACCACGCGGCCCGCCATCTGCACCTCGCGCGGGGCCCGGCCGAGCAGGCAGTGCGAGCGGCCGGCGCAGGTGTGGCACGGAGGCAGGGGCGCGCCCTCTTTGGTCGGCGTGGCGCCGTGGGGCCGGGTGCGCAGACTCAGCACGAAAACGGCCTCCAGGGCATGATTTCTCCCGGCATATCGCTATAAAAATAATAGCAATTGCTTGCGATGGTGACGGACGGAGCGAACCGGGTGCTCAGGCGTAGGCCAGTTCGCCGTGGCGGCTTTCGATGCGCTGGCCGGCCGACAGCGACATCAGCAAAAGCGCGATGGTCTCGTGCAGGATGACCGTCTGCTGGTTGCCCGTGTCCACCATGTGCCGGCGCAGCGCGTCACGCACCGCCGGTTGGCCCGTCACATCGATCACGATGTCCGCGGCGCTGCCGTGCGCCGCCAGCAATCCCATGAAATCGGAGGTCACGGGCACGCCGTGGCTGCGCGCCAGCTCGATGCTGCGCAGGGAGAGGTTCAGGTCCGCCACCCCGAGCACGGAGACGAACGGCGCTGCCAGCAATTGCTGCAACAGCGGGGTGCCGGTGTGGCCGGCACCGATGACGAGGATGCGAAAGGGCTGCATGGCGTGCCTTGGAAATCACGAAGGCGCCAGTCTGCCGGCCACGGGCTCCGCGGGGCATGATCTGCATCAACATCGGTGGAGGCGCAGCGCACCCCACCGGGGCAGGGCGTCAGTCGGCCCGGATGCCCTGCGTGCGGATCACGCGGGCCATGAGCGCGGTGTCCGCCTGGATGCGGTTCGCCAGCCCCTGGGGCGAGGTCCCGGCCACCTGCCAGCCTTGCTGGAACAGCTTGGCCCGCACGTCGGGGCTGCGGGCGATGTCGGCGATCAGCGCCGACAGCCGCGCCTGCACGGCAGCGGGCATGGTGGCCGGTGCGGCGAATGCGTTCCAGATCTCCAGGTTCAGGTCCGGCACGCCGGCCTCCGCCAGGCTGGGCACGCCGGGCACGAGCGTGCTGCGACCGGCCGAGGTGACGCCGATGAGGCGCAGCTTGCCCGTGCGTTCCTGCGACAGGGCGAGCGCAGGCGGCAGCAGCGCCATCTGCAGCTGTCCGCCCAGCATGCCCGTGGCCACCTGCGGGTAGCCGGGGTAGGGCACATGCACTGGCGCGATGCCGGCGCGGGCCTTGAGCAGTTCCGTACCCAGGTGGCCCACCGTTCCCACGCCCGGTGTGCCGTAGCTCCAGCGGCTGCCGGCCTGCCGCGCCGCTGCGAGAAACGCGCGCGCATCGGCATGGGCCGGCACGTCCGGCTGCGAGGCCGGGGCGGTCAGCACCAGCGGCGAAGTGCCCACCAGGCTCAGCGGCGCGAGGTCCTTCTGCGGGTCGTAGGGCACGGCCGGGTTGAGCAGCTTGGCGATGGTCAGGTTGCCGTTGATGAACAGGCCGATGGTGTGGCCATCGGTCGCCTTGGCCACCGCATCGGCGCCGATGTTGCCGCCCGCGCCCACCTTGTTTTCCACGATCACCGGATGGCCCAACGCCTGCGCCAGCGGCTCGGAGAACGTGCGCGCCGTCAGGTCCGGCGACGATCCCGGCGGAAAGCCCACGATGATGCGCAGCGGCTTGCTCGGCCACCCCGGCGTCGCCAGTGCGCCGGGTGCCGATTGGGCCGTGGCCGTGCCCAGAGCGCCAGCGAGCGAAAGGGCCACCATCAGCGTGCGGCGTCGAACGGCAGGAAAAGTCATGGGGGTCGTGTCCTTGGAGATCGGGGGCACCGGCAGCCGGCGCACCCATGAAAAAAGCGCGCAATCCGCAGGGGATTGCGCGCTCGGGATTATCGCCATGCCAGCCGCCTGCGAAGGCGGGTGGCCAGCCGGTCAAGCGTACTCGACCAGGGCCTTTTTCATCTTCTTCATCGCGGCCACTTCAATCTGGCGGATGCGTTCGGCGCTCACGCCGTACACGGCGGCCAGCTCGTGCAGCGTCATGCCGCCGGAGCCGTCGTCGTTCACCTTGAGCCAGCGCTCTTCCACGATGCGGCGGCTGCGATCGTCCAGGCCCGAGAGGGCGGCGGCGATGCCGTCGGTGGCCAGGGCATCGCGCTGGCGCGATTCGATCATGGCGGTGGGCTCGTGGGCACCATCGGCCAGGTAGGCGATGGGGCCGTAGGCCTGTTCGCCGTCGTCGGAGGGCGAGGGGTCCAGCATCACGTCACCGCCCGACAGGCGGGTTTCCATCTCGATGACCTCTTCGCGCTTGACGTTCAAGTGCTGCGCCACCGCATCGATTTCGCGCTCGGAGAGCGTGTCGCGGTGGGTGGCTGCATCGGCGGCGGCCGCATCGGCCTTGAGGCCCTGCTTCATCGAGCGCAGGTTGAAGAACAGCTTGCGCTGCGACTTCGTCGTGGCCACCTTGACCATGCGCCAGTTCTTCAGGATGTACTCGTGAATTTCGGCCTTGATCCAGTGCATGGCGTAGCTCACCAGGCGCACGTTCTGATCGGGGTCGAAACGCTTGACGGCCTTCATCAGGCCCACGTTGCCTTCCTGGATCAGGTCGCCGTGGGGCAGGCCGTAGCCGAGGTACTGGCGGGCGATGGAGACCACCAGACGCAGGTGCGACATCACCATGCGGCCAGCGGCATCCACGTCGTTGTTGTCCTTGAGCTGGCGCGCGTATGTGCGCTCCTCTTCCGCCGTGAGCAGCGGAAGGCGGTTCACCGCCGAGATGTAGGCGTCCAGATTGCCCAAGGGGGGGATGAGCGCCCAAGGATTGGCGGGAGCCAGAGCGGTGGCTGCGGTTCCAGATTGAAGCGTCATTCCAGAGATCCTTTCTTCCATGACATTCATGTTAGCACTCCATATGAGGGAGTGCTAAGGGACTAGTTCCCGCACCGGCGTAGGACGTGGGAGATGCGTTATTGTCGGAAAAAAGGGCGTCAGCGCAGCAATTTAAAGGGTGTGGTGCTATTGAATTGGTAGCGAAAAAATCCAAAAACTTCGTTTTGTGAACAATCAATTCACTGGATGGCACCAATCCGTCCCGGTCGCCCAGCCCCCCGGCACACGTGGCAAGAGGCTTCGGACTCCATTTGCCGGTCGGTCAAGTCAGCAAAGCTTGCGCGAATTCCTTGGCGTTGAAGGTTTCCAGGTCTTCCAGCTTCTCGCCTACGCCGATGAAGTACACCGGAATGGGGCGTTCCTGCGCGATGGCAGCCAGCACGCCGCCCTTGGCCGTGCCGTCGAGCTTGGTCACGATGAGACCGGTCAGCTGCAGCGCATCGTCGAAGGAGCGCACTTGGGCCAGTGCGTTCTGTCCCGTGTTGCCATCGATCACCAGCAGCACCTCGTGCGGCGCCGTCGCATCCGCCTTGGTGACCACGCGCTTGATTTTCTGCAGCTCCTGCATCAGGTGCAGTTGCGTCGGCAGGCGCCCGGCGGTATCGACCAGCACCACGTCCTTGCCGCGCGCCTTGCCGGCGGTGACGGCGTCGAAGCTCACCGCCGCAGGATCGCCGCCGTCCTGGCTCACGATCTCGACCGTGTTGCGGTCAGCCCAGACGCCGAGCTGCTCGCGCGCCGCCGCCCGGAAGGTGTCGGCCGCGGCCAGCAGAACCGCCGCGCCCTCGTTGGCCAGGTGCTTGGTCAGCTTGCCGATGGAGGTCGTCTTGCCCGCGCCGTTGACCCCCGCCACCATGATCACGGTGGGCGTGTAGCGGCCGATGACCAGCGATTTCTCCAGAGGCCGCAGAAGATCGGCCAGGGCCTCGGCCAGCAGGGCCTTCACGGCGGCCGGATCGGTGGTCTTGGTGTCCTTGACGCGGCGCTTGAGGTCGTCCAGCAGGTGCTGCGTGGCCTTCACGCCGGTGTCGGCCATCAGCAGGGCCTCTTCCAGCTCTTCGTACAGCGCGTCGTTGATCTGGGTGCCGGTGAAGACCGTGGCGATGCTGCTGCCGGTCTTGCGCAGGCCGTTCTTCAGGCGGTCCATCCAGCCCTTGCGCTCGGCGGGAGCGGGCTGCACGGGCGGCGCGGCCGGGGTGGGCATCGCCGGTGGTGGGACCGGCACGGCGGGCACCGCCGCCGGGGCATGCACGGGCGGCACGACGGGCGTGGAAACAGGCGCAGGAACACGCGCCACTGTGGGGGCCGCCGGGGCCGGCACGGGTGCCATCACAGGGGCAGCCACGGGGGGCGTGATGGGTGCGGGAGAGGGGGGTGTAACCGCAGCCGGTGCGGGTGCCGTGGGTGCCACGGGTGCCGCAGGCGCGATGGGTGCGATGGGCGCGGGCGCCGCGACCGGGGCTGGCGGCTGCACCGGGGCATCGACAACGGGCGGGGGCGCCACCGGCACCTCCACCGGCGCCTTGGCGAACGGGTTCTTCAGCCACCCGAAACCCCCGGAGGCCGCAGGGGCACTCGAAGGGGCTGCGGAGGGCGGCGAGAGCGCGTCGGCGGCGGGCGTTGCAGGCACGGAAACCGCTGGCGCAGCCTCCGCGGGATGGGGGGCTTGCGGCTCGGTGGGGGCGGCGGGCTTTTTCTTGAAAAAACTGAACATTGGAGGGTTCTTAGAATCGCATCCATTCTATGAAACGCGCTATCACCCTTCTGGGCCTGCTGGCCTGCGTGCATGCCGGGGCCCAAACCCCGCCATCCGCTCCCACCCCCCTTCCTCCCTCGGCCCAGGACACGCAGGCGCAGCGCCCGCCGTCCACGGGGGTTCGGCAATTCACCTTGAAGAACGGCATGCAGCTGCTCGTGCAGCCCGATCGCCGGGCGCCCACGGCGGTGCACATGGTCTGGTTGCGGGTCGGCGCGATGGACGAGGTGGACGGCACCTCCGGCGTGGCCCACGCGCTGGAGCACATGATGTTCAAGGGCTCCAAGACCGTGCCGCCGGGCGAGTTCTCGCGCCGCGTGGCTGCGCTGGGCGGGCAGGAAAACGCCTTCACCAGCCGCGACTACACCGGCTATTACCAGCAGATCCCCGCGAACCGGCTGGAAGATGTGATGAAGCTCGAAGCCGACCGCTTCGCCAACAACCAGTGGCCCGACGCCGAGTTCAAGCGCGAGATCGAGGTGGTCAAGGAAGAGCGCCGCATGCGCACCGAAGACCAGCCCCGGGCCGCGCTCATCGAGCAGCTCTACGCCGCCACGTTCATCGCCTCGCCCTACCGCCGGCCCGTCGTCGGCTGGATGAGCGATCTCGATGCCATGACCGCCGACGACGTGCGCGCCTTCCACCGCCAGTGGTACGTGCCGGCCAACGCGGTCGTCGTGGTGGCCGGCGACGTGGACCCCGACAAGGTCCGCGTGCTGGCTGAAAAGTACTACGGCCGCATTCCCGTGCGCGCCGTGCCGGCCCGCAAGCCGCGCGCGGAGCCCGTGCAGCAGGGCATCCGCCGCATCGCCTACAAGGCGCCGGCCGAGCAGGCCTATGTGGCCCTGGCGTTCCGCGCGCCGAGCATCACGCGCCTGGAGAACATGGCCGATAGCGACCGCGATGCGCTGTCGCTGCTGGTGCTGTCGGCCGTGCTCAGCGGCTACGACGGCGCGCGCCTGGAGCGCGCCTTGAGCCAGGGCCCCGACCGTGTGGCCGACAGTTCGGACAGCTCCGCCTCCGTCGTGGGCCGCGGCCCCAGCGTGTTCCTGCTGACCGGCGTGCCGGCCCCCGGCAAGACCCCGCAGCAGGTCGAGGACGCCCTGCGCGCCGAGGTCGCCCGCATCGCCCGCGAAGGCGTGAGCGAGGCCGAACTGGCCCGCGTGAAGGCGCAGTGGGCGGCCTCCACCATCTACCAGCGCGATTCGCTGCAAAGCCAGGCCAGCGACCTGGGCAGCAACTGGGTGCAGGGCCTGCCGCCCGACGCCGACGCGCGCCTGATCGCCCTGCTGCGCGCGGTGACGCCCGCCCAGGTGCAATCGGTGGCGGCCCGCTACTTCGGCGACGACCAGCTCACCGTGGGCACGCTGCTGCCGCAACCCATGGCCCCTGGCGCCAAGCGCGCCGCCCCCGCAGCTGGCGCCGACGGGCGGATGCATTGATGAGAACGCGCAGGACACCCCCCATGAAAACCTTCCAACGCATGGCCGCACGCGCGTGTCTCGCCTTTGCCGGGGCCTTGTGCCTGGCCCACCCCGCCTGGGCGCTGCTGCCCATCCAGCACTGGACGGAGCCGAGCGGCGCCCGCGTCTGGCTGGTGGAGAGCCCGGCCATTCCGATGGTCGACGTGCAGGTGGACTTCGATGCCGGCGCGCGCCGTGACCCGGCCGCGCAGGCCGGTCTGGCGAGTGCCGTGGCGGCCATGTCTTCCAAGGGCGTGCGCGCCCAGGGCGATGAACCCGCCATGGACGAAAACGCGCTCGGCGAAGCCTGGGCCGATCTGGGCGCGAGCTTCGAGGCTGCGGCCGACCGCGACGGCCTGAGCTTTTCGCTGCGCTCGCTCACCGAGCCCGACCTGCTGGACCGCGCGGCGCGGCTCGCAGCCCGGCAACTGGCCCAGCCGAGCTTTCCGCAGGACATCTGGCAGCGCGAGCGTTCACGCTGGGCCGCCGCTTTGAAAGAGGCGGAAACACGCCCCGGCACGGCCGCGGCCAAGGCCTTCGGCAGCGCGGTGTACGGCAGCCACCCCTACGGCCAGCGCACGACGCCCGACACCCTGGGCCGCATCGAGATCGCGGACATGCAGGCCTACCATGGGCGCTACGTCGAAACCTGCCGGGCCCGCGTGAGCATCGTCGGGGCCGTCACGCGCCCACAGGCGCAGGCGCTGGTGGCCACGCTGCTGTCGCAGATGCCCGCGCGCGATCCCGCCACCTGCCAGCCGCTGCCGCCCGTGCCCGAAGTGCAGGCGCTGGCCGCACCGGTGCAGCAGGACATTCCCTTCGCCTCGGCGCAGGCCCATGTGCTGATCGGCCAGCCGGGCTTCGCGCGGCGCGACCCGGACTTTTTGGCCCTGCTCGTGGGCAACCACATCCTGGGCGGCGGCGGCTTCACCTCGCTGCTCACCAGCGAGGTGCGCGAAAAGCGCGGCCTGAGCTACAGCGTGTACAGCCAGTTCTCGCCGGGCCTGAACACCGGCGTCTTCCTGGTCGGGCTGCAGACCCGTCCCGACCAGGCCGCCGAGGCCGTGAAGGTGTCGCGCGACGTGCTCGCGCGCTTCGTGGCGCAGGGCCCGACCGAGGCCCAGCTCAAGGCCGCCAAGGACAACCTGATCGGCGGCTTCGCGCTGCGCATCGACAGCAACCGCAAGCTGCTGGCCAATGTCGTCAACATCGCGTGGAACGACCTGCCGCTGGATTACCTGGAGCACTGGACCGACCGCGTGCAGGCCCTGACGGCCGCCGATGTGCGCGCCGCCATGGCGCGCAAGCTGCAGCCCGACCGCATGGTCACCGTGGTGGTCGGGGGCCAGCCTTGAACCGGCCCGCACGCCGCGCCGCGCCGGCAGCTTCGGCCAGGTCGGGGGCCGCTGCGAAGAAGCCCGCGGCCAAGGGGCCCGCGGTGAAAGGCGCGGGCGAGGTCCGGATCATCGGCGGGCAGTGGAAGCGCACGCGCCTGCCCGTGGCGCAACGCCCCGGCCTGCGCCCCACGCCCGACCGGGTGCGCGAGACGCTCTTCAACTGGCTGGGTCAGGACCTGACCGGCTGGCGCTGCCTCGACGCCTTCGCGGGCACGGGCGCCCTGGGGTTCGAGGCCGCCTCGCGCGGCGCCACGGCCGTGCAGCTGGTCGAGAACGATCCGGCGCTGGTCGAGCAACTGCACACGCTGCAGCAGCGCCTGCAGGCCATGGCGGTGCGGGTTCAGCGGGGCGACGGCGTGGCTGCGCTGCGGCACTGCGCGCCAGGCAGCCTGCATTTGGTGTTTCTGGACCCGCCGTTCGATGGTGCTCTGTTCGAGCCTGCGCTCGCCGCGGCGGCCCAGGCGGTTGCGGCCCAGGGGTTCATCTATCTGGAAGCGCCGCAGGCCTGGGACGAGGCCGTGCTGGCAGAGCTGGGGCTGGCGGTGCACCGCCATCTGAAAGCCGGCGCCGTGCACGCCCATCTGCTCCAAAAACAGTGATGCTATTGAATTTGTAGCGTAATGCCCTAGTGAAATATGTGCTGGAGGCATTTTTTGCTTTGAATGCCCTCGGCCATCACTGCCGCAGAGGCGGCCTTTCCGCCCGCTGCATAATCCGCCCCTGCGCCCGCCCAACCGCGTGTGCCCCCTTCCGCCAGACCGAAAAGGAGCGACCACGCCATGGCCCAGAACGTCCTCGCCATCTATCCCGGCACCTTCGATCCCATCACGCTGGGCCATGAAGACGTGGTGCGCCGCGCCACGCAGCTCTTCGGCCGGGTCATCGTGGCCGTGGCGGCAGGGCACCACAAGAAGACGCTGTTCAGCCTGGAAGAGCGCATCGAGATGGTCCGCGAAGCGGTGCGCGGCTATCCGCAGGTACAGGTCGAGACCTTCTCCGGCCTGCTGCGCGACTTCGTGGTCGAGCGCGGCGGCAAGGCCATGGTGCGCGGCCTGCGCGCCGTGACCGATTTCGACTACGAGTTCCAGCTGGCCGGCATGAACCGCAGCCTCATGCCCGAGGTGGAAACCGTTTTTCTCACGCCCAGCGACAAGTTCCAGTTCATCAGCAGCACCTTCGTGCGCGAGATCGCCCTCTTGGGTGGCGAGGTGGACAAGTTCGTTTCCCCGGAAGTGTCCGAACGCCTGGCCGTCAAAGTGCGCGCCCAGTCCGCCTGAGGCGAGTTCGCGGCCGGCGCCGTCATGCTTGCCGTGCTTTCAGCGGTTCGGGCCGTGCACGGTTGCGGGCGGACTGCACCAGTTCATGCACGAAGCGCAGCTTGGCGAGCGCCCCGGATGACAGGGCGAACGGATAGGCATCCTGCTGGCCCAGGCTGCGGTTCAGGCTGTTGAGCAGCAGCGTGAGCGGTACCCACTCGCTGACCATCGCATCGAAATCCGGGGATTGCGGGGCGAACGGGTCGTTCATCGTGAAGCGGCGCGGCGCGCCTGCCTTGGGCTTCGGGATCTGAAGCCCGGTGCGGTAGCTCGACGCCGTTTCCAGCAGATCCACCATGTGCAGGTAGTGCGCCCAGGTCTCGGCCCAGTCTTCCCAGGGGTGGGCCGTGGCGTACGCGCTCACATGGTGGTCGCCCCAGTCCCGCAGGTGCGGACTGCTGGCGTAGTAGGTCTGCAGCGCCGCGCCGTAGTCCTGCCGCTCGTCGCCGAACACGGCACGGAAGTGGTCCAGCTTGCCCTGGTCGCGCAGGAGCCGGTCCCAGTAGAAATGCCCGGATTCGTGCCGCAGGTGGCCGATCAGCGTGCGGTAGGGCTCGTGCAGCGCCAGCCGGCGGCGCGCACGTTCGTCATCGTCGGCTTCGGCGATGTTGAGGGTGATGGTGCCGCTCGAATGCCCGGTGATCACGGGGTACCCCGGCTGGTCGGCCAGAAATTCGAACGCCGGGCTTTCGCCGGGGGGCGCCGGCTCCAGGCCCAGCTTGGCCAGCGTGTAGTAAAGCTGCCGCTTGGCGTGTTCGATCTGTTTCCAGCGCCGCAGGTTGGCGGGCTCCGACAGGTCGGGGAGGATGCGCGTCTGCCGGCACGAGACGCACAGGGCCTGGGGGTCGTCGCCCTGCAGCGCGAAGTTGCAGGCGCGGTGCGCGGTGCGGTGGTGGCACAGCCGGTACAGCGGCTGGGCACTGCCCCTGCCGGAGTCCGCGACCCGCTCCCACAGGTCCGAGTCGTCACGCAGGCCCGATACGGCTGGCACCAGCGCCGCCATCGTCAATTGGTCTGGCAGGAAGGCGAGCTTGGCGCCGCAATGCAGGCATTGGACGCTGTCGAAGAAAACGAGGTGACCGCATTGGTCGCAATTGAATACCTGCATGGTGCGAGCTTAGAGCCTGTGACGAATCTTGCATTGCACTTGCGGCAAGCCTGTGGCAACCCAAGGGGTTGGCGAAACAAAAACAGGCTCCGAAGAGCCTGTGTTTGCAAGGTCTCCGCAGGCCGCAGGGGCCTGCGTGGCCTCAAGGACGCACGACGATGCTGTTGCGCACGTCACGCACGTGCTTGGTGTTGCGTGCGATGGATTCGGCCGTGTTCTTTTCGGTCTGCGACTTGGCGAAGCCCGACAGCTGCACGGTGCCGTTCAGCGTTTCCACGCTGATGGACGTGGCGGACACGGACTTGTCTTCAGCCATCTTGGCCTTCACAGCGGTCGTGATGCCGGCGTCGTCCACGTAGGAGCCGACGGTCTGCTGGTCGCGCGCCACCGAGCAACCGGCGGAGATGATGGTTGCGCCAGCGAGGGCTGCAAAAGCGAGGGCACGTGCGTATTTCATGATTATTTCCTTGGTTTGGTTTGTTAACACGGGTGCTTTGGGATTCTGCAGCCCACCGACCTGTTGCACCCCCCGCGGTCGATGAACTGTTTCTTGGTTGGCGGCGTCGCCTTTCAGCGTTGCAGCCAGTCCTTGAGTTCGTCGGCATGCTCTTCTTCGTCGGCCAGGATGCCTTCCAGCATCCGGCGCGTCGTCGGGTCCTTGTCGCCGATCAAGGTGATCATCTGGCGGTAGGCCTCTACCGCGATGCGCTCGGCCACCAGGTTGGCTCGCACCATGGCCTTGAGGTCGGACGATTCGTCGTAGTCGGCGTGGCTGCGCTCTTCCAGCGAACTGGGGGAAAAGTCGGGCTCGCCGCCGAGTTGAACAATGCGCTGCGCGATCTTGTCCGCATGGGCGGATTCCTCGTTCGCATGCACCAGGAATTCGGCCGCGATGGCGGGCGACTCCAGGCCGTCCGCCGTGAAATGGTGTCGCTTGTAGCGCAGCACGCACACCAGTTCGGTGGCGAGCGCGTCGTTCAGCAGCTTCACGATGGCATCGCGGTGCGGACCGTAGGCGGGCGTGACAGCGCCTTCATCCAGATCCTGCGTTGCTGCGTAATGCAGCGCCTTTTCGTCCAGCACGAGGGCCTCGGACGGGGCCGCCGGATGGCTGGCTGTGTTGATGGTGGTGACAGGGGACATGGGGACGCTCGCTCTTTGTTATTGCCGTGTTTTAAGCAGTTGCCAGTGAATCAATATTCGTGGCGGCGGGGGCGGCGGCTCATCAGGCACAGCGTGGCCACTGCGGCGCCCGCGGCGGCAGCCAGCAACATCGATTTGCCAGGCTGCTCGACCACGTAGCGCGTCGTGACGTCGGCCGCCTGGTTGAGCTGGCGGCGGGCGCGTTCCGTGGTGTCTGCGCAGTAGGAGATGCCACGCGATGCCAGGTCTTGTGCACGGGCTGCGAGATCGTCGATCAGCGGGTTCACCTCACCATGCAGTTCGTCCACTTTGCGTGCGGCCTTGTCCAGGGTGTTGTTGGCAGCGTCGCGGGTGGATTGCACGGCGTCCTTGGCGGAGTCGAGCACGCTGTCTGCGGCGTTGTGTGCGGAATCCACGGCTTTTTTCGCGGCGTTCTGGGTGTCGATCATGGTTGGGTTCCTTGGGGTTTTGGAGTGGTGAGCGCTTCGGTACGCGGTGCGTTCAGTGCGTTAACCGCGCTTGAGCAGGCTCAGCACGAAGGTGACCACGGCCATGATCACGAACACGAAGAACAGGATCTTCGCAATGCCAACGGCGCCGGCAGCGATACCGCCAAAGCCAAAAAGTGCGGCGATCAAAGCGATCACCAGGAAAACCACTGCGTAATGCAACATATCCATCTCCTCTTGCACCAGAAGTTCCGGCGGGTTGGTGGGGGGCGCATTGGTCAGCGCCTGGAATTGAATGTAGTTTTCGCAGTGCAGGGTGGCTGCCGGTCCCTGGCGCGCACCCATGTAGGACGCCGCCCATGAGGGAAGGCTGCTAAAAAATCAAGAGTGGCTGGGGCGGCAGGTCCCGCCGAAACAGGGTGTGCGGGGCGCTGCGCCGGGCCCCACCGCGCTGTCAGTGCACGTGCGGCAGCACGGCGGATACGAGGGTGCCTTCGCCAGGTTCGGAGGTGACGGTCAAGCGACCGCCAGCCGCTTCGACCCGGTGGCGCATGCCCATCAAGCCATGGGCGGAAGGGTTGGCCTTGCCTGTGTCGAAACCGCTGCCGTTGTCGCGGATCTGTACCGCTACATGCGTGGGGTAGTTGTGCACGGCGACCAGCACCTTGCTGGCGTTGGCGTACTTGCCGATGTTCGTCAGCGATTCCTGGACCATGCGGTAGATGGTCAGTTGAACGGATTCGGGCAGTTCCACCGCTTCCAGATTCAGGTCCACCTCCACATTGCTGCGTTCTGCGAACTCGCGGCCCAGGATTTCAAGCGATGCCGTCAGCCCCAGGTTGAACAGCGACGAAGGCCGCAGGTCTTCGATGATGCGGCGCTTGAGCGCAATGCCGCTGTTGAGTGTGTCGGTCAGGTGCTTGAGGCGTTCGGCGATTTCAGGCGCCTGGGAATCCACCCTAGATTTGAGGCGCGCCACGTCGAGCTTGGCCGCGGTGAGCAGGGCGCCCAGTTCGTCATGCAGTTCGCGCGCCAGATGGCCGCGTTCGTCCTCGCGCACCTGCTGCAAGTGGTTCGCCAGCTCAGTGAGGGACGCGGTGCGCTCACGTACCAGCTGTTCGAGCCGGTCACGCTCGCGCTCCAAGGTTTCCTGCTCGCGCTGGTTGAACGACTGCAGTGCGCTCGCCTGCCGCAGGTACATGTAGAAAGCCAGCAGCCCGATGGCCGCCATGGTCGCGATGCCGATGCGCGACAGCATGAGGGAATGAAGGATCTCTTGCGTGCTGTGGTTGGTGCGTTCGGTGCTGCGTTCGGTCAGCCGGCCCGACAGCGAACGGATGGCATCCATGTTCTCCTTGCCCACGTCGGTGGAGAGCACGAACTTCCATGCGTCGTCGTTGTCCTGGCGCCGCAGCCGCAGGCTCAGATCGAGCTCGGACATCTTGCGGGATATCTGCCGCGAAAGCTGCGTGAAGTCTTCCTGGTCTTCGACCGAAGAGGCGGCGAAGATGGCGCGCAACTCGTCCAGATTGCTGTTGATGGTGGACGCGGCCTTCTCGTAGGGCTCGAGATAACGCTCATCACCGGTCAGCAGATAGCCCCGAAGACCAGTCTCCGCATCGAGCATGTTCTGCATCATGCGATCGAGCGCGGCGCGGGTGGTATAGGTGCGAGAGAGGGCGCTGACCGCATCGTGCGAGCGGTCATAACCGGCCTCGTTGATGCCAACCAGCGCCGATGCAGCCAGCAGTGCCAGGGGCAAGCTGACTGCCATCTTGCGAAAATTGGACCAACGCATAGGTTTCTCCGAAAGACAGGCGGGTGATTTCTGGATAATGTCACCAGCCAGCGGTGTTCCGCTGCAGGCACGCCCGCAACGGGTGAATTGGCTACCAGAACGATAACGGGCAGCTTGGCTGCCCCTTGAAAGAACGCTCAATGATCAAGATCGGCATTGTGGATGACCATGCGATTGTCCGCTCGGGATTGCGACAATTTTTGTCAGAACATGTAGACCTTCGGGTGGTGGGTGAGGCGTCCAACGGGCGCGAGGCGATCGATCTGGTTCGTGCACAGGAGATCGACGTGCTGCTCATGGACTTGTCGATGCCCGGCCAAAGCGGCCTCGATGCGCTGGCCATGCTGCGTGCGAAGGCGCCCGACATGGGCATCCTGATCCTCAGCGGCTATCCGGAGGAGCACTACGCCATCAACCTGATTCGCCAGGGTGCCAGCGGCTACCTCAACAAGGAATGCGACCCCAAGGAGATCGTCGAAGCCATTCGCACGATCTCGCTGGGCCGCCGCTACCTGACCCCTGCCGTGGCCGATCTGCTGGCCCAGCAGCTCAACCGCAAGGACGATGCGCCGCCGCACGAACAACTGTCGGAGCGCGAGTTCCAGGTGTTCCTCAAGCTGGCCAAGGGCGAAACCGCGGGCGACATCGCCAAGTCTTTGTCGCTCAGCGTGAAGACCGTGAGCACCTACCGCACGCGCCTGATGGAAAAGATGGCGCTGTCGTCCAACAGCGACCTGACCTACTACGCACTGAAGAACAAGCTGATCGATTGAACCAGCACCCAAGCAAAACGGCCACCGGGCAATCGGTGGCCGTTTTCAAATGGAATGGGTGGAAAAAGAGCCTGAGCCTGGTCCGATGACCGCGCCCTCGCGGCTTGGCATTGAATCCGGCTTCAGCGTCAGCCGGTGGCGGATTTTGGGTTGGCCTGGCGGGCCGTGCTGTGCTCTACACAGTATTCGACCAGTGCGTCGATCTCGTTGGATTTGTCGAACACTGCATCCACGCCCAATTGGGCGCAGCGCATGCGAACGTCCGGCGTCGCATAGTTGCTGAGCACCACCATCTTCTGGCCTGCGGTGCGATTGCGGCACGCTGCCAAGACCCCCAGACCGCTTCCCTGTCTCAGAAAAAGATCGACGATGGCCAGGTCCCACTGGCCTGCATTGTTGGCCAGCCACTCTTTGCCTTCGTCTTCGGTCTCCGCAATGCCTACGGCTTCCACCTCCGCCAGTTCCTCGAGCGTGCCGATCAGGTTTTCTCGGATGGTGGCGTTGTCTTCAACAATGTAGGTGCGCAGTTTCACTGTGGGGTCCAGTCCGGATCACGGAGGCAGAATGAGAATGTGATCACAGCTTCACTTTATGGGGAACCAATGTGTCATTCTGCCAGTAGCAACATGCTGAGCCGGTAGGATTCTTCCTACGGTGTGGCGTGACCACATACGCTGCAATGACCATGGCGCGGAATTTTCATCACAGTCCATTCCATGGAACGCCCGTCGAGCATCGAGAGCCGTCCCGCCAGCGATTCACCAAACCCCGCGATGAGCTTGAGAGCTTCCGCCGCCTGCATGGCGCCGATGATTCCGACCATTGGCGCGAACACGCCCAGGGTGGCGCACTGGGTTTCTTCGAATGCGGTGTCCGGCGGGAAGATGCAGGCGTAGCACGGCGATAGTGGATCGCGCGGGTCGATGACGGTGATCTGCCCGTCGAATCGGATGGCGGCGCCCGTGACCAGCGGCTTGCGGTGGGTCACGCAAGCGGCGTTCACGGCATGGCGCGTTGCATAGTTGTCGCTGCAGTCAAGCACCACGGTGGCCTGGCCCACCCAGTCATCGAGCCATTCCTTGTCGGCCCGGGCCTGGATGGCGTCCAACCGCACGCCCGGATTCAAAGCCTGCAGCGCTTGAGCGGCGGAGTGCACCTTGGGCTCTCCGACACGCTCCGTGGTATGGGCGATCTGGCGCTGCAGGTTGGTCAGATCCACCACATCGTCGTCCACCAGGGAGATGCGTCCCACGCCGGCAGAGGCCAGGAACAGGGCGGCGGGTGAGCCCAGCCCACCCGCTCCGATCACGAGCGCGTGGGCGGCCAGGATGCGCTCCTGGCCCTCGATCCCGATCTCGTCGAGCATGATGTGGCGCGAATAGCGCAGTAGCTGATCGTCTGTCATGGAGGCTGGAAACGGGTGCGATAGCGAGGCCATGAAAAAGGCCGGGCGCCTGAAAGGCGCCCGGCCGTCGGTGAATCCAGAAGGGATTTAGTTTTCCTTCTTCTCTTCCTTGCGTTCAGTCTGCGTCTTGCTGACGAGCACGGTCTGGCCCTTCAACTGGTTGAGGGCCTGCGCCAGCTGAAAGTCCTTGTCCGAACCGAACTCCGGCATCTTGCGGTCGGCGATGGGCTTCTTGGCTTCTTCTTCAAGCCGCTTGCGCGCTTCCTCGCGGGCCTTCTCGCGTGCTTCGTCCTTCTTCTCTTCGCCCTGGCCGCTGGTCAGGTGCTTTTCGAGATCGGCCTCACGCATGCGCAGCGATGCATACACATCGCCTTCGGCGCTTTCATCCACCATCACGTCGGGCACGATGCCCTTGGCCTGGATGGACTTGCCGCTGGGGGTGTAGTAGCGCGCGGTGGTCAGCTTGATGCCGGTGTCCGGACCCAGGGGGCGCACCGTCTGCACCGACCCCTTGCCGAACGTCTGGCTGCCCATGATGGTGGCGCGCTTGTGGTCCTGCAAGGCGCCGGCCACGATTTCACTGGCAGAGGCCGAGCCTTCATTGACCAACACCACCAGGGGCACGCTCTTGAGGGCGGCGGGCAATCGCTTGAGCGGATCGCCATTGCCGCGGCGCTGGTAGAACTCCGGTGCCGCCTTGAACGTGGCCTTGCTTTCCGCCAGTTGTCCGTCGGTGGTCACCACGGTGACGTTCTCGGGCAGGAAGGCGGCAGAGATGGCCACGGCTGCGTCCAGCAGGCCGCCCGGGTCGTTGCGCAGGTCGAGCACCAGGCCCTTGAGGTTCGGCTCCTGGCGATAGACCTCTTCGATCTTGCGAACGAAGTCGTCCACCGTGCGTTCCTGGAACTGCGACAGGCGGATCCAGCCATAACCGGGCTCGATCACCTTGCCCTTCACGGACTGCGTCTTGATCTCTTCGCGCGTGATCGTCACCGGGAACGTGCGGCTCTCGTCCTTGCGGAAGATCGTCAGCGTGACCTGGGTGCTCGGCTCGCCGCGCATTCTCTTGACCGCGTCGTTGAGGGCCAGGCCCTTGACGGCGGTGTCGTCGATCTTGGTGATCAGGTCGTTCGTCTTGAGGCCGGCACGGAAGGCCGGCGAGCCTTCGATGGGCGAGACGACCTTGATGAGCCCGTCTTCCTGCGTGATCTCGATCCCGACGCCCACGAAGCGGCCGGAAGTGCCTTCGCGGAATTCCTTGAAGGACTTCTTGTCGAAATACTGGGAGTGCGGATCGAGGCTGGACACCATGCCCGAGATCGCGTCGGTGATGAGCTTCTTGTCATCGACCGGCTCGACGTAATCGGTCTTCACCAGACCGAACACGGCGGACAGCTGCTGGATTTCCTCGAGCGGCAGCGGCGTCATCGCGCCGCGCGCCACCGTCTGCAGGGAGACGGTGGTCAGTGCCCCGGCAACGACGCCGATCGACACCCAACCTGCGATTTTCAGTTTGTGGCCCATTAAAAACACCTTTGCCGCTTCAATATACACCTTGGAAAGATTGCCACCAGTGCAGTTCCGCGCTGGAAGCGACTTTTGCGCTGTGCGGGCCGCCTTTACACGGACTTTACGCCTTGCCCTGCGATGCCACTGCGGCCGCGGCCTTGGCGGCGGCTTCGGCGTCGCCCAGGTAGTAGTGGCGCAGGGGTTTCAGGTCCGTATCGAGTTCATAGACCAGGGGGATGCCGTTCGGAATGTTCACGCCGACGATGTCGTCGTCCGAGATGCCGTCCAGGTACTTGATCAACGCGCGGATCGAGTTGCCGTGCGCCGCGACCACGATGCGCTTGCCGGCGCGGATGGCGGGCGCCATGGATTCGTTCCAGAACGGCAGCACGCGCGCGACGGTGTCCTTGAGGCACTCCGTCAGCGGGATCTGCTCGGGGGCCAGGCTGGCGTAGCGCAGGTCGCCCCGCTCGCTGCGAGGGTCGGCGGCTTCCAGCGCGGGCGGCGGCGTGTCGTAGCTGCGGCGCCACACCAGCACCTGCGCATCGCCGTATTGCTTGGCCATGTCGGCCTTGTTCAGGCCCTGCAGGGCGCCGTAGTGGCGCTCGTTCAGGCGCCAGCTGTGGTGCACCGGCAGCCAGGTGCGGTCCATCTCGTCGAGCGTGTGCCACAGCGTGCGCGTGGCGCGCTTGAGCATGCTGGTGTAGGCCAGGTCGAATTCGTAGCCCTCCGCCTTCAGCAGGCGGCCTGCGCTCTTGGCCTGTTCCACGCCCGTGGGCGTCAGATCGACGTCGGTCCAACCGGTGAAGCGGTTCTCGAGGTTCCAGGTGGATTCTCCGTGGCGGATCAGGACGAGTTGGTGCATGGTTTCCCTAGAGCAGGCGGGTCAAAATCCAGCATTCTAAAATTGAGCGGTTTGCCAACCCTAGGACTGACGTGAAATTCATCATCGACAACTGGTATTTGTTCTTTATCGCGCTGGCCTCCGGCGGCATGCTTTTGGTGCCGCTGCTCAAGGATGCCACCGGCGGCTCGCTGACGGCGGCACGCGCCGTGCAGCTCATCAACCGCGAGAAGGGCGTGGTGATCGACGTGTGCGAGCCCGAGGAATTCGCGGCGGGCCATGTGGGTGGCGCCAAGAACATCCCGCTGAACCAGCTGGAAGAGCGGCTGCCCCAGGTGGTCAAGAACAAGGCCCTGCCCATCGTGCTGGTTTGCGCCAAGGGCCCGCGGGCCCAGCGCGCCGTGGGCATCGCCAAAAAGCTAGGCTACGACAATGCCCAGGCGCTGGCGGGCGGGCTGAAGGCGTGGAAAGACGCCAGCATGCCGGTTGAAAAGGCCTGAGTTGGCCGCAATGTGTGTTGTGTAGCCATTTTTTGAGCAGGAAGGCCCTCCCATGCAAGCCGTGAAGATGTACACCACCGCCGTCTGCCCCTACTGCATTCGGGCCAAGCAGATCCTCAAGTCCAAGGGCGTGGAGGAGATCGAGGAAGTCCGCGTGGACCTCGACCCCGTGGCCCGCAGCCACATGATGGAAATCACCGGGCGCCGCACCGTGCCCCAGATCTTCATCGGCGATACGCACGTCGGCGGGCACGACGATCTGGTCGCGCTCGACGGCCGGGGCGGCCTGATGCCGCTGCTCGGCGGTGCCCAGGCCGATGCCTGAACTGCCGCTTTTCCGATTCTGCGGCGCTGCATAATGCAGCCCCAAGTGCCCGCTGCGGGGAGCGTTTTCCCCAGCGGGCTTTGTTTTGTCGAATAGTGTTCTGACTGAAAGACCGACACCATGGCTACCGAAGAAAATCCCGTGTTCCAGATCCAGCGCGTGTACCTGAAGGACTTGTCCCTGGAGCAGCCCAACTCGCCCGCGATCCTGTTGGAGCAGGAACAGCCCAGCGTGGACATCCAGCTGGGCGTGGAAGCCACGCCGGTGGCCGATGGCATTTTCGAAGTGGCCGTGACCGCTACCGTGCAGACCAAGATCAAGGACAAGACCGTGTTCCTGGTCGAGGCCAAGCAAGCCGGCATCTTCGAGATCCGCAACATTCCCGAAGACCAGATGGGCCCGATCATGGGCATCGCCTGCCCGCAGATCGTGTACCCCTACCTGCGCGGCAACGTGGCCGACACCATCACGCGCGCCGGTTTCCCGCCCGTGCACCTGGCCGAAATCAACTTCCAGGCCATGTACGAGCAGCAGCAGGCCCAGGTGGCCTCCGCAGCGCCGTCGCCCATCATCACGCAGTAAGCAGCGTGCAGCGCCGGGAGGCCTTTGAGCCTCCCGCGTGAACCTCGGGCACACGAACGAATGAACATCGTCGTCTTGGGGGCCGGGGCCTGGGGCACGGCCATGGCCGTCAGCGCGGCATTGCACCCATCGGCGCATGCCGTGGCCCTGTGGGCGCGCGACGCGCAGCAGGTGGCCGGCATGCAGGCCGCACAGCAGAACGCCCGGTATCTGCCGGACATCGAACTCCCTTCTTCCCTGGTGCTGAGCGCGGGCGACCCGTTGTCGCTGGCCTCCAGCGCCGATCTGGTCGTGGTCGCGACGCCCATGTCCGCGCTGCGCGGCATGCTCCAGGCACTGAGCGCCGTGGACGTGCCGGTGGCCTGGCTGTGCAAAGGGTTCGAAGCCGCCCCATCGAGCGGCAGCGCCGTGGGCCTCATGGGGCACGAGGTGTGCGCGCAGGTCGCCCCCGGCCTGCGCAGCGGAGTGTTGAGCGGCCCCAGCTTTGCGCAGGAGGCCGCCCGCGGCCAGCCGACGGCGCTGGTGGCGGCCAGCCCGCACGCCACCGTGCGCGATCTGCTGGTGGACGCGTTCCATGGCCCCACGCTGCGGGTGTACGCCAACGACGACATCGTCGGCGTCGAGGTGGGCGGTGCGGTGAAGAACGTGCTGGCCATCGCGACGGGGCTGTGCGACGGGCTCGACTTGGGGCTCAACGCCCGCGCGGCCCTCATCACGCGCGGCCTGGCCGAGATGACGCGGCTGGGGCTGGCGCTGGGTGCGCGGCCCGATACCTTCATGGGATTGTCAGGACTGGGCGACTTGGTGCTGACCGCGACCGGCGACCTGTCGCGCAACCGGCGTGTGGGCCAGGCCCTGGCACAGGGGTTGACGCTGGCCCAGGCGGTGGATTCGCTCGGCCATGTGGCCGAAGGCGTCTACAGCGCCCGGACGGTGCTGGCGCGTGCGCGCCATCTGCAGGTGGACATGCCGATCACCGAGGCGGTGGTGGCGTTGCTGGACGGGCAGAGAACGCCGCGCGACGCGGTGGCGCTGCTCATGGGCAGAAGCCCGGTGGCGGAACTCTCGCGGCCTTGAAGGGCCTTTGAAAGCTCTGCCACCGGGCTTCTTTGCCCGTTGCAGGGGTTGATGCTCAGAGCACGCCGAAGAGCATGAGCAGCAGCACGAGGGACAGTGGGACGCCGAGAAGCCAGAGGATGACAGGCATGGAAGTTCTCCTGAAGAGTGGTTGGTCGATGGATCAACCTTAAAGGCCACCCCTGGGCACCCCCTGTGCGGCGTGGGCACCTGCGCGCGTAGTCCCGAGCCTACCGGCGGTGCAGGAGAGGCCGAGCCGCTCGCCTTCGCCGCGATGCACCGCCCGGTGCGGTGCGCCCTTCAGAATTCCAGGTTGTCGATCAGGCGCGTGTTGCCCAGCCGAGCCGCGCCCAGGGCCACCAGCGTGCCTGCGCCTGCCGGGCCGCCGGCCTCGGGCGGCTGCAGGTCGTGGCGGCGCCGCACGGTGAGGTAGTCCGGTGCCCAGCCCTGGCGGCGCAGCGCGTCCAGGGCCTGGCGCTCCCGTTCGCCGGCATCGCTCCCGCCCGCGAGAAAGCCGTCCGCCAGCGCGCGCAGGGCCTGGGCCAGCTGCATGGCGCGTGACCGCTCCTGCGCCCCGAGATAGCCGTTGCGCGAGCTGAGGGCCAGGCCATCGTCCGCGCGCCGCGTTTCTCCCGCCACCACGTCCACCGGCAGCGCGAACTGCCGCACCATCTGCCGGATCACCATGAGCTGCTGGTAGTCCTTCTTGCCGAACACGGCCGTGCCGCCGCTCGCGCCCAGCACGCAGGCGAAGAGCTTCATCACCACCGTGCACACGCCGACGAAGAACCCGGGGCGAAAGTGTCCCTCCAGGATGTCGGCCAGCGCGGGGTCGGGATGCACTTTGAAGGTCTGCGGCTCGGGGTACAGGTCGGCCTCGCGCGGCGCGAAGAGCACGTCGCAGCCGGCCGCGCGCAGCTGGGCGCAGTCGGCGTCCCAGGTGCGCGGGTAGCTGTCGAAATCCTCGTGGGGCAGGAACTGCAGGCGGTTCACGAAGATGCTGGCAACGGTCACCTCGCCCAGCGGCCGGGCCTGCTCAACCAGCGAAATGTGGCCGGCGTGCAGGTTGCCCATGGTGGGGACGAAAGCGGGCCGGCCCCGGCCCGCGAGGGCCTGGCGCAGGTCGGCCACGGTGTGTGCGATGAGCATGGGTCATCCCGATCAGAAAAAAGAGGGCTGCAGGAAAAGGAAGGGGCGGCCCGGGCGCGGGCCGCCCTACCAGGCGTGCAGGGCGTCGTCCGGAAAGCGCCCGGCCTTGACGGCCTGCACATAGGCCTGCATCGCGCCGCGCACGCTGCCCGCCTCCTGCATGAAGTCGTGCACGAAGCGCGGCATCTTGGCCAGGTGGATGCCCAGCATGTCGTGCAGCACCAGCACCTGGCCGGCGGTGCCGCTGCCGGCCCCGATGCCGATGGTGTGGCAGTGGGGCAACTCGGCCGTGAGCTCGCGGGCCAGCGCGGCGGGCACCATCTCCAGCACCACCATGGTGGCGCCCGCGTTCTGCAGCTCGGACGCCTGCTGGCGCAGGGTGCGCGCGGCCAGGTCGCCCTTGCCCTGCACGCGGTACCCGCCCAGGGCGTGCACCGTCTGCGGCGTGAGGCCCAGGTGGGCGCACACGGGCACGCCGCGCTGCACCAGGAACTCCACCGTCGGCGCCGTCCAGCCGCCGCCTTCGAGCTTGACCATGTGCGCGCCGGCCTGCATCAGCGTGCAGGCGCTGCGCAGGGCCTGTTCGCGGCTCTCGGCGTAGGTGCCGAAGGGCAAATCGGCGATCAGCCACGCCGTGCCCTGCACGCGGTGCAGGCCGCGCGCCACGCTGGCCGTGTGGTAGGCCATGGTGTCCAGCGATACGCCCACGGTGCTGGGCAGGCCCTGGCAGACCATGCCGAGCGAGTCGCCGACCAGGATGCATTCCACGCCCGCCGCGTCCGCCATGGCGGCGAAGGTGGCGTCGTAGGCGGTCAGCATGGTGATCTTTTCGCCGGCCTCGCGCATCTGCTGCAGGCGCGGCAGGCTGACGGGCCGGCGCTCGGGCAGGGGAGAGGCGGGCGGCAGCGTGCCGTAGGGCGTCGCGGACGAGGCGGAGGCGTTGGGGATGGCAGTGGTCATGGGAATGGGCAGAGCCGGGCCGAAAGTGCGGCGAGTCTATGCGATGCCGCTATGCTTGCCGCCCATGACGAAATCCCCCCTTTCCCTGGACGGCGGCATCGCATCGCTGGCCCAGGACGACGTTGCCCGCGCGCTGCGCGAGGACGTGGGCGCCGGCGACCTCACCGCCGGCCTGATCGATCCGGCGCGCCGCGTGCGCGCCCGTGTGCTGGCCCGCGAAAGCGCGGTGATCTGCGGCGGCCCCTGGGCCGAGGCGGCCGTGCGGGCCCTGGACCCGGCCGCGCGCATCGTGTGGCACGTGCAGGAAGGCGAGCGCTGCGCGCCCGACCAGGTGGTGCTGGAGGTGCAGGGCAGTGCCCGCGCGCTGCTGAGCGCCGAGCGCACGGCGCTGAACTTCCTGCAGCTGCTGTCGGCCGTGGCGACCAAGACGGCGACCTACGTGGAGGCCGTGCGCGGCACGCGGGCGCAGATCGTCGATACGCGCAAGACCCTGCCCGGCCTGCGGCTGGCGCAGAAATACGCCGTGCGCACGGGCGGCGGCACCAACCACCGCATCGGCCTGCACGACGCGGTGCTCATCAAGGAAAACCACATCGCCGCCGCCGGTGGCGTGGCGGCCGTGCTGCGCGCCGCGCAGGCCGTGGCCGCGCAGGCGGCCTTCGTGGAGATCGAGGTCGAGACGCTGGAGCAGCTGCAGGAGGCGCTGGATGCCGGCGCGACGATGCTGCTGCTGGACAACATGCCGCTCCCGATGCTGCACGAGGCCGTGCGCCGGAACGCCGGCCGCGCCATCCTGGAGATCTCCGGCGGCGTGACGCTCGAAGGCCTGCGCGCCCTGGCCGAGACCGGCGTGGACCGCATCTCCATCGGCACGCTGACCAAGGACGTGAAGGCCATCGATTTCTCCATGCGCATGCAGGACATTGCCTAGCACGCCGGCTGCCCACTTCAAGACCCTGAATACTGCGTTGGCGCCGCGCCTTTCGCGGCCGAAAGACCCCTTCCCCATGACGACCCCCACCGCCATCAAGGACGTGGAGTACGAGCAGCCCGAAGACGGCGCCGTCTGCTCCACGAAGTTCGCCTGGGCCCGCGTGCCCGCCGAGCCCTCGCCCACCGAACGCGCCGCGCTCAAGGACCGCATCCGGCGGCTGCTGCGCGAGAAGAACGCCGTCATGGTGTCGCACTACTACGTGCACCCGGACCTGCAGGACCTGGCCGAGGAAACCGGCGGGCTGGTCAGCGATTCGCTGGAGATGGCGCGCTTCGGCCGCGACCATGCCGCGCAGACGCTGGTGGTCTCGGGCGTGCGCTTCATGGGCGAGACGGCCAAGATCCTGTCGCCCGAGAAGACCGTGCTCATGCCCGATCTGGACGCCACCTGCTCGCTCGACCTGGGCTGCCCCGCCGATGCGTTCAGCGCGTTCTGCGATGCGCACCCCGACCGCACCGTGGTCGTCTACGCCAACACCAGCGCGGCGGTGAAGGCGCGCGCCGACTGGCTCGTCACCTCCAGTTGCGCGCTGGAGATCGTGGGCGCGCTCAAGGCGGCGGGCCACCAGATCCTGTGGGCGCCCGACCGGCACCTGGGCGCCTACATCCAGCAGCAGACCGGCGCGGACATGCTGTTCTGGAACGGCGCCTGCATCGTGCACGACGAGTTCAAGGCCGAGGAGCTGCAGGCGCTGAAGGCGGCGCACCCGCAGGCGAAGGTGCTGGTGCACCCCGAGAGCCCCGCCGACGTGGTGGCGCTGGCCGATGCGGTGGGCTCGACCTCCGCCATCCTGAAGGCCGCGCGCGAGATGGATGCGCGCGAATTCATTGTGGCGACCGACAACGGCATGATGCACAAGCTGCGCGCGCTCAACCCGGGCAAGACCTTCCACGAGGCCCCCACGGCCGGCAACAGCGCCACCTGCAAGAGCTGCGCGCACTGCCCCTGGATGGCCATGAACGGCCTGGCCGACGTGGCCCGCGTGCTGGAAACCGGCGCCAACGCCATCCACGTGGACCCGGCGCTCATCCCGCGCGCGCGCCAGCCCATCGACCGCATGCTGGCCTTCACCGCCGCGCTCAAGGGCGGGCAGCCCCTGGGCGCGCTGGTGCCCCACATCGGCGCGGCATGAAGCGCACCGGCATGGCATCGATTTGCTATTAATTGAATAGCTATCCAGGCATGATTTTCTAGGGCATGGGCCTGTTTTGACGTGAATTTCAGGATCGACTTCTCCGACCCGCGCCACCCGGCTGGGCCGCGCCTGCGCCATGCGTTCGCCGCGCCGCGCCGCACGCTGGTGGCGCAGGCGCCGCACGAGATGCGCGCCTTGCTGGACGCGGCCGAGGCCGAGGCGCGCGCCGGGGCCTGGTGCCTGGGCTACCTGCGCTACGAGGCGGCCGGCGCGTTCGACGCCGCGCTGCGCACGCACCCGGCCGACGGGCCCCTGGCGTGGTTCGCCGTGTTCGACCGGGCCTTACCCTGGCCCGATCCCCCAGTCTCCCCCGGCGATGGCGATGGCGATGGCGATGGCGATGGCGATGGCGATGGTGGCGGCGCGGGAGCGCCCACGGTGGATTGGCACACCCGCCCGCAGCGCGCCGCGTTCGATGCCGCCCTGGCGCACCTTCACCAGGCCATCGCGGCCGGCGAGTTCTACCAGGTCAATTACACCGCGCCGATCCGGGGCACCGTGTCGCCGGTGGGCGGGGCGCAGGCGGCGCTGCCGCTGTTCGCCGCGCTGCAGCGCGCCCAGCCGGGCGGCTATGCCGCGTGCATCGACGGCGGTGCCGAGCAGATCCTGTCGGTCTCGCCCGAGCTGTTCTTCGACTGGCGCGGGGGTTCGCTGCTGGCGCGGCCCATGAAAGGCACGGCGCCGCGCGGCGTCACGCCCAACGACGACGCCGCACAGGCCGCCGCGCTGCGCGCCTCGCCCAAGGAGCGCGCCGAGAACGTGATGATCGTGGACCTGCTGCGCAACGACCTCTCGCGCATCGCCGAGCCGCACAGCGTGCGCGTGCCCGCGCTGTTCCACACCGAAGCGCTGCCGGCCGTGTGGCAGATGACGTCCGACGTCGAGGCCCGCACCCGCGCCGGCACCACGCTGGCCGACGTGTTCGCCGCGCTGTTCCCGTGCGGCTCCATCACCGGGGCGCCCAAGGTGCGGGCGATGCAGGCCATCCACGCGCTGGAGCCCGCGCCGCGCGGCGTGTACTGCGGCGCGGTGGGCATCGTGCGGCCGGACGGCGAGGGCGCCGTGGCCGCCACCTTCAACGTGCCCATCCGCACCGTGACGCTGCGCGGCCGCGACGCGCGGTGCGGCATCGGCAGCGGCATCACCTCCGGCGCCCAGGCCGCGGCGGAGTGGCAGGAGTGGCAGCACAAGAGCGCCTTTCTGCAGCGCGCCAGCGCCCCTTTTGACCTGCTGGAAACCCTGGCGCTGGAGGAGGGCGTGCTGCGCCACCGCGCCGACCACGTGGCGCGGCTGGCCGCCTCGGCCGCGCATTTCGGCCATGCCTTCGACGCGGCGCGCGTGCAGGCCTGCCTGGATGCGCTGGCTGCAGCCCACCCCACCGGGCTGTGGCGCGCGCGCCTGCTGCTCGATGCGGCGGGCCACCCGCGCGCCGAGGCCTGGGTGATGGCCCCCACCACCGTGCCGGTGCGCTTGCAACTGGCCACGCGCCCGCTGGAAGGCGCGCACGGCGAATTCGTGCGCCACAAGACCACGCGCCGGGCGCACTACGACGCCTTCACGCCCGAGGCCGAAGGCGTGTTCGACACGCTGCTGTGGAACGAGGCCGGCGAGATCACCGAATGCACGCGCGGCTGCATCGCGGCGCTGCGGGCCGACGGCCGGTGGGTCACGCCCCCGCTGTCCTGCGGCCTGCTGCCCGGCGTGGGCCGCGCGGTGGCCCTGCGCGGAGGCCGGGTGACCGAGGCCGTGCTGCGCGTGGAGGAGGTGCCACAGGTGCGGGCCTGGGCGTTCGTGAACAGCCTGCGGGGCTGGCTGGACGCCACGCTGCAGGCCTGAAGCCGGCGGGGCCGAAGGCACCTGGTTCTGGCTTTTGCTACTGATTTTGTAGCGATATGCCCTAGTCCTGATTGCGCTGGAGCCCTGTCAGGCTTCAAGGCAAATCAGGGGCTGCAGTCCGGGCCATCCCTCGGAGAACCGGTTCAGAGCGGGGCCAGGCCTGCTTCCTGAAACGAGCGGTAGATCTTGACCAGAAAGACGTGGATCTGGCCGTTGGAGGCGCTGATCCCCGGCAGCAAAGAAGCGAAGTCGAATTCGGGATGCTCTGCCGCGAAACGCAGACTGGCAATGATGCCGGCAGTTTCGTCGGGCGTGTATTCCTCGGGCAGCGAGGCCAGCTGTTCGGCGGTCAGGCCCTGAAAGGCATCGAGGTCGCCGACGTAGTCGATCATGCTCAAGGGGATGCGAAGAAATTTGACGGTATCCATGTTTTTCTTTCCGGCTACTTACTGAATCTTCTGGTCGACCACGAAATTGCTCAGGCCCTGGGAGCTGAGGTTGTGGGCCACTTGCTCCAGTTGGGCTGCGCTGGGGCGGTAGTGTCCGCTGTTGCGGGTCAGGGACTGGATCTCGCCGTTGTGCACGGTGATCTCTCCCGCACCCGCCACCGGTTGGCCGGCCAGGAAACTTGAATGGTGGAACTTGCCGGGCGCATGGTAATTGGACGCATACAGGTTGCCATCGTGATCCATGACGAAGATCGCCTTGCCCGCGCCTCCGCCGAAGCATGCCGTCTTGCCGTTGCGGGTGTCGAACGGCTTGCCCTCCGCGTCAAAAATCTTTCCGTCTTTCACCGTCAGCTTGAATTGCTGACGCTGCTCTGCATTGAGATAGGTGACGGAAGTCGCCCACGTCTTGTTGCCCTGAAGGTGCTCGCCGTCGTACTCGGCAAAGAGGGCAACGTTGTGCTGGAACTTGGCCGTGGGCGGCACTGCGGTCGATGAAAGGCGCTTGTCCTCAAAGGGATCGACATGGGGCGTGGGCGGGTTGGCCGGATTCCAGATTTGCGGCGCTTCATGAACGGCCTGCGAGGGGGCAGGACCTGCCGTGGTGGCGCCTGGCAGCATGGAGGCCAGACCGACGGCGTGCTCGGCGGGAGGCCAGGGCGAATTCCCCGGTGCGCCCTGCAGGCCGTGCGGGGCTTGCTGCAGCACGGAGGCGAAAGCGGGCTGCGGGCCGCCCGGGAACAGCGACGCGAAACCGGTGAAAGGCTGGTTTTGCGGCGGATGTGAAAGATGCGGCTCGTGCGTCATTTGCAGCGGCGCCTGAAAGCCTTGATGCAAGCCCATGGGCGGGGCGGCCTGGGGCTGCGGTTGGCCCATCCAGGGCATCGCCAGCACGGGTTCTTCATGGGGTGGCTGCGGCGATGGCGCGACCTGCGCTGGAAAGCCTCCTTGCGGTGCACTGGCGTGCGGCCGCGCCTGCGGCAACACCGTTGCGTCGGCCCCGCCGTCCGGGAGCTGCGAGGTCGGTTTCATTGACTGCAGGATCGACGCGGCGCTGATGCGCCCCGGCGCGGGGCCGGCTGGCGCGGCAATGCTCGGCTTCTGGGCGGCAGAGAGCAATTTCATCGCATCGTTCAGCGAGATCTTGGCCCCACTGCTGAGTTTGATCTGGATGCGCGGCTGCAGGGAAGACGCGGTTTCCAGTTTGGGCCGGGGCCTGAGCGGCCCTGGCAATGGCGACTCAGAGGTGCCCGTAGCGAGCTTCTCCGGTTTGACGGCCGCCAGTTGTGCAGCCTGCAGCGCCGAAGGGCGTACCTGAGTGAGCCGGGCGGCGATCGCATTGGGTAGAGGTCTCATGGCAGCCCTGTGGCTTGGGTTTTCGAATGATGTTCATCATCCGAGCAGCGCCATGGAATCTCTCCCAGGACCCGAATCTCCGATGGGGTTTGCGAAGCCGTCCTGACCCGGCAGACGGAATGCCTCACCGGTGCGACCCACTCTCGCGCTTTGGACGGATCGCCCGGCGCAAAGTGATTTGCTACTTATTTTGTAGCAATATGCCCTAGTGTTGATTGCGCTGGAGCCCGGTAGGGCTCAAAGCCGCTCTTTCACGTAGGACCCGCGGTCCATGTCCACGATCTCCACGCTGAGCTGCACCATCACGCCCCCGGGCCGGGGCGTGAGGCGTCGCAGCACGTCGGCCACTCGGCCGGCGAGGTCCTGCTTGGTCTCGGGCGAGCGGCCGGACAGCAGGCGCAGCTGCGCATGCACGAACGCGCGGTCGGCGGGGGCGGTGCCGATCTCGAAGCGGTCGGTGCGCAGGAAGCGGGATTTGAGGTCCGCCTCGTTCTGGATCTCGGGGCTCGCGGTGAGGGACTGGTTCAGTTCCGCCAGCATCTGGGCTTCGGGCAGACCGGCCAGGTTCTGGCTGTATTCGATGACGAGGTGGGGCATGGCGGTTCTCCTGCGGGGTGGGATGAAAGAAGGGGAAGGGGAAGGGGGCGGATGGGCTCAGCCGGGCACCGGGCCGGGCGGCGCCAGCTCCAACACGCAGCCGTCGCCCAGCGCCTCGCGCCACACGCGCACGCGGCTGGCGGGCGGCTGCATGCCATCGAGCGCCTGGGCGATGAAGCGGCACAGGTTTTCCAGCGTGGGCGTGCCCAGGCCCGGCACCTCGTCCAGCCAGTGGTGGTCGAGCTGCTCGCGCACGGCGGCCAGGCGCTGGCGCAGGTGGCCCAGGTCGATGACCATGCCGGTGGCGGGATCGCGCGGGCCGGTGACGGCCACCTCCGCGTGGTAGGTGTGGCCGTGGATGCGGCGGCTGCCCTCGGCCTCGATCTCGCGCTGCAAGGTGTGCGCGGCATCGAAGAAAAAGCGCTGATGGACGGTGAACTGCATGGTCGGCGAACGGGCGGGAACGGGGCGGAAAAAACGGTACGGAACAGGGCTCAGCGGATGCCGGTGAGCTTGTGGGTCTGCAGGCTCAGGCGCCACGCGGGACGGTCGAGGCAGGCGGCGATGCAGCGCCCGGTGTTGGCGGCCTGCTCCGGGCCGTCCATGGGCTGCAGGAAGCGGTGCGTGAACTGCGTCTGCGACTCGAGCGCGGCGAGGTCGAAGCCGGGCTGGGGCCACACCAGCTTGAGTTCCTGCCCGCTGCGCTGCACCCAGGGCGCGCCGGCCTTGGGGCTGATGCACAGCCAGTCGATGCCGGGCGGCGCGGCCACGGTGCCGTTGCTCTCCACGGCGATGCGAAAGCGCCGCGCGTGCAGGGCGTCGATGAAGGCCGGGTCCACCTGCAGCAGCGGCTCGCCGCCCGTCAGCACGACCAGGCGGTGCGCGGCATCGTGCGCGGGCCACTGCGCGGCGATCACCTCGGCCAGCGCGTCTGCGGTGGCGAACTTGCCGCCCAGGGTGCCGTCGGTGCCCACGAAGTCGGTGTCGCAGAAGCGGCAGACGGCGCTGGCGCGGTCTTCCTCGCGGCCGCTCCAGAGGTTGCAGCCCGCGAAGCGGCAGAACACGGCGGGCGTGCCGGCCTGGCCGCCCTCGCCCTGCAGGGTGTAGAAGATTTCCTTGACGCTGTAGGTCATGTCAGGGCCTCCACTGCGGCGGGCGCCAGCTCGGCCAGCGCCTGCAGCAGGCGGTCCACGTCGGCCTCGGTGTGCGCGGCCGACAGGGCGATGCGCAGGCGCGCCGTGCCCTCGGGCACGGTGGGCGGGCGGATGGCGGGCACCCACAGGCCGCGCTGGCGCAGGCCTTCCATGGCGGCCAGGGCTTCGTCGTTGGCGCCGATCACCACGGCCTGCACGGCGGTGCGCGACTCGCCCAGTTGCCAGTGCGTGCCCTGCAGCCGCGGCGCGAGGCCGTCCCGCAGGCGCTGGACGAGGCGCGCGAGGTGCTCGCGGCGCGAATCCTCCGCCTCGATGAGCGCCAGGCTGGCCTGCAGCGCGCGCGCCAGCAGCGGTGGCGCGGCGGTGGCGAAGATGTAGCTGCGCGTCTTTTGCAGCAGCCACTCGATCAAGGCGTCGTCACCCGCGACGAAGGCGCCGGCCACGCCCGCGGCCTTGCCCAGCGTGGCCATGTACAGCACGCGCCGCGAGGCCTGCGCGCCGACCAGGCCCGCCTCGGCCAGCGCGCCGCGCCCCTGCGGCCCGAGCACGCCGAAGCCATGCGCGTCGTCCAGCAGCAGCAGTGCGTCGTGGCGCTCGCACAGCGCCAGCAGCGCGGGAATGTCGGCCACGTCGCCGTCCATGCTGAACACGGCATCGGTGATGACCAGCTTGCGGCGCGCGGGGCTGCTGGCCAGCGCGGCCTCCAGCGCGGCCAGGTCGGCATGCGGGTAGCGGTGGATGCGGGCGCGCGACAGGCGGGCGCCGTCGATCAGGCAGGCGTGGTTGAGCGCATCGGAAAACAGCGCATCGCCCTCGCCCACGAGCGCGGGCACGATGCCGGCGTTGGTGGCGTAGCCCGCGTAGAAGTACAGCGCGCGCGGCAGGCCCACGAAGCGGGCGAGGTCGGCCTCCAGCGCCGCGTTGGCCGCGCTGTGGCCGCTCACCAGCGGCGAGCCGCCCGAGCCCACGCCGAACTCGCGCGCGCCCGCGCAGGCAGCCTCGGCCAGCGCGGGGTGGCCGGCCAGGCCCAGGTAATCGTTGCTGCAAAAAGCCAGCATGGGCGCACCATCGACCAGCAGCTGCGCGCCGCCGGCCGGCACCACGGCGCGGCGCCGGCGGCGCAGGTGGGCGGCGTCGAGCGCGGCGATGCGTGCCGGAAACTCGTCGATCCAGGAGGCGGCGTCGGGGCGGGGGCTCATCGGGTCGTCCATGCGGCGGGAAGGTCGAAGGGCAGCGCACGGGCGTCCGGCACGGCCTGGTAGGGAATGTCGGCCAGCAGCGGGGCGCCCAGGCGCTGCGCGAGCCAGTCGAGGTTTTCTTGCGGCGCCCGCATGTGCGGGTCGATGCGGCTGGCGATCCAGCCGGCCAGCGGCAGGCCGCGCGCGCGCACGGCATCGGCCGTGAGCGCGGCGTGGCTGAGGCACCCCAGCCGCAGGCCCACCACCAGCACCACGGGCAGGCCCAGGGCCTGGGCGAGGTCGGCGCCGGTCTCGGTGTCCGACAGCGGCACGTGGAACCCGCCCGCGCCTTCGACGACCACCGCATCGGCCTGCGCCGCCAGCGCTTCGTAGCTGCGCACGATGTGCGCGATGTCGATGCGCGTGCCCGCGCGCTCGGCGGCGATGTGGGGCGAGAGCGGGTCGGGCAGCAGCACGGGGTTGTCCAGCGCCGGGGGCACCGCGATGGTGGAGGCGGCGCGCAGGGCGAGGGCGTCTTCGTTGGCGAGCTGGCCATGGTGCCATTCGGCGCCCGCGGCGATGGGCTTCATGCCCACGACGCGCGTGTGGTGGCGCGCCAGCGCGTGCAGCAGGCCGGCCGAGGCCAGCGTCTTGCCCACGCCGGTGTCGGTGCCGGTGACGAAGCAGGCGAATGCCGGGGTCGGGTTCATGGGGCGGTCTCCTCGGCCAGCGTGGCCTGCAGTGCGGCGAAGGCGGCGTCGCCCAGGTGCTGCACGGCCTCGTCGTCGAGCACGTAGGGCGGCATGGCGTAGAGCGTTTTGCCGATGGGGCGCAGCACCAGTCCGCGCGCCATGGCGTGGCGGTGGTAGCGGCGGGAAAAATCGGGCAGGGAGGTCTGCACGTCCCACGCCCACACCATGCCCAGCCGGCGCGCATGGCGAACGCGCGGGTGCTGCGTGATGGGCGCGCAGGCGGCGTCGATGCGCCCGGCCAGCGCGGCATTGGCCGCGAGCGGGTCGAGCTGGTCGAACAGCTCCAGCGTGGCCAGCGCCGCGCGGCAGGCCAGCGGGTTGCCGGTGTAGGAGTGCGAGTGCAGGAAGCCGCGGGCCACGTCGTCGTCGTAGAACGCGGCGTACACGGCCTCGGTGGTGAGCACGGCCGACAGCGGCAGCGTGCCGCCCGTGAGGCCCTTGGACAGGCAGATGAAATCGGGCCGGATGCCGGCCTGCTGGTGCGCGAACATCGTGCCGGTGCGGCCGAAGCCGGTGGCGATCTCGTCCACCACCAGGTGCACGCCGTAGCGGTCGCACAGCGCGCGCGCCTGGCGCAGGTATTCGGCATCGTGCATGGCCATGCCGGCGGCGCACTGCACCAGGGGCTCGACGATCAGCGCGGCGGTGCTCTCGTGGTGCTCGGCCAGCCAGACCTCCAGCGTCTGGGCGGCGCGCCGGGCCGCATCCAGCGCGCTCTCGCCGGGTTGCGCGCCGCGCGCGTCGGGGCTGGGCACGGTGGCCGCCAGGCGCACCAGCGGGGCGTAGGCCTCGCGGAACAGGGCGATGTCGGTCACGGCCAGCGCGCCCACGGTCTCGCCGTGGTAGCCGCCGGCCAGGCCCACGAAGCGGCTCTTGCCCGGCCGCCCGGCGTTGCGCCAGCAGTGCGCGCTCATCTTGAGGGCGATCTCGGTGGCCGCGGCACCGTCGCTGCCGTAGAAGGCGTGGCCCAGCCCGGTGAGCGCGCCCAGCCGCTCGGACAGCTCCACCACGGGGGCGTGCGTGAAGCCCGCGAGCATCACGTGGTCCAGCCGCGCGAGCTGGTCGGCCAGCGCGGCCTGGATGTGCGGGTGGCTGTGGCCGAAGAGGTTGACCCACCACGAGCTGATGCCGTCCAGGTAGCGCCGGCCATCGGTGCCGTGCAGCCACGGGCCGCGGGCGCTGGCGATGGCCACGGGCGGGTCGGCCTCGTGGCGCTTCATCTGCGTGCACGGGTGCCAGACGCTGGCCAGGCTGCGGGCGACGAGGGTGTCCTGGTTCATCGTGGGTGGCCTTTCACAGGGCCTGCGTGGGCACGTGGTGGCGCAGTTCCACCTGGCGGTTGGCGGCGTCCACGAACACGAGCTGCGGCCGGTGCGCGGCCACCTCGGCTTCCTCGACCTGGGCGAAGGCGGCGATGATGAGCAGGTCGCCCACGGCAGCGCGGCGCGCCGCCGAGCCGTTGACCGACACCATGCCGCTGCCGCGCTGGCCCTTGATGGCATAGGTGACGAAGCGCTCGCCGTTGTCGATGTTCCAGATGTGCACCTGCTCGTTCTCCACGATGTTCGCGGCGTCGAGCAGGTCTTCGTCGATCGCGCAGGAGCCTTCGTAGTGCAGCTCGCAGTGCGTGGCGGTGGCGCGGTGGATCTTGGATTTCAGCAGGGTGCGTTGCATGGCGGGAGGGGCGAAGAAAACGGTTAGAGCTTGCGGTGAGGCGGTGAGGCGGTGGGGCGGTCAGCGGACCGGCGGGACCAGGATGGTGGGCGCGGCCGGGGCGGCCCGCTCGGGGTAGTCGCGGCTGTAGTGCAGGCCCCGGCTCTCGCGGCGCATCTGGGCCGAGCGCACGATGAGTTCGGCCACCTGCACCAGGTTGCGCAGCTCCAGCAGGTCGCGCGTGACGTGGAAGTGGGCGTAGAACTCCTCGATCTCGGCCTGCAGCAGCGTGATGCGGTGCGCCGCGCGCTCCAGGCGCTTGTTGGTGCGCACGATGCCCACGTAGTCCCACATGAAGCGGCGCAGCTCGTCCCAGTTGTGGGAGATGACCACGCACTCGTCGGCATCGGTCACGCGGCTGTCGTCCCATGGCGGCACGTCGGGCACGGCTTCCGCGCTGGCGGCGGCGATGGCCTGGGCGGCCGCGCGCGCGAAGACCATGCACTCCACCAGCGAGTTGCTGGCCAGCCGGTTGGCGCCGTGCAGGCCGGTGCAGGCGGTCTCGCCGATGGCGAACAGGCCGGGCAGGTCGGTGCGGCCGGTCAGGTCGGTGAGCACGCCGCCGCAGGTGTAGTGCGCGGCGGGCACCACGGGGATGGGTTCCTTCGTGATGTCCAGCCCCAACTCGGCGCAGCGCGCGAGGATGTTGGGAAAGTGCTCCTGGATGAACGCCGGGCTCTGGTGCGAAATGTCCAGGTGCACGCAGTCCAGGCCGTGGCGCTTCATTTCGTAGTCGATGGCGCGGGCCACCACGTCGCGCGGGGCCAGTTCGGCGCGCGGGTCGTGCTGCGGCATGAAGCGCGTGCCGCCGGCCGAGCGGGGCAGCAAGAGCCGCCCGCCCTCGCCGCGCACCGCCTCGGTGATGAGGAACGACTTGGCGTGCGGGTGGTAAAGGCAGGTGGGGTGGAACTGGATGAACTCCAGGTTGGACACGCGGCAGCCCGCGCGCCAGGCCGCGGCGATGCCGTCGCCCGTGGCCGTGTCGGGGTTGGTGGTGTACAGGTACACCTTGCCCGCGCCGCCCGTGGCCAGGATGGTCTGCGGCGCGCGGAAGGTGACGACCTCGTCGGTGCCTTCATCCAGCGCATACAGCCCCAGGCAACGCTGCGGCCCGCCGCGGCGCAGCTTGTGCGGGGTGATGAGGTCCACCAGCGTGTGCTGCTCGAACAGCGTGATGCCGGGCGTGGCGCGCACGGTGTCGATCAGGGTGCGCTGCACGGCGGCGCCGGTGGCATCGGTGGCGTGCACGATGCGGCGAGCGCCGTGGCCGCCCTCGCGCGTGAGATGCAGGGCGCCGTCCTCCTGCGAGAACGGTACGCCCAGGCCCTGCAGCCAGTGGATGGCCTCGGGCGCGCTCTCCACCACGAAGCGCGTGGCGGCCAGGTCGCACAGCCCCGCGCCGGCCACCAGGGTGTCCTGCACGTGGGCCTCGTAGGTGTCGCCCTCGGCCAGCACGGCGGCGATGCCGCCCTGCGCCCAGGCGCTGGCCCCGTCCTGCAGCGCGCGCTTGGTGATGACCGCCACGCGGTGCGTGGGTGCCAGGTGCAGCGCGGCCGACAGCCCGGCCAGCCCGCTGCCGATGATGAGAACGTCGAAATCGTGGGATGGCATGGTGGTGCGTGTGGTGCGTGTGGTGCGTGTGGTGCGTGTGGTGCGTTTGGGCCGGGGCGCCCGGCCGTGGCGGTGAAGGGCGTCGGCTCAGACCGGCGTGTACGCCAGCCGCACGTAGATGGGCGCGAAAGCCTCGGCCTGGGTGATCTCGATCAGGGTTTCCTTGGCCAGTTCCAGCAGCGCGATGAAGGTCACCACCAGCACGGTGCTGCCTTTTTCGGGCTCGAACAGTTCCTCGAATTCCACGAAGCGCCGGCCCTGCAGCGTCTTGAGCACGGCGCTCATGTACTCGCGCACGCTCAGCTCCTCGCGCGTGATGCGGTGGTGCTGCACCAGCTTGGCGCGCCGCAGGATGTCGCGCCACGCCTCCTGCAGGTCGGCCACGTGCACGTCGGGAAAGCGCGGCTGCAGGCTCTGTTCGATGTGCACCTGCGCCCGCAGGAAATCGCGCCCGTACTGCGGCATGCGCGAGAGGCCGGCCGCGGCCAGCTTGATCTGTTCGTACTCGAGCAGGCGGCGCACGAGTTCGGCGCGCGGGTCCTCGGGCTCGGCGCTGCCTTCCTGCTTCTTGGGCGGCAGCAGCATGCGCGACTTGATCTCGATGAGCATGGCCGCCATCAGCAGGTATTCGGCCGCCAGCTCCAGGTTGCGGCTGCGGATCTCGTCCACGTACACCAGGTACTGGCGCGTGACGCCCACCATGGGGATGTCGAGGATGTTGAAGTTCTGCTTGCGGATGAGATACAGCAGCAGATCGAGCGGCCCCTCGAACGCTTCGAGGAACACCTCCAGCGCATCGGGCGGGATGTACAGGTCGGTCGGCAGCGCGAACAGCGGCTCGCCATACAGGCGCGCCAGCGCCACCGCATCCACGACCTGGGGGGAGGCGCCCTCGGCACCCCCAGCGGGCAGGGCGGGGGCGGAGGCCCTGTCCGCGGCGGTGCTCATCGTTTGCTATTAAAAATATAGCTACCAGCGTTAGTTGCTATTGCGCTGGATGGCATTTTGATGCCTGAGATTCAGCCCTGGGTCTGGTAGACGTAGGGCTTTTGCGGCACGCTGGCTTCGTCGTACTCGCCCCAGAGGCTGCGGTCCACGCGCTTGTCCCACAGCAGCGCACGGCCGGCCTGCTGCTGCGCGTCCAGTTCGGGCTTCTCGGTCTTGAGCTGGTTGATGAACTGGGTGGTGTCGGACTGGTAGTCGGGGCGGCGGAAGAAGGACATGGCGGTGGTGCAGTCACTGTAGGGAGGCGGCGATTTTAGCGGGCGCCGCCCTTGGCTGGGGCGCCGCCGCCTCGGCGCGCTACAGTGCGGACCCCGACACTGCCCCGGAAAGGACCCCCGATGAACACCCCCCGATGGAGCGCCCCGGCGGCCCGGGCGCTGCGCGCCACCGGCCTGGCCTGCGCGCTCGGCGTCCTGGCGGCCCTGCTCGCCGGCTGCGATCCGCAACGCATCAGCGAACTGGAGGAGGGCAGTTCCACCGAGGCCGACGTGCGCTCGCGCTTCGGCGAGCCCGAGCGCGTGTGGGACGAGCCGGGCGGTGCCCGCACCTTCGAATACAACCGCCAGCCGGCCGGCCACCAGAACTACATGATCACCATCGGCCCCGACGGCCGCATGAGCGCGCTGCGCCAGGTGCTGGCGCCGCACAACTTCGAGCAGATCGTGCCCGGCATGGCCATGGACGACGTGCGCCGGCGCCTGGGCAAGCCCATGAAGGCCATGACCTATGAGCGCAAGGGCGAGACCGCCTGGGACTGGCGCTGGAACGACGGCGGTAACCAGCCCATGATCTTCACCGTGTACTTCGACGGACAGGGCCGGGTGCTGCGCAGCGGCAGCGCGCTGGAGATCCGCGAGGGGCGATAGCCCGGCGCCGGCACCACCGCCAGCGCGGGTTGGCGCGTTGTTTGCATGGCCTGCCGGTGTTGGAGTAGCCTGTGACAACCATCCGCCCCGCCATGCCCGAAGCCCCCTTGCCACCCCCTGCGTCCCCGGCCGAGGCCGCGCCGCCGCCTTCCGCGCCGCTGTACCCCATGGGGTCGCTGCGCCACGGGCATTACGAAGACGTGCAGGCGCTCTTCGCGGGTACGCTGTTCGTGGCCATGGCGCTCATGCTGTTCGGCCAGGCGGGGCTGCTCATCGGCAGCACGGCGGGCATTGCCTTCTTGCTGCACTACGTGACCGACATCTCGTTCGGCAAGCTGTTCTTCGCCATCAACCTGCCGTTCTACTGGTTCGCCTGGACGCGCATGGGGCGGGAGTTCACCGTCAAGACGTTCCTGTCGGTGGCGCTGCTGTCGGTGCTGACGGAGCTGTTTCCCCACGTCATGCACGTGGACTACCTGAATCCGCTGTTCGCCGCCGTGCTGGGCGGGCTGCTGCTGGGCACGGGCTGCCTGTTCCTCGCGCGCCACAAATCCAGCCTGGGCGGCGCCACCATCGTCTCGCTGTATCTGCAGCAGCGCTACGGGGTGCGCGCGGGCAAGGTGCAGATGGCGATCGACTGCACCGTGGTGCTGCTGGCGCTGGTGATCGTGCCGATCGAGCGGGTGGCGTATTCGGTGCTGGCGGTGGTGGTGATGAGCGGGTTTTTATGGATCAGCCACCGGCCGGGAAGGTACGTGGGGCATTGAGGCTGTGTGGGCTGGCGAGGCCGGCTCAGTCAGCGGGCGCGGCGCCCGAAAAATCCCTGCGTTGACCAGGAATGCGAGCCTCGCTGGTCAGTCCACAGTGCGGTCTTATCGCATGGCATCAACGCCCCTGCTGGTTCACCCAGTCCAAGCTCTTGCCTCTGACACACCAGGCAGGATCGCGCACCCAATCGGTGAACCACATGGTGGGGTTGTCTTTAAGGTCTGAACAAAGCGAGTAACCCAGGCTGGGCATATAAAAGCGCACGATCAGAGAGGTCACGGGAATGAGCAACAAGGCCACGCCGCTCGCGAGCACGATGATCGTGAAGAAACGCTCCATTGGCTGGATGGACTTGTCGCTGCAAGGAATCGCGCGCATGGTCCCCAGGATGATTGCTAAAGCGCAGATAAGCGCGATGAATGGGGCGAGCAGTGCTGCGGGTGCGATCCGTACTCCGGATGCCAAGGTGGCTATGCCGACAACGGTTGGGATGATTTCGTAGCGGATTACAAAGCATGAGCCTGCCATGAGTCCAAGGTAAAGAGGAATTCCCCACAACAAGGTGGCGCGAACTTTTTTGACGTCGAACATGGGTAGCGGAGGTGTTACTTAATATCGAACGCAAGAAATTCGACAGAGCCAATCTTTGACCCCCTGGTCAATGGCACGGCCCATTTGCGTCTTTTTCTGAGTCATTGCATCGCTGAGTTCGTTTTGCCATGACTGGGATTTCGTATCGATGTAGTAGATACCTTGAGCGGTCTGCTCAGGAAGCAATTTGAGGGCAGCGATCACCTTGTCCTTCAGACCGTAGTGTCGATCAACAGCATTCAGCCCGATGCCCACACCAACGGCAAAGACGGCCATCACGACCAGTGGAAGCACCGCCACTGTCGTAGCCGATCCGGCGACGCCCGCAGCCATTGAATACGCAATCAGAGCGCCAAGCCCGCCTTTGACGGCCTCCACCCCGATCCCGCCCACGAGGTCATACATGGTCTTCTCGTCATTGAACATGAAGTCCATCAGTTCGATCCCTGTGGACACCACCACGCCCAGCATGAAGCCGCCCTTGGCAATGCCTTGCAGGCTCTTCATTCCGAGTCCCAGTTGCAGCATCTTGGGATTCGTCGCCAAGTAGCGCGTGCCCTGCAACGCGCCGCTGCGCCGCGCCGAATAGCCTTTGATGATGATGTACGTGCCCGTCGCCGTGGTCTTGATGTAAGTCCCTATGCCGGCCATGCCGATGGCATTCATCGTCTTGCCGATGGCCAGCACATCGTTGGCCCCCTGCGCTACGGGCCCGACCCACGGCTCGCTGGCATTCGGGCTGAACTCTTTCTGCCAGTACTGCCCAAAAGTGGATTTGGACAGCATCTTGCGCAGGTTGAATTCCAGCGCTGCATTGTTCCGGGCCTTGTCCTGCAGGATGGTCATGTACTGCCCCTGCGTCAGCACCAGCACGTCCACCTGGTTCTTGTCCATGGACTGGGCCAGGATCTGTCCGTAGCCGACGTTGAAGAACGTGGCCGCGAGTTCTGCGCTCATTCAATCCCCCCCCTTGAGATCGTGTTTTTGTTGGGGACGAATGCTAAATGCAAGACGGCTCGAATTTGACTTTTAAGCCACTATTTTTATTGACCGTTTGTTAAATCGCTGCGCACAGTAATGCGCCCGGCCACGCGCCGTCGGGCGCAAACGCGGGCCCGCAGCGCTAGATCAGCCCGGCTTCGGCCATCGACAGTGCCGCGCCGCTCGCTGATCCAATCCTCACGAGAGATCGTGTGGATGGGACCGCCAATACCCTCAGCGCACGCGCATGCCGGGCGTCGCACCCGGCCACGGCTCCAGCACGTGGATACCCGGGTGGGCCTTTTCATCCCCATGGCTGGCGGCCAGCACCATGCCCTCGCTGATGCCGAACTTCATCTTGCGCGGGGCGAGGTTGGCCACCATCACGGTGAGCTTGCCGATCAGGTCGGCGGGCTGGTAGGCGCTGGCGATGCCGCTGAACACATTCCGGTGGCGGCCTTCGCCCACGTCGAGTGTCAGGCGCAGCAGCTTGGTCGAGCCTTCGACCGGCTCGCAGTTCACGATCTGCGCGATGCGCAGGTCGATCTTGGCGAAGTCGTCGATGGTGATGGTGGGGGTGATCTCCTCGCCGCCGGGCACGGTCTTTTCGGGCTCAGGCGCCGCGGGCGGCTCGAACAGGGCGTCGAGCTGCTTCACGTCCACGCGCTGCATCAAATGCTGGTAGGTGCCGATGGTGTGGCCGGCGCCCAGCAGCGTCTGCGCATCGGCAAAGGCGAGCGGCGCGACGTTCAGGAAGGCTTCGACCTGCGCGGCCAGGGCGGGCAGCACGGGCTTGAGGTAGATGGCGAGCACGCGGAAGGCCTCGATGCAGGTCGTGCACACGTCCTGCAGGCGCGCGTCCATGCCGTCCTGCTTGGCCAGTTCCCAGGGCTTGTTGGCGTCCACGTACTCGTTCACGCGGTCGGCCAGCAGCATCACCTCGCGCAGGGCGCGGGCGGTGTCGCGCTTTTCGAGGGCCTCGGCGATGGTGCCGCCCTGGCCCGCCAGCGTGGCGAGCAGGGCCTGGCCGTCGCCGCTCATGGCGCCCAGCTGGCCGCCGAAACGCTTGGCGATGAAGCCGGCCGCGCGCGAGGCGATGTTGACGAACTTGCCGATCAGGTCGCTGTTGACCCGGGCCATGAAATCTTCGGGGTTGAAGTCGATGTCCTCGTTGCGGCCATTGAGCTTGGCGGCGATGTAGTAGCGCAGCCATTCGGGGTTCATCGACAGGCCCAGGTACTTGAGCGGGTCCAGGCCCGTGCCGCGGCTCTTGCTCATCTTCTCGCCGTTGTTCACGGTGAGAAAGCCGTGCACGCAGATCTTGTCGGGCGTCTTGCGGCCGCTGAACTTCAGCATGGCGGGCCAGAACAGGGTGTGGAAGGTGACGATGTCCTTGCCGATGAAGTGGTACTGCTCAAGCAGCGGGTCGGCCATGTAGGCCTCGTAGTCTTCGCCGCGCTTTTCCAGCAGGTTCTTGAGCGAGGCGAGGTAGCCCACGGGTGCATCGAGCCACACGTAGAAGTACTTGCCCGGCGCATCGGGGATCTCGATGCCGAAGTAGGGCGCGTCGCGGCTGATGTCCCAGTCGCCCAGGCCCTCGCTGGTGCTGCCGTCCGGGTTGGTGCGCACGGTGAACCATTCTTTGACCTTGTTGGCCACCTCGGGCTGCACGTGCACGCCGTTCTGCGTCCATTCCTGCAAAAAATCGACGCAGCGCGGGTCGGAGAGTTTGAAGAAGAAATGCTCCGAGCTCTTCAGCACCGGCTTGGCGCCCGACAGCGCCGAGAAGGGCTGGATGAGGTCGGTGGGTGCATAGACGGCGCCGCAGTTCTCGCAGTTGTCGCCGTACTGGTCCTTGGCGTGGCACTTGGGGCATTCGCCCTTGATGAAGCGATCGGGCAGGAACATGTTCTTCTCGGGGTCGAAGAACTGCTCGATGGTGCGCGTCTCGATGAGGCCGTTGGCCTTGAGGTCGCGGTAGATCTGTTGGGCGAGCGCGTGGTTCTCGGGCGCGTCGGTGTTGTGCCAGTTGTCGAACGCGATGTGAAAACCGTCCAGGTAGGGCTTGCGGCCGGCGGCGATGTCGGCGACGAACTGCTGGGGCGTCTTGCCGGCCTTCTCGGCCGCGATCATGATCGGCGCGCCGTGGGCATCGTCCGCGCCCACGAAGTTCACCTGGGCGCCCTGCATTCTTTGATACCGCACCCAGATGTCGGCCTGGATGTATTCCATGATGTGGCCGATGTGGAAGTTGCCGTTGGCATACGGCAGGGCGGTGGTGACGAAGATCTTGCGTGCGGTCATCGGGTGCGGGCGTTCGGGGTGGGCCGCGAAAAACGCGGACAAGCCGCGGATTTTAGGCGCTCGCCCCGGCCCGCGCGGCCGGGGCTGCCCGCAGGGGCCTCATGGCCGCTCGCGCGGCGTCACCCGGGGCTCCAGCGGCTGCGGCCGGTACCCGGGCAGGAACCGGCACTCGCCGCCGAACGTCGCCTGCACGCCCGGGCATTGCGCGGCGATGCCCGCCGGCGTGGGGGCCGGGCCGCCGAGCACCCACTGGCCGAGCGCCGCCAGCAGCGTGGGATAGGCGGCATCGGTCAGGTAGCTGTGGGATTTGTCGGCCGTGAAGGTCTGCACCAGGTGGCCGGCCGTGCCGGCGCGCTCCATCGTGCGGCGAAAGCTGTCTTCCATCTCGACGAAAGCGGTGGGATCGTCCACGCCGTGCACGGTCAGCACCGGCACCGGGATGCGCCCGTCGGGGTCGGTGTCGCGCGCGAAGGTGGCCACGGCCTGCGGATCGGCGCGGTAGCGCTGCACGCTGCGGTTGAGCGCGGCATCGTCGCTCGAGCCGGTGTACACCGCGCCCCGGTTGCCGAAGGGGTTGGCGCCGCCGGTGCGCCGCTGCACGATGTCCTGGAAGTGCCAGGTGGCCCAGTTCAGGTGGCCGTGGATGGCGCTTTCGCGGATGCGCACGGTCTGCACGATGGTCTGCACGCGCGACTGCTGCGCGGCCGTGCGCTGCGCCGCGGGCCGGTCCAGGCCCAGACAGCCGTCCACGCGGCGTTTCAGGTCGGCGGGTTTCAGCGTGGCATCGGGCAGCAGGCCCATCCACAGCGGGTACTGGGGTTCGGCGGGCAGCGGGTGGTTGGCGCACAGCGCCTGGTAGATCACCCGCAGGTCGAGCCGGAAGTCGTACGCCCGGCTGCCGCCGGCCAGCACGCCGCTGGTGAGCAGCACGCCGTCGTAGGGGCGTTTGCCGTGGCCATCGTCGGTGAAGAGCGATGCGCCCACGGCAGCCACACTGGCGCCCCACGACTGGCCGTGCAGCAGCGTCATGCGCGGCGCGGCCACGTGCTGTACGAAGATGCGCCGCAGCCGCTCGGTGTCTTCGGCCGCGGCGTGTACCGCCACGCCGCCCTGGCGGTAGGTGGAGCCGGCCCAGGCGTAGCCGGCGCGCGGCACTATGGCCCAGCGCTCCAGGTCTTCCACCGTGCGCGACAGGCGCGGCGCGCTGAGCGTGGGGCCGCCGTGGGCGTGCAACACCAGCGTGCCGTTCCAGTCCGCGGGGATGGCGATCAGGTAGTGGGCGCCGGCCGAGTCCTGCCCGCTCAGGCAGCGCGTGGCGGCGGGCAGGCCTTCGGGGCATGGGGTGGGGGAGGGTGGGGCTTCGGCACCGGCCGGCGGCGCCGCGGCGGGGGCGACAGCCGCCGCCTTCGGGCCGGCCGGTGGATGCGTGCAGCCGGCGGTCAGCGCGGCGATCGCGGCCGCCGCCAGGCCGGTGCGGGCCGTGCGGGCGATGGCCGATGGGAAGTGGGGGCGGGGCGCGAAGGGCATCGGTTGGCTCCGACAGGAGGGGTGACTCCGGGCCGGGTGTGCGGGCTCAAACGGCAGGCGCCCGCACCGCGTTGCCCGCGTCGGCCCAGCCGAAGAATCGGCAGATCTCGCTGCGGCGCGCCAGGGCGTCCGCGCGGCCGAGGGCCATGAGTTCGCGCGTGTAGCCGGCCTCGAACAGCAGGTAGCTGGCCAGCGCGGCGCCGCGCACGTCCTGCATGTTGGAGGTCACGCCCAGGCCGCCCAGCAGCGTGCGGATGGGGCGGGGCAGCTCGCCCACGTAGCGGGCGGCCACCGCATCCAGGCGCTGCGAAGGCGCGATCACCAGCAGTTCCAGCGGGCGCAAGGGGCTGTGCGCGCGCACTTCGGGCGGGATGAGGGACAGCGTCTGGTTGATGCGCTGGGCGCGCTCCACATCCACCGACAGGGCATCCAGGAAGATATTGGACAGCGTGTGCCCGGCGATCTGCGCGAGCGACGGGTAGGCCGGCGCATCGCTGTGCAGCGCCTCGCCCGCCGGTTCGTGCATGCGGCCCGCGCCCACCACCAGGATGCGTTCGGCGCCCAGATGGATGGCCGGCGCGATCGGGGCGGACTGCCGCATCGATCCGTCGCCGAAGTATTCGGTGTGGCCGTCGATGCCCAGCGCCGTGGCGGGAAAGACGAACGGAATGGCCGACGACGCCAGCAGGTGGTCGTGCGTGATGCGGTCGCGCGTGGCCTTGCGCTGCGAGCGCACCCAGGGCTGCTGCGCCTGCGCGGCCTCGAAGAAGGTCACGTGCTCGCCCGAGCTGTAGCTGGAGGCGGTGATGGCCAGCGCCTGCAGGTGCCCCTGGCGGATCAGCCGGGGCAGCCGCACCAGCGGCACCAGTTGCGTGAGCAGGCCGGTGAGCGGCGAGTTGTCCAGCAGCGAGCGCGGCCGCATGCGCCGCCAGCGCGCCAGCAGCCAGCCCAGCGACATGAGGGTGAGCCAGCCCGCGCCGCTGCGCATCACGCTCAGCGAATCGGCCCGGTACACCTGTTGCGCATGGAAATTGCGCCACACGCGGGCGATGCGGCGCACGGCCCGGTCGAACTGGTCCGCCCCGCAGGCGAGGGCGGCCGCGTTGATGGCGCCGGCCGAGGTGCCGGTGATGATCGGAAACGGGTTGGGTTCGCGCCCCGCGCCGCACGCCATGCGCAGGTCGGAGATCGCCTCCAGAACGCCCACCTGGTAGGCCGCACGGGCCCCGCCGCCGGTCAGCACCAAGCCGATGGGGCGGGGCGAGACGGGTTTGGCGGCGGGGGCTGCGGCGGAAGGGGGCATGGCGGGCCTCGGCGGATCGGTGGTCGTACCGGGCGTCGGATCACCGGGCGGGTGCGGTGCGGGGCGCCTTCAGCAGCAGGGCGGCCAGGGCCTCCCCCTCCATCAGCGTGATGCCGTGCTCGCGGGCATAGCCGCGGGCGTTGTCGCTCACCGTGCCCTGCATCGCGATGTAGGTGCTGGCCGGCACGTCCTGCGCCCGGGCGGCCGCCTGCAGGTCGCGCAGCGGCTCGATGCCATGGGTGGCGGCCTTCCAGCGGCGTGCGCTCACCAGGGCGGTCTGGCCCGCTTTCTCCAGGCGGAAATCGGCCTGCAGGCCGGTGAGGCGGCGCACCGCGTAGCCCTCGGCCTGCCAGGCGCGCTCCAGCGCATCCGCGAAGGTGCGCCAGGGCATCTCCGCCGCCTGCCCCAGCACGGCCTGCACCCGCGCGCTGCTGGGCGCGCGCCACTGGCGCCAGGCGGCCAGGCAGCCCACGCCGAAGATCGGCAGGGCGCCCACCGCGGCGTACGGGGCGATGTGCGAGGGCAGCAGGGCGCCGCACACCAGCGCGATCAGACCGGCCACCGACCAACTGATCCACCAGGGCGAACGCAGCAGGATCGCGAACAGGGAGTTGGGGGCCATCTTGAATTTCACGGGAATCCTTGTACTGAACGGGTGGGCAGGCGTGGGCGGGCGCGGCAACGGTGCATTGTCCTCGGCCCTGCGGGGTTGGGAGATCAGGGAATAGACTACCGGCCCCTCAAGGAGTTATTGGCATGGCAGTCACAGAACAGGCGCTGTTGGCGGCGCTCGCGAGCGTAAGCGATCCGCACACCGGCAAGGATTTCGTCAGTGCGCGGGCGGTGCGCAACGTGCGCATCGCCGGTGGTGACGTGGCGTTCGACGTCGAGCTGGGCTACCCGGCCAAGAGCCTGGTGCCCGAACTGGAACGCCAGTTGACCGCGGCGGCCCAGGCCGTCGCCGGCGTGGAGCAGGTGGCGGTGCGCATCACCAGCCAGGTCGTCGCCCATGCGGTGCAGCGCGGCGTGCAGTTGCTGCCGCAGGTCAAGAACATCATCGCCGTGGCCTCCGGCAAGGGCGGCGTGGGCAAGAGCACCACCGCCGCCAACCTGGCGCTGGCGCTCGCGGCCGAGGGCGCCAGCGTCGGCGTGCTGGATGCCGACATCTACGGCCCCAGCCAGCCCATGATGCTCGGCATCGAGGGCAAGCCCGAAAGCGCCGACGGCAAGACCATGGAGCCGATGCGCAACCACGGCGTGCAGGTGATGTCGATCGGTTTCCTGATCGATGCCGACCAGGCCATGATCTGGCGCGGCCCCATGGCCACGCAGGCGCTGGAGCAGCTGCTGCGGCAAACCCACTGGAAGGACCTGGACTACCTCATCGTGGACATGCCGCCCGGCACCGGCGACATCCAGCTCACGCTGAGCCAGCGCGTGCCCATCACCGGCGCGGTGATCGTCACCACGCCGCAGGACATCGCGCTGCTGGATGCCAAGAAGGGCATCAAGATGTTCGAGAAGGTGGGCGTGCCCATCCTCGGGATCGTCGAGAACATGGCGGTGCACGTGTGCAGCCAGTGCGGCCACGCGGAGCACATCTTCGGCGAGGGCGGCGGCCAGCGCATGGCGGCGGAATACGGCATGGCCTACCTGGGCGCGCTGCCGCTGGACATGCAGATCCGCCTGCAGGCCGACACCGGCACCCCCACCGTGGTGGCCGACCCCGATGGCGAGGTGGCCCGCATCTACAGGAAGATGGCGCGCGACGTGGCGGTCAAGGTGGCGCAGCAGGCCAAGGACTTCTCGTCGAAATTCCCCACCATCTCCATCAGCAAGACCACCTGAGGCGGCCGCTGCCGGACGACCGGCGGCTTCGCCTGCACTGCTGTCCTTTCTGCTTCCTGACAGCGCGGAAAAACATGTCGCGTTGTGTGCAATGTGTCTTGACGTAGCTCAAGCAATGCGCTGACACTGGATCGAGAGCCCGTGCCAGGGTGGCGCGCGGACGTCGAAAAAGAGCACAGCAGAGAGGAGTGGCATGTCATCCACAAAACCCGGTTTTCTGGACAAGGAACGCATCATTGCCGGTCCCGGCTTCAACCGGTGGCTCGTTCCTCCGGCGGCCTTGGCGATCCACCTTTGCATCGGCATGGCTTACGGGTTCTCCGTGTTCTGGCTGCCGCTGTCCAAGGCCCTCTCCACGGCCGGCACCGGCGCCGCCTGCCCCAAGGACATGAGCTTCTTCGCGGAGCTGTTCGCCTCCGGCTGCGACTGGCGCGTGGCCACGCTGGGCTGGATGTACACCCTGTTTTTCGTGTTCCTGGGCTGCTCTGCCGCCATCTGGGGCGGCTGGCTGGAGCGCGCCGGTCCGCGCAAGGCGGGTGTCGTGTCCGCGGTGTGCTGGTGCGGCGGCATGCTGCTGTCGGCGCTGGGCATCCACCTGCACCAGTTCTGGCTGATGATCCTCGGCTCGGGCGTCATCGGCGGGATCGGCCTGGGGCTGGGCTACATCTCGCCGGTGTCCACGCTCATCAAATGGTTTCCCGACCGGCGGGGCATGGCGACCGGCATGGCCATCATGGGCTTCGGCGGCGGCGCGATGATCGGCTCGCCCCTCGCGGTGGACCTGATGAAGCGGTTTTCCACCCCCACCGACGTGGGCGTGATGCAGACCTTCGTGGTCATGGCGCTCCTGTACTTCGTCTTCATGATGGCCGGCGCCCTCGGCTACCGCGTGCCCGCCACGGGCTGGAAGCCGGCCGGCTGGACCCCGCCGCCGCCCAGTGCCAACACCATGATCACGCAGCGCCACGTGCACGTGAAGCGCGTCTGGGGCATTCCGCAGTTCTGGCTGGTGTGGGTCGTGCTGTGCATGAACGTGAGCGCGGGCATCGGCGTGATCGGCATGGCCTCGCCCATGCTGCAGGAGGTGTTCGGTGGCGCGCTCATCGGCGTGCCGCAGAAGTTCGGCGAACTCGACAAGGCGCAGCTGGCGGCCATCGCCGCCGTGGCCGGCGGCTTCACCGCGCTGCTGTCGCTGTTCAACATCGGCGGCCGGTTCTTCTGGGCCAGCCTGTCGGACAAGCTGGGCCGCAAGATGACCTACGTGGTGTTCTTCGTGCTGGGCGGCCTGCTGTACGCCAGCATCCCCAGCTCGGCCGGGGCCGGCAGCAAGCTGCTGTTCGTGGGGGCGTTCTGCATCATCCTGTCGATGTACGGCGGCGGTTTCGCCACGGTGCCGGCGTACCTGGCCGATCTGTTCGGCACGCAGTTCGTGGGTGCCATCCACGGCCGCCTGCTCACCGCCTGGGCCACCGCGGGCATCCTGGGCCCGGTGGTTGTCAACTACATGCGCGAATACCAGCTGGGCCTGGGCCTGCCGCGCGAGCAGGTCTACAACCAGACCATGTACATCCTGGTGGGCATGCTGGTCATCGGCCTGATCGCCAACCTGCTGGTGCGCCCGCTGGCCGACAAGTGGTTCATGACCGATGAAGAGCTGGCGCACGAGAAAAAGCTCGCGCACGAGAAATCGCTGGCGGCCGAGGTGGGTTCGGGCACCGGGGCCGGCAGCTCCACCAGCCCGGCACTGGTGGCGTTCGCCTGGGCTGCGGTGGGCATTCCCCTGGCCTGGGGCATCTACAAGACCCTGGTGAGCGCTGCCAAGTTCTTCCAGTAAGGGCCGGGCACCATGGTGCTGCCAGGCTCCCTTCACCGGCGGATCAACGCCGCCGCGGCACGGTTCGCCGCCGAGCACGCGGGCCGCTTCACGCTCGAGCCACCGCAGGGTGGCGCCGCTCAGGCGCCATTGCTGCGTTGCGCCGGGCGCCTGCTGAACGGCGACTTCTCGGTGGCCGACCGCTTCACCGCGCAGACCGGCGTGCGCGCCACCGTGTTCGCCCGGCAGGGCAACGACTTCGTCCGCGTCGCCACCTCGGTGCGCAAGCAGGACGGCGAGCGCGCGGTGGGCACGTTGCTCGACCGCTCCCACCCGGCCTATGCCAACCTGCTGGCGGGGCGCGGCTATGCCGGCTACGCCACGGTGTTCGGCCGGCAGAACATGACCCGTTACGACCCGGTGCGCGATGCGTCCGGCCACGTGGTGGGCGTGCTCTACGTGGGCCTGGATGTCAGCGAGATTCCCGCTTTGAACCTGGCGGGCCGGCTGGCCCTGCTGGTGCTGGCGGTGCAGTACGCGCTGTGGGCGCTGGCCTGGCTGGTGCTGGCGCCACTGCCTGCCAGTTGGGTAGCGGTGGTGGCGGGCCTGCCGCTGCTGGCAGCGGCGGCGATCTACGGCATGGTGCAGCGCGGCATTGCCCGGCCGGTGGCGCAGGGGCGCGCGGCGGCGCAGCGCATCGCCGCCGGCGACCTCACCACCCAGATGCATGTGGCCCGGCGCGACGAGGTGGGGCAGATGCTGCAGGCCATCAACGGCATCGGCGTGGGGCTGGCCGGACTGGTGGGCAACGTGCGGCGGGGCGCGGACGGGCTGCGCCTGTCCACCAGCGAGATCGCGGCCGGCAACGGCGATCTGGCCACGCGCACCGAGCAGCAGGCCGGCGAAGTCAACAGCGCCGCCTCGGCGCTGGAGCAGCTCACGGCCACGGTGGGGCAGAACGCCGAGCACGCCCGGCGCGTCAACGGGCTCATGGGCGCGGTGTCGCAGGCGGCCGGGCAAAGCGGCGCGGCGGTGGAGCGGGTGGTCGCCACCATGGGTGACATCCGCGAGGGCGCGCACCGCATCCGCGACATCATCGGCATCATCGACGGCATCGCCTTCCAGACCAACATCCTGGCGCTGAACGCCGCGGTCGAGGCCGCCCGTGCGGGCGAGCAGGGCCGGGGCTTCGCGGTGGTGGCGGGCGAGGTGCGGGCGCTGGCCCAGCGCTCGGGCGACGCCGCGCGGGAGATCCGTGGCCTCATCGCCGCGTCGGTCGAGCGGGTGGACGCGGGGGGCGGCCTGGTGGACGATGCGCGCCAGTCCATGCAGGGCATTGCCCACTCGATCGCCGAGGTCACGCACCTGATCGAAGACATTGCCGCAGCGAGCGGCCAGCAAAGCAGCGGCATCGACGGCATCCACCAGAGCGTCGCCCGCATCGAGCAGATGACCCAGCAGAATGCGGCGCTGGTGGAGGAGGCCGCGGCCGCCGCCCTGCGCATGCGCGAGCAGGCCGCGGCCCTGGCCGACGCTGCGGCGACCTTCAAAACGCCCTAGCATGGTGGCCGCTGCGGAACGCCGCGCGCGCGGCGGTGTCCAACCCGGTCGCTCCCTCGGGAGCCCACCCCTTTCGCCGTTCGTTTCGCCGATGAGCAGGAGACCACGATGACCGACAAGAAAATCGAGTTCTACAAAGGCCCGGCCGGCGGCTGGGGCGCGCTGCGCTCCGTCGGCCGCGCGCTGCAGTACCAGGACATTCCCCTCAAGGGGGCCAAGACCCTGTTGTCGGCCAACCAGCCCGACGGGTTCGACTGCCCCGGCTGCGCCTGGCCCGACCGCAACCATGCCTCCACCTTCGAGTTCTGCGAGAACGGCGCCAAGGCCGTGGCGGCCGAGGCCACCGCCCGCCGCGCGGGGCCGGAGCTTTTCGCCCGGCATTCGGTGGCCGCCCTGGCCGAGCAGAGCGACTTCTGGCTGGAAGACCAGGGCCGGCTCACCCACCCCATGGTGTACGACGCGGCCAGCGACCACTACGTGCCCATTGCCTGGGACGATGCCTTCGCGCTCATCGCCCGGCACCTGAACGCGCTGCCCAGCCCGAACGAGGCCATCTTCTACACCTCGGGCCGCGCCAGCAACGAGGCCGCCTTCCTGTACCAGCTGTTCGTGCGCGAATACGGCACCAACAATTTTCCCGACTGCTCCAACATGTGCCACGAGCCCAGCGGCAGCGCCATGCGCCCACAGATCGGTGTGGGCAAGGGCACGGTCACGCTGCAGGACTTCGAGGAGGCAGACGCCATCTTCATCTTCGGGCAGAACCCCGGCACCAACCACCCGCGCATGCTGGGCGAGCTGCGCGCGGCCCACAAGCGCGGCGCGCAGATCGTGAGCTTCAACCCGCTGCGCGAACGCGGCCTGGAGCGCTTTCAGGACCCGCAGAGCAAGATGGAAATGGCCACGCTGGGCTCGACACCCATCAGCACGCATTACTTCCAGCTGCGCGTGGGGGGCGATCTGGCCCTGGTCAAGGGGATGATGAAGCACCTGATCGAGATCGAGGACCGCGACGGCGGCGTGCTCGACCATGCCTTCATCGCCGAGCACACCACCGGCATCGACGGCCTGCTGGCCGACCTGCGCGCCGAATCGTGGCCTTTGCTCGAAGAGGAGTCCGGCCTGCCCGAGGCGCAGATCCGCGCCGCAGCCGAGGTGTACCGCAATGCCCGGAGCGTGATCGCCTGCTGGGGCATGGGCATCACCCAGCACATGCACTCGGTGGCCACCATCCAGATGATCGTCAACTGGCTGCTGCTGCGCGGCAACATCGGCCGGCCCGGCGCGGGCCCGTGCCCCGTGCGCGGCCACAGCAACGTGCAGGGCGACCGCACCATGGGCATCTGGGAAAAGCCCCCGGCCGCGCTGCTGGACAAGCTGCAGAAGGTGTTCGGCTTCGAGCCCCCGCGCGAGCCCGGCGTCGATACCGTGGAGGCCATCCAGGCCATGCTGGACGGCAAGGGGCGCGTGTTCTTCGCCCTGGGGGGCAACTTCGCCGCCGCCACGCCCGATACCTACGAGACCTGGAAGGCGCTGCGCCGCTGCGACCTGACGGTGCACGTGACCACCAAGCTCAACCGCAGCCACATCGTGCACGGGCGCGAGGCGCTCATCCTGCCGTGCCTGGGCCGCACCGAGATCGACATGCAGGCCGGCGGCCCGCAGGGCGTGACGGTGGAGGACTCGATGAGCATGGTGCACCTGTCCATGGGCATCAACCCGCCGGCCTCGGACCAGCTGCTGTCCGAGCCCGCCATCGTCGCGCGGCTGGCCGCGGCCACGATCGGCGGGCGCAGCCGCACCCCGTGGCTGTGGCTCATCGAAGACTACGCCCGCATCCGCGACAAGATCGAAGCCGTGTTCGCCGACTTCAAGGACTTCAACCAGCGCGTGGCCGTGCCCGGGGGCTTTCGGCTGCGCAATACCGCCAGCGAGCGCGTCTGGGCCACGGCCGGCCGCAAGGCCAGCTTCGTCGCCCACCCCGTGCCGGTGGACACGCCCTCGCACCAGGCCCGCGCGCTGCGGCGCGACACCGTCGTGTTCACGCTGCTCACCACGCGCTCGCACGACCAGTACAACACCACCATCTACGGCCACGACGACCGCTACCGCGGCGTGTTCGGCCAGCGGCGCGTGGTGTTCATCCACGAGGAGGACATTCGGTCCCTCGGCCTGAAGGACGGCGACTGGGTGGATATCCAGACCGTGTGGAGCGACGGCCAGGAGCGCCGCGCCGACCGCTTCAAGCTCGTGGCCTACGACATTCCCCGCGGCAACCTCGCTGCCTATTATCCCGAGACCAATCCGCTCGTGCCCCTTTCGTCGGTGGCGCTGAATGCGGGCACGCCGACCTCCAAGTCGATCCCCGTGGTGCTGGTGCCGCATGCGGCCGGGGCGGCAGATGCTGCAGACACGGCCGCCGCCGCGGAACCCGCGGCCGTGGCGGCCATTTGATGCCGCCCGTGCCGGTGGGCCATGACGGCGGGCTCTCACCGGCGCTGCTGTCGGCACTGGCCGAACTGGACGATCCGCAGGGCGTCTCCATGCCGCGCCTGGCCAAGCACCTGGGGTTGCCCGGCAGCGCCGTGCTGCGCGGCCTGCACCTGCTGAGCGGCGCGGCCGTGGGCGGCCAGCCGGGCCCCGGCTGGGTGCGCGTGGCGCAGGACGACAGCCGCTGGCTGGCCTGGCTGACCGATGCCGGGCGGCAGCAGCTGGCGGGCATGGGAGGGGCGCAAGAATCTGCCGGCCCCGAGGGCCTGGACGACGAAGGCCGCCCCCTGCCCACGCCGCTGGCCACCCGCAGCGTGCAGCGCCATCCCTGCCCGCAGGGTGCTGTGGCTGCCATGTGGGAGGACGACGCGGTGGCCGCCGAAGTGCCGGTGGCCCTGGTGTTCAACGGCCTCTCGCACGCCGTGATGATGGCCACGCCCGCCGACCTGCATGCCTTCGCCCTCGGCTTCGCCCTGAGCGAGGGGATCATCGACCAGCCGGGCGACTGCCACGGCATCGAGGTGCATGCGCTGCAGGCACCCACCGGGGTCCCGGCCGGCACGGCCACCGCGTGCGAGGTGCGGGTGGACATCACGGCACGCTGCTTCGCGCGCCTGAAAGACAAGCGCCGCTCGCTCGCGGGCCGAACGGGTTGCGGCGTGTGCGGCATCGACAGCCTGCAGGCGCTGGACCTGGTGCCCGAACGCGTCACCGAACGCGTCTGGGCCGGTGCGCTGCCTGCCGACGCGATATTGCGCGCCGTGGCTGCCATGCCCGCGCGGCAGTCGCTCAATGCCGCGGCCGGCGCCGTCCATGCCGCCGGCTGGGCCACGCCAGGCGGCGAGCTGACCGACCTGCTCGAAGACGTGGGCCGCCACAACGCCCTCGACAAGCTCATCGGCCAGTTGGCCGCGCAGGGCCGGCTGGGGGAGGACGGCTTCGTCGTCATGTCCAGCCGCGCCAGCTACGAACTGGTGCGCAAGTGCGCCCGGCTCGACATTCCCCTGCTGGCCGCCGTGTCGGCCCCCACCTCGCTGGCCATCGACCTGGCGCAGCAGGCCGGCATCACGCTGTGGGGGCTGTGCCGCCCGCCGCGGGCGGTGCGGTACGGGGGCGCGGACGGATAGAACGAAAGAGGGTCATGGAGCCAGTCGACCGATCCGCTCGGCCGCCAGGGCGACATGCGATTGCAGGGCAGCAAGGCAAGGCCCGAATCCACCGCTGAGGCCTTCAGCTTTCTCCAGGCGCTGCACGAAGTCCTGGGCCAGAGGCAGGGCGTGGAGCCATGCCCGGGCAGGGACTTGATGACCCACGTTCAGCTCCAGCGTGCGCTGCGGAAGATCTCCGCCGGCCGTTGGTGCGAAGGCCATGGGCGTCATGTCGTAAGCGGGTGCCAGCTGTTAGGGGCGGCCCTGTTCCGACATGAACGAAAGATTGCCACTGTGCATGTCGGTATTGCCGATCAGGGTGCCGAAAGCCCAGAGCAGGCAGGCCCCCTCCAACGCTTCAGGCACGATGATCCGCGCGCGTGCCAATGCCTGCGCGATGTCTGGCCATCGGCCACCATGGCCCACGAATTCCGCGTCCAGCGCCGCGAGAGAGTGCAGCGCGCGGCGACCCAGGGCCCCCACCTGGTCGAAACGCTGCACTTCGAGAAACCGCTGCGTGCCATGGTCGATGACACGGGTGAGCGATGCGGGGATGCCCGCGTCTCCCAGCACCTGCAGCGCGATGTGTTCCGCCAGCAGGAGGTCGCGCCAACGTTCGCTCACCAAGCTCGGCAGCGAGGCGGAGAACTTGACGATGGTGTGCACGGCCGGCCCCGTTTCCGGTTGCACATAGGCAGTGAATTTCGGTTGTTCACCCGCTGCGGACGACCCCTGCAATTCGCCGCGCGTTGCCGCTGCCGCAAGCTCCACGTAGGCCTGGGGTCTCCTGGCCGCTGGGATGGGAACCGGAGCTGGCGCATTGACGAACTGCTCGCGTGCCGCCGCACCCAAAAGAACGTTGCCCGGCAGGTCGTCTCCCTGAAGCAGCAGGGCGCGCAGCGCCTGGGTGTCTCCCCAGTCGTTCAGCCGTTCCGGTAACCCGAGACGCCCCCCGTGGCGCTGGTTGAAGGCACGCCCCAGATAACCCTGAGGGCGCATGTCGAAGATCCACCAGGGCAAGCCGTCGCTGTGAACGCGCTGACCATCGGCCTGCACCATCACGAAGCCTTCCGCAGCCACCGGAATCAGCGTGCCCAGTTCTTGGACCTTGCCCTCGGCAGAGACGCGGTAGGGCGCGCGACACCGTGGGTTGGCTGGTTCCCAAGAATTCCATGAAGGAATGCGCTGTCTTGGGCCCTTGGCGAAGCATCGTCTGGATTTTTGCGGAGTGATTCCCGGCTGCGGATGGCATGCTTCTCAGACTATCTGATTTGAATGATTTTATGAATAGATAAATGAGAATTTCAGATGCTGCAAGCGGGCATGCATCTGCTTCAACGCGGTACCACGATTTTCACGCGATCTGTGTCGGTTCCCACAGTGACCGTGAGGCAATCGTTTGACCATTCCGGATCAAGATAAGCACCGTCCGAAAAGGCCGATCGCCCGAACGCCTTGCCGTCTCTGTCCGTTAATTCGACATACCCCGCGCCGCCGCTGTATTTGTAGACACCCAGCCGATAGTTTCCATTGCCGCAGATATCGGTATGCACCAGCCTCGCCTTGTCGAAGGTTTCAGTCAACAGAAAAAGGGCTGCGACCACGGTGGCTGACAGGACACCGAAGAGGATGCCAAGACGGCGGCGCCAGCGTCGAGCCTTCTGACTGCGAGGTCCGTTGATGGGGGATAGGTCTTTCATCTCAGGGAACTTTGAGAAACCACGTGATTGGAGCATTCAACTTTTCCCAATGGACGTTTGAGAAAATCAGAAAATCGCCCCCGCGTTGATGGACCGCCCGCCACCGGCGAAAGCTTGCATTTTCTACCATCGCTAAGCGAGGCATGGGAGCCATTCCCACCTCGTCTGTGCTCCAGTTGCCAAGAGGTTGATCTTCTGTGAAGTCATAGCAGTCCCGGATGTAAAAGCCCAGACTATGAATGTCAATTTGGTGCGTGAATGGACCGCGTTGCTGGTGCAGTGGCGTCACGATCCCTTCTGCGGCAGCGTGCAAGGTGAACGCGCCCAGTGCGCAGTAAAGATCGTCAATCGGGTCCGTTAACTTCTCGAATCCATTGCTGCTGACGACGCGGGAGTTCAGGTGTGCAGTCTCATGCAAATCGACCGCCGGCAGGCCCGAGCCGAAAACCATGGGGTGAGTTCCCAGCTTGCCAGCCCGCTGCAATCTGCCAAAAAGTCTGTCTTGAGAAGCAACAAGGCTTTTTGCCAAGAGTTGTCCTTGGATGGCGCGCTTGAGCTCCTCCAACTTTTCCTGCGTTCTTCCGAACGATAGGGCCCAGGACATGGGGACTGTCGTTGTGTCCAAATAGTGTGCGCTTACCGTCCGATGATCCAACTGGCCTTGTGAGGGGTCTTTCCATGCAGGGGGCATTGCAAATGCCGGGTGGGTGAACCATCGCTTCATCAGCGCTGCGCCGACGCGAAAACCGTTTCTCTCCATTGCATAGGGCAAATCGACCAACTGCAAATTCCGAAGGCACTGCGCCGCTGGGTAACTCGCGTCCAAAGCGATTCGGTCGCCAACGGCGCGGCTGAGGCTCAACGCGGTTTCATTCCAACCCATTGATAACTCCCTTTTTGATCTTGATTGGTTGCCAGAAGGTTGCGGATGAGTCACGTTCTGGCGGCGCGGATCATAAGGCGTCATCGGGGTCTTCTTCCCCATCCATCCACCCTGGGCGCTGCGAAATTCCAAATCCCCCTCGCCCTGAGCCCCTTCCCACCCGAAGCCCAACCCATTTGCGCTAACGTCGCTCCCCATGAATCTGTCCTTCTTCCGAATTGGCTGGCGCACGCTGTGGCGCGATCTGCGGGCTGGCGAATTGCGCCTTCTCATCGTGGCGGTCACGCTGGCCGTGGCGGCCCTCACCTCGGTGGGGTTCTTTGCCGATCGGCTGCAGGGCGGGTTGCAGCGCGATGCGCTGCAGCTGCTGGGCGGCGATGTGGTGGTGGCCAGCGACAACCCGACGCCGGCGGCGTTCGTCGAACGGGCGAAGGCCGCGGGCCTGTCCACAGTGACGACGCTGGGCTTTCCCACCATGGGCCGCGCGAGCGATGCGCAGGGCGGCGCCAGCCGGCTGGTGGCGCTCAAAAGCGTGGAGCCGGGCTACCCGCTGCGTGGCAGCCTGCAGGTGGCGGATGCGCCCGGCGCACCCGCGCGGGCCACGCGCGACATTCCGGCGCCCGGCGAGGTGTGGGTGGATGCGCCGGTGCTGGGCTCGCTGGGCCTGCAGATGGGCGATTCGCTGCTGCTGGGCGACGCGCAGTTGCGCATTGCCCGCATCATCGCCATCGAGCCCGACCGGGGCGCGGGCTTCATGAGCTTTGCGCCGCGCGTCATGGTCAATGCGCTGGACCTGCCCGCCACCGGGCTGGTGCAGCCGGCCAGCCGGCTCACCTACCGCTTTGCCGTGGCGGGCGAGGCGCGGGCGGTCCAGCAGTTCGGCGACTGGGCGGCTGAGGCGGTGAAGGCGCCCGAGGTGCACGGCGTGCGCGTGGAGTCGCTGGACAGCGGCCGCCCCGAGATGCGCCAGACGCTGGACCGGGCGCAGAAATTCCTCAACCTCGTGGCGCTGCTCGCGGCGCTGCTGTCGGCGGTGGCCGTGGCGCTGGCGGCGCGCGGCTTTGCCAACGAGCACCTCGATGCCGCCGCGCTGCTGCGCGTGCTGGGCCAGAGCCAGCGCACCATCGCGGGCGGTTACGTGGTCGAGTTCGCGCTGATCGGGCTGTTCGCCAGCGCACTGGGTGTGCTGCTGGGCTACGCGGTGCACCACGTGTTCGTGCTGTTGCTGGCGGGGCTGGTGGAAACGGCGCTGCCCGCGCCCAGCCTGTGGCCGGTGGCGTTCGGCCTCGGGATGGGCCTCACGCTGATGTTCGCCTTCGGGCTGCCGCCGGTGCTGCAACTGTCGCAGGTGCCGCCGTTGCGCGTGATCCGGCGCGACCTGGGCGGCCTGAAACCCGCCTCGCTGGCGGTGCTGGGCGTGGGCGTGGCCGGGTTCGCCGCGCTGCTGCTGGCGGTCAGCAGCGACCTGAAGCTGGGACTGATCGCCGTGGGCGGTTTCGCGGGGGCGGTGCTGCTGTTCGCCGGGCTGGCCTGGGGCGCGGTGAAGCTGCTGCGCCGCAGCGTGAACGAGGCCACGGCCCCGCGCTGGCTGGTGCTGGCCACGCGGCAGATCTCGGCCCGGCCGGTGTATGCGGTGGTGCAGGTCAGCAGCCTCGCGGTGGGGCTGCTGGCGCTGGTGCTGCTGGTGCTGCTGCGCACCGACCTCATCAGCAGCTGGCAGCGCTCCACCCCGGCCGATGCGCCCAACCGCTTCGTGATCAACGTCATGCCCGACCAGTCGGAGGCTTTTCAGAAAGCGCTGCGCGACGGCGGCGTGTCGCAGTACGACTGGTACCCGATGATCCGCGGCCGGCTGGTGGCCATCAACGGGCGCGAGGTGGGCCCGGCCGACTACACCGACGACCGCGCCAAACGCCTGGTGGACCGCGAGTTCAACCTGTCGAACGCCGAGCAGGCGCCCACCCACAACCCGGTGGTGGCCGGCCGATGGACGCCGGGCGAGAAGGATGCGGTGAGCGTGGAGGACGGCATCGCCGAGACGCTGGGCCTCAAGCTCGGCGACACGCTGCGCTTTGACATCGGCGGGGTGGTCAGCGAGGCGCGCATCACCAGCCTGCGCAAGGTGGACTGGGGCTCGCTGCGCGCCAACTTCTTCGTGATGTATACGGTGGGCCAGCTGCCGCCCGAGCTGCCGGTGACCTATCTGGCGGCCTACCGCGCGCCGGCCACGCCGGGCTTCGACAACACGCTGGTGCGGGCGTTTCCCAACATCACCAACGTGGACATGAGCGCCACGCTGGCCCAGGTGCAGGGCGTGCTCGCGCAGGTGATCCGCGCGGTGGAGTTTCTCTTTGGCTTCACGCTGGCCGCAGGGCTGGTGGTGCTGTTCGCCGCCGTGACGGCCACGCGCGAGGAGCGGGCGCGCGAGTTCGCCATCATGCGGGCCGTGGGCGCGCGCGCCAGCCTGCTGCGCCAGGTGCAGCGGGCCGAACTGGCCGGCGTGGGGCTGCTGGCAGGCTTTCTTGCCAGCGGGGTGGCGGTGGCCGTGGGCTGGGCGCTGGCGCGCTACGTGTTCGACTTCGCCTGGACGGCCACGCCCTGGGTGCCGATCATCGGCGCACTGGCCGGGGCCGTGCTGGCGTTGGCCGCGGGCTGGTGGGGCCTGCGCGATGTGCTGCGCCGCCCGGTGGTGGAGACGCTGCGCCGCGCGGCGGAGTAGCGCAAAAGAGCAGGATCAGGGCGGCGCTGCTATGCCGCCCGCGCGAACGGCGTGCGGATGTCCGACAGGAACTGCTGCGCTCGCGGGTGCTGCGGGCGGCCGAAGAAGTCGGCCGGCGTGGCGCGCTCCAGCACGCGGCCTTCGTCCATGAAGAGCACGCGGTCGGCCACCTCGCGGGCAAACCCCATCTCGTGCGTCACGCAGACCATGGTCATGCCGCCCTCGGCCAGGTCGCGCATGGCCACCAGCACCTCGCCCACCATCTCGGGGTCCAGCGCGCTGGTGGGCTCGTCGAACAGCATGAGCGGCGGCTCCATGGCCAGGGCGCGGGCGATGGCCACGCGCTGCTGCTGGCCGCCCGAGAGTTCGCTGGGCCAGGCCTGGGCCTTGTGCGCCAGGCCCACGCGGTCCAGCAGGGCCAGGGCCCGCTGCTCGGCCGCCTGGCGCGACAGGCCACGCAACTGGATGGGGGCCAGCGTGCAGTTGTGCAGCACCGACAGGTGTGGAAACAGGTTGAACTGCTGGAACACGAAGCCGATGCGCGAGCGCAGCGCGTTCACGTCCACGCCCGGCCCGTGGATGGGCTGCCCGTCGATCAGGATGCGCCCGCCCTGGATGGGTTCGAGCCGGTTGAGCGTGCGGATCAGCGTGGACTTGCCCGAGCCCGAAGGCCCGCACACCACGACCACCTCGCCCTGGGCGATGGTTTCGGTCACGTCCACCAGGGCGTGGTAGCTGCCGTACCACTTGTTCACGCCGTGCAGTTCGATCATGTCGTTCGGAGTCCGGAAGAAGAGGAGGGGGCCGCGCGCCGCGCCAGCCGGCGCTCCAGCGCGTACGCCAGGCGCGACAGGCCGAAGCACAGCACGAAGTAGGTCAGGCCCAGGATGCCGAACACTTCGGCCGGCCGGATGAAGACCTGGGTGTTGATCTGCGTGGAGATGAAGGCCACCTCCGTGAGCCCGATGATGTAGCCCAGCGAGGTCTCCTTGATGGTGACGACGAACTGGTTCACCAGCGAAGGCAGCATGTTGCGCAGCGCCTGCGGCAGCACCACCCGGCGCATGGCGCGGGGGTACGACAGGCCCAGGGCGCGGGCGCATTCCATCTGCCCGCGCGGCAGGCCCCGGATGCCGGCGCGCACGATCTCGGCCAGGTACGCCGCGTTGAACACCACGAGCGCGACCAGCATGGTGGTGAACTGGTCGGTCTTCACCCCCGTCACGCTGGGCAGGAAGAAATAGGCCCAGAACACCACCATCAGCAGCGGCGTGCCGCGCACCACGAAGACGACGGCCGTGACCGGCCAGCGCACCGAGCGCCACGGGCTCACGCGCGCCAGGCCGAACAGCACGCCCAGCGGCAGCGCCAGCAACAGGGCGCCCGCCGCCAGCAGCAGCGTGAGCGCCAGGCCGCCCAGCGGGCCATTGGGGTACTGGCCGACCAGGAAGTACAGCCAGTAGGTATCGATCAGTTCCAGCATGTGTGCCTATCCGTTGTTCACTGCGCTGTGCATTACCTGCGGCGCATCCAACTGGCGCTGCCAAAGCCAGTGCCCCCGTGCAAGGGCCGCCCCGCCGCACTGGGGGCGTACCCCTCCCGACTCGCGCAGCGAGACGAGAGAGGGGGAAGGCGCGAAGCGACTCAGGGGGTGTTTCATCCAACCGTCCGCACGGGGTAGCGATGGTGGTACCAGCTCGCCAGGCCCGTGATGAGCAGCGACACCGTGAGGTAGGCGGCGCTCGCGAAGGCGAACGCCTCGATGCTGCGGAACGTGGCGCTTTCCACCTTGGCCGCCTGGTACATGAGTTCGGCCACGCCGATCACGGTGGCGATGGAGGTGTTCTTCCAGAGGTTCAGTGCCTGCGAGATGAGGGGCGGCACGGTCACGCGCAGCGCCTGTGGCAGCACCACGCGCCGCATGGTGGCGAGGAACCCCAGCCCCAGTGCGCGCCCCGCCTCCATCTGCACCGTGGGCACCGCGCGGATGCCGCTGCGGATGTCCTCGGCCATGAAGGCCGCGGTGTACAGCGACAGCGCGACGACGGCCGCGGCCGCCTCGGCATGGCCGCTGTCGTACAGCCACTGCTTCGCGGCCTCGGGCAGCAGCTCGGGCGCGCCGAAGTACCAGAACAGCAGGTGCGCCAGCAGCGGCACGTTGCGCATGCCCTCCACGAAGGCAAAGCCAGCCCAGCGCAGGGGCGCCACCGGCGCCAGGCGCAGGAGCGCCACGACCAGGGCCAGGGGCAGGGCCAGCACCAGCGAGACGGCCAGCAGCCGCAGCGACAGCAGCAGGCCGCCCACCATCATGAGGTGGTACTTGCCGCTCAGCAGCAAGGAGTAGTCAAACAAGGGCATGCACGCCAGTCATTCGGAAAACGCCGCACGCGGGGCATGCGGGCGCGGCGGCCCGCCACCAGGGTGCTGGCAACGGGGCGGCCCGCATGCGCCAATGGCATGCCCGCCGCCCGTGCGCTGCCCCCGGCGGCCATGCCGCCATGGGTGCGTCCATCAGCCGTCGATCTTGTCCGATTCGAACTTGAAGGGGCGGGTGGTGAATTGGATCTTGGTGCCGGGGCCGTACCACTTGAAGAAGATCTTCTCGGCCTCGCCGGATTTCTCCAGCTCGCGCAGCGTGTCGTCCACAATGGATTTCACGGCGGTCTCGCCCTTCTTGATGCCCAGCGCCAGCGGCTCCACGCTCAGGTTGGTGGGCAGGATGGCGTAGTCCTTGTTGCGCGGGCCCAGCTTGCCGAAGTCGTCGATCAACGAGGATTCGTCGTTCACGTAGCCCACGCCCTTGCCCTGCTGCAGCGCGAGAAACGCCTGCTGCGTCGTCTCGAACGTCACCACCTCCACGGTGGGCACGGCCTTGCGCACGTTGGGCTCCTGCGTGCCGCCCTTGACCGTCACCACGCGCTTGCCGGCCAGGTCCGCCACGTCCTGGATGCCGCTGGCCTTCTTGACCAGCACCTTCTGGCCGGTGACGAAGGTGGTCAGCGAGAAATCGATCTGCGCCTCGCGCTCCTTGTTGTGGGTGAGCGATGCGGCCAGGATGTCCACGTGGCCCTGCTGCAGTTCGGGAATGCGCGCGGCCACGGCCAGTTGCTTGAACACGGGCTTGACGCCGATCTTCCTGGCGATCGCCTTGCCCAGGTCCACGTCGTAGCCGATCAGCTCGCGCGTCTTGGGGTCGATGAAGCTGTTGGGTTCGTCGGTGCCCAGCACGCCGACGACCAGCTCGCCCTTCTTTTTGATGTCGGCCAGCTGGTCGGCGTGGGCCACGCCCGATACGGCGAACGCGGCGGCGACCAGGGATGCGATGAAGCGGATGCGCATGGTGTTGTTTCTCTCTCTCCGGTGGATGAAGCCCGAAGGCTATGCCTGCCGCGGCCCGGGATGAACGTCGCTTTTTTCATAATCAAACTCGCCGAACGCGCTTGGCACGGCGGCGGTTTCCGTGCGGCAGCCCGGCGCGCCCGGGATGCCCGGCACCCGGGGTCAATCCGGCGTGGGTGCGGGCGCCGCCTGGAACAGCCGCTCGCCGATGAAGTCCACGAACGCCCGCACCTTGGGCGACAGCTGCCGGCTCGACGACCACAGCGCCGAGAACTGCCCCGTGTGCACCAGGTGCGTGGCCAGCACCTGCCGCAGTTCGCCCCGCTCGATCGCGTCCCGGGCCAGGAAGTCGGGCATGTAGGCGATGCCCATGCCGGCGATGGCCGCACCACGCATGGCCTCCATGTTGTTGCACACCAGCTCGGTGGGCAGCGGTTGCGGCAGGCCGGGCAGCACCCAGTCGTGCAGCTTGCCGCCACTGGGAAAGCGAAAGATCAGGCAGGCGTGCTGCGCCAGATCGGCCGGCACCTGGGGCGTGCCGCGCCGCGCCAGGTACTGCGGCGAGGCCACCAGCACGAAGCGGAACGGCCCCAGCCGGCGCGCGACGAGGCCCGAGTCGGGCAGATCGCCGCTGCGGATGACCACGTCCAGGCCTTCCTCCACCACATCCACCAGGCGGTCGTTGAAGTCCAGCTCCAGTTCCACGTCGGGGTAGAGGGTCTTGAACTCGGGCAGCACCGGCAGCAGAAAGCGATAGCCGATGACCGGCAGGCTCACCCGCAGGCGCCCGCGCGGGGCCTGCACGGCCGCCTGCATCATCGCGCGGGCGTCCTGCAGCTCATCCAGGATGCGGCGGCAGCGCTCGTGAAAGAGCGCGCCCTCCTGCGTGAGGCGTACCTGGCGCGTGGTGCGCTGGAACAGCCGCAGGCCGAGCTGCTGCTCCAGCCGCGCGATGTTCTTGCCCACGGCCGAGGCCGAGATGCCGAGCGCGCGCCCGGCCTGCGCGAAGCTCGACAGATCGGCTGCGCGCACAAACGATTCGAGGCCGCTGAAGCTGTCCATGGTGGGTGAGAGTGGGGTGAATGGGTTCGGATTGCCAACCCACGGTTGTTTGTCTGGGGATGTGGGGGCCTATTTTCATCGCATTGCATCGCTTTTATCGTTCATGGGCGTTGGTGGCCTGGGGTCGCCGGCGCCCTTGTCCACTGCCTGAAAGCCGCTGTCTCCGCCATGTCCTCGACCCAACATCCTGCCCGCGCCCCGAAGCCGGCATTCCCCGTGTCCCTTCAACTCCTGGCCGTGTGCCTGGCCGCGCTGGCCATGCCCTTGAGCTTCACCGGCCCGGCCGTGGCCCTGCCTGCGTTGCGCGATGCACTGGGCGGCAGCCCCGTGCAACTGGCCTGGGTCACCAACGCCTTCATGCTGAGCTTCGGCGCCACGCTGATGGCCTGCGGCGCGCTGGCCGATGCCTTTGGGCGCAAGCGGGTCTTTCTGTGCGGCGTGGGCGTGGTGGCGCTCAGCGCGGTCGGGCTGGCGTGTGCCGGCGGCATCGTGGCCTTCAACCTGTGGCGCGCGCTGCAGGGCGTGGGCGCCGCAGCCGCGCTGGCCGGGGGCACGTCGGCCCTGGCGCAGGCGGTGCAGGGCCCGGCGCGCACGCGGGCCTTCAGCTGGGTGGGCACCGCCTTCGGCGTGGGGCTGGCCTTCGGGCCGCTGCTGGCCGGGTGGCTGCTGGGGCACGGCGGCTGGCGGGCCGTGGCGCTCAGCGTGGCCGGGGTGGCGCTGGCCGCGGGCGCGGCCGGTGCGCGGTTCCTGCAGGATTCGCGCGACCCGGGCGCGGCCGGCGTGGACTGGCCGGGCGCGGTCCGCTTCACGGCGGCACTGGCCCTGCTGACGCTGGGCGTGCTGCAGGCCCCCGAGAGCGGCTGGGCCAGCCTGCCCGTGGTGGCGGCGCTGGCGGGCGCTGCGGCCATGGCAACGGCCTTCGTGCGCACCGAGCGCCGCGTTCGGCACCCCATGCTGGACCTGTCGCTGTTCCGCTACCCGCGCTTCGTGGGCGTGCAACTGCTGGCGGCGGCGCCGGCCTATGCCTATGTGGTGCTGCTGGTGCTGCTGCCGGTGCGCTTCATCGGCATCGAGGGCCTGAGCGCGATGGCGGCGGGGCAGCTGATGCTGGCCCTGTCGGCGGCCATGCTGTGCGTGCCGCTGATGGCGGGGTGGCTCGCGCGCTGGTGGTCGGCGGCGGCGTTGTCCTCCGGGGGCCTCGCCGTGTGCGCGGTGGGGTTGTGGTGGCTGAGCGATTGCGCGCCGGGCTCGCCGGCGGCGGTGCTGGCCGGGCCCCTGCTGCTGATCGGCGTGGGCATCGGCCTGCCGTGGGGGTTGATGGACGGGCTGGCCGTGAGCGTGGTGCCGCCCGAGCGCGCGGGCATGGCCACCGGCCTCTTCAACACCGTTCGCGTGGCCGGCGAGGGACTCGCGCTGGCCCTGGTGGGCGCCGGGCTGGTGGCGCTGCTGGCCCTGCAGTGGCCGCAGGTGCCGGGGGGCGATGCGGCGCGCGCCGCCCAATCCCTCGTGGCGGGGGACCTGTCCCGCGCCCGGGCGCTGCTGCCCCAGCTGTCGCAGGCCGAACTGCTGCAGGGCTACGGCCACGCCTTCGCCGCCTTGCTGCGCGTGCTGGCCGGGGTGACCGTGTTCACGGCGGTGGCGGTGTTCGCCTGCCTGCGGGCGGGCGGCGCACGCGGGGCGGCGCTTTCTACAATCGAGGGCTAGTTGTCTTCCCCCGCCCGCCTCCATGTCCACACCCGAATCCCCGCCCGCCCCGGCCACCACGCCTTTCGAATGGATCGGCGGCGAAGAGAAAGTCCGCGCGCTGGTGGACCGCTTCTACGACCTCATGGACCTGGAGCCCGGCTATGCCGAGCTGCGCGCCGCGCACGGCAGCACCCTGGCGGACGCGCGCGACAAGCTGTTCTGGTTCCTGTGCGGCTGGCTCGGCGGGCCGGACCACTACCAGAGCCGCTTCGGCCACCCGCGCCTGCGCGCGCGGCACCTGCCGTTCTCGATCGGCATCAAGGAACGCGACCAGTGGGTCGCGTGCATGGACCAGGCCATGGGCGAGACCGGGGTGCCCGCCGAGCTGCGCACCCGGCTGCGCGAGAGCTTCATGGGCACGGCCGACTGGATGCGAAACCGCGGCGGATGACGCGGCACCCCATGGATCGTTTGCTATTGATTTAATAGCGATATGCCCTAGTACCCATTGTGCTGGGGGCACTTTTTGTTTCAACTCCCTCCACCGTCCCACACCCGAGGAAAGATTCCATGTCCTGCGATGCACGGTTCGAAGAACAGGCGCTGGCCCTGGGCCACCGCTTCGATGGCGAGATCAAGATCGGCGGCAACTACGTGCCGCTGGTGCGCGACGGCCGGCAGATCTACCTGAGCGGGCAGATCCCGCGCGTGGGCGACACCGTGGTGGTCACCGGCGCCGTGGGCGCGCAGGTGCCCCTGGAGCGCGCGCAGCATGCCGCCCAGGTGTGCGTGATGCGCGCCCTGGCGCTGCTGCAGCGCAGCCTGGGTACGCTGGATGCAGTGCGCGCCGTGCCGCGCATCACGGTGTACGTGCAGTCCGCGCCCGGCTTCACGCAGCAAAGCGAGGTGGCCGATGCGGCCTCGCAGGTGCTCTTTCATGTGCTGGGGCCGGTGACCGGGGCGCACACGCGCACCTCGGTCGGCGTGCTGCAGCTACCCAAGAACGCCTCGGTGGAGGTGGACCTGATCGCGTCGGCGGACTGACGGCGCGCAGGCCGGCGGGGCGCAGGGGCCGGGCGGGTCGGTGACTGCGGGCGGGCGGGCCACGGCCGCGTCACGCCAGTGTCAAACGGGTTCGTGACACTCTCGCCTTTACCCACCACCCAGGCCATTGCATGCTGGACACCCTCCCACGCCAAGACCTCTCGCCGGCCACCCGCCGGACCGCCCTCACCGCATTCACCGTGATCGCTGCCGCCAGCCTGCTGGCCGCCTGCGGCGGCAGCGACAACGACGGCAACAACAACGCCGGCGCCACCGCCACGCTGGCCGTGCTGGAGACGACCGACCTGCACTTCAACGTGCGCAGCTACGACTACTTCAAGCTCGCCGAAGACAAGAGCTATGGCTTTGAGCGCACCGCCACGCTGGTGCGCCAGGCGCGCAAGGAGTTCGCCAACACGCTGCTGGTCGACAACGGCGACACCATCCAGGGCACGGCGCTGGCCGACTACGAGGCCGTGGTCAAGGCCATTCCCTGCACCCAGCAGCTGTCCATGTACAAGGCCATGGGCGCTTTGGGCTTCGATGCCGGCACGCTGGGCAACCACGAGTTCAACTACGGCCTGCCGTTCCTCAACCAGGTGCTGGGCGGCGGCATGGAGGTCGATGGCGTCGATGCCGCGCAAAAATGCGCCGGCGCCGGCTACCCCGCCGTGCTGGCCAACGTGTACAGCAGCAAGACCAAGAAGCCGCTGGTGCAGCCCTACACCATCCTGGAGCGCACGCTGGTCTCCAAGGGCGCGGACGGCAAGGAGGTCAAGCTGCCCATCAAGGTGGGCGTGATCGGCTTCACCACCCCCGGCATCATGAACTGGGACAAGCGCTACCTCGAAGGCAAGGTCTACACCGAAGGCGCGGTCGAAGCCGCGCAGAAATACGTGCCTGAGCTGCGCGCCAAGGGCGCCGACATCGTCGTGGCCCTGCTGCACGGCGGGCTCGATGCGGGTGCCTACTCGGCCACCATGGAGAACCCGGGGCTGTACCTGTCCAAGGTCGCCGGCATCGACGCCATGGTCATGGGCCACCAGCACAGCGTGTTCCCCGACACCGCCGCGACGCCGGCCTATTCGCAAGCCGGCGTGGACAACAAGGCCGGCACCATCAATGGCGTGCCTGCCGTGATGGCCAGCTCGTGGGGCAAGGCGCTGGGCGTGATCCAGCTGGCCCTGCAATGGGACGGCAAGGCCTGGGCGGTGAACAAGACCGCCACCAAGAGCGAGCTGCGCAGCATCCAGGGCAAGAACGCCTTGGGCGCCACGGTGTACGTCGATGTCGACCCCACCGTCGCCCCCCTGATCGAGACGCAGCACCAGGCCGCCATCGCCTACGTGAAGACGCCCATCGGCAGCACCGACTTCCGCATGAGCACGCTGTTCGCCGACGTGGGCGACCCCGGCGCGATCCAGATCGTGAACCAGGCCCAGCGCGATTACGTGGCCGCCTACGTGGCCGCCAACCTGCCGCAGTACGCGCAGCTGCCCGTGCTGTCGGTGAGTGCACCGTTCAAGTCGGGCTTCCAGGGCGGGGCCGACTACACCGACGTGGCCACCGGGCCGCTGGCGATCTACAACGCCGCCGACCTGTACCTGTACCCCAACACCGTGTACGCGGTGAAGGTGAACGGCGCCGACATCCAGGGCTGGCTGGAGGCCGCTGCCAAGCGCTTCAACCAGATCGACCCGGCCAAGACCGCCGAGCAGCCGCTCATCAGCACCTTCCCCGGCTACAACTTCGACATGTTCACCACGGCCGACGTGCAGTACGAGATCGACGTGACGCAGCCCACCGGCCGCCGCATCAAGAACCTGACCTACAAGGGCCAGCCCATCAATGCGGCGCAGGAGTTCGTGATCGCCACCAACAACTACCGCGCCACCAGCGGCAAGAGCTTCATCGACAAGCTGGACGGCTCGGGCACGATCTGGGCCTCGCCGGACGCCAACCGCGACGTGGTAATCGACTACATCCGCAAGAACGCCAACGTGACCCGTGCCGCCAACGGCGCGGCCAAGAGCTGGCGCTTCACCAAGGTGGCCACGGCCGGCCCGGTGGTGTTCAGCTCCGGCGCCAATGCGCTGCCCGTGGCCCAGGCCGCGGGCCTGGCCAACGTCACGCTCATGGCGGCGGACGACGGCTCGGGCAAGGGCACGTCCAAGTACCGGCTGGACCTGTCGAAGTAACGGCCACCGGCCAGCGGCAACGGCTGGCCAGCAACGCCAAACGACCGGGCCCCGGCATGCACATGCATGCCGGGGCCCGGTGCTTTTTCCAGGGCCGTGCGGGCGCCTTTAGTCGTCCAGCCGTTCGCTGATCACCTTGCCGGTGGTGGGCTCCACGCGCAGTTCCATGTTCAGACCGGCCATGTTGGTGGCTTCGGCTTCCCAGTAGCCGTCTTCGTACTCGATGCCGCGCACGCGGGTGTAGCCGACCTGCTCCAGGGCCTGGCGCACCTGGTCGGCGCTCAGCACCGGCTGGTTGTTGACCGTGCCGCCGCTGCGGCCCACCTGGCTCAGCACCTCCAGCGTCACCGGGTGCAGCACGAACTCCACCTTCTCGCCCTGGTTGGCGGACTTGCGCGCCTTGGCTTCCCAGAAGCCGTCGTCCAGCTCCACGTCGTACACGAATTGGTAGCCCTTGGCGCGCAGCGCCTGAGATACCTGGTCCACACTGGGCAGCGTCTTGCCGATGTCGCTCTTGCGCACGGTGGTGAGGCTGCCGTCCGCGTCATTGACCAGCACGTCGACGCGCGCGCCGTCGAGGGCGACCGCGTCGGCAGACCAGTAGCCGTACCGCTTTTGCAGGTCTTGCGGCGCGACGTACTGGTGCTGGGTGATCACGTTGGCGGCTTCCTGGGCCGTCAGCGCCCAGGCCATGGAAGGCAGGGCGGATGCGGCGGCAGCGGCGGCGACGGCCAGGGTCAGAACGGTCTTTTTCATGGTGCTTTTCCTTTCGGTGTTGCAAGGTGGCGAGAACTGGGAGGCAGTGTGCGCAACCGCTGCTAAACCTTTCGTGAAGCGTCCGTTCACGTGCCGTTTAACGGTGCCGGCAATAATCCCGCGATGAAAAAATGGACCCGGAGCGTGCTTTTGCGTGCCGCCGTCGCGGCGGTGGCGCTCGCGTGCGTGCAGGCGCCCGCGGCCGAGCAGGACGCGGCGCGGCGCGGCGTGCTCAACGGCCAGCTCAAGCCCCTGAACAGCATCGTTGCGGACATCAGCCGCCAGTACGCGGGCCGCGTCATCGAGGTGGAAAGCAAGCGCGGGCGCAAGGGCGAGCCGCGCTACGAAATCACCCTCATCGACGGCCGGGGCAACAAGCAGGAAGTGCTGGTGGATGCCGCCACCGGCTCCGTGGTGGCGCAGGAGCGCGAGTGGCCCACGCAGCCCGTCCCGCTGGCGCAGATGGCCCGGTACGTCAAGCAGCTGGAGCAGCGGTACGGCGCGCGCGTCGTGAACGCCGAGTTCGAGCGCGATGCGCAGGGCAAGGCGGTCTACGAGGTCAAGCTGTCCGACAAGCCTGCCGTGGAGATGAAGCTGCTGATGGATGTGAACACGGGCGAGGTCCTGCATCGGCCGGAGGCGGCCGCTGCACCGGCGCCCCTGAAATCCATGGACGTGGTGCTGGAGTCGCTGCGCCCGCGCTTCTCGGGCCTGGTGCTGGAGGTGGAGCTGGAGAGCGACCACCGCCACCGCGCGTACTACAGCGTCGAGCTGCAGCAGCCCAACGGCTTCAAGCTGGAGCTGGAGGTCGACGCCGTGACCCTGGAAGTGACGCGGCGAAAGGCGGGTGACTGATGCGCATCCTGGTCGTGGAAGACGACGTCGCGCTCGCCGCGCAACTGCGCGCCGCGCTGGAGGCCGCGGGCTTTGCCGTGGATGTGGAGCATGACGGCGAAGCCGCCTCCTTCGCCGGCAGCGCCGAAGCCTACAGCGCGGCCGTGCTGGACCTGGGCCTGCCGCGCAAGGATGGCCTGAGCGTGCTGCACGACTGGCGCGGCGCGGGCCGCAACTGGCCGGTGCTGGTGCTCACGGCCCGCAACCGCTGGAGCGACAAGGTCGCGGGATTCAACGCCGGAGCGGACGACTATCTCACCAAGCCGTTCCTGATGGACGAAGTGGTGCTGCGCCTGCGGGCCATGCTGCGCCGCACGGCCGGGTCGGCCGCCGCCGTGCTGCAGGCCGGGCCGCTGGAGTACGACGTGGTGCGGGGCCGCTTCTCGCTGCAGGGCCAGAGCCTGCAGCTCACCGCGCAGGAGCACAAGATCCTGGCCTACTTCATGCACCACCCGGGCAAGCTGCTCACGCGCAGCGACATCGGCGAACACGTGTACGCGCGTGACCTCGACCCGGACTCCAACACCATCGACGTGCTGATCGGCCGCATCCGCCGCAAGCTCGGCGGCGCGCCGCAACTGGTCACCGAACGCGGCCAGGGCTTTCGCCTGCTGCTGCCCGAGGTGCCGGGCTGATGGGCTCGCCAGGCCCGGCGATGGCGCCCGGCGGCATCGACCCGCTGCCTGCACCGGACACGCCGCCCGCGCCGGCCTCGCCGGCCCCGCCGGCGCGCGGTCTCTCCGCATGGGCGCTGGCACTGGCCCAGTGGCCCATGGCCACGCGCATCGCGTTGCTCGCACTGGTCCCCATGCTGCTCCTGGTGGCCTCCGGGGGCCTGTGGCTGCGCGGGCAGATGCACCAGAGCCTGCTGGGGGGCTTCGAGCAGGTGCTGCGCGAGAAGGCCCAGCGCGTGGGCGTGCGGCTGCAGCAGGGTCCCAATGGCGAACTGCGCGAAGCCACCGGGGGGGCGGACGAATTCAGCGCCATCTACGCCGGGTGGTACTGGCGCGCCCAGGCGGGTGGCCAGGTGCTGCGTTCGCGCTCGCTGTGGGACATGGACCGCCTGCCCACCGCCCCCGAGCCTGTGCGGGGCTCGGCCCTGCTGCACCTGGCGACCGGGCCGCTGCAGGAGCCGCTGCTGTCGCTGACGCTGCCGATCCCCCTGGGCCAGCCGCCCACCCCGGTGGCGCTCACGGTCTACGGCCCCGCCGCCCAGTTGCAGACCAGCATGCGCCAGATCGACCACACCCTGGTGGTGGCCGGGCTGGTGCTGATGGTGCTCGCCGGGGGCCTGGCCTGGCTGCAGGTGCGGGTGGGGCTGGCGCCGCTTCGGCGCCTCGAAGCGCTGCTGGCCGCCCTGCGCGCGCCGCAGGGCGACGGGCCCGATGTGGCCGCGCACCTGGCCGCGCCCACGGGGCGCGACCTGCAGCCCCTTCAGAGCGAGCTGGCCGGCCTGCTGGCGCACAACGCGCACGTCGTGGCCCGCGCCCGCGCCCACGCGGTGGACCTCAACCACGCCCTCAAGAAACCCCTGGCCCTGCTCAGTGCCCAGGCCAGCGCGCGCCCCCAGGTGCCCAGCGGCGAGGTGCGCCAGCAGGTCGAGGCGATGGCCCAGCTGGTGGACCGCTACCAGGCCCGCACCTTGAGCGATGCGCTGCACGCCCACCCCGGCGCCGCGGGGCAAGCGGTGGACGTGCGCGACTGCCTGTCGCAGGTCGTGCGGATGATGCAACGCCTGCATGCCGCGCAGGAATTGGACTGGGCGCTGGACGACCGCACCGCGGGCCGCCTGCTGTGGCGCGGCGAGCAGGCCGACCTGCAGGAGGTGCTGGGCAACCTGCTGGACAACGCAGGCAAGTGGGCCGCCTCGCGGGTGCGGCTGACCCTGTCGCGGCAGGAGGGCGCCGATCGCCCGGGCCTGCGCCTGGACATCGAAGACGATGGCCCCGGCATGACCGCCGAGCAGCTGCAGTCTGCCGGGCAGCGCGGCGTGCGGTTCGACGAATCCGTGCAGGGCAGCGGGCTGGGCCTGGCCATCGCGAGCCAGATCGCCCAGGCCTACGGCGGGCAGTTGCAGCTGGACAAAAGCGAGGCCCTTCGGGGCCTGCGCGTGCGGCTGGAGCTGCGGGGGCTGGTGCGGGCAGAGCACCGTCCGGCGGGTTGACGCGGCCGCTGCGGTGGCGGTGGCAGGCAGTGCACCGCCCGCCCTTCAAAGCTCAATGCCGCTGCACCGGCTGCAGAAGCACCACCAGCGCCCCCGCGCCGCCCTCGGCCGGTCGGGCCTGCACGAAGGCCAGCACCTCTTTCTTTTGCACCAGCCAGCTTTGCACGCGGCCTTTCAGCACCGGCGTCTTGCCGGGCGAGCCCAGGCCCTTGCCGTGCACCACGCGCACGCAGCGCAGGCCGGTGCGGTGCGCCAGTCGGATGAACTCGCCCAACGCCTCGCGGGCCTCGTCGGTGCGCAGGCCGTGCAGGTCCAGCTGCCGCTGGATGCTCCAGTGGCCTGCGCGCAGGCGGCGCGTCACCTCGGGGCCGATGCCGCTGCGGCGGTAGCTCATCTGGTCGTCCACGTCCAGCAAGGTCGTCACGTCGAACTCGTCGCTGATGGACTCCATCAGCACGCGTTCTTCGTCCAGCTCGCGCTGCACGGGCAGCGGCTCCACCGGCTCGGGCAGGTGCCAGCGCCGGTCGTGCTGCCCGCGCAGGGCCTGCACCGGGCCCACCGCGGTCTCGAACAGCATCAGCTCGGCGCGTGCGCGGCGCGCGGCCTCCAGCCGCTCGCGCTGCAGCCGCGCCTCGCGCTCGGCCGCCTCCGCCAGGGCCTGGCGCAGTGGCTGGAGATCCTGGAAGGACTTCACTTTCATGCGCCGGTTGTACCCGAAGTGCGGCCGCCGCCCCGGCGTGGGCGGCAGTGCCCCGGGATCGCCGCGGGCCATGCCGCACCGGCGCCGGGGCCGGACCCGTTACACCCACCGATCGTTCGGTGCGGTGCGCTCGCCCCCGCTGTCGCCCGTGTTCACCACGCCGCGCGGCTCCACCAGCAGCAGCCAGACCTCGCCCAGCGCGCAGGGCCGGTGCTCGGTGTCCCGGGGCACGACGAACATCTCGCCGGAACTCAGCTCCACGTCGCCGTCGCGCAGCTCGATGCGCAGCCGCCCCTGCACCACGATGAACGCCTCGTCGGTGTCCGCGTGGCGGTGCCAGATGAATTCGCCGTCGATGCGTGCCAGCTTGAACTGGTAGCCGTTCATCTCGGCGACCACGCGGGGCTGCCACAGCGCATCGATCAGTGAGAACTTGTGCGCGAAATTGATCGGCGCATGGCCGGCGCGGGCCGGTGGCGTGGGGGTGTGGGCGTGTTGCATGCGGGGCGCTTTCTGTCAATGGAAAGCGCCCAGGTTAGGCAACTCAGGTCCCCGCGTCTTGCACGATCGTGCACGCGGGGGCCGGGCCGGCCTGCATGCGCAGCCAGCGGGCCGGCGGCACGCCGAAGGCCTGGGTGAACCGCCGCGTCATGTGGCTCTGGTCGAAAAAGCCCGCCGCATCGGCCGCCTGCGCCGCGCCCAGGCCCTGGCGCATCAGCGTGCGCGCCAGGTCCAGGCGCCGCAGCGTCAGGTAGCGGTAGGGGCTGGTGCCGAACAGCGCCCGGAAGTCGCGCGACAGGCGCCAGCGGTCCTGGCCGCTGGCGCGCTCCAGGTCGGCCAGCGTCACCGGGCTCGCGGCGTGCAGGTGGTCGTGCAGGAACTGGCGCGCACGCTCGGCGGCGGCCCCATCGCACACCCGCCGGCCACCCGGCATGCCGGCCGCCGCGCACAGGCCCTGGGCCAGGTCGAACAGCGCGTCCTGCTCCTGCAGCGGGTCGAGCGGGCCGTCCATGCGCTGCAGCAGCGTCTGGATGGGCGCCGCGAGCCGCGGGTCGTCGCTGATGCCGCCGGCCACGAAGGGCAGCGGCCGCCCGCCCAGCATGGGCTGCAGCAGCGCGGGCGGCAAATACACCATGCGGTAGCGAAAGCCGTCGCCCGTGCCGGCATGGCCGTCGTGCAGCTCATCGGAGTGCAGCACGATGCTTTGCCCCGGCAGGCTGTGGCGGCCCGCGCGCTGGTAGCGAAAACTCTGCACGCCCGCCAGCGTGCGGCCGAGGGCATACGTGTCGTGCCGGTGCGGCGCATACCCGTGGCCCTGGAAGTACGCCTCGATGCAGGGCATGCGGTCCGCGTCGCCCGCCTGCACCACCCAATCCCGGCGCGTGGGCAGCCCGTTGGCGGTCATGGCGCTGGCATTGCCGATGGCACCGCCGCCGGGCCCCGGTATTCCACCGCGATGAACTGCGTGGCCTGCGCGGGGTTGAAGTTGTCGTCGCTCACGAACACGATCACCCGCCCGCCCCCGGCCAGCGGCGGGCCCCAGGCCATGCCCTCCAGGTTGTCCAGCGGGCCCGCGCCCAGGTGGTCCAGGTCGGCCACCAGCGTCTTCGGCACGGCGGTGTGGTTGCTGTGCGCGCCCTGGGTATCCAGCGCGTCCAGCGCGAGCGTGTCACTGCCCGCGCGCGTGTCGATGCGGTACAGCCGCGCGGAAAAGCCCGCCCCCGCGCTGTAGCTGCGCTCCAGCACCAGCAGGTGGTGCGGCCCGTCCGCGAGCACCTCGCTCACCCCGTTCAGCTGCGGGCCCCACGGGATGCGCCGGGCGTGCGACACCGCGTCCGGCACATAGGCGATCTGCCGCAATGGCCGGCCGCTCGCCACGTCCATCGCCGTGATGCGCAGCGGCCCGCCCGGGGCCTCGGGCGTGGGGCGCGGGCCGTCCTGGACCCAGGCCGTTTCCATGGCCAGCCAGGCCGTGCGGCCGTCCGGCGACAGCGCCAGCCCTTCCAGCGTCGCGTTGGCGCGCGGCCCGCGCCGGAAGTCGGGCACACGCCCGAACGCCGTGGGCAAGGGCAGTTCGCGCACCCACGCGCCATCGGCCCGGTGTTCGCGCCACTGCGGGCCGAAGCCGCGCGCGAAGTCGCCCTCGCTGGTCCACAAAAAAGTGTGCCCGCCCGGCAGCCAGCGCACCGCTTCGGCATCGGGCACGTCCACATCGGGCGCGGCGTGCCTCGGCGCAGGGTAGGGCACGCCACTGGCCTGGCGCAGCGGTGCGGTGCCGGTGATCGCGGGGGTCTCCAGGTGCGTGGCGGTGTAGTGCAGCGTGGCGGTGTAGATGCGCGCCGGCTGCAGGGCCGAGCGGTCGTCGCTGATGAGCAGCCAGCGGTCGTGCGCCGGGTCGTAGTCGATGCCCGAGATGCCGCCGAAGGTCGTGCCCAGCACCTCGGTGCCGGGGGCGATGGCGGCGGTGCCGATCAGGCGCAGCGCGGCCGGCGCGGTGGCTTCCGGCTCAAGGCCCTGCCGCGCGCCCGTGCAGGCCACCACCAGCACGGCCGATCCCGCAAGGCCGGCAACCCACCCTCCCCAAGGGCGTTTTCTCGAAGGCTTCCGGCGGGTGTCTGGCATGGCGCGCAGTGTAGGTGCGCCGGGGGCAGGCCCGGCTGCGAGCCCATTCATCGCAGGCACTTGCCGGCAAAAAAGGGCGCCAAAAAACCACCATTTAAAACAGAACATGATGGTACAGTTATGGCCGGTGTCTGGCTTTGGCTGGGCCCCAGCGAGCCTTTTCCTCCATCCCACAACCGACCCATTGGCCATGAACACCTCCCTCAAAACCTTGTCTCTCCTGTCCACCCTGCTGGCCGCCGCCGCGCTGTTGTCCGCGTGCGGCGGGGGCAGCGATTCCCTGGACGAACGCGCGGCGTCGCTCACCGTGACCAATGCCTCGGTCAGCGGCCTGGACGGCTCGTACGGCAACGGAAACATCAACGCCAGCGAGGTCACCAAAATTGCCGCCACCGGCACGGCCCCCGAGCTGTGCAGCTTCACCTTCGACGGCGCCGACCGGGTGGGTGGCGACGGCACCGCCTCCGGCACGGTGCGCTACGCCACCAATGCCGACTCGCTCTACCGGCTGGTCCTGAACGTGCGCGGCCGCGAGTTCGCCACTGCCAGCGGCGATGGTGACGACACCGACGTGCACCACAGCCGCGACTACCTCGAGATCGTCAACAAGCGGGCGACGGCCACGGACGGCACGGGTGACACGCTGCGCGTGACCGGGCTGCTCACGCTGCGCGGAAACCGGCCGGCGGGGTGCTGAGCGGAGGAGGCGGTCGCTCGCCCGCAGGTGTGTTCCTTGGCTATCTGGAAGCGCCAGGAGTGACGGCCGAGCGGGCCTGTTCCTTGACCCATTCGATGGTCTGGCCTTTGACGCACCACTGCGTGTCGAGCACCCAGTCGTTGGACCACTTGTTGGGGTTGCCCCGCAGGATGTTGCAGGGGTAGTAGCCCAGGCTGGGCATGAAGAAATGTTGGGCGATGCCCGTGATGAGAACCAGCCACATGCCAACGAATCCGCCCAGCATCACGATGATCATGGCTTGTTCGACCGGCTTGACGATGCGTTCATTCAAGGGAATGGCGCGCATGCCGCCAACGATCATCCCCAGAATCAATAACGCTGCCAAGAACGGGCTCACTAGCATGCCCGGTGCGAATTGCACTGCAGGCGCACGGTGTGTGATGTCTACGATGGTGGGCACCATGATTTCTGTAGTCATCCAGAAGCAGCCTGCAATCGCCGCCGAAAAAAGAGTAATGATCCAAAGCAACCCCTTGCGGAGTTTTTTAACGGCGAACATTGTTGGATCGATGGTGCGCACGTCGCGCGCACGCTTTCGGCGTGGTCGTGTACCGGACATGAATCGTTCTCCAGCGCAATCAATATGCTGGCATGATGCTATTTAATTAATAGCAAAAAGGTGGAGTGTTGCAGTGATCGTCTCTATGGCGTGCCGGGATGACGGGCTATGCGCGCTTGCTCGTTCACCCACTCCAGGCTCTTGCCTTTGACGCACCAAGCAGGATCGCGCACCCAGTCGGTAAACCACATCGTGGGGTGGCCCTGTAATTCCGAACATATTGAGTAACCGATGCTGGGCATGTAGAAGCGCTGGGCCACTGATGTCACAGGAATCAGCACCATTGCGACGATGCCAGCAAAGGCCGCTGCATTGAAGGCTCGTTCAAATCCTTTGATTAGGGCCTCGCGGCAGGGAACGGCTCTCAGTCCTCCCACCATGATGCTGAGCAAACAAAACATAACGACGAAAGGCGCTAACTGCGCGGCTGGCGCAATTCTGACCACCATGGCTTTAACAGCGATGCCCTGAACCATTGGCACAACGGCTGTAAACACCAGCCAAAGAGAGGTCGCCGCAATGCCCAAACTTAGTGGAATACCCCACATTGCTGTCCGACGGATTTGTTGGATGTTCTGCATGCTTCTTCAAAGTGCGGGCGGTGCTTAATAGCGAATGCAATTGATACGACATAGCCAATCTCTCAGACCTTTGTCGATGGCTCTGCCTGTGTCGATTTTCTTTTTCTCGGCGGTATTGCGTAAATCGTCTTGCCAGGACTGAGCCTTGGTGTCGATGTAGTAAATGCCTTGAGCAGTTTCTTCTGGGAGCATTTTCAACGCAGCGATGACTTTGCCTTTGATTCCATAGGTACTGTCAGCAACGTTCAGTGCAAGGCCCATTGCAAAAGCCACTGCCGCCATGAGGCCCAGCGGCAAAATAGCAACTGTGGTGACTGCAGCGCCGGTGACATATGCTGCGAAGCCATACGCCACCAATGCACCCAATCCGCCCTTCACAGCCTCCACCCCGATCCCGCCCACCAAGTCATACATGGTCTTCTCGTCGTTGAACATGAAGTCCATCACTTCGATGCCGGTGGACACCACCACACCCAGCATGAACCCGCCTTTGGCGATGCCCTGCAGGCTCTTCATGCCCAGGCCGAGTTGCAGCATCTTCGGGTGCGTCGCCAAGTAGCGCGTGCCTTGCAGCGCACTGCTGCGTTTGGCCGAGTAGCCTTTGATAATGATGTACGTGCCCGTTGCCGTGGTCTTGATGTAGGTCCCAATGCCGGCCATACCGATGGCGTTCAGCGTCTTGGTGATCGCCAGCACGTCGTTGGCCCCCTGCGCTACGGGCCCGACCCACGGCTCGCTGGCATTCGGGCTGAATTCTTTCTGCCAATACTGCCCGAACGTGGACTGCGACAGCATCTTGCGCAGGTTGAATTCCAGCGCGGCATTGCGCCTGGCCTTGTCCTGCAGGATGCTCAGGTACTGGCCCTGCGTCAGCACCAGCACGTCCACCTGGTTCCTGTCCATGGACTGGGCCAGGGTCTGTCCGTAGCCGACGTTGAAGAACGTGGCCGCGAGTTCTGCGCTCATTCAATCCCCCCTTCGAAATCGCGTTTTTATTGGGGGCGAATGCTAATCGGAAAAAGCGAAAAAGTGACTTTCGAGCAATTGAATTGATTAACCAATTGTTAATCAATCGGCAATGCTGCGCGGCGAGGGGGCTGGAGTCGGCAGGCAGGCCGCCACTCCGGCAGCCCAGCCCGCGAGGGTCCTACAGCAGCCCGGATTCGGCCATCGACAGCGCGTTGCCGGGCGCCACGATCACGTGGTCGAGCACGCGCACGTCCACCAGCGCCAGGGCGTTCGTGAGGGTCTTGGTGAGGTTTTCATCCGCGCGGCTGGGCTCCACGCTGCCGCTGGGGTGGTTGTGGGCCAGCACCACGGCGGCGGCGTGGTGGTGCAGGGCGCGCGTGACGACTTCGCGGGGGTACACGCTGGCATGGGTGAGCGTGCCGCGGAACATTTCGTCCAGGGCGATCATGCGGTTCTGGGCGTCCAGGAACATCACGGCAAAAACTTCGTAGCCTTTTTTTGCCAGATGCAGTTGCAAGTAGTGCTTCACAGCCGTGGGGGACTCGAACGCCTCACGCTCGCTCAGTTGTTCCGCGAGCGCCCGCCTTGCCAGCTCCAACACGGCCACCAGTTCGGCCCGTTTGGCAGGGCCGAGGCCCTTGATGCGCCGCAGGTCATCGGCGCTGGTGTGCAGCAGCCCGCTGATGCCGCTGAAGCCTCCGGTGGGTTTGCCCGTTGCCGAATCCACGGTGGTGGGTGCCAGCAGCTCGCACGCCATCTCCATCACCCCTTTGCCGGCGATGCCCGTGCGCAGCAAGATCGCCAGCAGTTCCGCATCCGACAGCGCGGCAGGGCCTCGCTGCAGCAGCCGTTCACGGGGCCGGGCGTCGGCAGGCATGGTTTTCATGAGCATGGTGCGGCAGGTCCGGTAAGGGCGGCGGCATGGCCGCGCGCGGGGCAGGGAATGGGCGGGTTTCTACAATGGCGGCCAGTTTATCGGGACTCTCATGACCACCCTCGCCCCCACCTCCCTCGTTGCCTCTCCCGCCGCCGCTCCCACCGTGCAGGCCGGTTCCTTCCTGACCCTGCACTACCGTCTGGCCGGCCCGGCGGGCGACGTGATCAACACCTTCGGCGACAAGCCGGCCACCCTGTCGCTGGGCGCGGGCGAGTTGTCCCCCGCCATGGAGCAGTGCCTGATCGGCCTGCCCGAGGGCACCCGCACCACGTTCACCCTGCCCGCGGGCGAGGCCTTCGGCGACCGCAACCCCGACATGCAGCAGTGGGTGGCGCGCAAGCTGCTGGCCGAGCTGGGCGATCCCGACGAGCGCTACACGGTGGGCGACGTGGTGCAGTTCCCCACGCCGGACGGCCTGGGCAGCTACGCGGGCGTGGTGCTGGCGGTGCGCGAGGACGGCGCGGTGCGCTTCGACTTCAACCACCCGCTGGCGGGGCAGCCGGTCACCTTCGAGGTGCAGCTCATCGGGGTGCTCTGACGCCATGCAAAAACCCCAGGAAATCGTTCTGGCCGAGCCGCGCGGCTTTTGCGCGGGCGTGGATCGCGCGATCGAGATCGTCGAGCGCGCGCTGCAGAAGTTCGGCGCGCCCATCTACGTGCGCCACGAGATCGTGCACAACACCTACGTGGTGAACGACCTCAAGGCCAAGGGCGCGATCTTCATCGAGGACCTGGCCGATGTGCCGCCGGGCTCCACGCTGGTGTTCTCGGCCCACGGCGTGAGCAAGGCGGTGCAGACCGAGGCGGCCGAGCGCGGCTTCAGCGTGTTCGATGCGACCTGCCCGCTGGTGACCAAGGTGCACGTGGAGGTCGCCAAGCTGGCCAAGGAGGGCTACGAGTTCATCATGATCGGCCACAAGGGCCACCCCGAGGTGGAGGGAACCATGGGCCAGCTGGACCATGGCATCCACTTGGTGGAGGACGTGCAGGACGTGGCCCGCGTGCAGCCCGGGCAGACGGCCAAGCTGGCGGTGGTGACGCAGACCACGCTGTCGGTGGACGACGCGGCCGAGATCAGCGCGGCGGTGCGCGCGCGGTTCCCGAGCGTGCGCGAGCCCAAGCAGCAGGACATCTGCTACGCCACGCAGAACCGGCAGGACGCGGTCAAGGTGCTGAGCCCGCAGGTGGACCTGGTGATCGTGGTGGGCAGCCCCACCAGCTCCAACAGCAACCGGCTGCGCGAGCTGGCGGCGCGCCTGGGCACGCGGGCCTACATGGTGGACAGCGCCGAGGAGCTGCGCGCCGAATGGTTCGAGGGCGTGGCCCGCGTGGGGCTGACGGCCGGCGCCTCGGCCCCCGAGATCCTGGTGCGCCAGGTGATCGACCGCATCAAGGCGCTGGGCGCCGTGTCGGTGCGCAAGATGGACGGCATCGAGGAGACGGTGAAATTCCCGCTGCCCAAGGGCCTGCGCATCGATGCGGCCACGGGGCTGGCGATCACCGAGCGCACGCCGGAGACGGGCCCCGCAGGGCATTGAAATCGTTGGGCTGCCAATTTGCTATTAATTTAATAGCTATATGCCCTAGTGCTTATTGCGCTGGAGGCCATTTCGATGCTTGGTCTCTGGCGCCTGCCACGGGCCCTGTTCCGGCAGGGACAGGGCGCAAATACCACGCTGGCGCCCCAATGTCCCTACGCGGGCGGCCCTTATGACCCCACGGCGGGTGTGACTTCTTACAATTTGCGGTTGATTCACTCTGAGGGAACCCATCCGTTCCCTGTCTATGGAAATAGCAATACTGTTCGCCCTCATCCTGCTCAATGGCCTGTTTGCCATGTCGGAACTGGCGCTGGTCACGGCGCGCAAGACCCGGCTCCAGAAGCTGATCGATGAGGGCGATAGCGGCGCGGTCGCTGCCGTCAAGCTGGGCGAAGACCCGACCCGATTCCTCTCCACCATCCAGATCGGCATCACCTCCATCGGTGTGCTGAACGGTATCGTCGGCGAAGCCGCGCTGGCCCAGCCCCTGGGCGAATGGCTGCGCACGCTGGGGCTGGAGGCCAAATACGCCAGCTACCTGGCCACCGGCCTGGTGGTGATGCTCATCACCTACTTCTCCATCGTCGTGGGCGAACTCGTGCCCAAGCGCCTGGGCCAGAGCCATCCGGAAGTCATCGCCCGCCTGGTGGCCCGCCCGATCAACTGGCTGGCCATCGCCACCAAGCCGTTCGTGAAGCTGCTGTCCATGTCCACGCAGGGCCTGCTGCGCCTGCTGGGCGTGAAGGAGAACAACGCCAGCGCGGTGACCGAGGCCGAGATCCACGCGGTGCTGGCCGAAGGCACGAGCGCCGGCGTGATCGAGTCGCACGAGCACCAGATGGTGCGCAACGTGTTCCGCCTAGACGACCGCCAGATCGGCTCGCTGATGGTGCCGCGCGCCGATGTGGCGGTGCTGGACGTGGAGGACTCGTTCGAAGAGAACCTCAAATGCATCGAAGAGTCGGACCACGCGCGCTTTCCCGTGGTGCGGGGCGGCATGGAGAACGTGCTGGGCGTGCTGAACGCCCGCCAGTGGCTGTCGCGCTCGCTGCGCGAGCAGGCGCGCGACCTGGCCACGCAGCCGCTGCAGACGGCGCTGTACGTGCCCGAGACGATCACCGGCATGGAGCTGCTGGACAACTTCCGCCAGTCCGACCTGCACATGGCGTTCGTGATCGACGAATACGGCGAAGTGCAGGGCATCGTCACGCTGCAGGATTTGATCGAGGCCATCACGGGCGAATTCCACGCCCGCGACCCCGAAACCTCCTGGGCCGTGCAGCGCGAGGACGGCAGCTGGCTGCTGGACGGCCACATCCCCGTGCCCGAACTCAAGGACCGCCTGAACCTGGACGCCGTGCCCGAGGAAGACCGCGGCCGCTACCACACCCTTAGCGGCATGGTGATGCTGCTGACCGGCAAGCTGCCCCGCGTGACCGACACGGTGCAGTGGGAGGGCTGGCAGTTCGAGGTGGTGGACATGGACGGCAAGACCATCGACAAGGTGCTGGCGAGCCCGCTGCCCTCGGTGGAGATCGCCGAGCCCGAGGCGATTTCAGCCGAGTGATCCGCTGAGCGATTCGCCCAGCGGGGGCGCGGCCCGTGGCGCCAGCTGCGGGCTGACTCGATTCATCAAGAACCCGCGCGGCTGCCAGGCCCCGCGGGTTTTTTCATGCGCGGTGGCGGTGCTGCGCCGCGGGCCGCTTCAGCTCCAGAGGTCCAGGGGCGGGTCGGCCGCGACGGCGCGAAGGATGTCGGTGCGCGAGATGAAGCCGGTCATGGTGCCGGCCTCGTCGGTCACCGGCAGGCCGGGCAGGCCGGTGTCGAGCAGCACGCCCGCCACGCGGCGCAGTTCGGTGTCGGCGGCCACGGTGGGCACCGGGCTCACCATGATCTCGGAGACGGGCCGGCGCGCCAGGTCGATGGCCGCCTTCACGCTGCCGGGCTCGGGCAGCAGATCGAGCGGCGCCATGTCGGCGCGCAGCAGCAGCCCGACCACGTGGCCCGCGGCGTCGACCACGGGCGCCTGGGCGATGCGGTGCTCCGCCAGCGTGGCCCAGGCGTCGTTCACGCGGATGTCGGGCGGCACGGTGAGGGCGCCCACGGTCATCACGTCCTGCACGCGCGACAGCGGCTGGCGGGGCACCTGCGGACCCTGCTCGGTCTGCGCGTAGGCGCTCACGGCCTCCTGCGCGCGCAGGTTCACCGGGGCGGGGTCGGGGGCCGGCGCGGGGACCGGGGGGAACGGATCCGCCTCGGGGTCGGCGGAGCGGGTGCGCAGTGCCTGGGGCCGCTGCACCCGCCGCACGGGCGCCACCTGCGCCAGTTGCTCCGGCCCGCCGCGGTACATCTGGCCCGAAGGCCCGAACACATAGAACATCGCCATCTCCTGCCATGCCGCTGCACCGGCGTGCACACCGCCGTGCACGCCGCGATCGGCGGTCCATGGTATCGGCAGATGCTGGGGCCGCGGAAAGCCGGGGCATGGCGGGGGAGGGCGGCGGGCTTCGATGGCTTCACGTGGCGGGTATGTGGCGAGTGCGTGGCGGGCGCCTGGTGCGCTGCATACACTCGACGGTTTCGTGTGCCGCAAGCCCGTTGCCCGTCGTTCTTCGTGCGGGGCCGTGCGGGCACGGTCTTTCTTTTCGATTCGCCAAAGGCCCCCTCATGATCGATCGCTCCGCCATCTCCACTGCACACCAGCGCCTGGCCGCACAGGCCGGCTTTCTTCGTACCACCCCGCTGCTGCAGTTGAGCGGCAGCGCGCTGGGCGTGGACTGCGCGCAGGTGTGGCTCAAGCTGGAGCATCTGCAGGTGGGCGGCAGCTTCAAGGCCCGGGGCATGCTGTACCGCATGCTGGCCAATCCCGTGCCCGAGAGCGGCGTGATCATCGCCTCGGGCGGCAACGCGGGCATTGCCACGGCGGCCGCGGCGCGCGCGCTGGGCGTGCGCTGCGAGGTGTTCGTGCCCGAGATCTCGCCGGAGGCCAAGCGCGCCCGTCTGCGGGCACTGGGCGCCGAAGTGGTGGTAACCGGCGCCGCGTATTCCGAAGCGCTGCAGGCCTGCCTGGCGCGCCAGCAGGCCACCGGCGCGCTGCTCAACCATGCGTACGACCAGCCCGAAGTCGTGGCCGGTGCCGGCACGCTGGCGCTGGAGATGGAAAGCCAGGCGGGCGACCGGTTGCCCGACAGCGTGCTGGTGAGCGTGGGCGGCGGCGGGCTGATCGCCGGCGTGGCCGCGTGGTGCGACAGCCGCGCGCATGTGGTGGCGCTGGAGCCCGAGCGCGCGCCCACGCTGCACAGCGCCCGCGCGGCGGGCCGTCCGGTGGATGTGGAGGTGGGTGGCGTCGCCGCCGATTCGCTGGGCGCCCGCCGCATCGGCGACATCGCCTGGGAGGTGTCGCAGCGCCACGTGCATGCCGCGCTGCTGCTGCCCGACGAGGCCATCCGCAGCGCGCAGCAATGGATGTGGCGGGAGCTGAAGCTGGCGGTCGAGCCGGCGGCGGCGCTGGGCCTGGCCGCGCTGCAAAGCGGCGCCTACCGCCCGCGCGCCGACGAGACGGTCGGCCTGATCCTGTGCGGGGCCAATTTCGACCCCGCCACGCTGGCCTGAGCGGCGCCGTGCTGGGGCGCGCCTTGGCCTTCAGGCGGGCGGCTGCGCCCCGTCGCAGTTGACCATCCAGCCCACGCCGAACTTGTCCACCAGCGTGCCGAAGTGCGCGCCCCAGAACGTGACGGTGAAGGGCATGCCCACGTGCCCGCCCACGGCCAGGCTGTGGAAGATGCGCTCGCCGCGTTCGGCGCTGCCGGGGCAGTTGACCGACATCGAGAAGCCCGCGTGGCCTGCGAACGGCTGGCCTGGCATGCGGTCGCTGGCCATGAACCGGTGGCCGCCGGGCACTTCCAGGGTGGCATGCATGATCTTGTTGCGCCAGTGCGCGGGAAGCTGCTTTTCCAGCGGCGAGCCCTCGTAGCGGTGCACGGCGGTGAGGCGCCCTTCCAGGCACTGGGCGTAGAAATCCAGCGCTTGCTCGCAGTTGCCGTCGAAGAAAAGGTACGGTTCGATGTGCATGGAGTCCTCCCTGGGGCAGTGCGGTCCATCCTAAAACGGAAACTCCGGCGCGCCAACCCGGTAAGACGCCCTACTAAAATCGCGGCCTATGCTAGACATCCTCCTCCTTCGAAAAGACCTCGACTCCGCCATCGCCCGGCTGGAGACCCGCAAAAAACCCCAGGCCTTCCTGGACGTCGAGGCCTTTCAGTCCCTGGAGTCCGAGCGCAAGACCTTGCAGACCCGCACCGAGGAACTGCAGGCGCGCCGCAACACGCTGTCCAAGCAGATCGGCCAGCTCAAGGCCAAGGGCGAGAGCGCCGATGCGGTCATGGCCGAAGTGGGCTCGCTCAAGTCGGAACTGGAAACCTCGGCCGCCCGGCTGGAGCAGTTGCAGGGCGAACTGCACGCACTGCTGCTGGCCGTGCCCAACCTGCCGCACGAGAGCGTGCCCGTGGGCGCGGACGAAGCCGGCAACGTCGAGGTGCGCCGCTGGGGCACGCCGCGCGCCTTCGACTTCGCGGCGAAGGACCATGTGGACGTGGGCACGCCGCTGGGGCTGGACTTCGACATGGGCGTCAAGCTGTCGGGCTCGCGCTTCACTGTGATGAAGGGCCCCATCGCCCGGCTGCACCGTGCGCTGTCGCAGTTCATGCTCGACGTGCAGACCCAGGAGCACGGCTACACCGAGTGCTATGTGCCCTATGCCGTCAATGCCGATTCGCTGCGCGGCACCGGACAGCTGCCGAAATTCGAGGGCGACCTCTTCGCGGCCAAGAAGGGCGGCCAAGACGGCGAGCCCGTGCCCGACCATGCGGCGCTGTACCTCATTCCCACCAGCGAAGTGCCGCTGACCAACTTCGTGCGCGACGTGGTCGTGCCCGAGTCGGACCTGCCCATCCGGCTCACGGCGCACACGCCGTGCTTTCGTTCCGAGGCCGGCAGCTACGGCCGCGACACGCGCGGCATGATCCGCCAGCACCAGTTCGACAAGGTCGAGATGGTGCAGATCGTGCACCCCGACAAGAGCTACGAGGCGCTGGAAGCCATGACGGTCCACGCCGAAGTCGTGCTGCAGAAGCTGGGGCTGCCTTACCGCGTGATGAGCCTGTGCACGGGCGACATGGGCTTCAGCGCCGCCAAGACCTACGACCTGGAAGTCTGGCTGCCTGCGCAGAACACCTACCGCGAGATCAGCTCGGTGAGCAACTGCGAAGCGTTCCAGTCCCGCCGCCTGCAAGCCCGCTTCAAGAACGCGCAAGGCAAGAACGAGCTGCTGCACACGCTCAATGGCTCGGGCCTGGCCGTGGGTCGCACCCTGGTGGCCGTGCTGGAGAACTACCAGCAGGCCGATGGCAGCGTGGAGATTCCGCCAGCGTTGCGCCCTTACCTGGGCGGGCTCGCTTCCCTGGCCGCATAGGCCGCAGGCCCGGGCCGCGCAGGATGGTTTTTTGCACGATGGATGGGTGAGAAGGCCATGAAGCTCAACGTCGGCTGCGGTCGCAATACCCTCGCAGGGTGGCTGAACCTGGACAGCCAGGCGTTGCCCGGCGTGGACATCGTCGCGGACCTGGACGCCTGTGCGGCCACGCCCTTGCCGCTGGCGGACGGGAGCGTGGAGGAGTTTCTGCTGTCGCATGTCCTGGAGCACATCCCGAAGGTGCTGCCCATGATGCAGGAACTGCACCGCGTGGCCCGGCACGACGCGCGCATGGTCATCCGCGTGCCCCATGGCGCCAGCGACGATGCCTTCGAGGACCCGACCCACGTGCGCCAGCTGTTCCACGGGTCCTTCGGGTATTTCTCCCAGCCCTACTACTGGCGCGCGGATTACGGATACCGCGGCGACTGGATCACCGACCGCGTCGAGCTGACCGTGGCGCAGCGCCTGCGCGGATTGGCCCATGAGCAGATCTGGGAATGCATCCAGAGCCAGCGCAACGTGGTGGTCGAGATGGTGGCCCATCTGCGCGCGGTGAAGCCGGCTCGCATGCCGTTGCGCGACTTGCAAAACGTGCCGCAGATCGTCCTGGTCTAAAACACCATCGGACTGGGTCTTTCAGGGGTTTTCCCGCTCCGATCGTGCACCAGCAGCCCATTGCTGGTGTACTTGCGATCCGCCGGCGTTCTGCCGGCCCTCTTTTCAAGGATCGACCCGCGATGACCTCTTTCATGTACAGCGCCAGCGTGCCCGTTTTCAAGCAGATGCTTGGCTCGCTGGGGGATGTAGTCTCCAAGACCGAAGCCCACGCGACCGCACGCAAGATCGACCCGGACGCTTTGCTGCAGGCCCGGCTGTTTCCCGACATGTTCCCGATGGCGCGGCAGGTGCTGGTCGCGTGCGATTTCGCCAAGGGCATCGCCGCAAGGCTGGCCGGCGTGGACGTGCCATCGCTGCCCGATGCAGAACGGCCGGGTTTTGCTGACCTGCGCACCCGGATCGACGCCGTGCTGGCGTTCATCGAAGGCCTGCCCACCGAGGCTTTCGACGAGGCCGCTGCCCGCCAGATCACGCTGCAGCCCGGCACGCCGCGCGAAAAGCAGTTTGCCGGTGAGCACTACCTGCTGCATTACGGCCTGCCGCAGTTCTTCTTCCACGTGAACGCCACGTATGCGATTGCACGGCACAACGGAGTGGAACTGGGCAAACGCGACTACATGGGAAAGTATTGAGTCGGTCGGAAGGCTGAAACTTCCTGCTAGAATCCCGGCTTCGACACACAGGAGAGGTGGCAGAGTGGTCGAATGTACCTGACTCGAAATCAGGCGTAGTGGCAACACTACCGTGGGTTCGAATCCCACCCTCTCCGCCAGTAAGCCAACAAACGAGCGCCCTTCGGGGCGCTTTTTTGTTGCCTGCAGTCTGGCTTGAATCGTCGGTCTCAGCGCGAGACCGGCCGACCGCTCCCAAATGGCATGGAGTGACGGGCATTGCGCCAAAAACTGTGGCTCTCTTTACCACATCGAAATGTAATATTTCGCCGCAAGTGCGTGTAATTCCAAACGCCCTCCCTACAATTGTAAAATTGTAGTTTGATGAGTGTGAATTTGTAAATGCGTCGGCTGGTCGATGCGCGGAGCGTCTCAACGCTCCAATGAACTGGTTTCTATGAATGCCGACCTTGCTCTCCGGATGCTGTCCGACCTGTTTTGGACGGGATTGCTCATTTGCTTGCCTGTTCTGGGCTTGACCATGCTGGTGGGCTTGCTGATCAGCGTTTTGCAAGTGGTCACGCAAGTGCAGGAAATGTCGCTGACCTTCGTGCCGAAACTGTTCACTGCCGGTGTGGCCATCGTGCTGTTCGGCCCCTGGATGTTGAAGAAGCTGGGGCAATTCGCGTCCCAGCTCTGGACGAATATTCCCGCCATGTTCTGAGTGTGCCCGGAAATGGCCGCCCAATCTTCCCAATGGACGTTGTCGTCGTTTCTGGCAGGCGACGCGCAGGCTGCGGCTGTACTGCTCCCTTTCTTTTTGCTGTCGTTGCGCATTGCTGTAGTGCTTGCCATGACGCCTGTGCTCTACGCGATGCCCATTCCCAATCGGGTGCGGGCGCTGGTGGTGCTGTCGCTGGCTGCCGTGCTGTCTCTGGCCCTTCCCATGGATGGCGCGGGGGTGCGCACGGATGCTGGCGGAATCTTGCAAGCCGCGTTCATCGAGATGGCTCTGGGCGCCACCCTGGCGCTGGGTGTGCTGGTGGCCTTTGCCGCGTTCTCCGTGGCCGGCAACCTGCTGGACGTGCAGATCGGCTTCGGCATTGCACAGGTTTTCGATCCGGTGAGCAACAGGGCTTCTCCGCTGCTGGTGTCCGCCTTCAACTATGCGGCGGTGGTGGTGTTCTTTCTGGTGGATGGGCACCACGCGCTGCTGCGAGCGCTGGCCTATAGCCTGGAGGTTTTCCCGTTGGGAGCCCCTTGGTCTCTGGCGAGTGCCGCCGGCCCGGTGTTCAAGCATGTCAGCGCCCTTTTCATGCTGGGTTTTGCGCTGGCAGCTCCGGTGGTGTTTTGCATCTTGCTGGTGGAACTGGCTCTGGGGGTGGTGTCCCGCAATCTGCCCCAGATCAATATGCTGGTGCTGGGCATTCCCACCAAGATTGTGGTGGGTCTGGCGGTGCTGTCGCTCTGGTTTGCCGGAATGGGAGGCGCGATGAACCGTGTCTACGCCAGCATCTATGGCATGTGGGAAGGCGTCTTCCTGACAGCTTCGCCGGCTGCACGCTTCGATGGAAAACCGGCAGCGCCTTTGCGTGCGGAGGGCGTGCGCTGATGTCGGAGCAAGATCTCGATCGCAACGAAGCGGCCACGCCGTACAAGCTGCAAAAAGCGAAGGAAAAAGGCCAAGTTTCCAAGAGTGCGGACGTGGTCTCGGCGGTGGTGTTCGTGGTCGCGGTGGTGTACCTCACCTGGCAGGGCTGGGAGTCGGTGCGAGACCAGTTTCGCTTCGATCAGATGTTGCTGCTGCAGATCGAAAACATCGACCCGGGTGGTGGCAGCCTCTGGCCTGTGGTTGCTGCGATGGTCAAGGCAACGCTCGTCTGGATTGCCCCTTTTCTTGTTTGCGTCATGCTGGCTGCGGTGGCGGGGAATGTCTTGCAGACGGGCCTGATTCTTTCGTTGGATCCGGTGACCGCCGATTTCAATCGATTGAACCCGGTGAATGGGTTCAAGAAGATTTTCTCCCTGCGTGCCCTGTTCGACACCGCTCGCGCCTGCATCAAGCTGGTCTTGCTGAGCAGCACTGCGTACTACGCGCTGGTCGATCTTGCGCCGCAGTTTTACAACCTCTCGGGACTTTCGCCCCTCGGATACGTGCATACGCTGCTGGCTGACATGGGGAGCCTGGGGCTCAAGATGGCCATGCTGCTGGGTGCCATTGCGCTGGTCGACCTCATGTTCACCAAGCGCGAGTTCGCCAAGAAGATGCGCATGAGCAAGCGTGAGCTCAAAGATGAGCACAAGCAGCGCGACGGTGACCCGCGTGTGCGTGCCCGCATGCGAGAGTTGCGTCGAGAGGCGCGCAAGCGCAGCCAGGCGCTGCGCCAGACCAAGAACGCCGATGTGCTGCTGACCAACCCTACCCATGTCGCGGTTGCGTTGCGCTACGTCCATGGCCAGATGGACTCGCCGCAGGTGGTGGCCAAGGGGGCTGGCCACGTGGCAGCGGTGATGCGGCAGATCGCTGCTCGGCACCACATCCCCATCGTTCAAAGCCCTTCTCTTGCACGCAAGCTCTTCAAGGAGCTCGATGTCGAGCACCATGTGCCGCCTCAGATGTTCGCCGAGGTCGCTCGCATCATCGTCTGGGTTTTTGCCATGCGGGAACGCCAGCGCCAGGGTGTGCGCACGGGGGCGATGGCATGAAGGCACTTCAGCGTTTCTTCGGCAGGCACAGCGATATCGCCATGGTGCTTTTGGTGCTGGGGGTTCTGGTGGTGCTGTTTGCGCCCATTCCCAGTCCGCTGCTGGATTTTCTGATCCTCACTAATTTCAGCTTCGCGTTTCTCATCTTGCTGCTGACGTTCTACATGGCGAGGCCGGTGGAGTTTTCCACCTTTCCGTCGCTGCTGCTGATCGCCACCTTGTTTCGCCTGTCGCTCAATGTGGCAGCCACGCGCCTGATCCTGTCGGACGGTGACGCCGGGCGGGTGATCGGCGCCATCGGTGCCTATGTGGTGGGCGGCAACTACGTGATCGGTTTGATCGTCTTCCTGATCCTCATCGTTGTGCAGTACGTGGTGGTGACCAATGGCGCACAGCGAATCTCGGAGGTGGCTGCGCGTTTTACGCTGGACAGCATGCCCGGGCAGCAGATGAGCATCGACGCGGACCTGAACATGGGTTTCATCGATCAGGCAGAAGCCCAGCGCCGCCGCAAGAACATCGAAAAGGAAGCGGCTTTCTACGGCGCCATGGACGGCGCCAGCAAGTTCGTGAAGGGCGATGCGATCGCCGGCATCATCATCCTGCTGATCAACATTGTGGGTGGACTGGTGATCGGTGTGATGCAGCACAAGTTGCCCTGGGACCAGGCGCTGAAGACTTACTCGCTCCTGACCATCGGCGATGGCATCGTGACCCAGGTTCCCGCGCTGATCATCGCCGTGGGCACCGGCATCATCGTTACCCGTTCTGCTTCGGACGGCAATCTCAGCCAGGAAGTGCTGCGCCAGATCACGTCGTTTCCCAAGACCCTTTTGCTGGTGGGCGCCGCGCTGACGGGCCTGCTTTTCTTTCCGGGAATTCCGGTCCTGCCGACCGCAATCCTGATGGCCATCGTGGGCGCCATTGCGTGGGTGGTGTATCGAAGCGCAGCCAGTGGCGAAGGGGGCCCACCGGCGGGTGCTGGCGGCGCCGAAGTGGCGAAGGCGGAAGAGGGCTCGGCGCGCGACGATGAGGATCCCTATGCAGCGTTGCAGGTGGAGCCGATCGAGGTGCATGTGGGCAGCCAATGGGTCGCGCTCGTCAACCAGCCTGGCAGCGTGTTCATGGAGCGCATTGCCACCTTTCGCAAGCAGCATGCCCAGGAGTTGGGTCTCGTGCTGCCTCGCGTCCGTTTCAAGGATGCGGTTCGGCTCGGTGCCGACCGCTATGAGATCCATCTGGACGGCGTCATCTGTGGCCGGGGGGAGGCCCGGGCCGACCGCCTGCTGGCCATCCACCCTGCAGGCAAGACGGACGGACTGCCGGGCGAGCCGACGCGCGACCCCACTTACGGATTGCCGGCCTTGTGGATCGAGCAGAGCTTGCGTGAAGCAGCCGTTGCGGCGAAGTTCACGCTGGTGGATGCACCGACCGTCTTCATGACTCATCTGACCGAAGTCTTGCGGCGCGAATCCGCCACGCTGCTGACGCGGGCGGAAACGGATCGGCTACTGGCCCGTGTGCGGCAGCAGCAATCCAGCTTGGTCGAGGAGCTGATACCCACCGTGCTGTCCGTGAGCGATGTGCAGAAGGTGCTTCAAAACCTGCTGCGTGAGAAGGTGTCCATCCGCCACATCGAGGCGATCCTCGAAACCTTGGCCGATGCGGGCCGGCAGTCCAAGGATGCCAACTACCTGACCGAGCTGGTGCGCCTTCGGCTGGGGCACGCGATATGCCAGGGCCTCGTTGGCGAGGCGAATGCACTGCACGTGATCACGCTGGATCCGGCCGTCGAGAGCCAATTCTTGCAGAGCGTGCAGATGGCGCACAGCGCGCGTTCTGAAGATACGGGCTCACCCGCCGCGCCTTTTGTGCTCGAGCCCAAGATGGCCGAGCAACTGATGGTCAAGCTGATGCAGCAAGCGGAACGCATGATGAAAAGCAACCTGTTGCCCGTGCTGCTGTGCGCACCTGAACTGCGTCGGCATGTACGAGCACTTTCGGAGCGCGTGATGCCGCACCTGAGGGTCCTGTCGATGGCAGAGATTCCGCACACCATCGAATTGAAGTCCTATGCCGTCGTGAGCGTTTAGCCGGCCCTTTTCCCTGGCATCCCCCTGTTTTATTTCACCCCGCTTTCCTTCCATGCAAGAAGTACTCGCCCTCGCTTTGCAGTCCATGCACCAGGACATGCAGCGCCTTGACCGGATTGGCAGCAATCTGGCCAACGCGCTGACGCCGGGTTATCAGCGCGAAGCGATGGCCAGCCGGCCGCTGGGCATGGTTGGCTCCACGTTCGCCGCCATGGTGGGCAATGTGCCCACGGCCCCTTCCGCGGCGGGCATGGCATCCGCAACGGTGCCTGCGCCTGCGCTGCTCATTCAGACCGATACGCGCCCGGGCAGCCTGAAGTCCACGGGCCAGGGGTTGGATGTGGCTCTGGCTGGCCCCGGTTTCTTTGAAGTGACGACGGACGTTGGCCCAGCCTATACCCGTCAGGGCAATTTTCGGTTGGATGGGCGGGGGCGCCTGGTGACCGCGCAAGGCTTTCCCGTCATGGGCAAGGGTGGCGAAATCTACCTGAATGGGGAGCGCCCTTTCATCGATGGTGCCGGGAACGTGTATGAGTCCGAATCCAAGTCAGCAGGCGCCAACGCGCAGCCGATCGCACAACTCAAGGTGGTGCAGGCGGAAGACCCCACCCGCCTTCAACACAAGGGTGATGGGTTGCTGGCAGCGGATGGGGCGTTCAGCGTGCTCAAAGACGCGGACATTCAGATCCGGCAGGGCTTCCTGGAGAACTCGAATGTCAATTCCATGCAGGAGATGGTTCAACTGGTGCAAACCATGCGGCATTTCGAATCCATGCAAAAGGTGGCATTGGGCTATGACGAAATGACGGGGCAGGCCATCCGGAAACTCGGTGAACTTTCTTGATCCTTTGTTTTATTGGATGCGCTGCGCTTGAACAAGGCTCCGCCATCCTTTTTAGAAATTGACTTCTTCCCATGTTTGACGCTCTCTACATCGGTGCCACCGGCATGCAAGCACAGCAGCTGAATGTCGACACCATTGCCAATAATTTGGCGAACGTGAACACCGCCGGCTTCAAGAAAGCGCGGGTCAGCTTTTCCGACCTGGTTGCCAAAGATGCGGCCCGTGCAGTGTCCAGCCAGGTGGATGGTGACGCCGGTCTCATCTCGCAGGGGTTGCGGCTGGGCGCGGGTGTGGGCATTGCCAGCCTGTCCAAGCTGTTCGACATGGGGGATCTCAAGAAAACGGACTCCCCCCTGGATGTCACTGTGCAGGGCGATGGTTTTCTGGAGGTGCTGATGCCCGATGGAAGCAGTGCCTACACCCGCGGCGGCACGCTGAAAGTGAACAAGGAAGGCCAATTGGCCACGTTGGCCGGCTATGCGCTCAAGCCCGGGATCACCGTGCCCGAGGACACCCAGGCACTGGTACTACAGCCCGACGGACGGGTGCAGGCGCGCGCCGCCAACCAGGCCTCTGCCACGGACATCGGCAAGATCGATCTGGTCCGGTTTGCCAGCCCGCAAGGCTTGCTGGCCGAAGGGGACAACCTCTACCGAAGCAGCAGTGCGTCCGGGGAAGCGATTTCGGTTCGGGCTGGAGAAGATGGTGCGGGCAGCCTGGCCCAGGGCTATCTGGAGGGCTCCAACGTGAAGATGGTCGAGGAAATGGTCAACCTGATGGTGGCGCAGCGCACCTATGAAGCCAACGTCAAGATCGTTCAGGCGGCCGATGAGATTCTGGGGCTGGTCAACGGGCTGCGGCGATGAGTCCTTTCAATGCGATCAGGCGGCAGCCTCTCGGTGGAGCGCTGGGTGCCGTCTTGCTGTGGCTGGGTTCTCTTTTCGGTACTCCCGCATGGGCGATCAACGGGACTGCGGTGCCCAAAGCACTGCTGCGGGTGGAAATGCGGCCGCAGGCCCAAGTGCAACAGGCGCAAGTACAACTGGGGGACATTGCCATTTTGAGCAGTCCGGACCTGGCATTGCTGCGCCGGGCCATGGCGCTGCCGTTGGGCCAGGCCCCACGCATTGGCGATACCGCAGTTCTGGAGTCGGACCGATTGGCTCTGTGGCTTCGCAGCCGTACCGGCCTGCGCGAAGACCAGGTGCAGTGGCAAGGTTCCACGTCGACGGTCCTGACCGTGGCGGCGCGAGAGTTGCCGGGAGAGGAGGTGGTTGACAAAGCCCAGTCTGCATTGCGGGATCACCTGATGGCCGTGGTGGCGCAAAAGGGTTGGATCGAGCCGCGGATCGAAATGCAGACGGTGTCCGTGCCGTCGACGACCTTGATTCCGCTCGGAGGCAGCAGTCTGCGCGTGCGTCCGCTGGGCAACGTGCCGGTGGGCAAACGCATGCTGGTCTGGGTCGATGTGCTGGTGCAGGGACAGCACGTCAAGACCATTCCGGTCCGATTCGAAGTGAGCTTGTTCACCTTGGCGCCAGTGGCCGCGAACGACATGGCCGTGGGCACCTCGGTTCAGGCAGACAACTTGGTGATGCGCGAGGTCGATGCGGCCCGGCTGGGGGATGTGGGTCCCAGTGCATTGGGACAGCCTGCAACCCTTGGCGCAGGGGATGCTGTGGCTGCGCAACGGGTTCGCCGCAACCTCCACAGTGGTGATGTTGTCACTGCAGCGCATTTGCAGCCCGTACCGGCAGTGTCGCGCGGCGAATGGGTCAGTCTGGTTTCGCGAAGCGGTTTGGTGTCCCTGGAGAGCCGGGTGGAAGTGCTGCAGGACGGACAGGTCGGCCAGGTCGTGCGTGCAAGGCCCCTCAACGCCACCGGCGTGCTGCTGGCCCGTGTAACGGCCCCAGGGCATTTGGAGCTGCAGCCATGAAGCAATCTTTCGTCATGGCTGCGGGCAAAGGCCTTTTTGTTTTGTCGAGCATGGCGCTGTACATCCATGCGGCTCCTGCTTGTGCGGAAAGCCTCTATCAGGAACAGAGTTTCAGGCCTTTGACGGCCGATAACAAGGCGTTTCGCGTGGGCGACGTGCTGACGGTGCAGGTGTTCGAAAACTCCAGCGCGACGACGAGCGCGGATACGGGTACACGGCGCAAGAACGGGCTGTCTGCGGAGCTTGGGCATCGCAGCGGTAGCGTGGCCCAGACAGGTATCGCGGTCACCGGCGACTTCGATGGCGGGGGCAAGACCCAACGGACCAATCGGGTACTGGCCACGCTCACAGTGTCCGTTCGAGAAGTGCTACCCAACGGTGAATTGAAGGTCTCTGGCGAGCAACTGTTGACCGTCAACGATGAGCCGCAAAAAGTCACCCTGGAAGGCCGTGTGCGGCCACTGGATATCTCGGATGGCAATGTCGTTTTGTCGACGCGCCTGGCCGATGCCAGGATCAGCTATGTGGGTGAGGGCGACATTGCGGAGCGCAATCGGCGTCCCTGGTGGCGGGCGCTGCTGGATGGGATGGGATTGTGACCATGAGGCGAACCATTCGAACCCTCTTTGGCCTGTTGGCGGGCGCTGCGTTGTCGCTGGCGCTGGGGATGTCTGCCCAAGCTCATGCGGAGTCTGTACGCGTCAAGGACCTTGGAAAGCTGCAGGGTTGGCGTGAAAACGCGCTGGTCGGCACGGGCATCGTGACCGGTCTGGCAGGCACTGGCGATTCGTCCACGAACCGGAGCATGCGGCAGGCTCTCTCCAATGCCATGTCCCAGTTCAATCTGAATGTCGGGCCCGAACAAATCCAGAGCCGCAACGTGGCGGTGGTCATGGTCAGCGCTGTGCTGTCTCCCTTCTCGCGGGAGGGCGACGCGCTGGATATCACCGTGACCTCTGTCGGCGATGCACGCAGCCTGGTCGGAGGCAGCTTGATGCTTACCCCTTTGAAAGGGGCCAACGGGCGGGTCTATGCCTTGGCGCAAGGTCCTTTGTCGGTGGGGGGATACCGTTACGACGCCAATGGCAATGTGGTGCAGAAAAACCATCCCACGGTGGGTTCCGTACCCAATGGCGCCACCGTGGAAGTGGGTGTGACGGCGCAGCTGGTTTCAGAAAGCTCCCGGATGACTTTCATCCTCAATGAGCCCGACTACACCACTGCCAACCGGGTGGCGGAGGCGATCAACCGCAAGTTGGGAGCCGGCCTGGCGCAAGCGCGGGACGCATCAGGGATCGAACTGATGGTGCCCGAAAGCCAGCGCCGCCAGCTGGTCGCTTTCGTCGCCGGGCTGGAGTCGGTCATGGTCGAGCCGGACCGCCGGGCCAAGGTGGTGATCAACGAACGCACCGGCACGGTGGTGTCGGGGGGGGATGTTCGCATCTCCCAGGTGGCGATCTCGCACGGCGATATCAAGGTCTCCATTCGCAACGAGACGGTCGCTTCTCAGCCCTCTTTCATCGGACAGGCGGGCGATGGTGTTCGCACGGCGCTGGTCACCAACACGCGCATCGATGTGGACGAGCAAAACGGCCCCGGCTTTGTCACCGGCAGCACCACGGTGTCTGATCTGGTGCAGTCGCTTGCCAGGCTCAAGACGAACACGCGGGACATCATCTCCATCCTTCGCGCGGTGAAGACGGCAGGTGCGTTGCACGCCGAACTCATCATCCAGTAAGCACAGCGGAACGACCCCATGACCGAAGGAATCGAAGCCATCACCCAAGCCAGCCTGTCGCTGGCGCTCGATGCGGCAACGTTGCGCCACCAGGCCATCGCCAACAACATTGCCAATGCCGGAACGGAAGGTTTCGTGCCGCAGCGGCTGGGCTTTTCCAGCCAGATGCAAGAGGCCCGCCGCCAACTGGACGAAGGCCGACGGATCGATGCAAGCCAGCTTGCCGCGATGGCAGAAGCCGGTTTCAGGCTGGAGCCGGTATCTGCAGGCAATGGACTGCCGGCTCGGGTCCAACTGGATTCCGAAGTGGCGCAGATGGCGCAGAACGCGGTGCATTACCAAGCCTTGCTCAAAGGACTGTCGCGCCACATGGCCATTCTTTCCACCGCCGTCTCCGACGGCAAACGCTGACTTTTTCTAGGCGCAATTCCATGGACTACTCCAAAGCCTTTGCCATCAGTGCCAGCGGCATGACCCTCGAACGCACGCGCGTCGAAGTGGCATCCCTCAATCTGGCCAACGCCAACACGGTGGCGGGCCCCGACGGAAAAACCTATCAGCCCCTCCGGGTGGTCGGCCGTACCGCTTTCAGCGATGCGGTGACACAAGGCCTGGCGGGCCCCTCGGTCGCTGTGGAGCCCACGCTGCAAAGCCCTCGCATGGTGTATGAGCCTGGGCATCCGATGGCCAATGCGCGTGGATTTGTGGCTTATGCGGGCGTGGACCCCGCTGCAGAGATGGTGACGCTGATGGGGGCGATGCGCTCCTACGAAGCCAACGTCGCGGCGATGAACACTTCCCGGAACATGGCGCTCAAGGCGCTGGAAATCGGAGGCAATGCATGAGCACCGAAGCCATCACGGCCTTGGCTTCGTCCGCTCTGCCGAGCCTGTCTGCACCGCTGCCACTGCCGCCAGAGCCGGGCATGGCTGTCGGAGCGCTGCAGTCGCCGCCGTCGCCGGGATTTTCCGATCTTGTCACGCAGGGGCTGCAGCAGGTCAACCAGCAGTTGCTGGGCAGCCAGACCGATCTGCAGCAGCTCGCTGTCGGCAATGTCCAGAACTTGCACCAGATCATGATTCGGCTGGAGGAAAGCAAACTGTCCTTCCAATTGATGATGCAGGTGCGCAACCGGCTTCTGGAGTCCTACCAGGACGTCATGAAGATGCAACTCTAGCCATGACCGATAAGCCAAGACTGAAACTCCGCACCGAGAGCGTACGACCATGATCGCATTCTGGGAGGGCCTGAGCCGCTCCGCACGCGCCAGCCTGATCGCTGGCCTTTTGGGCATCGTCCTGATGACCGCTGCACTCGCTTGGTGGTTGCTGCGAGCAGACTATCAAGTGCTGTTCGCCGACCTCAAGCCACAGGATGCGACGGCCATGACCGCCGAGCTGGAGAAGCTCAAGATTCCTTATCGGTTCGACGAAAGCAATGCCTCCATCCTGGTGGACAAGGCACAGGTGCACTCCACACGCATCAAGCTGATGGGCAAGGATTTGCCACTGCACGGTGCGGTGGGCTTCGAGCTGTTCAACAACACCGACTTCGGCATGACGGAGTTCGCGCAGAAGATCAACTACCAGCGGGCGCTCCAGGGCGAGCTGACGCGCACCATCCTGTCGCTTTCGGAAATACGCGATGTGAGGGTCCATCTCGCCTTGCCGGAGCAGGGCCTGTTCAAGCAAGCCAGCGCTCGCCCCAAGGCGGCGATCACCCTCACGCTGAGAGAAGGCCAAGCCTTGCGTGCCGAGCAGGTGAGCGGTATCCAGCGATTGGTTGCAGCGGCAACGCCCGGAATGACAGCGCAGGACGTGACAGTGGTGGACAAGCAAGGTGTTGCCTTGAGCCGATCAGTGGACGATGGGGGTGAGCCCGCCTCATCCGGTGGAGGCGGCAGCCGGCTCGACCTGAAGAAGGACACCGAGACCCAGTTGGCGCGAAAAGCGGCCGCCGTGCTGGATCGCGCTTTCGGTCCAGGTCAGGCCCTGGCGACCGTCGATGTCACCTTGAACATGGACCAGGTTCGGATCACTACCGAAGACGTCATTCCTGCACCGTCGAGGACGGCGGACAGCAAAGGCGTCATCGTGAAGGAGCGGGAGTCCATACGAGACGGGAATCTGGCCCCGCTGGATGCCGTTCGATCTTCCAACGCCGCGGGCGCCAGTACACAGCGCGAGGTGGATTACCAAGTGGGCCGCAGGGTGGAGCAGGTGGTCAGCCAGGCCGGGTCGGTTCGACGGATTCAGGTCGTCGCAGTGGTTCGGCAGCCACTGGACGCCTTGCAGGAAGACAAACTGCGCCGCGTATTGGCGGCAGCGGTGGGGGCGAACATGGACCGTGGCGATACGGTGGTCGTGCAGTCTCTGCAAGCCCTTCTTCCACCCGCCATCGACCAGGCAGCGGCCGATGCTTCCAGTGCGCAAGCCGCCATGGGGCCAGAGTCTGCGGGTTACCCGGCGAGGGGTGACGCGGTTGATGGCCGGAGCATGGCACTGGGTGCCTATGCCAAGGCTTTGCTGGCCTTCGCGTTCGTCTTCGTAGTAGGCGTGTGGGCCTTTCATTCGCTGCGCCGTCGCCAATCCGCTGGCCGCACGCAAGCCGCATCGCCATTGACCGAGGCCGAACGGCAGGCCGCGCTGCGGCGCGTGCAGGCCTGGATGCAGACGGGCCCATCCAATGGTCCTTTGGACGCGGATCTGCCGCGGCATCAGCCATGATGTTTTCAGAGTTGACCAGTTCGCCCGTCGGCCGCAGCGCCAGGCATTCCGCATTGCTGCTGCACGCGATGGCTCCATCTGACCGGAGTTGGTTGCTATCGCGCCTGCCCTTGCCGCAGCAGCAGGAACTGACGGCTTTGGTGGCCGAGTTGGATGGGCTGGGCATCTCGCCCGACGCCAGTGTCTTGAACGAGGCTTTGAACGCCTGCGCGCCTGGGACTGAAGCGCACACGACAATGCGGGAAGAGGCCACCGCCTTCCATGTGGCGGAGCATTCGAATCCTCTTCCCGCGATGTCGGATTTTGATTTCTTGATGGCCTTGGACGAAAAAGACCTGGTCGCCCTTTCCAAGGCGTGGCGCAGCGAGCCGCCCGGCTTGGTAGCGATGGCGCTGCGCTTGCAAGCCTGGCCGTGGCAGCGCACGCTGCTGGAGCGCCTTCCAGCGTTGCCGCGGCGCAGAGTCGAAGACATGCTGGACATGGAAAACTGCCCAGTGCGATCGGATTCGGCACTGGCTCTGGCGCTCATGGCGAGCATGCGCACCTGTTGCGAGTCGGCGCGGATCGCTGTGCAAGATTCGCTGCCAGAGAAGGCGCTTGTATCAGGCCAAGGCTGGAAATCGCGGATGTTCCGGTGGACTGGCGCGTTGGCGAGGACGGTTCGATGAAGCCGGCCACCTTGATCTTGCGCGATGCGCCCTTGCATGCGCAGACTTTGAGCCTGGGCCGGCCGGCGCACAAAGCAGCAGAAAAAAGTCCGGTGCTCCGGCAGCGACCCGCCGGCGCAGCGGATGCCGTGTCTTTGGCAGAGGGCTCTGCGAAGGCGATCTCGCATCCATCGGAGCCGGCTGTATTGGATGCAGCAAGTGTTGCGGCAGCTCGGGAGTTGGCACTGGCTGCTGAGCTGGCCAAAAGGCATGAACATCTCCTGGAACAGGAACGCCGCGCTGCTTACGACAAAGGCCGCCAGGAAGGCATCGCGCAAGCGCAACGGGAGGCCCGGCTGCAGATGGAGAAGCTGGCTACGACCATGGCCCAAGAGCAGGTGAGCCGAGCGGCTGCAGACGCCCAGAAAGCAGCCCAGGACCATAGCCGGCAATTGAACGACAAGCTGCACCAGCAAAGCAAACTGCTGGAAAAGATCCTGGCGGAGTTGCCCGCAGAGCGCGAAAGATGCCTGCGCAACGCAGAAGAAGACATGCTTGTCCTGGCTTTCGAGATGGTGTGCCGCATCCTGGGGGATCAAGCGGCAACGCAAGACGGTCTGCGCGCATTGCTGGACAGAAGCCTCAAGTCATGGCACGGGCGCAGCCCGTTGAGCATTCATCTGCATCCCGAAGACGTGCAGCTGCTGCGTACGGACGCAGACAGTCTGCAATTGCTCTCAGCCGCAGGGTTCAGTGCAGAGCGTGCTTCCCTGCGCTGGGTGGCAGATGCGAAAGTCGCGACCGGAGGCGTTTTGTTGCGTGCAGCAGAGGGCGCGTTGGATGCCAGGCTGGAAGTGCAACTGGACGCACTGAAAGCCAGCCTTTTGCAGACCCGTGAAGCCCGCCGATCGCTGGTTTCCGTGCCTCGCCAAGGTGAGAAGGCATGAACATGTCCGCTCCCCGTTCGTCCGGCCTTCTGCAGGACTATCGCGCTGCGCTGCAGCAAACGGAGTTGTCCCGGCGGATCGGATGGGTGCGACAAATGCAGGGTTTGGCGATCGAAGCGCAGGGGCCGGATGCCACCGTCGGCGAGCTGTGCCGCATCCTGCCACGCAGGCCTTCGGCTGAAGGCGGGCTTGCTTCTGGGGACGGCCTGTCTCATGGAGTGTTGGCGGAAGTGGTTGGGTTAAGGGGCGACGTCATCACTCTGATGCCTTATGGCAGCATGCAAGGCGTGGCCGCAGGAGCGGAGGTCATCGCACTGGGACGGCAGTCGACTTTCGGTGTCGGCCCTGAACTGCTCGGGCGTGTGATCGATGGGTTCGGACACGCCTTCGATCAACGCGCAGACCCCGATGCACCGCTTCAGCGCCCATTGCATGCCAGCCCGATCAACCCCATGCAGCGGCCCAAGATTCACCAGGTGCTTCAAACGGGGGTGCGTTGCCTGGACGGGTTGCTGACGCTGGGCTTGGGGCAGCGTGTGGGCATTTTCGCAGGCAGTGGCGTTGGCAAGAGCACGTTGCTGGGCATGATTGCGCGGCATGTCAGTGCCGATGTGAACGTGATCGCCCTGATCGGCGAACGGGGCCGCGAGGTGCGGGAGTTCATCGACAAGCAGTTGGGCGAAGAGGGCCTGAAGCGGTCTGTGGTTGTCGTCGCCACTTCCGACCAGCCGGCGCTGGCGCGCATCCGTGCAGCGCATGCTGCCGTCACCATTGCAGAGTATTTCCGGGACGCGGGCCAGCAGGTGCTGCTCACCATGGACTCGATCACCCGGCTGGCCATGGCGCGCCGCGAGGTGGGCCTGGCTGCAGGGGAGCCCCCCACCGCGCGTGGCTACACCCCGTCCGTTTTTGCGGAACTGCCCCAGCTTTGCGAGCGCTGCGGCACAGCGCCCTCAGGGGGCTCCATCACGGCGCTGCTGACGGTGCTCGTCGAGGGCGACGACATGAACGAGCCCATCGCGGATAGCTTGCGCTCCATTTTGGACGGTCACGTGGTGCTGTCTCGCCATCTGGCGCATGAGGGGCAATACCCTGCCATCGATGTGTTGCGCAGCGCCAGCCGGCTGCTCCCCGATTTGACGAGCAAGGACGAGCAGGAATTGATTTCCGATGCCGTCAGGTACCTGGCTTTGCTGGATCGCAATCGCCAATTGGTGGATATCGGCGCTTATGAGAAAGGGTCGAACCCGGAAATGGATCGCGCCTTGCTGCTGGCTCCGGCATTGAAGGAATGGTTGCGGCAGCGAGAGGGTGGCATTGCGCGATCCACTGGCATGCGCAAGTTGCGCGCTATCTTGTGGCCTGACCGGGCAGTACTCCCTGTGTTTGCACCCGTACCCAACGCATCCTTACCCCCAGCGAAACTGAGTTTCGCGATTGGTGCAAACGGGATGGAAAGTCCTGTGAAAGCGGCTCGATGAAGGAAAACGCAGCTCAAAGCGTGAACGCAGACTTGCGCGGCTTCACCTATGCGTTGGCGCCGTACATGCGCAAGCAGGAATGGCAAATGGAGCGGCTGGAAAACCGTTTGGCACGGCTTCGACAATCTCTGGCAGAGTCACGTGAACAGCGCGCGGCGCTCGATCTGGATTTTCAGAGCCAGGTGGCTCACTTGCAGTTGAATTGGCAACCCCGTCCGGATCCGCACATGCACCAGCGCGGGTTGGGGTATCTGGCCCAGTTGCGTGGACATATTCAGGAAAAGGACCGGGAGATAGAGGCCTTGTGCGAGCAGAAGGCGCTTTTGCAGGCCGATTGCGTCGCTCAACAGCGCAAGATCGACGGGCTGAAAGAACACCGTGCCGATGCCATTCAGGAGTATGTCAACGATGCCGCCCGTGCCGCCGCCGCGGAAGCTGACCGCAGCTGGATTGGCCGCCTGTACTACCGCACCGCTCGCGGCGCGGAATCTTTCGAGAATTTGCCATGACGGTGCTGCAACCTGCCAACCGTGAGGCCTTGATGGACCTCGACCTGCAACGCCGGTCCACGCAACCTGGCCAGGCAGGCGAAGATGCTCCTGCGGACAGAAAGCGGGCTCGGCAGGCCTGGCTTCATGAAATGGAACGGGCCCAGTTATCCAACTGGTTCCAGCCTTTCGTCGCCAGCCCTTTGGTAAACGGGGCCGAAGCGGGGCAGTCCCAGCGCAGTGCTGCGCTTCGTCCACCAGAGCCTTTGTCCATGGCGGGGCAGACGGCTTTGGCATCCCGCAGCGGTTATTTCCCCATGTCTTCGGCGGCGACTGTCCGTGAGGGCTTCCCACGTCCTGTGTCTGAGGCACCCTTGGACGTGGCCGCCACCCATGATGCGATGGCGCCTCAGGCAATCCAAGGGAGCCAAGGTGGCACACCGCAGAGCCCTGCGGTCGTGGAGCACGAAGATACCGCCGCTGAACTCGCCGGACCTGCGTCACGGAATCAATTCGCGACGAGGACTGCCGCACAACAACCTGCGCAATCGCCGGGTGCAGGCAACCATGCAGCTGCGCAGGGCGTGGTTGTCGCGGGGTCACAGAGCCTGAGCGAGATCATGGCCGGTGCGGAAAGTGCTCGGATATCTCAGATCGTTCCATCGTTGCCAGTCAATGCGGATCCGAAGGTTGTCAATCCGTCGATGGGCACCAGCGGTGTTGCATCGCTTTCGACTCCGGTCGCGGTCGTTTTGCGGGCTCCCTCGGGTTGGGTCGACCAAGGAGGCGTTGCCGGTGAATCTTCCCTTTTCAGCGTGGAGTTGAACGCGAAAAGCGCTCTGAGCGATTTACCTCGTGCCGGCGATGCGTCCAGGCAACCCGTACAGCCCGGTACCTCACCCGTCAGCCGATTGGTTGGAGGGAGCACGGCGCAGCAAGCTGCGACACGCTTGCATGCCAATTGGACGCCGGACGGCTTGAACCTCTGGATCGGCATGGATGGAACGGCTCAGCAGGTGACTGCCCAGGCGGCAGTCGTCGTCAACACGTTGCAGCGCACCCTTCGAAACCAGGGACACAGACTGAGTCGCGTGGTCTGCAATGGAAGCGTGGTCTACGACGCGGCCACGGCATCTTCCGGTGCCTCGCTGTTCAGCGATTTTGCAAGCTTTCTGGAACAACGCACCGTGGGCCATTGCACTCCCGGTCTATTTTCTTTTCCGCCCCCCAAGGAGAATTCATGAGCATCAGTGGCATCAGCAGCACCGCCACCAACCTGCGCGCCAATGGCCTGAATCAGGAGGATTTCATGAAAATCCTGCTGACTCAGCTGACCTATCAAGATCCCATGAAGCCGATGGACAACCAGCAGTTCATGGCCCAGATGGCGCAGTTCACGAGCCTGGAGCAAACCCAGCAGCTCAACGACAAGATCTCGACCTTGATCAGCAATCAGGCGGCGCTGCAGTCGGTCGGGTTGATAGGCCGCACGGTGGACATCAACTCTACCGGAGGCACGCTGACGGGCACGGTCGTTTCGCTGTCGCTGGCCGGCGATTCGCCCCTCATCACCCTGCGCACGACCGCAGGTGCGACGTTGCAGAACATTTCCCTGAGCCAAGTCACCGCGGTGCGCTGACGCGCTCAAATCCTCAAACAGGAATCAACATGATCGAATCCATCTACGTTGGCATGACGGGCTTGTCGAGCTTTTCCCGTGGCTTGCGCGTGATCGCCAACAACACCACCAATCTCAATACGCCTGGCTTCAAAAGTACGTCGCTCCGGTTTTCGGACGCTTTTTATTCCAATGGCAGCTACTCGGGCCGACAGTTCGGACAACTGGGCTATGGGGTGAGCACGGCGGGAACAACGTTGTCGTTCAAGGCGGGGGAGCTGCGCCAGACGGGCAATGGCCTGGATCTGGCCATCGATGGCCAAGGGCTTTTTACGCTCAAGGGTGAAGATGGCCGTATCACCTATACCCGCGCGGGGCAGTTCCAGTTCAACAGCGACGGCATTCTGGTGGATCAGAGCACCGGAGCCAAGGTCATGGGCGTGGGGGCCAACGGCGCTCTCACTGAAATCAGCATTGCCAATCTCAAGACGAGCCCGGGCAAAGCAACCGCAGTCGCCAAGTTCACCGGCAATCTCTCCAGCACCGGAACCGACCAGACCATCAATGGGGTGCGTGTCATCGACGCGGCAGGGGGAGAGCATCTGCTCACGGTCAAGCTCACCAACACAGGCACCACCACGCCTGGAAGCTGGCAAGTGGACCTGATGGATGGCACCACCGTCGTCGGGACGAAGCAATTGATTTTCCAGGACGGAAAACCGACAGCGGCCACGGCAAAGCTGGCCTTTACCTACACACCGACCGGGCAGGCGGCTCTGCCTTTGACCCTGGATTTCGGCACGGATGTGACCTCCTTCGCATCTGGCACGCTATCCACCCTGGCCTTCGCATCGCAGGACGGATACGCCCCTGCGGAGCTGAGCGCCGCCGCCTTCGACGCGAGCGGAACGCTGGTTTTGACATATGCGAATGGACAGACCGTGAAGGGTTCACGCCTGTCGCTCGGGCGCTTCGATTCGGCAGATGCCGTCGGATCATTGGGCGACAACCAGTTCGAAGCCCTGGATGGCAACGCTTGGCACACCGGCGTAGCTGGTGGTGCATTCGGGTCAGTGCGATCCGGGTACATCGAAATCTCCAATGTGGACCTGTCACAAGAGTTCAGCGATCTGGTGATCATGCAGCGTGGATACCAGGCCAGCTCCCAGGTGATCTCCACCGCCAATGAGATGCTGCAAGAGCTGTTTTCAATGAAGAGCCGATAAGCCGTGTCTTCATCCCCCGACCGTCACAGCACTACCGCGGCCCCGGTTCGTGAGTCCGCTGGGCTGCTGTCCCTCGAGGACTCGCGCCGCAGAAGCCGCGAACTTCGCAGCTGGAGCGTTGCTGCCCTCGATGGCATGCGGAGCATCTTTCAGAACGTGTATGACCGCTGGCGCCAAGACTGGGGGGTGTCCACCGGGATTGCCGCGGGTGATGCGGAGGTTCGCGTTCTGGAAACTTCCGCGCGCCCAATCTTCAGCGATGCGAAGGCCCGGCAGTTGCTGGGCGCGCTCATGTTTGGAGAATCGCCTGCAGCGTGTGATTTCAGCGCGACTGATCATCCTAGCGCGCCCATGGCTCGCCAACTGGGTGCGCAGGCCTGGGAGGCCTGGTCCCGCAGCATTTCGCAGGTTCTGGCGCGGGGAGCGGAGGGCATTCCAGATGCAGAGTTGCCCAGCCTTCCAGGCGAAATGGCGCCTTGGTCGGGCGACCTGACCATCACCTTTCCTTGGGGGGAGGGCCGATGGGCGCTCTGCTTGGGCGCAAGCGCCGTAGAGCGCATTTTGACGGGCCATGGGTTTCAGGAAAAAACGCGTGCATGCCCGTTGCCTGAAGCCCCTGCGCGCGCCTTGATTTCCTTGGTGGATGCCTTGCGTCCCAAAGCCCTCCATGTGCGAGTCGAATTGACCTCGGTGACTTTGAGTCTCGGGCAATTGCAGACGGTGGCGTTGGGCGACGTGATCGCTTTGGATCACCGGCTCGATGCGCCTGCGGTGGTGCTTTTGGGGTCACTACAGGCCACCTCCGATTCGAACAACATTCCTCCCACGCCTCTTTGCGCTGCCTGGCTGGGTCAACGCCAGGGAAAGATGGCCGTAGAGCTCCATCCGTCGGCATGAACCCTGTTTTCAGATATTCCATGACTACCAACTCGACCGATACGCCCCAGCACGCCCATCGCCTTGAACTGGCAGAGTTCGATCACCCTGCCGATCCGGACATGGCATCGTCGCCGCTCGTGCCAACCCTTCATCCCTTGCATCAGGTCAAGACGACGTTGCAGGTGTGCGTCGGTGCGGCGACAGTGACGGTGGGTGAACTGCTGGGTGCGCAGGCACAGCAGGTGATTCTTCTTGATCGGAGCGTGGACCAGCCGGTCGATCTCCTGTTGGAAGGCCAGGTGGTCGCCCGTGGGCAACTGGTGGCGGTCGGGGATCGTTTCGCCGTCCGGCTCACCGAACTGCCTTTGCCGCTGTCCTTGGCGACCCCTGCTGCTGCACCATGACTTTGCCGGCAACCATTCCGCTGCGGCGTGAACCCGAGGCAGCCGCATCCACGCCTGGTCTGGAAGCGGCCTGGATGGGCATTTTGGTGGTACTGGCTTTGCTGGCCGCGGTGGTGTGGCGAAAGATCCGCATGCGCAGGCCGGTCGGGCAGGCTCCCAAGGCCACGATGACGCGCTGGAGCGATCTGTGGGCCAGACGTTCTGATAACGGTCTGGCGCTCGTGTCCAGCGCGCGCTTGACGCCAAGCCATAGCGTGCATGAAGTGCAGTGGCAAAGCCGCCGCATGCTTATCGGCTGCGCGGGTCAATCCATGCAACTCCTGGGTGAAGTGCCTGCGGTGGCGCCCGATTCCACGGGGCTGTCGGCCAATAGGGGCGAAGGTTCCGAAGCGCCATGAACAAGATGCTGACATTGCCCGCCCGATGGGGCCGGGGGCGGCCAACCCGGTGGATCAGCGTGCTCTGCGCATTGGGCCTGCTCGGCCTGACCGGCGCGGTGTACGCACAACAGGCCGGCAACGGGGCGCTCGGGGCCAGCGCTGAGACATCGCAAGCCTTGCGCATCGTGCTGGGGTTGACGGTGCTGGCGGTACTGCCTGCACTGCTGGTGTGCATCACGGGATTTCTGCGCATCATCATCGTCTTGTCGATGCTGCGGCATGCCATCGGCATGAACGAGACGCCACCGAACACGGTGCTGATCGGCTTGGCGCTTTTCCTCACCCTTTTCACGATGGCGCCAGTACTGGAGCAGGTCAATCGCGAAGCGTTTCAGCCTTTCATGGCTGGCAAGATCAGTATGGAAGCGGGATACACCAAAGGCATGGCACCCTTGCGCGACTTCATGGTGCGGCAAACGCGTGAGCAGGATCTGGCTTTGATGGTCGAATTGTCGAAGGCCAAGCCACCGACATCGATGGACGACATCAGCAACGTCCAGCTCATTCCTGCCTTCATGCTCTCGGAACTGAGGGCCGCGTTTCAGATCGGCTTCGTCGTCTTTTTGCCGTTCCTGTTGATCGATCTGATCGTGTCGAGTGTGCTGATGACTTTGGGCATGATGATGATGCCGCCAACCACCATTGCGCTGCCGGTGAAGATTCTGATGTTCATCCTCATCGATGGTTGGAGCTTGCTGCTCAAGGCCCTGGTGGGCAGCTTCCATTGATCGGGTTGGAGCGCCAGGCATGGCTGAGACAGCACGTTCTGCGAGTTCCATCGCCTCGCCCATCCCCGAGCCGGAGGATGGAGAGACACTGCTCTGGCAGCGCTGGCGCCATGCCGCAGACATGGAGGCTCGCGATCGTTTGATTCAGATCTTTCTGCCTTATGCCCGCATGTTGGCGGCGATCAGTTTCAAGGGGCGCTTTCACGACGAAGTGGAGTTTTCCGACTATTTTCAATTGGCCAGTATCGGCCTGGTGGAGGCGGTGGATCGCTACGATCCCGAACAAGGGGCCCGCTTCAAAACCTATGCGGCGCACCGAATTCGGGGGGCGATTCTGAATGGCTTGGAGAAGCTGACAGAAAAGAACCAGCAGATTGCCCTGCAGAAGCGCTTGCGTAAGGATCGCCTGGACGCTGCCAAATCGGAAGCGAGCCTGTCTGCCGATTTCGTTCTTCCGTATGAGGGCGATGCGGCGGCTAGAAACCCTTCAAACTTGCTTGCCTATCTGGCCGAGGTTGGAATCGACCTTGCGCTGGGCATGATGCTGGAGGGCACCGCAATGATCGCTGGCGAAGCATCGGAAGATGCCTGCATGGCGATTTCTCCGGAAGTGCTTTACTTTCGAAAGAGTGAGAGCCAGCACTGGCAATCATTACTGGGCGATCTGGTGGATCGATTGCCGGAACAAGAGCGGCGGGTGATCCGATGCCACTACCAGCAGAACATCGCATTCGAAGACATCAGCCACATGATAGGCGTTTCAAGAAGCCGCATATCGCAGATACATCGACAGGCACTTCTGGGCCTGCGCAAATCCCTGGCGGAAGGTGCCGCGTGTGATGTCACCTGGTAGCACCTTACCGCTCGAGCATGGCACCACCCCGGGCCACGTCAAACTATGCAAACCACACTGACCCCTCGCTTTTCCACACCCGTCGATTCCGATGCTGCGGCAACGCTCGCCCGCCTGGATCGATTGGAGGCCTACCTGCGCGACGATTCGGATAACGAAACGTTGCTCGCTGAGGCATTCAACGCGGCGCTGCAATGCGCGGCCTGGTCCCGTGCGGAGTTTCATTTGCGGCATGGGAAAGCGCTGCATCCCGATTCGCTGCAATGGGCATTGCGCGAAGCAGATCTTTGGCTGGCCCAATCCAATTTCGACCAGGCGGCCATCGTTCTTCGGGCGTTGCAGGCGCAGCCTGATACGCCAGCAGGTTTCAAAGATGCCGTCCTGCATGACTTGGCATTCATCGATTTCCAGCAAAGGAACTACGGGGCCTGCACAGCGCTATTGGCAAGTCGCATGCAGGCAGGCGATGCAGACCAGGAATCAGCGGCTGGCACCATGTCTCGTGAAATGGTTGTGCTTTGGCTGCGCGCCCTTCACCATGCCGGTGATTTGGAGCGGGCGGTGCGGTGGACGCAAGCCCTGGAAGAACAGCGCGGTCTTTTCCCTCAAGCCGCAGGAGTCGCCAGTTTGGTCGCCCTGGATGCTGCGCAGATGGCCCTTGCGAGTCGCTGGTCGGCCATGGCACTTGAGCAGGCATCCGCGTCGGACCGACCCATCGAGGCCCTCGTTGCACAGGCATCGCTGGCACTCGCCTCCACCGATGCGGCCAAAGCCCTTGATTTCTCCGAACAGGCATTGCTCATCCATCCCCAAGACGGCCGTGCGTTGTCAGCACATGCGTTCGCGCAGCTTCTAGCGGGTCAACCACAGGCTGCTTTGGCGTCTTTCCGCAGAGCCTTGTCGTTCATGCCGAACCATATCGGCACTTGGCACGGTCAAGGGTGGACGCAACTGACACTGCATGATCCGCAAGCTGCGTGCACCAGCTTCGAGGCTGCACTGGCCCTGGATCGCAATTTTGCGGAAAGCCATGGGGCGTTGGCCGTCGCCCTGGCGCTTCAAAAACAAACCGAGCAGGCGGACCAGCATGTTCAACTCGCGTTGCGTCTTGACAGCGCCAATTTGTCTGGTCGCTTTGCCCGGGCAATCCTGGAAGGAAAAACTTCAGACGCTCAGGCATTCGAGCAACTGGCGCGTCGGCTATTGGGTGGCGAGATGTACGAAACCGTCATGGGAGCCGTCAATCGCCGCGGATGAGCGCACGGCCGTCGCGCTCTAAGTGGCTTGCTGCAATAGAGAATCGACGGCGACCGAGCATGCGCTCTTAAGTCCAGGGTCATCCTGCATCTGCCCGATGACCTGATCGAGCAAATGCGGAAAACCTGGGTCCACTTGCAGCCTTGCTCCAAATTCCTTGGTGAGCACGGCTTCCATGAATATCCTCAACGCCTTGCTTCTGCGCTCAGGGTCGTCCGCGGGAATGGCGCGTATCTGCCGCAACATGGGCTGTTCGGAACCCGGGGAATTCTGAACTTCTTTGGACTCACGTTGACGCGCAGGAGAAGCCGCGCGCACTCGCCCTGTCGATTCGAGTTGCGCCCGGACGATGGCACTCAACTGGGATGCTGCGTCAATCCGAGTCATGGCCAAGTCCTTTCACCACGCGGTTGAGTGGCGGTTGAGGTCAATGTGCCGGGCCTTGCTGAAGATAGTTCGACAACAGCACATGGGAAGACTCGTCCTCGTCGGGCTGCGGGGCCAACAGCGTTGGAGCTGCCACCGGCACTGCTTGCTGTGGCGATTGGTGCGCGCCCGGCAAAAGCGCATCCATTTGCGCCAAAACCTTGCGAATATCAGCGGACATCGGCGGATGGTCTGCATTGCGGACCAATCCAGCTTCGAAACACGCCCGGGCTGTATCGAAACTGTCGCCAGCCAGCGCGGCAAAACCCCTGATCCAATGGGGCAGGGGGCTCTCATCCTCCAAACCCAACAGCGGCTGCCACGTGAGCAGCGCTGCAGAAGCACGCCCGGAGCTGAACTGCAGCAGGCCAAGCTGGTACCGGGCAACGACAAGCCCGGGCGACAGCAACACGGCATTTGCAAAACCTTGTTCCGCCAAATCCATGCGCCCGAGGGATGCGTGTTCGGCCCCCAGCAAAAAGTGAGGCAGGCCGGACTCCGGCTGTTCCTGGATGGCTTGCCGCAAGAGTGCAATCGCTTGCTCACTATCGCCATGGGTGCTTGCGGCGATCGCGTTCTCCAGGGCAGACGACATGGGGGAAGAAGACATCAAGTTTGCCTAAGTGATACAGACCGAAGAAGGGTAGGAAGGCAACGGTCCAAAGTACCGTAACCGTAGTGGGCATGCCTTCGGATGGGCATGTTCAATATATCCAGCGATAGCGAGACATGTTGAGCACTCTGGTTTTTAATCCTGACTGGTTTACTGGGAATTTTGCTGCTCCATGGATTGCATCAGCTAGAGAGTGTTGTGAACTTCCTGCCCCAGCCAGCACCCGTGCGGCAGCGGACAACGTGAGCACCGCAAAGACAAGGAAATGCAGCCCGCCCACTTCGGGCAGTCGCTCGCAGTCCCGCGAGAGCCCTGCGGAATCTCGTCAGCCAGCCGAAGCTGCGCTCCACCACCCAGCGCCGGTGCAGCAACACGAACCCCTTCTTCTTCGCCTCCGGCAACGTCATGGTCTGCAGGTCGATCCCGTTGTCCTGCGCCGCCTTTGATGCAGCCTACACCGGTGTAGCCCTGGTCCACCCAGGCACGCTGCACTGGGCGGTCCGTGGCCTGCGTCACGTCCTTGCACAGGCGCTGCAGCTGGGCACGCTCCTGTTCGTCAGTTGGCGTGACATGCACCGCCAGCAGGTGGCCCAGCGTGTCCACGGCCATGTGGACCTTTCTGCCGCGCTCATCTGCACGTGCGCCCATCCATCACCACGGCGCTGGGCTGGCCTTGGCGACCCTGCGCTACGCGAATGATGGAGCGCAGGTCGAGACCATCGCCTCGAAGCAACCCGCGTCCAACCAGCGCCGGCGTGCTGAGAGACCACTTCCCAGGGCGGCGGGACCATGGGGCTGCATCTGCCAGGGCGGTCCCGCGCGTCACAGCCAGCGCAGGGCATTGAAGACTTCCCGCAGATCGTGCTCTCGCTGGGAAGCGTGCCTGTCCATCAGGGTCAGATAGGGTGCCGCGAAGCTCCATTCTTCATCGCTGATGTCCGTTGGGTACGGCTCGCGGGGCATCTGCAAACTCTACTCGCGGCTTTGCTCTCACTGAGAAAGTTCACAATACGCTCTAGTTAAAACGGTATCGGTTAAACCGGGCACATCAGGGCTTCCAGCTGTGCCTGGATTCGCTGGTTGCGCGTGGGCTCGTGCACCAGCAAGAGTGCGTGGGGATGCGCTTTGCCGATGCGCGATGCTGATCAGCGTTCGCCGCGGTTTGTCGGCCCGAAGTCAATGAAATCGGCCGGCACATTCGCCGTGAGCCAGACGCCATTCTCGGCTTGGTAGAACCGGTGCCCTTGGCCGTGCATGGTGGCCGCTGCGATGGACAGCACCACGGGCTGCCCGTATCGCTGCCCCACGCTGGCCGCCGTCTGCGCATCCTCTGAAAGGTGCACGTGGTGCCGCAAACCCGGCAGCAATCCTTGCTGGCGGATCGACTCCAGAAACCGGGTCGCAGTGCCGTGGTACAGAACAGCGGGCGGCGTCTTTTCCTCCATGCGGATCGACACGGTGGGGGTGGAGTGCCCTTGCACCGCGCGGATACGGGAGCCATCTTCCGAAATCGAAAACCGTTTTTTGTCGCTGGTCACGACGACCTGCTCGATCAATGCACGGTCCAGCGCACGACCGTGCAGGGCCGCTGCCGCGATCAATGTGTCGATGGGGGCCCAGCCCTCGCGATCCAGGGTCAGCCCGATGGATTGGGGTTCATGGCGCAGAACGTAGCTGAGAAACTTGCTGGTTTCGGCGAGTGGCTGGGTGCTCATGGAAAACGCTGGAGCTGCTTATCCGGCCTGGCGGCCCGTCACTCTGCCGCTGCGGCGATCAATGCCTGCAGGGCCTCGTCCACTTCGCGGTCCTCGACCCCCTGCTGCGGCACCAGGCAGGTTGCCAGCGCCTGCCGTGCTCCCGCTTCCTTCTGCAGCCGTGCAATGGCCTGCCCCGCATCGCGCGGCGCATCAAAGCCGGTGCTTTGCAGCAGCACCCGGCCATCCACCGCGACCAGCTTGAAGTAGAACTTGCCGTCCGCTTCGCGGTACTGCTTGAACGTCGGCAGTGCCGCCTTGGCGGGCTTGGCCTGTGCGGGCGCCGCCACCGCGGCGGTGCGCAAACTGCGCAGCCCCACGGCCCCGCGCAGGTCGCGCATGAACGGCGTGGCGATGGCGCGTGCGCGTTCGGCGCCGGCCAGCAGGGTGTCCTCGATCTGCGAGGGGTCGGCCATCAGTGCTTCGTAGCGCGCGCGCATGGGGGCGATGACCTGGTCCACGCGTTCGAACAGCACCTGCTTGGCGTCGCCCCAGGCGATGCCTTCGGCGTATTGCCGGCGCAGCGCGGCGGTTTCCGCCTCGGTGGCGAAGGCTTGGTAGATCTGGAACAGGGCCGAGCCCTCGGTGTCCTTGGGTTCGCCGGGCGCGCGCGAGTCGGTGAGGATGCCGCCGATGAGCTTGCGCAGCTGTTCGCGCGAGGAGAACAACGGGATGGTGTTGTCGTAGCTCTTGCTCATCTTGCGGCCATCGAGGCCGGGCAGGGTGGCCACATGCTCGTCGATGGCGGCCTCGGGCAGCACGAAGCGCTCGCCGTACAGATGGTTAAAGCTGGCCGCCATGTCGCGCGCCATCTCGATGTGCTGCACCTGGTCGCGGCCCACGGGCACCTTGTGGGCCTTGAACAGCAGAATGTCGGCGCCCATGAGCACGGGGTACATGAACAGGCCGGCGGTCACGCCGTCATCGGCCTCGCGGCCGGCCGCGGTGTTCTTGTCCTGCGACGCCTTGTAGGCATGGGCACGGTTGAGCACGCCCTTGCCGGTCACGCAGCTCAGCAGCCAGTTGAGTTCGGGAATTTCCGGAATGTCGGACTGGCGGTAGAAGGTGACGTGCTCAGGGTTCAGCCCGGCGGCGAGCCAGCTGGCCGCGATCTCCAGCGTGGACCGCTGGATGCGCACCGGGTCTTCGCACTTGATGAGCGCGTGGTAGTCGGCCAGAAAGTAAAAGCTCTGCACGCCGGGCTGCAGGCTGGCCGCGACGGAGGGGCGGATGGACCCGACGAAGTTGCCCAGGTGCGGCGTGCCCGTGGTGGTGATGCCGGTGAGAAAGCGCGTGGTGGTCATGAAAGCAGGATCCGCAGAAAACAAAGAAAAAAAGAACCGCAGCCGCAGGCCTTTCGGCACCGCAACCTTCAGGTGCGGGTGCCGATCAGCGCAACATCGCCATCAGGGGCGTCAGCAGCAGGTTGATGGCCGAGTAGCCCAGCGACATGAGCGGGCGCAGCCAGACCGCACCCACCACGCCGGCCACGACCAGGGCCAGCACGATGAAGAAGCCGTAGGGCTCGATGCGCGACACCATTTGCGCCTGCTTCCAGGGCAGCAGGCCGACCAGGATGCGCCCGCCGTCCAGCGGCGGCAGCGGGAACAGGTTGAAGGCCCACATGACGAGGTTGACCAGCATGCCGGCGCGCGCCATCTCCAGGAAAAAGCGCTCCTGCACGCCGAAGCCGACCAGCGCGATGAGGAACACCGCCCACAGGATGGCCTGGAAGAAATTGGAGGCCGGCCCCGCCAGCGCGACCCAGATCATGTCGCGCTTGGGGTTGCGCAGGTTGCCGAAATTCACCGGCACCGGCTTGGCGTAGCCGAACAGAAATGCCCCCGACGTGGCGAAGTACAGCAGCAGCGGCATGAGGATGGTGCCGACCGGGTCGATGTGCTTGAGCGGGTTGAGCGTGATGCGGCCCATCATGAACGCGGTCTGGTCGCCGAAGTGGCGCGCGGCGTAGCCGTGGGCGGCTTCGTGCACCGTGATGGCGAAGAGCACCGGCAGTGCGTAGATGAGAACGGTTTGGATGAGGTTGGAGAAGTCCACCGGGCGATTGTCTCAGACGCCGGCATGGGGCCTTTCCCGCGGCATAAGCGCAACTACGGAGGGCGCCCGGCGCGATCGTTGATAGCATGGCACGGCATGTTGCAAAACGTAGCCTGTGCACACCGCCGGGCGCCGGTGGCTGCCTGCGATAACGACATACAACAGGCATAGGAGACAGTCGATCATGGGCTTGGACAGGCTGAAGATTGGTACGCGGCTGGTGCTGGCGTTCGGGGCGCTCGCGGCGCTGATGGCGCTGCTGGTGGTCGTGGGGCTCACCGACATCGGGCGGGCGCAGGCGTCGCACCGCGCGGCGTTGCAACTGGCGGGCGGCCTGGCCGACGCGCAGCGAATGCCGCTGGTGCAGGCCGTTCAGGCGGCGCAAGGGCAGCTGGACGACGTGCGGGTGTGGCTGCTGGTACTGGGCGGGCTGGTGTTCGCGGTGGCCATTGCCGCGTTCCTGCTGCTGCGCCAGGGCATCGTGAGCCCCCTGGCCCAGGCCATCGTCATCGCCGAAACCGTGGCGGCGGGCGACCTGAGCAAGGAGTTCAGCTCCGACCTGCAGGGCGATTTCGGGCGGCTGCTCGGGGCGTTGGGCACGATGGAAGACACCTTGACCGAGCTGGTCTCGCGCATCAAGCAGTCCACCGATGCGATCACGCTGTGCGCGGGCGACATCGATTCGGGCAATTCCGATCTGTCGCGCCGCACGCAGGAGCAGGTGTCCTCCCTGACCGAGACGGCCGCGAGCATGGCGCAGCTCACCTCCACCGTGCGCCAGAACGCCGACCGGGCGCGCTCCGCCAGCGGCCTGGCCGTGGCCGCGTCCGCCACGGCCGAGCGCGGCGGTGCGGTGGTGGGCGAGGTGGTGCAGACCATGCAGGCCATCAGCGGCAGCTCGCACAAGATCGTGGACATCATCCAGGTGATCGAGGGCATCGCCTTCCAGACCAACATCCTGGCGCTCAACGCCGCCGTGGAAGCGGCCCGCGCGGGCGAGCAGGGCCGTGGCTTCGCGGTGGTGGCCTCCGAAGTGCGCAGCCTGGCCCAGCGCAGCGCCGTGGCGGCGCGCGAGATCCGCACACTGATCCAGGAGTCCGTGCAGCAGGTGCAGAACGGCACCGGTCTGGTCGGCCAGGCGGGCAAGACAATGCAGGAGATCGTGCACGACGTGGGGCAGGTCACTGCCCTGCTGGGTGAGATTTCGAACGCCCTGCACGAGCAGAGCGACGGCATCGCCCATGTGAACCAGGCGGTCGCGCACATGGATGGCGCCACGCAGCAGAACGCGGCGATGGTGGAGGCGGCGGCGCGGGCCGCGTCGGTGCTGTCGGAACGCGCGAACGACCTGCAGCGCGCCGTGGGCGCGTTCAAGCTGGACGATGACGACACGCCCGCCCTGGGCTCGCCCGGCCATCACGGCCCGTCCACTCTGCGCCTGCCGGCCTGAGGGCAGCGGCGGCGCGTTGACTCGCGTCTCAGTGCCGCGTCAGCGCCGCATCCATCAGAGGCCCAGCGCCTGCAGGCTGCCGCGGCCCTCGCGCACCACCCGCGGTTCGCCGCCGTCGTACATGTCGGTCAGGTCCACCACGGTGGTGGGCTCCAGCGGGCAGGCGCCCGCATCGACGACGGCGTCGATCTGGTGCTCGTAGCGCTCGCGGATCTCGCGCGGGTCGTTCAACGGCAGGGTTTCGCCCGGCGCGATGAAGGTGGTGGCCAGGAGCGGCGCGCCGTGCAGTTCCAGCAGCAGTTGCAGGCCCTTGCGGTCCGGCACGCGCAGGCCGATGGTCTTGCGCTGCGGATGGCTCACGCGGCGGGGCACTTCCTTGGTGGCGTCCAGGATGAAGGTGTAGGGCCCGGGCGTCGCCAGCTTGAGCAGGCGGTACTGCCGGTTGTCCACGCGGGCGTAGTTGGCCAGCTCCGACAGGTCGCGGCACAGCAGGGTGAGGTGGTGCTTTTCGTCCACCTGCCGGATGCGGCGCAGGCGGTCCACGGCCGCCTTGTCGTCCAGCTGGCACACGAGGGCGTAGCTGGAGTCGGTGGGCACGGCCAGCACCGCGCCTTGCTTGAGCAGCGCGGCGCCCTGCTTGAGCAGCCGGGGCTGTGGGTTGTCGGGGTGGACTTCGAAATACTGGGCCAAGGGGAAGGTCCTCAGGCGGCGGTGTGGATGCGGTCTGCCAGCAGGTCCCACACGGGGGTCAATGCGCCGGGCAGCGGGGGCAGGGCGCCCAGGTCGGTGTGCGATTCGTCCGGACTGTGAAAGTCGCTGCCGCGCGACGCGGCGAGGTTCAATTCGGTGGCCATGGCGGCATACACGCCGTACTCGGCCACGGAATGGCTGCCGGTCACCACTTCCACCCCCCGGCCGCCATGCTGGATGAATTCGGTGAAGAGCGCGTACTCGGCGTTCGCGCTGAACTTGTAGCGGGCTGGATGCGCGATGACGGCGATGCCGCCGGCCTCGTGGATCCAGCGCACCGCATTGCCGAGCGTGGCCCAGCGGTGGGGAACGTAGCCGGGCTTGCCTTCGGTGAGGTATTTGCGGAACACCTCGGAGGTGTCGCGGCACACGCCCGTTTCCACCAGAAAGCGCGCGAAATGGGTGCGGGAGATGAGCTCCGGATTGCCCACATAGCGCAGGGCGCCCTCGTAGGCACCGCGGATGCCCACCTGGGCCAGCTGGCGGGACATTTCCATCGCGCGCTCGCCGCGCCCCCCTCGGGTGGCGGCCAGGCCCTGGCTGAGCTGTCGGTCGTCCGGATCGAATCCCAGGCCGACGATGTGCACCGTGGTGTCGGCGAAGGTGACCGAGATCTCCACACCAGTGAGGTAGGGCAGGCCGTGCGATGCGGCGGCGGCCATGGCGCGGTGCTGGCCACCGATCTCGTCGTGGTCCGTCAGGGCCCACAGCTGCACGCCGTTGGCATGCGCCCGGGCGGCCAGTTCCTCGGGCGTGAGCGTGCCGTCGGAAACCACGGAGTGGCAGTGCAGGTCGGCGTTGAGAAGGATGGACACGGATCGATTCTAGGGCGCTGGCCCTCCCGTGTGTCGCAATCTCGCACCAGGTATGGAAAACCCCGCTGACGCCCATCGGCGCAACCACTGAAAATGTAAGCAAAAGTGCACGCCGGTAACGCTCCACGCGTTGCATCGTCTGCCGTGCGCTTTTTTGCGCTTCTTCACCTTCGCCCATTTCCTGATGAACTTCCAGAACCTTTCCGTTGGCCGCAAGCTGTGGCTCATCATCCTCGGCCTCATGGGCAGCATGCTGCTGCTGGTCTATGCCCTCGTGGCCTACACGGCCCGCGTGGATGCCGACACCACCGCCATGGTCCAGGCCAATGAAGACCGCATCTCGCTGGCCTTGCGCTGGAAGGGCATGACACAGTTGGCCGTGGAGCGCGTGGTGGTGAGCGCGGTCACCACCGACGAGGTGCTGAGCACCCGCATGAAGGCGCTGGTCAAGAACGACATCGCCGCCATCACCGAGATCCAGAAGAAGATCATCGCGCAGGCCGTGGCGCCCGAGGAAAAGGCCCAGCTCGAACGCGTCTCCGCCGAGCGCGCCGCCGTGCTCAAGATCACCGCCCAGGCTCAGGAAGGCCGTGGGGACATCGACGCCACCCGCAAGCTCGTGGACGACACTTTGCTGCCTGCCGTCGCCAAGTACATCCAGACCCAGGAGACCTTCGTCGAGCAGCAGGAGGGCCAGCGCGAAGCGGCCAAGGCCGAGGGCCGGCGCCAGCGGGAAAAGGCGCACTGGATCGGCGCGGCGATTGCTGCCCTGGTGGTGTTGCTGGGCGTGTTCCTGGCGTACCTCACGGTGCATTCGATCACCCAGCCGCTGGACCGCGCCGTGGGCCTGGCCGACGCCATCGCCGAGGGCGATCTGACCGTCGACGTGCAGGACGCGCGCAAGGATGAGCTGGGCCACCTGCTTCGCTCGCTGTCCGCCATGGCGGCGCGCCTGCGCGGGGTGGTGGCCGAGGTGCGCTCGGGCGTGGAGTCGGTGTCCTCCGCCTCCACCGAGATCGCCACCGGCAACCAGGACCTGTCCGCCCGCACCGAACAGACCGCCGCCAACCTCGAGGAGACGGCGGCCAGCATGGAAGAGCTGACCGCCACCGTCACCCAGTCCGCCGACACCGCGCGCCAGGCCAACCAGCTCGCGTCCACGGCGGCGCAGGTGGCCGGGCGGGGCGGCGAGGTGGTAGGCCAGGTGGTGACCAGCATGCAGCAGATCACCGACAGCTCGCGCAAGATCAGCGACATCATCGGCGTGATCGACGGGATCGCCTTCCAGACCAACATCCTGGCCTTGAACGCGGCCGTGGAAGCGGCCCGCGCGGGCGAGCAGGGCCGGGGCTTCGCGGTGGTGGCGTCGGAGGTGCGCAGCCTGGCGCAGCGCTCGGCCGAGGCGGCCAAGGAGATCAAGCTGCTGATCGACACCTCCGTGCGCAACGTGGAGTCGGGCTCGCAGCAGGTGGCGCAGGCCGGCCAGACCATGGAGGAGATCGTCGGCAGCGTGCAGCGCGTGTCCGACCTGATCGGCGAGATCACCGCGTCGTCCACCGAGCAGCGCGACGGCATTGCCCAGGTGAACCAGGCCGTGAGCAACCTGGACCAGATGACCCAGCAGAACGCCGCGCTGGTGGAGCAGTCGAGCGCCGCCGCGACGGCGATGCGCGACCAGGCGCAGCGGCTGTCGCAGGTCGTGTCGGTGTTCAACGTGGGGGCGGTGGCCGTGGCGAGGGCGCCGATCCCGGCCCCCGCGCGGCCTGCCGCGCCGCGCCCGGTGCCCGCCGTGGCGCCGAACCGTTCGGCCGCAGCGCCGGCACGCGTCCCGGCAGCCGCTGCGCCGGCAGCGCTCGCCGCGCCAGCCACCCGGACCAGCGCGGCGGCGCCCGCGAAACCTGCCAAACCCGCTGCGGCGGCCGCGCCCCGGGCGCCTTCGGCCAAGGCGCCCGCTGCACCCGCAGCCGCGCCCCGCGGCGCCAGCGCCGCCGCAGCGCCGCGCCCGGCCGCGGCGCGGTCGGCGTCCGGCTCCGAGGACGACTGGGAAACGTTCTGAAAAGCCGGAAGGCCGGGTGCGCGCCAAGCCAGGCGCAGGCCCCGGCGCCCGGCACCCGGGCGCTCAACGCGGCAGGGGCTGTTTGCTGCAAAATTTATAGCTAATCAGGCAATCGATCCGCCGGCGTGAGGCCTGTTTCCCCATGAATGGGCCCCGGCAGCGCCCGTGCCCGCCGGGCCGCACGATGGCCCGGCGCGGCCCCTTCAAAGCTGCGCGCCTTCCACCAGAAACTGCACCCGCCGCTCGCCCTTCCACTCGTTCACGTCCAGCCGGAACGCCAGCAGCACGCGCGAGGGCAGCGGCTCGGTGTGGCCGAACCAGATGCCGTCCACCGGCTGGCCCTGGTGCAGCAGCTTGAGCGACAGGTGGTGCTTGTTCTCGCCCACCAGGCGCTGCGACAGCACCTCGACCTCTTCGCTGAAGGTGGGCGGCGCAAAGCCCTGGCCCCAGACCTCGCGGTGCAGGGTGTCCACCATGTCCGCGCGGCAGTATTCGGGGGCCAGGGCCCCGTCGGTGTCGAGACGGCGGGTGAGCGTGGCGGCGTCCAGCCACTCCTGGGCGACCTGGGCGAAGGCGCGCTCGAAGGTGGCGAAGTGTTCCTCGGCCACCGTGCAGCCGGCCGCCATGGCATGGCCGCCGAACTTGAGCAGCGTGCCCGGGTGGCGCTTGGCCACGAGGTCGAGCGCATCGCGCAGGTGAAAGCCTGGAATGGACCGCCCCGAACCCTTGAGTTCGTGCCCCTTGCCCGGCGCGGCGCTGGCGGCGAAGACGAAGGTCGGGCGGTGCAGCTTGTCCTTGATGCGCGAGGCGACGATGCCCACCACGCCTTCGTGGAAGTCGGGGTCGAACACGCTGATGGCCGGCGGGGGCTCGGTGCCTTCCTCGAACAGGCTCTCGGCCATGAGCAGCGCCTGCTCGCGCATGCCGCCCTCGATCTCGCGGCGCTCGCGGTTGATGGCATCGAGCGTGCGGGCGAGTTCGGCGGCGCGGCCGGGGTCGTCCGTCAGCAGGCATTCGATGCCCAGCGTCATGTCCGCCAGGCGCCCCGCGGCGTTGATGCGCGGCCCCAGGGCGAAGCCGAAGTCGAACGTGGTCGCCACGGGCGCCTTGCGGCCCGCGGCGTCGAACAGCGCGGCGATGCCCGCCGGCATGGCGCCCGCGCGGATGCGGCGCAGGCCCTGCGCCACCAGGCGGCGGTTGTTGCTGTCGAGGCGCACCACGTCGGCCACGGTGCCCAGCGCGACCAGCGGCAGCAGCGGCTCCAGCTTGGGCTGGCTGGCCTTATCGAACACGCCGCGTTCGCGCAGCTCGGCGCGCAGCGCCATCAGCACGTAGAACATGACGCCCACGCCGGCGATGGATTTGCTTTCGAAGCTGCAGCCGGGCTGGTTGGGGTTGACCATGGCATCGGCCAGCGGCAGCGCGGGGCCGGGCAGGTGGTGGTCGGTGACGAGCACCTGCAGGCCCAGCGCCTTGGCCTCGGCCACGCCGTCCACGCTGGCGATGCCGTTGTCCACGGTGATGAGCATGTCGGCGCCGCGCTCGTGCACGCGGCGCGCGATGCTGGGGGTGAGGCCGTAGCCGTCCGCCACGCGGTCGGGCACCAGGTAGTCCACCTGCCGCGCGCCCAGCAGGCGCAGGCCGCGCACGGCCACGGCGCAGGCGGTGGCGCCGTCGCAGTCGTAGTCGGCCACCACGATGAGGCGGCGATCCTGCGCGATGGCGTCGGCCAGCAGCACGGCGGCCTCGCGCGTGCCGCGCAGCGTGTCGGGGGGCAGCAGCCGGGCCAGGCCGTCGTCCAGTTCGTCCTTGCCGCACACGCCGCGGGCGGCGTACAGCCGTGCCAGCAGGGGGTGCACGCCGGCCTGCTCCAGCGCCCAGGCGGCGCGCGGCGGAATGTCTCTTGCTACTATTTTCATAGCAATGTGCCGTAGTCTTTCATGCGCTGGGGCCGGAAAAGGCTTTGAATCCTTTGCACGAATCCGCGCGGCCCCGTCTGCCAGGTGAGCGCGCTGCGCTCGCCGCACAGCGTGAGCCGCGCCGCGCCGCCAGCGGCCACGCGGTCGGCCAGCCGGGCGACCGCGCCGCTGTCCAGCGCCTGCCAGGCGGCGCGCCAGGTGCGCCAGTCCTCGGCCAGGGCGGCATCGCGCAGGGCCATGGGCATTTCGGGCGGCGGGGCCGCCGGCACCGCGCCCGGGGCGGCGGGCGGCAGCGATCCGGTGCCGTGCACCCAGAAGGAGTTGACCGGCCCCAGGCCCTGCGCCGCGCGCGCGTCGTTGAAGGCATGGGTGTAGAGCAGCATCTGCATCTCGCTTTGCAGGCGGTGCAGCAGGCGTGCCTGGAGCGCATCGGGCATCCAGGCGCGCACGTCGCGCTGGATCACGCGGTCCAGCGAGGCGGTGGCGAGCCCTTCGAACACGGCGCCGCGCGCCAGCCAGCGCGTGGGCTGCTCATAGGCGAGCACGATGCCGTCCTCGGCGAACCAGGGCGCCACGATGTCCAGCAGCGCGCGCGATGCGGCCTCGTCCAGGCGCAGCGCGGCCGGATCGCCGACGGTGACGTGCTCGGTGGTCACGCGCCATTCGCAGGGCGTGACGAAGGCCCAGGCCGTGCCGCCATCGCCATCGGCGCCAGTGACGCCGGTCTGGCGCTGGTGCCAGGCGGCCCAGGGCGCCTGGCGGCTGGTGGCCGGCAACCCCAGGTGGCGGGCCAGGGCGCGCTCGTGGGGAGGGATGAAATCGGTTTCGTCTCCGGGGTCGGTGGCGGGGGGCGGCAGGCGGGCGAGCAGCCGGTCGAGGTGGGGCAGGGCAAGGTCCTGCAAGGCCTGCTGGCATCCGTCCGAGGGGCTGGCCGCGAACGGAATGAGCAAATGGGGGGTGTCCGACATGGGCGTATTGTCCGGGATGCCACAATCGGCGCCGCCCGGTGGCCGACATTTCCAGAGCGGCGGCGGGCCTTCCATCACACCCATGCAAATTCCCTACGAGCTGGCCCTGGGCTGGCGCTACACCCGGGCCGGGCGCGCCACGCGGCGCAACGGCTTCATCTCGTTCATCTCGGGCGTCTCCATGCTGGGCATCGCGCTCGGCGTGGCGGCGCTCATCATCGTGCTCAGCGTGATGAACGGCTTTCAGAAAGAGGTGCGCGACCGCATGCTGAGCGTGGTCTCGCACATCGAGATCTTCGCTCCCCACGGCGCGGCGCTGCCCGACATGCCGCGCACGCTGGCCCAGGCGCGGGCCAACCCCGAGGTCGTGGGCGCGGCGCCGTTCGTCTCTGCGCAGGCGCTGCTGGCGCGCGGCGAGGACATGAAGGGCACGCTGGTGCGCGGCATCGACCCGCTGCGCGAAGGCGATGTGACCGACCTGGCCGCCGCCAACGTCGACGCCCTCAAGGCCCTGGTGCCGGGCGAGTTCCGCGTGGTGCTGGGCAGCGAACTGGCCCGTGCCCTGGGCGTGCGCCTGGGCGACGCGGTCACGCTGATCGCGCCGGGCGGGCAGGTGACGCCCGCGGGCGTGGTGCCCCGCCTCAAGCAGATGACGGTGGCGGGCACGTTCAACTCGGGGCATTACGAATACGACTCGGCGCTGGTGCTGCTGCACCATGAGGACGCCGAGCGCATCTTCCGCCTGGAGGGCCCGACCGGCATCCGCCTCAAGCTCAAGGACCTGCACCGCGCGCCCCAGGTGGCGCAGGAGCTGGCGCACTCGCTCACCGGCGACCTGCTGATCCGCGACTGGACGCAGCAGAACCGCACCTGGTTCGCCGCCGTGCAGCTGGAAAAACGCATGATGTTCATCATCCTCACGCTCATCGTGGCGGTGGCGGCGTTCAACCTCGTGTCCACGCTGGTGATGACCGTGACCGACAAGCGCGCGGACATCGCCATCCTGCGCACCCTGGGCGCGAGCCCGGGCAGCATCATGGGCATCTTCGTGGTGCAGGGCGCGATGGTGGGCGTCATCGGCACGCTGGCCGGCCTGCTGCTGGGCCTGGGGATCGCGGTGAACATCGACGTGATCGTGCCGGCCATCGAGCACGCGCTGAACGCGAGCTTCCTGCCCAAGGACATCTACCTCATCAGCAAGATGCCGAGCGAGCCGCAAAGCAGCGACATCGTGCCCATCGGCATCATTTCCCTGGTGCTGGCCTTCGTGGCCACGCTCTATCCCAGCTGGCGCGCGAGCCGCGTGAACCCCGCGGAGGCCCTGCGCTATGAATGACCTGTCCACGCCCGGCGCCGCCGCGCCCCATGCCGCTGCCGCCGCCCGCGGGCCGGTGGTCCTGCAGGCCCGGGGCCTGACCAAGCGCTTCACCGAAGGCCGCCTGGACGTCACCGTGCTGCAAGGGGTGGACCTGGACGTGCATGCCGGCGAGACGCTCGCCATCGTCGGCGCTTCGGGCTCCGGCAAGAGCACGCTGCTGCACCTGCTGGGCGGGCTGGATGCGCCCACGGCCGGCAGCGTGCAGCTGCAGGGCAAGGCCTTCGACACCCTGTCGGCCGACCGCCAGGGGCAGCTGCGCAACCAGCACCTCGGGTTCATCTACCAGTTCCACCACCTGCTGCCGGAGTTCAGCGCGCAGGACAACGTGGCCATGCCGCTGCGCATCCGCCGCATGCCGTATGCCGACTGCGTGGCGCAGGCGGTCGAGATGCTCACCGCCGTGGGGCTGGGCGGCCGGGTGCAGCACCGGCCGGCCGAGCTGTCCGGCGGCGAGCGCCAGCGCGTGGCGATCGCGCGGGCCCTGGTCACCCGGCCCGCCTGCGTGCTGGCCGACGAGCCCACGGGCAACCTGGACCGGGCCACCGCCGACGGGGTGTTCCAGCTCATGCTGGAGCTCGCGCGCGACAAGGGCACGGCGTTCGTGATGGTCACCCATGACGAGTCGCTCGCCGCGCGCTGCGACCGCGTGGTGCGGCTGACCTCGGGCGTGCTGGCGTGAGCCCTGGGCCTTCAGTGGTTTTTGGGTGCTATTGAATTAATAGCGGTATGCCCTAGAAAAATATGCGCTAGAGCCCGATTCATGCCTTCATCCGACACCCCCCTCGCCCTGCCGTCCCTCGCCATCACCCAGGGCGATCCGGCCGGCATCGGCCCTGAAATCGTGGCCAAGGCGTTCCGCGACGCGCCGGACGACCTGCGCGGCTGCTTCGCCGTGGGCGATCTGGCCACGCTGCGCCGGGCCGCCCAGTGCATCCAGCGGCCCGGCGAGCCGTCGCTGCCCGTGGCCACCCTGCAGGCGCCCGCCGACGTGGCCGGCGTGCCGCCGCGCTGCCTGCCGGTGTGGCCCCTGCCGGGGTTGCCGGGGCCGGTGCCCTTCGGGCAGGTGAGCGCCCAGGCCGGCCGGGCGGCGGCCGACTGCGTGGTCTGGGCCGCGCGGGCCGCCCTGCGCGGCGAGATCGCCGCCCTGGTCACCGCGCCACTGCACAAGGAGGCGCTGAGCGCCGCGGGCGTGGATTTTCCCGGCCACACCGAACTGCTGCAGGCCGAGGCCGCGCGCCACGCCGGCGTGCCGCTGGCCGGCATGCCCGTGCGCATGATGCTGGCGAGCGACGAGCTGCGCACCGTGCTGGTGAGCATCCATGTCTCGCTGCGCGATGCGATCGCGGCCGTCACGCGCGAGAACGTGCTGGACTCGCTGCGCATCACCCACGAAGCGCTCTCGCGCAGCCTGGGCCGCGCGCCGCGCATCGGCGTGGCGGGGCTCAATCCGCACGCGGGCGAGGGCGGCCTGTTCGGCCGTGAAGAGCTGGAAGTGATCGCCCCGGCCGTCGAGGCCGCGCGCCGCCTGGGCGTGGACGCGCACGGCCCCTACGCCCCGGACACCATCTTCATGCGGGCACGCCACACGCCGCAGCGCGCGGGCGAGTTCGATGCCGTGCTGGCGATGTACCACGACCAGGGGCTGATCCCGGTCAAGTACCTGGGCGTGGACAAGGGCGTGAACGTGACGCTCGGCCTGCCGCTGGTGCGCACCAGCCCCGACCACGGCACGGCGTTCGACATCGCCGGACAGGGCATCGCGGATGCCTCCAGCCTGATCGAGGCCGTGCGCATGGCGCGGCGGCTGGCCTCGGCCGCCTGAGCGGCCGGGAGGCCGCCCGTGCCGGGGGCTCCGCGGGCGCCGCGCGCCCCGGCTTTCAGCGCTTGAGGCTGTCGCGGATCTCGCGCAGCAGCACGATGTCTTCCGGCGTCGCCACCGGGGCCGGCGCGGGTGCCGGCGCCTGGCGCTTGAGGCGGTTGATCTGCTTGACCATCATGAAGATGATGAAAGCCAGGATCAGGAAGTTGACCGCCACGGTGATGAAGTTGCCGTAGGCCAGCACCGGAACGCCGGCCTTCTTGAGCGCGTCCAGTGTCTGCGGCACGCCGGGCGGCACGGTGCCCAGCACCACGAACAGGTTGGAGAAATCCAGCCGGCCGAAGACCAGCCCCACCACCGGCATGATCAGGTCGCCGACCACCGAATCGACGATCTTGCCGAAGGCGCCGCCGATGATCACGCCGACCGCAAGGTCTACCACATTACCTTTGATCGCGAACTCTTTGAATTCCTTTGCGATGCTCATTTCGCCCCTCCTTGATATAGCTGAAAACCCTCGCAGTATTGCGCAGGTTTAGGGGTGTTAACGCCTAGGAATACCCATTTTCACTCCGCTACAATTCCGCGATTGCCCCACCCAGCGAAGTACAACGAGGACACCCATGAGTGAAACTCCTATCGACTCCAGCAAGCGGACGTGGCTCATCGCCTCTGGCTGCGCTGGTGCCGTGGGCGGCGTAGCAACCGCCGTACCGTTCGTGAGCACGTTCCAGCCTTCCGAGAAGGCCAAGGCGGCAGGCGCCGCGGTCGAAGTCGATATTTCCGATCTCAAGCCGGGCGAGAAAATCACGGTCGAATGGCGCGGCAAGCCCGTGTGGATCATCAAGCGCACGCCCGACCAGCTCGCCGCGCTGCCCTCGCTGGATGCACAGCTGGCCGACCCGAAGTCGGAGCGCAAGCCGAGCGAACTCACCCCCGAATACGCCCGCAACGAGGCACGCTCCATCAAGCCTGAAATCCTCGTGGCCGTGGGCATCTGCACCCACCTGGGCTGCTCGCCTTCGGACAAGTTCGTGCCCGGTGCGCAGCCCTCGCTGCCCGACGATTGGAAGGGCGGCTTCCTGTGCCCCTGCCACGGCTCCACGTTCGACATGGCCGGCCGCGTGTTCAAGAACAAGCCGGCGCCGGACAACCTGGAAGTGCCTCCCCACATGTACCTGTCGGAGACCAAGCTCCTGATCGGTGAAGACAAGAAGGCATGAGGGAACACGACATGGCCCACGAATTCAAGGACATCTCCCCCAACGCCTCCACCGGCGCCAAAGTCACCAACTGGTTCGAGAACCGGTTCCCGACCGCGTTCGACGCCTACCGCGTCCACATGTCGGAGTACTACGCGCCGAAGAACTTCAACTTCTGGTACATCTTCGGCTCGCTGGCCCTGCTGGTGCTGGTGATCCAGATCGTCACCGGCATCTTCCTGGTGATGCACTACAAGCCCGACGCGTCGAAGGCCTTCGAGTCGGTCGAGTACATCATGCGCGACGTGCCGTGGGGCTGGCTCATCCGCTACATGCACTCCACGGGCGCCTCGGCGTTCTTCGTGGTGGTGTACCTGCACATGTTCCGCGGGCTGCTCTACGGCTCGTACCGCAAGCCGCGCGAACTGGTCTGGATCTTCGGCTGCGCCATCTTCCTGGCGCTGATGGCCGAGGCCTTCATGGGCTACCTGCTGCCCTGGGGCCAGATGTCGTACTGGGGCGCCCAGGTGATCGTGAACCTGTTCGCGGCCATCCCCTTCATCGGCCCCGACCTCGCGCTGCTGATCCGCGGCGACTACGTGGTGGGCGATGCCACGCTGAACCGCTTCTTCAGCTTCCACGTGATCGCCGTGCCGCTGGTGCTGCTGGGCTTGGTGGTGGCGCATCTGCTGGCGCTGCACGACGTGGGCTCCAACAACCCCGACGGCGTGGAGATCAAGGGCCCCAACGCCCCCCGCGACGACAAGGGCCACCCGCTGGACGGCATCCCGTTCCACCCCTACTACACGGTGCATGACATCTTCGGGGTCTGCGTGTTCCTGTTCATCTTCTCGGCCGTGGTGTTCTTTGCGCCCGAGTTCGGTGGCTACTTCCTCGAGTACAACAACTTCATCCCGGCCGATCCGCTCAAGACGCCCGCCCACATCGCGCCCGTCTGGTACTTCACGCCGTTCTATTCCATGCTGCGCGCCATCACCAGCGAGATGATGTACGCCCTCATCGCGTGCGTGGTACTGGCCGCCGGCTTCGGCGTGGTCAAGGGCCGCCTGCCGGTCTTCATCAAGGTGGCGATCGTGGCCATCGCGGCAGCGGCCATCGCCCTCATGCTGTCGATCGATGCCAAGTTCTGGGGCGTGGTCGTGATGGGCGGCGCCGTCATCATCCTGTTCTTCCTGCCCTGGCTGGACATGAGCCCGGTCAAGTCGATCCGCTACCGTCCGGGCTGGCACAAGTACCTGTACGGCATCTTCGTGATCAACTTCGTCGCACTAGCCTATCTGGGCGTGCAGCCACCGTCGCCGCTGGGCGAGCGTGTCTCGCAGGTCGGCACGCTGTTCTATTTCGGTTTCTTCCTGCTCATGCCCTGGTGGAGCCGGCTCGGCGAGCCCAAGCCCGTGCCGGACCGCGTGATCTTCAAGGCGCATTGAGCAGGCAGGAGACCCATCCCATGAAAAAAATCATCCTCACGCTGATCGCGGCCCTGGGCATCGCCACGGGCGCGCAGGCCGCCGAAGGCGGCATCGCCTGGGACAAGGCCCCGGTCCAGACCAACGACACGGCCTCGCTACAGAACGGCGCCAAGCTCTTCGTCAACTACTGCCTGAGCTGCCACTCGGCCGCGTTCATGCGGTTCAACCGCCTGAAGGACATCGGCCTCACCGACCAGCAGATCAAGGACAACCTGCTGTTCACCACCGAAAAGGTGGGCGAGACCATGAAGTCCACCATCGATCCGCACCAGGCCAAGGACTGGTTCGGCGCCAATCCGCCCGACCTCACGGTGATCGCCCGTTCGCGCGCCGGCCATGGCGGAACGGGGGCGGATTACCTCTATACCTTCCTGCGCACTTTCTACCGCGACGAGACCAAGGCCACGGGATGGAATAATCTCGCCTTCCCGAGTGTCGGCATGCCTCACGTGCTCTGGCAATTGCAGGGCGACCGGCGTCCCGTGTTCGAACAGCAGGAGAGCCATGGCCACAAGACGGAAGTCTTCAAGGGCTGGACGCAGGTGAGTCCGGGCACAATGAGCCCCCTCCAATACGACCAGGCCGTGGGTGATCTCGTCAATTACCTTCAATGGATGGGCGAGCCAGCGCAAAATACCCGGTTGCGCGTCGGCGTCTGGGTTTTGATTTTCCTCGGTGTGTTCACGGTGATTGCCTGGAGGCTCAACGCAGCTTTCTGGAAAGACATCAAGTAACCGCACCAACCGCCTGCGGCGCCAGACCTGGCGCTGCCCAGGTTTTCAGAGTGGACGCATCCTGCGCCCACTCTTTTTGATTTTTAGGAGCCTCTCACCATGATGGTGCTTTATTCGGGTACGACCTGTCCCTTCTCCCATCGCTGCCGTTTCGTTCTGTTCGAGAAGGGAATGGACTTCGAGATCCGCGATGTGGACCTGTACAACAAGCCCGAAGACATCAGCGTGATGAACCCCTACGGGCAGGTGCCGATCCTGGTCGAGCGCGACCTGATCCTGTATGAGTCGAACATCATCAACGAATACATCGACGAGCGCTTCCCGCATCCGCAACTGATGCCCGGCGACCCGGTGGACCGCGCCCGCGTGCGCCTGTTCCTGCTGAACTTCGAGAAGGAACTGTTCGTTCACGTGAACATCCTCGAATCGCGTGCCACCAAGGGCAACGAGAAGGCGCTGGAAAAAGCCCGCGCCCACATCCGCGACCGCCTCACGCAACTGGCGCCCGTGTTCCTCAAGAACAAGTACATGCTGGGCGAGAATTTCTCGATGCTGGACGTGGCCATCGCGCCGCTGCTCTGGCGCCTGGACTACTACGGCATCGACCTGAGCAAGAACGCCGCGCCGCTGCTCAAGTATGCTGAGCGCATCTTCTCGCGTCCTGCGTACATCGAAGCGCTGACGCCTTCCGAAAAAGTCATGCGCAAGTGATTGCGCGATCCTTCCTTCCCGCACGCCACCATGATGAACGCCCAGGACTCCACCTCCACTCGCCCCTATCTCATCCGGGCCTTGTATGAGTGGTGCACCGACAACGGGCTCACGCCCTACGTTGCTGTGCGGGTGGACGACTCGGTGCAGGTGCCGCGCGAGTATGTGAAGGATGGCGAGATCGTGCTCAACATCAGCTACGACGCTACCAGTGCGCTGCAGCTGGGCAACGATTTCATCGAGTTCAAGGCGCGCTTCGGCGGCAAGCCACGCGACATCATGGTCCCCGTGGGCCGCGTGATCGCCATCTACGCGCGAGAGAATGGCCAGGGCATGGCCTTTCCGCCCCCGGTGGACGTGCTGGAGCCGAGCGAAGGGGGCGTGCTGTCTTCCTCGGTCCTCAGCACGGCCACCTCCGCGCCCGCAGAGTCCGAGTCTTCGACGGGCGCGGACGATCGTGTGGTGCAGCTGGTGTCCACCGATTCGCCTCCGGACGACGGTGGCGCGCCGCCCCGGCCCACGTCGCCGGGTGCTGGTGGCCGGCCCTCGCTCAAGCGCGTCAAATAGCGTTGCCGTGCGGCTGCGGCGCATTTCGCGCGGCTAGAATGCAGCCTTCGCCGATTTAGCTCAGTTGGTAGAGCACCCGCCTTGTAAGCGGTAGGTCGTCAGTTCGATTCCGACAATCGGCACCATCTTTCCTTCTTTTCGTCTCCCCTTTGCCATGCCTTCCCTTGCGGGCTTCAGGTTTGGATTTTGAGGCGAATGGAGTTAACCTCCCACCCCCGAGTGCGCAAATGCGCCTGCAAGGCAGGCAGCAGCTGACGCACCTTGGCCGCCGCTGCGTTGCTGCGCACCAGCAGGCACCATGTCGGGCCTTCGATCGGCCCTGCCTGAATGGCGGGCCGCAAAGTGGGGGGGATCAATGGCTCGATGGCCTTGAGCCGCTCCGTGGATTCGCGTGTCAGTGCCGCCAGCTTGGCCAATGTGGGGGATTCCTCCGTGGCTTGAAGCAGGGTGACGGCTTGGTGACGGCGGTTCATGGCAATGCGCCGCGCGGCGCGGAGAAATGTAGTGCACTTGATTATCACGGACGCCCGGCTGGCGCGAAGCCGGGCCATACACCTGACAGGGACACGGCTCATGGCGGCAGGCTTGCTGGTCTCTTTCATCATCATGCTGGTCGCGGCCATGCTCTATCACTGGGTCTTTCTCAAGGGCGCGCGCGAAGGCTGGCCCATCGTCGGGTCGCTGGTCAAGCTGGTGGCCAAGGACGAAATGGAAGAGCGCGACCGTTTCATGCGTGCCAACCTCGATGCCATGGCGCGCAAGGTCGGCGAGATGCAGGCGCGCGTCATGCAGCTGGAGTCGCTGGGCGAGCGGGTGCTGGGGCTGGCGGGCATGCCAGCGTCGGAACTGTCGCGGCCGCCCGGGCAGGGCGGTGCGCTGGTGTCCGGCCACCCCATGGACATGCAGGAGCTGGAGCGCACGCTGGACGACCTGGCCCAGCTCACGGACCGCCGGGTGGACCTGATGACGGTGGTGGAATCGCGGCTGTTCGACCAGCACATCCGAAAGCACATGGTGCCGACGCAGGCGCCGGTGCTGGGCAAGCTTCCCGGCTCGGCGTTCGGCTGGCGCATCGATCCCATCACGGGCCACTCCGCCCTGCACACGGGATTGGACTTCCAGGCGGACACGGGCACGCCCATCCTCGCGGCGGCTGGAGGCGTGGTGGTCGCGCAGGAGTACCACCCCGCCTACGGCAACATGATCGAGGTGGACCACGGCAACCAGCTGGTCACCCGCTATGCACATGCCTCCAAAACGATGGTCAAGCGCGGCGACCTCGTGCGCCGCGGCCAGAAGATCGCCGAGGTCGGCACGACGGGCCGCTCCACCGGTCCACACCTGCATTTCGAAGTGCTGGTGCAGGGCGTTCCGCAGGATCCGCAAAAATTCCTGATGGCCGGAGCCCAGGCGCCCTCCACCCGCGTGGCCAGTGCCGGACCGGCCCAAAAGGCCGATGGCCAGCCCGTCACCCCGCGCAGGTAAAATCTGCGGTCCGGACCTGCCGACCCGGGTTGCGCAACTTGCAACCCGAGAACGCAGCCCCACCTGAACTCACTTCTTCTTTAGGGATTCTGGTCGCGCCGTACGCCCTCGGGCACGCGGCGCGGTCCTGCTCGCATGGCCACCAATTTCCTCACCAAATTATTCGGCAGCCGCAATGACCGGCTCCTCAAGCAATACCGCAAGACGGTGGCCCGCATCAATGCGATGGAGCCCGACTACGAAAAGCTGAGTGACGAGGCGCTGCGCGCCAAGACCGCCGAGTTCAAGGAACGCGTCTCCAAAGGCGAATCGCTGGACGATCTGCTGCCAGAGGCTTTCGCCGTGGTGCGTGAAGGCTCCAAGCGCATCATGAAAATGCGCCACTTCGATGTCCAGCTGCTGGGCGGCATGGCGCTGCATTACGGCAAGATTTCGGAAATGCGCACCGGCGAAGGCAAGACGCTGACCGCCACGCTGCCGGTCTACCTGAATGCGCTGTCCGGCGACGGCGTGCACGTGGTGACGGTCAACGACTACCTCGCCAATCGCGATGCCCAGTGGATGGGGCGCCTGTACAACTTCCTGGGCCTGACCGTCGGCATCAACCTGCCGCAGGCTCCGCGCGAGGAAAAGCAGGCCGCCTACCAGGCCGACATCACCTACGGCACGAACAACGAGTACGGCTTCGACTACCTGCGCGACAACATGGTGTACGAGTCGCGCGACCGGGTGCAGCGCGGGCTGAACTTCGCCATCGTCGATGAGGTGGATTCGATCCTGATCGACGAGGCGCGCACGCCGCTCATCATCAGCGGCCAGGCCGAAGACCACACGGCGATGTACATCGCCATGAACGAGGTCGTGCCGCTCCTGGTGCGCCAAGAGGGCGAGGCCGATCCGCGCACTGGCCAGGGCGTCACCAAGCCGGGCGATTTCACGCTCGACGAGAAGACGCACCAGGTGTTCCTGACCGAGCAGGGCCATGAAACCGCCGAGCGCGTTCTTGCCAGCCGCGGCTTGATCGCCGAAGGCGCATCGCTCTACGACCCGGCCAACATCACGCTCATGCACCACCTGTATGCGGCGCTGCGGGCCAACCACCTCTACCACCGCGACCAGCACTACGTGGTGCAGGAAGGCGAGATCGTCATCGTGGACGAATTCACCGGCCGCCTCATGTCGGGCCGCCGCTGGAGCGAAGGCCTGCACCAGGCCGTCGAGGCCAAGGAAGGCGTGGGCATCCAGGCCGAGAACCAGACGCTGGCATCCATCACGTTCCAGAACTACTTCCGCCTGTACAAGAAGCTGGCGGGCATGACCGGAACGGCCGACACCGAGGCCTATGAATTCCAGGAAATCTACGGCCTGGAAACCGTGGTGATTCCTCCGAACCGCCCGAGCAAGCGCAACGACCAGTTGGACCGCGTGTACAAGACCACGCGCGAAAAGTACGAGGCGGCGATCAAGGACATCCGCGAGTGCCATGAGCGCGGCCAGCCCGTGCTGGTAGGCACCACGTCGATCGAGAACTCCGAAATCATCGACCAGCTGCTGCAAAAGGAAAACCTGCCGCACCAGGTGCTGAACGCCAAGCAGCATGCCCGCGAGGCCGACATCGTGGCCCAGGCCGGCCGTGCCGGCATGATCACGATCGCGACCAACATGGCGGGCCGCGGCACCGACATCGTGCTGGGCGGCAACATCGAGAAGGCGCTGGCCGCCATCGAGAGCGACGAGTCGCTCGACGAGGCGACCAAGGAAAGCCGCGTGGCCGAGGTGCGCGCGCAGTGGATGCGCGACCACGAGAAGATCAAGGAACTGGGTGGCCTGCGCATCATTGCGACCGAGCGCCACGAGTCCCGCCGCATCGACAACCAGCTGCGGGGCCGCTCGGGCCGCCAGGGCGACCCCGGCTCTTCGCGGTTCTATCTGAGCCTGGACGATTCGCTGATGCGCATCTTCGCTGGCGACCGCGTGAAGGCGATCATGGACCGCCTCAAGATGCCCGATGGCGAGGCCATCGAAGCGGGCATCGTCACGCGCAGCATCGAGTCGGCGCAGCGCAAGGTCGAGGCGCGCAACTTCGATGTCCGCAAGCAGCTGCTGGAATACGACGACGTTTCCAACGACCAGCGCAAGGTGATCTACCAGCAGCGCAACGAGATCCTGGACGCGAGCGACCTGTCCGGCCTGATCGCCAACATGCAGGAAGACTGCCTGACCGATCTGGTGCGCCAGTACGTGCCGGCCGAATCGGTCGAAGAGCAGTGGGATCTGCAGGCGCTCGAGAAGGCATTGGCCGAGGATTGGCAGATCCAGTTGCCGCTCAAGCAGGAAGTGGACAGCGCGCACGCCATCACCGACGACGAGATCCTGGAAAAGGTGCTCACCGCAGGCAAGGCCGCCTTCCAGGCCAAGCTGGAGCTGGTGGGCCAGGAGAATTTCAACCAGTTCGAACGCGCGGTGCTGCTGCAGAGCTTTGACTCCAACTGGCGCGACCATCTGGCGGCCCTCGACTACCTGCGCCAGGGCATCCACCTGCGCGGCTACGCGCAAAAGCAGCCCAAGCAGGAATACAAGCGCGAGGCGTTCGAGTTGTTCCGCCAGCTCATCGACCAGGTCAAGAACGAAGTGACCAAGATCCTGATGACGGTGCAGGTGCAGTCGCCTGCGCAGCTGGACGAGGCCGCCGAGGCCCTGGAGAGCCGTGCCGAGAAGATCGCCAACGTGACCTACACCGCCCCCACCGAGACCGGTGAGGTGGAGGTCCGCTCCGAGGCCGCCATGGCGGCCGGTGCGCTCGCGGGCGAAGTGCCCCGTGTCGGCCGCAACGACCCATGCCCTTGCGGCAGCGGCAAGAAGTACAAGAGCTGCCACGGCCGTCTGGACTGACCATGCGGCACCGCCCTGATCGCAGGGCGGGATGCCTGTGCCCCAGGCGCGCAGGGATGGGGCGCGGCGGGCCGCAGCAGCGGTGGCTTCGTCTTCGGCTTGTCACGGGCCGCTGCTAGGCTGTTTCGCGTCACAGGGAGAAGGGCGCAAGGATGATCGACAAGCGGTTTTTCCCGCGGCAGGTGGTTCAGGCCACCGGTAACCGATGGGATTGGGCCCTGCTACCCCTGGTGCTGGCCGTGCTCTTCGCGCTGGCCTGGGGCGGCTCGCAGATGGCACGGCCCTACCAGGTGGGCGACGTGCTGCCGCTGTCGCTCGATCCGTGGATGCTGCCGTACTATCTGCTGCGCACCACGCTGCGCATGTTCATCGCACTGGGCGCATCGCTGGTGTTTGCCTGCGTCTTCGCGGCGCTGGCGGCCAAGTACCGCACGGCGGAGCGGGTGATGGTGCCGCTCTTGGACATCCTGCAGTCCATCCCGATCCTGGGCTTCCTGTCGATCACCGTGACGGGGTTCATCGCGCTGTTTCCGGGCAACCTCTTCGGCGTCGAGTGCGCGGCGATCTTCGCCATCTTCACCTCCCAAGCCTGGAACATGGCCTTCAGCCTGTACCAGTCCATGCGCACGGTGCCGGCCGAACTGCGCGAAGCCGCTGCGGTGTTCCAGCTGTCGGGCTGGCAGCGCTTTTGGCGGCTGGAGCTGCCCTTCGCCATGCCAGGGCTGCTGTGGAACATGATGATGTCCATGTCCGGCGGCTGGTTCTTCGTGGTGGCGTCGGAGGCGATTTCGGTATCACACCAGGACATCAAGCTGCCGGGTGTGGGCTCTTACATCGCCCTGGCCATCGAGGCGCGCGACCTGGGCGCGATCGGCTGGGCGATCGTGGGCATGCTGGTCGGCATCGTGCTGTACGACCAGCTGTTCTTTCGCCCGCTCATCGCCTGGGCCGACAAGTTCCGGTTCGAGGAGGGCGGCAGCGAAGCCCAGCCGACCTCCTGGCTGCTGTCCTGGATGCGCCGCACGTCGCAGCTCAAGCGGGTGGTGGCGCTGTTCGTGGTGCCGCTGGAGTGGTCGCTCACGCGGCTGCGCCGTCGTCATGACGGCACCTCGATCCGTGCACGCCCCTCCGTGCCCCATCCCGCCCTGACGCGCGCGGGCGATGCCTTGCTGGCGGCGGCCGTGATGCTGGCGGTGATCTGGCTCGTGCGCTTCATCCACAGCGAGGTGGGCTGGCACGAGGTAGGCCATGTCTTCGTGCTCGGCACGTACACGCTGGTGCGCGTGGTCGTGCTGATCCTGCTGGCGGCGGCGGTCTGGGTGCCGGTGGGCGTCTGGATCGGCATGAATCCGCGCTGGGCGGGCCGGTTGCAGGCCGTGGCGCAGTTTCTGGCGGCCTTTCCGGCCAACCTGATGTTCCCGCTGGCCGTGGTGCTGATCGTGCGCTGGCACCTCGATCCGAACCTCTGGCTGGCGCCGTTGATGGTGCTCGGCACGCAGTGGTATCTGCTCTTCAACGTGATCGCCGGGGCTTCCAGCGTGCCGTCGGAGTTGCGTTATGCCGCACAGAACCTGGGGCTGTCGGGCTGGCTGCGCTGGAAGCGCTACCTGCTGCCGGCGGTGTTCCCCAGCTTCGTCACCGGTGCGATCACGGCCAGCGGCGGCTCGTGGAATGCGAGCATCGTGGCCGAGTACGTGACCTGGGGCGACACCACGTTGCAGGCCGACGGCCTGGGCAGCTACATCGCCCACATGACGGCGATCGGCGACTTTCCCCGCATCGCGCTGGGCATCGGCGTGATGTGCGTCTTCGTCATGGGCATGAACCATTTCGTGTGGCGGCGCCTCTACGCGATGGCCGAAAACCGCATGCACTCCTGACGCCTGGAACCGAACCCATGGAAACCTCTCCCATGTCCCCCATCGCCGAGCTGGCCCAGGTGGGCAAGTCTTTTCGCTCCAGCGACGGCACCGCGCGTTCGGTGCTGGAGGGGGTCGATCTCGTGCTGCAGGAGGGCGAGATCGTGGCGCTGCTCGGGCAGTCGGGGTCGGGCAAGTCCACGCTGCTGCGCATCCTGGCGGGCCTGGTTCCGGTGGATGCCGGCAATGTTCGCTACCGGGGCCAGCCGCTGTACGGCCCGGCGCGCGGCATCGCCATGGTGTTCCAGTCGTTCGCGCTCTTCCCGTGGCTCACGGTGCAGCAGAACGTGGAACTGGGCCTGGAGGCCCGGGGGGTCGCCCCCGCCGAACGATCACGGCGGGCCGCCGCCGCCATCGAGCTGATCGGGCTGTCCGGGTTCGAGGGCGCGTTGCCGCGCGAGCTGTCGGGCGGCATGCGCCAGCGCGTGGGCATCGCGCGCGCCCTGGTGGTGGAGCCCGAAGTGCTGCTGATGGACGAGGCCTTTTCGGCCCTCGACGTGCTCACGGGCGAACGGCTGCGCGACGACATTCTGGAGCTGTGGGGCAGCGGCAGCATGCCCACGCGCGCCATGCTCATCGTGTCGCACAACATCGAGGAGGCCGTGCTCATGGCCGACCGGGTGCTGATTTTCGCCAGCAACCCGGGCCGCGTGCGCGCCGAGCTGGCGATCCAGCTGCCTCGACCGCGCCACCCCGACAGCCCCGAGGTGCGGGCCCTCATCGACGAGGTCTACGGGCTCATGACGGCGCGCCAGCCGGGCGCGGGCCGCCCGGCCGCCGAGCCGTCCCGCAGGCCCCTGGCCGACCAGTTGCCGGCTGCCGATGTCGGGCGGATGGAAGGGCTGCTCGAGCGGCTGTCCGAGGCGCCCTTCGACGGCCGGGCCGACCTGCCGCGCATGGCCGAAGACGCAGAACTGGCCGATGACGAACTGCTGGTTCTGGCCCAGGCGCTGGCCCTGCTGGGGTTTGCGCAGCTGGCCGACGGCGACCTGCACCTGACCGCGCTGGGCCAGCGCTACGTGCAGGCGCCCAACACCGTGCGGCAGACCCTGTTCGGCCAGCAACTGCTCGCGCATGTTCCGCTGGCGGCCCACATGCGCCACAGCCTGGAGCAAGACCCTGCGGGCGAGCTGCCGGAAAAGCCGTTCCTGCGCCTGCTGCACGAAAGCCTGGACGAGGCCCAGGCCGAACAGGTGCTGCGCACGGTCATCGAATGGGGCCGCTATGGCGAAGTGTTCGAATACGATTTCCACACCGGACTGATCCACCTGCCCGATGGCGATGCCCCCCAGGCCAAGCCAAATGCCACGCCCTAGAATCGGCAGCTTTCGCCGTTGACCTTCCTTCTTCTTTCCCCCCTTACCCGCCGAGACCCACTGCCATGCCCGTGAACCTGATTGCGCCGAATCCCGCTGACCTGCATCCCGTGCCCGGCGTGCGCCTGGGCGTGGCCATGGCCGGGGTGCGCAAGGCCAATCGCCGCGACCTCACGGTGCTGCTGATCGACGAAGGCGCGACCGTGGCCGGCGTGTTCACGCAGAACCGCTTCTGCGCGGCCCCGGTGCAGGTGTGCCGCGAGCACCTGGCGGGCGGCCAGGCCATCCGCGCCATCGTGGTCAACACGGGCAATGCCAATGCGGGCACGGGCGCCGAGGGCCTGGCACGCGCACGGTCCACCTGCCAGGCTGCGGCCGGCTTGCTGGGCCTGTCGCCTTCGCAGGTGCTGCCGTTTTCCACGGGGGTGATCATGGAGCCGCTGCCCGTCGACCGCATCGAAGCCGGCCTGCCCGCTGCCATCGCGGACGCGCAGCCCGGCCATTGGGCGCAGGCAGCCGAAGGCATCATGACCACCGATACGCTGCCCAAGGCCTTCAGCCGGCAGGTGCAGATCGGCGGCGCCACCGTGACGGTGACGGGCATCAGCAAGGGCGCGGGCATGATCCGTCCCAACATGGCCACCATGCTGGGCTTTCTGGCCACGGATGCGCGCATCGAACCCGCACTGCTGCAGCCGCTGCTGCGCGAACTGGCCGACCGCTCGTTCAACCGGGTGACGATCGACGGCGACACCTCCACCAACGATTCGTTCGTGGCCATCGCCACCCAGCAGGCCGCGCATGCGCCCATCGTGTCGCTGGACAGCGCCGAGGGCCAGGCGCTCAAGGCCGCGATGCTGGACGTCGCGCAGAAGCTGGCACAGGCCATCGTGCGTGACGGCGAGGGCGCCACGAAGTTCATCACCGTCCGCGTCGAGGGCGGGAAGACGGCGGAAGAATGCCAGCTGGTGGCGTACGCCATCGCGCATTCGCCGCTCGTCAAGACGGCCTTCTTCGCCAGCGACCCCAACCTGGGCCGCATCCTGGCGGCGGTGGGCTATGCCGGCATCGCCGATCTCGACCAGACCCTCATCGAGCTGCACCTGGACGATGTGCACGTGGTGACGAAGGGCGGGCGCAACCCCAGCTACCGCGAGGAAGATGGCCAGCGCGTGATGAAGCAAAGCGAGATCACCGTGCGCGTGGGCCTGGGCCGTGGCGATGCCGCGGAAACGGTGTGGACCTGCGATTTCAGCCACGAGTACGTGACGATCAACGCCGACTACCGTTCCTGAATCCGGGCCCCCTGCAGCGCTTATGACCGCCACCTTCGAACACCTGATGCTCCGTGCGGAGCAATTGATCTCCCGCATCGAATCGGTATTGCCCCAGGCCCTGACCGCGCCGGATTGGTCCCGTGCCATCGCGTGGCGCTATCGCAAGCGCAGCGGCGGCCACGGTGCGCTGGAGCCCGTGCGCCATGTGGGGGAGATGCGCCTGGACGATCTGAAGGAAATCGACGCCCAGAAAGAAAAGATCCAGCGCAACACCCAGCAGTTCGTGGAAGGCCGGCCGGCCAACAACGTGCTGCTGACGGGCGCCCGCGGGACGGGCAAGTCCTCCCTCATCAAGGCGTGTCTCAATACCTATGCGCCTCAGGGGCTGCGCCTGATCGAGGTGGACAAGGCCGATCTGACGGACCTGCCCGACATCGTGGAGATCGTGGCGGATCGGCCCGAGAAATTCATCGTCTACTGCGATGACCTGAGCTTTGAAGAGGGCGAGCCGGGGTACAAGGCGCTGAAGTCGATTCTTGACGGATCGGTGGCGGCTTCCACGCCCAACGTGCTGGTGTATGCCACCAGCAACCGCCGCCACCTGCTGCCCGAGTACCACAAGGAAAACCTGTCCTATACCCACACGGAAGATGGCGAGGTGCACCCGGGCGAGGTGGTGGAAGAAAAGATCTCGCTGTCCGAACGGTTCGGCCTGTGGGTCAGCTTCTACCCTTTCAGCCAGGACGAATACCTGGCCATCGTGGCGCAGTGGCTTTCCTTCCTGGGTGTCGCGGATGCGGAGATTGCCGCAGCGCGCCCCCAGGCGCTGGTCTGGGCACTGGAGCGCGGATCGCGCAGCGGCCGGGTCGCCTACCAGTTCGCGCGGGACTATGCGGGGCGCCAGCATGGCTGATCCCGTGGCCCCTGTCGACGCCAGAAAGCACACCGACGTGGCGGTCGGCATCCTGCTGCGTGCGGATGGCGCCATGCTGCTGTCCACCCGGCCCGCGGGCAAGCCTTACGCCGGGTACTGGGAGTTCCCTGGCGGCAAGCTGGAGGCCGGGGAGACCGTGGAAGAGGCCTTGCGGCGCGAGTTGATCGAGGAGCTGGGCGTCACCATCGGTGCGGCATCCGTCTGGAAGGTGACGGAGCACGACTATCCCCACGCGCTGGTTCGCTTGCACTGGTGCAAGGTCTGGGAATGGCAGGGCGACTTCGAAATGCGCGAGGGCCAGACCATGGCCTGGCAGCAGTGGCCCCTGCAGGTCTCGCCCGTACTGCCGGGCGCTTATCCCGTACTGGAGTGGCTGGCCCAGGAGCGGGGAGCAACCTTTGACCCTTCCACGATCAATCAGCTATAAAAATAATAGCTAAACGCCCTAGAGAAATATGCCCTGGGGGCTATTTTTCCCAGGCGCCCGGCGGAATGTGCGGAAGCCCGTCGCCCAGGTCGGGGTCTTGGGTCGGCGGTTCGGTAGGCACGCGGAATTCTTCGCTCGCCCAGGCCCCCAGGTCGATCTGCTTGCAGCGTTCGCTGCAAAACGGTCGGAAGGGATTGCTGGGACCGTAGAGGCTTTCGCCACGGCAGGCCGGGCACGTCACGTACTTGGCGTTGGAGGGGGCCGGCGAACGCGGCTGAGAACGGCTCATGGTCAACGGGCGCTCAGGCGCACAAGGTCAGTTCGAACGCGGCATCTTCGTTGGCGGCATGCAGCTTGCCGTCGTCATGCTGGCGCATCAGCCGCACGGAGACGATCAGGCGGTTGCCGCTGATCTCCGGGATCAGGTCCAGGGAAGGATCGATGCGAAGGCGCAGCAGTTGGAAGGTGCGGCCCTGGGGCAGGGTCTGCTGGAACTGCCCATGGTCCGCGGCCACCTTCTGGGGCACGCCCGAATCACGCAGCAGCTTCAGGAGGACGTACAACGACTCCGCCAGGGGGGCGAGGGTGGTCGCCCAGGCTTCCAGATCCTGCTGGCGCTGCTGGGGGGCATGGTGCTGCCAAGCGTAGTAGGCCGGCAGATCGAAGCCGCAGGTTCCCCCGGGAATGCCCACCCGGCTGCGGATGCTCATCAGCCAGTCGTTTTCTGCCAGGGCCTGGCCTGCCTTGCCCGTCTGCGCATTCAACCCGGCAAAGCACCGATCGAGCTGCGCGATGATGCCGTCCAGAACCGCTTCGGAAATCGAAGGGTTGCCCCGGTAGCCATCCAGCTGGTGCTTCTGCTTTTCCAGATCCTTGAGCACATCCGACTTGAGATCGGCGCGCGCCGCGACATCCATGATTTCGAAGACCGTCACCAGTGCGTAGTGGTGATCCAGAGGATGCTGGCGCGGAATCAACTCACCCAGGCGGCGAAACAGCTGCTCCAGCCGCAGGTAGGTTCTCAGTCGTTCGTTGAAGGGATATTCGTAAAGGATCACGCTGCAGGGTTCCTGGGGGCACACGGCTGGCGCTGCCAGCTTCGCGCGTCCGATATGCCGGGCATCATAGCCCGAACCGCTGGGCGATCTGAAGGACGTCAGCTCGCAACCCTTGCAGCGAGATTCCGTCGTTGTAGACCACCATGTCCGCTGCCGCCCGCCGGATCGCCCGGGGGGCTTGGGACGCCATGATGCCTTCGATCGTCTCGCGCGTCAGGGCGCTGCGCTGCTGCACGCGGAGGATCTGGGTTTCGGGGGTGCAGTCCACCACGAGAACCTGGTCCAGCTGCTGCGCCCAGCGGGCAGACTCGACCAGCAGCGGGATGTCGAAGACGATCAGGGCCGCACCGCTTTGCACGGCGCGCGAAGCGGCTTCCTGCGTTGCCAGGGCCACCAGCGGGTGGACGATGCGCTCCAGGCGCTGACGCGCCGCCGGGTCTGTGAACACACGTTCCCGCATGCGGTCGCGGTCCATCGCGCCGTGCGCATCGATCAAGGCGTCGCCGAACGCGTCGCGGATGGGTCCGATGGCCGCCCCCCCTGGGGCAGTCACCTGGCGCGAAAGCCGATCGGCGTCGATGAGTGCGGCGCCGTGTTCCGCCAGCATTTGGCCCACCGTGCTTTTCCCGCTGCCGATGCCGCCGGTCAAACCCAGGCGCAGAGCGGGCCGCGATTCGGTCGCCATGGGCTCAAAGCCCCAGGCTGCGCAGTAGCCCTTGCAGGATCGTTTCCGGCCCGAACACCATGGCTGCGAGTCCCGAGCCGACCAGGAACGGACCGAAAGGAACGTATCCGCCTTCGCGCAACTGGCTGGCGAATTTCATGCCGATGCCAATGAACGCTCCGATGACGGACGCAATGAGGATGATGGGCACCAGCGCCGGCCAGCCGAACCAGGCCCCGAGTGCTGCAAAGAGCTTGAAGTCGCCATGGCCCATGCCTTCCTTGCCTGTCGCGAGCTTGAAGGCCCAATACACCGTCCACAGGGACAGGTAGCCTCCCACGGCCCCCATGACCGCGCTGAACAGCGGAACGGTGGTCCACTGCATCGCGGAGGCGATGAGGCCCGCCCAGAGCAAGGGCAGCGTGATGTCATCAGGTAGCAGCGTGGTGTCCCAGTCGATGAACGCCAGAGCAATCAGCGCGGCGGAAAATCCACACCAGGCCACTGCGGTGAGTGTCGTGCCCCAATGCCAGCCGCAAAAGAAGAAAAGACCGCCCGTGGCCAGTTCGACCAAAGGATATCGGGGACTGATCCGCACTTTGCAGGCGGAGCACCGTCCGCGAAGCCACAGATAGCTCAGGACCGGGATGTTTTCATACCACTGCACCGCATGCCCGCAGGCAGGGCACCGCGACGCCGGCGTCCAGAGGTTGAAGGGCTCCACCGGCGCCGCTGGCGCCTCCGTGGAGGCCGCATCCTTGTTCGCCATGGCGGCAAAGTCAGCGCATTCTGCAGCCCACTGCCGCTCCATCATCTTCGGCAAGCGATGGATCACGACATTCAGGAAGCTACCGATCAGCAGACCCAAAATGCCGAGTACCGAAGCGTCTCCCCAAGGTCCCAGTTCCATCAGACGACTTGACCCAGTTTGAAGATCGGCAGATACATCGAAACCACGATGCCCCCAATGATGGTGCCCAGGAACACGATGATGATGGGCTCCATCAGGCTGGACAGCCCCGCGACCATTTCATCCACTTCGGCCTCGTAGAAGTCTGCGGCTTTGCCCAGCATGTGGTCGATGGAGCCGGATTCTTCGCCAATGGCGCACATCTGGATCACCATGGAAGGGAACACGTTGGCATTGCCCATGGCGGCCGTCAAGCTCGTCCCTGTCGAGACTTCCTGCTGAATCCGTTCCGTAGCGAGGGCATACACGGAATTGCCAGAGGCGCCGCCCACCGAATCCAAGGCTTCAACCAGGGGAACCCCTGCGGCGAACATGGTGGACAACGTCCGGGTCCAGCGAGCAACGCATGATTTATCGATCAAGGACCCGAACACCGGAAGCCGCAGCAACAGACGGTCCATGAACATCTGTACTTTTTCGCTGCGGCGCCACGCCTGCATGAAGAAATAAAATCCGCCGCCCAATACGCCAAAAATCAGCCACCACCATTTGACGAATACCTCGCTCATGGCCATCACGAGGAGCGTCGGTGCCGGCAATTCAGCGCCAAAGGAGGTAAATACTTCCTTGAATGCGGGGATCACAAAGATCATGATCACCGTGACCACGACGAATGCAACGATCACCACCGAAATGGGGTACATCAATGCCGATTTGATCTTCGATTTGATGGCCTCGGTCTTTTCCATGTACATGGCAAGCCGGTCCAGCAGCGCCTCCAAGATACCCGCGGCCTCGCCGGCTTCGACGAGGTTGCAATAAAGGCTGTCGAAGTACATCGGGTACTTGCGGAAGGCCGCATTCAGCGACGTCCCGGTTTCCACGTCACTGCGAATGTCGTTGAGCAATTTCGTGACGCTGGCATTGGTATTGCCCCGGCCCACGATATCGAAGGATTGCAACAGCGGCACGCCAGCCTTCATCATGGTGGCCATCTGGCGCGTGAACAATGCGATGTCCTTGGGCTTGATCTTCTTGCCCGAACGCATGCGCCGTTTTTTGATCTTGGTAGGCAGCACACCCTGTCTGCGCAAGGTCGCCTGGACCTGGTTTTCACCTACGGCGCGCACTTCCCCGCGGACAATCTTTCCACTGCGATCCTTACCCTCCCATTCAAAGACGAAGTCCTTGATATCCCTCGATGCGGCGGTTGCCATAATGATCCTCGCGATTGGCGCTATTCGTTGGTGACGGCCAGCACCTCTTCGAGAGAGGTCAGCCCCATCTTGGCTTTATGAAGGCCTGCTTCGCGCAAGGAGCGGACCCCCTCCGCCTTGGCCTGCTTGGCGATTTCCAAGGCGCTTCCATCGCGCAAAATAATGCGTTGAATTTCTTCGGAAATCGGCATGACCTGGTAGATGCCCAGCCGCCCCTTGTAGCCATTGTTGCAAGCGGAACAACCGACGGGACGATAGGTCACCCAGGTGCCATCGATTTCATCCTCTTTATAGCCTGCCTCGAGCAGGGTTTCATGTGGAATATCGGCGGGCGCTTTGCAGACCGGGCACAAACGGCGAGCCAGGCGCTGGGCTGTTATCAGAATGACGCTGGACGCAATGTTGAATGGCGCAATTCCCATATTGCGCATCCGGGTGAGCGTGGTCGGAGCATCGTTGGTGTGGAGGGTGGACAGCACCAAGTGGCCCGTCTGTGCCGCCTTGATGGAAATATCCGCCGTTTCAAGGTCGCGAATTTCGCCGACCATGATGATGTCAGGATCCTGGCGCAGAAACGACTTGAGTGCGGTGGCGAACGTCAGCCCCGCTTTCTCATTGACGTTCACCTGATTGACACCAGGCAAATTGATTTCCGAGGGGTCCTCCGCGGTCGCGATGTTGACGCCTGCCTTGTTCAGCAAGTTCAGGCAGGTGTACAAGGAGACGGTTTTCCCTGAACCCGTTGGCCCGGTCACCAAAATCATGCCGTAAGGCCGGCCGATGGCATGCATCAGCCGTTCCTTTTCTTCCGGCTCATAACCCAGCGCATCGATGCCCAGCTTGGCACTGCTGGGATCCAAAATCCGGATCACGATCTTTTCACCAAATAGCGTAGGCAGCGTGCTCACCCGAAAGTCGATGACCCGGTCCGGGCCGACTTTGAGCTTCATGCGGCCATCTTGTGGGACACGCTTTTCCGAAATGTCCAGTCTGGAAATGACCTTGATTCGGGACGCCAGCTTGTCCTTGATGGCAATGGGGGGCGAAGCAATTTCGCGCAATTCGCCATCGATGCGAAAACGCACCCGGTACTGGTGCTCGTAAGGTTCGAAATGCAAATCGGAAGCGCGCATGTTGAACGCGTCCAAAAGCATTTTGTGAAGGAACTTGACGATTGGCGCATCTTCAACGTCGTTGGCGCTGTCGGAGTTTTCGGGAGCTTCTTCGACCTTGACATCGTCGAATTCGAAATCTCCCCCGCCCGACAGGCTTTCCATCGACTCGCTGACCGACTTGGTATTGGCCTCGATCAGCTTGATGAGCTTGTCGTATTCCGCAATGATCCAGTCCACCCCCATCTGGGTCGTGAATTTGATCTTTTCCGCGGCCTCTTGGTCGGTAGGGTCTGCGGTGGCTACGATCAGCCGGTTGTTGCGCTTGCTCAGGGCCACAACGCGATAGGCGAGGCAGATCTTCGGATCCAGAAGATCTTTGGGAATCCGAAGGGGATCGATGGCTTCCAGATCCAGCAGGGGCGCACCGAATACGGCAGAAACCGTGTGCGCCAGATCGGCAGAGGAAACAGCCCCCGACCCGGTCAACTCGGCAATGAAGCTTGTTTTGCCAACCTGTGACTTGCGAAAGATATCTTCGGCTGATTTTTGACTCAGCTTGCCGGCTGACATCAATGCCCGGCCTAGACCTGGCAGGGCAATTGCGGCGCCTTCTTTGGGTGCGGTATCAACGGCCATGTAACCAGCAGAATCAATGTGGATGGAAAGGAAACCATCCTAACATCGTGCGGATGTTCGGGCCATGGGATCAACGGGATAGAGTGCGGCGAAACCACGAAGGTGTAACAACGTGGTCGGGGTGAGAGGATTCGAACCTCCGGCCTCTACGTCCCGAACGTAGCGCTCTACCAGGCTAAGCTACACCCCGATGTGTTGTTTTCAAGGCAATTACAGACGCCGCTCCAGCAATTGCGAGGCCAATTCTAGCAAACCTTCCGTGTAGCGATTGGAGGGCAATTGCCTTGCAGCATCGATTGCCTGCTGTGCTTGGGCCGCAGCGGCAAGTCGGGTTGCTTCCAGGGCCCCGGTGCTTTTCACAATTTGCACGATGGCTGGAAGTTCTTCCACCGCGCCCGTCTGTATGGCGTTCTCTATCAGGCTCCGCTGGTCCTGGGTGCCGCGCTGCATGGCAATGATCAGGGGTAGGGTCACTTTGCCCTCCCGAAGATCATCGCCAAGATTTTTCCCCATTTCCGACGAGTCGCCGTCGTAGTCGAGCACATCGTCAATCACCTGGAAAGCAGTGCCGAGCGCCTGACCGTAATCTGCGCAGGCTTTCTCCAGATCTGGTGAACTGCGAGCCAGAATCGCTGCCAGCCGGGCACTGGCTTCGAAGAGTTTGGCCGTCTTCGACCGGATGACCTCCAGATAGCCTTGCTCGTCCAGCGAGGCGTCATGGGTGTTCATGAGCTGCTGCACTTCCCCTTCGGCGATGACATTGGTGGCCTCTGAAAGAATCTGCATCACGCGCATGTCATCCGCATCAACCATCATCTGGAAAGCGCGCGAGTGCAGAAAATCACCGACCAGCACGCTTGCCGGATTGCCGAAGTTCTCATTGGCAGTCGGGCGCCCTCGCCGCAGGGTGGATTCATCCACCACATCATCATGCAGCAAGGTCGCGGTATGGATGAACTCCACCACCGCGGCCAGATTGAAACGCTGAAGTCCTTTGTAGCCGAGCGCGCCGCACATCAGCAAAAGCAAGGCTGGACGCAGGCGCTTGCCACCTGCGGAAATGATGTATCGGGCAATGTCTCCCACAAGAGAGACTGACGAATTCAGCCGGGCGGCAATGACTTTGTCCACCTCGTGCATGTCGTCGGCGATCAAGGCGAGGGTTGCTGAGGTGCTGGAGGTGGTGGTGGACAAGATGAGCGTGTGCAGCGACGAAAAATGGATTATAGGAATCGCTTCGTACCGACTCGGGCGCTCCTGGCGTGCCCGCCGTAAAAGACGACTTTTCCGGTTGCCGCCTGGTCGGATGCGGTTGGCTGGCTAAAAAATTTGCCTCGTGCTATATTCGCCGGCTCTGCGGAAATTCGTCCGCAGAACTCCATTCAAAGAGGTTCACATGTACGCGGTCATAAAAACCGGCGGCAAGCAGTATCGCGTTGCTTCCGGCGAAAAAATTAAAGTAGAACAGATTGCTGCGGACGTAGGCCAGGAAATTGTGATCGACCAGGTTCTGGCCGTCGGAAACGGCGCTGAAATCAAGGTTGGCACCCCCCTGGTGTCCGGCGCAACCGTCACGGCAACCGTCGTGGCGCACGGCAAGCACGACAAAGTGCACATCTTCAAGATGCGCCGTCGCAAGCACTATCAGAAACGCCAAGGCCATCGCCAGCAGTTCACCGAACTGCAAATCGGTGCGATCGCCGGTTAAAAGGAGCTGATGTCATGGCACAGAAAAAAGGCGGCGGCTCTACGCGAAACGGGCGCGATTCCAAGCCCAAGATGCTCGGTGTGAAGGCTTTCGGCGGCGAATTGATCAGCGCGGGCTCGATCATCGTTCGCCAGCGCGGTACGCGTTTCCACCCCGGCACGAACGTCGGTGTGGGCAAGGACCACACGCTGTTCGCACTGGTCGATGGCCACGTGTCCTTCGGCACCAAGGGCGCACTGTCCAAGCACACCGTCAATGTGACGCCGGCCTGACGCCTGCCACTTGATGCTTTCGAAGCCCCGACCTGTCGGGGCTTTGTCGTTTTGGAAGTGTTGGCTGCCGGATGAATCGGCACGGCGTCGCTTTCCGACCCCTGTTTTGTAAACTGGATCCCCATGAAGTTCGTCGACGAAGCCTTTATCGACATTGCTGCCGGCGACGGCGGCAATGGTTGTGTGTCGTTCCGGCACGAAAAGTACAAGGAGTTCGGCGGTCCCAATGGGGGCGACGGCGGCCGGGGCGGGCATGTCTTTGCCGTGGCCGACCCGAATCTGAATACGCTGGTGGATTTCCGCTATTCCCGCCGCCACGAGGCCAAGCGCGGCGAGCACGGCATGGGCTCCGACATGTTCGGCGCCGCTGGCGATGACATCACGTTGAAAATGCCAGTGGGCACCATCATCACCGATGCCGAGACGGGCGAAGTGCTGTATGAACTGTTGGTGCCGGGCGAGGTGATCACCATCGCCAAGGGCGGCGATGGCGGTTTTGGCAACATGCGGTTCAAAAGCGCCATCAACCGTGCGCCGCGCCAGAAAACACCAGGATGGCCTGGCGAGAAAAAAAATCTCAAGCTGGAGTTGAAGGTGCTTGCCGATGTCGGCCTGCTGGGCATGCCCAACGCCGGCAAATCCACCTTGATCGCTGCCATTTCCAATGCGCGGCCCAAGATCGCCGACTACCCCTTCACGACGCTGCACCCCAATCTGGGCGTGGTTCGGGTGGGGCCGGAGCAGAGCTTCGTCGTCGCCGACATTCCTGGGTTGATCGAAGGTGCTTCCGAAGGGGCGGGGCTGGGGCATCAGTTCTTGCGCCACCTCCAGCGCACGCGTTTGCTGTTGCACGTGATCGATCTGGCGCCTTTCGATGACGCTGTCGATCCTGTCGCGCAAGCCAAGGCCATCGTGGGCGAGCTCAAGAAGTACGACGCGGGTCTCTATGACAAGCCGCGCTGGCTGGTGCTCAACAAGCTGGACATGGTTCCCAAGGAAGAGCGTGAAGCGCGCGTTCGGGATTTCGTAAAACGGTTCAAGTGGAAGGGCCCCGTTTTCGAGATTTCGGCTTTGACGCGCGAGGGTTGCGAGCCATTGATCCATGCCATTTACCGGCATGTGCAGGTTCAGCAAAAGGCCGAACAGACGCCGGAAGAGGTGGATCCACGTTTCGTGGGCGATCGACCCGAGTGATCCTTCTGCTTCGCTACTCCTGCTACTTATTCAATAGCGTTCATCGCTTGTCCATCCAGCGCTGACGCCAATACTGTCCATATGGTTTCCAGCATATTGCGCGACGCGCGCCGCATTGTCGTCAAAGTAGGGTCGAGTCTCGTGACCAACGAGGGCCGTGGCCTGGATGAGGCTGCCATCGGTGAATGGAGTCGCCAACTGGCGGCGCTGGCGCGCGGTGAATCGGGTGGGCGGCGCGAGGTGGTCATGGTGTCCAGCGGCGCGATTGCGGAGGGCATGAAGCGCCTGGGTTGGGCGACGCGTCCGCATGAGATCCATGAACTCCAGGCGGCTGCGGCGGTGGGCCAGATGGGGCTGGCGCAGATGTACGAGACCAAGTTGAGGGAACAAGGGCTGGGCAGCGCGCAAGTGCTTCTCACGCATGCCGATCTGGCGGATCGGGAGCGATATTTGAATGCCCGGTCCACGCTGCTCACCCTGCTGCGCCTGGGGGTGGTGCCTGTGATCAACGAGAACGATACCGTGGTCACGGATGAGATCAAGTTCGGCGACAACGATACGCTCGGTGCGTTGGTGGCCAATCTGGTGGAGGCCGATGCCTTGATCATCCTGACGGATCAAAAAGGGCTTTACACGGCAGATCCACGGCGCAATCCGGACGCACAGTTCGTGCACGAAGCCCAGGCGGGCGATCTCGCCCTGGAGGCGATGGCGGGGGGCGTGGGCTCCAGCATCGGCCGGGGCGGCATGATCACGAAGATCATTGCCGCCAAGCGGGCCGCGGGCTCAGGTGCCTCCACTGTGATCGCTTGGGGCCGTGAGACCGATGTGCTCGTGCGCCTGACCCGGGGCGAAGCCATCGGAACACTGCTGGTCGCGCAAACGCAGAAAAAGCAGGCACGTAAGCAGTGGATGGCGGACCATTTGCAGCTCCGTGGCGCCGTGACCGTGGACATGGGGGCGGCGGTCAAGCTGCGAACCGAGGGAAAAAGCCTTCTGCCGATCGGTATGACCGCCGTGGAGGGGGATTTTTCTCGTGGTGACGTCATCGCCGTGCGTGACGAAGCCGGTGTGGAAGTGGCCCGGGGGCTTGCCAACTACGCCAGTGCGGAGGCCCGTCTGCTGTGCCGCAAGCCGTCGGCGGAATTCGAACGGCTCTTGGGTTATGTCGCCGAGCCGGAAATGGTGCACCGCGACAACATGGTGCTGGCAAACGCCTGACTCAAAGGCATGGGCTTGCGGGCTGCCTTTTCCTTGCGGCAAAGGCAGCGGCGCGTCAAACCAATTTAGGCAGGAACTGCGAAGGCGACAGTGGAATGCCCGCGCCCTGTTCCGAAGGGGGCGAGGTGGCTTTGCTCTTTTGGGGGTCGGGGTCGAAGCTGGCCCCCGGGGGCATTTCCATGCCAGGACTGACCAGCAGGGAGCCTGCCCGGTGCATGGGCATGCCGCTGGGCAAGCCTTCGCCTTCACGGGAGCGCATACCGCTGCGCAGATAGCGATTGCGTTGCTCGTGGCGCGGCAGAAAGCGTGCCAGCTCGGTCAGCGCCATTTCATACACGCCGCGCTTGAACTCCACCACCACATCGAGCGGCACCCAGTAATCGTTCCAACGCCAGGCGTCGAACTCGGGGTGGTTGGTGGCGCGCAGATTCAGGTCCCAGTCATGGCCCAGCAACTGCAGCAGATACCAGATTTGCTTCTGGCCCTTGTAGTGTCCGCGCGCATCGCGGCGGATGTACCGGTCAGGCACCTCATAGCGCAACCAGTCCCTGGTGCGGGCAACCACGCGCACATGGCCCGGCTGCAATCCCACTTCTTCGTGCAGTTCGCGGTACATTGCCTGTTCGGGAGTTTCCCCCCTGTCGATGCCGCCCTGCGGGAACTGCCAGCTGTGGGTGCGGATCCGCTTGCCCCAGAACACCTGGTTTTTCTGGTTGAGCAGGATGATGCCGACGTTCGGCCGAAAGCCGTCCCGGTCAAGCATAATCTAACCCCAATTTTTTAAACTGTGACCATTATGCACGGCGCCTTGTGCGCAGCAAGCAGACCGGGCGCAATTGCATGAAATCCCCCCAATGAAAGCGTCCCAATTCTTCGTCTCCACCCTCAAGGAAGCCCCGGCCGATGCGGAAGTGGTCAGCCACAAGCTCATGACGCGGGCGGGCCTCATCAAGAAGCTGGGGGCGGGCATCTACAACTACATGCCCATGGGACTGCGCGTCATCCGCAAGGTGGAGGCCATCGTGCGGGAAGAAATGAACCGGGCCGGCGCCGTCGAGGTCGCCATGCCCGTGGTGCAGCCGGCGGAGTTCTGGCAGGAAACCGGCCGCTTCGACAAGATGGGCCCGGAACTGCTGCGCATCCAGGACCGGCACGGGCGCGATTTCGTGATCCAGCCCACGAGCGAAGAAGTGGTCACTGACATCGCCCGTCAGGAACTGCGCAGCTACAAGCAACTGCCCAAGAACCTGTACCAGATCCAGACCAAGTTCCGCGACGAGCGTCGCCCGCGTTTCGGGCTGATGCGGGGCCGCGAGTTCATCATGAAGGACGCCTACTCCTTCGACCGCGACCAGGAGGCCGCCAAGGCCAGCTATCAGGTGATGGCCCAGGCCTACCGCCGCATTTTCGACCGCTTCGGCCTGACCTACCGGGCCGTGGCCGCGGACAGCGGCGCGATCGGCGGCGACCTGAGCGAGGAATTCCAGGTGATTGCTGCCACGGGCGAGGACGCGATCGTCTACTGCCCCCAGAGCGACTACGCCGCGAACATGGAAAAGGCCGAGGCGCTGGCTCCGGCAGGCCCGCGTCCTGCGGCAGCCCATGCCCTGGCCAGGACGCCCACGCCGGGCAAGAGCACCTGCGCGGATGTGGCGCAACTGCTGGGCGTGGCGTTGCAGACCACCGTGAAGTCCCTGGTGCTCGCCACCGACGAGACCAACGAGGCCGGCGAGATCGTCAAGACGCAGGTCTGGCTGCTGCTGCTGCGCGGCGACCACGACATGAACGAGATCAAGGTGTCCAAGGTGCCGGGCCTGGCGGGTTTCCGTTTTGCCACCGTGGGCGAGATCGAAGACCACTTCGGCTGCAAGCCGGGCTATCTGGGCCCGCTGCAGTTGCAAAAGCCGGTGAAGCTGGTGGTGGACCGCGAAGTGGCCGTGATGGCCGACTGGATCTGCGGCGCCAATGCGATCGACTTCCACATGACGGGCGTGAACTGGGGTCGCGATCTGCCGGAGCCCGAGGTGGTGGCCGACCTGCGCAACGTCGTGGCGGGCGACCGCTCGCCGGACGGCCAGGGTGAACTCGCCATCGAGCGCGGCATCGAAGTCGGCCATGTGTTCTACCTCGGGACCAAGTACAGCAAAGCCATGAATGCGACCTTCCTGGGCGAGGATGGCAAGCCCGCATTCTTCGAGATGGGCTGCTACGGCATCGGCATCACCCGCCTGCCGGCCGCCGCCATCGAACAGAACCACGACGACCGCGGCATCATCTGGCCCGATGCCATCGCCCCCTTCACGGTGGTGGTGTGCCCGATCGGCATGGACCGCAGCGCGGAGGTCAAGGCCGCGGCCGAACAGCTCTACCGCGATCTGCTGGCGGCCGGCGTGGACGTGCTGCTGGATGACCGCGGCGAGCGCCCGGGCGCGATGTTCGCCGACTGGGAGCTGATCGGCGTGCCGCACCGCGTGGTGATCTCCGACCGTGGGCTCAAGGAAGGCCAGCTGGAATACCAGCACCGCCGCGATACCACCGCGACCAAGGTCGCCACGGCCGACATCCTGGCGCACATCAAGGGCCGGCTGACACCATGAGCGCGATGAAAGGCGAGGCCGGGGCGGTTTCGCGCCGGGCCTGTCTGGTGTCCTTGTCCGCCGGGCCGGCGGCCTGGCTGGCGGCCCCCCAGGCCGCCCATGCCGGGGGGCAACTGGAAGAACCCCTGATCGACTCCGTGCGCACTGCCTTGAGTTCCGCAGTGCTCAATCAGGCGCCGCCCGAGCCCCAGTTCGGCACGACGGAAGCGCGGCTGCACTACCTGCGCTGGCTGGGCACCATGAGTGACCGGCTGCGCCGCCGCAAGCCGGATTGGGAGGTACGCCGGGATTTCCTGCAGACCGTCTGGTACGAGTCCAAGCGGGCAGGGCTGGATGTGTCGCTGGTGCTTGGCCTGGTGCAGGTCGAAAGCGCATTCCGCAAGTTCGCCGTGTCCAGCGTGGGCGCGCGGGGCTACATGCAGGTGATGCCTTTCTGGACGCGAGTGATCGGCGACGGCGATCCGGGCAAGCTGTTTCATATGCAGACCAACCTGCGCTTCGGCTGCGTGATCCTGCGCCACTACCTGGACCGGGAGCGTGGCGATCTGTTCATGACGCTGGGCCGCTACAACGGCAGCCGCGGCCGGCCGCAGTACCCCGACGCGGTGTTCGCTGCGCAGCGCAACTGGGTGTTCCAGGACCGCATCACCACCGCAGCCGAGGGCCTCGCACCGGCCGGTGGATAGCCGCCCGGTGGGGCCTCCTGGGTGCCGCCGCCCTCAGATGGCGCTGGCCGCGGCGATGGGCACGCCGTTCGCATCCTGCAGCCGCGACACCATGATCTGGTCGATGCGGTAGCTGTCCACGTCCAGCACCTCGAACTTGTAGCCGCCCCAGTTCACGCTGTCGGTGCGCCGGGGCACGCGGCGCAGCATCACCATGAGGAAGCCGGCCAGCGTTTCGTACTCTTCGGCGTGGGGCAGTTCGTCCAGGTTCAGTGCGCGCAGCACGTCTTCGACCGGGGTGACGCCGTCGATGAGCCAGGAGTTCTCGTCGCGGCGCACGATCTGCTCCTCGTCCGCCGGGCCCATGACGAGGTCGCCCATCACGGTGCTCATCACGTCGTTCAGGGTGACGACACCCACCACCAGGCTGTATTCGTTCACGATGACCGCAAAGTCTTCGTGCACCTGGCGAAACTGCTCCAGCACTTCGGACAGGGACAGCCGGTCCGGCACGATGAGCACCTTGCGCACCAGGCCCTCGTCGGCCAGCGAGATGGGCTGGTTGTTGAGCACGCGCTGGAAGAGGTCCTTGGCGTCCACGTAGCCGACCACGTGGTCGATGTCGCCGTCGCACACGGGATAGGTCGAGAAGGGCTCTTCCGCGATGCGCGCTCGGATCACGGTATCGGGATCGTCGCGCAGGAAGTACGCGATGCGGTCGCGCTGCGACATGGCGCTGCCGACAGTGCGCGTGTCCAGCTCGAACACGTTCTCGATCACCTGCTGCTCCCGCGCGGCCAGCACGCCAGCGCGGGCACCGGCCTCCATCATGGCCAGGATGTCGTCGGAGGTGACCCGGTCGTCCCGCAGCGACGACAGCCCCAGCATGCGGAACAGCAGGTCCGCGCTGCGGCTGTAGAGCCAGACCACGGGCCGCAGCACGGTCATCAGCAGCTTCATCGGCGCCGACACGCGCAGGGCCAGGCGTTCGGGATTGGCCATGCCCAGCCGCTTGGGAAACAGGTCGGCCAGCAGGATGAACAGCGAGGTGATGATGGTGAACGACGCCAGGAAGCCCGCGGTCTCCGCGCGTGCGTTGCTCAGCCAGTAGGCGAACAGTTCGGTGAAATGGGGGCTGAGCGCGCCTTCGCCCACGATGCCGCCCAGGATGGCGACGGCGTTCTGGCCCACCTGCACCACGGTGAAATAGTCGCCGGGCTGCTCCTGCATGCGCATGACGCGGTCGGCGCGGGTGTCGCCTTCGTCGGCCATCTGGCGCAAGCGCAGGCGGCGCGAAGCCGCCAGGGAGATTTCCGCGATGGAGAAGAACGCGCTGGCCACGATGAGGAGGCCGATAACGAAGAGACTTTGGGACAGGGTCATGGGACGGCAGGCGCCGCCATGATCGTGCTGTGCGCCAGCGTGCCGAGTGTAGCCGCCCTGCCGCGCGCCTTCGCTCGCCCGCACGCAGGGGATGCGAGCGAGCGGCGAGGGCGGCGGGGGCTACTTCACTGCAGGAAGCCGATGCGCGATTTGCCGCCTGCGCTGCGCGGCAGGTCGCCCACTTCAACCGCGCTGCGGTGCTGCAGGCGCGCGTTGCCGAAGCCCGTCATCAGGGCGCGGCGCATTTCGCGCGGGGGCATCTGCGCGAGCACGTCCAGCACGTCGGACTGCGGCTCGGGGTCGAGCATGCGGCCCCAGTCGTGGCCGTTGCGGATGCCCTGGTAGAGGTTGCGCGCAATGGCGCGGGCCTGCTCCGGCGTGGGCGCCTGCACCTCGAACACGTTCATGCGGTTGAGGATGGGGTCGGGGATGCCGCGCTCGTCGTTGGCGGTGGTGATCCAGATGACCTGGCTCGCGTCGATGGCGACCTCGGCGAACTCGTCGGTGAAGCTCTGCGCCGTGTCGTGCTCCAGCAGGCCATACAGCGCGCCCAGCGGGTCGTACTGCGCGTCGCTTGCGGCCTTGTCGATCTCGTCCACGACGATGACGGGGTTGGCGTATTCGCCCTCCACCAGCGCCTCGAACACCTTGCCGGGCCGCGCGCCCTTCCACTGCGAGGACGAGCCCGACAGCAGCCAGCCGGCGGTCATCGAACTCATGGGCACGAGGTTCATGCCGGTGCCGAGCAGCTCGGCCAGGTGCCGCGCGAAGTGGGTCTTGCCGATACCGGGCGGGCCCAGCAGCAGCATGGGCGTGACTTCGAGCCCGTCGCGGCTGTCCTGCGCCAGGGCCACGTGGCGCTTCACATCGTCGAGGACGTCGGTGAAGTTGGGCAACTGGTCATAGAGATGGGCCATGTCCGGCACGCCGGAAGGCTTGACCTGGAAGCGTTCGGGCCCGCGTTCCAGCATGCGTTCGTACACCGCGCGCAGATTCTCGTATTCGCGCTGGCTGCCGCCGTCCTGCAGCCGCGTGAGCTTGCGCTCGACGTCGCAGGGGTGGAACACGTTGCGCAACTGGGCCACCGGCAGGCTCAGGGCCGGCGTTTGCGGAACAAGGCTTTGTGTCGTCATGGCGCGCTCCTGTGTGAGGAAGTCACGCACCCATTCAAGCACACAACATGCCCGGTCTCAACGGCGGAAAAACCCCGTCAACCCGCCCCTGTTGTTCCCATGCAAAAGGCCGCCCGGGGGCGGCCTTCGGTCGATGCAGCCGCCGGGGCTGCCGGCGTCACTCGCCCTGCGTGCCCAGCACCTGCTTGAGTTCGCCCGACTCGTACATCTCCATCATGATGTCCGAGCCGCCGATGAATTCGCCCTTCACGTAGAGCTGCGGGATGGTGGGCCAGCTGCTGTATTCCTTGATGCCCTGGCGGATCTCCGGGTCGTCCAGCACGTTCACCGTGGCCACGCTCTTGGGGTCCACGCCGCAGGCCTTCAGGAGCTGGATCGCGCGGCCCGAGAAGCCGCACATCGGAAAACTCGCGCTGCCCTTCATGAACAGCAGGATGTCGTTGGATTTGACGAGGGCGTCGATGCGTTGCTGGGTGTCGCTCATGAGTTGCTCCTGAAAGTGGCCGTGGATCGGCGGCAAGGCGTGATTATTTCACTGTCGGCGAAGGCCGGTGGGCGCCGCAGTGATCCGCGGCATGCCCTGGCGGTGGTGCGCAGGCTCCACATGGGGGCGCCGCGGGCGCTTTCCAGTGCCGGCGGCCGGGGGGTGGATCGCATCACGGCGCGGGCGGGCGGCGGCCGCCGGTGCAGCGCGCATGCCCGGCCAGATCGGTGCGGCTTTGCACCTCGGTGAAGCCGGCCTGGCGCAGCAGCGCCTGCACGGCCTCGGCCTGGTCCCAGCCGTGCTCCAGCAGCAGCCAGCCGCCGGGCACCAGATGGGCCGGCGCCTGCACCGAAATGGTGCGGATGTCGTCCAGGCCGTCCGCGCCGCTGGCCAGTGCGTTCAGGGGCTCATGGACGAGCGCCGCCAGGTGCGGGTCGTCCGCCGCGATGTAGGGAGGGTTGGAGACGATGGCATCGAATCCCGCGCTGCCGCTCAGGCCCGCGAGCCAGTCGCCTTCGGCGAAGCGCACCGGCAGGCCCAGCCGCTCGGCATTGGCCCGGGCGACCTGCAAGGCCTGGGCGCTGGCATCGACCGCCAGCACCTGCGCGTCGGGCCGCTGGTGCTGCAAGGCAAGGGCGATGGCGCCGCTGCCGGTGCCCAGGTCGGCCACGCGCGGGGCGGCGATGGGCTGGAGCACCTGCAGCGCCCAGTCCACCAGGGTTTCGGTGTCCGGTCGCGGGTCCAGCACGCGGGCATCGACCTGCAGCGCCAGGCCGTAGAACGCCTTGCGGCCCGTCAGGTAGGCCACCGGCTCGCCGGCCGCGCGGCGCCGGCACAGCGCCAGGAAGGCGTCCATCGCCGGCGGGGGCACGGCGTCGGTGTCGTGCGCCAGCAGCCAGGCGCGGCCGGCCTCGGGGCGGCCGAGCGCGTGCAGCAGCAGCAGCTGGGCGTCGATGCGTGCCAGCCCCAGGGTGTGGGCCTGGCCCAGCGCCTGGGCCAGGGTCGGCGAGGCATTTGCTATTGAATTGGTAGCATTCAAGGCAATGAATCCTTCGGCATCGGGGTGGTTGGGCTGGAAACCGATCAGGCCGTGGTTTCCAGCTCGGCCAGTTGCTCGGCCTCGCGCGCGTGGCGCAGGGCGTCCAGCACGTCGGCAAGGTCGCCTTCCATGATGGCCAGCAGCTTGTAGAGCGTGAGGTTGATGCGGTGGTCGGTCAGGCGCCCCTGCGGGAAGTTGTAGGTGCGGATGCGGTCGCTGCGGTCGCCCGAGCCGATCAGGCCCTTGCGCAGGGCAGCCTCCTTGGCGGCGCGCTCGCTGCGCTCCTTTTCCTGGATGCGCGCCTGCAGCACCTGCAGGGCCTTGGCCTTGTTGCTGTGCTGGCTGCGCCCGTCCTGGCATTCGGCCACGATGCCGGTGGGCAGGTGGACCACGCGCACGGCCGAGTCGGTCTTGTTGATGTGCTGGCCGCCGGCGCCGCTGGCGCGGAAGGTGTCGATGCGCAGGTCGGCGGGGTTCAGGGTGATGGCCTGGTGCTCGTCGGGCTCGGGCATCACGGCCACGGTGCAGGCGCTGGTGTGGATGCGGCCCTGCGTCTCGGTGGCGGGCACGCGCTGCACGCGGTGGCCGCCGGATTCGAAGCGCAGCGCGCCGTAGGCGCCGTCGGCCTCCACGCGCAGCACCACTTCCTTGTAGCCGCCGATCTCGTTCTCGTTGGCGCTCAGGATCTCGATCTTCCAGCCCACGTTGGCGGCATAGCGGGTGTACATGCGCGCCAGGTCGCCTGCGAACAGGGCCGACTCGTCGCCGCCCGTGCCCGCGCGGATTTCGAGGAAGGCATTGCGGGCATCGTCGGGGTCCTTGGGCAGCAGCAGGCGCTGCAGCTCTTCTTCCAGCTGCGCCAGCTCGGCTTCGGCGGCGGCGATCTCCTCCTGCGCCATCTCGGCCATGTCGGGGTCGGCGAGCATCTCGCGGGCGCCGGCCAGGTCGGCCTCGCGCTGCTGGTGGCGAGCGTAGCGGCCGGCGATCTGCGTGACCTCGGCGTGCTCGCGGGAGATGATGCGGTACTGCGCCATGTCGGACATGATGTCCTCGCGCGAGAGCAGGAAGTCGAGCTCTTCAAGGCGCTGCGCATAGCGCTCGAGCTGGGTTCTGAGAAAGGGCTTCATCGTCGGGGGAAAGAAATTGCTACGGTTTTTGTAGCTGATAGCGCTAGTGGAATTTGCGCTGGAGGCGTTTTTGGCCTGGTGGCAGGCCGCGCAGCCGCGTCGCTACAGGCCGGTCTTGCTTTGCGAGCGCAGGAACAGTCGCGAGACGGTCTGGGCCGTCTGGGCGCGGGTCTCGGCGTCGCCGGCCCGCAGTTCGGCCAGGGTGCCGTGCAGCATCTTCTGCGTGAGGCCGCGCGACAGGGCCTCCAGCACTGCGTCCATGTCCTCGCCCTTGGCCAGGAGCTTCTTGGCGCGGGCGATCTCCAGCGCGCGCCACTCGTCGGTCTGGGCGTTGAGCTGCTGGATCAGCGGCACCACGCCGCCGGTGGGGCTGCGCTGGTCCATCCAGTGCATGAAGCTCTGCACGCCCGCGTCGATGATGGCCTCGGCCTGGGCCACGGCGGCCTGGCGGTGCGCCTGGGCGGTCTGCACCACGCCGGCCAGGTCGTCCACGGTGTAGAGGTAGATGTCCTCCAGCGCCTTGACCTCGGGCTCGATGTCGCGCGGGACCGCCAGGTCGACCATGAACATGGGGCGGTGGCGCCGCTTTTTCAGTGCGCGCTCCACGGCGCCCAGGCCGATGATGGGCAGGCTGCTGGCGGTGCAGCTCACCACGGCGTCGAACTCGTGCAGGCGGTCGGGCAGGTCGGCCAGGCGCATGACCTCGCCGCCGAAGCGCGTGGCGAGCTTTTCGCCGCGCTCCAGCGTGCGGTTGGCGACGGCGATGGCCTTGGGGTTCTTGGCGGCGAAGTGGGTGGCGGCCAGCTCGATCATCTCGCCCGCGCCGACGAACAGCACGCGGATCTCGGACAGGTCCTCGAACAGCTGGCCGGCCAGCCGCACGGCTGCGGCCGCCATGCTGATGCTGTGGGCGCCGATCTCGGTGCTGGTGCGCACTTCCTTGGCGACGGCGAAGCTGCGCTGAAAGAGCTGGTTGAGCGTGGTGCCCAGCGCGCCGGCGGTTTCGGCGGCGCGCACGGCGTCCTTCATCTGGCCGAGGATCTGCGCCTCGCCCAGCACCATGGAATCGAGCCCGCTGGCCACGCGGAAGGCATGGCGGGCCACCAGGCCGTCTTCCAGCGCGTAGGAGTGCGAGCGCAGCAGCGCGGGGCTGACGCCGCCGCTCTGGGCGAGCCAGCCCAGCGTGTGGTCCAGCGCGGATTCATTGCCGGCGCAGTAGATTTCGGTGCGGTTGCAGGTGGAGATGATGGCCGTCTCGACGCTGGGATGGCGGCTGGCGCCGCCCAGCGACTGGCGCAAACCCTGCAGCGTGGGCGCGATCTGATCGAGCGCGAACGCAAAACGACCGCGCAGATCGAGCGGCGCGGTCGTGTGGTTGATGCCAAGGGCCCAGACTGCCATAAGCGGCGATTATAAAATTGCCGGCCCGATGCAGGGGGCTATGCCTGTAATAGTCTTGATCTGGGTCATGTCCATGGATGCTTTGTCCGCCGTCAACCATCTGCTGAATTTCGTGCTGCCCGCGTTCGCCGTGGCGCTGCTGCTGGTCGCCGGCTGCAAGGTCTTCCTGCGAAAGCGGGCGGCCACGCGTGGAACGCTGGCCCAGCTGGGCGTGCTGTTCGGGGTGGGCTGCCTCGTCCTCGCGGCCGGTCTGGCGTGGTGGGGACGCGACGGAAAGATGCTCACCTACGCGGCGCTGGCGGTGGGCTGCGCGACCGCGCAGTGGGTGCTGCTGCGCGGCTGGCGCTGAGAAAGGCGCGCCCGGAAGGCCCGGGCCCTCAGCCCAGCTTGTGCCGGGTCTGCAGCAGGCCCACGCCCAGCGCCATGAAGGTGCCGCCCACGATGCGGTTGAACAGCTTGGCGCGCGCCACCACGTGGCCCTTCACCAGCGAGATCAGCACCACGTAGAAGGCGTGCGAGATCAACGCGCAGACGGCGAACGTCGTGGTCAGCAGCAGATACTGCGTGAACAGCGGCTCGCCGGGCACGATGAACTGCGGGAACAGGGCCGAGAAGAACAGGATGGCCTTGGGGTTGGTCAGCGACACGCCCAGCCCCTGCGCCACCAGCTGCCAGTTCTTGCGCTCGCGCCGCTGGGCGGGCGCCAGGCCGGCATCGCTGGCGATCAGCGCGTCCTGGCTGCGCCAGCGCTTGATGCCCAGCCAGATCAGGTACAGCGCGCCGACGACCTTCATCACCAGGAACGCGTTCGCCGACAGGCTGAGGATGGTGCCCATGCCGACCATCGCGAGGCCCGAGACGGCGAAGATGCCGGCCGAGCTGCCGAGCGAGCTGAACGCCGTGCGCCGCGCCCCGACATCCACCGAGTTCGACACCGCCAGCAGCACGGCCGGGCCGGGGGTGAAGCACATCAGCAGCGAAACGCCGCAGAAAACGAGCCAGTGGGCGAGGGTCATGGTGAGGGGCTTTCAGAGGCGGCGGACAAGCGGGTATTTTCGCCGAGCAGGGCCTGCCGTGAAGGGGGCTTTTGCGGGTAAGACCCCGTGCCGGGCGATGCAGGCCGGCCCTAAGCTGCGGCTGATCCCATCCAGACACAAAAGAAGGAGACTTTCGCATGCGCCTGCGCAACTGCCTGGCGGCCGCCACCCTGGCCTGCCTGTCCGTGGCCGCCCTGGCCCAGGGCTTTCCCTCCCGGCCCATCCGCATCGTGATCGGCTTTCCAGCGGGCGGGCCGCTGGACCAGCACGCCCGCCTGCTCACCGACAAGCTGCAGGCCGTGCTCGGCCAGCCCGTGGTGGTGGACTACAAGTCGGGCGCGGGCGGCACCGTCGGCGCGCAGGACGTGATGAAGGCACCGCCCGACGGCCACACGCTGATGCTGGCCAACACCGGCGTGATGGTGATCAACCCGGCGCTCTACAGCCGGCTGCCCTACCAGACGCTCAAGGATTTCACGCCCGTCGCGCGCACCGCCATGCAGCCGCTCGCGCTGCTGGTCAACCCGAAGCTGCCGGCGAAGACGCTGCCCGAATTCATCCAGTACGCACGGGCCAAGCCGGGCCAGGTCAACTTCGGCTCGGCGGGCAACGGCGGCATCAGCCACCTGGTGCCGGAGATGTTCAAGACGGCCACGGGCCTGTTCATGGTGCACATCCCGTACCGCGGCAGCGCCCCGGCCTTCACCGACCTGATGGCCGGCCAGGTGCAGTTCATGGCCGAGAGCATTCCGCAGGCGGCCGCGTACCACAAGCAGGGCAAGGTGCGCGCCCTGGCCGTGACCAGCCGGCAGCGCAACCCGGCGCTGCCGGACGTGCCCACGGCGATCGAAAGCGGGCTCAAGGGCTTCGAGGTGGTGGGCTTCTACGGCTTTCTCGCGCCGGCCGGCACGCCCAAGGACGTGGTCGCCAAGCTGAGCGATGCGTTCGGCCAGGTGCTGCAGTCGCCCGAGGTGCGCGAGCGCATGGTGTCGCAGGGCGCCGATCCGGCCTTCCTGGGGGCGGACGCCTTTGCGGCCTTCCTCGCGACCGAGATGCCACGCTGGGCCACCGCCGTGGCGCAGTCGGGTGCGAAGCTGGATTGAGGCTTTCGAGCCCAATCGGCCTCCGGCACATATTCCACTAAGGCATTGCGCTATTGAATTTATAGCGAATCGCTGCGGCCGGGGTGGCCGCGCCCCGGTCAGACCACCGTCGTGCCCGGCGCGTTGCCGCCCTGCGGCTGCGGCACCGCCACGGTCGGCGAGGTCGGCGTGGGGTGGGTGAGCGACGTGGTCGCCGGCGGCGACAGCGCCAGGCCCGCGCCGCGCAGGTTGTCCAGGATGGTGAAAAGCAGGTCGCTGCGCACCCCGCCCGAGTTGCGCGGATTGCTCACATAGCCGATGGCCAGGAAGGTGAGCGTGCCGTTCAGGATGCCTTCGAGCTGCACGATGGGTTCGGGGTCTTCCATGATCCCTTCGTGGGCGTGGAAGGCCTGCAGGATCACCTCGCGCATGCGCTGCGCATCGGTGTCCAGCGGCGCGGGCAGGCGCAGCAGCACGCGGCCCGGCGCGCCGGTCAGCGTCATGTTGCGCACGGTCTTGGTGATGAACTCCGAGTTGGGCACGATCACGGTGGACCGGTCGCCCAGCTGGATCTCGGTGGCGCGCACGTTCACGCGGCGCACGTCGCCCTCGGTGTCGCCCAGCACCACCCAGTCGCCCACCTTCACCGGCCGCTCGGCCAGCAGGATCAGGCCCGAGATGAAGTTCTGCACGATGGCCTGCAGCCCGAAGCCGATCCCCACCGACAGCGCGCTGGCCACCCAGGCGATGCGCTCCACGCTGATGCCCAGCGCCGCCAGCGCCGCGGCCACCACCAGCACGCCGCCCACGTAGCCCAGCAGCGAGACGATGGAGCTGCGCATGCCGGGCTCGAGCGACGTGTTGGGAAAGTAGCGGTCGCTCAGCCAGCGCTTGAGCACGCGGATGGCCACGAACCCCGCCGCCACCACGGCCAGCGCGGTGAGCAGGGCCTGGGGCGCGAGCGCGAAGTTGCCCACCTGCAGGCCGTTGTTGAGGCTGCTGCCGCGCCGGAAGACCTCGTCCGGTCCGGTGCCGAACGGCGCCATCAGCGCGATCACCATGTAGAAGAACAGCACCACGCGCAGCACGCCCGAGCCCAGCACGGCCGCCTGGTCGAGCAGGCCCGCGTCGATGCCCATGCCGGAATGCAGCCGGCGCCCGAAGCTGCCCTTGGACGACAGCACGGCCTCGCACACGTCGTCGGCCAGCTGGTAGAGCAGGTAGGCGGTGGCGAAGACGATGGCGCTCCACACCATCTGCCGCGCCAGCGTGCTGGCCAGGGCGACGAAGCCCAGCGCCACCAGCACCAGGGTCGCCACCGAGGCGAAGCCCGCGCAGGCCACGAGCAGGCCCACCCACAGTGGGCGCGGGGGCGCGGCAGCGGCCTCGGCGGGCTCGCTGCCGCCGTCCGCCGCGCCGTCCTTGGCCGTGGTGCGCGGGGTGTGCAGGTGGCGCAGGCAGGCGATGGCGATGAGCGCGACCAGCAGCGCCGTCACCGCCTGCGTCGTCACCTCGGCCGCGAGGCTGGCGCCCACGGCGGTGTTGATTTCGGTGATGAGCCCGCTGGTGATGGCGACCAGGGCGATCCACCAGGGGTAGGGGCTCAGCCGCCGCGCCAGGTCGTCCGACAGCGAAGGCAGCCGCCAGGAGCTGCGCCGGCGCGACAGCAGCGCGTGCCCCAGGCCGATGGCGAACGAGGCGAAGATGGCCAGGCGCACCGCCGTGCTGCCCAGGCCGTGCAGCCGGTCGCCGAGGTTGTCGCCCACGTCGACGCCGCTGAGCGCCAGTTGCGCCGCCAGCCCGATCAGCAGCACGTGCACCACGACCGACACCGCCGCGAGCAGCGAGCGCCGCAGGCGCCCGGACGGCAGCCGCGTGGGGGCCACGCGCACCAGCACGCGCTTGGCCAGCCAGTTGCCCAGCACGGCCAGCAGCAGCGCGCCGGCCAGGCTGCCGAGGAAGGTGGCGCGCCGGGCGGGCTCCATCGCCCGCTCCAGGGCCTGGCGGATCTCGACCGCCAGCATCGACAGGCGGGCGGTGTCGGAGGGCCAGGCGTTGCGCAGCGCGCGCCAGTAGGTGGGGCCCAGCGGCGAGTCGATGCGGGCGGTCAGCGCATCCTGGAACTGCTGGCGGCGCTGGCGCACGAGGTCGGCGCTGCGCTGGTCGGCATCGACCACGATGAGGCGGGCGAGCTTGAGGTCGGCGTCCACGACGGCGCGCTGCTTGGCCAGTCCGGCCCGCTGCTGCGCCACGTCGGGGGAGTCGGCGGGCGCGCCTTTCTCGGGCGAGGGGCCGAGCCCGGCCAGGCGCGTGTCCAGGTCGGCCAGCGCTTCGGTGCGCTGCGCGACGAGTTGCTCGGCGGCCGTGCCGATGGCATAGACCTCGTTGACGAGCTTGCGGCCGTCGTCGTCCGGATCGAGCTTTTTCGGGACGGCGTCGAGCTGCTTGCGCAGGTCGTCCACCGAACGAGGGGCCGGATCGCCGGCCCGGGGGGCCGTGGCGCTGGCGGCCGGGGCCGGGGCGGATGCCGCCGCGGTCCGGTCCTGCGCCGCCGCGGGGTGGGACAGGGCCAGGCCCACGAGCAGGCCGGCCAGCAGGGTTCTGAAAAAGGAAGGAAGCAAGGGCGAGTCCGTGCGTACAAGGACCCGAAAGCGTATCACTGCCCCGGGCTGAACAGGTCCACCCGGTCGGTGATGATGCCGTCGGTGCCCAGGTCGATCAGGCGCTGCGCGGCCCACTCGTCGTTCACCGTGTAGCTCAAGGCGCGCAGCCCGGCGCCTTTCACCTGGGCCACGGTCTCGGCGGTCCACAGCGCGTGGTTGCAGACGATGGCCACGCAGCCGAGCTGCTGCGCGGTGTCCAGCCAGCCGGCGCCCAGCGTGTCCAGCAGCAGGCCGCGCGGCAGCAGCGGCGCCGCGTCGCGCGCACCGGACAGCGCGCGCACCTGGAACGAGGTGAGCAGCGGCGGCACCGCGGCGCCCTGCCACAGGCGCGCGGCGTGCGCGGCGACCACGCGGCCGGTTTCTTCCTCGGTGCCGGGCGTGGGCTTGATCTCGATGTTCAGCAGGTGGCCGTTGGCCCGGCAAAAGCGCGCCACCGCGTCCAGCGTGGGCAGCGGCTCGCCGGCGTGGGCGCGCGAATGCCAGGCACCGGCGTCCAGGCGCGACAGGTCGCTCCAGGCCTGTTCGCCCGCCGTGCCCCGGCCGCAGGTGGTGCGTTCCAGCGTGGCGTCGTGCAGCAAAAAGGGCACGCCGTCGCTGCTGAGCTTGGCGTCGCATTCGAACATGCGGTAGCCGTGGTGCGCGCCCAGGCGGAAGGCGGCCAGCGTGTTCTCGGGCGCGAGCTTGCCGGCGCCGCGGTGGGCGATCCAGCGGGGATAGGGCCATTCGGACGCGGAAACGGCAGGAGCAACGGCAGCAGCAGCGGAAGGGGCGGTCATGTCAGTGAACGAGGGTGGGGAATGCTGTCGCGGCGTTCGAAACCGGCACGGGCCCGTGCCGACCGATGGCCGCGGAGCAGGCCGCGCCCGCAGGCGCCGGTGGCGACTGCGGGGGGCTTCATAGGCTTTCGCCGAACTTGAGCAGGTTGCCGTGCGGGTCGATCACGTACAGCTCGCGCATGCCCCAGGGCTGCTCGCGCGGGGGATCGACGGCCAGGCCGCGCGCGGCGAAGTCGGCATGCAGCGCGCGCGTGTCGCCCCGCACGTAGCAGGAGGTGTTCTCGGCGATGTGGCGCTCGGTGCAGAGCCAGAAATGCAGTTCGCAGCCGTCGCGCTCGGCGATGAGGTAGTCGTCCGTGCGCAGCAGGGGCATGAACCCCAGCCGGTCGGCGCAGAAGGCCGCGCTCTCGTCCAGGTCGAGCGAGGCCAGCACGGGAACGGTCGCGTGCACGAGCCGGGCCGGCGCGGGTGGGCGGCTCACGGGGTCGCTCACATCCGCTTGCCGGTGGCGGCGTCGAACCAGTGCAGGCGCGACGGGCGCGGCGCGACGTGGATGGTGTCGCCGGGCTGGGGCGAGTGCGTGCCTTCTTCCACGCGCACGATGAGGGATTCGCCGTTCATGCGGGCGTATACCAGGCGTTCGGCGCCCAGCAGCTCGACGGTCTCGACCTGCACGGCCCAGCCGGTGGCGCCGATGTCCAGGTGCTCGGGGCGGATGCCGAGGATCGCGCCCTGCTTGCCACCTTCCGCGTTCTTGAGCAGGTTCATGGGCGGCGAGCCGATGAAGCTGGCCACGAAGGTCGAAGCCGGCGAGTGGTAGACCTCCTCGGGCGTGCCGAACTGCTCCATCACGCCGCCGTTCATGACGATCATGCGCTGCGCGAGCGTCATCGCCTCGACCTGGTCGTGGGTGACGAACAGGCTGGTGATGCCCAGTTCGCGGTGCAGCTTCTGGATCTCCAGGCGGGTCTGCGCGCGCAGCTTGGCATCCAGGTTGGACAGCGGCTCGTCGAACAGGAACACCTGCGGCTGGCGCACGATGGCGCGCCCCATGGCCACGCGCTGGCGCTGGCCGCCGGACAGCTCGCGCGGCTTGCGCTCCAGCAGGTGGCCCAGCTCCAGGATCTTGGCGGCCTTGTCCACGCGCCGCTTGATCTCGTCCTTGGGCACCTTGGCGATCTTCAGGCCGTAGGCCATGTTGTCGAAGTTCGTCATGTGCGGGTAGAGCGCGTAGTTCTGGAACACCATGGCGATGTCCCGCTCGGCGGGCTCGAGGTTGTTCACCACGCGCGGGCCGATGGCGATCTCGCCGCCGCTGATCTCTTCCAGGCCCGCGACCATGCGCAGCAGGGTGGATTTGCCGCAGCCCGACGGGCCGACGATCACGATGAATTCGCCATCCTGGATTTCGGCGCTGACGCCGTGGATGACCGGGTTGGCCTTGGGGCCGGCGCCGTAGCGCTTGATGACGTTGCGAAGCGAGAGGGATGCCATATCTTTGGGATTCTTGTCAGATCGATCGGTGGTCGTTGACCGTTATTTCTCGGTGTCCACGAGGCCCTTGACGAACCACTTCTGCATGAGCATCACCACCACGGCCGGCGGCAGCATGGCCAGGATGGCCGTTGCCATGACGATGTTCCATTCGTTCTGGCCGTCTCCGCCGGCGATCATGCGCTTGATGCCGATCACCACCGGGTACATGTCTTCGCTCGTGGTGGCCAGCAGCGGCCACAGGTACTGGTTCCAGCCGTAGATGAACTGGATCACGAACAGGGCGGCGATCGAGGTCTTGGACAGCGGGATCAGGATGTCCTTGAAGAACCGCATCGGGCCCGCGCCGTCCATGCGTGCGGCCTCGACCAGCTCGTCGGGCACGGTCAGGAAGAACTGGCGGAACAGGAACGTGGCCGTGGCCGATGCGATCAGCGGCACGGTCAGGCCCGCGTAGCTGTTGAGCATGCCGAGGTCGGACACCACCTGGTACGTCGGGCCGATGCGCACTTCCACGGGCAGCATCAGCGTGATGAAGATCAGCCAGAAGCACAGGCCCTTGAAGGGAAAGCGGAAGTACACGATCGCGAAGGCCGACAGCAGCGAGATGGCGATCTTGCCGAAGGTGATGACCAGGGCCGACACCAGGCTGACCCACATCATGCGGGCCACCGGGGCGGTGGAGCCCGCGCCCGCGTCGCGGCCGAACAGGGCGGCCTTGTAGGTCTCCCAGAAGTGGCTGCCGGGCAGCAGCGGCATGGGGGCCTGCACGATCTCCTGCGCGGTGTGCGTGGAGGCGACGAACGCCAGGTACAGCGGAAAGGCGACGATCAGCACGCCCAGCACCATGATCACATGGGCCAGGATGCCGGCGGTCAGGCGGCGCTCAACCATGGGCGGCCCCCATCGAGGAAACGCATTGCATCGGGCGTTGCATCAGTAGTTCACTTTCTTTTCGACATAGCGGAACTGCACCACGGTGAGCGCGACGACGATCAGCATCAGCACCACCGATTGCGCGGCCGAGCCGCCCAGGTCCATGGCCTTGAAGCCGTCGTAATAGACCTTGTAGACCAGGATGGCCGTGTCCTTGCCCGGGCCGCCCTGCGTGGCCGCATCGACGATGGCGAAGGTGTCGAAGAAGGCATAGACCACGTTGATCACCAGCAGGAAGAACGTGGTGGGCGACAGCAGCGGGAACTGGATGGTCCAGAAGCGGCGCCACGGGCGCGCGCCGTCGATGGCCGCAGCTTCGATGAGCGACTTGGGGATCGACTGCAGCCCGGCCAGGAAGAACAGGAAGTTGTAGGAGATTTGCTTCCACACCGAAGCCATCACGATCAGCGTCATGGCCTGGCCCGAGTCGAGCAGGTGGTTCCAGTGGATGCCGACCTTCTCCAGGCCGTAGGCCACCACGCCGAGCGACGGCGAGAACATGAACACCCACAGCACCGCGGCCACGGCGGGCGCGACGGCGTAGGGCAGGATCAGCATGGTCTTGTAGAACATGGCCGCCTTGACCACGCGGTCGGCGAAGATCGCCAGCATCAGCGACAGGCTGATGCCGATGCCCGCCACCAGCACGGAGAACATGGCCGTGGTCTTGAACGACTCCACGTAGCTGCCGTCGTTGAAGAGCTGGCGGAAGTTGGCCAGGCCCACCCATTCGGTGGAGGTTCCGAAGGCGTCCTGCAGCTGCATCGACTGCACCAGCGCCTGGCTGGCAGGCCAGAAGAAGAAGACCAGGATGATGGCCATCTGCGGCGCGATGAGCAGCCAGGGCAGCCAGGCAGATTTGAAACGGACGCGTTTTTCCATGGGGCGGAAGGTTGGGAGAAATCGGCGCTTCCCAAAGCAAAAAGCAGATGGATGACCCATCTGCTTTTTACGGTTGGCGAAACGGTCAGTTTAAGCCGTATTACGACTTGTTCGCCTTCTGGAAGCGTTCCAGTTGCTCGTTTCCACGCTTGACGATCGTGTCCAGCGCTTCCTTGGCGGTCTTCTTGCCGGACCACACCTGTTCGAGCTCTTCGTCCTCGATTGCGCGGATCTGCACGTAGTTGCCCAGGCGGATGCCGCGGCTCTTGTCGGTCACCTTGCGGATCATCTGCGTCACGGCCACGTCGGTGCCGGGATTCTGCTGGTAAAAGCCCGACTTCTCGGTCAGCTCATACGCGGCCTTGGTGACGGGCAGGTAGCCGGTGCGCTTGTGGCTGGCGGACTGCACTTCGGGCGTGGAGATGAACTGGAAGAACTGCGCCACGCCCTTGTATTCGGCAGGCTTCTTGCCGGCCATGACCCACAGGCTCGCGCCGCCGATCACGGTGTTCTGCGGTGCGCCGGGCACGTCGGGGTAGTAGGGCAGGGGAGCCAGGCCGTAGGCGAACTTGGCGTTCTTGGCCACGTTGCCGTAGAAGCCCGACGACGTGTTGATCATGGCGCACTCGCCGGACACGAAGCTGGCCTCGGGCACGTTGCCGCGGCCCTTGTAGACGAACAGGCCCTGCTTGGCCATGTTGGCCAGGTTCTCGATGTGGCGCACGTGCAGGGGCGAATCGACCTTGAGGCGCGCGTCCAGGCCCTGCAGGCCGTTGGACTTGCTGGCGAACTCCACGTTGTGCCAGGCCGAGAAGCTCTCGACCTGCGTCCAGTTCTGCCAGGCCGTGGTGAACGGGCACTTGTGGCCCGAGGCCTTGAGCTTGGCCGCCGCGTTGACCACTTCGGGCCAGGTGGCAGGTGCCTTGTCGGTGGGCAGGCCGGCCGCCTTAAAGGCGTCCTTGTTGAAGTAGAAGATGGTGGTGGAGCTGTTGAACGGGAAGCTCAGCATCTGGCCGTTGGGGGCCGTGTAGTAGCCGGCCACGGCGGGGATGTAGGCGGCCGGGTCGAACTTCGCGCCTGCGTCCTGCATCACCTTGCCCACGGGCACGATGGCGCCCTTGCTGGCCATCATGGTGGCCGTGCCCACTTCGAACACCTGCAGGATGTGCGGTGCGTTGCCGGCACGGAAGGCGGCGATGGAGGCCGTCATGGATTCGTCATACGTGCCCTTGTAGGTCGGCACGATCTTGTATTCCTTCTGGCTCTCGTTGAACTGCTTGGCCAGGTCGTTCACCCACTCGCCGTTGACCGCGGTCATCGAATGCCACCATTGGATCTCGGTCTGTGCCTGCGCCGTGGCGCAGAGCGAAGCGGCGATGGCGGCAGCGGCCGCCAGGTGCTTGAATTGCATGAAAACTCCTCGAATCGATACGAAATGCACGAAGCGCCGATGGTAGGACGCATTTCGTGACACGAATATGTCGTTGTCGCATAGGCCCACGCAGCGATCAAGCGGGGAAACCCGTCGCGGCGCAGGGGCCCGCCATGGCCGCCAAACGGGCGCCAGCGCTGGCGATTTCGTGACAATTCCGTGACAGATCGGCGGTGGCCGGAGTCGCCTTGGCGACTGGTGCCGCGCACCATTTCAGCGAATTGCAAGGATGCCAGCAGGGTTTTGTGCGGTGCACAATGATCTCGCGTCCCCATTTCGGGGCTGATCGCGGGGCCGAATCCCGCGCCTTTTCCTTTTCCGATCCTCCGGACCTTTCCATGGCCAAAACCTCTCTGGACAAAAGCAAGATCAAGTTCCTGTTGCTCGAGGGCATCCACCCGTCCGCGCTCGACGTGCTGCGCGGTGCGGGCTACACGCAGATCGAGGCGATCTCCGGCGCGCTGCCCGACGACGAGCTCAAGCGCAAGATCGCCGATGCGCACTTCGTGGGCATCCGTTCGCGCACCCAGCTGACGGCCGAGGTCTTCGCCCAGGCGCACAAGCTCGTGGCCGTGGGGTGCTTTTGCATCGGCACCAACCAGGTGGACCTGAACGCCGCGCGCGAGCGCGGCATCGCCGTGTTCAACGCGCCGTACTCCAACACCCGCTCGGTGGCCGAACTGGTGCTGGCCGAGGCCATCCTGCTGCTGCGCGGCATTCCCGAGAAGAACGCGGTGGCGCACCGCGGCGGCTGGCTGAAGTCGGCCGACAACGCCTACGAGATCCGCGGCAAGACGCTGGGCATCGTGGGCTATGGCTCCATCGGCACGCAGCTGTCGGTGCTGGCCGAGGGCCTGGGCATGCACGTGATCTTCCACGACGTGGTCAACAAGCTGCCCCTGGGCAATGCGCGCCAGGCGCCCTCGCTGCACGCGCTGCTGGGGCAGGCCGACATCGTGAGCCTGCACGTGCCCGAGCTGCCTTCCACGCAGTGGATGATCGGCGCGGCCGAGATCGCGGCGATGAAGCCGGGCGGCATCCTCATCAACGCCGCGCGCGGCACGGTGGTGGAGATCGAGCCGCTGGCCGAGGCGCTCCGGGCCAAGAAGCTGCTGGGCGCCGCCATCGACGTGTTCCCGGTCGAGCCGCGCACCAACAAGGACGAGTTCCTGTCGCCGCTGCGCGGGCTGGACAACGTGATCCTCACCCCGCACATCGGCGGCTCCACCATGGAGGCGCAGGCCAACATCGGGCTCGAAGTGGCCGAGAAGCTAGTCAAGTACAGCGACAACGGCACCTCGATCTCGTCGGTCAACTTCCCCGAGGTGGCGCTGCCCGCGCACCCGGGCAAGCACCGGCTGCTGCACATCCACCAGAACGTGCCGGGCGTGCTGTCGCAGATCAACCAGATCTTCTCGGACAACCGGATCAACATCGCCGCCCAGTACCTGCAGACCAACGAGAAGGTGGGCTACGTGGTGATCGACATCGACGCCCAGTCGTCCGACCTGGCGCAGGACGAGCTGGCCAAGGTGCCGGGCACGATCCGCAGCCGCGTGCTGTTCTGACCGGCCGGGCCGGCCGCCAGGGGCTCCGCCGGCCTGCCTTGGGATTGGGTGCCAAAACGGCCTCCAGCACAATGAAAACGCCGGCATGATGCTATAGAAATAGTAGCATCCGGGGTGCGGTCGTTGCCGCAGCGGCTGGCGGGGCGGTCCCGGCCCCCGGGACCGCCCGGAGGCTGGCATAAAATCGCGGCCCCGAGGCACAGGGGCGCCCCACGCGCCCGACCCAGGTTGACCCCATGAACGTTCCCATAGCGCTGGCTGCCCTGCAGGCGCAGGCCGCCGAGCCCGCCCGCCTGCGAGAGATTCCCTACAACTACACCTCGTTTTCCGACCGGGAAATCGTCATCCGCCTGCTCGGGTCTCCGTCCTGGGACGTGCTCGACCAGCTGCGCCGCGAGCGCCGCACCGGCCGCTCGGCCCGCATGCTCTATGAAGTGCTGGGCGACATCTGGGTGGTGCAGCGCAACCCCTATCTGCAGGACGACCTGCTGGACAACCCCGACCGGCGCAAGCTGCTGGTCGAGGCGCTGGAGCACCGCCTGGCCGAGATCGGCAAGCGCCGCACGCCGGCCGACGACTCCGGCCGCGACCAGCTCGTGGGCCAATTGGTGGACGCCGCCCGCCGCGCCATCGCCGAGTTCGACGCCACCTTCATCGAGGCGGCGCAACTGCGCCGCCAGGTGCAAAAGCGCCTGGGCCGCCACACGGCCAAGGACAACATCAAGTTCGACGGCCTCTCGCGCGTGTCCCACGTGACCGACGCGACCGACTGGCGCGTCGAATACCCGTTCGTGGTGCTCACCCCCGACACCGAGGCCGAGATGGCCGCGCTGGTCAAGGCCTGCATCGACCTGGAGATGACCATCATCCCGCGCGGCGGCGGCACCGGCTACACCGGCGGCGCCATTCCGCTCACCTGGCGCAGCGTGGTCATCAACACCGAGAAGCTCGAAGCCATGACCGAGGTGGAAATGCGCCGCCTCCCGGGCATGGACCGCGAGGTCGCCACGGTGTGGACCGAGGCCGGCGTGGTCACGCAGCGCGTGGCCGATGCGGCCGAGCGCGCGGGCTACGTGTTCGCCGTGGACCCGACCAGCGCCGAGGCGTCTTGCATCGGCGGCAACATCGCCATGAACGCCGGCGGCAAGAAGGCCGTGCTGTGGGGCACGGCGCTCGACAACCTCGCCAGCTGGCGCATGGTGACGCCCGACGCCCAGTGGCTGGAGGTGACCCGTGTGAACCACAACATGGGCAAGATCCACGACGCCGAAGTGGCCAGCTTCGAGCTGCAGTACTTCGAGGCCGACGGCAGGACGCCGATCCGCACCGAGCGCCTGGACATCCCCGGCAAGACCTTCCGCAAGGAGGGCCTGGGCAAGGATGTGACCGACAAGTTCCTGTCGGGCCTGCCCGGCATCCAGAAAGAGGGCTGCGACGGCCTCATCACCAGCGCGCGCTGGGTGGTGCACCGCATGCCCGAGCACACGCGCACCGTGTGCCTGGAGTTCTTCGGCAACGCCAAGGACGCGGTGCCCAGCATCGTGGAGATCAAGGACTTCATGTTCGCCGAGCAGCAGCGCAGCGGCGTGCTGCTGGCGGGCCTGGAACACCTGGACGACCGCTACCTGAAGGCCGTGGGCTACGCCACCAAGAGCAAGCGGCACGGCGGCGGCCTGCCGAAGATGGTGCTGTTCGGCGACATCGCGGGCGACAACGCCGACGACGTGGCGCGCGTGACCAGCGAGGTCGTGCGGCTGGCCAATTCGCGCTCGGGCGAGGGCTTCGTCGCCATCAGCCCCGAGGCGCGCAAGAAGTTCTGGCTGGACCGCAAGCGCACGGCCGCCATCAGCCGCCACACCAACGCCTTCAAGATCAACGAAGACGTGGTGATCCCTCTGCCGCGCATGGCCGAGTACACCGACGGCATCGAACGCATCAACATCGAGCTGTCGCTGCGCAACAAGATCGCGCTGTGCGATGCGCTGGAAGACTTCTTCCTGCGCGGCAACCTGCCGCTGGGCCGCCAGGACGACGCGCACGAGATCCCGTCGGCCGAGCTGCTGGAAGACCGCGTGGGCCAGGCCGTGGCGCTCGTGGGCGAGGTGCGGGACCTTTGGACCGGATGGCTGCGCGACGTGGAGCCGCTCTTCGCCCAGCTGCAGGACCACACGCTGCGCGCCAGCTGGAAGACCCAGCTGCGCGAGCCGCTGGCCAAGATCTTCGCCGGCGCCGCCTTCCAGCCCATCATGGACGAGGCCCAGGCCATCCACCAGCGCGTGCTCAAGGGCCGCGTGTGGGTGGCGCTGCACATGCATGCCGGCGACGGCAACGTGCACACCAACATCCCGGTCAACAGCGACGACTACCGCATGCTGCAGACGGCCCATGAGGCCGTGGCGCGCATCATGGTGCTGGCCCGCCAGCTCGACGGCGTGATCTCGGGCGAGCACGGCATCGGCATCACCAAGCTGGAGTTTTTGACCGACGACGAGCTGCGGCCGTTCGCCGACTACAAGCAGCGCGTGGACCCCGAAGGGCGCTTCAACAAAGGCAAGCTGCTACGAAATCAGGAGCGGGGTGCCCTAGTGGATATTGCCCGGGAGCCCGGTTCGGCCCGCAACTCGCTGATGTTCGCCGACCTGACCAACGCCTACACGCCGAGCTTCGGCCTGATGGGGCACGAGTCGCTGATCATGCAGCAGAGCGACATCGGCGCCATCGCCGATTCGGTCAAGGACTGCCTGCGCTGCGGCAAGTGCAAGCCCGTGTGCGCCACCCACGTGCCGCGCGCCAGCCTGCTGTACAGCCCGCGCAACAAGATCCTCGCCACCTCGCTGCTGGTCGAGGCCTTCCTGTACGAGGAGCAGACGCGCCGGGGCGTGTCGATCAAGCACTGGCAGGAGTTCGAGGACGTGGCCGACCACTGCACCGTGTGCCACAAGTGCTACACGCCGTGCCCGGTCAAGATCGACTTCGGCGACGTGACCATGAACATGCGCAACCTGCTGCGCAAGATGGGCAAGAAGACCTTCCGCCCGGGCAACGCGCTGGCCATGACCATGCTCAACGCCACCAACCCCGACACCATCAAGCTGATGCGCAGCGCCATGGTCGGCGTGGGCTTCAAGGCCCAGCGCATCGCCGTGGACCTGCTGCGCAAGGTGGGCCGCCGCCAGACCGCGCGGCCGCCGGCCACGGTGGGCACCGCGCCGGTCAAGGAGCAGGTGATCCACTTCATCAACAAGAAGCTGCCCGGCGGCCTGCCCAAGAAGACGGCGCGCGCGCTGCTGGACATCGAGAACAAGGACTACGTGCCCATCATCCGCAACCCGGCCACGACCACGGCCGAGACGGAGGCGGTGTTCTACTTTCCCGGCTGCGGCTCCGAGCGCCTGTTCAGCCAGGTGGGCCTGGCCACGCAGGCCATGCTGTGGCATGCGGGCGTGCAGACCGTGCTGCCGCCGGGCTACCTGTGCTGCGGCTACCCGCAGCGCGGCAGCGGCCAGTTCGAGAAGGCCGAAAAGATGATCACCGACAACCGGGTGCTCTTTCACCGCGTGGCCAACACGCTCAACTACCTCGACATCAAGACCGTGGTGGTAAGCTGCGGCACCTGCTACGACCAGCTGCAGGGCTACGACTTCGGCAAGATCTTCCCGGGCAGCCGCATCATCGACATCCACGAATACCTGCTGGAAAAGGGCGTGACCCTGCAGGGCAAGGGCGCCTACCTGTACCACGAGCCCTGCCACAACCCCATGAAGCTGCAGGACTCGGTCAAGACCGTGAAGGCGCTGGTGGGGCCGCAGGTGCTCAAGAGCGAGCGCTGCTGCGGCGAATCCGGCACGCTGGGCGTGACGCGGCCCGACATCTCCACGCAGGTGCGCTTTCGCAAGGAAGAGGAAATCAGGAAGGGCGAGGCCGCGCTGCGGGCCAGCGGCGCAGCGGGCGCGCAGGACAACGTGAAGATCCTCACCAGCTGCCCCAGCTGCCTGCAGGGCCTGAACCGCTACCAGGACGACCTGAACAACGGCCTGCTGGAGGCCGACTACATCGTCGTCGAGATGGCGCGCGAGATCCTGGGCGACCAATGGATGCCCGAATACGTGCAGCGCGCCAACGCGGGTGGCATCGAGCGGGTGCTGGTCTGATGGCGGCCACGGCGCCTGCTGCGGCCACTGTGCCCGGTTGCCCGCTGTGCGATGGTGACGGCGGCACACTGGTCTGGCGCGGCCCGAAGCTGCGCGTGATCCGCGCGCAGGAGGCCGGCTTTCCGGCCTTCTACCGCGTGGTATGGAATACGCACGCGGCGGAGTTCACCGACCTGGACGCGGGCGACCGCCTGCACTGCATGGAGGCCGTGGCGGCGGTGGAGACCACGCTGCGCGCCCACGTGCGGCCGGACAAGATCAACCTGGCCGCGCTCGGCAACATGGTGCCGCACCTGCACTGGCACGTGATCGCGCGCTTTGCCTGGGACAGCCATTTCCCCGGCGCCGTGTGGGCCACGCCGCAGCGCGACCGGGCGCCCGAACGCGAGGCCGAGGTGGCCGCCCGCCTGGCCGCGGCCGAGGCGGCGATGGCCGCGCGGCTGGCGCAACTGGCCTGACGCCCAGGCGCGTGAGCCCTGGCAGGGCGCGCTGACGGCCCGGCCAGGGCGCGGTGGGACAATCGCACTCCGGCTCCATCGGGCCGCCCGCAGCGGGCACAACGCAAACGCACAGAGGATTTCCATGGCAGGTTTGAAAGCCGGCGCACCCACGCCGCAGTCGATCACGGTGCACGAGGCATCGCGCGTGCTGGAGGTGGTGTTCTCGGACGGTGCGGCCTTCCGCATCCCGTTCGAGCTGATGCGCGTGTACTCGCCCTCCGCCGAGGTGCAGGGCCATGGCCCCGGCCAGGAGGTGCTGCAGACCGGGCAGCGCCACGTCACGCTCGCGGGGCTGGAGCCGGTGGGGAACTACGCGGTCAAGCCCACGTTCTCCGACGGCCACGACACGGGCATCTTCTCGTGGGATTACCTCTACGAACTCGGCCAGCGCCAGGACGCGCTGTGGGCCGACTACCTGCGCCGGCTGGACGAGGCCGGCGCCGATCGCGACACGCCGATGCCGCCCCGGCGCGGCGGTGGCGGCCATTCGCACGGCTCTGGCGGCTGCGCGCACTGACGGCGGCGGGCCCGCTCGGCGCGCGCCCCAGCGTCCAAATTGCGACAGATGCCCCATGCAGGTGCGGGGTTGTCGCTGTACGAGCGGGGCCCGCGCCCCTAGCATCGCGGAATGAGCACCACGCATTTCGGATTCCAGTCGGTCGATGAAGCGGAAAAGGCGCGCCGCGTGCGCGGCGTTTTCGACTCCGTCGCATCGAAGTACGACGTCATGAACGACCTCATGTCCGGTGGCCTGCACCGCGCATGGAAGGCCTACACGGTCATGGTCGCCAACCTGCGCGAGGGCCACCGCGTGCTCGACATCGCGGGCGGCACGGGCGATCTGGCGAAGGCCTTCGCCAAAAAGGTCGGCGCATCGGGCGAGGTGGTGCACACCGACATCAATGAAGCCATGCTGCGCGTGGGGCGCGACCGCCTCATCGATGCCGGCGTGGTGCTGCCCACGCTGGTCTGCGACGCCGAGAAGCTGCCCTTTCCCGATGGCCACTTCGACGTGGTGAGCGTGGCCTTCGGCCTGCGCAACATGACGCACAAGGACCAGGCCCTTGCCGAGATGTGCCGCGTGCTCAAGCCGCGCGGCCGCCTGCTCGTGCTGGAGTTCTCCAAGGTGGCCAAGCCGCTGGAGAAGGCCTACGACTGGTATTCCTTCAAGGTGCTGCCCCAGCTGGGCCGGATGGTGGCCGGCGACGACGCGAGCTACCGCTACCTCGCCGAGTCGATCCGCATGCATCCGGGGCAGGAAGAACTCAAAACCCTCATGCAGAAAAATGGCTTTGGGCATGTGGACTATCACAACATGACGGGGGGAATCGTTGCTTTGCATGTTGGAATCAAGTGCTGAGCCGCCTTGCGTTTTCGTTCGCAGCCGGCACCTATCTATAAATTGGAGATGACATGATGAAACTGTGGTCCGTGGCGCTGGTCGCCATGTTGTTGGTGGTGCATGCCGATGCGGATGCGCGCCGCATGGGCGGCGGCAAGTCCGTTGGCAAGCAGTCGAGCAATGTGACGCAGCGCGAGGCGGCTTCGCCTCCGCCCGCTGCGCCCGGCGCACCGGCGCAAAACGTCAACAGCGCGGCGGCCGCCAAGCCCGCCGCCGCACCGGCAGCCGCTCCCGCGGCGGCCGCCAAGAAGCCCTGGGGCGCGATGCTCGGCGGCCTGGCCGCGGGCCTGGGCCTGGCCTGGCTGGCCCACTCGCTCGGTCTGGGCGCGGGCTTTGGCCAGTTCCTGCTGATCGCGCTGCTGGCGCTGGGGGCCTTCGCCGTGTTCCGCATGTTCATGCGGTCGCGCAAGCCCGCCGAAGGCGGTGGCGCAGGCCACTCGCCCTTCGCCTTCCAGGGCGCCGGCGGCGGTGCCGCTTCGCCGGCCGAGGCGCAGATGCCCCGCCAGTACAGCCCGCAGAACGTGGGCAACGATGCCTCCGCTCGGCCCTTCGAGCGCAGCAGCATGGCCTTCGACGCCTCGCGCCAGAGCGGCGGTGGCTCCGGCGTGGTGATCGGCTCGGCGCTGGCCGGCTCGCAGAACTGGGGCGTGCCCGAGGGCTTCGACACCGAAGGCTTCCTGACCGCGGCCAAGCGCAACTTCATCACGCTGCAAGGCGCCTGGGACCGTTCCGACATCGCCGCGCTCCGTTCGATGATGACGGACAGCATGGTGGAGGAGATCCGCACCCAGCTGAGCGAGCGCGAGTCGCTGCGCGGCGCCAGCCAGCCCAACCACACCGACGTGGTCATGCTGGAGGCACAGCTGCTGGGCATCGAGGACCTGGGTGATGGCTACATGGCCAGCGTGGAGTTCTCCGGCATGATCCGCGAGGAACTCTCGGCCGGCCCGAGCCCGTTCCGCGAGGTGTGGAACATGACCAAGCCCAAGAGCGGCGGCAGCGGCTGGCTGGTGGCCGGGGTGCAGGCCCTGCAGTAACCGGCCGCAATGGCGCGGCGGGCGCGGGGGTAAAGCCCTCGGTGCCGCGCCCAGTTCGGGGAATAATCGGGGACTATGGCAACACAGTCCCCTTTTTCATTCCTGGATGGGCTTTTCGAGCGCATCGCCGCAGGCCCGCAGCCACCGCAGTGGCTGGTGCACGAGGTGCAGCACCGCCTGGTGCTGTTCCTCAACCACGTGCTCATGCAGGAGCCCGAGGCCATGGACCGCCTCGTGCGCCAGAAGGGGCGCGTGGCGCGGGTGCAGTGGCGGGTCTATTCCATGGCCCTGCAGATCACCCCGGCCGGGCTGCTCGACCTGGCGCCCGAGGGCCAGGTGCCGGACCTGCGCCTGGAGGTGATCGAGACCTCTCCCCTGTCGCTGGCCCAGACCGCGCTGCGCGGTGACAAGCCCGGCATCCGCATCGAAGGCGACGTGCAACTGGCCGCCGACATCAACTGGCTGGTGGACCACGTGCGCTGGGACGTCGAGGAAGACCTGGCCCGCGTGATCGGCGATGCGCCGGCCCATGCCATCGGCTCGGCGGCCCGCCGCGCCGCGCAGGCGCTGCGCCAGTTCGTCGGCGCACGCCGGGCGTCCTCCGCCGGCGAGGCCGGCGGTACCGACCGATTCGCACCATGAGTCGTTTCCTTCGCGGCGTCACCATCGTCTGGGTGGTGCTGCGCTATGGGCTGGACGAGCTGGTCCTGACGAGCTTCCAGAAGCCCTGGCTGCGCCTGGTGGCGCGCATCGTGTCGATCGGCCGCAACCTGGACGCCCCGCGCGGACAGCGCCTGCGCGAGGCGCTGGAGCGGCTGGGCCCGATCTTCGTGAAGTTCGGCCAGGTGCTCTCCACCCGGCGCGACCTGATGCCGCCCGACATCGCCGACGAGCTGGCGCACCTGCAGGACCGCGTGCCGCCCTTCGATCCCGACGTGGCGGTGGCCACCATCGAGCGCGCCTTCCGCCGTCCGCTGGCCGAGGTGTTCGTGTCGTTCGACCGGGTGCCGATCGCCAGCGCGTCCATCGCCCAGGTGCACTTCGCGGTCGTGCGCGACCGCAAGGGTGTCGAGCGCGAGGTGGCCGTCAAGGTGCTGCGCCCGGGCATGCTGCCCGTGATCGAGAACGACCTGGGCCTGATGCGCCTGATGGCCGGGTGGGTGGAGAGCCTGTCGGCCGACGGCAAGCGGCTCAAGCCCCGCCAGGTGGTGGCCGAATTCGACAACTACCTGCACGACGAGCTGGACCTGGTGCGCGAGGCCGCCAATGCCGCGCAGCTGCGCCGCAACATGCAGGGGCTCGAACTGGTGCTGATCCCCGAGATCCTCTGGGACTTCTGCCATGCCGAGGTGCTGGTGATGGAGCGCATGAAGGGCGTGCCCATCAACCAGATCGAACGCCTTCGGGCCGCGGGGGTGGACATCCCCAAGCTGGCGCGCGACGGGGTCACGATCTTCTTCACCCAGGTGTTCCGCGACGGCTTCTTCCACGCCGACATGCACCCGGGCAACATCCAGGTGAGCCTGGAGCCGGAGACCTTCGGGCGCTACATCTCGCTGGACTTCGGCATCGTCGGCACGCTGACCGAGTTCGACAAGGAATACCTCGCGCAGAACTTCACGGCGTTCTTTCGCCGCGACTACAAGCGCGTGGCGGAGCTGCACATCGAAAGCGGCTGGGTGCCGGCCCACACGCGCGTGAACGAGCTGGAGGCGGCCATCCGCACCGTGTGCGAGCCGTACTTCGACCGCCCGCTCAAGGAGATCTCGCTCGGCATGGTGCTGATGCGGCTGTTCCAGACCTCGCGGCGCTTCCATGTGGAGATCCAGCCGCAGCTGGTGCTGCTGCAAAAGACGCTGCTCAACATCGAGGGCCTGGGGCGCCAGCTCGACCCCGACCTGGACCTGTGGAGCACCGCCAAGCCGTTCCTCGAAAAGTGGATGCTCGACCAGATGGGGCCGCAGCGCCTGTGGCGCGAGCTGCGCGCCGAGGCGCCGCGCTTTGCCAAGATGCTGCCCGAGCTGCCGCGCCTGCTGCATGGCTACCTGCGCGAGCGGCCGCACGACCACCGGCGCGAGCTGCTGGAACTGCTGGCCGCGCAAAAGCGCACCAACCGCCTGCTGCAGAGCCTGATCTACGGTGGCATGGGATTTGTATTGGGGCTGCTGGCGATGCAGCTGCTGATCCGCGTGCGGCTCTTCTAGCCTTTTTCCGACCCCTCCCTTTCCCCTTACCCCTCCCTACGCGACATACGAGGAGCATGCCGTGCTGTTGACCCTGGTCATTGTCTATCTGCTGATCACCATCGCCATCGGCCTGCTCGCGGCGCGGCGGGTGAAGAACTCGGCGGACTTCGCCATCGCCGGGCGGCACCTGCCGCTGTACATGATCGTGACGACCACGTTCGCCACGTGGTTCGGTTCCGAGACGGTGCTGGGCATTCCGGCCAAGTTCATCGAGGGCGGGCTGGGCAACGTGGTGGAAGACCCGTTCGGCGCGGGCTTCTGCCTGATCCTCGTGGGGCTGTTCTTCGCGGCGCGCCTGTACCGCATGACGCTGCTGACCATCAGCGACTACTACCGCGAGCGCTACGGCCGCGCGGTCGAGATCGTGTGCTCGCTCATCATCATGCTGAGCTACCTGGGCTGGGTGTCGGCGCAGGTGACGGCGCTGGGCCTGGTGTTCAACCTGCTGTCCGGCGGTGCCATCAGCATTCCGATGGGCATGACCATCGGGGTGGTCTCCATCCTGGCCTACACGCTGTTCGGCGGCATGTGGTCGGTGGCGGTGACGGACTTCATCCAGATGATCATCCTGGTGGGCGGGCTCACGATCATCGCGGTCTTCGCCGGCAACATGGCCGGCGGGGCGGACAAGGTGATCGAGCTGGCCAGCAGCCGCGACCTGTTCCGCTTCCTGCCCGAGCCCAAGCTGCACGACATTCTGTTCTTCATCGCGGCGGGCATCACGATGATGTTCGGCTCCATTCCGCAGCAGGACGTGTTCCAGCGCGTCATGTCGGCCAACAACATCCGGGCGGCCACGCGCGGCCCGGTGATCGGCGGCATCTGCTACATCCTGTTCGCCTTCGTGCCCATGTTCCTGGTGGCCAGCGCGCTCATCATCATGCCGACCGAAACGGCCGAACTGCTCAAGGACGACCCGCAGAAGGTGCTCCCCACGCTGGTGCTGCAGAAGATGCCGTTCATCATGCAGGTGTTCTTCTTTGGTGCGCTGCTGTCCGCCCTCAAGTCCACGGCCTCGGCCACGCTGCTGGCGCCCAGCGTCACGTTCACCGAGAACATCTGGCGCCAGTTCCGTCCGAACGGCACCGACAGCGACCGCCTGCGCACCATGCGCATCAGCACGCTGGTGTTCAGCGCCCTGGTGCTGGCCTATTCGATCCACATGCAGGGCACGTCGATCTATGAACTGGTGTCGGGTGCCTACCAGGTGCCGCTGGTGGGGGCCTTCGTGCCGCTTGTCTTCGGCCTGTACTGGAAGCGCGCGACAACCCAGGGCGCCATCCTGGCCATCATCGCGGGCCTGTCGTCGTGGCTGCTGTTCCTGGCCACGCCGGCCGGCGCCGTGTTCCCGGCCCAGCTGGCGGGCGTGCTGGCTGCCACGGCGGGCATGCTGATCGGTTCGCTGGCGCCGCAGGGGCTGCGCAACGTGCATGCATCGCACCACCCGGTGGCAGGGGTGGAGCAGGCGTGAAGGGGGTTGGGACGTGGTGCCTATAATTGAAGGTTTTGCACTTTCCATCGCACACGCTCAAGATGCCTATCTATGCTTATAAATGCGGTTCCTGTGGCCACGCCAAGGATGTGCTGCAAAAAATCTCGGACGCCCCCCTCACGGTGTGTCCGGCCTGCGGGGCCGAGGCCTTCACCAAGCAGGTGACGGCGGCCGGCTTCCAGCTCAAGGGCTCGGGCTGGTACGTGACCGATTTCCGGGGCGGCAACAGCGGTGCGGGCGGCTCCAAGCCCGACGCCACGGCCCCCGCCGCCGCATCGCCTGCCAGCGACAGCGCCCCCAAGAAGGAATCCGCCAGCCCGGCGCCCGCGCCGGCCGCCAGCAGTTCCGACACCAAGAAGAACTGAACGGCCCCGGATGTCCGCTTTGCGCAAATGGCTGTTCACCGGCCTTCTGGTCATCGTTCCCGGCGTCATCACGGCCTGGGTGCTGAACTGGATCGTGAGCACGCTCGACCAGACCCTGCAGATCCTGCCCGGCTCCTGGCAGCCCGACAAGCTGCTGGGCTTTCACATTCCCGGCTTCGGGGTGCTGCTCACCCTGGGCATCCTGCTCGCGGTCGGCGCGCTCACCAGCAACTTCGCGGGGCGCAAGCTGGTGGAGTGGGGCGATGCCCTGGTGAGCCGCATCCCGGTGGTGCGCTCGATCTACTCCAGCGTCAAGCAGGTGTCGGACACGCTCTTTTCCGAGGGCGGCAACGCCTTTCGCACCGCCGTGCTGGTGCAGTGGCCGCGCGAGGGCGTGTGGACGGTGGCGTTCATCACCGGCACGCCGAGCGGTGAAGTGGCGGCCTACCTGCGCGATGAATACGTGAGCGTCTATGTTCCCACCACCCCCAACCCGACGGGCGGTTACTTCGTGATCCTGCGCAAGAGCGATTGCATCGAGCTCGAAATGAGCGTCGATGCGGCACTCAAGTACATCGTCTCCATGGGGGTGGTCGCACCCCCGGATCTCACGCCGCCCGATTCCCGATAACACCTCGTCGCATGCCCGCTTGCCGCGGGCGTGCGGAAACCTTGTCGCGCTCCACGAGGGCGCAGGAAGACTCTCCAATGGCCATGCGTTCCCACTACTGCGGTCTCGTCACCGAAGCCCTCCTGGGCCAAACCGTCACCCTCGCGGGCTGGGTGAACCGCCGCCGCGACCATGGCGGCGTGATCTTCATCGACCTGCGCGACCGCGAAGGCTACGTGCAGGTGGTGTGCGACCCCGACCGCGCCGAGATGTTCAAGACGGCCGAAGGCGTGCGCAACGAGTTCTGCGTGCAGGTCAAGGGCCTGGTGCGCGCGCGCCCCGAGGGCACGACCAACGACAGCCTCAAGAGCGGCAAGATCGAGGTGCTGTGCCATGAGCTGAACGTGCTCAACCCCTCGGTCACGCCCCCCTTCCAGATCGACGAGGAAAACCTGTCGGAAACCACGCGCCTCACGCACCGCGTGCTGGACCTGCGCCGCCCGTACATGCAGAACAACCTGATGCTGCGCTACCGCGTGTCGATGGAGGTGCGCAAGTTCCTCGACGCCAACGGCTTCGTGGACATCGAAACCCCCATGCTCACCAAGAGCACGCCCGAAGGCGCGCGCGATTACCTGGTGCCCAGCCGCGTGCACGACGGTCAGTTCTTCGCGCTGCCGCAGTCGCCCCAGCTGTTCAAGCAGCTCTTGATGGTGGCTGGCTTCGACCGCTACTACCAGATCACCAAGTGCTTTCGCGACGAAGACCTGCGCGCCGACCGCCAGCCCGAGTTCACCCAGATCGATATCGAAACGTCGTTCATGGAAGAGCAGGACATCCGCGACATGTTCCAGGGCATGATCAAGACGGTGTTCCAGAACACGCTGGGCGTGGACCTGGGCGAGTTCCCGGTCATGACGTACCAGGACGCGGCCTACCGTTACGGCTCCGACAAGCCCGACCTGCGCGTGAAGCTCGAATTCACCGAGCTGACGGAGGTGATGAAGGACGTGGATTTCAAGGTGTTCTCGGGCGCTGCCAACATGAAGGGCGGCCGCGTGGTGGCCCTTCGCGTGCCCGGCGGCGCGCGCGAGACCGGCGGCCTCTCGCGCGGTGAGATCGACGGCTACACCGAGTTCGTGAAGATCTACGGCGCCAAGGGCCTGGCCTACATCAAGGTCAACGAGCTGGCCAAGGGGCGCGACGGTCTGCAGTCGCCCATCGTCAAGAACATCCATGACGCGGCCATCGCCGAGATCCTCAAGCGCACCGGCGCCCAGGACGGCGACCTGCTGTTCTTCGGCGCCGACAAGGAAAAGGTCGTCAACGACGCCATCGGCGCGCTGCGCATCAAGATCGGCCACAGCGAGTTCGGCAAGAAGAACGGCCTGTTCGAGGACCGCTGGGCGCCTCTGTGGGTGGTGGACTTCCCGATGTTCGAGTTCGACGAGGACTCCCAGCGCTACACCGCCGTGCACCATCCCTTCACCGCGCCCAAGGACGGCCACGAGGACTGGATGGTCACCGCACCCGAAAAGTGCATCTCCAAGGGCTACGACATGGTGCTCAATGGCTGGGAGATGGGCGGCGGCTCCGTCCGTATCCACCGCGCTGACGTGCAGCAGAAGGTGTTCGATGCCCTCAAGATCACGCCCGAGGAAGCGCAGCAGAAGTTCGGCTTCCTGCTGGACGCCCTGCAGTACGGCGCGCCACCGCATGGCGGCCTGGCCTTCGGCCTGGACCGCATCGTCACGCTGATGACGGGCGCCGAGTCGATCCGCGACGTGATCGCCTTCCCCAAGACGCAGCGCGCGCAGTGCCTGCTGACGCAGGCGCCGAGCCCGGTGGACGAAAAGCAGCTGCGCGAGCTGCACATCCGCCTGCGCAACCCCGACGCCGTCAAGGCGGCCTGATCCGTCCAGGCGCACGGCCGATCCCCCGGGACCGCTGAAGCGATGGACCCCCAAGCGGCAGGAGCGTCATGTTCCTGCCGCTTTTTTCATTGAAGGACGCGTTGATGCAAACCCGCAAAGTGACCCGGCTCTCCGTGACCCTGCTGGCCCTGGTGGCTGCGCTGGCCGGCTGTGGCGAGAAAAAGACCGAGCTGGGGCAGGGCGGCTCCGTCGTCACCGGCTCGGCCGGCCCGGAAGGGGCGCGCAACGCCGCGCGCGAACTGGTGCGCTGCGACGCGCCCGTGGCCACGCTGGCGCTGGCCGAGAACCCGAACGGCTACATCATGGGGTCGGGCTACCAGCTGCCGGCCTCGCCCGTGCCGCTGATCAAGCTGCTGGCGCAGCAAAGCGGCTGCTTTCGCGTGGTGGACCGTTCCGCCGGCCTGCGGGGCACGGTGCAGGAGCAGGACCTGAAGGACGCGGGCGTTCTGCGCAAGAACTCCACGGTGCAAAAGGGCCGGGGCTACGAGGCGCAGTACACGCTCACGCCCAGCCTCACGTTCAGCGAGCAGGACGCGGGCCGCGGGCTGTCCGGCGTCATCGCCATGATTCCGGTGCTGCGCGACATCGCGGGCCTGGCCGGCCTGGTGGAGCAGGTCAAGTTCAAGGAAGCGCAGACGGCCCTGCTGCTGTCCGACAACGAGACCACCGAGCAGGTGGCGGCCTCCACCGGTGCGGCGCGGTCCACCGACCTGGGCGTGGGCGGGCTGGTGTTCGGCAAGCTGGGCGGGGCGGCCGGCGCGGGCTGGAGCAATACCAACGAGGGCAAGGTGATCGCCGCGGCCTTCCTGGATGCGCACAACCAGCTCGTCACGCAGGTGCGCGCGCTGCAGGCCAAGGAAATGCCGCCGCCCGTGGCCACGGCACGCCAATCCTCGGGACGCTGACGCACCGGGCGCAGCGACTCGGGGGGCGTCGGATCGCCCGAGTGGGTGATGGGGCAGGGAAGGCGGAACAGGGTGCGGGGTGTGGCACGCATTGTGCTGCTGTCTTCGGCCCCGTCGTGCAGGCCCTGCCTGGATGGCAGAGGGCAAACCCCATGCCGATGGCATGCGGTTTGCGCCATGCATGCATCACAATCTGGGCCATCGCCCAGGCAAAAGGACTTCCTGTGTCTCACGCGTCTCCCTTTCTGGCCACCCCCGAGCAATGGTTACGGTACATGCCGGCGGCGCAGCACCAGCGACAGGAATTGAGACTGGTCGAGAACGCATGGGACCACCTGTCCTTGCTGTCATCCCTGTCGCTGCTGTCGTCCAAGGCCTCCTCCGGCCATGATCTGGCGCAGGCCCGCAGGGACTTCGCGGCGCTGTCGGCCGACCTGATGCGCGGTCTGGCCGGCGAGGCGCTCAAGAACCGGATCAGCGATCTCGCCTCGCGCGCCCAGGTCTGCATCGATGTGCTGGTGCGCAACCTCTTCGAGCGCACGGCCGACATCGGCTTTTTCGCCACCGACGTGGGCGTGGCCGAATTCCTGGGACATCCCGACCCCGGCACCCGCCCCGCCATCGCCGCCCGGCTGCGCGAGTACGCCGACAAGTACACGGTCTACGGCAACATCTTCCTGTTCGACACCGCTGGCCGGCCGTGCGCCCAGTTGCATGCGGTGGAGCCGATCGCCTCCGAGGCGCAGCGGCAGGCTGACCAGGCGTTTCTGCAGTCGGTGCTGCAAAGCCATGCGCCCTATGCCGAGCACTACGCGGTGCACGGTTTCAGCGGCGAGGCTGGCAAGACGCTCATGTACGCCCGGCGCGTGGATTTCGAGGGGCATGCGGCGGGTGTGCTGTGTCTGCAGTTCAAGCTGGCCGACGAAATGCCGGCCATCTTCGCCTCGGTGCAGGACGGCGGTCGCCCGCAGGGCCAGGGCTGCGACGCCGTGCTCGCGCTCACGGACGGCCAGGGCCGCGTGCTGGTGTCCAGCGACCCGCTGCAGCTGCCGGCCGGCTGGCCGGTGCCGCAGGCCGCGGCCGCCGGTGTGCAACCGATCCACCATGCGAGCCGGCGCTACCTGATGGTCGTGCGCGATGCCGAGGGCTTCCAGGGCTATGCCGGGCCGGGCTGGCGCGGCGTGGCGCTGCTTCCCCTGGACGTGGCCTTCGACGAGGCGGCCCAGAGCGATGCCGGCGCTTTTCCCGTCGAACTGGCAGGCCACGCCGATGTGCTGTCGCAGGAACTGCGCGATATTCCGGCGCGCTCGGCCACCATCCAGTCGGCGCTGGAGCGCTCGGTGTGGAACGGCCTGCTGGACCTGCACCAGCTCGGTGGCGACGCGGCGGCGCCCCGCGAGCTGCAATTCGCCAAGACCTTGCTGTCCGAGATTGGCGCCACCGCCCGCAAGACGGCGCTGGCCTTCGCCAGTGCCCTGCAGGACCTGTACGGCGTGGTCATGCGTTCGCTGCTGAGCGATGCCCGGGGCCGCGCGTCGCTGGCGATGCAGATCCTGGACCGCAACCTGTATGAGCGGGCCAACGACTGCCGCTGGTGGGCGTTGACGCCGCAATTCGCCCGCACCCTGGAGGCCGGCACGCCGGGCTGCGAACAGGCCACCGCGGTGCTGCAGGGCATCAACCGGCTCTACACCGTGTACGCCTGCCTGGTGCTGTTCGACCGCGAGGGCCGCGTGGTGGCCGTCTCCCAGCCCGGCCAGGCGCGGCAGGTGGGCACGTCACTGGACGAGGAATGGGTCGGCCGCTGCCTGCGCCTGCAGGGCAGCCAGGGTTACGTGGTGAGCCGCTACGCGCCGAGCCGGTTCTACGGCCAGGGCCCGACCTTCGTCTATGCCGCAGCGGTGCGGGGCGAAGCACGCGGCGAGGGCAACGGCCGCGGCACCCCGGGACCGCTGCTGGGCGGCATTGCGATCGTCTGGGATGCGGCCGAGCAGCTGTCGTCCATCCTGGCCGACTGCGCGCTGGGTGCGGGCGGGCGCGACGTCCTGGCGTTCGTCGATGCGCAGGGCGCGGTGGTCTGTGCCACGGGCAGCGAGGCGCAGGCGGCGCTGCCCGCCTGGACGGCCGGCCGCACCGAGCCCCGCATGGCGGTCCTGGGCCGCCACCTGTACGCCACGGGGTTCGCGCGGGGCCAGGGCTACCGCGAGTTCCGCGCGCAGGACGGCTATGACCACGGCCTGGGCTGCGCGGTGCTGCGCCACGTGTGCGAGCACCAGGCCGCCGCGGCGCTGGCGCCCGCGCTGGCCACGTTGCCCGGCGCGCGCATCGAGGCGGCGCAGGGCCTGCAACTGGCATCGTTTCGCATGGGCGCGCAGTGGTTCGGGCTGGAGGCCGCCTCGGTGGTGGAGGCCGCACCCGACGTGACCGTGCTGCACGCGGGTGGCCTGCGCGCGCCGTTCCTCGGCCTGGCGCAGATCGGCCACCGCGTGTGCCCGGTGGTGGACCTGCGCAGCGTGATCGCCGCGCCGGCAGGCCAGGCGCATGCGCCGGCCCCGCGCGAGGGCGACCCCAACCGCCAGATCGTGGTGGTGCGCGCGACCCTGGACGACGGGCGCCTGCAGGAGTTCGCGCTGCGGGTGGATGCGCTCGGCGCCATCCTCGAACTGGACCGCCGCACGCTGCAGCCGGTGGGCGTGGGAGCGGTCGCCGGAGCGGCGCCCTTGATCGATGCCGTGGTGCCGGTCGCCACCGCGGGCGATCCGGCCGGCCGGGCCATGCTCTGCCGCATCTCGCCGCAGTGGCTGCAGCAGTGCGCGGCCGGTGCGCTGGCGGACGCGCCCCGGCAGGACCTGCAGTCCTTGCTCGCCGCGGCGGCCTGATCCCGTTGCTGGGCGCGTTCAAGATCCCCGAGTCGGTGCTGGTGGTGGTCCACACCCCGGCGCTGGATGTGTTGCTGATCCACCGGGCGGGCGGTGGCGACCACTGGCAGTCGGTCACCGGCAGCAAGGACTGGCCCGAGGAGCCCTTCGAGGATGCGGCGGTGCGCGAAGTGCGCGAGGAAACCGGCATCGATGCCCGCGCCCCTGGCTGCGTGCTGACCGACTGGGCGCTGGAAAACGTCTACGACATCTGGCCGCAGTGGCTGCATCGCTATGCGCCGGGCGTGGTGCGCAACCGCGAGCGGCTGTTCGGCCTGTGCGTGCCCCAGGGCACGCCGGTGGTGCTGAGCCCGCGCGAGCATGTGGCGTGGCGCTGGCTGCCTTGGCGCGATGCGGCGCTGGCCTGCTTTTCGCCCTCCAATGCCGAGGCGTGCCTGATGCTGCCCCGGTTCACACCGCCCGCCTGACCGAGGCCTCCTGGCCAGCGCTACATCGGCCGCAGGCGCAGCACCGCAGCGAGATCGGCCGGTTCGGGCAGTGGCGAGGCGGGTGACGAAGGCGAGGCGGGCGTGGCGGCGGGCGTGCTGGCGGCACTGGACGTGCGCAGCACCAGCTCGCCCGGCTTTCTTTCGGTGGCCTGGCCCAGCACGGCGCGCGGCGTGGTCGGGCCGCAGCGCGAGCGCAGGGCGTCGATGGCCGCTTGCCGCGCCGCAGCGTCGTCGATGCGGGCGGCGTGCCGGGTCAGCATCTGCTGCGCCAGGTCCAGCAGCTTGGTGTTGAGCGTGGTGCCGGCCGCTTCGAGCAACTGCGCCACCGCGCCACCGGGATCGCCCGACAGGCTGAGCGCCACCGCGTTCTCGGCGGCCTTGTTGATCTGGGGCAGGCAGCCGCGCACGATGTCCGAGTAGTCGGGGTGGACCAGGCAGGCATTGGCCATCAGCTCGCACAGGCCGCGCGTGTTGGCGTAGCGCATGCCGATCGCGGTGACCCACGCCGGTCCCTCCTGCAGGTCGATCGAGGTGGCCGCCAGCACGGCCAGCAGGCTGCTCAGGTTGCAGGCGGCTTCGTAGTCGAAATCGCCGATGCCGATCTCGCGCGCCATGGAGCGCACCCCCGCCACGGCCTGGGCGAACTGGCGCTGCTGGATCTGCTGCAGCGCCGCCACGATTTCGCTGAAGCGCTGCACGCGGCGGCTGTCGCCATGGCGCTCCAGGATGCGCACGAAGTCGGCCATGCAGCGCTCCAGGCCCTTGCGGTCGTTGCCCGCGAAGTGCGCGAAGGCCAGCAGCACCAGCGACTGGTAGTCGAACAGCTTGGAGTCGATGCCCAGCACCGCGGCGCGCGACAGGGCCTTAGCCGCCGTTTCGCGGTCGCCCATGTAGTGGGCCATCATGCCGAGCTTTTGCAGCCGCACCACCGAGTCCGGCGTGAGGCCGCTGGCCGTGCGGTAGGTGGCCATGGCGTCCTCGAAATGGCCCATCTCGACCTGCGCGCGCCCCAGCACGTCATACGCGTCGGCGAACGAGGCGTCCTCCCCGATCAGGCCCTGCAAGGTGGTGATGGCCCGCGGCGCCTGGCCGGACTCGATCTGCGCCCGCGCCACCCCCAGTTTGGCCCAGGGCAGGGCGCGCGCCTCGATCACCGCCTCGAACAGGGTTCGGGCCTCGTCGTGCCGCGCCAGGCGCAGCAGCAGCTCGGTGCCGATGCGCGCGGCATACAGCCAGTAGGGCTTGCGCGCCTCGAAGCGCTCCACGCACAGCTGCGCGGCGGCCTCGAAGTCTTCCCGCCCGATGGCATCGAAGATCGGGCGCAGGTGGGTCTTGCGCAGGCGCGCCAGGCCCAGCCGCTCGAACAGCGCGCTGGGCGTGAACGGCTTGAGCAGGTAGCCGTCCAGCGCGGATTCGGCCGCCTCGGCCACCGCGGCGTAGGATGCCTCGGCGGTGACCATGAAGAACACGGTGGAAAACGGCAGCATCTGGGCGCGCCGCAGGTCGTCCAGCAGCGTCTGGCCGGACTGCCCGGATTCGGCGAAATACTGCTCGCACAGCACGTAGTCGAACACGGTGTGCTCCAGCCGGCTGCGCGCGTCCTGCACCCTGCTGCACTGCACCACGCGGTGGATGCCGTACTCGCGCAGCTGCGCCACCAGGATGCTGCGCGAGGTCGCGTTGCTGTCGATCACCAGCGCCTGGGATTCCGTGGAGTCTGGTTCTTTGGCGGTGGCCATGGCGGTGCGGCGCGCGTCCCGTTGAGCAAAGAGCACAGTGTAGGCCGCGCGGCGCGAGCCCGAGGGTGGAAAAAAGCCCCTTCCCGCAGGCTGACACCGGAACGACGCGCGCCTGCGACACAATCGCGCCATGGACCCCTCCGACATCCTGCGCGTTGCCACCTACAACATCCACAAGGGAGTACAGGGCCTGGGCCCAGCCCGCCGCCTGGAGATCCACAACCTGGGCCATGCCGTCGAGCAGCTCGACGCCGACATCGTCTGCCTGCAGGAGGTGCGCAAGATGCACCGCCGCGAGCAGCAGTACTTCCAGCGCTGGCCCGACATGCCCCAGGCCGAGTTCCTGGCGCCCGAGGGCTACGAGGCGGTGTACCGCACCAACGCCGTCACCCGCCATGGCGAGCACGGCAATGCGCTGCTGTCGCGTTGGCCGGTGATCGGGCACCGGCACGAGGACATCTCCGACCACCGCTTCGAGCAGCGCGGCCTGCTGCATGTCGAGGTCGAGATCCACGGCCGCCGCGTGCATGCCATCGTGGTGCACCTGGGCCTGATCCCCGGCAGCCGCGTGCGCCAGGTGGCGCAGTTGCAGCGTTTCATCGCCCGCGAGGTGCCGCCGGACGAGCCGCTGGTGGTGGCCGGCGATTTCAACGACTGGGGCCTGCAGGTCAAGCGCGCGCTGGCGGCCTGCGGGCTGTACGAGTACGAGGAGGCGCCCCGCACCTTCACCTACCCGGCGCGCCTGCCCATGGTGCAGCTCGACCACGTGTACGTGCGCGGGCTCACGCCGCTCGGCCTGCACGTGCCGCGCGGGCGCATCTGGTGGCGCATGTCGGACCACCTGCCGCTCATCGCCGAGTTCCGCCTGTGAGCCGCGGGGGGCTTTGAGCCATGTCGCATGCCGCCGTGCTCGGCGCGGACCACCGCGTCCGCTTGCTGCAGGGGTCCGAGGAGCTGTTCGCGGCCCTCGTGGCCGACATGGACGCCGCCACGTCCGACATCCAGTTCGAGACCTACATCTTCGACTGCACCGGCACCGGCGCCGCCATTGCCGAGGCGCTGGTGCGCGCGGCCGAGCGCGGCGTGCGCGTGCACCTGGTGGTGGACGGGGTGGGCACCGGCTCGCTGCCAGGCCCGTGGCCCGAGCGCTTCCAGGCCGCGGGCGTGCAGATGCAGGTGTATTCGCCGGTCGGCACGCTGGGCCTGCTGCTGCCGCATCGCTGGCGCCGGCTGCACCGCAAGCTGTGCGTGGTGGACGGCTGCGTGCTGTTTTGCGGCGGCATCAACGTGCTGGACGACCTGCACGACCCCAACCACGGCGTGCTGGAAGCCCCGCGCTTTGATTTCGCGGTGCGTGCCGAGGGCCGGCTGGTGGAGCAGGCCGACGAGGCCATGCAGCACGTGTGGTGGCGGCTCAAGGCGGTGCGCGACGCGCGCCGCCACCGCCTGGCCGATGCGCTGCGCGACCTGCGCGCGGCCGCCCGGGCCCGGCGCGCGCAGGAGGACGCGGACGACGCGGGCCCCCGCATGCGGGCCGCGCTGGTGCTGCGCGACAACCTGCGCAACCGCAGCCGTATCGAGCGCGCCTACCGCCGCGCCATCGCCAACGCGCGGCACGAGATCATCATCGCCAACGCCTACTTCGTGCCCGGCGGCAAGCTGCGCCGCGCGCTGGTGCTGGCCGCGCGCCGCGGCGTGCGCGTGCGCCTGCTGCTGCAGGGGCGCTACGAATACTTCATGCAGTACCACGCGGCCCGGCCCGTGTACGGCGCGCTGCTCAAGGCCGGCGTGGAGATCCACGAGTATTCGCCCAGCTTTCTGCACGCCAAGGTGGCGGTGGTCGATGCGCTGGGCGAACACCCCTGGGCCACCGTGGGCTCGTCCAACCTGGACCCGCTGTCGCTGCTGCTGGCGCGCGAGGCCAACGTGGTGATCGAGGACGCGGGCTTCGCCGTCGACCTGCGCGAACGCCTGGTGCACGCCATGGAGCATGCCGGCCAGCGCATGGACCCGCGCGCCTACGCCGAGCGCCCCTGGCGCCAGCGCGCGCTGGACCGCATCGCCTTCGCCATCATGCGCGCCGCGCTCTGGGTGACCGGCAACCGCTACTGAGCCGGTGCGGCTTGGGTTTGATGCTATTATTTTTATAGCTATACGCCCTAGAGGAATATGCGCTGGGGGCCAAAAACACTCGGCAAGCCGGGGCGGGCATTCGCTGGTACGATGCCGCCCATGTTCAGACAACTCGCCGCCGAATCGAACGACGCGCCGCCCGAAGAGGGCACGCCCGTTTCCGTCAAAATCCGCGAACGGCTGGCCGCGGCACGCAAGCGCTTCAATGCGAACGACAACATTGCCGAGTTCATCGAGCCCGGCGAGCTGGAACTGCTGCTCGACGAGGTCGAGGCCAAGATGCAGGGCGTGCTCGACAGCCTGGTCATCGACACGGCGACCGACCACAACACCCAGAACACCGCGCGGCGCGTGGCCAAGATGTACCTCAACGAGGTCTTCAAGGGCCGCTACGCGCAGCAGCCGGCCATCACCGAGTTCCCCAACGCCGAGCACCTGAACGAGTTGATGATCGTCGGCCCGATCACCGTGCGCAGCGCCTGCAGCCACCACTTCTGCCCCGTGATGGGCAAGATCTGGATCGGCGTGCTGCCCAACGAGCACACCAACGTCATCGGCCTGTCCAAATACGCGCGGCTGGTGGACTGGGTCATGGGCCGCCCCCAGATCCAGGAAGAGGCCGTGGTGCAGCTGGCCGACCTCATCATGGAAAAGACCCAGCCCGACGGCCTGGCGATCGTGATGGAGGCCAGCCACTTCTGCATGTCCTGGCGCGGCGTGCGCGAGATGGACAGCAAGATGCTCAACTCCGTCATGCGCGGCGTGTTCCTCAAGGACCCGGCCCTGCGCCGCGAATTCCTCTCGCTCATTCCCGGAAGGAACTGACATGCTCGTCCGACTGCTTTACGCCAGCCGCACCGTGGACACCTCGCCCGACGCCATCGAAGCCATCCTCAGCCAGTCGCGCCAGCACAACCCCACCTGCGGCATCACCGGCGTGCTCTGCTACGGCGGGGGCGTGTTCCTGCAGGCGATCGAGGGCGGCCGCTCCGCGGTGAGCGCCCTGTACGGCCACATCCAGAAGGACCCGCGGCACAAGGACGTGGAGCTGCTGCACTTCGAGGAGATCCACGAGCGCCGCTTCGGCGGCTGGACCATGGGCCAGGTCAACCTGACCCGGATCAACCATTCCATCTTGCTCAAATACTCCGAAAAGCCCGAGCTGGACCCGTACTCGGTGTCGGGCCGCGTGTCGTTCGCGCTGCTGGAAGAACTGATGGCCACGGCGTCCATCATCGGCCGCGCCTAGGCGGGCCTGCCTCCCCCGTCCCCCACCCGTCCTCCGAGGCCGCAGGCGCCATGCGCTGCGGCCTTCTGCATTCAGGCTTCCTCTCCCCCGTTTCACCACCGTGACCTTCAACGCCTTCGCCCTCATCCTGCTGGCCGGGCTCATCCACGCATGCTGGAACATCGCGGCCAAGAAAGCGGGCGGCGATTCGCGCTTTGCCTTCTTCACCTCGGTGCTGATGATGCTGGGCTGGGCGCCGCTGGGCTGGTGGCTCGGGCGCGATGCCGTGCCCGAATGGGGCGCCAGGGAATGGGGCTTCGTCGTGGCCAGCGGGCTGCTGCACGTGGCGTACTACGTCATCTTGCTGCGCGGCTACCGCCAGGCCGACCTGACCGTGGTGTACCCGCTCGCGCGCGGCTCGGGGCCGCTGATGTCGTCGCTCGTCGCCATCACGTTCCTGGGCGAGCAGATCTCGCTGCTCGGGGGCCTGGGCATCGCGGGCGTGGTGGGCGGGGTGTTCCTCATCGCCGGCGGCCCCGCGCTGCTGCGCGCCGCGCATGATCCGGCCGCGCGGCAGCGGGTGCATGCGGGCATCCGCTACGGCGTGCTCACCGGCGCGTTCATCGCCAGCTACACGGTGGTGGACGGCTACGCGGTGAAGGTGCTGCGCATGTCGCCCATCCTCGTGGACTACATGGGCAACTTCGTGCGGGTGGCGGTGCTCGCGCCCGTGGTGCTGCGCGACCTGCCGGCCGCGCGCGTGCTCTGGCGCGTGCAGTGGCGCTTCGCCCTGCTGGTGGCGGCGGTGAGCCCGGTGGCCTACGTGTTGGTGCTGTACGCCATGCAGGAGGCGCCGCTGTCGCACGTGGCGCCGGCGCGCGAGGTGTCGATGCTGTTCGCCGCTCTCATCGGCGGTCACCTGCTGGGTGAGGGCGATCGGGCCGCGCGCATCGCGGGCGCGGTGCTGATCGCAGCGGGGGTCACCGCCCTGGCGCTGGGGTAGGGCATGGATGCGGGTGACAGCGCCGTGCCGCCGCTGCCGATGCTGATCGGCTGCGATTTCTCCAGCAGCCCCAGCCGGCGCAAACCCATCGTGGTCGCCAGCGGGCAACTGGCCGGCGCGCGCGTGGTGCTGTCGGGGCTGGAGACCTTCGACACCCTGGCCGGCTTCGGCCGCTGGCTGGCCGAGCCGCGTACCTGGGTGGGCGGGTTCGACCTGCCGTTCGGCCTGCCGCGCGAGCTGCTGGCGCACCTGGGCTGGCCGCTCACCTGGCACGCGAGCATGCAGCACTACCGCGGCCTGAGCCGCGCGCAGATCCGTGACACCTTCGCTGCGTTCTGCGATGCGCGCCCGGCGGGGGCCAAGTTCGCCCACCGCGCCGCCGACGGGCCGGCGGGCTCCAGCCCGTCGATGAAGTGGGTCAACCCGCCCGTCGCCTACATGCTGCACGCGGGCGTGCCGCTGCTGCTCGATGCCGGCGTGCACCTGCCCGGCCTGCATGCGGGCGACCCGGCCCGCGTGGCGCTGGAGGCCTACCCCGGCCTGTTGGCGCGCGAGATCCTGGCCCGGCGCAGCTACAAGAGCGACGACCGCGCCAAGCAGACGCCCGACCGCCTCATCGCCCGCAAGGACCTGGTCACGGCGCTGGAGAACGGCGCCACCCGGCTGGGGCTGCGGCTCAAGCTCACGCACGCGCAGCGCGATGCGCTGGTGGACGACGCCAGCGGCGACCGCCTGGACGCGGTGCTGTGCCTGGTGCAGGCCGCCTGGGCGGAGCAGCGCCACCGGCAGGGCGATGCGCTGTACGGCCTGCCGCCGGGGCTGGACCCGCTGGAGGGCTGGATCGTCTCGGCGCCCGTGGATTGAGGCCCGGGCCCTCACAATGGCAACGGGGCGGCGCCGCAGGCCGCGCCCGTCCATGCTCAACAGCCATGTCAAAGACACGCCATGACTTCGTCGCTTCCCGATTTCCGCACCCGCCCGGCCGGCGCCTTCGCCCTGCGTTGCGGCGCCGCGCTGCTGGCAGCCGCATGCCTGGCCGGTGCTGCGGGGGCCGCGCCCGCGCCGTGGTACTTCTGGCGCAGCAAGGTCGACGGCAAGCGCGTCTGCGCCCAGGTGTCGCCAGGGCCAGGCTGGGAGCGCGACAGCACGCCTTACGACGGCCCGGGCTGCGAGGCGCGCCGCCGGGTGTTCGTCATCCCGATGCGCTGACGTTGCCGCCGCAGGGCGTGGCAGCACCTGCACCGCGCCGCTATACGCCGGCCTGCTGGTGCCGCCATTCCTGGCTGCGTCCGCCGTAGCCGTAGGCGGCCGCGCGGGCATCGATCAGGTGGATGTAGCTCACCTCGTGCAGGCGGGGCAGCAGGCCGGCGAACGCGGCATGGATCTCGCGCAGGTAGCGCGCCTTCTCCGCCTTGGTGTTGGTCTCGTCGGTGATGCTGATGTCCAGGTGGAAGGCGGTCTGGCCCAGCTCGGCCAGCGAGACGCCCCCGATGAACCATTGGTCGGCCGCGATGAACTGCACCGTGGTGGCGATCACGGGCAGGGCCTTGCCCAGTGCGTTCTGGGTGATGTCGGCGACAGCCGCGGTCGCGCGGCGGGCCAGGGCGGCATCGGCGGGGCCGGACAGGTGGATGGCGATGTGGGGCATGGTGCGGGTGCTCGTTGAGAAGATGCCGTGATTTTTCGCCGCATCCACCGTCCTGAAAAGCGGGATTCATGGATACCATCCATCGGTTATTCCGTTGGATGCACTGCGCCATGCACGCCTTTCCCCTCGACCAGCTTCGCACCTTCGCCGCCGTGATCGACGCGGGCAGCCTCACGGCTGGCGCGCCGCGGGTGTTTTTGTCGCAGTCGGCCGTCAGCGAGCAGTTGCGCAAGCTCGAAGAGCAGGCCGGCCAGTCGCTGCTGCTGCGCTCCAAGGCCGGCGTGGCGCCCACGGCAGCAGGCGAGCGGCTGCTGGGCCATGCGCGCCAGTTGCTCGCGCTGAGCGAGGCGGCCTGGCGCGATCTGCACGGCGTGGCGCTGCAGGGCACGCTGCGGCTCGGGGTCACCGATTACTTCCGCCCGGCCGATCTGGCGGGCCTGCTGGCGCGGGTGGAGGCGCAGTACCCGCAGGTGCGGCTGCAGGTCACGGTGCAGAAAAGCGGGCTGGTCGAAGCGGGCTATGCCGGCGGCGAGTTCGACGTGGGGCTGACCATGGCCTTGCCCGCCGCGCGCACGACGGCCGGCGCGGCCCGCGCACGGCCTGCCGCCAATGCCGCCACGGCGAAGGCGTCGCTGCTGCGCCAGGAGGCCCTGCACTGGATGGCCGCCCCCGGCGTCACGCGCGTGCGGGGCGAGCCGCTGCGCCTGCTCGCGCTGCCCGACAGCTGTTCGCTGCACCAGTTCACCGTGGCGCTGCTGGAACGCCGCCGGGTGCCTTACCGCATCGCGCTGCTGGCCTCGGGCGTGGCGGGGCTGCAGTCGGCGCTGGCCGCGGGCCTGGGCGTGGCCTGCCTCAATGCCTCGGCGCTGTGCCCCGGCGTGCGGGTGCTGCCGGCGCCCCACGGCCTGCCGGCCTTGCCGCAGGCGGGCTTTTATCTGCTGCCGCCCCGGGCCGGGGAGTCGGACTTCGTGCGCGAGGCGCGCGGGGTGCTGGCGGCGGGCTTTGGCTGATCCCCGCACGTCCGTGCGGATTGCTATTAAAAATATAGCGATATGCCCTAGTTCCAATTGCGCTGGAGGCACTTTTCGCCCCCAATCATTGAAGGGCTGCCCGTCCATGCCTCGGCCCGGATGGCCGCAGGGGCGCCCGCCCGCATGGCCCTGCCGGCACGGGGGGCGGGCCGGCTGACTACAATCGCGCTCCCCGAAAGGCGGCTGTCCCGGCCGCCTTTCGCGTTTCCATCCCCCGGGACCATGTAGAGGACCACCATGTACAAAAACCTCGCAGCCACGCTCGTGGCCGCTTGCTGTTGGCTTTCCCCCGCCTTTTCCCAAACCGGCCAGACCGCCCAGACCGTCCCCCCGGCCGTGGTGAAGGCCGGCTTCGTCTATGTCTCGCCCATCACCGAAGCGGGCTGGACGCGACAGCACGACGAGGGCCGCAAGGCCGTCGAGGCCGCCTTGGGCGACCGCGTGCGCACCACGTTCGTGGAGAACGTGGCCGAGGGCGCGGACGCCGAGCGCGTCATCCGCGACCTGGCGGCCACGGGGCACCAGATCATCTTCACGCCCAGCTTCGGCTACATGGAGCCCACGCTGCGGGTGGCGCGGGACTATCCCGGCGTGAAGTTCGAATCCATCACCGGCTACCAGACCGCGCCCAACGTGGCCACGGCCAACGCCCGCTACTACGAGGGCCGCTACCTGGCCGGCGTCGCCGCCGGGCGCATGACGCGCACCAACGTGGCGGGCTACGTGGCCGGCTTTCCCATCCCCGAGGTGCTGCAGGGCATCAATGCGTTCACGCTGGGCCTGCGCTCGGTCAACCCCCAGGCCACGGTCAAGCTGGTGTGGCTGGACGTGTGGTTCGACCCGCCCAAGGAACGTGATGCGGCCATGGCGCTGTTCAACCAGAATGTGGACGTGGTGGCCTTCCACACCGGCTCCACGGCGGTGATGGCCGCGGCCCAGGAGCGCGGCAAGCTCGCGATCGGCTACCACTCCGACATGCGCCGAATGGGGCCGGACGCGCAGATCCTCGCCGTCACGCACCAGTGGGGCGGCTACTACACCGAACGCGTGCGCGCCGTGGCGCAGGGCACGTGGAAAAGCGGCAACCTCTGGGGCGGCGTGCGCGAAGGCATGATCCGCGTCGAGGGCTTCGGCAGCAAGGTGCCGCCGGCCGTGAAGGCCGAGGTGCTGGCCCGCCAGGACGACATCGCCAAGGGGCGCTTCCACCCGTTCCGCGCGGGCGCGACGCCCGTGCGTGACAACACCGGCCGCGAGGTCATCGCCGCGGGCCAGACCCTCGGCGATGCGCAGATCCTGCAGATGAACTGGCTGGTCGAGGGCGTGCAGCGCTGAAAAGGGCGGGGAGGGGCCTTGGCGAGGGGCCGTCCTCTCTCTTTCGGCCGCTACAGGTGGCGCGCCACCAGCTGCGGCAGCGACGAGGCCAGCAGGGCGACGCCCGACGCGGTGAGCAGGCCCAGCACGATCTGCCGGAAGGCCACGTCGCTCAGACCGATGTACAGCCGCGTGCCGAGCAGCGTGGGCACCAGCATCGCCGGCGCCACGATGGCGAAGAACGGCAGCATGTCCCGCGTGACCATGCCGGTGCCCAGGTAGGTGCCCATGGTGACCAGCAGCATCGACAGGTTGAAGTTCTGGATCACGGCACGCTGCTGGTCCTTCTCGTAGCCGCGCAGGGTGCACCACAGCGTGGGCAGCGTGCCGGTGAATCCGCCGATGCCGCCCATCACGCCGCCGGCCAGCCCCACGACGCCATCGGCCACGCGGCCACCCGAGCGGATGCGCGGCAGGCGCTTGGCCATCAGCATGGTCGGGCACCACAGCACCAGCAGGGCGCCCAGCAGCGTCTTGAACCACACCATGTCCAGCCGTGGCAGCAAGGCCACGCCCAGCGGAATGCCCAGCAGACCGCCCAGCACGAATGGCGCCAGCGTGCGCACGTCGAAGCCGCGGCGCACCGACACCGCCGCGACGATCTGCCCGGTGAGCGCCCCGAACACGGCCAGCGCCGCCGCCAGTCGCGGCTCCAGCGTCCAGGCCCAGAACGACATGGCCACCATGCCGAACGCGAACCCCGACAGCCCCTGCACGAACCCGGCCACCACGGCCCCGATGCCCACCACCCAGTAGATCGTTTCCATTGCGTGCTTCTCCCCCTTTTTTTGGATTGGAAGGCGTCCGGCCCCGCAGGGCCGCCGCCGCATGGGCTGCGATTGTGGGGGAGCCGCATGAGCCAATCTTTCTCATTTAGTATTGCCCCATAAGCCAATGGGTATGGCTCTGGGAGCGTTCGATGACCCCTGCCGAGATGGAGGCCCGGCTCGCGTCGCGGCTCAAGATGCGCCACCTGGTGCTGCTGCGCATGATTGCGGAACACGGGTCGCTCACCCGCGTGTCGCACCGCATGGCGACCAGCCAGCCGGCCGTCACGCACGCGCTGGCCGAGCTGGAAGCCATGTTCGGCGGCGCGCTGTTCCACCGCTCCGCGCGCGGCATGGCGCCCACGGCGCTGGGGGAGCTGGTCATCGCCCGGGCTCGGGCGATGCTGGAGGACCTGGGCCATTGGGTGCGCGACATCGAGGCCGTGGGCCTGGGCCGCGCCGCGCACCTGAAGGTGGGCGTGATCCCTTTCGTGTCCGGGCGGCTGCTGGCGGCCGCCATCGGCCAGACGCGGCCGCAGGGCCTGCAGGTGACCGTGACCATCCACGAAGGCACCAGCGACCGCCTGCTGGAGCGCCTGCGCCAGCACGAACTGGACTGCGTGATCGGCCGTGCATCGGCCGTGCTCGAAATGCAGGGGCTGGAGCATGAGGTGCTCTACCACCAGGAGCCCCGCCTCATCACCCACCGCCGCCTCGCCGCCCGGCTGGGGCGCCGGCCCCTGGCCTGGCAGGAACTGGCCCGGCTGGAGTGGATTCTGGGCGCCCGCCAGACGCCCATGCGCGAGCAGATCACCGATTTCTTCCTGCGCGCCGGGGTGGCGCCGCCCGCGCCGTTCGTCGAGAGCCTGTCGTCCAAGCTCATCGGCGAGCTGATCGCGGCCAACGAAAAAGCGGTGTCCATCGTGCCCGCCGACATCGCGGAGGAACTGGCCCGCATCGCGGGTGTGGGCATCGTCGCCCACCGCTTCGGCTGGACGCTGCCGCCCATCACGCTGTTCCAGCGGACCGAGGGCGCGCGCTACGAAGAGCAATCGCTGTTCGTGGCGGCGCTGCGCGCGGTCTGCGCCCGGCAGGCGGCAGCGCAGGCAGGCGACGCGGCATAGCGCCGCTCACTGGGCTCCTTGCTGGCCTGGGTTTCATCTGCGCCGGTCTGGCAACTACCCGAAGGGATAGTTTCCGGGCGCCCCGGGCATTGCTGTAATGCCACCGACATGCCCGCCAGGCGCGCGATGCGCCGGCCGCGGCGCGCGGCGGGTTCAGAAAAAACCAAGGGGAGAAGGTCGATGCGAATGTTCATCACGGCAGCGCCTGTGGGCGCCGTTCCACAGCAAGCCCTGGCCCGGGAGCCGAAATTCCTGCCTGCCCGGTCGGTTGAGGCCGCGGACGCCCAGGGCATGGGCCTGGCCCATCGGCTGGCCGCCGATGGCTGGGAGGCGGTGCCGACCGGCGGCCTGGGGATCTGCGACAGCCTGGACGCCCTGCAGGTGGCCAGCGCGGCGGACGGGCCCGAGGCGCCGAGCCGCCGCCTGGGCGACGTGGAGGCACGCCGGCATCTGCCGGGTGTGGCCCTGCACCGCATCGCCTCGGCGAAGACGGCGCGCGAGCTGGTGCTGACGCTCACCTCCCAGGGTTGGGACGTGGCGGGCGCCGGCGATCTGGCATGGCGCGCGGAAACGATCGAGACCTACCTGCCGCCCGCATTGGTGGCCGCGTTGCAGGCCGAGGCGCCGCAACTGCTGGACACCCTGCGCGAGCGCGGCTGGGCCGACCACGGCGCAGGCCATTGGAATCCGGGCAGGACCGCATCGCCGCACCTGCCCATCGCACCCGAAGCCATCGTCGCGCAGAGCGTGGCGGCCGTGCGCGAGGGGGCCGCCATCGTGCACCTGCACACGCGGGACTGCAGCGGCCAGCACCCGGTGCACGTGCCCGGGGTGGCCGTGCCGGTGCGCCTGGGGCGGCAGGCCAACCACATCGACGAGGCGCAGTACGCGGCGATCGTGCCCCGGCTGCACCAGGCGGCGCCTGCCGCCATCCTGAACCTGTCCACCAGCGTGCGGGGCGGCGCCGCCGACTTCGAAAGCCCCGTGCGCCGGGTGCATCTGCGGGCCTATGGTGCGCAGCAGCGCGCGCCGGAGATGGGCTCCTTCAGCCCCGGGCCGGTGGTCTTCCAGGCGGGGGGCGGCTATCAAAACCCCCCGGCCTTCCTGGCGGCGCAGATCGCGCACTGCCGGCAATGGGGTGTGCGGCCCGAGGTGGAGGTGTTCAACGGCGCGATCCTGGACGGCGCTCTGGGGTCCTATCAGGCCGGCCTGCGTTCGGTGGGTGGGCCGGTGCTGTTCATGCTGGTGGTGGGGGTGGACCAGCACCGGCGCCTGCCCGAGGGCGGGGTGCAGGACGACTCCCTGTTGCCGGTGCAAGAGCGCAAGGACATCCTGCGCCTGTTGGCAGAGGGCTCTGCAGAGGCCTTCGAACAGGCCCTGGCCCAGGCGGTGGCGCGGCTGCGGCCGGTGGTGGCGCGCATCCGCGCGGAGTGCCCCGGCGCCAAGGTGTCCGCCCTCGTGCCCGGCCCGATGATCGTGCTGCTGCCGCGCCTGGCTGTGGCTCTGGGCCTCGACGGCGTGCGGGTGGGCCTGGAAGATGCCCTGAACGTGCCGGATCCCGAGGTGGCGGGCGGCTGGCGCCGCGGCACCACGGCGGAGCAGGTGCGCTATGTGCGCGAGCAGTTGCAGGCCCTGGGGGCCACGGTGTTGACGGCCGAGGAAACGCGCGTGGCGCTGGACATGCCCCACCCCGATGTGGCGCTGCTGCAGGCCGCGATCGCCCGGCTGCAGCCGCTGGCCGCGACCGTGCCGCTGGACCGCCCCCGGGCCATGGCCAGCGCCGTGCTGGCGGCGTTGGCACCGCTGCAGCCCGCCTACGCGGCCCGGGAATCCCGGTTCCTGGACGCGCTGGAGGCCGCGGCCAACCACCTGCCGCCCGATCCGCAGGCACCGGGTGCGGGCGACCTCGCGCTCGCGGCCCTGCGCGACCATGGGCTGTACGCGCGCTTTTTCGTGGAGGAGCGTGATCGCTATCCCCGTGAAGGTGCGGCGGCGTTCCGGCACGTCTATCCGCTGCAGGCCCTGAACTTCGTGCGCGAGTTGCTGGCCGAGCGCCAGCGCCCTGGCGGCCGGTGGGACGCGGCGCTGCAGGCCATGGCCGCCGAAGCGGGCCTGCCGCCCCATGCCTTCCAGGTGCCGCCTGCGCAGTTCAAGGGGCCAGAGGGGCGGTTTCTCGAATTCCTCACCGCCATTCCTTGCCACTACACGGACGACCGCACCGACATCGTCCATACCGCCGTGCGCAGCGAGCCCGGCTACAGCGCCGCCATGGCCGTGCTGTTCGAGGCCATCCACGAGCGGGCGGTGGCCCTGCGGGCCAATTCGGAGGCCGAGCCCAAGAGCGCCGGCATCCGGGTGTACCGGGACGCGCCGCGCAGCGGCGGCCTGGCGGGGCCCATCGACATGGACGTGGCGGCCGTGCAGGGCGCCATCGCCCGCGGCGCATGGATCGTCCTGCCGAGCACGCCCACCACCCACTACCCGGAGGGGCTGAAGCTCTCCACCGGGCTCACGGCCACGTTTGCCCGGTTCCTGGAGCGCACGCAGGCCGCCGCCGAGGTGCTCGGCATCGCGCACGCGGGCCTCGATGCCGACGGCACCGTGCTGATCGAATCCAGCATGCTGCACAACCGCTTCACGCTCAACACGAAGGCGCATGCGCAGGTGGTCAGCCACTCGTCCCGCCTCATCTACGAGCGCGTGGTGCTGCCCCGGCTGGTCGCGTTGCCGCGGGCGCTGGCCTGGACTGCCACCGGGCTGGTGGAGCGCGATGCGGCGGGCCGGCCGCTGAACCGCGACGGGCAGCCGGCGGGGCGGCTCTCTTTCCAGGGCATCGAAGACCTGGTGCGGCTGCATTTCCTGGCGCACAGTTCCGGCATCGCGACCATCCAGCAGATCGACAACGCCGCCCGGGCGGACCTGCAACGGCTGGGCTATTCGGTGCAGGAGCAGGAGGAAATCTTCAACCGCTCCGTCGCCCTGTCGTTCGCGTCGGCCTGCGATGTGAACCTGTCCGTGCTCGGCACACCCACCGTGGACGTCACTGCGCTGAACGATGTGCGCAGCGTGGCCGGCACGACCACGCCGGACTACCTGTGCGGCAGCGGCAACGGGCTCTGGAGCCTGGCGCCGCTCCTGCCGCACCGCGATGACGAGGCGTTCCGCTACGGCAGCGCGCACTGGATCTTGCGCAAGGGCGAGCAAAAGAAGCTGCTGCTCCGCCTGGCGGGCGTGGTGCTGCGGGAAGACCCCGTGCGTCTGCACGACGGGCACTCCATCCGCCGCTACCTGGAAGGCGCGCCCGCTTCGCTGGTCGAACTGGTGGCACTGCTGCAGACCGCTCCCGCCTCGCTGCGCGCCGACATGCTGCTGCGCCAGCATTTCGCACGGCATGGCTCCCCATCACGCCCCGTGTCCGCGGCCCGGGATCGCGCGGCGGACCTGGCCCTGGCCGGTGGTGCCGCCTGATGCGGCGGCGCACCGCATCCGCGAAGGAGACATGACCATGGCCAGGATCGCCATCATCGGGGGCGGCTGCAGCGGCACCCTCGTCACGCAAGCGCTGAGCCGCATGGGCGGCCATGCCGGGATTTCCGAGGTGCTGCTGTTCGACGAGTCCGGCGGGTTCGGCCCGGGACTGCCCTATGGCCGGGACACCAACGACGGCGAGTTCATCCTCAACATGGCTTCGTCGTTGCTGAGCGCACGGACCGGCGAGCCGGACGGGTTCGACCGCTGGCTGCAGCAGCTCTGCGCGGGACAGGCCGAAGCGCCCGGCGGATACGTGCGGCGCTCGCTCATGGGGGCCTACCTGCAGGATGTCGCCCACCAGGCCGAGAGCGCGTTCGCCGCACGCGGCGTGAAGCTGGTGCGCGTGGCGCAGGCGGTGACCGACATCGAGCGCGGGGCCAGTGGCTTTCACGTGGCCACGGCCCAGCATGCCTGGCATGTGGACCAGGTCGTGCTGGCGCTGGGGCATCTCAAAAAGCGGTCGCCGTTTCCGGGCGTGGCGCACTACCACGCGAACCCGTACCACGACCTGGGCGCCATCAAGGCCGAGCTGCCGCGGAACGCACGCATCGGCATCCTCGGCACCAAGCTCACGGCCATCGACATGGCGCTGCTGCTCGGCCGGCTCGGTGTGGAGCGCATCCACATGTTTTCCCATTCCGGCCAGTTGCCCCTGGTGCGCGGCGCCTTGCCCACCACCCCCCTGGTGCGCCCCGAGCACCGCTATGCGGGCGACACGCTGCGCGGCTTCCTGCGCTGGTTCCGCGAAAGCCATCCTTGTGGGCACGAATACCCGGGCCTCATGACGATCCGCGACCCCCTGGTCCGCATCGGCCGGGAGATCGAGGCGGCCCAGGCCGTGCGGGACTGGCAGCTGCAGCTGGACGCCACCAAGGAGGACATCGACCGCTACTGGACCGCGCTGCGTCCGGACCAGAAGCGCCGGTTCTTTCGCAAATACCAGGGCCTTTGGATGAGCTACCGGCACCCGATGCCGCTGGACAACGCGCGCAAGATCCAGGCGCTGCTCCAGGCGGGCCGGCTGACCGTGCATCCCGGCTACCGGGCCACCCGGCTGGCGGAGGGCCGGCCGGGATTCCAGGTGGAACTGGCCGGCGGAACGCTGGCGCTCGACGGCATCCTGGATGCGACCGGCGTGGCCGGCAACCTGGCGCGCATCGATTCGCCGCTCATCGAGAACCTGATCGACCGCGGCTTGGTCCGCCAGCACGAACTGGGCGGCATCGCGATCGATGCGCAAAGCTTTCAGGTGCTGGGCCAGCCCGGCCTGTTCGCCATCGGGGCGCTGACCCAGGGCGCGCTGTTCTACGTGTCTGCCATCGAGCGGCTTTTGCTGCACGCCCAGCGCATCGCGGGGCAGCTGAGCCGCTCAGCCGCCCCGACGGCGGTCGGAGACCGCGAGGCGTTGCCGCCCCGGGAGCGGGTGGCGGTGTAGCGCCGCCGGTATGGGCCCCATGCGCTGCGGCGCATGAAAGGCGCCGTGCCCGGCGTTAAGCTGCCGCCATGCAAATCTACCGCTCCGGCCTGCTGCGTTTCGACGACGACCATTCGGCCCTGTATGAAGAAGACGGCCTGCTGGCCATCGGCCCCGATGCCCAGGGGCGCCAGCGCGTCCAGGCCGCAGGCGCCTGGAACACCTTGGCGGCCCATTACGCGCAATGGCCGGTGGTGCATTGGCCCGGCCGCATCATCGCGCCGGGGTTCGTCGACATGCACGTGCATTTTCCGCAGACCGACGTGATCGGCTCGCCCGCCGACGGCCTGCTGCCCTGGCTGGAAAACTACACCTTTCCGCACGAGTCCCGCTTTGCCGATCCGGCCTATGCCGCCGGCGTGGCCACCGTGTTCCTGGACGAATTGCTGCGCAACGGCGTGACCACCGCGCTCACGTTCGCCACCTCGCACCCGGCGTCGGTGGACGCGCTGATGGGCGAGGCGCAGGCGCGCGGACTGCGCCTGATCGCCGGCAAAGTGCTGCAGGACCGCCACTCGCCCGATGGCGTGCGCGACCAGACCGAACAATCCTTGCGCGACACCGAGGCGCTGATCCGCCGCTGGCACGGCCAGGACCGGCTGGGCTATGCCATCACGCCGCGGTTCGCGCCCAGTTGCACCGAAGCCCAGTTGCGCGGCGCGGGCGAACTGGCCGCGCAATACCCCGACGTGTGGATCCAGTCGCACGTGGCCGAGAACCTGGACGAGATCCGATGGGCCCGCGAGCTGTTTCCCGCCGCTCGCAGCTACCTGTCGGTGTACGACGATTTCGGGCTGATGCGCGAGCGCGCCGTGTACGCCCACTGCATCCACTTCGACGATGCCGACCGGGCGCTCATGCGTGACACCGGGGCGGTGGCGGCGGTCAGCCCCACCAGCAACCTGTTTCTGGGCAGTGGCTTCTTCGACTACGCCGGGGCCGACCGGGTCGGCTTTCGCTACGGACTGGCGAGCGATGTGGGGGGCGGCACGAGCTTCAGCCCGTTCCACACCATGCTCGCCGCCTACTACGTGGGGCGTGAAGGGCAGACGAAGCCCGGCCTGTCGCTTTCGCCGCAGGCGCTGTGGTGGCAGCACACGGCCGGCGCGGCGCGCGCGCTGGGGCTGGCGGGCGTCATCGGCAACCTGCAGCCCGGGTGCGAAGCCGACTTCGTGGTGCTGGACCCGCGCGCCACGCCGCTGCTGGCGCGCAAGACCGCGCACGCGGCCAACCTGGACGAACTGCTCTTCGCGATGATCGTGCTGGGCGACGACCGGGTGATCGAGCGCACCGTGGTTTCCCAAGCCGAATAGGCCCCTGGCGCAGGTTGCACTAGCGCAGGTCGCTATGAAAAATATAGTGCCTGCCCGCGCGTCCTCTCTACAATGGCGGCCCAGCAGGAGTGAGCAATGAGCATCAAAAGCGACAAGTGGATTCGCCGCATGGCGGAGCAGACCGGAATGATCGAGCCCTTCGAGCCGGGCCAGGTCCGTGAGGCGGAAGGCCGCAAGATCATCAGCTACGGCACCAGCAGCTATGGCTACGACATCCGCTGCGCGCCGGAATTCAAGGTGTTCACCAACATCCACAGCACCGTGGTGGACCCGAAGAACTTCGACGAAAAGAGCTTCGTCGACTTCGAAGGCGACAGCTGCATCATCCCGCCCAACAGCTTCGCGCTGGCACGCACGGTGGAGTACTTTCGCATTCCCCGCAACGTGCTGACCATCTGCCTGGGCAAGAGCACCTATGCCCGCTGCGGGATCATCGTGAACGTGACGCCGTTCGAGCCTGAGTGGGAGGGCTATGTCACGCTGGAATTCAGCAACACCACGCCGCTGCCGGCCCGCATCTACGCGGGCGAGGGATGCGCCCAGGTGCTGTTTTTCGAAAGCGACGAGGTTTGTGACGTGAGTTACAAAGACCGGGGCGGCAAATACCAGGGACAAAGCGGCGTCACCCTGCCCAAGGCCTGAGGCGGGCCTGATTTTCCGGGCGGTGGAGTCCTACACCGCCACGGCTTTTTTGCCGTGAGCGGGGGCGGCTACGGTTTTTTACGATTCAGCCAGGTTCTGTGTTGCATCCGGTTGGATGCTGTAAATCCCACGCAGAACGCTGCCTGAGGAGCCCACCATGCCTGCCACCCACCACGCCGTATCGTCGCTCCAGGCCGAGCGCACGGGCCTTTCGCATGTGCTGCACGAGGCTTCGGGAGGCAGTACCCACCGGTGCTACTGGCCCGCCGAAGCGCTTGATGCCTTCCTGCTGCAGATGGCTGCCCGTGGCCATTGCATCAGCGCCGCGATGATGCTCGGCGACCGCACCTACGCCCTCCAGCAGATCGAAATTGCGCGCGCCCTTCCGGGATGCGCCCTGCAAGCCCTGGTGCAGGAGTTGTCCGGGTATTTCGAAGACGCCGAGCCCGCCGCCGCCAGCGTGCATTGGTGCACGCGTTGATCCAGGCAGGGAGCGCCTGAAGGTCGGCGCGTTGCGTGGATGCCTCTGGGCCGGCCGCGTCCTACGCCCCCGCAGGCCATCGACCGGGTTTTCGACCCTGGCGCGCTGCCTAGCATCCCACCCATCCATTTCAGCCCCATCCGCAAGAGACTGCCATGCACGACGATTTCCATCCCCCTATGTCCTCCGCACCCAGGCTTCGCCCCTGGCCCATCGTGATCGGCAGCGTGGTGATCGCGGCGCAACTCGTCGCGCTGGGCTGGGTGGTGCAGGGGCAGGTGCAGCAGGCATCGGAGCGCCAGGCGCACTGGGCGCCCCGGGGCCTGCAGAGTTCACCGGCCACCTATGCAGCGGTGGACGCGCCCTCGTTCAGCGAGCCGCAGCCTTGATGGCGTCGCGAATCGACCCATGGGAACTGCTGCCCGGCGTGCGGCACGGGCGTAACATCCGGCGCACCGCATCCGCAGGTGCGAGCAGGAGAACCGTATGAAATGGGAAGGCAACCGCGAGTCGGACAACGTCGAGGACCGCCGCGATGGCGGCGGCGGTGGGGGCATGCCGGTGTTCGGCGGCCGCAGCATCGGCATCGGCACCATCGTGGTGGCGTTGCTGGGGGGCTGGATTTTCGGGATCAATCCGTTGACGATTCTGGGACTGCTGAGCGGCGGCGGAGGCGCTCCCGCCCAGGTCCAGCAGGCGCCGGCACACCGCCCGCCGGCCGACGACAAGATGGCGCGCTTCGTCTCCACCGTGCTGGCCGACACCGAAGACGTGTGGACCGACATCTTCCGGCAGGGTGGCAACGCCTATCAGGACCCGAAGCTCGTGCTGTTCCGTGGTTCCACACCCACTGCCTGCGGCACCGGCCAAGCGGCGATGGGCCCGTTCTACTGCCCCGGCGACCGCAAGGTGTACATCGACCTGGGCTTCTATGAAACCTTGAAGAACCGGCTGGGCGCACCGGGGGATTTCGCCCAGGCCTACGTGATCGCCCACGAGGTGGGCCACCACGTCCAGAACCTGCTGGGTATCAGCGCCAAAGTGGACCAGATGCGCGGCCGCGTCAGCCAGGTGCAGTACAACCAGCTGTCCGTTCGCCTGGAACTTCAGGCCGACTGCTTTGCCGGGGTCTGGGCCCACCATGCCCAGAATGCCCGCCAGATCTTGGAGCAGGGCGATGTGGAGGAGGCCATGAACGCCGCAGCCAAGATCGGGGACGACGCCCTGCAGCGGGCGGGCGGCGGCGCCGTCGTGCCGGACAGCTTCACCCACGGCACCAGCGCGCAGCGCCAGCGGTGGTTCCATGCAGGCCTGGAAAACGGCAGCGTGAAGGCTTGCGACACGTTTTCGGCCCGCAGCCTGTAGTGTGAACGCCGCAGTGGAAGCGTTCACCCTGCAATGCCTGGGGTGGCGTTTGCGCTTTTACAGCCATCGTATGGTGCTATGAATTGAATAGCATCGTGCCTTTGGCACACGAATGCCTACCCGAAAAAACACCCCGTTCAGCCCCTGGTGCGACAATAGCGGGCTAAATGACAAGTTCTTTCTCCAATTTATCGCTGGCTGAACCGCTGGCACGCGCCGTGGCCGAAATGGGCTACGAGTCCATGACGCCCATTCAGGAGCAGGCCATTCCGGTCGTCTTGACTGGCAAGGACGTGATGGGTGCGGCCCAGACAGGCACCGGCAAGACGGCCGCCTTCTCGCTGCCCTTGCTGCAGCGCCTGCTCAAGCACGAAAACAGCTCCACCTCCCCCGCCCGCCATCCGGTGCGCGCCCTGGTGCTGCTGCCGACGCGGGAGCTGGCCGACCAGGTCGCCCAGCAGGTCGCCCTGTACGCCAAGTACACCAAGCTGCGCAGCACCGTGGTGTTCGGCGGCATGGACATGAAGCCGCAGACGCTGGAGCTGAAAAAAGGCGTGGAAGTGCTCGTGGCCACGCCGGGTCGGCTGCTGGACCACATCGAAGCCAAGAATGCGGTGCTGAACCAGGTCGAGTACGTGGTGCTCGACGAAGCCGACCGCATGCTGGACATCGGCTTCCTGCCCGATCTGCAGCGCATCCTCTCGTACCTGCCCAAGCAGCGCACCACGCTGCTGTTCAGCGCCACGTTCTCCCCCGAGATCAAGCGCCTGGCAGGCAGCTACCTGCAAGACCCGATCACGATCGAAGTGGCGCGCCCCAACGAAACGGCTTCCACGGTGGAGCAGCGTTTCTACAGCGCCAACGACGACGACAAGCGCCGCGCCATCCACCAGGTGCTGAAGACGCGGGGCCTGAAGCAGGCGTTCATCTTCGTGAACAGCAAGCTCGGCTGTGCCCGGCTGGCCCGCAGCCTGGAGCGCGAAGGCCTCAAGACCGCGGCGCTGCACGGCGACAAGAGCCAGGACGAACGCTTGAAGGCGCTCGATGCCTTCAAGCAGGGCGAAGTCGATCTGCTGGTGTGCACCGACGTGGCGGCACGCGGACTGGACATCAAGGATGTGCCGGCCGTGTTCAATTTCGACGTGCCGTTCAATGCCGAGGACTACGTGCACCGCATCGGCCGCACGGGCCGCGCAGGCGCCTCGGGCCTGGCGGTCACGCTGGTGTCCAGCAGCGACACGCGCCTGGTGGCGGACATCGAAAAGCTCATCAAGAAGAAGATCGATCTCGAAGCCCTCGAGTACGAGGAAGACCGCCCCCGCGGCCGCATCAACGACGGTCAGCGCGCGTGGCGCGAGGATGGCCAGCGCGAAGGTGGCCGGCGTGAGCGGGGCGGCGAGGCGCACGACCCGCGCGGCAGCGCGCCGCGCAGCAGCTACCGCGCCCCTTCGGCACCCCGCGATCCGTTCTTCGACAAGCCCTACGAGGCACCGGCCACCGAGGCGGCGCCCCATTGGGAGTCCGCGGCCAAGGCCCAGCCGGCGCGCAGCGGCATCTCGGCCAACATCAAGCCCAAACGCAAGGTGGCGGCCCTGTTCAAGGCCGTGCAGCCCGAAACCGAAACTTCCTCGCAGTGAGCGCCCAGGGCCGATCCGTCGGCCGGGGCCAGACCCGCTCAGGCCCTGGGTGATTTCTTGTTGCCGTTGGGCAGTGGGTGGCCCGTTCTTGTTCAGGCCCCTGGCTTTTGCGCCTCCTCGCAATCGACATGGCAGTGCTCGCGGTCTGCCAACGTGCGGCCAAAGCGGACCGCGCTGAGGCAGCCTCCCCACACGCAACCGGTGTCCAGCGCCAACAGGTTGGAGCGGTTCATCCAGCCCAGGGTGGACCAGTGCCCGAATGCCACCAGCCCGTCCTGCGTCTTTCGGCCCGGTGCTTCGAACCACGGCATCAGGCCGGCGGGGGCAGCGCTGGCACCCTCGCTGCTCTCGAAATCCATGGCGCCCTCGGGGGTGCAGAAGCGCAATCGGGTGAGGGCATTGACGATCACGCGCAAGCGGTCCGTCCCGGTCAGCGTGGGGTCCCAGCGGTCGGGCGTGTTGCCGTACATGGCGTGAAGGAATGCGGGCATGTCGGCACCGCGCAGCACGGCCTGCACCTCGTCGGCATGCGCCAGCACCTCCTGGGCCGACCACGAGGGCAATACGCCCGCGTGGACCATCAACAGGGGCTCTCCGCCATGCACATGCTGGCGTGCCAGCGGCTGATGGCGCAGCCAGTCCAGCAGGGCCTCGCGGTCGGGTGCCTGCAGCACCTGGTCCAGCGTGTCGCGGCGGGAAGGCTTGCGGGCCCCGTGGGCGGCCGCCAGAAGATGCAGGTCGTGGTTGCCCAGCAGGCTGCGCAGGCTGTCACCCTGCTGCATGCAGCGGCGCAGCACGGCTGCGGAATCAGGGCCTCGGTTCACCAGGTCGCCCAGCAAATAAACCGTGTCGCGGCTGGGAGAGAACCCGATGTGGTCCAGCAGGCGCTGCAATGCCGTATCGCAGCCTTGAATATCCCCGATGCAGTAGAGCGCCATGGCGTTTCCGAAGGTGGTAAACCCGCATTGTCGCGGCTGCACGGAGTTGTGCCAGGTAATCGCCCAGGCCGGGATAGCCCAGCCGATGCAAATCGGGGCGCGCGCTTCGATATGGCTGAGCTGGCAGAGTTCCCCGAAATTCCAGAAATCGATGGGTTATTCAAGAGGTGGATTGCGCCCGCTTTCTCTGCACGATATTGAAAGATACCTATAATGCGGCCTTCGTTATTAATCTCCGCACACTACCATGAGCACTAGCTACAAAGACCTGCTGAAACAGCGTGAAGAACTTGAGCAGCAAATCGGCGAAGCACGTCGCCGCGAACTTTCCGATGCCATCAATCAGGTTCGCAATCTGGTGGCGGAGTATGGCCTGACCGCCCAAGACGTATTTCCTACGGGCCGCGCCCGCAGTGCCAGCGCCGGCGTCAAAGTCGCTCCCAAATATCGCGATCCTGCGACGGGCCAGACATGGACGGGCCGTGGCAAGGCTCCCAAGTGGATCCAGAACCAAGACCGCGAGCAATTCGCCATTTGATGGGCAAACCTTGAATTCCAGATCCCGCGCAGACCTTGTCGGCGCTGCGGATTGGCAAGAGCAGCCCACGCAATAAACAGCCCGCCTTGGCGGGCTTTTTTCATGGCCACGGAATACCGTTCCGTTTGGTGGGGCGGCATGGGCATCCATGATGTGTGTCTTGGCTTCCCGTTCATGGGTGCACTGAGTGCTTTCTGCGTTGCGTCTTGTCTCGAAATCCCAACCATTGGGAATTGTCTTCACCTTCATCAGGGGTAGTGCTGCACAGCGATTAATTTCAAGAGAGATGATTCAATAAAAACGGAGATTCCACGGTGCGGTATTTCATTAATCGAAATGGCCCGCGGTATATGGTTGCGCACTTACTCGCGCTGCGGTTCCCATCGCGTAGGACGGCAGGCCTTGTGATCGGGCGTTTTGCCTGGAGTTTGGCGGTGGACTCTCTGAAATGTCGTGCATGCGATTACCCCACGATTGCATCGATATGTAGGACTGCCAGAATAGGTGCTCTCGTCCCCACAGGAGTAGCACTACATGGCCTCGATGTCACCCCCGGTTTCCCGCCACGCGTTCGCATCCACCCTGAAGAATTTCACGACGGGGTCCGGTAAAAGCGGCAAGTTCTATTCGCTCCCGGCACTGGCCAAGCAATACCCGTCGATCAAACGGCTGCCGGTTTCGATTCGGATCGTTCTGGAATCGGTGCTGCGCAACTGCGATGGCCGCAAGGTCACGGCGGAACACGTGGAGCAGTTGTCGCGCTGGCAGCCGGTGGCCGACCGCAAGGACGAGATTCCCTTCGTCGTGTCGCGCGTGGTGCTGCAGGATTTCACCGGAGTGCCTTTGCTGGCCGATCTGGCCGCCATGCGCAGCGTGGCCCAGCGCCTGGGCAAGAAGCCCAAGAAGATCGAGCCGCTGGTGCCCGTGGACCTGGTGGTGGACCACTCCATCATGGTGGACCACTACGGCACGAAAAAGGCGCTGGACCTGAACATGAAGCTGGAATTCCAGCGCAATCGCGAGCGCTACGAATTCATGAAGTGGGGCATGCAGGCATTCGATACCTTCGGCGTGGTGCCGCCCGGGTTCGGCATCGTCCACCAGGTGAATCTGGAATACCTGGCGCGGGGGGTGCACAAGAGGGCCGATGGCGTGTACTACCCCGACACGCTGGTGGGCACGGACAGCCACACGACCATGATCAACGGCATCGGCGTGGTGGGCTGGGGCGTGGGCGGCATCGAGGCCGAGGCGGCGATGCTGGGCCAGCCGGTGTATTTCCTGACCCCGGACGTGGTGGGCTTCGAGCTGACCGGCCAGTTGCGCGAAGGCGTGACCGCCACCGACCTGGTGCTCACGGTGACCGAGATCCTGCGCCAGCACAAGGTGGTGGGCAAGTTCGTGGAATTCTTCGGCGAGGGCACGCGCACGCTGTCGCTGCCCGACCGGGCCACCATCGGTAACATGGCGCCCGAGTACGGCGCGACGATGGGCTTTTTCCCGGTGGATGAAAAGACCATCGATTACTTCAAGGGCACCGGCCGCACCGACAGCGAGATCGAAGCGTTCGAGGCGTATTTCCGCGCCCAGGGCCTTTTCGGCGTGCCGCTCGCCGGCGAAATCGACTACTCCAAGATCGTGCGCCTGCACCTGGGCGATGTGACCCCCAGCCTCGCAGGACCGAAGCGGCCCCAGGACCGGATCGAGCTGGGCAACGTGAGCAGCGACTTCGTGTCGCTGTTCAGCAAGCCCGCGGCGGAAAACGGCTTCAACCGCCCGGCCGAACTGCTGCACACGCGGCACCACATCCACCGGGGCGACGAAGGCGTGAGCGAGGCGGTCCCGGCGGAGAAGCCCGCCCCTGCGGGTGGCCCGCGCTTCCTGGTCGAGATGGAGCACAACAAGCCGCCGCTGGCGGTCACGCATGCCGATGCCGCCGTGCGCCTGCCGACCAAGGGGGTGGACCCCACCATCGGCAACGGCGATGTGCTGATCGCCGCCATCACGAGCTGCACCAACACCTCCAATCCGAGCGTGCTGCTGGCCGCCGGACTGCTGGCCAAGAAGGCCGTGGAGGCCGGCCTGAAAGTGCGGCCGCACATCAAGACCTCGCTCGCGCCAGGCTCCCGCATCGTCACGGAATACCTCACCGAAACCGGCCTGATGCCCTATCTGGAAAAGCTCGGTTTCGCGCTGGCGGGTTATGGCTGCACGACCTGCATCGGCAACGCCGGCGACCTGGCGCCCGAGCTGAACGAAGCCATCACCGGCAACGATCTGGTCTGCGCGGCGGTGCTGTCGGGCAACCGCAATTTCGAGGCCCGCATCCACCCCAACATCAAGGCCAACTTCCTGGCCAGCCCGCCCCTGGTGGTGGCGTACGCGATCGCCGGTACGGTGCTGCGCGACCTCATGACGGAGCCGGTGGGCAAGGGCAAAGGCGGGCGCGACGTGTACCTGGGCGACATCTGGCCCACCAGCGATGAAATCCACGCGCTGATGCGCTACGCCATGAACGGAAAGGCCTTCCGTGACAACTACGGCAAGGTCAAGACCGATCCGGGCGCGCTCTGGAACAACATCAAGGGCGTGAAGGGCGACACCTACGACTGGCCCGCCAGCACCTACATCGCGGAGCCGCCCTTCTTCGCGCGGTTCACATTGGAGGCCAAGGAGCGTGCGGTGGGCGCGGACGGCTCCAAGGCGTCGGAGTCGGTCGTGGGCGCACGCATCATGGCGCTGTTCGGCGACTCGATCACCACCGACCACATCTCGCCGGCGGGCTCCATCAAGGAGACCTCGCCCGCCGGGCAGTGGCTGCTGCACAACGGCGTGATGAAGCAGGACTTCAACAGCTACGGCGCGCGCCGCGGCAACCACGATGTGATGATGCGCGGCACTTTCGCCAACGTGCGCATCAAGAACCTGATGATTCCGCCCACCGCCGACGGCTCGCGCGAGGAGGGCGGCGTCACGCTGTTCCAGAACGAGGGGGAGCTGCAGGGCACGAAGATGTTCATCTTCGATGCGGCCATGAAGTACATCGCCCAAGACACCCCCACCGTGATCTTCGCAGGCGAGGAATACGGCACCGGCTCCAGCCGCGACTGGGCGGCCAAGGGCACGCAGCTGCTGGGCATCAAGGCGGTGGTGGCCAAGAGCTTCGAGCGCATCCACCGTTCCAACCTCGTGGGCATGGGCGTGCTGCCCCTGCAGTTCAAGGCGGGCGATTCCTGGGAGTCGCTGGGCCTGACCGGCAACGAGACGATCGACGTGGCTCCGGATTCGGAACTCACCCCGCAAAGCGACGCGCTGCTGACGATCCGCCGGGCCGACGGTTCGCGCCAGGAGGTCACGGTCACGCTGCGCATCGACACGCCGATCGAGGTGGACTATTACCGCGCCGGCGGCATCCTGCCCTATGTGCTTCGGCAGTTGTTGACCGCCTGATTGGGGGACATCCGCCCAGGGGGCGAGCGGCCCGATACACTTGTGACGATATGTTCAGGTAACCCGCCGCCGCCATGACCCCCCCTCCCCACCGTCCGGTCACTGCAGCCATCGCGCGGACGCTTTTGTCGGAGGCGCCCGCGGTCACGCTGATGCTGGTGGTGGCGGTACTGGCGCTGCTGCTGGTGCCGGTGGTGCAACTGCTGGGTTCGGGCCTGCAGGGGCTGCACGGCCTGGAGCCTTTCCTCGACATGGTGGTGGTGCTCATCGGCCTGCTGGCCGTGGCGGTGTCCCTGCACATGCTCGACGACACGCAGCAAGGCCGCGCCAATGTGCTCGTGGCGGGGCTGGCCACCGCTGCGGTCTGCAATTTCCTTCACGCCGTCCTGCTGCACCAGATGGAAAGCATGGCGTCCGTCACCCGGGCGAATGTCTCTTCCTATTTCGGCTTGCTGGCCCATGGGGTCGAGGCGCTGACCCTGCTGCTGTTCGCCTTGCGGGTCTCGTTCCACGGGCCCGGCCGGGCTTGGGCCGTGGCCTCGGCCGGCGTGTCGCTGGTGCTCGTGTGGTCCGCCTCCAGCGGGTTGCCCGAGCAGTTTGGACTGGCGCATGGCGAGCGTTTCGCCATGGGGGCGGATGCCTTGCTCGGCAGTGCCATGGCGATGGCCGCCTGGGTCATGTATCGGGTGGACGACACCGCTGGCAACGAGCGCGGCCGGGGGCGCCGGCGCATCATGGCCTGCGCGGCGGCGGCGCTGGCGCTGGCGGAATTCGCCATGCTGCTGTACCCGCTGCACCCGGTCTTCGTCGACACGTTCGCGCACGCCTTGCGCGTGCTGGGGTATGCGCTGATGTTCCAGGCGGTGTTCATCGCCGGCATCCGCATGCCGTTCGCCCGTGCGCGCGAGGCCGAGGCCCGGTTGCTGGAGAGCGAACGCCGCCTGCAGCTGCTGGGCCGCAACCTGCCCGACAGCGTCCTATACCAGCGCGTGCGCGAGGCAGACGGCCGCTGGCATTTCGTGCACATGGGCGATGCGATCGAGCGCCTGAACGGCATTTCGGCCCAGGCGGTGGTGAACGATGCCACCCTGTTCTTCGAGCAGATGGAGCCGCAGGACCGCCTGGCCTGCGCTGCGTCGGACGAGGCGTCCTACCGCACCATGGGCGTCGGCGACTCGGTGGTACGCATGCGCGTGGCCAACGGCCAGTTGCGCTGGATGCGCATGAGCTCCACCCCCCGGCCGCTGGACAAGGGCCGCGTGATCTGGGACGGCGTGCTGACCGACGTCACGGAGCAGCGGGAGGCCCAGGACCTGAGCCGCGCGCACGAGGTGCAACTGGCGAGCCTGCTCAGCCACCTGCCGGGCGGCGTCTCGCGGCTGGACCGCGATCTGCGCATCGTGTACGTGAACCCTTCGCAGGCGCACTGGCTGCGCCGTCCGGTCGAGGAACTCGAAGGCCAGTTCCTCGTGGACGTGCTGCCCGCCGACCTGATGGCCCCGATCCAGCCGCATTTCGACCGGGCGCTTCAGGGCGAGACGGTGGTGTTCGAGCACCGCATTCCCAAAACCCATGGGGCCCAGTTCTGGCACACCACGCTGGTGCCGGAGGTCGCCGCCGATGGCCGCACGGTGGCCGTGGTGGTGTTCGCGTTCGACCTGACCGAGCAAAAGCGCATGGCGCTGGAACTCACGCAGCAACGCACCCGCCTGGCCAGCCTGGTGAGCGCGATCCCCGACGTGGTGTTCCTCAAGGATGCGAACGGCTGCTACCTGTCGTGCAACCCCGTTTTCGAGCGCTTCATCGGGCGGCGCGAGCGCGACATCATCGGTCTGTCGGACGACGATCTCCTACCCGCCGTCGAGGCCCAGCGGGTGCGCCAGCTCGACCAGCGCGCCATGGCTGCCTGGCAGCCACTCGTGTACGAAGAGACCCTGACGTTCCAGGAGGACGGCTACGAGGGCTACTTCGAAACCATCAAAACCCCCATCCGCGACCTGCACGGCCATGTCACCGGGCTGCTGGGCGTGTGCCGCGACATCACCGACCGCAAGAAGGCCGAGCAGCAGATCGAATTGCTGGCTTTCTTCGATGCGCTCACCGGCCTGCCCAACCGCCGCCTGCTGCTGGACCGCCTGCAGCGCGCCAGCGCCGTCTGCCAGCGCAACGGCCAGCTGGGCGCGTTGCTGTTCATCGACCTGGACAACTTCAAGGACCTGAATGACACGCTGGGCCACGACATGGGCGACCAGCTGCTGGCGCAGGTGGCCACGCGCTTGGTGTCATGCGTGCGTGCCACCGACACGGTGGCGCGCTTCGGCGGCGACGAGTTCGTGGTGATGCTGGAAAACCTCGATGCCGGGCTGACCGAGGCAGCGACGCAGGCCGAGCACGTGGCCGACAAGCTCTTGCTGCAGCTCAACCAGCCCTTCATGCTGGGCACCCAGCAGCACTACAGCACGCCGAGCATCGGCATCACGCTGTTCGGCGACCAGCCGCGCAGCGTGGACGAGCTGCTCAAGCGCGCCGACCTGGCCATGTACCAGGCCAAGGCCGAAGGCCGCAACACGCAGCGCTTTTTCGACCCGGAAATGCAGGCCCAGGTGCATGCCCGTTCGCACCTGGAAGCCGATCTGCGCCAGGGTCTGGCCCGCCACGAACTCACGGTGCACTACCAGCCCATCGTGGACCACCGCGCTCAGCTGTGCGGCGCCGAAGCCCTGGTGCGCTGGCGCCACCCGGAGCGCGGCATGATCAGTCCCGGCGACTTCATCCCGCTGGCCGAGCAGACCGGGCTCATCCTGCCGCTGGGGCGCTTCGTGCTCGAATCGGCGTGCGAGCAGCTGGTGCGATGGGCCGAGCACCCCGACACCGCGCGGCTGACCATCGCCGTCAATGTGAGTGCACGGCAGTTCCGGCAGCCGGCCTTCGCGGCCGAGGTGCTGGAGACGCTGCAGCGCACGGGCGCCAACCCCCAGCGGCTCAAGCTGGAGCTGACCGAGAGCCTGCTGCTGGGCGACATCGAGGATGCGATCCAGCGCATGGCCCAGCTCAAGAAGCAGGGCGTGGGCTTCTCGCTCGACGACTTTGGCACGGGCTATTCATCGCTGAGCTACCTGAAGCGGCTGCCGCTGGACCAGGTCAAGATCGACCAGGGCTTCGTGCGCGACGTGCTCACCGATCCCAACGATGCCGCCATCGTGCGCACCATCCTTGCCCTGGCCAAGAGCCTGGACCTGCAGGTGGTCGCCGAAGGGGTGGAAACCACGGGACAACTGGCCTTTCTCAAGCTGCACGGCTGCGAAGGCTTCCAGGGCTACCTGTTCGGCAGGCCGAGCCCGGTGGCCCAGTTCGAACGCGACCAGCAATTGCCGGGCACCCTGCCTGCGGCCGCAGAAGCTGGCATGGCATGAGCGCGCTGTCCACCGCTCCCCCTGCCGCACCCGCCCAGTGCCCTCTGGGAACGGGCGGGGCGCCGGTATCCACCGCCATGGCGGCGCGGCCGCGCATCGGATGGGTGGGCGCCGGCGCGGCACCGGCCCGCGCGGCGATGCACTGGCTGGCCAGCCACCGACCCGACTGGGAAGTGTCCCCCGCGGAATTCGCGGCCGGTAGCGATGGCGTGGCACGGTCCCCCGTGGTCGCGGTGCCGCAGGCCTGCCAGGCGTTGGTGCTGGACCTGGAACGCGGTGCGAACGCCTTGCCGGATTGGGCGGCCCAGGCGCGCACCCAGCCCCTGGTGCTCTGCCTGGACCCTGCGCAGGAGGCGCTCGCCGCGCGTGCCCTGCGCCTGGGGCCCGGGGATTACGTGCTGCGCGCCGAAGGCGGCGCGCACCTGCCGCAACTGGCCCAGCGGCTGGCGGCGCTGCTGCAGGCGCATGCGCCGCACGGTCCGATGCCCGCCGCCTTGCCCGCGCTGCCGTGGCCGGACGAACCCCCTTCGCAGCGCGCGCTGCTGCAGACCACGCTGGCCAGCATGAGCCAGGGTCTGTACACCGTGGGGCCCGACGGCCGCATCACCGTCTACAACGACCGGGTGCTGGAGTTGCTGGAGCTGCCGCGCGAACTGCTCGATGCCCGGCCCACGCTGATGGAGCTCAAGCAGCTGCAGCAAGCGCGCGGCGATTTCGGCGAAAGCGCGGAACTGGTCGATGCGCAGGCGCGTGCCTATGTGCAAAGCGCTGGCGGCCTTCCGTCTCCTGCGGTGTATTGGCGCCGCACGCGCCACGGCCGCACGCTGGAAGTGCACACCACGCAACTGCCCGATGGCGGCATGGTGCGCACCTTCACCGACGTGACCGACCATGTGCGCACCCAGGCCGAACTGCGGGTGAGCGAGGCGCGCTTTCGCAGCCTGAGCGACCTTTCCTCCGATTGGTACTGGGAGCAGGACGCGTCCTTCCGGTTCATCCACTTCGTGGGCGGGCGCAACCCCGTGGGCATGGAGCCCGGCGAAGTCGTGGGGCGCACCCGCTGGGAGCTGGGCGCCCTCAACATGACCGAGGAGGACTGGGCGGCCCACCGCCGGCTGCTCGATGCGCGCGAACCCTTCCGGGAGCTCGAACTGCAGCGGCTGGCATCGGACGGCACGGCCTACTGGGTGTCGATCAGCGGTGTGCCCGTGTTCGACGAGGCCGGTGCGTTCCAGGGCTACCGGGGCGTCGGCCGCAGCATCACCGACCGCAAGCAGGTCGAGGCCGAGATCGAGCGGCTGGCGTTCTTCGACGTGCTCACCGGCCTGCCCAACCGGCGGCTGCTGATCGACCGGCTCTACCGTGCCACGCTGTCCGTCGGCCGCACGGGGCGGCACGGCGTGCTGCTGTTCATCGACCTGGACAACTTCAAGGACCTGAACGACACGCTCGGCCACGACATGGGCGACCGCCTGCTGGTGCAGGTCGCCCAGCGCCTGCAAGGCTGCGTGCGCCAGAGCGACACCGTGGCCCGTTTCGGCGGCGACGAGTTCGTGGTGCTGGCCGAAGGGCTGCCCGCCGAGGCCTGGGCCGCCAGCGCCGATGCCTCGCTGCTGGCGCGCAAGATCGGCAACGCCCTGAGCCTGCCGTACCTGCTGGACGGCATCAGCCACCACAGCACGCCGAGCATCGGGCTCACGCTCTTCGGCGAATCCGCGGGCAGCGTGGACGACCTGCTCAAGCACGCCGACATGGCCATGTACCAGGCCAAGGCGGCCGGCCGCAACGCCGTGCGCTTCTTCGACCCCGGCATGCAGGCCGCCGTCAGTGCTCGGGCCGCCCTGGAAGCCGAGCTGCGCCGCGCGCTGCAGGGGGGCGAGCTGATGCTGCACTACCAGCCCATCGTGGACCGGCGCGGCCAGATGCTCGGCGCCGAGGCGCTGGTGCGCTGGCAGCATCCGCAGCGCGGCATGGTGTCGCCGGGCGAGTTCATCCCGGTGGCCGAGCAGAGCGGCCTCATCGTGCCGCTGGGGCAGTGGGTGCTGGAGCACGGCTGCCGGCAGCTCGTGGCCTGGTCCCGCAGCGCGGCCACGGCGCACCTGGTGCTGTCGGTGAACGTGAGCGTGCGCCAGTTCCGCCAGCCCGACTTCGTCGATCAGGTGCTGCAGGCGCTGCGCGAGAGCGGGGCGCAGCCGCGGCTGTTCAAGATCGAACTGACGGAAAGCCTGTTGCTCACCGACGTGGAGGACGTGATCGCCCGCATGGAAAAGCTGCGCGCGCACGGCGTGGGCTTTTCGCTGGACGACTTCGGCACCGGCTACTCGTCGCTCAGCTACTTGAAGCGCCTGCCGATCGACCAGCTCAAGATCGACCAGGGCTTCGTGCGCGACGTGCTGACCGACCCCAACGACGCGGCCATCGTGCGCACCATCCTTGCCCTGGCGCACAGCCTGGACCTGGACGTGGTGGCCGAGGGCGTCGAAACCACGGGCCAGCTGCAGTTCCTGCAGCGCCACGGCTGCCATGCCTTCCAGGGCTACCTGTTCGGGCGCCCGGCGCCCGCCACGGTGCTGGAGCGGGCGGTGCGGCCCGCGCTCTGAGCCCCGGCGGGGCCGGCACCCGGCCCTTGCGAAGGGCGGGATCATTTCTTCCTTGATCTGCCACGTGTGGGTGCCAGCCCCGCCGCGGGCACAATCGCCCGCATGCAGAAACAACAGGTGTTGGTCGCCGGCGGCGGCATCGGCGGGCTCGCGGCGGCGCTGGGCGCCTCCCGGGCGGGATGGGACGTGCGCCTGTACGAGCGCGCCGAGGCCTTCAGCGAAGTGGGCGCGGGCGTGCAGCTCGGCCCCAACGTCGTGCGCCGGCTGCAGGCCTGGGGCCTGCAGCACCGGCTGCAGTCGGTGGCCGCGTTCCCGGAGCGTCTGCAGGTGCGCAGCGCGCTGAGCGGCGCCGAACTGGCCGTGCTGCCCCTGGGGCCCACGGCCGTGGCGCGCTACGGCGCGGCCTACGCCACCATCCATCGCGCCGACCTGCACGGGCTGCTGCTCGCCGCCGTCACCAAGTACACCGACACGCAGATCTCGCTGGCCCACGCCATCGACCATTTCTCCGATGCCGAGGGCGTCGTCACCGTGCGCACCAGCCGCGGCAAGGAGGTGGAGGGCGATGCGCTGGTGGGCGCCGATGGCCTGTGGAGCCGCACACGCGCCGCGTTGCTGGGGGACGCGCGCCCCCGCGTGACGGGGCACCTGGCCTACCGCGCGCTGGTGCCGCAGCACGCCCTGCCCGACGTGCTGCGCACCCGCCAGGTCACCGCGTGGCTGGGGCCGCGCCTGCATGCCGTGCAGTACCCGGTGCGCCGGGGCGAGCTGCAGAACCTGGTGGTGATCGTGCAAGGGCCGGCGCCGGACGACCTGGAGGGCTGGGACCACGCCGCCAACGCCGCCGGGCTGGCATCGGCGCTGCGCGGTGCCTGCCCCGCGCTGCAGCAGGCGGTGAGCGGCGTGGCCGACGCCGGCGGCGGCTGGCGCCTGTGGCCGCTGTGCGATCGCCCGCCCGTGCGCGGCGCCGACGGCATGGCGCGCGGCCGGGTCGCCCTGCTGGGCGATGCCGCGCACCCCATGCGGCCCTACCTCGCGCAGGGCGCCGGCATGGCCATCGAGGACGCCGCCGAGCTGCAGCGCGCCCTGTCCATGCACGACCTCGACGTGCCCCTGCGCCTGCGCCGCTACGCCCTCAACCGCTGGCAGCGCAACGCCCGGGTGCAGGCGCGCTCCACGCGCAACGGGCGGATCTTCCACGCCACCGGCCCGGTGCGCTGGGCGCGCGATGCCTCGCTGCGGCTGCTGGGCGAGCGCCTGCTGGACGTGCCCTGGCTTTACCGGGGCGATGGCTCCAGTGCCAGCTCCTTGTAGTTTGCTATTGAATTTATAGCGATATGCCCTAGTGTCGATTGCGCTGGAGGCCGATTGGGCTTGAAGTCCTCCCCGACGCGGTGCGCGGATGCGGACTTCCTTCCGGTCTTCCGATCCTGGCGACAGGGCGTCGGCGCGCCGTCAACGCCCCGTGTTGGCATCACGGCAGGAAGTCGGTTCGCGCAGCGCTGTGACCTTTTCGGTTTTGGCGCAGCGATTGCGCTGGACGGAAAGTAGCCTGAGGTGCGCTGCAACTCCAAAGCCGCCAAGCCTTCGGCGCACCTCCATGTTCAACACCATCCATCGCCTTTTCCATTCCCGTCCCCGAACCGGTCCAACGGAACGTGCACCTGCCGAGAACACGCCGCCACGCGGTTCTCCCCGTGCAGCCGAAGGCTCTGGCAGTCCGCTGACCGCGCGGCGCCGTGAAAATGCCCAGGCGGAAAACACCATGGCGCCCCGAAGCTCCGTGGTTGGGCGCGCTTCCAGTTCACCGCCGCGTTCGCCGCTGCATCCGGCCGCAGCGGCGGGTACCTCGTCGGCTGCCCTGGCCAGCAGCGTGGTGCGCGATATCGACGACTGGCTCGAGCGCAGCCTGCCGCTGGCAGACAAGGTGAATGGCAACGTCGACTTCTACGATGACGTTGAAGACAGAGACACGACACAGGATGTCTTGCGAGGGGTGGCCACCGCGATGCGCCGCGTGGCCATGGGAGACAGTTCCAGGCTCGTGGTGGCGTGGGGCCTTCCTGCCAAGACGTTGCCCGATGCGATCGGACGGCTGCAAGGCCTGCTGGAGCTGTCGCTGACCAACACCGGGCTGACCTCGCTGCCTGAAACCCTGGGTGAGCTTCGCCAGTTGCGCCATCTGACGCTGGCCACCAACCAAGAGATGGAGAGCCTGCCGGCGTCGCTGACGGCCCTCCCCAACTTGCACACTCTGCAATTGATCGGGAATTCATTGAAAGAACTTCCCTTGGACTTGGGTCGCATGCAAAGCCTGCGCACGCTCGAGTTGGGTTGCGGGGAATATTCGAGCCTGCCAGCCAGCATCACCGAACTGCGCCACCTGACGCAATTGAGCGTGTCGCACTCTCGGCACATCCGGGAATTGCCCGAAAACATCGGCGACATGCAGGGGCTCCAGACATTGATCCTCCAAGGGAATGCCAAACTGGCGCGTTTGCCCGACAGCGTGGGAGACCTTTCCAACCTGCAGTTCCTGGACTTGGAGGGCACAAAACTGCAGACCCTGCCCCAGTCCCTGGCCCGGTTGCCCGCCAACTGCGTCATCCAGGTGCCCGATCATTTGCGCGGCCAATTGCAGCAAATCCGCCACCCCCAGGCTGCACGCCAAGCGGCGCAGGCGCCCACAGCGAGGATGCGGCCACCGACGACGCCCGCGACCCGGCAGGCTGGACCATCACGGAACCACGGGGCTGAACTCCGGCGTGAGCTCAAGCGCATCGACCCCGACCTGACCGCGCGCTTTGACAAGTGGAGGGCGGGGCTGTCCCACGACGCGGTGATGTTGGGCCGATCGCTGACACGGGAAGACCGGGCCCTTCTGGATCAGATCGTGGCCGAGGCCATCGCTTCTGCCGGGTTTCGAAGCAGCTTCGACCAGTTTTTGAGCGAACACACCCTCAAGGCCGTGGATGCCGATGGCGTGACGCAGGTGCGTGACGGCCCGGCCGTGTTGGGCGACGTCAAAACCGGGTTCTCCAAAATGCTGGAGCACAAGATCATGCATACGCAAGACCCGCGCGCGGCGCTTGACCTGCTGCAGGGCGCTCTTCGCGATCCCGGTCTGGGCATGTCGCGCGAAGCGCTTCTCCACGAAAGAGACCTGCTCGATCCTCGCCTGACGCGCATGTGGGCGCCGTTGCGGGCCTACATTTCCATGCACGACGTCAAGGTAAAAGCCAAGCAGGAAGCCGCGACCAAACTGGCCATGGCGCAGTTCGAGAACGCGGAGAAGGGCGTCATCAGCGAAGCGAAAGCGATGCGGGAGTCTAAAAAGGCGGAGGCCAAAGTGAATGACTCCATCGACCGGCGGGCCCGGGCGCTGGTGGATGGTGAATGGCGCATCCGGTAGGCAGCGCCAGCGCCTTTGGTGCGCTATTGAATTGGTAGCGTCATGCCCTGGTGTCGATTGCGCTGGAGGCCGATGGGGCTTGAAGCCCGGTTGCGGCCTGCGGCGCAGTGGCCGGCCGCGCCCTCCCGCTCAGGCGTGCGCTGGCGCGGGCAGCCGCAGGAACGCCAGCACGCCGGTGGCCAGCAGCGCCGCGATCGTCAGCATCACGGCCGTGTATGGCTCCACGCCGTGCGCCGCTGCCATGGCCGCGGCCACGCCGGTCAGCCACTGCATCAGCGCCACGCCGAGGAACATCGCCATGGTGAACACGGCCATGGCGCGGCCGGTCATCGCGGCGGGGTAGGCCGAGCGCACGTCGGCGTACTGCAGCACCATGTAGCCCGACAGCAGCCCCACGCCGATGGCGCCGCCCACGTCCAGCCAGGCCTGGTGCAGCAACCCGATGGCCACAAACAGCCCCGCCAGCACGCCGGTGAACCCGGCGATCCAGCGCCGGCGCCGCGCGGGGCCCGGGTCCAGCCGCCCGAACAGCGCGGGGCTGAAGAGCGACACGAGCGACACCACCACGGCCACGTTGCCGCTTTGCACCAGCGAAAAGCCGTGCCGCTCGATCAGCAGCGGCCCCAGCCACAGCCCGCGCAGTGCGAGGAACGACGCGTAGGTGTTGAGCGCCAGCAGCACGATGCCCGCTGTGTGCGGCAGCAGGAACAGCGCCGCGAAGCCGCGCACGGCGGCGCCCACCGATTCGCGCGGGGCGCCGTCAGCGTGCGGCCGCGCGGGCTCGTGCACCTTCCAGAAGATCAGCAGCCACGCCAGCGCGGCCAGGCCCGCCAGTACGCCGAACCCCCAGCGCCACGACGCGTGCTGCACCAGCCAGGCCAGCGGCGTGCCCGTGAACAGCATGCCCAGGCCGCCGACGCCCATGGCCACGCCCGACACCACCGCGAACCGCTGGGCCGGAAAATGCCGCGCGATGAACACGGTGCACACCAAAAAGGCCGGGGCGCAGCCCACGCCGATCAGCGCCTGCCCGAGCAGCACCAGTCCGTAGCCCGGCGCCAGCGCCGAGAGCAGCGCGCCCGCGATGGCCAGCGGAAACGCCGCCAGCAGCGTGCGCCGCACGCCGTACAGGTCGATCCCGATGCCCATGAACAGCTGCATGGTGCCGAAGGCGAAAGCAAACGCCCCGGCGAAGGCGCCCAGCGCCGCGGCCGACAGCCCGAACTCCGCCCGCAGGCCTGTGGCGATGATCGCCGTGATGGTGCGAAACGCCTGGCTCAGCGCGAAGCCCGACACCAGCGCCAGCAGCATGCCCCAGGCCTCGCGCGGCGCGAGGGCGGCGGGTGGCGGTGCGGCGGGCGCGGTCGGCATGGGCGATGGCGGGGTGGGGTGGGGCGGGGTGTGGACGATGAGGGCGGTCAGCCGTTGACCAGCGCCAGATAGGCTTTTCGCGTCTCCGGCGACACCGAGGCCACGAGTTGGTCGTAAGGCGTCTGGTGCCGCGCCATCATGCGGGCCGAGGCGATGGTCTTCGATTTGCAGAACCAGTGGCAGGTGTGCTGCATCAGGAACAGCTCGGCCGACAGGGTGAAGGCCTTGTCGCGCGCATCGCGGCCGGCTTCGTTGCGCACCGCGCGGTCGATGCCCTGGGCATGCACCAGCAGGGCCTTGCGCATGTCGAACGCGGCCGATGGAAACAGCTGGTTGGCGAACGGCAGGCTGATCGCGATGCGGCTCACGCGGGTCAGCGCCGGGTCCAGGCGCGAGAACTCGGCCGTGAAGCGGTTGAACTGCTCGGTCAGCTGCGATTCGGTGGTGGTCAGCAGGCTCCAGATCTGGTCGCGCCGCTGCGGCTCGCTCTCGCCCAGGGCGCGCAGGTAGCCCTCGGTGAGGTTCTCCATCAGCTTCTCGATCTGGTAGTTGGCCAGGTGGCGCGCCAGCAGCGCGATGCGCCGGCGCTGCTGGCGGGCGTTGAGGGCGTAGGTGCCGGTGGCGATCAGGATCGCCAGAAGAAAGGTGTCCATGTGCGGGGTCGGGCCGTGGTGTCGGAAAACGGGGGTGAAGGAAAGCAGGGCAGGCGTTGAAAGGAACATGGGCCTGAAAGGCGCGCCCGCGGGCGCACCCGTCAGGCCCCGGGGGGCTGGGGCCAGGGGCGTTGCGGCCCGCGGATCTGCTCGAAGGCATGGGCGACCTGCAGCACGCCCAGGTCGTCGAAGCGGGGCCCGGCGATCTGCAGCCCGATCGGCAGGCCCGCCGCCGTGTACCCGCAGTTCACCGAGGCGGCGGGCTGCTCGGACATGTTGAACGGCACGGTGAAGCCGATGTGCTCCAGCGGGCGCAGCGGGTCGTCGGTGGGCGAGGGCAGCTCGGCCGCGAAGGCGGGCATGGGCGCGACGGGCGAGAGCACGTAGTCGAACGCGCTGCAGGCCTGCACCGTGGCCACGCGCGTCGCGTGGAACTGCTGGCTGGCGTGGAACACTTCGGTGCCCGACAGGCCCGCGGCGCTGTCGGCCCAGGCACGGATGTAGGGCAGCACGCGGGCGCGCCGCTCCTCGGGCAGGGTCTGCAGGTCGGTGTAGGAGCGCATGCGCCAGAAATGGTCCATGCCATCGAGCATGCCCGGCGTCATGAAGGGCGCCATGGGCTCCACCCGGGCACCGGCCGCCTCGAACCAGCGCGCGGCCTGCTCGACGGCGGCGCGCACCTCGGGGTCCACCGGCAGGCCGCAGCCGGCATCCAGCAGCAGCCCCAGGCGCAGCCCACGCAGCCGCTCGGGCCCGCGCGCGGCATCGCCCCAGGCGATGGGCTGGAACGGCAGTCCCATGCTGTCGCGCCCATCCGGCTGGCTCAGCACCTGCATCATCAGCGCGGCGTCGGCCACGGTGCGCGTCATCGGGCCGGCGGCGCGGCCGGTGTAGGGCGGATCGATGGGAATGCGGCCCAGGCTGGGCTTCAAACTGAAGATGCCGCACCAGCTGGCCGGCAGGCGCAGCGAGCCGCCGATGTCGGTGCCGATGTGCAGCGGCCCGTAGCCCGCCGCCGCGGCCGCGCCGCCGCCGGCGCTGGAGCCGCCCGGGCCCTTGGAGCGGTCCCACGGGTTGCGCGCCAGCGCATGGAAGCTCGACAGCCCGGACGACAGCATGCCGTAGTCGGGCATGGTGGTCTTGGCCACGATCACCGCGCCGGCCTCGCGCATCCGCGCGGCCGGCGGGGCATCGGCCGGGGCCGGCACCAGCACCGTGGCGGCCGTGCCCAGCGGCGTGGGGTCGCCCGCGGTGGCGATGTTTTCCTTGATGGTGGCGGGCACGCCGTCCAGCAGGCCCTGCGGGGCGCCGCGCAGCCAGCGCGCCTCGCTCGCGCGGGCCTGCTCCAGGGCCGCTTCGGGGCGCAGCAGGTAGGTGGCGCACAGGTGGGGCTCCCACCGGGCGATGTGGTCCAGCACCGACTGCGTGACCTCCACCGGGGACAGGCGGCGGCTGCGGTAGGCGTCGAGCAGGGCGTGGGCGGGCAGGTCGTGCAGTGCGGATGAGGCGGACGATGCGGGCGTTGTGGAGGCGGCCTGGGGCATGGCGGGCTCGTTCACGCTCAGGCCCAGGACATCGCCGACAGGTCGTTCACGAAGATCGGCATGTCCTTCCACAGCCCGCGCAGGTTCTTGTTGGCCACCGTGACCCATTGCGGCTGGTACAGGAAGGCATGCACGGCATCCTCGGCCAGCAGGCGCTGCGCATCGCCCAGCAGGCGCGCCCGGTCGGCGGGGCGGGCGGCGTTCTTGATCTGCTCGTACAGCGCGTTGAATTTGGGCGAGTTGTAGCCCCAGTAGTAGTCGGGCTTGGCGAAGTTGCCCAGGTCGAACGGCTCCACGTGCGAGATGAGGGTGAGGTCGTAGTTCTTGTTGCCGTAGGTGCCGCTCAGCCACTGCGCCCACTCCACGTTCTGCAGCTTGGCGACGATGCCCACCTTGGCCAGCTGCGCCGCGATGACCTCGCCGCCCTGGCGCGCGTAGGGCGTGGGCGGCAGCGTCATGGTCAGCTCCAGCGGCGTCTTCACGCCGGCCTCGGCCAGCAGCTTCTTCGCCTTTTCGGGGTCGAAGGGGTTGATGCCCGTGGTGTCCAGGTAGCCGAAAGCGCCCGGTACGTAGTGGCTGCCGATCGGCACACCCAGGCCGTCCCCGGCGCCTTGGATCACGGCCTTGCGGTCGATGGCGGCCGCGATGGCGCGGCGCACGCGCACGTCGTCCAGCGGCTTCTTCTGCTGGTTGATGGCCAGGATGGTCTTGGCGCGCGAGCCGCTCACGATCACCTGAAAACGCGGGTTGGCCTTGAACTGCGCCACGCTGCGCGGCGTGACGCGCGGGAACGCGTCCACGTCCCCCGCCATCAGGGCCGCCACCTGCGCGGCCGGGTCCGAGATGAAGCGGAAGGTCGCGCGGCGGATGTGCATCGCGTTCGCCGTGCGGTAGCCGTCCCAGCGCGCCAGCGTGACCGAGGCGCCCTTGCTCCACGATTCGAGCCGGTACGGCCCCGTGCCGACGGGCTTGGTGGAGTTGGTGTCGGCGCTGCCCGGCTCCACGATGACGGCGGTGGCCTGGCCCAGCAGGAAGAGCAGGTCGGGGTCGATGTCCTTGTTGATCACCACCACCGTGAGGTCGTCCACCACCTGCGTGGTGAGGTTGGTGAAGGTGCGCTTGTCCTTGTTGGTGCTCTTGTCGCCCGCCGCACGCTCGAACGAGAACTTGACGGCAGCCGCGTTGAACGGCGCGCCGTTGTGGAACTTGACGTTCCCGCGCAGCTTGAAGGTGTAGGTCTTGAGGTCGGGCGAGACCTCCCAGCTTTCGGCCAGCAGCGGCGAGACGCTGCCGTCCGCGTTGATCTTGGTGAGCGGCTCGAACACGTTGTACAGCGTGATCTCGCCGATGGACGAGGCCGCGCCGGCCGTCGGGTCCAGCCCCGGGGGCTCCAGCGTCATGGCGAGGGTGACGGCGTCCTTCTTGCCCTGGGCCAGCGCCTGCAGGGGCGCGGCGAGCGGCACGGTGGCCAGGGCGCCGGTGGCGAGGACGGTGCGACGGTTCAGCATGGGCGGATTCTCCGGATAGGAACAGACCAGGGGCGGGACGGAAGGCGAGGGGGCGGGCGGCGGCATCGGATCGGCGGGGTGGATCGGCCGGCGGCACGCGCCCTCGGCGGCCAACAGGCTTTTTACTACACCCCGGGCCCGGCCGGGGGGCGCCGCGCCGCCGGCGCACGCGCCCGCCCGGGTTCGATGGATGGCACGGCGGCCACCAGCGCGCGGGTGTAGGGGTGCTCGGCCTGGGTGAACAGCGCCTGGGGCGTGCCGCGCTCCACGATGCGGCCCTGGTAGAGCACCACCACCTCATCGCACAGGTGGTGGACCACGGCCAGGTCATGGCTGATGAGCAGGTAGGTGATGCCGAAGCGCTCCTGCAGGTCCTGCAGCAGGTTCAGCACCTGGGCCTGCACCGAGACGTCGAGCGCGCTCACCGGCTCGTCGGCCACCACCAGCCGCGGCCGCGTGACGATCGCGCGCGCGATGGCGATGCGCTGGCGCTGCCCGCCCGAGAACTCGTGCGGGTACTTGCCCAGGTCGCTCGTGCGCAGGCCCACCTGGGCGAGCGCCTCGCCCGCCCGCTCGCGCTGCTCGGCGCGCGACACCTTCGCCGTGCCCGGCGTGGCGGGCAGCGCCTGCAGCGGCTCGGCCACGATGCGCGCCACCGTCTGGCGCGGATCGAGCGAGCCGTAGGGGTCCTGGAACACCATCTGGAAGTCGCGCCGCGCGGCCCGCAGTTCGGCCGCCGGCAGCGCGTGCAGGTCGCGGCCCAGCAGGTGCACGCTGCCGGCGGTGGGTGCATCGAGCGCCATCACCAGCCGCGCCAGCGTCGATTTGCCCGAGCCGGATTCGCCCACCACGCCCAGGCTGCGGCCGGCGGCGATGGACAGGCTCACCCCGTCCAGCACCCGCACCGTGGGCGGCGGCGACCACAGGCGCTCGCGCGGCAGGGCGTATTCGCGCACCAGGCCGGTGGCCTGCAGCAGCGGGGGCTCTTCGGGGTCGAATCGGTCCTGTGCCCTAGTACTGATTGCCGTGGTTGCTATGTTTTTGATAGTGCCATCCAAGGTCATGCCCGGCCCTCCTGCGCCGCTTCCGCCACCGCGTCCAGGCGAATGCAGCGGGCCGAATGGCCGTCGCCCAGCGGCACGGGCGCCGGCAGGGCCGGGTAGCACGCGGGCACCGTGAAGCCGCAGCGGCCCGCGAACGGGCAGCCGGGCGGCAGGTCCACCAGTTCCGGCACCGTGCCGGCGATGGTGGGCAGGCGCACGCGCGCACCGTGGGCGTCCCTTCCCGACGCAGCCGCGTCGAGCCGCGGGCGGGCCGCGAACAGCCCCCGCGTGTAAGGGTGGGCCATGGCCGAGAACACTGCCGCCGTGGGGCCGCGCTCGACCACCGTGCCGCCGTACATCACCAGCATGCGGTCCACGTTCTGCGCGATCACGCCCAGGTCGTGCGAGATCAGGATCAGCGCCATGCCGCGCTCGGCCACCAGTTCGCCGATCAGCCCCAGGATCTGCTGCTGCACCGTCACGTCCAGCGCGGTGGTGGGTTCGTCGGCGATCAGCAGGTCCGGCCCGCAGGCCAGCGCCATCGCGATGGTGATGCGCTGGCGCTGCCCGCCCGAGAACTGGTGCGGGAACGCATCGAAGCGCTGCGCCGCGCGGGCAATGCCCACGCGGTCCAGCAGCGCCACGGCCTGTGCGCGCGCCGCGGCGGCCGGCAGGCCCAGGTGCCGCCGCAGCGGCTCGGCGACCTGCCGGCCGATGGTGTGCACCGGGTTGAGCGCCGTCATGGGCTCCTGGAAGACCATGCCGATGCGGCGCCCGCGGATGCGGCACAGCGCCGCCTCGTCCTGGCCCAGCAGCTCGGTGCCGTCGAAGCGGATGCTGCCGCGCGTGGTGGCGCGGTCCGGCAGCAGGCCCATCAGCGCCATGGCGGTGAGCGACTTGCCGCAGCCCGACTCGCCGATCAGGCCCAGCGTCTCGCCGCGTTCGAGCGTGAAGCCCACGCCCCGCACGGCATCGGCCGGGCCGCGGTGCGTGTGCAGCCGCACATGCAGGTCGGAGACTTCGAGCAAGGGCATGGCGGGCGGGGCGTGGGGGGCCATGGCGTCAGCGCTGGCGCGACAGGCGCGGGTCGAGCAGGTCGCGCAGGCCGTCGCCCAGCAGGTTCAGCCCCAGCACCGCCAGCGCGATCGCCACGCCGGGCCACACGGCCAGCAGCGGCGCCTGGAACATCAGCGTCTGCGCCTCGCTCAGCATGCGGCCCCAGGACGGTTGCGGCGGCTGCGTGCCCAGGCCCAGGTACGACAGCGCGGCCTCGGCCAGGATGGCCAGCGCGAACTGGATCGTGGCCTGCACGATCAGCGCCGCCGCGATGTTGGGCAGCACGTGCTCGCGCGTGATGCGCCACGGGCCCTTGCCGCAGGCGCGTGCCGCCAGGATGAATTCGCGCGACCACACGGCATTGGCCGAGGCGCGCGTGACCCGGGCGAAGGTGGGAATGTTGAAGATGCCGATGGCGATGATCGAATTGACCACGCCCGCCCCGAACACGGCGGTGAGCATGATGGCCGAGAGAATCGCCGGGAACGCGAAGGTGAAGTCCGCCATCCGCATGATGAGTTCTTCCACCCAGCCGCGCCGCGCCGCCGCCAGCAGCCCGAGCGCCGTGCCGATGGACAGGCCGATGCCCACCGCGATCACCCCCACCAGGATGGAATTGCGCGCCCCCACCAGCAGCAGCGAGGCCACGTCGCGCCCGAACGCATCGGTGCCCAGCCAGTGCGCGGCCGAGGGGGGCAGCAGCTTGGCCTCCATGTCCATGTCGTAGGGCGAGCCGGGCGTCCACACGAAGGACACCAGCGCCGCCAGCACCAGCAGCAGCGACAGCACCGCGCCGATGGCGAAGCTGCGGTGGCGCAGCGCGCGGCGCAGGCCGGACGGCGCGGCCTCCGCTGCCGGGACGGGCTGGGAGGGCGTGGCGGGGGACGGGGGCATCACAGGTCGCTCGCTTTCACGCGCGGGTCGATGGCGGCATAGAGAAGGTCCACCACGAAGTTCACCACGATCACCATGGCCGCCAGCAGCATCACGCAGTTGCGCACCACGATCAGGTCGCGGTTGGCGATCGACTGGAAGATCAGCCGCCCCAGGCCCGGCAGGTAGAACACGTTCTCGACCACGATGGTGCCGGCCAGCAGGTTGGCGAACTGCAGGCCCATCACCGTCACCACGGGAATCATCGCGTTGCGCAGCACGTGGCCCCAGAGCGCCGCGCGGCGCGACAGGCCCTTGGCGCGGGCCGTGCGCACGAAGTCCTCGCGTAGCACCTCCAGCACCGACGAGCGGGTGATGCGCGCCAGGATCGCCGCCTGCACCACGGCCAGCGAGATCGCGGGCAGCAGCAGCGCCTTCAGCGCCTCAAGCGGGCTGCCGCCGCTGTCCTCGGTCCAGCCCGGAAAGCCGCCCGCCGAGAACCACTGCAGCTTCACCGAGAACAGCAGGATCAGCAGGATGGCGAACCAGAAATTCGGAATGGCGATGCCGATCTGCGCCAGCCCCATCACGCCCACGTCGCCCCAGCGGTTGTGGCGCGATGCCGCGTACACGCCCGCCAGCAGCGCCAGCACGGTGGTGATCGCCATGGCCATCAGCGCCAGCGGCACGGTGAGCGCCAGCCGCTCCAGCACCAGATCCCGCACCGGAGTGCCGTAGGCGTAGCTGTCGCCCAGCTGGCCCGTGAGCAGCCCGCCCACCCAGTGGCCGTAGCGCTGCAGCGCGGGCTGGTCCAGCCCCAGCTTCGTCGCCAGGGCGGCCACGGCCTCGGGCGAGGCATCCGGTCCCATCAGCATCTGCGCCGCATTGCCGGGCAGGATCTCCAGCACCACGAACACGACCACCGACGCCCCGGCCAGCGTGGCGATGAGCGTGAGCAGCCGTTTGAGGAGGAAGGGTCCCATGGGATGGATCGGAAGGGCGCCGCAAGGCGTCCGGGCTGCCGAAAGGGGCAGGGCGGTGTGGGTGCAGCATAGCGGCAAACACCGCACGGCGGTCGGAGGCGGGACGTGTGCAGTGCACTGGTGCCTGTTGCGGTGCGGGGCCGAATGGGCCGGCGCAGGTGCGCGCGGGGATGGGGCATGGGGGGCAGACCGCCCCGCCTGCGCCAGGGACTTGCCGGGGCGGGGATAATCCCGGCATGACGTCCGCCCTCCGTGCCCTTGCGGCCTTTCGCGCGCCCCAGGCCTGTGCCAGGAGATCGCCATGGCTTTGATGATCACCGACGAGTGCATCAACTGCGACGTGTGCGAGCCCGAGTGCCCCAACCAGGCCATCTACCTGGGCGAGGCCATCTATGAAATCGACCCGGCCAAATGCACCGAGTGCGTGGGCCATTTCGATGAACCGCAGTGCGTGCAGATCTGCCCCGTGGCCTGCATTCCGGTCAGCCCGCAGCACGTGGAAAGCCGGGAAACCCTGTTCCAGAAGTACGAGCGCCTGCAAGCCGCGGCGGCCCAGGGCGCGGCGTCCTGATCCAGGCGGTTCCGTCTCCCACGCAAGAAGGTATTGCGCGGGCAGCTCTCAAAATAGCAGTTAAACGCCGTCAGGCCGTGGCGGCTTGGGGCGCGGGGGCTTGGTCGTGTGCACCAGCAGGGTGGCCTTTTCCATGTCGCCCGCCAGCATCGCCGGGTGCGCCTTCAACGAATGGGCAATGCTGTCTTCGATCAGCGTTCGCTGGTCGGGCGATGGCTTCTTGAGCACCCAGTTGGCCACTTCCGCCTTGATGCCCGGGTGCCCGATCCCGATGCGCAGGCGCCAGTAGTCCGCCGACCCCAGTTGCGCATGGATGTCGCGCAGCCCGTTGTGGCCGGCATGGCTGCCGCCGCGCTTGAGCTTCACATGGCCCGGGGCGATGTCGAGTTCATCGTGCGCCACCAGGATTTCGTCAGGCTGGATCTTGAAGAACCGCGCCAGCGCCGCCACCGATTTGCCCGAGAGATTCATGAAGGTCTGAGGCTCCAGCAGCCAGACGCTCTGCCCATGCACGTTCGTGCGGGCGACGAGGCCGTGGTAGTTGCGGTCCGGCACCAGCGTGGTTTTCAGTTCGCGGGCCAGTGCATCGATCCACCAGAATCCGGCGTTGTGGCGGGTGGCGTCGTAGTCGGGCCCTGGGTTGCCCAGGCCCACAAACAGTTTGATCATGGTGTCCGCGATTATCCGTGTGTGCCCAAGAAAAACGGCCCACGCAGGTGGGCCGTTCGGAGCGGTGCCGCCGGAGCGGCCCGCCAGGAGGTTGCCTGCCGCCGGGACGGCGACAGTTGGGGCGAAGATTACTTACTTCTTCTTGCCCTTGCCGCCCTTGGCGTCGGCGGCAGGTGCTGCGTCGGCAGCAGGTGCTTCCACTTCGACCACGGGGTTGGTCACGGACACCAGAACGGGGTTGTTCTGGCCGCCACGGATCACGGCGCTCACGCCGCGGGGCAGCTTGATGTCCTTCAGGTGCAGCGATGCACCCTTCTTCAGCTTGGTCAGGTCCACGGCGATGAATTCGGGCAGGTCCGAAGGCATGCACGACACGTCGAGTTCGTTCACGACGGGGTTGACCAGGCACTTGTCCACCTTCACGGCGTCGGATTCTTCAGCGCCGCTGTAGTGCAGTGGCACCTTCATGTGCAGCTTGGTCTTGGCATCCACGCGCTGGAAGTCGATGTGCAGCACGAGTTGCTTGTAGGGGTGGTATTGCACGTCACGCAGCAGCACCTTGGAGGTGGTGCCGGCCACTTCCATGTCCAGCACGCTGGAGTGGAAGGCTTCCTTCTTGAGGGCGTGCCACAGCGCGTTGTGGTCGATCTCGATCAGTTGGGGCTCGGCGGCACCGCCGTAGACGATGCCGGGCGTCTTGCCCGTGTTGCGCAGACGGCGGCTCGCACCCGTACCTTGCTTGGCGCGCTCAAAAGCGACGAAGTTCATGGTTAGCTCCTGTGAGGGCCGGCCGCGACCAGCTCGGCCCTGTTGAAAAAGACCCGTGCCACCTGGCAGCGGACCTGCTTGTGTTCCCGAACGAACAAACCTCCCGAAGGAGGTCTGCCATCCCTTCCGCCCCGAGGGCGGACGTCATCAGAAAAGGTTGTCCTGGTCCGAGAACAGACTCATCACCGACTCTCCCTTGGCGATGCGCTGGATCGTTTCTGCGATCAGCGGTGCCACGGAGAGCTGGCGAATCTTGGTGCATCCCTTGGCGGCTTCGCTCAAGGGGATGGTGTTGGTCACGACCACTTCGTCGAGTGCGGAGCCCTTGGCGATGCGCTCGATGGCCGGGCCCGAGAAGATGGGGTGCGTGCAATAGGCGTACACCTTTTTGGCGCCACGTTCCTTGAGCACTTCGGCGGCCTTCACGAGCGTGCCGGCGGTGTCGATCATGTCATCCATGATCACGCAGTTGCGGCCGTCGATCTCGCCGATCACGTGCATCACTTCCGATACGTTGGCCTTCGGGCGGCGCTTGTCGATGATGGCCAGATCGCAGTTCAACTGCTTGGCCAGGGCCCGTGCGCGCACCACGCCGCCCACATCGGGCGACACGACGATCAGGTCGTCGTATTGTTTCTGGCGCAGGTCGCCCAGCAGCACGGGCGATGCGTAGATGTTGTCCACGGGGATGTCGAAGAAGCCCTGGATCTGGTCTGCATGCAGGTCCATCGTCAGCACGCGGGCCACGCCCACGGCCTGCAGCATGTTGGCCACGACCTTGGCGGAGATCGGCACGCGGCTGGAGCGTGGACGGCGGTCCTGGCGGGCATAGCCGAAGTAGGGAATCACCGCGCTGATGCGTTCGGCCGAAGCGCGCTTGAGCGCATCGACCATGATCAGCAGTTCCATGAGGTTTTCGTTGGTCGGCGCGCAGGTCGACTGCACGACGAACACATCGCGGGCACGAACGTTCTGCTTGATTTCGACAGTGACTTCGCCGTCGGAGAAACGGCCTACGTCCACTGCACCCAGCGTGGTGCCGAGGTGCCGGGCAATATCCGCCGCCATCCCAGGATTGGCGTTGCCGGTGAAAACCATGAAGTCGGGGTGATTGGCTTGCATGAGCGACCCAGCAGTCTAAAAAAAAGCCCGTGTGCGAAAGTATTTGGCAGGGGAAGAAGGATTCGAACCTTCGCATGCCGGAATCAAAATCCGGTGCCTTAACCAGCTTGGCGACTCCCCTACACAGGTCGATCACTGAAAGTAATCAACCGAAATCCTGATCTGAAGCCCATCCTGCCAGAGGATGAATCATCAAATTTTCACATGCCTTCACTTGCCACGCGCCGGGCGCGTCTTGCAAGTTCACTGCCTGTGGCATCTGCGCAAACACCGCACTTCCCGAGCCAGTCATTCGACCTTGCAACCCTTTCGATTCCAGCCACTGAAGGGCTTGACCGATCTCGGGACACAGTGCCTGAGCAACCGGCTGCAGATCGTTACTTCCAAATTGGTAGTGTGCTGCAGCAAAGCCTAAGATTGTAGCACAGCCAGAATCGCGTTTTAGGAAAGGGTTCGAAAAAATCGATTTCGTATCCAATCCCGCTTCTGGTTTGACCACCAGGAATTGTGTTCTTGGCAGTGCATGCGCTTTCTCAAGCGGGCGTATTGTCTCACCAATTCCTTCCACCCAAGCGTTATGGCCGCGTAAAAAAAATGGCACGTCGGCGCCCAGCGACAGTCCGATGCGCTCCAGTTCCCCACGCGTTAGCTGCAGGTTCCACAATCGGTTGAGGGCCAGCAGGGTCGAGGCCGCATCGGACGAACCACCCCCCATGCCCGCCTGCGCCGGAATCCGCTTTTCAATGCCGATGTGCGCGCCCAGCGTGCATCCAGTGGCAAGCTGCAAAGCCGAGGCTGCGCGCACGCAAAGGTCTTGGGGAGGCAGCACCTCCGACAGGTCCTCCCGGGTGATTGCGCCGTCCTGACGTAGTTCGAAATGGAGCGTGTCACACCAATCGATCAGCATGAACACCGACTGCAGCAGGTGGTAGCCGTCGGCGCGTCGCCCTGTGATATGCAGAAAGAGGTTGAGCTTGGCCGGCGCCGGCACATCGTGCAAAGACCGCATGTGTGTCAGCGGTCCAGGGCAATGCGCAGTGTGGCGTGCGGCAAGGGGCTGCGACGGTGAGCGACGAGCCTGCCGCGGTCCATTCCGTCGAGTTCTGCCTCCCAGCCATCGACCGCGATGGGTTCGCGTTTGAGCCAGCCGAACAAGGCGGACACCGGCACCGTGCTGCCTGTCAGCTGCAGGACCAGCGCGTCCAGCGAGTCGGATCGTCGCGTTTCCGATCCATTGGTCAGTGTGGCCAGTCCGGGCGACCAAGCCAGCTTGGCCATCACATTGCCGAAGGGGTTGAGAAGCGTCAGTTCTCCTTGTTCAGGGGCGCCTCGCAATTCGAATGCCGCGTTCAACGGTTGTGCGGCGGGATCATCCACTTGCAGCGACAGCCGGCCGCTCCACGCATCGTTGGGCGCTGCGTCCTGCGTGACCATCCGGGCGTGCTGCGCACAACCCGCGAGGAGCAAAAAGGTCAGCGTTGCCAGCCAGGCGCTCCAAGCGGGCCAGGTGCTTTTGGCATTTGCGCGGTAGCGGCCATTGATCGCGGCGCGCCGCATCAAGGGTTGGCTCCGAGGCGCTTCAAAGTCTGGCGCAGGGTGTCGTTGTCCTTGTTCAGCCGCAGGCCTTCTTTCCAGACAGACGTCGCGCGGTCACGCTCTCCGAGTGACCACAGCACTTCGCCCAGATGGGCCGCAATTTCCGGATCGGGCTGTGCCTTGAATGCATCGCCGAGCAAGCGCGCGGCTTCTTTCCGATTGCCGAGCCGAAACTCGACCCAGCCAAGGCTGTCCATGATGAACGGGTCACCGGGCGCGTATTCCAGCGCCTTTGCAATCAGCTGCTTGGCTTCCGGCAGTCGGATGTCACGTTCCGCGAACGAGTATCCCAGGGCGTTGTAGGCATGGTGGTAGTCGGGCTGGCGGGCAATGATCTGCCGCAGCAATTTTTCCATGTCGTCCAACAGGCCCGCCTTTTCGGCCAGCATGGCTTGGTCGTAGACGAGTTCGTTGTCTTGCGGAGCCAAGGCGACGGCCTTGGCTTGGGCTTCATAGGCTTCCCGGTATTTCTGTGCATCGCGCAGCAGCTGGACCTCGGCGAGCAATTTCATTCGCTCTTCCTGGGGCGTCTTCGCAGGCAACGCGCGAATGAGCGCAAGGGCTTCGGGCAACTTGCCCTGGCGAGCCAGCAGGGACGCCTTGCGGCTTTGCACCGTCAGCAGTTCAGCAGAGTTCTCGATCCGGCCCAGCCAGGCCTCCGCTTCCGCCAGGTTGCCCCGCTTTTCTGCGATCTGGGCTTGCAGCAGGAATGCCTGCGTCATCGCACTTCGGCGCGGATCGCCCGCAGGCAGTGCCTCGAGGAGTTTCTGAAACTGCGTCAGGGACGCATACGCCTCATCGAGGCGGTTGGCCTGCAAGTGCAGGCTGGCTTTGACCAGCCAGGCTTCTGCCATGTCGGGCGTGCTCTGGGTCAGCAGATCCGCCTGTTTGGAGGCTTCCGCATAGCGCTGTGAGTCCAGCAGGGTGCGAACGTACACCATGCGGATTTCCGGCTTGGGCGTCCCGGCCAGATAGCGGGCAACCAATGGCTCTGCCTCTGGTTCGCCGGCTTCCAGCAGTTGCAGCGCCAGCAAGGCGACGCCTTCGGCTGGCGCATCCATGGTCTGGGCCTGGCGTGCGGCTTCCAGTCCACCCTTCTTGTCGCCCGCGGCCAGGCGCATTCGGCCGATGGTGATCCACGCGGAGGGGCCGGATGCCGGGTTGCTGAGCTGATCTGCCAGCGCCTGCTCGACGACCTTGGCGGCCATGGTCTTGTCGCTGGCCCGCCCGTACAACTGAGGAATGGCCTGGAGCGTCATGGCCCTGTCATTCGCAGGCGATTGATCCAGTTCCTGCTTGAGGAGGTCGGACGTCTCCTCGATGCGATTGAGCGCAATGAGGATCTGCAACACGTACCGGTTGGCCTCGCGCGACTGAGGCTGTGCACTTTTCCACGCCCTCGCTGCCGCCAGCGCATATTCAGCTGAGCGCGATTGCAGGGCAATTTCGACGGCCCGCCGATAAAGCTGGCCATCGCCGCTGCGGCGGGCCGCTTCCAGCATGAGCGAATAACCGGTGCCGGGATCGCCCCCCGTGGTGCTGATCTCTCCTAGCAGGATTTCATAGAACAGTTCTGCATCGAGCGCGGCGGCTGCATCGCTGGAAGTCTCCTGAGACGCTCGAAGCCCGGCTTGCGATGTCGGTGCTGGCGAATTTTGCGCCTGTGCAGAAAGAGTTCCCGTCACCATAGCGCATGCCAGGGTGATGGTCCAGAGTCGATGTGATTGCGCCATCAACCCATAATAATCCATGGTTCAACGTCTTTGTGGAGCGTGCAGGCATGCCTGAGTTGCCGGAAGTGGAAGTAACGCGACTCAGCATCGCGAAGGGGATTTCCGGCGCGGTAATCCAGTCGGTCACGGTGGGCAAACCATTGAGATGGCCACTTGGTTGCCCGCCCGAGGGGTTGATTGGCCGCACCGTCACGGCAGTGCGGCGCCGGGGCAAGTATTTGCTCCTTGACCTGGACGGAGGGCTTCTCCTGATCCATCTCGGCATGTCGGGGAGCCTGCGTCTGGGGCAAGCGCTGGAAGCGCGTGGTCCACACGACCATTTTGAAATGGAAACGACCTTGGGGACCCTGCGCCTGCGGGATCCTCGAAGATTCGGCGCAGTGGTTTGGGCGCAAGACGAGAGCGCAGAAGAAGCGAAGAAGCTGTTGGGTTCATTGGGAGTGGAACCCCTTTCCGATCTGTTCACCGTCGATGGTCTCTTTGCCGGTTTGCGTGCGAGCCGGGCGCCTGTGAAGCAGGTCTTGCTCAGCGGCAAAGTTGTGGTGGGGGTCGGAAACATCTACGCGTCGGAAGTGCTGTTCCTGGCGGGTATCCGCCCGACAGTGAAGTCATCGACCATCGGCTTGGCGCGGGTTCGCCGCCTGCACGCAGCCATTCGCGAGGTGCTGGCGCGCGCGGTGGAGCGCGGCGGCAGTACGCTGCGGGACTTCGCCAGCGCGGACGGCAGTGAGGGCCATTTCCAGCTGGAGGCGCATGTCTATGGACGGCACAACGAGGCGTGCCGGGCCTGCGGGTCTCCGGTGCGAATGATCCGGCAAGGCCAGCGCAGCACCTACTATTGCATCCGTTGCCAGAAGGCATAGGGTTAAGAGGGGTGGCACCACGCCGTTTCGAGCTTTCAAGAAGTTCGTGGGGTGCTATATTTTGCGAAGGCTCCTGCACGTGCGGGCGCAGCGACACTCGGGAGCAAAGTGGGACCCTCTTTTAACGAACAGTTCGACCAGCACGGCGCGTGGCGCCGGGCATTCGCACTTCAACTGAAGCAGTTGGCCGACTGGATGGCGTCGCATTCCCTCATGGATGCGGCCGTTGGCGAGAAGCTCCAGCGACTGGAGGGCCAAGTGCGCAGCGACAAAGTCATGGTGGCTTTCGTCGCGGAGTTTTCCCGGGGCAAGTCCGAACTGATCAACGCCATCTTCTTTGCCGACTATGGCCGCCGGATCATGCCGGCCAGCGCGGGACGAACGACGATGTGCCCGACGGAATTGGGCTACGACCCCGGCGTGCCTGTGAGCCTGCGCCTGCTTCCCATCGACACCCGGCTGCAGGTGCAGGGACTGGCCGAGTGGCGCCTGAAACCCGAACGCTGGGTGCAGATTCCCTTGGATGTCAATGATGCGGGGCAGATGGCCCGCTCGCTCGAGAAGGTGGCCGAGGTCCGGCGCGTCAGCTTGGATGAGGCGCGAGCGCTGGGCTTCTGGCACGACGACCTGCCGGAAGAAAACCCGGTGCCGGACGCCAGCGGCCAGGTGGAAGTTCCGATGTGGCGCCATGCCCTCATCAATATTCCCCATCCGCTGCTCAAGCAGGGCCTGGTCATTCTGGATACGCCCGGACTGAACGCAGTGGGTGCGGAGCCTGAACTCACCATCAATCTGATTCCGCAGGCGCATGCGGTGGTCTTCATCCTGGGGGCGGACACCGGGGTCACGCGGTCCGATCTCTCGATCTGGCGGGAACATCTTGCAGCCCCGTCTGAAAATGCGGATGCCCGCTTGGTGGTCCTCAACAAGATCGACACACTGTGGGACACCCTGAACTCGCCTGAGCAGGTTCAAGAACAACTGGAGCGCCAGCGCCTGACCTCTGCTGAGATGCTGGGTATCTCGCAAGAGCACGTCATGCTGGTTTCAGCCCAGAAAGGGTTGATCGCCAAAATCCAGTGCGATGACCTGTTGCTGGAGCGCAGCGGCTTGCCTCTTTTGGAAGAAGCGCTGGCACAAGGGGTGATGGGCAAGCGCCAGTCCATTCTCCGCTCTGCCGTGGCAGCGGGCATTGCCGGCCTGCGGTCGGAAACCTCCCGCGTGATCAACATCCGCCGGCGCGATCTCGATGACCAGATGCTGGAGTTACGGAGCTTGCGGGGAAAGAATGCTTCCGTCATCGATTCCATGCGCACTCGCATCGAGCAGGAGCAGCGGGAGTTTGAGATGAGCACCGCGAAGATTCAGGCGGTGCGTGCGGTCCATCTCAAATTGCTGCGCGATATCTTCCATGAGCTCGGAGCCCGTTCACTGAAGGCTGAGCTGGCGCTGCTCACAGACGCATTGCAGCAAAAGGGGCTGAAGCTGGGCGTGCGCAAAATCTATGCGGAGACCTTCCAGCGGCTGCTGGCCATCGTGGACAAGGCGCAATCTTCGGGCACTGAAATCCATGCCATGTTGGGCGGTACATTCCGACAGCTCAACACGGACTTTGGCTTCTCGCTCCAAGTGCCTCCGACTCCGCAACTGGAGCCCTTCCTGCAGGAAATCGCGCAAATTGAGCAGCGGCATTTGCAGTACCTGGGCGTGGGCAATGCCCTCAAACTGGCGCAGCCTGAGTTTGCGCAGCGATTGGTCCGTGCGCTTGGCATGCGGCTTCGCACGGTGTTCGAGTCGGTTGCCAACGATTTGGAGCTGTGGAGCAAATCCGCAACAGCGCAACTGGATGCCCAACTAAGAGAGCGCAAACGCAGCTTTGCGCGTCGCATCGAAGCGGTGGACCGCATTCAGCACGCAGCAAGCGGTTTGGTCGAGCGCATTGCAGAGATTGAAATGGCCGAGCAGGAGTTGGGGCAGATGGAGGCGCGCTTGAATGAGATGACGGAGCAGCTCGCAGCCGTCCCGCGCGCCGAGCCGCCCCAGGTCAGCCCGCAAACGGCCCTGGCATGAGCGACATCCCGGAAATTGCCACCGATGTGGTTCGGTGGCAGGCGGTGCATGGCCGCAACCATTTGCCATGGCAGCAAACACGTGATCCTTATCGGGTGTGGCTGTCGGAAATCATGTTGCAGCAAACCCAGGTCGTCACCGTCTTGGGCTATTACGAACGCTTTCTGGCTCGATTTCCGGATGTGCAGTCGCTCGCAGCGGCAACGGAGGGCGAGGTGCTCGCTTTATGGAGCGGGTTGGGCTACTACAGTCGTGCACGAAATCTGCACCGCTGTGCTCAGAAAGTGGTGGATTTGCACGGGGGCGAGTTTCCCCGGACCGCCGAGGTATTGGCACAGTTGCCGGGAATCGGCCGCTCGACGGCAGGTGCGATAACCGCCTTCTGCTTTTCCGAGCGTGTTCCCATATTGGATGCAAATGTTCGCCGGGTGCTGACGCGAGTGCTTGGCTTCACGGCCGATTTGGCAATCGCCAAGAATGAACGTCTTCTTTGGGATCAGGCCTGTGCCTTGCTGCCAGTCAGTGATCTGCAGCATGCGATGCCGCGCTATACCCAGGGTCTGATGGATCTCGGGGCGACGGTGTGCACGCCAAAGAAGCCGACCTGCATGGTCTGCCCTTTGAACCGGCAGTGCAAAGCCCGCCGCGACGGAGACCCCGAACGCTATCCCGTGCGGACCCGCAAATTGTCGCGTCGTGCGGAGTCGTGGTGGCTGATGCTGCTGCAGGACGGCAATGGGCGCGTCTTGCTCCAGCCGCGTCCCTCGAGCGGCATTTGGGCAGGTCTGCATTGCCTGCCGGTGTTCGAGGAGCGCGCAGCACTGCAAGCGTCATTGGCATCACGGCCTGCGCCGCTTCAGGATTTGGAGGGCTTTCTTCATGTCCTGACCCATCGGGATCTGCACCTCCATCCCGTGCGAATCCCGTGGCAGGCGGATTGGGGCCTTCCGGTGGACGGTGCCTGGTTTGGTGCTTCCGACTGGGACCGCTTGGGTATGCCAACGCCCATCCGAAAATTGCTGCTGAACCTATCCTGATTTTTTTCACGTCTCGCCACTCTGTGGCGAGACGTGAAAGTCACAGGCCGTCCAGCTCACGATGCCGCCGCAGGGTGGTCCAACGCTGGCTGAAGTGCATCGCCAGGCGCTCCACCAAATAAACCGAGCGGTGTTGCCCCCCCGTGCAGCCAATGGCCACGGTCACGTAGCTTCGGTGATTCTGCGCCAAAGGCTCCAGCCAGTGAGAAAGGAACTGCGCGATGTGCTCCTGCATCAGTTTCACATCAGCCTGGTGTTGCAAATAGTCGATGACAGGCTGGTCTTTGCCCGTCAATGCCTTTAAGGCGGGCTCATAGTGGGGATTGGGCAGCATGCGCACGTCAAAGACGTAATCCGCATCGACAGGCACCCCGCGTTTGAATGCAAACGATTGGAAGACCAGCGTCAATTGCCCGGGCAGGGCGGGCATCAGGCTTTTGACGTAACCCTGCAATTGCGCTGCTCGAATGGCGCTCGTGTCGATGACATGGGACTGCTCACGCAACTCGGCCAGCAGTTCACGTTCCAGTTCGATGGTTTGCAGCAATGCGCGTTGGCCTTCCGTCCATTCGTCTCTGGAGAGGGGGTGGCGTCGGCGCGTTTCCGAAAATCGCCGGATCAATGTGTCGGTGGTGGCATCCAGAAACAGCGAATGGACGACCACGCCCTCGCCGCGCAGGCGTTTCAGTTCCTGCGGAACCAGCGGTAACGCGGTGGCGCTGCGAACATCCATTGCGATGGCAATCCGGTTGCCATGGTGCTGATGCTCCAGCGCCACGAAGGCGGCCAACAATTCCGGTGGCAGGTTGTCTACGCAGTAGTAGCCTGCGTCTTCCAATGCATGCAAGGCAACGGATTTGCCGGAACCCGCCATGCCTGTGATCAATACGACCTCTAGCGTCATTTCGTCATGCCTTGATCTGTGCGGGTTGGTTGCTGCTGAGCATTTCGCGTGCGTGCGCCATGGTCGCCTTCGACTGGCGTTCCCCTCCTAACATCCGAGCCATTTCGATCACGCGTTTTTCTCCCTTCGCCACGGTCACCTGACTGACGGTGTGCTGATCCTGACTGGTTTTTGCCACGATCAGATGGTGATCTGCACAGGCTGCCACCTGCGGAAGATGGGTAACGGCCAGCACCTGTCGATCGCGGCCCAACTGCTGCATCAGCCGACCCACCGTCTCGGCGACGGAGCCTCCGACGCCTGAGTCCACCTCGTCAAAAATCAGGGTAGGGGCCTCGCCCAACTGGCTTGTCGTCACGGAAATGGCCAACGATATGCGAGACAGCTCCCCCCCCGAAGCGACTTTGCCAACAGGCCGGGGCGTAGCGCCAGGATGCCCTGCGACCAGAAAAGAAACACTGTCGAGACCTTGAATGCCGGGTTCCGGTGTCGGTTCCAAAAGCACCTCAAACCGCCCGCCCACCATGCCCAGGCCCTGCATGGCTTGTGTGATTGATTGGGCAAGCCTTGGTGCTGCGGCTGTCCGCTGCCGGGACACAGCCTGCGCCGCCTTGCGATAGGCTGTACCACTGGCCTGTTCGGCCGCATTGAGCGCTTCCAGGTCTGCTGCCGTCTCCAGTTTGGAGAGTTCCGCTTTCCATCCCTCCAGCAGTGCCGGCAACTCCGATGGCGTCCGCTTGTATTTGCGTGACAACGAAATCCACAGCGACAGGCGTGAATCCAACTGTTCAAGTCGCTCGGGATCGAGTTCCGTGTGCCGGAGATAGCTTTGCAAGGAGTGAGCCACATCGGCCGCTTGATCCATGCACGACTGAAGCACCTCTCCCATCGCCTTGAATTCGGGATCGAGGGTTTGCTGCTCCTGCAGCAGATGGCAGGCGCGGCTCAACTGAGTCTGTGCACCGGACTCTTCATCCTCCAGCGCGGACAGGGCCGTTTGCGCGCTGTCCAGCAAGGCTTGGGCGTGGGAAAGGCGGCTGTGCTGGGTGTTGAGTTCTTCCCACTCGCTGGATGCCGGGCCCAGCTTTTCGACTTCACTGATCTGCCACTGCAGTCGTTCCCGCTCCTGTTGCAGGGTATGTCTGGCCGCTTCTGCTTGCGCGACCGCTTTGCGGTCGTCACGCCAGCGAGTCCAAAGCGGCTCCAGCGCCGCGGTGCTGATGCCGCCATAGGCATCCAACAGGCTGCGAACGGCATCCTGGCGCGTCAAGCTCTGCCATGCGTGCTGGCCATGGATATCGAGGAGATGTGCCCCCACAGTCCGCATTTGGGTGGCGGTTGCTGGAATGCCGTTCATCCACGCACGGCTTTTTCCTTGCCGATCGATGGTTCGGCGAAGCAGCAGGCTTTCCTCCTGCGGGATGCCTGCTTCATCAAGCCATGCAGACAAACTGGGTGGGCAATCGAATTCAGCGCAGATGTCCGTACGCTCGGTTCCCTCGCGAATCACCCCGGCATCGGCGCGGCCGCCCAGCAGCATTTGCAAGGCATCGATCAGGATGGATTTGCCTGCACCCGTTTCTCCGGTCAGCACCGTAAATCCTTTGTGAAGATCCAGGTCCAGGACATCCACGATGACGAAATCGCGCAATGCGATCCGTTTGAGCGCCATCTATGAGCCCCCTTCATTCCAGCGCAATTTTTTGCGCAACGTAGCAAAGTAGTTCCAGCCTCGAGGGTGCAAGAAGCGCACGCAGTGCTCCGACCGCCGAACCACGATCCGATCGCCATGCTGGAGCGACGCCAGCGACTGCATGTCGAAATTGGCGCTGACGTCCCGGCCCCCTACGACTTCCACCGCAATGTCCGTCGAATCCGGCAGCACGATGGGTCGATTGGACAGCGTATGGGGTGCGATGGGGACCATCACCCAACCAGGAATCGCAGGGTGCAGCATTGGGCCTCCCGCGGAGAGCGCATAAGCCGTGGACCCAGTGGGCGACGCAATGATCAGCCCGTCTGCCCTTTGGTTCGAGACGAAATGCCCACCCACTTCCACCCGCAATTCGACCATGCCGGAAGTGGATCCACGATTGACGACGACGTCGTTGAGCGCCAGGGCTTCAAATACGCATTCGTCCTGACGCATCACGCAGGCATGCATGAGGGGCCTGGCGTCTTCTTCGTACTCGCCATGGAGCATCGGCCTCAGTGCTGAAGCGTGCTCGCCCAAAGGGATATCGGTGATGAAGCCCAGACGTCCCTGATTGATGCCGATCAGAGGAATTTTGTAGGGGGCCAATTGCCTGCCGATGCCCAGCATCGTACCGTCTCCCCCGATCACCATCCCCAGATCGCACTCCTTGCCGATCTGTTCCACCTGCATCGCAGGATAGTCAGAAATGCCGGTGTTGTGCGCCGTTTCCTGTTCCAGAATGGGTTCACAGCCTTCATTTCTGAGGAACTGGGCAACCTCCTGTACGGCATTGCGCGAACTGTCAGAAATAACGCTGGAAGTGAGCGGCTGGTACTTGCCGAAGAGTGCGACCCGTGTGAACCTGAGCTTCATTGGGAAATTAGATCATTAAAATGATTCAATGCTTGATGACCGTGCCAAGTTGTTGCTGAAGGCGCTCGTAGAGCGCTACATAGCCGATGGCCAACCCGTGGGTTCGCGTACGCTGTCGCGCGCGTCCGGTCTCGACCTCTCTCCCGCCACCATCCGTAACGTGATGGCCGATCTCGAAGAGATCGGACTGATCGCAAGCCCGCACACGTCTGCCGGCCGAATTCCGACGGCCAAAGGGTATCGCCTGTTCGTTGACACCATGTTGACAGTGCAGCGCGAGCAGCTGTATTCGCCGCAGCTGGCTGCAGAGCAACCGCAAAAGGTGATCGCCAACGCGGCGCATTTGTTGTCCAGCCTGTCCCAGTTCGTGGGCGTTGTCATGGCGCCCCGGCGTGCCTCGGTGTTCCGGCACATCGAATTCTTGAGATTGTCCGAAAAGCGGCTTCTGGTCATCATCGTCTCCCCTGAAGGAGATGTGCAGAACCGCGTGATCTTCACCGATGTGGACTACTCGCAATCGCATCTGGTAGAAGCGGCCAATTTCCTGAACAGCCACTATTCCGGAATGGACATGGACCAAGTGCGCGAGCGCTTGAAGACGGAGGTGGATCAGCTGCGGGAGGAAATCGGCTCGCTGATGCAGGCGGCTGTCAACGTCGGGTCCGAAGCGATGGCGGAGTCTCAGGACAATGTGGTGATTTCTGGCGAGCGCAACCTGCTGGCAGTGAGTGATTTTTCCAACGACATGGGCAACCTGCGGCGTGCTTTCGACCTGTTCGAACAGAAGACGCAGATCCTGCGTTTGCTCGATGTTTCCAACCGTGCAGATGGCGTACGCATCTTCATTGGGGGAGAGAGCCAGATCGTCCCTTTTGAGGAGCTTTCGGTAGTCACCTCTCCATATGAAATAGACGGGCAAGTCGTAGGCACACTGGGGGTCATCGGCCCCACCCGAATGCCGTACGACAGGATGATCCAGATCGTGGACATCACGTCCAAGCTGGTTTCCAACGCGCTGAGTTACCGCAAGTAAGCACATACAATTGGCGCGGGGGGCGTTAGCTCAGTTGGTTAGAGCAGAGGACTCATAATCCTTTGGTCGCGGGTTCAAGTCCCTCACGCCCTACCAGTTCAACGGGCTTGATTGCTGTTCATGGCCATTCCTCGCGTGCCTGTTCAGGCGCACTGCGTGGACATGAGAGTTGAGATGCCTGCGTTTTCTGCAAACGAAGCCAAGCAACCATCAAAAGATGGGTTAGAATTTAAGTCTTGCTTGATTGCGAAGTTCTTCACAGAGGTCGCGTAAAAATCAAAACAAGAATTGAATGATGGCGTTGAAAACATGCTATAATTCAAAGCTTAGCGGCTGTAGCTCAGCTGGATAGAGTACTTGGCTACGAACCAAGGGGTCGTGGGTTCGATTCCTGCCAGCCGCACCAAACGGTAAGCCCTAGAACAGTGATGTTCTAGGGCTTTTTCCGTTGGGGATTCGAATGCTCTCTGCATCAAAATGCACCCATGAGCAAGGCATTCACCAAAGAATCGGATCAGTCCGATGACGAAGATTTTTCCCCTGCACCCCTTCCTGCGGGTAGCAAGAACTACATCACCCCTTCCGGCTACGCCAGGCTGCGCGATGAACTGCTGGATCTCATCGACAACGAGCGGCCCAAGATCGTTGAAGTGGTTCATTGGGCTGCAAGCAATGGGGACCGTTCGGAGAACGGGGACTACCTGTATGGCAAGAAACGCCTGCGCGAAATTGATCGCAGGATTCGGTTCCTGACCAAACGACTCGAAATTGCCGAGGTGGTCGATCCCGCCATTCACGCCGGAAGTGATCAGGTGTTCTTTGGTGCCACGGTCCACTATGCGGACGATGAAGGCGTCGAGCGCACCATCACGATCCTGGGAATCGACGAGGTCGAGACGGGCCTGGCGCAAGTCAGTTGGGTGTCGCCGGTGGCTCGGGCCTTACTGAAGGCCCGCGAAGGGGATCAGGTTCAGTTGGCCACGCCTGGTGGCACGCGGACGCTGGAGGTTTTGGACGTCCGCTATCCCCAACCGGTGGCATAAGGGGCCAGTGCGCCGGCCTTACCCCTGGGGCAGCACGCGGAAGGCGCGAAGCACTGCGGGCGTTCGGCGCAAATTGCGCAAGGAGGCCTCGACGTGTGACTGGTCTCGTGCGGCGATGACAAAACGCAAATCGGTCGTGTCCATGGCGGCTTCATCGTCCATGTCGACGTGAACGATGTCCGCTTCGGAGCTCGCCAGTTCGGCGGCGATGCGTGCCAAGACGCCCTTGCCGTTGGCCACGGTCACAACGATGCCGGTTTCGAACATGCGCGTGGGCTCATCGGCCCAGTCCACCGCGATAAAGCGCTCGCTGTCCTTGTGCTGAAGCTTTTTCGCCACGCTGCATTGGGCGTTATGAACCACCAGCCCTTCACCGCGCCCCAGGTAGCCGACGATGGGATCTCCCGGTACCGGGCGGCAGCAGTTCGCGTACTGAACGGATGCGTTTTCGCTGCCGTCCAAAGTCACGCCACCTTGCGACAGGGTTTCGTGGGATGAATACCTTTCACGGGTCAGCAACAGGGCATCGGGTCGGTGTCCATGCTCCGTCATCAGCACCATGAGGCGTTTCGCCACGATGCCCGCGATGCGTTTGCCCAGACCGATGTCGGTCATGAGTTCATTGCGTGTTCGATTGCCTGTGAAGCGGAGCAGCTTGTCCCACAGTGCCTGGTTCTCCGACTCGGTCGGCAGGCGTTCCAGCCCCTCGGCCCTCAGGGCCTGGGTCAGCAGCTTCTCTCCCAGTCCCGCTGATTCAGTATGGGCCAGCGTTTTGAGGTAGTGGCGAATCTTCGAGCGTGCGCGGCCCGTGCGCACGAAGCCCAGCCAGGCGGGATTGGGCGTGGACACCGGCGCTGTGATGATCTCCACCACATCGCCGTTCTTGAGCTCGGTCCGCAAGGGGACCTGCTCATTGTTGATCTTGGCGGCCGTGGTGCGGTCACCCACATTGCTGTGGATGGCATAGGCGAAATCGACCACCGTGGCGCCCCGTGGCAGTGCCATGATCTGGCTCTTGGGGGTGAAGACATAGACCGCATCGGGGAACAGGTCGACCTTCACATGGTCCCAGAACTCCGCTGCATCCCGCGTTTCGTTCTGAATGTCGAGCAGCGACTGGAGCCACTTGGTGCCAAGGCGCTCCGCGGCCGATCCATCGGCATCCTGTGCTTTGTACAGCCAATGGGCGGCCACGCCGGCTTCCGCCACCACGTGCATTTCCTCGGTACGCATCTGGAATTCGATGTTGACCCCGGAAGGGCCGACCAAGGTGGTGTGCAGCGACTGGTAGCCGTTGAGCTTGGCAATGGCGATGTGGTCCTTGAACCGCCCAGGAACAGGCTTGTACATCTGATGCAGCACGCCCAGTGCCGTGTAGCAATCGACCACGGTCGGCACGATCACGCGAAAGCCGTAGATGTCTGTGACCTGGGCAAAACTGAGGTGCTTGGTGTCCATCTTCTGGTAGATGGCATAGAGCGTTTTCTCGCGGCCTGCGAGGCGGGCTTTCATGCCCAGCTTCGAAAACGCGGTGTCGACCTCGGTTTGAACCCGCTGCACGATATCGCGCCGCCGGTTGCGTGATTTGTTCACTGCCTTGGACAGGGTCGCGTAGCGCCAGGGGTGGAGATGTCGGAATGACAGATCCTGCAGCTCCCGGTAGGTCTGGTTCAGCCCAAGCCGGTGGGCGATGGGGGCATAGATCTCGAGGGTTTCGGAAGAAATGCGGCCCCATTTGCTGCGCGGCATGTCCGAGAGCGTGCGCATGTTGTGCGTGCGGTCGGCCAGCTTGATCAGAATGACCCGTACATCGCGGGCCATTGCCAACAGCATCTTGCGGAAGGACTCGGCCTGGTTCTCTTCGCGGGTGTTGAACTGCAGCTTGTCGAGCTTGGTGAGGCCATCCACCAATTCGGCCACCGGCAGGCCGAAGCGATCGATGAGATCGGACTTGGTGACGCCGCAATCTTCCATGGCGTCGTGCAGCAGTGCCGCCATCAGCGCCTGGCCATCCAGCTTCCAGGTGGCGCACTGGGCCGCCACTGCGATGGGGTGGGTGATGTAGGGCTCGCCGCTGTTGCGCAACTGCCCCAGGTGGGCTTCGTCGGCAAAGCGGTAAGCCTGCCGCACCTGTTCGATGCTGGCTGCGTCGAGGTAGCCGAGGTTCTCCGTGAGGGCCGCAAAACTGGCCGCTGCTGCGTTGGCGGCTGCTGCGGACGTGCCTCCCGCCGCCCCGCTTTCGCCGGGGCGCGGGTCTTGGGCAGATGGTTTATTCAAGACCGCATTCATCCCTTTAATGTAGCTTGCTGGGGAGATCGTGGTTTTTGGCCAAAAAAAAGCACCGCAAAGCGGTGCTATTGGGCTGCAGCAGCAGACCTGGGCGCGTCAGCCCGGGACCTTCTTCAGCATCTCCAGACCGACCTTGCCTTCGGCGATTTCGCGCAAGGCGGTCACCGCAGGCTTGTTGCGGCTTTCGATCTTGGGGGCATGGCCTTGGCTCAGCATGCGGGCGCGGTACGTGGCTGCCAGCACGAGTTGAAAGCGGTTGGGGATGTGCTCGAGGCAGTCTTCAACAGTAATGCGGGCCATGCGTCTTCTCCAGAAGGATCAGGTGATATTGAGGGATTCGAACGTATCGGCCCGTGCACGGCGTTGCGCCGCATACTTCAGCCGCTGAGCGTGGACGATGGTTTTCAGGTCGAAAAGCGCACGCTCAAAGAGTTCGTTGATTATAACGAAGTCGAATTTGTAGGCCTGCTCCATTTCCTGGGCGGCATTCTTCAGCCGGACCTCGATCACGTCCGGGGCGTCTTCCCCGCGGCGTTCCAGGCGGGATCTCAGTTCTTCCCAACTGGGGGGGAGGATGAAGATGAGGACGGCATTCGCAAAGGCCTGCTTGACCTGGATGGCGCCCTGGAAGTCGATTTCCAGGACCACATCGGCGCCTTGCGCGATGCGCTCCTCGATGGCCTTGCGGGATGTGCCATAGCGGCGGCCGTGCACGTGGGCCCATTCCACGAAGCCGTCAGAGGCGACCATGGCGTCGAATTCCTGCTCCGAGGTGAAGAAGTATTCGCGGCCGTGCTTTTCCTGCCCGCGTGGTGCCCGGGTGGTGTGCGAGACCGAGGGCTGCACATGGGAGTCCAGCTCCAGCAACGCCTTGACCAGGCTCGATTTGCCCGCGCCGCTGGGCGCTGCCACTACGAATAGATTTCCAGGGTAGTCCATGCGGGATAGGTACTGGCTGCTATCAAAAAAGGATTATCACTCACTCGATGTTCTGGACCTGCTCGCGCATCTGCTCGATCAGGACCTTCATGTCCACGCTGATGCGCGTGAGTTCCATGGCGGCAGATTTGGAGCCGAGCGTGTTGGCTTCGCGGTGCAGTTCCTGGATGAGAAAGTCCAGGCGTTTGCCCACTTCACCGCCTTTCTTGAGCAGGCGTTCGATCTCGTCCAGGTGCGAATCCAGCCGGGTGATCTCTTCCGCGACGTCGATGCGGATGGCGAAGGCGGTGGCCTCGGTCAGCGCGCGGTCCTGAGCGGCTTCGGGCAGCGTGGCGTTGTCGGCCAGGGCCATGGCCTCCTTCCAGCGTTCCATGAAGCGCTGGCGCTGCTGCTCCACCAGCTTGGGAACCAGCGGCGTGGCCTGGTGGGCCAGGGCGCGCAGTTGTTCGAGCCGGTCCTGCAGCATGGCCGACAGGCGCTTGCCTTCGCGTTCACGGGCTTGGAGGAGATCTTTCAGTGCTTTCTCGGCCAGGGCCGGGACGGCATCGCTCCAGTCGTCCTGGACGGAGCCGGCATTCGCGCACAGGCGCAGGGCGTCGGCGACGCTCAAGGGGGCCGCGTCGGGCAGCCAGGCGCGCACGGCGTCCTGCGCGGAGTTCAGCCGTTGCAGCAGGCGGGGTGCCGGGTCGGGCAGGGCGGTGGTGTCTTCGTTCTCGATGGAGGCGCGGACTTCGACCTTGCCCCGCTTGAGGCGGGCGGTGAGCAGGCTGCGCAGCACCGGTTCCTGGGCGCGCAACTCGTCGGGCAAGCGGAACGACAGATCCAGGAAACGGCTGTTGACGGACCGGATCTCCAGCCCCAGGCGGCGGGTGCGGCCATCGGTTTCGCCCCCTCCCGCGGATGCACTTTGCTGTGCGCTGGCGTATCCGGTCATGCTGTAAACTGCCATTGGACTTTTCGGTGGTTGCTTGCGATCCGGCGATTATCCGGGTTCCGATTCGTGCCCGAGGTTTCTTCGCAAAATATGTCAAAAATCAAGCCGGCCCCCCTGCCGCCCGACACCACGATTGGTGGCTACCGCGTGGTGCGCCGGCTCTCCTCCGGCGGCTTCGGCGTGGTGTATCTGGCCATCGACCCGGACGGCCAGCAGGTCGCCATCAAGGAATATCTGCCTTCTTCCCTGGCCACCCGCGGCCCGGGCGAGTTGCTGCCCAAGGTGCCTCCCGAAAAGCTGTCGCTGTACCGCCTGGGCCTCAAGAGTTTCTTCGAGGAAGGCCGGGCCCTGGCGCAGATCTCGCACGCCTCGGTGGTGAGCGTGCTCAATTTCTTCCGGGAAAACGAAACCGTCTACATGGTGATGAACTACCTGGAAGGGGCCACCCTGCAGGACTTCATCATCACCGCGCGCGACCTCAAAACGCAGAAGGTGTTCCGCGAGTCCACGATCCGCTCGCTGTTCGACGAGGTGCTGCGCGGCCTGCGCATCGTGCACCAGCACAAGATGCTGCACCTTGATATCAAGCCGGCCAACATCTTCATCACCGACGACAACAAGGCGGTGATGATCGACTTCGGCGCGGCGCGCGAAGTGCTCTCGAAGGAGGGCAACTTCATCCGCCCGATGTACACGCCCGGCTTCGCGGCGCCCGAGATGTACCGCCGCGATTCGTCGATGGGCCCCTGGACCGACATCTACGCGATCGGCGCCTGCATCTACGCCTGCATGCAGGGATTCCCGCCCAACGAGGCGCCGCAGCGCTCCGACAAGGACCGCCTGTCGCTGGCGCTGACCAAGCTGCGCGGCGTTTACTCCGACAACCTGATCGAGGTGGTCGAATGGTGCATGGCGCTCGACCCGCTGTCGCGGCCCCAGTCGGTGTTCGCCTTGCAAAAGGAACTGAGCCGCGAGGGCGAGCGGCGCTACACCAAGCTGTCCGTGGGTGAGAAGATGCGCCTGCAGCTTGATACGCTGGTGTCCGATACCAAGAAGAATGTGCAGAAGGTGGGCGAGGCCACGCGAATGGGGGCGAAGCCGAAATGAAATTCTCCGTCTTCCAGGTCAGCCGTCGTGGTGGCCGCGAAACCAATGAAGACCGCATGGGCTACTGCTACACGCGGGAGTCCAGCCTGTTCGTGCTGGCGGACGGCATGGGCGGCCACCCGGAGGGCGAAGTGGCGGCGCAACTGGCGCTGCAGACGGTGTCCGCCGCGTTCCAGCGGCACGCCAAGCCCACGCTGGAAGACGTGCACGGATTTCTGGCCGACGCGCTGCTGGCCGCACACCACCAGATCCTTCGCTACGCGGCCGACCGCGGCATGCTGGACACGCCCCGCACCACGCTGGTCGTGGCGGTGGTGCAGGAAGGGTCCGCCAGCTGGATCCACTGCGGCGACTCGCGCCTGTACATGGTGCGCGGGGGCGAGCTGTTCACGCGCACACGCGACCACTCGTACCTGGAGCTGCGCAACATGCCGCTGCAGGGCATCGAACGGGTGAACCGCAATGTGCTGTTCACCTGCCTGGGATCGCCGACCAAGCCCATCTATGACATCACCGGCCCGGTGGCCCTGGAGCAGGGCGACCGCATCCTGCTGTGCTCCGACGGCCTGTGGGGCACGCTGGACGACGAGACCATCGCCCGCCAGCTGAGCCGCCTGCCGGTCTCGCAGTCGGTGCCCGACTTGGTCGAAGACGCGCTGCGCAAGGCCGGCGACACCAGCGACAACGTGACCGTGGTGGCGCTGGAGTGGGAAACGCCCGATGCGTTCGAATCCACCCAGGGCATTTCGACCGACAGCATCAGCGACGACGGGTTTTCCTCCACGATCCAGGCCGGGCCGCTCGACATGGTGGACGATGACCTGGACGACGAGGCCATCGAACGCTCCATTGCCGAGATCAACGAGGCCATCCGCCGTTCGGCCGCACGCAAGGCCTGAACGCTCGCTCCGCCCGGCGCTTGGCCTGAAGCGGCGCCTGCCGGGTGACCGTTCTGTTTTCGTTTCCTACCGGACCCCATTCCATGACCTCTTTCACCCGCCCGGGCGGCCGTGCCGCCGACCAGTTGCGCCCGGTGCGCATCACCCGCCGCTACACCATGCACGCCGAAGGCTCGGTGCTCATCGAGTTCGGCAACACCAAGGTGCTGTGCACCGCGTCGGTGGAAGAGCGCGTGCCGCCCCACAAGCGCGGCAGCGGCGAGGGCTGGGTGACGGCCGAGTACGGCATGCTGCCCCGGTCCACCCACACCCGCAGCGACCGCGAGGCGGCCCGCGGCAAGCAGAATGGCCGCACGCAGGAGATCCAGCGCCTGATCGGCCGCAGCCTGCGGGCCGTGTTCGATCTCCAGCGCCTGGGCGAGCGCACCCTGCAACTGGACTGCGACGTCATCCAGGCCGACGGCGGCACGCGCACGGCGGCCATCACCGGTGCCTGGGTCGCGGCGCAGGATGCGGTGGCCCATCTGATCGCGCGCGGCAAGCTGGCCGAATCGCCCATCACGGCCCCGCTGGCAGCCATTTCGGTCGGCATCGTGGAAGGCACGCCGCTGCTCGATCTGGAGTACGTGGAAGACGTGGCCTGCGACACCGACATGAACGTGGTGATGACCGGCGCCGGCCATTTCGTGGAGGTGCAAGGCACGGCCGAAGGCGTGGCGTTCACCCGCCAGGAGATGGACCGCCTGCTGTCGCTGGCCGAAAAGGGCGTGGCCGAACTGGTGGCGCTGCAGCAGCAGGCGCTGCGCAACGGATAGCGATAGCGAATGCGGGCTTGGCTGTCCCTGGCCAGCCCCGTTGCACCGATGGAAATCGCATTTGCTATTAAATTTGTAGCAATGTGCCCTAGATGAATATGCGCTGGAAGCCATTTTGACCATGAAACTCGTACTCGCATCCAACAACCAGGGCAAGCTGGCCGAACTGCAGACGCTGCTGGCGCCGCTCGGCGTGGTGCTCGTGCGCCAGGCGGACCTGGGCGTCGGAGAGGCGGCCGAGCCCTTTCGGACCTTCGTGGAGAACGCGCTGGCCAAGGCGCGCTTTGCCGCCCAGCACACGGGACTGCCGGCGCTGGCCGATGACGCCGGCCTGTGTGTCGATGCCTTCGGTGGATTGCCGGGCGTGGACACGGCGTATTACGCGACCCGTTTCGGCTACGACAAGGGCGACGCGAACAACGTGCGCGCGCTGTTGGAGCAGATGCAGGGCATCGACCAGCGCCGCGCGGCGATGGTGAGCACCCTGGTGGCGGTGCGCACGCCCGAGGACCCGGAGCCGCTCATCGCCGTGGGCCGGGTCGTGGGCGAGATCGCGCGCGAGCCGCGTGGCAGCCAGGGCTTCGGATTCGATCCGATCATGGTCGTGCCCGAGTTCGGCAAGACCTTCGCCGAGCTGCCGACGGAGGTGAAGAATGCCAATAGCCACCGGGGCCGGTCGGCACAGCAGATGCTGGCGCTGATGCGCGAGCGCTGGTTCTGAGGCGCTGGCGCCTTTCGGAGATTCCTGGCCGTGTCCCTTTCCATTCCCATCGTTCCCGAGGCCTCGGCCGAGGCCGCGCCGGCGCCCGTGCGCGACGTGCAGCATTCCATGCGGCCGGGCGTGCTGCAGCTGGGCACGCTGCCGCCGCTGTCGCTGTACGTGCACCTGCCCTGGTGCCTGAAAAAGTGCCCCTACTGCGATTTCAACTCGCATGAGTACCGCGATGGTGGCGTTGCGCAGGCCCTGCCCGAGCAGCGCTACCTGGACGCCTTGATGGCCGACCTGGAGGCGGCGCTGCCGCTGATCTGGGGCCGGACGGTGCATAGCATCTTCATTGGCGGTGGCACGCCCAGCCTGTTCTCGCCCGCCGCCATCGACCAGTTGATCGGCGGCCTGCGCGCGCGGCTGCGCCTGGAGGCGGACTGCGAGATCACGATGGAGGCCAATCCCGGCACGTTCGAGAAAGACCGCTTTCGGGCATACCGCGCGGCCGGGGTGACGCGGCTGTCGATCGGCGTGCAGAGCTTCGACGACCGTTGCCTGAAGGCGCTGGGGCGGGTGCACGACGGTGCCCAGGCCATGGCCGCGGTGGAAGAGGCGGCGCAGTCGTTCGAGACCTTCAATCTCGACATCATGTACGCCCTGCCGGGCCAGACGCTCGCCGATCTGGAGCGGGACATGCGCACCGCGCTGGCGCTGGGGCCGCCGCACATCTCGATCTACCACCTGACCATCGAGCCCAACACGGTGTTCGCCAAGTTCCCGCCCGTGGTGCCCGAGGATGACCAGGCCTACGCCATGCTGGACCGCATCACCGAGATGACGGCGCAGGCCGGGCTGCAGCGCTATGAAATCTCGGCCTATGCGCGCGAGGGCCACGGCTGCTTCCACAACACCAACTACTGGCAATTCGGCGACTACCTGGGCATCGGCGCGGGTGCGCACAGCAAGATCAGCTTTGCGCACCGCGTGGTGCGGCAGGTGCGATTTCGGGACCCGGGGCGGTACATGGATCACGCGCTGGCAGGCCATGCGGTGGCGCAGGACGACGAGGTGCGCCGGGCCGACCTGCCGTTCGAATACATGCTCAACGCGCTGCGCCTGCGCGAGGGGTTTGCGCTGCAGGACTTCATGGCGCGCACGGGCCTGCCATTGACCGCGATTGCCAAGGCGCTGGACGAGGCTGAGCGCAAGGGCCTGATCGAGCGCGACATGGCGCGCGTGCGCCCCACCGAGCGGGGCTTCGATTTCCTGAGCGACCTGCAGGCGCTCTTTCTGGCCGACTGACGGGCGAGCGCTCCGGCGCCTGGACCGCCAGCCACCACCGGCCGAGCCGACCGGGTGCCGGTCGTCAGCCGCAGCGCGCCGCGACGATGCGGCCGTTGGCGTCCACCTGCAGGTTCAGGCGGGTGGCGTCGAATTCCTTGGTCACGATCTGGTCGGGGCGCAGCACGCGGGCCATCTGCGCGCCCGAGCGCACCCGGGCGTCCTCCACCACCTTGGCCGTGCTGTTCTGGCCCACCACCACCTGTGCGGGCGGGCCGCTGCAGATGCCGCCCGCGGGCGCGCCCGTGCTGCTGGTGGTGCCCGGCGTGGCGCTGCCCCAGGGGGCGTTGGTGGTGCAGCCGGCGGCCAGCAGGGCGGCGGCGATGAGAGCGAAGGCCGTCAGGGAGCGTTGGGACATGGTGGAAAGCGATGTCGTTGGTGAATGAAAGGAGCACACCTTAGCGCAGGGTGCTGGCGGCAGGGTCACCAGTGGTAACGCGGCAGCGGTCCCCGCGCCGTCCCTGCGGCCAGGGGGGCCGAAGGGTCAATTCCGCGCCGGCGCAGGGAGCGCCGCCGCGGAAGCATCCAGGCCCAGGTCGCGCACCTTGGCCGCCGCGGCGTTGGCTTGTGACGCGGACGCGAACGGACCCACCCGCACGCGCAGCAGCTTCTGCCCGCCCGAGGTGGTGACGGGCTGCGACGTGGCTGGCAACCCGGCCTCCCGCAGCCGGGCATGGGCGCGGCGCGCATTGGCGGGTTCGGCAAAAAGGCCGACGTTGATGTACAGGCGGCGGTCGGGCGCGGCGGTCGCGCTGGATGCACTCGCAGCTGGGGTGGAGGTTTTGTCCGAGGCCGTCGCCGTCCGAGCCGCGGCGGGCTTGGGCGCGGAGGCGCGCGGTTTGGTCGGTTCGGCAGCCGCACGGCTGGCGGGTGCGGCTTTCGAGGCCGCCGTGGCCGGGGCCGACGCTGGTGCCGGCGCGGCTACCGCCTGCGCTGGCACGGTGGCCGGTACGGAGGCCGTGGATGGAGCGGGCCGGGCGGCGGGCGACTGCACGGGGGAGGACGCGCTGAGCGCCGTGGCCCGCGTGGGTTCTGCCGAGACCTGGGAGGCGACGGCAGATGCCGAAGCCGCTATGGACGGGGCTGCTGCGGAGGAGGCCGCTGGCGCGCGCGGAGTGGCTTGCGGGGCTTGTGCTTTCGCCGGCAGCGAAGCCGCAGGGACGGGCGCGGCGGGCGCACTGGCCCCGGCTGCGAATGGTTCGGTGGGAGTGGGGCCAGGGAGCGGGGCGGTGGCCGGCGCTTCGGCCTGCACGGCACCGCTGGCCCCGTTCGATGCCGCTGGCCTGGCGGCAGGTGCCATCCCGGGGGCGGTCGCTGGCACGGCCGATGCGGCGGGCGTGGGCGCTGCCGCAGGAGGGCTACCGGAGGCGGGGCCAGCCAAAGAAGCCCCGGCAGGCAGCAGCAGGTACAGCGCCAGCGCGGCCACCGCCAGCGCCACGTTGGCCGCGGCGATCCACCCCAGCCGGCGCCGGGTCGCCGCGCGGCGGGCGAGCCATTCGCCCGCCTGGGGCAAGGTGGCCGAGGCCGAGAGCGCCTTGGTGATGCGCTTGCGCACCTCGGCATGAAAGATGGCGTCGCCGTACAGCCCCGGCACCACGGTGGCGGCCAGCAAAAGCGCGAGCAGCACGCCCGACAGCACCGGCAGCGGCCACTGCGCCACGTACTGGCCCAGCGCGAACACCAGCAATGCCACGCCTTCGAGGGCGGCCACGTAGACGAGGGCGGCCCCCCAGAGCTGGCGGAACACCAGCCAGTTCAGCGTGCACAGGGCCGCGGCCCAGTTCCAGCGCGGCAGCGGGCGGCCCGCGGTGTCCAGCCGCTCGAAGGCGGGCAGGTAGTAGTCGGCATTGACCGGGCCGATCGCGGCGCGGTAGAGCGTTCCCATCGTGGTGTCGTCGGAGCGGCGCGGAACGAGGGCGGCATGGGCCGAATAAGCCGTGTGGGCAAGCATGGCGAGATTCTGGCACGCACCCCGCCGTGTGGGGCGCTGGGCGCGTGCGGTTTACCCGGGGCGGTGCGATGCGCCAGGCGTGTCCGGGGCGCTCGGCGGGGCATGGACGATGGTGTACAGGCCCACGTCCACCCGGCCGGTGCTGAAGCCGGCTTCGCAATAGCACAGGTAGTACTCCCACAGCCGCCGGAACGGCGCATCGAAGCCCAGCGGCTCGATCGTGGGCCAGGCGCTCAGGAAGCGGTGGCGCCATTCGGCCAGGGTGGTCGCATAGCTGGGGCCGAAGGTTTCCGCGGCCTGCAGTGCCAGGCCCGCGTTCGCCAGCGCTTGCCGCAGCCGGGAGGGCGAGGGCAGCATGCCGCCCGGAAAGATGTAGCGCTGGATGAAGTCGGTGGTGCTGCGGTACTGTTCGAACTGCGCGTCCGCGATGGTGATGACCTGCACCACGGCCCGGCCGCCGGGGCGCAGCCGCTCTTTGAGCGTTTCGAAATAGGCCGGCCAGTAGCGCTCGCCCACGGCCTCCAGCATTTCGATGGAGACGATGTGGTCGAACTGGCCTTCGACGTCGCGGTAGTCCTGCAGCCGCAGATCGATGTGCTTGGTGAGCGCCTCGTCATGCACGCGCTGGCGGGCGTGGCGCAACTGCTCGGACGACAGGGTGAGGCCGGTCACCGATGCGCCGGTGTCGCGGGCCAGGGCAATGGCCAGGGCGCCCCAGCCGCAGCCGATCTCCAGCACGCGTTCGCCGGCCCGGGGCGCCAGCAGGGTGGCGATGCGGGCCAGCTTGGCCTGCTGCGCCTGATCCAGCGATTCCTGGCCCGTGGCGTAGATGGCGCTGGAATAGAGCATGTCCGGGTCCAGCCACTGGGCATAGAAATCGTTGCCCATGTCGTAATGGAACGAGATGTTCTGGCGGCTGCCCCGGCGGGTGTTGGCGCGGCGCAGGTGAAACAGCCGCGCCAGCAGCCGCGCCGGCAGGCTGGCCTGCAGCGCGCGGCCCCAGCCGGCCTCGTTGCGCACGCCCAGCTCCAGCAGAGCGGCCAGGTCGGGGCTGGACCATTCACCCTGGCGGTAGCTCTCCGCCAGACCCAGGTCGCCGCCCACGGCCAGGCGCCACAGCGGGCGCCAGCGGTGCAGCACGAGGGTGCCGTGGGGCCCGGGCTCGGTGCCGCGGCCCTCGGCGCGTTCACCGCCGGGCAGCTCCACGGTCAGGGTGCCGCAGCGCACGTTGGTCAGCAAGCGGCGCAGCACGCGCTGCAAGGGCCGCGACCGCCAGGTGGCCCGGCGGGGCATCGACGCGACCGCATGCGTGCCGTCCGTCGGAAGTCCGGTGGAGGGGGTGGGGAGGGTCATAGGTCTTTGGTTTTGATGATGGTCACGGGCAGGGCTGGCGCGGGCGGCTTGGTGTGCAGCGGCACTCTTTTGATCCAGAGCTTCAGTGCTTCCCAGTGGATGGCGCCCATCACTTTCAGCGTGAGCAGCGGGTGGGTGAGGAAGGTGCGGGCGAGGGCGCGGTCGTCGAGCGGCCGGCGGCGCGCATGGAAGCGCGCGACCAGCACGGGTCCGTTCGCATCGCTGGCCGTGATGCCCACGCCCAGGTGGTCGCGCTGCGCCGCGGGCAGGGAGATGTCGAAGGCATAGCGCATCGACAGCCCCAGAAAGGGCGACACATGGAATTCCTTGTCGCACGACTGCCGGATGCGGGTGGCGTGCTGCTCGGCTTCGGGGACGGCAATCAGGTAGCTGTGGCGCTCGCCGAAGGTGTTGTTCACCTCGTAGAGCAGGGCCTGGAGCGCGCCGTCGGGCCGGTGGCAGAAGTACACGGTCAGCGGGTTGAAGGCGTAGCCCAGGATGCGCGGCATGGTCAGCAGCTCGATGCGGCCGCCGGGCGCCAGCCCCGCCCGGGCCAGTTGCTGCTCCACATGCTGGCGCATCGGCAGGCCCTCGGCGCCGCCGTAGTCCTTCTCGTGCAGGCTGAACAGGTTGAAGCGGTTGACGGAGAACAACCGCAGGCGTCGGTCGAGCCCTGCCAGTTCGTCCAGATCGATCAGCAGCGAAAAGACGCGGTACTGCAGCCGGTGCCGCGCCGGGCTGAGCCGCTGGTGCATCACGCGGCCGGTATAGAGCGCGGACTGGCCGGTCACCGCTCGGCCCCTGGGTGCGCTGCAGTTCCTGCAGAGACTGCGGACAGGTGGATGCGGCCGGATTCGTTGTCAACGCTCCAGGGCCGGCGCACGCCGCCCAGGGCCTCCGCCACGGCGAGGCCGGCCTGCAGCCCGTCTTCGTGGAACCCGGAGCCGAAGTAGGCGCCGCAGAACCAGGTGCGCCGCTGGCCCTGCAGCGACCAGAGCGATCGCTGGGCCTGCATGGCGGCGCCGTTGAAGATCGGGTGCTCGTAGGTCTGCGTGTGCAGCAGGTGGCGGGGGTGCGGCTCCTGCGTCGGGTTGAGGGTGAGGAACAGCGGGGTGGCGTCCGGAATGTGCTGTAGGCGGTTCATCCAGTAGGTCACGCTGAGGGCCTCGCTGCGTTCGCGCTCGGCAGCGTAGTTCCAGCTGGACCACACCGCTCGGCGCCGGGGCATCAGGGCCGGGTCGTTGTGCAGCACGGCCCGGTTGCGGCTGTAGCCGAAGGCGCCGAGCAGGTCGGTCTCTGCCGGGCTCGCATCCGGCAGCAGGCGCAGGGCCTGGTCGGCATGGGTGGCGATGACCACCTGGTCGAAACGCCGCGATTCCTGCGCATCGCCCGTGCGCACGTAGGCGCCCTCGGCGGTGCGCCGCACTTCGATGGCCGCGCTGTCCAGCCGCAGCCCCTGCCCGAGAACCTCCGTGATCTTCTGCACGTAGCGCTGGCTGCCGCCTTGCACGGTGCGCCAGGCCGGGCGGTGCCCGAGGTTCAGCAGGTGGTGGTTTTCGCAAAAGCGCACGAACGCCTGGACGGGGTACTCGCCGATGCGCGCCGCGGGCGTGGACCAGATGGCGGCGGCCATGGGATAGAGGTGGTCCTCGCGGAACGCCCGGCCATAGCCATGCTGGTCGAGGTAGGCATCGAGCGAGAGGTCGCCCAGTCGGCGGACATCGGCGGGCGCCCGGCGGTAAAAGCGAACCAGATCGCGCAGCATCGACCAGAAGCGCGGGCTCAGCAGATTGCTGCGCTGGGCGAACACGCCGCCAAAGCCCGTGCCGCTGTACTCGAGTGCGCCGCCATCCAGGCTCACGCCGAAGGACATGTCGGTGGCCAGCGTGGCCACCTGCAGGTGCGCGAACAGCGCCGTCAGGTTGGGATAGGCCGATTCGTTGTAGACGATGAACCCGGTGTCCACGGCGATCTCGCCCCCCGGCCCGGGCACGTGCACGGTGTGGCTGTGGCCGCCGGGCCGGCGGTCGGCCTCGAACAGCGTGACCTGGTGGCGTTGGGCGAGCAGCCACGCGGCCGACAGGCCGGAAATGCCGCTGCCGATCACGGCCACATCCAGCGGCCGTCCCGGCGGGGCGGCCTTGGCAGGCGATGCGGGCGCGTGCGCCGCATGGATTGTCATTGCGTCCATCCTCGAAGTCTCCTCGCGGAGTATTGTGTGGGTATACGCAGTGGCTGCGCGTTTGGATTCCACCAGATGGACGTGATCTAATCCGCCGGGTGTTGCGTATGAGCAGCATGACCACCGTCCGCCAGCCCGCAGAGCGGCCTTCCAGGCCTCGAAAATCCTGGCCTCCTTATTTGTCGATCGTGACCCAGCCACCCACCCATGGAGCCCATCCGACGGGAGACGCGTTGAGCGCCCTGGTCCAGGCGGTGGCGTCCCAGGGCGACCGGCAGGCGTTCGCGGCGCTGTTCAAGCACTTCGCCCCGCGCGTGAAGGCCTACCTCATGCGCCTCGGAACCCCGGAGAGCGTGGCGGAAGACCTCGCTCAGGAGGCGCTGGTCAGCGTCTGGCGCAAGGCGCACCTGTTCGACCCGGCCCACGCTGGCGTGTCCACCTGGGTTTTCACGATTGCGCGCAACCTGCGGGTGGATTATTTCCGGCGCCGCTCCAATCTGGCGCTAGAGCAGGACGAGGGCCAGGGCGAACAGATCCCCGACACGGCGCCTGCGCCCGACGAACATTGCTACGCCGCCCAGCAAGAGAGCGAAGTAAGGCGTGCCCTGCAGCAGTTGTCGCCCGACCAGGCGCAGGTGCTGCAGCTGTCTTTCTTCGAAGAGCATCCCCACGCCCGGATCGCGCAGGATCTGGGCATTCCGCTGGGCACCGTGAAGTCGCGGGTCCGCCTGGCGATGAACCATTTGCGCCGCTTGCTCGGCCACCTTGAGCCATGACGATCCAACACCATCCCGCCGACGACGTGCTGCTGGCCCAGGCCGCCGGGCACCTGCCCGCGGCCGCCTCGCTGCTGATCCAGGCGCATGTGGCCATGTGCGCGCACTGCCGCGAGCGCTTGTGCACACTCGAAATGGTCGGCGGTGCCATGCTGGACGGCATCGCCCCGGCCACGTTGCAGCCCGATGCGTTGGCGAGCACCCTGGCGGTGATCGACGGCGTAGCGCATCGTCCTGGTCATGGCGCTGGCCGCCGGCCATCGACGCGCCCCGGATCCTGGCCGCAAGGGGCCTTCTGGCCCGATGCGCTTGATGCCTGCCAGGTTTCGCCCTGGCGCTGGCTCGGTCCCGGCGTGCGCTGGAGCCGCGTGATCCTGCCGGACGATGCCCAGGCCAACGTGCTGCTCCTGCGGATCGGTGCGGGCAAGCGTTTGCCGCAGCACACGCACAGCGAGGTGGAATGGACCCAGGTGTTGCATGGCGCCTTCCACGATGGGCGCGCGCGGTTCGGCCCGGGAGATTTCGACGGCGCCGATGGGCAGGTGCACCATCAGCCGGTGGTGGAGCCGGGCGGCGAATGCATCTGCCTGGCGGGCATCGAAGGTCGGGTGGTTTTCGATGGCGCCATCGCGCGCTGGGCCGGCGCGCTCGTCGGCATGTGAGCGGGATCGCGCCCTGTCCAGGGCGCGTGGCGGCCATCAATCAGCGCAGCGGGCCGCCCCAGCGCAGGGTCGCCAGGCAGGCTGCCGTGGCGGCTGCGCCCGTGACGAAAGCGCCCCAGCACATATCGGCGATCGTCACGCTCCACGGCCAGTCTTTCAAGGTGGCCTGGTTGGTCAGGTCGTAGGTGGCATAGGCGATCAACCCCAGCAGGGCGCCCATGCCCAGGGCCGATGTCCAGCTGCGCTGCTCCACCGCAGGCAACACCGCCATCACGACCACGCCGGCGACGTAGATCAGGTAGAACAACGCCGCGGGCGCCACCGAAAACTTGTCCTGCATGAGGTGCCCGATGGCGGGGCGGTAAAGGCGGTCGGCCATGGTGGAGAGCCACACGGCGTCGAGCGCCAGGAAGACCAGGGCCGTGGAGGCATAGGCGACGGCAAAGGGGCGGATCATCATGGGTTTTCTCCTGAGAGTCGGTTATTTCAATCGGTAGCTGAGCCGGCGGCCGCTGCCCACGGTGGAGTCGAGGCCGATCCACGCGCCGTCGGCGGCATACCAGAGGTCGATGGGCTGCGGCAACCCGGTGATTCGCCAGCGCACTGCCGCCACGGTTTCGCCCCGCACATCGAGGGTGCCTTCGCCCTGCCGCACCACCTGCACGGCATCGATCTTGCCCGTCTGGGCATTGAGCAACTGCGTCTGGCTCAGGATGGCCGGGTTCCAGTACGCAAAACTCAAGGTGCACGCGGGCATGCCTTCGGCGGGCGGAGTGGCGCTGCCCGGCGCGGGAAAGCGCAGGTCCACTTTGTTGACCTTGCCATCGTCCTGCGTCTCCGCGGTGATGGCTTCAAGGCATCCATCGCGCCAGAGTTCACGGGCATCGTGCCGGTAGCGATAGACGACCAGGCCGAGCAGCTTGACGGCAAAGCGTGCTTCGCTGGTCAGCACGCGCTCCTGGGCCGCAGGCGCCGACAGTCGAAAGCGGTGTTCGCCGATCGGCGTGCCATCCAGGGCCACCTGGAAATTCCACTCGTTTGCCGCCGGCATCGCTGCGGCCGCAGGCATGGCCGTAGCAGTCCACAGCAAGGCGGCGGCAACGCACCAGGCGGTTTGCTGGCCGGGGGATGCCAGGCGGCCGGTCATCGGGAGCCTCCGGTGCGCGGTGGTCCCGGAATGAAGGCATTGGTGCGCAGCATGTACTCGCGGTAGGCCGGGCGGCGCTCGGCGATGTCTTTTTCCAGCAGTGCCACGCCCGACACGCGCAGCAGCAGGACCGTCATGAGCGCGGGCGACACGATGGTCCATACGCCCGCCCAGCCCGTACCTGCGAGCGCCACGAGCCAGAGGCCCCACCAGACGCAGGCCTCACCGAAATAGTTGGGGTGGCGCGTGAACCGCCACAGTCCCCGGTCCATGACCTGCCCCGCATGGGCGGGATCGGATTTGAAGCGCGCCATCTGCGCATCGCCCACCGCTTCGAACACGATGCCGAATCCGGCCAGGGCAATGCCGATCGCATCGATCGCGCCCAGTGGGCGGGGCGATGCCGCCAGGCCTGCCAGCAACGGCGCCGAGACGATCCAGGCCAGCATGGCTTGCAGGCCGAACACGAGGTAGAGGCTTTTGAAGGCGAAGTTCGGGCGGTTGCGTTCGCGCATCGCGCGGTAGCGGTGGTCTTCGCCGTGCCCCCAATTGCGTGCGGTGATATAGACGCACAGCCGCAGTCCCCAGATCCCCGACAACAGCAGCAACGCGGTGCCCCGGGCCCCAAGGCTCGGGGCCAAGGCCCCATACACGGCGCCGCAGCCGGCGATGAGTATGGGCCAGGCCCGATCGGCCAGGCTGGCGTCCTTGCGGGCAAGGCTCACCACCCACGTGGCAACGGACGCGGACAGGGCCCAGGCGAGGCCGAACAAGGCCCAGGTGGTGGTGGCTGATGCGTTCATGCCCATCCGATCAGTTGCGACGGTCGAACAGGTAGTGGCTCACCCACCATTGCTGCCCACCGTGAAAGCCGAAGAGTTCTTCCACCGACAGGAAGAACAGGCGCCACCGGCTCCACCATGCCGGCGCGTCTTCTCCGTAGGTTCGGCGGAACAGTGGCATGAGCGCGTCGTGTTGCAGATCCATGTTGTCCAGCCAGGCGCGGGCCGTGCGTTCGTAATGCGTGCCATCCCAACGCCAGCGCCGCCGCAACTGCAGATCGTCCTGGCAGTGCAGGGCCAGATCGTCGCTGGGCATCATGCCACCGGAGAAGAAATGCTTGCTCATCCAGTCGCTCGCGTCGCGTTCCTCAAACGGGTAGGGCGCCTCGCGGTGCGCGAACACATGCATGAAGAAACGGCCACCGGGTGCGAGCCAGCGCGACACGTTGGCAAAGGCCTGCGGCCAGTTGCGCAGATGCTCGAACATCTCCACCGAAACGATGCGGTCGAAGCGGTCCGCAATGTCGAAGCGGTTGAAATCGCAGGTGATCACCTGCACGTTGGACAGACCGCGCCTGGCCGCCTCGGCGTTGATGTAGGCGCGCTGCGAGTGCGAATTGGAGACCGCGGTGATGCGGCTGGCGGGATAGCGCTGAGCCATCCACAGCGTGAGGGACCCCCAGCCGCAGCCCAGCTCCAGAATGCGCTGCCCGTCGGCCAGGCCGGCGTGCTCGCACGTCCGAAGGAGCGCGGCTTCTTCTGCCTGCGCCAGGGTGGCAGCTCCGTCGCCCCAGTAGCCGCTGCTGTACTTGCGATGCGGGCCGAGCACCGCGCCGAAGAATTCGGCCGGCACCTCGTAATGCTGCTCGTTGGCCTTGTCGGGCAGTGGTGCCAGTTCGGCCGTGCGCATGGCGTCCACGAACGCCTGCGTCTGCTCTGCCGCGGCTGCGGCGTCGCCGCTGCGCATTTCCTGCAGGCGTTCTTTCAAAAGACGGCGGATGCCGTAGCGCACCATCTGGTCGGGCACGATGCCTTGCTCGGCCCATCGAATGGCATTGGCGGTGCTTTTCGGCATGTGCGGCTCCTGGAATGCCGCATCGGAATGTGCGGCCTGCTTCCTGTACGCAGGCCTGTCGCCGTTGGATTGCTGGCGTCGCGAAATTTCAGTGCATCGCGCGCCCGGGTGCATGCGGTCAGGTCCGGGTGCCGGTGGCGCCGTCCAGCACCATGCGCACGCTGCGTGCCAGGTCTGCCAGCCGGTAGGGTTTTTTCAGGATCTCGAACTCCGTCGGCGCGACATTGGCCAAGCTGCCCATGTCGCGGTCGAACCCCGTGGTGAGCAGGATGTGGATGCCCGCCACGGTCTTGCGCATCTCGCGCGCGAGTTCGTAGCCGTTCAATCCCCCGGGCATGACCACGTCGGTGAAGAGCAGATCCGGCAGTGCGTCCTGTGGCATCGCCCGCACCAGTTTCAGCGCGGCATGTGCGCTGTGCGCCGTGTGCACCGTGTAGCCCAGGCCTTCCAGCATGGCCTGGGCCAGTTCGGCCACCTCGACCCGATCGTCCACCACGAGGATGGTTTCATTGCCTCCGCGATTCTTCGGGACCAGCGATTCGGCCAGGTCGGGGTGGGGACGGCCATGTACGGCAGGGAAATACATGCGGACCGTGGTGCCCAGGCCCACTTCCGAATAGATGGTGACAGCACCGCCCGACTGCTTGGCGAAGCCGTACACCATCGACAGGCCCAGGCCCGTGCCCTTTCCTTCTTCCTTGGTGGTGAAGAAGGGGTCCATCACGCGCGACACCACTTCGGGCGGGATGCCGGCGCCGGTGTCCGTCACGGAGATGGTGGCGTAGCGGCCGGACTGCAGTCCGGAGAAGTTGTTGCCATCCTGAGCATCCAGGTGGATGGCCTGGGTTTCCACGCGGATGCGGCCCCCGTTGGGCATGGCATCGCGGGAATTCAGCAGCAGATTGAGCACGGCCACTTCGAGCTGCGTCGTGTCCAGCTCGCAGTTCGGCAGGTCTTCGCCGAGCACGTACTCCATCTCGATCGCATCGCCCAGCGTGCGCTCGGCCAGGGTGGCCATTCCCCGGGCGAGGCTGTTGAGATTGACCACCCGCCCTTTGAGCTTTTGCTTGCGCGAGAAGGCCAGCAACTGCTGGGTCAGCGTGGATGCCTTGGACACCGCACTGCGGATGCTGTCGATGGAGCGGTCGATGTCCTGCGGACCCAGGCGGTTGTTGCGGTTCTTGACGCGCATGACGTCCAGGTGCCCGGACATCACCTGAAGCAGGTTGTTGAAGTCGTGGGAGATGCCGCCGGTGAGTTGGCCCAGGGCCTCCATCTTCTGCGCCTGCGAGAGGGCTTCCTCCGCATCGCGGCGTCGGCTCACGTCCAGCTGCGAGGCGAAGAAATAAACCAGTTCGCGCCGGCTGTTGTAGACCGGGGAGATGAAGAGGGCGTTCCAGAACGAGGAGCCGTCCTTGCGGTAGTTCAGCAGTTCCAGCGAAATCTCGCGCCGTTGCTCGATGGCTTCGCGGATGGCGGCGACGGTGTTGCGGTCGGTGGCCGGGCCCTGCAGAAATCGGCAGTTGTGCCCCATGATTTCCTGAACGGAGTAGCCCGTCATCGCCACGAAAGCCCGGTTGCAGAACACGATGGGGTTGTCGGGCTGGCGGGGGTCGGTCACCAGCATGGGCATGCGGGTGGTTTCGATGGCCGCAAAGAAGATGTCGTCCTTGTGGTCGGACACTTCGCTGGGGGCGCCTTCGGCCACGTAGGCTTGCCACGGGCCGGGTACGGGGGGCTTTTCGCTGCTGCTCATGTTGCAGGAATCGTAATGCAATCGTCCTTGCCACTGCCTGCCAGATCGGCCTGCCCGATGTAGGCGCACACGCCGCCGCTGCCTTTTCGAATGAAAGCCGGGGCCGCAGGCGAGCGCGCTCAAAGCCCGTACGTCAGCGCTTTCGCCTTGCCCCAGAACACCCGGTACATGAAAATGGTGTAGGCGACGATGGCTGGCAGGGTGATGCCCACGCCCACCGCCACGACCACAAGCGACTCTGGCGCGCTCGCCGCCTGCCACACCGTGATGCGGTCGATGACGATGTAGGGGTAAAGGCTGTATGCCAGCCCGAAGAACGCGAGAAGAAACACCGCGACGGTGGCGACGAACACGATCCAGCCGTAGCCCGCGTTCACGATGCGCGGGGTGTGCAGCACGTGATGGATGGCGAACAGCGCCGCGGCGCAGGCCAGGGGAATCGGCAGCAACACGAAGAGCTGGGGCAGCGCGAACCACTTCTCGAACACCGTGTGGCTGACCAGGGGCGTCGCCAGCGAAATGGCGGCGAGGGCCAGTGCCATGGGCCACAGCACGGCACGGCCCCACGCCAGCGCCTTGCGCTGCAGGTCTCCTTCGGTCTTCATGAGCAGCCAGCCGGCACCGAGCATGCAGTAAGCCGCGGGCAGCGTGGCGGCAATGCCGGCGGCGAACAGCGTGGGCCACAGGCCACCTGCGAAGCCGGTTACATAGGCGCCCAGCATCCAGCCCTGCGCGAGCGTGGTCACCAGCGAGCCGGCGGCGAAGGTGCGGTTCCAGGCGGTCTTGTGGGCATCGCGCGCCTTCACCCGGAAGTCGAACGCCACACCGCGCAGGATGAGCCCCAGCAGCATCACCGTGGCCGGCGCATAGAGCGCTGAAAGCACCACGCCGTGGGCCATCGGAAAGCACACCAGCAGCACGCCCACGCCCAGCACCAGCCAGGTTTCGTTGGCATCCCAGAACGGTCCGATGCTGGAGACCATGGTGTCTTTTTCGCCATCGGTGGCGAAGGGCAGCAGCATGCCCACCCCCAGGTCGTAGCCGTCCAGCACCACGTACGCCAGCAGGGCCAGGCCCATGACCGCCATGAAGGCGAGGGGCAGAACATTGGCAAGGGTCATTTCCATGGCGGGCACCTCAAACGGCTTGCGGCGCCGGCGGGCGGACCGCCGGCGTGGGCATGGCGGCGTGTTCGGCCATGTACTTGATGACGGCGACATAGCTCACCAGCAGCGTGGCATACACCGCCAGATAGGCGGCGAGCGACATCGCCACGGTGGAGGGTGGGTGCTGCGCCACCGTGTCGGCGGCGCGCAGCAGGCCGTACACCAGGTAGGGCTGGCGTCCGATCTCGGTCACATACCAGCCGGCCAGCGTGGCCACCCAGCCCGAAAAGGTCATGGCCACCAGGGTGAACAGCAGGGCGCGCGGGAGCGAAGCCACGGGAGAGGCCTCCTTTCGGCGGCGCCACAGCGCGAAAGCGCCCCACCATGCCACCGCCAGCATGAGCATGCCCATGCCCACCATCAACCGAAAGCTCCAGAACACGGGTGCGACGGGCGGATGCGCGCCTTGGAATGCGTCGAGGCCCTTGAGCTCGGCCTCGCTGTCGTGCGCCAGGATCAGGCTGGCGGCCTTGGGAATCTGCACGGCGTAGTCGGTGCGGCCCTCCTTCTCGTTGGGCCAGCCGAACAGCGTGAGCGGCGCGCCCTTTTCGGTGTGCCAGATGCCTTCGATCGCGGCGATCTTGGCGGGCTGGTGCTGCAAGGTGTTGAGGCCATGCATGTCGCCCATCAGGATCTGTGCGGGGATGGCCACGGCCACCGCGACGAGGGCGGCGCGCAGCGCCAGGGGCGTGCCGAGCGTGGCCGTGCCGCGGATCAGCTGCCAGGCGCTCACGCCGGCCAGCAGGAAACCGGCGGTCAGCGTGGACGCCAGCAGCTTGTGGCCCAGGCGGTAGGGGAAAGAGGGGTTGAAGACAATGGCCAGCCAGTCCACCGCGTGGAACTTGCCGTCGATGATCTCGAAGCCCGCAGGCGTCTGCATCCAGGAGTTGAGGCTCAGGATCCAGAAGGCCGACAGGGTGGTGCCCCCGGCCACGAGCAGGGTGGCGATCAGGTGCACGCGGTCGCTCACGTGCTGGCGGCCGAACAGCATGATGCCCAGGAAAGTCGCTTCCAGGAAGAACGCGGTGAACACCTCGTAGCCCAGCAGCGGGCCCGCGATGTTGCCGGCGCGCTCCATGAAGCCGGGCCAGTTGGTGCCGAACTGAAAGCTCATGGTCACCCCCGACACCACGCCGAGGGCGAAGGTCAGCGCGAAGACCTTGGTCCAGAAGTAGTAGGCCTGCTCCCAGCCCTGCGCGGCCGGGGTGCCGGCGGCGGCCCGGTGGCGCAGCCGGAAGTACACCAGGAACCAGCACAGCGCGATGTTGATGGTGGGAAACAGGATGTGAAAGCTGATGTTGGCCGCGAACTGGATCCGCGAGAGCATGAAGGTGTCCATGGCGATCTACCGGTCCTTTCCGCCCTGCTTGACGGTGCCGCCCTTGCCGGTGAGCCGGTCCTTGAACTCCAGCACCCGCGTGACGGCAGTGCCCATGCCCATGAGTTGCATCGCGGTCTCGGGTGCGAGGCGCTGCACGTCATCGAACCAGGTCATCAGGCGGTCGATGAGGTCGTGCATTTCCTGCATGCGCTGCTGCGCGTGGCGTTCGTCCTCGGACGCGGGCTCTTCCAGCAGGGCCATGCGCAGCATGGACAGCGTGGGCTCGATCTCGCGGCGCCGGCGCTCTTCGGCCAGGGTGCGGAAGATCTGCCAGACGTCCTGCGGCGCTTCGAAGTACTCGCGCCGGTCACCCGGCTGGTGGCGCAACTGGACGAGCCGCCAGGCCTGCAGTTCCTTCAGGCCCATGCTCACGTTCGAGCGCGAGAACTCCAGCGTCTCGGCGATTTCATCCGCATTGACGGGGCGGGGCGACAGGTAGAGCAGGGCGTAGATCTGCCCGACGGTGCGGTTGATGCCCCAGCGGCTGCCCATTTCGCCGAAATGGGCCACGAATTGTCGATTCAGGGAGGGGAGCGGCTTGATCTGTGTCATGCCGCGATTGTGCTTCAGGTTTACTGAGTTTTCAGGATTTACTGAAAATTCAACAAGTACATCGGGGTCGATTCATCGATGGAAAGCGCTGCAAGGCCGGGATGGGCCGTTCATCCCAGGGCGGTATCGAGCAGCATCATCACCACGAAGCCCAGCATCAGCCCTCCCGTGGCGAAAGCCTCATGCCCCTTGCGGTGGGATTCCGGAATGATCTCGTGGCTGATGACGTACAGCATGGCGCCCGCGGCCGCGGCGAGCCCCCAGGGCAGCAGGCTGGCCGACAGGCCGATCAGTGCCACACCCATGACGGCCGCCACCGGCTCGATCAGGCCGGACACCACGCCCAGGCCCGCGGACATCCAGCGGCCGTAGCCCACGCCGCGCAGGGCCAGCGCCACCACCATGCCCTCGGGAACGTCCTGGATGGAGATGCCCGCGGCCAGCGCCTTGGCACCCACGCCATCCGGGCCGGCGAAAGCGACCCCGATGGCCAGGCCCTCGGGCAGGTTGTGCAGCGTGATGGCGAGCACGAAGAGCCAGGCGCGCTTGATGGCACGGGCCTGCGGGCCTTCCAGCCCTTTCACGAAATGCTCGTGCGGCACGGCGCGATCGATCAGCAGCAACAACAGGGCCCCGCCCAGGATGCCCGCGCCCACGATGCCGCCCGCCCCCCACGGCCCGGCGCCCTGGGACTTCGCCGCGGCCAGGGCGGGAATGACGAGGGAGAACGCGCTGGCCGCGAGCATGACCCCGGCGCCGAAGCCGAGCATGGTGTCGTGCGTGCGTTGCGAGAACTTCTGCGACAGCAGCACAGGCAGCGTGCCCAGCGCCGTTGCTGCAGCCGCCATCAGCCCGCCCAGCAGGGCGCCGCGCAGCCGGTCGTCTCCGCTGACCAGGCCACCCATGGCCTGTGCCGAGAGGATGGCCAGGCCCGCGGCCACGATGCCCAGCCCCAGCCATTGGCGCCAGGACAGGGCGTGATGCGCGGGCACTTCGGCATGGCTTGCCGGATCATGGGAATGCAATGGCATGGCAAGGACTCCTGCAAGGATGGGCGGGGGTGGGCGGAGACCACGGCGGCACGACGCCGCGGCGGTGCCTTCGGGCGGCTACATGTACACGCTGCTCAGCCGCAGGCTGCCATTCACGCCGGCCGGGAAGAACCCGCCCTGGCTGGCTGCGTTGGGCGTGAGATAGACGATGTTGAGCACGTCGTCCGGAGAGCGGCTGTAGGCGATGCCGTTGGCGTCCAGCGGAACGATGTTCGATGCCCCGCTGGCGTCGGGTGCGATCCCCTGATCCAGGTCCTTGGAGTTGTCCAGGGTGTCGCGCGCGTCGGAAATCTTGCCCGCCGCCGCCTGGGCATCGATGCCCTTCGAATACAGCACCGTGCGCACCAGGCCCGCGTGGTAGGCCTCGGCGGCCAGGATGCCGGCAGCGGCCTCCAGGTAGGTCTTGTTCTGGATCAGCGGCGCGGCGCCCTTGTAGGCCGTGACGCCCACGTCCTCGAAGATGAAGGCGCCCAGCAGAAAGCTCAGATCGTCCTTGTAGGGATTGAAGGCCGTCCCGGCCGGGATCAGCCCGGAGGCCTGTGCCGCCTTGGAGAAGGCACCGTTCGGGTCGGTGCCGCCCACGTCGATCGACGGCATGGCGACGGCAGACGATCCCAGGGCGGCCCGCAGGAAGTTCACATGGGCCAGTTCGTCGGCGGCGATCTCCTTGGCGTAGGCGGCCACCACCGGGTCGGAGAAGGGCACCTTGGTGCCGCCGATCACGGTGCCGCGCGTGCCTGTGCCAGTGGTCTGCGCATCGGGCAAACCGGCGCCGGTCGTGGCGTAGAGGTAGAACTGCGCCTCCAGGTATTCCAGGTTCAGCGCGAAGTTGAGAATCTCCGGGTCGGTGGGGGCGTCGGCGCCGATGGCCGGGCCCGATCCGCCGCCGCACGCGGTCAGGATGGCGCCTCCCGCCATGCCGGCGGCAAAGCCCCCGGTCTTGCGAAAGAACATGCGACGCTCTTTGAGCTTGTCGGAGCGGCGTTGCAGGATTTCAAGGGGCGATGCAGGGATGTCGATCATGGTGGTTCCTGGTGGTGTGCGGAGCACGAAGGTCACATGTCGGTCCAGCGGCAGGGAGCCGTTGCCGGAGAGGCAGGAAAGCGGGGCCGGCCGATGCCCGGCACTGCATGCCATGGATCGCCTCCGCCGTCTTCCTGTGGTGGGGGTACGGGGCTGGGGCTGCAACGGATTCAAGTTTTTTTGCACGTCATCCATGCAGTGGCGCGGCATGGCGGATGGCCCGCTGGGGCTACCATCGCCCATGCGAAAAAACTTCACCCTCATTTCCCCCAACAAGCAGCGCGACCGTGTTCTGGATGCCGTCAAGCATGAAATCCGCCAGTACCTGCGCCGCGAACGCAAGCGCGATCTGCCCGCCGGATCGAACTACTGGGACTTCGACTGCCGCTTCGGCCTGACGAAGGATTCCGCGGAAACCGTGCCGCTGGCCGACCTGATCGATCGCGTGGGCGCTGCGGCGGCGGACGGGGCGGATGCCTTCTATGTGGAGGTGCTGGCACGCCCGGCCGTGAAGGCCGTGCACGAGCGGCGTGCCGCCCCGGACGACGAAGGGGACGACGAGGGCGCGCAGGGGTAGGCCGAAGCAGCGGAGAAGGTCCGCTGGCTGCCATTGGCAGTCATGGCAGTCAAAAGCCGCTCATGCCGGCGGATTGTTTGCCGTTGTTGCTATGAATTCAATAGCAAATATCTGAAATGAGCGCTCCCGGCCCTGGCTCTGTGGAAGGCGTCACCCGCCTTCCGAGGGCCCGGGATCGGAGGCGATCCCCGCGCCGCTGTGGCGGTTTGCAGCATTTTCTGACCGAGGCCATGCAGCAGGACGCGTGCGTGGCGCCTCGTCCCTGTCTTCATCTTTCGCGCTCGCACGTCTTCATGGGTAAGGTCATTCACCGCGGATTCGCGGTTTCTTTCTGTCACCAATTAATAATAATTCTCATTAACATTTCATGGATGATCGATGAAATAGTCCATGAAATAACCGCTTGCTCTTTTGGCGCTGGATGGCAGCGGGGAGCGCTGTAGGCGGGCGACCTGCCGGGCCAGGGGCGAAGGCAGCCGGCAGCCGGCCGCCCCGGACCATGGCGATTTATTCAGTTCACTGGGAGGTGCTGTACATGTCTTTGCATTCGTCCGGGCCATCGCTCGGAGAGGTGTTCGTGGCCAACCGGGCGCAGCTTTTGCGCGTGGCGCACAAGATCGTTCGCACGATGGATCTGGCGGATGACATCGTGCAGGACGCCTATCTGCGCATCGTCGGCGGTGCGAGCGAACGCAAGATCGACCAGCCCATCGGCTACTGCTGCCAGGTGGTGCGCAATCTGGCGCTCGACCATTGCCGGCGGCAGGCCGTGGAGCGCAACTGCGTTGCCTCCGGCATGGATGTCGAAGCCCTGGAGGTGGCCGGGCCCGGGTCGCCCGACCGCCTCATGCGCGACCGGCAGCTGGTGGGCCTGATCGAAAAGGCGTTGGCGGACCTGCCCACGAGAACCCGCGTGGCATTCCAGCTGTACCGGCTCGATGGCATGACGCAGCGCGACATCGCCATTTCGCTGGGCTGCGCGCTGGGGCTGGTCAACCGGCTGATCGCCGAGGCCACCCAGGCCATTGCCGCCCTGCACCACCTGCTCACGGACGATTGAAACGCTCGCCACGGCGCCATCGAACTCCGTACTTTCCGAAAAAGCGCTTTGCCCGGCGAGGCCCACTTGCGGTAAGGTGGCCGTCAGCCAGGGCCGGTGCATCCGCATCCGGTCGGTTGGCCACCGATGCGCCGCGGCGCGAGCGAGTTTGAGGCATGACACAAGCCGACCCCCATTGGGCCGTGGCGTGGGACTGGGTACAGCGCGAGTACGACCGAGAGAATTTCGACCCGGCTGCCCGCGCGGCGATGATGCACTGGCTGGCGGCCGACGAGGCGCACCGCAAGGCCTACGACAAGGCGGCGCGGCTCTGGCTGCTGGCCGGCCTGACGGCACCCATGGGCGATCTGGAGGAGCACGCTTTGGCGCAAGTCCAGCCCAGGATGCAGGACTGACCTGCCTGCCTGTCTGGCTGCCAGCGTCGTGCAGCCACCCTTGCCCTGCCAGAATTCCTTTCGTCGCGCGCATTCTTGCGGGTCGGATGGTGCGCCGCATGCGCTGCGTCGCGCACCATCCCGTGAACAGATTCGTCCCTGCTGCGTCTAGTTGAGCAGAAGCGCATGGCGCGTCCTTGTCGGACTGCGCTGTGCAGCCATCCCTCTCAACTGCCCAAGGACGTATCCATGTCAACCAGCTGCCTCGACCGCGACGACGAGACCTTCATTGTTCTGGTCAACGAAGAAGACCAGTACTCGATCTGGCCGCACTGGAAAGCCATTCCGAGCGGCTGGTCGGCCGTGCCGGGCGTGCAGGGCGACAAGAAAGCCGTGCTGGCCCATGTCGAGCAGGTCTGGACGGACATGCGCCCCCGGTCGCTGCGCGAGTGGATGGAGGGGCAGGCGGCTTCGGTGTCTTCTTCCGTGGGCGGCTGATGCCCGTCGAATCCCGCATCGATCTGCTCTGCCTGCCCTGTGCGGGCGCCAGCGCCGCGATGTATCTGCGGTGGAGGCGCCTGCTGCCGCAGTGGCTGCGGGTCGTTCCCGTGGAGCTGCCGGGCCGCGGTGCGCGCCTGGCCGAGGGCTTCGTCCCAGACTTCGATACGCTGGTGTCGCAGTTGTGCTCCGAGCAGTCACAGGCGATGCAGGGTCGCTATGTGGTGTTCGGCCACAGCATGGGCGCCCTGCTGGCCTATGGCATGGCGCGCCGCCAGAAGCAGCGGGGTGGGCCGATGCCGCAGGCGCTGCTGCTGTCGGGGAGTTCGGCTCCCTCGATGCGTGACCCGAATCGGTTCGCGGGCAAGGACAACGATGCCGCCCTGATCGCCGATTTGCGGGAGCAGGGCGGCACACCGGAGGAGGTCTTCGAAAGTGCCGAACTGATGCGCCTTACGCTCGATGCGCTTGCGGCGGACTACCAGGTGTGCCAGAGCTTTCGCCACACCGAGCCAGGGGTCTTGTCCGTGCCATTGCATGTGTTTGCGGGCCGGCAGGACCGCATCGATCCAGCGAGCATGCAGGCATGGTCAGCGGAGTCGAGCGCGGCGTGCACGCTCGACTGGTTCGAAGGCGGGCACTTCTTCCTGCGGCAACAGGAAGGCCCCTTCCTGGAGTCACTCGTGCGCCGCCTGGCGCAGACCACAGCGGGAGGTGCGCATGCCGCTGCAGCGCTTGCCTGAGCCGATGCCGATGGGCATCGAGGGCTACCGCCTCGACTTCGATCTGGAAAGCGATGAAGCACTGCATCTGGACGTCCTGAGTCCGGCGGAGCGCGCACGCGCCGGCCGGTTCCTGCGGGCGGCGGATCGCCTGCGCTTTGCGGAGACCCGCGCGGCCACCCGGCGCTTGCTGGCCGGCCGCCTGGGCTGCGGACCCGCCGAGGTGCCGCTGGCGCAGGATGCCCATGGCAAGCCGTTCATTGAAAAAGGTGGCGAAGTACCGCTGTTCAACGTGTCGCACTCCGGAGGCCATGCGCTGATCGCCGTGGCGGACCCGGGCGCCGTCAGTGCCGTGGGCATCGACATCGAGCAATGCCGCGAAGGGCTGGATATCGACTCCCTGGCGCAGACCGTTCTGACCGATCGGGAGCGTGTCGCGGTGACCTGGGCGACCGATCCGCAGCACGCCCTGTACCAGTGCTGGGTGGGCAAGGAAGCGGTGCTCAAGGCCATCGGCGTGGGCATTGCCGAGCACTTGCGCTGCGTAGGCATTCATCCCGACCGGGAAGGCCGGTGGTCAGTGGAAAGCACTGTGCCGCAATGGTCTGGGCTGGAGGCCATGGCGCTTTCAGCGCCGCCGGGCTACATGGCGGCGCTGGCATGGCGCAGCAAGGTGCCGGCTCCCGGTTAGTGGGCCGAGGTCTACCGCATCCGCCCGCCGCCCTCCAGGGCGCGAAACGGGCCAATCAACCATGGGAATGGACACATGACAGGCTTGACAGCATCGGCTGGCCGGATGGACCCGGCACCGAAGAATTTCGTGGAGCACCTGCAATCGCTGGCCCTGACGCGGCCGGATGAGGTGTGGCTCACCGTCGCGGGCGAGTCCGACGGTCAGCCGGTGGAAAGGGCCTTCACTTACGGCGCCTTCGAGCGGCGCACGCGGTCCCTGGCGGCGCGGCTGCAGCAGCAATGCGCGCCGGGTGATCGGGCCCTGGTGATGCTCGACAACGACGAACACTACGCCGCGAGCATGCTCGCCTGCTTTTACGCCGGTGTGATCGCCGTGCCCGTGTTTCCGCCGGAATCCCTGCGTCCCCAGCACCTGGCCCGGCTCATGGGCATTGCCACCGATTCCCAGGCCGCCTGCGTGCTCACCTCTTCGGCGCTTTTGGCGCTGATGGCTTCGGCCAAGGAGGGTTTCGATCAGGTCCGGACGATCGCCGTGGACTCGGTGGCTCTGGAATTGGCGGAGGACTGGCGCCCGTTTTCCCCGTCCGATGACGACGTGGCCTTCCTGCAATACACCTCGGGATCGACTGCTGCGCCCAAGGGGGTGATGGTCACGCACGGCAATCTCATGGCCAACGAGTGCGCCATTCGTGAGCGCATGGAAATCGGTCCGCAGGACAAGTTCGTGTCGTGGGCGCCGCTCTATCACGACATGGGCCTGATCGGCGGGCTGCTGCAGCCGCTCTACAGCGGCGCGCCTTTGGTGCTGACTTCGCCTCGGTACTTCCTGGAGCGTCCGGTGCGCTGGCTGGAGTTGATTTCGCGCCACCGCGCCACGCTGAGCGGCGGCCCCGACTTTTCTTACCGGCTGTGCACGGAGCGTGTGTCCGCGTCCCAGATGGATGGGCTGGACCTGTCGTGCTGGCGGGTGGCCTACACCGGTGCCGAACCGGTGCGTGCGGACACGGAACTCGGGTTCTGCGAGCGCTTTGCCTGCACAGGCTTTTCCGCTCAGGCCGTGTACGCCTGCTATGGCCTGGCCGAAGGAACGCTCTTTGTCACGGGCAGCCAGCGCGATGCCGGCATGGTGGCCCACCATTTCGACAGCGAGCAGCTCGCGCAGGGCGTGGGGGCGCGCCTGGAAGGCGAGGGCCATGCAGGCTCGCCGCTGGTGGCCTGCGGCACGGCGGTGCCGGGGCACACCGTCATGCTCGTCGATCCGTCGACGCTCGCCGAGAAAGCGCCGGGCCGGGTCGGCGAGATCTGGGCCGCAGGGCCGAGCATCTGTGCGGGCTACTGGGGCAAGCCGCAAGAAACGGCAGCCACGTTCGTCGAACGCGAGGGCCGCCGCTGGCTGCGCACGGGCGATCTCGGCTTCTTGCATGGGGAGCAGCTGTATGTGACCGGCCGCATCAAGGACCTGATCATTCTGCGTGGGCACAACCTGTATCCGCAGGACATCGAACGCACCATCGAGGGCAGTGTGGATGCGGTGCGCAAAGGCCGGGTCGCCGCCTTCGCGGTATCGGGACCGGACGGAGAGGGCATCGGCGTGGCTGCGGAGGTTTCGCGCAGCCTGCAAAAGCTCGTACCTGCGGCGGCACTGGCCGAGGCGCTTTCGGCTGCCGTCAGCGAAGTGTTCGGGCAGGGCCTGTCGGTGGTCGTGCTGCTCAACCCTGGGACACTGCCCAAGACCTCCAGCGGAAAGCTGCAGCGGCAGGCCTGCCGAAAGGGCTGGGAGGGCAAGACGCTGGATGCCTATGCCGTCTGGGAACATGGTGCCCTGGTAGAGGGGAAGGCCCCGGTTCAAGCAGTCAGCGGCCCGCTCTCCGACCACGAGCAGGCCCTGGCGGAGATATGGCGCGAACTGCTGCAATGGCCGCAGGACCGACCCATCGAGCGGGGCACGCACTTTTTTGCCGCCGGTGGCAACTCCCTGCTGGCGGTGCAGGCCGCGGTGCGCGTGGCCACGCGCTGGGACATCGAGTTCACGCTGCGCGATTTTTTCGAGCAACCGCGATTGGCCAATTGCGCTGCCATGGTTCAGGCGCGGCAGCGCAGTGCGACGGGAACGGTGCCGCCGTTGCGCATCACGCCTTTGCCTGCCGAGCAGCGCTTTCAGGGGCTGCCGTTATCCGCCGCGCAGGCGCGCCAGTGGTTCCTGTGGCAGCTGGCGCCGAGCAGCGCGGCCTACCACGTCGCAGCGGCGGTGCGTCTGGAGGGCGCACACCTGCCGACCTCGGTGCTGCAAGCCGCCGCCGAGGCGCTGGCCACACGGCACGAATCGTTGCGCACCGTGTTTCGCGCAGGTGCCGATGGCACGCCCCGGCAATGGATACAGCCTGCCTTGCAACCCGTGGTTTCCGTGGCGGACCTGAGTGGGCTGCCCGGCGGCGAACAACGGTTGCGCATCGACGAACTGGCATTGCAGTGGAGGACCGAGCCCTTCGATCTTGGGCGCGGCCCTCTGTGGCGCCTGGCGCTGATTCGCCTGGCCGACACGTCGCAGATCGTCGTGCTCGTCATGCACCACATCGTGTCCGATGCGGCGTCCATGCAATTGCTGCTGGACGCCTTGGCGGCGCACTGTGCCGCCGCGTTCTCAGGCAGCGGCTTGCCCCTTCTTGCGAGCGATGGCCTCCAATATGCGGACTATGCCGTTTCGCATGGCGCCTGGCTGCAGGAAGGGGAGGGCGCGCGCCAGCTGGATTGGTGGCGTAGCCAGCTGGGCGAGGTGCACCCGGTGCTGGCCCTGCAGACCGACCACCCGCGCCATGCCCAAGGCCGCTATCGCGCGGCGCGCCACGAGATGGCACTGCCGGCGGATTTGCTGGCAACCCTGCGCCAGCGGGCGCAGGCGCACGGCACCAGCCTGTTCACGGTGCTGCTGGCAGCGCTGCAGGCGCTGGCGTATCGCTACACGGGCATGGAGGACATCCGCATCGGCATTCCCGTGGCCGGCCGGCACCGTCCAGGAACGCAAGGACTGGTCGGCCTATTGGTCAACACCGTTGTGCTGCGCAATGGTGTGCAGGCTGGCATGGCGCTGGAGGAACTTCTGGCGGGCGCCCGCGCATCCATGCTGGGGGCGCATGACCACCAGGACCTGCCCTTCGACCAACTCGTCGAGGCATTGAAGCCGCAACGCAACGCGGGGCAGAACCCGCTGTTCCAGCTGCTTTTCAACCATGTTTTTGAAGACTACCGCGCGCTCGAACGGATTCCGGGTGTCACGGCGCACGCACACGCCCTGCCGGAAGGCGAGGCCCAATTCGAATGGGTACTGGAGTCGAGGGAGCGGGCCGATGGACACCTGTCGCTGGCCATCCTCTATGCGGCGGAGCTGTTCGATTCTGGGACGATGGAGCGGATGGGGGCGCACTACATGGCGCTCTTGCAGGCGCTGGCGGAACGTCCCGGGCAGGCGGTGGGCGAGGTGCCGTTGCTGGGCGCGGCGGAGCGCGATCGGCTGGCGGCGTGGGGCGACAACCGCCAGGGCCACGGCACGCCGGTGGCGGTGCACGAACTGTTCGAGCGCCAGGCGGCGGCGCAGCCCGATGCCCCTGCGTTGGTGTTCGGTCAGGAGGCGCTGAGCTACGGCCAGCTCAACGCCCGCGCCAACCAACTGGCGCACCGGCTGGTGAAGCTGGGGGTGCGGCCCGAGACGCGGGTGGGCATTTTGGTGGAGCGCAGCACCGAGATGGTCGTGGGGCTGTTGGGCATTCTGAAGGCCGGGGGGGCGTATGTGCCGCTGGACCCGGAGTACCCGCCGGAGCGGCTGGCCTACATGGTGCAGGACAGCGGCATCGGCCTGCTGCTCACGCAGCACCAGTATGGTGGCAAGGTGCCCGAGACGGCGGGCTTGCAGGTGCTGGAGCTGGACACGGTGCGGCTGACCGAAGAGCCCGAGCACGACCCGCAGGTGGCGCTGCACGGCGAGAACCTGGCGTACGTCATCTACACCTCCGGCTCCACCGGGCGACCCAAGGGCGCGGCCATCCGCCACAGCGCGCTCCACAGCTGCATGGCCTGGATGCAGCAGACCTATGCGCTCAATGCGAGCGACACCGTGCTGCACAAGGCCCCATTCGGCTTTGACGTCTCGGTGTGGGAGACCTTCTGGCCCTTGACCACCGGCGTGCGGCTGGTGGTGGCCCAGCCCGGGGACCAGAGAGACCCCGAGCGGCTCGTGCAGCTCATCCGCCAGCACCAGATCACCACCTTGAACTTCGTGCCCTCCATGCTGCAGGCCTTCCTGGCGCACGAAGGCATCGAGCACCAGACGCGGCTGCGCTACATCATCTGCGGGGGCGAAGCCATGCCCGCGGCCACCCAGAGCGAAGCGCTGCAGCGGCTGCAAGGCGCCTCGCTGCAGAACCTGTACGGCCCCACGGAAACCACCATCCACGTCACGCAGTGGCAGTGCCGTGAAGACGGAGGCACGCAGGTGCCGATTGGACGGCCGATCTCGGCCACGCAGGCGTGGGTGCTGGATGGGCAGTTGAACCCGGTGCCGCAGGGCGTGGCGGGAGAGCTGTACCTGGGAGGCATCAGCCTGGCGCGGGGCTACCTGGGGCGGCCGGGCCTGACGGCCGAGCGGTTCGTGGCGGGGGAGGGCGGCCAGAGGCTGTACCGAACGGGAGACCTGGTGCGCTGGAACGCGCAGGGGCAGCTGGAGTACCTGGGGAGGCTGGACCACCAGGTGAAGATCCGGGGGCTGCGGATCGAGCTGGGGGAGATCGAGGCGCAGTTGCTGGCGCAGCCCGAAGTGCGGGAGGCGGTGGTGGTGGAGCAGCAGGGCCGGCTGGTGGCGCACGTGGCGCTGCATGGCGAGCGCCAGGAATTGCAAGCGCAGGACGAAGGGGCCGGGATCGATGCGGCCTGGCTGCGCGAGAGGCTGGGCAAGGCCTTGCCGGACTACATGGTGCCGGGGGCGGTGGTGGTGCAGCCGGGGCTGCCGCTGAACGCCAACGGCAAGGTGGACCGCAAGGCGCTGCCGAAGGCGCAGTTCGGAGGGGGTTCGGGGTACGAGGCGCCGCAGGGGGAGATCGAAGGGGCGCTGGCGCAGATATGGGCCGAGGTGCTGGGGGTGCAGCGCGTGGGGCGCTATGACCAGTTCTTCGACATCGGCGGCCATTCCTTGTCGCTGGTGCGTGTGCACCGGCTGCTCCAGTCGCGCTGCCAGATCAGTTTGCCCCTGGTCCAGCTTTTCCAGTACCCCACGGTCGAGGCCCTGGCCCGACGAATCCATCAAGGCGCAGAGGCCGCCGCCGGAGCCGAGCAGGCCGATCAACGCGCCTTGCGCCAGCGTGCGGCACTGCTTCAGCGCCGTCAATCCGCAGAAAGAGTGAACTGATGCCGCATACCAACACCCCGCCGGAATGGACCGGCATCGAGATCGCCATTGTCGGCATGGCCGGACGTTTTCCCGGCGCCGACGACGTGGAGGCCTTCTGGCACCAAATCCGGACGGGAACCGAATCGGTGGAGCACTTCAGCGACGAAGCGCTGCGCCAGCGCGGCGTGCCGCAGTCGTTGCTGGACGACCCCGACTACGTCAAGGCCGGCGTGCCTTTCAGGGGCGCCGACCAGTTCGATGCCGGACTCTTCGGCTACACGCCGCGCGAGGCCGAACAACTCGACCCCCAGCAACGTGTTTTCCTGGAGTGCGCATGGACCGCGTTGGAGCACGCGGGTTGCGATGCCCAGCGTTGGCCAGGCAAGGTGGGCGTGTATGCCGGTGAGGGGCCGCACCTGTACCTGATCCGGCACCTGCTGCCTGCCTTCGGCCTTGGCAAGGACACCGGCATTGCCGAATTGCTGGGGCTGCTCAGCGCCAATGCAGGCAGTTCGCTGTGCACGCGCGTGGCCTACAAACTCGATCTTCGCGGGCCCGCCGTCACGGTGCAGACCGCGTGCTCCACCTCGCTCGTGGCCGTGCACACCGCGTGCCAGGCGCTGCTCGGCCATGACTGCGACATGGCCCTGGCGGGTGGGGTGTGGCTCAACCTGCTGCAGGAAGACGGCTACCGCTACCAGGCCGGCGCGATTCTCTCGCCCGACGGGCACTGCCGCGCTTTCGATGCGCGCGCCGCCGGCACGGTGATCGGCAGCGGCTGCGGCATCGTGGCGCTCAAGCGGCTGGAGGATGCCCTGCGCGATGGCGACACCGTGCACGCGGTGATCAAGGGCTCCGCCATGAACAACGACGGTTCGGACAAGGTCGGATTCACCGCACCCAGTGTTAACGGGCAGGCCGAGGTGATCCGCGCTGCACAACTGATCGCGGGGGTGGCGGCCGATACCGTGGGCTATGTGGAGGCCCACGGCACCGGCACGGTGCTCGGCGACCCGATCGAGGTGGCCGCGCTGACCCAGGCATTCCGTGCCGATACCGAGCGCAGAGGCTTTTGCGCCCTGGGGTCGGCCAAGAGCCACATCGGCCACTTGGACGCCGCCGCAGGCGTGGCGGGCTTGATCCGTGCGGTGCTGGCGCTCAAGCACCAGACCCTTCCCCCCAGCCTGCATTTCGAGCAGCCCAACCCTTCCATCGATTTCTCCAGCAGCCCTTTCTATGTCAATGCAACTGCACGGCCCTGGCCTCGGGCGGGTGTGCCCCGCCGCGCTGGCGTGAGCTCATTTGGCATCGGCGGTACCAACGTGCACGTCGTGCTGGAAGAGGCACCTGCGCTGCCGGTCCGTTCCGGCGCACCATCGGGGTGGCAGGTCCTGCCGCTGTCGGCGCAAAGCCCCGCAGCGCTGCGGCAGGCCGCGCAGGCCCTGGGCGAGCACCTCGATGCGCACGCTGATACATCCCTGGCCGACGTGGCTTTCACCCTGCAGACGGGGCGCCGCACATTGCCCCTTCGGGCCGCCATCGTCAGTGACGGCGCCACTTCGGCGGCGCGGGAACTTCGGGCGGCCGAAGGGGCGTTGGGGCATCCGGCCCGTGCGCCCGAAGTGCCGCCCGAGGTGGCTTTTCTGCTGCCAGGTGGCGGCACGCAGCATGCCAACATGGGATTGGCCCTGTACCGCAGCGAGCCCGTGTTCCGCGAAACGGTCGATCGGTGCTGCAAGACCCTGAGACAGGCCGAAGGGCTGGACCTGCTGGCCTTGCTCTACCCCCCACCAGGCCAGGAGGCACGGGCCGACGCCCAGCTCGCACGCATCGAGTTCACGCAGCCCGCCCTGTTCGTCGTCGAATACGCGCTTGCCCGCCTCTGGATGTCGCGCGGCGTGCAGCCCACCCTGCTGCTGGGCCACAGCTTGGGCGAATACGTGGCCGCGTGCCTGGCCGGCGTGTTTTCCCTGGACGATGCGCTGCGCCTCGTCGCCCTGCGCGGCCGGCTCATGCAGTCGATGCCGGCCGGGGCCATGACAGCCATCGCGCTGCCCGAGTCGGAACTCGCGTCTTTCGTGGCGGCGGGCTGCGACATCGCGGCAGTCAATGGCACCCAGCTGTGCGTTCTCGCCGGGCCTGTGAAGGCCGTGGAGGCGGCTGAGCAGGCCCTGCTCGCCCGCCAGCTCATGCCGCGCCGCCTTCACGTCGAGGTGGCATCGCATTCCGCGATGACTGAAGGCATTGCCCTGGCCTTGCAAAAGGCGGTGGGCGCCGTGCCACGCCATGCCCCGAAAATCGCCTTTCTATCCAATGTCACCGGCCGGCCGATCACGGCGGAGCAGGCGACCGACCCGGCCTACTGGGCCCGGCACCTGCGTGGCACCGTGCGCTTCGCCGACGGACTGGAGGTCATTCTCCGTACCCCGGGCCGTGTGCTGCTGGAGGTCGGCCCCGGCGAAACACTGTCCGGCCTGGCACGCCAGCACCCGCTGGCGCATACGGCGGCCGGCATCTGGCCCAGCCAGGCCCACCCGCAGCAGCAGGTGCACAACGAACGGCAGATGGCGCAAGCCCTGGCCAGCCTCTGGAGCGCGGGCGTGGCGATCGACTGGGGAGCCTGCCATCCCATGGGCCAGCGGCGGCGCCTGCCACTGCCGGGCTATGCGTTCCAGCGCCGCCGCTACTGGGTGGATGCTCCGGTGGCAGGGCTGCCTTCGTCTTCGGCGATCGCTCCATCTCTGGCTGGCGAGGCGTTCTACGTGCCTGACTGGAAGTCCATTCCCCCTGCCGAGGCCGTAGTGGCTGAAGCCCGCGCTGGCGCATGCACGCTGGTGTTCGGTGACCGCAGCGATTTCTGTGAAAGCCTGCTGCAGGCGCTGCAGCAGCGCTCCGCACCAGGGCACGCCGTGGTGTGGGTGCAGGCCGGTGCGGCCAGCCACCCCATCGGTCCGCTGCACCATGTCGTGCGGCCCGGCCACCGGGCCGATCTCGCGCAGCTGCTGGCGCGCGTGCAGGCGGCACATGGACCAGTGGTGGAAGTTCACCATCTTTGGGCACTGGACACCGCCGTTCCTGCAACCGATGCGGCCCTGGAGCGGGGCTATTTCAGCCTGCTCGCCTTCGTCCAGGCGCTGCAGGATTCGGCACTGGGGCGCGAGCAGCCGCTGGCCCTGCGGGTGGTCGCCAACCAGATGGCCGATGTCTCGGGCCTCGATCCCCTGTGCCCTGAAAAAGCCATGCTGGTCGCGCTGTGCAAGGTGATCGGGCAGGAATATCCCCACATCGATTGCCGTGCGACGGACGTGATTCTTCCCTCCAGCATCGACGGCACGGCCTGGCTGATCCGGCAACTGGCGGCCGATGCGCAGCACCGCCGGGAAGACCCCCTGCGGGTCTATCGCGGGCGCAAGGTCTGGCGCCTCGCGTACGAGCCACTACCGCGTCCGGAGATGCCCTCGAGCGCACGCGGCACCGCTCGCCTTCGCCCGCAAGGGGTCTATCTCATCACCGGGGGACTGGGCGGTGTGGGCCTGGCGGTGGCAAGGCATCTGGCCGAGCATTGGCAAGCCCGCCTGGTCCTGCTGGGGCGGACTGCGATGCCCGCGCCCGACCGGTGGGACACCCTGGCGGCGGACCCTGCCCAGCCACCGGCGCTGCGCCAAAAAATGGTGCAGTTGATGGAGCTGAAAACTTTGGGTGGCGACGTGCTGACCCTGTCCGCCGACGTGGCCGACCCCTTGCAGATGCAGGCGGCCGTGGCGCAGGCGCGCCAGCGATTCGGCGCCCTGAACGGTGTCATCCATGCGGCCGGCCATGCCAACAGCGGCATGATCGGCCAGCGCAGCGCGGCGGAGGCCCGCGAGGTGTTTGCACCCAAGCTGCGTGGCACCCAGGCCTTGCTGGCCGCCGTGCGTGGTGAGCCGCTGGATTTCGTGCTGCTGTGCTCTTCCATCTCCAGCATGGCGGGCGGATTGGGCATGAGCGACTATGCCGCAGCCAACGCCTACCTGGACGCGGTGGCCGCGCTGGAGCAGCGCACGTCACGCTGTCCGGTGGTCTCGGTCAACTGGGATGCCTGGCGAGACCTGGGTATGGCTGCCGGCCTGGTCCTGCCCCCCGGGGTGGGCATGGACGGCCCGGAAGGCGCGCAAGCCCTAGAGCGCATCGTCAACGGCCCGGCACACGCCCAGGTGGTGATCTCCACCACCGATCTGGCGCAGCGCCTCGGCGACATCGACAACGGCATGCTGGAACTGCTGGAGACAACGCCCGTTCCTGCCGCCGGTCGCAGCCGGCATCCGCGTCCAGTGCTGCCAACGCCCTACGTGGCGCCGGATGGAGACCTGGAGTTGGCCCTGGCCGAGGTCTGGCAGGACATGCTGGGCATGAGCAGCGTCGGCGTGCACGACAACCTGTTCGAGCTGGGGGGCGATTCCCTCCTGGCCATCCAGCTCCTCGCCAGGGTCCGCAAGGCCTACGCCGTGGAACTGCACCCTGCCGCATTCTTCAAGGCGCCCACGCTGGGCGCCCTGGCCCAGCTCGTGGAAGCACGCCTGATCGATGAGATCGAACGCAGTGCGGCTGCCGCCGCTGCCTGACCTCTGTTGCCAAGACCTCCCATGCTCGAAACCCAAGACCTTTCCGCCCGCCGCGCGGGCCTCACGCCTGCGCAGCGCGCGCAACTGCAGCAACGGCTGCGTGGTGCCGCCCAGATGGACGCGGCTGCGTTGGCATCCCCGCATGCCATCGGTGTGCGCAGTGAACCGGGGAAAGCCGTCCTGTCGGCGGCGCAGCAGCGGATGTGGTTCCTTTGGCGGCTCGATCCCGCCAGCACCGCCTATCACGTGAGCGGTGGCCTTCGCCTGAGCGGCGCCCTGGATCGCCAAGCCCTCGCCGCCAGCCTGCAGGCCTTGGTGGCACGCCACGAATCGCTGCGCACGGTGTTCCTGGAAAAGGCCGATGGCAACGCCGAGCCCTGCGTGCGGGCCCCGGAGTCCATCGAACTGCCCTGCCTGGACCTGCGTGGCCTGTCGCCCGAGGCACTGGAGGCGCAGCGCAGCCCGGCCGTGCAGGCACTGCGCTGCGCGCCATTCGATCTTGGGAAGGGACCGCTGATGCGGGTGCTGCTCCTTCAAACGGATGCGCAGGCATATGAACTGGTGGTGGTGATGCACCACATCATTTCGGACGGCTGGTCGGTGCAGGTCATCCTCGACGAGCTGGCCCTGCAGTACGCCGCGCGCGTGCAGGGCCACGAGCCTGAATGGGCTGCATTGCCCATCCAGTACGCGGACTATGCCGCCTGGCAGGCGCAGTGGCTGGCCGGTGGCGAGAGCGAGCGCCAGTTGGCCTGGTGGCGCGCGCAGCTGGGGGAAGAGCAACCGGCGCTTTCCCTGCACACCGACCGCCCCCGACGCAGCGATGGCCGCTACCGCGCAGCCCAGCACCGTATGGTGTTGCCCGAGGCACTCGTGCTGGCGTTGCGCCGGGCTGCGCAAGCCCGGGGTGCCACCTTGTTCATGGCGCTGCTCAGTGGGTTCTTCGCGCTGCTGCAGCGGCATACGGGGCAGACAGACATCCGGGTGGGCGTTCCGGTGGCCAATCGCAACCGGGCGGAAACGGCGGGGCTGGTGGGATTTTTCGTCAACACCCAGGTCCTGAGGGCCCGGCTGGACGGCCGCACGGAGGGGGCGGCGCTGCTGGAGCAGACGCGCGATGCCGCCATCGGCGCCCAAGCGCACCAGGATCTGCCTTTCGAGCATCTGGTGGCGGCCCTGCGGCCTGAACGCAGCCTCAGCACCAGCCCGCTGTTCCAGGTCATGTTCAACCACCTCCGACGGGACCATCGCTCGTTGGCCGGATGGCCGGGTGTCGCCGTCGAGCGGCTGGATTTCGACGAGGGAGCAGCCCAGTTCGAACTGACGCTGCAGACCTGCGAGACCGGTGCGGGCCAGGTCGAGGCCTCGTTCCTCTACGCATCGGAGCTGTTCGATTCTGGGACGATGGAGCGGATGGGGGAGCACTACATGGCGCTCTTGCAGGCGCTGGCGGAGCGCCCCGGGCAGGCGGTGGGCGAGGTGCCGTTGCTGGGCGCGGCGGAGCGCGATCGGCTGGCGGCGTGGGGCGACAACCGCCAGGGCCACGGCACGCCGGTGGCGGTGCACGAACTGTTTGAGCGCCAGGCGGCGGCGCAGCCCGATGCCCCCGCGTTGGTGTTCGGTCAGGAGGCGCTGAGCTACGGCCAGCTCAACGCCCGCGCCAACCAACTGGCGCACCGGCTGGTGAAGCTGGGGGTGCGGCCCGAGACGCGGGTGGGCATTTTGGTGGAGCGCAGCACCGAGATGGTCGTGGGGCTGTTGGGCATCCTGAAGGCCGGGGGGGCGTATGTGCCGCTGGACCCGGAGTACCCGCCGGAGCGGCTGGCCTACATGGTGCAGGACAGCGGCATCGGCCTGCTGCTCACGCAGCACCAGCATGGTGGCAAGGTGCCCGAGACGGCGGGCTTGCAGGTGCTGGAGCTGGACACGGAGCGGCTGACCGACGAGCCCGAACACGACCTGCAGGTGGCGTTGCACGGTGAGAACCTGGCGTACGTCATCTACACCTCCGGCTCCACCGGGCGGCCCAAGGGCGCGGCCATCCGCCACAGCGCGCTCCACAGCTGCATGGCCTGGATGCAGCAGACCTATGCGCTCAATGCGAGCGACACCGTGCTGCACAAGGCCCCATTCGGCTTTGACGTCTCGGTGTGGGAGACCTTCTGGCCCTTGACCACCGGCGTGCGGCTGGTGGTGGCCCAGCCCGGGGACCAGAGAGACCCCGAGCGGCTCGTGCAGCTCATCCGCCAGCACCAGATTACCACCTTGAACTTCGTGCCCTCCATGCTGCAGGCCTTCCTGGCGCACGAAGGCATCGAGCACCAGACGCGGCTGCGCTACATCATCTGCGGGGGCGAAGCCATGCCCGCGGCCACCCAGAGCGAAGCGCTGCAGCGGCTGCAAGGCGCCTCGCTGCAGAACCTGTACGGCCCCACGGAAACCACCATCCACGTCACGCAGTGGCAGTGCCGTGAAGACGGAGGCACGCAGGTGCCGATCGGGCGGCCCATCTCGGCCACGCAGGCGTGGGTGCTGGATGGGCAGTTGAACCCGGTGCCGCAGGGCGTGGCGGGAGAGCTGTACCTGGGAGGCATCAGCCTGGCGCGGGGCTACCTGGGGCGGCCGGGCCTGACGGCCGAGCGGTTCGTGGCGGGGGAGGGCGGCCAGAGGCTGTACCGAACGGGAGACCTGGTGCGCTGGAACGCGCAGGGGCAGCTGGAGTACCTGGGGAGGCTGGACCACCAGGTGAAGATCCGGGGGCTTCGGATCGAGCTGGGGGAGATCGAGGCGCAGTTGCTGGCGCAGCCCGAAGTGAAGGAGGCGGTGGTGGTGGAGCAGCAGGGCCGGCTGGTGGCGCACGTGGCGCTGCATGGCGAGCGCCAGCAATTGCAAGCGCAGGACGAAGGGGCCGGGATCGATGCGGCCTGGCTGCGCGAGAGGTTGGGCAAGGCGTTGCCGGACTACATGGTGCCGGGGGCGGTGGTGGTGCAGCCGGGGCTGCCGCTGAATGCCAACGGCAAGGTGGACCGCAAGGCACTGCCGAAGGCGCAGTTCGGAGGGGGGTCGGAGTACGAGGCGCCGCAGGGGGAGATCGAAGGGGCGCTGGCGCAGATCTGGGCCGAGGTGCTGGGGGTGCAGCGCGTGGGGCGCAATGACCACTTCTTCGAACTGGGCGGGGATTCGATCCTGAGCCTCAAGGTGTGCGCCCGGGCCCGTGCGCGGGGCCTGCCACTGGGGCCGCGGCAAGTGTTCGAGCACCAGCGGCTGGCAACCCTTGCCCAGGCGATTGCCGCGACCCAGGCCGAAACCCCTTCGGCGGACCCTTCAGGGCCGCCCATCACGGCACTGAGCGCTGCAGAGCGTGTCGGTCCCCTTGCCCTGTCGCATGCGCAGTTGCGGCAATGGTTCCTGTGGCAGCTGGATCCACAAAGCACGGCGTACCACATCAGCGGGGCCTTGCATTTGCAGGGCGCGCTGGACAGCGAGGCCCTCCATGCCAGCTTCACCGATCTGATCGAGCGGCACGAGGCCTTGCGCACCGTGTTCCGCCCGCGCCTTGACGGCACAGCCGAGCAGGTGATTCAGGCACATTCCCGCTTCGCTCTGGACGTGGCGGATCTGCGCACGGTGGCACTGGCAGATCGGCCGCACCGTGCACAACAGGCGGCCCGGCGCATCAGCCAAACGCCCTTCGATCTCAGCGCGGGGCCGTTGCTGCGGGTCGGGCTGATCCGCCTCGGCGAGCGCGAGCATTGGCTTGTCGTGGCCATGCACCATATCGTCTCCGACGGCTGGTCCATGCAGGTGCTCGTGGAGGAATTCGTGGCCCGGTACCGGGAGCGGTTATTGGGCCGGTCCCTTGCGCTGGCGCCCCTGCCCATCCAGTACGCCGACTATGCGGCATGGCAAAGGCAGTGGCTGGAGGCCGGTGAGAAAGACCGGCAGCTCGCCTATTGGACAAAGCAGTTGGGCGACGAGCATCCCGTGTTGCAACTGCCCACCGATCACGGTCGGCGCACGGAGGGCCAATACCGATCGGCGCTGTGGGAAATCGAGCTTCCCAAGGAGCTCGTCAGCGCCCTGCAGCGTCGGGTGCGTTCGCAGGACGCCACTTTGTTCGTTGCACTGCTTGCGGGTTTCCAGGCACTTCTGCATCGCTACACAGGCCTGCACGACATCCGCGTGGGGGTGCCCATTGCCAACCGCGACCGGGTGGAGACCCAGGGTCTGATCGGATTCTTCGTGAATACACAGGTGCTGCGCGGGCAGTTCGACGGTCGCACGCCGCTTGGCGAAGTGCTGGCCGCCGCCAGGCAGGCGGCACAGGGTGCGCAGGCGCACCAGGATCTGCCCTTCGAGCAATTGGTGGAAGCCTTGCAGCCTGATCGCAGCCTCGGCGTCAGCCCCCTGTTCCAAGTGCTTTTCAATCACCAGCGCAATGGCCTGTCCTCCTTGCGGGATCTGCCGGACCTGGTACTCAAGAACCAGCCTTTGCCGGATGGTGCGGCGCAATTCGAGTTGACGCTCAGCACCACGGAGGAAGCGGATGGACAGGTGTGCGCCCAGTTCATCTATGCCTCGGAGCTGTTCGATTCTGGGACGATGGAGCGGATGGGGGAGCACTACATGGCGCTCTTGCAGGCGCTGGCGGAACGTCCCGGGCAGGCGGTGGGCGAGGTGCCATTGCTGGGCGCGGCGGAGCGCGATCGGCTGGCGGCGTGGGGCGACAACCGCCAGGGCCACGGCACGCCGGTGGCGGTGCACGAACTGTTTGAGCGCCATGCGGCGGCGCAGCCCGATGCCCCTGCGTTGGTGTTCGGCCAGGAGGCGCTGAGCTACGGCCAGCTCAACGCCCGCGCCAACCAACTGGCGCACCGGCTGGTGAAGCTGGGGGTGCGGCCCGAGACGCGGGTGGGCATTTTGGTGGAGCGCAGCACCGAGATGGTGGTGGGCTTGCTGGGCATCCTGAAGGCCGGGGGGGCGTATGTGCCGCTGGACCCGGAGTACCCGTCGGAGCGGCTGGCCTACATGGTGCAGGACAGCGGCATCGGCCTGCTGCTCACACAGCACCAGCATGGTGGCAAGGTGCCCGAGACGGCGGGCTTGCAGGTGCTGGAACTGGACACGGTGCGGCTGACCGAAGAGCCCGAACACGACCCGCAGGTGGCGCTGCACGGCGAGAACCTGGCGTACGTCATCTACACCTCCGGCTCCACCGGGCGGCCCAAGGGCGCGGCCAACCGGCATGCCGCCCTGCACAACCGGTTGGCCTGGATGCAGCAGGCCTATGCGCTGGATGCGAGCGACACCGTACTGCAGAAAACCCCGTTCGGCTTCGATGTATCGGTGTGGGAGTTCTTCTGGCCCCTGATGCAGGGCGCGAGGCTGGTGGTGGCAGGTCCGGGCGACCACCGGGAGCCGGCCCGGCTGGCCGCATTGATCCAGCGCCACGCCGTGAGCACGGTGCATTTCGTGCCCTCCATGCTGCAGGCCTTCCTGGCCCACGACGGCACCGCTGCAGCATGTACCAGCCTGCGGCGCATCGTCTGCAGCGGAGAGGCTTTGCCTGCGTCAACGCAGAACGCCGCGTTGCGGCGGTGGCCGCGAGCCGCCCTGTACAACCTGTACGGACCGACCGAAGCGGCGATCGATGTCACGCAGTGGCAGTGCCGTGAAGACGGAGGCACGCAGGTGCCGATCGGGCGGCCCATCTCGGCCACGCAGGCGTGGGTGCTGGATGGGCAGTTGAACCCGGTGCCGCAGGGCGTGGCGGGAGAGCTGTACCTGGGAGGCATCAGCCTGGCGCGGGGCTACCTGGGGCGGCCGGGCCTGACGGCCGAGCGGTTCGTGGCGGGGGAGGGCGGCCAGAGGCTGTACCGAACGGGAGACCTGGTGCGCTGGAACGCGCAGGGGCAGCTGGAGTACCTGGGGAGGCTGGACCACCAGGTGAAGATCCGGGGGCTTCGGATCGAGCTGGGGGAGATCGAGGCGCAGTTGCTGGCGCAGCCCGAAGTGAAGGAGGCGGTGGTGGTGGAGCAGCAGGGCCGGCTGGTGGCGCACGTGGCGCTGCATGGCGAGCGCCAGCAATTGCAAGCGCAGGACGAAGGGGCCGGGATCGATGCGGCCTGGCTGCGCGAGAGGTTGGGCAAGGCGTTGCCGGACTACATGGTGCCGGGGGCGGTGGTGGTGCAGCCGGGGCTGCCGCTGAATGCCAACGGCAAGGTGGACCGCAAGGCACTGCCGAAGGCGCAGTTCGGAGGGGGGTCGGAGTACGAGGCGCCGCAGGGGGAGATCGAAGGGGCGCTGGCGCAGATCTGGGCCGAGGTGCTGGGGGTGGAGCGCGTAGGGCGCAATGACCATTTCTTCGAGCTGGGTGGTCACTCGCTGCTGTCCACCAGGCTGGTCGCCCGCGTGCAGGACCGATTGCACACCGAACTCACGATCCGCCAGGTCTTTCAGTCCCCGGTGCTGCGGGACATGGCTGCCTTGCTCGTGCCAGCACAGGGCCAACGCCCTGCGGCGCAGGCCCTGTCGGACATCGACGCATTGATTGACAGCATGGAGACCCTTTGATGGAAGCCGTTGCCACCCGCCGCATCGCGGAGCGCTTTTCCCGATTGACGGCTGAACAACGCCGCGTTGTCTACCAGAAAATCCGCGCCGAGGGCCTGAGTCCCCGCCAGTTCCCGATCCTGCCGCGCGATGCCGCATGGCAGGAGCGTTCGCCACTGTCGTATGCCCAGCTTCGCCAGTGGTTCCTCTGGCAGATGGACCCGCAGAGCACGGCGTATCACATCAGCGCGGCATTGCGGCTGCGCGGCGCGTTGGACGAGGCCGCGGTGCGCGGCAGCTTGGCCGCATTGATGGAGCGCCAGGAGGCGCTGAGAACAGTCTTTCGCACCGGCACGCAGGGCGAGGTCGAGCAGGTGGTCGGCACCGCGATGCCGCTGGACTGGCGGGTGGTGGATCTGACGCCGCAACCAGTGGCGACGAGGGAAGCCGCTGCGCTCGCCGAAGCTCAGCGCCTTTGCAATGCGCCTTTCGATCTCACCGCGGGGCCGCTGTTGCGTGCGGCACTGATCCGCTTGGCACAGGACGAGCATGTGATGGTGGTGGGGATGCACCACATCGTGTCCGACGGCGCTTCGCTGCAGGTGATCGTGGACGAGTTCGTCGCGCAGTACCGTGCCCAGGTGTCGGGCGACCCCGTCAGCTTGGCGCCTTTGCCCATCCAGTACGCGGATTACGCCGCCTGGCAAAAGCAATGGCTGGAAGCCGGTGAAATGGAGCGGCAACTGGCCTATTGGACCCAGCAGCTCGGAGGCGATCAGCCCGTGCTGCAACTGCCGGCCGACCATGCACGGCGGGCCGATGGCCGCTACCGCTCGGCGCGGCACCGCATCGAGTTGGCACCGGATCTGGCGCTGGGGGTGCAGCGCTGTGCCCAGGCCTGCGGTGGGACGCCGTTCATGGTGCTGCTGGCCGCCTGGCAGATCCTGCTGCAGCGGTGGACGGGGCAGGACGACATCCGAGTGGGCGTGCCCCTGGCCAATCGCCACCGTGTGGAGACGGAAGGCATCGTCGGCTTCTTCGTGAACACCCTGGTGATGCGTGCGGTGGTGGATGACCGCGCGACCCTGCAGTCCGTACTGGCCCGCGTGCAAGAGGCTGCGCTGGGTGCCCAGTTGCACCAGGATTTGCCCTTCGAGCAACTGGTTCAGGCGCTGGGCGTCGACCGCAGCCTGGACCATCCTCCGCTGTTCCAGGTGATGTTCAACCACCAGCGCGGCGATTTCGATGCACTCACCCAGTTGCCGGGCCTCTCGCTGCAGGCCTACGACATCGGTGGGCAGGCAGCGCAGTTCGAATTGACGCTGGACATTCGCGAGCATGCCGATGGCCGGATTCACGCTGCGTTTCATTACGCATCCGAGTTGTTTGATCCGGAGACCATCGAGCGCATGGCCCGCCAGTACCAGGCGGTGCTGCGGGCGCTGACACAACGGCCTGAGCAGGCGGTAGGAGAGCTGGACCTGTTGGATGTCCGTGAGAGAGAGCGGCTGCAGGGTTGGGGAGCGCGAGGGAGGGTGGCTGAGCCGGTGGGGGAGGGTTCCCTGCACGCGCGGATCGAGCGCCATGCGCGGGCGCGGCCGGATGCCGTTGCCCTGGTGCTGGGTGATCGGCAGCTGAGCTACGGAGAGCTCAACCGCCAGGCCAACCAACTGGCGCACCACCTCATCGGTCGCGGCGTGGGCCCCGAGGTCCGGGTGGGCCTGGCGCTGGAGCGGGGCCTGGAGACGGTCGTTGGCATGCTCGCCATCCTCAAGGCCGGGGGGGCCTACGTGCCCCTGGACCCGCAGTACCCAGCCGATCGCCTGGCCTACATGGCGCAGGACAGCGCCGTGGCCCTGGTGCTCACCCACAGCGCCTTGCGCGGATCGCTCGCCTGGGCCGAAGGCCTGCCCACCGTGGAGCTGGACACCCTGGATTGGCAGGGCGAGGCTGGGGGTAACCCCGGCATCGCCGTGCACCCCGAGGGGCTGGCCTACGTCATCTACACCTCCGGCTCCACCGGGCGGCCCAAGGGGGCGCAGCTGAGCCACCGCAACGCCACGCGGCTGCTGGATGCCACCCAGCCGTGGTTCCACTTCGGGCCCGAGGACACCTGGACGCTGTTTCACTCCTACGCCTTCGACTTCTCCGTGTGGGAGATCTTCGGGGCCCTGTGCACCGGGGGGCGGCTGGTCATCGTGCCGTACTGGGTCAGCCGCTCGCCGCAGGACTTCGTGCAGCTGCTGCGCGAGCAGCAGGTCACCGTGCTCAACCAGACCCCCTCGGCCTTCGGTCAGCTCATGGAGCAGCAAGAGGCCTACGAGAGTGGGCTGGCGCTGCGCTGGGTCATCTTCGGGGGCGAGGCCCTGGAGCCGCAGCGGCTCAGGAAATGGATCGAGCACTGGGGCGATGCCCGGCCGAGGCTCATCAACATGTACGGGATCACCGAGACCACCGTGCACGTCACCTACCGGCCCGTGACGCGGGCCGACCTGGCTGCGGCGCGCAGCCCCGTGGGCGTGGCCATCCCGGACCTGGGGCTGCGCGTGCTGGACAGCTCGCTGCAGCCCGTGCCCATCGGACTGCCGGGCGAGCTGTACGTGGCGGGCGAGGGGCTGGCGCGGGGGTACCTGGGGCAGGCGGCGCTCACCGCGCAGCGCTTCATCGCTGCGGAGGGGGGACAGCGGCTGTACCGCACGGGGGACCGGGTGCGCTGGAGCGCGGGCGGGGAGCTGGAATACCTGGGGCGCATCGACCATCAGGTGAAGATCCGGGGGTTCCGGATCGAGTTGGGGGAGATCGAGGCGCAGTTGCTGGCGCAGCCCGAGGTGAGGGAGGCGGTGGTGCTGGTGCAGGAGCGCGACAGCGGTGCGAGGCTGGTGGCGTACGTGTCGCCGCAGGCGGGGCAGGCGATCGAGCTGGGGGCGCTGAGGAGGAGGCTGGGGCAGGGGCTGCCGGAGTACATGGTGCCGGGGGCGGTGGTGGTGGTGGCCGAGGGGTTGCCGCTGAACGGCAACGGCAAGGTGGACCGCAAGGCGCTGGGGCAGATGGGGATGGAGGGGGCGGGGGAGCAAGAAGGCCTGAGGGCGCGGGAGTACGAGGCGCCGCGGGGGGAGGTGGAGCAGGCGCTGGCGCAGATCTGGGGGCAGGTGCTGGGGCTGGAGCGCGTGGGGCGCCATGACAACTTCTTCGAAATCGGGGGACACTCCCTGGTGGCGCTGCGCCTTCTTGACCAGGTGCGCCAAAAGGGCTGGCCGGTCCAGGTACGCACGCTGTTTCAGCACCCGGAGCTGGCGGATTTTGCCCAGGCCCTTGTGCAGGAGCCGGCCCCTGCGGAAGTATCGGTGCCGCCCAACGGGATTCCGCCCGGCGCCTCGGCAATCCACCCGGAGATGCTGCCCCTCATCGCGCTGGAGCCCGCACACATTCAGCAGATCGTTGCGCAGGTGCCGGGCGGTGCGAGCAACATCCAGGACATCTATCCCCTGGCGCCGCTGCAGGACGGCATGCTGTTCCACCACCGCCTGCAGCGCGAAGGCGACGCATACATCACGCTGCATGCGCTCGGTTTCGACAGCCAGGAGCGGCTGGAGCGCTTCATCGCCAGCTTCAACCAGGTCATCGAGCGCCACGACATTCTCCGCACGGCCGTGCTGTGGGACGGCCTGCCCGAGCCGGTGCAGGTGGTCTATCGCCATGCGCCCCTGCAATTGCAATGGATGGAGGCGGACCGCAACGCCGACGATACGGCGGTGCCTCAGATGGCCGTCGCCGAACGGTTGGCCGCGCTGGTGGACCCCGCGCGTCACCGGATCGACGTGCGCCGCGCACCCATGATCCACGCGGTGGCCGCGCACGATGCCTCTGTCGGCCGCTGGCTGCTGCAATTGCCCAGCCACCACCTGGTGCTGGACCACACCACGCTGGAACTGATCATCCAGGAGATCGCGCTGATCCAGCAGGGCCGGGCGCAGGAGTTGGGCCCGTGCGTGCCGTTCCGGCAGTTCGTGGCGCAGGCCCGGCGCGCCAACGGCCAGGCCGACCACGAGGCGTTCTTTCGCTCCATGCTGAGCGATGTGGATGAGCCCACCGCACCGTTCGGGCTGCACGATGTGCAGGGCGATGGAACGCAACTCGCGCAGGCCGGCCTTTTGTTGGAGGCGGGCCTGGCCTCCCAGGTGCGGGCACAGGCTCAGCGGCACGGCGTGAGTGCGGCGACGCTGTTCCATCTGGCCTGGGCCATGGTGCTGGCACAAGCCACGGGCAAGGACGACGTCGTTTTCGGCACCGTGCTGTTCGGCCGCATGCAGGGCGGAACCGGCGCGGATCGCGCCCTGGGTCTTTTCATCAACACGCTGCCCTTGCGCGTAAGGCTCGGTGCGCAGGCCGTCGGTGCCTGCGTGGAAGCAACGCACCGTGCACTGAGCGATCTGCTGCACCACGAGCATGCCAGTCTGGCGCTGGCGCAGCGCTGCAGCGCACTCCAGGGCAACACCCCGCTGTTCTCGGCATTGCTCAACTACCGCTACAGCCCGCCCGCTGAGGGGCCTCAGAGCCCGATCTGGGACGGCATGGAGTGGCTTGGCAGCGAAGAGCGCACCAACTACCCGCTGGAGCTGGCCGTGGACGACCAGGGCACAGGCTTCACGCTCACGGCCAAGGTGGACCGGCGGGTCGATGCGCAGCGCCTGTGCAGCTGGATGAGGGCGGCCCTGGAAGGCCTGGTCGGCGCGCTCGCCACCGAGCCCGGCACCCGGGTCTGTGAACTGAAGGTGCAGGGCGAGGCGGAACGCCAGCAGTTGATGCGGTGGGGAACGAATGCCCGACGCTACGTCCCCTTCGTGCCAGTGCACCGCTTGTTCGAACAGCAGGTGCAATCCCGGCCCCAAGCCATCGCGCTGGTGACGGGCGATGAGCAACTGAGCTACGAGGCGTTGAACCGGCGGGCCAACCAGATGGCGCACCGCCTGATTCGCCATGGGGTGCGCCCCGACAGCCGGGTCGGCATCGCCATGGAGCGGTCCGCGGCCATGGTCGTCTCGCTGCTGGCGGTGCTGAAAGCCGGCGGTGCCTATGTCCCGCTCGATCCGCAACTGCCGGCCCAGCGGCTGGCCCACATGGTGGCGGACAGCGGCATGGGTTGGCTCCTTACCCAGCCGCAGGTGCGCGCCCGGCTACCGCATGCGGAGACGTTGTCGGTGCTGGACTACGACTCCGCCGAGCTGGCGGGCGAATCCGAGCGAGATCCCCAGGTTCCGCTGCATGGCGATCACCTGGCCTATGCCATCTACACCTCCGGTTCCACCGGTCTGCCCAAGGGCGTGATGGTGCGGCACGAAGCCCTGGGCCATTTCCTGCGCAGCATGCAGGAGCAACCCGGACTGGGCGCGGATGATGTGCTGGTGGCGGCCACCTCGCTGTCCTTCGACATCGCCGCGCTGGAGGTGTATCTGCCGCTCGTCACCGGCGCGCGGCTCGTGCTGGCCTCCCGCGAAGTCACGCGCGACGCCTCGGCGCTGGCCCGGTTGATCGAGGACTGCGGCGCCACGGCATTCCAGGCCACGCCTGCGGGGTGGCGCTTTTTGCTGACGAGCGGCTGGAGGCCCATGGCGGCGCGCCGTATTCGCGGCCTGTGCGGCGGTGAGGCCCTGCAGCCGGATCTGGCGCTCGCGCTGCAAGGCCTGGGGCTGGAGCTGTGGAACATGTACGGCCCCACGGAAACGACCATCTGGTCCACCGCGGGCCGCGTCGAAGGACCGCCCCGGCTGGGCCAGGCGATTGCGGCGACCGGGCTGCACGTGCTGGACGGCGCCTTGAATCCGGCACCCGCCGGCGTGCCCGGGGAGCTTTTCCTGAGCGGGGTCGGTCTGGCGCGTGGCTACCAGGGTCGGGCGGGTCTGACGGCCGAACGCTTCATCGCAGGCCCTGGCGGCGAACGCCTGTACCGCACGGGCGATCTGGCACGCTGGGGCGCTGACGGGCAGTTGGAATACCTGGGGCGCATCGACCATCAGGTGAAGATCCGGGGCTACCGGATCGAGCTGGGCGAAATCGAGGCGCAATTGCTCGCGCAACCCGAAGTGCGCGAAGCCGTGGTGGTGGCCAGGGAGGGCGCCACGGGCGCCACGCTGCTGGGCTATGTGGTGGTGCACGCCGGGCAGGGGGATGAGCCGGTCCCGCTGGCAGAGCAACTGGTGGCGCGGTTGGCGGCCACCCTGCCCAGCTACATGGTGCCTGCCATGGTGATGGCGCTTCCAGCGCTGCCGCTCAACACCAACGGCAAGGTGGATCGCAAGGCGCTTCCGGACCCTGGCGTGGCGCCTGCACGGAATTTCGAACCTCCGCACGGGGCCGAAGAGCAGGCCCTGGCCGCCATGTGGTCCGAACTGCTGGGTGGGGTGCCCGTGGGTCGGCGCGATCACTTCTTCGAACTCGGTGGCCATTCGCTGCTGGCAGCGCAGCTCGCCTCGCGGGTGCGGCAGGCCTATGGCGTGGACCTGGCCTTGCGCCGCATCTTCGAAGAACCCGTGCTGCACGCCATGGCCAGCGACATTCGCATGGCGCTTCACGGCGGGCTTGCCATGGCAGGCGGGCCGGCCCTGGTACCGGTGGAGCGCCGGGCGCACATGCCGCTGTCGCCGGCGCAGCAGCGCCTGTGGCTCGTGGACCAATTGCCCGGTGCCTCGGTGAAAAGCACCGCTTACAACGTGAGCGCCGCGTTGACGCTCACTGGCGCGCTGCACGTCCATGCGCTGCAGGGTGCGCTGGACACGATCGTGGCGCGCCACGAAGTGCTGCGAACCCGCTACGGCCAGGACGACGAAGGCGAGCCGGTCGCATACATCCTGCCGGCCAGCCCGTTGCCCGTGCCGATGCAGGATCTTTCGGGCCTCGACGCCGCGGCGCAAAGCCTCGCCGTGCAGGCAGCGCTGTCCGCCCACGCCAAGGCGCCGTTCGACCTGTCGTCCGGACCGGTGTTTTCGGCCGCCCTGCTGCGGCTGGGCAGCGATCGGCACATGCTGCTCCTCTGCGTGCACCACATCGCGTTCGACGGCTGGTCGGAAACTGTTTTCGTGAAAGAGTTCGTGGCCCTCTACGCTGCGTTGAAGGACCATCGTCCCTCGCCGCTGCCGCCGCTCGCACTCCAGTACGCCGACTATGCCGACTGGCACCGCCGCCGGCTGGCGCCAGCGCGCACCGACACGCCAGCCTTCTGGCGCGCCTATCTGGCTGGGGCGCCGGCCCTGTCCTCGCCCCGACCGGACCACGAACGTCCAGCCGTTGCGTCGACCGAGGGCCGTTCGGTGCGCTTGCGCATCCCCCGGGAATGTGCCGAGGCACTGGGGGCCCTGGCGAGAAGGGAGCGGACGACGCTTTTCACCGTGCTGCTGGCGGCTTTCGAGTGGCAGATGCACCGCCAGACAGGCGCGGACGATCTGGTGATCGGCACCGACGTCGCGGGGCGCAACCACCCCGATCTCGAAGGCCTCATCGGCTTTTTCGTCAACGTGCTGCCGCTGCGCTCGCGCATGGAACCCGGGTTGACCTTCCTGCAATGGCTGGCGCGGACCAAGGACAGCACCTTGAGCGCCTTCGAACACCAGGACATGCCCCTGGACCAGATCGTGGAGTTGACCGGGCTGCCTCGCACGCGCCAGCACAACCCGCTGGTGCAGGTGCTGTTCGTGCTGCAGAACCTGCCGCAAAGCCGCTTCGAATTGCCGGACCTGGCCATCGAAGTGGCGACGCAGCCGGTCTCCACGTCCAAGTTCGACCTGGGGGTCTTCGTGGTCGAGGACGCGCAGGGCCTGGGTATCGAATGGGTCTACGCCACGCGCCTGTACCGGCACGAAACCATCGTGCGCGCCAGCGATGCCTGGGTCAGCCTGCTGCAGCAGGTGGTCGCCACGCCCGACGCGCCGCTCGAGCGCTTTGCCCTTCCTCTCTTTCAGGAGCCTTCAATGATGCTGTCTTCGTCGTTTGCGCCGAGCAAGCTGGAAAAACTCAAGAAACTCACCGTCAAGGGCCGCCCTGCCGCAGAGGCCGCGGCACGCTCTCCCGTGCGCATGTCCTTTCTCTCGGCGCAGCGGGAGTTTCCGTTGGTGATCGAGGCCACGGGCAACGACCTCGATCCGGTCGCGTGGGCCCGTGAGCAGCGCGGCTTCATCGAGTCCATGCTGCGCAAGCACGGCGGCCTGCTGCTGCGCAACCTGGGATTGAAGAGCCCGCAGGATTTCGAAGCGTTCGCCGAGACCATCGAGCCCGAGCTGTACGGGAGCTACGGTGACCTGCCCAAGAAGGAGGGGGGGCGCAACACCTATCGCTCCACGCCGTACCCGGAGCGCCAGATGATCCTGTTCCATAACGAAAGCTCGCACCTGGATCGCTGGCCCCGCAAGCAGTGGTTCTTCTGCGAACTGCCGTCGCCGGTGGGCGGCGCGACACCCATCGTCGATTGCCGGGAGATGCTGCGCCGCCTGCCGGCGGACCTGGTAGACGAGTTCGAGCGCAAGGAGCTGCTGTATCTGCGTACCTTCACGCCCGGCCTGGATGTGAGCTGGCAGGACTTCTACAAAACCGATCGCCGGGATGCGGTGGAGAGCCGCCTGGCGGCTGCTGGAATCGAGTGGCGCTGGCTGGATGGCGACACGCTGCAGACCCGCACGCGGTGCCCTGCGGTGATGGTCCACCCGATCACCGGCGAGCGGGTGTTCTTCAACCAGGTTCAGCTGCACCACGTGAGCTGCCTGGAGCCCGAAGTGCGGCAAGACCTGCTCGCCATGGTCGGAATGGAGCGGATGCCGCGGCATGTCTGCTACGGCGATGGCTCTCCGATCAGCGACGAGACCATGGCGCTGGTGGGCGAGGCCTACGAGGCGTGCGCGGTGCGCTTCGACTGGCGCCAGGGCGATGTGGTGATGCTGGACAACATGCTGGCCGCCCATGCCCGGGACCCCTACGAAGGCCCCAGAAAGATCGTGGTCGCCATGGGGGCCATGTACGACCGCGCCGCGCTGCAGGCGGTGCCGCCCGAAAGCGCGCAGGTGCTGTCTGCCGCCGCGTCCGTTCCTTCTCCGATCCCTGGTTGAAATGATGTCCACCCTCACTGATCTCGCTGAAACCACCTTCACGCTCAGCCCTGAGCAGCGAGCCATGCTGTCGATGGCTGACGAGGACCCTGGAGCAGCGTCGCTGACCCTGGAGATCCGGACCTGCATCGAAGGCCCCCTGGATCCGCAGCGGCTGCGCGCCGCCGTGGAGTCTGCCCTGCGTTCGCACGGCGCCCTGTCCACGGCACTGCGGGCCGTGCCGGGGTATCGCGGGCTGCGGCAGCAGCCATTGGAATCGCTGCCTGCGCTGGACTGGCACGCCGGTGACCTGCGCGCGCCGGCCGCCGAGAGCGCCGCGCCTGCATCCGTCACCGCCCTGGAAGACTGGTGGCAAGGGGTGTCCGCCCTTCCGCTGGACCCGTCGCGTGCGGCGGTGCTGCGCGTGGGACTGGCGCGGACGGCGCACGCGCAACACAGGCTCGTGATCGCCGCGAACGCGCTGGCCGCGGACCAGGGCAGCCTGGTGGCGTTGCTCGATCAGGTCGTGCGTGCCTATGGTGGCGACTCCCCGCACGGGGGTGACGAGCCCTTCCAATATGCTCAGTTCGTGGAATGGCGGCAGGACCTGCAGGAGGGCGACGATGCCCGGCAGGGGCAAACCTATTGGCGCAATCACGTGGAAGGCAGCGATGCCTTGCCACCGCCGCGTCTGGATGCCTTGATGGATGGCCCAGCGGCCGCGTCAGGGAGGCGCCTGGCGCTGCGGCATGCGCAGGCGGTCGAACCGGTGCTCGCGGCCCAGGTCCAAGCTGCGGCCGATTCGGCAGGAACACAGGTGCACGCGCTGCTGCAGGCCGTGTGGTGGCTGCTGCTCTCGCGGTTGGCTGAGGAGCGCCGGTTCGTGGTCGGATGGCAGAACGATTGCCGGGACGACTACGACGTCATGCAAGGCAGCGTGGGCTCGTTCAGCAAGGTGTTGCCAGTGGTGGTGGACATTGCCCCCACCGAAGGGTTTGGGGATTGGCTCCGCCGGTTGAGTGCGACGCTCGATGCGCATGCGCAGGCCCAGGAGTTCTGCCCCATCGACGCACCTGCGCTGCCAGGGCTTGCGCGCTGGGGATTCCTGGCCCGCCACGCGCCCGCCCGGCATGCGGTGGAGGGCACTGTCTGGCAGGTCGAGGCCTTGCCTGCGCCCTTGCCTTGCTTCGAATTGGTGCTGGATGCGCAATGGTCCGCCGGGGTGCCTGGCTCGCTGGCAATCCACGCCGCGGAAGGCCGCTGCAGCGAGGCTGCCGCTCAGGCACTGCTGATGCAATTCACCACGCTGCTCGCCGCGGCGGTGGCACAACCCCAAAGGCCGGTGGCCCGCCTTCCCCTGGTAGGTTCGCAGGAGCGCGCGCTTCTGATGTCGCTGAACGATGCGTTGCTGGATGCCGGGCCGCTCACGGTGGGCGAGCACATCGCACGCTGGGCCACACTGACGCCGGATGCCCCAGCCATCGAGGCGGGTGCGGAGCGCCTGAACTACCGTGAGCTTCAATCACGCGTGGACCGCATGGCGCAAGCCCTGCACGTCCACGGGCTGACTGCGGGCGGAGTGCTCGCCATCGAGCTGCCCCGGTCGCTCGATCTGGTGGTCGCCATGCTCGCGGCTTGGCGCGTGGGTGCGGGTTACCTGCCCCTGGAGCCCGAGTGGCCGGCCGCGCGTCGCGAAGCCGTGCTGGCGCATGCCCGGCCAGCGTACGTCCTTCGCGCAACGGAGTTGGGTGTGGAGTCGCCCACGCCAGTCCCATCATCCTGGCGCGACATCCATCTGACCGATCTGCAAAGCGCGGTGCCCTCCGAAACAGGTTGGCAACGCGCGCCGCAAATGGCCGATCTCGCCTACGTGCTCTACACCTCCGGATCGACCGGGCAGCCCAAAGGCGTGGTGATCGGGCAAGCGCAGTTGCTCAATTACGTGGCCAGTGCCACTCAGGCGATGGACCTGGGGCGGTGCCGGCGCTGGGCGCTGACCAGCTCGGTGGTGGCGGACCTGGGCAACACCGCTTTGTTCGGAGCGCTGTTCAACGGCGCCTGCCTGGTCATTGCCGAGCAAAACGAGGTCGAAGATGCGCAGGCGTTCGCGGCCTTCATGGCGCAGCGCCAGATCGATGCGATCAAGATGGTCCCGTCGCACCTGGAAGCGCTGCTCGAGCACGAAGCGCCGGTGCTGCCGCGCACGTTGGTGCTCGGCGGAGAGGCCACGCCCAGCGCCCTGCTGGAGCGCATCGCGCGCCTGGCACCACACTGCCGCATCTACAACCACTACGGCCCGACCGAGGCCACCGTGGGCGTGATGGTGCATGCCCATGGATCCGGCGCTACGCCAGGTGGAGGCACCTTGCCGCTCACCCGCGTGCTGGCCAACAACCGCGTCCATGTGCTCGACGAACACCTGCAGATGGTTCCGCAGGGGGGGCGGGGAATGCTCTTCATCGGGGGCGCGCAGCTGTGCCGCGGTTACCTGCACCGCGAGGCGGGCAGCGACGCGTTCATCGACGACCCCTTCAATCCGGGCGAGCGCCTGTACCGCACCGGCGACCTGGCCTGGCGACTGCCCGGCGGTGGCATCCGGCTGGCGGGGCGTGCCGACCACCAGATCAAGATCCGGGGCTTTCGCGTTGAGCCCGCCGAGGTGGAGGCCGCGTTGCTGTCGCACCCGAACGTGGCACAGGCCACGGTGTTCGCGCGGCCGGGCGATGGCGGTGCGCCGGAACTGGTGGCATGCGCCGTGGCCAGCGGCCCTGCGGCGCTGGCCATGGCGGCCGCCTTGCGGGACCATGTGGCCGCCCGCTTGCCTTCGGCCATGGTTCCCGCGCGCTGCGTGGTCCTGGCCCAGTTTCCCCGGCTTCCCAACGGCAAGATCGATCGGGTTGCGCTGGAGGCCCTGGCCGCCAGTGGAGGCGGCGGCACCCCGTCCCGGCCGCCGCGCGATGCCCTGGAGCATTTGCTGGCCGACGCCATGGCCCAGCTTTTGCAAAGAGATGCCATCGGCGTGGACGACGATTTCTTCGACCTGGGTGCGCATTCGCTGCTCGTGATCAAGCTGGTGGCGCGCATCCGCAAGCTGCTGCAGCTGGAGGTGGCACCGGGCCTGGTGTTCGACCACCCCAGCATCTCGGCGCTGGCGGCGGCACTGCGGCAGGGCGAAGGCGACCAGGCCGCTCAGCTGGAGCAGCGGGCCCAGGCGCAGCGCGCGGCAGTTGCCGCGGCCCCGCAGGCCGAGCCGCGCCGCGGCGAAGGGGCCGAAGCACCCGCGACGGTTCACGCATGAGTCCCCACCGCCTGAAAACCGAAGACACCATGGATTCCATCGCAACCGCTGCCCCGTCCCGCGCCGCCGTCCCGCAGGCGCTTCGCATCCTGCCTTTGCAGGACGTGGAGGATGGCGACATCGTTCCGTGCACTCGCGCGGGCGACGACATTCCCCTGTCGTACGCGCAGGAGCAACTGTGGTTTCTCCAGTGCCTCGTGCCCGGCATGACGGCGTACAACCTGCCCCGGGTGCTGAAAATCGACGGCCCGCTCGATGCCGACGCCCTGGAGCGCGCCTTCCAGGCCGTGCTGGCCAGGCATGCGATCCTGCGCACGGCCTTCATCGAACGGGACGGCGTGCCTTGGCAGACGGTGCGGCCGCAGGTGCCGTTCCAACTCGAGTGCATTGATGCGGCCGACCGTGCGGCCGAGCCGGCCGACGCCGTCGTGGCCGAGCTGGTCAGTGGACTGGCATCGCATGTTTTCGAATTGGGTCGTGCGCCCGCGCTGGTGGCGCGCCTCGTGAAACTGGGCGATCAACGGCATCTGCTCGGTGTCTGCCTGCACCACATCGTGACGGACGCGGCCTCCAATCCCATCCTTGCGCGCGACTTGGGAATGGCCTATGGGCAAGCCCTGCGAAGCCCGGGCCCGGTGCACCTGCCAGCGCTGCGCCTGCAGTATGGGGACTTCGCCGTCTGGCAGCGGGCACAGCTGGACAGCGGCGGTTTTGCGCGCCAGCTGGACCACTGGAACGCCCATCTGGGCCCGCACGTTCCGGCGCTGGAACTGCCCCTGGATGGGATCCGGTCGGAGGGGCAGAGCTTTCGCGGCGAATCGCTGAACTTCACGCTGGAACCGGCGCTGTGCGAGCGCCTCCTGAGGCTGTGCCGCGCCGAGCGTTGCACCCCCTTCATGGTGTTGTTGGCCGCCTGGCAGATGCTGCTGTGCCGCTACAGCGGGCAGACCGATTTCGGGGTGGGCGTGCCCAATGCCGGGCGGCACCGCGAATCGCTCCGCGATCTGCTGGGCTTTTTCGTCAACACGCAGGTTTTCCGCGCCCGGCTGTCGCCGCAGCAGACGCTGCGCCAGATTTGTCGCCAGGTCCGGGCCGATGCCCTGGCCGCGCTGGAGCATGCCGATCTGCCACTCGAAGCCTTGCTGGCCAGCCGCAAAGCGGCCCGGGAAGGCGGACGCAACCCGCTGTTCCAGGTGATGTTCAGCTGGCAGGTGGCCGACCCTTCGCTGGTGCTGGACTTGCACGGAGCGCGCGCGGAGTTCATCGATGCCGGCCCGGCCGGCGCCAAGGTGGACCTGTCGCTCAACGCGGTTCTGGATGCCGGTCAGATCCATGCCCGGCTCGAATACAACACCGACCTGTTCGGCCCGGACACGGCACAGCGGCTGCGTGCAGGCTTTATGCGGGTACTGGAGGCCCTGGCGGACCATCCCGATGGGCTGCTGGGAGAGCTGGACCTGTTGGATGTCCGTGAGAGAGAGCGGCTGCAGGGTTGGGGAGAGCGAGGGAGGGTGGCTGAGCCGGTGGGGGAGGGTTCCCTGCACGCGCGGATAGAGCGCCATGCGCGGGCGCGGCCGGATGCCGTTGCCCTGGTGCTGGGCGATCGGCAGCTGAGCTACGGAGAGCTCAACCGCCAGGCCAACCAACTGGCGCACCACCTCATCGGTCGCGGCGTGGGCCCCGAGGTCCGGGTGGGCCTGGCGCTGGAGCGGGGTCTGGAGACGGTCGTTGGCATGCTCGCCATCCTCAAGGCCGGGGGGGCCTACGTGCCCCTGGACCCGCAGTACCCAGCCGATCGCCTGGCCTACATGGCGCAGGACAGCGCCGTGGCCCTGGTGCTCACCCACAGCGCCTTGCGCGGATCGCTCGCCTGGGCCGAAGGCCTGCCCACCGTGGAGCTGGACACCCTGGATTGGCAGGGCGAGGCTGGGGGTAACCCCGGCATCGCCGTGCACCCCGAGGGGCTGGCCTACGTCATCTACACCTCCGGCTCCACCGGGCGGCCCAAGGGGGCGCAGCTGAGCCACCGCAACGCCACGCGGCTGCTGGATGCCACCCAGCCGTGGTTCCACTTCGGGCCCGAGGACACCTGGACGCTGTTTCACTCCTACGCCTTCGACTTCTCCGTGTGGGAGATCTTCGGGGCCCTGTGCACCGGGGGGCGGCTGGTCATCGTGCCGTACTGGGTCAGCCGCTCGCCGCAGGACTTCGTGCAGCTGCTGCGCGAGCAGCAGGTCACCGTGCTCAACCAGACCCCCTCGGCCTTCGGTCAGCTCATGGAGCAGCAAGAGGCCTACGAGAGTGGGCTGGCGCTGCGCTGGGTCATCTTCGGGGGCGAGGCCCTGGAGCCGCAGCGGCTCAGGAAATGGATCGAGCACTGGGGCGATGCCCGGCCGAGGCTCATCAACATGTACGGGATCACCGAGACCACCGTGCACGTCACCTACCGGCCCGTGACGCGGGCCGACCTGGCTGCGGCGCGCAGCCCCGTGGGCGTGGCCATCCCGGACCTGGGGCTGCGCGTGCTGGACAGCTCGCTGCAGCCCGTGCCCATCGGACTGCCGGGCGAGCTGTACGTGGCGGGCGAGGGGCTGGCGCGGGGGTACCTGGGGCAGGCGGCGCTCACCGCGCAGCGCTTCATCGCTGCGGAGGGGGGACAGCGGCTGTACCGCACGGGGGACCGGGTGCGCTGGAGCGCGGGCGGGGAGCTGGAATACCTGGGGCGCATCGACCATCAGGTGAAGATCCGGGGGTTCCGGATCGAGTTGGGGGAGATCGAGGCGCAGTTGCTGGCGCAGCCCGAGGTGAGGGAGGCGGTGGTGCTGGTGCAGGAGCGCGACAGCGGTGCGAGGCTGGTGGCGTACGTGTCGCCGCAGGCGGGGCAGGCGATCGAGCTGGGGGCGCTGAGGAGGAGGCTGGGGCAGGGGCTGCCGGAGTACATGGTGCCGGGGGCGGTGGTGGTGGTGGCCGAGGGGTTGCCGCTGAACGGCAACGGCAAGGTGGACCGCAAGGCGCTGGGGCAGATGGGGATGGAGGGGGCGGGGGAGCAAGAAGGCCTGAGGGCGCGGGAGTACGAGGCGCCGCGGGGGGAGGTGGAGCAGGCGCTGGCGCAGATCTGGGGGCAGGTGCTGGGGCTGGAGCGCGTGGGGCGCCATGACAACTTCTTCGAAATCGGGGGCGACTCCATCGTGGCGCTGAAGCTGCTCGCCCGCATGAACCAGAGCCTGGCGGCGGAGCACGCCTTTTCGCTGCAGGACCTGATGCAAAAGCAGACCATCGCGCAGTTGCTGCAAGAAGCCCCGGGCGCGAGCGCTCCGCTGCGGCCCATCCAGCGCCTGGCGGCAGGGGCGAACACCTCGGCGATGCCGCTGTTCTGCATCGCGCCGGCGTTGCGGAACGTGCTGGACTACCAGCCCCTGGCGGACGAACTGGGCAAGGACCGCCCGGTATATGGCCTGTGCTGCACCGACCTGTCGCGCATCGACGCCATCGAGGCGCTGGCCGCCTACCACGTGGATCTGGTGCGCAACGTCTGTCCGCAGGGGCCGGTGGCGCTGCTTGGCTGGTCGCTGGGCGCGACCGAAGCGGTCTACATGGCACACCTGCTCGAAGCCGAAGGGCGCGAAGTGGCGTTCCTCGGCATGGTGGATAGCTTCGTGATGCACGGCGGCATCGTTCCTTACGACTGGCGCGAAGAGGCCCGCACCTTCCTGGCGGACTGGGTGGATGCCGGCGCCATCGACCAGGTGCTGCAGGTGCTCGGCACGGCGGACATGGCCTGCGTGGACTCGGTGCACCACACCACACAGGCTGCCAATGCGCTGGTGGCGCAGTTGGGCATCGATCCGGGCCAGGGGGGCATGGTGGAGAAATTCATGGCCTATCGTCGGCTCGATGCCGCGATCATGAAGCTGCCTCCACTGCCAGAGCTTCAGGCAGTGCCCGATGTCTGGTGGCGCGAGGACCGGCCCCCGCAGGAGGTGACGGCACTGGCGGACCAGCTGGGTGGACGCCTGCGCACGGGCGCATCGATCGGTGCGAGCCACCGTCAGATCATCCAGCACGGCGATCTGCTGCGGGCCTGCCGCCAGGCGATGCGGGCCACCGGGCCCGCGATGCAAACGCCAACGCGGCGGGTCTGAAACACGGCGCCGCTCCCCAAGGCCAGGGGGGCGGCTGCATGCCGCCGGGATTTACCAGCGGTACTTGGCGGTGGCCGTCAGCGTGCGCTCACGCCCCATGTAGCACTCGCGGTGGTAGCAGATGGTGTTGTACTTGCGGTCCAGCAGATTCGTCGCGTTCAGTGCGAAGCGCCAGGGGCCCTGGTCGTAACGCAGCGCGGCATTGAGCAAGGTGAACCCGCCCTCGGCCGTGGTGTTCGCCTCGTCGTTCTGTCGCTCGCCCACGTAGTTCACGCCCGCGCCCACGCCGAAGCCGCCGCCGATCGCGTAATCCAGCCAGAGCGATGCGGTCTGCTTGGGGATCGTGGCCGGGATCTTGCCCAACTCGCTCGTGTCGGCGCTCTCCAGCACCTTGAGATTCAGCACCGTGAACGATGCGGTGGCGCTGAGCCCGCGCATCAGCTCGGTCTTGGCCTCCAGCTCCAGCCCGCGCGAGCGCTGCTTGCCGATCTGCCGGGCGTCCGACGTGATGCTGTCGTAGGTGACCACGTTGGTCTTGCGCAGGTCGAACAGCGCTGCGGTGAACAGGGTCTTGCCGCCCTCGGGCTGGTACTTGATCCCCACCTCCACCTGCTTGCCCCGGCTCGGCTTGAACGGGTTGTTGTTGATGTCCACGCCACTGGTGGGCAGGAACGATTCGGCATAGCTGGCATAGGGCGACCAGCCGCCGCCCAGCAGGTAGTTCAACCCGATGCGGCCGCTGAAGGCATCGTCGCTCTGCGTGGTGCGCTGGGCGCTCAGACGGTTGTCGGTGGTGGTCTTCACATGGTCCTGGCGCCCGCCCAGCGTGGCCACCCAGCGGTCGCCGAAGCGGATCTGGTCCTGTGCGTACAGGCCGATCTGGTCCATCTTCTGCGTGAAATCGGCCATGGGTGTGCGTGGTGTCGGCACGGCCATGCCGTACACGGGATTGAGCAGGTCCAGGTTGGGGCCGACGCCCCGAAAGCGCAGTGCCGTGCCTTCGAGGTGGTTCCAGTCCAGGCCGAAGAGCAGCGTGTGCTGCGCCGCGCCCGTGCGCACCGAGCCCTGCAACTGCGTGTCCAGGGAGCCTTGCTTGAGCCCGTCGTCCCAGGAGCGCGTGCTGCGGGAAATGGTGTGCCCGTCCGCCAGCACCGTATCCGCCCACAGCGCGTTGCGCTCCAGGGCGATGTCGGTGTACCGGGCGTTCTGGCGCACCGTCCAGCCGTTGTTCAATGCATGCTCGAACTGGTAGCCCAGTGAAGACTGGTCCTGCTGGAAGCGGCTGAAGGACGGGTCCCCGTATTTCACGTGCCGCAGAGTGCCGTCGGGCCCGAAGAAATTGGCGTAGTACGGGTCTTCGCCCGATTTGTCCTTGAGGAATTCGCCCAGCAGCGTGAACGAGGTGGCGGCGCTCGGCTGCCAGCGCAGCGACGGCGCGAGGTACAGGTGTGTGCGGTTGATGCGGTCGCCGTTCGGGTAGCGGTCCTGGTCGTTGCTGTCCAGGCCCACGCCCACCAGGCGGAAGCTCAGGTCACTGCCTTCGCTCAGGGCGCCACCCACATCGAAGGCCAGTTGCTTGCGGTCGAAGCTGCCGTACTGCACCTCGATCTCGCGCGTGGCGTCGGCGCTGGGGGTCTTGCTCACGCGGTTGATGACGCCGCCGGCATCTCCCTGGCCGAAGAGCACCGAAGAGGGGCCGCGCAGCACTTCCACGCGCTCCAGCCCGTACGGCTCGGTCATGCGGTAGACCACGCCGAACTGCGTCTGCGGCAGCCCGTCACGGTAGCTGCTGGTGTTGCCCGGAAAGCCGCGCAGCGAAATGTATTCCCAGCCGCGGTTGTCCGGCCCGTACGTTGCCACCGAGACGCCAGGCGTCTGGGCCACGATGTCCATCAGCTCCAGCGAACCGCGCGCATCCATCTCGGTGCGCCCGATCACCGAGATGGACTGGGGCGTCTCCAGCAGGGCGGTGTCCGTCTTCGTGGCGGTTCTGCTGCGCTGGGCCACGTAGCCGTTCACCGGGCCGTCGGGACGCTCGGTGTCGGCGCCCGCCTTCACCACCACGGTGGACAAGGTGCCGCTGGCGGCCTGCCGGCTGGCGCGGCGAATGGTGTAGCCCCCGCCGGCGGCGCTGCCGGCTTCCAGCGCGCTGCCGGCCAGCATGGACTGCAGGGCCTGCTCCACCGTCAGGCGGCCCGAGACCGGGCGGGACTCGGCCCCGCCCACCAGGTCGCCGGACGCGAACACCGGCACCCCGGTCTGGCGTGACAGCTCGGCCAGCGCGCTGGCCAGCGGCTGGGCGGGCACCTTCACGTCGAAGGCCTGCGGTGCCACGGCTTGCGGTGCCTGGGCCAGGGCCGCAGGGCTCCAGCCGGCGAGAAGGGTTCCGAACGCGGCGGCGAGCGCCGCACCCAGGAGGGACTGACGGGGAAAGGAATGCATGGCTTTCTGAAACTCCAGGTAAATCGAACGACAAGGCAGCGGTCCATCGCGGTCCAGGCGCACTGGCCCGCAGTCGGGCGTGGCTTGTGCTTTGTTCCCATGACGTTCGAGCGGGCAGAACGGAGACAGCCCGCGTCCGGTTTCTTTGTCGGGGCGCTGCCCCAGGGTGTCAGCGGGCGCGCAGTTCGACGCCGCCGTCCGCCTGGACATGCACGGTCAGGGGCAGGATCGTGGGGAGCGCGGCCAGCAAGGCCGCGGAATCGCCCGCGCGGAACCGGCTGGACAGGCGCAGATCGCCCACGCTTTCGTCGGCCAGCGTGATCGGCTGGGCTCGATAGGCGTTGACCGTCGCCAGTGCATCGCGCACCGGTTCGTTCCTGAACACCAGCCAGCCTTCCCGCCAGGCCGACAGCTGGGCCGGGTCCACGGGGCGCACCGGCTCGGCCCGGCCGTCCTGGAGGGCGAGCAACTGCCCGGGGTGCAGGTCGATCGCTTCGCTTTCTGCAATCGGGTCGTTGCCCGAAGGGGCCGTCAGCGGCTGCACGCGCACGTGCCCGCGCTCCACTCCCACGGTGACGGGGCCACCCCGGTCGCGCACCGTGAACACGGTGCCCACCACCTCGATGCGCGCGCCACGGGCCAGCACCACGAACGGGCGGTCCACATCGCGGGCCACTTCGAAGCGGATCTCGCCCTGGGCCATCCGCACGCTGCGGTGCTGCCGGTACAGCGCCACGTCGATCGCGCTCCGGGGCGACAGGTCCAGCCGGCTGCCCGGGGCGCCGTCCTGCCCGTCGGCCAGCGACACCTTCAGTACCTGCGCAGTGCGTGTGGCGTAGGCGGCAGTGAACACCGGCTGCTGCCAGAGCCACTGCACGCCGCGTCCGGCCAGCAGCCCGGTGCCCACCAACGCGGCGGCGGACAGCAGCAGGCGCCGCGGCATGCGCCGGGCATTGGGCGACGCAGTGCCCGCGGCCGGGTCGCTGAAATGCGCACGCAGTTCGGTCGAGGCGCTGCCGATCGCCTCCCAACGCCGGCGCGCCTCCTGCGCCGCGGCCTCGTGCTCGCCCGAGCGCTGGCGCCACTGGGCCAGCGTGGCGCGCGCGTCCTGCGCGGCCGGCTCGGGCGCGACATCGGCCTGCACGATGAGTGCGATGGCGTGCTCGATCAGGCGCTCGCGCGGCGCGGCGGTCAGGGACATGCGGGGCTCAGGAAAAATCTTCGGCCAGGGTGGCCTCGAAGCCCGCGCGGCCGGATGGGCTCTGGTGTTCGATCAGGCTCGCGCGCAGTTCGGCGAACACGCGCGAGCAATCGACCGTGGCGCGCACCATGTGCTTGGCCACCGCCATTTCGGTGATGCCCAGGCGCTCGGCGATTTCGGTGCGCGTGTGGCCATAGGCCCTGAACAGCAGGAAGACCTCGCGGCGCCGGGGCGGCAGCCGCTCGATCGCGTCCACCAGCCGGCGCAGCACCTGGCGCTGCGCGGCGAAGTACTCGGACGATGGCACCGCCCCGTGGCGCTCGTCGCCCGCGTGCTGGCTGGCCCAGTCCTGGGCGACCTTGCGCTTGCGGTAGTCGTCGATGCACAGGTTGCGTGCCACCCTGAAGAGCAGGGCGCGGGGCGATTCGACGGTGGACAGCGAAGACGGCGCTGCCGATTCGCGCGCCGCTGATCCCTTGGCGGCCACGGCCTGGGCATACACCCGCTCGAAGCTCGATTGCGCGATGTCGGCCGCATAGTGCGGGTCCCTGAGCTCGTACGTCAGGTGCCGGCGCAAGTCCCCGTAGTGGGTCACCAGTTCATGGATCAGATCGCGCATGAGGCCGTTTCCCGCAAATGCCAATGATCGGACCCCAGGCACCGCCACGCGGCGGGCTGCCGATCCGTTCGCGCCGCCGGTGCACGGAAGGCGCTGCAGAATGCGATGGCCTGGGTTCAATGCGAATAGTTCGCATTTGAATCATAGCATGGGGTCGACTGAGCCTTTGTCAGGCGATCTGAAGGCTGCAAAATGCGGAAGTCTGGAAGGTCGCAAAGCGAAGCGCAACGCCACTTGAAGGCACTACCCGTCCATCAACCAAGGAGTCATTGATGAAACGAATTCTGGCCCTCCTGATCGCAGGACTGCTTTTCCCCGTATGGGCCCTGGCGGGTGAGGACCCTGACTCTGAAGGGGTAGAAAAGACGGATCGGTGGAATTTCGCGTTGGAGTCTGAGCGATAGCAGTGGAGCCGGCGCCGCGGCCTGGGGCATGAAGGGGTTGCATTGCTCCGCTTCATGGCCACTGGACGGCGTGGCTCGTGCAGGGCGCCGTGGCACCTGATCCCCGGGTCGGGGGCGGGTCCCACAGAGCGGCCGATCTGGCGATGGTTGGGCTCCCCGCCTCATCCTTCCTGGGCCTTCGGCCTGCGCGCCGGTTCAGGCGGGGGTCGGCTCCATCGCCCCGCGGGAACGTGCCGCGGCGGCCGGTGTGGCGGCCAGCAGGGCGTTGCCGATCTCCCCAGTGCGCACCGACGTGACCGACAGCAGCGTGTCGCTCAAGCCGTGCGAGCTTTCGCAGGCCCCTTGCAGGTAGATGGCCGGCTGGAAGTCCGGCGGGGTTTGCACGCGGTAGTGTCGATCGACCTGCAGGTCGCCCAGGTAGGGCGCCAGGGGCTGGAGCAGGTCCTTGTGCTGCGCCCGCGCATAGCCCGTGGCCAGCACCACGGCGTCGTAGCGCACGGTGCTCTGCTGGCCGCTGTCCTGGTCCGCCAGCGACAGGTGGATGCCCGCCGCATCGGCCCGCACCGCGCCGACCTCCTGGCGCCGCAGAAAGCGCAGCCGCTCGCCGCCTGCGACCTTCTGTTCGTAGAAGAGCTTGAAGATCTGCTGGATCAGTTCCATGTCGGCCACCGCATAGTTGGTGTGCCAGAACTCCTCCAGCAGCGCCGAGCGTTCCGACGGCGGCCGGCTGTACATGTAGTCGGTGAACTCCACGTTGAAGATCTCGTTCACGAACGGGCTGTCGTCCGAGGGCCGGATCGATCGGGCGCGCATGATCAGATCCACCTGCGGCGCGCCGGGCCGGCCCTGCAGGTCCATGAAGATCTCTGCCGCGCTCTGCCCCGCGCCCACCACCGCGATCTTGCGCGCCGCACCATGCGATGCCATGCCCTGCAGGTAGGTGCTGGAGTGGAAGACGCGCGGGTCGGCTCTGAAGGGCTGGAAGGCGGGGGGAATGTTGGCCGTGCCGCCCACGCCCACCACCAGGTTGCGCGCCAGCCGTTCGGTCACCGTGCCCGCCCGGTCGCGCGAGCGCACGCGCAGGTGGGAGACGGGCGCCGCCTGCGGCGCGTGCGACGCGGCGCCACCGGTGTGCTGCCGCTCGGGCAGCACTTCGAAGACGTCCTCGCCATAGATGCAGTGGTCCTCGAATTGCTCTGCCGCCCAGCTCAGATAGTCGTTGAATTCGCGGCGGCTCGGGTAGAAGCTCTTGAGGTTGATGAAGTCCGGCAGGCGGCCTTTCTCATGCAGGTAATTGATGAAAGTGAACCGGCTGGTGGGGTTGCGCAGCGTGGCCAGGTCCTTCAGGAACGAGATCTGCATGTGCGACTGGTCCAGCAGCATGTGCGGGTGCCAGGCGAAGGCCGGCTGCCGTTCGATGAACAGGGCGTCCAGGGGCCGGCTGGCATGGCGCTTTTCCTCCAGCGCGATGGCCAGGGCAACGTTGGACGGGCCGAAGCCGATCCCGATGAGGTCATGAATGGCAGGCATGGGATGTCAACTCCTGTGTGGTGAGGGAGGGTGTTTCGGCCAGCAGCGCCAGCCCCTGGTGCAGCGCGGGAAACAGGCTTTGCTGGAAGTTGTTCCAGCGCATTTCCAAGATGGTGTCGTCCGGGGCGATGGGCGTGGCGAGCACGTCGAAGATCACCTCGCCTGAGTCGATGCCCTGGTCCACGTAGTGGAAGGAGGCGCCCGTCATCGACACGGGCGGCACGGGCACGGTGGCGCGCGTGGTCCAGTCGATGACCTTCTCCCCCCGCGCGCCGTGCAGCGCATCGAGCGTGGCGTAGGCGCCGCGGCGCTGGTATGGGGAGCCGGGCCGCGTGATGCCCGGGTGGATATTGGCGATGCGGCGCCAGTACGGATTGCCCGGCCGCGCCAGGTCGTCCAGGATCACCAGCAGGCCGTCGAGCACCACGATGTCGGCCTGCAGCGCATCCAGCTGCTCGCGCAACTGGCGCTCGAACGCCTGCTTGCCCGGCACCCGCTGCGCCGAATCGCGCGGCAGCCGGCGGTAAGTGGAGGGCACCGAATGCATCAGGTCCTTGAGCGGCCGGCCCTGCGTGCGCAGGCCGTGGGGAAAGATCCAGGGCCGCGCGGGGTCGCAGGAGAAGCCGTAGTCCTGCAGTGCGGCCTGGTCTCGCGGGGATTGCGGATCGTCGTCGAACACGATGCCTTCCAGGGAATAGGCATCGCCCAGCGGCGTCTGGTCCAGTGCCTCGGCCAGGGATTCCAGCGGAGACTTCATGTAGCGCTGGCCCCCTTTGTACGCCACGTGCCGGCCGGCCTGGTCGGCCGCCGCGTTGCGCAGGGAGAGGACATATGCGAGTTTTGCCTTGGGCATGAGCGAAGTGAGTCCAGTCAAGAGTGGATGAACCGATGGCGGCGATCGGGGTGTGCCGGCGCGCCGTTGCCCGGGCGCGGCGCATCCTTGGATGCAGCCGTTCCCGCGACCCCTGTCGGGAAGACGAACGGCGCTGCCATCTGTTCACTACGGCGCTGTCGCACCGGCGGCACGCCTTCGTCCATGCCCGGGCTCGGACGGTGGTGGTGGGCTGTGGCGCCGCGCATGGTCAGGCGCTCGGCGCCTCGGCCGCCCTGCGGTGCTGCGGCGCCAGCGGGCACGCGCCGCAATGGCTTTCACCGGGCAGCAGGTAGTACAGGCAGCATTGCCGGTGCAGCCGCAGCGGGGCGGCCGCCTCGCCGCGCGGCACCTCGCGCTGCGGACCGTGCATCGGATTGCTGCCCTCGGGCCAGTGCGCGCGCTCCAGCAGGAAGTCGCGGTCGGCCGCCACGGGCGTGCCGGGGCCCACCTGTGCCACGGCCTGCGCCAGGATGAGGTCCAGGCGCCGCGCCGTGTTGCCCCAGAGGATCTTCGGGGCCACCCGCGTCAGTTCGGTCAGCCGGGCAAACAGCGGCGCCAGGTGTTGCCAGAGCAGGGCCGCATAGCGCTCGGCCGTGGCAGTGCCCCGCATGGGGGTGCCCGCGGCGACGATGTGAAAGCTCTGCACGGTGCCGTGCGCATCCAGCCGCAGCCAGATGTTCTGTGCGCCGGCCGGGAAGGCGTGCTGCAGCACGCTGGCCGCAGCCACCATCGGTGGCAGCAGCCGGTCCAGGTAATCCAGTGTCCACACGGAGGCCACGGCCCGCAGGTCGTGCAGGCCCGCGCCCCGGTGCCGCGCCTGGCGGTGCAGCACATCGCTCAGGCCGCCGGGCGTGCCCAGCAGCGCGGCCAGGTGCAAGGCGCCAGGCGGCGGCACCGCAGCGCACTGCAGGCCGTCGCCGTGCGCCGCCAGCGCGCCAGGGAACAGGGGTTGCAGGATCGGCATCACGGGGGACATAGGACGGAGACGCAGCAACCCCTGCATTGTTCACGCGGCGGGACGCGGCCCCGGCATGCCGGCACGGCGCGGGAACGCCGGCATGAACATTTGCGGCGGGCCATCGTCTCGGGGGTGGGTGGCGCGCAAGCGCCGCCGCAGGCTGGCCCCGGGCCGCGCTGTGCGCGGGACGGGTGCCTGCGGTCGTCCATTCCACTCCAGCCGGGCCGCGGGGCGTTGCACGCCACCGGGGCGGAAAGATCCTTCGCATGACATCTCCCAATGGCCCCAGTGGCAACGCCGCCGAAATCAGGCGCCTGCTCCAGCCCTTCCTTCCGTGGATCGCGCTGTCCGCCATCACCGGCATCGGCGCCGGCGCGGCCACCGTCGCGCTGCTGGCCACCATCAACCGGGTGCTCAACACGCCGGGCGGGCTGGCCGGCGGGCTCCTCATGGTCTTCATCTGCCTGTGCCTGGGCGCCCTGGCCGGCCGGGTGGTGTCCGACATGTCCAGCAACTTCGTGGGCCAGCGCCTGGTGGCGCAGGTGCGCAAGGGGCTGGCCCAGAAAATCCTCGCGGCGCCCATCGATGCGCTGGAGCGCTACCGCACCCACCGGCTCATGCCCGTGCTCTCGCAGGACGTGGACATGATCAGCGACGTGGTGTTCGCGCTCTCGGCCACCCTCATCGCGGTGGCCATCGCGCTGGGCTGCCTGATCTACCTGGCCGTGCTGTCGCTGCCGCTGTTCGGCGTGCTCATCGTGGCGCTGGCCATCGGCGCCACCATCCAGGTGGTGGCGCAGTCGCGCGGCGTGGCGGGCTTCTGGAAGGCGCGCGAGTACGAAGAGCAGTTGCACAAGGCCTATCGCGGCATCAGCGAAGGCGCCAAGGAGCTGCGCATGCACCGCGAGCGCCGCGCCCGCATGTTCAGCGGGCAGATCGAGCGCGTGGTGGACAGCATCCGCACCGTCAATGGGCGCGCCATCAACACCTATGTGATCGCCACGGCGTTCGGCTCGGCGCTGTTCTTCCTGCTGATCGCGCTCATTCTCGGCTGGGCCGCGCTGCGCGCGCCCGAGCCGGCCGTGCTCAGCGGGTTCGTGCTGGTGCTGCTGTTCCTGAAGGGGCCCATGGACCAGATCGCCTCGGCGCTGCCCGGCGTGGGCCGGGCCAAGGTGGCCTTCCAGCGCATCGCGGACCTGTCGGCCCGCTTCGCCAGCCCCGAGCCGCACCTGCCGCTGCACGCGCAGCAGCGCGAGGCCCGCCTGGACGATGCCATCGAACTGCGCGACGTGCGCTATGCCTTCGATGCACCGCAGGGCGGCGAGCCCTTCGTGCTCGGCCCCATCAACCTGCGCCTGCGCAAGGGCGAACTCGTCTTCGTGGTGGGAGACAACGGCTCCGGCAAGACCACCCTCATCAAGCTGCTGCTGGGGCTATATGCACCGCAAAGCGGCACCATCGTGCGGGACGGCGAGGCCGTCGTGCCCGAGACGCGCGACGACTACCGCCAGCTGTTCACCACCGTGTTCTCGGATTTCTACCTGTTCGAAGACCTGCTGGGCGGCGAGTCGGTGGGCTCGACCGAGCAGGCCCAGAAGTACCTGGAGCGCCTGGAGATCGCGCACAAGGTGTCGGTGAAGGACGGCGTGTTCACCACCACCGACCTCTCCACCGGTCAGCGCAAGCGGCTGGCGCTGGTGCATGCCTACCTGGAGGGGCGCCCGGTGCTGGTGTTCGACGAATGGGCGGCCGACCAGGACCCCACCTTCCGCCACCTGTTCTATACCGAGCTGCTGCCCGAGCTGCGCGCCAAGGGGCACCTGCTGGTCGTCATCTCCCACGACGACCGCTATTTCCACCTGGCCGACCGCGTGGTGACCATGCAGGCGGGCCGCGTGGCGCAGGACCGCGTGACCCCCGCCACGGAGGGGCAGGGTGGCGGGCACGGCGGTCCGCCGCCTGCATCGCCGCAGACGGTGCCGCACGGCCCTGGGGTGCCACCGGCCCAGGCCACGAGGGAGGAAGCCCGGGAAGACCTGACGCCAGCGTGATCCCCGGCGCTGTGCGCGCCGTGTGCGGCAGGCACTGCGAACCCTGGTGGGGCGGAATTTTGCTCCTTTTTTTGTAGCGTTATGCCCTAGTGAAATATGCCGTGAAAGCCAATTTGGCTTGAATCATTCGCAGACTGCCACCGCCCGCATACACTGATCCCCTCCGGTCTCCGGGACCCTCAGGGAATCGCCATGCGCCCTTGCACGCTCCGTGTTCTGTCTTCCTTGCCAGCGGTGCTGGGGCTGGCGTTTGCGACCTTCGCGCACGCGCAGCCGCCCGCCGCCACGGTCTGGACCAATTCGATCGGCATGCCCTTCGTGCGCATCCCGGCCGGCCGCTTTCGCATGGGCAGCGACGAATCCCCCGAGGCCCTGGCGGCGTCCTACCCGCTCATGGAGCGCCAGCGCTTCACCCTGCTGGCGGACGAGGCGCCCGTGCACACCGTGCGCATCCGCCGCGCGTTCTACCTGGGCCAGACCGAGGTGACCGTGGGCCAGTTCCGCCGCTTCATCGAGGCATCGGGCTACCGCGCCGAATCCGAGGCCGACGGCACGGGTGGCTATGGCTACAACCCCCGCTACGACCCGGCCAGCACCGCGCGCGGCGACGCCTTCGAGGGGCGCGACCGGCGCTACTCCTGGCGCAACCCCGGCTTTGCGCAGGGCGACGACCACCCTGTGGTCAACATCACCTGGCACGACGCGCACGCGCTGGCGGCCTGGCTCAGCAGCACCGAAGGCCACCGCTACCGCCTGCCGACCGAAGCCGAGTGGGAATACGCCTGCCGCGCCGGCACGCGCACCCGCTATCCGCACGGTGACGATCCTCAAGGCCTGGTGCGCCACGCCAACACGTTCGACCAGGACGCCGTGCCTTACTGGCCCCGCTGGCAGGCCCAGGCGCTGAAGGGCCACGACGGCCACGCCTTCACCGCGCCGGTGGCCAGCTACCCCGCCAATGCCTTCGGCCTGCACGACATGGTGGGCAATGCATGGGAATGGGTTTCGGACTGGCACGGCGACACTGCCTATGCCGAGTCGGCGCGCGACGATCCGCAAGGCCCCGCGCAGGGCGATGTGCGCGTGCGCCGCGGCGGCTCCTGGCATACCTGGCCGCTGTATGCGCGCTGCTCGTACCGCAACTGGAACAGCCCGGACACCCGCTATACGCTGGTGGGGGTGCGGCTGCTGCGGGAGATCGACGGTGCGGTGGCCGCCCGAAAAAAAGCGGTGCCGCCCGCCGCGCGCTGAGGGCCGCCCCGTCCCCCGGCCGTGCGCCGCTTGAATGGCGGTCGATCCGCAGCGCGGCGACTGTCGGGCGGCGTGGCTTCACGCCGCCATGCCGTCAGTCCGCGGGTGCGGGCTCCTGCACGGATTGAAGAATCGCCAGCAGCGGATCGTTCGGGTCGGGCCGATGGGTTTCCGGCCGGGTCGGGTCCCAATCCGGGTTGTTGCGGTTGAGCCATGCGCCGATCACGATGTCCCGCGCCAGGGCCCTGCGCTCTTCGGCCAGGGCTTCCAACGCCTCCTGCGTGGGCGGGGATTCCGACGAAGCATCGGGCGCGGGCTCGGATTCGTACAACTGCTGCTCCACGTTGGCCACGGCTTGCTCGAAATCGCGCAGCACATAGTGCGCCAGCAGGGCCCGCTCGTCGAACGGGGGCGGCGGTGCATCGCCAGCGGTTTCAAGGGGCGATGCGTCAGAGGTCACAGGGGTTTCGGCGAGGTATTCGGTGGTCATGGCAGGTCTTGCGAGATGAGGTGGCCGAGGCGGCGATCAGGTTCGTTGTGCGCAATCGACAGGCATCACCAACTGGACTGGTATCGCTGGTATTGGTGCGACATGCGGTAAGGGTCGAAATGGGCCATGTCGTGCTTGAACACCGATGCCGCATGCGCGAATGATTGGTAGGTGTGCGCCGCCGCCCGGAACGGGTAGGCCGCCTGGTTGAGAGCGGTTTGCGCCATGTGTTCGGCCCGATAGACGGCCGACTGCACCGCATGGTCGATGCGATGCCCCATGTTCTGGATCTTGTGTTCCGCCCGGTGCAGCGCGTTGTCCACCCGGTGCAGGCCGGAGTGGACCGCGTATTCCGCACGGTTCACGGCCGACTGGATGGCCTGATCCGCCCGGTACATGGCGTGGTCCACCCGGTGCGCCGCGGATTGCACTGCGTGGTCCACGCGGTACGCTGCTGACTGCACCGCGTGGTCCACCCTCTGGGCAGCGGAGTGCGCGACCTGTCCCACCTTGTGCCGCGCCGCATTCACGCCATGGGCCACGGCCGCGCCTGCGAGCAGCGCGCCGCCCACGCCCACCATGGCCACCTGGGTCGCCTGGTGAAGGGCTGCGTTGCCATACCGCTTGGCCTGATGGGCCAGCCGGCGCGGATCGAACCGTTCCATCGTCGATGCCAGGGAGGACGCCGCCTGGCGCGCTCCTTGCGACATGCCATGGGCCGTTTCCCCGAAAAACGCACGGGCATGGCCTGCCGCCTGGGAATAGGCCGCCTGCGCGCGCTGCCGATGGTCGGCCTGTGCCAGGCGATGTTCCCCCGCCAGCTGGGGATAGCTGAAGCCCGGGCGGGACGCGGCATGGGACTCGGCGCGGAACGCCGAATAGCCGTTCTTGAGCTTCTGCACGTCGTTTTGCATGCCCTGCGATGCCTGGTGCACGGCGCCGTGGGCGTGCATCGCGGCGTTGGAAAACGCCTGCATCATCGGCGAGCGCCCGCGCGGGGCCATGCCACCGTTTTGCGCCGGGTTCTCGCGGCCCTGCAGCCCGTTGAAACCGCTCGAGGACTTGCTTTTGCCGGTCGGTGTGCCGGGTGTGGCGGAAGGTGCCGGTTCGGCCGAAGCGCCTGCTGAACCCATGGCGGTCCGCAGCTTGTTGAAGCTGAATATCGATGTCATTTACCGTATCCCATGCAAAAAGAAGGGGCGACTGCAACCGGACGGCCGGCTTCATGTCGTGGCTGAAGGGGATGGTGCCGCATGGCTGGCCACGCCGCCTGAAGCGGTCCGAACCGATCGGCGTGCAAGCGAAGGCCGTGCAGGCCCGCGGACTTTGGCCGGCCGCCATCCCGCCACCCGTGGGAACACCGTTTGCTAAAGCATCGGCATGTCCACGCAAGACGACGAAGACCCCATCCAGCGTGCGCGCCGGCTTCGATCGGCCGCGGTGGCGCTGCGGCAATCCCTGCACCAGGCGGCCGAGCGCCTGCATCTTGCGCGCACGGCCCTGGCCGAGCAACGCCAACGCGTGGCTCCCGACCGGGTGGAAGGCCCGCGCGCCGCGCGGTTACCACACGACCCGACACGGGGCGGGTTCCGCTGAGGCCGGCAGGCCAGGCACAAGCCAACGCCACCGTTCCTTTCTTTTTCGCGCATTCCTTCGCGCCCCTGCTGGGGCCTGCCTGCGCCCCGTGACCGGGCGCACGGCGCGTGGCGCTGCCCTTGCCGTAAAACTTGCCGTCAAACGCGCCTCCTGTGCGCCGCACGCTGCCCCGGCGTGGCGTCTGACGCGGCCCGGCCCAAGCCCTCCATAGAGTGGCCGCTCATCCATTCACTGTCTCGAAGGAATGTCCCATGAGCGACGAAAAGCACGGCGAGCCCAATCCCATCGTCAACGCACTGTCCAACACCATCGCCGCGATCCGCGCCGACGATGACCAGCTCGAACTGGCCAAGGCCCACGAGGCCCTGCACCCCAAGGCCATCGAGAAACTCAGCGTGCAGGAAGCCCGCAGCCAGCCCACCGTGGCGGATGCCGTGAAACACCTGCTGACCCAGCAAGGCCGCGCCACCGACCCCACCGCGCTGGTGCCCGGCGTGCGCGCCACGCCCCTGTCCATCGACACCGACCACGGCCCACTGCAGGCCACCGTCTATGCACCGGAAGATGCCACCGGCCAGGGCGCCCAGCTGCCCGTGGTGCTGTTCTTCCATGGTGGCGGCTGGGTCATCGCCGACAAGGAGGTCTATGACGGCGGTGCCCGGGGCCTGGCCAAGCAGGCGCACGCCATCGTCGTGTCGGTGGACTACCGCCAGGCACCGGAGCACAAGTTTCCCGCCGCCTGGGACGACGCCCTGGCCAGCTACCGCTGGCTCACCCAGTTCGCCTCCCGCATCGGGGGCGACGCCCGCCGCCTGGCCCTGGCCGGCGAGAGCGCCGGCGGCAACCTGGCCCTGGCCACCGCCATTGCCGCCAGGGACGCCGGCCTGCCGCCGCCCCGGCACGTGCTGAGCGTGTACCCCGTGGCGCAGACCAGCCTCAACACCGAGTCGTACCTCGAAAACGCCATCGCCAAGCCATTGAACCGCGCGATGGTGAAGTGGTTCGTCGACCATCTGGTGCGCACGGAGGACGACCTGGCCGACCCGCGCCTGTCCCTCATCGACGCCGATTTGCGTGGGCTGCCGCCCGTGACCATCATCAATGCCCGCCTGGACCCGCTGCGCAGCGACGGAGCGAAGCTGGAAGACGCCCTGGAAAAGGCCGGCACGCCAGTGGAGCGCCGGGAATACGAAGGTGTCGCGCACGAGTTCTTCGGTGCGGCCGCGGTGCTGGAGAAGGCGCGGCTGGCGCAGGCCTACGCGGGGGAGCGTTTGCGGGAGTCGCTTGCGATCTAGGCTGCTTTCTTGCTGATCGGCACGGCGAAGGTTGCTACGCACGGGTTTTCACGGGGCATTCCTCTGCGGAATGCCCCGTGTCCTATTTCTCGTTTGAATAAACGAAAGGGGAAATCGACACTGCATCGTCACAACACTTTGACATGGAGTAGACATCTTGAATCGATTGGCCCACACTGTTCTCGCCGCATTTCTCGTCGCGGCATCTCCCTTCACTTCGGCCCAGACCGTGACCGTGGGTTTCGGTTCAGACGTGACTTCGCTGGATCCGCACTATCACATCTTCTCGCCCAACCAGAACATCGCCGACCATGTCTTCAACCGGCTGATCGAGCGCAACGACCAATTGCGCATGGTCCCCGGCCTGGCGCTGTCGTGGAGGGCCATCGACGACACCACGTGGGAATTCAAGCTGCGCCCCAATGTGAAATTCCACGATGGCACGCCCTTCACGGCAGAGGACGTGGCCTTCTCGATCGAGCGTGTCCCCACCGTCAAGGGCAGCCCCGGACCTTTCACGCTCTACACCAAGGAGATCCAGTCCGTCACCGTGGTGGACCCCTTGACCGTGCGGTTCAAGACCAGGGCGCCGCACCCCCTCCTGCCCAACGACATGGCCGTGGTGCCCATGGTCTCCAAGAGCGCCGCGTCCACCGCCAGCACGGCCGACTTCAACAGCGGCAAGGCCGCCATCGGAACCGGGCCCTACAAGCTGTCGCGGTACGTGCGTGGCGAGCGCATCGAGCTGGCGCGCAACGATGCCTACTGGGGCAGGAAGCCGCAGGCAGAGACCCTCGTGTTCAAGATCATGACCAACGACTCAGCCCGCGTGGCGGCGCTGATGTCGGGTGATGTCCAGGTGATCGACGCCGTCCCGGTGGCGGACTTCAAGCGGCTGTCCTCCGACGCCAACCTGTCGCTGGTGCAGCGCACCGGCACTCGGCTGATGTACTTGTACCTGGACCAAGGCCGGGATGTCTCTCCATTCCTCTCGGACAAGGACGGCAAGCCATTGGCCGCGAACCCGCTCAAGGATCTGCGCGTGCGCCAGGCGATCTCCAAGGCCATCGATCGCGAGGCCATCCGCGACAAGGTCATGGAAGGCGCGTCCAAGCCCACGGGGCAGTTGATGATCCCTGGACTTTCGGGCTACAGCGAAGCGCTCAAGGTGGAGCCTGTCGACGTGGCCGGCGCGAAGAAGCTGCTGGCGGACGCGGGCTATCCCAACGGTTTCAACCTCACGTTGCATGGCACGAACAACCGCTATGTCCAGGACGACCAGATCTTGCAAGCGGTAGCGCAGATGCTCAACCGGATCGGCGTCGGCGTGAAGGTGGAGGCCATGCCGTCGGCGGTCTTCTTCCCGCGCAACAACAAGGGTGACTTCTCGGTGTCGATGTCCGGGTGGTCTCCCGACAGCGGCGAGGCTTCGTCCCCACTGCGCTCCTTCATTGCAACGCCCAACAAGGACAAGGGGTATGGCACGCTCAACGCTGGCGGCTACAGCAATCCCAAAGTGGACGCGCTGCTGGAAAAAGCGCTGGCCACCATCGACGACGCCGCACGCGACAAGCTCTTGCAGCAGGCCACCGAAGTGGCGATGAACGACAAAGCCGTGATCGTGCTGCACCACCAGGTGAACCTGTGGGCCACGCGCAAGGGCCTCAAGTACGGCGGCCGCTCCGACGAGCGGACCTACGGCTTCGACTTCCAGATCAACGCGCCCTGAACACGCTGGGCCCATCGCGGCCGCGGCTGGATGGGCCTCTCGGGCCGCCGACGGCTGCATAGCACACCGGAGCAACCATGGACTTTTTCCGAAGGCGGGTCGTGACCGCCGGTCTCATTGCGGGACCGCTGGGAACGACCCTCTCATCCATGGCGTCGTCTCAGGAGGTCGTGTTTGGACAATCAGCCCCGCTGACCGGTCCCTTTGCATCGCTGGGGGAGAGCTACCGAAACGGTGCGCTGCTGGCCTTCGACGAGGCCAACAAGTCGGGCGAGCTGGGCGGGCGTCGTGTGCGTCTGGTCACGCTGGACGATGCCTATACCGTGAACAAGGCCGTCGTGAACGCCAAGGCCTTGATGGAAGAGCATCGCGTGACGTGCTTCTTCAATCACATGTTCACCAACACGGTCCGGGCAACCCTTCCGTTGGCGGTCGATGCGGGCATTCCCTTTGTGGGGGCTTATTCGGGACACCCCGACCTGTACCGCAACGACCAGCCGTTGCTCTTCATGACGCGCGCCAGCTTTGCGCAAGAGCTCCATCGAATCCTCGACTATTTGGTGTCCGTCGGCTACCAGCGCACGGCGCTGGTGTACTACGACAACGCGGTGGGCGAGGAACTCCGGCAGGAAGTGGAGTCAGGCCTGGTCCAACGGAGGAGACCACTTTTCGCCAGCGCGAAGATGCCCGTGGGCGGGAGCGCCGTGCCGGCAGCGAGGGGCACGGCGGACAAGGACATCGACGCGGTGGTACTGGGCGTATCGGGCAGCGACGCGGTCGCCTACTTGCGCATGCAGCAGGCCGGCGGACGTCGGCCCGCCTACTTTGCTCGCAGTCTCGTGGGAAGTGCCCAACTGCACCAGGAGCTCGGCGCCGATGCCGCCGGGATCATCATTTCCCAACTGGTTCCTTCGCCATTCAAGCCCACGCTGCCGGTCGCGCGTTCCTACCTGAGGCTGCTGGCGCAGCGCGATCCGAGAGCGCTTCCCACCTTTGTGGAGCTCGAAGGGTTCATCAATGCGCGGCTGATGGTCACCGCCTTGCGCAAGATCGAGGGCGCCGTGTCCAGAGAGTCCTTGCTGCGCGCCCTGTCTGCCGTGGGACGGACGGAGATTGGCGGGTTTGCAGTCGACTTCGAAGGCCGCAATCGCAATGGCTCGCAGTACGTGGAGCTCACGATGCTGCGCAGGGACGGAACCTTCGCGCAATAGGCAAGGGCGCATGGAAAACGCCATGACGGCCTGCATGGCGTGCGCAAAGCCTGGGCTTCCGGCTCAGTACGTGTCGATAAAGACGGCGTCGTGGGCAATGCCAGGCCCCGCCAAGGCCGACCGCGTCTCCTGAGCCTCCTGCAAAAGCCACGAGCGGAACACGGCCAGCGCAGGGTCGTTTTGCCGACGCTCCGGCAGCACGAAGTAGTAGCCGTATCTGCTGGTGCAACCCAGCTGCAGTGGATTCACCAGTTCACCCCGGTGCAGTTCCTCCTGCGCGTACACGATGGGCACGAGCGCCATCCCCATTCCCGCAGTGGCTGCCTTGAGCATGGTCGAGTAGAACTCATAACGAATGAAATGGGTCTGCTGGGGCAAGGCGACGCCGTGCTCGCTGCAGAACTCATCCCACGCATAGGGCGTTTCGAAATGCTTGAACAAGGGGAACTGCTTGATCGCGTCGAGCGATGTGAACGGCGTGCGCTCCAGCAGCGCTGGCGACGCGACCAGCACCATCCTGCGCCCGAACAAATAGTCGCTGATGCATCCGGGCCAGGCGCCCTCTCCGAACTGGAAAGCGCCGTCCGCCTCGGTCTCCTGCGCCCGGTCGCGCGATAGCAGGCTGGTGAACTGCACGTCCACGTCGGGATGGTTCTGCGCAAACCGCGAAAAGCGCGGCAGCAGCCACCGGTCGCCCAGGATGGCCAGGATGCGCAGGGTCAGCGACGACGGAGCCGTGCTGAGCGTGGACAGCTTGCCGGACGCCATCGCCAATTGCGTGAGGAGCGGGCGCACTTCATCCAGGTATATACGGCCCAGTTGCGTCAGCACGAGGCCCCGGTTCACGCGGACGAACAGCGTGACGCCCAGGCTTTCTTCAAGCGTCCTGATCTGCTTGCTCACCGCGCTCTGGGTGAGGAACAACTCGTCGGCTGCTCCGGTGAATGTCAGGTGCCGCGCGGCCGCCACAAAGGTGCGCAGTGCCGTGGTGGAGGGAATGACATTTCGCATCGGGGCACCTGTTTTTGCCGTCGCCAGGACGGCGAGGAATGGTCGAACGAATATAAGTCACTTCACTGTCACAGACAAGATTCGTAGCATCCGATGCATCTCTTTCACACAGGTGCGACATGTCTGTTTATCTGGTTCGAAGGCTCCTGCAGAGCGTTCTGGTGCTCGCGGTGATGTCGCTGTTGGTGTTCATCGGAGTGTTCGCCATCGGCAACCCTGTGGACATGCTCATCAGCCCTGAAGCAGACCAGGCAGAGATCGCTCGCGTGACCGCTGCAATGGGGCTGGACCAGCCCCTGTGGTCGCAGTACCTGCATTTTTCCGGCCAGGCACTGAAGGGAGATTTGGGCACCTCTTTCGTGCACAACGTGTCCGCGATGGGGCTCATCCTGGAGCGCCTTCCCGCCACGTTGGAACTCGCCGTCGTGGCGATGGGCCTGGCGGTGCTGATCGGGATTCCGTTGGGATTGTGGGCGGGCGTGCGGCCCCACTCGCTGGCTGGCAAATCGATCATGACGGGCTCGATCATCGGCTTCTCGCTGCCCACGTTCTGGGTCGGCCTGATGCTCATCATGGTGCTGTCGGTGCTGTGGGGCCTGCTGCCTTCCAGTGGCCGCGGGGCCGCCGTCAACGTGGCGGGTGTGCCGCTGTCGATCTTCACGGCCGACGGCTGGAAGCACCTGTTGCTGCCCGCGCTCAACCTGGCTCTGTTCAAGCTCTCGCTGGTGATCCGCTTGACCAATGCGGGCACGCGTGAGGCGCTGCTGCAGGACTACGTGAAGTTCGCACGCGCCAAGGGCCTGCCGATGCGGCGCGTCATCGGCGTGCATGTGCTCAAGAACATCATGATTCCCATCGTCACCGTGGTGGGGCTGGAGTTCGGCTCCGTGATTGCGTTCTCGGTGGTGACGGAGTCGGTGTTTTCCTGGCCCGGCATCGGGAAGCTCCTCATCGAGTCCATCAATCTGCTGGACCGCCCCGTCGTGGTGGCCTACCTGCTGATCGTGGTGACGATGTTCATCGCCATCAACCTGGTGGTGGACATCCTGTACTCGGTGCTCGACCCCCGCGTGCGCCTGGCGGATTCCGCCAAGTAGTTGCCGGATTGCGCAACCCCTGTCCCAGAAAGCCTCCCATGAACTCCTCATTTCAGCAGCTGCTGCATACCTTCGCGCGCAGTCGCATCGCGCTCGCCGGCTTCACCCTTCTGGCTGCCATGCTGCTGTGCGCATTGCTCGCGCCGTGGATCACGCCCCAGATGCCATACGACCTGTCGCAGCTCAACCTCCAGGATGCGCGCCAGCCGCCCGGGGGAGCATGGTCTGAAAAGCCGGGGCACACCTATGTCCTCGGCACGGACGACCAGGGCCGCGACATGGTGTCCGCCATCGCCTTCGGCCTTCGCATCAGCCTCTTCGTCGGGATCGTCAGCACCTTGATCGCGCTGCTGATCGGCGCCGTCCTGGGGCTCATTGCAGGGTACGCAGGGGGGCGCACGGAGACCGTGATCATGCGCATCGCGGACATCCAGCTATCGTTTCCTGCCATCCTCATCGCGCTCATCCTGCTGGCGGCGTTGGGGCAGGGCGTCTGGAAGATCATCGCCGCCCTGGTGGCCGTGCAGTGGGCCTACTACGCACGCACCACGCGCAGCGCAGCCCTGGTCGAACGCAGGAAGGAATATGTCGAAGCGGCCATTCTCCAGGGCCTCTCGCGCACCCGCATCGTGCTGCGGCACCTGCTGCCCAACTGCCTTCCTCCACTCATCGTGGTCGCGGCGCTCCAGGTGGCGGGAGCCATCTCGCTGGAGGCAACCCTGTCCTTCCTTGGCATCGGGTTGCCGATCACGGAGCCCTCGTTGGGGCTGCTGATCGCCAATGGCTTTCAGCACATGCTGTCCGGCAAGTACTGGATCAGCCTGTTCCCGGGACTGGCCCTGGTGGCGCTCATCGTCAGTATCAATCTGGTCGCCGATCGGCTCAGAGACGTTCTCAACCCCCGTCTGCAACAGAACTAGAAAGGATTGCGATGATGATGTTCAGCCCAACCATTCCCACGTTGGAGGTGGAAGACCTCAAGACCTACTTCTTCACCGAAGCGGGCGTCGCCAAGGCGGTCGATGGCGTGAGCTTTTCCATTGCTCCCGGCCAGGTCATGGGCCTGGTGGGAGAGTCGGGATCGGGGAAGTCCATGACAGGCTATTCGATCGTCGGGCTCATCGACAAGCCCGGTGAGATCGTTGGCGGCAAGGTGCTGTTCAAGGGGCAGGACCTGCGCACCCTGCCGCAGGACCAGTTGCGAAAGCTGCGCGGCAAGAGCATCGCGATGATCTTCCAGGACCCGATGATGACCCTCAACCCGGTGCTCACGGTCGGCACCCAGATGGTGGAAACCGTGCTGGCGCACGAGCGCATCAGCCGGGAGGGGGCGCGGCAACGCGCCTGCGAGGCCCTGGCGCGCGTTGGCATCGCTTCGCCGCATGAGCGGCTGGCCGCGTATCCCCACCAGTTCTCGGGCGGCATGCGGCAGCGCGTGGCCATCGCGATCGCCTTGTTGCACAAGCCCGATCTGATCATTGCGGACGAGCCGACCACCGCGCTGGACGTCACCATCCAGGCGCAGATCCTGTGCGAGATGCAAAAGCTCTGCAGGGAGTCCGGGACATCGCTCATCTGGATCACCCACGATCTCTCCGTGGTAGCGGGCCTGGCGGACACGGTCTCGGTGATGTACACCGGAAAGATCGTCGAGTTCGGAACCGTCCAGGACGTGTTGCTGCGTCCGATGCACCCGTACACGCGCGGCTTGATCAACTCGCTGCCGTCGCGCAATCCAAGGGGTGCTCCCCTGCGCCAGATCGATGGGTCGGCGCCGCCTTTGCTGTCGCTTCCCAAGGGATGCACTTTCCGCGAGCGCTGTCCCGCGGCCGGGGCGGAGTGCACTTTGCCTCCCCCGGTCCGCAAGCTGAACCAATCCACGGTGAGCTGCTGGTCCCCCTTCACTGCGCAGGTGATGTCATGAGCATTCTTTCCCCTTCTGAAATCGGCCTCGCGCCGGTGTCCGGCGCGCTGGCCAAGCCGCCGTTGCTGGAGTTGAAGAACATCAGCAAAAGGTTCTCTCCACCCTCGGACATCGCGCAACGCATCGCGATGCGCATGGGCCTGGCCAAGCCGGTGCCCACGGTGCATGCGGTCAACGACGTGTCGCTGGCCGTACGCGCCGGAGAGGTCGTGGGGCTGGTGGGTGAATCGGGTTGCGGCAAGTCCACGCTCGGGCGACTGGCAGTCGGTTTGTATTCGCCGTCGGAGGGCACCAGGTCCTGGCAGGGGCGTCCGATGGACACCCTGTCCGCGCAGGAGCACCGGCGCGCGCGCCTGGACATCCAGATGGTGTTTCAGGATCCCTATGCCAGCCTCAATCCGCGGATGCGAGTGCAAGACCTGGTGGGCGAAGCGGCCCGTGTGCACGGTCTCGTGTCGCGCGGGCAGCAACGGGAGATGGTGTCCGCGCTCCTGGAGAAGGTGGGTTTGCCGACGACGGTGCTGCGCCGCTTTCCCCATCAGTTCTCCGGCGGGCAGAGGGCACGCGTGGGTATCGCACGCGCTCTGGCCCTTCAGCCCAAGTTCCTCGTGTGCGACGAGGCGGTGGCTGCACTCGATGTGTCCATCCAGGCCCAGGTCATCAATCTCTTCATGAAGCTGCGAGAAGAGTTGAACTTGACGTACCTGTTCATCAGCCACGATCTCAGCGTGGTGCGGCACATCAGCGACCGGGTGGTGATCATGTACCTGGGCCGGGTGGTGGAGGAGGCCCCGGTGGAGGCCTTGTTCAGCCGCCCCAACCACCCCTACTCGCAAGCCCTGCTGGCTGAGACACCAACGCTGGAAGTGCGCAAGAAGACCTTCGTCGCCGTGCAGGGCGAGATTCCTTCGCCGCTGGCGCCTCCGTCGGGCTGCCACTTCCATCCCCGTTGCCCCCATGCGGTCGCACGGTGCAAGGTGGAGCAGCCCGTGCTGCGGGCCATCGACACCGCGCACCGTTCCGCCTGCCATCTGAATGATCTGAAATGAACGACCGCATCCCCATGCCGAGCCTGGCAACCCTCGATATTGCCAGGACCCTCATCGGCTTCGACACCACGAGCCGCGAATCCAACCTGGGGCTCATCGAATGGGTCCGGGATGAATTGCGCCACCTGGGCGTGGCCACGCGGCTGACGTACGACGCGGGCCGCACCAAGGCCAACCTGTTCGCGACGCTGGGCGAGGAGGGGCCGTCGGGCGGCATCGTGCTGTCCGGTCACACCGACGTCGTGCCGGTGGATGGGCAGGACTGGCTGAACGATCCGTTCAAAGCCGAGATCGCAAACGGCCGCCTTTTCGGGCGGGGCAGCTGCGACATGAAGGGCTTCATCGCGTGCGCCCTTGCCGCTGCACCGCAGATGCTTTCGCGCCAACTGGCGCGGCCACTGCACCTGGCGCTCTCGTACGACGAAGAGGTGGGTTGCATCGGCGTGCGCGGGCTGCTGGCAGACCTCGCAGACCAGGGCATCCGGCCCGCCGCCTGCGTGGTGGGCGAGCCCACGCTGATGCAATTGGTCATTGCGCACAAGGGCTACCGCTCCATGCGGTGCTGCCTGCAGGGCCGGGAGGCCCATTCCTCCCTCACCCCCAGCGGCCTCAACGCCATCGAGTACGGTGCCCAGATCATCGTGCAGCTGCAGAAGATGGCCGAAAAGGAAGAAAAGTACGGCCACCGCGATGGCGACTTCAACGTTCCGTTTTCAACGCTCAATTGCGGCACCATCCAGGGCGGCATCGCGCCCAATGTGGTGGCGAAGGACTGCGAATTTTCCGTGGAACTGCGCTACCTGCCCGATGGCAGCGGCGAGCGGCTGCTCGACGACCTGAAGGCCTTTGCCGAAACGCAGGTGCTCACGCAGATGCGCGCACGCTATCCCTCGGCCACGCTGCGCTGGACCACCCTGAGCGACACACCGGGATTGAGCATGTCGCCCTCGTCGCCTTTCGTGCAGTGGCTGCGCGGGCTGTCGGGCAACCCGTCCCGGCTGGGGCGCGTGGCCTACAGCACAGAGGCGGGCCTGTTCCAGCGCGCGGGAATCCCGACGGTGATCTGCGGCCCGGGCAGCATCGAGCAGGCCCACCGCCCCAATGAATACGTCGAGCTGAGCCAGCTCGCCGCGTGCGAGGACTTCCTGCAAACGATCGTATTGCATGCGGGCGATTGCCCGCCTGGGCACTGACTGCGGCCACCGAGGTACCTCCATGAAATTCCCTCTCGCGCTTTCCATCGGCCAACGCATGGCGCTTGGTTTCGTGTTCGTGCTCGGCCTGTTGATCGCGGTGGCGGGCTTGCACGTCGTGGAGTCGCGTGCCACGGGCTCGCGGCTGCGGACCATCGTGGAAAACAACAACCCCAAGAGTAGCCTGGCGCAGTCGATGCTCAACCACATCAACGAACTGGCCGTGCAGGCGCGCACCATCACGCTCCTGACCGATACCAAGGACATCGCGCTCGAGGTACAGGCGCTCGAAGCCGCCCTGGCCGCCTACGGCCGGATCGAAACGCATCTGGAGGGCCGGATCGGCGAATCGTCGATGTCGCCGCAGGAAGATGTGCTGCTGCGGGAAATCGCCCAAGCCGCTCGCGCAACCGTACCCCTGGTGCGGCGCGCCGCCAAGGAAGGGCAGGAGGGCGCCAACATCGAAGCCACGATGACCTTGATGGAAAAAGTGCGGCCCCAGGAAGCGGTGTGGCGGCGCAAGGTGGCAGAGCTGGTGGCCCTGGAGGAAGAGCTCAATCGGTCGGGGTACGAGCAGGCCCAGGCCGCACAGTCGCGGGCTGGCTGGCTCATGGGCGGGCTGGTGGTGCTGGCCCTCGTGGTCGGTGCGCTGGTGGCCTGGCGCATCACCCGCAGTGTGACGCGCCCGGTGGCGAAGGTGGTTGCAGTGGCTGAGCGCATCGCCCAGGGAGACCTCACCTCCGCCATCGAACTCGATGCCCGGGATGAGGTCGGGCGCCTTTTGCTGGCGATCCTGTCGATGCAGGATCGGCTTCGCGACTTGGTCGGGCAGATCCGCGTGTCGGTGGATTCCATCGAGATCGCGAGCAAGGAAGTGGCCGACGGCAACATGGACCTTTCGCGCCGCACCGAAACAACCGCGTCGAGCCTGCAGCAGACGGCCGCCTCCATGGCGCATCTCATGGGCACGGTGCAGCAGAACGCACAGGCAGCGGGGCATGCGAACCAACTGGCGTCCGATGCTTCCCAGGTCGCGCTGCGGGGTGGGGCGGTGGTCAGCCAGGTGGTTGCAACCATGCAGGAGATCCATGAGAGCTCGCGCAGGATTGCGGACATCATCGGCGTGATTGACGGTATCGCCTTCCAGACCAACATCCTGGCGCTCAACGCGGCCGTGGAAGCCGCACGGGCCGGCGAGCAAGGCCGGGGATTTGCGGTGGTGGCATCCGAAGTGAGAACGCTTGCCCAGCGAAGCGCCCAGGCTGCGAAGGAAATCAAGTCCCTGATCGGAAGCTCGGTGGACCGCGTCGGGGTCGGTGGGCGACTCGTCGGCGAAGCCGGCGCCACCATGACCGACATCGTGGAAAGCGTACAACGCTTCACCAACATCATGCGGGAGATCTCCAGCGCGGCGCATGAACAATCGAGCGGAATTGGCGAAATCAACCGGGCGATCACCCAGCTGGACCACATGACCCAGCAAAACGCCGCCCTGGTCGAAGAATCCTCGGCGACCGCAGCGGGCCTGAGAGGGCAGGCCCAGGCGCTGTCGCGCACGGTGACGGTGTTCAAGCTCGAGCCTGGCGTTCTTCCCGTGGCCCTGGCGCCCCCGTATCCACCCCCTGCGCTGAACCGCCTCACCCTGGCGCCTTGAACGTCGGGACGTTCCGGACCTGCGGGGCCCGCCACCGCGCGCTTGTCCGTCTGCGCAATGCCTGCCGGTGGGGGGGCTTTGCACCGGGGGGCGCTGCACTTTTCAAATTGTCCGAATGCAGAATCTTCTCGAGCGCACCGCCAGCGCGGTGCGTCCATTGGCCCGCACGGGCCGCGTGGCCAGCTACATCCCCGGTTTGGCGGATGTAGAACCTTCGCAGTTCGGCATCGCCATTGCCACGCTGGAGGGCGACATCTACGCAGCCGGCGACTCCGACCAGCCGTTCTCGATCCAGAGCATTTCCAAGGTGTTTGCGCTCACCCTGGCGATGCGTCTGAAGGACGATGAACTCTGGGCGCGTGTGGGGAGACTGCCTAGTTCGAACCAGTTCAATTCGCTCATCGAACTGGAACTGGAGGAAGGCAAGCCGCGCAACCCGTTTCTCAATCCCGGGGCGCTGGCGGTGTCCGACATGCTCAGCAGCCGCAACACCCAGATGGAACTGGCCGTGCTGTCGCTCCTGCGCGATCTTTCGGGCAATGCGGCGCTGCAGTACGACCTTGATGTGGCAAGGGGCGAGTTCGCCTGCGCGCACAGGAACCTGGCGGCCGCGCACCTGATGAAGAGTTTTGGCAATTTCCGCAACCCGGTCGAGGACGTCGTGAAGGCGTATTGCGCCCAGTGCGCGATCGCAGCCAGCTGCAAGGACCTGGCGGTGGCCGCGCTGTTTCTTGCCAATGGCGGTGCTGACCTGCGCATGCGCAAGGTCCTGGAAGCCCGCCAGGCCCAGCAGGTGTGCGCGCTCATGATGAGCAGCGGGACCTACGAAGCCTCCGGTGAAACCGCCTTTAGCATAGGGTTGCCGATCAAGAGCGGAGTCGGTGGTGGCGTCCTCGCCGTGATTCCCCGGTTTGGCACGGTGTGCTCCTGGTCGCCGCCATTGGACGAGAAGGGGAACTCTGTCGCCGGGTTGAAAGCCATCGAGCTCGTTGCTGCCGAACTGGACAGAACGGTTTTTTCTTGACGAGAACCGCAAGCCAACGGGTTGAACCTTCGCCTGGTTCACCCCTGCGCCATGGGCGGCGAGCTGCATCGCACCGGCCGCACCAGACCATGTTTGATCCGATCACCCTACGAAGATGAGTGGCCCCTCACCAGGCCGTTGAGCTTGAAGTTTGCAACCGCGCGCTGAGTGCAAGTCATGCTTCAAGTCCCAATGCATGGGGTGCTGCTTTTTCGTTGTGGCGGAGACTGTGAGATTCGAACTCACGGACGGTTGCCCGTCGGCAGTTTTCAAGACTGCTGGTTTAAACCGCTCACCCAAGTCTCCGCAAACTGGCGCGTATTCTAGCCGGCCTCCACATCCCCGCCCCCGCGCGTCAGGCCGCCTGCAGCAGGCCCTTCTTTTCGATGAAGGCCACCACCTCGTCCAGACCCTGCAGGGTTTTCAGATTGGTCATCACGAAGGGCTTGGTGCCGCGCATGCGCGTGGTGTCGGCGGCCATCACGTCCAGGTTGGCGCCCACGTGCGGGGCCAAGTCGGTCTTGTTGATGACGAACAGGTCGCTCTTGGTGATGCCGGGGCCGCCCTTGCGGGGGATCTTCTCGCCCGCGGCCACGTCGATCACGTAGAGCGTGAGGTCGCTCAGCTCGGGGCTGAACGTGGCCGCGAGGTTGTCGCCGCCGCTTTCGATGAAGACGACGTCGGCGTTCGGAAACTGCGCCAGCATGCGGTCGATGGCCTCCAGGTTGATGGAGGCGTCTTCGCGGATGGCGGTGTGGGGGCAGCCGCCGGTTTCCACGCCCAGGATGCGTTCCGCGGGCAGGGCGCCGCTCACCGTGAGCAGGCGCTGGTCTTCCTTGGTATAGATGTCGTTGGTGATGGCGATGAGGTCGTGCTTGTCGCGCATGGCCTTGCACAGCATTTCCAGCAGGGTGGTCTTGCCCGAGCCGACGGGGCCGCCGATGCCCACGCGCAGCGGGGGCAGGGGCTTGGTGCGGTGGGGGATGTGGTGCAGTGCGGTGGTGCTGATGGTGGTGTTCATGATCGGAAGAGGCGGGAGTATTGGGTTTCATGCTGCGCCGACAGGATGGCGAGCATGGGCGAGAAGGCCTGGCGGTCCGCGTCGCCGGTGTGCAGCGCGGCGTCGGTGGCGGCGGGAATGGCGGCGGCCAGCCGGGCCAGGATGCGCTGGCCGGCGCTCTGGCCCAGGGGCACGGCCTTGAGCGCGGCCTGCACCATGTTCTCGGCCCAGCCGAAGGTGTAGGCCAGCAGCACGTCGCGCGCTCCGGCTTCGGTGCCGGCGGCGGCCAGGGCGAAGGCGACAGGGTAGGTGGGGGTGGGCGGCAGGGCGGCGAGCGCGGCCACGTCGTGCAGCCGGGCGGCGTCGCCCGCGTGCTGGTTGCGCAGCCAGTCGGCGAGCGACCGGCCCATCTGCTCGGTCTGCAGGCGCATTTCGCTGGTCTCGCGCGTTTGCAGCACCCAGTCGTTCAATTGGCGCACGCGGGCGTGGTCGGCGGCGCGCCAGTCGGCCAGCGCCTGCTGCAGCACGGCCATGTCGCCGCGCGCCTGGGTGAGCTGCAGTTGCGCGGCCAGCCATTCGGCGGCGGCGGCTTCGGTGGTGACGCCGGCGCGCTCCACCGCCACTTCCAGCCCTTCGGAGTACGAGAACCCGCCCACCGGCAGCGCCGGCGAGGCCAGCCAGATGAGCTGCAGCAGGCTGGCGGCGGGCAGGGCCGTGGGGGCTTGGGGTGGTGGGGCGTTGCAGTCGGGGGCCGTCATCCCGGCGTCAATCAAGGGTGGTGGTGCGGGTGATCGCACTTCGCATGGTCATGGTCGTGGCCATGGGCGTGCGCATCGCCGTGATCGTGGCCATGGCTTGCATGGCGGTGCCCGTGGTCATGCCCATCGCCGTGCGCGGGGCCGGCGGCGTCGTGCGAAGGGGCTGCGCGGTCGTGGTCGTGGTCGTGGCCATGGGCGTGACCGTGGTCATGGCCGTGGTGCCCGTGCCCATGGTGTCCGCCCGCCGCATAGGCGCCGCCCTCGGGCTCGAAGGGGGCATCGATCGCGTTCACGATCAGGTGCATGGCGCGCAGCATGTCGGCCAGCACGTGGTCGGGCTCGATCTGCAGGTGGGTGGGCGTGAGTTCGATGGGCACGTGCCGGTTGCCCAGGTGGTAGGCGGCGCGGGTCAGATCGAAGGGGGTGCCGTGGTGGGCGCAATGGGTGATGCGCAGCACCGCCTGGGGCGCGGCGATCACGCGGACCAGGGCGCCGTCCTCGGCCACCAGCACGTCGCCGCCGCGCACGGCGGTGCCCCGGGGCAGGAAGATGCCCAGCTCCCGCCCGGTGGAGTCGGTGGCGGCGAAGCGGCTTTTCTGGCGCGTGTCCCAGTCGAGTTCGAGGGTGGCGGCGCGCTTGACGAGCACGGGCGCGAGGCCCTTGCCCTGGGCGATGAGTTTGGAGACTTGAAGCATGCGTGCGATCAGAACAGAAAGTAGCGTTGCGCCATGGGCAGCACGGTCGCGGGCTCGCAGGTGAGCAGCTGGCCGTCGGCGCGCACGGTGTAGGTCTGCGCGTCGATCTCCATGCGCGGCGTGTAGTGGTTGTGCACCATGTGCTGCTTGCGCACGCCGCGCACGCCGCGCACGGCGCTGAGCGGCTTGGCCAGGCCGAAGCGCTCGCCGATGCCCGCGGCCAGCCCGGCCTGCGACACGAAGGTGAGCGAGGTGCGGGCCAGCGCACCGCCGAAGGCGCCGAACATGGGCCGGTAGTGCACGGGCTGCGGCGTGGGGATGGAGGCGTTGGGGTCGCCCATGGCGGCCATGGCGATGAAGCCGCCCTTCAGGATCATGGCGGGCTTGACGCCGAAGAAGGCGGGCTTCCAGATCACGATGTCGGCCCACTTGCCCACCTCCAGGCTGCCCACCTCGTGGCTGATGCCGTGGGCGATGGCGGGGTTGATGGTGTACTTGGCCACGTAGCGCTTGATGCGCGTGTTGTCGTTGCGCGCGGTGTCGCCGTCCAGGGTGCCGCGCTGGGCCTTCATCTTGTGGGCGGTCTGCCAGGTGCGCAGGATGACCTCGCCCACGCGGCCCATGGCCTGGCTGTCGCTGCTCATCATGCTGATGGCGCCCAGGTCGTGCAGCACGTCTTCGGCCGCGATGGTTTCCTTGCGGATGCGGCTCTCCGCAAAGGCCAGGTCTTCGGCGATGGAGGCGTCCAGGTGGTGGCACACCATGAGCATGTCCACATGCTCGTCCAGCGTGTTCACCGTGTAGGGCATGGTGGGGTTGGTGGAAGACGGCAGAAAGTTGGCCTCGCCCACCACGCGCAGGATGTCGGGCGCATGCCCGCCGCCCGCGCCTTCGGTGTGGAAGGCGCAGATGCCGCGGCCCGCCACGGCGGCGATGGTGTTCTCGACGAAGCCGCTCTCGTTGAGCGTGTCGGAGTGGATGGCGACCTGCGTGTCGGTGGCGTCGGCCACGTCCAGGCAGTTGCTGATGGCCGCCGGCGTGGTGCCCCAGTCCTCGTGCAGCTTGAGGCCGATCACGCCCGCGTCGATCTGCTCGTGCAGCGCGTCGGGCAGGCTGGCGTTGCCCTTGCCGAGAAAGCCGAGGTTCATGGGAAAGGCGTCGGCCGCCTGCAGCATGCGCTCGATGTTCCAGGGCCCCGAGGTGCAGGTGGTGGCCAGCGTGCCGGTGGCCGGGCCGGTGCCGCCGCCCAGCATGGTGGTCACGCCCGAGGCCAGGGCCTCTTCGATCTGCTGCGGGCAGATGAAGTGGATGTGGCTGTCGATGCCGCCCGCGGTGACGATGTTGCCTTCGCAGCTGATGATCTCGGTGCCGGGGCCGATGACGATGTCCACGCCGGGCTGCGTGTCGGGGTTGCCGGCCTTGCCGATGGCGGCGATGCGCCCGCCCTTCAGGCCGATGTCGGCCTTGACGATGCCCCAGTGGTCCAGGATGAGCGCGTTGGTCAGCACCGTGTCCATGGCGCCCCCGGCCGTGGGGCCGGTGCCCTGGCCGTCGCGCGTGCGCTGGCCCTGCGCCATGCCGTCGCGGATGGTCTTGCCGCCGCCGAACTTGACCTCTTCGCCATAGGCGCCGGCGCGCAGCGTGTAGTCCTGTTCCACCTCGGCGATGAGCCCGGTGTCGGCCAGGCGCACGCGGTCTCCGACGGTGGGGCCGAACATCTCGGCATAGGCGCGTTTGGACACAGTGGCCATGGGAATGCTCTCCAGCTCTCGGGCGGTTCGAAAAGGGATGGGGTCGGTGTTCAGGCGGCGGCCGGGGCTGGCGGCTCGCCCAGCGGCCCCTGCGTGAGGCCCCGAAAGCCGTACACCGTGCGGTCGCCCGCGTAGTCCACCAGTTCCACGGTGCGCTGCTGGCCGGGCTCGAAGCGCACCGCCGTGCCGCTGGCGATGTTCAGCCGCATGCCGCGTGCGGCATCGCGGTCGAAGCCGAGCGCGCCGTTGGTCTCGGCGAAGTGGTAGTGCGAGCCGACCTGGATCGGCCGGTCGGCGGTGTTGCGCACCACCAGGGTGAGGGTGCGGCGGCCGGTGTTGAGCGCGTGCTCGCCGTCGTCGATGAGGAGTTCGCCGGGGATCATGGGGTGGGTTCGCAGTGGATGGTGCAGTGGTCGATGCGTTGGGCCGCTCAGGCCATGCGCACGAGCAGCGTGGCGCCCAGCAGCGCGGTCGAGGCGCCCGCCACCACGGCCAGCCAGCGGTGGCGCGCCACCACGGCATGGCCCAGGGCGATGCCGGCGGCGTGCAGCGCGGCGGTGGCGATCACCATGCCGGCCAGGGCCAGCCACTGGCCGCTGCCGCCCAGTTCGGTGCCGTGCGCCGCGCCGTGGAAGAACGCGAACGCGCCCGCCAGCCCCGCGGCCAGCGGCAGGGCCAAGTGGCGGCGCCAGGCGACCAACAGGCCCAGCACCAGCAGCGAGGCGGCGATCATCGGCTCCACCGCCGGCACCGCCACGCCCAGGAAGCCGGCCGTGGCCCCCGCCACCAGCAGCGCCACGAAGGCGGCGGGCGCCAGCCACACGGGGCGCACGGCCAGCGCGCTCCACACGCCCACGGCCAGCATGGCGGCCAGGTGGTCCAGGCCGGTGAAGGGATGGACCAGGCCGTCGAGGAAGCCGGCGTCGGCATGCAGCGCATCCTCCGCGCCATGGCCCGGGTGGGCGAAGGCGAGGGCGGGCAACAGCAGCAGCGCGGCGGCGGAGACGAAGGAGCGGGTTTTTGCTTCTTTTTTCATAGCATCAAGGGCAATGGGTACTAGGGCGTGAGAGGGATTTGGTTCAAAAACCCGTCACACGATGGGCTGGTGCACGGTGACCAGCTTGGTGCCGTCGGGGAAGGTGGCTTCGACCTGGATGTCGGGAATCATCTCGGGCACGCCTTCCATCACGTCGGCCCGCGTGAGCACCGTGCGGCCCTCGCTCATGAGCTGGGCGACGGTCTTGCCGTCGCGCGCGCCCTCCATCACGGCGGCGCTGATGAGGGCCATGGATTCGGGGTAGTTGAGCTTGAGTCCGCGCGCGCGGCGCCGCTCGGCGAGCAGCGCGGCGGTGAAGATCAGGAGCTTGTCTTTTTCGCGGGGGGTGAGTTCCATGGCGCAGCGGGCGGTGGGAGGGCAAAGGGGACGGAATGCCGCATGGTAGTCAGCAATCGCCATGCCCGTCCATACGCCGGATGGCGGTGGTGGCCCCGCGTGGCATGGAACCTGCACCCCGCGCCCCTGCCCCCATGACGCCCGCCAGCCCCGCCACCGCCCCCGCGGCCCCTTCGCCGGCCCCTTCTTCGCCGGCGCCCGCCGACCACCTGGCCGCCGTGCCGCAGCAGGTGGTGAAGGTGCGCCGCGACTACAACAGCTGGGTCGCCACCGAGACGATGGAGGACTACGCGCTGCGCTTCACGCCGCAGCGCTTTCGGCGCTGGTCCGAATGGCGGGTGGCCAACACGGCGTTCGGCGCGGCCTCGTTCCTGGTCCTGGAGGCGGTGGGCGCCACGCTGCTGGTGCAGTACGGCTTTTTGAACGCCTTCTGGGCCATCGTGGCCACGGGGCTCATCATCTTCCTGGCGGGTCTGCCGATCAGCGTGTACGCCGCGCGCTACGGCGTGGACATGGACCTGCTCACGCGCGGGGCGGGCTTTGGCTACATCGGCTCGACCATCACCTCGCTGATCTACGCCACCTTCACCTTCATCTTCTTCGCACTGGAGGCGGCCGTGATGGCCTATGCGCTGGAGCTGGCGCTGGACATCCCGCCGCGCTGGGGCTACCTCATCTGCGCGCTGGCGGTGATCCCGCTGGTCACGCACGGGGTGTCGGCCATCAGCCGGCTGCAGGTCTGGACGCAGCCGCTGTGGCTGGTGATGCTGGTGGTGCCGTTCGTGTACGTGCTGGTGCGCGATCCTGGTGCATTCACCGGGGTGGTGCACTACGGCGGTGAATCCGGTGCGGTCTCCACGTTCAATCTGCCCTTGTTTGGTGCGGCGCTCACCGTGGGCATCGCCCTCATCACCCAGATGGGCGAGCAGGCCGATTACCTGCGCTTCATGCCCGCGCGCACGCCGGCCAACCGCTGGCGCTGGTGGCTCGGGGTGCTGGCCGGCGGGCCGGGCTGGGTGGTGCTGGGCGTGGTCAAGATGCTGGGCGGCGCGCTGCTGGCGTACCTGGCGATCAGCCACATGGTGCCGGTGGAGCGCGCGGTGGACCCGAACCAGATGTACCTGGCGGCGTACGAATACGTGTTCCCGCACTACGGTTGGGCGGTGGCGGCCACGGCGCTGTTCGTCGTCGTCTCGCAGATCAAGATCAACGTGACCAATGCCTACGCCGGCTCGCTGGCGTGGAGCAATTTCTTCTCGCGCCTGACGCACAGCCACCCGGGGCGGGTGGTGTGGGTGGTGTTCAACACGCTCATCGCGTTCATGCTCATGGAGATGAACGTGTTCAAGGCGCTGGGGCAGGTGCTGGGGCTGTATTCCAACCTCGCCATCGCCTGGATGATGGCGGTAGTGGCCGACCTGGTGGTGAACAAGCCGCTGGGCCTGTCGCCCCGGGGCATCGAGTTCAAACGCGCGCACCTGTACGACATCAACCCGGTGGGCGTGGGGGCCATGGCGCTGGCTTCGGGGCTGTCCATCGTGGCGCACCTGGGGCTGTTCGGGCCGCTGGCGCAGGCGTTCTCGGCCGTGATCGCCATGGTGACGGCCTTCGTCGCGGCGCCGCTCATCGCCTGGGCCACGCGCGGGCGCTATTACCTGGCCCGGCCCGCCGGTGCCCAGGCGCCGGCCGTGGGCACGCCCGGGGCCTGGGCGGTGCAGCGCTGCGTGGTGTGCGAGCGCGAGTACGAGGCGCCCGACATGGCGCAATGCCCCGCCTACCGCGGCACCATCTGCTCGCTGTGCTGCACGCTGGATGCGCGCTGCGGCGACATGTGCAAGCCCCACGCGCACCTGGCCGTGCAATGGAGCGCGGCCCTGCGCTGGGTGCTGCCGCGGCGGGTGTGGCGCATGCTCGACACGGGCCTGGGCCACTTCCTGCTGCTGATGCTGGTGATCGCCCCGCTGCTGGCCGCGGTGTTCGGGCTGTTCTACCACCAGGAGCTGCAGACGCTCACCCCCCTGGCGCCCGACAGCGGCCCGGGCACCGCCGCCGTGCCGGGCACGCATGCCGCGCTGCGCTCGGGGCTGCTCAAGGCCTATCTGGCGCTGCTGGTCATCTCGGGCATCGTGGCGTGGTGGCTGGTGCTGGCGCACAAGAGCCGCAAGGTCGCGCAGGAGGAATCCAACCGCCAGACCCACCTGCTGCAGCGCGAGATCCACCTGCACCGCCAGACCGACCAGGCCCTGCAGGAGGCCCGCCGCATCGCCGAGCACGCGCGCTCGCAGGCCGAGCAGGCACGCGGCGTGGCCGAGGAAGCGCGCGAGGAGGCCGAGGGCGCCCGGCTGCTGGCCGACCAGGCCAACCAGGCCAAGAGCCGCTACATCAGCGCCATCAGCCACGAGCTGCGCACGCCGCTCAACAGCATCCTGGGCTATGCCCAGCTCATGGGCGAGGACGCCGCCGTGCCGCCGCACCGCCAGCAGGCCGTGAGCGTGATCCGCCGCGGCGGCGAGCATTTGCTGTCGCTCATCGAAGGCACGCTGGACATCGCCCGCATCGAAAGCGGCAAGCTCACGCTGCAGGTGCGGCCCATGCGCTTTGCCGACTGCCTGCACGAGATGTGCGACATGTTCGAGCCGCAGGCGCGCGCCAAGGGGCTGGCGTTCCGCTTTGAGCCGCAGGGCACCTGGCCCGAGTGGGTGCGTGGCGACGACAAGCGCGTGCGCCAGATCCTCATCAACCTCATCGGCAACGCCATCAAGTTCACCGCCAGCGGCCATGTGCGGCTGGCGGTGCGGCACGCGCGCGAGCTGGCCCTGATCGAGATCGAGGACAGCGGCCCGGGCCTGACTGAGGCCGAGCGCGCCAGCATCTTCGAGCCCTTCGCGCGTGGCGCGGCCAGCAGCCAGGGCGCCGCGCCCGGCGCGGGCCTGGGGCTCACCATCGCCAAGATGCTCACCGAACTGATGGGCGGCGAGATGACGGTGACCAGCACGCCGGGCGCGGGCGCGCTGTTCCGCATCCGCCTGTTCCTGCCCGAGGTGCACCCGGGCGCAGTGGGCGAGGCCCTGGGCCCCGCGCGCCTGCGCGCGCCGCGCCGGGGCTACGCCGGCCCGCGCCGCCGCCTGCTGGTGGTGGACAACGAAGAGGCCGACCGCGAGCTGCTGGTGCAACTGCTCGCGCCGCTGGGCTTCACCCTGCGCACCGCCGCCAGCGGCCACGACGCGCTGGACCTGATCGCGGCCGGCTACCGGCCCGATGCGGTGTTCATGGACCTCGCCATGCCGGGCATCGACGGCTGGGAGACCATCCGCCGCCTGCGCCAGCTCGAAGCCGCCGTGCAAGGCGCGCAGGCGCCCGCGCACATCGCCGTGGTCTCCGCCAACGCCTTCGACAAGGGGCTGGAGAACGATGGGGGCATCCGCCCCGAGGATTTCATCGTCAAGCCCGTGCGCCACAGCGAATTGCTGGACTGGCTGGAGCGGCGCCTGGCCCTCGTCTGGATCGAGGATGGGCCGGCGCCGTCCGCGCCACTCGCTCCGGGCCCGACCTCGGAGCCGCCCCGGGGTCCCGCCGCCGATGCGCTGCCCGACCCGTCCCGCCTGCCGGCCCTGTCCGAAGCCGTCGAGCTGGGCTACTACCGCGGCGTGCTCAACCAGCTGGGCGCCATCGAGGCCGCGCAGCCCGGCTGCGCGGCCTGGGTGGGCGAGGCGCGCGACCATGCGCGGCAGTTCCGTTTCGAGGCCATCGCCCGCATGGTGGCCGAGGCCGCCGCATCCCATCCTCCTTCCCCATGACCGCGACCGCCATGCTCCCCACCGATGCGCTGCCCCTGGATGCCACCGCGCAGGCGCTCGACCGCACCCGCGCCGACGTGGTGCTGATCGTGGACGACGTGCCCGACAACCTCGCCGTGCTGCACGACGCGCTCGACGAATCCGGCTACACCGTGCTCGTGGCCACCAATGGCGAGACCGCGCTGTCGCGCGCGGCGCAGGCGCTGCCCGACGTGGTGCTGCTCGACGCGATGATGCCGGGCATGGACGGCTTCGAGGTCGCGCGGCGGCTGAAAGGCCTGCCGGCCACCGCGCACATCCCCATCATCTTCATGACCGGCCTGACCGAGACCGAGCACCTGGTCGCCGCGCTGGACGCGGGCGGCGTCGACTACGTGACCAAGCCCATCAAGCCCAAGGAGGTGCTCGCGCGCATGAACGTGCACCTGCAGGGCGCGCGCCGTGCCCGCCAGGAGATCCGCCAGGCCGGCCAGGCGCGCAACGCGCTCGACGCCTTCGGCTACGCCAGCATCACCGTGCGCGCGAGCGACGGCCGGCTCATGTGGCAGACCGCCCTGGCGCGCGAGCTGCTGCACGGCTACTTCGGTGGCGGTGCGGCCACCGGCGCGGCGGGCGAGGCCGTGCCGGTGCCGGCCTTCGCGCCCGCGCCGGTCACCGAGTGGCTGCAGGCGCAGCTGCCCCGCCTGGCCGATCTGGCCGTGCAGCAGCTGGAGCCGCCGCGCCTGGTGGTGGAGCAGGGCGCGCGCCGCCTGTCGTTCAGCCTGCACCAGCAGACCGGTGACAGCGAAGGCGGCGGCGACTGGCTGATCGTGATGCGCGAGGTGTCCGACGCCGCCGTGATCGAAGCCATGGGCCTGTCGTTCAAGCTCACCGCCCGCGAGGCCGAGGTGCTGTACTGGCTCGTCAAGGGCAAGACCAACCGCGACATCGGCGACATCCTGGGCGCCAGCCCCGCCACGGTCAAGAAGCACCTGGAGCGCGTGTACGTGAAGCTGGGCGTGGAAACGCGCACCGCCGCGGCCGGCATCGCCATGGCGCGCATCCGGCAGACGCATCCGCAGTTCGAGGGCTGAGCGCCACGGCGTGCGGGCCCCGGTGGGTGCAGCGCTGGCGCTAGAACCGCACCCCGGTGGACAGCCGCAGCATGTTCTGCGGCGTGAAGTTGACCTGCGGGTCCCATGCGGCGCGCACGAACCACTCGGGCCAGTCGTAGCCTACCGACAGGCCGGCGCGGCGGATGAACCGGCCGTCCACCGTGCCCTGCTTGGCCAGCAGGTCCACGGTGAGCCGCTGGCCGCCCGGCCGCGGGCTGCGCCACACGAGGTGCAGGTTCTGCTGGTCGGGGTTCTGCCGGTTGTCGCGCACCAGTTGCAGCGCCAGGGTGTCGCCGCTGGTGAAGCGGTGGCTGCCGTACACGCTGTAGGCGTCGTTGGGGTCGAAGTTGAGGTTGGCGTAGTTGCGCAGGTTGGTGCGCCCCAGGCCCGCGCCCACCACCCAGGTGGTGCCGGTCTCCAAGGCCAGGCTGCCGCCGACGAAGCCGCCCGAGGCGATCTGCACCGAGGGCAGCACCCGCCAGTCGCCGAAGGCCACGGTGCGGTCCCACCCCGCGCGCGGCATGGAAAAGCCCAGCGCGGGCGAGCGGAACGCGCCCACCCACCAGTGGTCGTCGCCACGGGTGTAGCGCAGGTTCACGTCCAGCCCGGGCCCCGAGGGCAGGCCGCCGCCGGACACTTGGTAGAGGCCCGTGGTCAGCTTGAAAGGCAGCGGCGTGTCGGGATCGGTGTCGGTGGCCGCGCGGGCGGCCGGCGCGGCGAGGGCCGCGGTGCCGAGGGCCGCCAGCACGGCGGCGCGCGCCAGGCGGCGCAGCGGGGCGGACAGCCGAGGGGAGGGCCGGGCGTCAGCTCGCACGGCGGCCGATCTCGATCAGGCGGTTGTCCGGCAGCCGGAAGTAGTCGGACGCGCGCGCCGCGTTGCGCTGCAGCGATCCGAACACGGCCTTGCGCAGGGCGCCCAGCCCTTCGAGCCGGCCCGTGCCCAGCGAGGCGCGCGAGGTGAAGTACGAGGTGGACATGGACTCGATGTGCAGGCCCTTCTGGTAGGCCAGCAGGCGCAGGTATTCGGGCACGTCCGGCCGCTCCATGAACCCGTGGCTGGCGGTCACGCACCACACGCCGTGGCCCAGTTCCTGGGCGTTCAGGCGATCGGCGGCCGGCACGCGCGGCACCGGGCGGGTGCGCACGGCCAGCACCACCACGCGCTCATGCAGCACCTGGTTGTGCTTGAGGTTGTGCAGCAGCGCGTGGGGCACGCTGTCGGCGTCGGCGGTCATGAACACGGCGGTGCCGCGCACGCGGTGCGGCATGCCGTGCGCCAGGGCCTCGATGAAGGGGGCGAGCGGCATGCGCTCCTGCGCCGCCGCCTGCTCGGCCACGCGCCGGCCCTTGGCCCAGGTGGTGAAGACGAACATGACCAGCGCCGCCACCGCCAGGGTCAGCCAGCCGCCGTCGGCGATCTTCAGGCTGTTGGCCACGATGAAGGTCACGTCCACCAGCGCGAAGCAGCCCACGCCCAGGCCCACGGCCAGCGGGTTCCAGCGCCACAGCCGCAGCGCGACCACGCCGGCCAGCAAGGTGGTGGTGAGCATGGTGAGCGACACCGCGATGCCGTAGGCGGCCGACAGCGCGCTGGAGCTGCGAAAGGCCAGCACCAGCAGCAGCACGCCCGCCATGAGCAGCCAGTTCATCGTGGGCAGGTAGATCTGGCCGATGGCGGTACCCGAGGTCTGCACGATGCGCATGCGCGGCAGGTAGCCCATGCGGATGGCGTGCGCCGTCATGGAGAACGCGCCCGAGATCACCGCCTGCGAGGCGATGACGGTGGCGCAGGCGGCCAGCACCACCACGGGCACGGTGGCCCAGGGGGGAAAGAGCCGGAAGAACGGGTTGTCGATGGCCGCGGGGTTGGCCAGCACCAGCGCGCCCTGGCCGAAGTAGTTGAGCACCAGCGACGGCAGCGCGATGAACAGCCACGCCAGCCGGATGGGTGTGGCGCCGAAATGGCCCATGTCGGCATACAGCGCCTCGCCACCCGTGAACGCGAGGAACACCGCGCCCAGCACCGCCAGCGACTGCGCTGGGTGCGTGGCCAGGAACTGCACCGCCCAGCGCGGGTCGATGGCCTCCAGCACGTGCGGGTTCTGCGTGATCTGCCAAAGGCCGGACACCGCCAGCACGCCGAACCACAGCACCATCACCGGCCCGAACACGCGGCCCACCGATTCGGTGCCCCGGCGCTGCACGAGGAACAGGCCGATCAGCACCAGCAGCGTGATGGGCACCACGTAGGGCTTGAACACCGGCGTGGCCACCTCCAGCCCCTCGACCGCCGACAGCACCGAGATGGCCGGCGTGATGAGGCTGTCGCCATAGAACATGGCCGCGCCGACCAGGCCCAGCCCGGCGACGGCCTTCCACGCCCACGGGCGGGCGCCGCCGCGCTCCAGCGCCTGCGCGGCCAGGCCCTGCAGCGCCAGGATGCCGCCCTCGCCGTCGTGGTCGGCGCGCAGCACGAACACCACGTACTTGAGGGTGACCACCAGCATCAGGCCCCACAGCACCAGCGACAGCAGGCCCAGCACCGCGGCGCGGTCCAGCGCCACGCCGTGTTCGGGGTTCAGGCATTCCTTGAAGGCGTAGAGCGGCGAGGTGCCGATGTCGCCGAACACCACCCCCAGCGCGGCGATCATCAGGGCGGATCGGGCGGCGAAGCCGCGGGCAGCGGGCGCGTGTCCGGGCGCCGGAAGGGAGGTCATTGCGGAGTGCGGGGGCAGTGAAGGGTCGGCGCATTGTGCGCCGGCGGCCGCGCGCGGTCACGGGCGGCGCGAACCGGGTGATGCCGGCGCGCAACGCTGTGGCAAGGCCTGGGGCGGAAAAGGCCTCCAGCGCAATTTCAACTAGGGCGTGTTGCTATCAATTAAATAGCATCTCGGCGGCGGTGCCTTCGTGGCCTGCCACCGCATCGGCCCGCCCCGCCGTCACATGCCCAGCGACTTGAGCAGGTCGTCCGTGTCGCTGGACGACGCGGCGGCCGGCACCGGGGCCGCGGCCTTGGGCTCACCGGCCTGGGCGATCAGCGCGTCGGGATCGGGGGCTTCCTGCGGCTCGAAATCGACGAGCTTGATGAACTCGGTGCGGTCGATCGCCAGCTCCAGATAGAAGATGTGGTTGCTGGCCGTGTAGAAGGTCACGCGGCGCGCCTCGGGCTTGTCCAGGTTGGCGTCCACGCTCAGCATCACCTGCTTGTTCAGCGCCAGCATCTTGGGCTGGTTCTGCGTGATGTGGGTCTGCAGCTCGCGGCGCACCTTGCCGGTGAAGTCGCCCACCACCTGGTTCATCAGCTCGCCCATCACGTTCGACACCTCGTCCGAGGTGTAGGAGCTGGCCAGGTCGTCCTTGGACATGCCCATGCTCAGCAGGTAGCTCTGGTAGAGCTCCATCGCCGCTTCCTTCGAGAAATTGATGATCACCAGGCCCGAGAATCCGCCGTCGAACAGCACGAAGCAGCCGATGTCGGGGCGCAGGCAGGTCTTGGTGATGCGCTGGACCATGCCGGAGTAGTGGATGGGGCTCTGCGTGGCCACGCTGAGCACCCGGGTCACCGAGTTGCAGAGGCTGATCAGCAGGTCTTCGGTGCCGTAGACGATGGAGGGGGTTTGTGCGCTCATGGTGTGCAAGGGGAAAGGGGAGGGGGACGAAAAAGGGGCTCTGGAAAAAAGGCCGGGGCGGTTCAGCGCTCCGGGGTGTCGGAGATGCGCCGGGCATACACCGCCAGCACGATGCGCTCCGAGTGCACGAGGTACTCGTTGAGCTGGTCCGAGGCCTCGCGCAGCTTGCCCGCCTCGAACAGATCGACGATCTTCACGTTCATGTCCACGTACGGCGCGTGCAGGAACTCGGGGTCGTTCAGCAGCCCGAAGGCCAGCCGCAGTTCGGCCAGGATATGCGAGAACATCACGTTCAGGCGCTCGCTGTCGGCCAGCTCCACGATGGCCATGTGGAACTCCATGTTGGCCGTGCCCACGCCCTGCCAGTCGGCCGCCTCGCGGCAGCGCACCGCCGAATCCACCGCCTCGCGCAGGTGCTTCTTGGCGGGGTGGCGCGGGTAGGCCTGGGCGATGGCCTGGCATTCGATGAGCCGGCGCACGCGGTAGATGTCGATGATCGAGGCGATGCTCGGGATGGCCACCGAGACGCCGCGGTTGGGCTCGTACTTGACCAGGCCTTCCTTGGTCAGCAGGCGAAAGACCTCGCGCAGGGTGTTGCGCGAAATCTCCAGGCTTTCGCTCAAGGCGGCCTCGGACAGCCGCTGGCCGGGCGAGAACTCGCCCTTCACGATCTTCTGGCGGATCAGCTCCGCCGTGCGTTCGTTCAGGGTCTGGGCGTTCGTGGGGGTTTCGATGGTCATGCCTGGCGGTTGGGGGTGGGCGTGCGGCACGGTGTGCGCAGGCCGGGATCGGGGTTCCGCACTTTGTAGCAGATCGGCCTGCTTCGCAAGAATCCACCCTGTGGAATACCGCTTTCTAACCGCTTTTCCTAGGGTTTGTCCGGGTCGGTCGCCCGCCCTGTTGTTGGGCAAAATCGACCAATCGTGAAACAAATTGGTGCTGGTTGTCTCTTCAAGGTGCATCGATTGTTCAACAACTTGAAGTTTTTCAAGGGTTGATCCCCGATTTGTTGTTCATGGATTGGCATGCAATTTGCGTTGTATGCCGTGTCGGTCCAGACCGCGCTCGGGCAGCAACCTCCCATTGCCCGCGCGCTGCCAGGCTGGCAGTGGGGCCCTACGGTTGTCCGCACCTCTTCGCCAATGGCGGCGAGGCGCACGCGACCACCGGACCGGCCAGGGCTGTACGTATTCAAGGAAGTTCAAGATGCAAAACGTAGTCAATCTGTGGCCGCTCATCGGGGTGGCGGTCATCATCGTGGGGTTCATCCTGCGGTTCAACCCGATGCTGGTGGTGATCGTCACGGCCATCGCGACGGCGTTTGCCGCCGGATTTCCGATCGACAAGATCCTGGCCACCATCGGCACCGGCTTCATCAAGACGCGCAACCTGCCGCTCATCATCCTGCTGCCCCTGGCGGTGATCGGGCTGCTGGAGCGCCATGGCCTGCGCCAGCATGCGCAGAACTGGATCAGCAGCATCAAGTCGGCCACTGCCGGCCGCCTGCTCATCGTGTACCTGGGCGCCCGCCAGATCACGGCCGCCATCGGCCTGACCAGCCTGGGCGGCCACCCCCAGATGGTGCGCCCGCTGCTCGCCCCCATGGCCGAAGGCGCCACCGAGGCGCGCTACGGCAAGCTGCCCGACCGCATCCGCCACAAGCTGCGCGCCTTCTCGGCGGCCACCGACAACGTGGGCCTGTTCTTCGGCGAAGACATCTTCGTGGCCTTCGGCGCCATCGTGCTGATGTCCACCTTCCTGCACGAGGCCGGCATCGACGTCGAACCGATCCACATCGCGCTGTGGGGCATTCCGACCGCGATCTGCGCGTTCGCCATCCACGCCTGGCGCCTGCACCGCCTGGACGGCGTGCTGGCCCGTGAACTGGCCGCGCACGCCGCCGAAACCGCTGCCCGCAATGGCAACGGCAATGGCGACGGCACCCTCTCCAGCGCCAAGGGAGCATGAACATGACACTGACCATCCAACACCTGTACTACCTCGTCGGCGCCATCCTGGCCATCACCGCGGTGATGACCGTGGCCGACCGTGACAACCCCAAGCGCTTTTCCAGCGGACTGTTCTGGGCGCTGTATTCCCTGGTCTTCCTCATCGGCGACCTGCTGCCGCCCATCTGGGTGGGCGCCGGCGCCGTGGTGATGGCGCTCATCGCCGGCTTCGGCGGCGTAGGCGCGGGCAAGCATACCCCCCGCACCCCGGCCGAGTACCAGACCAGCGCCAAGCGCCTGGGCAACCGCCTGTTCATTCCCGCGCTGGCGATTCCGCTCATCACGATGATCGGTACGCTGTCGGCCAAGCACCTGACCGTGGGCGGCGTGCCGCTGATCGACCCCAAGAACACCACCCTGGTGAGCCTGGGCGTGGGCTGCGTGCTGTCGCTGGCGCTGGCCTGCTGGCTGACCCGCGAGAGCCCCGTGCAGGGCCTGCGCGAATCGCGCCGCCTGACCGACGCGCTGGGCTGGGCCCTGGTGCTGCCGCAGATGCTGGGCATGCTCGGCCTGGTGTTCTCCGATGCCGGCGTGGGCAAGGCCGTGGCGTACATCACCACCAGCTACATCAACATGGACATCCGCTTCGTGGCCTGTGCCGTGTACGTGATCGGCATGGCGCTGTTCACCATCATCATGGGCAACGGCTTCGCCGCCTTCCCCGTCATGACGGGCGGCGTGGGTGTGCCGATCCTGCTGGGGGTGTACCACGGCGACCCCGCCGTGATGGCCGCGATCGGCATGCTCTCGGGCTACTGCGGCACGCTGCTGACCCCGATGGCCGCCAACTTCAACATCGTGCCCGCCGCGCTGCTGGAGCTTCCGGACAAGAATGCGGTGATCCGCGCACAGGTGCCGACGGCCCTCGCGCTGCTCACCTGCAACGTGTTCCTGATGTACTTCCTGATGTTCCGATAGTCCGAAGAAAGGCCGCCCGTGTCCGACGCCGCCCCCCACACTGTGCTGCTCACCGGCTTCGAGCCCTTCGAGCGCGATCCGGTCAACCCCTCGTGGGAGGTGGCGCGGGCGCTCGACGGCTGGCAGCATGGGGACGCCACGGTGCGCTCCGTGCAGCTGCCCTGCGTGTTCGGCAAGGCCGCGCAGGCGCTCGACGCGGCGCTGGCGCAGTGGCGGCCCTCGCTGGTGATCTGCCTGGGCCTGGCCGGTGGCCGCGCCGAGGTGTCGCTGGAGCGCGTGGCCATCAACCTGGACGATGCGCGCATTGCCGACAACGCCGGGCAGCAGCCGGTGGACACCGCCGTGGTGCCGGGCGCCCCGGCGGCGTACTTTTCCACGCTGCCCATCAAGGCGATCGTGCGCGACCTGCGCGCCGAAGGGCTGCCGGCCGCGGTGTCCAACACCGCGGGCACCTTCGTGTGCAACCACATCTTCTACGCGCTGATGCACCGCCTGGCGCAGCAAGCCGCGGGCGCCGCCACGCTGCCGGGCACCGCGGCGCCTGCGCGCGGCGGCTTCATCCACGTGCCGTACCTGCCCGAGCAGGCCGCGCGCGTGGGTGGCGGCGCGCCCAGCGTGGCGCTGGACACGCAGGCACAGGCCCTGCGCGCCGTCATCCGCACGGCGCTGGCCGTGCGCGAGGACGTTCGCGAAACCGCCGGGCAATTGCATTGACCGGCATGGTCATATAGACGGGGCGCTGCGCGCAGCGCCCCGCGGGTTTGAGATATCGGCGGCACCGACCGCCAGGAGAACGACGATGAAAATGGATCTGAACAGCGACCTGGGCGAGAGCCTCGGCGCATGGCGCATGGGCGATGACGCGGCCATGCTGGGCATCGTGAGCAGCGCCAACGTGGCCTGCGGCTTCCACGCCGGCGATGCCGCCGGCATCCTTCGCACGCTGCGCGAGGCCCAGGCCCGCGGCGTGGTGGTGGGGGCGCACGTGGCCTATCGCGATCTGGTCGGTTTCGGTCGCCGCAACATGGACGTGGAAAGCGCCGACCTCGTGGCCGACGTCATCTACCAGATCGGCGCGCTGCAGGGCCTGGCCAAGGCCGCCGGCACCGAAGTGCGCTACGTGAAGCCCCACGGCGCGCTCTACAACACCATCGCCCACGACGCCCGCCAGGCGCGCGACGTGATCACCGCCCTGCGCGAGATCGACGACCGCCTGGTGCTGGTGGCGCTGGCCGGCTCGCCGCTGATCGGCTGGGCGCGCGACGCCGGCCTGCGCGTGGTGGCCGAAGCCTTTGCCGACCGCGCCTACACCCCGGCCGGCACGCTGGTGTCGCGCCGCGAAAAGGGCGCCGTGCTGCACGACGCCGCGCTGATCGCCGAGCGCATGCTGCGCCTGGTATCCGACGGCGTGATCGAGGCCATAGACGGCAGCCAGGTGCGCATCGGGGCCGACTCGATCTGCGTGCACGGCGACAGCCCCGACGCCGTCGCGATCGCGCAGCAGGTGCGCCAGCGCTTTGAGCAGGCCGGCGTGACCATCACGTCGTTCGCAGGGCAGCCCGCATGATGCGCTTTCTGCCCGTCAACCTGAATGCGGTCATGGTCGAGCTGGACGACCTCGACCAGACGCTGGCGCTGCTGGCCTCGCTGCGGCGCGAGCCCATCGACGGCATCGAGGAAATGGTGCCCGCCGCGCGCACCATCCTCATCCACTTCCGCCCCGCCGTGCAGTCGCTGTCCGCGCTGGTGGACGCCATCGCCCGGCGCGACGTGAGCGCGCAGGCCGAGCGCAGCACCACGCTGATCGAGATCCCCGTGCACTACGACGGGGAAGACCTGGCCGAAGTGGCGCACATGCTGGGCATCACCCCCGAAGAGGTGATCGCGCGCCACACGGGCAGCGAATACACCGTGGCGTTCACCGGCTTCGCGCCGGGCTTCGGCTACCTCACCGGCGGCCACCCCAGCCTGAACGTGCCGCGCCGCACCACGCCGCGCACCCGCATCCCGGCGGGCGCGGTGGGGCTGGCGGGCACCTTCAGCGGCGTCTATCCGCAGGCCAGCCCGGGCGGCTGGCAGATCATCGGCACCACGCCCACGGCCATGTGGGACCTGGGGCGCCCCGTGCCGGCGCTGCTGCAGCCCGGCGACCGCGTGCGCTTCGTGGATATTGCTACTAAAAATGTAGCAGAACGCCTTAGTGAAACATGCGCTGACGGGCAAAAAGGTGCTGAACCCGCACCGGCGCCCGCCGCGCCCCCGGCGGCCAACGCGCTCGAAGTGGTCTCGGCCGGCCTGCAGACCCTGTTCCAGGACGTGGGCCGCCACGGCCAGGCGGGCCAGGGCGTGTCGGCCTCGGGCGCCATGGACCAGGCTGCCTGCAAGGCCGCCAACCGCCTGGCCGGCAATGCCTCCGATGGCGCCTGCCTGGAGACGGTCAACGGCGGCCTGCAGCTGCGCAGCCGCGGCGACACCGTCGTGGCCGTGACCGGCGCCGATGCACCGCTGACCCTCACCAACGCGGCCGGCCTGCGCTGGCCCGTGCCGAACTACCAGCCCATCGCCCTGGGCGACGGCGACACGCTCACCGTGGGCGAGCCGGTGGCCGGCACGCGTTGCTACGTGGCGGTGCGCGGCGGCTTCGCCGTGCAGCCGGTGCTGGGCAGCTGCGCCACCGACACGCTGGCCCGCGTGGGCCCGGCGGCGGTGGCCGGCGGCGACGTGCTCGGCGTGCGGCCCGTGGTGGGCAGCGCCGTGGTCGGCGCGCCCGAGGTGCCGCCGGCCGGCCTGCCCACGGTGCACGAAGACATCACGCTCGACGTGGTGCTCGGCCCGCGCACCGACTGGTTCACGCCCGATGCCGTCGCCCTGCTGGCGGCGCAGCGCTGGCGCGTCACGCCGCAGTCCAACCGCGTGGGCATCCGCCTGGCGGGCGACGAGCCCCTGGCGCGTGCCGTGGGCGGCGAGCTGCCCAGCGAAGGCACCTGCATCGGCGCCATCCAGGTGCCGCCGAGCGGCCAGCCCGTGCTGTTCCTGGCCGACCACCCGCTCACGGGCGGCTATCCGGTCATCGGCACCGTCGCGCCCCACCACCTGGACCGCGCAGGCCAGATCCCGGTCAACGCCTGGGTGCGTTTCAACCCGATCCGCGAATTCGAAGCCATCACGCGCGGCGCTGCCGCCTGACGGGCCTGAACGAGCACCCCCTTACCGAACACCGATTACCGAGCCCCTGACATGAAAAAAGTCCTCATTGCCAACCGTGGCGAGATCGCCGTCCGAATCGCCCGCGCCTGCGCCGACTACGGCGTGGCCTCCGTGGCCGTCTATGCCAATGCCGACATCGACGCCGTGCACGCCCGCATGGCGGGCGAGGCCTACGGCCTGGATGGCGACCGGCCTGCCGACACCTACCTGAACATCGAAAAGCTGCTGGCCGTCGCCCAACGCAGCGGCGCCGACGCGGTGCACCCGGGCTACGGCTTCCTGTCGGAAAGCGCCGCGTTCGCGCAGGCCGTGATCGACGCGGGCCTGACCTGGATCGGCCCCTCGCCCGAGGCCATCGCGCGCCTGGGCGACAAGGTCGAGGCGCGCAAGATCGCGCTCAAGGTCGGCGCGCCGCTGGTGGCCGGCACCTCCGAGCCCGTCAAGGACGCCAGCGAAGTCATCGCCTTCGCCGAGCAGCACGGCCTGCCCATCATCATCAAGGCCGCGTTCGGCGGCGGCGGCCGCGGCATGAAGGTCGCGTGGCGCATGGACGAAGTGGCCGAGCTGTACGACTCCGCCGTGCGCGAGGCCGTCACCGCCTTCGGGCGCGGCGAGTGCTTTGTCGAGCAATTCCTCGACCGGCCCCGCCACATCGAGGCGCAAGTGCTGGCCGACACCCACGGCAACGTGCTGGTGCTGGGCACGCGCGACTGCTCGCTGCAGCGGCGCAACCAGAAGCTGGTGGAAGAGGCGCCCGCGCCCTTCCTCTCTGACGACCAGCGCGCGCGCATCCACCAGGCCGCGCACGACATCTGCGCCGAGGCGGGCTACGCCAGCGCGGGCACGGTGGAGTTTCTGCTCAGCGGCAGCGGCGCCATCTCGTTCCTCGAAGTGAACACGCGCCTGCAGGTGGAGCACCCCGTGACCGAGCAGACGACGGGCATCGACCTCGTGGTGGAGCAGTTGCGCATCGCCGACGGCCACCCCCTGGCCGTCACCGAAACGCCGCGCCCGCTGGGCCATTCCATCGAGTTCCGCATCAACGCCGAAGACGTGGGCCGGGGCTTCCTGCCGACGCCCGGCCCGGTCGTTGCGTTCTCCGCGCCGTCCGGCCCTGGCGTGCGGGTGGACAGCGGCGTGCAGTCCGGCTCCACGGTGCCGGGCACGTTCGATTCGCTGATGGCCAAGCTCATCGTCTCGGGCGCCACGCGCGAGCAGGCGATCGCCCGCGCACAGCGCGCGCTGCGCGAGTTCAAGATCGAAGGCGTGGCCTCGGTGCTGCCGTTCCACCGCGCGGTCATCGGCCACCCGGATTTCGTGGGCGGCGACGGCTTCAAGGTCCATACCCGCTGGATCGAGACCGATTTCGCTCCCGACCTGGCCGCCGCCCTGCGCGCCGAGCCAGTGGCCGACACCACCCTGATCCGCACCGCGATGGAGATCGACGGACGCCGTGTCTCCCTGGGCCTGCCGCCCGAGCTGCTGCGCGGCCTGCAGTCCGTGCCGGGCGGCGCCCCGGCTGCACCGGGCGCGGGCGGCGGCGACAAGGCGGAACAGGACCCCACCGCCGTCGGCGCCCCCATCGCCGGCACGCTGCAGACCTGGAAAGTGGCCGAAGGCGACACCGTGGCCAAGGGCGACGTGATCGCCGTGATGGAAGCCATGAAGATGGAAATGCAGGTCACCGCGCACCGCGCGGGCACGATCGCGCTGAGCGCGGCGGCCGGCAGCTACCACGCGGCCGGCACGGCCATCGCGCGCATCCAGGACTGAAGACCGGGGGCGCGGGCAGACTGGGAGTGGCCTTGGGGCCAGACACCCGACACGGCCTTCCCGCGATCCGTCGCCGGAAGGCCCGTGCTTGGATCGCTGCCCGCGCTGGAGGCCCCGGCGCCGGCGGCCATTTTTTTGCCGAGGGATCCGCGCTGCGTTCGCGTTTCTCGCTCTTTTGCGCTTGCCCGACCAAGGCAAGCAGGCCAGGGCCTTCACGCAGGCCCCTCGTCGAGGGCTTGGCCGATCCCGATGGGGCGGGTAGTCTTCGGGCTGGGCTGCAAGCCCGTGCTGTGCTCACCGCTCCCGGGGGGTGCCTTCATCGCTGCCGCCCAGGCGGGTTGAGCATTCACATTTTTTGAACCATTGCGTCAATTCCATTGAAACTTGGCGCACAAAAGGCTATCTACACTGCGCCATGCCTGAGTGTTGCATCGCAGCATTCCACCCCACGAAACCCAGACCACCCTCCATGACACCTTCTCTGCCACGATCGTCCCGCTACGGTGCCACGGCCATCGCCCTGCACTGGATCCTCGGTCTGGCGCTCATCGGCATCTTCGCCGTGGGGTTGTACATGACGGGCCTGCCTTTCTCGCCCCAGCGCCTGAAGCTCTACAACTGGCACAAGTGGGCCGGCGTGACGATCCTGGCGCTGTCCACCCTGCGACTGATCTGGCGCCTCACGCACCGCCCTCCCGCGCTGCCGCCGGCCGTGCAGGCGGCCATGCCCCGCTGGCAGCACATCGCGCACCACGGTACGCACCACCTGATGTACGCGCTCTTTTTCATCGTGCCGCTGGTCGGCTGGGCCTACAGCTCGGCGGCCGGCTTTCCCATCGTGTTCCTCGGCGTGCTGCCGCTGCCCAGCTTCGTGCCCGTGAGCCCCGAGCTGGCCGAGGCCATCAAGCCCTGGCATGAAATCACCGCCTATGCCCTGGCGGCGCTGGTCGTGCTGCACGTGGCGGCCGTGGTCAAGCACCAGGTCATCGACCGCGACGGGCTGCTGTCGCGCATGCTGCCGGGCCGGGGCTGATCGATCGTTTCGCTGGCCGTGCAGGCGCCGGGGTGCCCGGCCTCGCGGCCGGTTCTTCCTGAATGTTTGGTTTGTTGTTGACTGACGGAGTCCTGTCCATGAAATATTCGATGACGCTGGCTGGCCTCGCGCTGGCATCCACCACGCTGCTGGCGGCCGCACCGGCATTGGCCCAGCAAAAGCTCGTGCCCGAGCAAAGCGAGATCACCTTCGTGAGCAAGCAGATGGGCGTGCCGGTGGAAGGCAAGTTCAAAAAGTTTGATGCCCAGGTCGCGTTCGATCCGGCCAAGCTGGCCACCAGCAAGATCGCCTTCACCGTCGATACCGGCAGCGCCACCCTGGGCGTCAAGGAGTCCGACGCCGAACTGCCCAAGGCCACGTGGTTCAACGTGCCCAAGTTCCCGCAGGCCACGTTCCAGTCCACCGCCATCAAGGCCGTGGGCGCTGGTAAATACGAAGTGGCTGGCAAGCTCAGCATCAAGGGCGCCACGCAGGACGTCACCGTGCCCGTAACGCTGGCCCAGAGCGGCGCGACCACCACGGCCACCGGTGCCTTCGCCATCAAGCGCCTGGCCTTCAAGATCGGCGAGAACGAGTGGGCCGATACGTCCATGGTGGCCGACGACGTGCAGGTCAAGTTCAAGCTCGCGCTGACCGGCGTGGACAAGCTCTGAGCCTCGGCGTTCGCCCGCTGAACCCCGTTTCTGGTTTCTTGTTCCCGTTTCTGTTTTTTCAACCCGGAGATATCGACATGCGCAAATCCCTCTTCGCCCTCGCCGCCGTGGCTGCAACCCTGGCCGCCGGCGCCGTGCAGGCCCAGACCGCCACGTATGCCGTGGACCCGACCCACACCTTCGCCACGTTCGAGATCAGCCACTTCGGCGCCAGCGTGAACCGCGGCCGCTTCGACAAGAAGGAAGGCACCGTGCAGCTGGACAAGGCCGCCAAGACGGGCAAGGTGGAACTGACGATCGACATCACCTCGATCAACACGGGCGTGGCATCGTTCGACAAGCACCTGCAAAGCGCCGACATCTTCGACGCCGCCAAGTACCCCACGGCCAAGTTCGTGGGCGACAAGTTCACGTTCGACGGCGACAAGCTGGTGTCCGTGGCCGGCGACCTGACCATCAAGGGCAAGACCCAGCCCGTGACCTTCAAGGCCAACCAGTTCGCCTGCTACCAAAGCCCCATGCTCAAGCGTGAAGTGTGCGGCGGCGACTTCGAGACCACCATCGACCGCACCCAGTTCGGCGCCGACTACGGCGTGCAGTACGGCTTCCCCAAGAACGTGCGCATCGTGGCGCAGATCGAAGCCGTCAAGCAGTAAACCTTTCCCCCATGGCCTTCGGGCCGTGGGCGGCCAGGGCCGGGCCCCGCGTGCACACCGCTGCGCGGGACCGGCCCTTTTTCGTGGCCGCGCACCCGCGGCGCCTGCCGGCAACACGGGGTGCGTGCCTTGGCTTCTTTTCCGAATGAACGAGGATGAAACAGGTTTTATGAGACCCCTGATGAAACGATGCATGCCGGCCGCCCGCAAGGCCCTGGCCATGGCGGTGATGGCGGGCGCCGTCACCGGTGCCGGCGCTTGGGCGGGCGAGGAGGCGGCACGCATTCCCGCCATCAAGCTGTACTCCACCCCGGACCACCACGCCGCCTTCGTCCGCGGCACGGTGCCGGCGTTGCACAAGATCCCCAGCCAGCAGTTCTGGTTGAGCAACTCGGTGGAGCCGTGGGAGCAAAACACCCACCCGGCGCCCCGCCGGCAATACGTGGTGCCGCTGCAGGGCGTGCTGGAGTTTCGCGTGAGCGATGGCTCCACCTTCCGCCTGGCCCCCGGCACGGTCTTGCTGGCCGAGGACACCCAGGGCGAAGGCCACAGCTGGAAAATCGTGTCGAACGATAAGGAATGGGTGCGCGCCTATATCCCGATGGTGTCCGAAAATGATGAATTCGAAGCGGACAAGTAGCTTGGAATTTCTTCGCTAAGTGCCTTTTCTCTCGCCATTTTCGAATGGCCTCGCATATTGAGAGATGCTAAAAATGCCGTTATCTGGTCGGCCAGATAACGGCATTTTCTTTGGTCTGGCATATATACGATTAATGCGTCAGGAGTTCCGCCTGGCAAGGCAAATGTTCGCATCGCCGTCGCTTCTTTCGGGTGCTGGGCAAGGCAAAAGCAGCAGAGGTTAAGAATTAATAAGTCCAACAGATTATTTATTAACCACTGAAAGATCTATATGACCACTGTCAAATCGCCTTCGTCTTCCGCTTCCGTGACCACGCCGCTGCTCAAGCCGTCCGAATCCAAAAACGATGGTGCGGGTTCGTCCACGCAAAAGTCGTCCAAGTTCAGCGGCAGTTCCGTGCTGGATGGCTTGCGTTCCGTCTTCACCGGCTCGGGCAAGTCAGCGTCCGTGCCTCCCCGCAGCAGCAGCATGGTGGTCACCCAGCCGAAGCGCTTCGGCGATGGCAGCGTGCGCCCCGACGCGCTGGTGGCCAAGCGGCACTCCAGCGCGGTCATTCACAGCGCGAAGACGGGTGAGGCGCTCATGGACGGCAACCACTTCGATGTGCCGGGCTTCGTCATGTCGAGCGGGCTGGATGCGCACAGCGATAGCCACATGCACCCCACCAACTACGTGCAGCGCGGCCTGAACCCCGAGCAGCTGCTGAAGATGATGGACGAGATCGGCGTGCGCAACACCACCTTGATGCCCATTCCCACCTCGCTGCTGCAAGCCAAGCTGCCGGGTGACGATGGCGCGACCACGGCCCTCAACCCCCACGAAATCTCCGAACAGATCGGCGGCGGAGAACACGCGCACCATTGCGGCCCGCTCGAGTTCTATTACGTGCCCAAGAAGATCGAAGACCGCGTGCTCGCCGGCCGCACGAGCGAAGAACTGGCCAGCCGTCCCAAGCTGGACATCGACGACTTCCGCAAGGACCCGGGCCTGATCAAGGAGATCGTCGATGCGTCCATCCTGTACGTGGACACGGCCGTCAACACCGACTTGGCCACGGCCATCAAGAATTCCGGCATGAGCGAGGCGCAGCGCAGCCGCCTGGACCCCATGATCACCGGCCTGCACCTGGGCGACCCGCGCGTGAGCGACCGCCTGCTGCACGAGCTGTACAAGACCAAGGGCACCTTCACCGGCATCGGTGAAATCACGGTTCACAAGGAACTGGTGGAAGACATGTTCGCGGGTGGCCGGTTGCAGGCCAGCACCCAGACTCCGCGCATGGAGCCGCTCACGAAGCTGATGGAAGTGGCCGGGGTCATCGGCACGCCCGTGGTGCTGCACTGCGACATCGACAACCTGCACGATCAGATCGAGGAGTTCAACAGCAAGGGCAAGGGCAAGGCCTCCGAACCGCGCCCGCCGGCCAACCTGGAAGGCCTGCGCAAGATGTTCAGCGATCCGCGGGTGCAGGACACCAAGATCGTCTGGGCGCACGGCGGCGGCCTGGGCCGTTTCGTGCAGCAGGGCGAGGGCCATCTGGACGCGCTGGAGAAGCTGCTGGCGGACTGCCCCAACCTGAACCTGGACATCTCGTGGAGCGAAGTGGCCAAGCAGATCGGCAAGGACGACCAGTCGCTCACCGCCTGGCGCGGCTTCATCGAGAAGCACAGCGAGCGCATCTGCTTCGGCTCCGACACGCTGGCGCCCAAGGAAACCGGCACCTGGGAAGCCACCAAGAAGATGTACGACGAAGGCCTGTTCCAGGGCATGAGCGCTAAAGCCAAGCACGACGTGCTCAACGGCACCTACGACCGCGTGTTCGTGGCATCGCGCAAGCAGGTGCGCGACTTCGAGCAGAACGTCCTGACCAAGGAGTTCATGGACACCCACGTCACCAACAACGGTGGCGACCCCGTCACGGCCCAGACGCTGAAGGACCTCAAGGCCGCAGCGGCCACCGTTTGATGGTTTTGTAGGAAACGGCCGAGGGTGGTGGGTGCCGTGCATGCACCACCCGGCCAATGATTTTTTGGAGCGATGCGATGCGATTTCCCAACTTATGCGGCGTGCGGCCCTCGGACGTTGATGCGGGCCAACACCCGCGAGAACCCCAAGAGACCCGAGAGCCTCGCAGATCCAGCAAGCGCCTGGACTCCGGTGGAATGCCGTTGTCGCGCAGGGAAAGCCAGTCGGGGAGCAACGCATCGGGAGAACCCAACGATGCAAGACTGCCGGGCCAGGAAAAAAAGCATAAATCGATCAAGGCGAAGATCGCCAGCAATCTGAAAAAGGCGGTAGGCATCAAGTCGTCGAAGACAGAGGCATCGCCAACGCCGAAACCTTCCGCAAAATCGGAGGCACCACCAATCCCCAAATCCTCTCGCAATGCCGGCGAAAGCGGGTTCAGCGGGGGGACCTCCAACTCCGGCAGGAATCGCAACCCTTCGTTGGTAGAGCTTTTTGCATTGAAAGAAAACGAAGCCTCAGACCCCACGAAGGGCACATCGGATCTTCAGGGAGACGCGACAACGTCGGGAGGCTCAAAAACCGATCCAAAGGGCAAGCAGCCCCTGCCAAAAAAGGCGGGTGCAGAGAACGATGTCCTCTCCGACGGGCTTGGCAAGGAAGAGACGGAAACAAAAAAATCCTCTGACGGAGGGGGACCTGATTCGAAGGTCGAGACCGACCCCAAACGCATTTTCACCAGCGGCGATGATGAAATCGAAGTCGTCGATGAGGATTCATCCCTTCAGTTTGTCGATCCGACCATGGGTACGGTGGTGCCGCCTGGAGGAGGCACTGGTGGCGGTGGCGGTGGTGACGGCAACAGCGTGCATGACGGCCAGAACTCCGTCGTGGCTTCCGCCAACGAAGAGCCTGTCGTCCAAGCCACGCCGGACCAGGACATGCGGCGCCAGAGTGGGCTGTCCAAGCTCAAGAAGGTCACCGAGGGCCTCAAGGAAGGTGCGTTCAAGCACGGCTTCGGCTTCTCCAGCACGACGGTATCGCCTGTCTGGAACCCTTTCCAGAGCAAGGTGTCGTCGGCCAAGCCCAAGATGGGCAGCTTCCTCGGGCAGGACGGCGTCGAGCCGCCCAAGGTGCCCAAGACACTGCAGAATGCCGCCCCGCGCGTGGGCCGCACGATGCCCCAGGAAGGCGCTGCGCTTCACAGGCTGAAAAAGGAATCGACGATCAATGGGATCATCACGAGCCAATTCAACGGTCCGCCGGACCAGAAAGCGGCCTTGCTGGCAAGCGTCATGCAGTTGAAAGAGGCCGCCGGAATGTCGTCAGAAGAGACCAACGTCTTGATCAAGGCGCTGGCTCTCCACAACGAGAAAGACCCGGCGCAGGCCCAACGCATTCTGCAAGCGTTGCCCCAGGTCCGGCTGGTGGGCGACCTGCTCACGCCGCGCCCCGCCGAGGAAATCACGGCCGATGTGCAACTGGCCTGGAACTTCGCGGCGAAAATCGAAGGCCTCAAAGGTGGCAAGGGGATGGACTTGCTGATCAAGGTCACCGCCAGGCCCGATGGCGCCGCCGAGGGCGCACCCGCCCTGACGGATGCGCAACGCGGCCCGATGCTCGCTTACCTGCGCGCTGCGGCCGAGGTGGCGCGCGCCGCTGGCAGAAACGCACCGGCCTTGGACCCGAGCAGCATGTTTGCCCACGGCAAGCTGGGCGACGCCGTTCGGGCCACGCCGAATGGCTGGCCAGGCCGCGCGGGTGCCCCGATTGCCAATGGCTCCTCGCTCACTCTGGCCGAAAAAGCGCTGCTGGCCGTGCGCGACGAACTCGACCCCGCCATCCAGGAAGTCCATGGATGCCGTCACGCGGTGCAGATGGTCCGTGGTGGTATGTTGACCGACAAGCCCCGCAATCCCGACGGCACCAAGAGCGAATTCCAGAAGGTCGAATCCCGGGCCTCCAAAACCATGGGCATGCATTTGAACCGTGCCATGGCATCGCGCACCGGCTTTCAGCGCATTGCAGACACGCTGCGCTACGGCACGCTGCACCACGGCAAAAGCCCGTTCTACGGGTACGACGCCATCGTGTCCTCGCGCGGCCAGAACATGGGATTCGAGCTGTCGCACATCGGCGGCATTCACGAAGGCCGCGCCATGAAAGACATGGTGGACGTGCTGGAGTCCACCCTTAAAGCCCGCGGCGGTGCGGGAGACGCGGGCTTGCCCACCGCGCAAAACGCGGTGGATGGTCAGGCGCTGCTGGACGACGCTGGCGCCGGTGGCACGCTGCTGCGCAACATGGTGCGATCTGAGATCCTTCAGCGTGCCAAGACGGAAGCGCTGCTGCTGCCGCGCCTTGCGCGGGGCGACAACCTTTCCGAGAGCGCGATTGCGCAGGTGCGCACGGCCGTGCTCGCCGCCATCCAGTTGCCCGAGTCTGCTTCGCAGGAGGTGGCGGTCGCCGATCAGGTGCAGGAACTGCTGACGGCAGCCCTGGCCGAGCAGAACGTTCCGCTGACGCCCGCCCGGCTGCTCGCCTGGGCCGGCGATGCAGGAGGCCCCACCGACGCCAAGTCGGTGCAGGAAATGCGGACTTTCAACCGCGAGGACGGACAGCCGGACTGGAAGTCGTTCTCGACCGCGTTCGACCGGCTGGTGAACAAAGACGTCCGCGTTCCGGCCAATACGCCCATCAAAGGCAAAAACCGCGCTGAAACCGCAGAAATCCTCGCCTCCATGATCCGTGGCGAAGAACTGGGCTCGGGCTTTTCGCTGGCCAATGCCGGCAACACGCAGGGCACCACCCGCAACGTGAGCGAAGTCATCTCGGGCGTCCTGTCTGGCGCCACCATGTCGGTTCGCGCGGACTTGGGGGGCGGGCGCACGCGCATCGTTTCCTTCGAGTCCGGCGTGTCCACGGACCGCAGTTCATTGCGCATGAGCGTATCGACCGTCCGCCGCAATCAGGAAGGGGCGGGTGCCTCGTTCGGCTTCCGTCTCGGCCAGGAAGAGGCCGCCTCTTTTTCGGCCTCCATCGGCGGTGACGTGGGCCACAGCTTCGAGCTGCTGGAGCAAGAAGGCGCCGTGTTCGGATTTCCGCGCCACAAGACGGGCGGCGTGGGCGGCGACCGAGACCTGGCCCAGCAAAAAGCGCGGCTCATCAAATTGCTGATCGGTGTGCCTGACAAGGCGGGGCCCTACCACGAGCCCGGCAACCCGGAAGACAAAACCTCTCTCGTCAAGCGCGCCTACCAGGAGTTCGGCGATGCCATTTCCATCGGTGCCTTCGAGGTCCGGCAGAAAGACCATCGCTTTACGGGAAGCTCGTCGGCCGGCGCGGGTGCCACCATCGGCAGCCTCCGGGTGGGGCTGCCGCAAGCCGGCGTGGCCGGCGAAACGCGCCTGGGGACGCTCGAATACAAAGACACCTCTGGCACGCTCAAGGTCATCCGTGAGTCCGAATCGAAAGCGTTCAAAGCCAGCGCCACCGGGGCTCTGGCCGCATTGAGCGGATTGATCGAAGGCGCCACCGCCCCGACACCCGCCCCGGGCGAAGTCGCGGCCGACGCCGTGACCAGCATGACATCGCTGGCGGTTGCCAATATCGGATCGATGTCCACCGATTTCTTCAGGGACGGCGAAACGCGCACCACGACCCGCATCCTGTACGACGAAAAGGAACTGCCCACGAGCTTTGCGACCCAGACCCTGGTCACCAGCAAGGACTTCGTGCAGAACCTGGCGGCCGACCTCGAAAACTTTGCGGAAGACAAAGCCAAGAAGTTCTTTCCCGCCCGGCACAGCGCCGACCGCGACCAGGCCGTGCAGACCGAAAAGAAAATCCTGGGCGAATTCGCCGGCCACTTGCGCCAACACCGCGATATGACGGGCACCTCGCAGCTGTACTGGGAATGGGGCCCCAGCCATGTGGATGCCAGCAACCTGCTGGAAGCGGACCGCGAACTGTCCGAAAAATTGGGCGACAAGGAAGGTGCCAAACAAGCGATGCGCGACATCGACACGATCCACAAAGACCCCGGCTACCGGGAAGCGCGCTTCCTGATCAATGCCAACGAACAGTCGGCCAGCGACGTGAGGGGCGTGAACGGAATGATGGGCGTGCGCCACGATGTGAGAACGAGCGCGAATGTTCGGTCGTTGAACTTCACTTGATGGGGAGATCCGCGCCACGCCAACCGGCGCGGGGCGGAGTCCTGGCCTTGACCATGACACCGATAGCTGCTCCAGCCAAATGCGAAATGGTTGGGCTGTGAAGCACCTGTGCAGGCGCCTCTTGCGGTGCCATCCGCCGACGCGGGTGCACCACTGCCAATGGATGCCTGCACGCACTGCACAAGGAGCCGGCTGCCATCGTGATGAAGTCCGGCTGGGCCTGCTGTCGTCCATCCAGCGGGCCAGACTCACTCCTTTGCCTCAGGGCTTTCCGCCGAACTGGCCCTTGTTGCGGTTGTTGGCCTCGTTGGTCTCCTGGACCGTGTTGGAGCGGTCCGCAATCGCCTCGTATTGGGCTTGCGACAGCAGGAACCCTGTTTGAACTGACAGGGTGATCTGCTGGCCAGGCTGGAGTGCCTGGATCTTTGGGCTGAACACCTTGAGGCTGCCGCCGAATGGCACAACGCGCAACGCTAGGTAGCAGGCAGCCGAGGGCCCTGCACCCTGGTTCTTGACCTGCACCGTGATGACACCGCCGTCGAGGTTGGGCGAATCGACGCTGGGCACCACCAAATCAGGCAAAGCCTGTGCCGAAGCGACCCAGGCCAGCGTGAGCGATGCACAGAGAAATACGTACTTCGAAGAAGACTTCATGGTTCGGACTCCTGGTGTGTGTGCCGCACTGGAGTAGTACGCGGCTGGTGCGGCGGCAACTGCGCGATAGAAGCGGGGCGGTTTCCTTTCTTTATGCAACCGCCGGAAGTCATTGCCTCAGGCGCGGCGCAGGTAAGTACCGCTGACTACGATCTTTGCGCATTTTCCAACTTATGGGCGAATCTGTAATTAACTAGTCGACGCCTTGTTTCTGAGGCATCATGCGCCAGCAATTGAAAAATATTCAGCGGGTTTTTTGCTTGCCGCGATGTTGGTTTTGCGTTTTTCTCTGGATCCTTGCCAGGACCAGAAAAATTTCTTTCGGTAGCTTTATTTTTGAGGGAATTTTATTTCTTATTCTGACTGAGGGCTTCTTGAAATTGGATATACAACGGTTTAGTGTATATACGTGTAACCCGCTATCCAGTATTGGAGACTGTCGTTACTCCATCTTCAGATATTTTGTCTGAAGGATGTACATCTAAGCTTTGCTAGGCCGGTCTGGTGGGGTGGCATTGGTAAGGGTAATTGGTTTGTTTTATTTAATCGGCGAATTGCTAGGTTTTTTTGTCCAGCTTTTTAGAATGATTGAAATAATGAATTGTGATTAATTTTGTGACTTTGGATGGTTTGAAAATTCATCATTACTCTTTGGTTAGTCATCTAGCTGCTTGTTCTAATAGTTCATTTAAATTAATGGGACCGCCATAGGCGGAAAAACTGTATTCTGTAGCCATGATATGTACCCAGTTCTGATCTGAAGATTCTGTCTCGTAGGTGAATGGTGTTTTTTTTATCATCATTTTTTATTTGAATGCACCACCCCGGATTGTCGATGTTTTTAATTTCAATCCCAAATTTATGCTCCCATTGGCCGTTGCATTTGATCTGATACCATTTTGTAATGATGTCAATTGCATTTGACGAGTTCATCTACAAAGCCCTTTCTCTTCGGCAAGACGCCTCGCTGTTCCGACGTCTTATTTGGTTGAGGCCTCGACGGGATTACCGTATTGAGATTGCCTTCAGCTCAATTAGGCCATGCTCAGAATTTTATGGATTTAAGAGCGTTGGAAGGTTAATCGGCGCATCAAGAAAAAAAGAGAATGAAAAGTGCTAGATGCATAGCTATGATTGGCGTTTTTGCTATTAAATAAATAGCAAATGGCGAAAAAGTCACACAGTGAAAAGCATTTGGCCAATGGCTGTGGCAGGTTTATGTCGGCCAGGGTCATTGCAACTGGTTTTTGGCAAACAGACTGTTGAGGTGATTTTTGAAATCAAACCTGCTCGATGACTGAATTTTCCTTTATTGTTCTAAGCTCAATAATTGATCTGATATTTTTTTCTTAACTTTTTCTAAATCTTCTATGTACCTGGCAAAAATTATTTTTTCCCCGATTATTTTTTTTGATTCATAATCTTTCCAAATAAAAAGGTGATTTCTTTGATTGGTTGTTGCAATAAATGCAAATTCACCATCAAAAATCTCGTTATTTATTGGTATTGCGCTAAATTTCTCGAGTGCTTCATAATTAATCTTAATTTCATTGAAGCTTTTCTCTATATTTTCATTTAATACAACTACGCCGTTATTTTTGGTTAGCCTATCTATTGTGATTTGAATTTCTTTTTCCAAAAGTCCGCAGACTGACCACGCATCTGGATTTCCTATAACGTGGTCGTTGATTTTTATGAGAATATTGCAAAATATCTCCTGCGTTTGAAGAGAAATTTCTACCGGATATGTAATTTCGTTGTTCATTTTGGTTGTCTAGCAAGAAGGTACTGCTTTGCCCTCTTTATGCATTTTTCTCAGTCGCTTTTCAACATCAGAAGGAATCTCCAGTCCTCGACCTTGAGATTCATCACCATTCCAGTGCATTTTCCCGTCGTTACTATTTCCAAAGCGGTGAATTACTCCTTTGTCATCAATTGCATACCAATGTTGTCCTTTTGCGTCTGGGACGGAACGTTTGGCCAGGGCAGCATGATTGCATGGAAGCGTCGATGTTTTTGAACCTCCTCCTCTAAATTTTCCTGACGAGGGATCATGATGCCCAGGGTTTTCGTATTGAGGTTTTGGGCCATGGTATCGACCTTCTTTGGGCAGTCGATTAAGTCCTAAAGGGTCAATCCATGTATTTGGATTCGAGGCGTATTGAAAGAGGTTAATTCCTCCATTCAAACCAATTGGATCTTGATTAGCAAACCGCCCTATGGTCGGATCATAATAACGAAACCGGTTGTAGTTCAGCCCACTTTCCTCATCGAACTGCTGCCCCTGAAATCGGAAGGGTTGCTCAATGTGTGGCGGAGCGGATGAACGACTGCTAGCGCTTTTGCTGTGGTCAGTTCCCGGCCCATGTCCCATTCGACGCTGGATAAGGCCGCCATCCGTTCCTGTCCTCGCCACGGTCCGCAGCGTGGCCTCTCCCCACACCTTGTAATCCGCCGCCCAGGCGATGCGCCCTTGCGCATCCGTCAACTCCAGCGGCGCCCCGATCTGATCGCATTGGTACCAGTAGGTGTGCCGGCTTTCCTCTGTACCTTGGATGCTGGCCAGCGGCACGAAGCTGGCCGGCTCGTACACGAACAGCGCCTCCTTGCCCCCGCGCTGGCTATGCACCAACAAATCGCCATCCCACAGGAAGTGCGTGGTGCCGAAGGAGTCCGCTTTTGACACCCGCCGCCCCAGCGCGTCATAGGCGTATCGGGTTGTCTGCATCACGCCATGGCGTTCGGTGATGGCTTCGACCAATTGATGGTTCGCGTTCCATCGCAGCGTGGTGATGCTGGCGCTGCCACCTTTTTGATTACCCCGCGTGCGCTTGGTCACATTGCCGTGCAAGTCGTACTCGAAGTGCAGGTCTTGGTAGAAGCGCAGGCGGTTGTCGCCGACCACGCCCAGGCTGGTCCGACCGTTGGCCGCATTTTGTCGCCCGACCTGCGCCTCGCCGCCATCCAGCAGATTGCCCGCCGGATCGAACGCGAACAACTCTCGCGGCTGGTGGCTGCCAGCCCCGGGCAGGGCGGCCAGGATGCGGCCCGTGGGGTCGTAGCGGAAGTTCTGGCGGCCTCGCAGGGTGTCGCCCCGGGCCACCAATTGGCCCGAGAGGTCGTAGGCGTAGGCCCGCTCCAGTACGGGCTGCGTAGCGATGTTGCCGCTGGTGCGATATCCGGCGCGGTGGTGGATCAGCCGCCCGGCCGGGTCGTACTCGTACTGGCTGGATGCGGCCCCCTGGCTGCGCTCGACTTCGCGGTGCAGAGCGTCGCGCTCCATGTCGGCGATGACCTCGTGCGCGCCTTCCTGCCCGGGCTGGGCGATGTTGATCTGGTGCAGGTGTCCGGAGCCGTAGAACAGCCAGTTCAGCGTGCGCCCATCAGGCAGCAGCGTCTGTGTGCGGTTGCCCAATGGGTCGTATTGGTGGCGCAAGCTGCGCTGCATGTCCTGACGGCCGGCCGTTGCTGCGCGGCCTATCCGTGGCGGCAGACCGGGGCCACCCTGGCCGATGAGCGTCTGTGTTTCGCTCAATAGCTGCCCCACCGGGTCGTAGGCGAAGGCCAGGTGGGCGGCGCCATTGTTCGCCTGGGTCAGCCGGCCCAGCGCGTCGTAGCGGTAGGTGGTCTCCTCGGGCGGGCCTTCGTCGCCATGGGCGCGCTTGGCCAGCAGCCGGCCTAGCGCGTCGCGCTCGAAGTGCGTGACCTTGCCCGGCCCGGCCTCGCTGCCGCCCGCCTCGATCAGGTGGGTCAGTTCACTCGCGGCGTTGTACACGTAGCGCTGCCAGCGGCCGTCGAATCCGATCTCGTCGGTGAGCTGGTCGCGCAGGTTGTAGCGGAAGGTGGTCTGCGCGCGGTTCTCGTTATCGAGGGCGATCAGGCGGCCCGCGCGGTCGTAGTGGTAGGCCAGGGTGCGTCCGGCGGCATCCATGCGGGTCAGGGGCCGGCCCACGCCGTCGTAGGTGTAGCGCGTCGTGGCGCCCAGCGGATCGGTATAGGCCAGCAGGTGGCCTTCGCCGTTCCAGGTGTACTGGTGCAAGGCGGTGGCGCTGTCCGTGCCGGGCTCGGCCACATGGACGAGCCGGCCCGCGCGGTCGTAGGTGTAGCGCGTTGCCTGCCCCAGCGCATCGGTGCGCTGCACCAGCTGCCCCAACGCGTCGTAGGCAAAGCGCGTGGTGCGGCCCGAGCAGTCGGTGTAGGCAATCAGGTTGCCCGCTTCGTCCCAGCGCAGCACCTTCTTGCCGCCCTTGGCATCGATCACCTCCACCGGCCGGCCCAGGCCGTCGTACTGGTAGGCCGTGGCCTGCCCGAGCGGATCGGTCATCTGCACCAGATTGCCGTGGCGGTCGTAGGTGCGCCGCCACTCGAAGCCCATCGCATCGCGCAGCGTCGTCACCAAGTCCATCGCGTTGTACTGCAGCGCAGTGGACTGCCCCAGGGCGTTGGTGATCTGCGTGAGGTTGCCACGCGCGTCATGGCGCAGCGTGGTGCGTCGGCCCAGCGGATCGGTGCTCCCTTTGGCCGTGCCGGTGGCACCGAACGGCGTCTCTTCCCTCAATTCCTCGGGCGTGCCCTCGGCAGTGACGGTGGCCACGATGTTGAAGCGCGCGTCCCAGTGGTAGGCGGTCACGCGCCCCAGGCCATCGGTGTGGCGGGTGATGCGTTCGTGCGGCAGATAGGTGAAGCGGTCATCGTCCTGGCCGGGGATGGGCGCATCGGCGCACCATGAGCGCAGCACGCGGCCCTGCGGGCCTTCCGCGTCGTACTGGGCGAAGTAGCGGTGGCCGCTGGCCTTGCGGTAGCCCACCAGCACGCCCGAGCGCCAGGCGTACTGGCGGTAGGGCAGGTCGCCGTGGTGCGTGGCGACGAGCTGGCCCTGCGCGTCGTAGGCATAGCGGGCCAACACCTGGGGCGCGGATTGGCCGGGCGCCAGCAGCTCGACAGCGGCCAGGCGTGCGCCACCCAGGGGATCGGTGGGCAGGGCATCGGGGGTGGGCGGCGTCCAGGCCAGCCGCAACTGCCGCCCCGCCGAATCGGACAGGCCGACGAGGCGCGGCAGCGCGAAGGGGGCGGCGAACGCCCCTGCACTGGCCGCACTCACGCCGCCATCGGCCATGGCCTGCGCGCGGGCCTGCCGCGCGCTCCAGGTCAGCACCTCGCCCGTGGCGGTATCGGTGTCGCCCGCCGCCCAGTGCAGCGCCACGGCATTGCCGTTCGCATCCTGCAAGCGTGCCAGGGGCAGGCGCCACTGCTCGGGGGCGTGCTGGCGGTAGTGGTGCTCCAGTCCGCCCTTGTGCGCGATGACCCACAGGCCCTCTTCCGGGTGGCGCACGGTGAACTTCTCATACGGGTCGAACCACTCGCCGCCCAGGGCGACGTGGGGCAACGGCACATGGCGGCCCGCTTCGTCGAGCAGCACCACGCCGTCGGCGGAGAGCCGCAGTTCCCGTGCCATCGGGTGGCTCCAGCCGCGGCCCCAGGGGCCGTCCTCGGCCAGGCCTGATCGGTAGCGGCGGCGCCAGACCAGGGGAATGGGGCCGGGCAGGGTGAAGTCGGTCTCGTCCATGAGCTTCTGGCCGCTGGACAGGATGACCGGCCCGCCGATGGCGCACGACTCGCATGGGCCCTTGCCATTGGGGTGCTGGCTGTCGCTGTGCTCCTTGGTGGGGTGCGTGTCGTTCTTGCCCTCGGTCTGCGTCTTGCGCTTGAAGCGCTTGCCCGCGATCGCGGCCAGCAGGGCCGCGCCGCTGCCCAGCAGCCACTTGGCCAGGCGCACGCGGGCGGCCTCCAGTTGCTCGGGGGTCATCTCCGAGCCCCAGGTCTCGGTGATGGAACGAATCTCCTCGGCCGCCTGCACGGCCGCCTGGCCCGTGCCGACCACACGGTCGGCCATCACGGCGCCGCCGGCGATCTGGCCGACGATGGGAACGCCCTGCACGGCCGTGGCCGCGATCGACACGCCCAGGCCCACGTAGGTGGACGGGTCCTTGAGCATCTCGAGGATGGCGTCCACCTCCTCCTGTGCTGCCTGGCCGAAGTGCCGGGCCTCCATGCCACCCATCACCTTGCCGGCGTTGTCGATCATCTTCTGGGTCTCGGGCGAGAGCCGGACCAGGATGGCATTGGTGAGGGTGGTCACGCCATTGACGACCATCTCGCCGGCCTCGTGCACCACGGATTTGACGTAGGTGACATGCTGGTTCACATGGTCACGGACGTTGGTGAACCAGCCCACGATGGTGCTGGAAGGATCGTGCTTGCCCTGGTCCATCGCGCCGTAGCGGTTGGACATGTCGGTGCCGTGTTCCTTGATGGTGCCCAGCGGGATGAGGATGGCCTTGCTGTTGTTGCTGTGCCAGGCCGTGCCCTGCTTGCCGCTGGTCTTGAGCTTGACGGGCGTGGCCGGATCGAATGTCCAGCCGTTGGCCACCTGCGTGATCGCGCCCTCGCCGCCGCTGAAGATGTGCGTGCCCATGCGTTTTTACTTCCCTTGCAATCGTTGGTTCTTGTTCTGGAGAAAGCGGGCCGAGTAGGTCGGGGCCGCCGGGCCGGTGTCGGCCGAAGGGGCGCTGGGGCTGCGCTGCGCAGCTGCCTCGGTGGGAAGGGTGCGCTCCAGGGCCACGGCGGCAGCGGCGGTGCCTTCGTCCAGCGCCCACGACAGGATGGAGTTGGGCGCGCGCGCATCGTGGCGCACGCGCTGCGCGGCCAGGGCCCAGTGCACCGGGCCGGTGGCCGCACCGACCTGTCCGATCGCGGTCGCGGGCTCCCAGTCGATGGGGTCCCACGCTGGCGCCACCCGCGCCCGGGCGCTGATCTGTGCCATGGCGCGCCAGGTGGACCCGTCGAAGTCCGAGACGGTATAGCCCACGTTGTCCGCTTGCCAGCCCGCGTGGGCCAGTGCCGAGCGCAGCACCTCCTGCAGCGCGCCGGGTTCCGGGTCTTGCTGGGGGCGGCGATGCGCAGTAGCCTGGGCCGCCAGCGCAGGCGGGTGCAGCACCAGCCCGCGCCCGGTGGCGTCCCGCGTGTCCGGGGCGGCTTGCAGCCAGAGCGCGGCGGCGGCTTCGCTGGCGATGCATCCATCGCCATGCCGGTCCGTGAGCAACGCACCACGGCCGTAGGCGTCCTGCAGTGTGGTGGTGTCGAGAAGGCTGTCCACGGCCATCAGCAGCGCGGCTGCGCCGGGTGCATGCTCGCCCGGACGGGGGCATGTTCCGAGGGCCTGCAGTGCAGCAAAGCCCGCCGTGGAACCGCCGCGGGCGATGTGGCACGGCACGGCACCGAGCGCTACGCTGGCCCCGGGGCCCGCCCAGCGCCCGAGTTCGGTCAGGGCCTGCAGCCAAAGCTCGGCGCCATCGCGGTCGCTCAGCCGCTCGGGCAGGGCCAGCGCGATGCGGCGCGGGGCCGCCCCCGCCAGATCGGCCTCCTGCGGCGCCATCGAAGACACCATGTCGGCCAGCGCCGCGCCCAGCAGCCGGGCCAGGCGGGGGAGATCCGTCTGGCCGGCCGTGATCTCCGGGCACGGTGCGGTGGTGATCGCCTGGGGGCCGACGCCGGGGTGGATCTTTTTCTGGAACCGCTTTTGCTGACCGACCCACGAGGCAGCGGATTGCCAGGCACTGGTGCCGACCGAGGTGATGGCGCCGGCGTGCGCGATGTGCCAAAGGCCTGGCGCGGCGGAAGTGGCGGGGGCCGTGGAAGGGGTGGGCATGTCGAAGCGATTCAATTCAGGGAGAGGGCCGGAGACGAAGAGGCAGCTCGTGGCGCGCGGGCGTGGGCCGTGACATGGACCAGGCCGAGCCGCTCCAGCGCGGGCGGCACGATCACGGCGCGCCACAGCAGCGAGGCGCGCTGCGTTGCGGTGTCCACCAGCAGCGTGTCCCAACGCAGTTCCTGGGGTGGGAGCAGGGTGCCGCCGGCGGTCTCCGCCTGCACGGTCAGCGCGAGCGGGGGCCAGGTGAAATACAACGGGCCCCCTTCCGACATGCCATGCAGGGCCAGGGCATGGCCCGGGCGGGGGCTTTCGCGCAGCTGCAGCGCATCGGGCGCGGCGTTGTGGTGGCGCGGGTCGAAGTCCTCGGGCAGGTCGGGCGCGCGGGTCGATTGCCAGGTGTCGCCGAAGGTGCCCTGCAGGTCGCGGCGTGGAACGTGGTGGGGGGGCACGTGGCCGAGGGCGATGGGTTCGAGGGGGTCGTCCCAGGCGGTGATGGCCCGGTCCAGCGGTTCGATCCACGGCAGCGGCGCGCCCCGGGCAGCGGCCGCGCTGCGGTACCAGCCCATGCCTTCCGGGTTGGGCTCGAAGGCGTTCACATGGCCCGTCTGCGGGTCCTTCTCCTGCCCGCCGAAGGCGAAGGGGCGCAGCAGCGGAACGCGCGACGCGGTGGCCTCGCCAGAGGCCCGCAGCCTGCCGATGGCCCCCAGTTCCGGCAGCCAGGTGCGTGGCGCGAACGCGCGCAGTTCGATCAGGCGCCGCGATCCGCCATCGGTCAGGTAGTCCACCGCGGCGTCGATGCTTGGCAAGGGCCTGCCTTGCGATGCGACCGCCCAACCGTTCACGATGCAATCGAAGCGGGGCTTGGGCGGCACGTACTCGGATTCCAGGCAGGTCCAGAGTTCATGCGCGCGGGGTGCGATGGCGGCGGCCTGGGCGTCGTCCAGGGGCAGGCTGCCGAGTGTCTGGCACACACCCTCGCGAAAGATGGCGGCCTGGTCCTGCGCCGCCGCGAGCCGGGGCGGCAGGCCCGGGGCGGCCGCCAGTTGCCACGTGCCCTTGACGATCACCAGGGCCGCGCTGCGCCGCTCCGCATCCCGGTGCGGAAAGACCTGAGCGCGGAACGGCGTGTGGTTGAGGACCGGGCACGTCATGGCGCGGGCGGATCGGCTTGCAGGCTGTCCATGAGCTGCACGGTTTCCACAGCGGCCATCTGCCGTGCGGCAAGGTCTTCGTGGGACAGCGGAAACGGGCGGTGGGTCACCGCCGCATGCTCCACGTAGAGCCAGCTTCGCAGCGCATGGCCGACGTCGAAGGTTGGTGCGAGGCGATGGGTCTGCGTGATCGGCCCGCCCGAACGAATGCGGATGGCATCGAGCGCCCAGAGGCGGTCCTTGAGCGCGGCGTCCGTCCAGCGGGTGATGTGGGCCGGCTCCAGCCCCGTGCAGCCGTTGGCCGCGAACACCTGGCAGGCGAGGACGCGCAAGGCGCGCTGGCGCTCGCCGGCCGTGCCTTGGGTGTTCGTCAGCTCGCCCGGCACCTGCCCGAACACCAGCCGCAGCAGGTCGCGTTCGCCGGGCTCCACGGGCCGGTCTTGCCGCTCGATGAAATCGAGCACCGGCAGCAGCCCTTCGATGCGCCCCGCGAGGGCGGCGACCCGCAGCGCGGTGTCGTTGGGCACCCGAAGCCCTTGCAGGACGGCGCCCAGGGCCGTTTCGGGTTCGCGCGCGGCCCACAGCGCCAACGCTGCGTCGGCCGCGGCGGCCCAGCCCACGGGGTGCGATCGCTCGGTGGGGCCGTCTGCGGCGGTGAGGCGGTCGATATAGTGCCGCAGCTCTGGCTGCAGCCGGTGGCCGCCCATGGTGCCCAGCGCCTGCAGCGCGGTGATCTGCCGGGCGAGGTCCTGACCCTGCAGCACGGCCTTCCATTGTTCTTCGGCCCGTGGGGGCACCTGTCCCATGCGCGCGCAGGCCAGCAGGCACGCATCCGGGTCCGCGCCGCGCACCGCTGCCGCATGCACCCCGGCGATGTGCTCCGGCAGGGCGAGCCGCCCCGCCAGCTCCACGCCGCAGGCCAGCAGGTGCGCGTCCTCCGATGCCAGCAGGTCGCCGCAGGTCGGCGGCGCTGCATAGAACCACAGCGCGTCCCGAACGGACACGGGTTGGGTCGCGAGCAGGCGGGCGATCCCCTCCAGACGCACGGACGCATCGGGTTCGTACCGCTCCGCGAGCGCGATGCGCACGAAGGCCGCCCCCGCGATTTCCTCGGGGCGGGTCTGCGCCTGCGCCTCCACGCAGGCCACTTCGTCCAGGCACGCCGGCCCGTAGTAGCGGCAGGCATCCATCAACGCGTCCAGCCGCTGATCGACGGCCTTGAGGGCCCGGACGGTGTGGGCCTGGCGCAGAAGCCCCGCCCGGCGCCCATAGGCGCGCACGGCGATGCCCATCTGCCGGGCCAGCATGCCGGGCAGTGGAGGGGGCGCGGAAGGGCGAAGGCGAGTGATCATGGGCCAGGCGAAGAAAAGCAAGCAGGCAGCGGCACCGTCGGAAACTCCATCGGAACCGGAAAGGGCGGCCAGGGCATCGCGCAGCGGGCGCAGGCGCGACGCATCGCGGCGAACCGGGTCAGTTCAACTCGATGGAGCCGCCTTCGATGCGATGGGTTTCGACGGCGGCCGAGGTGATCTGGTGACCCCGGGTCTCGACCGATCCGTCCTGGGAAAACTGCATGCGCGCATCGGCGCAGCGCAGCAGCACGCGGCTCACCGCACTCACGTCCAGGTGGGTCACTTCGAGCGACAGCGCGCCGGTGGCCCGGTCGAACTGCCAGGGCGGTGTGGCCGGCGCGCCGGGGCAGGGCCAGGCGGCAACGATCAGCGAGGGCAGGGGCCCGCCGCCCGATGCCGGTGCTTCCTGCCCGGAACCCAGCGCGGCCAGCACGAACTGGCCTTCGATCACGCCGGGCACTTGAGAGGCCAGTTCCGCGCGGTATTCGCGGCCCTGGCAGCGAAGGACCACGGTTCCATCCGCAGCCTGGCGCAGGACCTGGGCGGGCTGGAGCGACCACGCGGTGGCGGGATCGGCGGCGGGGCCGTCCGCAGGCGGAGTGCTTCGGAGCATGCGGGAATCAGTTTTCATGGATGCCTCCGGAAAGCGTGGTGACGTCGCTTGCGCCGATGAGGCGGATGCTGTTGCCGTTGACGGTGATGGTGCCGTCGGCCTGGAGGATGAGCGAGCTGGAGCCCACCTTCAGAGTAATCGTTTCGGCATCCATGGTGATGCTGGAGCCGGCTCCCCCGCCGCCTTCGCCACCGCCCGAGGGCGCGGTCACGTTCTTGGCCATGCCGCCGCTGCCGCCGGCATCTCCGCCGCCCCCGCCGCCGCCTCCCACGTTGAGGCTGTACTTGGTGCCCACCACCGTGCTCTGGTTGGTGCCGACCTTGACGTCCTGGTCGCTGCCCACGGTGGTGCTCTGGTTCTTGCCCACGATGGTGGCCATGATGGCGCCCACGTTGAGGTTGTAGACCACGCCCACGTTTTCCATGCGGCCGACGCCCACGTTCTGCATCGAGGCGATGCCGATGGTCTCGGTCTTGAACTTGCCGACCTTGATCGACCAGTTGCTGCCGATCTTGTCCTTCTCGTTCCTGCCGATGGTCTTGGTGCGGTTCTTGCCGATGCTCACCGTCTCGTCGATGCCCACGTCCTCGCGACGGTTGTCGCCGATGCTGATCTTCTCGTCGTGATCCACGCGCTCCGTGCGGTTGTTGTGCACGGTGATCTTTTCATCGCGGTCCACGGTCTCGGTGCGGTCGCGGTGGATGACGTTGGTCTCGTCCCGGTCGATGGTCTTGCGTCGGTCGTTGCCCACCCACTTGTCCTCGTCGTTCTCCACTTCGGTGAGCTGGTCCTTCTGCGCATGCAGCCACAGCTGCTCGGCGCCGGCCTTGTCTTCGAAGCGCAGCGCGTTCGCGTCGCCGGCGCCATTCTTCAGGCCCGGGCCGAAGGCGCCGCCCTTGCTCGATTTGGTCTTGATGCCCGACTGTGTCGCGTTGCCGGGCAGGCCCCAGGGGGGCATGTTGTCGGCGTTGTAGACGCAGCCCAGGATGATGGGGTAGTCCGGGTCGCCGTTCAGGAAGTCGACGATCACCTCCATGCCGATGCGCGGAATGAACACGTTGCCGAACTGCGGCCCCGCCCAGGTGGAGGACACGCGCACCCAGCAGCTGGAGTTCTCATCCATCGCCCCGATGCGGTCCCAGTGGAACTGCACCTTCACCCTGCCGTACTGGTCGGTCCAGATCTCCTCGCCCGGCGGGCCTACCACCACGGCCGTCTGCGGGCCCGTGGTGCGAGGGCGGGGCGTGGCGACGACGGGGCGGTAGGGCATGGCGGTGGGGTGCACCTCCATCGAAAAGCGCTGGATCGAGCCGCCCTGGGTCTGGCCCACGCCGTTCAGGCCCTGGCTGGCCTGGGCGTTTTCCTCCAGGTAGTACTCCACCGACACTACCAGGTACTGCTGGTTCTGGTCTTCGCGCGGGTAGTTGTCCAGCACGATGGTGTAGCCGGGGGCGATGCTGCGCTTGTTCAACTTCGCGTGGGCGCGGTGGTGGCCGGCCAGGCCGGTTTCCATCTGCAGCCGGGTGTAGGTTTCCCCATCGGAAAACTCGGTGTAGCCCCCGGGCCACTCGTACCTCTCGTAGCTGTCGTGGGCATGCCCTGGAGGGGACTGGCGCATGTCGGACAGATCGGCGCGCGGCTTCTTGAAGTCGTAGTCGTCCAGGTAGGCCCGGCCGGGCTGCACCTGCTGGCCCATGTGCCAGGAAAAGATGTGTTCCCGGTCGGCCAGGGCGGTCTTGCCCGGTGGGTGGAAGGGAATCACGTGGCCGCCCGGCAGCGGGCTGTGCGAGCCCATCACGTCGTCGGCGAACACCAGCGTGTGGCTGCCGGGCTGGTGTTCGAAATACCAGTAAATGCCTTCGGATTCGCACAGCCGCGCGATGAAGGCGAAATCGGTCTCGTGGTATTGCACGGTATAGGGCCGCACGCGATAAGCCCGGGAGAGCTTTTTCTGCATCGGCTGGCCGTATTTCTGCAGCACGCTCTCCACGATATCCGGGACGGTCATTTCCTGGAAGATCCTGAAATCGCTGCGCCGCGTGGCCACCCACAGCCAGGGGCGCAGCACCATGCGGTAGGCGTAATTGGCCGAGGTGTCCTGGCCCTGCATGCCAAAGCCCGTGGCAATACCGTCCAGGTAACGCCGGCCCAGCCCCTCGGTCTCCACCACGACCGTGGCAGCGAGGCCCAGCAAGGCTTTCGGGTCGATGCCCTTGCTCTTGGAGATCAGGTCGATCTCGAATTCAAACAACCCGGACAGCGCCTCGCTTCCTTTCAATTGCCTGAATTGCAACGCCTCTCCCAAAGGCGTTTGAATTGTTACGCGGCGATTAGTCATGCGAGAAATTGTTTCTTAGCTTTGAATCGGGTCCGCATTATGCTGGCGAGGCCTGCCCATCGGCACCGCGCGTTTGTGCGGCGCAACAGCCTAAATTGCATCCAGATGTTCGTGGGGTTATCTGCGACTGCGTCCGTTGTGGTTTCAGCGGGGTTGTGGTGGACTGCGAAGTGATCAGGCAACCGTGGCCGGACGCTATGCAACCAGATAAAAAGGGAATCCATGGGAGATGCAGTTTTCGGCCCGCAGCGGCCATGCTCGGTGGAGCTTGACGGCGACAGCATTTTGTTCGGCTTCGATCCCGCGTCCACGACCTGGCGGCACGCGCAAACGCCGGCGCAGCGCATTTTGGCCAGGCGCCCGCACTGGGTGATCGACGACCGCACGGCGGCCGGCCTCCAGGCGTACGATCTGGTGCGGGGCTACGAGGCGCCTTTCGACAGTGCGCCGCCCGAGCTTTTCCCCCGCGGGCCGCAGGGCCCGTTCGATACCGAGCCGCACCCGTCGCGCATCGTGGTCCTGCAGGTGGGGGTGAACGACCACGCACGCCCCGGCTTCGACATCGAGGCGTTCGAGGACGATTACCGCGGCCTCATCGGCTTCGTGCATTCGCTGGGGCATGCCGCCGTGGTCACCGGGATCACCCCGGTCTCCGACAAGATCTTCGGCCCCGCGGCGCTCGCCACCATGCAGGCGATCAATGCGGCCATCCGCCGGGTGGCGGCCGACACCCGCACGGTGCATGCGCACTGGGATTCGATGCCGTTCTCGGTGGACAGGGACACGACCGATGGCATCCACCCCACGCAGGCCGCCTCGAACCGCCTGGCCGACCGCCTGACGGTGGCGCTGGAGCGCACCTTCCGGCTGGGCGCATAGCGCAAGCGGCCATGGCCTGCAAGGGCATGGGCAGGGCTGCGGGGTCCGCCGTTGCCAGGGCAGCACAAACCCGCGGGCTGGTGAATTCCCTGCCCGGCGGGTGCCGAGACGGTGATACAAAAACACCAGCGGGCTGGAAGGCCGGCCTGCACACCCCCTTCAAGAAAAGGTCGTCCGCATGCCCGCACTCGCCGCTTTCCTCCAGGAGGTCAAGCTGCCCACCATGCCCGAGGTGGCCCACAGCCTGATCCAGACCCTGCACGACGACGATATCCCCTTCGAGAAGGTGCGCACCGCCATCTCCAAGGACCCTTCGCTCACCGCCAAGCTGGTCCGCATGGCCAACAGCGCGCGGTTCGGGCTGCCGCGCCAGGTCTCCTCGCTCGACGACGCCATCAACATGGTGGGGCTCAACCAGGTGCGCACGCTGGCCCTGGCGGCGTGCATGACGGGCTCGTTCGCCGACGCGCCGGGCGTGGACCGGCAGGAGTTCTGGAAGGAAAGCATGGCCTGCGCCGGCTACGCGCAGTGGCTGGCAAGGGCGCTGGGCACCGATGTGCAGCAATCGTGGCTCACGGGCTTCATGGTGCGGCTGGGCGAGCTGATCATCGCCCAGAAGGCGCCGAGCGAGATCGTGGAGATCGAACGCCTGCCGCACCTGCCCGGCGGCCGCTGGCAGCGCGAGCAAAGCCTGCTGGGCTTCACCGAAGGGCAGATCACGGCCGAGCTGGCGCGGCAGTGGAAATTCCCCGACGAGGTGGTGCGTGCGCTGGAGACGGCCTCCGACCCGCTGGCCAGCCCCTCGTTCTGCCGCCTGGGCGCCATCGTGCACGTGGCCACGCTGCTGGCGGAGATCGCCGTCGGCCCCAAGGCGAGCGTGGCGGAGACGATCGGCGCGTTGCCGGACGAACTGCTGCAGGCGCTGCAGCTCGATCCCGGCTGGCTCGCCGACCACCTTCCGGATCCGGCCGTGTTCACCGACACGTCGGCGCTGTAAACCGATCCATCCATCCATCCGCCCGCCCGCCCGCCAGCGGCGCCCACGGAGACGCCAATGAAAAGGCCGGCGAAAGCCGGCCTGACAGGGGGGGGCGCAAGGCCCCATGGAGCCTGCCGCCTCAGCGGTGGCCGCTCGTGTCCATGCGTTCGGTCTTCGCGTCCAGCAGCACCTCGGGCTCCTGGGCATCCACCCAGTTCGGGTCGTTCAGGCGCTGCTTGAGCTTGTTCTCGTCGAGGTCGCCGGTCCACTTGGCGACCACGATGGTGGCCACGCCGTTGCCCACCAGATTGGTGAGCGCGCGCGCCTCGGACATGAAGCGGTCGATGCCCAGGATGAGCGCCAGGCCCGCCACCGGCACGTGGCCCACCGCCGACAGCGAGGCCGCCAGCACGATGAAGCCGCTGCCCGTGATCCCGGCCGCGCCCTTGGAGGTGAGCAGCAGCACCAGCAGCAGCGTGATCTGGTGCGTGATGTCCAGCGGCGTGTTGGTGGCCTGCGCGATGAACACGGCGGCCATGGTCAGGTAGATGGAGGTGCCGTCCAGGTTGAACGAGTAGCCGGTGGGAATCACCAGGCCCACGGTGGTCTTCTTGGCGCCCAGGTTCTCCATCTTTTCCATCATGCGCGGCAGCACGGATTCGCTGGAGGACGTGCCCAGCACGATCAGCAGCTCTTCCTTGATGTACTTGATGAACTTCCAGATCGAGAAGCCGTGGAAGCGCGCGATGGCGCCCAGCACGATGAAGATGAACAGCAGGCAGGTCAGGTAGAACGAGCCCATCAGCTTGCCCAGCGACAGCAGCGAGCCCACGCCGTACTTGCCGATGGTGAACGACATCGCACCGAAGGCACCGATGGGCGCCACCTTCATGATGTAGCCGACGATGGTGAACAGCACGTGCGAGGTCTTCTCGATGAAGTCGAACACCAGCGTGCCGCGGCCGCCGAAGCGGTGCAGGGCGAAGCCGAACATCACGGCGATCAGCAGCACCTGCAGGATCTCGCCCTTGGCGAACGCATCGACCACCGTGGTGGGGATGATGTTCATCAGGAAGTCGGTGGTGGTGCCCATCTTGCCGGGCGCGGTGTAGGCGGCGATCGACTTGGTGTCGATGGTGGAGGCATCCACGTTCATGCCGGCGCCGGGCTGCAGCACGTTGACCACGATCAGGCCGATGATCAGCGCGACCGTGCTCACGATCTCGAAATACAGCAGGGCCAGGCCGCCGGTGCGGCCGACCTTCTTCATGTCTTCCATGCCCGCGATGCCGATCACCACCGTGCAGAAGATGATGGGCGCGATGATCATCTTGATCAGCTTGATGAAGCCATCGCCCAGCGGCTTCATCTGCTCGCCCAGTGCGGGGTAGAAGTGCCCCAGCAGCACGCCGACGACGACGGCGAAGAGCACCTGGATGTACAGCGAGCGGTAAAGGGGTCTCTTGGGGGGGAGCGTGCGTGTCTCTTGCATAGGTCTGCGCGTACCGTCGCCAGCAGCGCTCATTTTGGAGGTGCGTGAATGTATGCCTGTGCCATGGCCTGCGCGATTGTGGAAATCCACATGGTGGGAAATACGTACACGCCGCGCGCGCCGGGGTGGTGGGAGGCTGCGCGCACCCTGCCACCGTGGCGGAATGCGCCGGTTTTCGGGGGGCGATCCGGTTCATGCCGGCCGCGCGGGCAGGGTCGCCGGATCGCCGATATGTCAGCCAGGTGACAGACTTTGCGGCCGGTGGAGCGTGCGCCGGCGCGCAGCCCTCAACGGGCCGGACAGGCGAGAAACGCCGGCAGCCGCTCCGCCTGTTCTGCATAGGCGGCCAGGACAGGGTGATCGGCGGCCAGGACGGTATCGGCGACCATACTCTGCATGAAATCCCACGCCACGGCGATGGTGACGCCCGCATCGGTGATGGCCTGCTCGGGCGCCGGCAGGGGGGCATGGGCCATTTCGGCCTCGAGCTGCCCGCAGGCCGCCAGCAACTGGCCGCTCACGCGGTCGATCCAGGGGGCATGCTGCTTGTCCGCAGGACGCAGGTTCTGTTCGTACACCCGCTGCACGGCTTTCTCGCAGGCGGCCAGCGCCAGGCCGGTGAGGCGCAGATCGCGCAGCAGCGCGGGCCCGCCGAGCGGCTGCAGGCGGTGGCGCGACAGGGTGCCGGCCCATTGCAGGATCAGCCCCGAATCCATCAGCACCGTGCCGTCGTCGGCCACCAGCGTCGGGGCCTTCACCACCGGATTGATGCGGCCAAAAGCCTCGAAGGTGCTGAACACCGAGAGGGGCAGGTGCTCGAAGGGCAGTTCCAGCAGCCGCAGCGACACGGCGACACGGCGCACATAGGGAGAGTCCAGCATTCCAACCAGCTGCATGGGAAGGGTTCCTTGAGAAAAGGGGCCAAAGAAAGCCAGGGCGCGGTCCGCCAGGACGCCGGTGGCACGGCCTTGCACGATAGGCGCGCGGCCCCTGCCGATGAAGGGCGGGGCATCGGAAATGCCGGCTCCAAACCGATGGATGATCGGAACCTCCCTTCCCGAACCCGCAACCCCCGGAGCGCTGGCATGACCCTCGACAAGAAAGACTGGCTGATCCTGGAAGCCCTGCAGACCGATGCCCGCCAGAGCCTGGCCGCGCTGGGCAAGCGCATCGGCCTGTCCCAGCCCGCCATGAGCGAGCGGGTGCGCAAGCTCGAGGACGCGGGCGTGATCGAGGGCTATGGGGCGCGGGTCAACCTGCGCGCCATCGGCGTGCGGCTGCAGGCCATCATCCGCGTGCAGACCGACCATGCCGGCATCGCGCCCTATGTGAAGCTCTTCGAGTCCATGCCCGAGGTCCTCGAAGCCGATCGCGTGACGGGCGAGGATTGCTTCATCGTGCGCTGCGCCATCGCCGAGCCCGAAGACCTGCAGTCCGTGGTCGATGCACTGGCCCAGCACGGCGCGGTGACCACGTCGCTGGTGCTGTCGAGCCCCGTGCGCAAGACCACCACGGTGCACGCCCTGCGGTCCCCGCGGCGCTGAGCGGGCCAGCCGGGCCAGCCGGGCCGGCCCCGCGGCATCGGGGCCGTGTACGCCACTTGGCGTATTGGCGGCCCGGGGGGCAGTCTCCAGAATCCATTCCATCGACCGGACAAAGGCGCCCTGCGGGGGCCCCGGGCGAGCGGTTTGAACCCCATTCATCGGAGCTGCACCATGCAACGTCGTTACTCTCTCAAGGCCCTCGCGGCCATCGCCACGCTGGCCGGCCTGTCGGCGCTGCCGGCCCATGCCGCCGACACCATCAAGGTGGGCGTGCTGCACAGCCTGTCGGGCACCATGGCCATCTCGGAGACCGTGCTGAAGGACACCGTGCTCATGGCCATCGACGAGATCAACGCCAAGGGCGGCGTGCTCGGCAAGAAGCTCGAGCCCGTGGTGGTGGACCCGGCCTCCAACTGGCCCCTGTTCGCCGAGAAGACCAAGCAGCTGCTGGGGCAGGACAAGGTCTCGGTCATCTTCGGCTGCTGGACCTCGGTGAGCCGCAAGTCCGTGCTGCCCGTGGTCGAGGAAATGAACGGCCTGCTGTTCTACCCCGTGCAGTACGAAGGGGAAGAGCTGTCCAAGAACGTGTTCTATACCGGCGCGGCGCCCAACCAGCAGGCCATTCCCGCGGTGGACTATTTGATGAGCAAGGACGGCGGCGGCGCCAAGCGCTGGGTGCTGCTGGGCACCGACTACGTGTACCCCCGCACCACCAACAAGATCCTGCGCGCCTACCTCAAGTCCAAGGGCGTGAAGGACAGCGACATCGACGAAAAGTACACGCCCTTCGGCCATGCCGACTACCAGACCATCGTGGCCGACATCAAGAAGTTCAGCCAGGGCGGCAAGACGGCAGTGGTCTCCACCATCAACGGCGACTCCAACGTGCCCTTCTACAAGGAACTGGGCAACGCGGGCCTCAAGGCCAAGGACGTGCCGGTGGTGGCCTTCTCGGTGGGCGAGGAAGAACTGCGCGGCGTGGACACCAAGCCGCTCGTGGGCCACCTGGCGGCATGGAACTACTTCATGTCCATCAAGAACCCCACCAACACCGCCTTCATCAAGCAGTGGAGCGACTACGCCCGCGCCAAGAAGATCCCCGGCCACATGGACAAGCCGCTCACCAACGACCCGATGGAGGCCACCTACATCGGCATCCACATGTGGAAGCAGGCCGTCGAGAAGGCCAAGAGCACCGATGTGGACAAGGTCATCGCCGCCATGGCCGGCCAGACCTTCCAGGCGCCCAGCGGCATCGTGAGCAAGATGGACGAGAAGAACCACCACCTGCACAAGAGCGTGTTCATCGGCGAGATCAAGGCCGACGGCCAGTTCAACGTGGTGTGGAAGACGCCCGGCCCGGTCAAGGCCAAGCCCTGGAGCCCGTACATCGAAGGCAACGACAAGAAGAAGGACGAGCCCGACGGAAAGTCGAAGTGAAATCGAAGTGACACCCCCCTGAGGCGCTGCGCGCCTTCACCCCCTCTCTCGCTGCGCGGGAGGGGGGGGCGACGCCAGCGGCCCGGCAGAGCCGGTTCCGCGGCGTCTGCTGGCTTGGGGCCGCGCTGGTGCAAACGGCGTAACGAAGTCAGAGCCGTGGTTGCAGTCCTCCCTCGTTCGCGAAAACCACCCATCCCAATGTTTCCCACCTTCTTTCACCGCCTGATCGCCTGCCTGCTGCTCTGTGCGGCGGTGCAGGCGCACGCGCTCACGCCGCAGGCCGCGCGTGCCATGGCGGCGGGCGAGACCGACGAGCGCATCGCCGCGCTGCAGCAGGCCATCGCCACGCCCGACGATGCGACGCTGGCCTTCATCCGCGCGATGGCCGACGATGCGGTCAAGATCGCGGGCGACCGCGCCATCACCATCAAGGACGGCAAGGGGCTGGACCCCGCCACCGGCGCCGAGGTGCCGGTGCCCGACGATGCCGAGGACATCGTCAACAACAACCGCATGCGCGGCGAGTTCGACGCCGCGCTGGCCTCGCTGCAACTGCTGTCGCCCGACGCGGCCCAGCGCCGCGCCGCCATCGAGTCGCTCAAGGAAGAGACCGACGCCGCGCGCCTGCCCCTGATCGAAAAGGCCCTCGCCGCCGAGAAGGACGCCGGCCTGCGCGGGCGGCTCGAAGCCATCCGCGCGCGCATGCTGCTGGCCGACAGCGACGCGGCCCACCGCCTGGAGGCCGCGCAGTACCTGGCCGCCAGCGGCACCCCCGCCACGCGCACCGTGCTGCTGGAGCAACTGCGCCAGGAGGCCGATCCCAAGGTGAAGGCCGCGATCCAGTCCGCGCTGGCCTCGGTGGAAGGCCGGCTGCAGTGGGGCGAGAAGCTCGCCGCGCTGTTCTCGGGCGTGAGCCTGGGGTCCATCCTGCTGCTGGTGGCGCTGGGGCTGGCCATCACCTACGGGCTGATGGGCGTCATCAACATGGCGCACGGCGAGCTGATGATGATCGGCGCCTACGCCACCTACGTGGTGCAGGGCCTGTTCCAGAAATACCTGCCCGGCGCCTTCGACTGGTACCTGGTGGCCGCCGTGCCGGCCGCGTTCTGCGCCTCCGCCCTCATGGGCGCGGCGCTGGAGCGCAGCGTGATCCGCTTTCTCTACGGCCGGCCGCTGGAGACGCTGCTGGCCACCTGGGGCATCAGCCTGATGCTGCAGCAGCTCGTGCGCACCGTGTTCGGTGCGCAGAACGTGGGCGTGGAAAACCCCGCCTGGATGAGCGGCGGCGTGCAGCTCATGGACAACCTGCAGCTGCCCTGGAACCGCGTGATCATCGTGGCCTTCGCCTTCGCGGTGCTGGGCGGCGTGGCCTACCTCATCGGCCGCACGCGGCTGGGCCTGTTCGTGCGCGGCGTCACGCAGAACCGGCCCATCGCCTCGTGCATGGGCGTCAACACCGCCCGCGTGGACACCTATGCCTTCGCGCTCGGCTCCGGCATCGCCGGCCTGGCCGGCTGCGCTTTAAGCCAGGTCGGCAACGTGGGGCCCGACCTGGGGCAGGGCTACATCGTCGATTCGTTCATGGTCGTGGTGCTGGGCGGCGTGGGCCAGCTGGCGGGCACCGTGTACGCAGCGCTGGGCCTGGGCGTGCTCAACAAGTTCCTCGAAGGCTGGACGGGCGCCGTGCTGGCCAAGATCGCCGTGCTGGTCTTCATCATCGTGTTCATCCAGAAGCGGCCGCAGGGCATCTTCGCGATGAAGGGGAGGGAGGCATGACCGCCCGCCGTCGTTTTCATCGCCGCCCGCCGCGCCACCTGCCTCTGCCTGCCTAGAAGAAGAAGCCCATGCCCCATCGAGACATCTCCCTTCCTGCGCCAGCGCCGCTGCTCACGCGGTCCGGCTGGTCGGCGTTCATCGTCGCGCTCATCGCCGTGTGCGCGGTGGCGCCCGTGCTCAACCTGTGGCTGCCCGCCGGCAGCCCGCTGCACCTGTCCGACTACGCGGTGGCGCTGCTGGGCAAGATCATGTGCTACGCCATTTGCGCGCTGGCCATGGACCTCATCTGGGGCTACACCGGCATCCTGAGCCTGGGCCACGGCCTGTTCTTCGCCCTGGGCGGCTACGTGATGGGCATGTACCTCATGCGCCAGATCGGCCGCGACGGCAACTACCAGAGCGACCTGCCGGACTTCATGGTGTTCCTGGACTGGAAGGAGCTGCCCTGGCACTGGGCGCTGTCGGACAGCTTCGCCGCCACCTTGGTCCTCGTCGTGGCCGTGCCGGGGCTGGTCGCCTTCGTGTTCGGGTACTTCGCCTTCCGCTCGCGCATCAAGGGCGTGTATTTCTCGATCATCACGCAGGCCATGACGTATGCCGCCATGCTGCTGTTCTTTCGCAACGAGACGGGCTTCGGCGGCAACAACGGATTCACCGATTTCAAGCGCATCCTGGGGCAGCCGATCGCCACGCAGAACATGCGCATGCTGCTCTTCGTGCTCACGGGGCTGGCGCTGCTGGGCTCGTTCCTGCTCGGGCGCTGGCTGGTGCGCAGCAAATTCGGCCGCGTGCTCCAGGCGGTGCGCGATGCGGAGACGCGCGTCATGTTCTCGGGCTACTCGCCGCTGCCCTACAAGCTCACCATCTGGACCATCAGCGCCATGATGTGCGGCGTGGCCGGCGCGCTGTACGTGCCGCAGGTCGGCATCATCAACCCGGGCGAGATGAGCGCCGCCAACTCCATCGAGATCGCCGTGTGGGCGGCCGTGGGCGGGCGCGCCACGCTCATCGGCCCCATCGTGGGCGCCTTCCTGGTGAACGGCGCCAAGAGCTGGCTCACCGTGACCGCACCGGAGTTCTGGCTGTACTTCCTGGGGGCGCTGTTCATCGCCGTCACCCTGTTCCTGCCCAACGGCATCGTGGGCCTGCTGCGGCGCCCGCGCAAGGCGGTGGAGGACGCGCGCCAGCCCCTGCGCGGCAGCGCGAAGCCAAAGGAGGGCGCGCAATGACCCCCGATCTGATGGAAGAAGGCGCGCGCCGCATCGCGGGCGACGCCCCGGCGGCACGCACGGGGCAGACCGAGTCCGGGGGCCGCGCGGCCGGCTTCTCGCGCGTGGCCGTGCCCGGCGAGGTGGACGTGGCCCACGGCCGCATCCTGTACCTGGAAGACGTGCACGTGAGCTTCGACGGCTTCAAGGCCATCAACGGCCTGAACCTGGACATCGCGCCGGGCGAGCTGCGCTGCGTGATCGGCCCCAACGGCGCGGGCAAGACCACGATGATGGACATCATCACCGGCAAGACCCGCCCGGACCGCGGCACCGTGTTCTTCGGCAGCACGATCGACCTGCTGCGGCACAACGAGCCGGAGATCGCTGGCTTGGGGATCGGCCGTAAGTTTCAAAAGCCCACGGTGTTCGAGCAGCTCACCGTGTTCGATAACCTGGAGCTGGCCTTGAAGACGCACAAGGGCGTGGCCTCGAGCCTGTTCTTTCGCCTGGATTCCGCGCAGGCGGACCGGCTGGCCGAGGTGCTGCACACCATCCACCTGGCCGGCAGCGTGGCGCGCATGGCGGGCAATCTGAGCCATGGGCAAAAGCAGTGGCTGGAGATCGGGATGCTGCTGATGCAGGACCCGAAGCTGCTCCTGCTGGACGAGCCGGTGGCGGGAATGACGGACGAGGAGACGGCTCGCACGGCGGAGCTGTTCCTGACCTTGAAGGGGCGGCACTCGCTGATGGTGGTGGAGCATGACATGTCGTTCATCCGGACGATTTCGGAGAAGGTGACGGTGTTGTGCGAGGGGGCGGTGCTGGCGGAGGGGACGCTGGATCAGGTGCAGGGGGATGAGAGGGTGATTGAGGTTTATCTGGGGCGGTGATGGGTTGGGTTGTTTTTTGTATTTGCTGTTCAGTTACGTTCCGGGGCCGGGAGTTGCGCCCGGCGGCGCACTCACTTTCTTTTGCTTCGCCAAAAGAAAGTAAGCAAAGAAAAGGCGACCCTGCTGGCCGCGTCCCTGCGCTTCGCTCCGGGCAACCTGCGGTGCTCGTGCGCGGGGTGCGCCGTGGAACTCGCTTCGCGCTGCGCGCTACGCTCGGACAGCCACGGCGAGTCAGTTCACGAAGCAGGTGTGTCCTTCGGCACACCTGCCCACCCCGCGCCCTGCGCTCCTCGGCGCATCCAGAAGGGAACCCGCCACACGGGCCATCGCTGCGCTCGGCCCAGCGTGCGCGGCGCCACGCGCTCGCGCACCAGAGGCCGAGCGAAGCAATGGCCCGTATGGGCAGTTCGGCTGTTGGGTTCCCTTCTGGCCGTGCCGAGGAGCGCAGCGGCTGGCGGAAAAAGGGCCGCGCGCTGTTTGAGCGCAACGCAGTGGAGCGAGTTTGCGCGGACCCCGCCAGCCGCGAGCACCGCAGGTTGCCCCGGAGCGCAGCGCAGGGGACACGGACAGCAGGGTCGCCTTTCTTTTGGGTACGTTTCTTTGGCGAAGCAAAGAAAAGTACCTCGGCCGCCGGGCCGAGACCCGGCCCCGAAACCCAAACCAGCAAGCTACTATAAAAACAATAGCAGCCAGACCAATGAAAACTAGGGCATCAAGCCCAAAAGACATTAAAAACCCATGCTCACCGTCCAAAACCTCCACCAGTACTACGGCGGCTCCCACATCCTGCGCGACGTGAGCCTCACCGCCCCCCCGGGCAAAGTCACCGTCCTCCTCGGCCGCAACGGCGTCGGCAAGACCACGCTGCTCAAGAGCCTCATGGGCCTGGTCCCCATCCAAAGCGGCACCATCACCTGGGAAGGCCACCCCATCCAGTCCAAAACCCCCTACGACCGCGCCCGCGCCGGCATTGGCTTCGTCCCGCAGGGCCGCGAGATCTTCGGCCGCCTCACCGTCGAGGAAAACCTGCGCATGGGCCTGGCCTACAAGAGCGGCTCCACCCCCGTGCCGCCCCATCTGTACGAACTCTTTCCGGTGCTCAAGCAGATGCTCGGCCGCCGCGGCGGCGACCTGTCGGGCGGGCAGCAGCAGCAGCTCGCCATCGCGCGGGCGCTGGCGCCCAGCCCGCGCCTGCTGATCCTGGACGAGCCCACCGAGGGCATCCAGCCCAGCATCATCAAGGACATCGGCCGCGTCATCCGCCAACTGGCCGACCACGGGCTGGACGGGCATCCGGTGTCCATCCTGCTGTGCGAGCAGTACTACGACTTCGCCGAGGAACTGGCCGACGAGTACCTCGTGATGGAGCGCGGCGAAGTCATCGCCCGTGGCCCGGGCAGCGAGATGCAGGCCAAGGGCATCCGCCACCTCGTGGCGATCTGAACCCGCGCCCTAGGCCGGCTGCGCCGTGGCCGCCCCGGCATCCCCCGGCGGCGAAACCAGCCCCTCCACCAGGAGCTGCGTGAACGTGTCGTGCAGGGGCGATGCCGCTGCCTGGGCCACCGTGGCGATGCCCAGCTGGTAGGCGATGCGGGGGCGGAACGGGCGCGAGGCGATCGCACCGTGCGGGCAGTGCTGTGCCAGCAGGGCGTTCACGATGGAAACGCCCAGCCCCTGGGCCACGTGGGCGCAGGCCTCGCTGATGGAGTGCACCTCCAGGGCCACGCGCGGCTGCACCCGCCGCTGGCGAAACGCCATGTCGATGTCGTGGCGTATCTGCCGCTGCCGGCCCAGCAGGATCAGGCTGGCGTCGATCAGGTCGGTGGCGCCGACCTCGTTCAGGTGTTCCAGCGGGTGGCCCTTGGGCATGATGCACACGGCCTCGGAGTCGAGGCGGGCGCGGGTGGCGAGCCCGGGCATTTCCATGGGCAGCCGCACCAGCCCGATGTCCGCATCGCGGCTGAGCAGTGCGCGCTCCGCGTCGTTGTACGAGCCCGACAGCACTTCCAGCACCACATCGGGATGGGCCTGCATGAAGCGCCGGGCCAGCACGGGCATGAGCGTGGTCGCCAGGGTGCTGGGCACGGCCACCTTGAGCAGCCGGCGCTTGAAGCCGCCCAGGCGCAACTGCTCGGCATGGCGGCGAAAGCACTGGGCCGAATCCATCAGGCCCTGGGCGTCGTGCAGCAGCGCGTGGGCTTCGGCGGTGGGGCTCAGGCGGCCTTTCTCGCGCACGAACAGGCGCAGGGCCAGGTCCTCCTCCAGCTGGGCCAGCAGCCGGCTGATGGCGGGCTGCGACAGGCCCAGGCGCTCGGCCGCGCCGGTGGTGGAGCCGCTGAGCATGATGGCGTGGAAGGCTTCGAGTTGCTTGAAGTTCATGGGCATGGAACGGTGCGCCGGCCCCCGGGATGCGCGCGCCGCGAACGGGCGCGCGGGGCCGTCCCGCATCTTTGCACCGCTCGCGCCCCGGCGCAAACATGCGGTCCGCTGCATAGGGTCATCCGCCTTTGTCATAGCGTTGTGGCGAAGGACCCCGCTCCACAGAATCGGCAGCGTCATCCGCCAACACCGGCACGACGCCACCCCAAGGAGCAAGACGTTATGAGGCCCCCATTTCCCTTCGCACTGGCTGCCAGCGGCCTGTTCTTATCGGCCGCGCCGCCCGCTAGGGCGCAGGACCTGCAGGCGTACGGCCAGGTGCGACTGAGCATCAACCATGTCAAGACCGGCAATGCGGGCTCGGTGACGGAGGAGCGCGACAACGCGTCGCGCCTGGGCTTTCGGGGCAAGGAGGACCTGGGCGACGGCATGGCCGCCCTGTTCGGCGTGGAGATGGGGCTGGACGCGGACACCGGAGCCGCCACCACGCCCGCCTACCGCAACAGCTACGTGGCATTGCGCGGCAGCGCGGGGACGGTGGCGCTGGGCCGGCTGGATTCCGCCAATCCGACCGGATCGCCCCTGTATTCGCAGGTCACGCGCATCACCTCGTTCGCCGCCAACGACGCCGGGGCCACGGCCATCGGCACGTCGATTCTCAATGCACGCAACCGCACCTCGAACGCGGTGGGCTACCAGAGCCCCACGTGGGGCGGCGTCAACCTGCGGGCCCGCTACTACCTGCGCGGCGACACCCGGACGCCCGATCAGGAAAACGGCGCCAAGTCGCTCGACCTGGGGCTGAACTACGCGGACGGGCCCTGGTCGGCGGGCATCGGCTACGGCCGGGACACGCGCCCGGGCGGCCTGCTGGCCAACGAGTTTTCGAGCAAGTGGCAGGTGGCGGTGCGCTACGACTTCGGTGCCATCGAGCCCTATGTGCTGCTGGGCCGCGATGCGTATGCGAAGGCCTCGGCCAGCGCGCGCACCGATGTGGACTACTGGCTGGTGGGCAGCCGGTTCTCCGCCGGCCCGCACGCGCTGGTGGTCAACGTGATGCAGCGGGACGTGCAGGCCTCGGTGCGGGGCCTTCGCAAGCGCCAGCAGGTGGCGTATACGTATGCGCTGTCCAAGCGCACGGAGTTGCAGGCGTTCATCGACCGCGACGGAATCGATTCGAGCCGCAGCAATGTGGCGGTGCGCGCCGTGGGCGCAGGAGTGCGACATGATTTCTAAGGCAAGCTGTGCGGCCCTGCGGGCCTTCCTTTCGCGCCCCGTTTCCGGGCACCGGGCCCGGCCGTTGCTGGCGGCCGGTCTGGCGGGCCTGGCCCTGTGGGGGGCGGGCGCCCGTGCGGCGCCGGCCGCCGAGTTTCCCGACAAGCCGGTGCGCATCGTGATTCCGTTCCCGGCGGGTGCCGCGGCCGACACGGCCATGCGGGTGGTGGCACGCAAGATGTCGGAGCAGTGGCGCCAGCCGGTCATCATCGACAACCGGCCCGGGGCGGCCGGCTTCCAGGCGGTCGCATCGGCACCGCCCGACGGCCACACGCTGCTGATGGGGGCGGGCTCGGGCATGGTGACGGCACCGCTGCTGTCCAGCAAGCTCACGTACAACCCGTCGCGCGACTTCGTGCCCGTGGGGCGGGTGGTGGTCAACGTGCCCATCCTCACCACGCACCCGAGCCTGAAGGTCCGCACGGTGCAGGAACTCATCGCGCTGGCCCGCAAGGACCCCGGCGCGCTCAACTACAGCACCAGCGGCAACGGCAGCCCGGGGCACCTGTCGATGGAGTTGTTCCAGGCCGCCACGGGCACGCGCATGGTGCAGATCCCGTACAAGGGGGGTGGCCCGGCGGTGAACGAGCTGGCGGGCGGGTACGTGCAGCTGGGCATCAACGCCGTTCCCAGCGTGGCGGCGCAGATCAAGGCTGGCAAGCTCGTGCCGCTGGCGGTGGCCAGCGCCAAGCGGTCGCGCGCCTTCCCCGAAGTGCCGACCATGGCCGAGGCCGGTTTGAAGAACTTCGAATATGACATCTGGTATGCGCTGTTCGCTCCCGCGGGCACGCCGGCGGACCGGGTGCAGAACATCAGCAAGGTGCTCGGCGCAGCGCTGAACGACGCCGAGGTGACCGCCCTGCTCGTGACGCAGGGGGCCGAGCCGGCACCCACCACGCCGCAGGAGCTGGCGCGCTTCATGCAGGAAGACACGGCCCGCTGGGCCAAGCTGGTCAAGGACCGCAACCTCAAACTCGACTGAGGGGAGCCGTCCATGAACACGATGACGATTCCGTCGGCGGACGCCGCCGCCAGCGCCACCACCACTACCGCCGCAGCCAGCGGCGTGACCCGGCACACCTGCTGGGTTCCCATGCGCGACGGGGTGCGCCTGGCCACCGACGTGTACCTGCCGGCCCCCGGCGCCGGCCCGCTGCCGGTGTTGCTGGAGCGCACGCCCTACGGCAAGGATGCCGAAACCCGGCGCGAGCGCACGGCGGCCGACCCCCGGCCGATGCGCCGCGGCGAAGTGGCCGAGCGGTTCGCACGGGCGGGCTACGCCGTGGTGGTGCAGGACTGCCGCGGCCGCTTCGGCTCCGAAGGGCAGTTCACCAAATACCTGGGCGAGGCCCACGACGGCGCCGACACCATGGCGTGGATCACGGCGCAGCCCTGGTGCAACGGCGCGGTGGGCACCTACGGGCTGTCGTATGCCGCCCACACCCAGACCGCGCTGGCCAGCCAGCGGCCCGCGGGGCTCAAGGCGATGTTCCTCGAATGCGGCGGCTTCGCCAACGCCTACCGCGGCGGCATCCGCCATGGGGGCGCGTTCGAGATGAAGCAGGCGGTCTGGGCGCTGCGCAATGCCCTCAGCGGCAGCAACCGCATCAGCGAATCGGCACGCCAGGCGCTGGAGCAGGCCGACATCGGCGAATGGTTCCAGCGCCTTCCCTGGACGCGGGGCGACTCGCCCCTGCAGTGGGCGCCCGAGTACGAGGACTATCTTTTCGGGCAATGGGAGCGTGGCCGCTTCGACGACCACTGGCGCCAGCCCGAGCTCTATGCGGCAGGGCACTACGCCGCGTTCGAGGGAGTGGCCGTCCTGCTGATGTGCGGCTGGTGGGACCCGTACGCCCAGACCACCACCGACAACTATCTCGGCCTTTCGCAGCGCACGCACGGCGACGTGCGCATGGTGCTGGGCCCCTGGACCCACGGCGAGCGCAGCGTGCCGTATGCGGGCGACGTGGACTTCGGGCCCGATGCGGTGCTCGACGGCACGCTGGCACCCGACTATGTGCAGATGCGGCTCGCCTGGTTCAACCACTGGCTGCGCGGGCAACCCCTGCCCGGGGGGCAGGCCGATGCCGTGCGCTACTTCCGCATGGGCGGGGGATCGGGGCGGCGCACGCCCGAAGGCCGGCTCGACCACGGCGGGGCCTGGCGCCGTGCCGACGACTGGCCCCTGCCGGGCACCACCCTGGCGCCGTGGTACCTCGCGCCGGGCGGGCTGCTGACCCGGGCCGTGCCGGAGCGCGCGGGTGAGGCGACCTTCCGCTTCGACCCCGCGAACCCGGTGCCCACCATCGGCGGCTCGGTCACCTCCGGGGAGCCCCTGATGGTGGCCGGCGCCTACGACCAGTGCACGCACAGCGGCGTGTTCGGCGCGCGGGCGCCTTTCGGGCCGCTGGCCGGACGGGACGACGTGCTGGTGTTCCAGACGCCGCCGCTCGAGTGCGATGTGGAGGTCACCGGCCCCGTGGTGATCGAGCTGTGGGTTTCGTCCACCGCGCCCGACACCGATTTCACGGCCAAGCTGATCGACCAGTACCCGCCGAGCGAAGACCATCCCGAGGGGTATGCGATGAACCTGACCGATGGCATCCTGCGCTGCCGCTACCGCGACTCGTGGGAGCACCCCGGACTGATGGTGCCCGGGGAGGCCGTGCAGATCACGATCGAGCCCATGCCCACGTCCAACCTGTTTCGCCGGGGCCACCGGATCCGGCTCGACATTTCGAGCAGCAACTTTCCGCGGTTCGACGTCAATCCCAACACCGGTGCGCCCGAGGGGAGCGCGGGGCCCCGGGTGGTGGCGTTCAACACCGTGCACATGGGGCCGGGGCGCGCGTCCCGCGTGGTGTTGCCGATGCAGGCCGTGGGTGGGGCGCCTGCCGCGGGGGCCGGCACGGGCGGATGACGCTGGCCCGGCAGGGGCCGAAGGCGCCGTAGGGGAGAATGGCCGCCCGCCTTGACCATGGCAACGCGGGCCCTCTATGCTTGCCGTGCGAGCGCCTGCCGCGCGGCCGGGTGCCCTCCCGCCCTCCTGCGAAGAAGGCCGGCGCGTCGCCCGCAGTTCCCAAAGGCCACCCCGAAGAGAAAGCACCGCGCCCCCATGTCCTCTTTCCCCCCTGGCGACGCCCCGGCCCCCCCCCTCCCGCACCCGCAGACCTCCGTTCCCCCTTCCTTGCCCCCCGCCGCAGGCCCGCACCTGCAGCCGCGCGAGGTGACGCTGCTCAAGATCGGCCTGCGCGACTTCTCCCAGCTGGCCGCCCAGTTGCCGCCCGACCAGTCCCTGGCCTGGGTGGAGCGCATCCTGGCCTGCCTGCACGGCGTGCTGGCCCGCTACGGCGCCGAGGTGGACCACCTCACCGGCGATGCCGGGGCAGTGGTCTTCGGGCTGGCAGCGCCCGCCGAGGCACCGGGCGCCGATCCGGCCAGGAGCGGTGGCCTTGACGACGACGTGCACCGCGCCGCCATGTGCGCCCTGGCCCTGCAGATGGCCACGCGCGATCTCAACGACGCCTTCCTGCAAGACCGCCTGCCGTCCATCTACCTGGGCATCGGCATCGCCTGCGGCCCGGCCCTGGTGGGGGGCTTCGGCGGTGCGCCGGGCGTGCGCCAGTCGCCCGTGCTGCTGGGCGACGTGGTGGTCGAGGCCCAGCAACTGCGCACCTTCGCCCTGCGCGGGCAGGTGCTGGTCAGCGAGGCCGTGTACCAGCGCTGCTGGAGCATGGCCTCGGTGGCCCCGCCCATGCAGGTCTTCGTGAAGGGGCGCGACGAGCCGCTGTCCATGCGCGAACTGGTGGCGGTGCCCAGCCGCAAGCTCAAGGTGCCGCGCCAGGAGTTCCGCCGCAGCCACCGCGTGGAGGCGCGCCTGCCGTGCAGCTGGCAACTGGTGCAGGACGGCATGGTCATGCCCCATGCCGTGCCTGGCATCCTGCGCGACATGGGCTACCACGGCGCGCTGCTGGAGCTGAACGGCACCGTGCCGCTGCATGGCGAGCTGCGCCTGGCCTTCGACCTGCCGCTGGTGCACTACCCGGCCCGGGACGTGTACGCCCGCGTGGTCACCCTCAAGCCGGTGGGCGATCAGGTGCTGGCGGGGGTGGAGTTCACCGCGACCAGCGCGGAGTTCGATGCGCGTGTGCGGCGGTTCGTGCAGGGGATGGTGGCGGGTTGAGCATTCGGTAATCCCGAAGAGGCTGCGGCCTGGCAATTCATCCGCCGTCTTTGTCTTGGTCCAAAAAGTGGCCGAAACTCTGCGAAAGAAGATAAGGAACCATGGACCCCGCCACCCACCACCAGCTCGACTGCCAGTAGGCGATGGCCCAGCAGGCCCAGGCAAACCAGATTGTTGCCGTTTGAAGATAGTCGGAGGGTTTCCGTTTGCTCATCGGGTGACCTTAACGCCGTTGAGTCCCCATCTCACATACACCAGGTAAGGAAGGATACGTGCCGTGCCCGCTGGCGTGGCCAGCATGATCGGAACCCGGGCCTGCGCTGCCACGATCAGATTGGTGGGCCGCCCGATGCGCGCCATATAGACACCTGGACCATAGATGCCATGACGGGGGAAAGCGCTGGCTCGGATCACTCCGGTGCGTGCTATCCCTGCAGCACCGGCTGTCGTAGTGAAGTGAATCAGGTTCTTGGGCAGAGCGGCGAATCCATAACCTGCCGTTCCGAGCGTGAGTGCGGTGGTTGGTGCTATTTCGGGTGTCCATAACACCGCGACGGCGCCGGGGAGGTGTGCCAATGGAGCCCAAGGGCTTCTGGAGTTCACCGCTATGTCGGCCCAATACTGCGCCGCGTTGTCACCGGCCAGCGTCGAGGCCTGGTACAACTGCTGGAGTTGGAGGATGAACCGGCGCATCGGGCCTGGATCGGATATTTCGACGGGCTTGCTGCAGCCGTCGCGTCGACACATCAACGTTGTTCGGTCATCCATCCCTCGGCGCTGTGGTTATACGGTGAGCTTACCTGCCGCCGTCCCACGTGCGATGCTGGCGCCTCGCGTGCCGGCTTACGCGCCCAGTCGCTCCGCCAGCCCCACCAGACTCTCCGCATGCCAGTCGTTTCCCGCCTGCGGTGACACGTCCTTGGGCCTCGCCCTTCCAAACTCCCATGGCCGCTCGATGTAGGCCGTCCGCAGCCCGCATTCCCGCGCCGCCGCCAAGTCCTCGTGGTGGGCCGCCACCATCATCACCTGCCCCGGCGCCAGGTCGAACGTGCGGGCCACGCCCTGGTACACCGAGGGATCGGGCTTGTACGCGCGGAATACCTCGGCGCTCAGGATGCAGTCCCAGGGCAGGCCGGCCCGCTTGGCCATGTTCGTCAGCAGGCCGATATTGCCGTTGGAGAGCGTGGTGATCGTGTAGCGGCGCTTCAGGCGCTGCAGGCCCTCCACGCTGTCGGGCCAGGGGTCGAGCCGGTGCCACACGCGGTTCAGGTGCTGGCGCTCGGGCTCGGTCAGGTGCTGCAGGCCGAAGCGGGGCAGCAGGCCGTCCAGGATCAGGCGGTGCAGTTCGTCGATGCGGGTCCAACCCAGTTCGCCGCTGCGCACGCGCTGCATGGCGGGCTGGTAGCCCTCGCGCCAGGCCAGCGCGAAGGCGTCGGCGTCCACCTGCGGATAGAGGGCCTGCACCTCGCGCACGATGCTTCCGTGCCAGTCCACCACGGTGCCGAAGATGTCGAAGGCCAGCACGCGCACGCCGTGCCAGGGTTGGTCGTTCATGGGGACTCCTTGGGGGGATGGATGCAAAGAGGATTCGCGGGGCCGCAAGGCCGCTGCCGCCCAAGCATAGCGGCGAGTTCTGCGATGTCCCCCGGCCTGCGGAGCGCGGCGGAGCGTGATATGGTCTTCGGTCTGCGGGTTAACCCTGATCTGCTTGCCCGCCAGCCGTTCCCCCATGACCACGCCTTCGATTCCTCCCCCTTGCGCCGACGCCCCGGCGGCCGCTATCTCTCCCACCGCCCCCGCGCGGGACGACCGCACGCTGCTGCGCGCCGTGCTGGCGCTGGGCCTGGGCGGGTTTTCCATCGGTACCGGCGAGTTCGTCATCATGGGCCTGCTGCCCGAGGTGGCGCGCGACATCGGGGTGAGCATTCCTCAGGCGGGCCATGTCATCAGCGCCTATGCGCTGGGCGTGGTGATCGGCGCGCCGGTGCTGGCCGTGCTGGCGGCGGGCTGGGGCCGGCGGGCATTGCTGATCGCGTTGATGGGGGTGTATGCGCTGGGCAATTTCGCCTCGGCGATGGCGCCCGGATACCTGTCGCTGAACGTGCTGCGCTTCGTGACGGGGCTGCCGCACGGCACGTACTTCGGCGTCGCGGCGCTGGTGGCGGCGTCGCTCGCGCCACCGGGGCGGCGCGCCCACGCGGTGGGGCTGGTGATGCTGGGGCTGACCGGGGCCACTCTGCTGGGGGTGCCGATCGCGGCGTGGCTGGGGCAGGTGTTCGGCTGGCGCGCGGCGTTCGTCTTCGTGGGGCTGATCGCGGTGGCGGCCATGGCCATGGTGCGCCGGGGCGTGCCCTACCAGCCGCCGGCCGAAGGCGCCAGCCCCTGGCGCGAGCTGGGCGCCCTGCGGCGCAAGCAGGTGTGGCTCACGCTGGGCATCGGGGCGATCGGCTTCGGCGGCATGTTCTCGGTGTTCAGCTACATCAAGCCCACGCTGACCGAGGTGGCAGGGCTGCCGCTGGCCGGTGTGCCGCTGGTGCTGGCGCTGTTCGGCGCGGGCATGGTGGCGGGCAACCTGGTGGGCGCCCGCCTGGCGGACAAATCGCTGATGCGCACGATCGGCGGGCTGCTGCTGTGGTCCATCGTGGTGCTGGGCGGCTTCGTGTTCGCGGCGCACCATGTGGTCACGGCGGCGGCGGCGACATTCCTGCTGGGCACGATCGTCGCCATCGGCCCGGCGCTGCAGATCCGGCTGATGGACGTGGCCGGTGAGGCGCAGACCCTGGCCGCGGCCCTCAACCACTCGGCCTTCAATTGCGCCAACGCGCTGGGCGCCTGGCTGGGCGGCGTGGCGATCACGGCCGGCCTGGGCTGGACCTCCACCGGCTGGGTGGGCGTGCTGCTGGCCTTGGGCGGGCTGGCGGTGTTCGGGTGGTCCCTGGCGGCGGACCGCGCCGCGCGCAGGGCGGGCTGACGCCCCCCCTCAAGCCACGGGCGTGGCGCGGGAGCGCCGCCAGTGGCCGATGCCCGACATCACCATCACGCAGCACACGAGCCACGCCCCGCCCGTGAGCCAGCCGGCGAGCACGTCGCTGGCAAAGTGCACCTGCAGCACCACGCGGCTCCAGCCCACGGTGAACACGGTGGCCACCGCCACCAGCACGGCCGGCAGGTGCCAGCGCGCGGGCAGCAGGCGCAGCGCCAGATAGGCCAGCATGCCGTAGGCCACCAGCGAGCTGCTGCTGTGCCCGCTCGGAAAGCTGAAGCCGTCGGCCACGGCGATCTCGTGCGTGTGCACCGGCCGCACGCGTTCGAAGGTGTGCTTGAAGCCGCGCGTGAGCAGCCCGTTGCCGGCCAGCGCCGCCGTCCAGCCCAGGGCCAGCAGGCGGTCACGGCGCAGCCAGAGGGCCACGGCCACGGCTACGGTCAGCACGGTCAGCACGGCGGTGTCGCCGGCGTGGGTCAGGTTCGCGAACAGGGTGAGCGTGGCCACGCTGGCGGTGGCGCGCAGCGTGGCGGCCAGGGTGTCGTCGAACAGGGCCCACGCGGTGGGCGCGGCCCATTCCTCTGCGATGGCGGCCAGCGCCTGCGCGCACGCCAGCAGCAGCAGGGCAGCCACGCACAGGGTGGCCAGCAGCCGCGCGCCGGCGTTTTGCGGCGCGCCCCAGCGCTCGGTCCAGGGGGCGACCCACCGGGCCCCATGCGTGCGCAGCGGCCCGTTGGCCGCCCAGGCCGCAGCGGCGGCCACCAGCGCGATGGCCAGTCCCCCAGTCCAGACGGTCAGGGGGTGCGATCCGGCCCACAGGGCCATGGCCTGGACGTCCATCATGCGCGGGTCTCCAGCGGAGCGGGCGATGGGTTCGGGCGTGGCTGCGCGGGGCGGGCAGGGCAGGGATGGCGGTGGGGCAGTGGCATGGATCGCGCAGCGAGGGAGTGGATCAGGGCGGCAATGGTGGCAGGCGCGTGGCGGGCGGCCCATCCCATTTCCTGGCGATCCGTCGGGGTTTGCGGGCTGCTGCGAGCGGCGCGCGCAGCGGCGGCGTGGCGTGTCGGCCATGGCTGACAAGGGGTGCGCCTGACTGCCGATGCACCCGTGCCCGGTCCGTGTGCAGAATCGGGCGTCCCGCGGTGCGGGCACCGATCCCCGAGCCTGATCGGGTCCAGCCCTGCGCAGGGTGACACTCCCTCGAAAGCCTTCCCGACATGCCATCCAACGACCTGCCAGCGTCCATGCCAAGGGGCCGTGGCCCGATCCATCTGGTGGTGCCCCACCGGCCCGGCGCCGACCATGGCCAGCTGCGAGCCCGCCTCGAGGGACTGGCGCCCCTGCAAAGCAATGCCGTGCAGTGGCACGTGCCCGCGCAGCGCGCCGGCATCGTCCAGGCGGCCGAAGAGGCCGCGCTCGCCGCCCAGGCCGACGGCGGCCTGGTGGTGGCCGCGGGCGGGGACGGCACCATCAACGCGGTGGCCACCGCCGCCTGGAAGCACCAGGTGCGCATGGGTGTCATTCCGGTCGGCACCTTCAACTATTTCGCGCGAGAGCAGAGCCTGTCGCTCGACCCGGAGCAGGCGGCCAACGACATCCTGGCCGCCATGGACTCGGGCGATGCGCGGCCGGTGAGCGTGGGCTTCGTCAACGAACGCATGTTCCTCGTCAACGCCAGCGTGGGGCTGTACCCGCGCCTGCTGGAGCAGCGCGAGCTGGCCTCGCGCCGCTTCGGCCGCTCGCGCTGGGTGGCCATCGTGTCCGCGGTGTGGAGCTTCTTTCGGCCGGCCTCGGCGCGCCGCTGGCGCGTGGCGCTGCGCCAGCACCGGGTGGCCGATCCGACGCGCGAGGAGTTTTTCGCCTCCACGCTGTTCGTCGGCAACAACCCCCTGCAACTGGAGCGCCTGGGCATTCCGCAGGCACAGGACGTGGCCGAAGGCGACCGCCTGGCGGTGCTGCTGCTCAAGCCCCAGGACCGCGCCGCCACGGCACGCACCGTATGGAATGCCGCCGTGGGCCAGCTGGCGCGCGATGAAGCCGTCATCAGCCTGGCCTGCGCCGAGATGGTGGTGGAGCCCACCTGGCGGCCGCACCGCGTGAAGGTGGCCTTCGACGGCGAGCGCGAATGGATGGCGCCGCCGCTGCGCTTTCGGGTGGAAGAGCGCCCGCTGTGGCTGGTGGCGCCCACCGCCACGGCACGCGACGACAATCCCGCCGCCGAGGGCGCCGTGCCGGTGGCGGCCCCGCCCCCGGCCGCCCTTCCGGAGGGCGCCCCGGTGGCGGTACCCGGCCTGGCGGCCGGCTGAGTCACCCGCCCCGAAGACCGCCTATGAGCGTTCTCATGCACCTGTCGGACCTGCACTTCGGTGCGCACGACCCGCGTGTGTGCGCGGCGGTGGCCCGGCTGGTCAAGACGCTGGACGTGTCGCTGCTGGTGGTGTCGGGCGATCTCACGCAGCGCGCCACGGCCGAGCAGTTCGAGCAGGCGCATGCGTTCATCGCCGGCCTGGGCGTGCCGCATCGGCTGGTCATGCCCGGCAACCACGACGTGCCGCTGTTCGCCTGGTGGGAGCGGCTGGGCCGGGCCTACCGCCGCTACGAGCGCTGGTGGGGGCGCGACCTGGAGCCGGTGTGCGACGTGGACGGCTTCCTGGCCGTGGGGGTGAACACCACGCGACCCTGGCGGCACGAGCGCGGCAGCCTGTCGCATGCCCAGATCGACGCGGTGGCGCAGCGCCTGGCCTCGGCCCCGCGCGACCGCTGGCGCATCGTGGTCACGCACCACCCGCTGGTGGTGCACCCCACGAGCGACACCGAGCACCGGCCCCACCGCGCGGGCGAGGCCCTGGCGCGCTGGCGCGAGGCGGGTGCCCAGCTGCTGCTGTCCGGCCATGCGCACGAACCAGGGCTGGCCGAGGTGCTGCCCGGCCTGTGGGCCGCCCGGGCGGGCACGGCCGTGTCGGTGCGCCTGCGCGCCCATGCGCCCAACAGCCTGGTGACGCTGGAGTGCCCGGCGCCCGTGCGGTCCGGCGCCGAGGTGCTGCCCGCGCGCCACCGGCTGACGCGCTGGGACTACGACGCGCGTCTGCAGGCTTTTTTGCCGCTGCCGCCCAGGGACCTCGGGAGCGCCGGAACGTAGCGCCGGCATGGCAAGATCCAGGCCGTTGCCGTCGACCTGAATTGCCCCATGCTGATCAATTGCGTTGCCTACCAAAACGGTGCCAAGCTGGCCGATATCTCGGTCGACCACATCAGCGATTACGTCTCCCTGCCAGGCTGCTTCGTCTGGGTGGCCCTGGCAGATGCGACGCCGCAGGAGCTTGCAGAGATGCAGCAGGAGTTCGGCCTGCACGAACTCGCCGTGGAGGATGCCCAGCACGGCCACCAGCGCCCCAAGATCGAGGAATACGGCAACTCGCTGTTCGCCGTCCTGCACCTGGTCGAGCCCGACGCGGAGCAGGGCGGCATCAACGTGGGCGAGGTCGATGTCTTCGTCGGCAGCAACTACGTGCTGTCGGTGCGCAACCGCAGCAAGCTCGGGTTCCTGGGCGTGCGCGAGCGCTGCGAGCGCCAGCCGGAGCTGCTGCGCACCGGGTCGGGCTTCGTGCTGTACGCCCTGCTGGACGCGGTGGTGGACCGCTACTTTCCGGTGATCGACGCGCTGGAGGTGGAGCTCGAGCAGATCGAGCAGCAGATCTTCACCAAGGGCGCGCCGCACAACAACATCCAGCGCCTTTACGAACTCAAGCGCCGTGCCATGGTGCTCAAGCGGGCGGTGGCGCCGCTGATGGAAGGGGTGGGCAAGCTGCACGGCGGGCGTGTGCCCCAGGTGTGCATGGGCTCGCAGGATTACTTCCGGGACGTGCTCGACCACCTGAGCCGCATCAACGGCTCGATCGACGCCATGCGCGACACCATCGGCACCGCCATCCAGGTGAACCTCTCGATGGTGACGATCGAGGAGAACGAGATCACCAAGCGCCTGGCGGCCTGGGCCAGCATCTTCGCGGTCTGCACCGCGTTCGCCGGCATCTGGGGCATGAACTTCGAGGGCATGCCCGAGCTGAAGTGGACCTACGGCTACCCGGCGGCGCTGGTGCTCATCCTCAGCGTGTGCGGCTACCTGTACTACCGCTTCCGGCGGGCGGGCTGGCTCTGAACCGCGGGTCGGTGAACGCGTGCCGGCGGCGGCCGGCCGCCGGGCATCCGGTGGCGCACCGTGCCGTGCGCGCGGGTGTTGTCAAACGGATCGCTCCTGGGTCGCTGCCCATTGGTCAAATCGCGGCAAGATGGTACAAAAGCCGGGGAGGGAGAAATCTCTGGCGGCGACACGGCAACAAGAACCACGGCGTTCCTTCATGCAACACCTTTTCCTGACCCGCGCACTGTGCCGACTGGCACTGGCCTGGCTCTGCTGCGCTACTTTGACAGGGCACGCCCAGAGTCCCCCGGCCGCCAGCGCCGGCGGGCCGGGCGCATCGGCACCGGCCCCCACCCCTGCGCCGTTCATGCTGCGCGTGGTCGGCAGCCTGGGTGCCCTGTCGCAGTACACGCAGCGCGAGGCACCGTTCTGGACGCAGGAGCTGGCCCGGCTCAGCAATGGCCGTTTTTCTTCCACCATCGTGCCCTTCGACCGCGCGGGCGTGCCGGGCATGGAGATGCTGCGCCTGGTCGAGCTGGGCGTGGTGCCCTTCGGCACCGTGCTGATGAGTTCCCTCACCGCGCAGTACCCGCAGTACACGGCGCCCGATCTGCCGGGCCTGAGTCCCGACATCGCCAGCCTGCGCACCACGGTCGCCGCGTTTCGACCCTATCTCCAGGCGTCGCTGCGCCAGGAGCGCAACATGGAGATGCTGGCCATCTATGTCTATCCGGCCCAGGTGATCTTCTGCAAGAACGCCATGACGGGCCTGGCCGACCTGTCCGGCCGGCGCATCCGCGTGGCCTCGGCCTCGCAGGCGGACTTCATCAGCGCGGTGGGCGGCATTCCGGTGCACACGGGCTTCGGCCAGATGGTGGCCAGCCTCAAGGCCGGCGACAGCGAATGCGCCGTGACCGGCACCATGTCGGGCAACACCCTGGGGCTGTACGAGGTGACCCAGTACGTCTATCCCATGCCGCTCACCTGGGGCCTGTCGATCTTCGGGGCCAATCGCGACGTGTGGAACTCGCTGCCCCCCGACCTGCGCACCCTGCTGCAGCGCGAGGTGCCCCGGCTGGAGGCCGCCATCTGGGCCGATGCCGAGCGCGAGACGACCGAGGGGCTCGCGTGCAACACGGGCCGGCCCACCTGCGTGAAGGGCGCCAAGGGTTCCATGGTGGTGGTGCCGGTGTCGGCGGCCGACGATGCGCGGCGCGTGGAGATCCTGCGCACCACCGTGCTGGCGAACTGGCAGCGGCGCTGCGGCCCCGCCTGCGTGGATCTCTGGAACCGTACGGTCGGCCCCGCGCGCGGCATCGCCGCCCCACGGGCCCCGTGATGTCCTCCATTTCCAGGCGCATCCGCATCGCCGTGGGCGGCGTCGTGGCCTTGTTCCTGCTGGCCCTGACGGGGGCGGCTGCATGGCTGGTATGGAGCACGCGGCACTCGGCGCTGGCCGAGAGCGAGGCGCAGGTCACGCGCTTTGCCACCGGCGCCGAGGCCGCGGTCAACCGGTCGCTGCTCGGCCTGGATGTGCTGCTGGCCAGCACCGCCGACCTCATGGCGATGCGCGAGCAGGTGCACGAATCCCGCGATCCCGGCGCGGTGAGCCAACTGCTGCGCGCGGCCGCCCGCCAGAACCTCATGGTGCGCTACGTGGCCCTGCTGGATGGGCAGCGCAAGGTGGTCGCCTCGTCGGATGCGGCCGGCGCCCGCGTGGGAATGGAGCTGCCCTCCGGCTTCTTCGAGGAGGTCATGGGCCAGCCCGTGCCCACGCTGGCGATCAGCGTGCCGACCATCAGCTTCGCCAGTTCCGAGCGCGTGGTGTACGTGGCCCGCCACGTGCGCTCACTGGGCGGAGAGCGCCTGATCGCCGTGGCCCAGGTGCCCACCAGCATGCTGGTGTCGGTGCTCACGCAGGCGGTGGACATTGCCGGGCTGGAGGTCACGCTGGAGCGCGGGCAGGGGCAGATGCTGCTGGGGTTCTCGGGCCGGGGCGATGCGCGCCACCGCGCGCGGGTGCATCCGCTGAGCGAGGTCGGCGTGCCCATCAGCGCCTGGGGCCAGGGCGCCCGCATCACCGGCGTGTCGTCGCTGGTGGTCGCGCGGCCCATCCTGTATCCGGATTTCTGGATCTCGGCCAGCCTGCCCGAGGCGGCGGCGCTGTCGTCCTGGCGCAGCGAGCGCACGGCCATCTTGCTCGTGGCGCTGTTCTTCGGCGTGACCGTGGCTGCTGCGGGGCTGTTCACCATCGCCTACCTCACGCGCATGAACCGCGCGCGCCTGGCGCTGGCCAGTTCCAAGGCCACGCTCGACCAGGCGCTGGGCTCCATGGTCACCGGCTTCGTGCTGCTGGGCCGCAACCTGGAGGTGCTGCAATGGAACCGCCGCTTCGAGGACATGTTTCCCTGGCTGCGCGGCGTGATGACCGAGGGCCTGCCGTTTCGCGCGCTGCTGGAGGCGACGGTGCTGCACCACCTGCCCGAGGCCACCGAGCGGCAAAGGCGCGAATGGGTCGACCAGCGCCTGGCGCTGCAGCGCCACCCGGAGGGCACGCATGAGCAGATGCTGCCCAACGGGCACTTCATCCAGATCACCGAGCGCGCCACGCCCGAGGGCGGCCTGATGATTTCCTACCACGACGTGACCGACCTGCGCCTGGCCAGCGCCGAGATCGAGAACCTCGCCTTCTACGACTTGCTGACCGGCCTGCCCAACCGGCGCCTGCTGCTGGACCGGCTCAACCAGGCCGCCGCCACGGCGGCGCGCTCGCGGGAGCTGGGGGCGCTGCTGTTCCTCGACCTGGACCATTTCAAGACCCTCAACGACACGCAGGGCCACGAAGTGGGCGACCTGCTGCTGCAGCAGGTGGCGGTCCGCCTGAAGGACTGCGTGCGCACCACCGACACCGTGGCGCGGCTGGGCGGCGACGAGTTCGTGGTCATGCTGTGCGACCTGGCGCGCGACCCGCAGGAGGCCGCCACGCTGGCGCGGCGCATCGGCGAGAAGATCCTGCTGGCGCTCAGCAAGCCCTACCAGCTGCGGGCGCAGACGCACCACAGCAATTGCAGCATCGGCGCCACCGTGTTCGGCGACTCGCGGCAGTCTGCGGCCGAGCTGCTCAAGCAGGCCGACATCGCCATGTACCAGGTCAAGGCCCGGCGCGGCCACGGCCTGTGCTTTTTCGATCCGCAGATGCAGGTGGTCATCACCCAGCGCGCGCAGCTCGAAGTGGACCTGCAGGTCGCCATCCAGCAGGGCCAGTTCGTGCTGCACTACCAGCCGCAGTTCACCTTGCCCGGCACCATGGTGGGCGTGGAGGCGCTGCTGCGCTGGCAGCACCCCGAGCGCGGCCTGGTGGCCCCCGGCCACTTCATCGCGGTGGCCGAGGAGAGCGAGTTGATCGTGCCCATCGGCATGTGGGTGCTGCGCACGGCCTGCGAGCAGCTGGCCGAATGGCAGCGCGATCCGCGCCTGCGCAACGTGCACGTGTCGGTGAACGTGAGCGCACGGCAGTTCCGCCACCCCGACTTCGTGGCGGGCGTGGTCGAGGTGATCCAGGAGACCGGCATCCGCCCGCACCTGCTGGAGCTGGAACTGACCGAGTCGCTGGTGCTGGACAACGTGGAAGACTCGGTCGCCAAGATGCACCTGCTGCGCACCAAGGGCGTGCGGTTCTCGGTGGACGACTTCGGCACCGGCTACTCGTCGCTGGCCTACCTCACGCGGCTGCCGCTGCACCAGCTCAAGATCGACCAGTCGTTCGTGCGCAATCTGGGCGTGCGCCCCACCGACGACGTGATCGTGCAGACCATCATCGGCATGGCGCGCAATCTGGAGCTGCAGGTGATCGCCGAAGGCGTGGAGACCGTCGAGCAAAAGGACTTCCTGGCGCTGCACGGCTGCGACCTGTACCAGGGCTATCTCTTCGCACGCCCCCTGCCGGTCGGGGAACTGGTGGAGCGCTTTGCCAGCACCGCCGCGCCGAGCGCACCCCTGCCCGGGCCGCTCTGAACCGCTCTAAACCAGCCGCGCCTGTGCTTCGGGCCGGCCGCGTCAGCGACCCGGCCCGCGGGGGAATCGCCGGCTTGCTATATTTTTAATAGCGGTATGCCCTAGTATCGATTGCGCTGGAGGCCGTTTTGCCTCGGATGGCCGGTCAGGCCTTGTGGGGCCGGGACGAGGCGACGATGCCGCCCACGATCAGCAGGAACGCCGCCGCGTGGTAGGGGCGCGGCGTCTCGCCCAGGAACATCGCCGACATCACGGCGGCAAAGAGCGGCGTGAGGTTGATGAAGAACCCCGCCACCGCCGGGCCCGCGCGCTGCACGCCCACGCCCCAGCACCGGTAGGCGAGGATGGCCGGCCCGAGCGCGATGAAGGCCAGCGCCGCGGCCAGCGGCCAGCCCCATTCGATGTGCGTGTGGCCCAGCGCCCATTCGCCGCTGGCGAAGGCGCCCGACCACGCCAGGCCGAACACCATCTGCGCCATCAGGAACGCCGCCCAGTCCGAGCGCACCGTGGCCGGCTCGTGCGTGCGCGACAGCAGCCAGCTGTAGAACGCCCAGGAGATCGTCGCCAGCACCATGAACAGGTCACCGGGCACCAGGCGCAGCGCGAGCAGCTGGCCCCATTCGCCCCGGCTCAGCACCAGCAGCACCCCGGCCATGGACAGCACCGCGCCGATGAGTTGCGGGCGCCGCACGGGCGCGCCGAAGCACAGCGCGCCCACCGTCAGCATCCACAGCGGCAGGCTGGAGCCCACCAGCGTCACGTTCAGCGGCGTGGAGGTCTGCAGCGCCATGTACTGCAGCGCGTTGTAGCAGCCGATGCCCAGCAGCCCGAGCGCCGCATAGCGCCGCCAGTGCGGCCACAGCGGGCTTTGCGGCCCCAGCACGCGGAACGCCAGCGGCAGCAGCACCAGGAATGCCAGCGCCCAGCGCATGAAGTTCAGCGTGACGGGCGGCACCAGCGTGTGGACCAGCCGGCCCACCACCGCGTTGCCGGCCCACAGCAGCGGCGCGGTGGCCAGCAGGGCGATCGTGCCCGGGGTGAGTCGTTGCGTCATGGGCGAGGACTGTAGCGCCTCGCTCCGGCAGGCCGCGGCAAAACATGGCAGGATTCACCCGCTTTCCGTCAGCCGGTCGCCCGCTTTTCGTTCTCTCGTTCCTTCCCCCTTCTCAGCTTGCAGGAGTGTTCCCCATGAGCCTTGCCGTCCAGATCCGCCAGCATGGCGGCCCCGAAGAACTCCATGTCGTCGATGTGGACGTCGGCGACCCCGGCCCGGGCGAGATCCGCATCCGCCACCATGCGGTGGGCCTGAACTTCATCGACGTGTACCACCGCACGGGCCTCTATCCGCTGTCCATGCCGGCCACCCTCGGCATGGAGGGCGCGGGCATCGTCGAAGCCGTGGGCGAGGGCGTCACGCACCTGAAGGCCGGCGATCGCGCGGCCTATGCCAGCAACCCGCCCGGCAGCTACTCCGAAGTGCGCGTGATGCCCGCCAAGACCGTCTGCAAGCTCCCCGACGCCATCGGCTTCGAGACCGGCGCGGCCATGATGCTCAAGGGCCTCACGGCGCAGTACCTGCTCAAGAAGACCCTGCCCGCCGAGGGCCTGCAGCCCGGCGACCACGTGCTCTTTCACGCGGCCGCCGGCGGCGTGGGCCTGATCGCCTGCCAGTGGGCCAAGGCCCTGGGCCTGCAGCTCATCGGCACGGCCGGCAGCGACGAAAAATGCCGCCTCGCGCTCGCCAACGGCGCGGCCCACGCCATCAACTACCGCACCGAGGACTTCGCCGCGCGCGTGAAGGACATCACCGGCGGCAAGGGCGTGAAGGTGGTGTACGACTCCGTGGGCAAGGACACCTGGGAGAAGTCGCTCGACTGCCTGCGGCCCTTCGGCCTCATGGCCACCTTCGGCAATGCCTCGGGCCCGGTGCCTGCGTTCCCGCCCGGCCTGCTGGGCGCCAAGGGGTCGCTGTACGTCACGCGGCAGACGCTCTTCACCCACATCGCCACGCGCGAGGCCACGCAGGCCATGGCGGACGACCTGTTCGCGGTGGTGCAAAGCGGCGCGGTCAAGATCCACATCGAGCAGCGCCACCCCCTGCGCGACGTGCAGCAGGCGCACCGCGACCTGGAGGCCCGCAAGACCACAGGCTGCACCATCCTCACCCTCGAATGAGCGGGCAGCCCGTGCCGGGCTGGGTGCCCGCCGCGCGCCGCCAGGCGCAGCAGCCCCCCGCCGCGCCGCGCCTGCCGTTCGTGGTGGCCGGGCATGCCGTGGGCTCGGTGGCCGAGGGCGTTCTGGATGAAATTGCCCTCACGCCGGGGGATTCTTTGCCCTGTTTGCTATCAAAAAAGGAGCATCACGGTGCGGCTGCATGGCACCTCGATGCCCCGGCCGGCGACGTGACCGCCGCCCTGGCGGCCTTGGCGCAGGCGCTGCGCCAGGCCGGCCGCTGCGGGGCCTGGCGCGACGAGCAGCTCGCCGTGTGCAACGCCGCCGGCGAGCGCATCGGCACCGTGGAGCGTGGCGCCGTGCGCCCCTTGGGGCTCGCCACCCAGGCCGTGCATCTGGTGGGCAGCGCGCCGGGGGGCTGCCTGTGGGTGCAGCAACGCGCCTTCGACAAACCCACCCACCCTGGAAAGTGGGACACGCTCATGGGCGGCATGGTCAGCGCCGCCGACACGCTGGACACGGCCCTGGAGCGGGAAACCTGGGAAGAGGCGGGCCTGCGCACCAGCGCGCTGCACGCCGTGGCGCACGGCGGCCACGTGGACTTCGCCCGGCCCAGCAGCGACGGCGAAGGCGTGGGCTACATGGTCGAGCGCATCGACTGGTTCCACGCCACCGTGCCCGAGGGCCTGGTGCCCGAGAACCAGGACGGCGAGGTGGAACGGTTCGAACTGCTGCCCACCGCCGAAGTGCACGCACGGCTGGCGCGCGGCGAGTTCACGCCGGAGGCGGCGCTGGTGCTGGCGGGGTTCTACGGCTGGTAGCGCGCGAGGGCCCTGGCAGGTCTCGCTTCGGTGCGCCGCAGGCGTTTCGGGCTGGGGTGGGAATTGAGGCCATCCGCTGGTCAGATCGGAAACATGGGCCCAGCCCCGTTTTCCAAGGAAATCACCATGCTCGGTCTCGGTCACATCAAGCGCAAACTCACCGGCGGCTCTTCGTCTTTGGAGCGGCCGGCATCGCCCCCCCGCTTCGCCGCCGCGCACGTCGCCCCATCGGCACGCATCTCCCCATGGAATGCCGCCATCGCGACAGACGGGGGCGGGGCCTGTGGCCGGGCAAATGGGGCAGCCGCGGATTGACCTTCAGGCACAGCGCAACAGAACTGCACGCCTGGATTGGAGCGTGGCTTCCCAACTCTACGATCACCGCGTCATTTCAGCCGAGAGGAACAAGATCGGGAGCCAAATGTTCGCGCAGGCGACTGGCAGCGAGACATTCGTTCCAGATCGCGCGGCCCTTGATAGAGCGGTCAAGGAGAACCTGACGGCGCGCGCCAATGCGAGCAACTGCTCGACCGAAGAGGTTTTCCGACGCACGGCGGCCGACCCGCATCTCAAAGCGGAGTACGAGGCAGTGTGCGCAAAGATGAGCACCATCAACAACCAGGGGGTCAGTTTCCATCGATTTGAAATGCTGCACATTGCCGCTGAGAATCTCGCGGCCCGCCAGCGGGCGGGGCAGCGGCAAAACCTGCAAGGAGGCGCTCACCAGCCGACCGCCAGCACTCCCGCATACCCATCGCAGCGCCTGCGCAGGCAGCGCGATGAAAGTCCGGCGCCCCGGCCCGGGACGTCGAGCGAAGGGGCTGGGCCCTCGCGCCCACAGGAAGCCATTCGCCGGCCGGACAAAGAACCCGTGCAGCCCGAGGCCGCTTTGGAATCCTCCAGTCCGACTTCGCCTTCGGCGACCGGTTGGCGGGCCGCGACGTCCCGAAGGACACGGCCTGCATCACCGCCGCCGCCGGAATCCGTTGCCGCCCCGGTTCCTGCCTCGCCTGCCAGCGCCAGCGCGCCATCCGACGCGACCGGCCCGTCCGTGACGGCAGGGGAGGGGCCGAAGCTCAGCCGCAGCACCCAGTTCCAAGGCCGGCGCTTCAACGCGGCGTACGCAGCGGTCCGGCCGCAAGGTGGCGCCGAGCCGGCCGCTACGGTCGCCGGCGCTCGCCGGAAGGTCCAGTTTGCCGAGTACGCGGTGAGGGAAGGGATCGCTGAGAAAACGGATGGCACGAAGGGAAAGCCCGCACCGCTGCCCGGTGAGCTTCGGGACGGCAGTCTCTCGGAAATCAATCAGCAGATCCAGAGAAATAAGATCATGGAAAGCCAGGGCATGCTCCCGCCCGATGACGAAGACGAGGCAGAGACATCCGCATCGTCCGAAGCGGGCAGTCGCCGCACATCCGAACCCCTGACGCTGGAAAGTTTCGGTTTTTCGCTGGAGCAGGACAGCGATTCGGACACCATCTCCGACCACGGTCTGGCAGACGAAGAAGCCATGGAGGTCAGCGAAGAAGACCGGGCGGCGATTGGATCGATGGGCGGCCGCATGTTCACCCGGCCGGGCGTAGGACGCTGATTGCCGATGCGATGCCCCGTGCATCGCTGAGTGAATCATGCCGCTGTAACAAGCACGTCTCGGTGAACGGGAGCGTGCGGCAGGTTCGCCCCCCGGCCTCGTGGCGGGCGTGGTCGAGGCGATCCAGTAGACCGGCATCCGCCACCACCTGCTGGCACTGACCGAATCGTTGGCGCTGGACAACGTGGAAGACTCGGTTACCAAGAGGCACCTGTTGCGCATCAATTTTCTAATGCTATTGTTTTTATAGCGATATGCCCTAGTGTTTATTGCGGCGGAGGCCTTTCAGGCTCTTCATGCCTCCGGTTGGTGCGCAGCCGGTTCACGGCGGAGGCGGCGCTGGTGCTGGTGCGGTTGACTGGCCGCAGAAGTGAAGGCCAAGGCCAGTCGATTGCGTTTTGCAACGCACTGCTTCGGATGGCTTCGGCGCCCATCTGGCGCATGCCTAAAGTGGAGCCATGTTCCACACTGCACGCAAGGATTCCCATGTTCAACGGCATCACCCATAAATTAGGCATAGGCCGCAGCAAGTCCAGCGACACGCAGGCCCATCCGAAAGAGGGTTCAGGCAAATCCTCGGGGAGTTCGTCAGGAAGGACATCGCGCCATTCGCATGACGCTCCACCCGGAATGCCTTCTTCTCGTGCCCAATCGGGAGCCGCTGCGTCTGAGCAGGGCGCTCGCCGCCGCACGCAGATCGGTGGGGACTCGCCTTCGGGCCGCCCACTCAGCGTCAAGGAACAACGGCATCAGCAATTGATGGCGGATGCGGCCATGGTGGGGGGGCTCTATGCGCAGAGCCGCTACTCGCCCCAACCGAAAACTGAAAAACCGCCAGCCTCTGTGTCTTCTCCGTCCTCGAGCTTCACGCGTCAGGAGTCTTTCCACCCCGACATGCAAACCATGATGTTCAACACGCCCGATGCGAAGGAGTTTTATCAGCACATGGTGAACCCTGGCGCGCAAGCCCAAAGCAGTGCGTCTGCCGACGCTGCCGCGCCACCGAGTGGTCGTGTTTTTGGACGCAGCGGGCCGATCCAGAACCGCGATTACAACGCTGGGCCGGCGCCTCAGCGTTAGGGCGCTGGCGCTAGCCGCTGAGAGCGGGTTTCGAAGGCTTGGCGATGCAAGTTATGACGTCGCTTCGGTCGAGTGCCTTGGCTCTGCACGGGGCGGACTTCTTGTCTGCCGCTCCCGGGCCACCGTCCGTACCAAGTCCCACGCGGCCTGGGCCACCGGCGCCAGCGCCCGGTTGCGGCGGTGGACGAGCACGATTTCGCGGTCCACGCGCGGGCGCAGCGGGCGCACGGCCACCCCGGGCAGGCCCTCTGGCGGCAAGGCCAGCGTGGGCACCACGGTGATGCCCAGGCCCGCGGCCAGCATGCGAAAGATCGTGGTCGGGTGGCCGACCTCCTGCGCCACGGTGGCGGCCACGCCCTGGGCGGAAAACGCCTGGTCGATGAGGCGGCGGCTGCCCGAGGCATGGTCGAGCAAAACCAGCGGTTCGCCCGCCAGATCGGTCCAGCGCACGCTGCGCCTACGCGCCAGGGGATGGCCAGGCGGGCAGGCCACGCAAAAGGGCTCGGTGAGGATGGCCTCGCAGGTGAGTGCCTCGCGCTCGCCAGGGTCGATCACCACGCCGAAATCCACTTCGCCCGACAGCACGCTCGCCAGCACGTCGTTCTGAATGCGGTCCAGCAGCACAATCTGCAGCCCCGGAATCTCGCGCTGGCAGCGGGCGATGCAGTCAGGCATGAGGTGGGCCGAAAGCGTGGGGCTGCTGGCCACGCGCACCCGGCCCCGCCGTTCGGACGCCATGCCGCGAACGTCCAGCAGCACCGCGTCCAGGTCTTCCAGCACGCGCTCCAGGCGGGCGGCGAGGCTGCGGCCCGCCTCGGTCAGCTCGACCTCGCGCGTGGTGCGGTTGAGCAGTTGCAGACCCAGTTGCGCCTCCAGTTCGGTGATGCAGCGGCTCACCGCGGGTTGCGTCAGGCCGATCTGTTCGCCCGCACGGCTGAAATGGCGCGTGGCGGCGACGGCGCGAAAGACATGGAGCTGGCGCAGCGTGACATTCATGATTTCCCATCATAAAACCATCAGATAAATCCATTTCTCTTTGGATCGCGCGGCGGGCCTAATGGCGGCCATCCGATTGCAAAGGTTCCGCGCTCCATGGCCCGCTCCCGTTTCCTTCCCGACAATTTCACCCTCGCGCTGCTCGCCACCGTGGCGCTGGCCAGCCTGCTGCCCGCCTCGGGGCGGGTGGCCCAGGGCTTCGAGCAGGCCACGCTGGCCGCTGTGGCGCTGCTGTTCTTCCTGCACGGCGCCAAGCTGTCGCGGGAGGCTATCGTGGCCGGCCTGTCGCACTGGCGCCTGCACCTGGTGGTGGTGGCCTCGACCTTTGTGCTCTTTCCGCTGATCGGCTGGGCGCTGCGGCCGGTGCTGCAGCCGCTGGTCACGCCCGAGCTGTACCTGGGCGTGCTCTTCCTGTGCGTGCTGCCGGCGACCGTGCAGTCGGCCATCGCCTTCACCGCCATGGCACGCGGCAACATGCCTGCCGCCGTGTGCGCTGCCTCGGGCTCGACGCTGCTGGGCATCGTGATCACGCCGCTGCTGGTGGGCTGGCTGCTGCCGGGCGTTCCCATGGCGCATGGCGCCGCCGGCGCAGCGGGTGGGGGCACGCATGATCTGCTGGCCAGCATCGGGCGCATCACGCTGCAATTGTTCGTTCCCTTCCTGTCAGGCCATCTGCTGCGCCCGTGGATCAGCGGCTTTGTGCAGCGCCGTGCCGCGGTGCTCAAGTTCGTGGACCAGGGCTCGATCCTGCTGGTGGTCTACACGGCTTTCAGTGCGGCGGTGATCGAGGGGCTGTGGCGGCAGATTCCGCTGCCGGCGCTGGCCGGGCTGCTGGTCGTGTGCGCGGTGATTCTGGCCATCGCGCTGACGGCCACGACGTGGATCAGCCGGCGGTTCGGGTTTTCGAAAGAGGACGAGATCACCGTGGTGTTCTGCGGCTCCAAGAAAAGCCTGGCGAGCGGCGTGCCCATGGCCAAGGTGCTGTTTGCCTCGCACGCGGTGGGGGCCATCGTGCTGCCGCTGATGGTGTTCCACCAGCTGCAGCTCATGGTGTGCGCGGTGCTCGCACAGCGTTATGCCCGCCGGCCCGAGGGGCTCGCCCCCGCGGATCGCATCGCCGCCAATGCAGCGACGGCCCGCGCGGCCGAAACCTCGCAGGTCCGGTAGAAGGCCGGGGTCAAGCGCCCCAGAGGGCACCCTGGCCTCAGTCCTGTTCTTCGCCGGGCGGCACCTTCAGGCGGTCGTTGCGGACCTCTTTCATCATGGCCTCGCCCTCGGGGTCTGTGTCGTCCACCGGCACGCTGTCTTCCTGGGTGATTTCCGGCTCGTCGTTACCGGGGGGATGCTTGGGGGTGTTCATCGTGTCTCCTGGGGCGGGGATGCCGGCGGGGCAGTGCCTGACGGGTCTGCCCGGCCTTCGGCGGATGCCGATTTGGATTCATCAAGGCTGCAGCATCTCCGGCTGCGTGCGGATCGAGGTGCGGTCGCGCTGGTCCTTGAGCTTGCCGAGGGCGCTGTCCAGCGCGCGCTGCAACTTGGCTTCGGCGCCTCGGAAGGCTTCATCCACGGTGGGCGCGTTGTGGGTTGCGACAACGGGCGCATGCTGGGGCACCAAAGCCTCGATCACGCAGCGCTTGTCGTCCGCACCACCCCGGTCATGGTTGACGTCCGACAGGTGCACTTCGACGCGCCGCACGCCCTCGGTGAACCGTGACAGATTCTTTCGGATCTCGGCGTCGGCCCAGCGTTCCAGGCTCTCGCGGTTTTCCATGCCATTGCCCGTGTTGATGTGAATTTCCATGAGATCTCCTGATGCAGATAAGAGAGCCCAGAGTGCCTTGGGCGGTCCCGCCGCCCTGTAGGCCGAGGGAGCATGGGGCCGTGCGCAGGGTCCTTTGTCACGTTGCGTGACACCTGGGCTGAAGCTCCCCTCATATCGCTCAGCCGTGGCGCTGTGCCCCGTGGAAATCCAAAAAAAAGCCATGCGGGTGCCTTGGCATGGGGCGGATTCGCCTGTTAAATTTCGTAAGAGGGGTGAGAGGTGCTGCAGGCGTCGAGCCATGCACGCGAAGCGGAAGACGCAGGCCGTTTTCCGGACAACGGCCCCGAATCTTTGCCGCGACCCGAGCGTCGTTGCACGCCCTGTTTCCCGGTTCGGAAAGGGGCATCCGGCAAAGAAGTCGTTTCTCAAAAAAATCAGAACGGGTTGCGCCATGCACACGATTTCCTCTGGCCCGCGGCATGGCCGCCATGTCCTCGCGGCGTTGATCGCCTGTACGGCATCTCTGCATGTCGCCGCAGCGCATGCCGCCGATGTCAGCATCACGCTGCCCCCTGGCGGCGGCTTCAGTGTGCGCAGCAGTGGCGGCGCCGATGAGCGCCTGCGGGTGCAGTCCGATGGCGCGGTCCTGTTGCCTGCACTGCCTGCCTCGCCGCAACAGGGCCAGCTGGCATGTTTCGATGGCGCTTCGGGCCGCCTGGGGAGTTGTTCCCCGGCCGCTGCTTCGGCCTTGGCGGGGCCCACCGGCGCGACCGGTCCGGCCGGGCCCGGTGGGGCGACAGGTGCTACGGGGGCCACGGGCGCGCAGGGGGCGACCGGTGCAACCGGGTCATCGGGTGCGACCGGCGCGACGGGGCCCATCGGATTGGTCGGCGCCACCGGTCCGGCAGGTCCGCAGGGCCTGCAGGGCGTGATAGGGGCCACGGGCCCGACCGGCGCGGCGGGCGCCACCGGTACGGCGGGTGCGACCGGGGCCACCGGCCCTGCAGGCACTGGCGGGGCGGTGAGCGCGGTGTCGATGGCCGCGCACAACACGGCCGGCTCCACCATCGCCGTCCTGCTGGGGGGCACCAATGTGCCGATGCCGCAGGCGCAGAACCTCGGCGGTGGCTTTGTCGCCAATGGTTCCAGCGACGTCTTCACGGTGCCCACCACGGGCCGCTACCGCGTGAAATACGCCATGCGCACCACTGCCGCCACCCTGGCGAGCGCCCGGGTGCTCATCAATGGCGCTTCTTACCCGGCCTTGACCGAGGTGCCCAGCATGTCGACGAACCGGTATCTCGGCGAGACCATCGTGACGCTGATCGCGGGCTCCACCTTGCAGGCCCAGTTCTATGGGATGTTGGGCTCGGTGACCTTGGACGGCGGGGCGGGCGCGACCCTGATCGTCGAGCAGATGGACTGACCCCATCCGATGGGCGCACGGGCGGGCGCCGGGACCACCGCTTCGCTAGCGGGCGGGCAGAAGATCCGCCACCCGTTCGGCGGGCCGGCACAGGCGCACGCCCCGCGGCGATACCACGATGGGTCGGTTGATGAGTGCGGGGTGGGCTGCCATGGCATCGAGCAGCCGGGTGTCGTCCAGGGCCGGATCGGCGAGGCCCAGTTCGGCATGCAGCGGGTGCTTCTCGCGCAGCATGTCGCGCGCCGGCACGCCTGCCCGCGTGACCAGCCATGCCAGCATGGCGCGCGAAGGCGGGGTCTTCAGGTACTCGACCACATGCGGCTCGATGCCGCTCGCACGGATCATCGCCAGCACGTTGCGCGAGGTGCCGCATTCCGGGTTGTGATAGATGACGACGTCGGGTTCGAGGGCACGGTCGGGCAGGGCAGGGGAGGTCACAGGCGGGGCTTTCGGCAAGGGGTCTGGCGGCAGCAATGGCGCGGCACTCGGAAGGGGCACGTGCGTGGGTGGCGAGCCCGTCATTTTCCGATCGTGGCGTCCTGCGCCGCGCCGGTGGCCGAGCGCAGGCGGTTGGGCGCCAGGGCACCGGCCGAGTCCAGGATGGGATAGGCGATCGAGCAGATGTGCGAGTTGATGCGCTTGAGTTCGCTGATCAGGTCGATGTGCAGCGAGCTGGTTTCCATGCTCTGCACCGTCTTGTCCGCCAGGCGCACCAGATGGGTGGCGGCGTAGGCGCGCTCCAGGTCGCGAAAGCGCGCCTTTTCTTCGAGCAGCTTCTGCGCGTCGCGCACCGTGCCGTTGAGGAACACGCTCATTCCCAGGCGCAGGTTGTTGATCAGGCGCTCGTGCAGCTCCGTGATCTCGGCCATGCCGGCGTCGGAGAACTGGCGGCCCTTCTTGATCTTCTTGTCTTCGATGTCCAGCAACACGCGTTCGATGATGTCGCCGATCTGCTCCATGTTGATGGTGAAGCTGATGATGTCGGTCCAGCGCCGGCTCTCGTCCTCGCCCAGCGCCTCGCGGGAAATCTTGGTCAGGTAGTACTTGATGGACGAATACAGCTCGTCCACCTCGTCATCCATCTTGCGCAGGCGTTCGGCCAGTTGCACATCATTTTTCTTGATCACATCGAGCACGCCCAGCAGCATGGTCTCCACCACGTCGGCCTGGTGCAGCGCCTCGCGGGCGGCGCAGGAAATGGCGAGCGACGGGGTGGACAGGGCTGACGGGTCCAGGTGGTGGGGCCGCAGGCTCTGCGCGCCCACGGGCTTGGGCAGCAGACGTGTCACCCAGGTGGCCACCCATTGCGTGAACGCGATGAACCCCAGGCTGATGACCACGTTGAAGCCCAGATGGAACAGCACCACGCCCTGCGCGGTACCTGGCATGTGGGGCTGCACATAGCGCAGCCACAGCCCGGCGAACGGGGCCACCAGCGCCACGCCCATCAGCTTGAAGACGAGGTTGCCCACGGTCACCTGCCGCACCTCCACGGCCGATTTGGCGGTGGTCAGCACGGCCAGCAGGCCGCTGCCTAGGTTGGCCCCCAGCACCAGGCCCAGGGCCACGTCCAGCGGCACCACGTGCGAGGCCGCCATGGCCGAGATGAGCAGCACGATGGCCAGGCTTGAGTACGCGATCACGGCCAGCACCGCGCCCATGACGATCTCCATCACGATGTCGCTGTTGAGCGAGCCGAGCATGGCCTTGATGATGGGGGAGGCCAGCATGGGGCCGCTGGCCTGCACGACCATTTCGAGCGCCAGCAGCATCAGCCCCAGCCCGATGAGCACGCGCCCCACGCGCCCGGCCGAGCTGGACTGGCGGGTGATGAACAACACCACGCCCACGAAGATGAAGAGGGGGGACAGCCACGACAGGTCGGTGGAGAACAGCACCGACATGAGGGCGGTTCCCACGTCGGCCCCGCGCATCACCGCCAGCGCGGCCGGCAGGGTGATGAGCCCCTGGCCCACGAACGACGAGGTCATGAGCGAGGTGGCCGTGCTGGACTGCACCAGGGCCGTCACGCCGATGCCCGACAGTGCTGCCGTGAAGCGGTTGCCCATGCTGCGGGCGAGCATGGTGCGCAGGTTGGCGCCGAACACACGCAGCACGCCCGTGCGCACCAGGTGGGTGCCCCAGACCAGCAGTGCCACGGCGGCCAGCAGATTCAACAGGTGCTTCATGAAAGGGATCGGATGCTTCACCCGGGGGCGGGGCACAGGGCTCCTGGCCTGCCTGCCGTTCCGGGAGTGACAGCATACTCCTGAATCCATAGCAGCCCGCCAGCAACCACGGGCCTGGGCGGGTCGGATCGGTGTGCCGGGTGGCCTGGATGGCACGGGATGGCCCGGGTTTCGCGCGCCGGGCAAGGGCTTCGGGCGCTGCGGCGCGGTGGGTCAGGCCCGTTCCTACCCTCGGCCCTTCCATTAAAGCATTCAAGGGAGAAGCCATGGTCCATCTCAAAGAAATCACGTCTCCGCCGCGCGTTGCCCGCTCCGTTGAGGAGCGCATCCAGGAGGGCGCACCGCAACGCAGGTCCAATTCCATGTCCGCAGCGACACTGGGCTTGCAGGGCAGAGCGCTGGCCCTGCAAACCAAACCCGAGGATTCGGGGCCGCCGCCCACCCGCCGTCCCCCTCCGCCGAAACTTTCCCGACCAGCCGGGGTGCGTCACCGCGAACCGGCCGTATCCGGCACCGCTGCGTCAGCCTCGGCGACCCGTGCGGCGGCGCTTGCCGAGGCGCGTGCCGGCAAGGCCAAGGCTGTCGCCGTCGCCTCTACAGGCCGCTCGGGCCCTCCGCCCGTGGAAAATACCGACGCATGGCGCGACCTCGCAGCCGCAGGGATTCTGAGGATGCAGGGGTATGTCGGCCAACCAGAAAAGTCAGTGGCCGAAAACCCGGCGGCAATGCAGATCCGGATCAAGCGTCTGCAAAGCATGGCGAGCCTCAAAGCCGATTCGCTGCGCTTTCAATCGGAAATGCGCAAGCAGATGAACGGCTTGGACGGGAGCGCGACGCCGGAGAGCTACAAAAAATGGGTGCAGGCTGCATCGGTGAACCTGGAAGCGGTGTTCCAGACAGCGGAGGCTGCGGCGCGCGAGATGCATGCGCGGCTGGAGGTAGAACCTGAATCGGACGCTGACTCCGATACGGACGTCTTCATGGACGCGCGGTCGGATTGGGACGCGGATCTGGAAACGCACATGGAAGCAGAAACAGAAGCGAATGACAGTGTGCAGATCGACGTGGAGGCGAACGTGGCGTCCACCCAGTCGGAATCTCCGAAATCGACTGCCAGCCCCCGTGACGGTGCATTGATCGCATCGACCCTGCCGGTGGCCAGCGCTTCTTCGACCGAGGGCTCCGCGCCAGCTTCCCCCACACATGTTGCCAGCACGGCGGCTGCCGAATCAGCCGCCGCGCTGGCACAGAGAGAGGCAGACGAAAAGCGCCACGAAATGGCGCAGGCCCTGTTGTCGCTCCGCACCATGAACATGAGATATCACGTCAGTGGCGTGCTGGAACTGCTCGGAAACGTCCAGGCGATGGGTAGAAAGATCCAAAACCTGGAGCAGGTGCTGGCGACTAAAGATGAACTGCTTCAAGGCCATGGCGATCTGGTGGAACAACTGGCCGACGAAACGCTGAGCGCCCGGCTGGATCCTCGGCAGCTCAAGCAGTGGCGCGATGCGGCGGCCATGAACCCTGGAGCGAAATTCAGTGAACTGGCGGCATCGATCAGCGACATCAAAGCCCGCATGCGCAACGGTGTGGAGCATCTGACCAGGATCGAGGGCTACTTCATGGAAGAGATTTTTCCGAGGAGCCGATGAGCGAAGCCGTGCCGAGCGGCGCCATCGCGGCGAATGGGTTTCGGTGGACGAGATCCTCAATCGATGAGTTGCCCCGCCTCATGGAACGGATACGGCCCGGGATATGTCCCGCTGGCCGCGATGTGGCTGACCAGCCGCCCGTCCTGCGGCAGCGCATGCACCGCAAAGCCCGCCGGCTCCAGCGTCCAGGCCGAGGCGGCGTCGGGCGCCAGGTCCAGGCACACCTGGTGCGCGGGCGATGGCACGGTCGCTGCCAGCGTGCCGCCGAAGCGCACCTGGATGGCGCGGTGCAGGTGGCCGCAGACCACCCGCTCCACGTTGGCGTGCCGCGCCACGATGGCCTCCAGCGCTTCGGCGCCTTCCAGCAGGCCGATGGCGTCCATGTGGCCGATGAGCGTGCGAAACGGCGGGTGGTGCATGGCGATCACCACGGGCCTGCCGCGGTGCGCTTCCAGTTGGCGCTCCAGCCAGGCGAGCCGTGCCTCGCACAGGCCGCCTTCGCTGGCGCCTGGCACCACGGTATCGAGCGCGATGAGCTGCAGCCCGCCCACCGGCACGCTGTATTGCACGAAGCCTTCTTCGCCCAGGTAGGCGTGCTCGGGAAAGCTGGCGCGCAGTTGCTCGCGATCGTCGTGGTTGCCGGGCAGCAGGTAGAGCGGCATGGCCCCGAGTGGCGCCAGCAGGTCGCGCAGGTGGCCGTATTCCGCAGGCCGGCCGAAGTCGGTCAGGTCACCGGTGACCACGACGGCATCCGGGCGCTGCGGCATGCGCAGCACCGTGTCCACGGCCTGGCGCAGGTAGGGAGCGGTGTCCAGCCGGCCATAGGCCAGCCGGCCAGGCTCGCGGATGTGCAGGTCGGAGAGCTGCAGGAGCAGGGTGGTGGTTTTCATGCGGGTCATGCGCTGAGGCTTTCGGTGACGGACAGCAGGCGGTGCGTGGCGATGCGAAAGCCTACCCGTTCGCCCTCGCGCGCGGGATGGTCGCGGTGCACATCGGCCAGGAGGGGCGCATGCCCCGAAACGGCCAGCGTGAGCTGCACGCGGTCGCCCAGGAAACTGCGGCGCGTCACGGCGGCGCTGCCCCAGTCGGGCAGGGGCGGCCCCACCTCGACGTCCTCGGGGCGCACGAGCAGCGCATCGGCCGGAGCCGAAGGGGCGTCGCAGGCCTGCAGCGCCGTGAGGTGCGGCAGTCCCCGCGCTGCGCTGGGGTCCACGGCCGGCACGATGCGGTTGACCCGGCCCAGGAACGTGGCCACGAACGGGTGGCTGGGCGTGCGGTACAGCGCCTCGCCGTCGCCCACCTGCACGATGCGGCCCGCATGCATCACGGCCAGGCGGTCGGCAATGGCCAGGGCTTCCTGCTGGTCGTGGGTGACGTGGATCGCCGTGATGTGCAGGCGGCGCAGCAGGTCGGCCAGTTCGTCGCGCAGCGATTCCTTGAGCTTGGCATCCAGCGCGGTGAGCGGCTCGTCCAGCAGCAGCACGCGCGGGCGCGCGGCCACGGCGCGGGCCAGGGCCACCCGTTGGCGCTGGCCGCCGGAGAGTTCGGCCGGGCGTTTTTTCTCCAGGCCGCCCAGGCGCACCAGATCGACGAGTTCGCCCACGGTGCGGCGGCACTCGCTTTCGGCCACCCCGCGAATCTTGAGGCCATAGCCGATGTTGGCCTGCACCGTCATTTGCGGAAAGAGCGCGTAGTGCTGGAACACCATGCCCACGCCGCGCTGCTCGATCGGCATGCGGGTCACGTCAGTATTTCCGAAAGCGATGCGGCTGCCCGCATCGGGGGCCTCCAGCCCGGCGATCATGCGCAGCAGCGTGGTCTTGCCGCAGCCCGAAGGTCCGAGCAGGGCCATGACCTCACCGGGCTCCACGGTCAGGTCGGTGGGCTGCAGGCCGCGGGTGCCGTCGGCATAGGTTTTGGCGCACTGGACGACGTCCACGCGCGTGCGTTCAAGTTCCATGGTGTTTCTCGATGAAGGTGCCGATGGCCTGCAGGCCCCACAGCACGGGAAGGATGACGATCAGAAAGACCAGCGTGTAGGCCGAGCCGATTTCGATGCGCATCGAGGCATAGCTGTCGGCCAGCCCCACGGGCAGCGTGCGGGTGAGCGGGGTGTGCAGCATCCAGGTGAGATTGAATTCGCCCACCGAGAGCGTGAACACCATCAGGCTGCCCGCCACGATGGCCGGCAGCACGGCCGGCACCAGCACGCCCAGAAAGCGCTGCGCGAAGCTGGCGCCCAGCGAGCGCGCGGCCTCTTCGAGCGAGCGCAGTTCGTTCTTCTGGAATGCCGATCCCACGGTGCGCACCATGAAGGGCAGCGTGAACACCATGTGCCCCACCAGGATGAAGGCGAAGCTCTGGCGAAAGCCCGAAAGCTGCCCGTAGGCGAGGATGAGCGCCAGCGCGCTGGCCAGGCCCGGCACGGCGACGGGCAGGGTGAGCAGTTCTTCGAACAGCCGGGCCCAGCGGGAGCGGCTGCGCGCCAGAGCATAGGCGCAGGGCACGCCCAGCAACAGGTTGCCCAGCACGCACAGCAGCGCGAGCACCAGGGACCAGCCCACCGTGCCGCCGTAGTTCTCCCACACCTCGCCCAGCCAGCGCAGCGTGAGCCCGCTTTTCAGGCCCACGCTGTAGTTGTGGACCAGACCGGCCACCACCGAGAGGGCGATGGGCGCGATCATGAACAGCGCGACCAGGGCGGTCAGCGCCATCAGCAGCGCCGGGGCCTGTCTTGCGTTTCGCATGGTTTCGGCTCCTTCAGAAAGCGGTGGTGCCGGACACGCGGCGCGACACCCACAGCACCATCCAGGTGATCAGCCCGAGCGTGATCGACAGGCTGGCGGCCAGCGCGAAGTTGGCATAGTTGGTGAACTCGTTGTAGATGGTGATGGGCAGCACCTCGAACTTGGCCGACAGCGTGAACGCCGTGCCGAACGCGCCCATGGCCGTGGCGAAGACGATCGCGCCGCAGGCCAGCGTCGTGGCCGCCAGTTCGGGCACCCACACATCGCGCGCCACGCGCCAGCGCGAGGCGCCCAGCGAGCGGGCCGCTTCTTCCAGCTGCGCATCCATGCTGCCGGCTGCCGCCGTGTAGGTGGCGATGGCCCGCGGCAGCGAGAAATACAGATACGCCAGGAACAGGCCGGTGAGCCCATAGGCGAACGTGGTGCGGCCGGCGCCCAGCGCCTCCGACAGGTCGGCCACCAGCCCCTGCCGCCCGCCCAGCAGGATCATGAAAAAGCCCACGATCACGCCGGGGAACGACAGCGGCAGCGTCAGCAGCGACAGCAGCAGCGCACGGCCATGAAAGCGCTGGCGCGCCAGCGTGATGCCCACCAGCGCACCCAGCACCAGCGTGGCCAGCGTGACGGCGAGCGACAGTCCCAGCGTCTGCAGCAGGCTCTGCAGATAGCGCGCATGGGTCAGCACCGCGAAGTAGGTGTCCCAGCCCTTGGCCGCCGGCAGGGCCAGCAGCAGGGCGACGGGCAGCAGCCAGAACGCCGCGAAGAACGCCACGGCAGGCGCGGCGCACGCCAGCAGCACCGGGCGCGAGGGAGCGGAACCACCGTGGCGCATGGCGTTACTGCACTTCCTTCAGATAGCGGTCGGAGAACGCCTTTTGCGCAGCCGCCATGCGGCCGTAGTCCACGGTCTTGGCGCGCGCGTAGTCGCTGGACGGCAGGAAGCGGGCCTGCACTTCCTTGGGCATGGCGTTGGCGCGCACCGGGCGCAGGTAGGCGTTGGCCCACAGCGCCTGGCCTTCGTCGGACAGCACGAAGTCCAGCACCTTCCTGGCGTCTGCCGCATGCGGGGCATTGGCCACCAGGCTCATCACGTAAGGCACGACCACGGTGCCTTCCGCAGGGATGACGAACTGCACGTTGGCCTGGTCCTTGTACTTGGCGCGGTAGGCGTTGAAGTCGTAGTCCAGCAAGATGGCGATCTCACCCGACAGCACGCGGGCGTAGGCCGTCTGCTTGGGCACGATGGGCTCGTTCTTCTGCAGTGCCTTGAAGTAGTCGATGCCGGGGGCGAAGTTGTCCATGGAGCCGCCGCGCGCCTGGTTGACCGCCACCGCACCCACATAGCCCACGAAGGCCGAGGCCGGATCGAGGTAGCCGATCAGGCCCTTGTAGTCGGGCTTGAGCAGGTCGGCCCACGATTGCGGCACCGGCTTGCCCTTGAGCGCATCGACGTTCACCATGAAGCCGAGCGTGCCCGAGTGGATGGTGAACCAATGGCCCGCCGGGTCCTTGAGGCCTTCCGGAATGTCCTTCCAGCCGGCGGGCTGGTAGGTGCCTACGACGCCGTCTTTCTGCGCCTGGATGGCGAACGTCACGCCGAGGTAGGTCACGTCGGCCACGGGGCTTGCGCGCTCGGCCACCATCTGGGCGAGGGCCTGGCCGGAGTTCTTGTTGTCCGGCGGCACGGTCACGCCCGTGCGGGCCTTGATGGCCTTGAGCTGGCTGCCCCAGTCGGCCCATTCGGGCGGGCAGTTGTAGCAAATGGCGGTTTGCGCCATCGCGGCGGCGCCGGAGGCCAGGCCGAAGGCCAGCACGGTGGTGCGGATCAGGGTTTGCAAGGTGTGTTTCATCGGGGGCTCCAGAAAAGCAGACGAAGGAAGGGATGGGTTGGAGGAAGTGGATTGCGGGATCTGTCGGTCAGGCGCCTGCGCAGGATTCGCCGGCGCGGAAGCGATGGGGCAGCGTCAGGCTGGCCTGTGGCGCCAGTGGCGCATCGGCGGCCATGGCCTGGATCAGCAGTTCCACGCTGCAGCGGCCGATGTCCGCATTGGGCTGGGCCACGGTGCTCAGCACGGGGGTCAGGTCCTGCCCCAGCGCGATGCCGTCGAAGCCCACCACGCTGAGATCGCGCGGCACGGCGAGGCCCGCCTGGTGGGCGGCCCGCAGGCAGCGGATCGCAATCAGGTCGTTGGAGCAGACCAGGGCGGTCGGGCGCTCGGCCCCGCGCAGCCACTGCGCCACGTCCTCCACCGCGGTTTCCACGAAAGGCACTTCGACCACCGGCGCCTGCGTCAGCCCGGCAGCGGCCATGCCGCGTCGAAAGCCGCGGCAGCGCTGCTGTGCGCGGTCCGATGCGGCCAACTGGCCGCTCACCATGGCGATGCGCCGGTGCCCCAGGGCCACCAGCCGTGCCACCAGGTCGGCCACGGCGCCTTCGCTGTCCACCGAGACGCAGGGGTGGCCGGGGTGCCGGTTGTAGGCCAGCACGTAGGGCAGGGCGGCCGCCGCCAGGCGCGCGAGCGCCGTGGAGGACTCGGGCTGCGAGACCACGAGGATCATGCCGTCCACGTCGCCCGCCAGCAGCAGATTCACGGCGCGCTCTTCCTGGGCGATCACGTAGTCGGTGGTGAATGGCAGGATGGCATAGCCCGCCAGCGCCGCGGCGCGCGCGATGCCTTCGAGGCATTCAGCGAACACGGGATTGAGCAGCGTGGGCAACACCACCCCGATGACGCGGCTGCGCTGCGTGCGCAGGGTGCGGGCACTGGCGTTGGGCGCGTAGCCCAGGCGCTCGGCCACGCCGAGCACGAGGTCGCGCGTGGCGGGGGTGACCTTGTCCGGCAGATTGAACGCGCGGGACACGGTGGCGACCGAAACCCCGGCTTCTCGGGCGACGTCCTGGATGGTCATTGGGATGGAATGGGGCTGGAAAAGGCCATGTAATCGATTTCATGGCATTGGAGCGGGGCGGCGTGACGGCGTGATGACAGTGGCGCGCGGTGGGAGCAAAGTCCGCGGGTTCGTCCGCCCACGGGTGTCTTCGCGGCCCGCATGGACGCAGGGCGATGTTGTGCTTAACCTGTGTGTTCCAGTTCCGCATGAGGCGGACTCGGATGGCCGAAGGACGCATGCCCTTGTCCGGCGCCTGCGGCCTGTCCCTTTCAAACCGGGCGCCAGAATCGAGGAGCCGACTTATGGTGTCACCGCTTTCATCCCGGGGCCGTCCGCCTGCCGCGCTGGCCCCCAGTCCAGGTGTCGGACCCCCTTCCACTGGTCGAGACTCCGCCTGCGGGTGCGCGGTAGCTGTCCACGGACTGCATTCGCGTAAAGCCGCCGGTATCGCCGTAATAGAAGGCCTGCTTCGCCCCCGCCAAACCCTGTCCCCCGCAGTGGACCGGCAGTTGCGCGGCTATGTCATGGCACGGGCCATCGATGGCCGGCATGTGGAAGGGCCTGACCTTACGCGCCTGCGCAACGCCACCGCCACGGTCGAGCAGGTCCGAGCGCTGTTGCCGAGCGGTCGCGGCAACGTCAAAGACGACATTGCGCGATTCGGTCACGAAAGCTCCAGGAGGGTCGAAGCGGGCCGGCTTGTGAAGAACATGCTGGTGGAGCACGGCCTGCCGCGAGTTGTGGCCTACGCTGCCGGAGGAATTCTGGCCCAGGCCGGCAATTGTGCAGAGTTCGCTGCCTTGACCATCATGCTGCATGTCCCTCTGTTGAAAGAAGCCAGCTCAGGCACCGACAAGGGGGAGTTCATTTACCTCGTGAAGTCGCAGTGGATCGACCACGACTGGGCAGAGCTGAGGGACGGGCGGGGGCCGGATTACCACATGGTATTGGACCCTTGGCTTCGCGGACCCGCAGTCTTTTCTGCAGACAGCCAATGGGCAGGTGATGCCGGCGACTTCACCCTGAGCCTGGAGCACGGCCATGCCTCGGGCTTGAAAGACAGGGCTGTAATGGAGACGGCTTTGAACGGGAACTCGCCATCTCTGCTGGCCCGCTTCGACCAGGGCTTGCGCGAGGTCGGACCCACGATGCGCTACGCGCCACACACGGTCTTTCCTTCCATGGCGGTGGTGGGCCGGGGGTTCCAGCGGCGAGTGCAACTCAAGCTACAGGCCCCCGTCGATGTTGCCAAGGCCCGCGTTCCTCCTGAAGTGCGGGCCTTGAATCCCAACCTTCGCCGGACCCAGCGCGCTCTGCTCAATGAGGTGCTGGCCGTGGGCGTCGCGCGGCAGATGGACGTCGGCGCAGGCATACGAAGCGCAACGCAGGAAGTGCCCGGGTTGCTGGATGCCGCCAGACGGCTGCGTGACAAAGGCGCCTGACGCTTGCCGCAGCCAGCGTGTTGCTGGGCAGGGCGCGCTGTCGGCGCCCTGTCTTCAGGACGAGCGCTTCACCCGCAGCAGTTCATCCAGGATCAGGCAGGCCGCTCCCACCGTGATGGCCGAGTCCGCCAGGTTGAAGGCCGGAAAGTGCCAGCCCCGCGCGTGGAAGTCCAGGAAGTCCACCACGTAGCCGTGCATCATGCGGTCCACCACGTTGCCCACGGCGCCGCCCAGGATGCTGGACAGCGCGAAGCAAAACAGCTTCTGCCCGGGATGGGCGCGCAACTGCCACACGATGAACAGCGTGGCCGCCACGCCGATGCCCGTGAACACCCAGCGCTGCCAGCCGCCCGCATCCGCCAGGAAGGAGAACGCCGCGCCCGTGTTGTGCGCACGCACGATGTTGAAGAAGCCGGTGATGTAGGTGGCATCGCCCAGCCGGTAGTAGCCCAGGATCAACGTCTTCGTGAACTGGTCTGCGATCAGGATCAGCAGTGCCCAGACGAGCCAGGGCCACATCTTGCTGCCCGCGGAGGATGAAGACGAATAGCTGCTGCGGGCCATCACGCGTGCTCCCGCGCTTCGCCGGCGCCATACAGGTTGCTGGTGCAGCGGCCGCACAGCGTCGGGTGGGCCGGGTCCTGGCCCACATCGCTGCGGTAGTGCCAGCAACGCTCGCACTTGGTGTCGGTACTGGCCTGCACGCTGATCCGCAGCGCATCGCCCGCCACCAGTTCGATCGCGGACGTGATGAAGACGAACTTCAGGTCGTCGCCCAGGCTGGCGAGCAGCGCGTGGTCTTCAGGGGCGGCGGTCAGTGTGACCGTGGCCTGCAGCGAAGAGCCCACCTGGCCGGCCGCGCGCAGCGCTTCGATTTCCTTGTTCACCGCATCGCGGATGGCGCGCAGGCGGGACCACTTGGCCAGCAGCCCTTCGTCGGCGCCCGCGATGGCGCCATAGGTTTCCAGGAAGATCGATTCGGAGGTGCCGAACACCTTCCACGCCTCTTCCGCCGTGAACGACAGGAAGGGCGCCATCCAGCGCAGCATGGCGTGCGTGATCTGGTAGAGCGCGGTCTGGGCGCTGCGGCGTGCCAGGCTCTTGGGCGCCGTGGTGTACAGGCGGTCCTTGAGCACGTCGAGGTAGAAGCCGCCCAGGTCTTCCGAGCAGTACAGCTGCAGCTTGGCCACCACGGGATGGAACTCGTAAACCTGGTAGTGGGCCAGCACTTCGGCCTGGAATTCGGCGGCCCGCGTGAGCGCATAGCGGTCGATCTCCAGCATCTGGTCGAACGGCACGGCGTCGGCCTTCGGATCGAAGTCGCTCACGTTGGCCAGCAGGAAGCGCAGCGTGTTGCGGATGCGGCGGTAGGCGTCCACCACGCGCGCCAGGATCTTGTCGTCGCCCGCGATGTCGCCCGAGTAGTCGCTGGCGGCCACCCACAGGCGGATGATCTCGGCGCCGAGCTTCTTGTTGATCTCCTGCGGATCGATGCCGTTGCCCAGCGACTTGCTCATCTTGCGGCCCTGGCTGTCCACGGTGAAGCCGTGGGTCAGCAGGCCCTTGTAGGGCGCGCGGCCCTCCAGCGCGCTCGCCAGCAGCAGCGAGCTGTGGAACCAGCCGCGGTGCTGGTCGTGGCCTTCGAGGTACAGGTCGGCCTCGGGGCCGGTGTCGTGGTGCACGTTCGGGTGCGTGCCGCGCAGCACGTGGAAGAAGGTGGAACCGGAGTCGAACCACACCTCCAGGATGTCGGTGCTCTTGGTGTAGCAGGCGGCGTCCTCGGCGCCCAGGATGTCTTCGGGCGTCACGCGGCTCCAGGCCTCGATGCCGCCCTTCTCGACGATATCGGCCGCCTTGTCCATGATCTCCATGGTGCGCGGATGCAGCTCGCCCGAGTCCTTGTGCAGGAAGAACGGGATCGGCACGCCCCAGCTGCGCTGGCGCGAGATGCACCAGTCGGGCCGGTTGGCGATCATGTCGTGCAGGCGGGCCTTGCCGTTCTCGGGGTAGAAACTGGTGTGCTCGATGGCTTCCAGCGCCGTCTGGCGCAGGGTCTTGGGCGCCTTGTCCTTCGTGAACACGCCTTCGCCTTCGTCCATGCGGATGAACCATTGCGCGGCGGCTCGGTAGATCACGGGGGTCTTGTGGCGCCAGCAGTGCGGGTAGCTGTGGGTGATGTCCTTGGTGGCCATCAGGCGGCCAGCGTTGCGCAGCGCCTCGATGACGACCGGCACGGCCTTCCAGATGTGCTGGCCGCCGAACAGGGGGAAGTCGGCCGCGTAGGTGCCGTTGCCCTGCACGGGGTTCAGGATGTCGTCCAGCGCCAGGCCGTGCGCGCGGCAGGAGTTGAAATCCTCCAGGCCGTAGGCGGGAGAGGAGTGCACGATGCCGGTGCCGTCGTCGGCCGTGGCGTAGTCGGCCAGGTACACGGGCGACAGGCGCCGGTAGCCATGGCTGCCGTCTTCGCTTTTCACGTCGTAGAGCGGGTGTTCGAACTCCAGCCCGCCGAGCTTTTCGCCCAGCGCCGTGGCGAGCACCTGGCCGGTGAGGCCGTAGCGGGCCATGCAGTCTTCCACCAGCGATTCGGCCAGCACCAGCAGGCCACGCTCGGTGTCCACCAGCGCATAGGTGATTTCGGGGTTCAGGTTCAGCGCCTGGTTGGCGGGGATGGTCCAGGCGGTGGTGGTCCAGATCACCACGAAGGCATCTTTCTGCAAAGCGCTCAATCCGAAGGCGGCGGCCAGCTTCGCGGGCTCGTGCGCCTTGAAGGCCACGTCCAGCGTGGTGCTCTTCTTGTCTTGGTACTCGATCTCGAACTCGGCCAGGGATGAGCCGCAGTCGAAGCACCAGTACACGGGCTTCAGGCCCCGGTACACGAAGCCGCGCTCCATCACGCGCTTGAACGCCCGGATTTCGCCTGCTTCGTTGGCGAAGTTCATCGTCTTGTAGGGGTTGTCCCATTCACCCAGTACGCCCAGGCGCTGGAAGTCGCCCATCTGCTGGGCGATCTGCTCGGTGGCATAGGCGCGGCTCTTGGCCTGCATGTCGTCGCGGCTCAGGTTGCGGCCGTGCTTTTTCTCGATAGCGTTCTCGATCGGCAGGCCGTGGCAATCCCAGCCAGGCACGTACAGCGCGTCGAAGCCTTCGAGCTGGCGCGCCTTGGTGATCATGTCCTTCAGGATCTTGTTCACCGCATGGCCCATGTGGATCTGGCCGTTGGCGTAGGGCGGGCCGTCGTGCAGGATGAACTTCGGTGCGCCGCAGCGGGCGTCGCGCAGCTTCTTGTAGATGCCTTTTTCGTCCCATTCCTTCACCCAGCCCGGCTCGCGCTTGGGCAGGTCGCCGCGCATCGGGAAGGCGGTGTCGGGCAAGTTGAGCGTGGCGCGGTAGTCCGTGCCGGTGGAAGGGGTGGGGGTGGCGTTCGTGTTCTCGGACATGGCAAGACCTAAGGAGCGGGCCGTTCCGGGCCATGGCCTGGAACGCAGGAAGAGAAAGAAGATGAGGGGGCGGACGGGGCCGCAGGGCTGCGCTGCGGCACGGGGACCGTCAAATTCGGTCGCGCGTGGTCTGGCGACGGGTCTCGGCGTGCGTGGAGGCGGAGAAATACGCCCGCGCGTCATCGCAGTCCCTGGCGATGCCGCGGGTGAGGGCGTCGAAGCTGTCGTATTTCAGCTCGTCGTGCAGTTTGTGCAGGAGTTCCACGCGGACGATTTTACCGTACGCCCCTTCGGCCCCCAGATCGCGGGGCCAGTCCAGGCAGTGGGTCTCCAGCAGCACGCGGCCGCCGTTCACGTCCCGGGGATCGAGCGACGGGCGCACGCCCAGGTTGGCCACGCCCGGCAGGGGCTCGGCGGCCAGGCCGTGCACCCGCACCACGAAGATGCCGCCCGCAGCGGGCTTCCAGTGGGCAAAGCGCAGGTTGAGCGTGCGAAAGCCGTCGCCGGCGCCCTCGCGGCTGGCGCCCAGCTCACGGCCGAGCTTGCGCCCGTGCACCACGTGGCCCGAGATGGCATAGGGCCGGCCCAGCAGCCGCGCGGCGTCTTCCATGCGGCCGGCGGCCAGGGCCTCGCGCACGGCCGAGCTCGATACCCGCAGGCCATGCACCTCGTAGCTGTTCATGCGGGCCACCTCGAAGCCCTGGCTGCGCCCGGCGCCGTCCAGCATGGCGTAGTCGCCCGCGCGCTGCGCGCCGAAGCGGAAATCGTCGCCCACCAGCACGTAGCGCGCGCCCAGGCCGCGCACCAGCACGTCCTCGATGAACGCCTGCGGCGGCTGGCTGGCCAGCCGTTCGTTGAAGGGCAGCACCACGGTCTGCTGCACGCCGCAGCGGCGCAGTTCGTCCAGCTTGTCGCGCAGGGTGCCAATGCGGGCGGGGGCCAGTTCGGGGCGCTGGCGGGCGCCGGCGAAATAGTCGCGCGGGTGGGGCTCGAACGTCAGCACGCAGCTGGGCACGCCGCGGTGGGCCGCCTCGTTGTTCAGCAGCGCCAGCATGGCCTGGTGGCCACGGTGCACGCCGTCGAAATTGCCGATGGTGAGGGCGCAGGCCGATGCAATGTCGGGGTGATGGAAGCCTCGAAAGATCTTCATCGGAGTGCTTTACTTTTGATAGCGCCGTGCGCAGGTGTATCAAGCGCTGGACGCCAATTTGTCATGAACGGAGTATATTGTGAGCCACAGGCCGGCCTTGGCACGCCGCCCGTGAGACATCAGCGTTCCGAATCCTTGTGTGCATCGTTGTTCCAGGAGGCGAGTTGTGAAGGTCTTGAAGTTGTCGGCCCAGGGGCTGCCCCAATCGTGGATTTCGCTGGAACAGGCGGTCATTCACTATGCCGCGGGCGAGGTGCGCTGGGAATCCGGCGCGCAGATCGCCCGGTTCCGCGGCGGCCACAACGCCGTGACGGGCGAGCAGTCGGTCATCGGCGTCAACAGCATCATCGGCACCAAGGGCGTGCCGGCCATCAACCCGTTCAACCTCAAGCCCAGCCTGACCAACGGCAAGCTCTTCGCCCGCGACCGCAACGTCTGCGCGTATTGCGGCGGGCATTTCCACGAAGAAGACCTCACGCGCGAGCACATCGTGCCCTATGCGCGCCAGGGCGTGGACCACTGGATGAACGTGGTCACGGCCTGCCGCCCCTGCAACCACCGCAAGGGCCCGCGCACGCCCGAGCAGGCGCACATGCCGCTGCTCTACGCGCCCTACGTGCCCAGCCTGTGGGAGGACTTCATCCTGCGCAACCGCCGCATCCTGGCGGATCAGATGGAGTTTTTGATGGCGCACGTGCCCAAATCGTCCCGCCTGCTGGACTGATCGAAAAAAAGCGCCTGCGCAGGTACTTTCCCCGAGGGCCGGGGGGCGGGGCTGCGGGAATAATCCTGCCTCCTTTGTCACAACGCCCCCTGGGGGCCAGATCGGACCGTTTCCATGCGCATTGCTTCCCGCCGCCTGTTGCTGGCCGCCGCCGTTGCCGGCTTGCCCATCCTTCCCGTGTTCGCCCAGCAGGCCAAGGAAATCAAGGTCGGTTATGCGCTGGCGATCAACTCGCACTACGGCGCGGCCGCCCAGGCCTGGGCCGACACGGTCGAGAAAGGCACCAACGGCGCCTTCAAGTTCAAGCAGTTCCCCTCCAGCGCCCTGGGTGGCGAGCGCGAGCTGATCGAAGGCCTGCAGCTGGGCACCGTGGAGGCGGTGATCGTCTCCACCGGCGCCCTGAGCAACTTCGTGCCCGATGTGGGCGTGGTGGACATTCCCTTCCTGTTCCGCGACACGGCCCATGCCCGCGCGGTGCTGGACGGCCCGTTCGGCCAGGACCTGCTGGGCAAGTTCAAGGGCCGGGGCCTGATCGCCCTGGCCTGGGGCGAGCAGGGCTTTCGCCACCTGACCAATAACAAGCATCCGGTGAGCACGCCGGCAGACCTCAAGGGCTTCAAGATCCGCGTGACCGAGAACCCCGTGCACATCACTGCCTTCCGCACGCTGGGCGCCTCGCCCACGCCCATGTCCTGGCCCGAAGTGATCGGTGCGCTGCAGCAGGGCACGATCGACGGGCAGGAGAACCCGATGTCGGTGATCGTTTCCGCCAAGCTGCCGCAGGTGCAGAAATACCTCTCGCTGACCGGCCACGTCTATGCGCCCATGGCGCTGATCGTGTCGCCCAACCTCTGGTCGAGCCTCAGCGATGCGCAGAAGGCCAGCTTCACCCAGGGTGCCAAGGCGGGTGCGGCGGCCTCGCGCAAGTTCGTGGACGACGTGGAGCAAAAGGGCCTGGCAGACGTCAAGGCGGCCGGCATGCAGGTCGTGGAGTCGGTCGACAAGTCGGCCTTCCAGAAGGCCCTGGAGCCCGCCTACAAGCAATACGCCACCAAGTTCGGCCAGAAGACGCTGGACCAGATCACCAGCACGAAGTGATGGTGGCCGGCGCGGCCGGAGCCTGTCCGGCGTGCGCTTTTCCTCTGCCCGGCCTGGCCGGGCTTTTTCCGTTTTGATCGATCGACCGACAGATTGGCGCCGGCAGGTGCCCTCCCTCCCATGCTGAACCGATTCGAGCGCGCGCTGGTGGCCTGCAACCGCTGGCTGCTCATCATCCTGCTGCTGGCCATGGCCTGCATCGTCTTCGCCAACGTGGTGCTGCGCTACACCACGGGCGATTCCATCGTCTGGGCGGAGGAGGTGGCCCGGCACCTGATGATCTGGGGCACGTTCCTCGGGGCCGGACTGGTGCTGCGCTTCGGCGGGCACGTGGCCATCGACAACCTGCACCACACGCTGGGGCAGACTGGCGCGCGCTGGCTGCGCGGGCTGATCGTGGCGGGGCTGGGCGTGTTCTTCCTGGTGATGGCGTGGTTCTCGGTGCAGTACGTGTGGGCCACGCGGTTCCAGACCACGCCGGCCACCGACATCGCGTTCGCCTGGATCTATTCGGCGATGCCGGTGGGCTTCCTGCTGCTGTTCGTGCACCTGCTGTTCATGGCCCGGGGCTATGTACGGGATGGGCGCTATGTTGAGTCCGACGAGATGGACGCCGAGTCCGCCGCGTCGCTGTGATGTTCCGAAGGACCTGACCCATGGCCATCACCCTCTTCGTTTCCGCCATCGTCCTGATGGCACTGGGCTTTCCCGTCGCATTCGCGCTGGCCATGTCGGCCGCGATCGCGGTGTTCGTGGGCGGGCGCTATCCGCAGCTGATCGTGTTCAAGGAGATGTTCACCGGCATCGACAGCTTCCCGCTGATGGCGGTGCCGTTCTTCATCCTCGCGGCCGAGATCATGTCCGGCGGCGCGCTCACCGTGGTGCTGCTGCGCTTCGCGGCGCAGTTCGTGGGCCACCTGCGCGGCGGGCTGGGGCATGCCAACATCCTGTCACTCACGCTGTTCTCGGGCATCTCAGGCTCGGCCCTGGCCGATGCGGCGGGGCCCGGCTCCATGATGGTAAAGATGATGGACAAGGCCGGGTATTCGCGTGCCTACGCGGCGGCACTCACCGCCAGCACGGCCATCGTGGGCCCCATCATTCCGCCCTCGATCATCATGATCATCTATGCGCTGCAGGACGAGCAGGTGTCTGTGGGGGCGCTCTTCATCGCCGGCTTCGCGCCCGGGCTGCTGATCGCTGCGGCCATGGCGCTCGTCAACTGGCGCGTGTGCGTGCGCCGCGATTACCGATCGCGCGAGCCACGGCCGAGCCGCGCGGAGATGCTGTCCAACAGCATTCGCGCCATCCCGGCGTTGATGCTGGTCGTGCTGATCCTGGTGGGCATCCGCTTCGGGATCTTCACGCCCACCGAGGCGTCGGTGGTGGCGGTGTTCTATGCGCTGATCTGCGGCAAATGGATCTACCGCACGCTGGAGTGGAAGGCGCTACCCCACATCGCCGCGCGCTCGGCCTTGCTGACCGCATCGGTGCTGCTGGTGGTGGCGGCGTCGGCCGCGTTCGCCTGGGTGCTGACGATCGAAGGCATTCCCCAGCAACTGGCGGAGACCATCGTGGGGTGGAACCTGTCGCCCGTCACCTTCCTGATCGCGGTGAACATCCTGCTGCTGCTATTCGGCATCTTCATGGAGCCACTGCCGGGCGTGATGATCCTCGTGCCGATCCTGGCGCCCATCTCGGCGGCGCTGGGCATCGATCCGATCCACTTCGCGATGGTGGTGATCGTCAACCTCACCCTGGGCATGATCACGCCGCCCGTGGGCGGGCTGCTGTTCGTGACCTCGGTGGCCACCAAGGTGCCGCTGGCGGCCCTCACGCGGGAGTTGCCGCCCTTCCTGCTGGCGCACCTGGCGGTGCTGATCCTGTTGACTTTCGTGCCGGCCATCTCGACCTGGCTGCCGCACGCGCTGGGGTTCTGACCCCGTGCACGAGGGCATGAAAAAAGCGCGGCAACGGCCGCGCTTTTTCTTTGGGGGGCGCCGTGGGCGCCCCGCCGTCAGACCGCCTTGCGCGCCGTGACGATGAAGCCCTGCACGGGCGCGTTGTTCTCGTAGCGCAGCACGGTGTCTTCCACTTCCACGGTTTCGAAGCCCGCCGCCTTGCACAGAGCCACCACGTGGCTGCGCTTGTGGGCGTAGCGGCCGCTGGGCTGCAGCACCATGTCCGGACCCGCTTCGTCCGAGGTCTCGCAAGAGAAGATCAGCTCGCCCTGGGGCACCAGGATGCGCAGGGCGTTGGGAACGGTTTCGGTGAGGTCGCCGGTGTAGATGAACACGTCCAGCGCGGCCAGCACGTCGTAGATGGCGTCGGGCGTTTCCTGCAGGGCGTCGAGCAGGTTGACGTGGTGGAAGCGGTCGTACACGTTGTGGCGGCCGGCCTGCTCGATCATCTTCATCGAGATGTCCACGCCGATCAAAAAGCCGTCCAGCCGGCCCAGGCACACGCCAAGCAGGCCCGTGCCGCAGCCCAGGTCCAGCAGGTTGAGCTTTTTGTCCGGAAAGCGTTCGAGGATCTTGTCCGCCACGCGCTTGGGCAACTGGTAGCGCAGGCCGCGCACCATGTGCTGGTCGTACATCTCGGCCAGGCTGTCGAAGAGGCCGCGGTTCAGCTCCGGTGGCTGGTGCTTCGGCGTCACGCCATGGGCCAGCGCGGCGTAGTAGGCATAGACCGAGTCGCCAGGGGCCAGTTCCAGCAGCGTCGTCGTGTCGGCGACGGCACGGGCGGGCGTGCCCGCGGCGAGGTGCGCCTTCACGCGGCCGAGCAGCGATTCGGTGTCGGCCGGGTTCTCGGCGATCAGGCCGCTCCACAGCTCGACGGATTCGGCGTGCGCGCCCTGGCCGCTCAGGTCGCGTGCCAGCTGGCGGCGCAGCTGCGCATCGCCGGGCACGAGTTCCAGCCCGCGGCGCAGGTGGCGCACGGCCATGTCCAGGTGGCCCGCGCGGTGCGCGACGTCGATCACCCCGGCCAGTACCACGAGGTTGTTGGGTTCGATCCGGGCGACCTTCTCCGCAGTGCTCACTGCTTCGTCGAACTGGTTCTGGCGTGCCAGCAGCAGGGCCAGTTCCAGCAGGCCAGGGCCCCAGTCCGGCGAGATCGCCACGGCATGGCGCAGCGCCTCGAACGCCTTGGGCAGGTTGCCGGCCTTCTCCGCCATCAGGCCCGCCAGCATGAACACGCGCGGATCGTTGGGGGACTGCTGCTGGGCCTTGTTCAGCGTCAGCGCGGCTTTCTGGAGTTCGCCCTGGGCGATCTGCGTCCTGGCGGTTTCAAGGTGTTGGCGGTTGGGGTCTGCGAGGGGTGTTGCGCTCATGTCGGGAGGGGCAAATAGGGGAGGCGCGCATGCTTGGCGCCTTCAGGATGGGTGGACGATTATCCCGGATTCGCTGCGGGCCCCGTTCGTGCATTGGCCGCGCTGCGACGAGGGCGTTGCACCATGCCTGCGCGGGGCGGGCACGGGCCTGAAAAAAGGCCGCTGCGACCCAAAGGGCGACAGCGGCCTTCCACCTTTGGCGAGCAGTGATCGTTCAGCGCGAGAGTTCGTTGCCCACGGCGCGCACCAGCTCGCCGCCATCGCCCGACAGCTCCCAGAACATCATGCCGCGCAGGCGGGCCAGCTTCACGAAGCGCGCTTTCTCGCGCAGGGTCTGCGCATCGTCGAAGGTCCAGAACGTGGTGCCGTCGAACAGCCAGGCCGCGCGTGCATGGGCATCCCAGTAGCGGCTGAAGCCCGGCTTGGCCTGGAGGGTCTGGTAGTCCTCGATGCCCGCCTCGTACGTGCCGGCGGGAATGCCCGTGGCCGCCTGGTACAGGCCGCGCTGGGCGTTGGTCACGCCCGTCCAGCCGCGCGAATACAGCGGCGCCCCGACGACGATCTTGTGCGCGGGCACGCCCGCCTGCAGGTATCGGCCCACGGTCTCGACCACCGAGAGTTTCTGCGCGCGGGCCGGGTCGTTCGGGTTCGGCGCGAGCGCGGCCTGGTGGTTGGTGGTGCTTTCCCAGGCGCCGTGCAGGTCATACGCCATCACGTTGATGAAGTCGAGCGACCGGGCCACTTCGGCCAGTTCGATCTTGGCGGCGGTCTGCGGGCCGGCCGGCGCGGCGATGGTCAGGCGCAGCTGCGGGTCGATCGCATCGAGCTGGCGGCGAAACTCCTGCAGGAGCAGCGTGAAGTTGCGGGTGTCTTCGGGCCGCACGGTGTTGCCCTCGGCGCCTTCTGCCGCCGGGTATTCCCAGTCGATGTCGATGCCGTCGAACACGCCGGCGGCCGGCCCGTTGCCCGTGGTGCTGCCGTCGGTCCGGCCCTTGATGAACAGGTCGATGCAGGAGGTGACCAGCGCGCTGCGGGATTCGGCGGTGAGCGCGGCGTCGGAGAACCATTTCGACCCATTCCAGCCGCCCAGTGCGATCAGGACCTTGGTGCCGGGGTAGGCCCGCTTGAGTGCGAGCAACTGCTGGAAGTTGCCGCGCAGCGGCTGGCTGGCATCGACCGCTTGGCCGTCCACGCTCTCTTCGGCGGCCCAGGCGCGCTCCACATCGGCGTAGGCATCGCCCAGCTGGCAGACCACCGGGCCGGCGCCGCCGGCCTGCGCGGGCCGAACATTGCCGAACGCGTAGTTGATGGTGGTCACCGCGGGAACGCCTCCCTGGGCGACCAGATCCTTGACCTTGAAGTTGCGCGCATAGATGCCCCACGAGGTGAAGTAGCCGACGACTTCGCGCGGCGGGCTGCCGTTGCCTCCGCCAGGGCCGTGGCCCGGTCCGTGGCTCCAGGCGCTGGTGGCCATGAGGGCCATCAGGGGAATGGCCGCAATCTGTTGGATCAAGGTGCGCATGGCGGAAAAACCTCCGAGATGTTGTTGGGGCGGCCACTATAGCGAAATTCCATCTTTCGGAATGTGTGAAATTTCCCCGCCAAATGCCGGGCCGTGAGTGCCATCAGCCTGTCATGCGGGCCCGCTAAGGTCCGGCGCTGTCCACCCCTGCCATCCCCTTGACCGAAGAGCCGTCCATGTTCAGACCCCTTGCCTGCGCTGCCATCCTCTCCGTGTGCCTTGCCGCCTGTGGGGGCAGCGACGGCGGTGCCCGCGACATCAGCGTGCGCCTGATCGGCGAGCAGACCGTGCCGAACACGCTGCAGGTGGGCGGCACCCTGGTGGGAGGGCTCTCGGGCATCGACTACGACGCCGCGCGCGACACCTGGGTACTGGTCAGCGACGACCGCTCGGACAAGAACCCCGCGCGCTTCTATACCGCGCGCCTGCAGTTCGACCCATCCACATTCGCACCCGTGCAGTTCCTGGGCACCACGCCCTTGCGCCAGGCGGACGGCAGCGTGTACCCCGCGCGCACGGCCTCCACGGCGACGAGCCCCGTGCCCGATCCGGAGGCGATCCGCATCGATCCGCGCGACGGCAGCCTGTGGTGGACCAGCGAGGGCGACCGCAGCCTGGGCCTGGACCCGTTCGTGATGCATGCCGATGCCAGCGGCCGGGCCCTGGGCGCGCTGCCGTGGCCCGCGGCTTACCGCATGTCGCCCACGCAGGCGACCGGCGCGCGCAACAACCTCACGCTGGAGGGGCTCAGCTTCTCGGCCGATGGCGCATCGCTGTGGGTGGCCATGGAGGCGCCGCTCTATCAGGACGGCCCGGTGCCCACGCCCACGGCGGGCGCGTATTCACGCATGCTGCAATACAACCGCAGCGGTGCGCTGCTGCGCCAGGTGGCCTATCCGGTCGATCCCATCCAGGCGGTGCCCGGCACGGGCAAGAACGCGGACAACGGCGTTTCGGAAATGCTGGCGGTGGACGACCACCGCTTCCTGGTGCTGGAGCGCTCGGGCGTGCAGGGCAGCGACGATCTGTACCGCATGCACATCCGCCTGTACGAGATCGACACCGAAGGCGCCAGCGACGTGAGCGGCATGGCCTCGCTGGGTTCGGGCGGCTTCACGCCGGTGCGCAAGCGCCTGGTGCTCAACCTGAACACGCTGGGCCTGCGCACGCTGGACAACATCGAGGGCATGGCCTGGGGGCCGCGTCTGGCCAACGGCCACCGCAGTCTGGTGATGGTGTCCGACAACAACTTCAACGATACGCAGATCAGCCAGTTCCTCGCATTCGAGGTGCTGTCCGAATAGCGCGCTGCGCCACGCCAGGCCCGCCCCGTCAGGCGAAGACGCCGGCCGTGTCCTGCATGCGCGCCGATACCTCGCCCAGGTGGTGCAGCGTGTCGCCGTAGGTCATCTCCAACTGGGTGAGCGTCTTGAAGTAGTGGCTGCCGATGTATTCGTCGGTCACACCGATGCCGCCGTGCAGCTGTACCGATTGCTGGCCCACGAAGCGCATCGACTGGCCCAGCTGCACCTTGGCGCGGGCGATGGCGCGGCGGCGCTCGTCCGCCGGGGCGTTGAGCTTGAGGCTGGCGTAGTAGCTCATCGAGCGCGCCAGCTCCAGCTGCATCTTCATGTCGGCCACGCGGTGGCGCAGGGCCTGGAAGCTGGCGATCACCACGCCGAACTGCTTGCGCTGGTTCATGTAGTCCACGGTGAGCGATACGGCCTGGTCCATCACGCCCACGGCCTCGGCGCACACGCCGGCGATGCCGGTGTCCACCGCCAGGGCCAGCGCGGCCAGCCCGTCGGTGGTGACGAGCGTGGCGGGTGCGTCGGCCAACTGCACCTCGGCCGCGCGGCTGCCGTCCTGCGTGACGTAGCCGCGCGTGGTGACGCCCGGCGCGCCGCGTTCGACCAGGAAGAGGGCGATCGCGCCGTTCCACTGGGCGGGCACCAAGAAGGCATCGGCCTGGTCGCCGGCCGGAACGATGCTCTTGAGGCCTGTCAGCGCATGCCCTGATGGCGCCGCCGCCGCGGTGGCTTCGCACACGTCGAGGCGATAGCGGGCTTTGCGCTCCTGCTGCGCCAGCACGACCAGGGCCTCGCCGCTGGCGATGCGCGGCAGCCAGTCGGCCTGAACGGATTCGGGTGCGTACTGGCCCAGCACGCTGCTGGCGATGAAGGCCTGGGCGAGCGGCTCCAGCACGATGCCCCGGCCCAGTTCCTCCAGGGCCACCATGGCGTCCACCGGGCCCTGGCCCAGGCCGCCGTGCGCCTCGGGCACGGTCAGGGCCGTGAGGCCCAGCTCGGCCAATTCGTTGTAGGCCGCGCGGTCGAAGCCGCCGGCGGCCACGATGCCGCGGCGGCGCTCGAAGGTGTAGCCCTTGTCCACCCAGCGGCGCACCGCGTCGCGCAGCGATTGCTGGTCGTCAGAGAAATCAAAGTCCATTTTTTTCACTCCTGGCGAAGTTCTCGCCCTGGCGGGAGGGGGTGGGGTTCAGCCCAGAACGGTCTGGGCGACGATGTTGCGCTGCACCTCGTTGGAGCCGCCGTAGATGGTGGTCTTGCGCAGGTTGAAGTAATTCGCGGCCAGCGGTGCGTTGACCGCCTCGCCGCCCGGGAATCCGCTCAGCGCGCCGGCGCCCGCATCGCCCTGCCAGCCGGCCTCCATCGCCTCTTCGATGAAGGGCAGGCTGAAGGGGCCGGCGGCCAGCATCATCAGTTCGGCATAGCGCTGCTGGATCTCGCTGCCGCGGATCTTGAGCAGGCCCGCGATGTCCAGTGAGTTCTTGCCGGATTTTTCGGCCGACAGCACCCGCAGCACCAGCATTTCCAGCGCCACGATGTCCACCTCCAGCAGGGCGATCTGGTCGCGAAAGCGCAGGTCGTCGTACAGGCCCTCGGCGCGGGCGATGCGCTTCAAGCGCTCCAGCTCGCGCTTGCTGCGGTTCACGTCGGCGATGTTGGTGCGCTCGTGGCTCAGCAGGTGCTTGGCATAGGTCCAGCCCTTGTTCTCTTCGCCGATCAGGTTCTCGGCGGGCACCTTCACGTTGTCGAAGAAGACCTCGTTGACCTCGCACTCGCCGTCCAGCAATCGGATGGGACGCACGGTGACGCCGGGCGACTTCATGTCGAGCAGCAGGAACGAGATGCCGGTCTGCGGCTTGCCTTCCGTGCTGGTGCGCACGAGGTTGAACATCCAGTCGCCGTACTGGCCCAGCGTGGTCCAGGTCTTCTGGCCGTTGACCACGTAGTGGTCGCCCACGCGCTCGGCGCGCGTCTTGACCGAGGCCAGGTCCGAGCCCGCGCCGGGCTCGCTGTAGCCCTGGCTCCACCACACCTCGCCGCTGGCGATGCCGGGCAGGAAGCGCTTTTGCTGTTCGGCATTGCCGAAGGCCATGATGACGGGCGCCACCATCACCGGACCGAAGGGGATGATGCGCGGCGCGCCGGCCAGGGCGCATTCCTCTTCGAACAGGTGCTTTTGCACGGCGGTCCAGCCCGGGCCGCCGAACTCCTTGGGCCAGCCGAAGCCCAGCCAGCCCTTCTTGCCCAGGATCTTGGCCCAGCCCTGCATGTCGCCCCGCGTCAGGCGCAGGGCGTTGTGCACCTTGTGGGAAATCTCCGGGGGGAGATGCTCTTTGACCCAGGCGCGAATCGTTTCGCGGAAGGCCTGTTCTTCGGGGGTGAATGCGAGATCCATGCGGTGTGTCTCCTGGGGCTGCCGGTTCGAGCCGATCCGCCGGTTGTAGCACGGTCGTGCTTTTTACTCCTGTCCGGGCGGCGACACGGGCGCAGCGCCTTGCGGCTGCGCTGCCTCCAGCCCCAGTTCCTGGCACAGGCGCTGCACCGTGGCGCGCAACTGGGCCACTTCGGCCTCCAGCGCGGCCACGCGCGGGGCCAGTCCCTGGGCGGCGGGGGCCTCGGCGGCCGAGGCACCGGCGGCGTACTGGCTCGCATCGACCGGGCCGCACAGCAGGTGGGCCCAGCGCTGCTCGCGGGCGCCGGGCGCGCGCGGCAGCTGCACCACCAGCGGGCCGCCTTTTTCTTCGCTGCGCGACTGCAGCTCGTCCAGGAAGGCCTCCACCGAGGAGATGTCGGCGAACCGGTGCCAGCGTTCCGAGTTGATGCGCAACTCGCCCGCGGTTTGCGGTCCGCGCAGCATCAGCAGGGCCAGCAGCACCGCCGACTGGTCGGGCACGCCGATGCCGCGCGGGAAGTTGTGCTCGAACTTCGTCGCCCGGTTGCCGCCGATCTCGACCGCCAGTGTGCGCAGGCGCAGTGAATCGAGCGCCTCCTGGGCTTGGGACTCGGTCAGCTGCATCACCGGGTCGCGGCTGCTCTTTTGGTTGCAGCCGGTCAGCACGCCGTTGAGCGTGAGGGGGTAGCTGTCGGGCACGGTGCGGGCTTTTTCCATCAGCGTGGCGAGCACGCGGGCCTCGGTGGGCGACAGGGGGCGGGTGCGGGGATCGAAGGGCATGGCGGGGGATAATTTCCGGCAATGAAGAACATCGTGATTTTGATCTCCGGCAGCGGCTCCAACATGGCAGCCATCGTGAATGCTTCGCGCCAGCAGGATTGGGCCGGCTGCCACGGCGCCCGGGTGGCGGCCGTGCTGAGCAACAAGGCCGACGCCGCGGGCCTGGCCTGGGCCCGGGCCGAGGGGATCGCCACGGATTCGCTGGACCACCGGGCGTTCGATTCGCGCGAGGCCTTCGATGCGGCGCTGGCCGAGCGCATCGACGCCCATGCGCCGGCGCTGGTGGTGCTGGCGGGGTTCATGCGCATCCTGACGCCCGGGTTCGTGGCGCGCTACGCCGGGCGGCTGGTCAACATCCATCCCTCGCTGCTGCCCGCCTTTCCGGGGCTGCACACGCACCAGCGCGCCATCGATGCAGGCTGCGAGGTGGCCGGCGCCACCGTGCACGAGGTGACGGCCGAACTCGATTGCGGCCCCATCCTCGCCCAGGGCGTGGTGCCGGTGCTGCCCGGCGACACGGCGCCGGCGCTGGCCGCGCGCGTGCTGGCGCAGGAACATGCCATCTACCCCCGCGCCGTGCTCAAACTGCTGCCCCGGCTGGGCTGATCCGGACCGCCGGGCGGCGGCCCCCGCTCAGGACCAGCCGTCGAACACGCAGACCCGGTTGCGTCCCGAATCCTTGGCCACGTAGAGCGCCCGGTCGGCCCGCGCCAGCAGTGCGTGGGGATCGCTCACCTCCTCGAACCCCGCCGTGGCCACCCCGAAGCTGGCGGTGACCGGCCGGTGCGGCCAGGTGCTGGCATTCAATGCCGCATGCAGCTTCTCGGCCACGAGGCGGGCGCCGGTGGCGTGCGTCTGGGGCAGCACCACGCAGAATTCCTCGCCGCCGAAGCGGGCCACGAAATCGCCCGCCCGCACATGGCTGCGGACCACTTCGGCCGCATGGCGCAGGATGTCGTCCCCGGCCTGGTGGCCCAGTTCGTCGTTGACGCGCTTGAAATGGTCCAGGTCCACCATCACCAGGCTCAGCGGCTGCCCCGCCTGCTTGCCTTCGTCCCAGCTGGTGCGCAACTGCCGGTCCAGGCAGCGCCGGTTCCACAGCCCGGTGAGCCCGTCGGTCATGCTCTCCAGTTCGAGGCCGGCCATGGCCTGGCGCAGCTCCAGCTGGGTCACCACCTGGCGGGCCAGCGATTCGAGCGCGCGGCGCTCGGCGTCCGTCAGGGTGCGGGGCTCGCGGTCGATCACGCAGACGGTGCCGATGGGCATGCCATCCGAGGTCACCAGCGGCGCACCGGCATAAAACCGGATGCCCGGCTCGCCGGTGACCAGCGGGTTGCCGGCAAAACGCGGGTCCAGGTGCGCATCGGGCACCTCGAACACGTAGTCGGGCTGCAGGATGGCATGGGCGCAAAAGGCCAGCTCGCGCGGGGTTTCGGGGGTGTCCATGCCGGTGCGCGACTTGAACCACTGCCGCTCCGCGTCGATGAGCGAAATCAGCGCGATCGGCGCCTGGCACACCGCTGACGCCAGCATGGTGAGGTCGTCGAAAGCCTGTTCGGGGCGGGTGTCGAGCACGCGCAATTTTTCCAGGGCTTCCAGGCGCTGCGGCTCGTTGAAGGGCAGGGGGGCACCCTGGGATGGGGGCGATTGCGTGGCCCCGGCGGGAGCGTCGGGTTTCTGGATGGGGGGCATCAATGGCTTCACTGAAGGAACGACAGTGAGTGTGTACGCAGCATCCGGTCATTCCGTTGTATCCATTTGATACGGCCAGGGTCTTTGCCCGCGGATACAGACGGCAGCGTGGCAGGCATGCCAATGAGTTTGCTATAAAAAATATAGCTATATGCCCTAGATGATATTGCGCTGGAGCTGTTTTTTGCTCCAATGCCATCGGCGCGGGGTGCCGGTCCACGCAGCTCGTCCACTGACGGGCTGTGCAGCACTGCGTGGACCGGCAAAACCAGGGGCCGGGCGCCCGGTGCCTGCGGGCGCGGCCGGCGGCCCTCTCAGGCCAGGGCGCTCAAGGTGCTGGCGTTGCCGCTGGTGGTCCACGCGCTGGCGGCCGCCGCGTATTGCCGGCGTGCCTGTTCGGCCAGCTGGGTCAAGTCCAGCCGCTGGCCGCTGCGGGAGGCGCTGGCGGTGCTGTCGTCCTGGCCGGTACTGCTGCTGCTGCTGCTGCTGGCCGTGCCGGTGGCATTGGCCGTCGCCCACTGCGTCAGCTGGTCGATGAACGACGACGACTCGCTGGCGCTGAGCTGCTGGTCGCCGTCGGTGTCGATGGCATTGAACAGCGCGGTGACCGCATCCGTCGTGCCGCCGGATGTGCTGGTGGTGCTGGCTGCCGCCAGTTCCGAGGCCGACACGACACCGTCTTCGTTCGTGTCCAGCACGTCGTAGGTGGTGCTGCCGGACGATGCGCTCGCGCTGCTGGCGCCCCCCGCTCCGCCGGGCCCGCCCGGACCACCGGGTCCACCCGGGGGTGGGGGCGGCATGCCGCCCGCCTGCGGTCCGCCCGCGCCGCCCTGGCCCGAAGGCCGGCCCGCATCGAACTCCGCCTGCGACAGGCTGCCGTCACCATCCGCATCCAGCTGGCCGAACAGCTCGTCGCTGCTGGTGCCGGTGGCGCTGGTGGTGCCGCCGGAGATTTTTTCCAGGAGGGTTTGCAATTCCGCCTGGCTCACCTTGCCATCGCTGTCGCCGTCCACCTTGCCGAACAGGTCGTCGCCGGCCTGGCCGGTGGCGCCGCTGCTGGCGTCGCTGCGCGACTGGGCGAAGTCCATGGTGGAGCGCTGCGGCAGCACGCTCTCCAGCGTCTTGGACAGCTCATCGCTGCTCAGGCTGCCGTTGCCGTCGCTGTCGTACTTCTGGATCAGGTCCGAAGCGCTGGTGCTGCTGTCCACACCGCTTTTCTTCGCCACCTTGTCCAGCAGCCCCTGCAGCTCGGTGCCGTCCACGCCGCCGCTGCCATCGGCATCCAATTTTCCGAACAGGCGCTCCGGCGAAGGTCCGGGGCGCGAAGCCCGCTGGACGCTCGCACTGGACCACGCGCTGCCGACACTACTGATGGTCGTCATCATCGTTCCTTTCGTTCCAAGGGTTGGCGGCTGCCGCGCCGTCGTGCGTCCCGGGAGCGGGGCGCGCGCACCGGCAGCAGCCTGCAGCCCATTCTTGGAAGCGCCGGTAACGGCGGTTTGTCCCGTTTGTATCGGGCCTGGTACGAAAGGGTTGGCCAAGGCGCGAACAGCGGGGAAAAAGCCCGCCAGTTCCCGCGCAACGCCGCGCGGGCGCTGCGTACACTGGGGCGGCAACCCCGCTTTTCCGCCCGCTCCCATGCAACACATCCTGGTGGTCGATGACGACGACGACATCACCGTGCTGCTGACGCAGTACCTCGCCCGCTTCGGCTATGCCACCCATGCGGCGCGCGATGCGCAGACCCTGCGCGAGCGCATGGCCGCGCAGGCCATGGACCTCGTCGTGCTGGACATCATGCTGCCCGGCACCGACGGCATCACCCTGGCGCGCGAGCTGCGCGAGCGCTCGGCCGTGCCCATCATCATGCTCACCGCGCGCGCCAATCCGTACGACTGCGTGCTCGGGCTGGAAATGGGCGCCGACGACTACATGAGCAAGCCCTTCGAGCCGCGCGAGCTGGTCGCCCGCATCCAGAACGTGCTGCGGCGCGCGGCGGGCCGTCCCGCGGCCGAGCCCGCGGTGCCGGACGACGTCGTGCGCTTCGACGGCTGGGCGCTGCACAGCGTGGAGCGCCATCTCGTCTCGCCGTCCGGCGTCACCGTGCCGCTCACCAATGCCGAATACCGCCTGCTGTGCACCTTCCTGCGCATGCCGCGGCGCGTGTGCAGCCGCGACCAGCTCATGGAGCATGCGCGCGGCCGCACCATGGATTCGTTCGAGCGCAGCATCGACCTGCTGGTCTCGCGCCTGCGCCACAAGCTGTCGGACGACCCGCGCGCACCCGCCTTCATCCGCACGGTGCGCGGCGTGGGCTACCTGTTTCACACCCAGACCGTGCAGGGGCTGGCGGGCAGGGCGCAGTGACGCAGGCCGCGGCCACCGCGCCGATGGCGCCCGCGCGCACAGGGTGGAGGCGCTGGTTGCCGGACACCCTGTTCGGCCGGCTGGCGCTGCTGCTGTTCGTGGCCGTCACGGCCAGCCACGTGCTGGCCCTCACGCTGATGTTCGAGCTGCGCCCGGCCGGCATGGGCCCGCCGCCGCCACCCGGGGCCGCCATGGACGGCGATGCCGCGCGGCGCCCGCCACCCGCCCGGCCACCCGAACCCGGTGGCCCCTCGCGCGAACGCCGCCCCGGCTTCCTGCACGCGGGCCTCGCGCTGGACATCGGGGTGCGGCTGCTGGCCCTCATGCTTGCCGCCTGGTGGGGGGCGCGCTGGCTGTCGCAGCCCATCCACCGGCTGGCCCGCGCCGCGCGCGATCTGGGCGGCGATCTCCACGGCCCGCCGCTGCCCGAGGATGGCCCCGCCGAATGCCGCGAGGCCAGCCGCGTCTTCAACCAGATGCAGGCGCGCATCCGCCAGCAACTGGCCGAGCGCGACGGCTTCGTGGCCGCGGTGTCGCACGACCTGCGCACGCCGCTCACCCGGCTGCGGCTGCGCGCCGAAACCCTGCACGACGACGGCGAGCGCGAGCGCTTTTGCCGCGACATCGGCGAGATGGACGCCATGATCACCGCCACGCTCGACCACCTGCGCGGCGTGGCCCATGCCGAGCCGGTGGCGCCGCTGGACATCGGGGCGCTGCTGCAGAGCCTGGTGGACGACGCGCAGGACTGCGGCCACGCCGTCACGCTGCAGGGCAGCGCGCGGCCGCTGCCGGCGCGGGTGGGCGCGCTGCGCCGCTGCATCGGCAACCTAGTGGGCAACGCCGTGCGCTACGGCGGCGGCGCCGAGATCACGCTGAGCGACGATGGCGCCGCGGTGCGCATCGCCGTGCGCGACCACGGGCCCGGCCTGCCCGAGCAGGAGCTGGACCGGGTGATGCAGCCCTTCTACCGCGTGGAGGGCTCGCGCAACCGGCACAGCGGCGGCGTGGGCCTGGGGCTGTCGATCGCGCACGACATCGCGCAGCGCCACGGCGGCAGCCTGCAGCTGGGCAATGCGCCAGGCGGCGGTCTGGTTGCCACCGTCATGCTGCCGCGCGGGGACGGGAACGGGGACGGCCAGGCAATGCGTTTGCTATAAAAACAATAGCTGCGGAGGCAATCAACCTTCTGGCGCTGGCACGTCGGCGCATCGAATTGCTCTGGCGGGGGCCGGCAGGGGATGGCCCGCGTCGCCCCCCGCTCCGGCTAAGACCGTTGGAAGAAATGGCGCAGCCGCTGCGCGATTCCCCCGGAGGGGGCATGCGCCGGCGCGGTGGTGGCCGCCGCCGCGGTCGGCAAGCGGGCTTGCGCCTTGGCCTGGGCCTTGGCCCGCGCCTTGTCCTCGGCATCGAACAGATCCTGCAGGGTGACCCTCGTCGCTTGTGCCTCCAGCTCGGGCTCTTCGGCGATGGTGAACAGGGTCCGGCCTTGCAGTCGGGCCATCGCGGCTTGCACCTCGGTGCTCTCGTCGGCCTGGATCTCCTCCGCGTGTGCCGAATCCGGTACGGGCTGCGCTGCGGGCGGCGGCTCCTGCCGGATCTCCGGGTGCGCCCCGGAAGGGGCTTGCGCCGCCGGCGGTTCCGCTGCGGGGCGGGGGAGCGGGGCGGCAAAGGCCGGTCCCGCGCTCGCGTTCATGTAGCGGATGGCGGAGGCCACGTCGGACGCCCGCTGGCTGGCAGTGCCGTCCAGGGGCTGGCGCGGCCGGGGCGCCGTTTGTGGCTTGGAATGGCGCCCCACCAGGCCGGACAGCAGGCCGCCACCGCCGTGGCTGCTGCTGGCTTTGGGCGCCGTACCCACTGTTTTCCCGGGCGAGGTCGACGGGGCCGCGTTCGGGGTGGGACGGGAGTGCGGCAGCAGTTTGGAAAATTTCACGGACCAGACCTTCGTTTCAACTGGCACAGACCAGAGGATGAAACAGGATGGTGTTCCTGGTGCAGTGGAATTCGCTTTGCCGCACGAACGCGCCGTGGCCCATCCGAAGCTGGCGTATTGCAACGGATTAGAATTAATTTGCTATAAAAATAATAGCTACAAAGGCAATCGGATCTAGGGCGTTCGGCACTTCTATGGCTTGGCCGCGGGCACGGCTTCCGGCGATGCCTGCACCCGCTCGAAGCGCGGCTGCGCCCGTCCGTCGATCACCACGGTTTCCTCGAACATCGCGGCGGGCCGCACCCACAGCCCCCGCTCGCCGTAGAGCGCGCGGTACAGCGTCATGGGCTCCAGCGTCTCGCTGTGGCGCGCGGTGTCGATCACCTCGTACAGCAGGCCCTTGTAGTGGCGATAGAGGCCGGGCGGGGTGGGGCGCAGGGCGGGAAGGTCGTCGGTCATGGATACGATAGGGGATTGGCAAACGGGGGATGGCGGGACATGGACCAGGCGGATTTCGTTCACATGGTGCGCATGAGCGAGCACGCGAGCGCTGAAGACTCCAGCGCGTACCGGCGCAGTGTCGCCGCTTTCGCGGCCCTGGGGTACGCCTGGGTGGTGGGTTGCCTGCTGCTGTCGGCGGGGCTGCTGGCCTGGGTGTTGCCCCAGTTGTGGCATGGCCGCTTTCGCGTGGCCTACGTGTGGGTGGTGCTCGGGGCGGGCGGCCTGCTGTGGACCTGCCTGCGCGCGCTCTGGGTGCGCATCGACGCGCCCGATGGCCTGCCCATCACGGCGGCCGATGCGCCCGGCCTGTTCGAGGCGCTGGAGCGCATCCGCACCAAGGTCAAGGGCCCGGCGCTGCACGGCGTGTACCTGGACGGCGACTTCAACGCCAGCATCCGGCAGACGCCGCGCTGGGGCCTGTTCGGCGGCGCGGTCAACCACCTCACCATCGGCCTGCCGCTCGTCATGGCGCTGGACAAGCCGCGCCTGATGGCCGTGCTGGCGCACGAATATGGCCACCTGCGCGGTGGCCACGGCCAATTCACCGCCTGGATCTACCGCACGCGGCTGGGCTGGCTGCGCCTGCACGAGGGCCTGCGCGATGGCAGCGGGCCGGTGGCGGCGGCCACGCAGGCCTTCCTGCGTTGGTACTTCCCGCGCTTCGCCGCGCGGACGTTCGCCCTGGCGCGCCAGGACGAATACGAGGCGGACCGCATCGCCGGCCGGTTGCTGGGCCCCGACGTGGCGGCCGCTGCGCTGGCCGAGATCGAGATCAAGGCCGCCTGGCTGGCGGACGAGTTCTGGCCCGGGCACTGGCGCACGGCCGTGGCCCACCCGCTGCCGGTGGGTCCCTACGGCGCCCTGCGACGCCTGCTGGCGATGCCGGTCGAGGCCGGCTTCGCCCAGGAGGCGCTGCGCCAGGCCGTGCGGCGCATCAGCGGCGTGGACGACACCCACCCGGTGCTGCGCGACCGGGTCGAGGCGCTCACCGGTGCGCGACCTGCCCTGCCCGAGGGATCGCGCCGCGGCGCCCTGTCGCTGCTGGGCCGCGATCCGCAGCGCTGGATCGACCATTTCGACCGCCTGTGGTGCCAGGAAAACGCCACCGGCTGGAAGGAACACCACGCCTGGCTGACCCGGGTGCGCGAACGGGCCGAGGCGCTGAAAGCCAGCGCGGCCCGCCACAACGCCGACGAAACCGTGGAATGGGCCACGCTGCTGCGCCAGCTGGACCCCGCCGCCGATGTGCGCCCTCTGTACGAGGCGGCCCTGCAGCGCAGCAGCGAGCACGCCGGCGCGCTGCAGGGGCTGGCCCGCTGCCTGCCGGCCCCCGACCGGGAGGCCCGCCTGGCCGTTCTGGCGCGGCTGTGGGATGCGGCGCCGGCCCGGCGCTGGTGGGCGGCCAATGCCGCCGTCGCCGAACTGGAGACGACGCGGCCGGGCCTGGAATACGACGCCGAGGGCCTCAAGCACTGGCGTGAGCGGCTGCGCCAGGCGGGCGAGGCCGAGGAGCGGGCGTGGGAGGAGCTGTCCACCCCGCCATACTTCAGCCGGGTGGCGCGGCAGGATCTCTCGCCGTTCGAACTGAGCGAGGTGCAGTCCGAACTGGCCCGCTGCCGCCCGGTGGCGAAATGCTGGATCGTGTGCAAGGCCCTGCGGGAGTTTCCGCAGCGGCGGGCCTACCTCGTCTTCGTGCTCCTGCCGGCCATGGACGATGAGGACCGCTACCGGCTGTGCCGCTGGCTGGAGCGAAACCTCAGCCTGCCCGGGCCCGCGCTCGTGCTGTGGGCGGGGGAGTCGCCCACGCTGCAGGAGATCGAGCGCTCGGCCTTCGCGCCGGTGCTGTCGAGATAGCACCGGCGAGGGCCCCGGCGGGCCGGGGTGGCGCCAGTGGGACAATCGGGCGATGCACCCCAAAGCCCTTCTGGACGCCTGCGCTGAACTCGTCAGGCTGACCTTGACCCTCGAACACCCCGCCGACGCGGTGGTGTCCCGTTTTTTCCGTGACAACCGCTCCCTCGGCCCGCGCGAGCGCGCCACCCTTGCCGAGACCGCCTACACGGTGCTGCGCAAGAAGCTGCTGTTCGAGCAGCTCGCCCGTTCGGGCAGCGGCCCCAAGGAGCGGCGCCTGGCCATCCTCGGCTTCGCGCACAGCCAGGACGAGCAGGCCCGCCGCGCAGGCGCAGGCAATGCCTCCGGTGCGCGCGACTTCCTGCGCGGCGCGCTGAACGATCAGGAAAAGAACTGGCTCGACCAGTGCGATGCCGTGCCGGCGGACGACCTCATGGACCGCCACCGCCACAACCTGCCCGAGTGGCTGGTGGCGCCGCTCAAGAGCCAGCTGGGCGATGGCTTCTGGCCCCTGGTGGACAGCCTCTCGCAGAGCGCGCCGCTCGATCTGCGTGTGAACGCGCTGCAGGAAAAGCGGGCCGATGTGCAAAAGGAACTGGCCAAGGCCGGCATTCCGGCGCAGCCTACCCCGTACTCCCCCTGGGGCCTGCGCGTGGACGGCAAGCCCGCGCTCACCAAGCTCGATGCCTTCACGCGCGGCGCCGTCGAGGTGCAGGACGAAGGCTCGCAGTTGCTCGCGCTGCTGCTCGATGCCAAGCGCGGCGAGATGGTGGTCGACTTTTGTGCGGGTGCCGGCGGCAAGACGCTGGCCATCGGCGCGGCCATGCGCAACACCGGGCGCCTCTATGCCTTCGACGTGTCGGCCCACCGGCTCGACGCGCTCAAGCCCCGGCTGGCCCGCAGCGGCCTGTCGAACGTGCACCCCGCCGCCATCGCGCACGAGCGCGACGACCGCATCAAGCGCCTGGCCGGCAAAATCGACCGCGTGCTGGTGGATGCGCCGTGCTCCGGCCTGGGCACGCTGCGCCGCAACCCCGACCTGAAGTGGCGCCAGAGCCCCCAGGCGGTGCAGGAACTGGTGGCCAAGCAGACGGCCATCCTCGCCAGCGCCGCGCGCCTGCTCAAGCCGGGTGGCCGGCTGGTGTACGCCACCTGCAGCGTGCTGCCCGAGGAGAACGAGGCCATCGCGGAGGCCTTCGGTGCCGCGCACCCCGACTTCGTGCCGGCCGATGCAGGCGAGCTGCTCACCCAGCTCAAGGTGGAGCAGGCCGGCGCGCTGTGCAGCGGCGGGGAATCGGGCACTGGTTATCTGCGCCTTTGGCCCCATCTGCACCAGACCGACGGTTTTTTTGCCGCCGTGTGGACGCGCAAGCCCTGAAAGCCCTGCCGCACACCCCCGCAAGACAACGGCGGTGTTGCGGGTATGCACGGCATCGTGCCTGCATCGCCCCCTAAAATCATTCAGCTGCCCTGAACGGGCCGCGATTTCATCTTGTTCGCTAGCGAAGGCTCCCTATGCTGTTACCCGACTGGGCTGTTCTGAACGCCGCCATCGACTGGCTGGGCCACGGCCTGTGGAACCTGTCGTGGTGGCAGGTGGTGCTGTACACGCTGTTCACCACGCACATCACCATCGCAGCGGTGACCATCTTTTTGCACCGCGCGCAGGCGCACCGCTCGGTGGAGCTGGGCCCGGTGCCTTCGCACTTCTTCCGCTTCTGGCTGTGGCTGGGCACCGGCATGGTGACCCGCGAGTGGGTGGCCATCCACCGCAAGCACCACGCCAAGTGCGAGACCGAGGAAGACCCCCACAGCCCGCAGACCCGCGGCCTGGACACCGTGATGTGGCGCGGCGCCGAGCTCTACCGCGCCGAGGCGAACAATGCCGAGACGGTGCGCAAGTTCGGCCACGGCACGCCCGACGACTGGGTGGAGCGCAACGTGTACAGCCGGTTCGCCTGGCAGGGCGTGGGCCTCATGCTCATCATCAACCTGGTGCTGTTCGGCGGCCTGGGCGCCACGGTGTGGGCCGTGCAGATGCTGTGGATTCCCTTCTGGGCGGCCGGCGTGGTCAATGGCATCGGCCACTTCTGGGGCTACCGCAACTTCGAGGCGCAGGACGCCAGCACCAACCTCGTGCCCTGGGGCGTGGTGATCGGCGGCGAAGAACTGCACAACAACCACCACACCTATCCGACCGCGGCCAAGTTCTCGGTCAAGCCCTATGAATTCGACATCGGCTGGATGTACATCTCCCTGATGCGCGCCGTCGGCTGGGCCACCGTCAAGAAGGTGCCGCCCAAGCTGCGCCTGGGCGCCGTCAAGCCGGTGGCCGACGAGCACACGCTGGAGGCGCTGATCGCCAACCGCTACGAAGTGATGGCCGGCTACGCCCGCGGCGTGCGCCAGGCCTGCCGCGAGGAGCTGGCGGCGCTCAAGGCCCGCAAGGCCGACGTCTCCGTGCTGCGCGCCGCGCGCCGCTGGGCCCACCGCGATGCCGAGAAGGTGCCCGCCCGCGCCAAGCCGCACCTGGCCCAGGCCCGCGCCGCCCATCCGGTGCTCGACAAGATGATGACCATGCGCGAAGAACTGCGCCAGCTGTGGCTGAATACCTCGCAGTCGCGCGAGCAGCTCACGGCCGACCTGCAGGCCTGGTGCCACCGCGCCGAGGAAAGCGGCGTGGCGGCGCTGCGCGAGTTTTCGCTGCGGCTGCGCGCGGCGCAGGTCTGACCCTCAGGGACTGCCGGGTCGGCAACGCTTCGGCGTCCCAGGGCCGACCCGTGTCGGCTGCGGCTCAGTGCGCTGCGCCGACCTCGCTGGACGCCCGCGCTCTGCTGGCCGCGGCAGCATGCCACCGGGCCTTCATCCATCCCCAGGCCTGCGCCAGGGCGCCGGGCTGCGGCACCGCTTCGATCAAGACAGCGCGCACCGGCCGGCGGCCCGGGTTGCCCAGGCGCACCCAGGCGGTGGGCGCACCGCTGTCCTGGGTGAGCGCCTGCCCGGCCACCAGCGTCTGCTGGCCCCCATGCAGCACCTGCCCGCAGACCAGCGGGCCGAAGCTCAGGGCGATGTCGCCCTCCAGCGCCCGGAGCGTGCTGGCCGGGGGCAGGCAGGCCAGCACGTGCTGCCCCGGCGCGATGTCCAGAACAAGGCGCAGGGCAGGGGGGGTGGCAGTGGCGGTCGGGCGGGTGGCTTGCGTCATGGCGGACTCCTTCGATGAGGGCTCCAGCGTAAGAAAAGCCGGCCTTTTGGGGCAGGTACAAGCGCCACCGGCGGCAGGTAGAACAGCCGCAATCGGCACGGGGCTGTTATGGTTCGCCATGTTCCATCCTGTATCTGTTCCGGTGCACCGTGCCGGGGCATGATGGGATTCCCGCTTGCCGCGCGCGGGGCCTGGCGCGCGGGTTCTTCCGATGCCTGCCATGTCCCGCCCTGCCGATCCCCGAGAGACTATCCCCCTGTACCGCCAGCTGGCGGCCCTGTACGAGCAGGCGATCGCCGCCGGCAGTTTGCGGCCGGGCATGCGCATGCCGTCGGTGCGCGAGCTGTGCCAGCGCCACCAGGTGAGCTTGACGACCGCGCTGCAGGTGCTGCGGCACCTCGAATCCCAGGGCAGCGTGGAGGCCCGCGAGCGCGTGGGCTACTTCGTGCGCGAGCCCGGTGGCATGGCGCTGCCCGGCGCGCGCGAGCCCGAATTGCTGGAGCCGCTGCCGGACGACCCGAGCGTGTTCGCCGGCATCAACGAGCGCATCTCCATGTTCCTGGAAAAGGCGCGCCGCGCCGGCCGGGTGCCGCTGGACCTGGGCAGCGCCATGCCGGCGCCCAGCCTGTTCGATGCCCGGGCGCTGAACCGGCTGGCGCAAAGCCTGCTGCGCGAGCAGCCCGACATCCTCGTCTACGGGCCCTCGGCGCCCACCACCCACGTGGAGTTCCAGCAGGCGATGGCCCGCCATGCGCTCACGTTCGGAGTGTGCCTGGCGCCCTCCGACATCGGTGCCACCCATGGCAATTCGGAGGCGGTCACGCTGGCGCTGGATGCCATCGCCGAGCCGGGCGACGTGATCGCGGTGGAGTCGCCGACGTTCTTCGGCATCCTGCAGGCCATCCAGGTGCGCGGCCTGAAGGCGCTGGAGATTCCCTGCAGCCCGCACACCGGCATTTCGCTGGAGGCGCTGGAACTGGCGGCGCGCAACGAGCCACGCTTGAAGGGCGTGGTGGTGGTGCCCCACCTGCAGATGCCGCAGGGCAGCGTGATGCCCGATGCGCACAAGGAACGCCTGGTGGCGCTGTGCGTGGAATACGGGCTGGCGCTCGTCGAGGACGACATCTACCGCGAGTTCGTCGAGTCGCCCCGCGCGCTGCGGCCCGCCAAGGCCTGGGACAAGGTGGGCGATGCCGGGCAGGTGATCTATTGCGCCTCGCTCAGCAAGAGCTTCGCGCCCGGCCTGCGCCAGGGCTGGATGAGCGCCGGGCGCTGGCAGGCCCGGGTGCAGATGCTCAAGTTTGCCCGCACGCGCAACATGCAGACTTGGTCCCAGTTGCTGGCCGCGCGCAGCGTGGACTCGCCGGCCTACGAGCGCCACATGCGCCGCATGCGCACCCAGTTGCGTGTGCAGCGGGAGCATTCGGCGCGCGCGGTGGCGCGGTATTTTCCGGTGGGCACGCGCCTGAGTTTGCCGCCGGGCGGGATCAGCCTGTGGCTGGAGCTGCCCCCCGACATTTCCACCACGCGCTTGTACGACCAGGCCCTGCAGTGCGGCATCCGCATCGCGCCGGGCCCGATGTTCTCCAACACCGGGCGCTACGAGAACTTCCTGCGCCTGAGCTGCGGCATGCCGTTCACGCCCGAGGTGGAGGAGGCCTACCGCACGCTGGGCACGCTCATGGCCCAGCAGCGCGCCGAGCCGGCCCTGCGCCGCGCGGCCTGACGCGCCCGCTGCCGGGGCAGGCGCCTATAAGGAACACACCGGCCAGCGAACATGCACGGCGCAGGCGGGCATAAAAAAACCGCCCGGGGTGCCGGGCGGTTCTTGAAGGGGCCTGAGGCTGAATTACTTCAGCTTCATTTCCTTGTATTCGACGTGCTTGCGAGCTTTTGGATCAAATTTCATGATCAGCATCTTCTCGGGCATCGTCTTCTTGTTCTTGGTGGTGGTGTAGAAGTGGCCGGTACCCGCAGTGGATTCCAGCTTGATCTTGTCGCGTCCGCCTTTGCTTGCCATGGTGCTTCTCCTTAAGCTTGGCCACGTGCACGCAGGTCTGCGAGCACGGAGTCAATACCGTTCTTGTCGATCAAACGCAGGCCGGCGTTGGAGATGCGCAGGCGCACCCAGCGGTTTTCGCTCTCGACCCAGAAACGGCGGTATTGCAGGTTCGGCAGGAACCGGCGCTTGGTTTTGTTGTTGGCGTGGGAAACATTGTTCCCGACCATCGGGCCCTTGCCCGTGACTTCACATACGCGTGCCATGAGGACACTCCAATGTTTTCAACGGCCTTCGAGCGGGTGCCCTGCGGATCGCCAGCGAAGAACGCTTTGGATCGCAAGGCCTGCCGTCGGCCTCACCTCGCCAGTTCAGGGTGGCGGTAACCCGATTGCCGTGTCCAGGATGGCGCAAAGCCCGCCCAATTTCAGCAAAGCCGCGGATTATAGCCCGCTTTGTTCAGATGACGCCATCCTGTTCGAGAAAGCGCTGCGCATCCAGCGCGGCCATGCAGCCCGTGCCCGCGCTGGTGATGGCCTGGCGGTACACATGGTCCTGCACATCGCCTGCGGCGAAGATGCCCGGCACGCTGGTCTGCGTGGCGAAGCCCTTGAGGCCGCCCTGCGTGACGATGTAGCCGTTCTCCATGGTCAACTGGCCTTCGAAGATGGCGGTGTTGGGCGAGTGGCCGATGGCGATGAAGCAGCCTTGCAGCGCGATGTCCTCGGTGCGGCCGTCCACCGTGCTCTTGACGCGGATGCCCGTCACGCCGCCGTCGTTGCCCAGCACCTCGTCCAGCGTGTGGAACAACTTCAATTCGATCTTGCCGGCCGCCACCTTCTCGTTGAGCTTGTCCACCAGGATGGGCTCGGCCTTGAACCGGTCGCGGCGGTGCACCAGCGTGACCTTGCGGGCGATGTTGGACAGGTACAGCGCCTCTTCCACGGCGGTGTTGCCGCCGCCGACCACGCACACGTCCTGCTCGCGGTAGAAGAAGCCGTCGCAGGTGGCGCAGCCCGACACGCCGCGGCCCATGAAGGCCTCCTCGGACGGAAGGCCCAGGTACTTGGCCGAGGCGCCGGTCGCCAGGATGAGCGCGTCGCAGGTGTAGGTGCCGCTGTCGCCCTTGAGCGTGAACGGCCGCTGGCTGAAGTCCACCTGGTTGATGTGATCGAACACGATCTGCGTCTTGAAGCGCTCGGCGTGCTCCAGGAAGCGCTGCATCAGGTCGGGGCCCTGCACGCCGTGCACGTCCGCCGGCCAGTTGTCCACTTCCGTCGTGGTCATCAGCTGGCCGCCCTGGGCGATGCCGGTGATGAGCACGGGGCTCAGGTTGGCGCGCGCTGCGTACACGGCGGCGGTGTAGCCGGCGGGGCCGGAGCCGAGGATCAGGACTTTGGCGTGTTGCGTGTTGGACATGGGAGGAAGGTAAATGTTTGTATGCGCCCGCGGCCGGGCTGGATGGGCAGATGGGACCGCAGCCGCGGAGTATCAACCCGCCGCCACCGGTGGATGGCGCCGCTTTTTCAATCGCGCCCATTGTAAGAAGCGATGAAAAGCCGGGCGCTCCACCGGGGCGCTCGGCGCCGCGACCGGCGCAAAAACCGTGCAATGCGCATGGGGTAAGCTTGGCCGCGCACGTTTATGACCTACTCCCTCAATACCCTCAATGCCTCCGCAGGCAAGTCGCCGCCCCGCAGCGGGGCCGCACGTTTCGGCCACGAGATCAGCCTGGTGCTCGGTCTCGTGGCCCTGGTTTTCTGGCTGTTGGCGTTGGCGACCTATTCGGGGCAGGACGCCGCCTGGTCCACCTCGGGCGTGGGCGACGGCCGGCTGATGGCCAACTGGGCCGGCCGCTTCGGTGCCTGGCTGGCCGACAGCAGCTATTTCGCGCTGGGCTTTTCGGTCTGGTGGTGCGTGGCCGCGGCGGTGCGGGCCTGGCTGTCTTCCCTGGCGCGCTGGATGCGGGGCGGCGAAGACGCCGGCGCCAATGCGCACAGCCCGATGGTGCGGCGCGCGATGTTCTGGGGCGGCCTCATCGTGTTGATGGCGGCCAGCACCGGGCTGGAGTGGTCGCGCCTGTACCGGCTGGAGTCCCTGTTGCCCGGCCATGCGGGCGGTGCGATCGGCTATCTCACCGGGCCTGCGGGCGTGAAGTGGCTGGGGTTCACCGGCTCGGGCCTGGTGGGCGTGATCCTGGTGGTGCTGGGTGCGGCGCTGGTGTTCCGCTTCTCCTGGGGCCACGTGGCCGAGCGGCTGGGCGGGCGCATCGATGCGCTGGTGCAGCTGGGTCGGGCCAAGCGCGAGAAGGCCAAGGACGTGGCCGTGGGCAAGCGCGCCGCGCGCGAACGCGAAGAAGTGGTGCTGGAGGAGCGCCACGAGGTCGAGCAGCACCATCCGCAGCCGGTGCAGATCATCGAGCCGGTGCTGTCCGACGTGCCCCAGAGCGCCCGCGTGGTGAAGGAACGCCAAAAGCCCCTGTTCACCGACATGCCCGACAGCCGCCTGCCGCAGGTCGATCTGCTGGACGGCCCGCCCGCGCAGCGCCAGGAGACGGTCTCTCCTGAAACCCTGGAGATGACCAGCCGCCTCATCGAGAAGAAGCTCAAGGATTTCGGCGTGGAAGTGCGCGTGGTCGCCGCCATGCCGGGCCCGGTCATCACCCGCTACGAGATCGAGCCCGCCACCGGCGTGAAAGGCTCGCAGATCGTGGGCCTGGCCAAGGACCTGGCGCGCTCGCTGTCGCTGGTTTCCATCCGCGTGATCGAGACGATCCCGGGCAAGAACTTCATGGCGCTGGAGCTGCCCAACGCCAAGCGGCAGTCGATCCGGCTGTCCGAGATCCTCGGCTCGCACGTCTACCACGAGGGCAAGAGCATGCTCACCATGGGTCTGGGCAAGGACATCGTGGGCAACCCCGTGGTGGCCGACCTGGCCAAGATGCCGCACGTGCTGGTGGCCGGCACCACCGGCTCGGGCAAGTCGGTGGGGATCAACGCCATGATCCTCTCGCTGCTCTACAAGGCCGAGGCGCGCGATGTGCGCCTGCTGATGATCGACCCCAAGATGCTGGAAATGTCGGTGTACGAAGGCATTCCGCACCTGCTGGCGCCCGTGGTCACCGACATGAAGCAGGCCGCCCACGGCCTGAACTGGTGCGTGGCCGAGATGGAGCGCCGCTACAAGCTCATGAGCAAGCTGGGCGTGCGCAACCTGGCCGGCTACAACGTGAAGATCGACGAGGCCAAGGCGCGCGAGGAGTTCATCTACAACCCGTTCAGCCTCACGCCCGAAGAGCCCGAGCCGCTGCAGCGCCTGCCGCACATCGTGGTGGTGATCGACGAGCTGGCCGACCTGATGATGGTGGTGGGCAAGAAGATCGAAGAGCTGATCGCCCGCCTGGCGCAAAAGGCGCGCGCGGCCGGCATCCACCTCATCCTGGCCACGCAGCGCCCCAGCGTGGACGTGATCACCGGGCTGATCAAGGCCAACATTCCGACGCGCATCGCCTTCCAGGTGAGCAGCAAGATCGACAGCCGCACCATCCTGGACCAGATGGGCGCCGAGGCCCTGCTGGGCATGGGCGACATGCTCTACATGGCCAGCGGCACCGGCCTGCCGGTGCGCGTGCACGGCGCCTTCGTGTCCGATGAGGAGGTGCACCGCGTGGTGAGCTACCTCAAGAGCCAGGGCGAGCCCGACTACATCGAGGGCGTGCTGGAGGGCGGCACGGTCGATGGCGACGACGGCCCGCTGGGCGACGGGGACGGAGGCAGCGGCGAGAAGGACCCCATGTACGACCAGGCCGTGGAAGTGGTGCTCAAGGACCGCAAGGCCAGCATTTCGTATGTGCAGCGCAAGCTGCGCATCGGCTACAACCGCTCCGCCCGCCTGCTCGAAGACATGGAGAAGGCGGGCCTCGTGAGCGGCCTCACCACCAGCGGCCAGCGCGAAGTGCTGGTGCCTGCCCGCGGCGGCGGCGAATGAGCCGGCGGCCCTGGAAAAGCCGGCACCCGGCCTCAGATACCGAGAACCCATGAAAAAAATCATCCTCACCGCCCTGATCGCGGCCGCTGCCCAGTGCGCCAGCGCCGACGGCCTCAAAAGCCTCGAGTCCTTCATGAAGGGTGCGGCCGCCGGCCGTGCCGATTTCACGCAGACCGTCACCGCCCCCCCGAAGGACGGCGAGGCGGCGCGGACCAAGACGTCCAGCGGCACCTTCGAATTCCAGCGCCCCGGGCGTTTTCGCTTCACCTACCAAAAGCCCTTCGAGCAGACCATCGTGGCCGACGGCAAGACGCTGTGGCTCTACGACGCCGACCTGAATCAGGTCACCCAGCGCGCGCAGGCCCAGGCCCTGGGCACCACGCCGGCAGCGCTGCTGGCCTCGGCGCCCGACCTGCAGGCGCTGCGCGCCGACTTCACTCTGGAGTCGCAGCCCGAGCAGGACGGACTGCAGTGGGTGCTGGCCACGCCGAAGGCCAAGGACGGGCAACTCAAGAGCGTGCGCGTGGGCTTCCAGGGCGAACGGCTCGCGGCGCTCGACATCCTGGACAGCTTCGGCCAGCGCTCGGCCATCCGCTTCACCAACGTGCAGTCGAGCGCCTCGCTGCCGGCCTCGACGTTCGACTTCAAGCCGCCAGCGGGCGCGGACGTGGTCAAGCAGTGACCGGTTAAAAGTCTTTTTGCTATCGTATTTGTAGCGTAATGCCCTAGTACTGATTGCGCTGGCGGCCATTTTGATACATGGCATGCGCCCTGGCGCCGCAGCGCGCCGGATCAGGCCAGCAGCACCAGGGCCAGGCCCACGGCGGCCGGAATGGCCTGGATGAACAGGATCTTGCGGGACGCCGTGGCAGCGCCGAACACGCCGGCCACCAGCACGCACAGCAGGAAGAACACCTTCACGCCCAGGCCGGCGCCGCCCAGCCACAGGCCCCAGAACAGGCCCGCCGCGAGGAAGCCGTTGTAGAGCCCCTGGTTGGCCGCCAGCACCTTGGTGGCGGCGGCCCGTTCCGCGCTCTGCCCGAAGGCGCGCAGGCCAGCGGGCTTGTCCCACAGGAACATCTCCAGCACCAGGATGTAGACGTGGAGCAGGGCGATCAGGGCGACGACGGCATTGGCGGCGATGGACATGGGGGATCTCCTCCTTGGGTTTCCGAATCGAAACGGGCGCCGCGGCATTGTGCGGGAAATTCCCGCAGGCCCAGGGGGGCGAAGCGCCCCGCAGGGGGACGGAGAATAATCGGGCGTCGCGGTGCCGTGCTGCCTGCCTGCCGAGCGTCTTCCCGCGTCACCCGGTGCCTGGCCCGTTGGCGTTGGCCCTGGGTCTTTTGCTCCCTCCGCGTTCATTTATTCACTGAGCCTACCCATTGACCCCCAAGCCCATGGCCGATCTCTTTTCCTCCGCCCCCACCGCGCCGCTCGCGGAGGCCCTGCGCCCGGCCAGCCTGGACGAGGTCATCGGCCAGTCGCACCTGATCGGTGCAGGCCGGCCGCTGCGGCTGGCGTTCGAGTCGGGCAAGCCGCATTCGATGATCCTCTGGGGCCCGCCCGGCGTGGGCAAGACCACGCTGGCGCGGCTCACGGCGAGCGCGTTCGGCTATGAATTCATCGCCCTGTCGGCGGTGTTCTCGGGCGTGAAGGAAATCCGCGCCTCGATGGAGCAGGCCGAACACAATCTGGCGCTGGGCAAGAAGACCATCCTGTTCGTGGACGAGATCCACCGCTTCAACAAGAGCCAGCAGGACGGCCTGCTGCCGTTCGTGGAGTCGGGCCTGGTGACCTTCGTGGGCGCGACCACCGAGAACCCGTCGTTCGAGGTCAATTCGGCATTGCTCTCGCGTGCCCAGGTGTATGTGCTGCAGGTGCTGACCGACGACGAACTGAAGCAGCTCGTGCGCCGGGCGCAGGACAAGGTGCTCACCCACCTGCAGCTGGACGACGCGGCGGTGGACACGCTCGTGGGCTATGCCGACGGTGATGCGCGGCGCCTGCTCAACCTGGTCGAGCAGACCGACACCGCCGCGCGCGCCGCCGGGGTGCAGCAGGTGGACGCCGCTTTCCTGGAGAGCGCGCTCACCCTCAACGCGCGCCGCTTCGACAAGGGCGGCGACAACTTCTACGACCAGATCTCGGCGCTGCACAAATCCGTGCGCGGATCGCATCCCGACGCGGCGCTGTACTGGCTCAGCCGCATGCTGGATGGGGGAGCGGATGCGAAATACCTCGCGCGCCGCATCGTGCGCATGGCCTGGGAGGACATCGGCCTGGCCGATCCGCGCGCCATGCAGATCGCCAACGACGCGGCGCTCACCTACGAGCGCCTGGGCTCGCCCGAGGGCGAACTGGCGCTGGCCCAGGCCGTGATCTACCTGGCCGTGGCGCCCAAGAGCAACGCCGGCTACATGGCCTACAACCAGGCCAAGGCGTTCATCAAGAAGGACAAGTCGCGCGAGGTGCCCAACCACCTGCGCAACGCGCCCACCAAGCTGATGAAGGAACTGGGCCACGGCAAGGCCTACCGCTACGCCCACGACGAGCCCGGCGGCTACGCGGCGGGCGAGACCTACCTGCCCGAGGACATGCCCGAGCCCGGCTGGTACCAGCCGGTGCCCCGCGGGCTGGAGGCCAAGATCGCCGACAAGCTGGCCCAGTTGCGCCAGCTGGACCAGGACGCGGCCAAGGATTGAGGGGGAAGGGGAGGGCGCTGCGAGGCTGCGCACCCCGGGTCCATCGCCGGGCAGTATCTCCGCCCGGCCCACCGGCCGCCCCCTCGGGCGGGGTGGTCAGCGGCTGCTGAACCGTATAAGCCACCCGGGCCAATCCCTCGGCTGCATCACCCCGGCTAATGGTGACGTCGCCCCGCTGATGGCGCCCGAGTCCAAGGGAAAACCCCGCCAAACGTGCTAAAGGCGCACGGTTTCGACTGGCTACAATCCCGTCCACCAAACCCGCACAGCTTTGCTCCTGGCGGGTTTTTTGCTAGGTGGCATTGGGGGCTCACAAGGCACTGCCGATCTTGGCTTGCGAAGTGCGCGCGTTACAAACACGAAGGACTTTTTTTATGGACATCTTGCTGCAGCAGATCATCAACGGTCTGGTTCTCGGCAGCATGTACGCCTTGATAGCCTTGGGCTACACGATGGTGTACGGCATTATTCAGCTGATTAATTTTGCCCATGGGGAAGTGCTGATGATCGGCGCTCTCACCAGTTGGAGTTGCATTGGCCTGATGCAAGAGGCCATGCCCGGGGCACCGGGCTGGATCATCCTTCTCCTGGCCACCCTGATCGCCTGCGTTGTCGCCGCGGCGCTGAACTTCGTCATCGAAAAGGTCGCCTACAAGCCGCTGCGCAGCAGTCCGCGCCTGGCGCCCCTGATCACCGCCATCGGGATGTCGATCCTGCTGCAGACGCTGGCCATGATCATCTGGAAGCCGAACTACAAGCCGTATCCCACCCTGCTGCCCACGACCCCGTTCCAGGTCGGCGGCGCGGTGATCACCTCCACCCAGGTGCTGATCCTGAGCGTGACGGTGGTCGCACTGGCTTCGCTGGTGTATCTGGTGAACTACACCAAGCTCGGCCGCGCCATGCGCGCCACTGCGGAAAACCCCCGCGTGGCCTCCCTGATGGGCGTGAAACCCGACATGGTGATCTCGGCGACCTTCATCATCGGCGCCATCCTGGCGGCCATCGCCGGCATCATGTATGCCTCCAACTACGGCACCGCGCAGCACACCATGGGCTTTCTGCCCGGCCTCAAGGCCTTCACGGCCGCGGTGTTCGGCGGCATCGGCAACCTGGCCGGCGCGGTGGTGGGCGGCATCCTGCTGGGCCTGATCGAGGCCATCGGCTCGGGCTACATCGGCACCCTCACAGGCGGCCTGCTGGGCAGCCACTACACCGACATCTTTGCATTCATCGTGCTCATCATCATCCTCACGCTGCGCCCCTCGGGCCTGCTGGGCGAGCGTGTGGCCGATCGCGCCTGAGGAACCCATTGTCATGAAGCAAAACAAAACCGCACAGTGGATCGTCGGCGGCATCGCGCTGCTGCTGCTTCCTTTCATGCTGCAGTACTTCGGCAACGCCTGGGTGCGCATCGCCGACCTGGCGCTGCTCTACGTGCTGCTGGCCCTGGGCCTGAACATCGTGGTGGGCTACGCCGGCCTGCTGGACCTGGGTTACGTGGCGTTCTACGCCGTCGGCGCCTACCTGTTCGCGCTGATGGCATCGCCCCACCTGTCGGAGACCTTCGCGTCGTTCGCGGCCATGTTCCCCAACGGGCTGCACACGTCGCTGTGGCTGGTCATACCGCTCGCGGCGCTGGTGGCCGCGATCTTCGGGGCGGTGCTCGGGGCCCCCACGCTCAAGCTGCGCGGGGACTACCTGGCCATCGTGACTCTGGGTTTCGGCGAGATCATCCGTATCTTCCTGAACAACCTGGACCACCCCGTCAACCTGACCAACGGCCCCAAGGGCATCGGGCAGATCGATTCGGTGAAGGTCTTCGGGCTGGACCTGGGCAAGCGCCTGGAAGTGTTCGGGTTCGACATCTCGTCGGTCACGCTGTATTACTACCTGTTCCTGGTGCTGGTGGTGCTGAGCGTCATCATCTGCTATCGCCTGCAGGACTCGCGCATCGGCCGCGCCTGGATGGCCATCCGCGAAGACGAGATCGCCGCCAAGGCCATGGGCATCAACACCCGCAACATGAAGCTGCTGGCCTTCGGCATGGGCGCTTCGTTCGGCGGCGTGTCCGGCGCCATGTTCGGTGCCTTCCAGGGCTTCGTGTCGCCCGAATCGTTCAGCCTGATGGAGTCGGTCATGATCGTCGCCATGGTGGTGCTGGGCGGCATCGGCCACATCCCCGGCGTGATCCTGGGCGCCGTGCTCCTGTCGGCCCTGCCGGAAGTGCTGCGCTACGTGGCCGGTCCGCTGCAGGCCATGACGGACGGCCGCCTCGACTCCGCCATCCTGCGCCAGCTGCTGATCGCGCTGGCCATGATCATCATCATGCTGCTGCGTCCCCGCGGCCTGTGGCCCGCGCCCGACCATGGCAAGAGCCTGACGCAAAAGACCTGAACAGCACTGAAAGTTAGAAATGGCAGAGAAATCCAACGATGTGGTGCTGAAGGTCGCCGGCATTTCCAAGCGCTTCGGCGGCTTGCAAGCCCTGTCCGACGTCGGCATCACCATTGAACGGGGTCAGGTCTACGGCCTGATCGGTCCCAACGGCGCCGGCAAGACCACGTTCTTCAACGTGATCACCGGTCTTTACACGCCCGACAGCGGCAGCTTCGAGCTGGCAGGCAAGCCCTACCAGCCCACGGCCGTGCACGAAGTGGCCAAGGCGGGCATCGCCCGCACGTTCCAGAACATCCGCCTCTTCGCCGAAATGACGGCACTGGAGAACGTGATGGTGGGGCGGCACATCCGCACCAAGTCGGGGCTGCTGGGCGCCGTGCTGCGCACCAAGGGCTTCAAGGAAGAAGAGGCCGCGATCGCCCGCCGGGCGCAGGAGCTGCTCGACTACGTGGGCATCGGCAAGTTCGCCGACTACAAGGCGCGCACCCTGAGCTACGGCGACCAGCGCCGCCTGGAGATCGCCCGCGCCCTGGCCACCGACCCGCAGCTGATCGCGCTCGACGAGCCGGCCGCCGGCATGAACGCGACCGAGAAGGTGCAGTTGCGCGAGCTGATCGACCGCATCCGCAACGACAACCGCACCATCTTGCTCATCGAGCACGACGTGAAGCTGGTGATGGGCCTGTGCGACCGCGTCACGGTGCTCGACTACGGCAAGCAGATCGCCGAAGGCACGCCTGCCACCGTGCAGAAGAACGAAAAAGTGATTGAGGCCTACCTGGGCACCGGAGGACATTGAGAATGGCCGAAAAATCCAACAACGTGTTGCTCAAGGTCTCGGGCCTGAAGGTGGCATACGGCGGTATCCAGGCCGTGAAGGGTGTGGACTTCGAGGTGCGCGAGGGAGAGCTGGTGTCGCTGATCGGCTCCAACGGCGCCGGCAAGACGACCACCATGAAGGCCATCACGGGCACGCTGCCGTTCGCCGATGGCGACATCGAGTACCTGGGCAAGAGCATCCGGGGGCAGGGCGCCTGGGACCTGGTGAAGAAGGGCCTCGTGATGGTGCCGGAAGGCCGTGGCGTGTTCGCACGCATGACCATCACCGAGAACCTGCAGATGGGCGCTTACATCCGCAACGACAAGGCCGGCATCGCAGCCGACATCGAGAAGATGTTCACCATCTTCCCGCGCCTGCGCGAGCGCAAGGACCAACTGGCCGGCACCATGTCGGGCGGCGAACAGCAGATGCTGGCCATGGGCCGCGCGCTGATGAGCCAGCCCAAGGTGCTGCTGCTGGACGAGCCCTCCATGGGCCTGTCGCCCATCATGGTGGACAAGATCTTCGAGGTGGTGCGCGACGTGTACGCCCTGGGCGTGACCATCGTCCTGGTGGAGCAGAACGCCAGCCGCGCGCTGGCGCTGGCCGACCGTGGCTACGTGATGGAGTCGGGCCTCATCACCATGACGGGCCCCGGCCAGCAGCTGCTGAGCGACCCGCGCGTGCGCGCCGCCTACCTGGGCGAGTGATCCCCCTCCACCGCTGCCTCCATGCGCTGCCAAGCGGCGCACGAAGGCCGGCGTCTGGAATCGGGATGAAAGCGCGTGAAGCGCACGAAAAAAGGGCCCTGCGAAGGGCCCTTTTTGTTGGGGGTACGCGCGCGTACCTGCGCGCTCAGTAGCGGTACTGCACGCCCACCGTGGTCATGTCCACATCGGACTTGCCGTCGGCGAAGTTCAGGCGGTGGCGCTCCCATTCGACCACTGCCGCCCACTGCGGGTTGAACGCCCAGCGCACGCCGGCGCCATACGAGAGTCCGAAGCCGTTGTCGTCGCCGGTCGTCACGCCGAAACCAGGGTTGCCCGAGGTCTTGGTGCGGCCGTAGGTGGTACCGACCTTGCCGAACACGTCGAACTGCTCGCTGAGCGGCAGGCGGCCGACCAGGCTGAGGTTCAGGCCCTGCGCCTTGGTCTCGCCGCCCACGCGGGTGGCGTTGCCGAAGTTCAGATAGCCGAACTCGATGCCGAAGTTCTGGTTGAAATAGCCGCCGGTGTAGATTTTCCAGGCGGTGTCGTTGTCGTCGAACGCGAAGCCGCCCGTGCCGCTGCGCAGATCGTATTTGGACTGGCCGCCGCTCAGGCCGACGTAGCCTTGCTGCGTGCTGGGAATGAACGAGTCGCGGTTGGAGGCGCGATTGGCCGTCTGCGCGTGGGCGGTGACGGCACCGAACGCAAGCGCGAGAACGCACGGAAGAACGCGAAGCGTGTGTTTCATGGGGAAATCCTTTGGCATGGCGATGAAAGAGGCGGTTGCGTCTGAGCGTCTGAAAGAGGGCGGATCAAAGACTGCCGATTCAATGTAAGCCGCGCCTCGCCAGGGTCATGTGGGCAGCGCGGCGCGATGTTTGTAGGAGTTGCCTGACACGCCCGCCGCCGCCCGTCGGCACACGATGGGCCGGAGTGCATGCAAACGGCGCGGTTAAACTCGCGCCTTTCGCAAAAGTGTCATCGTCCTGTCACATCCGTGGCGACCGTGGGCGATGGGTCCGTCTGTTCAGGAGTCCGCATGTTTTTTGGAAAGCTGTTGCCCCGCGAGGGCAATTTTTTCGAGATGTTCAATCAGCATGCTGACCGCATCGTCGAGGCCGCCCGCGCGTTTTCGCAGTTGGTGGCCAACTACAACGATCCCCACCTGCGCGACAAGTACAACCAGGACGTGGACAACGCCGAGCGCGCCGCCGACCGCGTGACCCACGAGGTCAACCGCTCGCTGCACAAGACCTTCATCACCCCCATCGACCGCGAACAGATCCATTCGCTCATCAACACGATGGACGACGTGGCCGACCTGATCCAGGACTCGGCCGAAACCATGGCGCTGTACGACGTGCGCCACATGACCGAAGAGATCACCCGCCTGACCGACATCAGCCTCAAGTGCTGCGAACGCGTGCGCGACGCGGTCAAGCTGCTGGAGAAGATCGCCGATCCGGCCGTGGCCGAGGCCGCGCTCAAGACCTGCGAGGAAATCGACCGCCTGGAGGGCGACGCCGACCGCGTGATGCGCAGCGCCATGAGCAAACTGTTCCGCGAAGAGCCCGACGTGCGCGAGGTGCTCAAGCTCAAGGCGATCTACGAACTGCTCGAGACGATCACCGACAAGTGCGAAGACGTGGCGAACCACATCGAGGGCATCATCCTCGAGAACTCCTGATCCCGGCCTGCCAGAAGAAATACAAGCTCTCTACGCATGGAAACCGTCCAAACCGCCCTGTGGGTCGTGATGCTGCTGGTGGCGCTGGCCATCCTGTTCGACTTCATGAACGGGTTTCACGACGCCGCCAACTCGATTGCCACCGTGGTCTCCACCGGGGTGCTCAAGCCGACGCAGGCCGTCCTCTTCGCCGCGTTCTTCAACGTCATCGCCATCTTCATCTTCCACCTGAGCGTGGCCGCCACCATCGGCAAGGGCATCGTGCAGCCCGGCGTGGTGGACACGCACGTGATCTTCGGGGCCCTGGTGGGCGCCATCACCTGGAACGTCATCACCTGGTACTACGGCATTCCGAGCAGCTCGTCGCACGCGCTGATCGGTGGCATCGTGGGCGCGGTCATCGCCAAGGCGGGCGCGGGGGCGCTGATCTCGGCCGGCATCCTGAAGACGGTGGCGTTCATCTTCGTCTCGCCGCTGCTCGGCTTTCTGCTGGGCTCGCTGATGATGGTGGCGGTGGCGTGGATCTTCCGCCGCGCGCGCCCGAACAAGGTGGACAAGTGGTTCCGTCGGCTGCAGCTGTTGTCCGCGGGCGCGTACAGCCTGGGACATGGCGGCAACGATGCGCAAAAGACCATCGGCATCATCTGGCTGCTGCTGATCGCCACGGGCTACGCTTCGGCATCCGACGCCTCGCCGCCCACCTGGACCATCGTGTCCTGCTACCTGGCCATCGGGCTGGGCACCATGTTCGGCGGCTGGCGCATCGTCAAGACCATGGGCCAGCGAATCACCAAGCTCAAGCCCGTGGGCGGGTTCTGTGCCGAGACAGGCGGGGCGATGACGCTGTTCGTCGCCACGGCGCTGGGCATTCCGGTGTCCACCACCCACACCATCACGGGCGCCATCGTCGGCGTGGGCTCCACCCAGCGCGCCAGCGCCGTGCGCTGGGGCGTGGCGGGCAACATCGTCTGGGCGTGGATCCTGACGATTCCGGCCAGCGCGTTCGTGGCGGCCATCGCCTACTGGGTCAGCCTGCAGCTCTACTGATCGCGACCCAGGGGACGTTTGCTATTATTTTTATAGCTGGCACCGCATGATTTCCTAGGGCGTTGGGCACATTCAATGCCCAATGCCTTCACTGGGAGATCTTGCGGGCCTCTTCGATCTGGTATTCGAAGTAGCGCTGGAAGCTGAAGGCCAGGCTGGCCATCAGCACCGCGGTGCCCACCAGGAGCGACAGGGCGATGGCGAAGATCGTGAACCAATGCGTGCGCCCCGGGGCGGCGTCCGGCGCCGCGGCCGGGTTGAAGCGGGCGTTCCATTGCTCGGGCGTCATCAGTCCGTAGAGGATGGCGCGCAGCGCGCAGCCTGCGATGGTGAAGCCCAGCAGCGGGATGAGCAGCCAACTGGCGTGGTCGTCCTGCCCCATCGCCTGGACGCGCTGGATGCCGTAGATGCCCAGCGCCGTGGGAATGGGCAGGAGCCAGCCCAGCATGTCCGACAGGCCGTGCAGATAGAAGCGGTGCAGCCCCAGGGGGCCGCCGACGAAGGCCAGCCAGGCGGCGACGGTCTTGTTTTTCATGAGGGGCTCATTCCGGCGACGTGGTGTCGCCCGCGCCCAGGGTCTTTTCCATCAGCACGATGTCGCGCCAGGCGCCGAACTTCCAGCCCACCGAGCGCATCACGCCGATCTCGGTGAAGCCGGCAGCACGGTGCACCCCGATGGAGCCGGCATTGGCGGAATCGCCGATCACCGCGAGCAGCTTGCGCACCCCCGCCGCCTCCGCCTGCTGCGCCAGCGCATCGAGCAGCTTGCGGCCCAATCCCATGCCCCGGGCGGTGTCGGCGACATAGATGGAGTCTTCCGCCGAGAAGCGGTAGGCCGGGCGGGGCTTGAACCAGTTGGCGTAGGCGAAGCCGAGAACCTGGCCATCCTTTTCCGCCACGATGTAGGGCAGGCCCCGGGCCAGCACGTCGGCGCGGCGGGCGGCCATGTCGGTTTCGGTCGGTGGGTCCACCTCGAAGGTGCCGGTGCCGTGCAGGACGTGGTGTTGGTAAATGGCGGTGATGGCAGCGATATCTTCGCTGCGGCTGTCGCGGATGGTGGGCATGTGGGGTGAAGTGGCTATAATCGCGGGCTTTGCAGCGTGTCGCTGGCCGGGTGGCCATGTCGCGTGTCTCAAACGCAGCAAAAAACCATGCAGCTTTACGCTGCGACCACCCGAAGGATTCATTATGGTCGTTATTCGACTCTCCCGCGGCGGCTCCAAAGGTCGTCCGTTTTTCAACATCGTCGTGGCCGACAAGCGTGTGCGCCGCGATGGCCGATTCATCGAGCGCCTGGGTTTCTACAACCCCACGGCCAAGGAAAGCGAAGAAGGTCTGCGCATTGCGCAAGACCGTCTGACCTACTGGAAGAGCGTCGGCGCCCAGTCGTCGCCCACCGTGGACCGTCTGATCAAGCAGGCCGCCAAGAAGGCTGCCTGATCCGCGTCCTCCGGACAAAAGGCGGGTTCCGTTGGTTTTTCTGACGGGCCCCGCCTTTTTTCATTTCCGAAACCCCGTTGCACACCATGCCCAATCTGCCCGTTCTTGAGCCTGCCGAATTGCCGTCCGATGCGGTGGAGATCGGCCGCATTGCCGATGCCTGGGGTGTGAAGGGCTGGTTCAAGGTGCTGCCTTACAGCGCCGATCCGGAAGCGCTGTTTTCCTCCAAGCGCTGGTTTCTGCAGCCTAGCGAAAAGGGCGCCAAGAGCTTTTTCGAGGGCACGGTGGTGCTGGCGGTGAAGCAGGCGCGGGAGCATTCCGATACGGTGGTCGCCACTGCCCAGGGCGTGGACGATCGCGATGCGGCGGAGGCGCTGCGCGGCGCGCGCATCTTCGTGCCCCGCTCTAGCTTTCCCACCGCCGCCGAGGACGAGTACTACTGGGTCGACCTGATCGGCCTGGCGGTCGTCAACCGCGAGGGCGTGGACCTCGGCACGGTGCGCGAGCTGCTCTCCACCGGCCCGCAGACCACGCTGGTGCTGGCCTACGAACACGAGGGCAAGGCGCAGGAGCGCATGATTCCCTTCGTCTCGGCCTTCGTCGACAAGGTGGAGCTGGCCGAGCGCCGCATCACGGTCGATTGGCAACCCGACTACTGATGGATCGACCGACCGATTGAAGGACGGCCGCGCCGCCATACCTTCTGCGGCCCTGGCCCCCTCTGCCCATGCGTTTCGACGTCATCACCCTGTTTCCCGAGCTGTTCGCGCCGTTTCTGGCCAGCGGGGTGACGCGGCGCGCGTATGCGTCGGGTCAGGTCGAGGTGCGGCTGTGGAACCCGCGTGATCACGCCGAAGGCAACTACCGCCGGGTGGACGATCGGCCCTTTGGGGGCGGCCCCGGCATGGTGATGATGGCCGAGCCCTTGTCGCGGTGCCTGGCGGCCATCCGGGCCGACCGGGCCGAGGCGGCGGGGCAGGCGGCCCCGGTGGTGCTGTTTTCGCCGATCGGGCAGGTGCTCGATCACGCGGGCGTGACGCGCTGGTCCGGCAGCGCGGGCGCCATTTTGCTGTGCGGGCGGTATGAGGGCATCGACCAGCGCTTCATCGACGCGCACGTGCAGATGCAGCTCAGCCTGGGCGATTTCGTTCTGTCGGGCGGCGAGATCCCGGCCATGGCCCTGCTGGACGCCGTGGCACGCCTGCAGCCTGGCGTGCTGAACGATGAGGGGAGCCACCAGTTCGACAGCTTCAACGAGGCGCTCGACGGCTTGCTGGACTGCCCCCACTACACCCGGCCCGAAGAGTGGGAGGGCCTGCGGGTTCCTGCACCGCTGCTCTCGGGCCACCATGTGCAGATCGAGCGCTGGCGCCGGGATCAGCGCCTGTCGATCACCGCGCAGCACCGTCCCGAACTCATTGACGCGGCGCGCGCACAGGGGCTTTTGGGCAAGGCGGACGAGGCCGTTTTGGCAAAGAACGGCAACTTGCTATAATCGCGGGCTTTTCGATCCTCTGGCCGGCCGCTTTCGCCTTTGCTGCGAAAGCACCCCACGTCAATCCCGACGCTTGCCAATCTTGGCGCGGACATGATCGTTGGATGCAAACATGAATCTGATCCAGACTCTCGAGCAGGAAGAAATCGCCCGCTTGAACAAGACCATTCCCGAATTCGCCCCTGGCGATACGGTCATCGTGAGCGTGAACGTGGTGGAAGGTACCCGCAAGCGCGTGCAGGCCTACGAAGGCGTGGTGATTGCCAAGCGCAATCGCGGCCTGAACAGCGGCTTCACGGTGCGCAAGATCTCCAGCGGCGAAGGCGTGGAGCGCACGTTCCAGACGTACAGCCCCCTGATCGCCAACATCGAAGTCAAGCGCCGTGGCGACGTGCGCCGTGCCAAGCTGTACTACCTGCGTGAACGCAGCGGCAAGTCGGCACGTATCAAGGAAAAACTGCCTTCGCGTGTCAAGGCCGCGCCGGTCGCAGCCGCATAAGGCGCCTTGCGCACTGCCCCGAAGCCGCTACAGCGCAAGCCGTAGCGGCTTTTTCTTTGGCCGCTTGGCCGACCAGGCCCACTCCAATGACGCCGCCAGATTCTTCGCCTCCTTCACCTTCCATGCCTTCGGTGATCGCTCCGCTGTCTTCGCTGCCACAGTTCGATCCGCGCCGCGTGCCCGTGCTAGGGGTGGACGCCCATCTCCCCCGCGTTCCTGCTGCGGCGCAAACGGCGCAAGCGCTGCGGCTGCGCTTCGCCTCGGCGCCGGCGTGGGTGCCAGAGGTCGTGCATGAGCGTGCCTTCACCGACCGGCCGTTGCGCCATGCCGCCGTGCTGATCCCGATCGTGATGCGCGAGCGCGCGACGGTGCTGCTCACCGAGCGCACCGTGCACCTGTCCACGCACTCCGGCCAGGTGGCCTTTCCCGGCGGCAGCGCCGACCCGGAAGATGCCAACCCTGCCGCCACGGCGCTGCGCGAGGCCTGGGAGGAGGTCGGCCTGGAGGGGCGGTATGTGGAGGTGCTGGGGGAACTGGCCACGTACAGGACGGGCACCGGGTTCAGCATCACGCCGGTGGTCGCCCTGGTGGAGCCCGATTGCACGCTGAATCCCAATGCCTACGAAGTGGCGGACGTGTTCGAGGTCCCGCTGGACTACCTGCTCGATCCGTCGCACCACCGGCGCCATGCGTTCGAATGGGAAGGGGTCACCCGCGAATGGTTTTCCATGCCCTATGAGGATGCCGCCGGCAAGACGCACTTCATCTGGGGCGCGACCGCGGGCATGCTGCGCAATTTCTACCGTTTCATGCTGGCCTGACATCGGGCGATCTTTCCGGTGGCGACGACGGCTGGGCACCGAACCGGGCCGCTATCATTGCCCCCCATGAGTTTCTTTGCCATCCTGTTCGCGTTGCTGATCGAGCAGGCACGCCCGCTGGCGCGCAGCAACCCCATCCATGCGGGCGTTCGCGCCTGGGCGCTGTCGATCAGCCGCAATTTCGATGCGGGAAAGGCCCACCACGGGTGGGTGGCATGGGCGCTCGCCGTGCTGTTGCCCTCGATCGCGGTGCTGGCAGTGCACTGGCTGCTGTTCTACGGCGTGGGCTGGCCGGCGGCGGTAGTCTGGAATGTCGCGGTGCTTTACGTCACCCTGGGGTTCCGGCAGTTCAGCCACCATTTCACCAACATCCGCGATGCGCTGGAAGAGCGCGACGAAGACAGCGCGCGGGCCCGGCTCGCGGCCTGGCAGCAGGTGGATGTGGGCCAACTGCCCCGCAGCGAGATCGTGCGGCACGTGGTTGAGTATTCCGTCATCGCTGCGCACCGCCACGTGTTCGGCGTGCTCGCCTGTTTTTCGGTGCTGGCCGCGTTGGGACTCGGTCCGACCGGTGCGGTGCTTTACCGGCTGGCTGAATTCGTCTCGCGCTACTGGAAGGCTGGCAGCCCGCATCCGGCCAGCGCCTCGTTGCAGCGAGCCTCGGCGCGGTCCTGGACCGTGATCGACTGGTTGCCCGCCCGCCTGACGGCCCTCAGCTTCGCCGTGGTGGGCAGTTTCGAAGAGGCCATCGATGGCTGGCGCTTCCATGCGCAGCGCTTTCCCAACGACAACGATGGCGTCGTGCTGGCGGCCACGTCCGGCGCCATCAACGTGCGCCTGGGCGGAGAAGCTTTGCGGGCGCGGGTGGACCCGCTCTCGCCCGCCGGCTTTGATGGCGATATCGAGGCGGCAAGCAGCGACGTCACGCCCGGCCGGGAGCCCGAGGTGGGGCATCTGCGTAGCGTGGTCGGCCTGGTCTGGCGCTCGGTGGTGGTGTGGATGCTGCTGCTCGCCCTGCTGACCCTGGCCCGGTTGCTGGGCTGAGCCGGGTCTCTTTTTGAAGTTTCGTGGCGAAGTCGCTCCGCCTTTGACGCGGCCTTGTTCGTTACCGATGCCCTGTACCCGAGCAGGTGCCACCAGGACTGTTCATGAACCAATCTGAATCCCCCTCCGGCGAGCCTTCCACGCAGGAGATGTCCGCCGCCGCGGACCGCTTCTGGGCGGCGGTCCTGGGCGAACGGGCCGATTTGCAGGGCCTGGAGTCCGTCCCGTTCATGGAGCGCCTCAATGCCCTGCTGGAGCCTTGCGTTCCCGGGGTTACGGTGGAGGTGGCCGGCGCGGGCAAGGAGGGGCCCGTGGAAGGCCAGGCCCGGCTGGTTTTCACGGCCCACGGGAGTGCGGAGCGGTTTGCGGACGTGCAGGCATTGACCGCACAGGCACCGGCGCAGTTGCCATGGCGGGTGGAGGCCTTCCGCCAGCGGATGCCTGGTGGCTTCGGCATGCGCATGGACGGATTCGACCTGGCCACCCATGAGCTGCTGGTGCGCGTGGGCCAGATCGATGGACGCATCGCATTGGCGCTGTCGTTTTCCAAGCCCGTGCCCATGGACCTGCAGGACCATGCCCGCCACATGGCGTTCATCTTGCTCGACCACATGCTGGGCGAGTACGATTTTTCGGTGAAGGTCGGGGTGGTGGAATTCGACACGGATGGGCTCAGCGACGACGCGGGCTTCGAGGACTGGGAGCCCGCGTCGCTCGATGACAGCGTTTCGCGCATCGACACCTTCTGGCGTGAGACCCTGGGCCGCTCGGCGGTCTATCCGCCCGAGCCGGTGCGCTGGGCCGCGCTGGAGGGGCGGGATGCCCAGGGCGATCCCATCATGGTGCAGGTCAATCTGAGCGCCAACGCCTTGGTGTCCCGCGCAGACTTGGGCTGGCGCGTGCAGGCCAGCCTGCCGGCGCAGGACAAGTCCGCGCTGCAGCAGGCGCAGGATTTCGAGGACGCCTGGGTCAATGCGGCCACCATGTACCAGCAAGGCATCTGCAGCCACATCGTGCTGCGGGGTGGCACCCGCACGGTGCATTGCTACGTGACCAGCGCCGACCACGCCCTGGAGGCCGCGCGGCGCGCTGCCGAAGCGGTGCCGGGCATGGACCCCCCCGTGCTGGAGGCCCAGCACGAGCCGGCCTGGAGCGACTATCTGGGGTGGTACGTCGAGTGCCGGGACTGAGCGCCGCCGTTCCGTCCCATCACCAATGCCGGTGCTCGCTCAGCTCGGCAAACAGATTGCTATAAATCTGATAGCGATTTGCGCTGATGGAATCTGCGCCAGTGCGTGATTCGCCTTGCAGTCCGTCCACCTGCGCCATGACCGCGCAGCCGGGCTCGTGCAAGTGCGTGCAGTTGTAGAACTTGCATCCCTGGGCATGCAGGCCGATGTCGGGCATGTAGCGCGGCAGATCGGCCGGTCCGATGTGGTGCAGGCCAAATTCCTGGAAGCCTGGCGAGTCGATCAGGGCGGTGCGGCGTTCGGAGTCCACCCAGTACCAGGTCGTGGTGGTGGTGGTGTGCTTGCCGGAATTGAGCGCTTGGGAGATCTCGCCCGTGAGCGCCGTGGCGCCCGGCACCAGCAGGTTGATGAGCGTGCTCTTGCCCGAGCCCGAGGGGCCGAGCACCAGGGTCGTCTTGCCCGACAGGCGCTCCATCAGTGCGGCCTTGTCCACCTCGCCCGACTCGGACAGCGACAGCGGCATCACGCCATAGTGGTGGCCGTCCGCTGCGCTGCCGCCCATGTGGCGGTACGGCAGCAGCCGCTCCCACGCGCGGGCGAAGGGCTCGACCAGATCGCTTTTGTTCAACGCGATGATCGGCGTGATGCGCTCGGCTTCCGCCGCGATCAGCGCACGGGCCAGCTGGCTCTCCGAGAACACGGGTTCGGCGGCGATCAGGATCAGCACCTGGTCCAGGTTGGCGGCGAAGGACTTGGTGCGGATTTCGTCCTGCCGGTAGAACAGGTTGCGGCGCTCCTTGACCTTCTCGATGGTGCCTTCGTCCCCCTGGCCGGCTGGCGCGGCCTGCCAAAGGACGTGATCGCCCACCACGGCTTGGCTCTTTTTCCCGCGGGGATGGCAAATGCGGCGCTGGCCGTCGGGCGATTCGACCAGGCAATGGCGGCCGTGGCTGGCCACCACGATGCCGTCGAACAGGGCGCTGCGCTCAGCCATGGCGGGGAAGGGGTGTGGTCATGCGGCGAGCAGGCCATCGAAGCGCGATGCGCATTCGATGTCGGTCGCCGAGATGCCATTCACGTCATGCGTATTCAGTCGCACCACGCAGCGGTTGTAGTGCACCGACAGGTCCGGGTGATGGTCCTGCGCGTTGGCGACGAAGGCCACGGCGTTCATGAACGAGATGGTCTCGTAGTAGTTGGCGAAGCGGTAGGTCTTTTCGATGGCCACATCTGCGCCGTCGCCTGTCAGTTTCCAGCCGTCGAGGTCGGCCAGCTTGGCGACGATTTCCGTCGCCGTCAAAGCACGCCGCGTCTGCGTGGACCAGTCTTTTTTCTTGAGCATCGAAGTCATGGTGTCGGGGCCAGGTTGGGCATGCGCGCCAGCCGTTCGGTGGCCGGCGGATGCGAGTAATAGAACTTCACGTACACGGGATCGGGCGTGAGGGTGGAGGCATTGTCTTCGTAAAGTTTCAGCAGGGCCGTGGCGAGGTCGCTGCCATTGGTCTGGGCCACGGCATAAGCGTCGGCCTCGAACTCGTGGCGGCGCGACAGCTGCGCAAACAATGGGGAAATGAAAAAGGTGAACACCGGCACCGCCAGCAAAAACAACAGCAGCGCCAGGGCATCGTTGGGCGCAGAGCCGGCCACGCCTTCCAGCGACAGGTTGGGCAGCACGCCCAGCCCCGTGTAGAACCAGCCCTGCGTGGAAAGCCAGCCCAGCAGTGCAAAGCCCGCGAGGCTCAGCGCGAAAAGGCTCACGATGCGCTTGACGATGTGGCGGTGCTTGAAATGCCCCAGTTCATGGGCCAGCACCGCCTCGACTTCGCCGGGGGACAACTGGCGCAGCAGGGTGTCGTAGAACACGACGCGCTTGGCTGCGCCGAACCCCGTGAAATAGGCGTTGGCATGGGCGCTGCGGCGGCTGCCGTCCATCACGAAAAGCCCTTTGGCTGCAAAGCCGCAACGCTGCATGAGGGCCGTGACGCGGGCCTTGAGGGATTCGTCTTCCAGCGGCTGAAATTGGTTGAACAGCGGCGCGATGAAGATCGGATAGACCACCATGAGCAGCAGGTTGAATCCCATCCACGCGCCCCAGGCCCACAGCCACCAAAGGGGGCCGGCCGCGCCCATGAGCCACAGGATCAGTGCCGCGATGGGCAGGCCGATGGCCGCGCCCATCAAGGTGGACTTGGCCAGGTCTGCCAGCCACAGGCGCGCCGTCATCTGGTTGAAGCCGAAGCGTTGTTCGATCACGAAGGTCTGGTAGAGCGTGGCGGGCAGGTCGATCAACCCGCTGATGGCCGCGAAGGCCGCCAGCAACGCCAATTGCTGCACCATGCCGCCACCCAGTGCATCGAGCAGGAACTGGTTCAGTGCATCCAGCCCGCCGAGCAGGGTCCAGCCCAGCAGCACCGCGGCGCCCAGTGCCATCTCCAGCAGGCCGAAGCGGGCCTTGGTGATGGTGTAGTCGGCCGCTTTCTGGTGGGCTGCGAGTGGTATCCGGCCGGCGAACGGGGCAGGCACGGCGTCGCGGTGCCGGGCCACATGGCGGATCTGGCGCGATGCCAGCCAGAACCGGAGTGCGAGCCCCGCCACCAGAAAGGCGGCGAACAGCAGGGTGAGAAGGGTGGAGGGCGCGAGCAACGCGGAAGGGGCAGGGGTGGGCATGTCCGGCGAGTTTAGGCCATCGGCGACAATGCCGGCCATGTCCGATATCGCCAACCCCACTGTGCCTGTGCTACCCAAATCCGACCAGAACCTCGTCTGGCTCGACTGCGAAATGACCGGTCTGAACCCGGACACCGACCGCGTGCTGGAGATCGCCGTCGTGGTCACGGGACCGACGCTCAGCCCTCGCGTGGAGGGCCCCGTGTTCGCCATTCATCAGTCGGATGCGCTGCTCAACGGAATGGACGCATGGAACAAGGGCACACACGGCCGCAGCGGCCTGATCGACAAGGTGCGCGCCTCCACGGTGACCGAAGCCGAGGCAGAGCAACAGATCATCGAATTCCTTTCGCGCTATGTGCCGAAGGGCACGGCGCCCATGTGCGGCAACAGCATCGGGCAGGACCGCCGTTTTCTGGTCCGGTACATGCCGCGGCTGGAAACGTTTTTCCATTACCGCAACCTGGATGTCAGTACCCTCAAGGAATTGGCCAAGCGCTGGAAGCCCGAGGCCTACACCTCCTTCAAGAAGGCGCAGCGGCACACGGCCCTGGCGGATGTGCACGAATCGATCGACGAACTTGCGCACTATCGCACTCACCTGCTGGCGCTTTGAGCGCCTAACGCGTTCTTTAACCCAAGTGCATTGCGGGAAACCCCCAGCCGTGCAATAATCGCCGGCTGCGCGGAAATATCGCGCAGTTTGTGCATCTCCCTTCACACACTGGGCCTGCGGCCTGCTGAAAACCTTCAGCCTGGATCCCGCGCTAATGCCCACCTGCCCAGCAACATGCTGGCGCTGGTTTCGTTTGATGGTTGATGTTTTTTAACCATTGACGAAGCCTGCGCAGGCCACGCCTGCGGCCGTCTTCGTGTGAGAAAAATATGACCGACACTTTGCAAGTGCAGGGCGAATTCGCGCCTGCTGAATCTTCCATGGCCGTTGAAACGCTGGAATCGGCCGCGATCGAAGCCGGCGAATCCATCGAATCCACTGAATCCGCCGCTGTGGCGGAAGACGCGGCACCCGCGTTGCCCAACGGCTTCGTGCGTCTGGGCCTAGCACCCGAGCTGGTGCAGGCCGTGGCCGACCTGGGCTACACCCAGCCCACGGGTGTGCAGGAGCGTGCCATTCCTCTGGCCATGGGCTCGGGCGATGAGTCCAGCCAGTTCATCGACCTGATGGTTTCGAGCCAGACCGGCAGCGGCAAGACCGCCGCGTTCCTGCTGCCCGTGCTGCACACGCTGATCCGCCAGCAGGCAGAAGCCGATGCCGCCGCCCGCGACGAGTTCGACCGTTCCGTTGCCGAAGCCCTGGCCCGTGGCGAGCCGGCCCCCAAGCGCAAGCGCAAGGACCCGACCAACCCCCGCAATTTCAAGGCCGCCGCCCCTGGCGCCCTGATTCTGTGCCCCACCCGCGAACTGGCCCAGCAAGTGGCCCATGACGCCATCGAACTGGTCAAGCATTGCCGCGGCCTGCGCGTGGCCAATGTGGTGGGCGGCATTCCGTACCAACTGCAGATCGCCAAGCTGCAGAACGCCAACCTCGTGGTGGCCACGCCCGGCCGCCTGCTGGACCTGCAACGCTCGATGCAGATCAAGCTCGACCAGGTGCAGTTCCTGGTGGTGGACGAAGCCGATCGCATGCTCGACCTCGGTTTCTCGGACGATCTGGCCGAACTGAACCAGCTGACCGCCCAGCGCCAGCAGACCATGATGTTCAGTGCCACGTTCGCACCGCGCATCCAGCAACTGGCCATGCGTGTGATGCACGACAACGGCGCGTCGGTCAAGAAGATCCAGATCGACTCTCCGCAGGAAAAGCACGCCAACATCAAGCAGGTGCTGTTCTGGGCGGACAACGCCCAGCACAAGCGCAAGCTGCTGGACCACTGGCTGCGCGACACGACGATCAACCAGGCCATCGTGTTCGCCAGCACGCAAGTCGAATGCGACGGCTTGGCCAACGACCTGCAGCAGGAAGGCTTCTCGGCCGTGGCGCTGCATGGCGCCCTGAGCCAGGGCTTGCGCAACCGCCGCCTGATGGCGCTGCGCAGCGGCCAGGTGCAGGTGCTGGTGGCCACCGACGTCGCTGCCCGCGGCATCGACGTGCCCACGATCACGCACGTGTTCAACTACGGCCTGCCGATGAAGGCTGAGGATTACACCCACCGCATCGGCCGCACCGGCCGTGCAGGCCGCGACGGCCTGGCGGTGACGTTCGCCGAGTTCCGCGATCGCCGCAAGATCTTCGACATCGAAGGCTACAGCAAGCAGCAGTTCAAGTCGGAAGTGGTGCCTGGCCTGGAGCCGCAGCAACGCGCGCCGCAGGCCCGTCCCGAGTTCGGTGGCCGTGGCCGCCAGGGTGGCTACGAGAGCCGTGACGGCTTCTCGCGCGATCGCAAGCCGGCCGGCGCAGGCCGTGGCGGTTTTGGTGGCGGCTTTGCGGGCAACGACCGCAGCGGTTTCGGTGGCCGTGGCGCTCCCGCTCCCCGTGCTGCTGGTGGTGGCTACCAAGGTGCTGGCGGCCATGCCGCTCCGCGCGATGACCGCGGCTTCGGCGGCGGTGCCCGCCGCGATGGCGATGGCTATGGCCGCAAGCCCGGCTTCGGCGACGCAGCCCGTGGCAATGGCTTCGGTGGTGGCCGCAACGAAGGCGGCGCTCCGCGCGGCGACTTCGCTCCGCGTGGTGATTTCGCCCCCCGTGGCGAATTCGCTCCCCGCAAGCCGGCGTTCGCGAAGCCCGGAGCCGGCGGCGGCAAGCCTTTCGTGCCGCACGATGCACGCAAGCGCCCTGCACGCCCTGCCCGCTGATCGGCGCGCGGACTGCCGCTGACTGCAAAAGCCAACCCTTCGGGGTTGGCTTTTTTTATGGGCGGACCACACGATGGAACGGTACGGTCGGCGTCTGCCCGACAATCGTCCGCTTGATTGGAGGTTCCCGATGCCGTCTTCTTTGCCCTCGTCTTCGGACGCGGACTTCGAACACATGTTCGACCTTGCGCCCGTGTCGCTCTGGCTGGAGGACTACAGCGCGCTCAAGCAACTCTTTGCCCGCTGGCGCAGCGAAGGGGTGCAAGACATCGCCGAGCACGTCCGAAACGACCCCTCCTGCCTGCGGCAGTACAGCCATTGCCTCAAGGTCATCAAGGTGAACCAGCGGACGCTGGAGCTGTTCGCCGCGCCGGACCAGGCCACGCTGGAGGCCTCTCTCGGACAGGTGTTTCGCGACGACATGCACGAGCAGGCCTTGCCCGAGATCCTGCAGCTGTGGTCCGGGGCGACCGAGTTTTCCAACCAGGCGGTCAACTACACGCTCGATGGCCGCCGGCTCGACGTGCAGATTCGCGGACGCATCCTGCCCGGGCATGAGGACGACTGGAGTCGCGTGCTGGTGTCCCTGGAGGACAACACCGCGCAGCACCAGGCAAGCCGTGCCCTGAAGGAGAGCGAGCTGTATGCGCGCGGTCTCTTCGAGAATTCGCCGGTGTCGCTGTGGGTGGAGGACTTCAGCGCGGTCAAGCGGCTGCTCGACGACGTGCGGGCGCAGGGCATCCGCGATTTCAAGACCTTCCTCAAGGTGCACCCCGAGTTCGTGGTGCGATGCATGCACGAAATCCGCGTGATCGACGTCAATCAGGAAACCCTGTCGATGTTCGGGGCCGAGTCCAAGGAGATGCTGCTGCACCGGATCGGCAAGGTGTTCCGGGGGGAAATGCAGGAGTCCTTTGCGGAGCAGTTGCTGGACTTGTGGGACGGCAGGCTCTTTCAGCAGCGCGAGGTGGTGAACTACTCCCTCTCCGGCGATGCCGTGAACATCCACATGCAATTCGCCATCCTGCCCGAGCATGCGCACGACTGGAGCATGGTGCTGCTGTCGCTGGTGGACATCACCGCGCGAAAAAAGGCGGAGGCGTACCTGGAATACCTGGGCAAGCACGACGTGCTGACCCAGCTGCGCAACCGGGCCTTCTATGTCGAGGAACTGAATCGGCTCACGCGCAAGGGCCCCTGGCCGGTGGCCGTTCTCGTGATCGACATGAACGGTCTGAAGTCGATCAACGATGAAGAGGGCCATGCGGCCGGCGATGCCATGCTGCGCCGCGTGGGCGAGGTGCTGGCCAAGGCCGTGGATGCGCCGGCATGCGCCGCGCGCATCGGCGGTGACGAGTTCACCGTGCTGATGCCTGCGACCGACGAACGGGGTGCGCATTCCCTCATGGAACGCATCAACTCGCTGCTGGACCTGAACAACCAGTTCTATCCCGGCCGGCCGCTGAGCCTGTCCATGGGAATCTCGAGTGCCTCTTCGGGCGACCAGCTGGAGGCCGCGGTGAACCGGGCGGACCAGGCCATGTACGCCGAGAAGATGCGCTACTACCAAGCCCGCGAGACGGATCGCCGCCGGGGCAGCAATTGAGGCGAAGGCTGGCGCCGCGCTGGGGTGGGGCGTGAACGATCCGGGGTCAGCCCGCCGATGCGGTGCGGCCGACGTCCGGCCAACGGTGGTGCAGGTAAACCCAGGCTCCCAGCCCCACGCACATCATTCCCAGTGAGGCACCGGCCAGCCACAGCGTGGAATGCATGACCAGGGGGGCGACCACCCCGGCCACCAGCCCGTTGGCGGACGACCCCACGAAGGCCTGCAGCGAAGAGGCCATGCCGCGCCGCTCCGGATGCAGGTCCAGCACCAGCAGGGTGACCACGGGCACCATGAGCGCCCAGCCGAACGCGAACACGGCGATGGGCAGCAATGCCCAGGAAACGTGTGCCTTGAACAGCCAGTTCGCCAGCAGGTTCAGGATGGACATCGAGAACATGATCAGAAAGCCGTGGCGGATCTGCCGCTTGGGCGCGATGCGCCCTGCCAGCCGCCCGCTGAGCCAGGCGCCGCCCATGATGCCCGAGATCGTCAGCACGAAGAACCAGAAGAAATGCGTGGGAGCCAGCCCCAAGTGGTCGCCCAGGAAGGCCGGCGCCGCCAGCACGTACAGGAACATGCCGTTGAACGGCACGCCGCTGGCCAGTGCCAGCAGCAGGAAGCGGGGGCTCGAGCCCAGCTCCCAGTAGCCGCGCAGCAAGTGCCGCGCATTGAAGGGCTGGCGCTGCTCGGCATGCAGCGTTTCCGGCAGCAGGCGGTAGTTGGCCAGCCAGAGCGTCGCGCCGACGCCGGTCAGGAACCAGAACACACTGTGCCACCCCGCGTGCACGAACAGCCAGCCGCCGATGATGGGCGCGATGGCCGGTGCCACGCCGAAATAGATGGTGACCTGGCTCATCACCTGCTGCGCCTGGGCGGGCGGGAACATGTCGCGGATCACCGCACGCGACACCACGATGCCGGCACCTGCCGAGAGGCCCTGCAGCGCGCGGAAGATGACCAACTGGCCGATGCTCTCCGACAGGGCGCAGCCGGCCGACGCCAGGGTGAACACGGCAATGCCCCACAACACCACGGGCCTGCGCCCGAAGCTGTCCGACAGCGCTCCGTGGAACAGCGTCATGAAGGCGAAGCCGAATAGGTAGGCCGACAGCGTCTGCTGCATTTCCACTGGCGAGGCGCCCAGCGCGGCGGCGATCCCCGAGAACGCGGGGATGTAGGTATCGATCGAAAAAGGGCCCAGCATGCCCAGCAGTGCCAGCAGGACGGCCAGGGCCCAGCGCGGTGCACGCCAGATGTTGTGGGCTTCAGGGTTCATGGATTCGGTGTGGAGCAGGGGACGGGCGAAAGGGCCGTGCCGCCGGGGGGCGGTCCGCATGTCTGTCAGCACGCCCCGTCGCCGCAGGGCACAGGGTCACGATTATGGTGCAGGCTCCACTTTGGGAGGTGTGCAGGCCGCGCCGCCTGTCCCGCGGGAGACGGCTCGGCGGGTTCCCGGATAATTCCGCAGTTCCGCCGTCTGCGGCACCGAAAGAACCGATATGCAAACGTCCAAGATTCCCGCCACCATCGTCACCGGTTTCCTGGGCAGCGGCAAGACCACGCTGCTGCGCCACATCCTCGACAACGCCGACGGCCGCCGCATCGCGGTGATCGTCAACGAGTTCGGCGAACTCGGCATCGACGGCGAGATCCTCAAGGGCTGCGGCATCGGCTGCGACGACGCGGGCAACGAGCGCGAAGGCGCGCTCTACGAACTGGCCAACGGTTGCATGTGCTGCACGGTGCAGGAAGAGTTTTTCCCGGTGATGAAGCTGCTGGCCGAGCGGCGCGACCAGATCGATGCGGTGCTCATCGAGACCTCGGGCCTGGCCCTTCCCAAGCCGCTGGTGCAGGCCTTCCAGTGGCCGGAGATCGCCAACGTGTTCACCGTGGATGCGGTGGTGACGGTGGTGGACACGCCGGCCGCTGCCAGCGGCCAGTTCGCCGCCAACCCCCAGGCCGTGGATGCCCTGCGCCGCGCGGACCCCAATCTCGACCACGAGTCGCCGCTGCATGAATTGTTCGAGGACCAGCTCTCCGCCGCGGACCTGGTCGTGCTCAACAAGACCGACCTGGTGGACGCCGATGCGTTGGCCCGCGTGCAGGCGCTGGTGCGCGAGGAGATTCCCTCGTCCGTGAAGGTGGTGCAGTCCGAGCAGGGCCGCCTGCCGCTGGATGTGCTGCTGGGCCTGTCCAAGGCGTCCGAGGCCTCCATCGACCAGCGCCAGAGCCACCATGACCATGAAGAAGACCACGACCACGACGAGTTCGACGCGCACGTGATCGATCTGCCGGCCGTGGACCGCGACCGCCTGTTGACCGCCTTGGCGGGCCTCGTGGAGCAGCACGCCATCCTGCGCGTGAAGGGCTTCGCCGCCATTCCGGGAAAGCCCATGCGCTGGCTGCTGCAGGGCGTGGGCCGGCGCCTGGATCACCACTTCGACCGCGCATGGCGCGAGGGTGAGGACCGCCGCACGCGGCTGGTGTTCATCGGCCAAGCGCTGGATGCCACCGCGCTGCGTGCCGGGCTCGACGGCGTGGCCGCCTGATGCGGGCGCGATAGTCCGGCCCGGCCCGCCCGCATGCACCTGCTGAGCACCCGCCCGGGCGGCTTCGTCGAGGACGAGACCGTCATCACCCGCCTGGACCAGAGCCCGGCGGACATCGTCGTGCTCAGTTCGGCCGACACCACGCTCGCGCTGCTTTCGGCCGCCTGTGCCGAACTGGCGCGCACGCAGCCGGGCTTTCCCTCGGTGCGGGTGGCCAATCTGCTGTACCTGCGCCAGCCCGCGTCGCTGGACCTGTACCTGGATGAAGTGCTGCGCCACGCGCGCGTGGTGATCGTGGACCACCTGGGTTCCGAATCGGCCTGGCCCTACGGCATCCAGCAGATCGGCGCGCTCGCGCGCCGGCAGGGGCAGCGACTGGCCATGTTCTCGGGCGACCTGCAGGAGGACCCGCACCTGGTGGAGCGCAGCACGCTGCCCCCTTCGGTGTGCCATGGGCTGTGGCAGTACCTGCGCGCCGGCGGCGCGGGCAATGCGCTGCAGTTCCTGCGCGCGGTGGCCTTCCATGGGCTGGATCACGGCGATGCGCCGCTGCCACCGCGCAGCCTGCCGCAGGCCGCCGTGCATGTGCCGCCGGCGCTGGGCGTGGCGCGTCCGGCGGGGCATACCGTGCCCGGCATCGACGATCTGCGCGCGGCCTGGGTGCCGGGCGCGCCGGTGGTGGCGCTGGTGTTCTACCGATCGCACCTCATGGCGGGCAATACCGCGGCGTTCGACGCGCTGGCGCTGGCGCTGGCCGGACAGGGGCTCAACCCCTTGCCGGTGGCGCTCGATTCGCTCAAGGACCCGCTGTGCCTGTCCACCCTGCAGGATTTGTGCCGCCAGCATGCGGTGCAGCTCGTGCTGAACACCACGGCCTTCGCGGCGCTGGAGGAGGGGGCCGCGCTCGCGGGCGATGCACCGGTGCTGCAGGTGATCGCCAGCGGCGGAAACCGCGATGACTGGTGGGCGGACAGCCAGGGCCTGCGCCCGCGCGACATCGCCATGCAGGTGGTGCTGCCCGAGATGGATGGGCGCATCGTCACCCGCGCCATCAGCTTCAAGGGGCTGTCGCACCGCTGCGCCTTCACGCAGGCCGACGTGGTGGCCTACCAGCCCGAGCCCGACCGGGTGGCGTTCGTCGCTGCGCTGGCCCAGCGCTGGTGCCGGCTGCGGGGCCTTCCCAACCCGGACAAACGGCTGGCGCTGGTGCTGGCCAACTACCCCGGCAGCGAGGGGCGCCTGGGCAGCGGCGTGGGCCTGGACACGCCCGCGTCGGTGATCGGCATCCTGCAGCGCCTGCGCGCCGAGGGTTACGCCCTGGGCGACGCCGCGGCCGCGCCGGCCGATGGCGATGCGCTCATGCGCGTGCTGCAGCAGGGCATTGCGAACGACCCCGCGCAGTGGCCGCTGCGTCCCGCCTGGCAGAGCTACCCCCTGGCCGATTACCGCGCGCGGCTGGACGCGTTGCCGGAGGGCATGGCGCAAGCCATCCACGACCGCTGGGGCCCGCCCGAGGCCGACCCGCTGCTGCGCCAGGGCCGCTTCATGATCGCGGGCCTGCGGCAGGGGAATGTGTTCATTGGCATCCAGCCGGCGCGCGCCAACGCGGCGGCGCCAGGACAGGGCACTGCTGGTGCGCAGGACTACGCAAGCTACCACGATGCCGAGCTGGTGCCGCCGCACGGCTACCTGGCCTTTTACTTCTGGCTGCGCGACGTGTTCGCCATCGACGCCGTGGTGCACGTGGGCAAGCACGGCAACCTCGAATGGCTGCCGGGCAAGAGCCTGGCGCTGTCGCAGGCGTGCTGGCCTGATGCGATCCTGGGGCCGCTGCCCCACCTGTACCCCTTCATCGTGAACGACCCGGGCGAGGGCGCGCAGGCCAAGCGCCGCAGTCAGGCGGTCATCATCGACCACCTCATGCCACCGCTCACCCGCGCCGAAAACCACGGCCCGCTGCAGGACCTGGAGCGCGTGGTGGACGAGTACTACGACGCGCTGCTGGTGGACGCGCGCCGCGCCACGCTGCTGCGCCGGCAGATCCTGGATGCGGTGCGCCGCCAGCACCTGCTCGAGGAGCTGGACCTGGCCGCGCCGGCCGGCAGCGCGCCGGACGACGATGCCATCCTCGCGCGCATCGACGCCTACCTGTGCGAGCTGAAGGAAACGCAGATCCGCGATGGCCTGCATGTCTTCGGCGCCTCGCCGACGGGTCGCCAGCGGCGCGACACGCTGCTGGCGCTGGCCCGCTACCCGGCCGGCGACGGGCAGGGCGCTCAGGCCGGGCTGCTGCAGGCCCTGGCCGACGACCTGCTGCCCGGCGATCCCTTCGACCCGCTGCAGATCGAGGCGGCGCAGCCCTGGCAGGGCCCGCGGCCCGAGGCGCTGCAGGCAGTGGACGCCAGCCCCTGGCGGCACCACGGCGACACGCGCGAGCGGCTGGAGCTGCTCGCCCAGCAACTGCTGGAGGACGGCGCGCCGGCCGCAGCCTGGCCGCGCACGCAGGCCGTGCTGGCGCGGGTGCAGGGCACGCTGGCGCCCGCGCTGGACGCGTGCGGTGACCAAGAACTGGGGCAGCTGCTGCGCGGCCTGCGCGGGCTGTTCGTGCCGCCGGGCCCGAGCGGCTCGCCGTCGCGCGGCCGGCCCGACGTGCTGCCCACGGGGCGCAACTTCTACACCCTGGACACGCGCGCCATTCCCACCCGCACCGCCTGGGAGCTGGGCCAACAGTCCGCCCAGCGCATCCTGGAGCGCTACCTGCAGGAGCACGGCGAGTACCCGCGCACGCTGGGCCTGTCGGTCTGGGGCACGGCCACCATGCGCACGGGCGGCGACGACATCGCCCAGGCCTTCGCGCTGATCGGCGTGCGGCCCCGCTGGGCGGCGGGCAGCCAGCGCGTGGTCGATTTCGAGGTGGTGCCGCGTGTGGGGCTGGGCCGCCCGCGCATCGACGTCACCCTGCGCATCTCCGGTTTTTTCCGCGATGCCTTCCCCGGCACGGTCCAGATGTTCGATGCGGCCGTGCAGGCCGTGGCGGCGCTGGAGGCCGAGGACGCCGAGGAAAACCCCATCCGCGCCCGCATCCTCGAAGAATGCGCCGCGCTGCAGCAGCGGGGCGTGGACGCGGCCGCTGCACGCCGCCAGGCCGGCTGGCGCGTGTTCGGCGCACCGCCCGGCCATTACGGCTCGGGCCTGAACGGCCTGTTCCAGACCGGCGACTGGCAGGACGACGGCGACCTGGCCCGCGCCTACGTGGGTTGGAGCGCCCATGCCTACGGGCAGGACGCCGCGGGCGAGCCCGCGGGCGATGCGCTCGCGCGCCGCCTGCAGGGCCTGGACGTGGTGGCGCAGAACCAGGACAGCCGCGAACACGACCTGCTCGACTCCAGCGACTACTACCAGTTCCAGGGCGGCATGGCCGCCGCCGTGCGGCACCTGTCGGGCCGGCAGCCCGCCCTGTACCACGGCGACCATGCCAACCCGCAGGCGCCCCGCATCCGCACCCTGAAGGAAGAGATCGGCCGGGTGGTGCGCGCGCGCGTCACCAACCCCAAGTGGATCGACGGCGCCAAGCGCCACGGCTACAAGGGCGCCTTCGAAATGGCAGCCACGGTGGACTACCTGTTCGGCTTCGATGCCACCACGCGCCAGGTGAGCGACCACCACTACGCGCTGGTGGCCGATGCCTATGTGCTGGACGCCGGCACCCGCGACTTCGTGCGCACCCACAACCCCGCCGCCTTGCGCGACATGCTCGAGCGCCTTTTGGAGGCCATGCAGCGTGGCCTGTGGCAGGCGCCGGGCGACTACCGCCAGGCGCTGCAAGACCTGCTGCTGGAGCACGAGCAAGCGCAGGAGGGCGCCCGCGGATGACACCCCACGCCCCCCGATCTGCACAACAGGCCGCAACACGGCCCGCAACACCGCCCCTGGCAGCCGGACCGCATCGACCGCATGGCCAAGGCCACGATCGGCGCTGACATCGCCTCCCCCACCCCTCCGCATGCAAGACGCTACTCCTTCCCTGCCCGCGCTTTTTCCCTTCGCCGCCGTTGCCGGCCAGCCGCAACTGCGCCAGGCGCTGCTGCTCGCCGCCATCGATCCGCAGCTGGGGGGCGTGCTGATCGAAGGCCCGCGCGGCACGGCCAAATCGACCGCCGCGCGCGCCCTGGCCGAACTGATCGAAGGCGCGCCCTTCGTCACGCTGCCGCTGGGCGCATCGCTGGAACACCTGGCCGGCACGCTGGACCTGGAACAGGCCATGGCCGGCAATGCGGTGCGCTTTGCGCCCGGCCTGCTGGCGCGCGCGCACGGCGGCGTGCTCTACGTGGACGAGATCAACCTGCTGCCCGATGCGCTGGTCGACGTGCTGCTGGACGCGGCCGCCAGCGGCGTCAACGTGGTGGAGCGCGACGGCATCTCGCACCGCCACGCCGCGCGCTTCGTGCTCGTGGGCACCATGAATCCGGAAGAGGGCCAGTTGCGCCCGCAGCTGCTGGACCGGCTGGGCCTTTGCGTGCGCCTGGCGAACGTGGTGGAGCCGGCCGAGCGCCAGGCCATCGTGCGCTCGCGCCTGGCGTTCGACATGGACCCGGAAGGTTTTCGCGCGCGCTTTGCCGACGCGCAGGCCGACCTGTCGCAGCGTCTGCGCGCGGCGCGCGAGCGCATCGCCCAGCCCGGCGCGCTGCCGTGGCCGGATGCGGTGCTGGCCGATGTCGGCGAGCGCTGCATCGCCGCCCGCGTGGACGGGCTGCGCGCGGACATCGTGATGTTGCGCGCCGCCCGCGCGTTGGCTGCTTGGGAAGGCGCCTCCGCTGTGGAGGCCCGCCATGTGGCGCCGGTCGCGGAACTGGTGCTCGCGCACCGCCGCCACGCGGATGCCGGGGCGCCGCCACCGCCCCTGCTGGCCCCGGGGCCGAGCGCGGAGAAGCCCCCGGGCACGCGGCGGGAGGGCCACGCGAGCGAAAGCGCCACACCAGGGGATGGGAGGAGCGAGGGAGATGGCCCTGCCGATGGCGGCGCCTCCCTTGCCGCGGGTGCTGCGGACTGGGGCGCCTTGCCCCCCGAGCCCGTGGGCACCCAGGCCTTCAAACCCGTGCGGCCGCTGCTGGTGCCGCGCGGCGGGCAGGACAGCGCACCAAAAAAAGCCTGAGCCCCCGCCCCGGGCGTGCCGCGGCGCGCCAGGGAGAACGGGGGCGGGGCGATGGAACGCCTGACCTGCGCGGCAGCGAGCCGGGGCCCTGGGATTGGCCGCGCACCTTCATGGCGCGGGGTGCGGCCGTCCAACTGCAGCGGGAACACCTGCGGCACCAGCCCGTACAGGCCCGCACCGGGCGGCTGCATTGCTTCGTGCTGGACTGCTCGGCCTCCATGGTGGCGAGCGGTGCCCTGGCGCGCGCCAAGGGCGTGCTGCTGGCGCTGATGGGCGAGGCCTACCGCCACCGCGACGACGTGGCGCTGCTGTGCTTCGGTGGCAGCGGCGTGCAGTTGCGCGTGCCGCCCCAGCGCGCGCCCGCCTGGAGCGACGGCTGGGTATCGCCCATCGGCGGCGGGGGCGGCACGCCGCTGCACGGTGCGGTGAACCGAGCGGCCCAGGTGCTGCAGGGCGCGCGCGACCGGCAGGGGTGGCTCTGGCTGCTCACCGACGCCCGCACGCGCGAGCAGCCGGGCCGGCCGGCGTTGGCGCGCGAGGCCTGCGTGGTGGACTTCGACCTGGCCCGCGTGCCCTTGCACCGGGCCGAGCAGCTGGCGCAGTGGTGGCAGGCGCGCTATTGGAGGGCGGATGGCTTGGAGGACCTTCCAGCCGCTATGGAAAAGTGAGCTGCCACCGCTGAATCAGGGTGTTTTCATTGCCAAAATGGTCTTGAGGGCAATTGATACTAGGGCATATCGCTATATTTTTGATAGCGATCTTGCCTGTCCGTGCCATCGCTGCCGCCATGGCGGCTACGGCCCTCACGGCGGCGTGGAGCGCCGGTCCACCGATGCCAGGCAATCCAGGATTTCCCGCGCCGCCTCGTCCAGGCGCGGACCCGGCCGCACCATCACGTCGAAGTGAGATTCGGCGATGCGGCAGAACCGACCGCGCTGCACCGCCTCCATGGTGCCCCAGCCCGGGCGCGCAGCGATCGGCGGCGTACCGCGGCCTTCGTTGGTGATGAGCAGGTCGGGCTCGGCCCGCACCGCGTATTCCGGGCCCAGCTTGGGAAACGCGCCCAGGCTGCCGGGCACCACATTGCGCAGTCCCAGGCGGGCCAGCGTTTCGCCGATGAACGAGGCCTCGCTCGCCGCCGCCGAGCCGCCGTGCAGTTCAAAGTACACGCGCCGGCCTTGCCACGCGGCCGGCACCCGGGCGCGGGCTTCGTCCAGCCGCACGTCGGTGCGGTGCCACAGCGCTTCGCCCGCCCCCGGCTTGCCGATGGCCTGTGCCACCGCCTCCATGTTGCGCCGCATGTCCGCATGCGTTTTGGCGTCCAGCGCCAGTACCTTGATGCCCAGGCCCTCCAGCCGCTCGACCACACGGTTGCGCGGGCGCACCAGCACCAGATCGGGCCGCAGCGCGATGATGCGCTCCACGTGCGCGTCCGCCAGGCTGCCCACCTGCGGGAGCTGGCGCACCGACTCGGGCCAGTTGGAGTGCCGGTCCACGCCGACGAGGCGATCGCAGGCGCCCAGGGCGCAAAGCGTCTCGGTGAGCGAGGGCTGCAGCGACACGATGCGCGCTGCTGGCCGTGGCAGCTCCACGGTCTGCTGCCGGTCGTCGGCGATGCGGATGCCTGCGTGCGCGGCGCCCGCCATCCACCAGGCCAGCAGGCACCACCACACAGCGGACGATCGAAAAGGGTGGGAAGGGCGCAAGGCGGTAGGCAAGAGGTGGGGCGGCATCGTGGGCGAGCGCGGTATTGTGCCGGTCCGCGGCCCTGGCTCGTGCCTTGGCCGAGCGCGCGAGGCCCAAAAAAGGCATGGCGTGCTGCGCGCTGCACGCCATGCCGCTCGCCAGATCAGTGCTTGTGGTCGCCGTGGGCCGCCGGTGCCTGGCTGGCGCTCACCGCGCGCGCCTGGGCCTTCACCTCCAGCGACTCGCGCTTGCCGTCCTGGCCTTCGAAGACCAGCGTGAGTGGCACCGTGTCGCCTTCCTTCACGGGTTTGGGCAGGTCCATCAGCATGACGTGGTAGCCGCCGGGCTTGAGGTCCACGGCCTTGCCCGCGGGCAGGTCGATCGCGGGTACCTCGCGCATCTTCATCACGTCGCCTTCCATCTTCATCTCGTGGATTTCCGCCAGCGGCGCGGCGGGCGAGCTGACAGATACCAGGCGCGTGCTCTTCGCGGCATTGAGCCGCATGAAGGCGCCGGTGGCCTTCTGGTTCGGCACCGAGGCGCGCACCCAGGCGTCCTGCACGGTGACTTGGGCATGGGCGGCCGTGGCCGTCAAAAGGGCCATGGCGATGGCGAAAGCGGAAAAGGGGGTCTTGGGCATGAAAGCTCCTTGAATGCGGAAAACGGATCAACGGCCTGCGCGGGGCTGCGCGGAAAACCCATGCCCGCAGCGGTCCGTAAACGGGGGGCAGGTGGACGGCCGGTCAGCGCGCTGGGGACCGGCCCCGGTGTTCATGCCGCCAGCGGCGGTGCCCGAGGAGGGAAGGGCGCACCGGCCAGCGTGGCCGGCGGAGCGCGGTAGAGCGGGGTGGGAACGTGCGTCGGCAGTGCCTGGGCATGCGCGCCCGCCTGGGTCGAGGGCGGCGGCAGGACCGTCGGCAGGCACAGCGGACACTCCAGGCCATGGTGCGCAGGCACGGCGGCATCTTCGCCCGCGCCGGCCACCACCCACCGCGGCTCGCCACCCGCCGAGCACACCCATTCGATGCGCGGCGGGTGCACCAGCGGCGCGGCCACCGCCACGCCGAGCGACGCCACGAACCACGCCAGGATCAGGCGGGCGAGAAAGCGGACGTGGCGCAGGGCAGGCATGTGCGCTGCATTATCGCCGCGTGCTTTCCCGGCCTTCACCGCGCCGGGTCCAGGGGCTGGTGCGCCCCCGAAGCGCGCACTCCGTCGATCGCAAGGCCGTCCCCGAGGGGCCTCTTGCATTCGGACGGCGCGTTTTCCGACGCGATCGCTCGGTCTGCGCACGCAGCCTTGGGCGTCTTCGTCGGCCGGCCCGCCCTTCAGCGGGCGCGCCGTGCCACGGTCCGCCATTCCCTCAGGAGCCTTTCATGCCCACCTCTCCCTCCTCCAAAGCCAAGACCCGCAACGGCACACCCGGTGCCACCAAAGCCCGGGGCAACGCCGGCACGGCGGAGAGCCCGGACACCGAAGCGGTCGCGCGCAAGCAGGTGCGAATCCAGCGCGAGCAGGACGCGAAGGACCAGGCCAAACCCTCTCGATCCGCTGCCCCAGCCAAGAAGGGCGCTGCGGCCAAGACCGCCGCCCCCGGCGCCGGCCGCGCAGCCCCCGTGCCGCCCATGCCGCAGCAGCACCTGGAAAAGCCGGGGCGTGAGGCCGACATGGAGCTGGCGCCGCAGTTCGAGGCGCCCCAATACCGGGGCAGCGGCAAGCTCGAAGGTTTCTCCGCCATCGTCACGGGCGGCGATTCCGGCATCGGCCGGGCGGTGGCCGTCCTCTTCGCCCGCGAAGGCGCCGACGTGGCCATCGTCTATCTCAACGAACACGAAGATGCCGAGGCCACGCGCCAGCATGTCGAACAGGAAGGGCGCCGCTGCATCCTGATTCCGGGCGATGTGAAGAGCGCGGCCTTCTGCCAGCGGGCGGTGCGCAAGACGGTGTCGGCGTTCGGCAAGCTGGACGTGCTGGTCAACAACGCGGCCTTCCAGGAGCATGCCGAATCCCTGGCGGACCTGACCGAAGAGCGCTTCGACGAAACCTTCAAGACCAACGTCTACGGTTACTTCCACATGGCCCAGGCGGCGCTGCCGCACCTCCAGCGCGGGGCCGCGATCATCAACACCGGCTCGGTCACCGGGCTGCGCGGCAGCAAGGAACTGCTGGACTACTCCGCCACCAAAGGCGCGATCCATGCGTTCACCAAAGCGCTGGCCAGTAACTTGGCCGAACAAGGCATCCGCGTCAACGCCGTGGCGCCCGGCCCCGTGTGGACACCGCTGAATCCGGCGGACCGCAGCGAAGAGGGCATCGCAGAATTCGGCAGCAAGACCCAACTGGGCCGGCCCGCGCAGCCGGAAGAGATTTCGCCGGCCTACGTGTTCCTGGCCTCGCCCGTGTGCTCCAGCTATATCACCGGCATCGTGCTGCCGATCACCGGCACGGCGGGCGACGGAGGCTGATGCCCGCCAGGGCCCGCACGCTGATGGGTTGCTGCACGCGCCCTGCGGGTGCAGCAACCGCCCGGGTGCGCCAAGTGATGGCGCAATGGCATTAGACGGTGATGTCGCCGCCGTCTTCGCCATCCCAGTAGTGGATGCGGCAGGCTTTCACCCGGATCATGACGAGCCCCTGGGTGTCGATGCCATCGTTGAACCAGTGGTCCAGGTCGGGCGTCCAGTGCTCGGCGAAGGCGGCTCGGTCCCGCACCAGCTCGGCGTTTCCCTGCACGGCCACCAAGAATGCCTTGGCGCCCTGGAAGGCGAGCGATACCTGGGGCGCACGTTCGATGTCGGCCACCATGCGGGATTGCTCCCAGGTGAAATAGCACGACGTGCCGTCGTAATCGACCTCGCGGTTGTTGCTCATCGGCCGGCCGGCGATGGTGCCGCCGTCGGTGTGGGTGGACAGCATGGCGATGTCGATGTCGCGCATCTTCTCGGCCAGATCGGCCAGGGTCTTTTGGGTCATGGAGGGCGATCGGCGGGGTTCAGCGGTCAGCGCCGAGCTGTTCCACGCGGTCATCGTTGGTGATGCTGCGTGAACCCTTGAGGTGCATCTCCACATCGGCCGCCTTGTCGCCAACGGCTTGCACGGCCTCTTTCAGTTGCAGCTCGCTCACTGCGAGCTTGTCGGCCCATTGGGTGACGAGGGCGGCGTCGTTGACGTCGATGCGATCGGGTTGCACACCTGCGGCTTGGTTCATGTCGGTCTCCTGAAGAAAAGAAGGGGAAGACATGAACCTAAGGCGCACGCAGCGGCGGCGGCTGTAGGCAGAACGCGCCCACTGCCGGAGGGATTGCCCGACAGGACGCCGTGGCGCGCGTGGAATGCAGCGGTGCTGGGTGCTTTCCACGAAGCGGTCGCGGAAATGCAAAAAGCCGGCGCTATGTTTAGTAGCGTCGGCTTTTTTTGCCTTGCGGCTTGTATAAGTGGTGGGTCCTGAGTGACTCGAACACTCGACCTACGGATTAAGAGTCCGCTGCTCTACCAACTGAGCTAAGAACCCACTTTTTGAAAAGTTGTCTGCATCGCTGCAGAGCCTCGAATTATGCACCAAGATTTGAGGCGTCTGCAAGTCCCGCAGAAAAAATTGCCGTCATCAGGTGCTGATCGCCGGCCGTCCGGTGGTCTTTCACATGAGCAGATGCTCGCCCGCGTTGTCGCCACCCAGGATCACGTAGTTCACCTTGCGGATGTCCATGAGCTTGCGGCCGCCGGAGTAGCTGATCGAGCTTTGCACGTCCTGCTCCATCTCCACCAGCGTGCTGGCCAGCGTGCCCTTGATGGGCTCGAGGATGCGCTTGCCCTCCACGTGCTTGTACTCGCCCTTGTTGAAGTCGCTGGCCGAGCCGTAGTACTCCTTGAACAGCGCGCCGTCCACTTCCACCGTCTGGCCCGGGGACTCTTCGTGGCCGGCGAACAGCGAGCCGATCATGACCATGGTCGCGCCGAAGCGGATGCTCTTGGCGATGTCGCCATGGTCGCGGATGCCGCCGTCCGCGATGATGGGCCGGGTGGCCACACGCGCGCACCATTTGAGCGCCGACAGCTGCCAGCCCCCAGTGCCGAACCCGGTCTTGAGCTTGGTGATGCACACCTTGCCCGGGCCGATGCCCACCTTGGTCGCATCGGCGCCCCAGTTTTCCAGGTCGATGATGGCCTCGGGTGTGCCGACGTTGCCGGCGATGACGAACGCGCCGGGCAGCTTGTCCTTGAGGTAGCCGATCATGTTCTTGACCGTGTCGGCATGTCCGTGGGCGATGTCGATGGTGACGTACTCGGGTACGAGGCCGGCGGCGGCCAGTTGGTCCACGGTGTCGTAGTCGGGCTGCTTCACGCCCAGCGAGATGGAGGCGAAGCACCCCGCCGCTTGCATGTCGCGCACGAATTGCACGTTGTCCAGATCGAAGCGGTGCATGACGTAGAAGTAGCCGTTTTGCGCCATCCAGCGGCAGATTTTCTCGTCCACCACCGTTTTCATGTTGGCCGGCACCACGGGCAGGCGGAAGCTGCGCTGGCCCAGCGTCACGCTGGCGTCGCACTCGGAGCGGCTTTCCACGCGGCATTTGCGCGGCAGCAGCAGGACGTTGTCGTAGTCGAAGATTTCCATCAGATTTCCAAGCTCCATTGAAGGACGCGGCGGAAGGATTTCCGCCACGGTGGGCGCTTGGCTTGCTGACCGGCTCTGCGGGTGCCGCCGCAATGGACGGCACCGGACCCTGCTGTGCGCAGGCACAAAAAACCGGGCGTCAAGAAACTTGGGCCCGGTGACTGATTCTACCCGCCGCTCAAGACCCTGCTGCGCAGCGGGACTGCGCCGCGGCCACGATGCGGCCCTGCGCATCCTGCAGCCAGCCGGCGACGAACAGGCGCTCGGCATCGGTGCCTTCCGGGGTTCGCATGGAGCGGTTGTCGATCCAGGCGGATTGCTCCTTTTTCGATAGCGGGATGCCGGCGTTCCAATTGCCCTGGAGGGCATTTCGAACCACATACCGTTCGACCGGCGTCCCTGCGGTGCCCGCGGGCACCCGCTCCACCAGCACCAGCGTGTACGCATAGCGGCCCGCCGGCAGCAGATTGCGGGGCGCGGGCTGGAAGGCGATGCCGGTGCCGAGGTAGTCGTTCATCGCCAGGCCGTTGGCCACGCGCAGCCGGCCGGGCAGGGGCTGCACCTCGGCGGTGTGGGTGTCTGAAAATGACGGCACGCTGCGGCCGAGGTCCTGCAGTCGCTGCAGGGCATCGCGCGTGGCGGCGGCGGACAGGGGGGCATCGTCCGCCAGCCCGCCGGGCACGATCCAGTCGAGCACCAGTGCACTGGCGCCGGGCGCGTGCGCAGGCGGCCCGGCCCAGCACGATTCGCAGTCGGCGTTGATGAAGCGTTCGTACAGCGCCACGGGCTGCGCCACGCCGTCGCTGGAACAGGACGCCTGGGCCTGGGCCAGCAGCGGGGCGCCGCCGAAGGTGGCCAGCAAGGCCAGGGCGGTCAGGGAGTGAAGGGGTGGGCGCATGGGCAGCAGAGCAGCGGCAGTGGTGTTGCGCGCCATGTTCCCACAGATGCGCACGGCTTGGGAGCCGCCCGTGCATGTGGGGCCCCGGCCCCGAACCGGGGTGGGGCGGGAGGCCGGGTGTGCGGCCTACTCGGGCTTGACGTTGGCGCGGCGCACCACGTCGCCGTAGGCCACCAGGCGCTCGGCCATCATCTTCTCGAAGCCGGCCGGTGCCATGTCTTCCGGCGCGATCACGCCGCGGCCGCGCAGGTTTTCCAGCATGGAGGGTTCCGTGGCTGCCGTGCGGATGGCCTTGTGCAGCGTGGCCACGATGGCAGGCGGCGTGTTGGCGGGCGCGGCGATGCCGGTCCACGATGTCTGGTTGAGCGGGGCCTGGCCCAGTTCGGCGAAGGTGGGCACGTCGGGCAGTTGCGGCAGGCGCTGGGGCGACGCCACGGCCAGCGCGCGCAGCTTGCCGGCCTGGATGTGCGGCAGGAAGATGACCAGGTTGTCGAGCGTGAACTGCACCTCGTTGGCCAGCACGGCAGTGATGAGCGGAGAGCCGCCGCGGTAGGGCACGTGCACGGCCTGCGTGCCGATGGCCAGCTGCATCATTTCGACATTGAGCTGTCCCATGCTGCCGGCGCCGGCGCTGCAGAAGTTGAGCTGGCCCGGGCGCTGCTTGGCGTAGGCCACGAACTCGGCGAAGGTCTTCACCGGCAGGCTGGGGTGCACGACGAGCACGTTGGGCTGGCGGCCCAGGATGGCGATGTTGTCGAAGTCCTTGATGGGGTCGTAGCCCAGGTTGGGCTGCACGAGCGGATTGGCCAGGTGGCTGCTTTGCGACGAGACCACGAGCGTGTAGCCGTCGGCCTTGGAACGGGCCACGAACTGCGCGCCGATCGATCCGCCCGCGCCGGGCTTGTTGTCGATGACCATGGGCACGCCCAGGATGCGGCCGAGCGGCTCGGCGTATTGCCGCGCCATCACGTCCACCGAGCCGCCGGGCGGGAAGGGCACGACGAGCGTGATCGGGCGCGCGGGGTAGGTCTCTGCCGCGTGGCTGGTCACGGCGGGCAGGCCGGCCAGGCCCAGCCCGAGGCTGGAAGCCAGGATCTGGCGGCGGGTCAGGTGGCAGGCGTCAGGCGAGGAAGGGGCGGTGCGAACAGGCATGGCAGGGGCAATGGCAAATGAAAAGACAAAGGTGAAAAACAGGGCGCGGCCTGGCCCGCCGTCAGCCCAGCGCGAGCAGGGTGAGGGCCAGCGCCTGGGCCCGTGGCACGAAGGTGGTCAGGTCGCAGAATTCGCGCTCGCTGTGGGCGTATCCGCCCACCGGGCCCAGCGCGCACAGCGAGGGAATGCCCATCGACGAGGTGATGCCGCTGTCGGCGGCCCCGCCGGTGAATTCGCCCTCGACCGCGAAGCCAACCTGCGCCGCGCTGCGCTGGTAGGCGGCCAGCAGGTCGGCCGGGGTTTTGGCCATGGGCAGCGTGCCGGTCTGCTCCACGATGCGGCCACTGGTGCGGGGCAGCGATTCTTCTTCGATCACCGCGCGGATGCGGGCCAGCACGGCCTCGAGGTCGTTCTCGGCCGTGTAGCGCAGGTCCAGATGGGCCCGCGCCAGCGGCGCGACGACGTTGGAGGCCATGCCGCCCTGGATGAAGCCGACGTTGAGCGTCACGCCCGGCTCGCAGCCGTTGAGCGCGTGCAGGGCCACCGTCTTGCGCGCCAGGGCCTCGATGGCGCTGGCCCCCTGCGCGGGGTTGATGCCCGCATGCGCGGCCACGCCCTGCACCTCGAAATCGATGCGGTACGAGCCCTTGCGCTCGACCACCACGTTGCCCGTGATGCGGCCGGGCTCGGCGTTGAGCACGGCGCGCGCGCCCTGGGAAATTTCGCGGATCACCGTTCGGCAGGCGGGCGAGCCCACTTCTTCGTCGCACGAGAAGAACAGGTGCACGGGCGAGGCGTTGCCGCCGAACCGGGCCAGCGCCTCGGCCACGAAGACGTTCATGACCAGGCCGGATTTCATGTCCGCCACGCCGGGCCCGAAGGCCTTGCCGGCTTCCACCCGCCAGGGGCGCTCGGCGGCCGTGCCCAGGGGGAACACCGTGTCCATATGGCCCATGAGCTGCAGGTGGCCTGCGGCCGCTGGATCGCTGCCCGGAATGCGGGCCAGCAGGCATTCGCCCCAGCCCGGCTGCGGCAGGGTCTGCACCGCGATGCCAGCCGCTTCCAGCCGCCCGCGCAGCAGGGCCGCGACCTGCTGCACGCCCGCCACATGGCCGCTGCCGCTGTCGGTGTCCACCACCTGCCGCAGCAGATCGAACATGGCGCTTTCCTGCGATGCCAGCCAGGCCAGCAGGGGTTGCGCAGCCGGCGGCAGGGCTTGGCCGGTGGCAGGGGAGTCGGCTTCGATGGTGGTGGTCATGGGCATCGCGAGTGAAATGAATATTTCAATAATCATATATTCATGAAACAGTCATTGCAATGTGCTCGCGGTGCTTCGCCATGCGGGGCTGCGCTGGATTACGCTCACCCATCCCCGTCGATTTCTCCACCCCTGCCATGCTCCTGACCGAACGGCTCGTCCTCCACGCCCCCACCCTGACGGCCAGCGAACGTGCGCTGGCGGACGACCTGCAGCGCCACTACCCCGACGGATTGCTCGACTCGGCCAGCGCCATGGCTGCGCGCGCGGGCACCAGCGCCTCCACCGTGGTGCGGCTGTTCGCCAAGCTGGGCTATGCCAGCCTGGCCGAGGTGCGCCGCGAAGCCCGCAGCGAGGTGACCGTGCTGCTGCAGACGCCCGCCCAGCGCACGCGCGCCACCATCGGCAGCGACCGCACCCTGGCCGAGTGCGTGGACGATGCGCTGCTGCACGACCAGCACAACCTCACCGCCACCCGGCAGGGCCTGGACATGGGCGTGTTCGGGGCGGTGGTGCAGGCCATCAGCGGCTGCCAGGGGCGCGTCTTCGTGATGGCCGAGAAAAACAGCGTGCCGGTGTCCTCCTACCTCACCACCCACCTGAACATGTGCCGGCCGCAGGTGCTGGAACTGGGCGCGGGCGCGCCCTTCGCGGTGGACCGGCTGCTGTGGACCGAGCCGCAGGACATGCTGCTGGTGTTCACCATCCGCCGCTATTCCAACGGCGCGCTGCTGGCCGCGCAGCATTTCCGGCAGCAGGGATGCACCGTGGTGGCGATCACCGACAGCGCGGCGGCGCCCATCGTGGCCTGCGCCCACCACAGCCTGCTGGTGGGCACGGCGAACGCGTCCCCGTTCGACTCCTACACCGCCGCGTTCTTCCTGTGCAACGCGCTGGTGTCCGCCGTGGCGCAGCAGCGGCATGGCGAAGTGGCGCAGACCCTGCAGCGCCGCGACGCGCTGTGGAAGGACTTCGAGGCCGATGCGGTGGACGGCCTGCGCCGCATGCCCCCGCTGCCGGCCCGCCCGCGCAGTGGGGGATAGCGCCGAGCAGCCCCACGGCGGAGGGCCGCCGGTGGAGGTTCCTACAATGGCGCCATGCTCCCACACGACCTGTTTTCCGGCGCGCCAGCGCCTTTCGGTGCTGGCGACGCCGGCCCCGCGCCCCAGTCCGATGCCGCCTCGCCCCTGCTGCAGAACCTGAACGACGAGCAACTGGCCGCGGTCACGCTGCCGGCTGGGCACGCCCTGATCCTCGCGGGCGCGGGCTCGGGCAAGACCCGGGTGCTCACCACCCGCATCGCCTGGCTGCTGCAGAACGGCTACGCCACGCCCGGCGGCATCCTGGCCGTCACCTTCACCAACAAGGCCGCCAAGGAGATGGTCCTGCGCCTGTCGGCCATGCTGCCGGTGAACGTGCGCGGCATGTGGATCGGCACCTTCCACGGGCTGTGCAACCGCCTGCTGCGGGCGCATTACAAGCTGGCCGGCCTGCCGCAGGCCTTCCAGATCCTGGACACGCAGGACCAGCTTTCGGCCGTCAAGCGGCTGTGCAAGCAGTTCAACATCGACGAGGAGCGCTTTCCCCCGAAGCTGGTGCAGTACTTCATCAGCGGCTGCAAGGAAGAGGGCCTGCGCCCGGGCGACGTGGACGCACGCGATGCCGATGCCCGCAAGAAGGTCGAGCTGTACCAGCTGTACGAAGAGCAGTGCCAGCGCGAGGGCGTGGTCGATTTCGGCGAACTGATGCTGCGCAGCTACGAATTGCTGCGCGACAACGACCCGGTGCGCGCGCATTATCAGCGGCGCTTTCAGCACATCCTGGTGGATGAGTTCCAGGACACCAACAAGCTGCAGTACGCCTGGCTCAAGCAGCTCGCGGGTGACGTGGCGGACGGCCAGTTCCAGGCGCGCGGCAGCGTGATCGCCGTGGGCGACGACGACCAGAGCATCTATGCCTTTCGCGGTGCGCGCGTGGGCAACATGGCCGACTTCGTGCGCGAGTTCGACGTGCAGCGCCAGATCAAGCTGGAGCAGAACTACCGCAGCTACAGCAATATCCTCGATTCGGCCAACGCCCTCATCAGCCACAACAGCAAGCGCCTGGGCAAGAACCTGCGCACCACGCAGGGCCCTGGCGAGCCGGTGCGTGTGTTCGAGGCCACCACCGACCTGGCCGAGGCGCAGTGGATGGTGGAGGAGATCCGCCAGCTCGTGCGCAGCGACGGTTTCGAACGCAAGGAAGTGGCCGTGCTGTACCGCAGCAATGCGCAGAGCCGGGTGATCGAGTCGGCCCTGTTCAATGCCGCGGTGCCTTACCGCGTGTACGGCGGCCTGCGCTTCTTCGAGCGGGCCGAAATCAAGCACGCACTGGCCTACCTGCGCGTGCTGGAGAACCCGCACGACGACACGAGCTTTCTGCGCGTGGTCAATTTCCCGCCGCGCGGCATCGGCGCGCGCACGGTCGAGGTGCTGCAGGACGCGGCGCGCAGCGCGGGCTGCTCGCTGCACGATGCCGTCACCGCGGTGCCGGGCAAGGCCGGCGCCAACCTGGGCAGCTTCGTCGCCCTGGTCGACGTGCTGCGCGAGCAGACGCAGGGCATGACCCTGCGCGGCATCATCGAGCAGATGCTGGAGTCCAGCGGCCTGCTGGAGCACTTCCGCTCCGAAAAGGAAGGCGCCGACCGCATCGAAAACCTGCAGGAGCTGGTGAACGCGGCCGAGAGCTTCGTCACGCAGGAAGGCTTCGGGCGCGACGCCATCGCGCTGCCGGTGGACGAGCACGGCACGCCGCTCACGCAAAGCCCGGCGAGCCAGGGCCTGGACCCATCGCTGCCCACCACCGACGAGCCGCTGCCCGGCGGCGTGGCGGGCATCGTGGACACCGATACCGGCGAGACACTCTCGCCCCTGGCCGCCTTCCTGACCCATGCGGCGCTGGAGGCGGGCGACAACCAGGCGCAGGCCGGCCAGGATGCCGTGCAGCTCATGACCGTGCACGCCTCCAAGGGCCTGGAGTTCGACGCCGTGTTCATCGGCGGCATGGAAGAGGGCCTGTTCCCCCACGAGAACGCGATGAGCGACCGCGAAGGGCTGGAGGAAGAGCGCCGCCTGATGTACGTGGCCATCACCCGCGCGCGAAAGCGCCTGTACCTGAGCCATTCGCAGACCCGGCTGCTGCACGGCCAGACGCGCTACAACATCAAGAGCCGGTTCTTCGACGAACTGCCTGAAGCCGCGTTGAAATGGATCACGCCCAAGCAGCAGGGGTTCGGCACGTTCGCTCCTAATTCAGGAGCGGGCGGTGCATACGGATCTAGCGCGAGAGGCGGATTTGGATCCAGATCGGAATCGTTCGCCAGCCCGCCGGTTCCGGTGCAGAAGGCCGCCCCATCGCACGGGTTGCGCGTGGGACTGGGCGTGTTCCACACCAAATTCGGCGAGGGCAAGGTGCTGGCGCTGGAGGGCACCGGCGACGATGCGCGCGCACAGGTGAACTTTCCCCGGCATGGCACCAAATGGCTGGCGCTGTCGGTGGCCAAGCTGACCGTGGTGGACTGATTGGACACCGCGGGGCGGGGTGGCATGCGCCGCCCCGCGGCGTGCCTCAATTTCGGGACGGAAAGGTCCCTGCGAGCGCGATGATGAAGTTGAGGGAGAGATAGGGCTGCATGTTGTCGTGTGGCTGGCTGCTCCCGGCCAGCCCCGTCGTGACGCCGGCCAGGTTGCCGTCGGGGGCCTGGTTGGTGTATTGGTTATCGCGCCGGTCGGAAGCGGCCAGGTAGCGGCCGTTGGGCGCTGCCGAGTTGCCCGCGCCGCTGCTCACTGCCACGGAAGTGGTGTGGTTGTGCATCGGCATGTTGTTGATGTTGAGCGTGACGCTTTCCTGTCCAGCCGTCTGCCCCAGCACGTAATTGCTTCCGCCGGGCGACATTCCCATGCCCAGCGGTACACGGCCGCGCAGATCGGGCAGCGCGAAGGTGGTCTGGCCATTGCCTCCGTAGGTGGTGCCCAGCAACGAGAACAAGGCGGCATTACTGGAAATCGCCATCAATTGGCCCCAGCAAAAAGCCCAGTTTCGGGGCGCGTAGTTGCCTGCGAACACAGAGATTTCACCGATGAATGGGTCTGCAGCCATGATGTTCTTCCATTAAGTCACAAGATAAGGGGTGGTCCAGCCGCTGCAGCCGGGGGCTCCGAGCGGCGCGCCGGGGCCGCGCGTGGCCCATGCCATTTCGGTGCTCCCCCCCGTTGCGGGTGTGCCGGCGCGAAGCCAGTGGGTGCCGTTGCGATCGCCGCTCGCCAAGCCATGGGGCGGGTCTCCACGGGGGCCGCTTTCCGAAGGCGTTCGCAGGATGGCCAGTTGCTCGACCCCCGCGCCGTTGCTTTGCCACTGCGCGAAGCGCTGCCCGGCCTCGAAGCCGAGCAGGGCCGGGCCGCTCAGCTCCGCCAGCGGATCGGAGCCCGAAAGCGCGCAACGGGCGGCGATCGACCGGCAGGCGTCGGACCCGGCGTTCCAGGAGGCCACGCTGGTCCAGCCTCTCGGCCTCGACCCGACGGCTTCCGCCGGCCCCCGCGAAAAGAGGGTGCCCACCACGGGGGTCTGGCTGTGCGGCTGCAATTGGCTCCACTGCCGCTGAAAGCGCAAGGCCTGCGCGCCGGAATACAGGGCCACCACGAAGTCTGCGCGGGCGGCATGCCAGGCCGAACGCAAGCCGGCGAACTCGTCGGAGCCGTCGGGCAGGCCGGAGATGTGCATTGCCGACACCGTGCCGCCTGCGGCCTCGAACGCGCGGCGAAATTCATGCGGAAAGTCGTAGCCGCTTTCCAGAAAGCCCATGCACAGCAACGCGCGTGTGCCCCAGCGCCGTGGCGCTTCCCGCCCCAGCACCGCGCAGGACTGCCACAGATCCAGCGAGTGGGCAATCAGCCAGGGCGAACGGTCGGCCAGGCGCGTGGGCAACTGGTCGGCCCCCGTGTCGCTGGCCAGAAAAGGGATCTGGTTCGCTTCCAGGAGCGGCACCAGGTCCCGAGCCGACTGCATCGGCAGCCATCCTGCCAGCGCGTCGACCGCGCCGGAGCCGACGGCGGCACGCGCCTGCCGCAACGCGGCCTGGGGACTGCGCCCGTAGGGCAGCGGCAGCCAACGCGGGGGGTGTTCCGAGGCCTCGGCGCCCACTTGCAGGCCGGCCAGGAATTCGGCGGAGAGGGTGGGGTAGCGTGACGATTCCGGCAGCAGCACGCCGACCGTCCGCGGGGTGTCATGTCGCGCCGGGCCCTGCCGGTCCGTCGGCGCTGCCAGGGCCGGCGCAGCGGCGCAGGCCATGGTCGCTGCCGTGGACACGGAGGCGCCCAGGAAGCCGCGTCGGCCGAGTCGCGCAGGAGAAGGGAGCGAAGAAGTCATTGCGTGGTCAACCGGCTTCAAGGGCTTCGGAAGGGGTTCCGCCGGCGTGCATGGAGGCCTTGCCTGCCGCCGCGCGCATGGCTTCCAGGGCGCGGTAGTGGGGATCGATCCATTGCATGGCCAGTTCGTGCAGGCGAGGCGAAGCCTGGCTGCGCTTGCGCTGCGCGTCGGGTGCGAACGGATGGTTGGGGTGCTTCGAATGGACAGCGAAGGTGAGTTCGGCCTGCTCGGTGGCCGCAGCGTCGAGCGCCATGCCGAAATGCGGCACGACCTCCGTGAGGATGGCCGATGGAAGCTGCCGGTAGTCGAGCAGCAGTGTGCGCTCCGGCCGGAACTGCTGCACCATGGTTTCGTAGAGGGCGCCCAGGCTGCGGGCGCAATAGGCTTCGAGGCCCATCTGCAGCGCATCGTCGAACGCGATGCCAGCCAGGTTGACCCCCAGAGGCCCGCCGGGGATCAGGTAGGCCGCGCGCTGCTGCCACTGGGACACCAGCACTTCCAGCGGGTCCCGGTACAGGAAAAGCCACGGGGTGTCGGGCCAGGCTTGCGCGATCTGGTCCGCATAGCCTGTGGCCCAGCAATCGCATTTGATGACGAGGTGGCTGCGCCTTGCCCCGTGGTCCGGCCGCAGCGGTTGCGACCATGCGCTGGCCACCGCCCTGGCCGCGGGAACCGCCAGTGCCCGATCCATGCCGGGCAGCCGGGCGTTCGCGCGCATCAGATCGTCCAGCAGCGGAGGCTCCGAGAGGGTGACGTGGCTGTCCAGCGCCGCGAAGGCCTGCGTCACGAGCGTCGAGCCGCAGCGCGACACGTGAAAGACGATGCCCGATGGCGCCAGGCCTGGCGAGGCCTGCGCCCAGTCGAGCAGATCGGACAGCGGTGTCTGCCGGCGAAACCCCTGGTGGAAGGGGCGATGCATCGCATCCTGCACCCCGTCCGAGAAGAAGGGCGCGCGCGTGACCTCGGGCGGCGCGCGCATCCAGTCCACCAGCGTCTCGCCGCCAGCCCCGGAATAGATGCGGATGGGCGACCAGCCCTCGAAATTCAGACGACCCATTGCTGCATCCATGCCTGCCGCCCGGAGGCCATGGCGGACAGGACTTCCGCCTCGGTGAAGGCCCATCCGCGGGCCTGGCCCATTTCCATGCAGGCCTGCGCGAACGCCTCCCGCGAGTGGATGCCCAGCAGGCGGTCCTGCAGCGCCGGTTCGTCGAAGACCTGTTCCCGAAACCGCGCGAACCGCCACTGTGGGTCCTGTTCGGGCGGGTAGGGCCGCCCGGCATCGCCCGCAGCGATGGCCTGGCGCAGGCGGGGCGTCGCCTCGCAATCCACCACCAGGTGCAGCCGCTCGACCGTGCCCCGGTTGCAAACCCGGTGCGGCAGGGAGAAATCGGCATACCACCACTCGCCCGTGCGCATGGGCACCCGCTGGCCATCCACATGGAAAAAGACTTCGTCATGCGTCTGCAGCGGCAGGTGCAGGCGCACCTCGCCATTCCGCAGGCCCACGCCAGCATCGGCGTGTTCCAGGATGGCGCCACCGGGCGCGAGACGCAGCACGCGCACCGATTTGAGCGGTGCCCCTTCCGTGATGCCGGCCACCAGGGTCCGAATGGCGGGGCATTGCGCCATCGTGGCTTCGTCCTGGAAGAAGTCCGCGGCGAACTCGCCTGGCGCGGCAGGCAGCGGCGAGCGGGACGTGCTGCGCAGGGCCGCCACGTGCCAGCCGCCGTTGTGCTTCGCCAGGTTGAAATGCGGGCCCCAGAGGCCGTCCGGCAACGCATGGACCTCTTGCAGCGCCGCAGCCACTTCGGCCATGCCGTGCGCCAGCCGCCGCATGGGCGGGAAGTCGTTGGACGCAAGGGGGGCCACGGTGGGCTGGGCGGTCATGGGGCGATGCGGGCCGTGGGTGAAGCCAGCGCCGTTACTGGGCGCAGATCGCGTAGGCCGTGCAGCTTTGCAGGTCCGAGCGATAGGAGTTCAGGGCGCGGATCGTCCAACCGAAGGTGCCCGCATTGCCGCCGCAATTGGCCACCGGGCGGCTCTCGCCCAGGTAGACACCGATGTCTTCGGGCGATGTCTGTCCGGTGCTGGCGGAATGGCCGCCGCCCAGCACCTTCTCGCCCGCATTGCAGCAGGAGGTGACGGCGCAGGCCTGTGCATTCACCGGTTGCAGCGTGATCTCGCGCACGGTGACTCCCGTGCTCACCGAGCCTGCCGCGCCGGTCGGGCCCGCAGGGCCGGTGCCACCAGTGGAGCCGGTCGCGCCCGTGGCACCGGTCGCACCCGTGGGGCCCGCGGGTCCGGCCACGCCCGCGCTCCCCGTGGCCCCGGTGGCGCCGGATGGGCCGGTGGTCCCCGTCGGGCCGGCGATGCCCGTGGGGCCGGTCGGGCCCGCGTTGCCGGTCGCACCGGTGGCGCCGGCCGGGCCCGTAGCGCCCGTGGCACCTGTCGCGCCGGTGGCCCCCACCACGCCCGCACAGTTGCCGAGGGCGCCCCCGGGGCCATGGCACACCGGCGTCGCCTGCGATGGCGCAGACGCCAGTCCGGGCACCGTGACGGCGCCTGACGCCTCGTCCACGCGCAGGCGGATCTGGGTTTTGTCGGTGTTGGTCACCGTGAAGCCGCCATTGGGCGGCGGTGCAAGCACGATGTCCGCCGCCATCACTGCATGGCAGTGCAGGGCCCCAGCCACCAGGGCCGCGATCAGGTGTTTGCGTTGCGGAGGAAGAAAGGACATGGGCACCCCGTGATAACCGGCGGAGTGTAAGGAAAAGTCCTAAATTTTTGCCGTTTTGTAATGACTCCGATAGTTTTTATTTTGGTGTTCCGCGATGCAACATCTTTCAAGGGGGGTGGCACAGGGTTTACCCGGTGACGTACCAGTGATTGTCCACACGCGCCTTGGCCAGGCCGCTGCGGTGGAGATGGGGCTGCGGTGCGGCGCCGCGGGCGTCTTCCAGGGTGTGGTCCAGCCCGGCAGCCCACAGTGCGGTGCCGTTCACGGCGAGTGCGCAGACCTCAGGCAGCGCCACCAGGCGCTGCCAGTCCCCCTGGGGGCTGAAGGTGGCGATGCCCTGGGCGCGCGGGCAGCTCACGGCCCATCCCTCGGGGGTGGCGGCGATGCTGCCGCCATACCCCCGCAAACCGCCCCGTGGACCGCCGGGCCCCTGCGCGGGGACGGGCGCGGCGGCCCGCAGCGCCTTGCCATCGAAGAGCGCCAGCACGGGGGCCGCCTCCCGGTCCGGCTGGCCGTCGTGCTCGGCTTGCAGGGCGACGCCCAGCACCCGGCCGTCTGAGCTCCAGGCCAGGTGCCGAAGGCTCAGCCGCCGGTCGCCCAGCCGCCATTGGCCCAGCACGTCGCCAGTGCGGCCATGCAGCCGCACGACGGACGAGTCCATGGTCTCGAGCGCGCGTTTCACGCGGCCGGTCTCCGGCGCGGTGGGCACGCCGCCGTTGGCGACGATCAAGGTGGGCGCGCCATCGGCGAGCGTGTGGCGGTCCCAGAGAAGTTCGTGCGCGTCGATGCCCTGGGTGGGCCATTCGCTCACCGCCTCCAGCCGCTCGGCGCTGCGCTGCACGACGAGGCTCTGGCCGGTGTCGGCATCGGTCTCGGTGGTGTAGAGCAGGCGTCCGTCCGGCGATGCGATCACGTGGCCGTTGAACGAGCGGGTGCCGTCCGTCCACTGCCAGACGGGTTCGCGCGGGGTGCCTGGCCACCACCGCACCAGCCAGTCGCCGGGCCGGCGCGACGCCGCCACGATGCTGCCGTCCGGCAGGGGACACAGGCCGTGGGCACGGGTGGGAATGTCCAGGGTGTGCATTGCGCGCAGCGGTGCGTCCTGGCCGGGCCGGGCCTGCAGCACGCCGATGCGGTAGCTGCCGTCTTCCTGCTGCCATGCCGCTGCCAGGCGCAGCGAGCCCGCGGCGGCGGCCGGGCCGGCCCAGGCGGCGGCCAGCGGCACGGCCAGCCCCAGGCCTGCGCCGAGCCGCAGCGCCTGCCGGCGTGACAGTGGTGCCGAGGCGGCAGGGATGCCTTCCGGTCTCTTGGTTGGCATGGCGTCAGTCCCCATCGGCATCCGAAAACCCGATGCTCACCTGCAATGCTGGCGCGATCTCGGCCTCGGCCAGGCGCTTGAGCGCGGTCAGCTCCTTGGCCGCCTGCAGCACTTGCGGCCCGGTGTTCTTTCCGGGCTGCGCCAGGGCGGCAAAGGCGGTGTCGATGCGCTGCGTGGCCTGCAGCAACTGGTCGGCCAGGGGGTTCAGGCCGCGGCCTCGCAGGTAGGTTTCCAGCGGCACGAGGGCCTCGCCCGGCTTGGGCAGCGCGGCGCCTTGCGGCAGCACGGCCAGCGTGCGCAAGGCCTGCCATTCGGCGGCCCAGGCTTCGGGGGTGAGGCCGCTGGCGGCGCGTGGGTAGTCCGGCGTGCGGCTGCCCTGGGCGGCGCGCAGCGGCTTTTCCATGTGGGCCCAGCGCAGGCGTTCGATGCCGCCCACCCACTGGTTGATGAACTCGCCCATGGCCTGGGTGGAGCGCTCCTGCTCGTCCTCGGCGGCCCAGTCGGTGGTGGCGGCGCTGTCGAACGCGGCCTTGAGCGCCACCGCCTCGCGCTCCACGTCCAGCGCCGCCTCCACCGCATACCGGCAGGCCGGCGTGGCGGGCGCGGCCGGCTGCGTCCACAGCAGCCATTCGAGGGCGGGCAGGCCCTTGGCGGGCGTGCCCACGCGCTCGAACGCCTTGGCACCCTGCGGCTGGGCCTTGATGGCGCGCTCGATGAGCGGGGGCCGGGTGGGTGCGAAGTCGATCTGGCGCTGCGTGCGCCGGGCGATCACCGGGCCCACGGCCACGGCGCCCAGGCTCTCCCACGCGAGCATGGTGCTGCGCCAGGCGCCGCGGGCGGCGTCCAGCGCCGCGCCGGCCTGTGCCGGTGGCGCATCGCACAGGGCCCGCAGCGCGGGCGGCAGGGCCTGCGCCGCGGTGGCGAAGTCGCCCGCGCGGGGCAGGGCCCAATGGCCGTAGAGGCTTTGCAGGGCGTGCGTGGTGTCGTAGAACGGCACGGCGTCGTGCCGCCAGTTGGTCTGCGCGGTGGCGGTGGCCGCGGCGCCGGCCAGGGCGCACAGCGCCACCGCGGCCAGGCGGGGCAGGGGGCGCAGAGCAGGGAATTTCGTCATAGCGACTCCACGAATTGCACGAGCGCATCGCGCTCGGCTTTGTTCATCTTGAGCACGTTCTGCTTGGCTTCCTCGGCCTCGCCGCCGTGCCACAGGATGGCTTCGAGCACGCCGCGCGCGCGGCCGTCGTGCAGCAGGCGGGTGTGGCCGTTCACGTCCTGGATCAGGCCCGTGCCCCACAGCGGGGGCGTCTTCCACTGCCGGCCGTTGGCCGCGAAGTCGGGCCGGTGGTCGGCCAGGGCTTCGCCCATGTCGTGCAGCAGCATGTCGGTGTAGGGCCAGATGCGCTGGCCCGAGACGGCCTTGCTGGTCAGGCGCGGGAACGGCCCTTCTTTGGTGACGTAGCTGGGGCGGTGGCAGGCGGCGCACTGGGCCTGCGCGAAGAGCGCCTGGCCGCGCTGCACCTGCACGTCGTTCACCTTGCGGCGGGCGGGCGGGGCGAGCGTGGCCTGGTAGAACACCACGTCGTCAAAGGTCTTGTCGTCGATCTCCACGCCCGGCTGGCCCTGGCGGCCCGCGCTCTTGCCGCTGGGCGCGGCCAGGCAGTCCTTTTGCGCGGGCGTGCAGGCCTCGTGCGGGAAGTGGCGCGAGGTGATGCCCATGTCGCCCACGAAGGCGCCGCCGGTCTGGTGCGCGATGGTGGCCACGTTGCCCTTCCAGCCGAAGCGGCCGATCATCATCCGGGCCGATGGCGCATCCCACACGCGGTTGGGCACGCCCTTGATGGGGCCGGGCGCCTTGGCCTGGTCGGCGGCATTGGCGAGGATGTCGGCCTCGTCGATGGCCTCCAGCAGGCCCACGCCGATGATCTGTGGTGCGATGCGCGGGCTGACCATCACGTCCGGGTGCATCGGCCCGTACCCTAGGTCGGCAAAGCCGTATTTCGGGTCGAGCAGGGTGTAGGGCGTGCCATCGGCGAACTGGCCCTGGATGGTCTGGTAGCGCAGGGTGACGCGGCCCTCGGGCTTCACGCCGGTGATGCCCGCGTTGTTGAACTGGTCGCCGTACACGGGCTCGTGCAGCGGTCCGCCGTGGCCGTCGGCACCGGGGATGGACAGGCGGATCAGCAGCGCCACCGTGGGGTCCTTGGTCTCGCCCAGGCGGTTGAAGATCTCGGGCGGCGCCCCCCGGCCGTCCTGCACGTGGCAGCCGCCGCACGAGCGCGCGATGAAGTGCGGCCCCAGGCCGTCGCGCGCCTTGGTCGAGGCGGGTGCCTCCACCCAGTTGCGGCGAAAGAACGAGTTGCCGATGACGAAGCGCGTGCGCTCGTCGTCCGGCAGGTTGGCCGCGGGGAACGAGAAGGCGTTGCGCCCGGTGGCGAACACGGTGATGTCGCCGCCGGGCTTCTCGCCCAGCGGGTCCGGGTGGCCGCTGGCCACGAGGCCCGTGGCGGCCGCCGCCAGGCCTGCGCTGGCGGTCGCGAGGCGCCAGGTGCGGCGGCGGTGGAAGGCTTTCAGGAAACGCATCGCGGGATCAGGGTTGCACGAGGGTCAGCCGGGTGATGCCGATGGCGTTGGCGGCGGCGACCAGGTCCTTGGACTGCGCGCTCAGGCTGTCGATGGTTTTCTGGATGCGCTGGCGGCCCGGCGCGTCCTTCTCGCCGATGATCTCGCGGTCGAACGGCGCCTGGATCGCCTCGGCCGCCTTCACCGACGCGGCGATCTGCTGCGTGGTCTTCTCGGCCAGAGCCGCGTCCTTGGCGGCCACGAGGTCGCGCAGCGAGGGGCCCTGCACCTGGCTGCCATCGGCGCGCCGGTACTGGCCCAGCCACACGTTCTGGATGCCCTGGGCATTGGACACCGCGTCGCGGTGCGTGTTGTCGGAAAAGCAGGAGTGCTCGTCTTCCTGGTCCTGGCTGTTGAGCGCGACCTCCAGCCGCTCGCCGGCCAGTTCACCGCGCGAGAGCGAGCCCAGGCCCACCAGCATCTTGCGCACCGATTCCTGCCCGCCCTTGGCGAACTTGGCGCGGTAGTTGTTCTTGGCCTTCGGGTCCCAGGCCTTGACGAGGAAGGTTAGGTCGTCGATCAGCAGGTCGGTGACCACCGTCAGGTACTGGCGGCGGCGGTCGGCGTTCTTGCCCTTGCCATCGACGAAGTCCTCGAAGTTGCGGTCGCCCGGGCCGGTTTCCGAGAGGTCCTGGCCCCACAGGAAGAATTCGATGGCGTGCCAGCCGGTGGCGATGTTCTCCTCGCCGCCGCGCTCGTTCTGCGCGGCGAGGTTCTTCTTGGTGATGGCGAATTGGCGGTTGTTCACCAGGCCGGCGTCGGGCTTGCCTTCGACGCTGTCCACGTACGACTCGTCCATGGGCCAGGCGTTGATCTGGCCTTCGGGGCCCTTGTCATCGTCGATCGGGCCGCCGTAGAAGCGGAACGCCTCGGTCTGGCCATAGAACTCGCGCGCGGCCAGCCAGGTCTTGCGGGCCTCGGCCAGCGTCTCCACCGACGGCTTGGCCGTGAAGGCCTTGATGGCGGCGTGCATGGCCTTGGCTGCGTTCAGCGTGTCTTCGTAGTTGGCGTGCACCAGCGTGGCGTAGTGGGCAGCCACGGCATTGGCGGTGGCGGGCTGGGAGGCCTGGACGGCGGTGCCTTGTGCCTGGGCCACGCCCACGGCGCCGAGCGGACTGGCGGCCAGCAGGGCGGCGAGGGCGGCGGTTCTGAACAAGGGGGTCGTCATGGGCATCTCCAGGTTGGGTAAAAACGGACCGGGCGGACGCTTTCCGGCCTGCCGGAGGCAGGGCGCCGGGCCGCGTGCCGCCGGGCTCGGGCCCGGGGCAGCGGCCGGTGGAAGCGGCAGCGGGAACAGGCGGCAAGGTGGGAGCATCCGGCCGCCGGTCGGCAGCACGGCGCCCGGGGTGCGCCTGAGTGAGCGGGCATTATAAGAATGCGATTTATTATCATTTGAAGACAACCCTTCGCCCCGTACCGCCATGCGCGGAGCGGCCGGAAAGGGCGGGTCTCCATGGGAGAGGCTATTTGCTATTATTTTTGTAGCTGAATGCCCTAGAAGAATATGTGCTGGAGCCGGTTTTTGCTCCAATCTTCTGTGGCGGTGCGCCATGGGCGCTGCCGTGTGCCAATCCCATGAAAAAAAGCGAGGCCGGGCCTCGCTTTTGGGTGGGCACCGGCCGTGCCGCGCTGGCACGGCTCCGATGCCGGGAGAGCGGCTGCGCTCAGCTCAGCTTCATCTGCGACGGCGTGCCCGTCAGGTAGCCCACGGCCGAGCCGAACTTGTCCTTGTAGTTGGCGCGCACCAGCGGGTCCAGCGTGTCCTTGACCTTGCTGTGGATGCTGCCCCAGTCGCCAGCGTGCTGGAAGTTGCTCATGATGTAGGTGAAGCCGTTGATCTCGTCCACCGCATGGAGGCCGGTGGATTCGCCGCCCGCCGGCACCGACATCAGGCGCGACAGCTGCTTGGTGTCCACGTTGTACGCCCACAGGAAGTTGTTGACGTGCTGGCTGCTGTCCTCGCCGATGAACAGCGTGCGCAGCTTTTCGGAGAACTTGAGGTTGTCCGGGTTGGCGATGTTGTTCGGGTTGGCGGTGTTGCCCAGGGCGTCGGCCGTGATGTCTTCGCCGGCCAGCAGGGCCTTGGTGTCCACGGGCATCCAGTCGCTGTTGATCGCGGCGCCGGTGGTGTCCTTCTGGCCGCCGCGCAGGTTCAGCGCCATCACGGCGCCGGCCACGAGCTGCTTGGGCACCGAGATGCCGTTGCCCGGCACGTTGGCCGCGTTGCCCGCCACCATCGAGGTCTGGATGTTCTGCAGTGCCGAGTAGGCGATCTTGTCCTTGGCGTTGACCGTGGTGCCTTCCATCTTGGTGAAGCCCAGGCTGGCGCCCAGCAGGGCGGCGTAGCGGTGGGTTTCCAGGAAGGCGGCGGCCTTTTCCATGCCGGCGTTCAGCTTGATCCACTCGGTCTTGCCGTTGGCGACGATCTTGGTGAAGGTCGTGTCCTTGGGGTCGGCGCTGGCCACGGTCATGATGTCCGTGGGCTTGAGCTTGCCGGCCAGGGCCTCGATCTCGGCGCTGGTGGCGGAGCCCAGCTTGATCCAGGTGAGCGGCGCGGCCGTGGTGGCGGCGGGGTCGATGGAGAAGCCCGCGCCGACCTTGGCGGCGTACAGCGTGCCGGAGGACAGGTCCTTTTCCTTGTCGGCCACGAAGACGAAGTAGGCGCTGTTGGTGGCGTCGTCACCCATGAGCGCGGTGCGCTGGTCGGGCATGACCTGCACCAGCTCGTGCGAGATGCGGCCCATGCAGAAGTGCTTCTTGATGCTGGCCGTGCCGTCGGCGTTCACCGTCACTTCGGGCATGTGACCGTAGTGGTAGGGGTTGGCCGCCGTTTCGCTGCCGTACAGGTTCTTGCTGTAGGCCTTGAACTGCGCGTTGGAGGCGATGGTGAAGGCGTCCGGCTCGTACTCTTCGCTGGACAGGTGGGTACCCCAGGGCGACAGGCTCGCGCCGCAGGTGATCCACAGGCCGTGCACCTTGGAGGTGTCCACGTTGTGGTACTTGACCAGCGACAGCTTGCCCGTGGCGGGGTCCTGGTCCAGGCTCAGCACGGCGATGGGGGAGGGCAGCTTGCCGTACATGTCGGTCTTGCCGTCCTGCGCCCAGGTGGTGTATTCGAACTGCACCACGGCGAACACGGGGTTGCCCTTCACGCCGTCCACCTTGGCATTGGCCACGGTCAGCAGCGAGGTGCCGTCCGGCGAGTCGGAGAAGAACTGGCGTTCCTTGCCGGCCACGGTGGTGTCGGTGATGGCCTTGTTGTTGATGTCCACATAGCCGCCCGCGAGGATCTTGCCGCCCTTGCCGTCGGACACCATGTCGCCCGTCACGAAGAAGGGCTGGTAGGCCAGCTGGTAGTTCTGCACCGAGTTGTCGCTGAACTTCACGCTCATCGTGGAGCCCACGGACGTGGTCGCCATGGCAGCCGGGTTGGACAGCGTGGGCGCGGCCATCGAGCTGAAGCTGGCCGATGCGAACGTGGCGCCATCGCTGCCGCCGCCGCAGGCGGTCAGGAAGGATGCGGAGGCGCTGGCGCCCAGCGGCAGCATTGGCACGCCGGCGAGGAATTGCAGGGCCTTGCGGCGGGTGGGCATCGGGGTGTGGGACATCGTTTTGTTCCGGAAAGGAGAGGGGTGCGATACGCCGCCGGCAACGGCCGTGGGGAGCGGCAGGCCGGCGAGCCAAACGCGGAAACGACGCAATGCCGCTTCCACTGCCCGGATGCTAGGAATCGCCCGTGACAGCGATTTGAAGGAATGGTGACAGCCGCGTGACGCTGGCGGCCGCGTTGACCGCTGCCTCGGGCCCCATGCAGGGGATCGGAGCGATTGACGGGCGGGTGCGGGCCCGTCGGCCGGACCGGACTGCGCTCGTCCGGTCGGCGGTGGCCCGGGGGCTTTGGCCCCGTGGCCTGGCCCCGAAGGGCATGCGTGTCAGAGTGGGCCGGGCGGCTCGGCGGCGGCCTCGGACGGAGGCGGGACCAGGCGCCGCTCCGGTGGCTCGAAGCAGTCGCGGAACGAAAACACCACCGAGGTGAAGAACATCGCCGCCAGCATGAGCGCCGTCGCCACCATGATGCCGCCCGCCACGCCGCTGCCCAGGCCCAGGAGCGCCAGCAGCGTGACGCCGATGCTGACCACGATGCCCGCGCCCAGGAACACGCCCGTCCACACCAGGCCATAAACGGTGAAGGCGCTGAAGTTGCGCAGGCACGCCACCATGCTGAAGAACAATGCCTTCACGGGCGGCACGCCGTGCCAGTGCACCAGGCCCGGCGCATGCCAGAACAGCAGCGACAGCGGCACGTACAGCGCCAGGGCCAGCCACATGGCGGCCTGGAAATCCCCCGCCTCGGCCACCTCGCGCGTGAGCTGCTCGCCGCCCAGATACACGCGGGCGAACTGCCCGTCGTCCACGAGGGCCGAAATCGCCATCACCGCCAGAAAGCCCACGGCGTACAGGGCGCCCAGGATGAGCATGTCGCGCAGCCGCTGGCGCCCGGTGCGAAACGCCACCAGCAGCAGCGCCGGCGTGGGAAAGCGCCCCTGCGTGGCCTCGCCCGCGGCCACCATCATGGCCAGCGTGGCCGAGGGCAGCAGGGCCAGCGCGACGGCCGGGCCGATCAGCGGCAGCAGGGTGGCCAGCGACATCGCGGCCATGGTCATGAAGAACAGGGCCGCCAGCGCCATCGGCTGGCGCCAGAAGACGCGGATGCCGAGCCGGACCCAGTCAAGGCCGGCACGGGCGGGAACGATGTGGAGTTTCATGGGTGGATTGTGGTGGAGGGGCCCCAAGCCGTGCACGGGCCAGGGACATGCGGCCGGCGGCGGGCCGCCCGCGTCCGTTCAGGCATGCACGGGGTGTGCCAGGCGTTCGCGCAGCACGCGCTCGAAGTGCGTGGGGTCGTGCGGCGTCAGCAGCGAGGCCTCGCGCGGCAGGTAGAAATCCCACAGCCGCGAGATCCAGAAACGCAGCGCGCCGGAGCGCAGCATGGCGGGCAGCAGGGTGCGCTCGTCGGCGGTGAGCGGGCGCACGCCTTGGTAGGCGTCCAGCATCGCGCGGGCCCGCGCGTCGTCGTGCGCGCCCGTGGGCAGGTCGATGCACCAGTCGTTCAGGCACACGGCCAGATCGAACAGGAAGGTGTCCACGCCCGCGAAGTAGAAGTCGAAGAAGCCAGTCAGCTCTTCGCCGTCGAACATCACGTTGTCGCGGAACAGGTCGGCATGCACCGGCCCGCGGGGCAGCGCGGCATAGCCGGCGGAGGCCGCCACGTGGTTCTGGTAGGCCAGTTCGGAGCGCAGCAGCGCGGCCTGTTCCTCGCCCACGTGGGGCAGCACGGCGGGAACGGTCTCGTTCCACCAGGCCAGCCCGCGCAGATTGGGCTGGCGGCGTTCGTAGCCGTGCCCGGCCCGATGCATGCGCGCCAGCGTGGCGCCCACGGCGGCGCAGTGCGAGGCTTCGGGCGCCAGCTGGCTCTTGCCGCGCAGCTTGCTCACCACCGCGGCCGGCTTGCCGGCGACGCTGTGCAGGATGTCGCCGTGCTTGTCGGCCCGCGGATCGGGCACGGGAATGCCGGCGTGCGCCAGATGCTTCATCAGGTGCAGGTAGAACGGCAACTGCTCGGCGGTGAGCCGCTCGAACAGCGTGAGCACGTACTCGCCCTGGTCGCTGGTGAGAAAGTAGTTGGTGTTCTCGATCCCGCCCTCGATCCCGCGCAGCGATACCAGCGTGCCCAGTTGCAAACGGCGCAGCAGGTCGCGCGCCTCTTTCTTGGAGACTTCGGTGAAGACGGCCATCGCTCAGCGCAAACGAAGAAAGGGAAAAGGGAGTGGAGAGGAAAAAGACACGGAAGTGCGAACGCAGGGAAGGCAGCCGAAGCCGCCGCGCGCCCGATCGCCCGGTGGCCGCGCCGTGGCGGGCGGCCGGGAGCTCAGAACTTCATCACGTTCCACACGCGCGGGGCGGTGTTGGTTTCGGCGCCGTTGCGTGGGCGGGTGCGGGCGCCTTCGCCGGGCTGCACTTCGTATTCGGGCATGCTGCCGGTCTTGGGCTGCACGGTGATGCTCTGCGTCTGGCCGCCCACCCGCAGCTCGTTCACGCGGCTGCCTTCGTCTTCGACCTGGATGCGCTCGACGCGCTGGTTCTGGCGGCCTGCCGATTGCTCCTGATTTGGTAGCTGCTCTCGCTGATCAGTCGTGCGCTGGGCCGCGTTTTGATCGGGGGTCTGGGCCAGGGCGGGGCCGGCGATGAAGGCCAGCAGGAGGAGGGTGTGGGCAGCGCGCATGGGGCGGATTGTAGAGCGCAGCACCTGGGTGGCGCGCAGCGCGGGGCACAATCTGCGGCTATGAGCAAACCCAAGACCCTGGTGCTGGTGGACGGCTCCAGCTATCTGTACCGCGCCTACCATGCCATGCCCGACCTGCGGGCCGTGCCGGGCGACCCCGCCAGCCCGGCCACGGGCGCCATCCGCGGCATGGTCAACATGATGCAGGCCCTGCGCCGCGAAGTGCGCGCCGACTATGCGGCCTGCGTGTTCGACGCCTCGGGCAAGACCTTCCGCGACGACATCTACCCCGAATACAAGGCGCAGCGCGCGCCCATGCCCGACGACCTGCGCAGCCAGATCCCGGCGATCCACGAGGTCGTGCGCCTGCTGGGCTGGGCCGTGCTCGACGTGCCGGGCGTGGAGGCCGACGACGTGATCGGCACGCTCGCCGTCACCGCGGCGCGGCAGGGCGTGGAGGTGATCGTCTCCAGCGGCGACAAGGACATGAGCCAGCTTGTGGATGCGCACATCACCATCATCGACACCATGAGTGGCAAGAAGCGCGACATCGCCGGCGTGACGGCCGAGTTCGGCGTGCCACCGCACCTGATGGTGGACTACCAGACCCTGGTGGGCGACACCGTGGACAACGTGCCCGGCGTGCCCAAGGTGGGCCCGAAGACGGCCGCCAAGTGGCTCATGGAATACGGCTCGCTCGATGCGCTGATGGAGCGCGCCACCGAGATCAAGGGCGTGGCCGGCGAGAACCTGCGCAACGCGCGCGACTGGCTGCCCACCGGGCGCCAGCTGGTCACCATCCGCACCGACTGCGACCTGGAAGGGCATGTGGCCGGCCTGCCGTCGCTGGACGCGCTGACCACCGGCGCGCAGGACGCCGCGGCCCTCAAGGCCTTCTACGAACAGTACGGATTCAAGGGCCTGGCCCGGGCCATCGACATCCAGGAAACCGCCCCCGAACTGCTGGAGGAAGGGGCCGCCAAGGCGTCCAGGGGACGTGGCGCCGCCATGGACCCCACCCCCGGCCTGTTCGACGAGCCCGCCGAAGTGGCCGCGGCCAAGGTGAGCAACCTGCAGTACGACACCGTGCTCACCTGGGAGGCGTTCGATGCCTGGCTCGCGCGCCTGCAGGCCGCCGAACTGGTGGCGATCGACACGGAGACCACCTCGCTCGACGAGATGCGCGCCGAGATCGTCGGCATCAGCTGGAGCGTGGAGGCCGGCACGGCCGCCTACGTGCCGCTCATGCACGATTACCCCGACGCCCCGGCGCAACTGCCCCGCGACGAAGTGCTGGCGCGGCTCAAGCCCTGGCTGGAGGACGGCACGCGCAAGAAGCTCGGCCAGCACGTCAAATACGACCGCCATGTGCTGGCCAACCACGGCATCGAAGTGCAGGGCTACGCCCACGACACCATGCTGCAGAGCTACGTGCTCGAAGTGCACCGGCCGCACGGCCTGGGCAGCCTGGCGGAGCGGCACCTGGGGCGCAGCGGCATCCACTACGAAGACCTGTGCGGCAAGGGCGCCAAGCAGATTCCTTTCAGCCAGGTGTCGATCGAACTGGCGGCCGAGTATTCGTGCGAAGACTCCGACCAGACACTGGACGTGCACCGCGTGCTGTGGCCCCAGTTGCAGGCCGACGACAAGCTGCGCGGCATCTACGAACTGGAGATGGCCAGCAGCGAGGCGCTCTACCGCATCGAGCGCAACGGCGTGCTGGTGGACGCGCCCATCCTCGCGCAGCAAAGCCACGAGCTGGGCCAGCGCATCCTGCAACTGGAGACCGAGGCCTACGAGATCGCGGGCCAGCCCTTCAACCTGGGCAGCCCCAAGCAACTGGGCGAGATATTCTTCGACAAGCTGGGCATGCCGGTGGTCAAGAAGACCGCCACCGGCGCGCGCAGCACCGACGAAGAGGTGCTGGAAAAGCTGGCCGAGGACTACCCGCTACCCGCCAAGCTGCTGGAGCACCGCAGCCTGTCCAAGCTCAAGGGCACCTACACCGACAAGCTGGCGCAACTGGCCCATCCCTCGACCGGCCGCGTGCACACGCACTACGCCCAGGCCGTGGCGGTGACGGGGCGCCTGTCCAGCAACGACCCCAACCTGCAGAACATTCCCATCCGCACGGCGGAAGGCCGGCGCGTGCGCGAGGCCTTCGTGGCGCCGCCCGGGCGTGTGATCGCCAGCGCCGACTACAGCCAGATCGAGCTGCGCATCATGGCCCACCTCAGCGGCGACGCCTCGCTGCTGCATGCCTTCACCGAAGGGCTGGACGTGCACCGCGCCACGGCGGCCGAGGTGTTCGGCGTCGAGGTCGGCCAGGTCAGCAGCGAGCAGCGGCGCTACGCCAAGGTCATCAACTTCGGGCTCATCTACGGCATGAGCAGCTTCGGCCTGGCCAAGAACCTGGGCATCGAGACCAAGGCCGCCGCGGCCTACATCGACCGCTATTTCCAGCGATATCCCGGCGTGAAGCAATACATGGACGACACCAAGGCCCTGGCCAAGACCAAGGGCTATGTGGAGACCGTATTCGGCCGGCGCCTGTACCTGCCCGAGATCAACTCCCCCAACGGCCCGCGGCGCAGCGGCGCCGAACGCGCCGCCATCAACGCGCCCATGCAGGGCACCGCCGCCGACCTCATCAAGAAGGCCATGGTCGCCGTGCAGGACGTGCTGGACGCCGAAAAGCCGGGCGTGCTCATGATCATGCAGGTGCACGACGAACTGGTGTTCGAGCTGCCCGAGAGCGAAGTGGACTGGGTGCGCCGCGAGATCCCTCGGTTGATGGCGGGCGTGGCGGACCTGAAGGTCCCGCTGCTGGCCGAAGTCGGCGTGGGGCCGAACTGGGACAAGGCGCACTGAGGCGGGCGGGCTGGGGCCGGTCAGGGCCGGCCCGACTCCAGCTTTACTGCCCCATCAACGCAGGCAGCGCCTTTTCGCACGCGGCCTGGCAGAGAAACCGCTGCGTCTGGCCGGTGGCCTCGGCCGTCAGGTAACCCGCTCCGGCTGCGTGGATGCGCCACGCGTATTTCGCCCCGCCTTTCATGAGCGTGCCGGAGAAGCTGCACGGAAGGATGATCGATTCGGCATGGAATGTCGCGGCAGAGACTTCGTGGGCGGTCGAGAAATAGGTGGCTACGTCTTTTGGCGTGAGGGACAGCGTTTCGCAGCCCAGGGTGTCGGCTGCTCCACTGTCCTCATGCCGCTGAATGCCTTCAGTGTCCACGTGTAGCGGCTGCGCACGGGGGCTCGGCAAAGCCGTCCAGAGCGCGCCCAAACCGACGGCCACACAGACGAGCATGCCAATGGCGCTGAGCCCTGATGCGTTCAAAGGCAAAGTGCGACTCGGAGCGTTCCTTTTCGATGCCAGGTCGAAAGCCGCTTCACGAGGCTGGACAGTCCGGCGTCACGTCCGCTCCCAGCGGAAGGTAGTAATGCGCCTTCGGCACCCATTGCCCCTTGGCGCCGCTCTCTGCGACCTTCACGTGCATGCCTTCGCTGGACAGGCAGTGGTCCACGCGCAGGCGGGCCTTGCGGTCCGGCCATCGCAGCACCACGCGGTGGGCATGGGTGCGGGAGACCACGGCGTTCTTCGCCAGCAGCAGGCCCACGAAGCCTTCTTCGGGCGCCTTCTGGAATTTCGCATCCCGTTCATCCGCAGGGACCGCGTCTTCACCGCGGTATTGCAGGATGGAGGCGTCCTGCACCGCCGCGCCCGCCTGAACGCAGCACTCCGGCTTCTTGCCCATGGGCGGAGACAGCCGAAGGTAGTGAAGTGCCGCACCTTCAGGCTGGAGCTGGCCCAGCACCAGCCGGGGCGCGTCGGGCCGGCGGGCGTCGAGAAGGCCCACGCGCGAGGACACGGGCGATGCCGAAGGCACGGGCTGCGCGGTGTCGGCCTGCGCGCTGGTGCCGCCGAGGAACAGCCCCGCCAGCGCCAGAAGGACCGAGGCCGTGGACCGGCTGAAAAAACGGCCGTCGGGTATCTGGCCTGCCGTACCGCTCAAGCGGCGGCGGGGGAGGATGCGCTCAGTGGCCATCATCGGACCAGTGCGGCGGGTCGGACGTGAGCTTGTAGACCCCGTAGGTCGCGCCCAGGGCATGCAGTTGCGCAGCGGTGGTGACAGTGGTGCTGGTGCCTGTGGCATCTTTGAAGGCCTTCCCTGAATAGTTGGTGATCGTCATGTCGATGGCGCGCCCCTCGGAATGGCGCGAGGTCAGGGCGGGTGCATACACGATGCCATAGCCTGCCACCATCTGGTTGGCGGCGACCCGGGCCGCGCCCGCATTGACCGCGCCCGTGGCACCGCGGTGGACCCATTCAATGTCCACGCCCGCCATCGCGGGCACCGTGGCGGCGTCCGCGTTTTCGCGGGCGATGCGCCAGGCGTGATGCATGAGGTAGGCCCGCTCCGGCGGGCGCAGCGTGGCGGAGATGGAGACCGAGGCCCCCCCGGCTTCCAGCGCGGCGATGAACGTGTCCACCTTGGTGCGGAAACTGGCGATCAGATCGCTGGTGGAGGTACTGGTCGGGAACCGGGCAACCCACGCGCTGCCACTTGAATCTGCCATGTGCCTTGTCTCTTTCTGAAGGAAGGGAAGGGTGCTGGATGGAATCCAGGGGAATGGGCAACGCGGCGCGCCGACGGGTCGAGAGACGGCAGGCCTCCCAGGGCCACCGGGGCCGCGGGTTGTCACGCACCGCGGCGAGCCTATCCGCACCCCATGACCGCACCGCGACATTTGTTTCCAATTGCGTCCTGCGCACAGCGGATGCAGATGCTTTTTGATGCAATATGGTCAGATGCCCTTCTCTCGAAAAAGCCTGCCTTTGCCATGCGCCTGCGCCACATCGAAGTCTTCAATGCGGTGATGCTCACCGGCAGCGTGAGCGCGGCCGCGCGGCTCATCAACGTCACCCAGCCGGCCGTGAGCCGCATCCTCGCGCATGCCGAACTGCAGCTGGGGTTCGCGCTGTTCCACCGCATGAAGGGGCGGCTCGTGCCCACGCGCGAGGCGCAGACCCTGTACCCGCACATCGAGCGGCTGTTCAACCAGCTCGACGACGTGCAGCGCCTGGCCAACAGCCTGCGCGGCCAGCAGCGCGAAGGCGAATTGCATGTGCTGAGCGTGCTGGCACTGAGCCACGAGGTGATGCCGCGCGCGCTGCAGGCCTTCCGTGCGCAGCACCCGGACGTGGTGGTGCGCATCGATGCGTTGCACTCGCCGCAGATCGTCTCGGCCCTGGTGCTGCAGGAGGCCGACATCGGCTTCGTGTTCAGTGCGCTGGTGCACCCCTCGCTGGCGCAGGAGACGCTGGCGGAAGGGCGCGTGGTGTGCATCGCGCCCAAGGGCACGCTGGATGCGGACGTGGTGCAGGCCGGCGTGGTGCACCTGGCCGATCTGGCCCACACGCCGGTGATCCGCCTGGAGGCGAACGATCCGCTCGGCACGATGGTGAACCACGCCAGCCGCGAGGCCGACGTGGGCCTGCAGGCGGCCTTCACGGTGCAGACCTACCACGCGGCGCTCGCGCTCGCGCACCACGGGTTGGGCGTGGCGCTGGTGGATGTGTGCACCGCAGCGTCGGCCGACCGCACGCGGGTTGACGTGCTGGCGCTCGCGCCGCGCATCGCGGTGCCCGTGAAGGCGCTGCGCATGGTGAACCGGCCCGCATCACTCCTGGCGGACACCATGGTGCGCTGCATGCGCGACGCGGTGGCGCAGACGCTGGCGTCGGCCGGCTTGGCGGAGAGCGACTGACAAGCCGAGTGCGGCGGCGAACGCGCGCCGGCCTTCCCCCGCCGTGACTCAGGCGGGTGCGCAGGCCTGCAGCATCTGCTCGGCTACGATGGCCGCGGTACCGAACGCCAAGGTGAAGCCCAGTGCCCCGTGCCCCGTGTTGATCCACAGGTTGTCGGCCTCGGCGGCGCGGCCGGCGATGGGCAGGCCCGTGGGCGTGGCGGGCCGCATGCCGGTCCAGGGGTGCAGCGATGCGGCGGGCGCTTCGTGCCCCAGCACGGTGCGCACCGTGGCGCGCAGGCTGTTGATGCGTTCGGTGCGGATGCGGCGGTCGTTGCCCACCAGCTCTGCCATGCCGGCCACGCGCAGGCGCTGGCCCAGGCGGGCGAACACGACCTTGCGACCCGCGTGCGTCACGTTCATGCGGGGCGCCCAGGGTGCATCGGCCGGGGCGTCGAGGGTGATGCTGTAGCCCTTGATCGGATAGACGGGCAGGTGCACGCCCACCATCCGGGCCACCGCCACGCTGCCGCTGCCCAGCGCCAGCACGAAGCGGTCGGCCTCGATGGTGCCTGCGCTGGTGCGCACCGCCGCGATGCGCCCCTGTGCCCGGTCGAACCCCTGTACCTGCGCACCCCGTTCGAAGCGCACTCCGCGCTGCGCCAGCAGGGCATGCAGCCCATCGCACACCTTCTGGCAGTCCGCCGCGCACTCGCTGGGCGTGTGGATCGCACCGGCAATGTGGGGCGCGTGGTGGGCGAGCGCGGGTTCCAGCTCCACGCAGCGCTGGGCGGACACCGAGGCCTGTTCGCTGCCCCAGGCCCGCTGCAGTTCCATCTGCCGTTCGGCCGCGGCCAGGCCATCGGGCGTGCCGTACAGCACGAGCTTGCCGGTGCTGGAGAAGTCGCATTCCAGCGCCTCGCGGGCGCGCATGGCTTCGAACCCGGCGCGGCTGCGGGCCGCCAGCGCGAGCAGTTGCGCCGTGGTGCGGCGCGAGGTGGCGCCGTTGCAGGCCGCCAGAAACTGCAGGGCCCAGCGCCACTGGTGCGGGTCCCGCTGCAGCCGCACCTGCAGCGGCGATTCGCGCGACAGCAGCAGCTTGGGCAGTTGCGCCCACAGGCCGGGGTCGGCCAGGGGCTGCACGTAGCTGTAGCTCAGCTGTGCGCCATTGCCGCCGCTGGCGCCGCCGCCCACCGGGCCCTGGTCGATCACCGTGACGCGCATCCCCTGGCGCTGCAGCGCGTAGGCCGTGGCCAGGCCCACGATGCCCGCACCCATCACACATGCATCCATATCGCTCGATTCCCGTTGGTTGTCCGTCCTGGGCACTCTAGGGACGCGCGCGGCCTTTGAACAATGCCAAACCGCGGGACAGGCATGCCGGGAAGTTATGCGCCGGCGCCGGGCGCGAAGATTGCATGGGGACCCTCTGGCCGATGCGGATGGCATAACTTTTCGTCATGGCCCATGCTGCCGAATGAATTGTTCAAAGCCGCACCGAGTTCCTAAAGTGCCTGGGCACCTGCACCGTTCCATTCCCCTTTTTGTTCCCGTCAAGGAGTTCCCCATGAAGCCATTCCTGTCTGCCGCCGTCCTCGCTTGCGGCGTGTGCGCTGCGGCCACCGCGGCCCACGCCGACACCCTGCAGAAGATCGCCGACTCGGGAAAGATCACGCTGGCCTACCGTGAATCGTCGGTGCCCTTCAGCTACCTGGCGGGCCCGGGCGAGCCGATCGGCTTCTCGGTGGACATCTCCAACGCGGTGGTGAATGCGGTGCGCGCCAAGCTCAAGAACCCGGCGATCAAGGTGGAACTGCAGGCTGTCACGTCGCAGAACCGCATTCCGCTCATCACCAACGGCACGGTGGACCTCGAATGCGGCTCCACCACCAACAACTCCGCGCGCGGCAAGGACGTGCAGTTCGCCGTGAACTATTTCTACACCGGCACCCGGCTGCTCACCAAGAAGACCTCGGGCGTGCAGAACTATGCCGACCTGGCCAAGAAGAAGGTCGCCAGCACCAGCGGCACGACCAATGCGCAGGTGATCCGCAAGTACAGCCGCGAGAACAACCTCGAGATGGACATCGTGCTCGGCAAGGACCACGACGATTCCATGCTGCTCGTCGATTCGGGCCGTGCCGAGGCGTTCGCCATGGACGACATTTTGCTGTTCGGCCTGAAGGGCAATGCGCGCAACCCCGCGGACTGGGTGGTGGTGGGCGATTCGCTGCAGGTCGAGCCCTATGCCTGCATGCTGCGCAAGGACGATCCGCAGTTCCAGGCGCTGGTGAACGGCGTGATCGGCGGGATGATGAAGTCCGGCGAGTTCGAGAAGCTCTACACCAAGTGGTTCATGTCGCCCGTGCCGCCCAAGGGCCAGAACCTGGGCCTGCCCATGTCCAAGGAACTGCGCGACAACCTGGTGGCGCAGAGCGACAAGCCCGCCAACTGATCGCCCTCTGCGCCAGCGCTTTCCGGAAATTGTCCATGACGCCGTCAGTCCCCGCGATCTCCCCGGTGCCCCGCATGGTGGGCATCCTGGGCGGCATGGGGCCGGCCGCCGGGGCCGACTTCGTGCGGCTCTTCGTGGAGGCGTGCACACGGCGCATGGCCGCGCTCGGCATTCCCGTGCGGGACCAGGCCTATCCGGAGCACTGGCTGGCGCAGGTGCCCATTCCCGATCGCACGGCGGCCCTGGGCGACCGCACGTCCGGCGCCCATCAGCCGGCAGAGCCGATGGCGCAGGCCACGGGCCGGCTGGTGGCGCTGGGGGTGCAGGCCGTGGCGATCGCATGCAACACGGCCCATGCCTGGCATGGGGAGCTGCAGCAGCGGTTTCCGCAGCTGCAGGTGCTGCACGGCATGCGCGAAGTGGCGGCCGGGCTCGCGGCCGCGCAGGTTCCACGCGTGGCGCTGCTGGCCACGCAAGGGTCGTACGACAGTGGGCTGTACCAGGCGGAACTGCAGCGCCACGGGGTGGCCTGCGTGCTGCCGCAGCCCGGTGAGCGCGAGCAGCTCATGCAGGGCATCTACGACGGCGTGAAGGCCGGCGACTATGCGCTGGCCCGCCACCGTTTCGCGGCGGTGGCACAGGCGCTGCGCGAACGCGATGGGGTGTCGACCCTCATCATGGGCTGCACCGAAATCCCGCTGGCCCTGGACGAGGCCGCGGCGGGCGCCCGCCTGGTCAACCCGTCGCAGGTGCTGGCCGAGGCACTGGCGCGCTGCGCCTATGCCGGGATCGGGCCGCGAACGCCCGCGCGTGCGGGCGCCGACGCCATCGCCTGAACGGCGATCAGCCCCACAGCGCGGGCTTGTGCACCATCAGGAAGAACACGGCCAGCATGGCCACGAAAGCCGGGTAGCCCAGCGCCTCCCACCAGCGTGCGTAGCGGGTGTAGAGCGCCGGCATCGGCGTGCCTTGCGCGGCGGCGTCCCGTGCCATGGCAGCCATGCGCCACTGCAGCCACAGCACCGGCAGCCAGCACAGGCCGGCTATTGCATACAGCGCGATCGAGGTGGCCAGCCATGGCGTGGACAGCGGCCAGCCGGCCATCGTCGCCATGGCGGCGCCGGTCACCGGCTGCACGATGCCGGCCGGCGTGGTGAACCACGTGTCGGCCCGCACCACCAGCCGCGACACCACGGCCTGGGCGGCCACGCTGCCGCTGCGGTTGGCGAAGAACAGGTAGAACGCCGAGCCGAAGCCCGTGCCCACCAGCAGCACGCTGGACAGGATGTGGATCCATTTGAGTGCGAGATAGGTGTTCATGTGCGTGGCGCTTTCAGCAGGACGACGAGGATGGCGGCGATGGGCAGGTTCTTGAGCAGCGGCCCCAGCGGGTCCAGCCACAGCGCGGGCAGCAGCACCGTGGCGACCACCGTCATCACGCCCATCAAGGCCAGTGCCAGGGCATCGGTGGCCCGGCCGGGGCGCAGCCACAGCGCGAGCCCGATGGCCGTGTCGGCGGCGATGCCGCCCCACACCAGCGCCTGGATCCAGGCTTCGCTCTGCAGCCCGCCACGCACCAGCAGATCGCGGCCCTGGCCTTGCGATTCGATGGCACTGGCCAGTGCGGTGCCCAGCCACACCAGGACGAGGCTGCCGCGCAGCCAGCGGGTGGTTTCGGCGTTCATCGTGCGGACGGCGCCCAGGCGCTTTCGACCAGATGGCGGTAGTGCGTCGCTTCATGGCCCAGCAGGCGTCGCAGCGCGGCCGGGTCTGCCGTGTTGTCGCTGCCCAGCAAGGCGAGCGTTTCGCTGCACCAGGGCAGGGCCGGCACCTGGTCGCCCAGGCGGGCGCTCAGGTGGCTGAGCGCATCCGGCAGGCGCAGCACGCGGGCGGGCCCGTGGCCCGATTGCTGGCGCAGGCTGGCGATCAGTTCGGCCATGGGCACCGCCTCGGGCCCGCTGCATTCGATGAGGCCGGTGGTGTCCAGCGCGGGGCCCATCAGCGCGGCCACCGCATCGGCCAGATCGTGCACCGCCACGGGCTGCACGCGGGCCTGCAGCACCGGCCCGGGCAGCACCAGCACCGGCAGGCGTGCCAGGTTCATGAAGAGCGCGCTGCTGGCGCCACCCCGGCCGAACACGATGCTGGGCCGCAGCACCACGCCCGACACGGCCCCTTGTGCGGTCAGACCGAGCAGGTGGGTGTCGGCCGCGCGTTTGGTGGTGGCGTAGCGTGTGGCGCTGCCGGCAATGCCCAGCGCCGAGATCTGCACGATGCGCCGCACGCCGGCCTGGGCGCAGGCGTCGAACAAGGCCACCGGCGTGTGCTGGTGCAAGGCGTCGATGGGGCGTGCGCGGGTGTCGCGCAGCACGCCGACGGCATTCACCACCGCGTCGATGCCTGCCAGGCGCGGCAGCCATGCGGCGGGCGCCGTGTCGTGCGCGAAATCCATGGCGACCTGGCCGGGGCGGCCTGCCGCGCGGCGCGGCGAGACGCCGCCGTGCACGGTGTGGCCCGCAAGTTCGAGCGCGCGTTGCACCGCGCGGCCGATGAATCCGGTAGAGCCGGTGAGAAGGATGTGCATGGAACTGCTCCGTGAAAGGTGTAAGGGGCGTCGTCAGAGCCGGCACTGGTCGTCGCCCGGCCCGCAGCGGCGGGCAGCAGCCCGGCGAGCGGCCGCGCCGCTGGCCTTCTCGAACAGGCCGTGCACCAGCCACTGCGGCAGGCGGTAGCGGTTGCGTGCCAGCACCGGGTACACCCGGTCGGCCAGCGGCCCGATGACCGGCCAGCGGGTGGCGGCGGTCAGCCAGCCCAGACCCACGGCCTCGTAGGCCGCGCGGAACACCGCGACGCCGCGCAGCAGCCGGCCGTCGGCCTGGCGCGCATGGATCAGGGTGAGCAGGTCGTCCCGGGTGGTGCCTGCCGGTGGGCCTTCGAAGTCCGGCGCCCACACGTCGGCAAAGCGCAGCAGGCCGCCGGTATTGCGCAGCATCAGGTTGCCCATCTCGGCGGCGCACAGGCGGCAGCGCGAGTCGAAGTAGAGGGTGAGGGGATAGATGGCGGGGTTGGGGGTGGCTGCGGCATTCATGTTCAATCCTTCCGAAATTTCATTCAAAACAGAAACATCAGGGCAAAAAAAGGCCTAGCCCGGGGATGCCTTGTCGGCCGCTCCGCCGCGCACGAACTTCTGCACGCTGGCCCCCAGGCGCAGCACCTTGTCGAGCGTGGCGGGGGACAGGCGCAGCATTTCGTCGGCCCACACCCCCAGCGAATCCATGAGGTGCAGCGTCTCGCGCACGCGGTCCTGGGCATCGGCGGTTTCGCTGGCGAAGTCGGGGCGGGCCACCAGTTCGCGCAGCATGCGCACGGTGGGGTCGAACTCGCGCTCCTTGCGTTCGCGCACCACGGTGCGAAACAGCTCCCACACGTCGGTGGAGGTTTCGAAATAGTCGCGCCGGTCGCCCAGCACGTGGGTGGTGCGGATCAGGTTCCAGTTGAGCAACTCCTTGAGGCTGTTGCTGGCGTTGGAACGGGCCACGCCCAGCGTCTCGCAGATTTCCTCGGCGTGCAGCGGGCGGCCATGGAAGAAGAGGAGCGCGTGGATCTGGGCCACGGTGCGGTTCACGCCCCAGGCGGTCCCCATCTCTCCCCAATGGACCACGAAGCGTTGGGCGATGTCGGTCAGTTGCATGGGGGCAGTTTAGGTTTTCTTTAATTTCTGTCAAGACAGAAATAAGAGCCGCGCCATCACTGCACTTTTGCTGCACCGGCCCTGGGCGAACGGCGGTAAACCCGTTCAGCCCTGCGGGTCATGCCGCCGCGCGCCGCAGGCCCTAGACTCTTGCGCTGCCGATCCTTTCACCCAACCAGGAGCCAGACCATGCTGCGTGATGACCTCAAGACCGATTTCGACGCCCTCTTGCCGGGCCAGAGCACCGAGGCGGGAGCCACCCGCCGAACCGCGATGCGCGTCGCCCTGGGTGCCGGTTTCGGCGTGGGCTATGCCGCCGCGGCCATGCCCGTGATGGCGCAGACCGCGATCCAGACGCCCGCGGACGGGCTCACGGCGGGCAAGGTCAGCATCGAGGTCAACGGCTTCAAGGTGCCCGCCTACCGCGCCGCGCCCGCCGGCAAAACCGACCTGCCGGTGGTGCTGGTGATCCAGGAGATCTTCGGCGTGCACGAATACATCGCCGACACCTGCCGCCGTTTCGCCAAGGCCGGCTACCTGGCCATCGCCCCCGAGCTGTATGCCCGCCAGGGCGATCCGCTCCAGTACACCGAAGCCGCCAAGCTGATGAGCGAGCTGGTCTCCAAGGTGCCCGACGCGCAGGTGCTGGCCGATCTGGACGGCACCGTGAAGTGGGCGGGCGAGAACGGCGGCGACCTGAAGAAGGTCGGCATCACCGGTTTTTGCTGGGGTGGCCGCATCACCTGGCTGTACGCAGCCCACGGCCCCGTCAAGGCGGGCGTGGCCTGGTACGGCCGGCTGGTGGGGCAGGCCAGCGAGCTCACGCCCAAGCACCCGGTGGACATCGCCCCGATCCTCAAGGCGCCGGTGCTGGGCCTGTACGGCGAAAAAGACAGCGGCATCCCCCTTGACACGATTGATAAGATGAAAGCGGCTCTCCAGACCGGCTCCGCCGCCGCCAAGGCGTCGCAGTTCGTCGTGTACCCCGACGCGCCCCATGCCTTCCATGCCGACTACCGGCCCAGCTTCCGAAAGGAAGCGGCCGAGGACGGATGGAAGCGGGCGCTGCAGTGGTTCAAGACACACGGCGTGGCCTGAGAGGCCATCGCCGGCGGCGTTCCTGCCCCAGCGGTCCCGCCAAAGCCCTTCGGGGCTTTTTTTGCGCGCCGGGCGCGCCGAATCGATTCGATACAAAAGGCCGACAGGCCTTGCAGGGAAAGCACGAGAAGCCATGACTTTGGTAGCAATCATCCTGGCCACGCTGGCGGCCGGCATCGGCAGCGTGTGGGTGGCCGCCCTGTTGATGCGCGCGGGGCTGGGCGACGGCCGGCGCGGCGTGGGGCCGCAGCACCTGCTGAGCCTGGCGGCTGGCGCGCTGCTGGCCACGGCCTTCATGCACCTGCTGCCTGAGGCGTTCGAGAGCCAGGCCGGCGCGCACGACCTGTTCGCCACGCTGCTGGTGGGGCTGGTGTTCTTCTTTCTGCTCGACAAGGCCGAGCTGTGGCACCACGGGCACGAGCACGGACACGGCCATGCGCATTCGCACGGGCATACCCATGGCCATACGCAGGGGCACGGCCACGCCCATGACCACGCCAACGGTGATGCGCACGCCCACGGCGAACGCGAACGCGAAGGCGAAGCGCGGCGCGGTGGCGGCGGCTGGGCGCTGCTCACGGGCGACAGCGTGCACTGCTTTGGCGACGGCATCCTGATCGCCTCGGCCTTCATGGCCGACCTGCGCCTGGGCGTGGTGGCGGCCCTGTCGGTGCTGGCGCACGAGGTGCCGCACCACATGGGCGACCTGGTGGTGCTGCGCCAGGCCAGCGCCAACCGCCGCATGGCGCTGCTGAAGGTGTCGCTGGCCGGTGCGGTCACCGCCCTGGGTGGGGTCGTGGGGTATTTCCTGGTCGGCGAACTGCAGGACTGGCTGCCTTACTTCCTGGCCATCGCCTCCAGCAGCTTCATCTACGTGGCGCTGGCCGACCTGATCCCGCAGCTGCAAAAGCGCCTGAGCGCGGGCCAGACGGTGGCGCAGATCGCCTGGCTGGTGGCGGGGATGACGGTGGTCACGCTGGTGAGCGGCATGGCCCACGCGCACTGACCGGCTGTGGGGCCCCGGCGCGGCGGCGCGTCAGGGTCTGGGTTTGCTATCAAAATAATAGCGGTATGCCGGCGGTTTGATTGTGCTGGCGGCCCAAAACACCCTCGGTCTTCAGCCGGCCAGCTCTTCGCGCACGGCCGCCACCTGCCGCCGCGACACGGCCAGCAATTCGGTCAGCCCGTGCAGCCGCACGGCCCAGCCTTCGCCCTCCTCGGGGTCGTAGTGCTTTTCCAGCGCCCGCACCGCGCGGCGGGCCACCAGCGCGTTGCGGTGGATGCGCAGGAATCGGTCGCCGTGGCGCGCCTCCAGCTCGCTCAGCGAGCCGTCCAGGATGTAGCTGCGCACCGCGGTGCGCACCGTCAGGTACTTCTGCTCGGCCTTGAAGTACAGCACCTCGGCCAGCGGCACGCGCTCGGTGCGGCCCCGGTCCTGGATCAGCAGGGTCTCGCCATCGGGAAGGGGCGCCGTGGGCGCAGGCGTGGCGCCCGGGTGCCGGGCGCGCAGGGCCTTGCCCAGGGCTTTTTCCAGCCGCTCGCGCCGCACGGGCTTGGTGAGGTAGTCCACCGCGTCCAGCTCGAACGCGCTCACGGCGTGGTCCGCATGGGCCGTCACGAACACGATGGCCGGCGGATAGGGCAGGGTGCGCATGGCATGGGCCAGGGCCAGGCCGTCCTGCCCGGGCATGTGGATGTCCAGCAGCACGGTGTCGAAGGCGCGGCCGCCCGATGGCTGCAGCTGCGCCAGCGCCTCGGCGGCGTTGGCGGCCTCGGTGGCGGTGTGCCGCCCGTCGCAGTCGGCCAGCAGGGTGCGCAGGCGGCTGCGGGCCAGGGCTTCGTCGTCAACGATCAGGATGTGCATGGCAGGAGGCGAAGGGGAAAGGTCAGGACCGCGCGGGCAGCGAAATGCGCACCTGGTAGCGGCCATTTTGCATGCCGGCGCTGAACTCGCATTGCACGTCGTGCAGCAGCCGCAGGCGGTCGCGCACGTTGGCCAGCGCAATGCCGTGGCCGCGCGGCCTGCCGCCCTCGCGCTGCGGCGCGGCGGGCACGGTGTTGGTGATGACCACGATCACGCGGCTGCCGCGCAGCTCGGTCACGATGCGCAGCCGCCCGCCCGTGGCGCTCGGCTCCACGCCGTGCTTGACCGCGTTTTCCACCAGCGGCTGCAGCAGCAGCGGGGGCAGGCGGGCGCCGTCGGCGCGGGCGTCCAGCGACCACTGCACGCGCAGCCGTTCCTCGAAGCGAACCTGCTCGATGTCCAGGTAGCGGCGCGCCAGGGTGATCTCTTCGCCCAGCGTGGCCGACTCGCCCTGGTCCACCAGCGCGTGGCGGAACAGATCGCTCAGGTCCTCCAGCAGCGCCTCGGCCTTGGCCGGCTCCGCCCGCACCAGGGCGATGGCGCTGTTGAGCGTGTTGAACAGAAAATGCGGGCGGATGCGCGATTGCAGTTCCGACAGCCGCGCCGTGGTGGCCGCGGGCGTGCGGGCGCGGGCGCGCAGCACCAGCGCCGCCACCAGCGCCGCCGACAGCAGCGCGCCGCTGGCGGCACTGGCCAGCCAGGGCGGATCGGCCGCCACGCCCACCAGCGCGAGCATGCCGCAGGCATACAGCCCGGACAGCGTGCCCAGCGCCACGCCCGCTGCGTATTGCAGCGCCACCGGCAGGCGCTGCAGCACGGTCTTCAGGCTGCAGGCGGTGACCAGCCAGGCCAGCGTGGCGGGCAGGGCGCCGCCCGTCAGCAGCGACAGCCGGCCGAGCCATTCCAGGGGTGTGGCGGTGTTGAAGAGGGCGCCCACGCCCAGCACCGCCTCCACGAAAAGCACCGCGCGCAGGATCACCCCGACATGGCAGGCGTCGAACACCAGCACCCGCCGGCCCAGGGGCTGGCGGGGGTCTTCGGTCAGGGCCTGCGGCCGGGTCGATAAAATTTGCGTCTCTTGCATTGCGGCATCCGGGTGTTCCGGGTGTCTGAACCACCGGATTATTGCCCTCCATGTCCACCAGCCCCGCCTCCAGCCCAGCGTCCGCCCCCTCCCACAACCAGCTCGACACCAAGGCACAGGCCTGGTCGGCGCTGTTTTCCGAGCCCATGAGCGACCTGGTCAAGCGCTACACGTCGAGCGTGTTCTTCGACAAGCGCCTGTGGCAGGCCGACATCGCCGGCAGCCTGGCGCACGCCGACATGCTTGCCGCGCAGGGCATCATCTCGGCCGCCGACCACGCCTCCATCCAGCGCGGCATGGCGCAGATCAAGGAGGAGATCGAATCCGGCGCCTTCGAGTGGAAGCTCGACCTGGAAGACGTGCACCTGAACATCGAGGCGCGTCTCACGCAACTGGTGGGCGACGCCGGCAAGCGCCTGCACACCGGCCGCAGCCGCAACGACCAGGTGGCCACCGACGTGCGCCTGTGGCTGCGCGGCGAGATCGACCTGATCGCTGATCTGCTGAAAGAACTGCAGGTGTCGCTGGTCGACGTGGCCGAGCAGAACGTGGAGGTGATCCTGCCCGGCTTCACCCACCTGCAGGTGGCGCAGCCGGTGAGCTTCGGCCACCACATGCTGGCCTACGTGGAGATGTTCGCGCGCGATGCCGACCGCATGCAGGACGTGCGCCGCCGCGTCAATGTGCTGCCCCTGGGCGCCGCCGCCCTGGCCGGCACGACCTACCCGCTGGACCGCGAGCGCGTGGCGAAAACCCTGGGCATGGACGGCGTGTGCCAGAACAGCCTGGACGCCGTGAGCGATCGCGACTTCGCCATCGAGTTCACCGCCGCCGCCAGCCTGTGCATGGTGCACGTGAGCCGCCTGTCGGAAGAACTCATCATCTGGATGAGCCAGAACTTCGGCTTCATCAAGATCGCCGACCGCTTCACGACCGGCTCGTCGATCATGCCGCAGAAGAAGAACCCCGACGTGCCCGAACTGGCGCGCGGCAAGACCGGCCGCGTGGTCGGCCACCTGATGGGTCTCATCACCCTGATGAAGGGCCAGCCCCTGGCCTACAACAAGGACAACCAGGAAGACAAGGAACCGCTGTTCGATACCGTGGACACGCTGAAGGACACGCTGCGCATCTTCGCCGAGATGGTCGGCGGCCAGCCGAACCCGGCCACGGGCAAGAAGGAAGGCGGCATCACCGTCAACGCGCCGGCCATGGAGCAGGCCGCGCTCAAGGGCTACGCCACCGCCACCGACCTGGCCGACTACCTCGTCAAGAAGGGCCTGCCGTTCCGCGATGCGCACGAGACCGTGGCCCATGCCGTGAAGGCCGCCGTGTCGCACAACGTGGACCTGTCGGAGCTGCCCCTGGCCGTGCTGCAGGGCTTTCACCCGCAGATCGAGAAGGACGTGTTCGACGCCCTCAGCCTGCGCGGCTCGCTCAACGCCCGCAACACGCTGGGCGGCACCGCGCCGGCCCAGGTGCGCGCCCAGTTGGCCCGCCACCGCGCCCGCCTGGCCTGATTGCTGCTCACCTCCCCCCGTCCGCACACTTTCACGGAGCCCTCCATGCATCGTTCTTCCTCGCGCCGTCACTGGGTCTTGCGCATGGCCCGCGCCGCGGTCTGGGTGGGCGCCACGGCGGTCGCCGCCGTGGCCTCGGCCCAGACGCCGCCGGCCGGCCCGCCGATCCGCATCCTGGTGGGCTTTCCGCCGGGCGGGGGCACCGACGCGATCGCGCGGCTGTTGTCCGACAAGCTCAAGGACGAGCTGGGCGCCCCGGTGGTGGTGGACAACCGCCCCGGCGCGGGCGGGCAGATCGCCGCCCAGGCCCTCAAGGCCGCGCCGGCCGACGGGCACACCGTGTTCCTGTCGCACGACCACACCATCTCCATCCTGCCGCAGGTGGTCAAGCACCCGGGCTACGACCCGGTGCACGACTTCGTGCCGGTCGGCGGCGTGGCCACCTTCGTGAATGCCTTCGCCGTGTCCGGCGCGTCGCCGGCCAGGTCGTTCAACGACTACGTGCAGTGGATCACCACCCAGGGCGGTGGCAAGGGCGCGGTGGGCATCCCGGCCCCGGCCTCCACGCCGGAGTTTCTGGTCAAGCTCATCGGCGAGAAGTACCGCATCGACCTGGTGGCGGCGCCATACCGCGGCAGCGCGCCCATGATCGCCGACATGCTGGGCAACCAGATCCCCGCCGGGGTGGCCTCGGTGCAGGACTTCATCGAAAACCACAAGGGCGGCAAGGTGCGCGTGCTGGCCGTGCTGGGCACCCAGCGCCAGTCAGCGCTGCCGGACGTGCCCACGTTCGACGAGCTGGGGCTGAAAGGCTTCGAGGACCTGCCCTACTACGGCTTCTACGCGCCCACCGGTACGCCGGCCGCGTTCGTCACCCGTTTCTCGCAGGCGCTGGCCAAGGTGGTCGCCCAACCCGACGTGAACCGGCAGCTCACGGCCCTGGGGCTCACGGTGGCGTCGATGACGCCCCAGCAACTGGCGGCGCGCCAGCAGGCCTACACCCAGGCCTGGACGCGCATCATCCAGCGCAGCGGCTTCGTGCCCCAGTGAGGGTTGCGTGCTGTCCCGCCGCCGGCCCGCGGGGCCCGGCGTTGCCCGCCTTGAGGTGACGCAGGCCCGCCATGTTCTATGCCATCCCGCTGGACAACCGCCCCACCTGGCGCAACCCGCCATGGATGACGGTGCTGATCATTGTGGTGAACCTGCTGGTCTTCTGGGGACCGCAGCGCTGGGAGGCCAAGGCCGTGGACCGGGCGGCGCAGGTCTATCTGGACAGTCCCTTGCCCGGCATCGAACTGCCGCCTTTCGTGCAGTGGCTGAAGGACTCCGGCCACCGCGATGCCGAGCGCGCGCAGCGCATGCTGGCGGCGCACCGGGAGCACGCGCTGCTGCGGTGGATGGAGCACGAGGAAGGCTTTCAAAAGCGCCTGCACGCCGGCCTGGTCGTGCGCGCGGACGACCCGCAGTACGCCGACTGGAAGGCCGCCCGCGCCCGGTATGAGGCGGCGCTGCCCGAGCCCTTCACCCGCCGCTGGGCGCAGAGCTACGAAAAGGACGCGCCCCCGCGGCCCGTGACCTGGATCACCGCCGCTTTCCTGCATGCCAGCACGGGCCACCTGCTGGGCAACATGGTGTTCTTGTTCCTCTTCGGCTTTTCGGTCGAGCTGGCCCTGGGGCGATGGCGGTACCTGGCCTTCTACCTGCTGGGGGCCGTGGGCGGGTCGCTGATGGCCGGGTGGGCCTATGCAGGCCAAGGCAGCTACGGCCTGGGGGCGTCCGGTGCGGTGTCGGCCCTCATGGGCATGTACGCGGTGCTGTACCGGCTGCGCCGCGTGCGGTTTTTCTACCAGCTGTTCTTTTATTTCAACTACGTCACCGCGCCCGCGCTGCTGCTGTTGCCGGCGTGGATCGCCAACGAGTTGCTGCAGCACTGGCTCAGCGGCCGGGGCGTGGCCTACATGGCCCACCTGGGCGGGCTGCTGACGGGCGCCGCGCTGATGTGGGGCGCCGGTCTGGTGCGGCGCAAGGCGATCGAGGCACCGCCGCCCGAGGCAGCCGCCGCGCCGGACGACGGTTTCGATGCCCACGTGGCCCAGGCCCGGCAGTCGGCCCAGGCGATGCAGTTCGAGCGGGCCCTGGTGCAGTGGCGGGCGGCGGCGCAGTTGCGCCCGCGCGATGTGCCGGTGCTGAGCGCCTGGTTCAAGACCGCCAGCCTGTGGCCGGCGGGCGAGGATTTCCACCGCGCCGCCCGCCGCATCTTCCGGCTGCCGGAGCAGGACGCCGCCACGCTGGACTTCCAGCACGCCAGCTACCGCACCTACCTGGACCACGCCCGGCCCAGCGCCCGCCTGGTGCCCGACGACATGGCGGGCCTGGCGCGCCGCTTCGTGCGCGCGGGCCAGTGGAGCGACGCCGAGAAGCTGCTCACGGCCCTGCACCGCACCGCGCCGCAGCATGCGGCGCTGGGCGAACTGGTGGGCATGCTGGTCACGGCGCTGCTGCAGTCCGGGCGGCGCGAGCAGGCCATGGCCTGGCTGCCGCAGTTGCAGCAACTGGCACCCGGCAGCGCGCCGCTGCGGCTGCTCGAAGGCCGGTAAGGCGGGCCGCCTGCCAGGCAACCCTGGCCTTGAAGCAAAAACCCGTTCCAGCGCAATCAGTACTAGGGCATATTGCTATTAATTTAGTAGCAAATCGATGTCGCCTGCCTGCGTCGCCTCAAGGCGTGGAGGGCGCTTGGCCGCCTGCCGCTGCCGGCTGCGGCAAATGGGCGCGCAGCAGCCATTGCACCTCCGCCACCGAAGGGCTGTCCGCATGCCGCGCCTGCAGGGTGGCGAGCACCTTGAGGGCCATGTCGGGGCGGTTCATGCCCTGCAGCAGCACGCGGGCGACCAGTTCGTAGGCCTTGGGCACCAGCGCATGCCCCTTGAAGCGTCGGTCGAACCCGCCCAGCAGCGCGATGGCCTGCTTCGCATCGCCGCCGTTCCACGCCGTGTTGGCCAGGGCCAGGGTGTGGCCCGGGTCCGAAATCACGAACTGGGCGTCGCGCTCGCGGCAGGTGAGGAACGCCTTGAGCGCCTCGGTCGTCTGGCCCGCGTTCAGCAGCAGCGGGATGAAGCGCTGGGCATGCAGCAGCAGGGTGTCGGTCTTGTCGGTCAGCGCCAGCACGCGGTGGTAGCGGCGCTGGGCGGGTAATTCGTCCCCATGCAGGCGCTGGTCTTCGTAGGCCGTGCCCAGGGCGCCGGCCAGGTCGCCGTCGGTGATCTGCTGGGCCACCAGCGCGTCGGTCGCCTCCTGCGCGATCTGCCGGGGCGTGCGCCGATCGGGCGGGGCATCGTCGTCCAGCCCGCCGCCGGGCAGCAGGTCGATGCCGAAGGCCTCGTGGTTCTGGTACATGGCGTAGCCCAGCAGGCTGCACATCACCCAGCCGAAGTAGATGAACAGCCAGTTGCCCAGCGGCAGCAGCAGCCAGCCCTTGAACAGCGGCATCAGCAGCGCCAGCGCGATGGCTGCGCCCTGGCTGAGCAAAAACAGGAAAAAGCACAGCAGCCCATACGGCCAGCCGATGATCCGCACCACGCCCCAGGCGGCGGCGGGGTTCAGCGACGCGAACAGGCTGCCCGTCTGCACCAGCAGGATCATGGTGGCCGGCAGCAGGAAGCTCACGGCCAGCCAGGCGAGTTCCGCCAGGCCCGTGCTGACCCGCTGCAGCCACCCCACCACGATGCCCTGCACGAGCAGGATGCCGAACAGCTTCCAGGGCAGGGCGGTCCACTCGTCGTCCAGCCGGTCGGGGAAATCCTCGGCGCGCTGCAGGCCGCGCGAGCCCATCGCCACCACCTTGAAGCCGTAGCGCGACGCGGCCAGCAGGATGCCGACCTCGATCAGCAGCACGGCCAGCACGTCCGGCAGGAAGAACAGCACGCCGTACAGCATGCTGCACACGGCCAGCACGGTGCTGTAGAACAGCGGCTTGCGCTGCAGGGGGAAAGCGAAGAACTGGTTGAGCCGGTGCCAGAACGGCACGGGGCCCGCTGGGGCCTGGGAAGCGGAAGGCATGTCGATGGAAACCCGGCGGCCGGTGTTGGTGTAAATTTGTAAAAATTGTATGCTTGCGGAACGCAGGCCAGCACAATCGCTCACACGCCGCTGCAGTCCTTTTTGGAGTCGCCATGCATTCTCTTCGGGCTTTCCCGACGCGTTCCCTTGTGACCCTGGCCCTGGCCTGTGCGGGATTCGCCGCGCAGGCGACCCCCGCCGACTCTACCGCGCCGTCGGCTGCCGCCACGTCGCCCTCGGCCTATGCGCGCTGGCAGTCCAGCATGGACGCCTTCGCCGCAGCCGACAAGGAACGGCTCCCGCAGGCCGGCGGCGTCCTCTTCGTCGGCAGCTCGACCATCCGTTTCTGGACCGACGTGGCGGAGGACTTCCGCCAGTTGCCCGTGGTGATCAACCGCGGCTTCGGCGGCTCCACCATGGCGGACTGCAACCATTTCGTGAAAAACCTGGTGCTCCAGTACCGCCCGCGCCATGTGATGGTCTATGCCGGCGACAACGATCTGGCCGAGGGCCGCACGCCCGAGCAGATCCTGGAGAGCTTCCGCTCCTTCGTGCAGACCGTGCGCGCCGAACTCCCCGACACCCGCATCAGCTACATCTCCATCAAGCCCAGCCCTTCGCGCGTGGCGCTGATGCCCCAGATGCAGCAGGCCAACGCCCTGCTGGCGCAGTACGTGCGCACGGTGCCCAACAGCGATTACATCGACGTCTTCTCGGCCATGCTCGATGCCTCCGGGCAGCCGCGGGCAGAACTTTTCGGCCCCGACCGCCTGCACATGAACGATGCCGGCTACGACCTGTGGCGCACGGTGATCGGCGCATTCGTGGCGCCGGCCCCCGCGATGCAGGCGGGCGGCGCCTCGCCCACCGCCACGGCCGCCATGCCTGCCGCCACGGTGGCCACCGGCAACCCCGCGCTGGTGCGGGTGAGCGCCGGGCGCTGAGCCGCATTCAGGTCGTCCTGGCCGGCGGCACTGGCGCCGCTGGCTGCCGCGGCTGAGGGCGCGCCGCCTGCATCGGGCGCGGGCTGCACCGGGCGGCCGTCGTCGTTGGGTGGCTTGTCCACCCACAGGCTCACGCGGGCCACGGCATAGAGGGTGGCAAAACAGGCGATCAGCAGGGCGATGTCCTGCGGCCAAGGCCGCTCGTAGTCCGCTCCCATGAACACCAGGGTGAGCAGCACCACCACCAAGTGGGCGCAGAACACCGGCAGCGAGGCCGCGCCCAGGGTTTCCAGCCAGTGCTGGCGCGGCAGCTTCGCGGCCAGCGCCGGCCCGAAGCGGATGGTCAGCGCCGTGAGGGCCATCAGGTCGATCAGGCGCAGCGGGCCCAGGGCCCATTTGTCGAACAGCAGGTTGAGTTGCGGGTTGGCGTCTCCGAACGGCACCTGGCCGACCACATGCCGCCACACCATGCACACCACGGCGATGGCGCCGGCCACCCACAGCGACCAGCGCGGGAACTCGAACGGCGGCGCCTCGGGGTCGTTGCGGCTCGCGCCCATCCAAAGGCCCAGCACCCACAGGAACTGCCAGCTCCACATCACGAAGGCGCCGGTTTCGGTGAAGGGGATCGGCATGGGCAGCACCGCCGCGAAGCCGTCATAGAACCAGCGCGACAGCCCGAACTGCGCCAGCAGCCACAGCAGCACGCTGCCGGCCATGATCGGCGCCCAGCCGCGGCGCAGCGCGAACGTCATCAGCCAGGGGCTGGCCAGCATGAACAGCACGTACAGCGGCAGGATGTCCAGCAGCGGCGGTTCGTACACCAGCAGCAGCCCGCCCACCAGGGCCTCCAGCGGGTGCAGCAGGTAGAAGGTCATCATGCCCTTGATGGCGGGCTCGTCCACACGGATGCCGATGAAGGCGATCACTGTGAACAGGAACAGCAGCGTGGCCGCCTGGCAGCCATAGATCTTGAGGGCGCGGCGCCAGAAGGCCTGGCGCATGTCCGCCACGGTCTTGCGCCAGGCGAGCCGGCCGTAGACCATGCCGGCCATGTACGCCGAGAGCAGCACAAAGCCCTCGGCCGCCGAGACGAAGCCGAACGGCTGCCCCAGCGGCTGCGTGAGCCGGGTGGGCAGGTGCGTGACGGTCATCAGGGCGAGCATCAGGCCCCGGACGGCATCGATTTCCCAGCGGCGGGTGGAAGAGGGGGGTGGCATGGGCGCGCCCGGGGTGGAATTGAAACCATTCTCACGGACGGAGTGGGCTGGGCGGTGTAGGCCATTTACAACTGCGTCACTGCGCTGGTGGTTCGCCGTCTGCCGATGGGCTACGCTGCCGGGTTCGAATGGGTACCGGTCCGGTGGGTCGGCCCGTCGCCGTTTTTGCAAAAGCCATGACAACAACAACGCATTCCTTCCGCGCCCTGGCGCTGGCCGTGGCCCTCGGCGCGGCCGCGCAGGCCCACGCGCTGTCCATCATCAGCTTCTCGCCCCAGGGCGAGGTGTCCCGCGTCCGGCAGGCCGTGGCCAAGTTCGACGGCCCGGCGGTCAATTTCGGCGACCCCAAGGCCCCGGCCCCGCTCTCCGTGAGCTGCTCCGACGCCGAAGCCGGCCAGGGCACGGGCCGCTGGACCAGCGAGCGCGAATGGGTCTACGACTTCAAGGGCGACCTGCCGCCCGGCGTGCGCTGCACGGCCCAGGTGAAGTCGGGGTTCAAATCGGCCGCCGGCGCCGAGCTGTCGGGCACGAAGAGCTATGCATTCAATACCGGCGGCCCGTACGTCCAGAACATCCGCCCCGGCACCTACCAGCCCATCGACGAAGAGCAGTTCTTCATGCTGCAGTTGAACGGCCCGGCGACCCTGGCCAGCGTGCAGGCCAACGTCTGGTGCGTGGCCGATGGCGTGGGCGAGCGGGTTCCGGTGCGCCTGATCGAAGGCGCCCAGCGCGAGGGGCTGCTGGCCTCCCAGGGCCTGGACAAGACAGCCGCCAAGGAGCCGCTCAAATACGTCACCCTGGCCTGCAACCGGCGGTTGACCTCGGGCGGGCGGGTGCAACTCGTCTTCGGCAAGGGTGTGGCCACGCCGAGCGGCGTCGGCAACACCATCGAAAAGCGCTACGAGTACAAGGTCCGTGAGCCCTTCGCCGCCGATTTCCGCTGCGAGCGCGAGAACGCCCAGTCGGCCTGCCTGCCGATCCGCCCGATGTTCCTGTCGTTCAACGCACCCGTGCCGCGCAAGCTGGCCGAGGCGGTGCGCCTGCGCTCGGACAAGGAAACGCTCAAGCCCCGGATCGACGGTGAGGGCGATGGCGACACCGTGGTGAACGGCGTGCGCTTCGACCCGCCCTTCACGGCGCAGACGGCCTTCACGGTGCAATTGCCCAAGGACTTCAAGGACGCCTCGGGCCGCACGCTGCGCAATGCCGACAGCTTCCCGCTCAAGGTGGGAACGGGGGGCATGCCGCCCCTGGCCAAGTTCGCTGCCTCGCCATTCGGCGTGGTGGAGCGCTATGCGGAGGGCCCCAAGGAGCCCGCCTTGCTGCCCGTGACCTTGCGCAACGTCGAGGCCGCGCTCAAGGTCCAGGGCCTGGACGCCGGCAAGCCCGCCGATGGCGCGGCGCCCGCCAAGGTGAGCACCCTGCAGCCCGGCAGCGACGCCGACATCATTGCCTGGTACCGCAAGGTGCGCCGCTACGACGGCTACCTCGTGAGCCGCAAGAGCGCCCGCCGCGACGTGAAGGGCGCGCTGCCCGCTGCGCTGGAGAGCGACAGCAGCGAGTACGTGCAGTCGCGCATGGTCTCGCTGCTGTCCGGCCAGGGCGGCGTGAAGACGCTGGACCTGCCCAAGCCGGTCAACAACGACCCGCGGCCCTTCGAGGTGGTGGGCATTCCGCTGCCCACGGGCTTCCATGTGGTGGAGATCGCCTCGCCGCTGCTCGGCAAGTCGCTGCTGGACGAACGCCACGGCGAAGGCCGCACCATGTACGTGCGCACCTCGGCGCTGGTGACCAACCTGGGGGTTCATTTCAAGCTCGGCCGCGAGAATTCGGCCGCCTGGGTGACCACGCTGGACAAGGGCCAGGTGGTGGCGGGCGCCAAGGTGCGCGTGTCCGACTGCAACGGCCGCGAACTGGCCACGGGCACCACCAATGCGCAGGGCGTGGCGCTGTTCGACGGCCTCTCGCCCGAGCCTCCGTCGTGCCAGGGTGACGATGGCGGCGAGCAGGCCTACTTCGTGAGTGCGCGCGCTCCGGGCGCCGATGGCACGCAGGACATGGCCTTCACCTGGAGCGACTGGCAGCGCGGCATCGAGCCCTGGCGCTTCAACCTGCCCACCAGCATGGAACCCCGCCCCGACGAGCGCGCCCACACCGTGTTCGACCGCACGCTGCTGCGTGCTGGCGAAACCGTGTCGATGAAGCACCTGCTGCGCACCGAGAACCGCAAGGGCTTCGGCCTGCCGGACGAGCAGCCCGACACCCTGGTCATCACCCACGTGGGCAGCGGCCAGCAATACACGCAGGACCTCACCTGGCGCAAGACCGCCACGGGTGGCCTGAGCGCAGAGAACACCTTCGCCGTGCCCCCTGCCGCCAAGCTCGGCGTGTACCAGGTGCAGCTGCAGGGTGGCTCGCACAGCCGCAACAGCTTCGAATCGGGCCAGTTCCGGGTCGAGGAGTTCCGCCTGCCCGTGCTGGAAGGCCGCATCACGCCCACCGACAAGAAGCCCCTGGTGCGCGTGCGCTCGGTGCCCACCGACGTGCAGGTGAACTACGTGGCCGGTGGCGGCGCCGCCAACCTGCCCGTGCGCGTGTCGGCGCTGGTGCGCGGCAAATCCGCCCAGTGGAGCGATTTCGACGCCTTCAGCTTCATGCCCCCCAACCAGCGCGGCGCGCAGTCGCAAAGCCACAGCGACGACGAAGAGGCGGCCGCCGGCCAGGACGCCCGCGTCATCGCCGACAAGCTCGCGCTGACGCTGGACAAGAACGGGGCCGGCAAACTGGCCATCGACAACGTGCCCCTGGCGCGCCGGCCGCAGGAGCTGGTGCTGGAGGCCACCTACGCCGACCCGAGCGGCGAGGTGCAGACGCTGCGCAGCACGCAGACCCTGTGGCCCGCCGCCGTGGTGGCCGGCATCAAGACCGAAGGCTGGGTCTCCGCCGCGCAGAAGATCCGCTTCCAGGCGCTCGCGCTGGGGCTGGACGGCAAGGTGCAGGAGGGCGTTCCGCTGCAGGTGCAGGCCATCGCCCGCATCACCACCACCAGCCGCAAGCGCATGGTGGGCGGCTTCTACAGCTACGACAACAAGACCGAAACCAAAGACCTGGGCACCGTCTGCACGGGCAAGAGCGATTCGCGCGGCCTGCTGCTGTGCGAGACCAAGCTCGAAGAAGCCGGTGAAGTGGAGCTCGTGGCCACCGCGCGCGACAAGGACGGCAACACGTCCGAGGCGGCCTCGTCCGTCTGGGTCACGCGCCGGGGCGAGATCTGGTTCGGCGGCGAAGACCACGACCGCATCGACCTGCTGCCCGAAAAGAAAACCTACCAGCCCGGCGAGACCGCCAAGCTGCAGGTGCGCATGCCGTTTCGCCAGGCCACGGCGCTGGTGAGCGTGGAGCGCGAAGGCATCATCGACACGCGCGTTGTGCAGCTTAACGGCCAGGACCCGACCGTGCAGGTCAAGATCGAGGAGGGCTGGGGCCCCAACGTCTATGTGAGCGTGCTGGCCCTGCGCGGCCGCCTGCGCGAGGTGCCGTGGTACAGCTTTTTCACCTGGGGCTTCAAGGCGCCGACCGAGTGGTGGAGCGCCTTCTGGTACGAGGGCAAGGAATACGTCGCGCCCACCGCCATGGTCGATCTGTCCAAGCCCGCCTACCGCCTGGGCGTGGCCGAGATCCGCGTGGGCACGCAGGCCCACCAGATCCAGGTGAAGGTGGTGGCCGACAAGGAAAGCTACCCCGTGCGCGGCAAGGCGCAGGTCACCATCACCGCCACGCTGCCCGGTGGCAAGCCTGCGGCCGGCGCCGAGGTGGCCCTGGCCGCCGTGGACCAGGCGCTGCTGGAGCTGATGCCCAACACCAGCTGGAACCTGCTCGATGCCATGCTGCAGCGCCGCTCCTGGGGCGTTCAGACCTCCACCGCGCAGATGGAAATCATCGGCCGGCGCCATTACGGCCGCAAGGCCGTGCCAGCGGGCGGTGGGGGCGGCCACAGCCAGGCGCGCGAGTTGCTCGACACACTGCTGCTGTGGCAGCCCGCGATCCAGCTCGATGCCAACGGCCAGGCCAAGGTGACCGTGCCGCTCAACGATGCACTCACCACGTTCAAGATCGTGGCCGTCGCCGATGCCGGCACGGGCCTGTTCGGCACCGGCGCGACCCAGATCCGCGCCACGCAGGACCTGCAGATCATCAGCGGCCTGCCGCCGCTGGTGCGCGAGGACGATCAGTTCCGCGCCCAGATCACCCTGCGCAACACGACCCAGGCCGCGATGAAGGTGGATGTGGCCGCCCGCGCCACGCTGCTGCAGCTGGACAAGCAGAGCGTGGACATCCCGCCCGGCGAATCCCGCGAGGTGGCCTGGACCGTGACCGCCCCCGCGCAGCTGGCGCAGACGCGCACCGAGGCCATCCTGTGGGAGATCGAAGCCCGTGACACCGCGGGCGCCAACGGCGCGCGCGACGCGCTCAAGGCCACCCAGCGCATCATCCCGGCGGTGCCGCTCACGGTGCAGCAGGCCACGCTGGTGCAGGTGGATGGCAGCTTCAACCTGGACGTGAACCCGCCGGCCGATGCGCTGCCGGGCCGCGGCGGGCTGAAGATGTCGCTGCAGCCCAAGCTGGCCGAAGGCCTGCCCGGCGTGCGCGACTGGTTCGCCAACTACCCCTTCGCTTGCCTGGAGCAAAAGACCAGCAAGGCCGTGGGCCTGCGCGACGGCACCCTCTGGCAGACCGTGGTGGCGCAATTGCCCACCTACCTGGACGCCGATGGCCTGGCCAACTACTTCCCGCCCCAGGCCGGCAGCGCCAACCGGGGCAGCGACACGCTCACGGCCTACCTGCTGTCGGCGGCGCACGAAGCCGCCAGCCTGCACCCCGAGTTCGCCCTGCCGGACGAGGCCCGTGCCGCCATGGAGCGCGGTCTGACCGCGTTCGTGGAAGGGCGCATCCAGCGCGACTTCTGGAGTCCGCGCAAGGATCTGGACATGCGCAAGATCGCGGCCATCGAGGCGCTGTCGCGCTACGGCAAGGCCTCCGGCCGCATGCTGGGCAGCGTCACCATCGCGCCCAACCAGTGGCCCACGCACACGGTGATCGACTGGCTGAACATCCTCAAGCGCGTGAACGACGTGCCCCAGCGCGACCAGCGGCTGGCCGAGGCCACGCAGGTCCTGAAGGCCCGCCTGAGCTACCAGGGCACCAAGCTCATCTTCAGCACCGAGCGCGACGACTACTGGTGGTGGCTGATGCAGAACGGTGACGTCAACACCGCCCGCCTCATGCTCGCGGTGATGGACGACCCGGCCTGGAAGGACGACATGGGTCGCCTGGCCAACGGCTTCATCAGCCGCCAGCAGAACGGCGCATGGCACACCACCACCGCCAACCTGTGGGGCGGCCTGGCGCTGGAGAAATTCAGCGCCAAGTTCGAGGCCACGCCCGTCGCGGGCGTCACCCGCGCGGCCCTGGGCAGTGGCAACGCCAGCGTGGACTGGGCGAAGGTTGAGCGCGTGAAGGCGAGCGACGCCACGGGCGCGGCACACCAGACCACCTGGTTCGGCGCACCCGCATCGCCCGGCAACTTCAAGAACAACAGCATGTTCCTGCCCTGGTCGCCCACGGGCGGCAAGGAGAACCTGGCGGTCACCCACCAGGGCACCGGCAAGCCATGGCTCACGCTGCAGTCGGTCGCGGCCATCCAGCTCAAGGCGCCGTTCGCGGCCGGCTACGCCATCAAGAAGACCATCACCCCGGTCGAGCAGGCCGTGCCCGGCAAGTACACCCGCGGCGACGTGCTGCGCGTGACGCTGGAGGTGAACGCCAGCGCCGACATGACCTGGGTGGCCCTGACCGACCCGATCCCGGGCGGCGCCACCATCCTGGGCAGCGGCCTGGGGCGCGATTCCGAGATCGCCACGCAGGGCGAGAAGCGTTCAGGCAGCGCCTGGGCGGCCTTCGAGGAGCGCAGCTTCGAGGCCTACCGCAGCTACTACGAGTACCTGCCCAAGGGCACCATCAAGGCGGAATACACCGTGCGGCTGAACAACGTGGGCGACTTCGCGCTGCCCCCGAGCCGCGTGGAAGCCATGTACGCGCCCGAGATGTTCGGCGAGACGCCCAACGCCCGGGTGAAGGTGGAAGCCGCCGCCCGCTGAGCGGGCTGTGCGCGCTGCACACGATTGCCCATGCCATGGGCCCGGCCGATCCTGGCTGTGCTGCTGTTCGCCGCAGCCAACGGCGGCATGCCGACCTCGCAGGCCGCCGGGGTCTGTCCAGCGCAACCCGGCCAGCCCTTGCGGCAGGTCGATGTGTTCGACGGCCCGGTCGAAGACCTGGCGACCCTGGTGCCCGACGTCGCGAAGGAGCGCGCGGGGCACTGGCAGCTCGGGTACGTGTATGCGGCGGGGCGCACCGTCAACGTGCGCTGCCATTACGCCGATGCGCGCACGGTGGATGTTGAATTGACCCAGGAAGTGGAACGCTGCGACTACCGCATCGACGCTCGCAAGACGCTCGATCTGCGCTGCAAGTAAGCCGTTCCATGAAGCCGTTCGAGAAGCCGGCGCGGCAACGTTAAGCGCCTGGGCTATCACATCCCGCTCCCCTCGCCAACTGCCCCTTTAGAGCGGTTGTGGTTTGCCCGTCGCACCTCTCGTGCGAAGCGCTTGCTACGGCTGAGCCCCCCTCGGAGAATGCGCAGGCCATGCCGGCGCGCCCCCAGCGAAATGCGCTGCCAGGGCACGATGAAGTGCTGGCGGACAGGCATTTTTCGAACACTTGGGGGACACGATGCGCAAGATGAATTTTCCGATGCTTGCATCGGCGGCGGTGATGGCCATGGCGGCGTCGGTACCCGCGGGGGCCCAGACGCCGCTGCGGGCCTGGAACACCCACCCCGACGGCTACCCGGTCACCGAGGCGATGAAAAGCTTCATCAGCGAGGTGGAAGCCTCCACCCAGGGCCGCTACACCATCAAGCTGTTTTCCGATGCGGTGCTGGGCGATCAGGGCAAGGCGGTCACGATGATGAAGGCCGGCGAGATCGACCTGGCTGAATTCAACCTGGGCCCGCTGGCCGAGGCCGCGCCGGGCCTGCAGGCGTTCAACCTGCCCTTCCTGTTCGGCGATGCCGCCCACATGTTCCGCTACCTCGATGGCGCCATGGGCGAGCGCCTGTCGGAGAAGCTGAAGGCCTCCGGCTTCGTGGTCCTGGGCTGGTACAACGGCGGCGCGCGCTCGTTCTACTGCGCCAACAAGCCGATCACCCGGCGCGAAGACCTGGCCGGCCAGCGGGTGCGCGTGCAGCAGTCGGAAACCTCCATCGAGATGGTGAAGCTGCTCGGCGCCACCCCCGTGGTCGTCCCCTACAAGGAAGTGCTCGACAGCTTTCGCAACGGCACCATCGATTGCGCCGAGGGCAACCTGGTCTCCTACGAATCGACCGGCCACTACAAGCTGGCCAAATACATGCTGCTGGACCAGCACACCATATCGCCCGAGGCCCTGGTGGTGTCCACCAAGCTCTGGAACCGGCTGAGCGCGCAGGACCAGCAGGCTTTCCAGAAAGCGGGCAAGGCCTCCGCCGTGCTGATGCGCAACCTGTGGGAAAAGCGGGTGGTCTCGGCCCGTGCGAATGTGGCCAGGGAAGGCGTGCAGTTCGTGACTGTGTCCGACTTCTCTCCCTATGTGCGCCGCATGGCGCCGCTGTACAAGAAGTACACCGACAACCCCGACGTCCGGGGCGATCTGCTCACCATCATCTCCAACCAGTGAGCACCGCCCGGCCCCAGCCCCGGCGCAGGGCGCCCGGGGCCGGGCTCGGGCCTGTTACTGGACGACCGTGGCGCGCGGCGTGCCGTGCACGGTCCGCCGGCCCTTGAGCAGCGCGATCAGAACGTGGACCCCGAAGGCCACCGCCAGCAAGATCAAGGCGCCCAGGCCCCACAAGGCCCAGGCCAGCACGGTCACGGCGCCGGCCAAGGCGGGCACGGTGTCCAGCGCCGCCTGAACCATCGGGCCGGCGGAGGCGATCATGGCCGCCAACTCCCGGGCCAGCTCGGGCGGTATCCAGCCCCTGATCCACTCCGGCAGCACCACGGCATTCATGGCAGACGTGCCCCCGGCCAGCGCGCCTGCGCTGGACACCGCCCAGACCGCCATGGCATGCATGCCCCAGCAGGCCAGCGACCAGAGAGCGAGAAGCGATAGAGAGAGAAACCAGCTGATGGCATAAAACATGGAGGTTGTCCTTTCGAATGGGCGAGCGCCCAGTATGGCCATGGCGGCATTCGATGGACACCAGCTTTTATCGAACATAGCATTCGGTTTTTCCGATCCGGGGGCCGCATGTTGAACTACCGCCATCTCTACTATTTCTGGATGGTCGCCAAGGAAGGCGGCTTCGCCCGCGCCGCGGACCGCCTGGAGATGGCGGTGCAGACCATCAGCGCGCAGGTGCGGGATCTGGAAAAGGACCTGGGCCACCAGTTGCTCAAGCCCTTGGGCCGAGGCATGGTGCTGACCGAGGCGGGCCAGGCGGCCTATGCGCGGGCGGAAGAGATCTTCCAGCTGGGGCAGGGCATTCCCGACGAGGTGCGGGAGGCGGCCAGCGCCAAGGTCGCACGGCTGTCGGTGGGGTTGTCGGACGGCATTTCCAAGCTGGCGGCGCATGCCCTGCTGGAGCCGGTGCTCGCCACGCCCCACCTTCGCCTGGTGTGCCACGAGGGCGAGTTCGACGAGCTGCTGTCCGAGCTGGCCCTGCACCAGCTGGACGTGGTGCTGGCCGGGCAGGCCGCGCCGCGCAATCCCACCCAGCGCCTGACCAGCGAGCGGATCGCGCGGTCCACGCTGCAGTGGTATGGGCCGGCCTCGCTGGTCAGGAAACACGCGCGCGACCGGTTCCCCCAGTCGCTGCAGGACCTTCCCGTGCTGTTGCCCACGTCCCATTCGCCGTTGCGGTCCACGCTGGACCATTGGTTCGAGGACATTGGCGTGCGGCCCCAGGTGGTGGGTGAGTTCGAAGACAGCGCGCTGCTCGCGGTCTTCGCGGCCCGCGGGCTCGGGGTGTTCCCCGTGAGCCAGCTGGGCGCGCAGGACGTGGGGCTGGTGCGGGGCCTGCGCCTGCTGGGCGATTGCCCCGACATCGGCGAGGAGGTGCACGCCATCTGGTCGCGGCGCGGGCAGCACCATCCGCTGGTGCGCCAGATGGTCGCGGCGGCCCACGCGGTGGCCGCGGCCTAGCCTTCGACGGGCCCGTGCGCGGCCCTGTTCAAAGGCCGGCTGCGACCGGCGCGGCCTTGGGTGCATCGGATGCCTCGCCCATGCGCCAGTGCTTGAGCGCGGCTTCCATGATCCAGGCCTCGGCGGCCGCCAGGTGGTGGTCCGCGGTCGCCGCCGTGCAGGCGAAGTGCAGCACGCGCTGCTGCAGTTCGGGTTCGGTCACCTCGGCCATCAGGGCGGCCAGCGCCGCTTCGTCGAGGTTGCCGGTCAGCAGGCGGCGCTCGCGCGCCCCCATCAGCAGGTCTTCGCACAGCGCGTGCAGCACCTGGGCGAAGTCGCCGGGCGCCAGGCCGAGTTCGCCTTCGATGTCCAGCCGCTGCAGGGCGTCCGTTTCCGAACGGCTGACGTGGCCGTCCGAGATCAGCAGCAGGCCGACGATCCGGGCCGCTGCTTCGGGGCTGTTGGTGGGGTAGCTGCGCATGGGGGTGTTCCTTTGTGAAGTGTTGTGGGGGCGAACAGTGTTGGGCGAGCAGGCCGCGTCAGTCGCGGTAGCGGCGGTGGCGCGTCGGCTGCGCAGGGTGTGCGGCGTCGATCCGCACGGGAACGCGCACCGGTGCACGCAAAGCGCCGCTGCCGTGCGACACCTGCTGCAGCCACAGCAGGGCCCGGGCGCGCAGGGAGGAAAGCAGGTGGGAGACAAGGGGCAATGGCTTCATGGGGCGATTCATCGGGGTTTCCTGTGGTGTTGACAGCCTTGAATGTGCGGCCGGGTGGCCGATGGAAGAAGCAGGTTTTCTGAGATGGCTGCATCGGTTTACCCGAAACCTTGAGACTGACGGGCTCGCTGCAAGGCAGCAGGTATTTCGGAGGGTGTCGGCAGAGAAAAACTGCTGTGTCCCTGCAGACGAGCGGGCTAAGGTGACTGCTCCAACGAAGGAGAACGCTGATGCAGATTTTTTTCAAGTCCCGCCATCCCGAAGCCACCGCGATGCGCGATACCGTCGATCGCCGCGTGCGGTTCGTGCTCCGGCGCCTGAGTGCGCAGGTGCCGCGTGCCGACATTCAGCTGGCCGACGTGAACGGTCCCCGGGGCGGAGTGGACAAGCGCTGCCGGATCGAGCTGCGCACCGACGGCGCGGGCCCCGTGGTGGTTTCGTCGGTGGCCAGAGACTGGCGCACCGCGCTCGACGAAGCCCTGGCCCGCGCGGCCCGGCATGTGCTGCGCGTGTGGCGCCGCGCGAACGCGGCCCGCAGGCCGAGCCGGCGCGCGCCTGAGATCGGCCCATGACGGCCTGCCGGAGAGCCTTGGGGCTATACCCCACCGCGTGCCGTTCGGCTCGGGCGCTGAGCAAATTTGAGGATTGAAACATTGCCTCACCACAAAGATCGACAAGCCTGCGCCGCCGGCGCGGCCGACAGATATAAATCCGCCGTGTCCATCGATTCTGAAAGGGAGTTTCATGAAGCAACTATTGGCCCGCTGCGTTCTCGCGGCGGCGATCGTCCTGCCGGTGGCGGCCCACGCCCAGGTGCCGGTGGTGGAGCAGCCGGACCATGAGCAATTGCTCATGAGCCACGACTGGCGGCTGGCGTGGAACAAGCGGCTGGTCTACAACTTCTGGCGCGAGGTGTTCGAGGCGGGCCACATGGACCTGGCGCCCAAGTACATGGCGGAAGACTATATCCAGCACAACCCCACGGTGGCCACGGGCCGCGCGGCCTTCATCGCCTTTTTCTCGCAGTTCGTGCCGCCCACGCCCATCGAGCCGCGCGTGAAGGCGCCTTTGGTGGCGATCACTGCCGAAGGCGACAAGGTCATTTTGAGCTTCGTGCGCGAAATGACGGACCCGCAGGACCCGACCAAGAAATACACGACGACCTGGTTCGACATGTTCCGCATCGAGAACGGCAAGATCGCCGAGCACTGGGACGCGGCCACCAAGAACTGACGACGCGGTCGCCCCGACGGACCCCGGGCGCGGCGCGCGGCCACGCAAAGTGGCCTGCGCTGCCGCCCGTCAGTCCAGCGGCCAGAACCAGATTTCCTTGGAGTCGAAATAGCAGGCCGAGCTGCAGACGGCCGCCGCGTTGGTGGACTCCACCAGATCGATGTGGCCGCCGTTGTAGCTGGCCATCTTCCAGAAGAAGATCACGCCGCGCTTTCCCTGGATCTTTGCCTGCACGTTGTCGGGCGTGAGGATCTGCGGGTAGCCCAGTACGCCGCGCTGCATGAGCTGGTCAGCCAGCAATTTGGCGCCCGGCTCCACGAACCGGCCTTTGAGTGGGCCCTCCTTGATCTTCAGGCGCCCGGTGATGCCGGTGCCCGACTTCAGCAGCGCCAGGCTCATGCGGACCGCGCAGGTGTTTTCGTAGCCGGCGTTCTGCCGCTTCAGCTGGCCCATGTCGTATCCGATCTCGCGGTACACGCTGTCGCCGTCCATGAATCGGGCCGGCTGCATGCGGTCGGAAGAATAGTGGTGGGACTTGAGGTTCTCGAAGATGGGCTTGGTCAACGCGGGCTCCGGCAGGGGAATTGCTTGGACAGGATGGCGACCAGGGTTTTGGAGGCGCGCTGCTGTAGGTCCGGGCCTTCGACCTTCTTCAGCTCGGTGAACAGGCGCTCGTCGATGGTGATGGTCTTGAGCGTGGGGTAGCCGCACCACGCACGCCCCTCGGTGGCGTCGAGCACGCCCGTGAGGTAGAGCTCGGCCTGCTGCCGCACCTGCGGAGTCTGGCTGAGGTAGGCCTGCCGGAAATCGTCCGTCGTGATCTGCGTGTTGTTGATCATCGCGTTCTGCGTGGTGGGCAGCGGGGCCGACAGGCGCGGCGGCATGGCTTGGGCGAACGCGGTGCTGCCGGCCAGGCCGGCGGCGGTTGCCATGGCAGCGGCCAGGAAGCGGGGTGCGGTAAAGCAAGGCAAAGCAGTGGCCTTTCAAAGGGGTGGTGCGCAGGTGCGGGGCGTGTGCCGCACGGTTCAGAAGGGCGCATGGAGGGCCCGCCAGCGCAGCGCGGGCTGCGGCCCGGAGCACGGCGAACATGAAAGCGGGAGGTCCCCTGGGGCATGGCACCAAGGCCCGCCGGAGAGGACCCGCCAGCTGGCTCCGTGACCAATGCCGGAGCGAAGTGGCGTTGCGCCAAAGGTTACACGAGGGTGCGGCGCGATGCGCGAAAGTCCCCAGGGTCCGTTCAGGTCCTGCGCGGCGCGCGGCGGCTTCTGCGCGAGAATCGGAAGGGCCCGCCCTGCGTCTGCGATCCGGGGTGTGGCCATCGCCCGGTGCAACGCCGGGTGGAACGGCGTCACGGGAGGAGGCGACAATCCCCGGTCGCCGCCGGCCTGCGGGCTGGCCTCCGCTCTCTTTTTCTCCGACCCATCCTCCTTCTTCCCATGCCCATGGACTTTCTCGCGGTAGTGCGCAGCATCGCCACCTGGCGTCGCAATGGGCGGGGCCGCCGCGAGGCCTCCACCGGTATCGGCACCGCCACCGTCCGCCATGGCGCAGTGGCCGTGGGGCGGGCACTGCTCGCGCTGGGTCTGGCCGGCATCGCCGCCCCGGCCGCCTGGGCCTTGCCCACCTTCAACGAGGTGCGTGCGGACTATCGCCCCTCCGACACGCTGGTGCTCTCGCGCGAGGGCGAGGTGCTGCAGCGCCTGCGCACCGATGCCACCGTGCGGCGCGGCCAGTGGGTGCCGCTGGCCGAGGTGTCGCCCGCGCTGCGCACGGCGCTGCTGCTCAGCGAGGACAAGCGCTTTTACGAGCACAGCGGCGTGGACTGGCGCGCGGTGTCGGCCGCCGCCTGGGGCAACCTGTGGAACCAGCGCACGCGCGGCGCCAGCACGCTCACCATGCAATTGGCCGGCCTGCTCGACGGCGACTGGCGCCAGGGCGCGGGCGGGCGCAGCGTGGTGCAAAAGCTGGGGCAGACCGTGGCCGCCCAGGTGCTGGAGCGGCGCTGGCGCAAGGACCAGGTGCTGGAGGCTTACCTCAACCTGGTGCCGTTTCGCGGCGAGATCGTGGGCATCGACGCGCTCTCGCGCACGCTGTTCGGCAAGGCCGCGCACGGGTTGGACGAGCGTGAGGCCGCGGTGGCCGCCGCGCTGGTGCGTGCCCCCAATGCCCGGCCCGCCCTGGTCGCGCAGCGTGCCTGCGGGGTGCTGCGCGAGATGCAAAAGCCCGTGGTGCCGTCCTGCGATGCGCTGGATCTGTTCACCACCGCCGCGCTGCAGCGCCGGGCCTTCGACGGCGCCGATGGCGTGGCCCCGCACTTCGCGCGCTACCTGCTGCGCCAGCCCGTGGCGGCGCAATCGGTGCCTTCGGACGCCCCGGCCGCGGATGCCGCGCCGGCGCGCCGCGAGCGCGTGGCCTCCACCCTGAGCGCGCCGCTGCAGCGCTTTGCGGTGCAGACCCTGCACCAGCACCTGCGCGAACTGCGGGGCCGCAGCGTGGAGGACGGCGCCGTGGTGGTGCTGGACAACGCCACGGGCGAGGTGCTGGCGTGGGTGGGATCGTCCGGCGCTTTGAGCCAGGCCGGCGAGGTGGACGGCGTGTTGGCCCCGCGCCAGCCGGGCTCCACGCTCAAGCCGTTCCTGTACGCGCAGGCGTTCGCCGAGCAGCGCCTGACGGCGGCGTCCCTCGTCGAGGATTCGAGCGCGCACATCCCGACGGCCAGCGGGCTCTACATTCCGCAGAACTACGACCGCCAGTTCAAGGGCTGGGTGTCCGCGCGCACGGCGCTGGCGGCGTCGCTCAACGTGCCGGCGGTGCGCACGCTGGTCATGGTGTCGCCCGATGCGTTCTTTCGCCAGCTGCGCGCGCTGGGGCTGCCGCTGCGCGAGAGCGGCGACTATTTCGGCTACAGCCTGGCGCTGGGCAGCGCCGAGGTGCCGCTGCTGCACCTGGCCAATGCCTACCGGGCGCTGGCCAACGGCGGGCGCTACGGGCCGGTGGCCGTGACGCCCGTGCAGCAGGGCGCCGGTGCACCGCGCGCGGCCACGCCAGCGGCGCCGGCGATGGACCCGCGCGCCGCCTTTCTGGTGGGCGACATCCTGTCGGACGGCAATGCCCGCGCGCGCACCTTCGGCACCGACAGCGTGCTGGCCACCCGCTTCTGGACCGCCGTGAAGACCGGCACCAGCAAGGATATGCGCGACAACTGGGCGCTGGGCTGGTCGCGCCGCTACACGGTGGGCGTGTGGGTGGGCAACGCGAGCGGCGCGCCCATGCACGACGTGAGCGGCACCAGCGGCGCCGCGCCCGTGTGGGCCGAGATCATGGGCTGGCTGCACCGCGCCGGCGCGGGCGTGCGCAGCCGCCCGCCCGCACCGCCCGAGGGGCTGGTGCAGGCGGCCGTGCGCTTCGGCCCCGAGCCCGGCGGCGCGCGCCTGATCGAAAGCGCGCGGCAGGAGTGGTTCATCGCCGGCACGCAGCAGCCCCTTTTTGCTATCGATAACGTAGCAGAACAGCCAATGAAAACCCTGGCGTCCGGCCCAAATCGCCCCAACCCGGCCGCCAGCGCACCCGAAGACGGCCTGCAGGCGCCGGCGCCGCGCATCCTCTCGCCCGCGCCCGGCACCATCGTGGCGCTGGACCCGGACATTCCGCCCGACCGCCAGCGGCTGCAGTTCGCGGCGACATCGGCGCAGCCCCAGGCGCACGCCGGCCTGCGCTGGCGCATCGACGGCCGGGTGCAGGGCCGGGGCGCGCAGTGGGCGTGGCTCCCGTGGCCCGGGCGGCACCGGGTGGAGCTGCTGGACGGCGGCGGGCAGGTGCTGGACACGATCAGCCTCGAAGTGCGGGGCGCAGGACTCAAGAAATGACACCATGCTTTGCGTTCGGCGCCTGTGCGGCGCTCCCCGGCGGCCGGTGCGCGCGGCGCCGCCGGGCGCCGGCCGCGGCGGACGGGAGGGCGGCATGACCGCCATCGCGCCGCTGCTCTTCGTCGTCATCTGGTCCACGGGCTTCCTGGTGGGGCGGGGCGTGTCGGCGCATGCCGATCCGTTCTGGTTCCTGGCCGTGCGCTTCATCGGCGTGGCCGTGCTCTTCGGCGCGGCGGCCCTGTGGGCGCGCGTGCCGTGGCCGCGCGGGCCGCGCCGCATCGCGCTGCACCTGGTGGCCGGGGCGCTCATGAGCGGCCTGTACGTGGGGCCGAGCTGGTGGGCCATGGCGCAGGGCCTGCCCTCGGGCGTGATGGCGCTGATCGGTGCGCTGCAGCCGCTGTTCACCGCGCTCATCGCCGTCACCTTGCTGGGTGGGCGCCTGCGGGCCGCCACCTGGGCGGGCCTCGCGCTGGGCTTCAGCGGCGTGGCGATGGTGCTGTGGCCGCGGCTGGCGGTCAGTGCCGGGGCGGCCGGGCTGACGCTGCCCGTGCTGCTCGCGGCGGCCGGGAGCATCCTGGCGCTCACGGTGGGATCGATGGTGCAGAAGTCGCCGCTGGCCGCTGGCGACCTGCGCAGTGCCAGCGCGGTGCAGAACGTGGGGGCCGTCATGGTGCTGGTGTTCATGGCGCTGGTCTTTGGCGAGCCGCGCTGGGACGGCTCGCCGCTGCTGTGGGGCTACCTGGCCTATGCCGTGCTGGTGCTGTCCATCGGCGGCGCAACGCTGCTGATCTGGCTCATGCGCCACGGCGAGGCCACGCGCACCGCGGCGCTGGTGCTGGCCGTGCCGCCGCTGTCGGCGTTGCAGGCGTGGTGGATCTTCGGTGAGACGCTCACCGGCCTGCAGGTCGTGGGCTTCGTCGTCGCCATCCTGGGCGTGGCGCTGGCGCGCCGGTAGGCCACCCGGCGGGGCAGGGCCCACGCGTGCGGCCCGTCAAAAAATCTCAGGGGCCGGGGAAAAGTCTTCAGCACCCGTCCGGCGGGGCCGCCGCTACGATGCCCGTGCGCCGCGCTATCCCTTCGCCGTGGAGGGGCGTGGCCTTCCCCATCCCATAAAAACACCCAGGAGCGTTTCCCTTGGCCGACCTGTCCAAAATCACCTGCATCGAAGACTTGCGCGTTGTCGCCAAGCGCCGCGTGCCGCGCATGTTCTACGACTACGCCGATTCGGGCTCCTACACCGAGAGCACCTACCGCGCCAACAGCGAAGACTTCCAGCGCATCAAGCTGCGCCAGCGCGTGGCGGTCAACATGGAAGGCCGCACCACGCGCACGCGGATGGTCGGGCAGGAGACGGCCATGCCCGTGGCGATCGCGCCCACGGGGCTCACGGGCATGCAGCATGCCGACGGCGAGATCCTGGGCGCGCGCGCGGCCAAGGCGTTCGGCGTGCCGTTCACGCTGTCCACCATGAGCATCTGCTCGCTGGAGGACGTGTCCACGCACGCCGGGCCGGGATTCTGGTTCCAGGTGTACGTGATGCGCGACCGCGATTTCATCGAACGCCTGATCGACCGCGCCAAGGCGGCGGGCGTGTCGGCGCTGCAGCTCACGCTGGACCTGCAGATCCTCGGCCAGCGGCACAAGGACATCAAGAACGGCCTGTCCACGCCGCCCAAGCCCACGGTGGCGAACCTGCTCAACCTGGCGACCAAGCCGCGCTGGTGCCTGGGCATGCTGGGCACGCAGCGGCGCAGCTTCGGCAACATCGTGGGCCATGCCAAGGGCGTGGGCGATCTGTCGTCGCTGTCGTCGTGGACGGCCGAGCAGTTCGATCCGCAGCTCAACTGGCGCGACGTGGAGTGGATCAAGAAGCGCTGGGGCGGCAAGCTCATCCTCAAAGGAATTATGGACGCCGAGGACGCCCGCCTGGCCGTCGCCAGCGGTGCCGATGCGCTGATCGTCAGCAACCACGGCGGCCGCCAGTTGGACGGCGCGCCCTCGTCGATCCACGCGCTGCCGGCCATCGTCGAGGAGGTGGGCCAGGAGATCGAGGTGTGGATGGACGGCGGCATCCGCGGCGGGCAGGACGTGTTGAAAGCCTGGGCGCTGGGCGCGCGCGGCACGCTCATCGGCCGCAGCTTCCTGTACGGGCTGGGTGCGTTCGGCGAGGCCGGGGTGACCCGCGCGCTGCAGATCATCCAGAAGGAACTGGACGTGACCATGGCCTTTTGCGGCCACACGGACATCCACCGCGTGGACCGCTCGATCCTGCTGCCGGGCACCTATCCGGTGTGAGGCGCGCGGCGGGCCGCTGCCTGCCGGTAGGGCTCGCCAGGGGCGTTTGGAGCGTAAAAGGGCTCCAGCGCATGTTTTACTAAGGCGTATTGCTATAAAAAATATAGCTGTATGCCCCCTGCGCCGGCGGGCGCTCGCCGGCCTCTCTGGTTTTGTGCCGGCACACCGGCGTTTTCGCGGCGGGCAGGGCGCCCAGTAAGTCGCCGGTAATGCGGGGGCGCCGAACATTGGTTTTTCAGCAACCCTGTTCCCGCCCATGACCCTCGCCCTCACGCCCCTCAAGAAATGCCCTCGCGCCTGCCTGGGCGCCGCCACCGCCACCCTGTGCCTCCTGGCCGCGACGCAAGCCGCCGCGCAGGAGCGGCGCACCGACGCCGCATCCGCCGCCGGTGCGCCGGACACTGCGTCCAGCTGGGGCATCGGCATCGGTGCCTCGGCCGTGCGGCGCCCCTACGCGGGGGCGGAGAGCAAGAACATCGCCGTGCCGCTGCTGTTCTACGAGAGCCGCTGGCTTCGCGTCAGCGGCGCCACGGCCGACGTCAAGCTGCTGCAAAAGGAGTTCGGCCCCCAGAGCAGCATTGGCCTGACGGGGCGCCTCAAGTACGAGGATGGCGGTTACGAGGCCGGCGATTCGCCCCGGCTCGCCGGCATGGCCGACCGCGATGGCAGTGTCTGGGGCGGCGCGGCCGTCACCTGGAACACCGGTTTCGCCCGCGTTTCGGGCGAATGGCTGTCCGACCTGTCCAGCAAAAGCAAGGGCCAGAAACTGCAGCTGCAGGTGGACCGGCGGTTCGGATTCGGCAGCTTCGGGCTGACGCCCCGGGTGCAGGCGCAGTGGCTCGACGAAAAATACGTGGACTACTACTTCGGCGTGCGGCCCAACGAGGCGCAGCCCGGCCGCGCGCAGTACACCGGCAAGGCAGCCACCACGATGGAACTGGGACTGCGGCTGGACTACGCGATCCGGCCCCGGCAGATGGTGTTCCTCGACGTCAGCGCGACGAGCCTGCCCGACGAGATCAAGAACAGTCCCATCGTGGGGCGCTCGAGCATGTCGCGCGCCACCGTCGGCTACATCCACCGGTTCTGAGATGCGTGGCGCTGCGCGCATTCCCGGCGGGCCCGTGCCGGGCGGGCCGGCCTTCGGGCCGGGCAGCGGCCTGCCCTGGGGGCGATCCCCTGGCCGGGCGTGCGCGCCGTGGGGCCGGCGCGGCGGCCCGAAGGGCTTTTCCGAGGAGGTCTTCGACGACTACGTGGCAGACTTTCGCCGCTTCCTGGACGACGCCCTGGCCGCCGAGCCCTGTGGCCCGGCGCGGCATCTGCGGGCCTACCTGCGCGCCATGGGGGCGAGCCTGGCGGCCCTGCGAAGCCACCAGCGCCGGGCGGTGGCCGCCGTGCTCGGCGATCTGCGGTATGCGGCGATCTGGTCGGATTTCGTCGAGGAGATGTGCGCCACGGATTCGGTGGACCTCGCCACGCACAGGGTGTGCCGGTATGCCATCGAAGGCCTGCGGCTCGATCTCGTGCAGGGGCGGGTGTCCGGCGATGGCAGCAGCATCGGGACCCTGGTGGACCGGCTGCTGTCGCTGACGGTCCGCTGATTTTCGGGGCCTGCGCCGCGCGCAGGCCGCCAGGCTTTTTTGGATGGACCCGAGGATGAACCGCATCGCACTGGTAGAAGACCACGAACGGCTGGCCGATCTCATCCGCCAGGCCATGGCGGGGGCCGGCATCGCCGTGGATGCCTTCACCGACATCGAATCGGCCTGGCTCGCACTGCGCGACATTCCCTATGGCGCCTTGGTGATCGACCGGGGGCTGCCGGACGGCGACGGCCTGCAGCTGGTGCGGCGGCTGCGCGCACGCGACCAGGCCGTGCCCTGCCTGATGCTGACGGCCAGGGACGCGCTGCACGACCGGGTCGACGGCCTCGAATCCGGCGCGGACGACTACCTGACCAAGCCGTTTCCCATGGAGGAGCTGATCGCCCGGGTGCGGGCGCTGCTGCGGCGGCCCACCCACCTGAAGGCGCTGGACCCGGTGTACGGCGACCTGCGCCTGGACGCGGGCCGGGGATGCCTGGTGTGCGGCGGGGAAACCGTGGCGCTGCCGCTCACCGAAGTGCAGATCATGCTGTGCCTGCTGCGCAAGGCCGGCCAGGTGGTGCGCAGGTCGGAGCTGGAGGCCGCCGCCTGGGGCATCGCCGAGGCCGTCACGCCGAACGCGCTGGACGTGGCGCTGCACCGGCTGCGACGCAAGCTCGTGGCCGTGGGGTCGAGCGTTCAGATCGCCAACATCAGGACCCATGGATATGCCGTCCGCGAAAAGCCACTGGCCCCGTAGCTTTCGCGGGCGCCTGCTGCTGGTGTACGTGGCCGGCATGCTGCTGAGCGGCGGGCTGGTCATGGCCGTCGTCATGGTGCTGCTCGAACCGCTGGAGCGGTACATGCTGCAGCACAGCGTGATCGAGCGGGCCGAGTCGATCGCCAGGATCATCCGCTTCGACGGCGCCGGCCTGCCCCTGGGACCCGACCGGTCCCACATCGACGAATGGCCCTTCGCCAGCCTGAGCGAAGAGGTGGTGCTGCGCATCGTCGATCCGCACGGCGCGGTGTTCTACACCACCGACGGAAAGACATTTCCGCTGGCGCCCGATGGTGTGGGGTTCGATCCGCAGCGAAAGGGCTTCGCGCTGCAGCGCGATGGCGTGGCGATGCATGCCGCCACGGTGCCCCTGCAGCGGCCCGACCGGCTGTGGTATGTGCAGTTCGCCATCAGCGACCGCATCGTTTTGCTGCTGCAGCACAGCATCGGGTTGCCGGCGCTGCGCAAGGGCATCGTGGCCACCTGCCTCACGTTCCTCGTGATTTTCGTGATCGCCATGCACCTGACGCTGCGCCGGGTGCTCAAGCCGCTGCGCATCGCATCGCTGCAGGCGCAGCGCATCACGCCGCAGTCCCTGGGCGACCGGCTGGCGCTGGGCGATCTGCCCAGCGAACTGGTGCCGCTGGTCGATGCCTTCAACCGGGCGCTGGACCGCGTGCAGCTGGGGTTTCAGACGCAGCAGGAGTTCCTGGCGAATGCCGCGCATGAATTGAAGACCCCGCTGTCGCTGATCCGCGCGCAGGTGGAACTGGGCGGCCACAGCGGTGGCAAGGACGGCGGCAGCGGGCACAGCCGCTACCTGCTCCAGGACATCGACCGCATGGCGCGCCAGGTGCAGCAGCTGCTCCACCTGGCCGAGGCCAGCGAGCAGCGCAACTACCGGATCGAGCGGTGCGACCCGCGCTCCGCGATCCTGGAGGCCAGCGATTTCATGGACCGCGTGGCCGAGCGCAGCCAGGTGCAGATCGCGCTGCTCTTTGACGAGGGCGTGGGGCCCTGGGATGCCGACCGGGGCGCGCTGTTCACCCTACTCAAGAACCTGCTGGAAAACGCCATCCAGCACAGCCCGCCGCACCGCGTGGTGCGGCTGCAGGTGCATGGCCGCGGATTTGTGGTGTCCGACGAAGGACCGGGGGTGGCGCCGGAGCACCTGGGCAAACTCTTCGAGCGCTTTTGGCGGGGTGCGTCCCGGCGCGACGAAGGGGCCGGGCTGGGCCTGTCGATCTGCCAGGAGATCGTCGCCGCCCATGGCTGGACCATCGAAGCGCGCAACGGCGCGGTGGGGCTGGAAGTGCGCGTGACACACGCATCGGCGCCCGGCCCCGGCCAGTAAGGATTCAGCAATGCAGGCGCGGTGACGATGGCGGCCCGTGGGATGCGATGCATTCCATCCCTCAGGTCCCCATCACTCACTTTCAACGGAGGTACGAATGCCCTCTCGCCTGCACCCCGCAGCACCTTGGAACCACCGCATGCCGAATGTCCGGTATGCCCTCTGCGCCTTGGCCATTCTCAGCACCGGATGCGCCTCCTTGGCGCAGCCGGATCCGCTGGAGTCCGTCAATCGCAAGATCTTTTCCTTGAACGAAGGCGTGGACCAGGTCGTCCTGCAGCCGGCCGCCAAGGCCTACAAAACCGTGGTTCCTGAAGTGGCCCAGACGGGCGTGAGCAACTTCTTTTCCAATTGGCAGAACCCGTGGTCGTCGGTCAACCTCATGCTGCAGGGGCGGGTGGGCGAGGGCATGACGACCCTCGCGCGCTTCGGCACCAACACCACGGTGGGCGCCCTCGGCTTCGTGGACGTGGCCAGCGGCTGGGGCATGCCCCACCGCAAGGAGGATTTCGGGCTGACCCTGGACACCTGGGGCGTGGGAACGGGGCCTTATCTGGTGATGCCGCTGTTCGGTCCGTCCAATGCGAGGGACGTGTTCGCGTCGCAGGTGGATGGCCTGGGCAACCCGAAGAACCAGATCTCCAGCGTCTCTGTGAAGAACAGCCTGACTGCCGTCCAGGTGGTCAGCCAGCGCGCCCACCATCTGGGGGCCAGCGAACTGGTGGACCAGGTGGCCCTGGACAAGTATCTGCTGATGCGAGACGCCCATTTGAAAAAGCGCAACCGCGCCGGCCAGGCGAAAGAAGCCTTCACCCAGATGGCGATGGAAGAGTCCAGCGACTCCTGGCAGGGCGGGGCTGCGGCTGACCGCTAGCGAGGCAACCCCTGCGGGCGCCGGGCGATCAGCCGGTCACCGCCTGCACGGCCGCGCCCGCGGCCGGCAGTTCCTGCGCCACCGCGCTCTTGCCGGCGTAGAACGCGCCGGCCGCCAGCAGCAGCGCGCCGGCAGCGAAGGTGGCGCGGCGCTTCATGGAACGCAGGTCGCCGAAGGGAAGGGCCTTGGATCGGTTGTCTCGCATGCTGTCTCCTGGTGGGTCGGGAAAGAGGGCTGCGCGCCGCAGGTGTCCTTCATACGCCGGCCGTGGCCGATCGGATTCAGAGTCCTTGTCCGAAAGAGGGCTTTGTATCCGCCAACCCACACCCACCGTATTCCGCTGCATGGCTGAGACCGCACTTTTTCTCACACAATGCGTGCATGAGCACCTCCCTCACGGACACCCAACTGATGGCCCTCATTGACCAGGTCGCGGGACGCGACGATGCCGCCCTCAAGCGCCTGTACGACCACACGTCGTCGCGCCTGTTCGGCGTGGCCCTGCGCGTGCTGCGCAACCGCGAGTGGGCGGAGGACGTGCTGCAGGAGGCCTACCTCACCATCTGGCGCGTGGCGGGCAGCTATCGCGAAACCCTGAGCCCGCCGATGGCGTGGATGGGCCTGATCGTGCGCAGCCGGGCGCTGGACTTTCTGCGCCGGCGCACGGCCGACCGGGCGCAGCTCACGCAGGAGTTCGATGACGAGCTGGCGCAGACATTGCAGGCGGATCAGCCCTCGCCGGCGGACATCGCGCAGGCCAGCGAACAGGCGACCGCGCTGCACCAATGCCTGGGCCGCCTGGAGCACCGCCACCGCGAAGTGGTCAGCTTGGCGTACCTGCGCGACCTGAGCCACGGCGAGCTGGCCGAGCAGCTGAAGCTGCCGCTGGGCACGGTCAAGACGTGGATCCGCCGGGGCCTGGGTCAGCTGCGCGACTGCCTGTCGCGCTACGCGTGAGGTGCTGCCATGAATCTTTCGCAATCCCCTGAACTGCTGGACCGCCTGGCGGCCGCCTATGCGCTGGGCACGCTGCGCGGCGGTGCGCGGCGCCGCTTCGAGACCCTGGCGCGCGAGCATGCCGGCGTGCGGGCGGCGGCGCTGGTGTGGCAATCGCGCTGGTCCGGCCTGACCGAGCTGCAGGCCGAGCAGGCCCCGCCGCCCGAGGTGTGGCTGCGCATCCACAACCTGGTGCAGGCCGAAAAGGAACGCGAGGCCATGCGGGCGGCGCGGCAAGGGGCCGTGCCAGCGCGGGTCGAGGGCGACGGCCAGCATTCGGGCCCTGGAGGGTGGCTGCGCAGCGTGCGGCTGTGGCGCGGCGCTGCGGCGCTGGGCGCGCTGGCCACGGTGGCTGCCGTGGTCGTCGGGCTGCAGACGCACCAGCGGCTCCAGCAGGACAGCGGGGCGCAGATCGCCCAGCTGCGCCAGCAACTGGCCGCCACGCCGCAGGTGCGCTACGTGGCAGTGCTGGCCGATGCGAAGGCCGCGCCGTCCATGCTCGTCACATTCGATGCGCAAAAGAACGCGCTGGTGCTGCAGCGCGTGGGCGGTTTCCAGGAAGGCAGCGACCATTCGCTGCAGCTGTGGGCGCTGCCACCCGGCAGCGGCCCGCGCTCGCTCGGCGTGCTGGGGCCGCAGGCGCTGCTCACGCTGGCCACGCCGGAGAGCGCGGTGAAGAACGTGCCCACGCTGGCCATCAGCCTGGAGCCGCAGGGCGGCGTGCCGGGCGACAAGGGGCCGACGGGTCCGGTGCTGTTCACGGGCGCGCTGATCGAACGCATGCTGTAGGAGACGGTTTCACATTCTGCTTTGTGGAATGGGGGTTTCGTCGGTCGTCGATTTGGGTAACACTCTGCTACAGCGCAGGTTGGCGCTCCTTTGCGGACGAACCCCCATGCACCCCATTCACTGGATCTCCACGGTGGCCTGCACCACCGGACTTTGCGCACTGCTGGCCGCCGCCGGCACCGCGCGGGCTGAAACCGGCAAGCTGCTGCTGACGGGCGGCGTAAGCAGCATCTCCGGCTCGGCCGGCGGCGGGCTCACCCCCTGGGCGGTGGTGGGCTCGAATGCCACCGAGGGCGAGATCGGCATGAGCGCCTTCACCACCCGCACCCGCACGCGCGATTACGGCCTCACGAGCTACGGCGCGGCGATGGGCTGGAACGAGCGGGTGGAGGTGTCGGTGGCGAAGCAGGATTTCGATGCCGCCCCCGCCGTCGCGCTGAACGGCATCGCGGCATTCGGCGTCGAGCCCGATCTGCACCTCAAAATGGACATCGTCGGGGTCAAGGTCCGCCTGCTCGGCGATGCGGTGCTCGAGGCCGACAGCGCCATGCCGCAGGTGGCGGTGGGCGTGGAGCACAAGCGGCTGCACCCTGCTTCCGCCAGCAGGGTCATCGAGTTCCTGGGGGCCGACACGAGCGGCACCGATGTCTACGTGACCGCCACCAAGCTGCTGCTGGACCGCAATCTGGTGCTGAGCGCCACGCTGCGCTCCACCAACGCCAATCAGAACGGCCTGCTGGGCTTCGGCGGCTCGGCCCCGGGGCGCAGCCGCCGCAGCCTGCAGCCCGAATTTTCCGTGGCCTACCTGCTGCGCCGCGACCTGGCGATCGGCGCCGAATACCGCTTCAAGCCCAACAACCTGCAGGCGATCGGCGCCTCGGCGGGCCTGGGCGCCGCGCTGCGCGAGGACGACTGGCGCGACCTTTTCATCGCCTGGGCGCCCAACAAGCACATGTCGATCACCCTGGCCTACGTCAACCTGGGCCTCATCGTGCCGGGCGTGACGGCCTACCGCCGGCAAAACGGCTTGTACCTGTCGGTGCAGGCCGCGTACTGAACCGCGGGCAACAAGACGAGAGGAGGCCCCATGCCCATCCCTGCCACCCCCCGCTTCGCGGTGCCGCCATGCCGCGCGCCGCGCGCCGCCGCCCTGGCGCTCGCGCTGGCCGCGGCCCTGCCCGCTGCGGCGCAGCAGCCCGCCGCTGTTGCCGCGCCACCCGGGTCCGCTGCGTCCGGTGCGTCCGGTGCGGTGCCGGCCACCGCTGCGCCGGAAGGCCTCTACGACGCGCTGGGCGGCAAGCCCGGCATCGCCCGCATCATGAATGGCCTGGTGGACCGGGCATTCAAGGACGAGCGCATCGGCCCTCTGTTCAAGGAGACCAAGCCCCAGGCGCTCAAGGACAGCCTGACGGACCAGATCTGCGTGCTCTCCGGCGGCCCGTGCCGCTACGAAGGGGCCGACATGAAGTCGGCGCATGCCGATTTGCCCATCCGAAAGCGCGACTTCAACGTCCTGGTGGAGCTGCTTCAGGACGCCATGGACGAACAGGGCGTTGCGTTCGCCCAGCAAAGCCGTTTGCTGGCGCTCCTCGCTCCCATGCACCGGGACATCATCACCGTGCGCTGAAAGCACCAAGGCGGTGCGACCAATCCGGCGCACCGATCTGGTGAAAAGTCAAATTTTTTAGTATCTCTGTGTATCTGTGCGCCCAATTCGCCAAAGGTCGCTGATCGTCCGGCCGAGTCAATAAAATGATGGAATCGCTATATTTGGCCTTGAGTTGGCGAAATAAGGCGTTCTCCTACGGCCCGGCGCTGGATATTTCTATCAAATCCGTGGTGTTTTAATTTTTACAACTGGTGACGTCGATTGCCAGTGAGATGGACCTATGACCCACTGGATCAACAACCTTCGGATTTCGCGCAAGTTCCTGCTCATCGGCGCTCTGGCGTTCTTCATGTTCGCCATTCCCACCACCGTCTTGGTGCATCTCAACTGGGATACCCTGCGCACGGTGGAGCGCGAAAACCTGGGCGTCGCCCCCGCCAAGGAACTGCTCAAGCTGGTGCAGCTCACGCAGCAGCACCGGGGCCTGTCGGCGGCCTTCCTGGGCGGCGATGCCGCCTTGAACACGCCACGCCAGGCCAAGCAGTCCGAGGTCGAAGCCGCGATCGTGCGGGCCCAGGCGGCCGCTGCCGGACTGCAGGATCGGGAGCTGTCCGCCAGGCTGGACGCGCTGGCCGGCGAATGGCGCACCCTGGTTGCCGGCGTCGGGAGCAAATCCGTCACTGGTGCCCAAAGCAATGCCCGCCACGCCGCGCTGGTGGCCGGCGAATTGGGATTGATCGACGATGTGGCCAACAGCTCTGGCATCTCGCTGGATTCGGAGCCTGCCAGCTACTTTCTTCAGCGGGCCGCGCTGAACCATCTGCCGCACCTGACCGAATCCCTGGGCCAGATGCGGGCGCGCGGGGCTTTGGTGCTCGCACGCGGCGACGCATCGCCCGAAGAGCGCGCGCGCATCGAAACCCTGGCCGACCGGGCCCGTCAGCATTACGGCGATGCCCGCAAGACGCTGGAACTGGCCTCGGGCGGCAAACTGCCGCCGCAAGTGGAAGCCGCACGCAAGGCCGCGCTGGCGGCGGCGGAAGAGGGCTTCAAGCTCGCGGACGACAACATCGTGCAGGCGGCCACCTTGTCGATGCCTTCCACGCAGTGGGTGGCGCAGATGACCCGCATCATCGACACCCAGTTCGCGCTCGTGGCGGTGTCGTTCGACGTGCTGAGCGACACGCTGGGCACCCGGATCCAGGCGCTGCGCCGCGACATGCTGCTGATGGTGACCGCCGTGGCCCTGCTGGCCGCGCTGGCGGCCTGGGTGATGTGGATCGTCACCCGCGCCACCACGCGCTCGGTGGCCGTGGCCGTGCAACTGGCCGAGGCCGTGGCGCAGGGTGACCTGAGCACCAGCGTGCGCACCGAGGGCCGCGACGAGATCGCGCGCCTGCTGCAGGCTCTGGCCACCATGAACGACCGTCTGAGCGCGGTGGTGGATTCGGTGCGTGGCAATGCCGAAAGCGTGGCCAATGCCAGCGTACAGATCGCCCAGGGCAATGCCGACCTGAGCCAGCGCACCGAAGAGCAGGCCAGTTCGCTGGAAGAAACCGCCGCGTCGATGGAAGAGCTGGGCTCGACCGTGCAGCACAACGCTGACAGTGCGCAGCAGGCCAACCAGCTGGCACGCAGCGCCTCCGGCGTGGCGGTGCGCGGCGGCGAGGTGGTGGGGCAGGTTGTGCAGACCATGAAGGGCATCAACGACAGCTCGCGCCGCATCGCCGACATCATCAGCGTGATCGACTCCATCGCCTTCCAGACCAACATTCTGGCGCTGAACGCGGCCGTGGAAGCGGCCCGCGCCGGCGAGCAGGGCCGGGGCTTCGCCGTGGTGGCCAGCGAAGTGCGCAGCCTGGCCGGACGCTCGGCCGACGCCGCCAAGGAGATCAAGGCCCTCATCACCGACAGCGTGGAGCGCGTCGAGCGCGGCACCGCCCTGGTGGACGAGGCCGGCACCACGATGAGCGAGATCGTGTCGTCGATCCAGCGCGTGAGCGACATCGTGAGCGAGATCAGCGCTGCCACCGCCGAACAGAGTTCGGGCGTGTCCCAGGTCGGCGAGGCCGTGAGCCAGATGGACCAGGTCACGCAGCAGAATGCAGCGCTGGTGGAGGAAAGCGCCGCCGCGGCCGAAAGCCTCAAGGCACAGGCGCAGCAACTGGTGGACACGGTGGCCGTGTTCCGCCTGGCCGGCCACGGCCAGCCGGGCGCGCCGCGCGTGCGCTGATCGCCCATCGCGCAGGTGCTTGCGGGGGCATCCCGCCGGGCCTGCGCAGCTGGCGGGGAGCGCGTGGACAATGGCGGACGTGACCGCCCCCGAAGAGCCCGCCGCACCCCTGCCACGCCGCATCGCCCACCTGGACATGGACGCGTTCTATGCCTCGGTGGAGTTGCTGCGCTACCCGCAGCTCAAAGGGTTGCCCGCCGTCATCGGTGGTGGCCGGCGGGCGCAGGACGAGGCGCTGGTGGCCGAATACGCCGGCCGCGAGTCGGAGATTCCCGTCGCGGCCTTCCCGCGGCTCAAGGACTATGTGGGGCGGGGCGTCATCACCACCGCCACCTACCCTGCGCGGCAGTTCGGCGTGGGCTCGGCCATGGGGCTCATGAAGGCCGCGCGCCTGTGCCCCCAGGCCATCCTGCTGCCGGTGGACTTTCCTTCGTACCGGCGCTTTTCGCGGATGTTCAAGGAAGTGATCGTGTCCATCGCGCCCGTCATGGAAGACCGCGGCGTGGACGAGGTGTACATCGACTTCACGCACGTGCCGGGCGGCCAGCGCGACGGCGGCCGGTCGCTCGCGCGGCTCATCCAGAAAAGCATCCTCGACGCCACGGGCCTCACCTGCTCAATCGGCGTGGCGCCCAACAAGCTCATCGCCAAGATGGCCAGCGAGTTCAACAAGCCCAACGGGATTTCCATCGTGCACGAGGGCGATCTGGAAAAAGCCATATGGCCGCTGGCGTGCCGCAAGATCAACGGCATCGGCCCCAAGGCCGACGCCAAGCTGCAGTCCCATGGCATCCACACGGTGGGCGAACTGGCCGCGCGCCCGCGCGACTGGCTGGTGCGCCACTTCGGCAAGGCCAGCGGTGCCTGGCTGCACGAGGCCGCCTGGGGCCGCGACGACCGCCCCGTGGTCACCGAAAGCGAGCCCGTTTCCATGAGCCGCGAAACCACCTTCGACCGCGACCTGCACGCCGTGCGCGACCGCGCCGAGCTGGGTCGCATCTTCACCGACCTGTGCGAACGCGTGGCCGGCGACCTGCAGCGCAAGGGCTACGTGGGCAAGACCATCGGCATCAAGCTGCGCTACGACGACTTCAAGATCGCCACGCGCGACCTCACCATCGACCACCCCACGCAGGACGCGGCCACCATTCGCCGGGCGGCCGGGCAGTGCCTCAAGCGCGTGCCGCTGGACAAGCGGCTGCGGCTGCTGGGCGTGCGCGTGGGCAACCTGCTGACCGAGCAGGCCGCGCGCGAGGCGCCGGTGGCCCGCCAGGGGCCGATGACGCCGGGGCTGTTCGACTGAATGAGCCAGGCTTGCGGGCATCCGGACGGGCAGGGGCCTTCGCGCAGGGCCTCCCGGCCGCTCAATCGGGGCGTGCCGCCTGGCTTCCAGTCCTTCGGCGCAGCCAGGCTTGGTAGAGCATGTCGAGCCCCAGGCCGACCGCCACGCCCACGGCATAGGCCACCAGATCCATCGCATTGAACCGCGACCCCAGTACCAGGTGGCCCGGCGTGGTGCTGCGGATCGCGTTGATCCACGGCGCCTGGTACCGCTGCGAGAACTCCACCGCGAACGAAGTCGCCAGCGCCAGCAGGGCCAGCCGGCCCGGGGCCATGCGCGGCCAGAGGCAGGCCCAGCCGAACATCACCATCAGCGCCCACAGCGCATCGCCGGGGTACTTGCCCAGCGCTTCGGGAAACAGCACGCCGGGCCACCGGCGCGAGGCCAGTCCCAGGGCGATGCAGAGGGCGATGCCTGCCACCAGCACGGCGCGATGGCGTGGGGTGGGCGATGTGAGCGAATGGTCCATGAGAAGGCTGGAAAAGCAGGGGGCAGGAAAGCGGGTCGAGGAGGGCTGCTGAAAAGGCGGCGGTGCGCAGTATCCACCGGCCACGCCGTGCTGGCGCCCGGCAGCTGTCCGGTGTTTCGCCCCGTTGCCATCGCCGCCTGGCGAATGGCAGTCGGTGCGGCTCACGCCGCCGGGTCCTTCTCCGGCAGCAACGCCTCCAGCACGAAACGCGTCGGCCCGCTGGCGCCCCGGTCGCTCACCGCGAGGCCGAGCTGTCGCCACAGCGCCGGGCGGAGCGGGCGGATGGCGATGCGCGGGTCGCGCGTGACCTCGTACGACTCCTGCGGCAGCAGCGCCGCTCCGTAGCCGGCGGCGACCAGCGTGCGAATCGCATCGTTGTAGTTGAGCTCGATCCGGGGCCGGCAATGGACGCCTGCTGCCGAGAACCATTCCGCGGTCTGCCGGTACAGGCGGGTGGAGGCGTCGTTCATGATGAGTGGCCGCTCCGCCAGCCATTGCGCAGTCAGCCGCTGCGGCGCCTTCCAGGCCGATGGCAGGAAGGCGACCACCGCCTCGCGCCGCAGGGGCGTGACCTGCACGCCGCGCACGGCCGGCTGCGGCAGCGCCACCACCGCCAGGTCCAGGCTGCCGGCCGCGAGCCGGGCCATGCTTTCGTTGGAGGTCAGCACCTGCACGTTCACATCGACCCCGGGGTGTTGCCGCGCCAGGCGCTCGAGCGCGGGCGGCAGCAGGTGCGCGATGGCACCGGTCGAGGCCCCCACGCGCACCCGGCCCGTCTGGCCGGCGAGCTGGCGTCGAACGTCCTCGACGGCATCGTCCGCGTCTGCCAGCAGCCGGCGCGCCCGCGCGATGAACCGCTCGCCCAGGGCCGTCGGTTGCGCGGGCCCTCGCCCGCGAACGAGCAGCTGGCCGCCCAGGCGCGACTCCAGCTCCGCGATCTGCACGGTCACGGTGGGGGCCGCCAGGTGAAGGGCGCGCGCCGCATTGGCCAGGGAGCCGAGATCGGCAATGGCAACCAGGGTGCGCAAATGGTCCAGGCTCAGTTCTCGCATGTCGGCAGTTTAATTTTTCTTAACTTGGGGTTGCCGATATTTCGCTGGAGCCATCGAGGCGGTCTCCCTACGATCGCGTTCCATGAACCACCAAATCTTCATCGACGGCGACCAGGGCACCACCGGCCTGGACCTGCAGAACCGGCTCCGGGGCTCGGAATTTCGCATCCACACCTTGCCTGCGGGCCTGCGCAAGGACCGGGCCGCGCGAAAGGCGGCGATCAACGATTGCGACATCGCCATCCTGTGCCTGCCCGATGCCGCGGCGCGCGAGGCGGTCGCGATGATCGACAACCCCGGCGTGCGCGTCATCGACGCCAGCTCCGCCCACCGCACCAGCCCTGGCTGGGTGTACGGCCTGCCGGAACTGGATGCGCATCAAGGCGAACGCATCGCCAAGGCGTCGCGGGTCACCAACCCGGGCTGTTACCCCACCGCCGCAGTCGCCCTGCTGCGGCCCTTGACGGATGCGGGCCTGCTGCCCGCCGACTATCCGCTCACCATCCATGCCGTTTCCGGCTATTCCGGCATGGGGCGGGCCGGGGCCGAAGCGCACGAGGCGGGAGTGGGCACGCATTCGCTCACGGTCTACGGCCTGGCCCTGGAGCACAAGCACGTGCCGGAGATCCAGGCCTATGCGGGCCTCACGGAGCCGCCCCTCTTCGTGCCGGCCTATGGCAGCTACCGGCAGGGCATCGTGCTCACCATCGGGTTGCATGTGCGAATGCTGCCCGCGGAGGCTACAGGCGCACGCATCCACGAATGCCTGGCGCAGCGGTACCGCGATGCGGCGCATGTGCACGTGCTGCCGATGCCGTCGGCCGAGCCGATGACCGAACGGGACCCGCAGGTCCACAACGGTTCGAACGACATGGGCCTAGCCGTCTCATGGAACGAGCGCACGGGGCAGATCGTCTTGAGCGCGGTGCTGGACAACCTGGGCAAAGGCGCGGCGGGCGCGGCCGTGCAGAACCTGAGGCTGATGGTGGACGGTCCGAACTAAGTGGAGTCCGAAGCGCCCACGGTCGGTGGGGAAGGGCTGGCACCCCATTCGTTTTCGAACCTCGCGTTGCAGCGCCATTTGGGCGGCGATGGCTGCGGGTCAAAAAACCTTTGGGCGCGGATCGTTCTTATCGGACCGAATTTGCAACAACGCCCCTTGCGGGCGATGCCGTTGGACCCACCGGGGGCGTCAAGGGTGCGTTTCGTGGGTGTCCTCCAACCCGGCCGGCATTATTTTTTCTTCTTCTTGCCTTGATCGTGGTGCCACTTGATGGCTAAAAACATGCCTGTTCCGAGCACGATGACCTTGAACGCAATGAAGACGATAGGGAACCAATCCATTTTCTGAGCACTTCCTGGCGATTGCGTGAAAAGACCAATCGTGAGGTGCATGGCCTCCAAATGCTTTTCCGGTGGTTTCGTCGGCGCCGAAACCGGTGCCGAATCCGGCCCCGATTGTTGCATTCGGCACGGCATTTCACGGCCGGGCGGGGTGGGGCATTTCGCCTCACCGATCAGGCGCCCGGCGTGGTGAAGGGGGGCCTGAAGCGCCGGATCTTTCTGCGAGCCACCGCCTTGGCGCCTTCCCTTTCCTTGCCGGTTCTGGCAGGAATCACTCCCAGGCGGCGATCAGGCGGTCGAGCAAGGGCTCGACGAGGGGCTTTCCTTGCAACTGCTCGCGCCATCGCAGCGGAATGCCTTGCTCGCCATAGAGCAGTCCCGCCCATCCCCCCGCGACGCAGGCGGTGGTATCGGTGTCGTTGCCAAAACCGATCGCGCACCGCACGCAGTCTTCGAAGTTGCGCGTGCGAAGGACGGCTGCAACGGACGACCAAAGGCAGTCCACCACGTACCCGCTTCCGCCCGGTGGATCAAACCGCCCGTTCAACAGGATGCGAAGTTCAAATCGCTCGGATTCGGATGTGGTCTCTTCGAGGTGCTCCTGGGCCCCGTCGAGCGCCTCCACGAACGAGAGGCCCCTGAGAAGGCGGGCGGATACCAAGGTCGCCAGCGCGCACGCGAGCAGCGACCTCGTGTGCCCATGGGTGGGCAGGCTTTGCCTTCTTGCGCGGTCGATCAGGACCCGGTCGTCGGCAGCGGGAAGCAAGGCCGTGGGAAGCACCCGCATGAGCGACCCATTCCCATTGTTCCTCTCTTCGCAAGGGCCGCTCTGGCTGGGCGGCACACCTCGCCTGAGGTTCGCCAAGGCTTCCTGCGTCTGGATGCCGATATCGAACACGCGGCCATCGGGTGTCAGATCACCGGAGGAATGCCAGGACTGCAAGCCATCGGCGAACCTGCTTTCCAGTGCGTGGTCCCCATCGAGAAGAACCCTCAGCAGATGCAGTGCTTGCGCGCCGTCATCGCTCCAGGTGCCTGCCGGCACTCCCGGATGGGCGCGGCGAAATCCATCGGGCGGTGCCATCTCGATCAAGCGGAGCTCTGGCAGTTCTGCGGCATCCGAGAACTCGTAGGGCACCCCCAGCGCATCGCCAACGAGCAGGCCGTAGACCGCGCCCCGCAGGCGCGATCGGATGGAGAGGGGTATGGGTTGGGTCTGTGGCATGGTGGATGACAGCAGTGAGCGGCTGGGCCGTTGGCAAAGTATGCCCTTCACAAGGCCCGAGTCAGCGGCATCCCCCGCTTGGCGGTACCACGCCCTTTGCGAACAGCCTTTCGCCGACGACCGGGCGGCATTGACCTGCACCCCTGGCCAGCAACCCACCGCAAGCGGCCGCCCTGGACGCAGGCGCGCGCTTTAGAGGCCCGGCAGCCCTGCGCCGCCACCCGTTCCCCCGAGCTGCGAAGGCGTCCCACCCCGCCCGAACTGCTTCCACGCCCGGCGCAGCTGCGTATCCGAACTGAACCCCGCCATCGCCGCCGCCTCGGTCACGTTGCGCCCCGCCCGCAGCGCGGCCTCGGCGGTGGCCAGGCGGATGCGGCGCAGGTACTGCAGCGGCGCGATGCCGGCGTGGTCCAGGAACAGGCGGGTGAGGTGGCGCGGCGATGCGTGCGCCACCTTGGCCATGGCGGGCACGCTCCAGTCGGCCTGGGGCTGCTGGGCGACCGCGTCCTGCACGCGGTGCAGCGCGCCGTGCAGGTGGTTGCGGTGGTGCAGGAAGGGCGACATTTCCGGGTCGTGCGGGCCGCGCCGCAGCGCCACCACCATGGTCTGCGCCACCTCGGCGGCGATGGCCGGGCCGCAGGCATCGGCGATGCGGTGCAGTACCAGGTCGATGCCGGTGGTCACGCCCGCGCTGGTGTGCAGGGCGCCATCGGCCACGAAGACGCGGTTGGCCACCACGTCGCAGCGGGGCTCCACCTCGGCCAGTTCGGCCAGGTGGTGGTGGTGCGTGGTGGCGCGCCGGCCGGCCAGCAGTCCCGCGTGCGCGGCCAGCACGGCGCCGGCGCACACCGTCACCAGCTCCAGGCGGCCCGTGGCCAGCCGCAGGCCGCGCAGCCAGTGCAGCAGTTCGCGCGCCTCGCTGCGCTGCACATCGATGCGCTGCCCGGGCAGGCCCACCAGCACCACCCAGGCGGGCTGCGGCAGCGTGGCCGGCAGCGGCGCCAGCCCGGTCAGCGACACGCCGACCGAGGTGACCGATTCGGGCGCCGGGTTGACGAAGTGCAGCACGAAGCCCGGCGGCCCGCCCCGCGCCTGCAGCACCTGGTTGGCGATGCGCAGCGCCTCGGCGGGCCCGGCCCAGTCCAGCACCAGGCTGCCGGGCAGCAGCGCGAAGAAGACGTGGATGGGGGCGCCGGGGCCGCTGCTCATCGCTGTGCGGGCGGAATCTGCCGCAGGGCGGCGGCGAAGGCCGCGTGGGCGGCCGGGTCCACGGGCCGGTGGCGCACCACGGTGCTGGCGGGGTCGTTGCCCAGGAAGTTGTTGCCCTTGTGGTTGTGCGCGGGCCGGATCGGGCGCGGGGCGAAGCCGCCGCCGCAGTTGGGGCACACGTTGCCGAGCACGTGGTCCACGCAGTCGGCGCAGAAGGTGCACTCGAAGCTGCAGATGCGCGCATCGGGCGAGGCGGGCGGCAGGGCGGTGTTGCAGTGTTCGCAGGTGGGGCGCAGTTCCAGCATGGCGCGTCTTCTTTCGTCGTGATGGCGGAGGGGGGGGACGGGGTGGGGGGCGGAAAGGGCGGGGATCAGGCTGCGGCGGCCACGCGCTCCAGCGCCTGTGCGGCGGTGCACACGGTGGCGAAGCGGTCCTGCAGCACGGTGGCCGTGCGGTCCCGGATGTCGGCGGCGGTGAGCGTGCGGCCGTCGGGCTGCACCATGTCCCAGGTGAGCGTGGCATCGAGGGCGTAGTCCACCTGCCAGCCCAGATCAGAGGCATGGCGGGTGGTGGTCTCGCAGCACTGCTCGGTGCGGATGCCGCTCACGATCAGGCGCTGGATGCCGTGCTGCGTCAGCCAGACGGCCAGGCCCGTGTCCACCAGTGCGCTGTGGCGCGATTTGGTGAAGGTGGCGGCGGCGTCGAACGGCGCCAGGCCCTCCAGCGGGCGCACGTGGCCGGACTCGATGGCGAACGGGTTGCCGGCATCGGCGGGACCGTCGCTGTGGAAGATGCGCACCACCGGCACGCCTCGGGCCGCGCAGCCCTTGATGAGTGCGTTCTGCGCGGCGAGGTAGGGCGGTAGGCTCTGCGCGGTGAAATAGGGCCGCTGGCGGAACGATTCCTGCGCGTCGATCACTATGAGACAGGTTTTCATGGGGGCGCTTCGATGGGTGGTGGAGTATGGCGCTGATTTTGAGAGCGGCGGCGGCCGGCGTCCGGCCCGGGGCGGCCAGGGATCGATCATTTCAGGACATGTTTCGATGGCGCGGCAGCGGCGGGTTTGTAGGCCATGGCGCCCAATTCCAGTTCCGGCGGGCCCAAAAAATGCTGCACTGCAACAAAACTGGTATGGTGAACCCGCTACCCCGCCGATTGGACGACCGCCCATGCCCCGCAGCTCCCGCCTGTTTTCCCTGTCCGTTTTCACCCGGGCCTACCAGCGCAACCTGAAGGCGCTGGCCCGCGCCACGCGCCCCGCGCGGGTGAAGGCGGCCGCCAAGCCCCTGCTGTCGCTGGTGAATGCCGCCACCCCCAAGGCCCGGGCGCCGCGCAAGGTGCCGCCCGGGGCGGGCGAATGGATCGGCGGCATCGCCCCCGGCCCGGCCGGCGCGCGGCGTTTTCACCTGCACATTCCCCCGGGCCTGGCCCTGGGCGCGGGCGAAAAGCTCCCCATGATGGTGATGCTGCACGGCTGCGGGCAGACGGGGGCCGATCTGGCCGCCAGTTCGCGCATGAACCGGCTCGCTGCCCGCGAGCGCTTTCTGGTGCTGTACCCCGAGCAGGAGCGCATCGCCAACGCGCAGGGCTGCTGGAACTGGTTCTCGCACCGCAACGGCAAGGCCCACGCGGAAGCGGCCACGCTCATGGCGGCGGTGGACCAGGTGGCGCGGCGCCATCCGGTCGATCTCACGCGCGTGGCGGTGGCCGGCTTGTCAGCCGGCGCATGCATGGCGGTGCTGCTGGCGGCGCGCTATCCGGAACGGTTCTGCGCGGTGGCCATGCATTCGGGCGTGGCGCCGGGCACGGCGGAGTCGTCCGCCCAGGCGCTGGCCGCCATGAGCGGGCGCCGCGAGGCCCTGCTGCCCGAGCCCGCGCCCCCGGTGCTGGGCATGGGCCCGCCCCCGCCCGAAGGCCCGCTGCCCTTGCCTCCGCTGCTGGTGCTGCACGGCGAGGCCGACGGCGTGGTATCGCCCCGCAATGCCTGCGCGACCGCCGAGCTGTGGGCGCAGGCGCTGGGCGCCAAGGCCGGCGCCGCGCGCATGCAGCAGCGCGGCAAGCGGCACGCCACGCGCCTGACCGAGTTCAAGCGGCAGGGCCGCACCGTGGTGGCGCTGCGCGAAATCCTGGGCCTGGGGCATGCCTGGAGCGGCGGCCTGGCCAGCGTGCCCTACAGCGATCCGGACGGCCCGGACGCCTCCGCGCTGATCTGGGCGTTCGTGGTGCGGCAGTTCCCACCGGCGCCATGAGGGATTGATGGTGAAAAGAGGCTGATGCCCTAGATTTATATGTGCTGAGTGCTATTAAAAAAATAGCAAATAACGTTTCTTGGACACCCTGGTGTGGGCCGGTGCCACCACCGCAGGGAGCGCTGGCGTCAGTTCAACTGCCGACGGGCCGGCCCCGGCCGACGCAGCGCAGCCTGCGCCGTGCCTTGCCCTGAACCTTCCGAGCCTTCCGCGGCCCGGTGCAGGTGAAAGGCCGCCACCACCTGCTTGAGTTCGTTGGCCTGCTGCTGCAGCGAGGCGGCAGCGGCGGTGGCCTGCTCGACGAGCGCGGCGTTTTGCTGCGTGCCCTGGTCCATTTGCGAGATGGCTTCGTTGATCTGCTCGATGCCGTCGGTCTGCTCGCGGCTGGCCTGGCTGATGTCTTCGATCACGGCGGACACGCGCAGCACGCTGTCCACGAGGTTCTGCATGGTCGTGCCGGCTTCCTGCGCCAGCTGGGTGCCGGCCTTCACCTGCTCGGCGGAGTGGCTGATCAGCGCCTTGATCTCCTTGGCCGCCTCGGACGAGCGCTGCGCCAGGCTGCGCACTTCGGTGGCCACCACCGCGAAGCCACGCCCTTGTTCGCCGGCCCGCGCCGCCTCGACCGCTGCGTTCAGGGCGAGGATGTTGGTCTGGAACGCGATGCCTTCGATTACCCCGGTGATTTCGGACACCTTGCGCGACGACGCATCGATGGAGCCCATGGTCTGCACCACCTTGTCCACCACCGTGCCGCCCTGGCGCGCCACGTCGGACGCCGATTGAGCCAGCACGCTGGCCTGCCGGGCGTTGTCCGCGTTCTGCTTCACGTTGGAGGTCATCTCCTCCATGGAGGCGGCAGTCTGCTCCAGCGCGCTGGCCTGCGATTCGGTGCGGGCCGACAGGTCGTGGTTGCCGGCGGCGATCTGCTGCGAGGCGCCCGCGATGTGCTCGGTGCCGTCGCGCACGCGCTGCACGATGCGGTGCAGGCTATCGCGCATGGCCTGCATGTCCAGCAGCAGGCTGGAGTGGTCGCCCTGGCGCGTCTCCACCGCCACCGACAGATCGCCCTCCGAAATGCTGCGGGCAATGGTGCGTGCGTACCCGGGCTCGCCGCCCAATTGGCGCAGCAGGTTGCGCGATATCAAGGTGCCTATCACCAGCAGCGCAGCCCCCAGCAGCGCCGCCACCAAGCCGAACCCCAGGGCGCGTTGCCAGATGGCGGCGTTCACCGTGTCGATGTACACGCCCGATCCGATCACCCAGCCCCAGGGCGCGAAACCCTTGACGTACGACGTCTTCTCGACCGGCGCTTCGCTGCCGGGCTTGGGCCACAGGTAAGGCACGAAGCCTGCGCCGCTGGCCTGTACGGTGCGCACGAATTCCATGAACAGCGGCTTGCCGTTGGGGTCCTTGTTGTCGGTCAGGTCCTTGCCGTTCAACTCGGGGCGCACCGGGTGCATCACCATGCGCGGGTGCATGTCATTGATCCAGACGTATTCGTTGCCGCTGTAGCGCAGTGCCTGGATGGCAGCGGCCGCGCGCTTGCGGGCCTCGTCGTCGGAGAGTCCGCCCTGGGTGCTCAGGTCATGGAAGTGCGTAGCGATGCCGTGCGCCGCCTCGACCACCTGGCGCACGCCGGTCTGGCGCTCTTGCAGGATGAGCTGTCGCTCGGAGATCAGGAACCACGCCGTCATCACCGCGATGCCGAGAATGGCGCTCAGCAGGAGGAGGGCCAGTTTTCTTGCGATGGTCATGGGAACCCTTGGAGGCAAGCGATTGGGGCCGTGGGACGCTGCACGCCGTCCCACGGGCTGCGTGGCGCGCCGTACAAGCGTAATGCTGGAGTGGAAGGCGCTGGCTCGGCACAAACCCGTGGGGCGGTTTTGTGACATGGGCTTTGCGCGGGGGGGGCGGGCCGCGATGAAGGCGCGGGTAGCAAGGCGGGGCTCCGCTGCCAGGCGCAGGTCCGCGCTGCCTGGAAGATCTGCCTGAACGCGCGGCCTGGCGCGTGTCCGAGGCCATGTGGGCCTTGCTGCCGCGCTCGACTGCACGTGCTCCCATCCGCTGGGCGGGCCTTGGCGACCCTGCGCTACGCGAATGATGGAGCGCAGGTCGAGACCATCGCCTCGAAGCAACCCGCGTCCAACCAGCGCCGGCGTGCTGAGAGACCACTTCCCAGGGCGGCGGGACCATGGGGCTGCATCCGCCAGGGCGGTCCCGCGCGTAACAGCCAGCGCAGGGCATTGAAGACTTTCCGCAGATCGTGCTCTCGCTGGGAAGCGTGCCGGTCCATCAGGGGCAGATAGGGCGCCGCGAAGCTCCATTCTTCATCGCTGGCGTCCGTTGGGTACGGCTCGCGGGGCATCCGCAAACGCTCATCACGGCTTTGCTCTCACTGAGAAAAGTGCATGACACGCACTAGACGAGCTGCGCTGCCTGCAGTTCCTTCTTGAGGTACGCGTAGAACAGCGGCGCTGCCACCAGCCCGGCGGGGCCGAACACCGCCTCGGCCACGAACATCACCGCCAGCAGTTCCCACACGCCCATGTGGGTGCGCTGGCCGACCACCTTGGCGTTGATGACGTATTCGGCCTTGTGGATCAGGATCAGGAACGCCAGGCAGGCGATGGCCGCGGCCGGCGACACCGACAGCCCCACGATGGTGATGACCGCGTTGCACAGCAGGTTGCCGACGATCGGCACCAGCCCCGCCAGGAAGGTGAGCGTGATCAGCGCGGGCGTATAGGGCAGCTGCAGGTCCCACAGCGGCAGCACGCCCAGCAGGAAGATCGCCGTCAGCAGCGTGTTGAACGCCGCGATCCAGAACTGCGCCGCCACGATCTGGCGGAAGGCCTCGCCGAACCAGGTGATGCGCGCCGAGAGCGCCTCGGCCAGCGGTCCGCGGGCCCCGTCCAGCGTGCGCACGGCGGCCAGGGCCCCGATCAGCAGGCCCACGTAGGCATGCAGCAGGCCGCTGAGCCACGCGCGGCCGGCCATGGCCAGTGCGCCCGCCTTGGCGCCCAGGTAGCCGGCGATGGTGCGCTGGATCTCCACCGCGCCCTCGGGCAGGTGCGAGGCGATGTCGGGCGGCAGCTTGAGGCGCAGCTCCAGCACGGTGCGGGCCAGAAAGTCGAGCAGTTCGCGGTACTGCTGCGGCGCCTCGACGATGTAGCTGCGCGAATGCGAGGCCGCCAGCACGATGAGCGACAGCGGCGCCAGCATGACCAAGGCCGCCGCGATCACCTGGCCTGCCGTGGCGCCACTGCCGGACGGGCGGTGCACGCTGCGCCCCGGCGGCCAGGCCAGGCGCGGCGCCAGCCAGCGCGTGAGCAGAAACCCCAGGCAGGCGCACAGCAGGCCGGGCAGCAGGCCCTGCCACATCACCAGCAGCAGGGCCGCAGCCATGAGCACGTAGCTGGCCGTGACCACGCCGCGGGGCCGGGCGGAAGGCGTGGCCAAGGCCTGGGAAGGGGCCGCCGCTGCGGTGCCCGCAGGCACGCCGGCAGCGGCCGCGCCGGGCGCAGTGGGGGCCGCCCGCACGGGGCCGGCGGCAGAGGGCGGAACGTCGTGCGGTGCGAGCGGCTCCATCATGGGCGGCGGGGTGCGGCTGAGGGGGTCAGCCCACCACCACGGGCGCGCCGTCGCCGCGTTCGGCGATGGTGCCGATCGTGTAGACCGTCTCGCCCAGCGAGCGCAGCGTGGCGGCCGTGGCTTCGGCTTCGGACGCCGAGACCACCACCACCATGCCGATGCCGTTGTTGAAGGTGCGGTTCATCTCGATGTCGTCGATGCCGGCCGTCTTCTGCAGCCAGGCGAACAACTCGGTCTGCGGCCAGCTGCCGGCTCTCAGGTGCGCGGCCAGGCCCTCAGGCAGCACGCGCGGAATGTTCTCCAGCAGGCCGCCGCCCGTGATGTGGGCCAGGGCCTTGATGCCGCCGGCCGATGCCGCATCCTGCGGCGCAGGGTGCTTGGCCAGCGCGGCCAGCACGTTCTTCACATACAGGCGCGTGGGTTCCATGACCGCTTGTTTGAACGGCTTGCCGTCCAGCGTGGCGGGGGCTGAATCGCCGGCCCGCTCGATGCACTTGCGCACCAGGCTGAATCCGTTGGAGTGCACGCCGGCCGAGGCCAGGCCCAGCACCACGTCGCCGGCCGCCACGGCCCTGCCGGTGAGGATCTTGGATTTTTCGACCGCGCCGACCGCAAAGCCGGCCAGGTCGTACTCGCCGGCGGGGTACATGCCCGGCATTTCGGCCGTCTCGCCGCCGATCAGGGCGCAGCCCGACAGCTCGCAGCCCCGGGCGATGCCGCCTACCACGGCCGCGGCCGTGTCCACGTCCAGCTTGCCGCAGGCGAAGTAGTCGAGGAAGAACAGCGGTTCGGCACCCTGCACCAGCACGTCGTTCACGCTCATGGCCACCAGGTCGATGCCCACGGTGTCGTGCATGTTCCATTCGAAGGCCAGCTTGAGCTTGGTGCCCACGCCATCCGTGCCGCTCACCAGCACCGGCTCCTGGTAGCGCTTGGGCACCTCGAACAGGGCGCCGAAACCGCCGATGCCGGCCAGCACGCCCTCGCGCATGGTCTTCTTGGCGAGCGGCTTGATGCGCTCGACCAGCGCGTCGCCGGCATCGATGTCGACGCCAGCGTCTTTGTAGGAGATGGGGGTGGAGGAGTCGGAGGAGCTCATGGAAGGGTTCGTGAGTGCTGGTGGGCCCGCGCGGCGGGCTGGAGCGGCGGATTTTAAAGGCCCCGCCCGCCTGGCCCGCCAATGCCCCCGCAGGGCCGGCGGATGGCGTGGCCGCGGGTGGCCCGTGGCGCCGTGGCCGGACGGGTCGCCGCGGCAGACTAAAATTCGCGCCGGCGTGTCCCGCGCGCCCTGCCATCCGGCCCTTTGCCATTCCCACTTCCATGCCGCCTCGCCCCCCACTGCCGCCCTTCGTCCCGCACCGCGCCTGCCGCTGCGGCCCGGGTGCGCGGCGCGTGCGGGCCGCCGTGCCGGGGCGCGGCGCATGAAGCAGCTCGCGCTCGACATCGGCCTGGCCACCGGGCCCACGCTGTCCCGGTTCTTCGCCGGCACCAACGAGGCGGCCCTGCAGCACCTGCGGCTGGCCGTGGGCGACGGCGCCGTCGAGGTGCTGCGCTCGCCGGTGCCCACCTACCTCTGGGGCGAGTCGGGCAGCGGCAAGACCCACCTGCTGGAGGCCGTGCGCGAGGCCCTGCGCGAGCAGGGCGCCTCGGTCGGCTGGCTCGATGCCTCGGTGGCCGAGCCCACGGCGTTCGACGACCGCTGGTCCGCCGTGCTGCTGGACGAGGTGCACCTGTACAACACGGCCCAGCAGGCCGCCGCCTTCAACTGGTTCGTCAATGCCATCAGCCCCGCCGTGGGCGAGCCCCGCTGGGTGCTGGCCGCCGGTCAGACGCCGCCGGCCGACCTGCCGCTGCGCGACGACCTGCGCAGCCGCCTGGGCTGGGGCCACATCTTCCAGCTGCACCTGCTGGGCGAGGCCGAGCGCCGCGCCGTGCTGCGCCAGGAGGCCGACGCGCGCGGCATCTTCCTGGGCGACGATGTGATGGACTACATGCTCAAGCGCTTCTCGCGCGATCTGGGCAGCCTCATGCAGTTGCTGGACCAGTTGGACAGTTTCGCCCTGCGCACCCAGCGCGCCATCACCATTCCCCTGTTGCGGGCCATGCTGGAGTCCGAATAGCGGCGCACGCCGCCGGCTTTCCTCCCCTTCGCCCGCCCCTTTTCCCATACACCACACCGCATGAACCCTGAACCCCCGGCGCAACGCCCTCGGCTGGCCCTGTTCGACCTCGACCACACGCTGCTGCCGCTCGACTCCGACTACGAGTGGGGCGAGTTCACCATCCGCATCGGCTGGAACGACCCGGTCGAGTTCGGCCGCCGCAACGACGAGTTCTACGCCCATTACCAGGCCGGCACGCTGAACGTGCACGACTACGTGCGCTTTGCCATCGAGGCCGTGCGCCAGCGCGGGCCCGAGGCCGCCGCGGCGGCGCATGCGCAGTTCATGCGCGAGGTGATCGGGCCCGCCATCCATCCGCAGGCGCTCGCGTTGGTGCGCCAGCACCAGGCGGCGGGTGACCAGGTGGTCATCATCACGGCCACCAACGAGTTCGTGACCGGCCCCATTGCCCGGGCGCTGGGTGTGGACGAGCTGCTCTCCATGGGCCTTGCGCGCGACGCGCAGGGCTGGTACACCGGCGCCATCGAGGGCACGCCGACCATGCGCGAAGGCAAGGTGCGGCGCATGGAAGAATGGCTGGCGGCGCGCGGCCTGGCCTGGAGCGGCGTGGAGAGCACGTTCTACAGCGACTCCATGAACGACGTGCCGCTGCTCGAAACCGTCGATCACCCGGTGGCCACCAACCCCGACCCCCGCCTGCGGGCGCTCGCGCAGCAGCGTGGCTGGCGCATATTGGATCTCTTTCCCACCCAACCATGATCAAGAAGTTCATCGACAAACTGCTGGGCAAGGGCGCCCCCGGCGCCGGCCGCGGAAAGAACCGCTTCGGCAAGCGCGAGGAAGTGCCCGCCTCTGTGCACGGCATCAACCCCGAACTGGTGGACCGCCGCGCGGCCGACGTGGTGCGCACGCTCAAGGCGGCGGGCTATGAGGCCTACATCGTGGGCGGCGCCGTGCGCGACCTGCTGCTGGGCCTGCGGCCCAAGGACTTCGACGTGGCCACCAACGCCACGCCCGAGCAGGTCAAGGGCCTGTTCCGCCGCGCCTTCATCATCGGCAAGCGCTTTCGCATCGTGCATGTGGTGCACGGCCGCGGCCGTGAGCACGAGGTGATCGAGGTATCCACCTTCCGCGCCTACCTGGACAACACCGCCATCGAGCAGCAGGTGAGCGGCAACGAAAAGACCAGCAAGCAGCAGCTGGTGGGCATGCAGCACGCCGTGGACGCCAGCGGCCGCGTGCTGCGCGACAACGTCTGGGGCCCGCAGGACGAAGACGCCACGCGGCGCGACTTCACCGTCAACGCGATGTACTACGACCCCGAAACGCAGGTCGTGGTGGACTACCACAAGGGCATCCAGGACGCGAAGAAAAAGCTGCTGCGCATGATCGGCGACCCGGCCACGCGCTACCGCGAAGACCCGGTGCGCATCATCCGGGCCGTGCGTTTCGCGGCCAAGCTCGCGGGCCTGGGCTTCACCATCGAGCCCAAGACGGCCGGCCCGCTGATCGAGTCGCAGGCGCTGCTGGCCGACGTGCCGCAAAGCCGCATGTTCGACGAAATGCTCAAGCTGCTGCAGACGGGCCACGCGCTGGCCACGATCGCGCAGCTCAAGAAGCTGGGCATGGCGACCGGCATCTACCCGCTGTTGGATGTGGTGGTCGAGCGCGCTGATTCCTCCTTCGTGAGCGCCGCCCTGGCCGACACCGACCGCCGCGTGGGCGAGGGCAAGCCCGTGGCGCCGAGCTTCCTGCTGGCCTGCGTGCTGTGGCAGGACGTGAAGACCGGCTGGGACCGGCGCATCGCGCAGCGCGAGCAGCCGTTTCCCGCGCTGCAGGACGCCATCGACGACGTGTTCGAGCGGCGCATCGGCGACGTGTCGGGCCGCGGCAAGCTGGCCGCCGACATGCGCGAGATCTGGGTCATGCAGCCGCGCTTCGACAAGCGCGTGGGCTCCACGCCCTACAGCATGGTGGCCCAGGCGCGCTTTCGTGCCGGCTTCGACTTCATGCGCCTGCGCGCCGATGTGGGCGAGGTCGAGGAGGCGCTGGCCGAATGGTGGCAGGAGTTCCAGCACGCCGACGACATGCGCCGCGACGACATGATCGACCAGGCCCGCGAAGAGCAGAAGTCCCGCCAGCGCAAGGCCCAGCCCGTCGTGCGCCGCGTGCCCCGGCCTGCGGCGGATGCGGACGGCGCTGCAGCCTCCCCTGGCGAGGCCCGCCCGGCCGCTGCCCCCTCCCGGGGCGATCAGGAAGGGCAGGACGGCCAGGACCATGAACACGATGGCGGCGAAGACCCGGCCGGCGACGGCCAGGCCGCCCCCAAGAAGCGCCGCCGGCGCCGCCGCAAGCCTTCGGGCGGTGGTGGCGGCGAGGGCGCGGCCCCCGCGGCCTCGTCCAGCCCTTCGGGCGATTGAACGGGGCAGGGCACGGCATGGCGGCGGTGTCCTTTCCGGCGGGCGGCCCAGGCACCCCGGTCTCCGCCTGGATCGGCCTGGGCGCCAACCTGGGCGATGCGCGGGCAGCGCTGCTCGGCGCGCTCGATGCCATGGCGCAATGGCCCGGCAGCCGTTTGCTGCGAGTGTCGTCGCTGTACCGCAGCGCACCGGTGGATGCCGGTGGCCCGGACTACTGGAATGCCGTGGCCGAACTGGCCACCCCGCTGGCCGCCATTGACCTGCTGCATGCCCTGCAAGCCGTCGAGCAGGCGGCCGGCCGCGAGCGCCCCTACCGCAACGCGCCGCGCACGCTGGACCTGGACATGCTTTTGTACGGCGAAGAGCGCATCGACACCCCGGAACTCACCGTGCCCCACCCGCGCATGAGCGAGCGCGCCTTCGTGCTGCAGCCCCTGGCCGAGATCGCACCCGGGCGCGTCGAGCCCACCCGCCTGGCCGCCGTGCAGTCGCAGCGCATCGAGCGGCTCGGGCCCTTCTGGCCCTGAGCGGCCCCCTCGCGCTCCGCAGGGAGCGCCGGCGGGTCGGTGTTCGCCGCTACTGCACTACTGTTCAGGCGGCCTCGCGCCCGCGCTGGTTCGACGAATACACATCGCCCTTCGGCAGGGCCTGGCCGGCCTGCACGGCCGCCAGCCAGTCCCGGGTGGTCGCCACCGCCGCGAAGTTGCTGTGGAACACCACGCTGAACACGCGGTGGATTTCCTCGGCGCTCACGCGGCCGGCCGCATTGGCATAGGGCAGGGCGCCGCTGGCATCGCTCAGGAACTCCACGGCCAAACCCCGGTGCGCGGCCTCGAACACCGTGCTGGCGTCGCAGTTGTGCGTCATGTAGCCCACCACGGTCAGCGTGTCGATGCCGCGGGCAGCCAGCCAGTCGGCCAGGTCGGTGTTCGCAAAGACGCTGGCGAGCTGTTTTTCGATGCGGTGGTTGGCAGGCCGGCGTGCCACTTCCGGGTGCAGTTGCCAGCGGTCCGTGGCCTTGTCGAACACGGGCGCGCCCGTGGGCGCGGTGTGCTGCACCACCACCACCGGCACGCCGGCGGCCTGAGCGGCGTCCATGGCGCGGGCGATGTTGGGCAGTGTGTCGGCCACCGGCGGGTATTCGATGGGCAGGTTGCCGCCTGCGAAGTATTCGTTCTGCACGTCGATGACGACCAAGGCGCGGCGGGGAGTGGTGGGGGTGGAGGGCATTCTCGAAGTCCTTTTGAAGGGGGGGTGCCTGAAGCGGCGGAAGGGTCGGAGGTGATTGTTCGCCTTCCGCGCCATCGCTGAAAGTGGCTGGATTGACATCGATCGATAGAATCGGGTCATCATGCGCACCATCTCCCAGCCCGCCCCCGACACCGTGGCCGTCGTGGCCTTCGACGGCATCAGCCCCTTTCATCTTTCGGTGCCCTGCCTGGTGTTCGGCGAGGACCGCACGGCGCAAGGCGCACCGCGCTACCGGCTACGCGTGTGCGGCGTGGTGCCCGGCCCGATGCGCACGTCCGCCGGGTTCGGCATCGACGTGGCGCACAGCCTTGCGGTGCTGCGGCGCGCGCAGATCGTCGTGGTGCCGTCCTGGCACGAGAACCTGGCTCCCGCGCCTCCCGAACTGCTCTCGGCGCTGCGGGCTGCGCACCGCCGGGGGGCGCGCATCGTGGGCCTGTGCCTGGGAGCGTTCGTGCTGGCCGAGGCGGGGCTGCTCGACGGCCGCGCCGCCACGACCCATTGGGCGCTGGCGCAGGCGTTCGCGCAGCGTTACCCGCAGGTGGCGCTTCGGCCCGAGGTGCTGTATGTGGAAGATGGCAAGGTGCTGACCTCGGCCGGCACCGCCGCGGGCATCGACTGCTGCCTGCACCTGCTGCGCCAGCAGCACGGTGCCGAGGCCGCCAACTGCGCCGCACGCCGCATGGTGGTGGCCCCGCACCGTCAGGGTGGCCAGGCGCAGTACATCCAGCAGCCGGTGGCGCCCTCGGTGCGGGGGGATCGCCTTGCTCCGCTGCTGCAGTGGCTGGGCGAACACCTGCACGAGGCGCACACGCTGGAGGCGCTGGCCGAGCGTGCCGTGATGAGCCCGCGCACCTTCACGCGCCGCTTTCGCCAGTCCACCGGGACCACGGTGGGGCAATGGCTGCAGAACCAGCGCATCGCGCTGGCGCAGCGCCTGCTGGAAGGGGGCGACCAGTTGATCGATGCCGTGGCCGTGGCGTCGGGCTTCGGCTCCGCCGTCTCGCTGCGGCAGCACTTCTCGGCGGCGGTGGGCATTGCGCCCTCGGCCTACCGGCGGCAGTTCCGCGCCGCCGCCTGAAACGATTTGCTATTGAAAATATAGCTGCCAGCGCACGATGGGTATGTGCCGGCAACCGTTTCGATCCGAGGGTGGCTGCGGGCCCTGGCCTGGTCAGTCGACCTTCGCGCCGGAAGCCTTCACCACCTGCTGGTACTTGGCACGCTCCGACGCCATGAAGGCATCGAACTGCTCGGGCGTGGTGCCCACGGGCTCGGCCATGAGGGCCGCGAAGCGCGTCTTGGTCTCCGGCGCATTGAGCGCGGCGACGAAGGCCTTGTTCAGCTTGGCGATGACGGGCTTGGGCGTGCCGGCCGGTGCGACCAGGCCCCACCACGTCTCGATCGCAAAGCCCTTGAACGTGGCCGACAGCGGGGGCACGCCCGGCAGCATGGCGCTGGCCTGCGGCGAGGTCACTGCGAGCGCCTTGAGCTTGCCCGAGCGGATGTTGGGCGCGGCGGCGGCCAGGTTGTCAATGTTGAAATCCACTTCGCCGGCCAGCAGCGCCAGTTGCGCGGGACTGGCACCGCGGTAGGGAATGTGCAGGGCGTAGATGCCGGCGCGTTGCTTGAACATTTCACCCGCCAGGTGGCCTGCGCTGCCGTTGCCGCCGCTGCCGTAGTTCAGCTTGGCGGGGTTGGCCTTGGCGTAGGCGATCAAATCGGCCACGGTGTTGATCTTGAGTTCCGCCGCCTTGGCCGCATTGATGACGAGCACGTTGGGCACGCTCACCATCTGCGTGATGCCGGCGAAGTCCTTGGCCGCGTCGTAGGGCATGCGGCTGTAGAGCCAGGGGTTGACGGCATGCGTCGCCGTGGCGGCCAGGCCGATGGTGAGGCCATCGGGCGCGGCCTTGGCGACGGCATCGGCGCCAATGTTGCCGCCCGCGCCCGCCTTGTTGTCGATGATCACCGTGCCCAGCGTGTCGCGCACCCGCTCGGCCAGCGCGCGGGACGTGACGTCCAGCGGCCCCCCGGGTGCGTAGGGCACGATCAGCCGGATCGGCGCATCCTGCGCGTAGCCCAGCGGGGATGCAAACGCCGTGGCGAGGGCGGCGGCCGAGAGAAGGAGGTTTCTGCGATTCATGCTGCCATTGTGCAAAAAATTGAAAGGGGGTCCGGCGGTGCGAGGTCGCAGCGCCGTCCTACAGGGCCCGCGAGGGGGCATTTCTATAAACGTCGAAGCCGTTTCCCAGTTTGCACCCCATCACGCGCCGCCGCACCGGCGGAAAAAGGACATTCCATGCCGCAGGCCGCTCCGCACGACACCGTCACCGCATCGCGTTATGCCCAGTGCATTCGTGCCTGCAGCGAATGTGCCGATGCCTGCGACTACTGCGCAGCCGCGTGCCTGCGCGAGCCCGAGCCCCGCTGCATGGTGCAGTGCATCGCCCTGGACATGGACTGCGCCGCGCTGTGCCGTGTGGCCGCCGCCGCCATGGCCCGCGAAAGCGCCCACGCGCCGGAGATCTGTGCCCTGTGCGCCCGCCTGTGCGACAGCTGCGCCAACGAATGCGCCCGGCACGGCATGGCCCACTGCCAAGCCTGCGCCGAAGCTTGCCGCCGGTGTGCGGAGGCCTGCCGTGCGCTGTCGCGCTGAAGCCCATCCATCAAAGCCGGCGGATGGCTATTACCGGTTGTTACTTCTGAGATACCGTGTGGAAGTGACCGCTTAAGGTCCGGGGCGTTGAATGGCATCTCGGACCCCGCACCAAGGAGCCACCATGTCCATCCGCCTCATCACCCTCGCCGCCGCTTCGGTGGCCACCAGCCTGCTCACCGGCTGCGTCGTGGCCCCGGTCGGCCCGGGCTACTACGCAGGGTCCGGCTATTACGGCGGGCCGGGCTACTACCAGACCGAATCCGTGTACGTGGCGCCGCCGCCCGTGGTGGTGGCGCCGACCATCGGGTTCTTCGGCGTCTATGGCCGGGGCGGCTATGGGCGCGGCTATTACGGCCGGCCGGGCTGGCGCCGCTGAAGGCCGCGCGCCGGGTGCGCGCTCCTTGCTGCAAGCTGGCGCCCGGACCGCGTCAGCCTGAGATGGCTCCGGAGGGTTGGGCGGAAGGCTCGCTCGCCCCGTGCTTGTCGGCCTCGGATGTGAAGGCGTCTGCATAGAACTCATCAGGGGGGAGCTGGCGTTCCGCGCTGTACACCACCCGTGCCGTGTCGACCACGATGGGGGCGCCGCAGGCATAGACCTGATGGCCCGACAGGTCGGCATGGTCGTCCATCACGGCCTGGTGCACGAAGCCCGTGCGGCCCGCCCAGGCGTCTTCCGGCAAGGCATGGGACACCACGGGCACATAGGCCAGCTGGGGCATCGTGGCCATGCGCTCGCGCACCCAGCCATCCATGTATAGATCGCCGGGACGGCGGCCGCCCCAGTACAGCGTGACCGGGCGCTCAATGCGCTTGGCCTGAATGTGTTCGAGCAGCGCCTTGATCGGGGCGAAGCCCGTGCCCGAGGCCAGCAGGATGATGGGCTTGGGGCTGTCCTCGCGCAGGAAGAAGCTGCCGAAGGGGCCTTCCACACGCAGGATTTCCTTTTCCTTCATGGCGCCGAACACGTGGTCGGTGAAGCGCCCGCCCGCCATGTGGCGGATGTGCAGTTCCAGCCCCGGCGCGTCGGCCTGGGTGTGGGGCGCGTTGGCCATGGAGTACGCGCGGCGCGCACCGTCGCGCAGGATGAATTCGATGTACTGGCCGGCGTGGTAGCGGAACGTGTCCGCCGCGGGCAACTGCAGGCGCACCTGCATGACGTCGTGCGACACCCGCGTGAGCGTGGACACGCGCACCGGCAGCTTCTTGATGGGGTAGGCGCTTTCATCGGTCACCTGGCGCGATTCGAGCACCACGTCGGTCAGCGGCTGGGCGCAGCAGGTGAGCACGAAGCCCGCGTCGGCCTCGGCCGCGCTCAGGGCCTTGGACTGGTGCTCGCCATGGGCGACGGAACCGCTGAGCTTCTTGCACTTGCACGAGCCGCAGGCCCCATCCTTGCAGCCATAGGGAAGGCCCACGCCGCTGCGGATGGCCGCGGCCAGAATGGATTCGCCGGGCTGTGCGGCAAAGGCCCGGCCGCTGGGCTGTACGGTGATCTGGTGGGCGGCTGCGGCCGTCTCTGCGGGGGTCATGGAGTGGGTATCCTTGGAAGTTCTTCTCGCCAAACGGATCCGATTTTGCCCTCAAACCAAAGCCCCCTCGGTGCCCTGCCGGCGCGCTTTCGCCGCCAACGCGTGCTCATCATCGGCTGTGGCGACGTGGGGCTGCGGGCGGCCCGGGTGCTGGGTGCATCGGCCGGCGGGCCCCGGCCTCGGGTGCTGGCCCTGACTTCCAGTCCTGAGCGCAGGGCGCCGTTGCGCGCCGCCGGCATCACCCCCCTGCTGGGCAACCTGGACGATGCGCCCAGCCTGCGCCGCCTGTCCGGCCTGGCCACCCGCGTCCTGCACCTGGCGCCCCCGCCGGGCGATGCGGTGCCGGGTGCTGCCAAAGGGTATGACGGCCGCACGGTCGCCCTGGCGCGGGTGCTGCGCCTGCGCACCTTGCCGCGCGCGCTGGTGTACGGCTCGACCAGCGGGGTGTATGGCGACTGCGGCGGCGTGTGGGTGACCGAGGCGCGCCCGGTCGCGCCCGCCACGCCCCGCGCGCAACGCCGGGTGAATGCCGAGCGCGCCGTGCGCTACCTGGGCCGCAGCACCGTGCGCGCCAGCATCCTGCGCATTCCCGGTATCTATGCGCCCGACCGCGAAGGCGGCACGCCCGAAGCCCGCCTGCGCCGTGGTACCCCGGTGCTGCTGCCCGAGGACGACGTCTACACCAACCACATCCATGCCGACGACCTGGCCCGCGCCTGCGTGGCGGCCCTGTGGCGCGGCCAGCCGCAGCGCGTGTACCACGTGAGCGATGCGAGCGACCTGAAGATGGGCGACTACTTCGATCTGGCCGCCGACCTGTACGGTTTGCCGCGCCCGCCGCGCATCGCGCGCAGCGATGCGAAGGCGCAGTTGCCCGCGCCGCAACTGAGCTTCATGGGCGAGTCGCGCCGGCTGGATGCCACGCGGCTGCGCAAGGAACTGCGCGTGGTGCTGCGCTACCCGACCGTGGCCCAGGGCCTGCGCGCAACCTGACGCGCCCACCCGCACGCATCAGCGCGGGTGGACGTTTCCTTGCTGGTCGTAGCAGCGGAACACGTTGCAGTGCGAAATCGGCGCGGAGGGCACCGGGAGCGCCGGCTGGACCACCACCGGGCGCCGGGGCGGCAGCACCACGACGGCGGGGGGCGCGTAGTAGTCGCCACTGCCGCCGCTGTAATTGCGTGACCGTTCGACTTCCGCATAGCCCTGCGGGCCGAGGCAGTCGAGGTCCATCTGGCGCTGGGCGGCCGTCAGGCGGGGCTGGCCGTCGTAATTGCCCCCGCCCGATTCGCTGGCCACCCGGTCGAGGTTGCGGCGCGAGCGGGCGCATTCGGGGGAGCGGGACGGATCGGCCGGGGCTCGGGCGGCGGCGCGCTCGCGTTCCTGGCGTGCCTCCTGCTGGGCTTCCTGGCGCTCGATCTGCTGGCGCTGCTGCTTGAGCTGCAACGCCTGCAGGGCCTGGGCCCGCTCCTCCTCGATTTCCTCGCGGCTCTTGCGCGCTTCGACCTCGCGCGCGGCCGTGCCTTTGTCGCAGGCTCCGTCGGTGTAGGTAACCTTGCCGGAGACGGGGTCGGTGCAGCGCATCACCTGGGCATGGGTGGCCAAGGGGGCCGTAGCGCACGCCGCCACCGCCATCGCGGCGCTGAGGCGCCATGCGGCAGAGCGAGGTGTTAGGAAGACAGGGCGCTGGATCATGGCCGTTTCCTGTGGGCGATCGGTCGGTTCAGGTCGGTGGAGCCGGGCGGTCAAGGCCGGTTCTGGGGATTTTGCTCCAGGCGCCAACCCGGTGCTGGCCGCTGGTCTTGCGCGCCCGGCGGGCGGCGGTCCTCGCCGCGCTGGCGGTCGGCCTGTTCGCGGCGCTGGCGATCCAGTTCGGCGCGCTGGCGGTCCATCTCGGCGCGGCGCCGGTCGGCATCCGCACGCTGGCCGTCCCGGTCCCTGTCGCGGCGGCGGTCGGCGTCGCGCGCTTCCCGGGCCTCGCGGTCCCGGCGGTCGCGCCAGGCGCGCTCGCGGTCTTCGCGCATCTGCCGTTCACGCCAGTCGTCCCGGCGATCGTCACGGCGGTCCCAGCCATACGCCGGCACGGGCGTGGGTACATAGACGGGGTAGGCGGGCCGGCTGTAGCCATAGGCCGGCTGTTCGTACACGGTGATCGACGTCGAGCCATTGGCCGGGTAGGGATAGGACGGCGTTGCCGGATAGTTGGCGGACGGATAGGCGGGCTCGTAGTAGGGGTCGCCGGGCACCGCGCAGCCCGTGGCCAGCACGGCCAGGGTGCCGGCGGCAAGGATTCGGAGGGCGGGGTGGAACATGAAAGGCCTCGCTGGCTGGTGGCCGCGCTGCAGGGAGCGTCTGGCGGCCGATGGGTGACGGCGGCGGTCAGGCGACACGCCGCGCCCGTGTGTGACGCGCTGATGACCATTTTGGTTGACCTTGCGCGGGCGCCATTGTCAGGCTTTGCCCCGTCTTCACACAGCGGGCGGATCGACGATCTGGCCGGCGAATGGATCTGGGCCGCGCCGCCGGCCGTGTGCCATGCGCGGCCCGTTCTACACTGTGCAGCTTTGCCTTCGGACGACCTTGGTGCGGCCGAAGGCCCCATCTGGCCGACATGACCGAAGATTCAGAACTTACCCCCGTGCAGGAACCCCGCCTGTGGAGCGACGAGCGCTGGACCGCGCGCGTCGTCAAGAACGAAGACGACGATGGCTGGGCCGTCGAGATGACGCTGCGGGGAGAGTCCGAGCCCGCGCTGGTCGGCCCCTGGACCATGGGTCGCGACAAGAAGAATCCCAAACCGCTGGATGTCTCGGCCTTCCACACGCTGGTCAAGACCGCGTCGGAGGTGCTGCGCCGCCACGAGCAGCAACTGCATGCCCGGTTGAACAAGAGTGTCACGGTCACCGTGCGGGACCAGCGCGTGCGCGTGTCGCTGGCGATCGAGCCGGACGATGAACACCCGACCGCGACGCTGAGCGCGCATTCGGCGCTGGACGACGAACTGCTCGCCCGCGTGGGCGTGTCGCCCGGCTTCGTGCTCACCAGCGCCAGCGCAGCGGTCTGGGTGGAGAACGGCTACCCGAGGCCGCGCTGAGCGGCGGCGAGGCCGCCGTGGCCCCAGCGCCGCCGTGTTGGCTGGCAGGATTTACTTGGGCAGCACGCGGCGCATGGTCTCGGCCAGGTCTTCCGCGACGAACTTCGCCACGTAGCCGTCGGCCCCCACGCTGCGCACATGGTCCTCGTTGGCCGAGCCCGACAGCGAGGAGTGGATGACCACCGGAATCTTGTTCAGGCGCGCATCCTGCTTGATGTTGCGGGTGAGCGTGAAGCCGTCCATCTCGGGCATTTCCAGATCGGTCAGCACCAGCGCGACGCGATCGGCGGCGGTCTTGCCCTCGGCCTCGGCGGCGCGGGCGATGGCGTTCAGCCGGTCCCAGGCCTCCTTGCCCGACTTGGTCATTTCATAAGGCGCGTGCAGGGCCTGCAGCTCCTTCTCGATGAGCGAGCGGGCCACGAACGAATCGTCGGCGGCCAGGATCATGGTGCCGGGCTTGAGCTTCAGGCGCGGGCCGACCTTCTCGGGATCGACCTTGTGCTCGTCGGAAGGCGAGACCATCTGCAGGATGGCCTCCACGTCCAACACCTGCGCGAGGCGGGAGCCATCGGTGTTGCCATCCAGCCGCGCGATGCTGGTCACCAGCTGGCCGCCGGTGCCGCTGGCTTCGGCGGAAAGCACCTGCTTCCAATCCAGGCGCACGATGTCTTCCACCGATTCCACGGCGAAGGCTTGCGTGGTGCGCGCGTATTCGGTCACCAGCATGATATTCAGGCCGGTCTGCGGCTTGCAGCCGACGATGGAGGGCAGGTCGAGCACCGGGATGATCTGGCCGCGCAGATTGACCACGCCCAGCGAATGCGGCGTGGCGCCGGCGATGGGCGTGATGCTGGGCATCGCCACGATCTCGCGGATCTTGAAGACGTTGATGCCGAACAGCTCGGATTTGCCCAGGTTGTCGTCAATGCCCAACCGAAAGAGCAGCAACTCGAATTTATTGGTTCCGGTGAGGTTGGTCCGCTCGTCAATTTCCTGCTGCACTGCCTTCATCGCTGCCCCCTTCGCATTGGATACGCGTGTTTACAAATTTTAGAGCGGGATGGGAAAGGCCCGGTCCTAATATTTTCCCTTGTTGCGCCCGCGCTCCGATTGGCAGGAGCGCAGTGCAATCTTCTTGCCAGCGAGAGCGGCAATGGGTATCAGGCGGGGAATTCCAATCCCAGGAGTCATCCCGGGCCTGCCGCTCACGCGGCCTTCGAGGTTCCCCGCGGCCAGGATTCGGGATCGCCGTGGGGGCGCAAGCGGAAGACCGCCACGGCCTGCACCAGTTGCTGTGCCTGCAGCTTCAGGCTGTCCGCCGCCGCGGCGCTTTGCTCCACCAGCGCGGCGTTCTGCTGGGTGGCCTGATCCATCTGCATGACGGCCTCGCCCACCTGGGACACGCCGGCGCTTTGTTCGCTGCTGGCGGCGCTGATCTCGGCCACGATGTCGGTGACGCGCCGGATCGAGGCGACCACCTCGCCCATCGTGGTGCCCGCCTGGTCGGCCAGCACCGATCCCTGCTGCATGCGCGTGACGCTGGCATGGATCAGGGTCTTGATTTCCTTGGCGGCCTCGGCGCTGCGCTGGGCCAATTGGCGCACCTCGCTGGCCACGACCGCGAAGCCGCGCCCTTGTTCGCCGGCCCGCGCCGCTTCCACGGCGGCGTTCAATGCCAGGATGTTCGTCTGGAAGGCGATGCCGTCGATGACACCCACGATGTCGGCGATCTTGCGGCTGCTGTCGTTGATGCCGCGCATGGTGCTCACCACCTCCGACACCACATCGCCGCCCTTGGAGGCCACGGTCGATGCGTTCAGGGCCAACTGGTTGGCCTGCCGGGCGTTTTCCGCGTTGGCCTGCACGGTGGAGCTGAGTTCCTCCATGGAGGCCGAGGTTTCTTCCAGCGCACCGGCCTGCCGTTCGGTGCGGGCCGAAAGGTCGTTGTTGCCTTGCGCGATCTCGCCGCTGGCGCTCGCCACGCTGTCGGCGTTGTCGCGCACTTTGCCCACCACCTGAGACAGGCTGGTCTGCATCGCATGGAGTGCGTTCAGCAACTGGGCGATTTCATCCTGACCGCGGGCGTGGGTGGCCTGGGTCAGGTCGCCGGAGGCCACGGCTTCCGAAATGCGCACCGCATTGCCCAGCGGTTGCGTGACGGTGCGGCTGAACAGCACCGCGCCGAAAACGCTGGCCCCGCACACGACCAGCATCACGGTCAGGCTGATCCAGTTGGCCTGGCGCGCTGCCGTCGCAGCCTCCAGGGACACGGCCGCGCTGGCTTTGCTGATCAGGTCGCCCGTCTGCTCCAGCAGTTGCGCCGGCTCCCGGTCCATGCCCTGCACGGCTTGATCGCCTGCGGCCGGGTCTCGGCCCGATGCCTTGAATGTTTCGAACCCTTTGCGGTAGGCCACTCCCATGCGTTCGTGTGCGATCAGGAACTGGCCCACCCGCTCACGCGCGTCGCCTGCGGCCAAATCGTCCATCAGCTTGCGCGCCTGGGCTTGCACGGCCCCTTCGCTTTTCGCGAAGGCGGCCCAATAGCGCGACAGTTGCGCATCGTCCTTGCCCCGCAGCAGCGTGTTCTTCCATTCCTGTACCTGCACCCGGAAGTCGCCCAGCACGTCGGCGGCCATCCGCTCTTGCTGGGTATGGGTGGCGACCGTGGTCTGGTACGTGGTCAGGGCCGAGTTCAGCCGGCCAAGGCCGAACAGCGCAGCGGCGAAAAGCAGCAAGAGGGCGAATGTAAAGACGAGCGGGAGTTTTCGGCTGAGCTTCATCGGAAGATCCCTGAGGGAGTGGGAGGGCGCCCCTTCGTGAGGAGCGTCCCGGACTGTCGGATGGATGAAGTGTATTGAAATATCATTTCTATCATAAAAATCATTTTTAACTTTCCATGCAGCGGAGCGCGCCATGAAAAAAAGCCTTGCGCGAAGGCAAGGCTTTTCTCGGGCGGGGCCGATGCCATCGGCCTGGGGCGGGTTAAACCACGTTCGCCGCGCGAAGCAGCGCAATGCGTTCGGCGTCCAGCCCCAGCCCCGCCAGCACCTCGTCGGTGTGCTGCCCCAGGGCCGGCGGCGCCCGGTGCAGCACCGGCGGCGTGACCGACAGGCGCAGGGGGCTGGCCACCCCGGCGATTCGGCCGATGCCGTCGCCGGGCTCGCCCTGTGGCCACCGGGCTTGCTCCACGCGCAGGCCCCGGGCCTGCACCTGCGGGTCGTCGAATGCCTCGGCCAGCGTGTTGACCGGGCCGCAGGGGACGGCCTTGTCCTGCAGCAAGGTGATCCAGTCGGCCGTGGTGCGGGTGCGGGTGACCTCCTGCAGGGCGGGGACCAGCTCGGCCCGGTGCCTGACCCGCAGCGGGTTGGTGGCGAACCGGGCGTCCTGCGCCCATTCCGGCCGGCCGGCGGCGGCGCAGAACCGCGCGAACTGCCCGTCGTTGCCGATGGCCAGCAGCATGGCGCCGTCGGCGGTGGGAAAATCCTGGTAGGGCACGAGGCTGGGGTGCGTATTGCCCTGGCGGGTCGGCGCCTGCCCGGTGGCCAGGAAGCCCGAGGCCTGGTTGGCGAGCACGGCCATGCCCACGTCCAGCAGCGCCATGTCGATGTGCTGGCCTTCGCCGGTGCGCTCGCGCACGTGCAGCGCAGCCAGGATGGCGTTGCTCGCGTACAGCCCGGTGAACAGGTCGATCACGGCCACCCCCACGCGCAGCGGGCCGGCGCCGGGCTCGCCGTCGGCCCGGCCGGTGATGCTCATCAGGCCCGTCATGGCCTGGATCATGAGGTCGTAGCCGGCGCGCTCGGCATAGGGCCCGTCTTGCCCGAAGCCGGTCACCGAACAGTAGATGAGCCGGGGATTGGCCGCGCGCAGGCTGGCGTGGTCCAGGCCGTACTGCCGCAGGCCGCCGACCTTGAAGTTCTCCACCACCACGTCGGCCTGCTGCGCCATCTGGCGGATCAGCCCCTGCCCCTCGGGCGTGGCCATGTCGATGGTGACCGAGCGCTTGTTGCGGTTGCAGGCCGTGAAGTAGGCGGCCTGCGCCGTGTCGTTGCCCGCATCGTCCTTCAGGAACGGCGGGCCCCAGTGGCGCGTGTCGTCACCTACGCCGGGGCGCTCCACCTTGACCACGTCCGCCCCCAGATCGGCCAGCACCTGGGTGCACCAGGGGCCGGCGAGCACGCGGGACAGATCGAGCACGCGGATGCCGGCGAGGGCACCCGCCGGGGCTTGGGGGGTCGTGGTCATGCGGAAATCACTTTGCTATTAAAAAAGTAGCAATACGCCCTAGTGCTGATTGCGCTGGAGGCCTGAAAGGCCATGAACTGCCCGTCAGCGCCCGCCCTGGCGGTCCAGGCCGGGGGCGCGTGGGTCGGTCCGCCGGTTCAGTTGGCAAAGGCAGCGATGCCGGTCTGGGCCCGGCCCAGGATCAGCGCGTGCACATCGTGCGTGCCCTCGTAGGTGTTGACCACCTCCAGGTTCACCAGGTGGCGCGCCACGCCGAACTCGTCGCTGATGCCGTTGCCGCCCATCATGTCGCGCGCCATGCGGGCGATGTCCAGCGCCTTGCCGCAGCTGTTGCGCTTGATGATGGAGGTGGCCTCGACCGAGGCGGTGCCGTCGTCCTTCATGCGGCCCAGGCGCAGGCAGGCCTGCAGGCCGATGGCGATCTCGGTCTGCATGTCGGCCAGCTTCTTCTGGATGAGCTGGTTGGCCGCCAGGGGCCGGCCGAACTGCTTGCGGTCCAGCGTGTACTGGCGCGCGGTGTGCCAGCAGAATTCCGCCGCGCCCAGGGCGCCCCAGGCGATGCCGTAGCGGGCGCTGTTCAGGCAGGTGAAGGGGCCTTTGAGGCCCTGCACTTCAGGGAAGGCGTTTTCCTCGGGCACGAACACTTCGTCCATCACGATCTCGCCGGTGATGCTGGCGCGCAGGCCCACCTTGCCGTGGATGGCCGGGGCGCTCAGGCCCTTCATGCCCTTTTCGAGCACGAACCCGCGGATCGGGCCGACCGCGCCGGCCTCGGACACTTCCTTGGCCCAGACCACGAACACATCGGCGATGGGGCTGTTGGTGATCCACATCTTGGCGCCCGACAGCGAATAGCCGCCCGGCACCTTCTTGGCGCGCGATGCCATGCTGCCCGGGTCGGAGCCGTGGTCGGGCTCGGTCAGGCCGAAGCAGCCGATCCACTCGCCGCTGGCCAGCTTGGGCAGGTACTTCTGTTTTTGCGCCTCGGTGCCGAACTCGTGGATCGGCACCATCACGAGGGAGCTTTGCACGCTGGCCATCGAGCGGTAGCCCGAGTCCACGCGCTCGACCTCGCGGGCGATGAGGCCGTAGGCCACATAGTTCAGGCCGGGGCCGCCGTACTGCTCGGGAATGGTGGGGCCCAGCAGGCCCACTTCGCCCATCTCGCGGAAGATGGCGATGTCGGTCTTTTCATGGCGGAACTGCTCCAGCACGCGCGGGGCGAGCTTGTCCTGGCAGAAGGCGGCGGCGGCGTCGCGAACCATGCGCTCGTCGTCGGTCAGTTGCTGGTCGAGCAGGAACGGGTCGCTCCATTGGAAGGCGGCGTGGGCCATGGGGGGGTCTCCGGGGAAGGTGGGTTCGGATCGGCTCCGGTGTGCGAAAAGCGCATGGGTGGCCGGGTTGGTGCGATGGTAGGCGCATGGATCGTGCGGTGCAAGCGAGGATGCTGCATCCAGACATGCGATCAATTCATATCTGGATAGCCGGTCGGGTGCGGATTTCGGCACAATCGCGCCATGCGCCGAACCTTGCCCTCCACCCAGTCCCTGGCCTGCTTCGAGGCTGCGGCCCGCCACGAAAGCTACACCCGCGCGGCCCAGGAACTGGCGCTCACCCAGGGCGCCGTGTCGCGGCAGATCATGGCGCTGGAGGATTTTCTGGGCGTGGCACTGTTTCGCCGCACGCGGCACGGGGTGGCGCTCACGCCAGCGGGCACGCATTACGCGCGGCAGGTGGGCCGCTGGCTGCAGGGGCTGGAGCGCGACACGCTGGACGTGATGGCGCACCAGGGGCAGGGCGGGTCGATCGCGCTGGCCGCCGTGCCCACCTTCGCCACGCGCTGGCTGATCCCGCGCCTGCCCCTGCTGGCCCAGGCGCATCCGGACATCGTCGTGCACATCGAAACGCGCACGCGGCCCTTCCTGTTCGCCGACACCGGATTCGACGCCGCGCTGTATGCCGGCACGCCCGAGCAGGTCAGCAACTGGCCGGGCACGCAGGCCCTGCGGCTCTTGCAGGAAGACGTGGTGCCCGTGTGCAGCCCGCGCCTGTTGCCCGGCGGGCAGCCGCTCGAACCCCAGGCGCTGGCGAGCCTGCCGCTGCTGCAGCAGACCACGCGCCCCTACGGATGGCGGCAATGGTTCGAGGCCATGGACGTGCAGGCGCCGCGCGCGCTCGACGGGCCGCGCTACGAGTTGTTCTCCATGCTGGCCGTGGCCGCTTCGCACGGGCTGGGCGTGGCGCTCATGCCTCCGCTGCTGATCGAGGCCGAGCGGGCCCGGGGTGAACTGGTGCTGGCCTGCGAGCGGCCCCTGCGCGGCGAACGCGCCTACTACCTCATCACCCCGGCGCAGCCGCAGCCCCCCGTGCTGGCCGCCTTCGCCGATTGGTTGCAGGACATGGCCGCGAGTTGAGCCCCCGGGTGCCTTCCGTGCCGCCGGCCGATTGCGTGCGGGTGGCGGCGAGGCTACCCTTTGGGTCAGCTGCAGCTCAAGCGCAAGGCCATGGGCCCGAGGACTGCAGCGTCTGTGCAACCAACAAGGAGAAAGCTTCATGGGAACCGTTTATCACGCACCGCATTTCGACCCCACGGTGGATGAGCTCGAAGCGCTCAAGCAACTGGAGCTGGGCCGTGCCATCAGCGTGCCCGAGGCGCTCACGCACCACCTGTCGGGACGGCTCTACGAACGCGGCTACGTGGCCAAGAATCCGGCCGGCGATCTGGCCATCACTGACGCGGGCCGCCAGCTGATCCGCCGCCAGGAAAGCTGACCGCCAGCCCTCGCCCCAACGACCCGACCCGGCCCCATGCCGGTGTCCGCACCCGGCGCCGCCCCTCCAGCCATGGAGGGGCCGCCGGGTTTTTTGATGGGAGGCCGGGTCCCGAGACCCCGCTGCAACCGCCTTCGTCCTACAGACGACCCGCGGGAGGCGGTTTTAAGGTATCGCCTGTGCTGCTTCACGGCGTGTTGAACCCCAAGCGGCACGACAAACCCATCCGAGGAGCAGCCATGCCAAGAGGTGACAAGTCGGCGTACACAGACAAGCAAAAACGCCAAGCCGAACACATCGAAGACAGTTATGAACACCAGGGTCTCAGCAAGCCAGAGGCCGAGCGCCGGGCCTGGGCCACGGTGAACAAGGATTCCGGCGGTGGCAAGCAGTCCGGCAGCGGACGCACCCCATCCAACCGCTGACACGAGGAGATTCTTCTCACCCTTTTTGTGCCCCCAGCGTCGTGGATGCCAGTCATAGCTTGCTTCCGATGGTCTGTTCCTATTGAAGGATTGAACATATGAAAGAAACTCTGACTGTCCTCGCCGGATTCATGCTGTTTTCCAGCCTTGGAATCGCCTATCTGGCCGCTTCGGTCATGAGCGGTCTCTGAGCTGCAGGAAACAGAGCATCTCGGTCCGCATCCCGACGCCGGCACCCGGCACCCGGCACCCGGCACCCGGCACCCGGCACCCGGCACCCCGTACCGCCTTCCATCCCGCCGCCACCCACTTTTCCATCCTCCATGGCCTCCCATCCTCCCGCCCCAGGCAAGGCCGACCTGCCCGTCGAGCCCGATGTGCCCGCGCCCCCGCCCGAACAGGCGGATGAACCACCGCATGTGCAGTACGTGAGCGGCCATGCTGCAGGGAGCCTCCGATGAATCGCGGAGGTACCGAGCGGGAGGTGTCCGACGCGGAAAAGCGTGTGGGTGCCGTGCTGGAAAAGCTGGAAGAGCAGACGGACTCCGAGGTGGAGAAGATCGCCCTCGAAGACGTGGTGGACACCAATGCGGAAACCGGCCGCCCCGAAGTGCGCAAGGCCGTGGACATCCGGGTCAAACCCAAGGTGCAACGCAAGTGGACCAAGTGAGCCTTTCAGCCGCTTGAGCCCGGTACTGCATCAAACAATCAGTGCCGCAATCCAGTTTCAATTAAAAACTGCTTTCGAAATTTGCCGACCCGCACGCTACCCGCGCTGCGGGTTTTTTCTTGTGTAGGCAGCTGCTGACGCCAACGGATGGCTTCCGCCCGCGCGGGCCCTGCGGATCGGGTCTTAGCCTTCAGGTCATGCAAAGCCATTTTGTTTTGCACTTACCTCACCGAAAGGAATCACCATGAACACCGATCAAGTCAAGGGCGCATTGAAGGACGTGGCAGGCAAGGTTCAACAAAAGACCGGCGAGCTGATCAACAGCCCCGAGCAGCAAGCCAAGGGCGTTGCCAAGCAGGTCGAGGGCACCACCCAGAAGAACTACGGCGATGCCAAAGAGAACATCAAGGATGCCGTGAAGTAATGCCTGCATGAGGCGTTTCGCCTCTGCGCTTGAAAAGCCCTAATGCGGCGACGCATCGGGGCTTTTTGTTTTGAGTCGGGGATAGGAGCACCGTGCATGGCTTTGCACTGTCGAGAGCACCGGGCTGCTGAAAGCAAAAAGCCCGCGAAGGCGGGCCATTCATTCAGAGTGTGCAAGATGCAGCGAGGAACAAGTTGCTGTGCATTCATGGCAAGAAAGCCATGGTCGGGGCCACTCTCGAAGTCGCCGCGCAAACCCGCATAAAGCCTAGCTTTCTGACGCGCGCTGGCAGAATGTGCCCCCAGCCATTTTTGGTGCCCCTTGAAACTGACCGACACGAAGCTCCGCACCCTCTCAGAACCAGGCAAACACTCCGACGGCCTGGGTCTCTATCTAGAAGTCACCAAGGCCGGCGGCCGCTACTGGCGCATGAAGCCTTCGGCGTCTACCCCGACGTGAGCCTCAAGACTGCCCGCGAGGCAGCGGGCCGAGCCCGCAAGCTGCTGCAGGACCAGCAGGACCAGCAGGACCCTGGCGAAGCCCGCAAGGAGCAGAAGGCGAGGGTGATCCATGAAAACCGCAACACCTTTGAGACGGTGGCGCTGGATTGGCTTGCCCACCAGTCCGCACGCTGGGAACCCATCACCATGGGCCGCATCCGGGCATCACTCGAAAACGACATCTTTCCCACGCTGGGCTCAAGGTCCATGTCCACGCTCAAAGCACGTGATGTGATGGAAGCTGTGAAGGCAGTGGAAACACGCGGCGCGGCCGACCAGGCCGGGCAGGTGCTGCAGCGAGTCAAAGCCATATACCGCTGGGCCGTGACGCATGAGCGCATTGAGTCCAACCCCATGCTCGACCTGGTGCCGTCTGAAATCCTGAAGCCGCGCACAGTTCAGCACCGCGCAGCTTTGGCAGAGAAAGAGCTATCTGAGTTCATGCGACGACTGGCCAACTACGACGGATCGACCAGCATCGTGCTGGGCCTGCGGATGTTGATGCTCACCGCCTGCCCGCCCGGTGAAGTGCGCGGCGCCCGATGGGCAGAGATAGACCGCGCAGCGGCGCTTTGGACCATCCCAGCCGAACGCATGAAGATGCGAGAGGAACACCGTGTGCCCCTCTCGCGCCAGGCGCTCGAAGTGCTGGACAGGATGGACGGCATTAGCGGCGGCCGCGAGCTGGTGTTCCCCTGCCCCTATTGCCCTAGCAAGCCACTGAGCGAGAACACATTCAACTCAGCCTTGGCGCGCATGGGCTACAAGTCCATCGCCACCGCCCACGGCTTTCGGGCGCTGTTCTCGACCGTGGCCAACGAACACGGCTGGAACCCCGATGTCATTGAGCGACAGCTCGCGCACCGCGAGCAAAACGAGATCCGCGCGGCGTACCACCGCACTACGTACATGGCTGACCGCACGAAGCTGATGCAGTGGTGGGCTGACCATCTTGGGGCATGCGAGTCAAGATGAGTCACTATTATTCTGTTGCCTTCTGCTCTGTAATCTGCAGATAGTTGCTTTTAGATGAGACGATGAAGTTCTGATGACGCTCGTTGCCTAACGCGTCCGTGTAATGAATAGCGAGCGGGTGAGTATGTTCGCTGCTGTTGCTCAGCATCTTTATTTCCACTGAAAGTTCAGAGTCGAAGGTGTCGAAATTTGTCGGGCCGGCGAGTTTTAAGACGCCTTCAAGGGGTGTCATCTCAATTCTGACGTTGGTACAACCAACTGCCCCGTTCGACAGTTCACCCGCTGCAATCTGCTTGCGCTCACGGTTCCTGTGAAGTAATCCGAATCGAAAACGTGGTTGCATCCTTTCTAAAGCTTGCGCCTCTCTTCTGCGGGCGTCTGCCTCAAGTCTCTTTGAGGCTGCAGCTGCCGCCAGCTGATCCTTCTCTCTAGCCTTTTCAAGCTCTTCAATCCGAAGCTCAAATTCTTTCCGTTGGAGCGCCACCATGTCTCCTGCGTGTTTGCCGCGCTTCTGAGCTCTTCCGCTTGAAGAAGGAGCGCGGCGCTGTTCTGCCGTAGCTCAACTCCTTGCTGAATAAATCCGAACACAAGCCAAGCGAATGCCAACGGAGAAAAGGCGCCAGCTAAAAAGTCTCCAATCTCGTTCGCAGGCAGAAGGTGAAGTGTTGGCCAGTTGAAATATACATACGCGCTAAAGGTGGCTAAATACGCTGCCGTGAGAATTCCACCCGCTAAATATAGGCCACGTCCTTGAACTGTGGGTTGCTAGGGTAGTGGGAAACGATAAAGGTGGGGGCTACCTGGCTGCGTGACGCCCGGATCCTTGTCTAAAGCCGCATGTACCTGCAGCGCGATCCGGAAACCCTCCTAGCCTGCCCGATTGATAGACCTGCGCTGTCCTGCGAAGCCTGGCAGATGCAAAGGCGAACGAGATACCAGCGCGCCAGTTCCCCCGAACCGGCATGCTTTATAAGCCTCACGTTTTTGCCGGCGCTCCTACCATGTGCAGATCATGAGCCTGCGCGGCCTTCGCTGCGCTTTCAATGTCTTGAGTGTGCCGTGATTTGCTGGATTTTGTGATTCACAAAGTCACGCTGAGAAGGGCCCGTTACGTTACTAGAACTCTTCCAAGACTTCCGGCGGGTAAACCGTGAAGGAAAGTTTGATTCAAGCATGCGGGCTGTGCGCCACAATTTATTTGGCTAATTCCTTCATGATTAACTGAGTTTCCTCGTTGTATAAGTCAAGCAATTCGACGGGCTTTTTAATGCGGACTAAAGCAGCAGGCCTGCCGTGCATCGATTTTCCTTTTTTTATTTCAACCCTTTTATAAGAATCCAGCACCCTCTTAACCGTCGTCCAGCGAGGGTCCCGAAGCATGTAAGTGCCTTCGTCGTCGTCGCCACCATCTCGAAGATAACAATATCTGATAGATCTTCTTGCAATTTTCCCTAGTAACTGCACCATTGGATGATTAATCAAGTCTTGATGGTTGGCTTCAGTTGTATGCTCTTCAATAAATTTAGTAATGTTGTTGGGATCTCTTTCGACCCTGGGTAGATCGCCCCTAATTTCGAGTGCGCCAATTGCTGGTAGGTTATCTCCAAATTTGGTGAATTCATCAACGACTAATACCCCGATTTTTACCTCTTCGAAAGAAACTTTCGACAAATTGCATCCGCATGCATCAAGTCTGCTGACTTCAACATCGTGAAGAGTGCCAATGGGAGACCCGCCTGAAAAAGTTGCATCATTCGCAGTGACATAGTCCACGCGCTCTATGAGCCCTGAAGAAAAGCTCAGAAGAATTAAGGCGCCTCCGTTTGTCGCGAGTCTGTCGTGCGAGCTGTCTCCGTCCATAACTCCCTGTAGGAATTGCATCGCTTTCGCCGCTGTAGGTTCATTTGTAGCAATGACCTCCGCGAAAACGTCTAAATGTTCGGCGCCCAATATTGTCCGTCGCAGAATATTTGGTACCGAGCGGTTCGCGAGCTGATTAATCAGCGATTTTCCGAGGAAAAAGAACTGAACTTCAGTGTGAGGGAATTGCCTCTTATTTTTAGTATTGGATAATTCAAGAAGCGAGATGCTTCCTGCCTTGTGCATTATTTTTCGCTTGTCCGATTCTTCTAATAATCCGCTAAAGCAATAATCCGCAAGAAAAGTAAGGTGTTCATTTTCTATGAGATTGTTCTCACGAACTGCCATCTCTAAGGCCACCTCTTCAAAAAGACTGGTTAATGCTGGAATAGCGGATTCGGTGTTTAAGGAGGCTAGTGTACGGCTGAGAATTTTTGCTTCTCTGTCAATTAAATTTTTTACGAGAAATGCGCGTAGTCCTTCTGTCTGCACTTTTTTCCACCCACCGGCCTCTTTCAGAACCCTCAGGAAGAAAGGTCTCAGTGCATAACTGCTGCTGGAAAATATTTCTTTGGATAAATCATCAAGGTCCTCCTCTGCTGTTTTTGTGTCTGTTAAATAATTGAAGGCTGTAACAGGAGAGGCAAGTTTGATATGCGCCAGACTGAGTGAGACATCGAGGTCTCCCTCACTGTTGATTCGTTGGAGAAACTCTTGCTCGTCTAGAAAGGTGTCTCGTGCTGCGAGAATAATTGTGCCGGACGCCCCAACGTCTTCAATGAATTCTTTCAAGGCACGCCAAGAATCTTCATACCCGTCGGCATCAACAAGCTCATCAAAGCCGTCTATTGCAGCGATGAGCAATCCATGCCGAACAAGCATAGGCACTTGCAGGCCGCCGAACGATGCCCCCATGTCTTGCGTGGTTGCAGCTAAAACGTCTTTGAAATTAGACAGCCTTCGACCACTGCTTGAAATATGAAGAATGGGAGGGCTTATATTGTCAGTTAGGTATTTCCCGGACTGTGCTTTTGCCAATTCAGTGATCTGAAAAGTTTTGCCTATGCCCGCCGGGCCATCCAACAGTATGAGATTGGATTTTCCTTCCGTTGGAGTAATGCAGCTTATTAAATCTCCGGCCGCAATTGTCTTTTTTGAATATTCAATTTGCGATTCCAGTATGGAAATTTCCTTTATTGATTTAAACGAGCGCTGCTGTGTTTCTGCATAACGTCGGATATCTGCAAAATCCGGAGATGCAAGTAAACTTCTGATGTTCTTGAATTCAATAGATCTGTTTTTTCCAGATACTACCCCGGTGCTCAAATCGATATCAAATGTCAGATCTCTGCCGTTCCTTGTTATCGTCAACCGCTTCTTGCCTTTTACTGGTTGTTGTACGATATCGGTGAAGGGATCGCAAAAAAGCTTAATGTCGGAAATTATTTGATTAATATTCATTTTATAATTTGTAAATGATTCCAGAGGTTGAGATGTTCTTGTTTTCAATATCTCGATTTATTCTGAATACATATATTGGCATTCCCCATGCCTCTGCAACAAAAGCGCCAGGTAAAAGATCGTCGTCATCTCCAACAACGATGGCGAGCGAAGACGGTTTTTTGCCTCTCTTAAAGTTGCTGCTTTCACTTCTGCAAAAGCAGAGTAGGTCTGAGACAAGAGCGGTATCGACCATTTTTTGAGTCGTATGGCTTGTGTCTCGTCTATCTGGACGCAGTGTGTCGTATAAAATACTTCTTTGGCCGTTGCAGATAAGTTCATTGCCGAAATTTACGTCTGGCAAATATGATATTCGGCCTTGGGATAGTGTTTTTAAATTGCGGCGAAGATTATCCCAGGCAAGTCTGTCTGGAGTGGGCTCTTTCCCTCTGTGCCACCCATGATAAATTCTGCTGTTAAGGATTTTCAAAGGCGTGTTTGAGTTTAGTTCAGAAAGCTTTCCAATAATTCTTTGCTGCAGATCGCTGTACGCTTGTTGAGTGGCGCTATATCTCGCGGTCTGCGGCATTTCTTTGGTGAGCCGAATTTTCGATATTCTCGCCGCTGAATCCCAGTCTATGAATAAGTTGGCTGTTATCACAAAATACCTATTAAAATACAACGCCCTGCACCTATTTGCAAATATACTTACAATGCTCTGCGTACATTAAATTCTTTGATGTACGCTTCCAATTACCGCAGCGCTCACACTAGAGACTTGTAGATGCTGATGTATGTTGAAGCCGATGGAATCGGCCGTCAAGCTAATTGGAGGCAAGCAAGCTGGGCGCCTGATACGGCTTCAAAACTTCTGCCGAAGCCGTTCACAGTGTGATTTATGCACCGCACATGGTCAGGAGGCGCTATGCCGCACCACCCGCTCCCGCATAACCCGTTCTTGATGCTGCACTGCCGGCGACAAAAACTTGCGCCCCGCAAACGGCCGCAGTGCCAGAGTGCCCAACTCCTCCACTTGGACAGTTTCTGTCGCCTCTGGCAGACCATCGGCGAGGTTTTGCAGTGCGTCCCACACGAACCCACGTCGATGGGCAATCGGATCGGCTGAAAGGTCGGCGATGCTGCCGTCGCGGCGCGTGCGGCCGATCAGTGCCAGCGCCCTGGCCATGGGCTCGGCGAAATCCCGCAGCGCCTTGTATGCCTCCAGGAGGGCATAGGCCGCAAAGGCAGTGTCGTAGCTGTCGGCGTAGCGCTCGGCTGCAATGGATGCCTTAGCCATCACGTCACGCCCCGACACCTCGAACGCATGGCCGCAGGCTGCGTTAGTGCAGACGAGGTATTTCTCGCGCAGCAGGGGCGTGATCTGGGTGCTGCTGCGCACATGCGCCCAGGGCTTGCAGTGGGGGCAGCGCAGCTTCATGGGCGCGCTCATGCCGTGCTTTGAGCCGCCTTCGCTGGAGGCTTGCGGAAAGTCGTGGCTGTGGTGGTCTTAGGCGAGGTCTTGACCATGCGGCGCATGGCGGGCTTGTTGGCAGTGGCGCGTGGGATGGCGGTTGCGCTGGGTGCAAGTGAATTGGCGGGCAGGGCTTTCTTGCTGCGGGCAGGACTGGGGGGCTTCGGAGCTGTGGCGGTCGCAAGGGCGGGTGCTGTAGGCGTCGCGGTGGCCAGCGCCGAAGCCTTGGGGCGCTGGGCGATCCAGTGTGCAACCTCGGACTCACGCTAGGCTACGGCGTGGTGCGTGAGGTTCACGGGCGACGGGAACTTGCCGGCTTGAATGGCAGCGTAGATGCTGCTTTTGCCAAGGCCGGTCATCAGGCGCACATCTTGGAGACGCAAAAGGCGCTCAACGCGTTGTTGAGGGGCCGCAGCGGACACGGGGCCGGACGGCTGCAGAACAGGGTGGATTGCTATGGACGTTTGCATGCCTGTATGGTCTTGTGCGGACGGCGCCGCGCCAAGCGAATGCACTTGTGCAGGAGCCGTACACAAGTGCAAACCCGGCCGCAGACGTCCGGGGAAGTCCAGCGAGACAGCAAACAACAGAATTAGAGAGGGAAGCTCATGATCACAGGCCGCGAACTGGCCAACATCACTGCACCAGTCGCTTACGCGAATGGGTCTGCGCTGGACAGGCGTTTTGCCGATGTTTTCAAGCAGTTTCCGTTCAAGCTGGCAGCAACCATTGCTGTGGCGGCCGGATGGGTCTTGCTGCACATGTACGTCGCATCCATCGATTACGTGCCACATGACTTGCTGGCCCTAGTCGGCTATGCGGGCATGGCGTCGGCCTGGCTATTGGTGCTCTGGATACTGACCACATTGGTGATGTTTGGCCCCGCAGCAGCAGTTCACGCTTACGAGGTCGACAACCCGCCAATTCCTGCACTGTTTGCTGGGCAAGCTGCTGGAGCCCTTCTGCTTGCAGCAGTGGCATGGCCAGAAAAATCCATTCAGTTCTGGCTTGCCATCGGTTCCGGCGTCTTCGCAGGCCTGACGGTCTTGTGTCTAGCAAAGGAGTCGCCGCGACGAAACCTGCCGAATATGTTTCTCGCGTTCTTCGCGCCTGTGGGGGGGGGCCTGAGCGCAGTTTTAGGTGTCCTGATACTCGTCCAGGCCTCCGGCGTAGGACAGCCGCAATTCGACACCGGCTGGCGACTCGCCGCTGGCGGCGCCGTGCTCCTGCTGATCTTCCGTATCAACGTGTGGGCCGCAACCAGGCGGAAGCGAATGACCATCGTGTGGCCATTGTGTGCTGCCGTCGTCGCGGTTCTGTTCGTGTTGATGACTAAATGGTGGTATGTGCCGACGGTGATCGCCATGCAGATAGGGTTGAAGCTGCCAGGTGTCACTACGCTGAGCGTCAACCGCGCAACTTGTGATCGCTTAATGGCAGTCACTGAGCGCACGCGGACTCACAACGACGCTGGGCCGGTGCCTCAATGCTCGGAGGCAGCGAATTACGTGACTGCAGAGGTGCAACTGCGCTGGGGCGCGCGATGGCTGCTGTCGCTCCGAACCATCAACGGACTGCAGATTTCTGACACGGCGCCCCGGGTTGTTGTGCCTGATGACGGGACGTTTCTATTGCTGCCCACCTCAACGGCTCCGCGTTGAGTCGTCGTTTGCGCACGTGGCGTCCGGCGAAGGTAGCGCCTGGCTGATGGGAGCCAGCAAGAGACCAATCCACGACCACACAAGTCCCAGCATCAGCACGGCTAACGTGCACGCCACTAGCAAGAACAGAACAGATGCCGCCATGTGGCAATGCTGGCGGTTTGAGAGCAAGGGCGGCGGCGGCAACACCTGCGAATCAGCGTGTTGGAAGAATGCGAAAAACCCAAATGTTTCAGGGGATAAGTCGAGCTGTCTTGCTGGCCGTCCTGCGTCTAAAAGTCCCGCGATTGGGGCACTACCGCCAACCCGCTCATAGCGTAGGGAATGTGCCCCCACTTTTGGTAAAAGTGCCCCCAAATGTGCCCCCAGATTGGTCCGGATGGGGGTGGACTTGTGTGGACTGGTATGGACGGCTAAGCTGTTGATTTGAAAGCGGAAATAAAAAAGTCCGGAAGAGTTTGGACTCTTCCGGACTAGTAAATGGTGCCCGGGGCCGGAATCGAACCGGCACGCCTTGCGGCGGGGGATTTTGAGTCCCCTGCGTCTACCAATTCCACCACCCGGGCGACGCGAAGATCGAAGCCGCGAATTATGGCACAGTAGCGCGCTATGAAGACCTATCCCACCATCGAAGACGCGATTGGACACACCCCCTTGGTCGCGCTGCAGCGCATCGGCGCGCAAGAGAACGCAGAGCGCGGCACCGTGGTGCTGGGCAAGCTGGAGGGCAACAATCCGGCCGGGTCGGTCAAGGACCGGCCTGCGCTGTCGATGATCCGCCGGGCGCAGGAGCGCGGAGACATCCAGCCGGGCGACACGCTGATCGAAGCCACCTCGGGCAACACCGGCATCGCGCTGGCCATGGCCGCGGCCATCAAGGGCTACCGCATGGTGCTGGTGATGCCGGAGGATCTGTCGGTGGAGCGCGCGCAGACCATGAAGGCGTTCGGTGCGGAACTGATCCTCACCCCCAAGAGCGGCGGCATGGAATACGCCCGCGATCTGGCCGAGACCATGGTCAAGCAGGGCAAGGGCGTGGTGCTCGACCAGTTCGCCAACCCCGACAACCCGCGCATCCATTACGAGACCACAGGCCCGGAGCTGTGGGAGCAGACCGAAGGGCGCATCACCCACTTCGTGAGCGCCATGGGCACCACGGGCACCATCACGGGCGTGTCGCGTTTCCTGAAGGAAAAGAATCCCGCCATCCAGATCATCGGCGCGCAGCCCAAGGATGGCTCGCGCATCCCCGGCATCCGCAAATGGCCGCAGGAATACCTGCCCAAGATCTACGACCCGAGCGCGGTGGACGAGACGATCAACGTGGGCCAGGACGACGCCGAGGACATGTGCCGGCGCATGGCGCGCGAAGAGGGCATCTTTGCCGGCATCTCGGCGGCGGGCGCCTGCTGGGCCGCACAGGAGATCGCGCGGCGCGAATCGAATGCGACCATCGTCTTCGTGGTCTGCGACCGGGGCGACCGCTACCTGTCCACGGGCGTGTTCCCGGCGTGAGCCGGCCGCTGGGATGCCCTGGATGGGGCGCCGCACCGGCTTTCAGGCTCAAAAAGGCCGCATGCCGGGGTATCCATTGCCTTATCTGCTATTGAAAATGTAGCGCCTATGTACGAAACCCGTTTCTGCACCCACTGCGCCACGCCCCTGGCGCGCATCACGGTGGCCGAGGATGGCGGCGATGTGGAGCGCCTGCGCTGTCCGGCCTGCGGCTGGACGCACTGGAACAACCCCACGCCCGTGCTGGCGGCGGTGGTGGTGCGCGACGGGCAGGTGCTGCTGGCGCGCAATGCGGCCTGGGCGGGCAAGCAGTACGCGCTGATCACGGGCTTCATGGAGGCGGGCGAGACACCCCAGGAGGGCATCACGCGCGAGATCAAGGAAGAGACGAACCTCGATGTGAGCGCGCTGGCGCTCATCGGCGTGTACGACTTCCAGCGCATGAACCAGGTCATCATCGCCTACCACGCGGTGGCGCACGGCGAGGTGCGGCTGTCGCCCGAACTGGTGGACTACCGCCTGCTGGCGCCGGAGGCCGTGAAGTGCTGGCCGGCCGGCACCGGCTACGCGCTGGCGGATTGGCTGCGAACCCAAGGCATCGAACCCGAATTCGTGGATCTGTTCCACAGCGGCGCAGCCCCTTCCGCTGCTTAGAATGGGGCTCATTCGCCCAGGAAGCATGTGATGGACATCCACAAGGAAATCGACACCCGCGGTCTCAATTGCCCGCTGCCCATTCTCAAGGCCAAGAAGGCCCTGGCCGACATGGTGAGCGGCCAGTTGCTCAAGGTGGTCTCCACCGACAACGGTTCGCTGCGCGACTTCCAGGCGTTCGCCAAGCAGACGGGCAACGAGCTGGTCGAGCAGCAGACCGTGGGCGACGAATTCATCCACCTGCTGCGCCGGCGCTGAGCGCCAGCAGGGCGGCCTTTCCGTCTCAGGCGCTGATACGGCCCGGCACCGCGGCGACGCAGCGGTGACCGGGCCAATTTGCGTTCGCAGTGCCCTCAGAGCAGGGCCGCACCGGGCCCCGCGCCTGTTTCAGATCTCCACGGTCTTGAGGTATTCGCGGAAGGCGGCACCCACCTGAGGGTGCTGCAGCGCCAGTTCCACCGTCGCTTCCAGAAAGCCTTCCTTGCTGCCGCAGTCGTAGCGCTTGCCTTCGTAGCGGAAGGCGTACACGGCCTCGCGCGCCATGAGGCGGGCGATGGCATCGGTCAGCTGAATCTCGCCGCCCACGCCCTGGGGCTGGTTGCGGATCTCGTCGAACACGCCGGGCGTGAGGATGTAGCGGCCGGCCACGCCCATGCGCGAGGGGGCGTCTTCCGGTGCGGGCTTTTCCACGATGCGGTCGATGCGGATCAGCGGGCCGCCGGCGGGCTCGCCGGCCACGATGCCGTAGCGGCGCACCTGGTCGGCGGGCACTTCCTGCACGGCCAGCAGCGAGCGGCCCTGCTTGCGGAACGCGGTGGCCATCTGCGCCAGCACGGGCTGGCCGCCGGGCAGGCCGACCATCAGGTCATCGGCCAGCAGCACGGCGAAGGGCTCGCGGCCGACCAGCGGCTCGGCGCACAGCACGGCGTGGCCCAGGCCCAGCGAGCGGGGCTGGCGCACGAAGGCGCAGTCCATGTCGCTGGGGGCGACCGAGCGCACCAGCTGCAGCAGGTCGTTCTTGCCGGCGGCTTCGAGTTCGTTTTCCAGCTCGTAGGCGGTGTCGTAATGGTCTTCGATGGCGCGCTTGCTGCGGCCGGTCACGAAGATCATGTGGCGGATGCCGGCGGAATAGGCTTCCTCGACCGCGTACTGGATCAGGGGCTTGTCCACCACGGGGAGCATTTCCTTGGGGGATGCCTTGGTGGCGGGCAGGAAGCGGGTGCCCAGGCCTGCCACGGGGAACACGGCTTTGCGGATCGCGGAAGTGTTGTCGGTCATCGATGGTCCTTCTTGGGGTCGGTCAGTCGGTGTCGTAAAGGGTGAACGTGGGGGCGAAGCCCGCGCTATCAAGCCAGCCGGGCCAGCTGGTCGCGCAGGCGGGCCAGCGTGGCGCCGAAATCGGCCACGCGCTTTTTCTCCTGGTCGATCACGGCGGGCGGTGCCTTGGCCACGAAGGCCTCGTTGGACAGCTTGGCCTGCGCCTTGGTGATCTCGCCGTCGATGCGGGCGATCTCCTTGGACAGGCGGGCCTTTTCGGCCGCCACGTCGATCTCCATGTGCAGGCACAGGCGGACGTCGCCCACCACGGCCACGGGCGCGGCCTGCGCGGCAGCGGCCCAGGCGGCATCGTCTTCGAACACCTGCACCTCGCTGAGCTTGGCCAGGGCCTGCAGCGCGGGAGCGGCCGAGCGCATGAAGGCCGCATCGCCCACCGCGTAGAGCGGCAGGCGCGTGGCGGGCGAGACGTTCATCTCGCCGCGCAGCGTGCGGCAGGCGTCCACGAAGGCCTTCAGGCGCGCCACGTGGGCGATGGCGGCTTCGTCGACCTTCTCCAGCTGCGCTTGGGGGTAGGCGGCAATGCTGACCGATTCACCCGCGCGGCCGGCCACGGGCGCGACCTTCTGCCACAGGGCTTCGGTGATGAACGGGATCAGCGGGTGCGCCAGGCGCAGGATGGTTTCCAGGGTGCGGATGAGCGTGCGGCGCGTGGCGCGCTGCTCGGCCGGCGTTCCGGTCTGGATCTGCACCTTGGCGATTTCCAGGTACCAGTCGCAGAACTCGTTCCAGACGAAGTCGTAGATCGTGTTGGCCACGTTGTCCAGGCGGAACTCGGCAAAGCCCTTGGCCACCTCGGCCTCGACCTGCTGCAGCAGCGAGACGATCCAGCGGTCGGGCTGGCTGAAGGCCAGATAGCCGCCGCCTTCGCAATCGGCCGGGGTGTGCTCCTGCAGGCCGCAGTCCTGGCCTTCGCAGTTCATCAGCACGAAGCGGCTGGCGTTCCAGAGCTTGTTGCAGAAGTTGCGGTAGCCCTCGCAGCGCTTGCTGTCGAAGTTGATGCTGCGGCCGAGGCTGGCGAGCGCCGCGAAGGTGAAGCGCAGCGCATCGGCGCCGTAGGCGGGAATGCCCTCGGGGAACTCCTTTTGCGTGTTCTTGCGCACCTGGGGCGCGGTCTCGGGGCGGCGCAGGCCGGTGGAGCGCTTTTCCAGCAGGGGGTCGAGCGCGATGCCGTCGATCAGGTCCACCGGGTCGAGCACGTTGCCCTCGGACTTGCTCATCTTCTTGCCCTGCGCATCGCGCACCAGGCCGTGGATGTACACGTGCTTGAACGGCACGCGGCCGGTGAAGTGCGTGGTCATCATGATCATCCGGGCGACCCAGAAGAAGATGATGTCGTAGCCCGTCACCAGCACGGAGGAGGGCAGGTAGAGGTCGTAGTCCTTGGTGGCGTTCTGATCGTCAAGGGCTTCGGGCCAGCCGAGCGAGGAGAAGGGCACGAGCGCGGCGGAATACCACGTGTCCAGCACGTCCTCGTCGCGCGTGAGCACCTTGCCCGCACCGGCCTGGGCCTGCGCCTCGGCCTCGTCGCGCGCCACGTACACGTTGCCCGCTTCGTCGTACCACGCCGGGATCTGGTGGCCCCACCACAGCTGGCGGCTGATGCACCAGTCCTGGATGTTGTTCATCCACTGGTTGTAGGTGTTGACCCAGTTCTCGGGCACGAACTGCACCTCGCCCGAGGCCACGGCGTCGATGGCCTTCTGCGCGATGCTCTTGCCGGTCGGGTCTTGTTCGCTCACTTTGCCCATGGCCACGAACCATTGGTCCGTCAGCATGGGTTCGACCACTTGGCCCGTGCGGGTGCAGATGGGCACCATCAGCTTGTGCTTCTTGGTCTCGACCAGGGCGCCCGCGGCCTCCAGGTCGGCCACGATGGCCTTGCGGGCCACGAAGCGGTCCAGGCCCTGGTACTTGGCTGGCGCGTTCTCGTTGATGGTGGCCTGCAGGGTCAGCACGATGATCATCGGCAGGTTGTGGCGCTGGCCGACCTGGTAGTCGTTGGGGTCGTGCGCGGGCGTGACCTTGACCACGCCGGTGCCGAATTCCTTGTCCACGTAGGCATCGGCAATGATGGGGATCTCGCGGCCCACCAGCGGCAGCGTCACCGTCTTGCCGATGAGCGCGGTGTAGCGCTCGTCCTCGGGGTGCACCATCAGCGCCACGTCGCCCAGCATGGTCTCGGGGCGGGTGGTGGCCACCGTGAGGCTGCCGCTGCCGTCGGTCAGCGGGTAGGCGATGTGCCAGAGCGAACCGTCCTTCTCTTCGTTCTCCACTTCGAGGTCGGACACGGCGGACTGCAGTTTCGGGTCCCAGTTCACCAGGCGCTTGCCGCGGTAGATCAGGCCCTGCTGGTACAGGCGCACGAAGGTGTCGGTGACCACCTTGGAGAGCTTGTCGTCCATGGTGAAGTATTCGCGGCTCCAGTCCACGCTGTCGCCCATGCGGCGCATCTGCGTGGTGATGGTGTTGCCGCTGTGTTCCTTCCACTCCCAGACCTTGGCGACGAAGTTCTTGCGCGCCTCGGGCGGTGTCGGGCCCATGTCGTGGCGGCTGATGCCCTGCTCCTGCAACTGGCGCTCCACCACGATCTGCGTGGCGATGCCCGCGTGGTCGGTGCCCGGAATCCACGCCGTGTTGAAGCCCTTCATGCGGTGGTAGCGCGTGAGGCTGTCCATGATGGTCTGGTTGAACGCATGGCCCATGTGCAGCGTGCCCGTCACGTTGGGCGGTGGCAGCTGGATGGAGAAGGCGGGCTCGCCCGCCTGGGCCTGGCGCGAGCCACGGTAGCCCGCATCGCCATAGCCCCGGCGTTCCCACTCGGGGCCCCAATGGGCCTCGATGGCAGCGGGCTCGAAGGATTTGGACAGGCTTTCAAGGCCGGGTTGGTTCAGGGGCGAGCTCATGGGGTCTGGTGGGTGCAAGAAGAGGCCAACGGGCAGGCGGCTGCCTGGGCTTCGGGTCAGGAAGGGACCGGGCATTTTAAGGCAGCGGCACCGGCGCTCCGCGGGCGCTGGGCCCGGCGGGCAGGCCGGATCTGCTATCGCTTTGTTACCTTTTGCCGAAGGCTGCAAGGGGATGTGAGCAAGATGGCTGCCGATAATCGTCGGCCTCGGAGCCATCGGGCGCACCCGCCAGGGGTGGCCGGCTCCGTGCCGTGCCGCCAAGGTCCCATTCCCATTCCAACAAATCCGCACCCATGGCCCTTCATCCCTCGCTGCGCGCCGGTCTCGGCAAAGCCTTTCTCTGGTCGGTGCTGTCGCTGTTCGCGGTGCCGCTGGTCACCCTGTTCTTCGCGAACCATGTGCAGCGCGACCTGGACGCCAGGTTCCTCGCCGCCATCGAATTGCGCATCGACGCCGCCACGGACCTGTCCCCGGCGGACCGACAGGAACAGAAGGACTACTACCGGGCGCATCCACCCTCCACGATCTGCACCGACCGCACGCCCGATGCCCAGGAATACCGCGAGGCCATGTGCCCGCCGTATTCCAACAACTGGCAGTTCTTCGTGGCGCGCTCCGTGGCGCTGTGGACGTTGGTGGCCGGCGCGCTGGTGCTGGTGGCCGCGCTGGCGCTCGGGGCGCTGGCCTTCGTCAACCGCCGGCTGCAGCACGCGAGCTTCGTGGCCGGCTGGCGCCTGATGACCGCCGCGAGCGCGCTGGAGGTGGTGGTGCAGGGCGCGATGGTGGCCTGGCTGTCTTTCTGGGTGACGGCGTATTTCTGGCACCGCTATTCGCCCAAGCTCATCATGGCGGTGGCGATCGGCGTGGCGGTGGCCGTGGTGCTGGCGGTGGTGGGCATCTTCAAGCGGGTGAACCGCCACAGCGAGGTTGAGGGCGAGCTGGTGCAGGAGGCCGACGCGCCGCTGCTGTGGCAGCGCATCCGCCACATGGCCACGCGGCTGCAGACCGCGCCGCCGCAGCACATCGTGGCCGGCATCGACGCCAATTTCTTCGTGACCGAAGCGCCCATCCACGTGGCGGGGCAGGTGCTCACCGGGCGCACGCTGTTCGTCAGCATTCCGCTGCTGCGCCTGCTCGACCAATCCGAGGCCGACGCGGTGTTCGCCCACGAGCTGGCCCACCTGGGCGGGGGCGACACCGAAAGCAGCGCGCGCCTGGGGCCGAAACTGGTGCAGTACGACCAGTACCACCATGCCATGCGCACCTCCGGCCTGACGGCGGTGGTGTCCCCGCTGCTGAGCCTGTACCGCCTGATCTTCGAGTGGGCCCTGGCACGCGACAGCCGGGCGCGCGAGTTCCAGGCCGACCGCATCGCCGCGCAGTTGGTGTCGCCCCAGGCCATCGGGCAGTCGCTGGTCAAGATCGCGGCCTATGCCAGGTACCGCCACAAGATCGAGAGCGACCTGTTCGACAAGGAAGAGCAGCTGGCGGGCGATCTGGGCATCGCGCACTTCATCTCGAGCGGGCTGCCGCCCTATGCGCAGTCGGCGGAGTTCCGCACCGCGATGCAAACGGCCAACGTGCCCCATCCGTTCGACACCCACCCGCTGATGCCCGAACGCATCCGCAACGTGGGCTGGGTGCTGCCCGAATCGGACTACGGCGCCATCGTGGTGCGGCCGCCCGAGCGCACCTGGGCGCAGGACATCCTCACGGCAGACGCCATCGAACAGCGCCTGTGGAGCGACTACGAGCAGGCCTTCGCACAGGGCCACGAGCGCAGCCTGGCCTACCGCTACGAGCCGGCCAATGCCGAGGAACTGGCGGTGGTGCTCAAGTACTTTCCGGCGCGCCAGTTCGCGCTGAAGGGCGGCCACACGGTGCAGGTGAGCCACGAAGGCATCACCACATCCGCCGATGGCACCACGGTGCCCTGGGACGCGGTGAAGGCCATGGCCTTCAAGGACAGCATCCTGGGCGATTCGCTCACCATCACGCACCCGGAAAAAAGCCTGCTGCGCGCCAAGAGCACGAAGCTCAAGCTGCCGGGCCTCAAGAAGGACAAGCAGCGCTTCAAGGCGACGCTGGAGCACTACTGGGAGCGCCACCAGGTCATGCGCGGGCGCGAAACGCTGGACGATTGAGCGGCCGGCCCCGGCCCCAGGCCGATGCCCAGGCCGAGGCGCAGCGATGCGGGCCGGTCAGGCCTTGGCGTACTCCGGCCGGTCGTTCTGTGCGGGCTTGAGCGGCGCGGCGCTCTTGCCCTCGGCACGCTCCTTGCGCCACTGCTCCTTGCGCGCGGTCCACTCGTTCAGGCGCTGGTGGGCCACCGTGCTGTCTTTTTCCATCTGCTGCGCATCGGCCAATTGCGCCGACAGCTCCAGGCGAATGCCGTTGGGATCGAAGAAGTAGATGCTCTTGAAGATGTGGTGATCGGTCACGCCGAGCACTTCCACGCCATGCGCCTCCAGGCGGGCCTTGGTGTTCTCCAGCTCCTGCACCGTGTCCACGCGGAACGCGATGTGGTTGACCCACAGTGGGGTGTTGGGCGAAGGCTCGGCCTTCACGTCGTCGCCCAGGTCGAAGAAGGCGATGAACGAACCGTCCTTCAGCCGGAAGAAGAAGTGCGTGTAGGGGCAGTACTCGCCCGTGCTGGGCACGTAGTCGCTCTGGATGATGTGGTAGAGCGGCAGGCCCAGGATGTCTTCGTAGAACTGCCGCGTTTCCTCGGCGTCGCGCGCCTTGTAGGCGTAGTGGTGCAGCTGCTGCACGGCGGCGGGCGGGGGCAGGGTGGACAGGTCGGGTTTCGGTCTTGGCACGGCGTTCATGGCGGTCTCCGTCGGGTGGATCTGAAAATTGTACTATCCGTAATCCATTTCACCTAAGTGAATTTGCGTTGCCGGTCCTGCGGCCGTATAGTCCGGCCCTTCGATCGCTCCGATCGCCGCCACCGAGGTTCTTCACCCATGCGCCTGTAAGCCCCCTCCGTCCGTTCCGCTTTCCCCCCAACGATCCGGGGAGGCGGCCGATTCGATGGCTTGGAGCTTGACCATGGCGACATTCAACGCGGACGCCCGTCCGCACCGCGGTGCAGCGCGCACCGCATCCGTTTCCCTTTCCTCTTCTTCCACGTCTTCTCCCCTGGCGGCTTGCGCGCCGGCGCGGGAGGGCGCGCTGCTGCGCCTGGCCCGGGTGCAATGGCGGCGGCCCGATGGCGAGGCGCTCTGGGCCGAGCCGCCCACACTCCACCTCGCCCCCGGCATCACCGGCCTGGTGGGCGACAACGGCGTGGGCAAGAGCGTGCTGCTCGCCATGGCGGCCGGCACGCTGGCGCCGGCCTCGGGCACGGTGGAGCGGCCGGGCCGCCTGCATGCGGTGGACCAGCACCGCGCGGGCGCCACCGTGGCGGCGCTGGCGGGCATCGACACCGTGCTGGGGGCGCTGGCCCGGCTGGAGGCCGGGCAGGGCGATGAAGCCGACCTGCTGCTCGCGGACGGGCAGTGGGACTGCGCGGCCCGCTGGCGGCGCGCGCTCGACGGCGTGGGGCTGGGCCACCTGTCCCCGGATCGCGAAGCGGCCTGCCTGAGCGGTGGCGAGCGGGCCCGCGTGGCGCTGGCGGGCGCTTTTCTTTCGGGTGCCGACGTGCTGCTGCTGGACGAGCCCACCAACCACCTCGATGCGCCCGCCCGGCGCTGGCTGCTGTCGGCCCTGGCGGACTGGCGGGGCGCGGTGCTGGTGGCCACGCACGACCGCGCGCTGCTGGAGGCGGTGGACCGCATCGCCGAGCTCACCCCGCAAGGCCTGCGCCACTACGGCGGTGCGTGGGATATCTATGCGGCGCAGCGCGATGCCGAGGCCCAGGCGGCCCAGGCCGCGCTGCACCATGCGCGCGCCGAACGCGATGCCGCGCAACGCGATTTGCGGCGGCAGCACGACGCGCAGATGCGGCGCGCCGCCCGGGGCCGCGCGGCAGGGCAAGACGCGAACCAGTCGCCCCTGCTGCTGGGCCTTCAAAAAAACCGTGCAGAGGCCTTCGCGGGCCGGGAGCATGTGCGCCGCGAAGAGGCGGGCGAGCGGCTGGATGCCGCCGTGCGCGAGGCCGCCGGCCGGGTGGCGCCCGCTGGGGCCCTGGCAATGCCGTTGCCGGACAGCGCCATTCCGCTGGCCAAGCCGGTGCTGCGGCTGGAGCGCGCCGTGCCACCCCTGCCGTGGTCGCCACGGCGCAGTAGCCCGCCCCCAGCGCTCGACGGGGTGTGGAGCGGGCCGGTGCGCATCGCCGTCACCGGCCCGAACGGCTGCGGCAAGACCACGCTGCTGCGCATGGTGGCGGGGCAGCTGCCGCCCGCCTCGGGCCGGGTGCAGTGCATGGTGCGCACGGCCTGGCTCGACCAGCACAGCGCGGCGCTGCTGCCGCCGGGGCTGAGCGTGCTGGAGCGGCTGGCGCAGACCGGCTCGCCTTTGCCGCCCTCCGCGCTGCGCACCCGGCTCGCGCAGCTGGGGCTGGACGCCGCCTGCGTGCAGCGGCCGGCGGGCACCTTGAGCGGCGGGGAGCGCATCAAGGCCGCGCTGGCCTGCGCGCTGTGGAGCGGCGATCCGGCGCAGATGCTGCTGCTGGACGAGCCCACGAACCACCTCGATGCGCGGGCCGTGGCGGCGCTGCAGTCCGCGCTGGCGTCGTTCACCGGCGCGCTGCTGGTGGTGTCGCACGACCGGCACTTTCTGCAGGCGATTGCGCCGCAGGTGGTGTGGGCGTGGGAGGAGGGCGGCTGGAATCTGGATGCGGCGCCGGCGGTCGCGCTGGCGTAACGCGGCCCACGGCCAAGAGCGGAGCGCGGCCTTCAGCGGCCGCAGAGAGGGCGCTGGGCGCAGGCCCCGGCACGGCGCCTGGGCCGGGCCTTGTGTCAGGACGCCAGGACCGCGTTCTTCCAGGCCGCGGCCGCCGCCGTGGCGTCGCCGCGCTGCTCGGCCAGTTCGGCCAGGTGGCGCCACGCGCTGCAGCGCAGGCTGGCATCGCCCAATTGCCCCGTGGACTGGGTGAACAGTTGCTGCGCCTTGCCCCACAGCTGGCGCCGCAGGCAGGCCATGGCGGCCAGGTACTGCAGGCGCGCATCGCGGGGGTTGGCCTGCTGGGCCGATTCGATGCGGGCGAGCCAGGCGGCGTCGAGCGCGTCCAGGTTGTTTTCCAGGGCGCGCACCAGCTTGAGCGCCTGGTGGTCGGGAATGGCGTGCGGCAGTTCCACCATGCGTTCCCACACGGGCAGCAGCCACTGGCGCACCTGGCCGGCGTCGCCGCCCAGGGTGCTCAGGCGCTGCGCCGCATGGATGGCCAGTTCGGGCATGGCGCGTTCAGCGGGCTCCAGCGACATCCAGACCTGTTGCAGCTGGGCCGGGTCATGCGCGCCGTTCAGCAGCTCCATGGCCAAGCCGCGCACGATGCTCTGCGCCGCGGCGGGCGAAAACGCCCGGTGCTTGCCCAGCAGCCGCGCGGTCTCCAGGGCTTCCTGCGTTTGATGGGCCAGGCGCGTGGCCTTCAGGCGCGCGCGCAGCGCCAGCGTGCGCCGGGCCGCGCCCTGGGGCAGGGCGGCCAGGCGTTCGAGCGCGGCGTTGGCATCGCGCTCGTCCAGCGACCAGCGGGCCGCGCGCAGGTGCGCGCCTTCGCGCAGCTCCAGTTCGGTGACCGGCGCGCGGTCGGGAATGTTGTTGAGCGCGTTCTGCAAATGCGCCTCGCGCGTGGCGCGGTCCTGCAGGGCGTGCGAGCTTTCGGCGGCCACCAGATGGGCCAGCGTGCGTAGCTGGCGGCCATGCGGCACGGCCTCGCCCGAGGCCTCCAGCGCGCTTTCCTGCGCGAGGGCGGCGGTCGCGGCCTTGCGCGAGCGGATGAAGCGCCCGGCCAGCAGCTGCGACAGCGCATCGAGCAGCGCCGCGTGCATGGAGCGCTCCTTTTGCTGGGCGCGCCAGCGCCGCGCCTGGCGGGGCAGCTCCAGCAGCGCGGCCAGGGCGCGCAGCGCCGCATACAGCGTGGCGAAGCCACCGACCAGCAGCAGCAGGACGAGGTTGAGCGACAGATCGACGCGGTAGGGCGGCCAGAACAGGGTCACCGTGCCCTGGTTGTTGCCCGCGAACAGCGCGGCCGCGACGGCCACGCCAAAAAGTGCCAGAAACCAGAGTGCGGCGCGCATGGGTGGGCGGTCTTCCGGCGGCTCAGCGGCCCGCCGCGGCCGTGGCCAGGGCGGACAGGGTTTCGTCCAGCGGCGGCAGCTCGGCCGTGCGGATGTGCGACTGGGCCTGCTGCAGCACCGTGGCGGCCATCTGCGTGCGGCGCGACGCGGGGTCGAAGTAGCGGTTGAGCGCGGCGCTGGCGGCGGCCAGGTCGGCGCGGGCCGAGTCGAGCTGGCGGGCCAGCACGCCCAGGCGGGCGTTCATGAGCTTGAGCTTCAGGTTCTCGCGCAGGAAGAATGCCTGGTCGGGCGACACCAAAATGGCCTCGGGCCGGTCGATGCGGCTCACGCGCAGCAGGCCGCGGGCCTCGTCGCGCACGACCTCCCACGCGCGCTGCAGCGCGGACTGCCACCAGGGGCTGGGTGCGGCGGGCGACGCGGCGGCGTCGCCCGCGGACACCTGGGCATTCATGCGGCGCGTGGCCGCGGCCTGGGCGACGGCGTTCTGCAGGGGCAGCTCGTCCACTTGCCGCACCAGATCGTCGAGCCGCGCGAGCAGGCCGGCGGTGTCGGTCACCTGGGCGGCGCCGATGCGCTCCAGGTCGCGGCCGATGGCGCGCGACAGGGGCGCGAGGCGAGGCTGGGCGGCGCGTTCGATGCGCTGGTTGGCGCTCTTGAGGGCGGCCACCAGCGGCTCCAGGCTGCCGGTCAACTGGGCCTGTTGCTGGGCCAGGCGGATGCCGGATTCGATGTCCACCACCAGGTTCTCGTCGCGCGAGCGCGACAGGCTCTGCATCAATTCTTCGAGCTGGGCGCGCTGCAGGGCCACTTCGCTCACGCGGGTTTCGTTCACGGTGAGCCGTGCGGCGGTTTCGCGCGAAACGTCCAGTGCCTGGTGGGCGAGGGTGCGGGCTTCGATGGCCTGGGTGCCGGAGTCGGCGGTCTGTCGCGCCAGCTGCTCCTGGATGGTGTTCAGGCGCTGCCACAGCAACACGCTGCCCAGCAGGCCGGCCGCGGCCACGAACCCCAGGGCCCAGAGCGCGTAGCGGTTGCCGCTGGCGCCTTTCGCGGGCGCTGCGGGCACGGCCGCACCGGAGGGCGGGGCGGCCAGCGGTGGGGCGGCGGGGGCGGAAGCGGGCTCAAAACTCATGGGTGCGATTCTATCGAGGCGACCACGTCGTCCAGGGCGGGCCGGCACTGGCGCACGGCCCCGAAGCCCAGGGCGTCGGCGGCCTGCGCGATGCGGGGGTGGGTGACCAGCGCACGGGCCTCGCGCCAGTCCTGGCCGGGCAGCGCGGCGGCGAGATGGGCGATGGCCTCGGAGCTGCTGAACAGCCAGAGCGAGCCGTCCGTGGCGGCCTGCGTGGCCAGGGCCTGCTGCGCGGGCGTGAGCTGCGGCGCGGCGCGCTCGTAGGCGGCGACGAACTCCACCTGCCCGCCGGCCGCGGCGATCTGCTGCGCCAGCCATTCGCGCCCGGTGCCGCCCTGGGCGGCGTCCGACGGGCCGTCGGCCTCGCCCTGCGCGCCGCGCACGATCAGGATGCGGTCGCCGGGCTGCACCTGCGGCTGCACGCGCTCCCACAGCGATTCGGAGTCGAACTGCCCGGCCGTGGCCGCGGGCTGGTCGATCCGCGCGGCGGGCATGCCGCTGTCCCGCAGCGCCTGGGCGGTGCCGGGGCCGGGGGACCATGCTCTTGTTTTTATAGCGGTATGCCCTAGTGGATCATGCGCTGGAGGCCGATTGGACTCGAAGAAATAGCGCACCGCATTGGCGCTCACGAACATCACCGCGCGGTAGTCGCCAAAGCCCTCGCGCGCCCGGCGCAGCGCGGCGACCGCGTCGGGGTGGCTGCAGCCGGCGATGGCGATCAGGGGCAGGGCCGTGGCCTCGATGCCGCGCGCGTGCAGGGCCACGACCCATTGCGCGGCATCGCGCTCGGGCCGCGTGACGATGGCGCGGCGGGCGGGGGGCGTGCGGGCGGCGAGGCTCAAGGGCGGCACCAGGGGCTGGCGGGCGTGAGGCTCAGCCCGCGGGCTGCGCGCCCTGCGCGCACAGCTGCGCCGCGGCGTCGCTGCCCAGCGCATCGGCCTGCGCCAGCGTCTGCACCGCACCGGAGACGGTGGCGCGCACCAGCGGCAGCACGCCGTGCGGGTCGCCCCAGGCGGCATCGAGCTGCAGCGTGCCGTCTGCCCGCCAGTGCGAGTGCGCGGCCAGCGGCATGGAGCAGCTGCCGCCCATGGCGCGGCTCACGGCGCGCTCGGCCGTCACGCCCAGCCAGCTGGGCAGGTGGGCCAGGGGCGCCAGCGCGGCGATCACGTCCTGCCGATGGCTGCGCACCTCCAGGCCCAGCGCGCCCTGGCCGGCGGCGGGCAGCATCTCGGCGGGCTCGAACGTGGCACGGATGCGGTCGTCCAGGCCCAGGCGCTTCAGGCCCGCGGCGGCGAGCACGATGGCGTCATACAGCCCCTCATCGAGCTTGCGCAGGCGGGTGTCGAGGTTGCCGCGCAGCGGCTCGATCTTCAGGTCGGGCCGCAGGGCCTGCAGCAGCACCTGGCGGCGCAGGCTGGAGGTGCCCACCACCGCGCCCTGGGGCAGGTCGGACAGGCGCGCGAAGCGGTTCGAGACGAAGGCATCGCGCGGGTCCTCGCGCTCCATCACGGCGGCCAGGTGAAAGCCGTCGGGCAGCTCCATCGGCACGTCTTTCAGCGAGTGCACGGCGATGTGCGCGCGGCCTTCCTCCAGCGCCACTTCCAGTTCCTTCACGAACAGGCCCTTGCCGCCCACCTTGCTGAGCGTGCGGTCCAGGATCTGGTCGCCCTTGGTGGTCATGCCGAGCAGCGTCACGGTGTGGCCGCGTGCCTGCAGCAGGGCGCGCACATGCTCGGCCTGCCACAGGGCCAGGCGGCTTTCGCGGGTGGCGATCACGAAGGGGAAATGGGTGGGGGTTTCGAAGGGGTTCATCGCGGTAGGAGGGCCGCCGGGCACGGGCGCAAGGCCGGGGGTGCGCGGGGCGGGTGCGCCGGGCGGCGCGGGCAGCGGGGATGCTAGCATGGGCCCGCAGCAGCCGCCGCCCTCTGTCCATGATGCGCCCGAGCGCGCAGGAGACCTTTTCCGCATGAACGCGACCCCCCGCAAGACCGACGCCGCGCCCGCACCGGCCGCCCCCCGCAGGACCGACAAGGACCTGCCGCTGATCCAGGACATCCGGCTGCTGGGCCGCATTCTGGGCGACGTGATCCGCGAGCAGGAAGGGGTCGCCGCCTACGACCTCGTGGAGCAGGTGCGCAAGCTGTCGGTGGCCTTTCGCCGCGATGCCGACCAGGAGGCCGACAAGGCGCTCAAGAAGCTGCTCAAGGGCCTGTCGGGCGACCAGACGGTCAGCGTGATCCGCGCGTTCACCTATTTCAGCCACCTGGCCAACCTGGCCGAGGACCGCCACCACATCCGCCGCCGCACCGTGCACGAGCGCGCGGGCAGCGCGCAGGAGGGCAGCATCGAGGTGGCGCTGGCGCGCATGCGCTGGGCGGGCATCGCGCCGCGCACCATCTCGCAGACGCTGGCCAGGAGCTACGTGGCGCCGGTGCTCACTGCCCACCCGACCGAGGTGCAGCGCAAGAGCATCCTGGATGCCGAGCGCGACATCGCCCAATTGCTGGCCGAGCGCGGCGACATCCAGGTGCGCGCGCAGCTGTACAACAGTGCCAAGGACGCGCTCACCCCGCGCGAGCTGGCGGCCAACGAGGCGCGGCTGCGCGCCCGCGTGGCCCAGCTGTGGCAGACGCGCCTGCTGCGCTACACCAAGCTCACCGTGGCCGACGAGATCGAGAACGCGCTGTCGTACTACGAATCGACCTTCCTGCGCGAGATCCCCAAGATCTATGCCGATCTGGAGCGCGAACTGGGCAACCAGCCCGTGGCGAGCTTCCTGCGCATGGGCCAGTGGATCGGCGGCGACCGCGACGGCAACCCCAACGTCAGCGCGGCCACGCTCTCGCTGGCGCTGGGCCGGCAGGCCGAGGTGGCGCTGCGCCACTACCTGACCGAGGTGCACTTTCTGGGCGGCGAGCTGTCGCTGTCGGCCCGGCTGGTGCAGGTCTCGCCCGACATGCAGGCCCTGGCCGAGCGCTCGCCCGACCACAGCGAGCACCGCCAGGACGAGCCGTACCGCCGCGCGCTCACCGGCATCTACGCCCGGCTGGCCGCCACGCTGCGCAACCTGACCGGCGGCGAGGCCGCGCGCCATGCCGTCGCGCCGCAGAACCCCTATCCCGATGCCGAGGCCTTCCTGGCCGACCTGCGCGTGATCGAGGCCTCGCTGCGCTCGCACCGCGGCGCGGCGCTGGCCGCCGAGCGCCTGCACCCGCTGGTGCGCGCGGTGGAGGTGTTCGGCTTTCACCTGGCCACCGTGGACCTGCGCCAAAGCTCCGACCAGCACGAGAAGGTGATCGCCGAGCTGCTGGCCACGGCGCGCGTGGAGCTCGATTACGCGGCCCTGCCCGAGGCCGACCGCCGCGCGCTGCTGCTGCGCCTGCTGGCCGATGCCCGGCCGCTGCGCGTGGTGGGCGCCACGTATTCCGAGCACACCACGGGCGAGATCGCCATCTTCGAGACGGCGCGGCAGATGCGCGAGCGCTTCGGCCCGCAGGCCATCCGCCACTACATCATCAGCCACACCGAAACCGTGAGCGACCTGCTCGAAGTGCTGCTGCTGCAAAAGGAAGTGGGGCTGATGCACGGCACGCTCGATGCCGTGCCGCCCGTGCCGGGCAGCGGCGCCCGCGCCGCCACCACCGACCTCATCGTGGTGCCGCTGTTCGAGACCATCGAAGACCTGCGCAACGCCGCGCCCATCATGCGCGAGCTGTACGCCGTGCCCGGCTTCGCCGCGATGGTGCAGGCCAGCGGCGCCGAGCAGGACATCATGCTGGGCTACAGCGACAGCAACAAGGACGGCGGCATCTTCACCAGCAGCTGGGAGCTGTACCGCGCCGAGATCGCACTGGTGGAGCTGTTCGACGAACTGGCGGCCAGCCACCGCATCCAGCTGCGCATGTTCCATGGCCGCGGCGGCACCGTGGGCCGCGGGGGCGGGCCGAGCTACCAGGCCATCCTGGCGCAGCCGCCCGGCACCGTGCGCGGGCAGATCCGCCTGACCGAGCAGGGCGAGGTCATCGCCTCCAAGTACGCCAATCCCGAGATCGGCCGGCGCAACCTGGAAACCCTGGTCGCCGCCACGCTGGAGGCCACGCTGCTGCAGCCCACCAAGCCGGCCACCAAGGACTTTCTGGAGGCGGCGGCGCAGCTGTCGGTGGCCAGCATGGGCGCCTACCGCGCGCTGGTGTACGACACCCCGGGCTTCACCGATTACTTCTTCAACTCCACGCCCATCCGCGAGATCGCCGAGCTGAACATCGGCTCTCGCCCGGCCTCGCGCAAGCCCAGCCAGCGCATCGAAGACCTGCGCGCCATTCCCTGGGGCTTCAGCTGGGGCCAGTGCCGGCTCACGCTGCCGGGCTGGTACGGCTTCGGCGCCGCGGTGGAAGCCTTTGTCAGGCAGCCCGGCCAGGACCCCAAGGCGCAGATGGCCCTGCTGCAGAAGATGTACCGCCAGTGGCCGTTCTTCGGCACGCTGCTGTCCAACATGGACATGGTGCTGGCCAAGAGCGACCTGGCCCTGGCCTCGCGCTACAGCGAACTGGTGGCCGACACGCGCCTGCGCAAGAAGGTCTTCGGCGCCATCGAGGCCGAGTGGCAGCGCACGGCCGATGCGCTCACCCGCATCACCGGCGACAAGCACCGCCTGACGCACAACACCGCCCTGGCCCGGTCGATCCGCCACCGCTTTCCGTACATCGACCCGCTGCACCACCTGCAGGTCGAACTGGTGCGCCGCTGGCGCGGCGGGCAGGGCGACGAGCGCGTGCAGACCGGCATCCACATCTCGATCAACGGCATCGCGGCGGGGCTGCGCAACACCGGCTGACGGCGGGGGATTGGGCGCGGCACGGGAGGGGCTGCGTGCCGTGGTATGGAATCTGCTTGGGTTCCGGCCATCCGGCGCGGGCCCGCGCCATGGTTTTTTCTTTCTCTCTCCAGGGTTGATGCGATCTTGAAAACGGCAATGGCAGGGTGGGCAAGGCGCCTGTGGGCGCAGGATGCGCTGGTGTACGGCGTGCGCGTGTTCATCGCGCTGAGCGGCGCCATGGCCGTGTGCTGGTGGCTGGACCGCGTGCCGCTGGTCACGCCGATCTTCCTGGGCATCATCGCCAGCGCGATCGCCGAGACCGACGACAACTGGCGCGGCCGGCTGCGGGCGCTGCTCGTCACGCTGGCCTGCTTCGCCACCGCTGCGTTCTCGGTCGAGGCCCTGATGCCGTGGCCCCTGTGGTTCGTGGCGGGCATGGCCGTCTCCACCTTCGGCTTCACCATGCTCGGCGCCGTGGGCGAGCGCTACCGCGCCATCGCGCTGGCCACCGTCATCCTGGCGCTCTACACTGCCATCAGCGTGGCGCCCGGCTCCCAGCGCGGGGGCGGCCCGGCCTTGGGCTTCAGCGTGCCCACCTGGCTGCTGGCCGGCGCCACCTGGTACGGCCTGCTGTCGCTGCTGTGGTGCGCGCTGTTCCCGCACCAGCCCGTGCGCCAGAACCTCGCCAAGCTCTACGGCGTGCTCGGCGCCTACCTGCGGCTCAAGGCCAGCCTGTTCGAGCCGGTGCGCGGCGTGGACGTGGAGCGCCGGCGCCTGGCGCTCGCCCAGACCAACGGCCGCGTGGTGTCCGCCCTCAACACCACCAAGGAAAGCATCTTCAGCCGCCTGGGCGCGCGCCGCGAGGCGCCGCCCCCCACCGGCCGGCTGCTGCGCCACCTGAACCTGTACTTCATCGCGCAGGACATCCACGAGCGCGCCAGCTCGTCGCACCACCACTACAACGACTGGGCCGACGTGCTGTTCCACAGCGACGTGCTCTACCGCTGCCAGCGCGTGCTGCAACTGCAGGGCGTGGACTGCACCCGCCTGGCCGAGGCCCTGCAGACGCACGAGCCCTTCGTGCGCGACCCCGCCGGCGAGCGCGCCATGGCCGACCTGCACGACTCCATCGCCCACCTGGAGAGCCAGCGCCAGAGCGCCTGGCAGCGGCCGCTGCGCAGCCTGCGCGCGCTGGCGCGCAACCTCGCCACGCTCTCCGGCCAGCTCGACGCCGCCACCCACCCCGATGGCGGCGAGCGCCTGGGCGACAGCAGTTTGCTGGACCGATCGCCCCGGTCGCTGGCCGATGCCTGGGGCCGCGTGCGCGCGCAGCTGCACCCGGGCACGCCGCTGTTTCGCCATGCCACGCGCCTGTCGCTGGCGCTCGCGGCCGGCTGCATCGCCATGCAGCTCATCGACCCCGTGCACGGCTACTGGATTCCGCTGGCCACGCTGTTCGTGTGCCAACCCACCTACGGCGCCACCGTCACGCGCGTGTCGCAGCGCGTTGCCGGCACCGCCATCGGCCTGGTGGTCGGCTGGGCGCTGCTCAAGCTCTTTCCCAGCCCGCCGCTGCAGGCGCTCTTCGCCGTGGCGGCGGGCGTGCTGTTCTTCGTCACCCGCACCACGCGCTACCTCACGGCCACCGCCGCCATCACGCTGCTGGTGCTCATGTGCTTCAACCAGGCCACCGGCGAGGCCCACGCGCTGATCCTGCCGCGCCTGCTCGACACCCTGATCGGCAGCGCCATCGCCACCGCCGCCATGATGGTCGTGCTGCCCGACTGGCAGGGCCGGCGCCTGGCCGCCGTGGCCGCGCAGGCCCTGCAGGCCAACGGGCAGTACCTGCGCGAGATCATGTCGCAGTACGCCACCGGCAAGGACGACGACCTCGATTACCGACTGGCTCGCCGCACCGCCCACAACGCCGACGCCGCCTTCTCCACCGCCCTGTCGCACATGCTGCGCGAGCCCCGTCACGTGCGCTCGCATTCGCAGGCCGGCATGCGCATGCTGGTGCTGTCGCACACCCTGCTCAACTACCTCTCGGCGCTGGGCGCGCACCGCGGCCAACTCGCCGAAGGCGTGGACGACCCACTAGTACAGGAGGGCGCCCGCTACGCCGTCGAGCGCCTCGAAGCCGTCGCCCGCGCCCTGCGCACCCGCGAGGCCCTGGAGGGTGACGCAGCCCACGGCGAAACGCTGGCCACCGCGCTGGAACAGGCCGCCGATGCCGCACCTGACACCTTGCGGCTGGTGCAGACGCAACTGGCCCTGGTGTGCCGGCAACTGGCCCTGCTGCAGGCCCTGGCCACGCAGCTGGCGGCGCGCGCTCCGGTGGCGCCGGCATAGAGGCACGGCGCGCCCCGCCTGACAAAACCGTGCCCCATGGGGTTCGAAACCGGTCACCGAAAGCCCTGGTGAAAGTGATTTGCTTTTGGGTTACGTAGCGTAACCAGAAAATCGGTTGGCATCGTGCCGAGCGCCTTCTTTGCTCCGAGAATCCGCAGTTCCAAAAAACAGGCGATCACGGACGAGGGAGGTTGCATGAAGGACATGGTCAAGATAGACCAGGAGCGGCTGCGTGCGCAGCTGGAGAAAAAGCTGCCGCCGAAGGTGCGGCTGTTTCAGCTCGACGATATTCCTGGCGTGATGCGCTCGCGCATGGGATGGCCGGTGGCGGCGGCATTGATGGAGCGGTGGTTTCGCGGGGCGGCTTTTGAGATGCCAGAACTGATGAAGCGTGGACGCGACCCCTTTGAGCTGTCCCAGTTGGGCTCCTTGCGCCTGGATGAGAGTAACGTCACCATGAATTGGGCTCTCGGCTTTGCACGGGTTCGCGCTGCGATGGTGAAGCTTCAGAAAGAATGGGCAACGCCGTCGGCATTGCTCTTGCTGAAAAAGCGCATCAATGACCAAACGGCAGGGGCCTCTCAGCCATCGAGGTTTGGCAACCTGGCGCAGCCTGCCAAAGTCATTGATGGCACGTGCCAAACCAACTATGTGCACTGTGGCCAACTCAGTGATCCGCTGGATGATTTCTATGGAGCCATGGGAGAAGCCACGCTCAAGATCGCGGTGTCAGGACTTGTCGCAAAGAATAGCTTCGGAAAAACCACTGTCGTTATCGATGAATTGGGTTTCTACCTTCGCGACAGCTATGACTTCAACGATGGTGAAACCCCTTTTCTTTCACAGCCTCTCGGCTTTTGGGGATTTCAAGGAGTGAGTCGTGTGAACGTAGGCCGAGGCATCCCCATCTCTGATCAATGGGTGAATCAAGAGGCGTCCAAGATCCATGGAGATGTTTACTTTGTGCAGAACGGAGATTTCCGCCGGTGGCGCATTCAACATGGCCGAGGTGCAGACTTCGTTGTGCTCTCAGACGTGCACCGTGTTCGCCTTCCGTTTCCCATCAAATTGGATTGGCAATGAAGCTGAATGATTTCAGGAAAGTCCCATGCATCGTCTGGTGCTTGGCATTGAATGCACTTGTTTTTCTGGCTTGGTACGCTGCGACGCCCACTTTTTTTGACAGTGAAAACAGCCCTCAGCGCGTCTATCGCCTTGAGTTTCACAAAGCGTCTCTTGTTCAGCGCATCATTCATCACGACTACAAGATGCCCTACGTGGTGCGTTTGTACCGCGTGAATTCCAGAACCCTCCTGGGTGAAAGTCAGGTCGTCGATCTTTGGATGAATGGAGAAATCCATTGGTGGTTGAGTCCGCCCAACAATGCGGTACAGGTCGGCAATGACGTGGCTTTCGAGAACATTCCTCCAGAATGCTCCGATCCATCGCCCCCTCCGGCCTGCGACGCAAAGCATTGATGAATGCTCTGCCCGCCCTGATGGATGGCCTCTTACCTCACCCTGGCCGCCGCGCCGTCAACGCCCAGACCCCCGCTGTCGCCAGCAGCGAGCCGCCCGCGACATGGAAGCGCCGCTGTGCCCGTGGCGATGCGAGCAGCTTGCGCGCGCTGCCAGCGAACACGGCATACAGCGTCGCATTGGTGGCGGCCAGCACCACGAAGGTGACGCCCAGTATTCCCATTTGCTGCGTCGCGCTGGCGGCGGGGCTGAGGAACTGGGGCAGGAAGGCCACGAAGAAAACGATGCCCTTCGGGTTCAACGCGGTCACCAGGTAGGTGTTCAGGAACAGGCGCCAGCGGGATGCCGGAGCGGCGGGTGCAGCGATTTCGGTGGCGGAGATTCCGGCACGCAGCAGGCGGATGCCCAGATACAGCAGGTACAGCCCGCCGACCTACTTCACCGCGGTGAACCAGAAGGCGGAGGTCTCCAGCAGCGCGCCCAGGCCCAGAAGCGACACCACCAGCGCGGTCGAATCGCCCAGCGCCACGGCCAGCACCAGCGGCACGTTCGCGCGGCGGCCGTGCGACATCGAGTAGCTGATCACGGTGAGGATGGTCGGGCCGGGGATGACCAGCATCACGGCCGAGGCCGCGACGAAGGCGAGCCAGAGTTCGATGGGCATGGTTTTTTGCTCCTGTGGGCTGGCGTGCGACACGCCTGCGGGGGAAGGCATCGATCGATGGGTCCGAGCGATGCGTGGATGTGCCGATGGCGCCATGCACACCGGCGCCCCCATCATGGAGATTCAGGCGGGCGGACGCAACCCCGGCGACAGGCGAATGGCCTGATCGAAAACGGGCCCGGCCCGGCTGCGGTGCTTGGGCCTTGGCCGGGCGCGTCAGGCCGTCCTTTCCTTCAATCCCCCAGCAGTTCCCCCACCGCCCGCAGATCCTCCACCCGGTCGCAGATCGCCTTCACGGCCATCATCACCGGAATGCCCAGCAGCAGGCCCCACAGCCCCCACAGCCAGCCCCACACCAGCACGCTGACGAACACGGCCACCGGGCTCATGCGGCTGGTCTTGCTGGTGAGCCAGGGGGTGAGCAGATTGCCCACCAGGGTGTGGATGACCAGCGATGCGCCGCCGATGGCCAGCGCCATGTCCACGGTGCCGAACTGCAGGAAGGCGACCAGCGCCGAGGCGCCCGTCACCACCACCGAGCCGATGTAGGGCGCGAGGTTGAGCACCCCGGCCACCACGCCCCAGACGGCGGGGTTTTCCAGCCCGAGCAGGGCGTACACCGCGCCGGTGGCCACGCCCACCAGCACGCTGGTGAGCAGTTGCACCAGCAGGTAGCGCTGGATCTGGCCGGTGATGTCGTCCAGCACCGCCATGGTCACCTTGCGCCGCTCCAGGCTGTGGCCGGCGATGCGCATGAGCTTGCGCCGGAACAGGTTGCCCGATGCGAGCGCGAAGAAGGTCAGGAAGATCACCACGGTGAGCTGGCCGGCGGCAGACGCCAGGCCCATGGTGCCGCTCCACACGTAGTCGCGGATGTTGAAGGGCGCGCGTTCGATCACCACGCGCTGCACGCCGCGGCGCGTCTGCGGCGGAATGCTTTCGGTGGCGGCCTGCTCGATCTGCGTGGCGGCCTTCTGCATGGTGTCCAGCGGGCTGGGCCCGCCCACGCGCTGGCGCATGGCATCGCGCACCTTGCGCGCGGCCACGGGCACCGAATCCACCAGCTCGGCCGCGCCGTCGCTGAGCGACCAGGCCGCGCCGCCCAGGCTGCCGACGATGCCCATCAGCAGCACCCCGGCCCCGAGCCAGCGCGGGATGTGCCAGCGGTGCAGGGCGGTGATTGCGGGGTGCAGCGCGGTGGTGAGCAGCACGCTCAGCATGAGGGGAATGAACACGGCGCTGGCCCAGTGCAGCAGTGCGACGGTGGCGAACAGGGCCAGCAGCGCGAGCGACATGTTGCGCACGTCGATCGGCATGTTCAGCATGAAGCCCGGCGCTCCAGGCAGGGCTGCGGCGGCAGCGGCCGCCGAGGGGCCGGTGGGCGACGGGGAAGGGGATGGTTCGGGGCGCGGTGATGCGGGCGAGGCCGGCAGCGCGGCGGGTGCGGAAGGGGCCGTGGAGGCGGGCGGCGTGGCCGATCCCTCCGGGGTCCCGGCGGCCAGGGGTTCGGGCGGCACATCGTCGCCGGGCTCGGGCGCGGCGGTGGGTGCGGATGCGGGGTTGGAGGGGGAGATGTCGGAGTGGTTGGGCGGGTCGCCGGCCGGAAGCTGCCCTGTCGTCGCGGAGGTGGGTGGAAGTTGGCGCGCCAGGGGCGGCGTGGGGGGCAGGGGGGCGGCGGGGCGGGACATGCGCGGATTTTGTCGCAACGCCGCTCGAACGCCGCGTAGGCGAGCACCGCAGCAGCGGGGCCGGCGCGTGCGGGAAACCCCGGGTGAAGAAGCCCCCAAGCCCCCTGGCAGCGGGGGAAAAGCCGCGCTGTTCGGCCGATGCCTTGCGCGGGTGGCCGCTAGCATTTGCGGTTATGGAATCTCTCGAAAAACGTGCACGCCCGGCCGCCCGGGCCCCGGCGCAGGGCCGCGAATCCGCTGGCGTGGGGCGTCTGGCACCTGCACGCCGGCTGGCGGGCGGGTGCCTGCTGTCCGCTGCCGCGCTGCTGGCCGGCTGCGCGGCGCCCGATCTGCCGCGCGACGAACTGCACGCGCCTTCCACGCAGAAAACCGCGCGCGCCGTGCAGCACTGGGACGTGCTGGCCCGCGACGTGGCGGAGCGCACGGCGGTGCGGCTGCGCGACTGGCCGCCGGGGGAGTACCCGATCTATCTGCTGCCCGCCCAGGGCGACGGCTTCGACGCGGGTTTTCGCTCGTTGCTGGTGACGCGCCTGGTGGACCGCGGCATCACCGTCTCGACCCAGCCGACCGGCGTGCGCATGGCGGTGTCCACGCAGGTGGTGCAGCACCAGGGCGGCGGTGTGTACGCGCCGCCGCGGGTGCGGCTGTCCGAGGGCGTGGCGGTGGTGCGCGATGCGTCGGGCGCCTACGTGCCGGCGCCGGACGTTCTGCTGGCCAGCGGCACGGCGCGCACCGAGATTTTGGTGACCACGTCCATCGAATCGGACGAGCGCGTGCTGGCGCGCACCAGCGACGTCTATTCCATCGACCAGGGCGACGTGGCGTTGTACCTGCCGCGCGTGCCGGCGGTGGCGGCCACGCCGGTCAAGACGTGGCGGGTGGTGCCATGAGGCGCCGCACCGTGCTGGCCGGCGCGCTGGCGGGCGCCGCGGCGGTGGCCCTGCCGGGCTGCGCGCGGTTCTACTACGGCAGCGCGGCCGCGGGCGGCGTGCAGACCGACCTGCTCGAATTCAATCAGAAGGCCGCGGACATGCTGCTGCAGGGCGCGCCGCTCGATCCGCGCCAGCCGGTGCTGGTCTCCACGCTGGTGCACCTGGACCGGCTGAACGAGTCGTCCCGGCTGGGCCGCCTGTGCTCCGAACAGATCGCCGGGCGGCTGGTGCAGCGCGGCGTGCGCGTGACCGAGCTGAAGCTGCGCGAGAACCTGGTCATGCGGCCCGGCGAGGGCGAACTGCTGCTCTCGCGCGAAGTGCGCGAGGTGAGCCGCGCCCAGGCGGCGCAGGCGGTGGTGGTGGGCACGTACGCGGCCACCCCGCAGACGGTGTACGTGAGCCTCAAGCTGGTGAGCCCCGAGGGCAACGCGGTCATGGCGGCCTACGACTATGCGCTGCCGGTGGACTCGGACATCCGCATCCTGCTGGCGATGCGCTGACGGGCCGGTGGGCGGATGGGGGCTGGGGGCGTTGGCGTGCCGACCGTCCCGCCGCGCCCACGAAAAAACCCGGCCAGGGCCGGGTTTTCGAATGGTTTGATTTGCTATTGATTTTGTAGCGATATGCCCTAGTGGAATATGCGCTGGAAGGCTTTTTGGCTCAAAGCCTGGTGGTGCAGGGGCTCAGTGCAGCATCAGCGCGCCGGCCGACTTGCTCTTGCCGGCACGGGCGGGCGGATTGCACAGGCCGCAGGTGTAGTTGCGGGCGTTTTCGTACAGCTCGGTGACGAACTGGCCGCTGCACTGCGAGCAGGCGGTGCGGGTCAGCATGCCGGCGTCCACGAACTTCACCAGGCGCCAGGCGCGGGTGAAGGACAGCAGGGGTTCGATCTCGGCGGTGGTGACCTGCTCGTTGTACAGGCGGTAGGCCTTGGTGAGCAGCTCCACCGAATCCAGGTCCACGCCCTTGGACAGGTATTCGTAGATGTTCAGGAACAGCGAGCTGTGGATGTTCTCCTGCCAGGTCAGGAACCAGTCGGTCGAGAAGGGCAGCTGGCCCTTGGACGGCGACTTGCCGGCGATCTCCTTGTACAGCCGGATCAGGCGCTCGTAGGACAGCGTGGTTTCCGACTCCAGCACCTGCATGCGGGCACCCATCTGGATCAGCATGGCGGCGCGTTCGATCTGCTTGGATTCGTTGAGGACGCTCTTGACGGGTGCGGACATGGCTGGCTTTCGAAGAAGGGTGGGCGGCGGCAGGCGGGCGAGGCGGTGAGGGCGGCGGGCGCTGCGCTCAGAGCACCTCGGACACGCGGCTGGCCATCAGGATGTTGGCGTGCAGCGTGTTGGTCGCTTCGTTGCCGACCTTCTTCGGGGTGTTGTGGTTGGTGAGCAAGCTCCACACCAGGTTGTCGTCCACCCGGAAGCTGCACAGCAGCGTGTTGCGGGAGGCCAGCTTGAGCACCTGTGCGGCCGACAGCGAGGCGAGGATGTCGGCGGCGTCTTCGTTCAGGCCCAGACGGAAAACAGCTTCCGCCTTGTCCTGGCGGATCAGGGTCTGTGCCAACATCAGGTAGGTGAGATTGGCTTCGCGGATTTCAGCGAGAAGTTGTTCGGAGGTCATGGTGAATCCTTTTCCTTTAACCGATCTGGCGGGGTTCATGCGGTTTGCATGGTTTCGCGATCCGTTGAAATGGATTGTGAATTCAGCCCAATCAAAAATTAAGTCGGGGTTTGGATGTGCAGCGTGTCTGGTCGGCGCACCGCCCGTGTAGGAAGTTGCCTTACAAAATCCGCAGCGGCTGTCCCACCCTGGAGAGGGGGCCGCCTGCTGCACGGCCGGCCCTCCCGCAGGGGTCAGCCGCGCTCCACGGGGCGGTCAGGAACACTGCACCATTCGCTCCAGCTGCCGGCAAACAGCGTGGTTTTTCCGAAACCGGCCAGTTCCATGGCCAGGACATTCGGGATGGCGCTCACCCCGCTGCCGCACTGGTGCACCACCGTGCCGGGCGCGCGGGCGCCGAGCAGGGCCTCGAACTCGGCGCGCAGTTGCGCGGCGGGCTTGAAGCGGCCATCCGGCCCGAGGTTTTCGCTGAAGGGGCGGTTCAGCGCGCCGGGAATGTGCCCGGCCACGGGGTCCAGCGGCTCGACCTCGCCGCGGTAGCGGGCGGGGGCGCGGGCGTCGATCACCGTCTGGCGGTCCTGCCCCAGGGCGGCCTGCACGTCCGCCGCGGTGGCCAACTGGCGCAGGGGCTCGCCCAGCTTGAAGTTGGACTGGAAATGCGCCGGCTCGTCGCCGCTGGCGAGGTCCCCGCCCGCCGCGGTCCAGGCCTGCAGGCCGCCGTCCAGCACCGCCACCGCATCGTGGCCGGCCCACTTGAGCATCCACCACAGGCGGCCGCAGTAGTTGGCGCCGTTGCGGTCGTACACCACGGCCTGCATGCCGTTGGTGAAGCCGATGCGCGAGAGCCAGGCTTCGAGCCGGTCGCGGTTGGGCAGGGGGTGGCGCCCGCCCGATGCGGGCTGGTCCGCCTCGGTGGCGACGATGGTGCCGCCCGCGCCGGGCGCGCCATGCTTGGCGCTCAGGTCGCGGTCCAGGTGCGCGTAGAGCGCGCCGGGAATGTGCGATTGGCGGTATTGCTGCTCGCCCAGCGAGGGCTGCGTCAGGTCGAACGTGCAGTCGAAGACCATCCGCGGCGCACCGCTGGCGATGAGGGATTGCAGTTCGGCGGCGGAGATGAGGGTGGTGTACGGCATGGGACTGAATCAATCGGTGGCGGACAGGCCCTTATTGTGGTCCGGCGCGGCGGGGGCGTGCGTCGGACAGGCCTGACGGGCGGTCGCGCCGGGGAAAGGCACCCGACTGCGGCAGCGCCGGATCGGCGGCCTCAGTGCTCTTCGGCCGGCGCACCGGGTGCCGCGCGCGCCCGCAGCACGGTGGCCACGATGCCGCTCACCACGATGAGCGCCATGCCGGCCCAGCCGATGGCGGGAATGTCGTCGCCAAACAGCAGCACGCTGTACAGCGCCGCGAACACGATGCCCGAATACTGCAGGTTGGCCACCACCAGCGTGCCGCGCGAGGTGCGCGCGGTGGCATAGGCCCGCGTCAGGCACAGCTGGCCGGCCGCCGCCAGCACGCCGATGGGCAGCAGCCACAGGCTGGGCCAGCCCGGCCATTCCGAAGTGCCCGTGAGCAGCAGGCCCGCGCCACCGGCCACCGCCGAGCCCACCGCGAAATAGAACACCGTGCGCGTCTCGGGCTCGCCCAGGCGCGACAGCGCCATCACCTGCATGTAGGCGAACGCGGCGGTGAGGCCCGACAGCAACCCGATCAGGCCGGCGAACATCTGGTGCTGGTCGAGGCTGGGGCGCAGCATCATCACCACGCCGGCAAAGCCCACCATCACGGTGAACACCAGCGTGCCCTGCAGCGGCGGACGCGAACTGCTGCTCGACGGCCGCCAGGCCAGCAGCGCGCCGCCGACGAGGAACGCCGCGATCCACACGCTGCTCATGTAGTTGAGCGTCATCGACGTGGCCAGCGGCAGGTGGGCGATGGAATAGAACCACGAGCCCAGCGAGACCACGCCGATCAGGCTGCGCCAGGCATGCATGCCCGGGTAGTGCGTGCCCAGCTTGACCCGCTGCGAGCGCGCCAGCGCCCACAGGATCGCCATGCCGATGATCCCGCGGTAGCACACCAGTTCGGCCGAGTTGAAGTAGGCCGACGCCACCTTGACGCACACGCCCATGCTGGCGAAGAGGAACGCGGCCAACACCATCCAGAGCGCTTGCATGGGAGTGAGGGGGTTTGGAGTAAAAGAGGCCGCATGCCCTAGTGGATCATGCGGTGGTAGCTATTGTTTTTATAGCAATCGGATCGGCGTCAGCGCCGGGGTACCGCATCGCCCATGGCGGCGCGATACCACTCGTGGAAGTGCTGCATGCCGTCTTCCATCGGACTCTGGTAGGGGCCGACCTCGTTGTCGCCGCGCTCGTAGAGGGCGCGGCGGCCGGCGTCCATGCGTTCGCCGATCTCGTCGTCCTCGATGCAGGTTTCCATGTAGGCGGCCTGCTGGGCCTCGACGAACTCGCGCTCGAAGGCGGTGATCTCCTCGGGGTAGTAGAACTCCACCATGTTCATCGTCTTCGTCGGGCTGACGGGGTGCAGCGTGGAGACGGTGAGCACATGCGGATACCACTCCACCATGATGTGCGGGTAGTAGGTGAGCCAGATCGCGCCGCGTTCGGGCAGCTTGCCTTCGCGGTACTGCAGCAGCACGTCGTGCCATTTGCGGTAGATGTCGGAGCCGGGCTTGCCGAAGGTGGAGGCCACGCCGACCGTCTGCACCGAGTAGTGCTTCTGGAACTCCCAGCTCAGGTCCTCGCAGGTGACGAAGTTGCCCAGGCCCGGGTGGAACGGGCCCACGTGGTAGTCCTCGAGGTAGACCTCGATGAAGGTCTTCCAGTTGTAGTTGCACTCGTGCATTTCCACGCGGTCGAGCGAGAAGCCGTCGAAGCTCAGTTCGGCGCGCGGCCCCATGCCGGCCAGGTCGGCGCCGATGTCGCGGCCGTTGTCCTCGAACAGGAGGCCGTTCCACTCGCGCAGTCCGTAGTTGTTGAGGTTCAGGCAGGGGTCCTGCGCGAAGTGCGGGGCGCCGAGCAGCTGGCCGCCGGGCGAATACGTCCAGCGGTGCAGCGGGCACACGATGTTGCCGCCCGCATGGCCCTTGCCGTGGCCCTGCAGGGTGCCGCGGCCCTTGAGCATCACCGCCTGGCGGTGGCGGCACACATTGGAGATCAGCTCGACGCCGCCCTGCGCGTTGCGCACGAGCGCACGGCCTTCGCCTTCCTGCGGCAGGGCGTAGTAGTCGCCCGCATCGGGCACGGAAAGCTGGTGCCCCACATAGCGGGGCCCGCGCTGGAAGATGGTCTCCAGCTCGCGCTGGAACAGCGCTTCGTCAAAGTAGCTTGAAACTGGTAGTTGGCTTGCGGCCTGCTGCAGTTGAAGACTTAAATCAGACATGGGTGACCTGACCTAAAGACTCCCCACAGGGAGGGTGCGTGAAGTGCACACGGAAAAAAAGAAACCGGCATGCAAGCCGGCCCGAAGGGAATGGGATTGTAGCCGGTGGGGTTATTTCCGCTCCCCCCGTATGTGTATTGGCCGGACATGCTTGAGCGCGCCGGGCAAGGCTTGCGCGCCGATGGTGTCGCCAAGGTGCCAGCCATTTTCCACGTGCCGCCCACCCGCCGCCGCCCGCCCGAAGGAGGGTGCGCCTAAAATCACCTGTTTTACCTGCGCGTTCGCCGCCTCCCGTTCCATGCCCAAGGCCTCCGCCGTTCCCCCGAAACTCCCCGAACCCGCCAGCTACGAAGCCGCGCTGGAAGAGCTGGAGCAACTCGTGGGACGCATCGAGTCGGGCCAGTTGCCCCTGGAACAGATGCTCGCGGGCTACCAGCGCGGCGCGCAGTTGCTGGCCTTTTGCCGCGGCCGGCTGGAAGCGGTGCAGGACCAGATCAAGGTATTGGACGAAGGAGCGCTGCAACCATGGACGCAGGAGTGACCCCCACCATGGCGGCAGTACCGACCCCCCTGGGCCCATCCACCGTGCTCACTGCGCTTCATGCCCCGTTCGACCTCGGCGGCTGGAGCCACGCGCAACTGGCGCGCGTGGAGGACGCCCTGTCGCGCTGGGTGTGCAGCGATGCGCCCGCGGGCCTGGGCGAGGCCATGCGCTACGCGGTGCTGGACGGCGGCAAGCGCCTGCGGCCCCTGCTGGTGCTGGCCGCCTCGGAGGCCGTCGGCGGCCTGGACGAAGCGGCCCTGCGCGCGGCTTGCTCGGTGGAACTGATCCACGCCTATTCCCTGGTGCACGACGACATGCCGTGCATGGACAACGACGTGCTGCGCCGCGGCAAGCCCACGGTGCACGTGCGCTTCGGCGAGGCGCGCGCGCTGCTGGCGGGCGATGCGCTGCAGGCGCTGGCCTTCGGCCTGCTCACGCCGGAGGGGCCGCAGGTGCCGCCCGCGATGCAGGCCACGCTGTGCCGCATGCTGGCCCAGGCCGCCGGCGCCGACGGCATGGCCGGCGGCCAGGCCATCGACCTGGCCAGCGTGGGCCGCGCTTTGAGCGAGGCCGAACTGCGCCAGATGCACCGGCTCAAGACCGGCGCGCTGCTGCAGGGCAGCGTGGTGATGGGTGCGGCCTGCGGACAGGCCGCGCCGGCCGCCCTGGCCGCGCTGTCGCAGTACGGCGCCGCGCTGGGGCTGGCCTTCCAGGTGGTGGATGACATCCTCGACGTGACGGCCGATTCGGCCACGCTGGGCAAGACCGCCGGCAAGGACGCCGCGAGCGACAAGCCCACCTACGTATCACTGCTCGGGCTCGAACGCGCCCAGGCGCACGCTGGCGAACTGCGGATCGAGGCGCACGCCGCGCTGGCCGCGAGCGGCCTGCCCGACACGCGCGCGCTGGCGGCGCTGGCCGACATGGTGGTGAACCGCTCGCACTGATGATGGCGGCGCGCTGCGTGCCCTGTGCCGCCATCCCCGCAGACCTCCCCGGTGGCCCCGGCGCACCGGCCCGCACAATGAACGGTCTGCAGCGCTTGCCTGCATGGCGCAAGCAGCTCCTCAAACAATAGCCTATGTCCACGAATTCCTTTCCCCTGCTGCAGACCATCAACGACCCGGCCGACCTGCGCCGCCTGTCGCGCGCCGAGTTGAAGGACCTGGCCACCGAGCTGCGCGCCTTCGTGCTCGACAGCGTCTCCAAGACCGGCGGGCACCTGAGTTCCAACCTGGGCACGGTGGAGCTGACCGTGGCGCTGCACACCGTGTTCGACACCCCGCGCGACCGCCTCGTGTGGGACGTGGGCCACCAGACCTATCCCCACAAGATCCTGACCGGCCGGCGCGACCGCATGGGCACGCTGCGCCAGTTCGGCGGGCTGTCGGGCTTTCCGCAGCGGGCCGAGAGCGAATACGACACCTTCGGCACGGCGCACTCCAGCACCAGCATCTCGGCCGCGCTTGGCATGGCGCTGGCCGCCAAGCAGCGGGGAGAGAACCGCCACGCCGTGGCCATCATCGGCGACGGCGCCATGACGGCGGGCATGGCTTTCGAGGCGCTGAACAACGCCGGCGTGGCCGATGCCAACCTGCTGGTCATCCTCAACGACAACGACATGAGCATCAGCCCGCCCGTGGGTGCGCTGAACCGCTACCTGGCGCAGCTCATGAGCGGCCATTTCTACGCCGCCGCCAAGAACGTGGGCAAGACCGTGCTCAAGCCCGTGCCCCCGCTGCTGGAGTTCGCCAAGCGGCTGGAGCAGCAGGCCAAGGGCATGGTGGTGCCGGCCACGCTGTTCGAGAAGTTCGGCTTCAACTACATCGGCCCCATCGACGGGCACGACCTCGACTCGCTCATTCCCACGCTGGAAAACATCAAGGGCCTGAAGGGCCCGCAGTTCCTGCACGTCGTTACCAAGAAGGGCCAGGGCTACAAGCTGGCCGAGGCCGATCCGGTGGCCTACCACGGCCCCGGCAAGTTCGACCCCCGCGTGGGCCTGACGCAGCCCGCCACGCCCCCGAAGCAGACCTTCACCCAGGTCTTCGGCCAATGGCTGTGCGACATGGCGGCCAAGGACGAGCGGCTGGTGGGCATCACGCCCGCCATGCGGGAGGGCTCGGGGCTGGTGGAGTTCGAAAAGCGCTTTCCCGGCCGCTACTACGACGTGGGCATTGCCGAGCAGCACGCGGTGACGTTCGCCGCCGGCATGGCCTGCGAGGGCGTCAAGCCCGTGGTGGCGATCTACTCGACCTTCCTGCAGCGCGCCTACGACCAGTTGATCCACGACGTGGCCCTGCAGAACCTTCCCGTGGTGTTCGCGCTCGACCGCGCGGGCCTGGTCGGCGCCGATGGCGCCACGCATGCCGGCGCCTACGACATTCCGTTCGTGCGCTGCATTCCCAACATGAGCATGGCCTGCCCCGCCGACGAGCGCGAGTGCCGCCAGTTGCTGACCACCGCCTTCGAGCAGGACCACCCCGTGGCCGTGCGCTACCCGCGCGGCAGCGGCGCGGGCGTGGTGCCCCTGGCCAGCCTGGAAGGGCTGCCGTTCGGCAAGGGCGAGGTGCGCCGCACGGGCGCGGCGCCGCAGGGCCAACGCATCGCCATCCTGGCCTTCGGCACGCTGCTGTACCCCGCGCTGCAGGCGGGCGAGGCGCTGGATGCCACGGTGGTCAACATGCGCTGGGCCAAGCCCATCGACACGGCCCTGCTGCTGGAAGTGGCCGCGAACCACGAGGCCCTGGTGACGCTGGAGGAGGGCACCACGCTGGGCGGCGCCGGCAGCGCCGTGTGCGAGGCCCTCAACGCCGCGGGCGTGGTGCGGCCGGTGCTGCAACTGGGCTTGCCCGATGCGTTCATCGAGCATGGCGACCCCGCCAGGCTGCTGGCGCTGCAGGGGCTGGATGCGGCGGGCATCGAGCAGGCCGTGCGCGCGCGGTTCCTGGCACCGTCCGCTGCGGCCTGAGACCGCCGGACCCGCTCCGAGACGGCCCGAGGTGGGTGGGCCTTCGCAAACGCGGCACGGGCACTGATGCCCTGGCCCCGAGGCGCCCGCTGTCGATCTCCGCGAAGGGCGCGCGCCCGATGCTTGCAGAACCCTGAATGGGCGAAACGGGTGGGTTCTTTCACGGGAAAACCCGCAAAACCCGCTGGGGGCATGTTCCTACAATCGTCCTCGGCCCACACAGTTTCTTGCCCTGGGCGCACGGTGCCCACCAGCGCCGGGTTCTGCCAACAATATCTCGGAGATCAATCCTCATGGATCGTCGTTCAATCATCAAGCACGCCGGCATCGTCGGCGTGCTGGCCGCGGGCGCGGCCCCTGCAGTGCATGCGCAGGCCAACATCCGCTGGCGCCTCGCTTCGAGCTTCCCCAAGTCGCTCGACACCATCTACGGAACGGCGGAGGTGTTCTCCAAGAAGGTCAGCGAAGCCACGGGCGGCAAGTTCCAGATCTCGGTGCATGCCGGCGGCGAGCTGATGCCCGCCTTCGGCGTGGTGGACGGCGTGCAGAGCGCCTCCGTCGAAATGGCCCACACGGCCCCCTACTATTTCTACGGCAAGGACCCGACGTTCTGCCTGGGCTGCGCCGTGCCGTTCGGTCTGAACGCACGCCAGATGAACGCATGGATGTACGAGGGCAACGGCCTGAAGCTCATGCGCGAGTTCTACGCCAAGTACAACATCATCAACCTGCCGGGCGGCAACACGGGCGCGCAGATGGGCGGCTGGTTCCGCAAGGAAATCAAGTCGGTCGCCGACCTGAAGGGCCTCAAGTTCCGCACCAACCCGTTCGCGGGCAAGGTGCTGGAGCCGTTCGGCGTGATCCCCCAGTCCATCCCCGGTGCCGACCTGTACCCCGCGCTGGAAAAGGGCACGATCGACGCGCTGGAGTGGGTGGGACCGTATGACGACCAGAAGCTGGGCTTCAACAAGGTCGCGCCGTTCTACTACTACCCCGGCTGGTGGGAAGGCGGCCCGCAGCTGGACTTCTACATCAACACCAAGGCCTGGGAAGGCCTGCCGGCCGAATACAAGGCCGTGGTGGAAGCTGCCGCCTCGCACGCCCACGTGACCATGCTCGCCAAGTACGACGCCCGCAACCCCGTGGCCATCAAGCAGTTGGTGGGCTCCGGCACCAAGCTGCGCCCCTTCACGCAGGACGTGATGAACGCGGCCTTCAAGTCGGCCCAGCAGATCTACTCGGACCTGAACAACAGCAACCCCGAGTGGAAGAAAATCTACCCCGACTACTCCAAGTTCCTGGCCGACCAGAACGCCTGGTTCCGCTTCACCGAAGGCACGTTCGACCGCTTCATGCAGCAGCAGAAGCTGTAACTGCGCAATCCTCCGAGCCGCCGTGTGAACGGCGGCTTTTTTTTGGGTGCCTGGCTGGTGCGCAAGCACCAACGCAGAGTGTCTGTCGCGTCCCTCGCGGGATGTGTGGGTTGAAACGGGAGCAGGGGCTCCAAGGTTCGAATCCTGGTACCGGTCGCGCCCCCCGTGGGCGCGTGGATCATGCGCCTTGCCGCACCACGGCCATGGCTGCGCACCGCAGGAGCGGCTGGTGGCATTTCGCCCGGCGCTTCAGCGAGCTGTCGGGGGCTGGTCTTCAGAACGGGCTTGTGGATTGCTGCCCTGCCGCACCACCGCCTCGCCGAAGGCCACCAACAAGGCCGGGTCGGCCGAATGCACCCAGGCGATGCTGCCGTTGCGCCGGCGCACGAGCATGCGGGGCGCGACGATGCCGCTCAGCCAGGGCCAGTGCACGATTTTGAAAGTGGCCACTTCGCGGATGTGCACCTTCTTGTCCCACAGCCACGATTGCAGCAGGGCGTCGCCCGTGAAGCGCGTGCGGCTGAACACCATCCACCAGCCCACCCAGGCGATCAGCACCCCGGCCAGGCAGAAGGTGGCCAGGCTGGTGAAGGACCACTGCGCGCCGCGCAGCGCGGGCACGGACCAGGCCGCGAACGCGCCAAGCGCCACGACGATGGCCACGGCCAGCCCGCGCACCGCGGGCGGGTAGGCGGCGCTTTCCAGCCAGGTGCCCCCGGCACCGCCCGGTGCGTCCGCTGCATCCGCAGGGGGCACGTTCGGGGAGTTGCCCGTCATTGCGGCGTGCTGGCCGCGCCTTCGGCGGGTGCGGCGTCCGGTGCTGGCTCGGGCACCGGCATGGCGGGCTCGGCACCGGGTTCGGCGGCCGGGGCGGCGCTGCCCGCTGCGGGCTTTTCACCGGTGCCGAACGGGTCATCCATGTTGATGGTGGGCTCGGCGGACGAGTCGGCCGGCATCTCGAGCTGCACCTTGTCCAGGTCGACCACCTGCTCCTTGTCCAGGAAGACGGTCACCGTCTGCGGGAAGAAGATCACGATCGCCACCAGGATCAGCTGCATGATCACCCAGGGGATGGAGCCCATGTAGATGTCGCTGGACTTGACCGGCCTGTCGATGCGTTTTTCCTTGAACAGCGTGTCCGAGATGCCGCGCAGGTAGAACAGTGCGAAGCCGAAGGGCGGGTGCATGAAGCTCGTCTGCATGTTCACGCACAGCAGCACGCCGAACCACACCAGGTCGATGCCCAGCTTGTGCGCCACGGGGCCCAGCAGCGGCAGGATGATGAAGGCGATCTCGAAGAAGTCGAGGAAGAACGCCAGGAAGAAGATGAAGATGTTCACCACGATCAGGAAGCCGATCTGGCCGCCTGGCAGGTCGCTCAGCAGGTGTTCGATCCAGATGGCGCCATCCACGCCCTGGAACACCAGCGAGAACACGCGCGAGCCGATCAGGATGAACACCACCATGGCCGTGAGCCGCATGGTGCCGTCCATCGCTTCCTTGATGAGCTGCCACGTGAGCCGCTTGTGGATGGCCGCCAGGATCAGCGAGCCCACCGCGCCCATGGCGCCGGCCTCGGTCGGCGTGGCGATGGCGTGGTCCATGAAGGGCAGGCCACCCATGGAGCCCAGCACCGCGAAGATCAGGATGGCCGAGGGAATGATGCCGCGCAGGCACTTGCCCCACAGGGCCCAGCCGTGCAGCGTGCGCGCCGTCTTGGGCAGGCCGGGCACGTACTCGGGGCGGAAGCGCCCGAGCAGGAAGGTGTAGATGGCGAAGATCAGCACCTGCAGGATGGCGGGGCCCCAGGCGCCCTTGTACATGTCGCCCACCGAGCGGCCGAGCTGGTCGGCCATGACGATCAGCACCAGCGAGGGCGGCACCAGCTGCGTGATGGTGCCCGAGGCCGCCAGCACGCCGGTGGAGTAGCGCATGTTGTAGCCGTAGCGCATCATCACCGGCAGCGAGATCATGGCCATGGCGATCACCTGGCCGGCGACGGTGCCGGTGATGGCCCCGAGGATGAAGCCCACGATGATGACCGAGTAGCCCAGCCCGCCGCGCACCGGGCCGAACAGCTGGCCCATGGAGTCGAGCATGTCCTCGGCCAGGCCGCATTTCTCGAGCACCGCGCCCATGAGCGTGAAGAACGGAATGGCCAGCAGCAGGTCGTTGGACAGGATGCCGAACATGTTGATCGGCAGGTTCGCCATGAAGTTGGCCGGGAACCAGCTCATCTCGATGGCGAAGAATCCGCTGAACAGGCCCAGGGCCGCGAGCGAAAACGCGACCGGGAACCCGATCAGCATGATCACGATCAGCCCCGCGAACATGATCGGGGCAAAGTTTTCCATGTGCATTCTGGTGTCGTCCTGAGAGAAGTCGGTGGGGCAGGGGCGGGCGGGTGCTTACTGCACCGGCTTCTCGTAGTGCGTGTTCATCTGGATGTCGCCGCGCAGGTAGGCCACGCGCTTGATGATCTCTGCCACGCCTTGCAGGAACATCGCGCCGAAGCCCAGGGGCATCAGCAACGCGGCGGGCCAGCGGATCAGGCCGCCGATGTTGCCGGACATCTCGCCCGATACCAGCATGTGCCAGAAGAACGGCGCCGTCAGCCAGGTGAGCAGGCCCATCACAGGCAGCAGAAAGACGATCAGGCCGAACAGGTCCACCAGCACGGGCTTCTTGCCGCGCAGCCGGCCGTAGATGATGTCCACGCGCACGTGCTCGTTGAGCTTGAGCACCAGCGGCGCGCCCAGCATCACGGTGGTGGCGAAGAGGTACCACTGGATCTCGAGCCAGGCGTTGGAACTCATGTCCAGGCCGTAGCGGATGATCGCGTTGGTGGCGGAAATCAGAGCGGCGGCGAGCACGGCCCATCCGGCCACCTTGCTGAGCTTGGTGGAAATCCAGTCCATGCCCATGGCCAATTTGAGGAGTCCTGACACGGTTTGTCTCCTGGAGAACTTGGGGAATTATTGAAATACGGCGGCCCGGCCGCTGCGCGTGGACGCAGGGCCGGCAGTGGCGCCGATCGTACTCCCGGGCTGCTGAAAAAAGCCTGACGCTGGGGGGTGGGGTTTTCCCGTGCGGCTTGGCCCTGTGCGCCGCGCCATGCAACGGCGGGGCGAAAAAACCCCGCGACACAGCGCGGGGTGGAGGCGCCCAGAGGGCGTGGAAGGGGCCGTCTCAGCAGCTTGGTGGGCAGCGCCGTTGACGCGGCCGGGCGGGTGTCATGGAATGCGCTGGTCGTCGCCCGCGGGGCCGTCGCCCGGGCCGCGCTTGCGCGGCCACCAGTGCTCGATGCACTCGGCCGCGCGGTCCTTGCCCCCTAAGCCGAAGGCCAGCGCCAGGGCGAACACCGCGCCGCCCAGCACGATGAGGAAGCTCTGGCGCACGATGTCGCCGCCGATGCGCAGGTGGTCGAGCGCGATCAGCACGACGAAGGCCACGATCGCGTACTGCGCCAGCTTGCCCAGCAGCACGGTTTCCTTCAGGCCGCTGCGCCGGCCCTGCGCGGCCACCATCTCGCCGACGAAGCGGCCGAAGTAGGCCCCCAGCGCGAGGATGATGAGCGCGATGAACAGGTTGGGCACGAACCACACCACGCGGCTGAGCAGCGCGGTCACATAGCTCAGGCCCAGGCCGTTGAAGGCGATGAGCAGCGAGGCGAGGATGACCAGCCAATAGACCAGGATGCCGAAGATGCTGGTGGTGTCGCCCTGCACGCCGCCTTGCTTCAGAAAGCCGTCGAGCCCGGCGCGCTGCGTGAGCACCTGGAAGTTGATCGCGCGCAGCCCGCGGGTCACGGCGAAGCGCGCCGCCTTGGCCACCAGCCAGCCGGCTGCGACGACGAGCAGGGCGATGAGAAGCCGCGGCAGGAATGCGCTGACCTGCAGCAGCATGGCGCGGGCCGGTTCCAGATGAATGCTGAAATTTTCCATGGAGGGTGCCCTCAATTGATCGGGTGAACGTGGACGGTCGTTGGCGGGCCGGGTGACCGGCGCCTACGGTGCCGCAGGGGCGGGCGAGGGCGAGGCCGCGGCGCCGATGAGCGCCAGCAGCCCCTGCAGCGGCACCTGCGCCCAATCGACGCGGTTGCCGAGTTCGTAGCGCAGCTCGTACAGCGCCTTCTCGATCTCGAACAGCGCCACGATGGCGCCGTCCGGCACGGGGGCCACCTCCAGGTGGGCCCCGGGGTGGGTGGCCGGGGCGCTGGCTTCCGCGGCGTAGGCCTCGAGAAACGCGGCGCGCGTCTCGCGTTCCCATTGCTGGGCCGCTTCGTCCAGGCGCAGCATCTCCTCGGTGGACTGGGTCATCCGCTTGAGCGCGGCCCAGCGGGCGTAGTTGAACGAGCGCAGCATGCCGGCCACGTCGCGCAGGGGCGAGCTCTTGGCGCGGCGCTGCTCGAAGGTGCGGCCGGGTTCGCCCTCGAAGTCGATGATGACGAAGTCGTTGTCGGTCACCAGCACCTGGCCCAGGTGGTAGTCGCCGTGGTAGCGCGTCTTGTGGCCCGAAGGGGTCACGCCGGTACCCTGGCCGATGCGGTCCATGAGGGTGGCGCGCCGGGCCAGCAGGGCCTGGGCATCGGTGCGCGCGGCGGGGGGCAGGTCGGCCATGCGCTGCTCCAGCAGCGCCAGCGTGTCGGCCGCCTCGGCCAGGGCCCGCTCATGGAAGGCCTGCACGTCTTGCGCGGTGACCGGCTCCGGATCGAACGCCGGGTTGCCGGTGCGCAGCGCGAGCGCCCGGTGCAGGCCGGCGGTGCGGCGGCCGAGGGTTCGCACCAGCGCGAGGAAGCCTCCATGCACGTCCGCCGTGGCGCCCGAGGCGATGCGCGTGTCTTCCAGAAACCGCTCCAGGTAGCCCAGGGTGTATTCCCAGCCGTCGCCCTGGTTGGACACGTAGGACTGCACCAGTGCCAGCGTCATGGTCGTGCCGTCGCCCGCGACGTACTCGACCGCGCCGCCCACCGGCACGCAATGCTCGAAGCGCGCGGCCTCGGTCAGGAAGCGGCCCACCTCCAGCTCGGGATTGACCCCGTTGCGCACGTGCCGGTAGCCCTTGAGGAACAGCTTTTCGCCCAGGGTGACCACGGTGTTGCTGCTCTGCGCGCCCGGGCGCCCCACGGTGAGGTCGTCCAGCCCCTGCGCCATCCCGGCGAAGGCCACGGTGCTGCGAAAACGCAGCGTGCCGCCGCGGTCGGTTCCCAGTTGTTCGTTGGCACCGATGGCCCGCACCACCGCGCGGCAGAAGGCCTCGTCGTGGAAGGCGTCGCCCATCACGCCCACGTTGGCCTGCTGGCGCACGCGCGCCACGCCGCCGGGCGAGAGCCGGCGCATGCGCTCTTCATCGCCTTCTTCCCATGCCAGGGCCAGAGGAACGAAGTACGAGGCAGGCGGCGTGGACGGAGCCTCGACATTCAGGATCGGCAGCATCCATTCATAGCCGCCCTCGGTCTTCCACACGGTGTGGTCCTGGATGCGTGCGCGCTCGATGGCCGTGCCCTTGCCGGCGTACCAGCGCTGCAGCTCGATGTAGCGCGGCAGCGTGTCGGATTCGAATTGCACGCGCATGCGTTCGGCCATGCCGATGCGCCAGGGCATCACGTTTTCGCGGAAGAAGCTGGTCCAGCCGTCGAACAGCACCAGCACCGGGCGCTCCTGCAGGTCGAGCCCGTCCTGGTGCCAGGACGGCACCTGCGCCTCGGTGGACAGGCGGAACCAGTAGAACCCGTAGGAGTGCAGCGTGAGCAGGTAGGGCAGGTCGCCGATGGGCGGGAAGGTGACGCGGCCCAGCATTTCCAGCGGGGCGCGCCCCTTGTAGGCCGACAGGTCCAGCTCCACCGGCTGGGCGGCGCGAGACAGGTTGAACACGGTCAGGATCACGTCGTCGCCGTGTTCGCTGATGTAGGCGAGGATCTTGCGGTTGCCCGGCTTCAGGAAGATGCGCCGGCCACGCCCGAAAGCCCGGCTGGTCTTGCGCACGGCCAGCATGCGGCGGGTCCAGTTGAGCAGCGAACTCTGGTCGCTGGCCTGGGCCTCGACGTTCAGCGCTTCGTAGCCGTACACGGCATCCATGATGGGCTGCAGGTACAGCCGCTGCGGGTCGGCGCGCGAGAAGCCGGCGTTGCGGTCGGGGTTCCACTGCATCGGCGTGCGCACGCCGTTGCGGTCGCCCACGAACACGTTGTCGCCCATGCCGATCTCGTCGCCGTAGTAGATGATGGGCGAGCCGGGCATGGACAGCAGCATGCCGTTCATGAGTTTCACGCGGTCGATGTCGTTTTCCATCAGCGGCGCCAGGCGGCGGCGGATGCCGAGGTTGATGCGTGCGCGCATGTCGGCGGCGTACATGGTGTACATGTAGTCGCGTTCCTTGCTGGTCACCATCTCCAGCGTCAACTCGTCGTGGTTGCGCAGGAAGATCGCCCACTGGCAGCCGTCGGGAATGTCGGGCGTCTGCTGCAGGATCTCGACGATGGGGTGGCGGTCTTCCTGGGCGATGGCCATGTACATGCGCGGCATCAGCGGGAAGTGGTAGGCCATGTGGCATTCGTCGCCATCGCCGAAATACTCGCGCACGTCCTCTGGCCACATGTTGGCCTCGGCCAGCAGGAAGCGGTTCTTGTATTCGGCGTCGATCGCGGCGCGCAGCCGCTTGATCACCGCGTGCGTCTCGGGCAGGTTCTCGTTGCTGGTGCCGTCGCGCTCGATCAGGTAGGGGATCGCGTCCAGCCGGAAGCCGTCCACGCCCATGTCGAGCCAGAAGCGCATGGTCTTGAGCACGGCCTCCATCACCAGCGGGTTGTCGAAGTTCAGGTCCGGCTGGTGGCTGAAGAACCGGTGCCAGTAATAGGCCTTGGCCACGGGGTCCCAGGCCCAGTTCGACGTCTCGGTGTCGGTGAAGATGATGCGCGTGCCCTGATAGATCTGGTCGGTGTCGCTCCACACGTAGAAGTCGCGCTCGGGCGAGCCGGGCGGCGCGGTGCGCGCGCGCTGGAACCAGGGGTGCTCGGCGGAGGTGTGGTTGATGACCAGCTCGGTGATCACGCGCAGGCCGCGCTGGTGGGCCGCGTCCAGCATCTCGCGGAAGTCGTCCAGCGTGCCGTACTGCGGGTGGACGTCTTCGTACTCGGAGATGTCGTAGCCGTCGTCGCGCAGCGGCGATGGGTAGAACGGCATCAGCCAGATCGTGTTGACCCCGAGGTCCTTCACGTAGTCGAGCTTGGCGGTCACGCCCTTGAAATCGCCCACCCCGTCGCCGTTGGTGTCGAAGAAGGCCTTGACGTTGAGCTGGTAGATGACCGCGTCCCGGTACCACTGGGGATCGTCGCTGGTGTCGATCTCCGTGTTCTCGGGGGTGACGGCCGGCTCCGGCTCGGGCAGTGGGTGGACCAAAGGTGCATTCATGGGCGGCTCTTCTTTTTATTCAAAATGGTCGAAGTCGTCGTGGCGGCCGACGCGCCGGCGCACGACGAACACGTGGGCGGGCGAGCGGTGCGGGTCCAGCAGCACGTAGTGCGCATCGCCCTGCCAGACGAATCGCTGCTGGCTCAGCAGGTCGTGCATCTGCCAGTCGGCGGGAGGGGGTGCGGGCTGCGAGGCCGGCATGTCGGACGTGGAGGGGGCGGTGGCCGCGATGTCCGCCGCCGACAGCCGCAGCCAGCCCGACTGCGGGTGGTGCGGGTCCAGGTTGACCACGGTGACCACGATGTTCCGTCCGTCAGCGGAGTGCTTCATGTAAGCCAGCAGCTGGTCGTTGTCCACATGCAGGAAGCGCAGCCTGTGGTCCGCATGCAGGGCCGGGTTCTCGCGCCGGATCTGGTTCACGCGGGTGATGAAGGCGCGCAGGTTGCCGGGGCGCTCCAGGTCCCAGTGGCGCAGCTGGTACTTTTCGGAGTCGAGGTATTCCTCGCTGCCCGGCCCGCGCGGCAGGTGCTCCAGCAGTTCATAGGCCGGGCCGTAGATGCCGTAGCTGGCGGCCAGCGTGGCGGCCAGCACCAGCCGTGCCATGAAGACGGCCGGCTCGCCGCCCTGCAGGTGCTCGTGCAGGATGTCCGGCGTGTTGGGCCAGGCATTGGGCCGGAAATACTCGCTACCCGGTCCGGTGGACAGCTCGGTGAAGTACTCCGTCAGCTCGTGCTTGGTGTTGCGCCACGTGAAGTAGGTGTATGACTGGGTGAAGCCCCGCTTGGCCAGCCCGTGCATCACCTTGGGCCGCGTGAAGGCTTCGGCCAGGAAGATCGTGTCCGGGTGGTCGCGCTGGATCTCGGCGATCACCCATTCCCAGAACGGAAAGGCCTTGGTGTGCGGGTTGTCCACCCGGAAGATGCGCACGCCCTCGCCGATCCAGTGCTCAAACACGCTTTTGAGTTCGCCCCACAGGCCGCGCCAGTCGTCGCATTCGAAGTTGAAGGGATAGATGTCCTGGTACTTCTTGGGCGGGTTCTCGGCGTACTGCACCGTGCCGTCGGGGCGCCAGCGGAACCAGTCGGGGTGTTCCTTCACATAGGGGTGGTCCGGCGCGCATTGGAAGGCAATGTCCAGCGCCACTTCCAGGCCCTGCTCCTTGGCGGCCACGACCAGCCGGCGAAAGTCCTGCACGGTGCCCAGTTCGGGCAGGATGGCCTTGTGCCCGCCTTCCCTCGCGCCGATGGCCCAGGGGCTGCCCACGTCGTCGGGCCCCGCGGCCAGGGCATTGTTCTTGCCCTTGCGCTGCTCCCGCCCGATGGGATGGATGGGTGGGAAATAAAGCACGTCGAAGCCCATGGCCGCGATATCGGCCAGGCGCGCCTCGACGTCGCGGAACGTGCCGTGCACGCCCGCGGTGGGGGAGGTGGAGCGGGGGAACAGCTCGTACCAGGTGCTGTAACGGGCCCGCTCGCGGTCGGCCCGCAGCGGCAGGGCGTCGGGGTAGCGCACCTCGAAGCGGCGGTCAGGGTGGCGGCGCATCGCTGCGGCGGCGGCTTCGTCCAGCGCCAGGGCCTTGAGCATGTCTGCGTCACCCTCGGCCTGGGCGCCGCGTTCCAGGGCCTGGGCCCAATCGGTCAGGTCGCTGCGGTCGCGGGCGGCGCTGGCACGCTGGGCGGCCGCCAGGGCTTCCGCCGCGCCCACGCGCGCGGCGACGCGGATGTCCTGCGGATCCACACGGCGTTCGAGTTCCCGGCGCCAGGATTCGAACGGGTCCACCCAGGCGGACACGGTGTAGCGGTACAGGCCCGGCTCGGGCGGGGTGAAGTCGGCCACCCATTCGTCGTTGCCGCTGGCCTCCATGGCCACTTCGGTGGCTTCTGCGGGGGCCGTGTTGGCGTTGCCATCCCGGTCGCGCCACCACTGCAGCGCCACGCGCAAGACGTCGTGCCCGTCGGTGAAACAGTGCGCGGTGATGCGGGTCGGTTCGCCGGCCACGCGCTTGGCGGCAAAGCGACCGCCGTCCACGCAGGGGAGCACGGCTTCGACCACGGCGCGCACGCGGCCGTCTGCGCCGCCGACCGGGGTCACCAGAGTGGACGGGCTCGCTGGCGACGCCGCAGAGGCATTGGCCGCAGGGCGGAAAGAAGAGGGCAGGGTGTCAGGCTTTGGCATGGCGCGCAGGCTCCTGTCGAAAGATGAGGGTGGAGAGCGGCGGCAGCGTGAGGCACAGCGATTGTTCCCACTGGTGCGACCGCACAGGCGCAGCCTCCACGCCGCCCAGGTTGCCCCAGCCGGCGCCGCCGAACTCGCGCGCGTCGCTGTTGAGCAACTCCTGCCAGTAGCCGGAGGACGGCACGCCCACCAGGTAGTTGGTGCGCGGCACGGGCGTGAGGTTGCAGACCACCAGCACCGGGCCGGCGCCATTTTCCCGCGCCGCCCGATGGCTGGGCTTGCGCAGGAAGGCGATCACGCTCTGCCCGGCGTCGTCGGCCTCCACCCATTGAAAACCCTCCGCCGAAAAGTCCACTTCATGCAGAGCGGGCTCGCTGCGATAGACGCGGTTGAGTTCGCGGATCAGGCGCTGCACGCCACCGTGCAACGGGCTGTCGCACACCCACCATTCGAGTTCGCCTTCATGTGTCCACTCGCGGCGCTGGCCGAACTCGCCGCCCATGAAGAGCAGCTTCTTGCCCGGGTGCGACCACATCAGGCCGAACAGCGTGCGCAGGTTGGCGAACTGCTGCCACTCGTCGCCGGGCATCTTGTTGATCAGCGAGCCCTTGCCGTACACCACTTCGTCGTGCGAGAGCGGCAGCACGAAGTTCTCGTTGAAGGCATACACCAGCGAGAACGTGAGCTTGTGGTGGTGGTATCGACGGTTGACCGGGTCTTCCTTCAGGTAGGCCAGCGTGTCGTGCATCCAGCCCATGTTCCACTTCATGCCGAAGCCCAGGCCGTTCATCTCCACGGGGCGCGAGACCATCGGCCAGGCGGTGGATTCCTCCGCGATGCTGACCGTGTCCGGGTGGTCGCGGTAGACCGCGCGGTTCAGCAGCCGCATGAACTCGATGGCCTCCAGGTTCTCGCGGCCGCCGTGGCGGTTGGGTATCCACTCGCCGTCCTTGCGGGCGTAGTCCAGGTAGAGCATGGACGCGACCGCATCCACGCGCAGCCCGTCCAGGTGGTACTTGTCGAGCCAGAACAGGCCGGAGGAGATGAGAAAGCTGCGCACCTCGTGCCGGCCGTAATTGAAGATGGCCGAGCTCCATTCGGGGTGGAAACCCTGGCGCGGGTCTGAATGCTCGTACAGGTGGGTGCCATCGAACTCCGCCAGCCCGTGGGCGTCCACCGGAAAGTGGGAGGGCACCCAGTCCAGCAGCACGCCGATGCCGCGCTGGTGCAGGTGGTCCACGAAGTACATGAAGTCCTGCGGGGTGCCGTAGCGCGAGGTGGGCGCGAAGTAGCCGGTGGTCTGGTAGCCCCAGGAGCCATAGAACGGGTGTTCGGTGATGGGCATCAGCTCCACGTGCGTGAAGCCCAGGGACGTCACGTAGTCCGCCAGTTCATGGGCCAGTTCGCGGTAGTTCATGAACTGGCCGTTTCGGCGGCGCCAGGAGCCGGGGTGCATCTCGTAGATGGACATCGGCGCATCCAGCGCGTTGCGCGGCCCGCGCGATGCCATCCAGTCGCTGTCGCCCCATTCGTAGTCGAGCGACCAGATACGCGATGCGGTGTTGGGCGGCAATTCGGCACACACGGCGAAGGGGTCGGCCTTTTCGAGCACGCGGCCCCCGTTGTGCGACACGATGCGGTATTTGTAGGCTTGGCCGTGCGCGGCGTGGGGGGAGGCTCCCTCCCAGATGCCGCTGCCATCGGACCGGGCGTGGAGCACATCCGCATCAGGGTTCCAGCCATTCCAGTCGCCGATGACCGAGACCGATGCGGCGTTGGGTGCCCAGACGGAAAAGTCCGCACCGCCGCCCTCGCTGCGCAGGTGGCAGCCCATGGCCTGGTAGAGGCGTGAATGCGTTCCTTCGCGAAGGAGATAGGCGTCGTGGGCGGTCAGCAGGGCGGTGTGGGGCAAAGGCACGGGCTTGGATCCTTGGGGGAGTGGGCGCTCCGCGGCGCAGGGCGCGCCAGCGCAACCGGTTCACAAAACCCATTGGGGCACGTCCCGCGGGGTCGTCGCTGCGCGGGAGTGGCGCTTGGGTTTGTAGGACAGCGCCTATTCGGGGGGCATTGGGAACGCATGGCCCGATAGTGCCTTTCCCCGGCGTGCAGCGGCCGTGCCGCCCCTGCACGGCAGGGGTCAAACGAGCAGCGCCACGCCCTTGATCTGCGCGAAAACCGGCAGGCCCGGGGCCAGCCCCAGGGTGCGTGCCGAGCGCTGGGTGACGCGGGCGAGCAGGGGCGTGCCCTGGGCATCGAGCGCCACCATGGCCAGCCCCGGGCCGTCCTCGCGCAGCGCCACCACACGCGCCGGCAGCACGTTCAGCACGCTGCTGTGCAGCGGCGCGGCCAGCGCCACCGTCACATCGCGCGCCTGCACCCGAAAGCGCACGGCCGTGCCCGGCGGGTGGGGATGGGCGGTGGCCACCAGCAGCGCGCCGCCCCCGGGCAGGCGAACGTCCATGAGTTGGTCTGCCGCGTCGTAACCGTCGACCCTGCCCTCGGCCACGGTCGCCGCCGTGTCGCCCTGGGCGAGCGTCAGGTCCAGCCGCGCCAGGAGGGCCGGCGCGGGGCCGCTCGCCAGCACCCGACCGCCGCCAAGCAGCACCAGGTGCTGCGCCAGCCGGGCCACTTCGTCCTGCGCATGGCTCACGTACAGCACGGGAATGTCCAGTTCGCGCTGCAGGCGCTCCAGGTAGGGCAGCACTTCGGCCTTGCGCTGCGCGTCCAGGGCGGCCAGGGGCTCGTCCATCAGGAGCACGCGGGGGCTGGCGGCCAGGGCCCGGGCCATCGCCACCCGCTGGCGCTCGCCCCCCGACAGGGTGCTTGGCTGGCGGGCCAGCAGGGGTTGCAGCCCGAGCAGTTCGACGGCCTGCTCCAGCGACACCTTCCTGCGCGCCGGGGGTGTGCGCCGCAGGCCGTATTCGAGGTTGCGGCGCACGTCCAGGTGCGCGAAAAGGCTCGATTCCTGGAACACATAGCCCAGCGCCCGCTGGTGCGTCGGGAGCCACAGGCGCTGCGCGTCGTCCTGCCACACCTGCCCATGAACCGCCACGCGGCCCTGGGCCCGCTCCAGGCCCGCCAGGGCCCGCAGGCAGGTCGTCTTGCCACAGCCCGAGGGACCGTAGAGCGCCGTGACGCCCCGGCCGGGAAGGGACAGGTCCAGGTCCAGCGCGAAGCCGCCCGGGCGCTGCAGCCGCAGGCGGGCCTCGATGGTGCCTTCGCCCGTGCAGGGCAACCGTCCCGCACCGGCCGTCATGCCGCGCCCCTGCCGGGCCGTGCGGGCTGCAGCCAGTGCAGCAACAGCAGCACCCCGAACGAGAACACCACCATGCTCCCCGCCAGCCAGTGGGCCCGCAGGTATTCCATGGCCTCCACGTGGTCGTAGATCTGCACCGACACCACGCGCGTCACGCCGGGAATGTTGCCGCCGAGCATGAGCACCACGCCGAACTCTCCCACCGTGTGCGCAAAGCTCAGCACCCCCGCCGTGAGAAAGCCCGACCGCGCAAGCGGCATCCCCACGGTGAAGAAGCGGTCCCACGGGCCCGCGCCCAGCGTGGCGGCGGCCTCCATCGGCCGCGCACCCACCGCCTCGAATGCGCGCTGCAGCGGCTGCACCGCGAACGGCAGCGAGTACACGACCGATCCCACCAGCAGACCGGCGAAGGTGAAGGGCAGGGTGGCCAGGCCCATCGACTGCATCGCGCGGCCCACCGGGCCGTTGGGCCCCAGGGTGAGCAGCAGGTAGAAACCGATCACCGTGGGGGGCAGCACCAGCGGCAGCGCCACCACCGCCGAGACCGGGCCGCGCCAGCGCGACGGCGTGTGCGCCAGCCACCAGGCCAGCGGCGTGCACAGCACCAGCAGCGTGAGCGTGGTGAGCGCGGCCAGCCGCAGCGTGAGGCCGATGGCGGCCAGGTCCTGCGCAGAAAAAGGCATCGGCAGCGGGTCGGTCCGGCGGCTTTGGCGGGTGCGGGCAGGGGCTCAGAGCCCGTAGCCGTAGGCCCGGATCACCTCGCGCGCCGCGTCGCTGCGCAGGAATTTCATCAGGGCAATGGCGGCGGGCTGGTCCTTGCCCGTGGCGAGCAGGACGGCATCCTGCCGGATGGGGTCGTGCAGCGCCTCCGGCACCTGCCAGGCCGAGCCCTTGGCGATCTTGCCGCCTTCCATGACCTGCGACAGCGCCACGAAACCCAGCTGCGCATTGCCCGTGGCCACGAACTGGTAGGTCTGCGCGATGTTCTCGCCCGTCACGAAGCGCGGCTGCAGGCGCTCGCCTAAGCCGAGCTTTTCCAGCGTCTGCACGGCCGCCAGGCCATAGGGCGCGAGCTTGGGGTTGGCGACGGCCAGATAGGTGAAATCGCCCGCCTTGAGCACCTGGCCCTGGTCGTCCACGTAGCCCTCACGCGGGCTCCACAGCACCAGCCGTCCCACGGCATAGGTGAAGCGTGATCCCTGCACGGCCTGGCCCTCCTGCTCCAGCCGCGCGGGCGTGGTGTCGTCGGCGGACAGCAGCACCTGGAACGGTGCGCCGTTCTTGATCTGCGCATAGAACTTGCCGGTGGCCCCGAACGACAGCACGGCCTTGTGGCCGGTGGCCTGCTCGAACGCCGCGGCGATCTTCTGCATTGGCGCCGTGAAATTGGCCGCGACGGCGACGGGCACCTCTCCGGCATGGGCCGAAGCCAGGCCCGCCAGGGCCATGCCGGCAGCGGCCAGCAGTCGGGAGGGGGCGGAGGCAAATAGCATGGCGCTATTCCTTGGATGAATAGCGGTCGAGTATAGCGACGGGTTTCCCGGGCAGCCCTGGACAGCGCGGCATGATGCGCCCATGACAAAGCGGCTTTCCCTCTCCGATGCGCTGGGCCAGGGCATGGCGGACCGGCGCATCGACATCCTGCGCCAGATCGGCGTGGGCGGATCGATCTCGCAGGCCGCGTGGGCCGTGGGCGTGAGCTACAAGGCGGCCTGGCAGGCGGTGGACGCGCTCACCAACCTGGCGGGCGTGCCTCTGGTGGCGCGCGCCGTGGGCGGCACCGGCGGTGGCGGCGCGCAGCTGACACCGGCGGGGCTCGAATTGCTGAACGCGGCCGATGCGCTGGAGGAGGCCCGCCGCGAAGTGCTCGGTCGGCTGGCGCACGGCCCGGGCGGCGGGCCGGCACTGGCCCGGCTGGCGTTGCGCACCAGCCTGCGCAACCAGTGGCCCTGCACCGTGCGGGCGCTGGAGCCGATGGGGCCCTTGGTGCGCGTGCACCTGCAGGGCGAGGCGGCGCCCGGCCTGGCGCTGCGCGCGCGCATCACGCGCGAGAGCGCCGAGCTGCTGGCACTGCGTCCGGGCCTGCCCGTGCTCGCGCTGTGCAAGGCCGCGGCCGTGCGCGTTCAGGCCGGTTTGCCGGCATCGGCTGCCGACAACGCCTGGCCGGCCAGGGCATCGCGCGTGTCGCGCGGGCCGGCGGGCGACGAGGTTTCGGCCACGCTGGACGCCGGGGTGCACATGGTGGGGTTCGCGCCCCCGTCGAGCGGCCTGCGGGCCCGTGCTCGTGTGGCGATGGCGGTGGACGAGTCGGCCGTGGTGCTGGCCGTCACGGGGTGACCGGATTTCGACTGGGCCCGGGTCACGGAGCGGTCTTGTCCAGGCTGCGCCGAAGCGCCTCGATGTCCTTCGGCTGCAATGGCATGAACTCACGCACCGTGGGGGCTTCTGGTGGGGGGTGGGCGAGTTCGTTTTCGCAGCGATCCAGGTTGCCCCGGATGGCCGCCCGCGTTGCTGCCGAAAGGGTGTAGCGCTCTCGCTCCACGGCCCGGAAGTACTCGGCCAGGGTGAGGTGGGCGCATTGGGTGAGCAAGGGGATCTGTGCGCTGGCTTGATCCAGGCTGAACGCGCTGCAGGGGGGCGGGGAAAGATACAACTGGAACAGCCGCAAATGGGCATCGGGACTGGTGCGGACCACGCGCTGCATGACGGACTCCACCGTGTGTGCCTCGAAGCCGGGAACCTTGTCGCAGTAGGCGTCCATGCTGCGACGCAACTCCAGGCCGATGCGCGCGCCGTGCATGGCTTTCAGATGCCACTCGTAGGCTTGGTCGAAGGGCGGAATGCCTGCCAGGTAATTGCCGTAAGCCCACTGCGCCGGGTTGTCGCCGCTTTCGGCGCGGCGTTGCAACTCCATCAGGCAAAAGCCGTGATACGAGTATTCATCCTGCTGGTCGCAGGTGACGGCGCTATCGATCCACCACCACGCGGTCCAGGCGCCGACCAGCAAGGAAAGGACCAGAGCGATTCGGGTGCCTGCCCCCCATTTTTTCCAACGGCGAATCATCGGCGCTTCCCCATTTTCTGCATCAAGGCCCCTTTCAGCAGATCGCCGGTATCGCGCGGAGAGGTCGGGGCCGTTGCAATGGGTTGTCCATCGGGCCCCCAGGTTCGCCATACGCCTGGACGCAACAGGTCGGGCATGGGGAGCATCGCCAATACGCCCGGGAGCTTCTCGAAGGCCCCTTGCCCCACCGCAGAACCGCCCAGCGGGTAATTCCAGGTGGTTGTCGTGGGCGCCGTGACATGCGTTCGCAACACTTGGGCCAATTCACTTGCGATGCCATCGGACGTGGCTCCCGCATTGCATGCGTCGATCAAAACCGGCTCTCCGTGCCAGAGGCCGCTGCGCCGGATCGTGTCGGCCACTTCCATGCCATGGATCATTCCCTGAATGCTTTTTGCTGTGGCATGGGCAAATACATACACATAACCCGCAACACCCTTTTCCCTGAGTCCGGATTGATAGAGCACCTTATCCCCGGGCTGGATCAGGATGATCTTCTTCCTGATCGGGTCGATGGTCGCGATTTTTCGGACCCTCTTTTGCGAAGCATCGAGGCCTTCGAAGACCTGTTTGATCATTCCCTTTCCTGGTCCATATTGCATTCGCCCGTTGACCACGGGTTCTGCGGGCTCGCTCCGCAGCCATTGTGTCCATGCCATTGAAATTCGATTCGTGATGCCGTGACATGGCGAATCGCACGGGTCTTTGAATGCCACGCTCACGATTCACCTCCCTTTTTTTCTGCCCGTCTTCGCAGGCCGCGGGATGATAGCGGCATGCGCAATGGGGATGACGGTCGGGGATCGCTGGCCCGCGCTCACGGCTTCATCGGGTGCTCACTCGCCTCCGAAGCGCGGTCGGAACTCCTCGCAGAACGCCGCGTTACCGCTGATCGAGAGCGTCACCGTATGCCGCGGTGCTGCGGGCTTGCCGGCGGTGGAAACGAGGCGCCGGGTGGCCTCGTCGAAAACCAGGGACTGCACGGCGGAGACCTCCCGCACGGCCTGCAGGTCGTAGTCCCAGGCGGCGCCGTCCTCGATGGCGCCGTTCTGGTTCGGGAAAGTGGAGTGGGCCCAGCCCAGCACCTGTGCGATCTCCGCGTGCAGGGCCGGCAGGTGCTCTTCGGTCACGCTGGCCATGGCATCCCAGGTGCCGGTGCCTTCGTCGTCCTCGCTGTAGTCGAATTCCAGGTAGCGCAGGGTCATGGGTTTCAGGTTTGTGGAAGGAAGGCGCCGGGGGCGGCCCGGCAGGGGGCATTTTCGGGCAGGTTTGGCCGCGCTTTGCCACAGAATGTGCAGCGCCCACGCATGTGGGCGGCTCCCTCGACCACCCTTCGCTCCTGTGAACCCCGCCATGCCCGACTCGACGACACCCTCTGCCACCTTGCTGTGCGACGGCCTGCGCTTTGCCCACGCGCAGAGCCCGGCCGTATTCGACGGCTTCACCGCCCATGCCGCGCCGGGCGCGACGCTGGTGCGGGGCGACGAGGGCTCGGGCAAGACCACGCTGCTGCGCCTGCTGGCCGGGGAACTGCAACCCCAGGGCGGCACCGTCTGGCGGAACGGGCAGCCGTGCAGCGACCGGGCCGCGAAGGAGTCGGGCGCGGTGTTCTGGGCCGACCCGCGCGCGACGGCGCTCGATGGCACCAGCCCGGCGGCATGGTTCGGTGCGCTGGCCGGCCGCCATCCGGCATGGGACGCTTCGGCGCTACAAGCGCACGTGGCGGGGTTCGGGCTGGAAAGCCACCTGCCCAAGGCCATGGACCAGCTGTCCACCGGCACGCGGCGCAAGGCGCTGCTGTCGGCCGCTTTCGCGTGCGGGGCGCCGCTGGTGCTGGTGGACGAGCCGGTGGCCGGCCTGGACCGTCCCTCGGTGCAGTACCTGCAGCAGGTGCTGGCGCAGAGGGCGGCGCAGGCCGGGCCGGGCATCGTGCTGGTGGCGCACTACGATGCGCTCGCGGGCGTGCCGTGGAACGCGGTCATCGATTTGCCCTGAGGGTCCCGGCAACGCCGTGCGCCACCCGCCGCCGCGCGGGCTCGCAGCCGGGGCCTTCCCCGCCTACACTGCGATCCTTCTGCGCTGTTGCCTTTTTGTTTCTTTCCCTTCCGTTGCCATTCAGGAGCCTGGTATGGACGCCCTTCTTTTCGCACCCGTGGCCGTGGCGATCGCGCTCACGCCCGGCCCCAACAATTTCTGCGGCCTGAACAACGGCATCCGGGCCGGTGTGGGCACGGCGCTGGTGGCCACCATCGGGCGTGCGGCGGCGTTCGCCATCTTCTTGACGGTGTCCGCCGTGGGTCTGGGCGCGATGCTGCTGGCCTCCGAGGCGGCCTTCACGGTCGTGAAATGGGTGGGGGCGTGCTACCTGTTCTGGCTGGGCTGGAAGGCGTGGCGCAGCCGGGAGTTCGGCGGGCTGGAACTGGTGGAGGGCAGCGAGGCCACGCCCTCGGCGGCCGCGGTGCCGATGCGCTCGCTGATCCTGCAGGAGTTCCTGCTGGGCATCACCAATCCCAAGGCGATCATCCTGTTCGCCGCGGTGTTTCCCCAGTTCATCGACCCCGCCCAGCCCGCGGCGCACCAGTTCCTGGTGCTGGGCTCGGTGTACCTGATGGCCGAGTTCGTCTCCACCGCCGTGTACGCCACGGGCGGGCGGCAGATCCGCCGGGTGATCCGCTCGCAGCGCGGCGTGGTGCGGCTGAACAAGGCGACGGGCGGATTCTTCATGGGCGCCGGCGGGCTGCTGCTCGCGGCCAACCGCTGACCTTTGGATTCGGCGGGCCGGCGGCGCTTGCTGCTGGGCAGCATCGCCTCGGCTTTCGCGCGCTACATCGCCTTGAACCGGTGGGCGTAGAGCCGGCTCACCGCCAGGGTTTCAGGCCGCTCGCGCATGCGCAGGTGCAGCCGTCCTGATTCGTCGCGCACGGCTGAGGCGATGGCGCTGGCGCGCACCAGGGTGCCGCGGTGCACCTGCCAGAAGGTGTTCGCGTCGAGCTGGGCAGCCAGTTCCTTGAGGGGCGTGCGGATCAGGTACTCCTGCGTGGCGGTCAGCACGCGCACGTACTTGTCGGCCGCCTCGAACACCACGACGTCCGCCACCGGCACCAGGTGGATCTGCGCGCCGCTGCTGGCCTGGATGACGGTGAGCGGGGCGGGGTGCGCCGCCGCACCGGCCATGCCCGGCGCAGCGGCCCCGGGCAGCGCCACCAGTGCGCGCAGGCGGGCCAGCGTGGCCTCGAAGTCCAGCGCGGCGGGCGCGGCCTGCCGTGCGAGGGTGGCCTGCAGCTTCTGGACGGCCTTGCGCAGCCGCTCGGGCTGCACGGGCTTGAGCAGGTAGTCCACGGCCTGGGCCTCGAAGGCCTGCACGGCGTACTGGTCGTAGGCGGTCACGAACACCAGCGCGGGAAAGGGCGTGTCGGCCGGCCAGGCGTCGGCCAGCTCGGCGGCCGCCTCCAGGCCGCTCTGGCCCGGCATGCGGATGTCGAACAGCAGCACGTCGGGCCGCAGGTCCAGCGCCTGCTGCACGGCCGCGAGCCCGTCGCCCACGGTGGCGGCGATCTGAAGGTCCGGCCAGGCCCGGGCCAGCTCCTGGCGCAGGGCGGCGGCCAGCAGCGGTTCGTCTTCGGCGATCAGGGCGCGGGGCGCGCGGTAGGGCGGCAGGTTCATGGCAGCGGGGGATTAAAGGGAAATACGGCCCTGGCGCATGTTCCACTAGGGCGTTGTGCTATCAAATTAATAGTGCCTTGCTCGCCGTACAGCGTGTGCAGCCGCTCGCGCACCTGCTGCAGCCCGAAGCTCTGGCGCGCCGGGCCGGGTGGCCCGGGCGGTGCGGTGCCGCCCGCGGCCAGCCCGGCGCCCGAATCCTGCACCAGCAGTTCCAGCAGGCCGTCGGGCAATGGCCGGGCGGCGATGTGGATGCTGCCGCCTTCCACCTTCGGCTCCAGGCCGTGGCGGATGGCGTTTTCCACCAGCGGCTGCAGCAGCAGCGGCGGCACGGGCACGCGGGCGAGCGCTTCGGGCAGGTCGAGCGTGTAGGCCAGGCGCGGGCCCATGCGCACCGACATCAGTTCCAGGTAGTCGCGCAGCCGGGCGAATTCGTCGGCCAGCGGGTGCAGCGTGGCCCGCGAGGCGCCGAGCGTGGCGCGCAGGTAGTCGATCAGGTGGTCCAGCATGGCCTGGGCGCGGGGCGGGTCGGCGGCGATCAGCACGCGCAGGTTGGACAGGGTGTTGAACATCATGTGCGGCTCCAGCTGCGCCTCCAGCAGTTTGAGGCGCGCCTCGGCGGCGTCGCGTTCGACCTCGGCGATCTTGCCTTCCAGAAAGCGCGATTTGCCCTGGGCGTAGAAGAAGAACGACAGCGCCAGGCACGCCAGCACCGTCGTCACCATGGCCGAACTGGGGCCGCCTGCCGACGCCAGGGTCAGGCCGGGGTGCATGCTCTCGCGGTAGGCATCGCCCAGGGCCGAGCCGAACTGAAAGCCGATGGAGCCGCCCACCGCGACCAGCGCCCAGCCGCGCCAGCCCAGGGGCCACGGGATGGGGCTATGGCGTGAGAGCCACAGGCGGCCGATGTCGATCAGCAGCCAGCTCGGCAGGCCGATGGCCAGGGAGTACACGAGCTGCACGTCCCACGGTCCCCGGCCGTAGGCGAGCTGGATGCCGGCGATGGCGGCGCAGAACGCGGCGATCACCAGCCCGTGGCGAATGGATTGGCGAAGGCTGAAGTGCTGCATGGCGGCGCTGGAGAAAGGAAAAGCTTCTGGTGGGCCGATTGTGGGGGCACTCCTGGCGGCGGCCGTGCGCCCGGTCAGCGCCGCTGCAGGGCCTGGCGCAGGGCGGCGCGCTCGCGCTCCAGCAGGCGGGCGTGCAGCGGCCCGCCCGGCAGCGCCAGCCACACCGCCGCGCCATGGATCGCCAGGCCCAGGCCCCAGCCCAGCGCGGGAAACACCGCCCAGTGGCGCCCCTGGTAGGCGGCGAGGGCGGCCAGCGCCAGGTTGACGCACAGGTACACGCAGGCGTGCAGCAGCCAGCCCATCTTGGCACCGGCCCGCTTGCGGGCCAGGCGGTCCAGGTCGTCCTGGGGGGCGAGATCGTCGGGGGTGTGGAAAGCGGGCATGGCAGCTCCTTGGGGATCGGGGTGGTCGGGGAAGGAATGGCCGCACTGTGCGCCCGGCCGCCCGGTCCGGCCAGCGCCATGCGACGAACCGCCCGCCGCGCGGCGCGAACCGCTGCGCCGGGCGACAGATTTACCTTTCTTCGCACAGCAGCCAGACAATCGGTACGCGGAGCCCCTACGATTCGGCGTGCCCCCCGTGCTGCCCCGCCGGCCGCCCGGGACGGGCTTTTTCCGCGACACGCCACGCCAGCCATTTCCATGAATCCACACCCACACGACGCGCCCGTTCCCAACCCGCCGCCTTCCGCCCACCGGCCGCCCTCGCGGCGGTCGCGCTGGCTCGGCACGCTGCTGATGCTGGCCGTGGTGGCCCTGCTGGGCGGCGGCGCCTGGTATCTGGTGCAGCGCAGCACCGCCCCGGCGGGAGCGATGCGGGGCGCGGGCGGTCCCGGGGGGGCGGGCGCGCCGGCAGGCCCTGGCGGTCCCGGGGGGCCGGGCGGGCCCGGTTTCGGCGGCGGCGGGCGGGCCATGGTCACGGTGGGCGAGGCCACTGCACGGCAGGCGTCGCTGCCGGTGGTCATCGACGCGCTAGGGACGGTCACGCCGGTCACCACGGTCACCCTGCGCCCGCAGGTGTCGGGCGTGCTCACCCAGGTGCTGTTCACCGAAGGGCAGATGGTCAAGAAGGGCCAGGTGCTGGCGCAGATCGACCCGCGCCCCTACGAGCAGGCCCTGATGCAGGCGCAGGGCACGCGCCAGCGCGATGAGGCGCAGCTCGACAATGCCCGCATCACCCTGGAGCGATACCGCACGCTGCTGTCGCAGGACTCGATCGCGCGCCAGGATGTGGACACCCAGGCCGCGCTGGTCAAGCAGCTGCAGGGCACGGTGATGACCGACCTCGCCCAGGAGAAGACCGCGCGCCTGAACCTCGACTACACCCGCGTCACCTCGCCCGCCACGGGCCGCATCGGCCTGCGCACGGTGGACGCCGGCAACTACGTGAGTGCCGGCGAGGCCACGGGCATCGCCACCATCACGCAGATGACGCCGATCGATGTGCAGTTCTCGGTGCCCCAGGACCGTGTGACCGACGTGCAGGCGTCGCAGCAGGGCGCGCAGCCGCTGGCCGTGACGGCGTTCGACCGCACCCGCACCACCGAGGTGGGCAAGGGGCAGTTTTCCACGCTGGACAATCTGGTGGACACCACCACGGGCACGGTCAAGGCCAAGGCCCGGTTCGAGAACGCCAACGGTGCGCTGTTTCCCAACCAGTTCGTGAACGTGCAGCTCCTGCTGCGCGAGGTGCCGGCCGTGGTGGTGCCGGTGACGGCGGTGCGCACGGGCGCCAATGGCGACTTCGTCTATGTCATCAACGAAGACCGCACGGTGTCGCTGCGCAAGGTCAAGCGTGGCCAGGCGACGGTGGGGCTGATGGCCGTCACCGAGGGCCTGAAGGCCGGCGAGCGCGTGGTGACCGAAGGCGGCGACCGTTTGAAGGACGGTGCCACCGTGCAGCTGCAGGGCGCGCGCGGCCCGGCCTCCGCAGCCAGCGGCGCCGCCGGTGCCCAGCCGCGCCGCGCACGGGCCTCGGGCCCGCGCGGGGAGGGCGAGGCCCGGGGCTTCGGCCCCCGTGGGGAGGGCCGTGGACCGGAGGGCGAGCGCCGCCAGCGCCCGCCGCAGGAGGGCGCCCAGCCCGGGGCCTCCGCCCCGCAGACCCCTTGACGACCGCCCGGCCCCACTTATGAGTCCGTCGCGTCCGTTCATCGAAAGACCCGTCGCCACTGCGCTGCTGATGGTGGCCATCGTGCTGGCCGGCCTGGTCGGCTTCAAGCTGCTGCCCCTGTCGGCGCTGCCGGAGGTGGACTACCCCACCATCCAGGTGCAGACCCTCTACCCCGGGGCCAGCCCCGAGGTCATGAGCCGCACCGTGAGTGCGCCGCTGGAGCGCCAGTTCGGGCAGATGCCGGGGCTGGCGCGCATGTCGTCCACCAGCGCCTCGGGCGTGTCCATCGTCACGCTGCAGTTCGGCCTGGGGCTGGCGCTCGACGTGGCCGAGCAGGAGGTGCAGGCCGCCATCAACGCCGGATCGTCGCTGCTGCCCACCGACCTGCCTGCGCCGCCGGTGTATGCCAAGGTGAACCCGGCCGATGCGCCGGTGCTCACGCTGGCCGTCAGCTCCGACACACTGCCGCTCACCGAAGTGCAGAACCTCGTGAACACGCGCCTGGCGCAGAAGATGAGCCAGGTGCCCGGCGTGGGCCTGGTCAGCCTGGCCGGCGGGCAGCGGCCGGCCGTGCGCATCCAGGCCGACACCAAGGCGCTGGCCTCGTACGGCATCGGGCTCGACACCTTGCGCACGGCCATCACCTCGGCCAACGCCAACAGCGCCAAGGGCAGCTTCGACGGGCCGCAGCGCTCCTACAGCATCAACGCCAACGACCAGCTGGTGACGGTGGCCGACTACAAGAACCTCATCGTCACCTGGAAGAACGGCGCGCCCGTGCGCATGACCGACGTGGCCCGCGTGGTGGACAGCGCCGAGAACAACCGCCTGGGCGCCTGGGCCAACGAGACCCCCGCCATCATCCTGAACGTGCAGCGCCAGCCGGGCGCCAACGTGATCGCCACGGTGGACAACATCAAGAAGCAGCTGCCCGAGCTGCAGGCCGGGCTGCCCGCCTCGCTGAAGGTGGAGGTGCTGTCGGACCGCACCACCGGCATCCGCGCATCGGTGCACCACGTGGAGATGGAACTGGTGCTGGCCGTGCTGATGGTGGTGCTGGTGATCTTCTTTTTCCTGCACAGCCTTCGCGCCACGGTGATCGCCAGCCTGGCGGTGCCGATCTCGCTCATCGGCACCTGCGGCGTGATGTACCTGCTGGGCTACAGCCTGAACAACCTGAGCCTGATGGCGCTCACCATCGCCACCGGGTTCGTGGTGGACGATGCCATCGTAATGATCGAGAACATCGCCCGCTACATCGAGGAGGGCGAGCCGCCGTTCCAGGCCGCGCTCAAGGGCGCCACGCAGATCGGCTTCACCATCATCTCGCTCACGGTGTCGCTGATCGCGGTGCTGATTCCGCTGCTGTTCATGAGCGATGTGGTGGGGCGGCTGTTCCGCGAGTTCGCGGTGACCCTGGCGCTCACCATCCTGATCTCGGCCGTGGTGTCGCTCACGCTCGTGCCCATGATGTCGGCGCGCTGGCTGAAACCCGAGCCGCCGCACGGCGAGCGGCGTGGCTTCGGCGGCGCGGTGCAGCGCGGCTTCGACCGCGTGATCGCGCGCTACGACATCTGGCTGCAGTGGGTGCTGCGCCGCCAGGGCGCCACGCTGGTGGTGGCGCTGCTCACGATGGCGCTCACGGCGCTGCTGTACGTGGTGATTCCCAAGGGGCTCTTTCCCACGCAGGACACGGGCCAGCTGCAGGCGCGCGTGGAGGCCTCGCAGGACGTGTCGTACGCCCGCATGAGCGAGCTGCAGCAGGCCGCGGCCCGCGCCATCCTGGCCGATCCGGACGTGCAGTCGCTCAGCTCCTTCATCGGGGTGGACGCGGCCAACAACACCATGCTGAACGCCGGGCGCATGCTGATCAACCTGAAGGCCGACCGAGGCGGGCAGGAGGCCGTCATGCAGCGACTGCGCGACCGCGTGCGCGCCGTGGCCGGCGTGACGCTGTACCTGCAGCCCACGCAGGACCTGACCATCGACGCCGAGACCGGGCCCACCGAGTACCGCCTGTCAATCGGCGGGGTGGATTCGGCGCAGGTCAACGAATGGACGAACCAACTGGTGGAGCGCCTGCGCACGGTGCCCCAGGTGCGCAACGCCACGTCGGATGCGGGCGCGCAGGGCCTGTCGGCCTACGTGGACATCGACCGCAACACGGCCTCGCGCCTGTCGGTCACGGCCAGTTCGGTGGACGACACGCTCTACAGCGCGTTCGGCCAACGCATCGTCTCCACCATCTTCACCGAGACCAACCAGTACCGCGTGATCCTGGAGGCGCAGCAGGAGCATCTGGACAGCCCCGAGGCGCTGGGCACCCTGCAGTTGCGCACGGGCGGCGGCACGCCCACGCCGCTGTCCGCCGTGGCCACCATCCGCGAGCAGCTCGCACCGCTGCAGGTCACCCGCGTGGCGCAGTACCCGGCCGCCACGCTGGGCTTCGACCGGGCTGAAGGTGTGTCGCTGGGCAACGCGGTCGATGCCATCCGCGCGGCGGCGCAGGAGATCGGCGTGCCGGCGGGGCTGTCGATGCAGTTCCTCGGGGCAGCGGGCGCCTACGAAAAATCGCTGTCCAGCCAGCTGTGGCTCATCCTCGCGGCCATGGTGTGCGTGTACATCGTGCTGGGCGTGCTGTATGAGAGCTACATCCACCCGCTGACCATCCTGTCCACGCTGCCCTCGGCCGGCGTGGGGGCCTTGCTGATGCTCATGGTGACGGGCAACGACCTGGGGGTGATCGGCATCATCGGCATCATCCTGCTGATCGGCATCGTCAAGAAGAACGCGATCATGATGATCGACTTCGCCATCGACGCCGAGCGCCAGCAGGGCATGGCTCCGCAAGAGGCCATCCACCAGGCGGCGCTGCTGCGCTTTCGCCCGATCCTGATGACCACGCTGGCCGCGCTGTTCGCCGCGTTGCCGCTCATGCTGGGCTGGGGCGAGGGGGCCGAGCTGCGCCGGCCGCTGGGGCTATCCATCTTCGGCGGCCTGGTGCTGAGCCAGATGCTCACGCTGTTCACCACGCCGGTGATCTACCTGGCCTTCGACCGGCTGGGCCGCCGCTGGACGGGCCGGGGCACGGCCGCCGCGCCCGTGCAGTCCGGCGCGGCGCCCTCCGGGCCCACGCCATGAACCTGTCGCGCCCCTTCGTCGAGCGCCCTGTCGCCACCGTGCTGCTGACCATCGGCATGGCGCTGGCGGGCATCGCCGCGTTCTTCGTGCTGCCGGTGGCCCCGCTGCCTCAGGTGGACTACCCGGCCATCTCGGTGTCGGCCAGCCTCGCGGGCGCCAGCCCCGAGACCATGGCCACCAGCGTGGCCACGCCGCTGGAGCGCCGGCTGGGCGTGATCGCGGGGGTGAACGAGATGACCTCCAGCAGCTCGACCGGCTCGGCCCGCGTGAGCCTGCAGTTCGATCTGAGCCGCAACATCGACAGCGCCGCGCGCGAGGTGCAGGCGGCCATCAACGCATCGCGCGTGGACCTGCCGGCCACGCTGCGCAGCAACCCCACCTACCGCAAGCGCAATCCGGCGGATGCGCCCGTCATCATCCTCACGCTGACCTCCAAGACCCGCACGCCGGGCGAGATCTACGACGCGGTCTCCAACGTGGTGAGCCAGCGCATCTCGCAGGTGGCGGGCGTGGGCGAGGTCGAGATCGGCGGCGGCTCGCTGCCCGCGGTGCGCGTGGAGCTGCTGCCGTTCGCGCTCAACCGCTACGGCATCAGCACCGAGGACGTGCGTGCGGCCATCCAGGCTTCCAACGCCAACCGGCCCAAGGGCGCCATCGAAGGCGATGGCAAGCGCCTGCAGATCTACACGCCTTCGCCCTCGCGCAAGGCGTCCGACTACGCCTCGCTGGTGATCGCCTGGCGCAACAACGCCGCCGTGCGGCTGGGCGACGTGGCGCGCGTGGTCGATGGCGTGGAGAACACGCGCACGCTGGGTCTGTTCAACGGCGACCCGGCCATCATCGTGCTCATCACGCGCCAGCCGGGCGCCAACATCATCGACACGGTGGACGGCGTGCGCGCGCTGCTGCCCGACCTGCAGGCGCAGCTGCCGCAGGACATCCAGGTGTCGGTGGCGTCGGACAGCACCAATTCCATCCGCTCGTCGCTGCGCGAGATCGAGTTCACGCTCATGGTCTCCATCGCGCTGGTGGTGCTGGTGGTGGGCCTGTTCCTGCGCAAGGTGCGCGCCACGGTCATTCCGGCGGTGGCCACGGTGGTGTCGCTGCTGGGCACCTTCGGCATCATGTATTTTCTGGGCTTCAGCCTGAACAACCTGAGCCTGATGGCCCTCACGGTGGCCACCGGCTTCGTGGTGGACGACGCCATCGTGGTGCTGGAGAACACCAGCCGCCACATCGAGGCCGGCATGGACCGCATGGCCGCGGCGCTGCTGGGCGCGCGCGAGGTGGGTTTCACGGTGCTGTCGATCAGCCTGTCGCTGGTGGCGGTGTTCATCCCGCTGCTGTTCATGGACGGGCAGGTGGGGCGCCTTTTCCGCGAATTCGCGGTCACGCTGTCGGTGGCGGTGGCGATCTCGCTGGTGATCTCGCTCACCACCACGCCGATGATGTGCGCGTGGCTGCTGCGCTCGGAAGACCCCGCCCAGGCCAAGCCCCCCGGCCGCTTCGCGCGCTGGGCCGAGCGGGGCTACGACGGCATGCTGCGCGGCTACGCCCACAGCCTGGACTGGGCGCTGGCGAGCAAGGCGCTGGTCATGCTGGTGCTGCTGGCGGTGATCGGGCTCAACGTGTACCTGTTCACCAAGATTCCCAAGGGCTACTTTCCGCAGCAGGACAACGGCCAGCTCAACGGCGGCTTGCGGGCCGACCAGAGCATCTCCTCCGACGCCCTGGCGCGCAAGCTGCGCCAGGCGGTGGGCATCATCCGCAACGATCCGGCGGTGGACACGGTGGTGGGCTTTTCCGGTGGCGGGCGGGCGGGCGGGGGCTTTCTGTTCGTAAACCTGAAGCCCGTGGGCGAACGCGCCGACAGCAGCAACGCCGTGATCGGGCGCCTGCGGCCGCAGCTGGCGCAGATCACCGGCCTGCAGGTGTTCCTGAGCCCGGTGCAGGACCTGCGCATGGGCGGGCGCTCCAGCAATTCGACCTACCAGTACACCCTCAAGAGCGACAACCTGGCCGACATGCGGCTGTGGGCCACGCGCCTGGCCGAGCGCCTGAAGCAGGAAGAGCTGCTGACCGACGTGGACACCGACCAGGCCGACAACGGCGTGGAGACCTATGTGGAGGTGGACCGGGCCAGCGCCTCGCGCCTGGGCGTGAGCGCCTCGGCCATCGACAGCGCGCTCTACAACGCCTTCGGCCAGCGCTCTGTGGCGACCATCTACGGCGAGCTGAACCAGTACTCCGTCATCATGGAGTGGGCGCCGGAATACACCAAGGGCCCGCCGGCGCTGGCCGACATCTTCGTGGCGTCCAACCCGACCGGGGCCACCGGCACGGCCGCCAATCCGGGCCAGCGCGGCGCCTCTACGGGGCAGGTGCTGAGCAACACCGCATCGACCATGGTTCCGTTGAGCGCCATCGCCAAGGTGGTGGAGCGGGCCTCGCCCACCTCCATCAACCACCAGGACGGCGAACTGGCCACGACGATCTCGTTCAACCTGGACGGGAACACCTCGCTGAGCCAGGCGCGGCAGGTCATCGAGCAGGCAGAGGCCGACATCGCCATGCCCACCAACGTGCGCGGCAGCTTCCAGGGCACGGCCCTCGGGTTCCAGCAATCGCAGTCGCAGCAGTTCTTCCTGATCCTGGCGGCCATCGTGGTGATCTACATTGTGCTGGGCGTGCTGTACGAAAGCCTGATCCACCCCATCACCGTGCTGACCACCTTGCCCTCGGCCGGCGTGGGGGCGGTGCTGGCGCTGCTGCTGTTCAACATGCAGTTCACCATCATCGCGCTCATCGGCGTGTTCTTGCTGATCGGCATCGTGAAGAAGAACGCCATCCTCATCATCGACTTCGCGCTGGAGGCCGAGCGTGCCCGGGGCCTGTCGGCGCTGGAGGCGGTGCGCGAGGCCTGCATGCTGCGCTTTCGTCCCATCCTGATGACCACGCTGGCGGCCGCGCTGGGCGCCTTGCCGCTGGCCATCGGCTTCGGGCAGGGCTCCGAGTTGCGCCAGCCGCTGGGCGTGGCCATCATCGGCGGCCTGATCGCCAGCCAGCTGCTGACCTTGCTCACCACCCCGGTGGTCTACGTGCTGCTGGACAAGCTGCGCCGCCGCTCCGCCAACGAACACCAACTGAGCCGCGCGGCCCCGCCTGCGGGTGCCGCTGCGTCTCCACTGCAACAACCATGACATCCGCTTTTCCCTCCCTTGCCTGGGCACCCCGCGCCGTGCGCGTGGCCTGCCTGGGCGCGCTGCTGCCCCTGGCCGCCTGCTCCGTGGCGCCCGTGTACCAGCGCCCCGAACTGCCCCTGCCCACCGCCTTCAAGGAAGCGGGGGCGGTGTGGCAGCCCGCCGCGCCCGCCGATGCGATCGACCGCGGCGACTGGTGGACGCTGTTCCAGGACGACGACCTGAACCGCCTCGCCTCGCAGGTGCAACTGTCCAACCAGAACATCGCGGCCGCCGTGGCGGCCTACGCCCAGGCGCAGGCGCTGGTGCGCGAGCAGCGCGCCGGCCTGTTGCCCTCGGTCAGCCTGTCGGGCAGCGGCTCGCGCGCGGGCGGCGAGGGCTCCACCCGCCGCGGTACCACCACCCAGGCGGCACTGGGTGCGGACTGGGCACCCGATCTGTGGGGGCGCCTGGGCGGTGCAGTGGACAACGCCAGCGCCAATGCCCAGGCCAGCGAAGCCGATCTGGCTTCCGCCCGGCTGTCCGCCGTGGGCTCGCTGGTGTCGGCCTATTTCCAGCTGCGCGAAGCCGATGCCGAAATCGACCTGCTGCAGGCCACCGTGCAGGGCTACGAGCGCAGCCTGCAGATCGCCCAGAACCGCTACGCCGCTGGCGTGGTGGCCAACTCCGACGTGCTGCAGGCCCGCACCCAACTGGCCAACGCGCGCGCGGATCTCGCCACCATGCAGCAAAACCGCGCCCGCTACGAACACGCCATCGCCGTGCTGACGGGGGTGGCACCGGCCTCGTTCACGCTGCCACCCGCGCCCTGGAACATGCGGGCCCCCGAGGTGCCCGCAGGCATTCCGTCGACCCTGCTGCAGCGCCGTCCCGACATTGCCGCGGCCGAACGTGCGGTGGCCGCGGCCAATGCGCAGATCGGCGTGCAGCGCTCGGCCTATTACCCCAGCCTGAGCCTCACGGCCTCGCTGGGCCGCAGCGGCACCAGCGTGGGCGATCTGTTCAGCGCCTCCGGCGCGCTGTGGTCGCTGGGGCTGTCGGTGGCGCAGACGGTGTTCGACGGCGGCGCCATCGCCGCCCGGGTGGAAGGGGCCGAGGCCGCCCGCGACGCCCGCGCGGCCACCTACCGCCAGACGGTGCTGACCGCCTTCCAGGCCGTGGAGGACCAGCTCACCGTGCTGCGCACGCTGCAGGCGCAGGAGCCTTTGCGCCAGGAAGCCGTGTCGGCCGCCAACCTCACCGAGCAGCAACTGCTGAACCGCTACCGCGAGGGCCAGGTGAGCTACACCGAGGTGGTGACGGCCCAGGTCACCGCGCTGTCGGCACGGCGCGCGCTGCTGCAGCTGCAGGTGAACCGGCAGCTGGCGGCCGCCACGCTGGTGCAGGCGCTGGGTGGGGGATGGCAGGCGCGGTGGGAAGGCGGGGCAGGGGCGCAGTGAGCGTCTGGTGAAGCGGTTGGAAACCAGCGGTGGCCAGGAGGGTGCTACCGTGCCCCCGGTGCACCCCCGGTCCTGGCGCAGGCAATGACGCGATGCCCGCATCGGCGTATTCAGTCGGCGCAATGAAATCAGCGTAATACTTGCTTCATGGATTGGTGTTAAACCGATTCACCCCAGCTGCCGTCCCTTTTCGCCCCAGACAATGACGCTCACCGAACTCAAGTACATCGTCGCCCTTGCGCAGGAAAAGCGTTTCAGCCGCGCAGCCCACCTTTGCAATGTCTCCCAGCCCTCGCTGTCGATGGCCATCAAGAAGCTGGAAGAGGAACTGGAACTCAAGCTGTTCGAGCGCACGGCGGGACAGGTGTCGGTCACGCCGGTGGGTGAGGAGATCGTCTACGAGGCCCGGCGGATCCTCGAGCATGCGGCCGCCATCCAGAAAATCGCCCAGCGCGGCAAGGACCCGCTGGCCGGCACGATCAAGATCGGCGTGTCCTATACCGTCGGTCCGTATCTGCTGCCCGAGCTGGTGCACCACTCCAAAGCCCGCACGCCGCAGATGGAGCTCATTCTCAAGGGCAGCTTCACGGAGCGGCTGATCGAAATGCTGGGCACGGGGGAGATCGATTGCGCCATCATGGCCGAGCCCTTTCGCTCCACCGGGCTGGCCAAGGCGGCCCTGTACGACGAACCCCTGATCGCGGCGGTGCCTGCCTCGCACATCCTGGCCCGGCGTGAAAGCGTCTCCACGACCGAACTGCAGGGCGAGACGCTGCTGCTGCTGGAAGCGGACGAGAGTTTGCGGGAACACCTGGAAGCACTGAGCCCGGAGGCCGCGCCGGCCCTGGGCGATGCGGAAGGGGTGAGCCACACCTTCGAAGGCTACTCGCTGGAAACCATCAAGCACATGGTCTCGCGCGGCATGGGCATTACCCTCGTGCCGCGCCTGTCGGTGCCGCAGGACCAGATGCACTCGGGCTACAAGCGGCGCAAGGACGATGAGCATCCCGCCGAAAAGCGCCGCCGCAACGACGACAACCAGATCCGCTACCTGCCCATCCAGCAGGAATCCGGCCAGCCGCCACCCGTGCGTCGGATCGTGCTGGCCTGGCGCAGGAGCTTTCCCCGCTACGAGGTCATTGCCGCCCTGCGCAATGCGATCTATGCGTGCGAGCTTCCCGGCGTCACGCCCATTCTGAGGTAGAGGGGCCGCTGGGCTGGGATCAGGGACCTGGCTTGCCGGCGGTCAGGGGCGGGTAGGTGCCCGTCCCTTCGGGCCAGGCGGTGAGCACCTCGTACCCCTCGGGCGTGACCGCCACCATGTGTTCCCACTGGGCGGAGAGGGATCGGTCCTTCGTCACCACGGTCCACCCATCGGACAGTTGCCGGGTCTCGCGTCTGCCCGCGTTGAGCATCGGCTCGATGGTGAAAACCATGCCCGGTTCCAGCCGCAGCCCCTCTCCGCGGCGGCCGTAGTGCAGCACTTGCATATCTTCGTGATAGACCTGACCGATGCCGTGTCCGCAGTACTCGCGCACCACGCTGAAGTGCTCCCGGTGAGCCACGGACTGGATGGCATGGCCAATGTCGCCCAGCGTCCCTCCGGGTCGGACCTGCTGGATGCCCGCCCGCAGGGCTTCATAGGTCGTCTCCACCAGGCGCCGGGCCAAGGCACTGGGGGCGCCGACGAAGTACATGCGGCTGGTGTCGCCGAACCATCCATCCTTGATGACGGCGACATCGATGTTGACGATGTCGCCCTGCTTCAGGATCTTGTCGGGCGAAGGGATGCCATGGCAAACCACCTGGTTGACGGAGGTCAGGATGGTCTTGGGGTACCCCTGGTAGCCCACGTTGGCTGGAATGGCGCCCTGGACATTCACGATGTGGTCATGGCAGATGCGGTCGAGCGCCTCGGTGCTCACGCCGGGCACGACGTGGGGTGCCACCATGCTGAGGACCTCCGCGGCCAGTTGCCCCGCCTGCCGGGCCATCGCGATCTGCTCGGCCGACTTGATGCGAATGTCGCTGGCCATCAGTGTTGCCCGGGCGAGGAGGGGGCGGGCTTGCCCGAGGAGGCCGCTGCAGCCACCGAGATGTCCAGTCCCCCGGCGAGCTCGGCGCGGATCAGCAGTTGGCAGATTTCCCGGTGGTTCAACTCCGGATACAGCTCGGTGAGCATGCCGACGCGCATCCAGTGCTCGGCCTGCGCATTGATCGATCGGCTGAGTGCGTTGCCTGCCACGCGCAGGTTTTCGTGCATCAGATCCGAAATTTTGACGATTCCCATCAGTCACCTCTATACGAAACGTATGTGAAGTATATGTGTTTCATATGGTTTTTGATGGCTTCTTACGGGTTGGATCCGTGACTGGGAAACCAAGCAACCTCCTTTGACCTTTAAGCTGCCGCTCTTTCCAATCGCCAACGGGTGTTTACCGCGCAACTCGGTTCGCATTCGTTGAAAGGAGAGCGCGCGACCCAGTTACGCTCGGAGCCCGCGCCGGGGCGCGCGTTGCCGTGCTACGGGCTGCTGTCTTACTGTTTTATTGAGTAAAGGCTTGTAGGCAAGGTCCGTTTTAAACCGCCCACTGTCTCGATTTCCTGAATGGGATGTCGAGAAAGCCTATCTATTGCGCTTCGACTATTGTCCTGAATGAACCAATATGTAATATTGGCAATGAAATTTTGCTTATCACTGGTCAAGGCGCGAGCATCGGTTCGATCGTAAGGAAACACTTCCATGGGTTTTAGGGATTTATGGGACACGTTACGTGCCCGCCGGCGCATGCGCTTTGAAAATACGGATGCGTTTCCAATGAGCGAAGAGTTGCACGAACTCGAGCCCTCCACGCATTCACCCCAGTCGGAGCTAGGGGTGGCCTTGATGCTGCGGCGGCGCATGGACCGTCCCCGCACGCGGATGGTGCCGGTCCTGCTGTGCTTGCTGTATCTGGCTTGCGTGCTGGTTTACTTTGCCTTGGGCGTGGTGGGTCTTTCCACGGTGCTGGTGGTCGCGGCCCTCATCGCATTGCTGGTGGTCGCTTTCATGGGCCTTTTCTATTTGGGTGTCCACGAGCATTTCGCCGACCGCCAAATGCGGTTGCCCATCGTGATCGGCTCGGCGGGCGCATTGCTTTTGGTTTTTTATCTGGAGCCCGTCACGCAGATCGCTCTGGCGCCGTTTTTGTTCGTGGTCATGGCCTATGGCCTGTTCACCCTGTCGCGCAACATGGCACTGGCGGTGTGCGTCGGTATCCTTGCGGTCTACGGAGCGATCAGCGGTTTGCACTATGCCCAGGACGAGAATGCCGCATTGCTGCGCCTGGAAGTACTGCACATCGTGTCGCTGGCACTGGCATTACCCGCCTATGTGCTGTTGATGGGGCGTGTGCGCATGTTGCACCGGTTGCTGCAAAAGAAAAGCAGCGAAGTGCGCTCCATTACCGAAAGCGCGCGCCGTGATGCCCTGGCGGGATGCCTGAATCGGCGGTCCGTCCTGGCCGCCCTCGAAGAACAAAAGCAGTTGGCGGACGAAAGCGGCATTCCGCTTTGCCTGGCCGTGGTGGATCTGGATCACTTCAAGCGGATCAACGACGAAATGGGCCACCTGGAGGGGGACGAAGTGCTTCGCACCTTTGCTAAGCTGGGGCAGGGCGCTGTGCGGGCTGACGATTTCTTCGGTCGATACGGCGGCGAAGAATTCCTGGTGATCTTTCCCGCGACGCCCTTGCTGCCTGCGCTGAACACCTGCGAGCGCATCCGCGTGCAGGTGGAGTCGCACGCTTGGGAAAACCCCCGCCTGCGGGGCCGGGTGACGGTGTCGATCGGTGTCACCCAATACGTGCTGGGTGAGACTGCCCTCGAGTTCTTCGCCCGTGCCGATGCCGCGATGTACATGGCCAAGCAAGGCGGGCGAAACCAGGTCGTGGTGCAGGAGCCCGTGGGGGCCGGCAGTGCTGCCAATGATGAAGAGGTGCAGGTGCCGTCGCACGGCTACTTCTAGGCGGGCTCTCCTGCGGCGCTCTGACTGAGCCACCAGAAAATCAGCGGTTTTTTGGGTTTTCCATCGATTTCTGGGATGCTTCGGAGATGATCCCCGAGCTCAAGACCCTCATCGCGGTTTGCAGATACGGAACCTTCGCGTCAGCGGGGGAGCAGATCGGACTGACCCAGTCGGCCGTCAGCAGCCAGATCAAGCGGCTGGAGGACGCGTTGGGATTTCCCCTGTTCGACAGGACCGGCCGCTCTGCAACGCTGAATGCGGCCGGACAGACGACTGTCGAGCGTGCGGAGGTCATCTGCGCGCTCTTTTCAAGGCTCGGTGATCCCCCCGATGAAAGCGCCACGCAAGGTGTTCTGCGCATCGGCTCCATTGCCTCGGCGCAGCCGACGCTTGTGGCCCGTGCGCTGGAGGGACTGAGGCGCCTGTTTCCGCAGGTCCGCGTGCATGTATCTCCCGGTGTCTCCATGCGGTTGATGGACGATCTCGACGCGGGAAAAATCGATGCCGCGGTGATGATCCGCCCTCCTTTCGGCATGCCCTCCGACCTGGCGTGGCAATCGCTCGTCCACGAGCCCTTCGTGCTGATCGTTCCCAAGGAGGAGACGGCGCGCAAGGATTGGCGTACCTTGATCCAGGCTCGGCCATTTCTTCGCTACGACCGGGTCTCGTTCGGTGGCCGAATGGTCGAAGGTTTCCTGCGGCGCCAGGGCCTGGCGGTCAATGAGGCCGTCGAACTGGATGAGATTCCCGGACTCATTCATCTCGCATCGAAAGGGGTGGGCGTTGCATTGGTTCCGTTGGTGGAAGCCCACCTGCCGTTGCCCGATGGCGTGCGTGTGATCTCGCTGCAGGAACACACCTTCCATCGTGAAATCGGGTTGCTCCAGCGTCGGGCCCAGAGCCGTTCGCCGTTCGTCGCCCACTTCTCGCGCAGCCTGGCAGAGGCTTCGCAGATCGGCCGCGTGAAGGCTCCCGCCGGGGCCAAGGCGCAAATGCTGGCCTTCCGCCGTCCCAAAGCGCCATAGCAGGGATACCGCGGTGGCGTGGTCGGCTCCGATGGCAGCCTTTTCCCTGTCGACCCGGATCACGGCCGTGGCGGATGTGATGACCAGACCGTCCGTCCGGGCCGCGATCTCCGGGGCCTGCCCCTTCTTTTGCGCAAAGTCCAACGGGTTGGCCACCGTGCCGTTTCGAAAGAGCGCAATGCGGGTCCGTGGCGTCACCGGTTGCTATTTTCACCTGAAGCCGGTCGGGTTGCACAGCCCCTTCGTGAACGGCATGGCGCCGGATACATCGCGAATGCCCACCGTGACCGTCGCCGACTCCCTGATCTTTTTCAAGGTATCGGTTTGTGCAGAGGCCGAAGCCGCAAGCGCCGTGCGCACCGCGGTCACGCCAGCGCGGGTGGTGAGGGAAGGTTCATCGCGCGTTCTCACTTGGCGAAGAGCGAACCCAGGTCCGCGAAAGCCTTCATCTCGATGGCATTGCCCGAGGGGTCCAGGAAGAACATGGTTGCCTGCTCGCCAGGTTCGCCTTTGAACCGGATGTACGGTTCGATGACGAATTTCGTATGCACCGCAGCCAGCTTGTCTGCCAGCGCCTGCCATGTGTCCATGGGCAGGATGGCGCCGAAATGCCGAACGGGGACGTCGTGCCCGTCGACGGCACTGCTCGCCCTGTGGCCGCATTCCTCGGGTGCCAGGTGGGCGACGATCTGATGGCCGTAGAAATCGAAATCGACCCACTCCGGAGCGCTTCGCCCTTCAGGACAGCCCAGCAGCTGCCCGTAGAAAGCGCGGGCTTCCGCGATGTCGCGGACGGGAAAAGCAAGATGGAAAGGAATGCGTGCAGGGGTGTCTGTCATGGCGTCGCCGTGGTGTGGAAGTTCGACATGACCCAGACTTTAGAAAACAAAAGGCATAACCGAAAACGATATATCTTCTTGCTGAGCACCAATGGAATTGATGCTTGAGCCGAGGCGAGAAGGCCGCCGTGCCATGGCGCTCCGGGATCTTCCGCCGCTCTTGCCGCGCGCCGATAATCCCGCCTGTCATTTCAAGGAGCGCCAGTGGATGTCGTATTGTTGGTCAAGGCCGCCATCATGGGGGTGGTCGAGGGCCTGACAGAGTTTCTTCCCATCTCTTCCACCGGGCATCTGATCCTGGCGGGTTCATTGCTCGGGTTCGACGATGCGAAGGCCAAGGTCTTCGATATCGCCATCCAGACCGGTGCGATCTTCGCGGTGATTCTGGTTTACTGGCAGAAGATCCGGGCCACCGTGGTGGCGCTGCCCACGCAGCGGCAGGCGCGGCGCTTCGCACTCAACGTGATCATCGGATTCCTGCCCGCCGTGGTGCTGGCGCTGATCTTTGGCAAGCTCATCAAGGAGCACCTGTTCACGCCCGTGGTGGTGGCCAGTACGTTCATCCTGGGCGGCTTCGTCATCCTGTGGGCCGAGCGCCGTTCGCCCCGCGCGGTGCGCGTGCACGAGGTGGACGACATGACGCCGCTCGATGCCCTCAAGGTGGGGCTGGCGCAGTGCCTGGCCATGGTGCCGGGCACGAGCCGCAGCGGCGCCACGATCATCGGCGGCATGCTGCTGGGGCTGTCTCGCAAGGCGGCCACCGACTTCTCGTTCTTCCTGGCCATCCCGACGCTGATCGGTGCGGGGGTCTACAGCCTGTACAAGGAGCGGCACCTGCTGACGGTGGGCGACGTGCCATTGTTCGCGGTCGGGCTGGTGTTCTCGTTCATCAGCGCCTGGCTCTGTGTGCGCTGGCTGCTGCGCTACATCAGCACGCACAGCTTCGTGCCGTTCGCGTACTACCGCATCGGCTTCGGCATCGTGGTGCTGGTGACCGCCTGGACCGGGTGGGTGACCTGGGCGGATTGACGGGCGCCGGCCACTCGCGCCAGTGGCGGCCCGCCAGCCCATCCGCTGAGGCATTGGTAACAGAAAGTGATAAGCTGCCCCGCGCAAGCCGGAATGCCGGGGAATGGCAGCGGCAGGCTGCCGCAGCGCCCCTTTTAGCCCCGGTTGCCCACGCCGCCAACGACAACAGTCAAAGGTTCCCGCCGTATGACGCCAAACGAGCTGCCGGGATTTCGCACGCTGCCCGCGTCGAGGGCGGCTGCCGAGTTTTCAGCCGAAGAGATGCTGGGGCTGCTCACACGCAGCGTGGGCGCCACCGTGGCGGCGGTGAACCGGCAGCAGCGCGTGGTGTACGTGAACGACGAATACGCCCGCTGGTTCGGCGCGCCCGCCTCGGAGCTGGTAGGCAAGACGCTGCTGGAGCTGTACGGCGACTACAACCATTCGCGCTTCATGCCGTTCGTGGAGCGGGTGTTGCGCGGCGAGCGCCTGAACTACCAGCGCCTGGTCCACAACCCCGAAGGCTTCGAGGAGTGGCGCACCATCTGCCTTGCGCCCTGGCGCAACGCCCAGGGCGAGATCGACGGCTTCGTCACCACGGCCCTGGATGTGCATGAGCTGCAGGTGACCATGAATGCCTTGCGCGCGGCCAACCAGCGGCTGTCTTCGCACATGGACAACAGCCCTCTGGCCGTGCTGGAGATGGACCACGAATTGCGGCTGCTGCACTGCTCGCGCCGTGCCATCCAGCTGATGGGCTGGGAAGACGTGGTGCAGATCGAGGCGCGGTCGCTGCTGGCGTTGCCGGGCACGGCGGCCATGGACGAGAACCTCACCCAGGCCCTGGCCAGCCTGCAATCGGGCCGCGAATCCCAGAACCGCGTGGAAACCTGCTTTCTGCGCGGCGACGGCACCGAGATGCACTGCGAGTGGTTCAACTCCGCGCTCACCGACGCCGAAGGGCGGGTGACCTCGATCATGTCGCTGGTGCAGGACGTTTCTTCCAAGATCGAGATTTCGCGACAGCAGCAGTATCTGGCCAATCACGACTCGCTCACCGGCCTGTACAACCGCTCGGCTTTCCACCGCCGCTGCGAGCGGTCTCTGGAGGTCGCGCGCCACCAGGCCGGCACGGTGGCGCTGCTTTTCATCGACCTGGATGGCTTCAAGAAGATCAACGACGAGCAGGGCCACAAGGTGGGCGACGAGGTGCTGCGGCTCGTGGCCAAGCGCCTGGGCAACGTGGTGCGCGCGCAGGACACCGTGGCACGCCTCGGGGGCGACGAGTTCCTGGTGATGCTGGATACCGACGTGGACCATGGCGCCCCCAACAGCCTGGGCCACCGCATCATCGATGCCCTGGGCCAGCCGATGCGGGTGGAGGGGCGCGACGTGCGCGTGGGCGCCAGCATCGGTGTGGCGACGTATCCGCCCATCGAGGGCGATATCGAGGTGCTCATGGGCCGGGCGGACCAGGCCATGTATGCCGCCAAGCGCGCGGGCTCGGGCTGCGTGCGCTACGCCGAGCCGCCTGCCGAGCGGCCTTGACCGAACGGGCGGCCTGGCCGGCATGCCGCCCGTCCTCGCGGCGAGTGGCATGTGCGGCTTGCACGCTCCGGATCAGTCTTTCGGAGGTGGTGGCAGCGCGATGCTCTGCGCGTAGTGGAAGAAGTTCGTCGGGTCGTACTGCAGCTTGACCTGCTGCAGCTTGGCGTATGTGGGGGCATCCCAGTAGGCGTCGGCGAAGTTCTCCAGCGTGGCATCGGGGTAGTTCTGGTACACGGCACCGCACAGCCACGGCTTGACCAGCTCCATCAGGCCTGCCAGCCACAGCTCCATGTGGGCGCGCTCTTCTTCGTCGCGCCAGAACACGTCCACCACCAGGTCGCAGTCCATGTGTCGGTGGATGAAGGCGCTGTCGGCCGCGGGGTAGCGGTTGATGGCGCCGCCATAGGGCTCCAGGTAGGCGAGCGACCAGGTGTTGGGCGAGGTGCTGAAGTAGTCCACCAGCTGCTGCCACTGGGCCTGGGTGACCGGCTGCGCGATGTACGCGCTGGCCTTGGATTCGCAGATGTGCGCGGGCAGGTGGTCGGGCAACTCGTAGGGCTCGTTCTCCAGGTAGCTGTTCATGTCCGGGTAGGTGCCCGTCTTGTCCACCAGCAGCTTCGCGCTCGGCACGGCCAGCAGGGAGGCGATGGCGTGCATGCCATCCTCGCGCGAACCGCAAAACATGCCCTGCACCATGTACACGGGCTTGCCGTTCAGGTAGCCCAGATTCATCATGTAGCCGAGCGTGTCGGGCGCGCCCACCTTCATGTAGCTGGTCTGGAAGAGTTCCAGCACCTGCGCGGCGTGCGCCGCATCCCAGCTGATGGACCATGCCCACACCTGGTCGAGCGGCACCATGCGGTAGGTCACCTGCAGCACCACGCCGAAGTTGCCCCCCGTGCCGCCGCGCAGCGCCCAAAAGAGGTCCGGGTTCTCCGTTTTGCTGGCCGTCACGGTGGTGCCGTCGGCCAGCATCACGCGCATCGAATCCACCAGGTCGCTCTGGATGCCGAAGGCGCGCGAGGTGTAGCCGTAGCCGCCCCCCTGCACGAAGCCCCCCACGCACACGTTGCCGCAGGCGCCGGTGGGAACGTGCCAGCCGGTGTGGTTCATCGCGGCATTGAACTGTTCGAATTGCGTGCCGGGCAGCACATGCACGAGCGCCTGGGCGCGATCCAGCACCACGCCGCAGAGCAGGCTGAGGTCGATCACCATGCCGCTGTTGACCGAATAGCCGGCAGTGCTGTGGCCGCCCGAGCGCACGGCCACCCAGGCGTTGAAGGTGCGGGCGTAGGCCAGGCACAGCGCCACGTCGGTCTCGCAAGCGCAGTACACGATGACCCACGGGTAGGACTGAAAGGCCGGGTTGGACTCCTTTCGGTCCTCTTCGTATCGCGGATCGCCGGGAACGACGATGCGCCCGAGCAGGCCGTCTTCCAGCGCGGCCAGCGCCTGCCAGGGGGTGGGATCGTCTGCGGACTGGCTGGCGGCCAGTGCGTTCAGGTGGGCGACGCGGGCGTCCTTGGCAATGCGGGCGGGACTCTTGCGATGGGCCATGGGGTGAAGCTCCTTGGGTGGTTGGACGATGGACGGAAAAAGGGTGCTCGAGGTGGAGGGGCGGTGAGGGTCGGCCGGGGCGGCACTAGGCGGAAGACAGCGCCAGGTCCCCGGTGTTGCGCCGCACGCAGAACTTGCCGCTTTGCTTGCCGGTGTACATGGCGGCATCGGCCAGCTTGATCAGCAGGGCCGGCTCGGTGGAGTCCAGGGGCGCCAGGGCATACCCGATGGTCAGGCCCACGTACAGTTCGAGATCGCCCAGCACGATGGGGGTGCGAAATGCATCCAGCAACTGGTTGCCGAGCGCATGCGCCTGCTCGGGGCTGGCCAGGTCATTGGCCATCACCACGAACTCGTCGCCGCCGATGCGGGCGACGGTGTCGGTGTGGCGCAGGTGTTCGTGCAGGCGCGCCGTCACCGCCACCAGCAGTTGGTCGCCCACGTCGTGTCCGTGGCTGTCGTTCACCGGCTTGAAGCCGTCCAGATCGAGCATGTACACGGCCGCCAGATGCTCGGGCGTGCAACGGGCCATGGCGGCCGCCAGCGCCAGGTCGAGCCCGCGCCGGTTCGCCAGGCCGGTGAGCGGGTCGGTGTGCGCGAGTGAGCGCATGGCGTCGCGCTCGCGGCGGGCATCGCGCGCGGCCCGGCCCAGCGCCGCGGTGCGCAGCCCCAGCACACGCATGAACAGCAGCATGTCCACCACCGTGCCGATCTGCAGGGCATGCAGTGTCCAGCCGTTGGCCGGCAGCAGGCCTTGCGACAGGCCGGCCATGGCAGCCGCCGCGATGAAGAACGCGGCGGCTGCCAGCAGCAGCGTGGCACCCAGCGGATCGCGCCGCCGCGCGCGGGCCCAGGCCACCGGCACGCTCATCAGCCAGGGCAGGGGGCCCAGGGCGGTGAGCAGCACCATGGCCATGCGCGTGTCGATCCCGTCCACGAGAAAGGCGGCGCCCAGCACCGCGCTGACCGCGGCACCGCCCTGCATGGCACGAAAGAAACCGCCACGCGCCTTGCCCTCCAGCAGGGCCTGCCCGAGGAACAGGAAGGTGGTCGCCAGTGCCGCGAAGCCGCACAGGGTCGCGATGTGCAGTTCGATCCAGAGCTGGTCGCGCCAGAGGTACTGTGCCCCGATACCGAAGAGCTGCAGGCAAAAGCCCGCGCTTGCCGCGACGAGCAGCGCGTAGTGCAGGAAGAGCCGCTCGCCTCCTCCGATCCATTGCCCCAGGCTGTAGATCAGCAGGCAAAGGGCCAGCCCGGCGAACAGGCCCTGCAGCATCTGCTCGGCGAGCGCGTCGGAGAGAAACTGCGGGGCCTGCGCCACGGTGGCGGGCAGGACCATGCTGCCGCCCGTGCGCACGCGCACCAGCAGTTCGTAGGGCACGCCGACGGTCATCTTGAGGCCCATCGCCGGGGTGCGCGACTGCCAGGGACGCTGGCTGAACGGGCGCATGTTGCCCATGGCGGCCTGCTGCACGATGCGGCCGCCCTGCGCCAGATAGAGGTCCACCTGGTGCAGGGCGGGGTAATCGATGTTCACGACCCACTCCGTGTTCGCCCTTGCCTGGTTGATCAGCGTGGCGCGCAGCCACAGGGCGCCCGCATGCACTCCGAGCGATCCGCCCGTGTGGGCCGGTGCGGCGAATGCGGCAGGGTTTGCCAGGGCTTCCTCGGCCGTCAGCGCCGCGGTGCGGTCGGCCCGCACCGTGAAGGTGTGCCACAGGTTCGCGGACGGCATGCCATCTCGGAGCACCAGCGGTTGCGCGGCCTGGGCGGCGGGGGCGAGCAATGCGGACATCACCACCACCACCACGCACCCCGGAAGAATGCGGCGCAGCCAGCACCGCAGGAAGGTTGGAGACCACGGATGCAGGCGGGAAAACAGGCGCATGGCAACGGTGGCAATGGGAGAGACGCGATGGCTTGGGCGTCAGCGCACCGTGCGCGAATGGCGGGCGCAGCGCCCGCCGGAAGGTGCCGGGCGATGTGTCATGTGCGCAAGCCGCCGCAGGGCGGGCAGAGGGCCATGCGGGGCCGGGAAGCAGCGCAGCGGGGGCGGACAGTGTGGGGACGGGGCATGCTGTATCACGTTGTAACGCTGCCGCAGTGTAGAAGAACTTTCTCTGCAGATTCCATTTTTTTGATGGCGCGGTGCGTGGGCCCCACGAAAAGCGGGTGCCACGCAGCGGTGGGCGGCGGGCGGCACCGGCCATGGGCGCGACCTTTCAAACGGCGGATGCGCTCTGCGTCCTCGTACTTGATTTCGGCAGATCGTTTGGGCGGCACTCTCGCACGGTGCGGAGCCGGCGCAGGGCGATCAGGGAGCCGAAGGATCAGGCGGCCCGGACCGCCATGAGATTCAACAGTGCGGCTTCGATGGCGGCGGCCGTGGTCTTGGGCTGCTCCATCGGGAACAGGTGGCTTCCGTCGAGCACCGTCACCCGCCCCTGGGTGATGCTCAGCGTCATCGCCATGCCCACCTGCCGCACCTCGGCCGATGAGCGCCCGCCAATGAACGCCGCAGGGCAGCGCAGCGGGTGCGCTCGCAGCAACTGCGACAGGTTGTGCGGCAGGGTGTTGTAGATGGCGGTCTCCACGGCCCGGTCGAAATGCAGCATGTGCCGGCCATCGTGCTCGCGCAGGCCGTGCTGGATGTAGTCGCGCAGCACCTCGCCATCCCACTGCGCGAAGGCCTTCTTCTTGCGGAAATGCTCCAGCGCCTCGCCGGGGCTGGCCCACGCGTTGCGCCGGGCCCGGCTGACCTTGCCGGGCGACACAGCACCCACCAGCTGCGTCTGCTTGGCCATGCCCAGCGCACTGGCGCGCCAGCCGCTGATGAGGGGCGAGTCGATCATCAGCACGCCGCGCGCCAGTTCGGGGTGGCGTGCGGCGGCCATCACGCTCAGGAAGCCGCCCAGCGAGTGGCCCACGAAGAACACCGGCCCGCCCACGCGTTGCACCTGCTCCTGCGCGAAGTCGGCCAGCTGCTGCACCAGGTGCGGCCAGTTGTTGGTGACAGGGTACTCAGGCGCATGCCCGTAGCGGTCCAGCGCGCTGACATCGAAACCACGGTCCTTCAGGTGGCGAAACAGCACCGAGTAGGTGCCTGCCGGAAAGCTGTTGGCGTGCGAGAAGACGATGGGGAGCATGGGGCTTCGGCGGCTGCTGCCCTGGCGGCGTGCCGCAAGGGCGTCAGACGAGCTTGTCGCGCGGGTTGGTGATCTTCTTGATCGGGCGGCTGCGCGACGGCTCGACCTTGATCGGCACTTCGGTCAGGCCACCGTGCCATGCGGGGTCTTCGATGCTGTCGAACACCTCGCGCAGCTTCTCGCCCCAGCTGTTGTGCAGCATGCGGAAGTAGGGGTTGTGCTCGTCGATGCAGACGATCTTGTCGGTGGCGAACTGGCCCACCTCATACACCACCAGGTCCAGCGGCAGCCCCACCGACAGGTTGGACTTGAGCGTGCTGTCCATGGACACCAGCGCGCACTTGGCGGCCTCGTCGAGCGGCGTGTCGGGCGTCAGCACGCGGTCGAGCACGGGCTTGCCGTATTTGGATTCGCCCACCTGGAAGTACGGCGTCTCGGACGTGGCCTCGATGAAGTTGCCCGCCGAGTACACCTGAAAGAGCCGCATGCCCTCGCCCTGGATCTGCCCGCCGAACACCAGCGAGACATTGAAGTCCACACCCGAGCGCTTGAGCGCAGCGCCGTCGCGTTCATGCACGTGGCGCACGGCGGCGCCCAGCACGCGGGCGGCATCGAACATGCTCTTGGCATTCCAGATCGTCATCGGCTCGCCGCCCTCGCGGTCGGTGAGCTGCTCGGACTGCAGGATCTCGCGCACCGACTGGGAGATGCTCAGGTTGCCGGCGGACAGCAGCACCATGAATCGGTCGCCCGCCTTCTCGTAGATCATCATCTTGCGAAAGGAGCTGATCTGGTCCAGGCCCGCATTGGTGCGGGAATCGGACAGGAAAACCAGTCCGGCGTTGAGCTTGATGGCGACGCAATACGTCATGGAGGGCAATTGGGGGACAAAGGGTCGAGTGTAGGCGCTGTCGCCGTTGCGCTGCGGACTTGCCCCAAGACGGTGCGGCAGAAACAGGGGACAAACAGTGCGGCGTGTCGCCAATGTTTCAGATGATTTCGCAATATGAAAAGACATTCGCATTTCCGGACATTGGCTTCGCGTGTCGGGGGGGATTCCGCCTTGTGGTTCGAAGAATGGCGGGTGGGTTAAGCGACGGATCAATTAGTCGCCGTTCTCGCTTTCTTTACCGCTTCGAAAGGTGTTTTTTCCATGACCAATGCATCCAGGCTCGTCTCCACGGGCAGCCGCCTCCTCAAACAGATGGCATCGCAACAACCGACCGCCCAGGCGGCCAAAAAGGCCGCGTCGGGCGCCACCACCGCCGGCCAATCGCGGCCGGGTTTGGCGCCGCCGGGCTTGAATGCCCGTGCGGGAGGGGGCAAGGCCCATTCGGGCAGCGCATCGCCGCAAGCCCGGGGCAGCCTCGCATCGTTCCAGTCCGGCGCTGCGTTTCAGTCGCCGCAGGGCGCATTCCCTCTGCGCCCCGGCAGCGGGCTTCAACATCTGCAAAGTGTGCGCCCCTTGACGACTGTGGCCGCTGCGGAATCCACGATCACCGCCCGCGAAGCGGCGCTGCCGGGTGTCTATACCGCCATCCCCGCAGACAACCTGCCCGAGCACGCGGGCAACCAAAAGCGCCTGGAGGCCGGCGTGCAGAAGTTTTTGCAGCAAGCCTCTGTACAAGCCGAGATCGCGGCCGGCAAGGACGTGCGCGATTGCGTGGCGGACGCCCTCCCGGGCCTGCTGGAGCAAGCCCAGCTGTCCACCGATGTCTATCAGCCCAAGGACGCCACCCAGTTGGCGGGTTACGGCCGCTATCTGCTGCACAGCCACGCAAAGGAAGGAGAGTCGTTCTGCCTGCAACTGTTCGCGTTCGATGCCAGGCAAAAGACCCCCATCCACGACCATCCCAACGAGTGCGCTTCTTTCATCCTGAAGGGCAATTTGTCGGAGCGGATCTACCGACCGACCGGCAAAACGAAAGACAACACGCCGCTGGCCGACAAGACCGACAAAAATGCGCGGCCGCAGGGGTCGTGGGCTGGCTTCGGACCTGACGAGCTGGGCGTGCCCCACAGCCTCAAGAACAAGTCCGGCGCCATCGCTCTGTCGGTGCACCTGTACCGCGACATGGATGGCCTGTCCGAAGGCCAGCAGATCGCGGCCAAGACCAAGTTCGAGCGCACGCCCAAGCCACCCAAGCCCGCCGTGGCTCCGGCCGAGTAGGCTCTCCCGGGGTCGTCCGCCTGCGCGGGCTGCCTAACCCTGCACCAGCCGCTTGAGCTGGTAGAGCGCGTCCAGCGCCTCGCGAGGGCTCAGGGTGTCGGGCTGCAGTTCGGCCAGCGCCGCTTCTGCCGGGCTCACCAGCGGCCCCTCGGCCTCGGGTGGCTCGGCGAACAGGTCCACCTGCGTTTCGCCCTCGCCGGCCCGCTGCTCCAGCGCGGCCAGCGTGTGGCGCGCATGGTTCAGCACCGGGCCCGGCACGCCCGCCAGGCGGGCCACGTGGATGCCGTAGCTGCGGCTGGCCGGCCCCGGCTGGATCTCGTGCAAAAAGACGATGTTCGAGCCCGATTCGGTCGCGCCCACGTGCACGTTCACCGCGTGCTGGTGGCGCGCCGACAGCTCGGTCAGTTCGAAGTAGTGGGTGGCGAACAGCGTGAACGCCTTGGTGCGGTCGTGCAGGTGCGTGGCGATGCCGCTGGCCAGCGCCAGGCCGTCGAAGGTGCTGGTGCCGCGCCCGATCTCGTCCATCAGCACCAGGCTGTGTGGCGTGGCCGAATGCAGGATCTGTGCGGCCTCGGTCATCTCCAGCATGAAGGTCGATTGCGCGTTGGCCAGGTCGTCGGCCGCGCCGATGCGTGTGTGAATCGCATCGATGGGGCCCAGGCGGCACGACGTGGCCGGCACGTGGCTGCCCATGCTGGCCAGCAGCACGATCAGCGCCACCTGCCGCATGTAGGTCGATTTACCGCCCATGTTCGGCCCGGTGATCACCTGCATCCGGGTGTTGGCGTTCAGCCGCGTGTGGTTGGCGATGAAGCTGCCGGACGAGGTCTCGGCCAACCGCGCCTCCACCACCGGGTGGCGCCCGCCCTCGATCTCGATGCAGGGCTCGGGCGCAAACTGCGGCGCGCACCAGTTCAGCGTGAGCGAGCGCTCGGCCAGCGCGCACAGCACGTCCAGCGTGGCCAGCGCATGCGCCAGCCGGGTGAGGGCGGGCACGTGCGGCTGCAGCCGGTCCAGCAGCTGCTCGTACAGCCATTTCTCGCGCGCCAGGCCGCGCTCCTGCGCCGACAGCGCCTTGTCCTCGAAGGTCTTGAGTTCCGGCGTGATGAAGCGCTCGGCGTTCTTGAGCGTCTGGCGGCGGCGGTAGTCGTGCGGCACGCGGTCCAGGTGGCTGCTGGTCACCTCGATGTAGAAGCCATGCACCTTGTTGAACTGCACGCGCAGGTTGGCGATGCCGGTGCGCGCCCGCTCGCGCGTCTCCAGGTCGAGCAGGAAGGTGTCGCAGTGCGTCTGGATGCCGCGCAGCTCGTCCAGCTCGGCGTCGAAGCCCGGGGCGATCACGCCGCCGTCGCGCACCAGCGCCGCCGGCTCTTCATGGATGGCCGCGCGCAGCAGTTCGCCGCAATCGACCGGCGGACGCAGGTGGTCGAAGATCTGGGCCAAAAACGGCTCCGAAGCATGGAATGCCCCGGCAAGATGCTCTGCTTTTTGTAGCGTCTTGCACAGGCCCAGCAGCTCGCGCGGGCGCACCTGCCGCAGCGCGATGCGGGCCGTGATGCGCTCCACATCGCTCACGCCGCGCAGCTCGCCGCGCAGCGCCTGCCACGCGCCGGTGCCCGAGGCCGTGCCGCGCAGCGCCGCCGTGGCCGACAGGCGCTGGCGGGCCTCGGTGCGGTCGCGCCGCGGCTCCAGCAGCCAGGTCTTGAGCAGGCGGCTGCCCATGCCGGTCATGCAGGTGTCCAGCAGCGAAAAGAGGGTGGGCGCGTCTTCGCCCCGCAGCGTGCGCGTCAGTTCCAGGTTGCGGCGCGTGGCCAGGGGCAGGGCGATCAGTTCGTCGCTTTGCTGCACGCGCACGCCGTGCACGTGGGTGAGCGATCGGCCCTGCGTGTGCTCGGCATAGGCCAGCAGCGCGGCGGCGGCGGCGTGGGCCTGGGCCAGGTCCTGCGCGCTCCAGGCGGCAAGGCTGGCCGCGCCCAGCTGCTCCAGCAGCTTGCGCTCGCCCAACGCGGCATCGAACTGCCAGTCCGGCCGCAGGCTCAAGGGGCAGGCGAAGGTGCCGTTCTGGCGCAGCGCCTTCAACTGCTGCTCGAAGCGCTCGGTCACGCCCGCGCTGTAGATCACCTCGCTCGGGCCGATGCGCGCGATCCAGGCGCCGACCTCGTCGTGCGTGCATTCGGCCAGGTGCACCAGCCCCTGCGTCACGCTGAGCCACGCCAGGCCGCAACGCGCGCGGGGGCCCTGGTGCACCGACAGCAGCAGCGATTCGGCCTTGTCGGACAGCAGTTCGCTGTCGGTGAGCGTGCCCGGCGTGACCACGCGCACCACCTTGCGCTCCACCGGCCCCTTGCTCGCGCCCACTTCGCCCACCTGCTCGCAGATGGCCACCGACTCGCCCATCTTGATGAGCCGGCCCAGGTAGTTCTCCAGCGCGTGGAAGGGCACGCCGGCCATCACCACCGGCTGCCCGCCGGACTGACCGCGCTGCGTGAGCGTGATGTCCAGCAGCCGCGCGGCCTTCTCGGCATCGGCGAAGAACACCTCGTAGAAATCGCCCATGCGGTAGAAGACCAGCGTGTCGGGGTACGCGGCTTTCAGGGCCAGGTACTGCTGCATCATCGGCGTGTGGTGCGAGAAGTCGCTGCCCAGATGCGGCGCGGCGGGCGCGGGCGTGCCAGGGGCGGAAGGCGCTGCGGATGGCGATGCGGTGATGGGGGCGTTTTCTGCCGGCTGCTGCATGTTCTGGGTTCTCTCGACTTCACCGGGATCGCGGAGCGCGCGACGGCCGCTCGCTGCTGGCAATCCCCTGCGGGGTGGCATCGCGGCACCCGCTCGGTCAGCGGCCGGCCGCGGCGAACCCGCTATTGTGGACGAGCGCCCTGGCGCAAGCGGGACGACCCATCGCATCGGCAGTGCCTTGGCCGGCAGCCGCCGCCGTGCCCCGGGCCTTGCCAAAGCATGGGTGGATGGATGCTGATTTCAAATAAAGCCAGAAAATAAGAAAAATATTCTCAATATGGCTCACTAACATGGTTGCTGTTACCCAGATCAATGGAAATCAAGCAACGCCATGGAAATCTACCTCGACGCCAACGCCACCACGCCCGTCCTGCCCGCCGCCCGCGATGCCGCCCTGGCCGCGATGGCGGACGACTACGGCAACCCCAGCAGCACGCACAGCACCGGCCTAAAGGCCCGCGCGCTGATGGATGCGGTGCGGGCCCGGGCCCGCCGGGTGGTCGGTGCGCCTTCGGGCCAGCTGATGTTCGTGAGCGGCGCGACCGAGGGCATCCAGACCGCCGTGCTGTCGGCCCTGGACCATGTGCGCAGGCAGCGCACCGCAGGCGGCGACGGCGCCGCGGGGCCGCAGCTGCTGCTGTACGGCGCGACCGAGCACAAGGCGGTGCCCGAGGCGCTCCGGCACTGGAACACGCTGCTGCAGCTCGGCCTGCAGGTGCTGCCCATTCCCGTGGCGCACGATGGCCGGCACGACCTCGACTGGCTGCGCGCCCATGCGCCGCGCGCCGCGCTGGTGTGCACCATGGCCGCCAACAACGAGACCGGCGTGGTCAGCGATCTGGCGGGCATCGCGCAGGCGATGGCGGGCAGCGGCGCGCTGTGGCTGGTGGACAGCGTGCAGGCCCTGGGCAAGATGGCGCTGCAGCTGGCCGACCACCCCATCGACTACGCCACGTTCTCCGGCCACAAGCTCTATGCGCCCAAGGGCATCGGCCTGCTGTACGTGCGTGAGGGCGCGCCGTTCACGCCCATGATGGCCGGTGGTGGGCAGGAGGGCGCCCTGCGCTCGGGCACCGAAAACATGGCGGGCATCGCTGCCCTGGGCGCGGTGCTGGCGGCGCTGCAGGGCGGCACCACGTTCCAGCCGCCATCGGTGCTGGCGGACTACCGCGCGCAGCTGGGCGCGGCGCTGGAGGCGGCCTTCCCCGGCCTCGTCTTCAACGCGCCGCCCGGGCTCTGCCTGCCCACCACGCTCAACTTCTCGGTGCCGGGCGTGGGCTCGCGGCTGTTGCTCGACCTGTTCGACGCCGCGGGCGTGCGCGTCAGCGGCGGCTCGGCCTGCAGCGCGGCCAAGGCCCAGCCCAGCCACGTGCTGCAGGCCATGCAGTTGCCGGCCTGGCAGGCGGACTCGGCCGTGCGGCTGTCGTTCGGCCCGGCCGCGGATGCTGCCTTCATCGGCGAGGCCTGCGCCCGCATCCGCGCGTGCGGCGAATCGCTGCGTGCCAGTTGCCTGGGCCCGGCCCAGCCGGCCGCGCTGCCCGTCGAAGGCGTGACCCGTTTCGTGGTCGATGGCTCATGCTGCTACCTGGTGGCCGATGCCGCCAGCCGCCGCTGCGCCGTGATCGATCCGCTGCCCGAGCTGACCGAGCGGCTGGCCCAGCTGGTGCGCTGCCAGGGCTACACGCTGGCGGCGGTACTGGACACCCACAGCCATGGCGACCACGCGTCATCCGCCGCCGCGCTGCGTGCCGCCCTGGCCGGCCACCCGGCCGCGGACGCAGCCGTGGACGCCCTGGGCTGGCCGCAGCCCGCCGAGCGGATCGACCTGGGTACGCTGCACCTCACCCGCCTGGCCACGCCGGGCCACACCGAAGATGCCACGGCCTATCTGCTGCACGGCGCGCAGGGCCTGCGCCTGGCGTTCGTGGGCGACACCGTCATGCCCGGCGCGCTGGGTCGCAGCGATTTCGCGCAGAGCGCGCCGCTCGCCTTCGGGCCGTCGCTGCATCGCATGGCGCAACAACTGGGCACCCGGACGCTGCTGCTGCCCGCGCACGATGAAGACCACCGCTTCGCCACCACGCTCGCCACGGAATGCGCCGTCCAGCCGCTGCTGGCGCAGGTGCTCGACGGGCGCCTGGATGCCGCGGGTTTCGCGCAGGCCAAGGCGCGGCTGGAGCAGGGCATGGCACCGCAGGAGGCCAGCGGCCAGCCCATGCTGTGCGGCGTGCGCGTGGACTCGCCGTGCGCATCCGCCGCGGGCAGCGACATGGCGCCCGCCGCGCTGCAGGCGATGCTGCAGGCCCCGCAGCCCGCCCTGCTGCTGGTGGACGTGCGCGAGCCCTACGAGCAGCGCCTGGGCCGGGCGCCCGACCTGGGGGCACCCGTGCAGCGCCAGGCCGTGCCGCTGTCGGCCCTGGTGAACGCGCTGCCCGAATGGCTGGCCCTGTCGCCCGACACGCCCGTCCTGTTCTTTTGCCGCAGCGGCAACCGCAGCGCGCAGGCGGCCAAGGCGCTGCGCCGGCTGGGCCACGCCCGGGCCTGGAGCCTGGCGGGCGGCATGGCGCTGTGGCGCAGTTGACAGGCGGTGCGCTTGGCCGGTGCGCAGGCATGCGGCCAAAAATGCCTCCAGCACAATCAGTACTAGGGCATATCGCTATTAAAAATATAGCAACCGTCTGGTGCGGCCAGATGGCGGGCGGGTGTGCCTGGCGCCCCAGGGCCGCAGATGCCTACCGCGCGTAATTGAGCGGCAGCGCCGTGGTGAACTTGATCTCTTCCATCGCGAAGCTGGAGCTGATGTCGCACAGGTGGTTGCTGGCGATCAGCTTCTTGTAGACCCGGTCGTAGGCCGCGATGTCGGGCACCACCACGCGCAGCAGGTAGTCGATCTCGCCGCTCATGCGGTAGAACTCGACGACCTCCGGCATGACCTGGATGGTGGCCTTGAACTTGTCGAACCACTCCTGCGTGTGGGTGCTGGTGCGCACCGACACGAACACCGTCACGCCGACGTTGACCTTCTGCGCGTCGACCAGCGCCACGCTCTTCTTGATGACGCCGCTCTCCTTGAGCCGCTGCACCCGGCGCCAGCACGGCGTGGTCGAGAGCCCCACCTTGGCGGCGATCTCGGCCCCTTGCTGGTCCGCGTCTTCCTGCAACAGATCCAGGATCTTTTGGTCAATGGCGTCTAGTTTCACGTTGGGCTCGGCTGGAAATTCGTAGGAAGGAAGGGGGTCGCCTTGGCCGGCGAGCGGTGGCGTCGGGGCCTGGGCCAGGCGCCTTCGATTCCGCCACGCGGATTTTGCATCGACTGAATGGTCACCGCGTGCCTGAAGGCCCGGACGCACCCCTCGAACCCGACCGTACTCGGCCCTTTCAGAGGGGCGGGATTTTTCAGCGCCGCTCAAGCGTCAGGAAAGTGTAAGGCAGGCCGCCCGCACTCCGATGGCTTTCGCGGGCGGTTTCCACCCATTCGGGGCCCAGTTCGGGCGCATAGGCATCGCCTTCGAACGCCTGCCCGATCTCGGTGGCCTCGATGCGCATGGCCAGCGGCAGGGCCTGCGCGTACAGCTGCGCGCCGCCGATCACCCAGGTGGTGGGGCCCTCGGCCTCGGCCATCCGAAGGGCCTCGGGCAGGCCCGCGGCGCGGCGGGCGCCTTCGGCCTGCCAATCCGGCTGGCGCGTCACCACGATGTTGGCGCGTCCAGGCAACGGCCGAAAGCGCGGCGGCAGCGAATCCCAGGTCTTGCGGCCCATCACCACGGGGCAGCCGTTGGTCAGCCGGCGAAAGTGCGCCAGGTCTTCCGGCAGGTGCCAGGGCATGGTGCCGTCCTTGCCGATCACGCCGTTGGCGGCGCGCGCATAAATCAGGTGCAGGGCCATGGGAGAGGGCTTTCGCAAAGACGGGAAGAGGGGGACGCCGCGCTCAGAAATGCAGGAACGCCATGGTGCCGACGCCCAGGCCGATGGCGGCCACGCCGTACATGCCGTATTCCAGCCACTTCTTGCGCGTGAGCAGCGCGATGGCCGCCAGGGCAATGGCCACCTGCAGCGCGGTGGTGGCCTGGGCCCAGCGGTGGTGCTGGTGCATCTGGGCCTCGCTCTGGTGGTCGAACTCGACCGACTCGCGCTCCAGCTTCTCGGCCTGCGTCTTGATCTCGTTCTTCTCGGCCTCGTAGCGGTCCAGCTTGGTCTGGTAGCTGCCCTTGCGGTCCTCGGGCGCCAGGTCGCGGGCCATTTCGGTCAGCGACTGCTTGGTGCTCTTGGACTGGAAGTAATTCCACTGGTTGGAGGCCTCCGTCTTGCGGATGGCCGCGTCGTTCTTCAGCAGCCCGGCATTGGCCTGCGTGGCCCCGCCCATGTACGAAAAGATGGCGCCCACCGTCGCCACGATCGCGGTGAACATGGCGATCTTGCTGGTGGACGATCCGCCGCCCTCGTGCGCGTGGGCCTCGTGGGGGCCGTGGCCCTGGCTGGCATGCTCGACCGCATGGTCGTGGGGGCCGTGTACGTGAAATCCGCCGGAAGACATAGTGAGTGGATGGTGGAAAGCGTCGGTTGGGACGGGAAAAACGGGGCGGAACGCGAAGGCGCCGTCCCACTGAAGGGTTCGCAACGGGGCGCCATCTTAGAGCGTGTCGGTGACCTGCCGGCGCCGCAGCGCTCAAGCCGGTCCCGCAGGCCGTGGCAGGCGGCACCGCGCCGCAATGCCCAGGAAGTGCGCCAGTCCCGGCGTGGCCAGGCCCTCGACCTTGGCCTGGTCGTCCCACAGCCGCAGGCGCACGGCCTCTTCGGCGTGCGGACGACCGATGAAGGCCCGGGCCTCCTGCGCACCGAAAACGCCGCCCTGCAGCACCAGGCTGCGCTGCGAGTCGGCCGACAGCGCCGACCGGTAATGCGGCCGGGTGGCGCACAGATAGCGCTTGGCGTCCACGTGCCAGCGGATGGCGTCGAGCACACGGTCCCCGAACAGACTGCGCAGAAAGGGCAGGGCGCTGAACTGGTGCAGGTCGTCGATGCCGTGCGCGGTGGGGGTGTCGCCATGGTCCTGCAGCAGGTGGCCCAGGTCGTGCAGCAGCGCCGCGGTGATGAGTTCGTCGTCCGCGCCCGCCTGTTGCGCCAGCCAGGCGGTCTGCAGCGCGTGCGCGGTCTGCGTGACCGGCTCGCCGCTGTACTGCGTGCCGCCATGGCGCTCGAACAGCAGGGCGATGTCGTCAAAGGCCAGCGGCATGGTCAGGCCTCGGCGGTGGTGCGAGTGGCCCGCCGGCGCGCCGCGGCCGGCGCCGCGAGAGAGGCTTCTGGCGCGGGGCGGTAGTTCTGCAGGGTGCGTTCGCGGCTGTTCATCACGTGGTCGAACATCGCCTGGCCCGCGGCCTCGGCATTGCGCGCCGCGATCGCCTTGACGATCTGCCGGTGCTCGCGGGTGTACACCGCCATGGATTCGACGGTGAGGTTGCGGCGCCGGATCAGCGACAACTCCTTGATGAGGCGCCGGTAATGGGCGGTGAACTTGGCGTTTCCGGCCAGCTGCAGCAGGGCGTCGTGGAACTCCAGGTTGAAGCGGTGGAAGTCCTGCGCGTTGTCGGCCTTGGTGGCCGCGTCCATGGCATCGACCCATTGGCGCAGCGCTTTCGTCTGGGCGGCGGTGCAGGTTTCGGCCAGCTTGCGGCCGATGTACATCTCCATCACCGCGCGCAGCTCGAAAATCTCCAGGGCCTCGTCCAGCGCGATGTCGCGCACGAAGACGCCGCGGTTTTTCTCGGTGCGCACCAGGCCGGCCTCGTCGAGCATGCGGAACGCCTCGCGCACCGGGCCACGCGACACGCCCAGGCGGGTGGCCAGGGTGGATTCGGTCAGCTTCTCCCCGGGCTGGAGCTCGGAAGCCAGGATCATGCGCTCGATCTCGTTTTGCACGAGGCCGGCGAGCGAGTTGCCCTGAAGCTGTGCGATGGCGGCGTTCGTAGGGCTCTGGACGGCCATGGATCAAGTTCTCCCAAAAAGACGATTTTGCAGATTGTCTACGATCTACAAAAAACAATCGGCCCGGCATGGCCCTCATTTTGCTTGGCAAGAATGTCATGAGGATGACACGGGCGGGCACCAAAGTTCCACCCGTTCAACCCCTGGAGCATTTCCATGCAACGCATCCCACGGCCGCTTTCCGCGGCAATTCTCGGACTGGTCCTGACCGCTGCGGCTGGCTCGGCCTTCGCGCAAAAGCAGCAGCTGATCGTCTATACCGCCCTGGAGACCGACCAGCTCAAGGCCTACCAGGAAGCGTTCAATGCGGTGAACCCGGACATCGAGATCAAGTGGGTGCGCGACTCCACGGGCGTCATCACCGCCAAGCTGCTGGCCGAGAAAGCCAACCCGCAGGCGGACGTCGTCATGGGCGTGGCGGCCACCAGCCTGGCGCTGTTCGACCGCAACGGCATGCTGGAGCCCTACGCGCCGCTGAACATCGACGCGATCATGCCGGCCTACCGCGACAAGAAGAACCCGCCCGCCTGGTTCGGCATGGACGTGTTCGGCGCCACCGTGTGCTTCAACACCGTGGAGGCCAAGAAGCGCAACATTCCCCTGCCCACGACCTGGAAGGACCTGACCCGGCCCGAGTTCAAGGGCCAGGTGGTGATGCCCAATCCGGCGTCCTCCGGCACCGGCTACCTGGACGTGGTGTCCTGGCTGCAGATGTGGGGCGACGAGGGTGGCAAGGGCGGCGGCTGGAAATACATGGACGCGCTGCACGAGAACATCGGCCAGTACACGCACTCCGGCTCCAAGCCCTGCAACATGGCGGCTTCCGGCGAGTACGTCGCGGGCATCTCCTTCGAGTACCGCGGCCACACCAACAAGGCCAAGGGCGCTCCGATCGAGCTGGTGTTCCCCAAGGAAGGCCTGGGCTGGGACCTGGAAGGCTTCGCCATCTACAAGGGCACCAAGAAGCTGGACGCGGCCAAGAAGCTGGCCGACTGGGCGTCGTCGAAAGATGCCATGAAGCTCTACGGCAAGAACTTCGCCATCACCGCCCAGCCGGGCATCGCGCCCAAGCTGGCCGGCATTCCTGACGACTATGAAGCGCGCCTGATCCGGCTCGACTTCGACCAGGCCGCCGCCAGCCGCGAGGCCACGCTGGCCGAATGGTCCCGGCGCTACGACAGCAAGAGCGAAGCGAAGAAGTAAAAACCGATGGACAACGACGACGGCAGCTTCCTCGCGCTTCGCGGGATTCACAAGCGATTCGGCGCTTTCACCGCGCTCGGCAGCATCGACCTGTCGATCCGCCAGGGGGAGTTCGTCTGTTTTCTCGGGCCGTCGGGCTGCGGCAAGACCACCTTGCTGCGCATCGTGGCGGGGCTGGAAACCCAGACCGCCGGCCGCATCGTGCAGGCGGGCCGGGACATCTCGGTGGCGCCGCCGGCCGAGCGCGACTACGGAATCATGTTCCAGTCGTATGCGCTGTTTCCCAACCTGACGGTGGCGCAGAACGTGGCCTACGGGCTGATCAACCGGCGCGAGGGACGCGCGCGGATCGCGGCGCGCGTGGACGAGCTGCTGCACCTGGTCGGGCTGCCGGGCAGCGGGCCGAAGTTTCCCGCGCAGATGTCGGGCGGCCAGCAGCAGCGCATCGCGCTGGCGCGCGCCCTGGCCACGTCGCCGGGCCTGCTGCTGCTGGACGAGCCGCTGTCGGCGCTGGACGCCACGGTGCGCGTGCACCTGCGCAACGAGATCCGGTCGCTGCAGCGCAGCCTGGGTGTGACCACCATCATGGTCACGCACGACCAGGAGGAGGCCCTGTCGGTGGCCGACCGCATCGTGGTCATGAACCACGGCGTGATCGAGCAGGTCGGCACGCCCATGCAGGTCTACCGCGAACCCGCATCGCCCTTCGTGGCGGACTTCGTCGGCAAGGTCAACCGGCTGGACGCGGTGGCCGAGGGCGGCCACTGGTTCCGCTGCGGCGACAAGCGCCTGCAGTGCGTGCCCGGCGCGGGCACGGAATTCCGGCCGGGCAGCGCGGTGTCGCTGTACCTGCGGCCCGAGGACCGCGTGGTCGGTGCCGCCGTGCAGGACGACCCGCTGCAGTGCGCCGGCACCGTGCGCCACATCGAGTTCCTGGGCGGCAACTGCCTGGCCGAGATCGACGTCGACGGCCTGGGCGGACAGCCGCTGCAGCTGCAGTATTCGCTCAACCAGATGGATGAGTTCGGGGTGCGCGAAGGCACGCGCGTGCGCTTCGCCCTGCGCGCCGACCGGCTGCGCGTGTTCGCCGCCGGCACCGCCGCATGAGCGCGGTGGCGGCGGCCGTTCGCGCGGCGCCCCTGCGCCAGCGGGTGCATTGGAGCGACCGGCTGGCCCACCTCGGCCTGCTGGGCGTGGTGGCGCTGCTGGGCGTCGGACTGGTGGCGCCGCTGCTGCTCATCCTGTCGAAGGCGCTGGATGCGCCGCAGGGCGGGGCGGTGTCGGGGCTGGGGGCCTTCACCGCCTACCTGGCCTCGCCCGCCTTGCTCACCAGCCTGTGGAACAGCGTGTGGGTGTCGCTGCTGGTGACCGCCATCGTGCTGCCGCTGGCCTTCGCCTTCGCCTATGCGCTGACCCGCAGTTGCATGCCGGCCAAGGCGCTGCTGCGCACGGTGATGCTGCTGCCGCTGCTGGCGCCTTCGCTGCTGTCGGCCATCTCGCTGATCTACTGGTTCGGCAACCAGGGCGTGGCCCGGGACTTCTGGACGGCGCTGGGGTTCACCGGCATCTACGGCGCATCGGGCATCGTGCTGGCCGAGTGCTTCGCGGTGTTTCCGCACGTGCTGATGATCTTGGTCACGGCGCTTTCGCTGGCCGATGCGCGCCTGTACGAGGCGGCCGATGCGCTCGGCACCGGCACGCTGCGCAAATTCTTCACCATCACCCTGCCGGGCGCCAAGTACGGGCTGATCTCGGCCGCGCTGGTGTGCTTCACCCTGGTCATCACCGACTTCGGCATTCCCAAGGTCGTGGGCGGCAACTTCAACGTGCTGGCCACCGACGTCTTCAAGCTGGTCATCGGCCAGCACGACTTCCAGCGCGGCGCGGTGGTGGCGCTGCTGCTGTTGCTGCCGGCGGTGCTCACCTTCGCCATCGACGGGCTGGTGCAGCGCCGGCAGACCGCCACCCTCACGGCGCGCGCCGTGGCGCTGGTGCCCCGGCGCGCGCGCGGATTCGATGCGGCCATGGCACTCTATTGCCTGTGCATCGCCGCCCTGGTGCTGGCCATGTTCGGCATGGCGGTGTTCGCCTCCTTCGCCAAGCTGTGGCCGTACAACCTGTCGCCCAGCCTGGACCATTACGTCGCGGGCCTGATCGATGCCGACCTGGCCGATGCCCTGGCCAACAGCCTGAAACTCGCCTGCGGCACGGCGGTGGTGGGGACGGCCGTGGTGTTCGTCGGCGCCTACCTTCTGGAAAAGACCCGGGGCCTGCAAGCCCTGCGGCCGGTGGTGCGGCTGGCGGCCATGCTGCCCATGGCCGTGCCCGGCCTGGTGCTGGGCCTGGGCTACATCTTCTTTTTCAACGCGCCGGCCAACCCGCTGAACGGCCTGTACCAGACGCTGCCGCTGATGGTGCTGTGCACGGTGGTGCACTTCTACACGACCGGCCACCTCACCGTGGTGACGGCGCTCAAGGCGCTGGACGCCGAGTTCGAAGCGGTGTCCGCCTCGCTCAAGGTGCCGCTCTACAAGACCTTCTGGCGCGTGACGCTGCCCATCTGCCTGCCGGTGCTGCTGGACGTGTCGCGCTATTTCTTCATCAGCGCCATGACGACGATCTCGGCCGTGGTGTTCCTCTACTCGCCCGACACCCGGCTGGCCTCGGTCGCCATCCTGAACCTGGACGAGGCCGGCGACACCGGCCCGGCCGCGGCCATGGCGGTGCTGATCGCCGCCACCTCGGCGGTGGTGACGCTGCTGTACCTGGCCGCGGGCCATGGGGTCGAGCGGCGCACCCAGGCCTGGCGGGCACCGCTCCGATGAAGGCGATGACCCCCTGAACACACAGCGCGCAGCGACGAAGACCGCCCTGCCGCCTGGAAAAAGCACCATGGAAACCCACCCCACTTTCGACGTGATCGTCGTCGGCGCCGGCATCGTCGGCCTGGCCCATGCCTACACCGCCGCCCGGCGCGGCCTGAAGGTCTGCGTGGTCGAGCGCGACGCGGCCTGCGTCGGCGCCTCGATCCGCAACTTCGGCTTCATCACCGTCACCGGCCAGGGTGCGGGCGACACCTGGCGCCGCGCCCGACGGGCTCGCGAGGTGTGGGGCGAGGTCGCGCCCCAGGCCGGCATCGAGGCCGTGCACCACGGCCTGTACCTGACGGCGTTCCGGCCCCAGGCCCTGTCCGTGCTCGAACAGTTCATGGGCACCGAGATGGGTGAAGCCTGCGAGCTGCTCGGCGTGGCCGAGGCCGCCCGCCGCGCGCCCGCGCTGCAGCTGGAGGGCGCCCAGGGCGTGCTCTACAGCCCGCACGAGATGCGGGTGGAATCGCGCACGGCCATCGGTTTGCTGACCCAATGGCTGGCCGAGGCGCATGGCGTGGTGTTCCGCTTCGGCGAGGCGGTGCTGGAGGTCGCCACGCCGCGGGTGCGCACGGCGCGCGCCGTGCTGCACGCCGAGCGCGTGGTGGTCTGCACCCATTCGGACATCCACGGCCTGTTCGCCGAGCGCCTGGCGCCGCAAGGCCTGCGGCTGTGCCTGCTGCACATGCTGCGCGTCATGCCCGAGCCCGGCCTGCGGCTGTCCGGCTCGGTCATGGCCGACCTGAGCCTGGTGCGCTACCGGGGCTACAGCGACCTGCCCGCCGCCGCCGCGCTGCGCGAGCAACTCCAGCGCGAAGAGGCCGAATCGCTGGCCAACGGCATCCACCTCATCGTGGTGCAGAGCGCCGACGGCTCCCTGGTGGTGGGCGACTCGCACCACTACAGCGCCGCGCCGCAACCCTTCGCCGACGAGCGGGTGGACGACCTCATCCTGCGCCACTTGCGCGACACGGTGAAGCTGCAGGCCTGCCGGGTGACCGAGCGCTGGGTGGGCATCTACCCCTCGTCGGCCACGACCGACTGCCTGATCGACCGGCCCGACGACGCCACCCGGCTGGTGATCGTCACCAGCGGCACCGGCGCCAGCACCGCCTTCGGCATCGCCGAGGACACCTTCGGCGCCTGGTGAGCCGTCTTTCACCCAACCCTTTCCCCACCGCGCCACGATCAGGACACGACATGGGCATGCCTCCTTCCACCACCACGCTGAGCGCCGTCGTCTTCGACTGGGCCGGCACCATCCTCGACTTCGGCTCCTGCGCGCCGATGGGCGCCTTCGTGCGGCTGTTCGAACAATTCGGCATCCGGATCGGCATCGAGCAGGCCCGCGGCCCGATGGGCGTCGCCAAGTGGGACCACATCCAGGCCCTGAGCCTGCTGCCCGAGGTGGCGCGGCAATGGGAGCACCTGCACGGCCGGCCCTTCGCCGATGCCGACATCGACCACCTCTACGAAGTCTTCACCCCCATGAATGCGGCAGTGGTGGCCGATTTCGCCGATTTCATTCCCGGCGCGCTGGACACCGTGGCCGCGCTGCGGGCCCGGGGGCTGAAGATCGGCTCCACCACCGGCTACAACCGGCCGATCATGGACATCCTGTCGCCCATCGCCGCGGCCGGCGGCTATGCGCCGGACAACCTCGTCTGCGCGGGCGACCTCGTAGCGGGCCGCCCTTCGCCGCTGATGATGTTCCGCTGCTTCGCCGACCTGGGGGTGTGGTGGCCCACCACGGTGGTCAAGGTGGACGACACCGAGGTCGGCATCCAGGAGGGGTTGCACGCGGGTACCTGGACGGTGGGCGTCGCCGTCAGCGGCAACGCGATGGGGCTGCCGCTGGCCGAGTGGAACGCCCTGCCGCCGGCCGCGCAGCAGGCCCGCCGCGAAGCGGCCGCTGGCAAGCTGCAGGGCGCGGGCGCGCATTACGTGATCGATTCGGTGGCCGACCTCCTGCCGGTGATCGACGACATCGCCGGCCGCCTGGGCAAGGGCATCCGGCCCTGAGGCGCGCTGCCGGCCCCCCTTGCGCTACGATTCCGCCCTTGGCTCGTCCCTTCGGCACATGAAACAGTACCTCGACCTCGTTCAGAACATCTTCGACAACGGCAGTTGGCAAGACAACCGCACGGGCGTCCGCACCCTGAGCCTGCCGGGCGCGATGCTCCGGTTCGACCTGCAGGAGGGCTTTCCTGCCGTCACGACCAAGAAGCTCGCCTTCAAGTCGGTGGTGGGCGAGCTGGTGGGCTTTTTGCGCGCACGCCGCAGCGCGGCCGATTTCCGGGCGCTGGGCTGCAAGGTCTGGGACCAGAACGCGAACGAGAACGCGCAGTGGCTGGCCAACCCCTACCGCCTCGCCGAGGACGACCTGGGTTCGGTGTACGGCGTGCAGTGGCGCCAGTGGCCGGCCTACAAGCTGATCGACCCGGCGCTGCCGCAGGGCCCGGCGCAGATCGCGGACGCGCTCGGCCGGGGATACGCGGCCATCGGCACGCTTGGCGGTGAGGACGGCAAACCGGCTGGCGTGCTGCTCTACAAGGCCGTCGACCAGCTCCGGCAGTGCCTGGATACGCTCATCCAAGACCCCGGCAGCCGCCGCATCCTGTTCCACGGATGGAACTGGGCGCAGCTGGACGAAATGGCCCTGCCGCCGTGCCACCTGCTGTATCAGTTCCTGGCCAATCCGGGCAGGAAGGAAATCTCGCTGTGCCTGTACATCCGGAGCAACGATGTCGGGCTCGGCACGCCGTTCAACCTGGCGGAAGGGGCGGCGCTGCTGCACCTGGTGGGCCGGCTCACGGGCTACACGCCGCGCTGGTTCACGTACTTCATCGGGGATGCGCACATCTACGAGAACCACGTGGACATGCTTCGCGAGCAGCTCACGCGCGAACCCCACCCGCTGCCCAAGCTGGTGCTGTCCGACCGCATCCCGGACTACGCCGTCACCGGCACCTACGCGCCCGAATGGCTGGAGGCGGTCGAGCCGTCGGACTTCTCGCTCGAAAGCTACCAGCACCACGCCCACATCACGGCCCCCATGGCCGTGTGAATATCGCGGGGTGGCGTGCCGAAACGCCCATGGGCGGCATGGGGCGCGATGGATTCGGGGGCATCAGCGGATAAGCTCGCCGGTTGCTTCCCCGATTCCAAGGAAATCCGCCCCATGCGCCTTTCGTCCTCTTTGCCATTGTTCGCCGCAGCGGTGCTGGCCGCCGGCTGCGGCACCCACGTGCCGCTCACGCCCTCGGCCTCCACGTCCTCTCCCGCCAAGCCGGCCGCGTCCGCTGCGACGGCTGCGGCACCGGCCGCCGCCAACCGCTGGGCCAGCGTGCAGGCGCAGGTGGGCCGCAAGCCTTCGGAGGGCTCGGACTTTCTGCGCACCGGCCCCATGGGGGTGCGGGTCAAGGAACTGCTCGGTCCCGTCAACCACCCGGAGTTCCTGCAGAACATGGCCGTCAGCACGCCGCTGCGGCAGGAAGGCGGCCTGCTCTACATCACCGGCCGCCGGTCGACCCAGCCGGACGCCCAGGCGGCGGCTGTGGTGGTGGACCCGTCGCGCGACGCGATGCGCGTGTGGCTGCAGACGGGCGACGAGGAATGGGACGTGCAGGATGCCGGCGCGCCGGTGCCCCTGCCCGCCGACGTGCGCAAGGTGCTGGAAGACGCGCGGCGCTGATCCCGCCGGGCCGCCCCGGTGGCCCGGCCGTCAGGCGCCGTGCACCGGCAGCATGCAGTGCGGGTTCATCAGCCCCTGCGGGTCCAGCGCGCCCTTGATGGCGCGCATCATGGACAGCGCCACGGGCGACTGGTACTTCTCCAGCTTGTCCACCTTGAGCGCGCCCACGCCGTGCTCGGCCGAGAACGAGCCGCCGAACTGCGCCACGGCTTCGTAGATCAGGTGGTTCACGCGGGCTTCCTCGTCGCGCAGGAAGGCCTTGGCATCGCCCTCGGCCGGCGCCTGCACGTTGTAGTGCAGGTTGCCGTCGCCCAGGTGCCCGAAGTTGACCAGCCGCACGCCGGGAATCTCGCGCTGCAGCAGCGCGTCGGCGTATTCGACGAAGGCGGGGATGCGGGGGATCTGCACCGAGATGTCGTGCTTGATGTTCAGCCCTTCCTCGGCCTGGGCCAGCGGAATGTTTTCGCGGATGTGCCAGAGCTGGTGCGCCTGCGCCAGGTTCTCGGCCACGACCGCATCGGTCACGCAGCCGGCCTCGAAGGCGGTTTCCAGCAGCGATTCGAAGCGCGTGCGGGCGTGCGCCTCCGACTCGCTGTCGCTGTTTTCCAGCAGCACGCCGTAGGGCACGTCTTCCTGGTCGATGAAGGGCACGCGCAGCTGCGGCATGTGCTTGGCCACCAGGCTCAGAGCGAAGCGGCCCATCACCTCGAAGCCGGTCAGGCCCGCGCCCAGGTGCTTGTGCGCCAGGGCCAGCAATTGCACGGCGTGTTCCATCGACGGCACCGCGGCCCAGGCCGTCAGGCTGGCGGCGGGCTGCGGGTAGAGCTTCATCGTCGCGGCGGTGATGATGCCCAGCGTGCCTTCACTGCCGATGAACAGGTCGCGCAGGTCGTAGCCGGTGTTGTCCTTGCGCAGGCCTTTGAGGCCGTCCCACACCTCGCCCTGCGGCGTGACGACTTCCAGTCCCAGGCACAGGTCGCGCGTGTTGCCGTAGCGCACGACCTGCGTGCCGCCGGCGTTGGTGGCCAGGTTGCCGCCGATGGTGCAGCTGCCCTCGGCCGCGAGACTCAAGGGGAACAGCAGCCCCGCCTTCTCGGCCGCGTCCTGCACGTTCTGCAGGATGGCGCCGGCCTCCACGGTGAGCGTCAAATTGTCGGCGTCCACCGCGCGGATGGCGTTCAACCGCGTGAGGCTCAGCAGCACCTGCGTGCCGGTCTCGTCGGGAATGGAGCCCACCGCCAGCCCCGTGTTGCCGCCCTGCGGCACGATCGCGGTGCCGGCGGCGGCGCAGGCGCGCACCACGGCGGCCACCTCCTGCGTGCTGCCGGGCCGCACCACGGCCAGCGCCTTGCCGCGCGCGCGGCGGCGCCAGTCCTGCTCCCAGGCGGTGAGGTCGCCTTCGGTGAGTACATGGGCGGCGCCGACGGTCTGGCGCAGGGTGTCGATCAGGGTGGACATGGTGTTCTCGAATGCTCGCGAAAAACGGGGAATGGAAGGGGCGTGGGGCGAGGCCGTTTTGGGGTGTTCAGGGCGTGGACGGGGCCGGTGTCGCCGCGGCCGCGGCCGCACGTGCGTGCTTCTGGCGCAGGCGCACATGCAGCGCGCAGGCGGTGAACAGCGCCAGGCACAGTGCCACTTCGACCAGCGCGAGCCACCGGCCAGGGGCCGGATCGCTCCAGGCGCGCACCACGCCTTCGGTGAAATACAGCCACACCACCAGGCTCACCCAGCGGTAGGTGTACATGCGGTGCTTGAGCAGCCCGGCCAGCGGGAACGCCAGCGGCAGCGCCTTGAGCGCCAGCCACGAGCCGCCGGGCCGCAGCGGGCTGAGCCACAGCTCCCAGGCCAGGCTGAGCACGATCAGGCCGAGCAGGCTGCCCACGGCGAGCCACCGGGTGGCCGCCACGTCGGGGGCGGCCGGGGCGCCGGTGCCGGATGCGGCGCGGTGCGCGCCGGGAGAGAGGGGGGAAGAGGCCATCGGGGTGGCATCATATCGGCCATGCCTTTAGCCCCACTCGCGCAGCGCTTCGAAGCCGTCCTGGCCGATCTGTCGCACTTTCCCTGGCGCACCACGGCGCACACCCTGCGCGAGCGCTTTCGCGAGGACCGCCTGGGCCTCACCGCCAGCAGCCTGACCTTCACCACGCTGCTGGCGCTGGTGCCTTTCTTCACCGTGGCGCTGGCCGTGTTCACCGCCTTTCCCATCTTCGGCACCCTGCAGACGGGGCTGCAGCGCTGGCTGGTGGACAGCCTGGTGCCGGACAGCATCTCGCGCCAGGTGCTGGGCTACCTCACGCAGTTCGCGGCCAAGGCCAGCGGCCTGGGCGTGGCGGGGTTTTCGATTTTGCTGGGCACGGCGCTGGCGCTGGTCCTGACCATCGACCGCACCCTCAATAACATCTGGCGCGTGCGCCGGCTGCGGCCCCTGGGCCAGCGCGTGCTGATCTACTGGGCGGTCATCACGCTGGGGCCCCTGGTGCTGGCGGCGAGCCTGGCGCTCACCACGTCGGTGGCGTCCTCGGCCTCGCGCGGCCTGCACGACGCGCTGCCCGACAGCGCGCGGCTGCTGTTCGATTCCATCGAATTCCTGCTGCTGGCCGGCGGCACCGCGGCGCTGTACCGCTACGTGCCCAACACGCAGGTCAAATGGCGCCATGCGTGGTCGGGTGGCGTGTTTGTCTCGGTGGGGATCGAGGTGGCCAAGAAGGTGCTCGGCCTGTACCTGGCCTCGGTGCCCACGTATTCGGTGCTGTACGGCGCCTTCGCGACGCTGCCGATCCTGCTGGTCTGGATCTACGTGGCCTGGGTGATCGTGCTGCTGGGCGCGGTGGTGGCGGCCTACCTGCCCAGCTTGCTCAACGGGGTGGCGCGCCGGGCGAGCGGCCAGGGCTGGACCTTCCAGCTGGCGGTGGAGGCGTTGCAGGCCTTGCACCGGGCACATGAGACACCGGCCCGCGGGCTGCGCATGAGCGCGCTGTGCCAGGCGCTGCGCGTGGATGCGCTGCAGCTGGAGCCCGTGCTGGAGGCGCTCACCGCCCTGGACTGGGTGGTGCAGGTCAACGAAACCGCCGCCGGCGTGCCCGAGACCGTGGAGCCGCGCTACCTGCTGGTGGCCGATCCCGCCGCCACGTCGCTGGAGCCGCTGGTGCAGCGGCTGCTGATCGAGCGGGCCGACAGCCTGGAGCGTTTCTGGGGCAACACGGGCGTGTCCGTGCTCAAGATGGCGGACGTGCTGCCCCGCCCGGCGTGAGTCACGGCGGGCACTTGCTATTGTTTTTGTAGCTATATGCCCTAGTGGAATCTGCGCTGGAGCCTATTTTTTGCCCAGCTGCTGCCCGACCGCCGTGCCTGCCAGCACCGCGCCTTCCAGCGTGGCGGGGTAGGGCCCGCGCACATAGTCGCCGCAGGCCCACAGCCCCGGCGCGATCGCGTTGGACGGGCGCTGCAGGGCTGGCGTGCAGGCGAAGGTGGCGCGCTTTTCCACCACTGTCTGCACCAGGTCCAGCGCCGGCAGGCCCAGTTGGCGCATGGCCTGGCGCAGCACCTGCTGTTCGCGCTCGGCACGGTCGCCCTCGAAGGCGCTCACCACCAGGGCCAGCAGGCCCGGCGGGCCGCCCAGCACACCGCGGTCGAAGGCGAACTGGGCCGGTTCCTGCGCCGAAGAGCGCAGGGCCAGCATGGGGCTCTCCAGCACGGGCCCCTGGGCGCCCGGCACCCGCGCATAGACGGTGGCGATGGCGGTGAAACGCATCGCCTGCGCCAAGGCCGCCCAGTCGTACAGCGCGGAGCACAGCGCCTTGCGCGGCGCGGCTTGCTCTGAGCCCGCGCACGCGGCCACCAGCCTGGCCGCATCGCTGCTGGGCAGGGCCAGCACGGCGGTGTCGAAGGCCTCGCCATCGACCGTCCAGCCGCTCGATGGCGGTGACTGGGGCGCGATGGCCTGCACCCGGCGCGCCCGGTGCACGGTGTGGCCCTGGGCCTGCAGCCATTGCGCGGCGGGTTCGGGAAACAGCGCGCCCAGGTCGGTGCGCGGCAGCAGCAGGTTGGAGCCGCCGCGCCCGCTGAAGAGCGCATCGCGCAGCACGCGCAGGAACACCGTGGCGCTGGCTTCGGCGGCGGGGGTGTTGAGCGCCGAGACGCACAGCGGCTCGACGAATTCCGCCATCAGCTGCGGCGGCAGGCCCTGGCTGATGGTCAGCACCGTATCGCCGGGCTCGCAGCGGAATCCGCCCAGTCCCCACATCCAGCGGGCGGTGGTGGTCATCAGCGCCAGCCGCTGGCGCAGGCCCCAACCCCGGGCGGTGGCAATGCCCCACACGGCGTCCCAGGGGGGCGCGATGTCCGGCAGGCGGATGCCCTTGCCGTCGGCGAAGCGCAGCGACAGCGGCATGCGCAGCAGGGCCGCTTCCGGGTCCACACCCACCTGCGCCATGAGGTGCAGGCACTCGGTGTAGGCGCCGATCAGGATGTGCTGGCCGTTGTCCAGAGGGGGCGGGGCGGCTGGCGCACCGGGCGCATCGGTGGCGGGCAGGGCGCGCGCGCGGCCGCCCAGCACGCGGGTGGCCTCGAAGACGGTCACACGGTGCCCCGCCTGCGCTGCGGCCACTGCCGCCGCCATGCCGGCCCAGCCGCCCCCGATGATGGCAACACGTTGCATGGAAGAAAGCCGGCTCAGAGGCGTCCGAGGGCCTGCACCTTCCAGGCCAGCCACAGCTTGCGCAGCGGGGTGAGGCTCACCCGCTGGTGCAGCACCTGGAAGCCGTCGTGCTCGATCTCGCGCAGCAGGGTGCGGTAGATGCTGGCCATCATCAGCCCGGGCTTCTGGGCGCGCCGGTCGCCCGTGGGCAGCAGGGCGAGCGCTTCGTCGTAGAGCCGGTGCGCGCGCTCGGCCTGAAAGCGCATCAGCGCCGTGAACCGCTCGGAATACTGGCGCTTGAGGATCTCATGCGCCTTCACGTCGAACTGCTGGAGCTCGGCCACGGGCAGGTAGATGCGGCCCATCATCGCGTCCTCACCCACGTCGCGGATGATGTTGGTGAGCTGAAATGCCAGGCCCAGGGTGTGCGCGTATTCGGTGGTGCGGTCGTCGGTCTGCCCGAAGATGCGCGCGGCCACCTCCCCCACCACGCCCGCCACCAGTTGGCAGTAGCGCGACAGGCCGGGAAAGTCGAGGTAGCGCGTCTGCTCCAGGTCCATCTGGCAGCCGTCGATCACGGCCTGCAGGTGGCGCTCCTCGATGCCGTAGGCCGCCACGTGCGGCATCAGCGCCTGCATCACTGGGTGCGTGGCACGCCCGGCAAAGGACTGGGCCACCTCGGCCTGCCACCAGGCCAGCTTGGTGCGGGCCACGCCGGCATCCGAGACTTCGTCCACCACATCGTCGACCTCGCGGCAAAAGCCATAGAAGGCCGTGATGGCGGCGCGCCGTTGCGCGGGCAGGAACAGAAAGGCGTAATAGAAGCTGCTGCCCGAGGCGGCGGCTTTTTGCTGGACGTACTGTTCCGGTGTCATGGGGCGCGATTCTCCCATGGGCGCCCGGGCTCGGCGGCGAACCGGGCTGGCTCGGGGCAGGGGCCGGCCTGCGGCCAGGCCAGGGGAGGGTGCCTTCGCATTCCTGCTCGCGCTTTCGGGTGGCCGTGCCGTGCTCGAACAGAGCGTGCCTACAGTGCATTTCAAGCGGCGATTTCCCGATGCGAGGCACGGCGAGCGACCGCCTCGAAAGGTTTTTCCATGTCCCTCAGTTCCAAGTTCGCTTCCAAGGTCTTATCGGCGGGCAACCGCTTCGTCAAGGAGGTGGCGTCGAAAACGACGGGTCAGGCCAAGACCCAGTCGGGTGCCGCGCAGTCCCGGCCGCAGCAGGACACCGTGTTCTCCAAATTGAGTTCGCGTAACAATGGCGCGGCCGCCCGTCCGCAAGGCCCGCAGTCGCAACAGCCCCGGGCCAACCTGCAGTCGTTCCGGCCGGGAAACCAGCAGGCTGGCCTCGCTGGCCAACAGCAGCAGCGTGTGCAGACCCCAAGTTACCAGCACGCCACGGCTGCCGCGCCTTCTCCGCGGAAACAACAGCCCGGGCCCGCGGGCTTGAAGATGTTCGGCGATGGGCGCAGCAATGCACCTGCTTCCCAGCCGGGAGTGCACCGCACGTCGATGCGCCCCACCGGTTCGTCCAGCTCCCTCAGCTCGCTGAGCTCCTGGGGTTCCTCCAATTCTTCGAGCTCCCTCAGCTCCTGGAGCTCCACCAGTTCCTCGGGCTCTTCGAGCCCCTCACGCCCCACGAGCCCGTCGCGCCCCTCGACCCCGACGAGTCCTTCGCGTCCCACGACCCCTGCAAGCCCCGCCCGTCCGACGAGCACGGCGCAAGCTGCAAGGCCTCAGCAGGCAGCCACCTCTGCGAGTTTCGGGCGGACCAGGCCCCAGTCCTCGGAAGCCGATACGGCCCAGCCCAAATTGCAGTTCATCCGCGGAACCCGGCAGGTCAAGGCGCAATACCTGGAGGCCAAGGCCCGCATGGAGGCCGTGATCAGGGAGCACCATCAGGTGGACACGGCGTTGGACAACGCGACCGATGCCATGTCCGACAAGGAGTACGACGCGCTGAGCGCACGGTATGAGACCCTGTCCGCTCAGAAAAAGGCAGTGGTCCGTGAACACAACGCCCTTCGCAACGAAATGGCGAGGATGAACATTCCTGTGGTGCACCATGTGAGCCAGGCACTGACGGCCAACCTTCCGATGCTGGAGAAACTGGCGGACCTGTCCGGCAAGTTCACCAAGGTCGATCAGACGGGCATGGCCTTCGATCTGGAGGGCACGATGCGCCGGAGCGGCGCGAAGATGGTGAGTACCTTCAAGACCGCCCAGGAGTTCGACGAACTGTCGGGCCAGCGCGATGCGATCATCAAGAGCCAGGCCCAGCTCAAGCAATTGCTCGCCAGCGACGAGATGGACGGCCTGCGCTATGCCGATCCCAAGCTGCATGCCTCACTCAGCCAGATGGCGAAGATGGACCTCGGCCAGTCTTTCCGCAAGCTGGACGCCCTGCAAAGCGTGGCCAAGGACATCGAAGAAGCGTTCGACAGCCAGGGGCTGTCGTCAATGCTGTACTCGACTCCCAGCACGCCAGAAGAAATTCGGGAGCGCAAGGAAAAAGAGTTGCGAGAACACCAGGAGGCGATCGACCAAGGCTACATGTAAGCCGGTGGACCGGGGGCCATCGGCTCCGGGCCCCCACTGCCTGCCGCCATGGTGGCAGGCGGGCCTCAGAAGGCGATCTGCTCCACACCCATGTCGCTCGGCCGGCGCAGCGCCTCTTTCATGAACATGCTCATTGGGAGCATGCCTTGCTGCTCCACGCTGAACCACTTCTTGTACAGCGCGGCCATCTCGCCGCCCTGGATCATGCGGCGCGTCACGCGGTCCACCAGTTCCTTGAACTTGGGATCGTCCTTGCGCAGGCCGATGCTGTAGGGCTCCAGCGACAGGCGCTTTTCCAGGAACTGGTAGTCGTCCACGTTCTTGCCCAGGCGGGTGAGCGGAATCCAGATGCCCGCATCGTCGGCGAAGGCGGCATCGGCCTCGCCCTTGACCAGCGCGCCCACCACGTCGATCGTGCTGTCGGCCAGCACGTAGTTGAAGTGGCGGTTGTAGGTGCGCTCGTTGGCGCGCAGCAGCCCTTCGTTGGTGGTCTTGCCCTGCACGGCGATCTTCTTGCCCTGCAGGTCGTCCAGTGTCTTGATGCCCGAGTTCTTGCGCACGAGGAACGAAGAGGTCGCCACGAAGATGTGGTGGCTGAACGCGATCTCCTTTTGCCGCGCGGCCGTGTTGGCGGTGCCGCCGCACTCCAGGTCCACCACGCCGTCCTTCACGTCGCTGATGCGGTTCTTGCCGTCCACCAGCAGGTAGTGCACGCGCAGGTCGGGGCGTTTGAGCTCCTTCTTGATCTCGTCGAAGATCTGCAGGCACACGTCTACCGTGTAGCCCTTCACCGCGCCGTTGGCGTCCTTGAACGAAAACGGCAGGGACTTTTCGCGGTGGCCCAGCTTCAGCTCGCCCGAGCTGGCGATGCGCGCCAGGGTGTCTTCCGCCCACGCGGGGGCAGCGCTGCCGAACGCGGCCAGGGCCGCCATGAGCGCCCAGGGGCGCAGTCGAGAAAGGAGATGCATGGGTGGAGGCGAAAAAGGCGGATGAAGGAGGGCGGCGGATGCGCCGGTGCCCGCACGGGCGAAAACCGCAAAGTGTATGTGCGTGTAACGAAAAAAGGCAGGGCCTGCCCGCGCCCCCGCGTGCAGGTGCGTCTTATTCGCCACACCGGCGACGGCGCAGCCCCGGGTTAGCGCCCTCACTCAGCACTCGACCACGTTCACCGCCAGCCCGCCGCGCGAGGTTTCCTTGTATTTGCTCTTCATGTCGGCACCGGTCTGCATCATGGTCTTGATGACCTGATCGAGCGAGACCATGTGCGTGCCGTTGCCGCGCAGGGCCATGCGCGCGGCGTTGATGGCCTTGATCGCGCCCATCGCGTTGCGCTCGATGCAGGGGATCTGCACCAGCCCGCCCACCGGGTCGCACGTCATGCCCAGGTTGTGCTCCATGCCGATCTCGGCCGCGTTCTCCACCTGCGCGGGCGTGCCGCCCATCACCGCCGCCAGCGCGCCGGCCGCCATCGAGCAGGCCACGCCCACCTCGCCCTGGCAGCCCACCTCGGCACCCGAGAGCGATGCGTTTTCCTTGTAGATGATGCCGATGGCACCGGCCGTGAGCAGGAAGTCGGCGATGCCGTCCTCGTCGGCGCCGGGCACGAACTTCACGTAGTAGTGCAGCACCGCCGGGATCACGCCGGCCGCGCCGTTGGTGGGCGCGGTCACGACGCGCCCGCCCGCCGCGTTCTCCTCGTTGACGGCCATGGCGTAGAGGTTGATCCAGTCCAGCATCGACAGCGGATCGCGCAGCGCCTCCTCGGCGCGGCCGGACAGCGTCTGGTGCAGCTGGCCCGCGCGGCGCTGCAGCCGCATGGGGCCGGGCAGGCTGCCGTGGCTGGCGCAGCCGCGCTGCACGGCGCCGGCCATGGTCTGCCAGATCTGCAGCAGTCGCTGGCGCACGTGCGCGCGGCTGTGCCAGTGCCCTTCGTTGGCCAGCGTGACGGCGGCGATGCTCTGCCCGGTGGCGGCGCATTGGGCCAGCAGTTCGGCGGCGGTGCGGTAGGGGTGCGGCAGTCCCATGCCGGAACCTGCTGCGCCCTGGTCCAGGGCCTCGACGCTGTTGAGCACCCGCTGGCCGCCTTCGTCCACCACGAAGCCGCCGCCCACCGAGTAGTAGGTGCGCGTGAGCAGCAGTTCGCCCTGCGCCCCATGGGCATGCAGGCTCAGGCCGTTGGGGTGAAACGGCAGGCTCTTGCGCCGGAACAGCAGGTGCTCCTTTTCGATGAAGGCGATGCGGTGCGTGCCCAGCAGGTCGATTTGGCCGCCCGTGCGGATCGCCTCGACTGTCGGGCCGATCCGGTCCGGGTCGATGCGGTCGGGCTCGTGCCCGGCCAGGCCCAGCAGCACGGCGCGGTCGGTGCCGTGGCCGATGCCGGTGGCGGCCAGCGAGCCGAACAGCTCCACCACCACGCGGTGCACGGGCGCCAGGCCCATGCAATCGCGCAGGGCGACGGCGAACTGCCGCGCCGCGATCATGGGGCCGACGGTGTGGGAGCTGGACGGGCCGATGCCGATCTTGAACAGGTCGAAAACGCTGACGGACATGGCGGGCAATGAGGGCTGTGGGGCGCGCAGGCTAACCGGCTGGCGGGGGCCGGGCATGCTCGCTATCCCGGGGCGGCCTTGCGCGAGGCCTGTGCCTTACCGGCTCAATCAAAATCGATTGCTACAAAAAATATAGCGTCATGCCCTAGTACTCATTGTGCTGAAGGCCGATTCGATGCCTGGATTATCGGCCTACAGAGCCGCGACTGAAGCCGCGCTTGCCGGGCATGAATTCGCCTTACATCGCCACGGCCCGGCCCAGCATGCGGGCCCAGTCCAGCGGGCGCAAACGCGGGCGGGTGTGCAGGCTGTCGCCGTCGAGCGCCTCCACCTTGTCCAGGATGCGCAGTCCGCCCTGCACGACCAGGCGCAGCTCCCAGCCGGCGCGCCCGGGCAGGCGGTGCACCAGGGGCGCGCCTTGGTCCATCAGCCCGCGCGCCCAGGCCGCGCAGTCGTTGACCAGCGCGCGCGTGGCGGGCGTGGTGCGCAGCGTGGACAGGGCTGCGCGGTCCACGCCGTGCGCCGCGCAGTCGGCGTCGGTGAGGTAGTGGCGCCCGCGCGGAATGTCCACGCTCAGGTCCTGCCAGAAGTTGATGAGCTGCAGCGCCGAGCAGATGGCGTCGCTGCGCGCGAGCGATTCGGCATCGTGCACACCGTAGAGGTGCAGCAGCAGCCGGCCGACGGGATTGGCCGAGCGCCGGCAGTAATCCAGCAGTTCGGCCCGGTCGGCGTACACGGCGCCGTCCCGCGTGCGGGCGATGTCCTGCGTGAACGCGCTCAGCAGGTCGGCCAGCAGCGGCACGGGCAGGGCATGGCTGCGCAGCACGGCCTGCAGCGGGCCGAAGATGGCGGCCCAGCGCGCGCCGGGCGGGTGGCCGGCGGCGATGGACTGCAGTTCGGCCCCATAGGCTGCCAGGTCCGCCAGGCGCTCGTCCGGGCCGGCGTCCCCTTCGTCGGCCAGGTCGTCCGCGGCGCGGGCGAAGGCGTAGATGGCCGCGATGGGCTGGCGCAGGTGCGGTGGGCACAGCAGCGAGGCCACGGGAAAGTTTTCGTAGTGCGTCACGGCCGGCGCCTGGGGGGGGCCGGGCGGTGCGGAGCGGGGGCGGGGATCGGAGGAGGGAAGCGTCACGGCGCGATTGTCGCTTGACAAGGTGACGGGGCTTCTCATAGATTACTAACCAGTCAGTCATTAAAACGAACCGCTTTCCCGGAACCAGCATGAACACCTCTGTCGCGCCGCGGCTTTCCCGGCCGTTCCCCTCGCAGCCCCGTCACGGGGCATTTTCTTGGGTGCAGCGCGCGATGGGGGGGCTGGCCGTCGGCGCGGCCGTCCTCGCGGGCGTGGGCTGCTCCAAGCCCGAGCCCGCCCCCGAGCCGGTGCGCTCGGTCAAGCTGCTCACCGTGGGCGCCGCCCCGCTGAACACCCAGCTCGAATATGCCGGCGAGGTGCGCGCGCGCATCGAATCGCGCCTGGGCTTTCGGGTGGCGGGCAAAATCGTGCAGCGCCAGGCCGAACTGGGCCAGCGCGTGCAGGCCGGCCAGGTGCTGGCCCAGCTCGACCCGCGCGACTACCAACTGGCCGCCGACGCGTCGCGCGCGCAGGTGGCCTCCGCCGCCACGCAGCGGGACCTGGCCGCCGCCGATTACCAGCGCTACGCCGCGCTCAAGGCGCAGAACTTCATCAGCGGCGCCGAACTGGAGCGCCGCGCCTCCACCCTCAAGGCCGCCGAGGCCTCGCTCGACCAGGCGCGTGCGCAACTGGCCTCGCAGGGCAACCAGACCGGCTACACGCGGCTGGTGGCCGACGTGTCGGGCGTGGTCACCAGCATCGATGCCGAGCCGGGCCAGGTGGTGTCCGCCGGCACGCCGGTGGTGCGCATTGCTCAGGACGGCCCCCGCGACGTGGTCTTCGTCGTGCCGGAAGACAAGGTCGCCCGCGTCAAGGCCGGCCAGCCGGTGGCCGTGCGGTCGTGGTCGGGCGGCGCGCCTTTGACCGGCCGGGTGCGCGAGGTGGCGGCCAGCGCCGATGCTGTCACCCGCACCTTCCAGATCAAGGTGGCCATCGAAGGCGCCGAGGCGCCGCCGCTCGGCGCCACCGTGTACGTCACGCCCGAGGCCCTGGGCCAGGCCGGCCAGCAGGCCATCAAGCTTCCCACCAGCGCGCTGCGCCAGGACGGCCAGCAGACGGCCGTGTGGGTCTTCGACGCCGCCAGCGGCACCGTGCGGTCGCAAACCGTGCAGATCGCCACGGCGGACGGCAACGAGGCCGTGGTGGCTTCGGGGCTGGCCCCGGGCATGCAGGTGGTGGCCACGGGCGTGCACGTGCTGTCGCCCGGCCAGAAGGTCGTGCCGTACCAGCCCAAAACGCCTGCAGCGCAATCCAGTCCAGCGCAGACGGCTGTCAATGGCGTGGCAAGTCCCGCCAGTGCCGCGGCCTCCGGCCCGGCACCCGCCGCGACCGCATCGTCCGCCCGCTGAAGGCCGCTCCATGACGCAGATCCAGCCGAAAGAGGGCTTCAACCTCTCCAAATGGGCGCTCGACCATCCGGCGCTCACCCGCTACCTGATGATCGTGCTGATGCTGATGGGCTTTGGCGCCTACTTCCAGCTCGGGCAGGACGAGGACCCCCCGTTCACCTTCCGCGCGATGGTGGTGCGCACCTACTGGCCCGGCGCCACGGCGCAGCAGGTGGCCGAGCAGGTCACCGACAAGCTCGAACGCACGCTGCAGGAGGTGCCGTACGCCGACAAGATCCGCAGCTACTCCAAGCCCGGCGAGTCGCAGATCATCTTCAACATCAAGGACTCGTCCAAGTCCGGCGACGTGCCCAACGTCTGGTACACGGTCCGAAAGAAGATCGGTGACATGCGCGCCACCCTGCCGCAGGGCGTGCAGGGGCCGTTCTTCAACGACGACTTCGGCGACGTCTACGGCGTGATCTACGCGCTGGAGTCCGAGGGCTTCAGCTACGCCGAGATGAAGACCTTCGCCGACGACGTGCGCCAGCAGCTGCTGCGCGTGCCCGACGTGGCCAAGGTCGAGCAATTCGGCGTGCAGGACGAGAAGCTCTACATCGAAATCTCGCAAAAGCGCCTCGCGCAACTGGGCCTGGACATGAACCAGGTGCTGTCGCAGCTGGGCCAGCAGAACGCGGTGGAAAGCGGCGGCATCATCCAGACGCCGCAGGACCAGGTCCAGGTGCGTGTGGCGGGGCAGTTCGGTGCGGTCGAAGACCTGCGCGCCATGCCGATCCGCGGCGCCTCGGGCGCGCAGCTGCGCCTGGGCGACATCGCCGACATCCACCGCGGCTACGTGGAGCCGCCGGCCGTGAAGGTGCGCCACCAGGGCCAGGAAGTGATCGCGCTCGGCGTGTCGATGGCCAAGGGCGGCGACATCATCCGCCTGGGCGAAGCGCTGAAGACCGCCACGCAGAACATCGAAAAGACCCTGCCGGCCGGCGTGCGGTTCGTGAACGTGCAGGACCAGCCCAAGTCGGTGTCCTCGTCGGTCAACGAGTTCGTGAAGGTGCTGATCGAAGCCGTGGTGATCGTGCTGGCCGTGAGCTTCCTGGCGCTGGGGCTGCACAAGCGCCCGGGCCGCCATCCGCTGTGGAAGCGCTGGACGCTGGACGTCCGCCCGGGCCTGGTGGTGGGCATCACCATTCCGCTGGTGCTGGCCGTCACGTTCCTGGCCATGTGGTACTGGAACATCGGGCTGCACAAGATCTCTCTGGGCTCGCTCATCATCGCGCTGGGCCTGCTGGTGGACGACGCCATCATTGCCGTCGAGATGATGGTGCGCAAGATGGAGGAGGGCTACGACAAGGTGCGCGCCGCCACCTTCGCCTACGAGATCACCGCCATGCCGATGCTGACCGGCACGCTGATCACGGCGGCGGGCTTTCTGCCGATCGGCATCGCTAAGTCGGTGACGGGGGAATACACCTTCGCGATCTTTGCCGTCACGGTGATCGCGCTGGTGCTGTCGTGGCTGGTCTCGGTGTACTTCGTGCCGTACCTGGGCACGCTGCTGCTCAAGAAGCCGCCGCACGTGCACACTGGCCCGGACGGCCAGCCGCACGAGGCGTTCGACAGCGGGTTCTACAACGTCTTTCGCCGCTGCGTGGACTGGTGCGTGCGCTACCGCTGGATCACCATCGGGCTCACGGTGGCCACCTTCGCGCTCGGCATCGTCGGCATGGGCCGCGTGCAGCAGCAGTTCTTCCCGGATTCGAGCCGCCCTGAAATCCTGATGGACATCTGGTTCCCGGAAGGCACCTCGTTCGAAGCCAACGAAGAGGTCACGCGCCGCGTCGAGCAGCGCCTGCGGGCCGAGGCGGGCGTGTCCACCGTCAGCGTGTGGGTGGGCTCGGGCGTGCCGCGCTTTTATCTGCCGCTGGACCAGGTCTTTCCGCAGACCAACGTGTCGCAGTTCATCGTGATTCCGCAGGACCTGCGCGTGCGCGAGTCGCTGCGCGTCGGGTTGCCCGAGCTCATGGCGCGCGAGTTTCCCGAGGTGCGGGCGCGTGTAAAGCTGCTGCCCAACGGGCCACCCGTGCCTTACCCGGTGCAGTTCCGCGTGGTGGGCACCGATCCCGCCGTGCTACGCGCCCGGGCCGACGAGGTCAAGGCCATCCTGCGCGACCACCCGCAGATGCGCGGCGTGAACGACAACTGGAACGAATCCGTCAAGGTCATGCGCCTGGAAGTCGACCAGGACAAGGCCCGCGCCCTGGGCGTGACCAGCCAGTCCATCGCCCAGGCCGCACGCACCGTCTTCACCGGCACGACCGTGGGCCAATACCGCGAGGGCGACAAGCTCATCGACATCGTGTTCCGCCAGCCGCCGGACGAACGCAAGGCCATCACCGACGTGGCCAATGCCTACCTGCCCACGGCCTCGGGCAAGTCGATTCCGCTCACGCAGATCGCTCGGCCGGTGTTCACCTGGGAGCCGGGCGTGATGTGGCGCGAGAACCGCGACTACGCCATCACGGTGCAGGGCGACGTCATCGAAGGCCTGCAGGGCGCGACCGTCACCGAAGCGCTGGTGCCCGGCCTGCGGCAGCTGGAGGCGAAGTGGCATGCGGCCGGCCAGGGCGGCTACCGCATCGAGGTGGCGGGTGCCGTGGAGGAAAGCTCCAAGGGTTCGGCTTCCATCGCCGCGGGCGTGCCGATCATGCTGTTCATCACGTTCACCCTGCTCATGCTCCAGCTGCACAGCTTCAGCCGCGCGGTGCTGGTGTTCCTTACCGGGCCGCTGGGCATTGCCGGGGTGGCGGGGGCGCTGCTGCTGCTGGGCCGGCCGTTCGGGTTCGTGGCGCTGCTGGGGGTGATCGCACTCATGGGCATGATCCAGCGCAACTCTGTCATCCTGATCGACCAGATCGAGCAGGACCGCGCGCGGGGCGTACCCGCGTGGGACGCCATCGTGGAGTCGGCCGTTCGCCGGCTGCGCCCCATCGTGCTCACGGCTGCCGCGGCGGTGCTGGCCATGATCCCGCTGTCGCGCAGCGTGTTCTGGGGCCCGATGGCCGTGGCCATCATGGGCGGCCTGATCGTGGCGACGGTGCTCACGCTGCTGGCGCTGCCGGCCATGTACGCGGCCTGGTTCCGCGTGAAAGAGCCTGATCCGCACGCGCCGAAACCGGCGTGACCGGAGGCGGTCCGCCGACAAGGTAAAATCGAAGGTTGACCAATTTCACACAGGTGGCCGGCCCTGCCGGTCGCCTGTTTTGTCTGTAAGTTTGCGCGGGTGGCGAAATTGGTAGACGCACCAGGTTTAGGTCCTGACGCCAGCAATGGTGTGGGGGTTCGAGTCCCCCCCCGCGCACCACGGTGCGGCTGCAAAAGCAGCCGTCACGGTCCCCCATATTCATAGAGGAAGAGCCATGGCCGTTACTGTTGAAACCCTTGAAAAGCTCGAGCGCAAGATCACGCTGAGCTTGCCCCTCACCGCGATCCAGTCCGAGGTCGACTCGCGCCTCAAGCGCCTGGCCCGCACCGTGAAGATGGACGGTTTCCGTCCTGGCAAGGTGCCGATGAACGTCGTGGCCCAGCGCTATGGCTACTCGGTCCAGTACGAAGTGCTGAACGACAAGGTCGGCGAGGCGTTCGCCCAGGCCGCCAACGAAGCCAACCTGCGCGTGGCCGGTCAGCCCCGCATCACCGAAAAAGACGGCGCTCCGGAAGGCCAAGTCACCTTCGACGCCATTTTCGAAGTGTTCCCTGAAGTCAAGATCGCCGATCTGGCTGGTGCCGAAGTCGAAAAGCTGTCCGCCGAAGTCACCGACGCCGCCATCGACAAGACCATCGACATCCTGCGCAAGCAGCGCCGCAGCTTCGCCCAGCGTGCGCAAGCCGCCGCCGCCGAAGACGGCGACCGCGTGACGGTCGACTTCGAAGGCAAGATCGATGGCGAAACCTTCTCCGGCGGCAAGGCCGAAGACTTCCAGTTCCTGGTCGGCGAAGGCCAGATGCTCAAGGAATTCGAAGACGCCGTTCGTGGCATGAAGTCCGGCGAAAGCAAGACCTTCCCGCTGGCCTTCCCCGAGGACTACCACGGCAAGGACGTGGCCGGCAAGACGGCTGACTTCATGGTCACCGTGAAGAAGATCGAAGCCGCCCACCTGCCCGAAGTGAACGAGCAGCTCGCCAAGTCCCTCGGCATCGCCGACGGCACGGTCGACGGCCTGCGCGCCGACATCAAGAAAAACCTGGAACGCGAAGTCAAGTTCCGCCTGCTGGCTCGCAACAAGCAGGCCGTGATGGACGCCCTGGTGTCCAAGGCCGAGCTGGATCTGCCCAATGCCAGCGTGCAGGCCGAAATCGCCCGCCTGCTGGAAGGCGCCCGTGCCGACCTGAAGCAACGCGGCATCAAGGACGCCGACAAGGCCGAAATCCCGGAAGACGTGTTCCGTCCCCAGGCCGAGCGCCGCGTGCGCCTGGGCCTTGTGGTGGCCGAACTGGTGCGCGCCAATGAACTGCACGCCAAGCCTGAGCAACTGAAGGCCCACGTGGACGAACTGGCCGCCAGCTACGAAAAGCCGGAAGACGTCGTGCGCTGGTACTTCGGCGACCGCCAGCGTCTGGCCGAAGTCGAGGCCGTCGTCATCGAAAACAACGTGACCGACTTCGTGATGGGCAAGGCCAAGGTGACGGACAAGTCCGTTTCCTTCGACGAACTGATGGGCCAGGGCTGATGCGCTGCTGCCGCCGGACCGCCCGATTGCGGTTTCTGGCGGCTGGATGACATCGGGGGCTTGTGCTTGCGTGCACAAGCCCCAATTCATTTCTGGGTACAGTATCCGCATGACAGGAGAAAACATGAGTGCACTGGAAACACAAGCCTTGGGCATGGTCCCCATGGTCATCGAGCAGTCGGGGCGTGGCGAACGCTCCTACGACATCTATTCGCGGCTGCTGAAAGAGCGCATTATTTTTTTGGTGGGCGAGGTCAATGACCAGACCGCCAACCTCGTGGTGGCCCAGTTGCTGTTCCTCGAAAGCGAGAACCCCGACAAGGACATCTCGTTCTACATCAACTCCCCGGGCGGCAGTGTCACGGCCGGCATGGCGATCTACGACACCATGCAGTTCATCAAGCCCGATGTGTCTACCATGTGCGTGGGCTTTGCCGCGAGCATGGGCGCCTTCTTGCTGGCCGCCGGTGCCAAGGGCAAGCGGTTTTCGCTGCCGAACTCCAAGATCATGATCCACCAGGTGCTGGGCGGAGCCCGCGGCCAGGCGACGGACATCGAAATCCACGCACGCGACATTCTGCGTACCAAGGATCAGATGAACCGCATCCTGGCGGAACGCACCGGACAGCCCCTGGACAAGGTCAAGAACGACACGGAGCGCGACTACTTCCTCACGGCCGATGAAGCCAAGGAATACGGTCTGGTCGATCAGGTGATCGCCAAGCGCCCCTGATCGCTCCCGCAAGGGAATACGCGGCGTTTTCCCCAGGGAAGACGCCGTTTTTTATTTCGTTATCATCCCGACAACGTTCCGCAACACGAGGCATTGCCCCCATGGCCGAGAAAAAAGGCTCTTCCAGCGAAAAAACCCTTTACTGCTCCTTCTGCGGCAAAAGCCAGCACGAGGTAAAGAAGCTGATCGCCGGTCCGTCGGTTTTTATCTGCGACGAGTGCATCGACCTGTGCAATGAAATCATTCGCGACGAGCTTCCCGCAGCCGACGGCACGCGCGAATCGCGTGGCGACCTTCCCACCCCCGCGGAGATCAAGGCGAACCTGGACAGCTACGTCATCGGCCAGGACTTCGCCAAGCGCACGCTGGCCGTGGCCGTGTACAACCACTACAAGCGGTTGCGCCACAAGGACAAAGCCGGCAAGGACGAGGTGGAACTGTCCAAGAGCAACATCCTGCTGATCGGGCCCACCGGCTCGGGCAAGACGCTGCTGGCCCAGACGCTGGCCCGCATGCTGGACGTGCCTTTCGTGATGGCGGACGCCACCACCCTGACCGAGGCCGGCTACGTGGGTGAAGACGTCGAGAACATCGTGCAAAAGCTCCTGCAAAGCTGCAACTACGAGGTGGAACGGGCCCAGCGCGGCATCGTCTACATCGACGAGATCGACAAGATTTCCCGCAAGTCGGACAACCCGTCCATCACGCGGGACGTGTCGGGCGAAGGGGTTCAGCAGGCGCTGCTCAAGCTCATCGAAGGCACCATGGCCAGCGTGCCCCCGCAGGGTGGCCGCAAGCATCCCAACCAGGACTTCCTGCAGATCGACACGACGAACATCCTGTTCATCTGCGGCGGCGCGTTCGCGGGCCTGGAGAAGGTGATCGAGAACCGCACAGAAGCCTCGGGCATCGGTTTTGGCGCGTCGGTCAAGAGCAAGAAGCAACGGTCCCTGACCGAGGTGTTCACCGAGATCGAGCCGGAAGATCTGATCAAATTCGGCCTCATTCCCGAACTGGTGGGCCGCATGCCCGTCGTGACGGCCCTGGCCGAACTCAGCGAAGATGCGCTCGTCCAGATCCTGACGGAGCCCAAGAACGCACTGGTCAAGCAGTACAACAAGCTGCTGTCCATGGAGGGCGTGGATCTGGAGATTCGCCCTGCGGCGCTCAAGGCCATTGCCCGTAAGGCGCTCGCCCGCAAGACCGGCGCCCGTGGCTTGCGATCGATACTGGAGCAATCGCTGATCAGCACCATGTTCGACCTTCCCAATGCCACCAATGTGGAAAAAGTGGTGGTGGACGAGTCCACCATCGAGGAAAACAAGGCGCCCCTGCTCGTGTACCGAGAGGCCGCTAAGAAAGCCTGAGGCGCGGCCCGCCGGTAACGCAGCAGCCGCCTGCAGTCCTCTTCGCCTGCAACCCATCGCCTTCGCTTCACCGGTGATCTTGGTGGGTTGAAAAATCTCGCTGTTGGACCATATTCCAAGCAGCTTCATGAGGATTTCCATGTCCGGACACACCCCACTGCCTGCCACCCCCATCGACCTTCCGTTGCTGCCGTTGCGCGACGTTGTGGTCTTCCCCCACATGGTGATCCCACTGTTCGTGGGACGCCCCAAGAGCATCAAGGCGTTGGAATTGGCCATGGACGCCGACCGGCGGATCATGCTGGTCGCCCAGAAAACCGCCGCCAAGGATGAGCCCCTCGTCTCGGACATGTTCGACGTGGGTTGCGTTTCCACGATCCTGCAGATGCTGAAATTGCCCGATGGCACCGTCAAGGTGTTGGTCGAAGGGCAGCAGCGGGCGCTCGTTTCCGCCATCCAGGACAACGAAACGCATTTCACCGCGACCGTGGCGCCTGTGGAAGCGCAGGAGGGCGAGACCAAACCCAGCGAGATCGAGGCCCTGCGCCGCGCGGTGATGCAGCAGTTCGACCAGTACGTCAAGCTGAACAAGAAGATTCCTCCGGAAATCCTCACCTCGATCTCCGCCATTGACGATCCAGGGCGTCTGGCGGACACCATTGCCGCCCACCTGCCGCTCAAGCTGGAAAACAAGCAGGTTGTGCTCGACCTGTCGGATGTGAAGCTGCGCCTGGAAAACCTCTTCGAGCAGCTGGATCGCGAAGTAGACATCCTCAATGTCGACAAGAAGATCCGTGGCCGCGTGAAGCGCCAGATGGAGAAGAACCAGCGCGACTTCTACTTGAACGAGCAGGTCAAGGCCATTCAGAAGGAGCTGGGCGAAGGCGAGGAAGGCGCGGACATCGAGGAGATCGAAAAGAAGATCAAGCTCGCAAAGATGCCCGCTGATGCGCGCAAGAAGGCGGACAGCGAGCTTAAAAAGCTCAAGCTCATGTCGCCCATGTCCGCCGAAGCCACGGTGGTGCGCAACTACATCGAAGTGCTCACCGGGTTGCCCTGGAGCAAAAAGACCAAGATCAAGCACGACCTTGCCAATGCCGAGGGCGTGCTCAATGAAGACCACTACGGCCTCGACAAGGTCAAGGACCGCATCCTGGAATACCTCGCGGTCCAGCAGCGCGTGGACAAGGTCAAGGCCCCTATTCTGTGCCTAGTGGGGCCTCCTGGCGTTGGCAAGACCTCGCTCGGGCAGTCGATTGCCAAGGCCACCGGGCGTAAATACGTGCGCATGGCGTTGGGCGGGATGCGTGACGAAGCGGAGATTCGCGGTCACCGCCGGACCTACATCGGCGCCATGCCGGGCAAGGTTCTGCAGAGCCTGAACAAGGTCGGTACGCGCAACCCGCTGTTCCTGCTGGACGAAATCGACAAGTTGGGTACGGATTTCCGGGGCGACCCTTCGAGCGCCCTGCTGGAAGTGCTCGATCCCGAGCAGAACCACAAGTTCGGCGACCACTACGTCGAAGTCGATTTCGATTTGAGCGACGTGATGTTCGTCGCCACCTCCAATTCGATGAACATCCCGCCGGCGCTGCTGGACCGGATGGAAGTGATCCGCCTGTCGGGCTACACCGAAGACGAGAAAACCAACATCGCCATGAAGTACCTGCTGCCCAAGCAGATGGGCAACAACGGCGTCAAAGATGAGGAACTGCAAGTCACCGAGTCGGCGGTGCGGGACGTTGTTCGCTACTACACGCGCGAAGCAGGGGTGCGTTCGCTGGAGCGTGAGTTGTCCAAGATCTGCCGCAAGGTAGTCAAGGGGTTGCAGCTCAAGCAACTGACGCCGCAAGTCGTGGTGACTGAGGACAACCTCCCCGACTATCTTGGCGTGCGCAAGTACACCTATGGCCGTGCGGAGCAGCAGAACCAGGTGGGGCAGGTGGTCGGCTTGGCATGGACCGAAGTGGGGGGCGATCTGCTCACCATCGAAGCGGCCACCATGCCCGGCAAAGGCGTGATCACGCGCACCGGTTCGCTGGGCGATGTCATGAAGGAATCGGTGGAAGCGGCACGAACCGTGGTGCGTAGCCGCTCTCGCATGCTTGGCATCAAGGACGAGACCTTTGAAAAGCGCGACATCCACATCCATGTGCCTGATGGTGCAACGCCCAAGGATGGACCCAGCGCCGGCGCGGCCATGACGACCGCTTTCGTTTCGGCGCTGACCGGGATCCCTGTGCGGGGCGATGTGGCGATGACCGGAGAAATCACCTTGCGAGGCGAGGTGACGGCGATCGGTGGGCTGAAGGAAAAGTTGTTGGCGGCACTGCGCGGCGGCATCAAGACCGTCTTGATCCCCGAAGAGAACGTCAAGGACCTGCAGGAGATTCCTGAGAACGTGAAGAGCGGGCTGGAAATCGTGCCGGTGAAGTGGATCGACAAGGTGCTGGAAGTGGCGCTCGAGCGCAAACCGATCGCGCTCACCGATGAAGAAATCGCTGCGGCAGTGCCTGCGCCCGAGGAAAAAACCTCTACCACTGCAGGCTCTGTGAAGCATTGATGGAAATTTGTCGAAAGCCTCCAAAAATTGCGCTACAATTCATCCCATCGATGCAAACGTTGTACAATGTGAGGCTTCGGTAAATGCGGGAATAGCTCAGTTGGTAGAGCGCAACCTTGCCAAGGTTGAGGTCGAGAGTTCGAGACTCTTTTCCCGCTCCAATTTCCAAAAAAGGGGAAGCACAGCTTCCCCTTTTTGCCAAGGGAAGCAGGTTTGGCGCGGTAGCAAAGCGGTTATGCACCGGATTGCAAATCCGTGTAGGTCGGTTCGACTCCGGCCCGCGCCTCCAGCACTGATCGCGAATGTGATTTGATTCGCTGAGCAAGAACATTCATTTGTTCTCGTTGAGTGGTTAAAGTGGTGCTATAATTTGAGTCTTGCTAGGTTGGTTGAAATCAATTTGGCAGCATGCGGGAATAGCTCAGTTGGTAGAGCGCAACCTTGCCAAGGTTGAGGTCGAGAGTTCGAGACTCTTTTCCCGCTCCAATTTTTACGCCCTGGACTTTACTGAAGTCCAGGGCGTATTCGTTTGACGGTGTTCTTTTCTGTGGAGCACCCAGCACTTCTGCTGAAAATCCAACCCCTCAGTCACTTTTTCAGTACTTAAAACAGTACTGGAACGTTGGGTGTCTTAGTGCTCAGGTTTCGACTGTTCCCTCTGCTACTCAATCAGGCGACGGCGTTCCCCAGGCGGCTCTGCAGTGCAATCAGGAACGATGGCAAAAGTACTGTTCCCTGGCGGGAGTCAGTTTGTTGCTCGTGGTGGGGGCAACGGTGAAAAGTGATGTTTTCGGTCTTCATGGTTTAGCCAAGGCTTTACCTTGCCATTGGCCTGTACCCAAAAGCAGCCTCTGATAGGCAGGAGTTTGCGGGTCAACTCTGGCTGCAACTATTTGCCAGCGGCGCGACTCAGCTCCCAGTTTCTGTGCAGTGATGAAAAAGCGTTTGCCACTCAAACGTGTGAGGCGTTCCGGTCCAGGTGGTACTCCAAGTACGGAGCCTTAAGACTGGCAACGATGGGATTACAGGCAACTCGAAAGGGATACCCACGGACTAAGAAGCTGCCCATTTCGATTGGCGAATGTGCGAACGTGATTGCTCTGCAGAGTAGTTGGCGCTTGTCAGGCTCATTGCTGCCTCACCAACTCTACCCGGCGGTTCTGCGACTTGCCATTCTCGGTGGCATTGTCTGCCACCGGATCAGCGCTGCCAAAACCAGCCGATGATAATCTGGCCGTGTCGATACCCCTTGCGGTAATGGCTGCAACTACGGCCTTGGCTCGGCCATCCGACAGCGTCTTGTTTCGGGCTGGGTCACCAGTGCTGTCGGTATAGCCGTTAACGGCCAACTTCAGCGATGCATCTTGCTTGAGCAATTGCACGACCTGCGCAATCTGTGGCAGCGAGTCAGGAAGGATTTCGGTTTTGTCTGAGTCAAAGTTGACATGCAATGTCACTTTGCCAGTTTTGTCGATCTGCGACTTCAGTTCGCTGGCAGGCAACAAACGGGCGGTCACTTCCAACGGCTTGGTCTCGGCGATAAGAAGTCCGCCGCCAAATTGGTAGCTGCACAAGTGGATCCAAATGTCGCGATCAGCCCGGTGGACAACGAATACCTGTGCAGGATTGTTCCACACGTCACCCAAACCACTGTTGTACTTGAGCGCGATATCGCGTGGCCACTCTTTGATTTTCTGTCCAACTTCTTCGGGGAGTTTGCCATCAAAGATCTTTTTGCCGCCCAGTGCGGAGACCACCGATTCGATGTTTCGCTGAAGTTCCAGGTCCGAGAACGTTTTGCCTTCGGCCGCGCTGATGTGCGCCGACCAGACCCTGCCTTCTACCGGTTCCAGGCGATCGCCTGTCCAAAATGGCACTTGGTCGAAATCGGCCATGTCCGGCGCACTTCCGGTGACATATCCGCTTGGAAGCGCGATATAAGGGAAAGCACCCAGCGGTACGGTCGATACTGGAAGGCTGGATGGTTTGAAGGCATGGCCGGCCGCTTTCTGTGCAACGTCCGGACTTGGGGCACTCGCAACTGTCACCGCTGGCGAAGCTGAATGGCTTTGCAACGTCTGGTCCTGCTTCTTACATGCGCCAAGGCCTATTGAGATGGCCATAATCCACATCGCGGTTACTGCTTTTTGCACAGAGATACTCCTTAGCAAGGGACATAAAAGGATTTAGGTGCGAGCCGGGCCGGTCTCGTTGCGAAACTACCGTGCCAAACGTCATGCGGAGGCTCCAAACCATCGTGTCAGTACCGCATGCAACTGCGCGGGGGCGAGAGGCTTGCGGAAAACGAGGTAGCCTTCTTCCTCCGCCTGGGCGAGCGCGGCCGACCGGTACTCTCCGCTCACGAGCGCGCCACGCGCTGCGGGGCACCGCTGCAGCAACTCCTGTAGCAGCGCGAAGCCACTCTGACCTCCGGCGAGGCGTTGGTCGCACAGGATCGCACCGGGCGCGGGGCCGGCGTCCACGATCTCCAGCGCCTGCTGCGCGGTGACTGCCACATTGACCTCCAGTCCCCACGAGCGCAGTAGCGCTGCCACTGCGGGCGCCACCTGGGGGTCGTCTTCGACCAGCAGGCAGCGCCCCGACAACGAGTCCAGTCGCTGCTGCCATGACACGCCGCCCAGCGGTTCGGCATCCTGGAGCCGGTGATCCAGCGCCGCGTCGAGTGACACCCAAAAACAAGAACCCCCGCCCTCGGTCGACTGGAAACCATGGTCCGCACCGATCAGCCGGGCCGAGCGCGCCACCACCGAGAGCCCCAGGCCGTGGCCGGCCACCTCCTGTGTCCAGCGTGCGGTCCCGCGATAGAACGGGGTATAAAGGCGATGCTGGTCCTCCAGCGGCACGCCAGGGCCTGTGTCACGAACCTCGATGCGCCATTGCCCGCCGCGAGAGCGAACGCCGACCAGCACGCCGCCTCTGCAGGTGTAGCGCAACGCGTTCTGCACGAGATTGAAGACCATCTGCCGCAGCAGCGTGCCGTCGGTGTGCACGATGGGCATGCGCCGGCGCGGCAGGCTCACCCGCAGCCGCAGTCCGCGCTGCTGCGCATCCGGACCGAACACCGTCGCCACGTCGCCGAACACAGTGGCAAGAGGGACGGGCTCCCGCCGCACTTCGTAGGTGCCTGACTCCAGGCGCGACAGGTCGAGCAGCGCGTCGAACATGAAAGCAAGCGAACGAGCGCAGTCCTGGATGCCATTCAGTACCGGCACGAGCTGCGCATCGGTATTGCGCTGAATCGCCGTCTCCATCAGCAGGCCCAATGCGTGCAGTGGCTGGCGCAGGTCATGGCTGGCCGTGGCATAGAACCGGTTCTTTTCCTCCAGCGCGCGCTCCGCTTCCTCCTTGGCCGCTCGGTAACGTTCTGCGAGCTGCAACCGCTGGCGCTCCATTTCCACCTGCTGCACGACGAATCGGCGCGACCCCCAGGCATGTCGCAAGATCACGCCGCCGAAGAGGACCACCAGCGCGAGCATGGCCTGCCAGCGCTCGGGGAAATACCACGTCACGGCGGCCAGGATCGGCCCATAAGTGGCCACGAAGAACGGAAAGAACACGCGCGGCTGCGGCGCCAGAAAGGTGGTGCCCGAGGCGATCACCGCGCACATGACGAGGTATACCAAAAGCCGGAAATCCTGGGCCGCCCCCTGCGTGAGTGCGATGGGCACGACCCAGAGCACACCGTCTGCCACCGCCAGCACCTGGAAAGTGCGCTCCCAGCGAGGCACCACCTCGACATCGGGCCGAGTGGCGTCTCGGCGAAAGCGCCACTGCATGGTCCACAGCAGGCTCGCAAAGGCGAGGAATGCACCCCACCACCAGAGCATGGGCCCGGATGGCGCTCCGCTGCGCGCATGCAGCCACGTCAGCACCCCCGGGATGACGAGCGCCGGAATCTCCGAGGCGCCGCTCCGCGATGCAAACGATTGGAGCAGCCGCCGCCGTACCGCCAGGTCGAGTGCGGCGTTGGACGTTTGGGCATTTGCCGCGGGCTCGGCGTTCCATGCGTCGGGATAGCGGCTGTCGGGTGTGATCGGCATCTGCGGGATGGGGGATGGGGGATGGGGATTGGGGATTGGGGTAAGGCGGAAAGGCGAGGGAGGGGCCGGAGTTTTCGGGGGCAGGACTCTGTCAGCCGAGCGTGGGGCAAGGCGGCTAGTCGTTGGTCGCCGCTTCGCATACCCCGATCTCCGCTCGGTGAGCCGCGAACTCTGACCTCGGCGCGGCATCAGCCGGAATGCACGCTACGTGTCGCGCATGGCTTGCGGCTGCGAATCAATCGAACCCTGCAGGGCGCCAAAGTGCTCACCTCCGCGCTGCTGCATGGCCGTCGCAAGCCGGGCTTCGCGATGTCGGGGCGCACACAGATGGCAGCGGCACTGGGCCACCGTGCAAGTTGCTCACCCGTCGAAACTCCACATGCCGGATCCGGGCTCGGCCGTCTGTGCCCAAACCGGTGACGCACAGGCAGCCATGAAGCCCATCAAGAGCAAGGCAGTGGCAGACGGACTGTTCGATGGTGCGTATCGCATGGCATCCCTTTGGCTTTGGAAGAGCGAAGGTTTTTGGAAAGCAGCACTGGAACACGTCGATTGCGGATTGCCTATCCCTCCATGGTGGGGTAGGGCGCACGGGCGTTACAGCTCGTGCGCTGAGCCGGGCTTGGCCAAGCCCAAAAAAGTAGTACATAATGCAGGCTTTCTGCCCGAGGGGTGTCCGAAAAACCTCTTGTGGATCAAGAAGTTGGGTCGGAAGCGAGCATTCGTTTCCCGCTCCGTTTTGCAAGGGAAGCTTCGGCTTCCCTTTTTTATTGCGCGAGTCGGTTGCTCTTTGGATTGGCCGATCCGCATTGGCAGCGTTGCGCACCTGCGTGGCCCGGGTTACGCTTGAATGCAAGGTGCGCACCGCGCAGCCGGCGCCCCGATGGTGAAATTGGTAGACACTGCGGACTTAAAATCCGCCGCTTCCTGAAAAGGGGCGTGCCGGTTCGACCCCGGCTCGGGGCACCACTACGATTCGATCATGTCAAGTTACAACGCTCCCTTTGAAATCCATGTCCACGGCCAGGTGCAGTTGCGGGCCGATACGGGGTTCGACCAGTTGCAAGAGGCCTTGAAGCCGCTCTGGAAATACGCCGGGGCCCGTTCCTTGGCCGATGGTGCGGCGAGCGCCTATGAGGAAGAGCCCGGCATCCAGTTCGACGCCAAGGAGCACACCCTGCAGATCTGCTGGACGGTGCGCGGTGACGAGGACTTCCGCCAGTCGCTCGACGAGATGTGCATGAGCCTCAACGAGTTGTCGGAGCAGGGCGCGGCCATCGAGGTCACGTTCTATGACACCGACTTCGACGAGGACGAAGAGGATGACGGCACCGAAGCGCGTGACGACTTCCTCATGCTGTTCGTGGGGCCGACCCCCGCGGCCATCATGCAGGTGCAGCGCGATCTGCTCGTGCAGGATGTCGTGAACATGATGGAGCGCCACTTCGACGGCGCCGAACTGGGCGGCGTGGTAGCCGAGATCGACAAGCTGTTCTCGCAGCGTTTCGATGCCCTGGTGAACTCGCTGGAGATCGGCAAGCCGCCACGCGGCAGCGGCGGTTCCGGTGGTGGCCATGGCGGCAGCGGCGGGCGCCGTCCCCGCCATCTGCACTGAGAACACCCCCGTTTTTCCGAACGATCCAATGGCCTCTCATCCAGAGGCGGCCAGCGGGTCGGGACCGATGGCGATCGAACTGCCTTACCTTCGTGCGTACCCGGATGCCTTGCAGGATCAGGTGCGCACGCTCATCGCCGAAGGGGGCCTGGCGGCCCTGCTGCAGCGTCGCTATCCCCAGGCGCATGCCGTGCGCACCGACAAGGCGCTTTACCAATACGCCGCCGACCTGAAGGCGCAGCATCTGCGCAAGGCCGATACGGTGCAGAAAGTGGTGTTCGACAGCAAGATCCATGTGGTGCGGCACGCGCTGGGGCTGCACACCTCGTCGGCGCGCGTGCAGGGTGGGCGCCTGACGGCGCGGCACGAGATCCGCATCGCCTCCATGTTCAAGCAGGCACCGGAAGAGTTTCTGCGCATGATCGTCGTGCACGAATTGGCCCACTTGCGCGAGAAGGACCACGACAAGGCCTTCTACCAGTTGTGCGAGCACATGGAGCCCCGCTACCACCAGTATGAGTTCGATACGCGGTTGTATCTGACCCACATCGAGCATGCGGGTGAGCGCCTCTGGGGCGTCTGATGGCCTTTTCGTCTGCTATTGTTTTTGTAGCTAGACGCCGGGAACTTTATTGCGCCGGAGCCCGATTGGCTTCATGAACCATTGCACCTGCACCTGCACCTGCACCTGCACCGTCCGCCGGCACGGTGGCCGTGCTGCAGCACCGCGCCGGTAGCTGCAGCCAGCGCTGGGCTGCGGCCTGCAGGGGCAGCAGCGAGCCCGTGGTGATCAGTTGCATGCGGTCGCATGCGGCGGGGATTTCGCAGGGGTCCGCCAGCAGGCCGGTCGCCTGCAGCAGGCGGCGGGTTTGCCTGGCAACCGGCTCGCCGGTGTCCACCAGGCGCACCGCCGGGCCGATGAGGGCGCGCAACTCCTCTTCGGCGAACACATAGTGGGTGCAGCCCAGCACCAGGGTGTCGATGTGGCCTGCCGTGGTGCCGAACGCACCCATGGCGGTGATGTAGCGCGTGCACAGTTCGCGCACCTCGGAGGATTCGGCGGCCTCAGGCACCGCATGTTCAGTGCTGCGTTCGATGGCGTAGGCCAGCCCGTCGCAGGGCTGCACCACGAATTCGGCCTGCGACTGCAGCGACCCCAGCAGCAACGCGAACTTGCCGCTGGTGAGCGTGCCCCGTGTGCCGATGACGCCGATGCGCCCGGTCTGGCTGAGCGCCACCGCGGGCTTGATGGCCGGCTCCAGGCCGACGAGGGGCAGGTCCGGGCATTGGGTCCGGACCTCGTGGATGGCGGCGGCGGTGGCCGTGTTGCAGGCGACGACCAGGGCCTTGATGCCGTGCACCGCCTGCAGGTAGCGGGTGATGGCGTGGGTGCGCGCGGCGACATAGGCGTCGCCCCGCTCGCCGTAGGGCGCGTGACCACTGTCCGCCAAGTAGACGAAGCGCTCGTGCGGCAGTTCGGCCTGCAGCGCGCGCAGCACGCTCAGGCCGCCGATGCCGCTGTCGAACACACCGATGGGGCGTTGCTGCGAGGTGGGCGTCATGCGTGCCTTGGTGCCATGTGAACGGAAAAATCAGACAACTCCGGCGGCCCCAGCGGCTGCTGGGCCGATCCGCGGCCCGGGGCCGCCACCAGGCGACGCCTGGAGCCGCCGCCGAGGCCGGAGATGGAGTTCAAGCGGCGACGAGGTCGATGGACTTGAACTCGCCCGTGGCGATGCGCTTTTGCCACTCCGCCGGGCCCGTGATGTGGGCGCTGGTGCCGCCGGCGTCCACGGCCACGGTCACGGGCATGTCCACCACGGTGAACTCGTAGATGGCTTCCATGCCCAGATCGGCAAAGCCGACGACCTTGGCTTCCTTGATGGCCTTGCTGACCAGGTAGGCGGCGCCGCCCACGGCCATCAGGTAGGCGCTCTGGTGCTTCTTGATGGCTTCGATGGCGACCGGGCCGCGTTCGGACTTGCCGATCATCGAGATCAGGCCCGTTTCGGCCAGCATCATCTCGGTGAACTTGTCCATGCGCGTGGCGGTGGTCGGGCCGGCGGGGCCCACGGCCTCGTCCTTGACCGGGTCCACGGGGCCCACGTAGTAGATGACGCGGTTGGTGAAGTCGACGGGCAGCTTCTCGCCCTTGGCCAGCATGTCCTGGATGCGCTTGTGCGCGGCATCGCGGCCGGTCAGCATCTTGCCGTTGAGCAGCAGGGTGTCGCCCGGCTTCCAGCTCGCCACTTCTTCCTTGGTGAGGGTGTCCAGGTTGACGCGGCGGCTCTTGTTGTAGTCGGGCGCCCAGTCGATCTTGGGCCACAGGTCGAGCGAAGGCGCCTCCAGATAGGCGGGGCCGGAGCCGTCCAGCACGAAGTGCGCGTGGCGCGTGGCGGCGCAGTTGGGGATCATCGCCACGGGCTTGGAGGCCGCGTGCGTGGGGTACATCTTGACCTTGATGTCCAGCACGGTGCTCAGGCCGCCCAGGCCCTGCGCGCCGATGCCCAGGGCGTTGACCTTCTCGTACAGCTCCAGGCGCAGTTCCTCGACCTGGTCGAGCTTTTCGCCGCGCGCGGCCTTGGCCTGCAGCTCGTACATGTTCAGGTCGTCCATCAGGCTTTCCTTGGCCAGCAGCACGGCTTTTTCCGCCGTGCCGCCGATGCCGATGCCCAGCATGCCGGGCGGGCACCAGCCGGCGCCCATCGTGGGCACGGTCTTGAGCACCCAGTCCACCAGGTTGTCGCTGGGGTTCATCATGACCATCTTGGACTTGTTCTCGCTGCCGCCGCCCTTGGCCGCGACGGTGATGTCCACGGTGTCGCCCGGCACGATCTGCGTGAAGATCACCGCAGGCGTGTTGTCCTTGGTGTTCTTGCGGGCGAACTGCGGGTCGGCCACGACGCTGGCGCGCAGCGTGTTGTCGGGGTGGTTGTAGCCGCGGCGCACGCCTTCGTTGATGGCGTCTTCCAGGCCGCCGGGAAAGCCTTCCCAGCGCACGTCCATGCCGATCTTCAGGAACACGTTGACGATGCCGGTGTCCTGGCAGATGGGGCGCTGGCCGGTGGCGCTCATCTTGCTGTTGGTGAGGATCTGCGCCATCGCGTCCTTGGCCGCCGGGCTCTGCTCGCGCTCGTAGGCGCGCGCCAGGTGGGCGATGAAGTCGGCGGGGTGGTAGTAGCTGATGTACTGCAGAGACGCAGCAACGGACTCCACGAGGTCGTGGTACCGGATGGTCGTGGTCATGGTGGGGTGTGTTTTGGGGAAAGAACGAACCGCGCAATTATCGCCGCCCGCTCCGGACGGCGCTGGCGGCGGTCAGCCGCGGGGGGCGGCGTCGAACGGCAGGCTTTCGAGCGCCTCGAGCCCGCCGATCACGGAGGGCGCGAAATCCGCCGAGCCTTCCGGCTTGTCGCCCTGGGCCCAGGCCAGCAGCACGTCCGCCGGCATGGGGCGGGCGTAGAAAAAGCCCTGCAGCTCGTCGCAGCGCATGGCCAGCAGGATGTCGCGCTGGCCGCTGGTTTCCACGCCCTCGGCCACCACGCGCAGGCCCAGGGCGTGGGCCAGCCGCACCACGGCATCGACCACGGCGCGGGCGTCTTCTTCATGTTCGAGGTCGTTCACGAAGCTGCGGTCGATCTTGAGCTGCTGGGCCGGCAGCTGGCGCAGGTAATTCAGGCTCGAATAGCCGGTGCCGAAGTCGTCGATGGACAGGAACACGCCGATGCGCGCCAGGCCTTCGAAGGTGCGCTGCGTGGCCTTGGTGTCTTCCATGGCCACCGATTCGGTGATCTCGCACAGCAGTTGCGATGAATCCAGGCCATGGAACTGCAGGGCGTGCTCGATGCGCTCGGCCAGCCCGCTTTCGCGCAGCTGGTGCACCGACAGGTTGATCGCCACGCGCATGCGCAGGCCGCTGCGCGCCCAGTCGGCCATCTGCCGGCACGCCTCTTCGATGACCCAGGCGCCCAGCTGGCCGATCAGCCCGAAGCGCTCGGCCAGGCCGATGAACACCAGCGGGCTCACCATGCCGCGCTTCGGGTGGTGCCAGCGCAGCAGCGCCTCCACGCCGTTGATGCGGCCGCGCTTGCCGTCGATCTTGGGCTGGTAGTGCAGGGCGAGTTCGCCGCGCGACAGGGCGTGGCGCAGGTCGTTTTGCAGCTCCAGCTGGTCGGATGCGTCGGAGCCCATGTGGGGTTCGAACATGGCGTAGCCGTTGCCGCCCGCGCGCTTGGCGGCATACATGGCGGCATCGGCATTGGCGACCAGCTTGTCGCGATCGCCGTGATCGGGGTGCAGCACCACGCCGATGGAGCAGCCGATCTGCACCTGCCGGCCCGCCACCTGGAAGGGCAGGGCGAGCGCTGCCAGGATGCGGTTGGCCACCACGATGCAGTCGGCCGTGTTGCCCACGTCTTCCAGCAGCAGCAGGAATTCGTCGCCGCCCACGCGGGCCACCGTGTCGCTTTCGCGCGCTTCGGCGCGCAGGCGCTGGGCGGCTTCCGATAGGATGGCGTCGCCCGCGGCATGGCCGAAGGAGTCGTTGATGGGCTTGAAGCCGTCCAGGTCCACGAACAGCACGGCCAGGCGGTCCAGCACGCGGTGGTGGTTGGTGCGCTCCAGGCGCAGCAGCGCATGGGCGAGCCGGTCTTCGAACAGCAGGCGGTTGGGCAGGCCGGTGAGCGCATCGGCGAACGCGCGCTTTTGCAGCTCGGCATTGGCCTGCTGCAGCTTGGCGTTGCTGTCCTGGAGCGATTGGGTGAGCCGGCGCGCGACGTTCTGCAGCCGCGCATCGAGGATGGAGATGAACAGCGTGCTGAGCATGAGCAGCAGCGTGAAGATCGCCACCATGGCGGCCAGCCCCGAGCCGCCCAGCGAATCGGCGCTCAGGCACACGGTGCCCTGCGGGAACTGGGCGGCGGCCATGCCGATGTAGTGCATGCCGCAGATGGCCAGCGCCATCACCAGCGATGCCGCGGCCTGGAACATCCTGCGCCGGTGGCCATGCATGCCCCGCAGGGCCTGGAACAGGTAGAGTGCCGTGGCCGAGGCCAGCACCGCCACGGCCACCGACAAGGCGACATAGAAGCCGTTCCACACGATGCCGATGGACAGGTGCATGGCGCGCATGCCGATGTAGTGCATCGCGCTGATGCCCGCGCCCATGGCGAGCGCCCCGACGGTCAGGTGCCGATGCCGCACGCGCTCCATGCTGGCCAGGCCCAGCGCGACGGCCGATGCCGCCACGGCGGCCAGCCAGGACAGGGCGGTGATCGCGGGGGTGAAGCCCAGGGCGATGGGCAGCTCGAACGCCAGCATGCCCAGGAAATGCATGGACCAGATGCCCGTGCCCATCACCAGCGAACCCGCGGCCCACCAGGCCAGTCCGATGCGGCTGTGGGAGGTGCGCACGCGGCGTGCCAGGTTGAGCGTGACGTACGAGGCCAGCACCGCCACGGCGAACGACGCTGCGACCACCAGGGGATCGTGGTGCGACGGCAGGAAGCCGGTCAGCGGTGGGGCGAGCGGGGAGGGCATGGAAGGTGCGGCGGCAGCGGGGCGCCAAAGGTGTCCAAGTGTATCCACCGCGGGCTCTCCCGGGGGCCGGGAGGGTCTCTGCGCCACGCGGTCCCCACCGATGAGAATGGTTTTGTTTCGCGTTATGCTTTTGGACGATGCGCACCCTTGTGCGCCCTTCGTTTCTTCACCACCGGACCCGCCAGACATGACCTCCCGCATCGAACGCGACACCTTCGGCCCCATTGAGGTGCCGGCCCATCAGCTCTGGGGCGCGCAGACGCAGCGATCGCTGCAGAACTTCGACATCTCCGGCGAGCAGCAGCCGCGCGAGATCATCCGGGCCCTGGCGCAGGTCAAGCGCGCCTCGGCCGTGGTCAACCAGGCGCTGGGCCTGCAGGACGCGAAGAAGACCGACGCCATCGTGGCCGCGGCCGACGAGGTGATCGCCGGCCGGCATCCGGGCGAGTTCCCGCTCGTGGTCTGGCAGACGGGCTCGGGCACGCAGACCAACATGAACGTCAACGAGGTGCTGGCCAACCGCGCCAGCGAGATCCTGGGCGGCGAGCGCGGCGAGGCCCGCCTGGTGCACCCCAACGACGACGTGAACCGCAGCCAGTCGAGCAACGACGTGTTCCCCACCGCCATGCACGTGGCGGCGGTGGAGGCGCTCACGCACCGGCTGCTGCCCGCCCTGGCCAAGCTGCGCGCCACGCTGGCGCAAAAGGCCGAGGACTTCGACGGCATCGTGAAGATCGGCCGCACCCACCTGCAGGACGCCACCCCGCTCACGCTGGGTCAGGAGTTCTCGGGCTACGTGGCGCAGCTCGATCACGGTGAGCGCCACGTGCGCGCCGCGCTGCCGCACCTGTGCGAACTGGCCCTGGGCGGCACCGCCGTGGGCACCGGCCTGAACGCTCCCAAGGGCTATGCCGAGCAGGCCGCCGCCGAGCTGGCGCGCCTGACCGGGCTGCCGTTCGTCACGGCGCCCAACAAGTTCGAGGCCCTGGCTTCGGTCGACGCCCTGGTGCATGCGCACGGCGCGCTCAAGACCCTGGCCGCCAGCCTGATGAAGATCGCCAACGACGTGCGCTGGCTGGCCAGCGGCCCGCGCAGCGGCATCGGCGAGCTGAGCATTCCCGAGAACGAGCCCGGCTCGTCCATCATGCCGGGCAAGGTCAACCCCACGCAGAGCGAGGCGGTGACCATGCTGGCCGCCCAGGTGTTCGGCAACGACGTGGCGATCAACTTCGGCGGTGCCTCGGGCAATTTCGAGCTGAACGTGTTCCGCCCCATGGTGGCCCACAACTTCCTGCAGAGCGTGCGCCTGCTGGCCGACGGCATGGTCAGCTTCAACGACCACTGCGCCGTGGGCATCGAGCCCAACCGCGACCGCATCACCGAGCTGGTGGACCGCTCGCTGATGCTGGTGACCGCGCTCAACACGCACATCGGCTACGACAAGGCGGCCTTCATCGCCAAGAAGGCGCACAAGGAAGGCACCAGCCTGCGCGAGGCGGCCGTGGCGTCGGGCCACGTCACCGGCGAGCAGTTCGACCAATGGGTCGTTCCGGGGAACATGGTCGGCCGCTGAAGGCCGGCCGCTGAGCGGGCACTGAAAAGGCGCCAGCGCCCCGTCGCCCGCCGGCTCAGTGCGTGGTCTTGCGCGCGCGCGGGGCGCGCACCGGGCGGTCCTGGTGCCGCAGGAACGCCAGCAGCCGCCGCTCGGCGGCCTGCAGCGCGCGCGGCGTGTTCGTGCCGCCAATGCGCTCCCACAGCACCTGCATGTCCGGACCTGCGTCGGACGTGAGCCGCGACCCCAGCGCCAGCACCGAGGGGTGCACGTACGACTTCTTGCACACGGCCGGCGTGTTGCCCAGTTGCCGCGCCACTTCGATCAGGATGTGCTTGGCCGTCACCGCGGGCGCGCCGGGCTGGGGCGAGCAGGCCAGCCGCGTCAGCTCCAGCGCCTGCACGGTGCCGTGCCAGGTGCGGAAGTCCTTGGCGGTGAAATGCTCGCCCTCCTGCGTGCCGGTGATCTCGCGCAGGTAGTCGTTCACGTCGCCGGAATCGACGGCATGCAGCGCGCCGTCTTCTCCCTCGTACTGGAACAGTTCCTGACCCGGCAGCTGCTGGCAGCGGCGCACCACGCGGGCCACGCGCGGGTCGTCGAGCGTGGCCTCCTGCTGCACACCGCTCTTGCCGCGAAACCGCAGCTGCAGTTGGTTGCCGCGCAGCGCCGCATGGCGGGTGCGCAAGGTTGTCAGGCCGTAGGAGCGGTTGGTGCTGGCGTATTCCTCGTTGCCCACGCGCAGGTAGGTGGTGTCCAGCAGGCGCACCAGCGTGGCGAGCACCCGCTCTCGGGACAGGGTGGGGCCCGACTTGGCCCGCAGGTCGCGCGCCACCCGGGCGCGGATGCGGGGCAGGGCGCGGCCGAAGGCCTGCATGCGTTCGAACTTGGCCTCGTCGCGCTGCAGCCGCCAGTCGGCGTGGTAGCGGTACTGCCGCCGGCCACGCGCATCCAGCCCCGTGGCCTGCAGATGGCCGTTGGGCAGCGGGCAGATCCACACCTCGGTGTAGGCGGGCGGGATGGCCAGGCGCTGGATGCGGGTGATCTCGTCCGGGTCGGTCAGCCACTGGCCGTCGGGCTGGCGGTAGCGAAAGCCCTCGCCCTTGCGCTCGCGGCTCAGGCCCGGCATCTCGGGGTTGACGTAGCGCAGTCCACGGGCCAGGCGGGTGGCGGGCGGGCGGGCCGGCGAAGCGGCGGCAGGGGCGGTGGCGGTGCGTGGCATATGGGAAGGCAGGCGGTGCGGCAAAAAGGGGGCGCGAAGCGCGCCCCCCGATCTCAGCCCAGCCGGCGCGGGCCGGCTGTAGGAGGCAGCCCGCTGCGCCGGTGGGAGTGCATCCGCGCCGCGTCGGTCCGGTGGGCGCTCGCGCCGCGGTCCATGGGTAAAAATGGCCTGCAGTGCAATATCCACTAGGGCATTTTGCTATGAAAAATATAGCATTCGAGGTGGTGCAGCGGTGGCTACCGCGCCGCCGCAGGCACCGCCCGGGCCTCAGAACCGCGCCGTGGCCCCCACGAAATAGGTGCGCCCGCCGTTGTCGTAGTTGCTGCCCAGCTCCCGCGTCTGCTTGTCCGCCACGTTGAGGATGCCGGCCCGCAGGGTGAAGGTTTCGTTCAACCGGTAGCTGGTGGTGAGGTCCACGGTGGTGTAGGCCTTGGCGAAGGTGGTGGCCGCGCCGGTGACGACGAGTTCCTTGCCCACGTAGCGGGCGCTGGCGTCGGCGGTCCAGGCCGGGGCGATGCGCCACTGCAGCGACGAATACACGGTCAGGCGCGGCACGGACAGCAGCGAGGCGCCGGTGGTGAGGTTTTTGGACTCGAACATCTTCGTGGCATTGGTGCGCCAGTCGAGCGACGGCGCCAGCGGCACGGTGGCGTTGGCCTCCAGCCCGCGCGTGCGGGCGCGCTGGGCGTTGGCCATGCGCGTCCACCAAAAGCCGTTGTACAGGCCCAGGGGCTGGTAGTCGATCTTGTTCTTGAAGTCGGTGTGGAAGTAGGTGGCGCCGAAGGCCCAGCCGTCCTGCTCGTAGCCCGTGCCCAGCTCGAAGTTGGTGCTGGTCTCGGGCTGCAGGTCGGGGTTGCCGGCCATGTAGCAGCCGCGCGTGCCGTCGGCATTCACGCGGGTGCTGGTCCAGCCCAGGCCCGCCAGGCTGCGGCAGCCGTTGCCGCCGGACTGCGTGGCGGCATTGGGCGAGTTCTCTTTCAGGCCCGGCGCGCGGAAGCCGCGCGACACGCCGGTGCGCACCGTCCACGCCGAGGCCGGGTGGTAGACGAAGTAGGCGCGCGGGCTCCAGTTGTTGCCGTACTTTTCGTGGTGGTCCATGCGCAGGCCGAGCGTGAGCGCCAGGTTCTCGCGCAGGAAGATCTGGTCCTCGCCGAACAGCGCCCAGGTGGTGGCCGACAGGGACGATCCCGACACCGGCCGCCCGCTGTAGTCGATGGGGGCGAGGCCGATGGTGTCGCGGTTGTCCAGTTCTTCCTGCTTCCATTGCAGCCCGGTGGTCAGCATCTGGTCGAAGCCCAGGAGCTTCAGCGGCATGTCCACGCGGCCGTCCAGCGTGGTTTCGCGCGAGTGGTTGCCGATGGTGTCGCCCAGGTCCTCGTACTCGTGGCGCGACAGGTTGACCTTGGAGCGCACGTCGCCCCAGCGGCCGTCGTGCCCCAGGCCGAACGAGGTGTGCCGCAGCCGGCTCAGGCCCCAGGGGCTGACGACCTGCCCGCCGCTGGCGGTGCGCGCATCCGAGCCGGTGGCGCGCTGCGTGGCCTGGGCCGCCTCGAGCGACACCGACTGGTCGGGCGTGAGCTGCCAGTTCAGCAGCGCGTTCAGGCCCTGATTGCGCGCGCCGGCCGTGGACAGGTAGGTGCCCGCATGCCCGCCCGTGCCTTCATCGGCGTCGCGCTCGGTGTAGTTGCCCGACACGCGCAGGCCGATGCGGTCGGTCACCGGGCCGCTGACGGTGAAGCCCGTCTGCCGCGTGTCGCCGCGCTCCGAATCGGAGGGTTTGGAGTAGTTGACCGTGGCGGAGCCGCCCCAGCGCAGGCCGATCTTGCGGGTGATGATGTTGATCACCCCACCCATGGCGTCCGAGCCGTACAGCGACGACATCGGGCCGCGCACCACCTCGATGCGCTCGATCATCTCGGGCGAGATCCAGTCCAGGTCCTGCTGGCCCAGGTCGTCGCGGTAGTTCACGCCGGCCGAATTGCCCTGGCGCTTGCCGTCCACGAGGATGAGCGTGTACTTCTCGGGCAGGCCGCGCAGGCGGATCTTGGACTGCGCGCCCGTGCCCGACAGCCCGCCGGTCACGCCGGGAATGGTGGACAGCAGCTCGCCCAGGCTGGTGACGGGCTTGCGCTCGATGTCTTCGCGGGTGATCACGCTGATGCTGGCAGGTGCCTCTTTGATGTCCACGGCCGTGCCCGAGGCCGTGACCACCACGGTGGACAGGGCGGCCTGCGCGGGTTGCGCAGGTTGCGATTCGGACGGCTGGGCGGTCTGGGCGTGGGCACCGGCGCTCAGCGCCAGGGCAATCGCGAGGGACAGGGGCTGGGGGCGGAGCGAAGACGGCAAGATCATGAAAGCAGTTTCCTGTAAAAACTGCAAATGATAGTGATTCGCTTTTACTATTTGACCAATCGGTGGGTTTCAGAAGAAATTTCGGGCTTCGCCGAACGGTGGAAGGAGGTATTGAAAAAGCGGCAAGCCGCAGTTTTAGAAAGGGTTTTAAGCTATTGAAAAAATAGCAAAATCCTGTGCCATCGGCCATCGGCCATCGGCCATCGGCCATCGGCCATCGGCCATCGGCCATCGCTCACTGACTGGCTACCCGGCCTCCGCCTGCCGTTCCTGGCCCGACCCCTGTGTCTCGCCCGCGTCCTCATCGAACGCGAAGCCCACCCCGTACACCGACCGGATCCACTCCACGCCGTCGCCGCTGGCGGCCTTGAGCTTCTTGCGCAGGTTCTTGATGTGGCTGTCGATGGCCCGTTCGTTCACGTCCAGCGTGTCGCCGTAGGCCAGGTCGAGCAATTGCGCGCGCGAGAAGATGCGCCCGCTTTGCCGCGCCAGCGCCTGCAGCAGGCGGAACTCGCGCGGCGTGAGCGCCACGTGCGCGCCACGCAGCGTGACCTGCCAGTGCGCCTCGTCCAGCGCCAGCGCCAGCACCGGCGGGCCGGCCGTGGCCGGCGCCTGGGCCATGCCGCGCCGCAGCACGGTCTTGACCCGCGCCACCACCTCGCGCGGGGAGAACGGCTTGCAGATGTAGTCGTCCGCACCCAGCTCCAGGCCGATCAGGCGGTCCACCTCCTCGACGCGGGCGGTGAGCATGATGATGGGCTTGTCCGTGTGGCGGCGCGCCTGGCGCAGCACCGACAGGCCGTCGAGCCCCGGCAGCATCACGTCCAGCAGGGTGAGATCGGGCGGCGTGGGGCCGGTCAGCCGGGCCAGGGCGCCGGGGCCGTCGGCCACGTGCTCGGCCTCGTAGCCGGCGTGGCGCAGGTAGTCGAGCACGATGTGGGCGATGTCGGTCTCGTCCTCGACCACGAGGATGCGCGCTGTCATGAAGAGTTCTCCAGCAAGGGCAGGGTGAGGGTGGTGCGCAGCCCGCCAAGCGGCGAGGGCTGCGCGGTGATGCGGCCGCCGTGCGACTGCACGATGGCGCGGCAGATCGCCAGGCCCAGGCCCGATCCGCCCAGATCGCCCGTGGCGCGGGCGCGCGACGCCTCGGCGCGGTACAGGCGGTCGAACAGGCGCGGCAGGTCGTGCTCTGCCACGCCGGGCGCGGTGTCGTCGAACTGCAGCACGAGCGAGGGCGCGGGCCCGTTGCGCTCGGTCTGCGCCTGGATTTCCAGCCGGCCGCCGGGATCGGTGTAGCGCACGGTGTTTTCCAGCAGGTTCAGGAACACGCGGTGAAGCTGCTGCGCGTCGCCGCGCACCAGCGGCGGGGGCGACAGGCTGGCGAGCGCGGCCAGCCCGTGCGTGTCCACCGCGAGCTCGGCCTGGTCGAAGCGCGGCTGCATGGAGGCCACGGCCTCGGCCAGCAGCGACAGCGGGTGCACGGGCACGAGCGCGGAGGGCGCGCTGCCCGCGGCGGCATCCAGGCTGGCGCGCAGGTCCCCCACCAGCTGGATGAGCCGCATCACCTGCCGGTGCAGGCGCAGCGCGGTCTTGTCGTCGAACGGGCGCACGCCGTCCTGCACGGCCTCGATCTCGGCGCGCATCGCCGCCAGCGGGGTGCGCAACTCGTGCGCCACATCGCCGATCCATTGCCTGCGCGAGGCTTCCATGCCGCCCAATTGCTCGGCCATGTCGTTGAAGTTGAGCGCCAGCCGGGCCAGCTCGTCGTCGCCGTGCACGGCCACGCGCGTGTCCAGCCGGCCCGCCGCCACGCCGCGCGCGCCGTCCACCAGCGCGCCGATGGGGGCGAGCCAGCGGCGGGCCAGCGCCCAGGACAGCAGCAGCGCGAGCGCCAGGCCGGCAATGCCGGTCCACACCACGAAGCCCAGTTGCCGGGCGATGAAGGCGCGGTCGGCCTCGGTCTCCATGTGCGAGGGCGGGCTCAGCACCAGCTCGCCGATGGGGGTGCCGTCGCTGCCGCGCAGCGGCAGGCGGGCGGCATCGGGCGTGGGGCGCACGCCGGCCACCAGACGGCCCTGGGCATCGAGCACGCCGAGCCGCTGCGACAGCATGGAGCCGGGCGGCGGTGGCGGACGGTCGCGGCCATCGGAGGCGATGCGATCGGGCGAATAGCCGTCGGGCGGCGGGCCTTCGCCGGGTTCGCCGAAGTCGGGCGGCGGCGGTGGGCGCTCCCGAAAGCCGCCGCCGCGGCCCTCGTTGCCGGCGGTGGTGTTGTCGCCGCTGCGGCCGTTCGGGCTGGCCGCGCCCTGGGCGCTGCTGCGCAGCGCGGGACTGTCGCCGGGGCGGCGCATCTCGCGCCACAGCTCGGGCTGGGTGCGCAGCGTCTGCCAGCCGCCATGCAGCAGGTGCATGCGCTGCAGCCGCGCGGCCAGCCAGTCCATGCGGGCCAGCTCGATCTCGGCCACGTACGGGCCCAGCCCGCGTTGCAGCCCCAGGCGCGAGAACCCCACGAAAAGCAGCAGCAGCACGGCCAGCAACAGGGTGAGCGCGAGAAAGGCTTTGCTTTGCAGCGTGAGGCGGGGCATGGGCGGCTGGTCGGGGGTCAGCGGGAGGGGGGCGGGCCGCCAGCGCCTGGAGGGGGGCCGCCGGCGGGCATGGCCACGAGGGTGCCGTTCATTGTGCGGCATGTGCCGGGCAGGGTCTTGCCGTCCGGCATGGTCAGCGTGACCGAGGCGCCTTCGGTCTGGCCCTTGCAGGCGGTGTAGGCCTCGGGCGGCGGGCCGGGGGGCTGCCCGCCCGGCGCGCCCTGGGCCAGGGCGCCGCAGGTGAAGGCGGCGAGGGACAGGCCCAGGCAGAGGCCGGCGAGGGTGATGGTCGTGTGGCGAGGAGGGTGCATGGTGTCACGTGCCTTTCTGGCGGGGGGAAGAAGGCCCGGGGCCGGGCCCAGGGGCAGGGAACACACCGGGGCAACGGCCCCGGTGGCGCTCAGGCGGCGATCGAGATCGTGATGGCGGCGGTGTAGCCGCCGCTGCCGTTGCTTTGCATGGTCACCATCTCGAGGTCGGTGCCGTCGCTGAACACGTTGTCGGTGGCGAAGGTGATCGCCGCCAGGTTGGACACGCTGGCGCTGTAGCCCGAATTGGCCGTGTAGATGGAGCGCAGGATGTCCGTGGGGAACGCGAGCTGGGTGGTCTTGACCTTGTTGCTGGCCGTGGTGGCCACCGACAGGCTGGGATACACCTCCAGGTGCATGTGGGGCATGCGCCCGGCATAGCAGCCCGGCACGATGGTGGTGAAGGTGACCGTGCCGCTCGCATCGGTGGCCTGCACGCCGCGCAGGTAGTTGGCGGCGATGCTGCGCTCGGTGTAGACCGAGTAGTCGCCGCCCTGCGAGCAATGCCACAGGTAGATGGCATAGCCCTGCAGCGTCGCGCAGCTGGCACGCGTGTTGGTGAGCGTGATGGTGAGGGTGAGCGGCACGCCGCCCACGGTGGTGGACGCGCCGATGTTGCTGCGGATGTCCTGGCGCACGATGCCGCTGAGCGCGAGCACGTTGTAGTTGGAGTTGCTGGCGTTGGAGCCGTCGGCGGGGTAGGGGCCGGCGGTTTCCTCGGGGACGACGGAGCAGGTGGTGTCCGTGCCGGTTCCCGTTCCGGTACCCGTGCCCGTGCCCGTGCCCGTTCCTGCCCCGGTTCCAGTGCCCGTACCGGTGCCTGTCCCCGTGCCCGTCCCGGTGCCCGAACTGTCGGCCACGGCGTCGGAGCCGCCTCCGCCGCAGCCCAGCAGGGTGGCGATGCCCAGGGAGCCGATGGTGCCGAGTGCCAGGCGCCGCCGCTGGTCCGCGGTGGATGCTGCGATGTCAGTGGCTGCGGTGGCCAATGGGGTGGATGTGTTCATGGTTCCTCTCCTTTTCCTTCGTTGGGGATGGAGGAACTTTGCAATCCAATTGAGGAGAAATTGAGGCGGTGCACGCCTTTCTCCCCGTCAGGCGGGCGGTGCATGATGCTATTGTTTTGATAGCAAAATGCCCTAGTAGTCCATGCGCTGGAGGCCTTTTTCGCCTCCAGTGTGGCCGGCCCGCTGCTCACGCCGCGGCGAACGCCTGGGCGATGTCCTGCGTCACCGCGAGGAACCGGTCCACGTCGGCCGTCGAATGGCAGTGCAGCGGCGAGACGCGCACCGCGCCCGCGAGGCCGAACGACTCCAGCATGCGGCGCGAATACAGGCTGGAGGCCGAACGCTCGTACACCGTCACGCCGCGTGCGCCGTACTCGCGCACGGCGCTGGTGCAGTCCAGGTGCGGAAAGCCGATGCCGACGATCAGGTCGCGCCGGGTGAGGTCGGGGTGGTCCAGGAACACCTCCACGCCCGGCATGGCGCGCAGCCCGGGCACCGCACCCACGCCGTCGCCGCCGTTCAGCAGGCGCGACAGCAGCGCGCGTTCGTGCAGCTCGATGGCCGCGATGCCGGCTTCGAAGCGCGCCCGCCGGTCGCCAGGGGCCGCATCGCCGGCGGGCCCGCCCTCGGGCGCCTGTGCGCCGAGCCAGCACACGTAATCCACGATCTCCGTCACCACGGCGAACTGCCAGGGCGCGGTGCTGCCCAGGTCCCAGAAATCGGCGGGCTTGGCCGACAGCTTGTGGTGCGGCAGGGCGGCCGCGCGGTCGGACAGCCAGGCGAAGCCCGAGCCCCGGCAGCCGAAGAACTTGTAGGGCGCGATGTTGATGCCGTCCACCGGCGTCTTCTGCAAATCGATGAGGCCGTGCGGCGCGTGCTGCACCGCGTCCACCAGGATGTACAGGTCGGGCCGGATGGCGCGGGCCCGGCGCACGATGGCCTCCAGGTCCAGCTTGGCGCCGGAGATGTTGGAGGCGTGGATCACGTTGAGCACGCTGGTGCCCTCGTCCACCAGGGCCACGATGGCGTCCACGTCCACGCCGCCAGTGGCGCGGTTGCTGGGTGCCACGCGCAGCTCGCGGCCCATCTCGCGGGCGTAGCGCTCCATGGCGTCGTACGACGAGGGGTGCTCCAGCACGGTGGTGACCATGTTGGTGCCTGGCACGTTCTGCGCCACGGCCCGCACCATCTCGAACATGGCGCCCGAGGCGGTGAGCGCGGCGTACACGCTGCCGCCCGTGGCGTTGAGCAGCAGCCGCACGTCGGCCACGCCGGCGGCCTGGATATCCTGCAGCTCGCGCGCCGTGGCGTGGATGCGCTCGGTGTTGTCCGGCACGGCATCGATCTGCGCGAAGCGCTCCACCGCCGCCTTCAGCCGGAACGAGCCGCCCGCGTTGTCGAAATACAGCCGCTCGTGGCCGTGGTGGTCACGCTCCACCTGCAGGAAGCGCTCGCGCACCTCGCGCATCAGGGCGTCGGGGAAGAGGCGACCCTGCGGGTAGGGTGTGGTGTTGCTGTGGCCTGCCATCACACGCCCTTGTTGCTGGGGTTGCGGAAGGCTTCGCGCACGGCGTCGGACATGGGGAAGTTCAGGTTCACGTTGCTCGGCGGGATGGGCTGGGTGAACCAGCGCGCGTACAGCCGCTCCATTTCGCCGGAGCGCATCAGGCCGGTGACCGTCTGGTCCACCAGGGCCTGGAACTGCGGGTCGTTCTTGCGCAGCATGATCCCGTAGGGCTCCTGGCGCAGCACCACATCCTTGAGGATGCGGAAGTCGCCCGGGTTGGGCGCAGTGGCGATCAGGCCGGCCAGCTGCACGTCGTCCAGCACGTAGGCGGCGGCGCGGTCGCTGGCCAGCAGCAGGAAGGCGTCGGCCGTGTCCTTGCCCGAGATTTCCTGCACCTCCAGGTTCTCGGCGCGCTTGTAGGTGCGCAGCAGCTGGATCGACGTGCTGCCCGCCACGGTGGCCACCGTCTTGCCGGCCAGGTCGGCCAGCGACTGGATGCCGGAGTTCTTCTTCACCGCCACGGTGATGTTGGTCACGAAATGGCTGGGCGCGAAATTCACGTGCTGCTGGCGCACGACCGAATTGGTGGTGGTGGCGCAGTCCAGGTCCACGGTGCCGTTCTGCAGCAGCGGAATGCGGTTGAGCGAGTTGAGCAGGGTGTATTGCACGCGCAGCGTGGGCAGGCCGAGCTTGGCCTTCACCGCCTCGGCGATCTTCAGGCAGATGTCGTTGGAAAAACCGATGGGGTCGCCGCTGCCGGTGGGCTTGTACGAAAACGGAATGGAGCTGTCGCGGCTGCCGATGATGAGGGTGCCGCTCTCCTTGATCTTGCGCAGGGTGTCGATTTCCTGGGCGCTGGCCGCGGTGGACAGCAGGGCGGCGCAGACCGCCAGGGACAGGGTGCGGCGCAGGGCGAAGGCAAGGGGGCGGGGCAGGCGGTGCATGGCGGGCTTTCGGAAGAGGGCGCTGGGGACCTCGCGTTGGCGAGGGGCTGAAAGGCATTCTCAAAGCGCCGACGCTTTTGAAAAAGCGATTTTTTGTGCTCGAATCGGATGAATAAAAGTGTTCTGAAATCCCCGCCATGATGACCTTCAAGCAACTCGAAGCGCTGTACTGGATCGGCCAGCTCGGCGGCTTTGCGCAGGCGGCCCAGAAGCTGCACACCTCGCAGTCGGCCGTGTCCAAACGGGTGCACGAACTGGAGCTGCTCTTCGACACGCCGCTGTTCGACCGCAGCCAGCGCACGGCGCGGCTGACCGAAAAGGGCGAGGAGATGTTCGTGCTCGCCCGCAAGCTGCTGCGCCAGCGCGATGCGGCGGTGGAGCAGTTCGGCAAGCCCGGCGTGATCGAGCGGCGCCTGCGCATCGGCGTGACCGAACTCACCGCGATGACCTGGCTGCCCCGGCTGGTCGCCCTGGTGCAGCAGCACTACCCCAAGGTGACCCTGGAGCCCGATGTGGACGGCAGCCTGCCCCTGCGCGACAAGCTGCTGGCCGACGAGCTGGACCTCATCATCGTGCCCGATGCCTTCGCCGATGCGCGCCTGCCGGCCAAGGCGATCGGCCAGGTGGAAAGCGCGTGGATGTGCAAGCCCGGGCTGGTGCCGGCCGGCACGGTGCGGTTGCACGAACTGGCGCGCCACCGCCTGCTGGTGCAGGGCAACGCCTCGGGCACCGGGCGGCTCTACGACGCGTGGATGAAGGAGCGCGGGGTGGAACTGGCCGACGCCATCGTGGTGAGCAACCTCGTCGCGCTCACAGGTCTCACCGTGTCGGGCCTGGGGGTGGCCTACCTGCCCCGGCACTGCCTGGCGCCGCTGATCGCGGCGGGCATGCTGGCCGTGATCGACGTGGTGCCCGCGCTGCCCAGCGTGCCCTACGTGGCCATGCACAAGGGCGAGCACCGCAGCGCGCTGGCCGCCTCGATCATCATGCTGGCGCAGTCGTGCTGCGACTTCACGCGCGCCTTCCAGGCGCAGGCCGATGGCGCGGCGTGATGCCCTCGGGCAGCGCGTGCCCGGGGCCTGCGCGCCGCCTCAGGGCCTGGCCGCGGCGAGCGCCTGCTGGATCCAGCCGTCGAAGGTCTTCTGGTGGGCCTTGATCCAGCCGTCGGTGTGGCGCGCCACGTCGGCCGGCTGGTTCTGGCCGTTCTTCATCGCCAGGTTCTGGGCGTTGATGTCGCCCACGGGCAGCTGCATCACCTCGAACAGGCGCGCGGCGGCGGGATTCTTCTCGGCGAAGGCCTTGTTGGCCACGATGCGCTGGGTGTTCAGCACGAAGCCGTAGTTCTTGCCGTCGGGCAGGGCGGTGTCCTGCCCGGCCTGCGCGCCCGGCAACGAAGACCGCGGCACCTGCAGCCACACCACGTCCTGGCCCGGGCGCAGCACGCCGCTCACCCAGTAGGGCGTCCAGGTGTAGTAGAGGATGGGCTGGCCCTGCTTGAAGCGCGCGATGGTGTCGGCGATCAGCGCCGAGTAGCTGCCCTGCACGTGCGTGACCGTGGCGCCCAGGCCGAAGGCCTTCAACTGGTGCTCGATCACGCCCTCGCAGCCCCAGCCGGGATTGCAGCCCGTGAGGTCGGCCTTGCCGTCGCCGTTGGTGTCGAAGAGCTTGGCGAGCTTGGGGTCCTTGAGCTGGTCGATGTGGGTGATGCGGTACTTCTCGGCCGTCTTGCGGTCGATCAGGTAGCCCTGCGCGGCGTTCTGCGAATAGGTGCCTTGGCGCCACAGCCTGGCATCGCCGCCGGCGTTCTTGTAGAAGTCCGCGTGCAGCGGGTCCCAGTGGTCCGCCATGAAGGTGGCGTCCCCGTTGGCGATCGCCACGTGCGCGGTGGCGTACTCGATCTCCTTGATGGGCTGCACGTCGTAGCCCAGCTTTTGCAGCGCGCGGCCGACCAGCAGGGTCTGGAAGGTTTCTTCCGCGATGGAGCTTTGCAGCGGCTGCACGCGCACGCCCTGGCCCGGCAGGGGCTGTGCAGCGGCGCCACCGGCCAGGCCGACGGCCAGGGTGCTGGCGGCCAGCCAGGTGCGGGCGAGGGAGCGCGAGGGGCGCAGGGAAGGGGTGATGCAGGTCATGTGGTCGTCCTTGTTTCTGAGAGGGGATGGGCGGGGCTCAGCGGCTGGCGGTGGCCCATTGCGGGGCGGCACTGGAGCCGCCTTGCGCGCCAGGCGAGGGCGATGCCGCATCGGCTGCGGGGGCCGCCGGGGCGGCGTGGTCGCGCCGCGCGGCGAGGCGCCACACCAGGCCGGCCGGGCCGGTCTGCCACCAGTGGCGCACGCCGCGGCGCGGCTGGCCCATGGACTGGGTGATGCGGTCCAGCGTGATGGCCAGCAGCACGATGCCCAGGCCACCCACGGTCGCCAGGCCCATGTCCAGCCGGCCGATGCCGCGCAGCACCATCTGGCCCAGGCCGCCCACGGCGATCATCGAGGCGATCACCACCATCGACAGCGACAGCATCAGCGACTGGTTGATGCCCGCCATGATGGACGGCATGGCCAGCGGCAGCTGTACCTTGGCCAGCAACTGCAGCGGCGAGGCCCCGTAGGCCCGGGCGGCCTCGATCAGGTCGGGCCGCACCTGGCGGATGCCCAGATTGGTCAGGCGCACCAGCGGCGGCAGCGCGAACACGATGGTCACCACCACGCCCGGCACGTTGCCGATGCCGAACAGCATCACCACTGGCACCAGGTACACGAAGGCCGGCGTGGTCTGCATGGCATCGAGCACCGGCCGCATCACGCGCTGGGCCCGGTCGCTGCTGGCCAGCAGGATGCCCAGCGGCAGCCCGATCACCAGGCAGAAGGCCAGCGAGGTCAGCACCAGCGACAGCGTCACCATGGCCTCGGGCCAGATGCCCAGCATGGCCACGAGCAGCAGCGAGACCACCGTGCCCACGGCCAGCGCGCGCCCCGCGAACTGCCAGGCGAGCACGCCGATCAGCGCGATCATGGCCAGCGTGGGCACGCTGGTGAGCAGGCCTTCCACCCAGGCCAGCGTGCCGTCGATGGGCGCGCGCACGGTCTGGAAGAACGGCCGGAAATGCGCCACCACCCACGACAGGCCGTGGTTGATCCACGACTCCACGGGCAGGCTGCCGTCCCACAGCTGGTGCAGGTGAAAGCCGCCGGCCGTGGGGTCGAAGCCCGTGGCGGCGTCGCCGGGCGTGGCGCTGGCGGGGGCGTTCAGCCAGTCGGTGTTGCCGGCGTCGCTGGGTGCGGTGGACGCGGCCCAGGGATCGGCCGCCGCCTCGGGGGCGGGGGCCTGCTGCGCCGCGGCGGCCGGGCTATCCCAGGGCGAGGCCGAAGCCGCGGGCGGTGCCTCTGCGGCCGGCGTCCAGGGGGTGGACTCGCCGGCCGTGGGGTTGGCGGTGGAATCGAGCGCTGGGGCTGTGGACTGGGTCATGCCGGGCTCCTTTCGGATGGTTCATTGGCGGGCGGGTTGGCGATGGCGGGCGCGGGCGCGGATGGCAAAGGGTCCGGCGGCACGGGCGGCGTGTCGCGGTCGAGAAAGCGCAGCAGCGTGGTCTTGCTGATCGCGCCGCGGAAGCGGCCGCCGTCCTCCACCACCGGCAGCGGGCAGGGCGCCTGCGCCACCTGGCCGAACAGGTCCGCCACCGGCGCATCCACGGGAATGGGCACCACGCCGTCCAGATAGGCGTGCTGCAGGCCCAGCGGGCCCACGTGGCCCTGCAGCGCGGCGCGCAACGAGTCGGCCGACACCGTGCCCAGGTACATCCGCGCCGGGCTCACCACGTAGGCGAAGTCGCGGTCCTGCTCCTCCAGCTGCTGCAGCGCGGCGCGCGAGCCCCGGTCGCGCTGCTCCGACACCACGGTGAGCGGGCGCCGGGCGATGTCGCCGGCCTTGAAGACCGCCGCCGCGTCCACGCCGCGCACGAAGCTGCGCACGTAGTCGTTGGCCGGGTTGCGCAGGATCTCGTCGGGCGTGCCCACCTGCACCACGTAGCCGTCCTTCATGATGGCGATGCGGTCGCCGATGCGCATCGCCTCGTCCAGGTCGTGCGAGATGAAGACGATGGTGCGGCGCTGGATCTGCTGCAGGCGCAGCAGCTCGCTCTGCATCTCGGTGCGGATGATCGGGTCCAGCGCGGAGAACGCCTCGTCCATCAGCAGGATGGATGGGTCCGACGCCAGCGCCCGGGCCAGGCCCACGCGCTGCTGCATGCCGCCCGACAGCTCGTCCGGGTAGCTCTCGGCCCAGCCGGACAGGCCCACCTGCTCCAGCGCCAGTGCGGCCTGGCGCTGGCGCTCGGGCCTGGCCACGCCCGCCAGTTCGAGGCCGAACGCGGTGTTGTCCAGCACCGTGAGATGGGGCATGAGCGCGAACGACTGGAACACCATGCTGATGTCCTTGCGGCGCAGCGCGCGCAGTTGCCGGTCGGACAGCGCGTTGATGTCCTGGCCGTCCACCAGGATGCGGCCCGCCGTGGGCTCGATCAGCCGGTTGAGCATGCGCACCAGGGTCGACTTGCCCGAGCCCGACAGCCCCATGACGACGAAGATCTCGCCCGCCTCGATGGTGAAGCTGGCGTCGAACACGCCGATGGAATGGCCGGTGCGCGCCAGGATGTCCTGCTTGCTCAGGCCCTGGCTGGCGAGTTCGAGCGCGGCTTGCGGCGCATCGCCGAAAACCTTGAACACATGTTCGATGGTGATTTGTTTGGCCACGGTGTGGGTCCTCCCTCGGTTGGAGCGGGTTGAACACGCCCCGGCCGCCCGAAGGCGGGCGGGGCTGCGAAGGCCTGGGCATTCGAGACCCTGATGCGGCAGCCGAACCCGGACGCCCAGGGCGCGCGGGAACAGTAGCGAAAGGGTGGGCACCGAGGTGACCGGGATCGGCCCGAATGGCACGCGAGGCGGTGCGCAAGGGCCTGGGGCGTGCCGGGAGAGGTCGGTCGGAGGACTCCCGGGGATCACGCGGCGCCGAGCCCGACGAACGGGCGGGCGCCTTGGGGCATCAGGGCCGAATGGGTCGGCCATGGGCCAGGGGGAAGCGGCCGGGCCTGGGGCCGGGCCGCCGTTTTCCTGGCGGGATCCGCTCCGGTGAAAGCGCCGCGTTGCGGGCCGGAAAGAGCGGATTACCTGCATTGCAGGTTGTAAAACACTCCAAAAGTATAGTTATTGGGTGTTTTTGTGTCAAAAGACCCGGGTTTGCCCGATGTGTTAATCGCGGGCGCAGCAGCGGAGCCGGGTGGATACCGGATTGCTATGTTTTTGGTAGCAATCAGGCCAATAAGTACTAAGGCAAGAGCCCCGAAAGCCCCCTGTCTGGGGGCCTTGCCGGGGCTCGGTGGGAGAGGGTGTGGGCGCTCAGTGCTTTTCGTGCGAAACGTTCAGCAATTTGTCAGTGTAGGCAATGGCGATGGCGCTCAGCAGGAACACCACGTGGATGATCGTCTGCCACATCAGCACCTTCTCGTCGTAGTTGGCGGCGTTGATGAAGGTCTTGAGCAGGTGGATGGAGCTGATCCCGATGATCGACAGGCCCAGCTTCACCTTGAGCACCGAGGCGTTCACGTGGCCCAGCCATTCCGGCTGGTCGGGGTGGCTTTGCAGGTTGAGCCGGCTCACGAAGGTCTCGTAGCCGCCCACGATCACCATGATGAGCAGGTTGGAGATCATCACCACGTCGATGAGCGCCAGCACGACCAGCATGATCACCGTCTCGTTGAGCGCCGTGACCTCCACGCCCGGCTTGTAGCCGATGCTGGTGACCAGCGACTGCAGCGCGCCCTGGTGGCCGAACGCGGCCTCGATCAGGTGCCACAGCTCCACGAGGAAGTGCCACACGTACACGCCCTGGGCGGCGATCAGCCCCAGGTAAAGCGGCAGTTGCAGCCAGCGGCTGGCGAAGATCAGCGAGGCCAGCGGGGTGAGGGACTTGCTGCCGTTGCGGGAAGCGGGGGGTTGCGGGAGGGCCATGGGAGGGTTTTCTTGAAAATCGCTAGAAATGAAACTCGCGCGATTCTAGAAGCACCGGCCGCTTGCCCTGTGACAGAAACCCGCCGCCTGCACAGGCGTAGCATCGGAGCCTTTGGCGGCCGCCGGCATCCGTCAGTGGCATGTAAGTGCGGCCCCCGAAAGTACCGCCAAATTATGTTGACTCCAGGAGACAAAACCCATGAGTGCGTCCTCGTCCACGATTGAATCCGTGCTGGTGGAAAACCGCGTTTTCCCGCCCTCCGAAGCCCTGCAGAAGGCCGCGCGCATTTCCGGCATGGCCGGCTACGACGCGCTGTGCGCCGAGGCCGAGCAGGATTTCGAAGGCTTCTGGGCCCGCCTGGCGCGCGAAAACCTGCAGTGGGACAAGCCCTTCACGCGCACGCTCGATGCCTCCAAGGCGCCGTTCTACGAATGGTTCGCCGACGGCCAGCTGAATGCCAGCGCCAACTGCCTGGACCGGCACATCGGCACCCCGGTCGAAAACAAGACCGCCATCATTTTCGAGGCCGACGACGGCACCGTCACCCGGGTCACCTACAAGGAACTGCTGGCCCGCGTGGGGCAGTTCGCCAACGCGCTCAAGGCCAACGGCGTGCAGCAGGGCGACCGCGTGCTCATCTACATGCCCATGACGGTCGAGGGCGTGATCGCCATGCAGGCGTGCGCGCGCATCGGCGCCACGCACAGCGTGGTGTTCGGGGGCTTTTCTGCCAAGGCGCTGCAGGAGCGGATCATCGACGCGGGCGCGGTGGCCGTCATCACCGCCAACTACCAGATGCGCGGCGGCAAGGAGCTGCCGCTCAAGGCCATCGTGGACGAGGCCCTGGCCATGGGCGGCTGCGACACCATCCGCAGCATCCTCGTTTACCAGCGCACGGCCACCGCCTGCGCCATGGTGGCGGGCCGTGACAAGACCTTCGCCGAGGCGCTGCAGGGCCAGAGCAGCGACTGCCCGCCGGTGCCCGTGGGCGCCGAGCACCCGCTGTTCATCCTGTACACCAGCGGCTCCACCGGCAAGCCCAAGGGCGTGCAGCACGCCACCGGCGGCTACCTGCTGTGGGCCAAGCTCACCATGGACTGGACGTTCGACCTGCGCCCGGACGACGTGTTCTGGTGCACGGCCGACATCGGCTGGATCACCGGCCACACCTACGTGGCCTACGGGCCGCTGGCCGCGGGCGCCACGCAGATCATCTTCGAGGGCATTCCCACCTTCCCGAACGCCGGCCGCTTCTGGCAGATGATCGAGCGCCACCGCTGCACGATCTTCTACACCGCGCCCACGGCGATCCGCTCGCTCATCAAGGCGGCCGAGGGCGATGCGGCCGTGCACCCCGCGCGCTCGGACCTGTCGAGCCTGCGCATCCTGGGCAGCGTGGGCGAGCCCATCAACCCCGAGGCCTGGATGTGGTACCACAAGAACGTGGGCGGCGAGCGCTGCCCCATCGTGGACACCTTCTGGCAGACCGAGACCGGCGGCCACGTCATCACCCCGCTGCCGGGCGCGACGCCGCTGGTGCCGGGCAGCTGCACCTTGCCGCTGCCGGGCATCGCGGCCGCGATCGTGGACGAGGTGGGCAACGACATCGCCAACGGCACGGGCGGCATCCTGGTCATCAAGAAGCCCTGGCCCAGCATGATCCGGACCATCTGGAACGACCCCGAGCGCTTCAAGAAAAGCTACTTTCCCGAAGAGCTCAAGGGCTACTACCTGGCGGGCGACGGCGCGGTGCGCAGTGCCGATCGCGGCTACTTCCGCATCACGGGCCGCATCGACGACGTGCTGAACGTCTCGGGCCACCGCATGGGCACGATGGAGATCGAATCGGCCCTGGTGTCCAAGACCGACCTGGTCGCCGAGGCCGCCGTCGTGGGCCGGCCCGACGACGTGACGGGCGAGGCGATCTGCGCCTTCGTCGTGCTCAAGCGCTCGCGCCCCACCGGCGACGAGGCCAAGGCCATCGCCAAGGAACTGCGCGACTGGGTCGCCAAGGAGATCGGCCCCATCGCCAAGCCCAAGGACATCCGCTTCGGCGACAACCTGCCCAAGACCCGCAGCGGCAAGATCATGCGCCGCCTGCTGCGCTCCATCGCCAAGGGCGAGCAGATCACGCAGGACACGAGCACGTTGGAAAACCCTGCGATCCTGGATCAATTGGCTGAAACCAATTGATCCAGGGGGCCGCCGCAGGGCGGCCCGGCGCGAAGCGCTTCGCAGGGTTTGACGGCACTCATATCGCCGCAGGCGATGTGAGTGACGGCAAAATCCCCCCACCGTCAGTACGGCGCCTCTGTTTTTATGCTTTCAAAACCACCGCACGCTCGCGTCCGGTGGTTTTTTCACGCCCGCCCCGCACTGTAGGACAGTGCCGGTTTCAATTTCCAGCCAGCGATAACCGCCCCCGCACAGGTTAAAAACGTCCCCCAACCGCGCCTGCCAGGCTGCGGATTTCGACACCTTCCGGGAGATTGACATGAATTTCAGAACCATCGCGCTGCTGCTAATCGTGGCCGCCATGGCCGTGCTGGCCGCGCTCAACTGGACCACGCTGGCCACCCCGTCCGTCATCTCGCTGGGGCTGACCTCCTTCGAGGCCCCGCTGGGCCTGCTCATGCTGGGGCTGACCGTGCTGCTGGGCATTTTCTTCATCGCCTACGTGCTGTCGCTGCAAGGCTCGGTGCTGCTGGAGACGCGCCGCCACGCCAAGGAAATGACGGCCCAGCGCGACCTGGCCGACAAGGCCGAAGCCTCCCGCTTCACCGAACTGCGCGCGTTTCTCGAAAACCAGAACCTGCAGTCCCATTCCGCCCTGATCGCGCGCATCGATGCGCTGGAACTGCACCTGGCCCAGCGCGCCCAGGAATCGGACAACACCACGGCGGCCTACGTGGGCCAGCTCGAACACCAGCTGCGCGGCACCCCGCGCGTCGATTCCCGCATCGACCCGATCTGATGTGGTGATGCGTCGGCGGCATAGCTTGCCTGCCGACCCTCCAAAACGAACGCCGCGCTGCACGGGAACCCTTGCAGCGCGGCGTTTGCGTTGGCGTTGGCGTTGATCGGCAGCGCGATGGATGGATTTACTTCAGAGACAGCACCCAGGCGGCCAGCTTCTTGGCGTCGGCATCGTTCACCTGGGCATTCGCCGGCATGGGCACCGGGCCCCACACGCCCGAGCCGCCCTTCATGATCTTGGCGGCCAGCTTGTCCACCGCATCCTTTTGGCCGGCGTATTTGGCGGCCACATCCTTGTACGACGGGCCCACCAGCTTCTTGTCCACCGCATGGCAGGCCATGCAGTTTTTCGAGGTGGCGAGGGCCTGGTCGGCCAGGGCCGGCACGGCCACCGACAGGGCCATCGCGAGGGTGATCAGGGTGCGCTTCATCGGGGGTTTCCTGTGGGTTGTGGGTTAGTATCCGGCTCAATGAAATTGTAGTGGCGGGGGTTGACCCCTGGCACGTAAAGTCCGTACCGCACAGGAGATCACCATGTACGCGCTGGGTCTGGGAGTGCTTCTTGTGCTGCTCAAATACCTCGAGATCGGGCCCGTGGCCCTGTGGTCGTGGTGGTGGGTTCTGTCCCCCTTTGCCGTGGCCTTCGTCTGGTGGGCCTGGGCCGACGCCACCGGCTACACCAAGCGCCGCGCGATGGAACGGATGGACCAGCGCAAGCAGGACCGCATCAACAAGAACAAGGAAGCCCTGGGCATCCAGCCGCGCAACCGCCGCTGAACGCACCGCCCCGATCGGCACCGACCCATCCAACCAAAAGCCCGCGCGCCTGACCGGCCGCGGGCTTTGTCTTTTGCAATGGCCGGCGCGCGGCCGGCCTGGATCAGTAGGCGTCCAGCACCGCGCCCTTGCTGGCGCTGGCGGCATTGAAGGCGAACTTGGCCTGCACGCCGCGCGTGTAGCGCGGAGCGGGAGGCGTCCAGCCTTCGCGGCGGCGGGCCAGTTCGGCCTCGGGCACGTTCAGTTCGAGCCGCAGCGTGTGCGCGTCGATGGTGATGGAATCGCCTTCGTTCACGAACGCGATGGTGCCGCCCGCCGCCGCTTCCGGTGCCACGTGGCCCACGACCATGCCCCAGGTGCCGCCGGAGAAACGCCCGTCGGTGATGAGGCCCACGCTCTCGCCCAGGCCCGCGCCGATCAGCGCGCCCGTGGGTGCCAGCATCTCGGGCATGCCAGGGCCGCCCTTGGGGCCCAGGTAGCGCAGCACCATCACGTCGCCCGCCACGATCTTGCCGTCCAGGATGGCCTTCAGGGCCGACTGCTCGTCGTCGAACACGCGCGCCGGGCCGGTGATGACGGGGTTCTTCAGGCCCGTGATCTTGGCGACCGCGCCCTCGGGGCTCAGGTTGCCCTTGAGGATGGCCAGGTGGCCCTGCTCGTACATGGGCCGGTCGATGGGGCGGATCACGTCCTGATCGGCGCGGGGCGCGTCCGGCACGTCCTTCAGCACCTCGGCGATGGTCTTGCCTTCGATGGTGAGGCAGTCGCCGTGCAGCAGGCCGGCGTTCAGCAGCACCTTCATGACCTGCGGAATGCCGCCGGCCTGGTGCAGGTCCACGGCCAGGTACTTGCCGCTGGGCTTGAGGTCGCACAGCACGGGCGTCTTCTGGCGCACGCGCTCGAAGTCGTCGATGGACCATTCCACGCCGGCCGCGTGCGCGATGGCCAGGAAGTGCAGCACCGCGTTGGTCGAGCCGCCGGTGGCCATGATGACGGCCACGGCGTTTTCGATGGACTTCCTGGTCACGATGTCGCGCGGGCGGATGTCCTTCTTGATCGCCTCGATCAGCACCTTGGCCGATTCCTTGGCCGAGTTCTGCTTCTCGTCGTGCGGGTTGGCCATGGTGCTGGAGTAGGGCAGGCTGATGCCCAGCGCCTCGAACGCGCTGGACATGGTGTTGGCCGTGTACATGCCGCCGCACGAACCGGTGCCGGGAATGGCGCGCTTTTCGATCTCCTTGAGGTCGAAGTCGCTCAGATTGCCGGCGGCGTTCTGGCCCACGGCCTCGAACACGCTCACGATGTTCAGGTCCTGGCCCTTGTACTTGCCCGGCAGGATGGTGCCGCCGTACACGTAGATGGCCGGCACGTTGGCGCGCAGCATGCCCATCAGGCCGCCGGGCATGTTCTTGTCGCAGCCGCCCACGACGACCACGCCGTCCATCCACTGGCCCTGCACGCAGGTTTCGATGCAGTCGCTGATGACCTCGCGGCTCACCAGGCTGTACTTCATGCCTTCGGTGCCCATGGCCATACCGTCGCTGATGGTGGGGGTGCCGAACACCTGGGCGTTGCCGCCGGCTTCCTCGATACCCTGGATGGCCGCATCGGCCAGCTTCTGCAGGCCCGAGTTGCACGGCGTGATCGTGCTGTGCCCGTTGGCCACGCCCACCATGGGCTTCTTGAAGTCGCCTTCTTCGTAGCCCATCGCGTAGTACATCGAGCGGTTGGGCGCGCGCGACTTGCCTTCGGTGATGTTGGCGCTGCGGCGGTTGATCTGCAGGGGTTTGTTTTCCATGGGGGCGTCCTTCGTGGGAGGAAATTTCGTGTCGCCGGGCCGGCCTCGGGTGGGCGGGCGGCTTTTGGGGCAGCGCGGAGTATGCGCTGTTTGATTGATTGGTTCCAATCCGTTTTCAAGGGGTCATTGATATGATTGGCATATGAATGACGCATTGATCGAGCTGCGCGTGTGGCGCCAGTTCCTGGCCGTGGCGGAAGAGCTGCACTTCGGCCGCGCCGCGCAGCGCCTGCACATGACCCAGCCCCCGCTCACCCAGGCGATCGCTCAGCTGGAGCGCGCGTTGGGCCTGCTGCTGTTCGACCGAACGCGCCGCCGCGTCGCGCTCACGCCGGCCGGCGAGGCGCTGCTGCCCGACGTGCGCGAGGTGCTGGCGCGTGCTCAGGCCCTGCCGGCGCGCGCCCGGGCCGCGGCGCAGGGCGAGGTCGGGCGCATCCGGCTGGCCTTCGTGTCCACCGTGGGCTTCGAGCAGTTGCCCGCCTGGGTGCGCGCCTTTCGCAGCGCCTGCCCGCAGGTGTCGCTGGAACTGGTCGAGGCGACGGGCGACGTGCAGCTGCAGTTGCTGGAGCGCGGAGAGATCGATGCCGGCCTGCTGCTGCATTCGCCGCAGTTCGCCCCGCCGGGCCTGGCCGGCCTGCGCGTGGCGCGCGAGCCGCTGGTGCTGGCACTGCCGGCGGCGCACCCGCTGGCGGTGCAGGCGAAAGCCCCGCCACTGGCCGCCGTGCTGGCCGAGCCGCTGGTGATCTTTCCGCGCCGCATCCTGCCTTCGGTGTACGACGCGATCTTCGCGCTTTACCACGCGGCCGGGCATTCACCGCAGGTGGCGCAGGAAGCCATCCAGATGCAGACCATCGTCAACCTGGTGGCGGCCGGCCTGGGGCTGGCCTTCGTGCCGCAGAGCGTGATGCAGTTCCAGCGCACCGGAGTGGTCTACCGCCGCGTGGCCACGCCGCCCCGCCGGCCGGGGCCGGCGCTGCCCGAGTGCGAAACCCGGCTGGTGTGGAACGCCCCCGCGGCCGGGCCGGCCCTGCTGCGCTTCGTGGCCTTCGTGCAGGCGCTCCAGGGCACGGCGCCGGGCGAAGGAGCGGATCGGTCGAGTGGGGATGGTTTGCTATCAAATGAATAGCTTCCGGGGCAATGAAAACGCCGGCGTGGGGCTTGAACGGCTTGGAAAAAAGAACAGCGCGCACACCGCCCTGGCGTGCGCGCCTTGGCCGGGCGCAGGATCAGTCCGCGGAGGCCGATTGTGTTTGCAGGTAGTTCTGCAGGCCGACCTTGTCGATCAGGCCGATCTGCTTTTCCAGCCAGTAGGCGTGGTCTTCCTCGGTGTCGCGCAACTGGGCGAGCAGCAGGTCGCGGCTCACGTAGTCCCGCACGCTTTCGCACAGGGCCATGCCTTGCTGCAGCGCGGCGCGCACTTCGTATTCGGTGGCCAGGTCCTTGCGCAGCATCTCGGGCACCGTGGTGCCGGGGGTGAACTCCTTCGGGCGCATGTCGGGCATGCCGCCCAGGAAGAGAATGCGCCGCAGCAACGCGTCGGCGTGCTGGGTCTCTTCCTGCATCTCATGGTCGATCCGCGTGTAGAGCTTCACGAAGCCCTGGTCTTCGTAGAGGCGCGAATGGATGAAGTATTGATCGCGCGCGGCCAGTTCGCCGCGCAGCAGGTCCTTGAAATAATCGATGACCTGTGGGTTTCCCTGCATGTGTTTTCCTTGGAATCAGGGCAGGAGTATCGCGCGGCCGCCCGGCCCGCGGGTGAAAGCCCCCGGGCCGGCGCTCTGCATGCGTACCGGGATCAGAAGCGTTCGCGTTGGGGGTGCTTTGATGATGATAGCGCTCGGCGTTGATGGAGCCGATCGGTATTTCGTGCATCGATGGTCAATTGCAGGAAAAGATGCTCGACTTTCAACAAGGAGATGTGCTGCCAATTCGTCAAGCGAGAGTAATTCGTTATTTTTGCCATTGCTTCGTGCTCGATCATTGGGTTTCCTTTGCATTTTTTAAGATGATTTAACGAATTGCATGGAGTCCCCTAATGAAGTCATCGCCCATTGATTCATCATCACGTCGTGGTAACCCGACTGCATCAGGGGAAAGGCCGAGTACCCAACGCCCGCCTCTCAGGCATCGGGCTGCGCTCCATCGCCCATCTGATTTGCCTCCACGCGTCGAGGGCAACTCATCGAGTTCCAGTTCGTCTGCTCCAAGAAAGGCATTTGCGTTTCAGCCCCGTGGACCTGCGCTGGATCGGCGAAGGATGACGGAAATTGCCGAGCGGGTCGCATCCGAGCCGGGGTCTGCCCTGATGATGTCTCCCTCGATAAGGGGTCGATCGGGCAGGGCGGAAATCAGGCCAGTATTGCCACAGAGCAAGAGCGAGCAAAGGGAAATGCTCCAAGATTTTTTGACGAATTGGTCAGGTCCCCAGTCGGTAAAAACCAAAATTCTCAAAGCCCACGAGGAGGAGTCCTTCGTTCTAGACTTGGAAGGGAAACATCTGAGCAGTCTTCCGGATGGGCTTTTCTTGCTGCCACATTTGGGAAACCTCATTGTGAATGGCAACCCTTCACTCAAAAATTTGCCGCCCGATCTGGCTTACGCCCCCGCATTGGCCCGCATCCAGGCAAACGATTGTGACCTGCATGAGTTGCCGGAAAACATCGGTCAGGCGGGGGAGCTGGTCATGCTGGAGATTAAAAATAACGGCCAATTGACCGAACTCCCTGCATCGATGGCGGATTTGAAAAAATTCGAGGTGATCGAGGCGACCCGTTGTAATTTGGTGGTCTTGCCGGAAGGCGGGATGGGCCCAAAAATCCGGCAAATCGATCTCTCTAATAATCCGAGACTCAGCCATTTACCGGAGAAATTAGGCGAGAGCCCCAATATTGAACATCTGGAATTAAAAGGTTGCTCGCTCTCGAGCATTCCTTCTGGTATTGGTGCCCTCCCAAAGCTGAAGTCGCTGAACTTAGCGGACAACGCGGCCATGCAGCAGCTTCCACCAGGCCTGAACTTCAAAAAGGTGCATGTCGGCACGCGAGGCACGCAGATCCGCCTGATGGACTTGGTTTTAAACCAACCCATCAGTCCGCCTGTGCGCAAAGAGCAAGACGCCAAACTCAAGCACGTGCAAAAGCACTGGGGAACGATCCAGAAGCTGATCGAAACCGGCGGCGCTAGAGTGGCACAGAAGGCAGAGGCCGCCCGCTTGGAAGTGGACCAGGGCAGGGCCGGTCTCTCCAATACCGCGCAATCAACACCACTGGCAGGGCGCAATTGGAAGGCCGCCAATCATCAAATCAAAGAATGGATCGGCCAGCACCAGCCGTTGGATACCGACCATCTGAAGCGCCTGAATGCGATGCTGGGCCAAGGCACCATGCCTTTCAACGACCCTGATGCATTTGAAAAATTTGGCGCGCGATTTGGGGAGTTTCGCCGGCAACCGACCGGATTTCCCCAGGGAAGCGCTGCTGCTGCGGTGGTAGACGAGCGAGAAGTGGGTGCGGAGATGGCTCAGTTCGATGAATGGTTTGAACAGGCATCCGCTCAGGTGTCGCAAGGCCAAATGAGTCCTGCCGAACTGTCAGCGGCAACGGTCCAGCGCTTGATGAGCATTCACCCGTTCCCCGATGCCAACGGCCGCACGGCCAGGCTTGCGGGTGACTGGGTTTTGATGAGCTATGGTCTGCCGCCCGCCAACAGTCCAAAACATCCAATCATCGTGTTCTCCAGCGGACGCAACCCAGAAGGTCCTGACGATGCCTTTGCCTTAACGGTCGAGGGCATGACAAAGACCGTCGAGATTTACGAAAAACATTTGGGATTGAAAACCTCAAGGCGTTAAAACTCACTATGTCCAAAGATGCCTTTTGACAAACCCGTCTCCGCACGGCGTGTCCTGCGCAGCACTTTGGTGCTTTGTTTTGTCTCCACCGCTGCGATGGCGCACGCTGGAGGAGCAGGTATCTACCGCTTGGACTGGCCCTACCGCGGCGAAGTGCTCAACTACCGCTCCTGCGGCTGCGCCGACGCATGCTGGGTGGCCGAAGTTCGGATTCAGCGGACAAAGGCCTTGAAAGCCCGGTTGCGGTGCGACTGCGAGTCCCTGCGCTACGCCCGGTCCCCGAGTCTGTCCAAAGAAACGGCGCTGGGGAATTGCGAAACCATCAACCGCAGTGGAAGCAAACCGGAAGCGATTCGCGAAAAGCTGGAGCAGATTCTGCACCCCACCGGCGCGAATCGAGGTTCAGCGTCCTCTGCACCATGAGGCTGACACGGCAACGCCGGCGGCGTTGTTCGGGCCTCTAATTTCCTGCCAGGCAACCTAGCGTCAGAAATCCACAGCCGCCGACAGCATCAGCGTGCGTGGCGCACCCACGGTCACGTAGTTGCTGACCACCCAGTAGTTCTTGTCGAACGCGTTTTCCAGGCTGGCGCGCAGCACCACGGGCTTGCCGGAGACCTTGGTGGCGTAGCGGGCGCCGATGTCCAGGCGCGTCCAGTTGCCCACGCGCAGGCGGTTGGCGGCGTCGGCATAGACCGGCGAGGTGTGGATGACGCGGCCGTTCAGGCTCAGGCCCTGCACCCAGGGGGTGTCCCAGTCCAAGCCCAGGTTGAAGGTGCGGTCCGGCACGCCGGCGGCGTTGTTGCCCTGGTTCAGGCCGCCTGCGGTGCGCGTGAGCTTGGCGTCGTTGAAGGCGGCGCTGGCCATCAGGCGCAGGCCGCGCTGGACTTCTCCGTAGGCCGTTAGCTCCAGGCCGCGGTTGCGCTGCTCTCCGCCGAAGCTGTACACATTGGTGGCCGGGTCGGTGACCGCGCCGGGCTTCTTGATCTGGTAGATGGCGGCCTGCGTGGTGAGCTGGCCCCAGTCCACTTTCACGCCCACTTCGTGCTGCTTGGATTTTTGCGGGGCGAAGGTCTCGCCGGCATTGGCGGTGGTGATCCCGGCGGTGGCACCGCGGGTGAGGCCTGCGGTGTAGTTGGCATAGACCGAGATGTTCTTCGCGGGCTTGAACACCACGCCCGCCAGCGGCGTCACGGCGCTCTTGTCGTAGCGGCTGGTGGAGACGCCGGTGGTGGGCGTGAAGTTTTCCTGCTCCATGGTCTGGTGGCGCAGGCCCAGGGTCACCAGCAGGCGGTCGTCGAGGAAGGCCATGGTGTCGGCCAGGGCCAGGCTCGACTGGTCGGTGACCGAGCTTTTGCCGGGTGCGCCGCGCGCCACGGTCATGGCGGGCAGGGGCGAGGGGTTGTACAGGTTGGAGGCGTTGGTCGTGGCCGAGGTGGCGTAGAAGTAGCCCGTTTCCTGGTTCAGGTAGTTCGCGCCCAGGGCCAGCGTGTGGCCGACGCTGCCGGTCTTGAAGCGCGTGCGCAGGCCGACGTCGGCGGCCTTGGACTTCGTGTACTGGTCGTAATAGGCGTTCGACACCCGGAAGTTGCCCAGCGCGTCGGGCCGGCCGCTGGGGAAGGTCTGCTCGTAGTCCATGTCCATGTAGCCCAGGCTGCCGTAGACGGTGGTGCGGTCGTTCAGGTCGTGCTCCAGGCGCGACATGACCGTCTTCACGTTGTCCTGCAGCTTCGTGCCGGGGTAGAAGTTGAGCCGCGCGTCGGGCACGGCCGGCACCGAGGTGGCCGTGCCGGCGAAGTTGATCTGGGGCCGGAATTCCTTGGTTTCGCCGCGCGTGGCGAAGGCGTCCAGCGACCAGCGCGTGCGGGCGCCGGCGTAGTCCAGGCCGACCGAGCCCAGGCCCAGGTTCTGCTTGCCGCCGTCGATGTTGCCCTCGCCGCCGCGCACCAGGCCGTTCACGCGCACGCCCCACTGGTTGTCTTCGCCGAAACGGCGGCCCACGTCCAGGTGGGTGCCGAACTGCGCCTTGCCCATGTAGGTGGTGGTCAGCCGCGTGAGCGGCACGTCCGCCGCGCGCTTGGTCACCACGTTGATGCTGCCGCCGACGCTGCCGCTCGGGCCCACGCCATTGGTCAGCGCGCCGGGGCCCTTCAGCACTTCGACGCGCTCGATGGTCTCCAGCGGGATGCTGGTGGACGGCGCCAGGCCGAACAGCCCGTTCATGCTGATGTCGCTGTTGGACAGGGTGAAGCCCCGCACCTGGAAGTCGTCGCCGAAGCCGCCGCGCGAGGTGAGCGTGCGCACCGAGGCGTCGTTCATCACCACGTCCGCCACGGTCCGTGCCTGCTGGTTGTCGATCAGCTCCGAGGTGTAGTTGGTGGTGCTGAACGGCACGTTCATCAGGTCGGTGTTGCCCAGGATGCCGAGGTTGCCGCCGCGCGCGAACTGCCCGCCCGAATAGGTCTTTTGCAGGCCGCCGATGGCCTCGGCCTGGTCGGATACGACCACTTCGTCGAGCGCCGTCCGGGCGGCGGTCTGCGCGCCGGCGCCGGTGGCGGCGATGAGAAGGCCGGCGCCGACGCAATGGCGGACGAGGCGGGCGAGCGGGGTGGGGGCGAAGCGGGGTTCTGCGCGGCTGGCGTGTCGGTGCATGGTGTTCAGGAGCGGGCTTTGCGGCCGGCGGGCCGGGGTCCGTGGCCAGGCCGTGAAGGGCCGGGAGAGGACCGCCGGGCGGCGGAAAGCGGTTAGAAGAATGAGAAGCGTTATCAATTATGAAGTCACCACCACGGGCCGATCGGGGTCGTCGGCCGGGCGCGTGGGATTGGTGCTATCAATTAAATAGCGTCGAAGGCAATCAAAACGCCGGCATGGGCCCGATTCGGCCCATATCCCGCCCGGCGGAATGCGATGACGAAGTCCGCCGGGCGAACCGCGGCGGCGCCTGGCCGGCCGGCGCGCCGCGCCGCCGCCGCAGCGGCCGCCGCTCCAGGGCGCCGGCCGGAACCGTCATGCCGGGCGGGCACAATACCGCCCACCATGCTGATGTACCCCCAAATCGACCCCATCGCCCTGCAAGTGGGCCCGCTGGCCATCCACTGGTACGGCCTGACCTATCTGGCGGCCTTCGCGCTGTTCATGTTCCTCGGGGTGCGGCGCCTGCGCCACGAGCCCTTCGCCTCCATCACCGGGCCCGGTGCCTGGACGCGGCGCGACGTGGAGGACATCCTCTTTCTCGGCGTGGTGGGCGTGGTGGCGGGGGGGCGGCTGGGCTACTGCCTGTTCTACAAGCCGGGCTACTACCTGTCCAACCCGCTGGAGATCTTCTACATCTGGCAGGGCGGCATGAGCTTTCATGGCGGGCTGCTGGGCGTGATCGCCGCGATGGTGTGGTTCGCGCATTCGCGCAAGCGGCCCTGGCTGCAGGTGGCCGACTTCGTGGCGCCGTGCGTGCCGACGGGGCTCGCGGCCGGGCGCGTGGGCAACTTCATCAACGGCGAGCTGTGGGGGCGCTTCAGCAGCCCGGACCTGCCCTGGGGCATGGTGTTCCCGCAAAGCGGCTCGCTGCTGCCGCGCCACCCGTCGCAGGTGTACCAGTTCCTGCTGGAGGGCGTGCTGCTGTTCGTGCTGCTGTGGCTCTATGCCCGCCGCGAGCGCCGCCAGGGCGAGGTGGCCGCGGCCTTCCTGGTGGGCTACGGCAGCTTCCGCTTCATCGCCGAATACTTCCGCGAGCCGGATGCGTTCCTGGGCATCCTCTCGCTGGGCATGAGCATGGGCCAATGGCTGTGCGTGCCGATGATCGTCGCCGGCATCGCCATGTGGGTGTGGGCGCGGCGCCAGCCGGTGCTGCAAAGGGCTTGAGGCCCCAGGGGCCTCCAGCACAATAAATACCAGGGCATGTTGCTATTGAAAATATAGCAAACGCCCTGGGGTCGAATCGGCACCGCAGGGTGCCTCAGACCGCCGCGCGCCGCGGCGCCATCGACCACAGCAGGCCCAGTGCCACGGCCAGCAGGACCAGCATGGCCGCATTGATGGCGGTCCATCCGATGCCCGACAGCAGCGCGCCCGAGCCGAACGACATGGCCACGGCCATGCCGCCGTTGCACAGCTCCATCAGCGCCTGGGCCGGGCCGCGTTCGTGCTCCGCATGGTTTTCGGACAGCAGCGTGGTGCCGGCGATCAGCATCAGGTTCCAGCCCACGCCCAGCAGCAGCGAGCTGGCCAGGAACTGAGCGAACCCCAGGCCCGACAGCGCCACCGTCGCGCTGGCCACCAGCGCCAGGGCGCCCGCGCCGGCCACGCGCCGGCTGCCCCAGCGGTCCACCAGCGGGCCGGCGAAGAACGCCGGCAGGAACATGCCCACCACGTGCCACTGGATCACCCGCGCCGCCTGGGCCGTGGAGAAGCCGCACCCATCCATGGCCAGCGGGGTGGCGTTCATGGCCAGGATCATCAGGCCGTGGCCGATGGCCGTCATGCCCACGGCGGCGCGCAGGGCGGGGCGCCGCAGCAGCGCGAGCAGCACCGCGCGCCCGGCGGCGGCCGGCTGCGGCGCCACGCCCTCGCGCAGCCGTGCCATGGTGGCGACGCCCAGCGCCGCCAGGGCCGCGATGGCCAGGTAGGAGCCCACGAACGGCGTGGCCAGCGCATCGCGCGAGCCCACCGCCACGGCCGGCGCGAGCAGCGCGGCGCACAGGCCCCCGCCCACCACGCAGGCGGCGGCCCGGCCCTTGTGGCGCGGGTCCACGGCCTCCAGCGCAGCGTAGCGGTAGTAGCCTGCCGAGGCCTGGTAGACACCGATGCAGGCCGTGCCCACGCACAGCAGCGCGAAGCTGCCCGCCGCCACCGCCAGGGCGCACACCAGGCCCCCGGCCACGCCGAAGGCGGCGCCCAGCACCAGGCCCGGCCGCCGGCCGCGCCGCTGCATGAACAGCGACAGCGGCGACACGGCCAGCAGGTTGCCCAGCACCAGCAGCGCCAGCGGCAGGGTGGCGAGCGCGCCCCAGGGCGACAGCCGCAGCCCGACGAGGGACGTGAGGGTGATGCCGATGATGGAGCACGACCAATAGAGCGCCTGGCCGGCGAACAGCAGACGGATGGCGGGATTGCGAAGCAGCATGGCAGGACCTGTGAGGGAGATGAAAAACGGAAAAGGGAAGGGCGGCCGAGCCGTGGCGCGGTGCGATGGGCCGGCCGCAGCGACCCGGGGCTTTCTCTGCCGGCCGCCGCGTCAGCCCGGCCGGGCTGCGCCGGCCGTCCCGGCGCCGAAGCGCTCGGCATAGGCCTGCGGGCTCACGGCCCGGTGCTTGTGGAAGGCGCGCCGCAGCGTCTCGGGGTGCTGGAACCCGCACAGCCGCGCCACGGTGGAAACCGAGGCCTGCGCCTGGGCCAGCAGGGCCGATGCCGCCTCCACCCGCACCCGCTCCACGTAGCGAGCGGGCGTGGTGCCCAGTTCGCGCTGGAACACGCGGGTCAGGGTGCGCGGCGGCATGCAGGCGCGCGCGGCCAGGGCGTCCAGCGACAGGTCGCCGCCCAGGTGGCCGGGAATCCATTCCAGCAGCGGCGTGAGGCGGGGCGCGTGCGCCGCATCGGGCGCCAGCAGGGGGCTGAACTGCGCCTGCCCGCCCGGGCGGCGCAGGTACATCACCAGGCGCCGCGCCACGGCCAGCGCCATGGCGCGGCCCAGGTCGTGCTCCACCAGCGCCAGGGCCAGGTCGATGCCCGCCGTCACCCCGGCCGAGGTGAAGACGTGGCCGTCGCCGTCGATGCCGCCCGGGTCGTAGGTGTGCAGCCGGTCGCCCGCCACCCGCACCTGCGGATGGCCCTGGCGCAGGCCGTCCACGCTGTCCCAGTGGGTGGTGGCGGGCCGCCCGTCCAGCAGGCCGGCGCGGGCCAGCAGCAGCGCGCCCGAGCACACCGATCCCACGCGCCGGGCGGTGCGCTCGGCCTGCCGCAGCCAGTCCTGCAGGGTCGTGTCGTCCAGCTGGGCATCGACGCCCATGCCGCCGGGCACGAGCAGGGTGTCCAGGCCAGGGAGCGCCACGTCGCGCCGCGCCGCGTCGGCCACCACGGCGAAGCCGGCGGAGCACGCCACCGGGCCCGCCACCTCCGCCACCAGTTGCAGGGCGTAGGCCGGCGGGCGGCCCTGGCGCTCCATCTCGACATTGGCGGAGGCGAAGACCTGCAGCGGCCCCACCACGTCCAGGCTCATGAAGCCGGGGTACAGCAGGCAGGCGATGCGGCGGGGGCGGGGTGGGGTCATGCGCCGCAGTGTCGCGCGGCGCGGCGGTGGCTGCAATGACAACCATCGCACAGATCCGGCCACTGTCTGCGGAGCCAGTCGGCCGCGCAGGCGCCACCGCATGGGGGTTTTCGCGGCCCAGGGAATCCCTGATGGGAAAGTGGCGGCTCCATCGCCATAATTATGTGAAATTACGCACATTGCCGCGCGATGCCGGCAGGTTGCGTTTCGTTGCCACCGCTTGCGAGGTCGATCGAGCCACTCACCGCCCCCCTGCCGCCGCTTTTTTTCATGTCCTCCCTTCCCGCCACCGCGCGCGCACTCCCCCTGTCCTTGCATTCCGAGGCGGCCGAGCGCATCCGCGAGCTGATCTTTGCCGGGCAGCTGCCCCCGGGCGGGTTCGTGGACGAGATCGCGCTGTGCGACCGGCTGGCCATCTCGCGCACGCCGCTGCGCGAGGCGCTCAAGGTGCTGGTGGCCGAGGGCCTGCTGCGCCACGAGCCGCGCCGGGGCTGCTTCGTGGCCGAGGTGACCGAGCGCGACCTGGACGAGATCTTCCCCGTCATCGCCCTGCTGGAGGGCCGCGCGGCGCACGAGGCCACCCTGCGCGCCAGCGAGGCCGACCTGGCCGCGCTGGAGGTGCTGCACGAGCGCCTGCGCGAGCACGCCGCGGCCGGCCGCATCGGCGAGTACTACGCGGCCAACCACGCCATCCACGAGGCGCTCATCACGCTGGCCGACAACCGCTGGCTGGCCCAGGTGATCGGCGACCTGCGCAAGATCCTGCGGCTGGCCCGCCTGCAGCAATTGCGCGCCCCGGGGCGGCTGCAGCAGAGCCTGGCCGAGCACCTGGAGCTGTTCGATGCCATCAAGCTGCGCGCTCCCGAGGTGGCCGAGGAGGCCATGCGCACCCACCTCGTGCGCCAGCGCGCCGCGCTGCGCGACATCGCCCGCAACCCCCCTTCGAGGATCACGCCATGAATGCCACTGCGGAATGGATCACGCGCAGCGTCTCCCGCCTGCGCCCCGCTGACAAGACCACCGGATCGGCCGACGGCGCGGGCAGCGGCCCGGCCAAGGCGCCGGTGCCGCGCTCCACGCACGAGCGCCTGCAGGCCACGCTGCGCCGCGGCCAGGAGGCGCTGTCGCCGCGCGCGCTGCGGCGCCTGCTGGCCGACCTGCAGGAGGTGGGCGCGCCGCAGGTGAGCGAGGTCGAGGGCGGGCGCCGCGCCGAGGCCGTCGCCGCCTGGTACCACGCGGCCGAGCCCGAGGAGCGCCGCGACATGTGGCTGCTGCTGTGCGAGCAGTTCGCGCCCGACGCCACGCGTTTCAAGTCGGCGCGCCAGCGCTACGAGGCGGCGGCCGGCACGGCCGAGGAGGCCCATGCCGAGATCCACCTGCGCCGCGCGCTGGTGTCGCCGCGCACGCGGCTGCTGCAGCGCTTTGCGGTGTTTCCGAACGGCATGCGCTTTCTGCTGGACCTGCGGGCCGAACTGCTGCCGCAGCTCAAGGGCGACAAGCGGCTGCTCGCGCTCGATGCCGAGCTGGAGCAGCTGTTTTCCACCTGGTTCGACGTGGCGTTCCTGGAACTGAAGCGCCTGTCGTGGGATTCGCCCGCCTCGCTGATCGAAAAGCTCATCAAGTACGAGGCGGTGCACGACATCCGCAGCTGGGCGGACCTGAAGAACCGGCTGGACAGCGACCGGCGCTGCTACGGCTTCTTCCACCCGCGCCTGCCCAACGAGCCGCTGATCTTCGTGGAGGTGGCGTTGGTGGCCGACCTGTCCAGCAGCATCACGCCGCTGCTGGACGAGGGCGCGGCGCCGTCCGACCTGTCGAAGGCGACCACGGCGATCTTCTACTCGATCAGCAACACGCAGACGGGGCTGCGCGGGGTGAGCTTCGGCGATTCGCTCATCAAGCACGTGGTGGAGACGCTGAACGCGGAGTTTCCGCGCCTGCGCACCTTCGCCACGCTGTCGCCGATCCCGGGTTTCCGTTCGTGGCTGTCCAAGCACTGCGCCGCCGCGCTCGATGCGCTCGATGACAAGCGCCGTGCCGAGCTGGGCAAGGCCGTGGGGTTCGAGCCGCCGCAGGCCGCCCACGTGCTGGCCGCGGCCGACAAGGCGCTGGAGCTGCCCCCGAAATCGCCCGTGCGCCAGCTGCTGCTGCAGTGCGCCGCGCGCTACCTGGGGCGCGAGCTGCAAGAGGGCAAGCCGGTGGACCCGGTGGCGCGCTTTCACCTGGGCAACGGCGCGCGCGTGGAGCGCCTGAACTGGGCGGGCGACCCGTCGTCCAAGGGCCTCAAGCAATCGTTCGGCCTGATGGTCAACTATCTCTACGATCTCAAGCGGATCGACAAACACCGCGGCCTGCTGGCGCAGGGCCGCGTGCCGATGTCGGGAGACATCGAGAGCCTGTGCCGGGACTGAGGCGGTGTGAGCGGGGCAGAAAGAAAAAAGGCCGGTGCGCGCCATGAAGGAAAGCGCCCGAGCCTTTCGCCCCGCGGGTCAGATGGCACCGGCGCCATGAGCGCGCCTTCCTTGCATGCATGACAAAGACCCACAACGACAGGAGACAGACACCATGAACCATTCCCCTTTGCAGCGCCGCGGCGTGCTGCGTGGCGCGGCCGCGGCCGGGCTGGCGCTGGCCACCGGCCGGGTGTTGGCGGCCGACCCCTGGCCGGCCAAGCCGGTCAACCTCGTCGTGCCGTTCCCGGCCGGCGGCGGCACGGACGCCTTCGCGCGGCCGTTCGCGGCGCAGTTCGCCAAGTCCACCGGCAAGATGCTGATCATCGACAACCGCGGCGGCGCGGGCGGCACCGTCGGGGCCAGCTTCGCGGCCAAGGCGCAGCCCGACGGCTACACGCTGTTCATGGGCGGCACGCACCACGTGATCGCGCCCTCGATGTACCCCAAGCTCGACTACGACATCGAGAAGGACTTCATCCCGCTGGCGCTGCTGGCCAACGTGCCGCAGGTGCTGGTGGTCAACCCGCGCACGGTGCAGGCCACCACCATGCCGCAGTTCCTGGACTTCCTGCGGCGCAACCCGGCCAAGCTCAACTACGCCTCGGCCGGCGCGGGCACCTCGCACCACCTGGCGGGCGAGCTGTTCAAGCTGCAGACCAACACCTTCATCACGCACATTCCCTACCGCGGGGCGGGCCCGGCGCTGCAGGACCTGATCGGCGGCAACGTGGACATGATGTTCGACGGGCTGGGCTCGTCCGCCGCGCACATCAAGGGCGGGCGGATCAAGGCGCTGATGGTGGCCGGCGCCCGGCGCAACCCGGCCTTCCCCGACGTGCCCTGCGCGGCCGAGGTGGGCCTGCCCGACTACACCGTGACCACGTGGTACGGCCTGTGGGCGCCCAAGGGCACGCCGGCCGACCTGCAGGCGCGCATCGTCGAGGAGACGCAGCGCTTGGGCACCGCCGAGGACTTGAAGGCCGTGTGGGCCAAGAACGGCGCCGACTACGGCGGCCTGTCCCAGACGCAGTTCGCCGCCATGGTCCACTCGGAGGTTCGCCGCTGGGCGAAGGTGGTCAAGGATTCGGGCGCCAAGCTCGATTGACCGGGGGCCCCGGGCGGGGCGGCAAGGCGGCCGATGCGGCCAGTGCAAACGGCGGACATGGCGGACATGGTGGAGAGGGCGGACATGGCGGGTGACATCGGTGTGGAGCGGGTCGACGGGGCGGATGGCGCCCCCGGGGTGGTGCGCGTGGTGCTGCGCCACCCGGGGCGGCTCAACGCCATGTCCCGCGCCATGTGGCGGCAGCTGCGCGCCGTGTTCGAGCAGCTGCAGGCCGATGCCGGCGCGCGCTGCGTGCTCATCGAAGGCGAGGGCGATGCCTTCTGCGCGGGCGGCGACATCTCCGAGTACCCGGCCTTCCGCTTCGACCGCGAGGCGCTGCGCGACTTCCACGAAACCGACGTGTGGGGCGGCCTGGCGGCCATGCTGGCGTGCGACGTGCCCATCGTGGCCGCGATCCGCGGCGCCTGCATGGGCGCGGGCGTGGAGATCGCGAGCTGCTGCGACGTGCGCATCGCCGGCGCGGGGGCCCGCTTCGGCGCGCCGATCGCGCGGCTGGGCTTTCCGATGGCCCCGCGCGAGGCGCAGCTGGTGGCCGGCGCGGTGGGCGAGCTGATCGCCCGGCAGATGCTGCTGGAGGCCGCCACCTTCGGCGCCGAGGCCATGGCGGCGCGGGGCTTCCTGAACCGCGTGGTGGCCGACGAGATGCTGGCCGCCGAAGCCCTGGCCAGCGCCCGGCGCATCGCCGCGCTCGCCCCCGCCGCGGCGCGCATGAACAAGCAGACGCTTCGTGCCTTGAAAGGGCCTGCAGTGCATATTCCACTAGGGCATGTTGCTATGAATAATGTAGCAGTTGACCCGGCGGCCAACGCACCGGGGCAGGGACCGGGCGCTTTCGCCGGCCCCGACCCCTATGCCTACGCGGACAGCCCCGAGCACCGCGAAGGCATCATGGCGTTCCTGGCCAAACGTCCTCCCGTCTTCTGACACCCGACCGTTTTCCTCTTTTTTTGTATGAGCCAACACAACCTGTACACCGCCCTGCGCGCGGCCTTTCCGGACGACCTGGATACCGTCGCCGTCGAAACCACGGCGGCCGACGGCACGCCCCTGCACTACACCTGGAGCGACCTGGACCGCGCCAGCGCGCGCATCGCCAACCTGCTGGCGTCGCTGGACCTGCCGGACGGCAGCCGCATCGCGGTGCAGGTCGAAAAGTCGGTCGAGGCCCTGCTGCTGTACCTGGCCACGCTGCGCGCGGGGCATGCCTTCCTGCCGCTGAACACGGCCTACCAGAGCGGCGAGATCGAATACTTTGTCGGCAATGCGGAGCCCGCGGTGGTGGTGTGTTCGCCCGCCAACTTCGGCTGGGTGTCCAAGATCGCCTTCACGGCCGGCACGCAGCATGTGTTCACGCTGGGCGACGACCGCACCGGCACCCTGCTGGAGCGTGCCGCGCACCACGGCGACACGCACCTGCCCGTGCCGCGGGCGGCCGACGACCTCGCCGCCATCCTCTACACCAGCGGCACCACCGGCCGCAGCAAGGGGGCGATGCTCACGCACGGCAACCTGCTGTCCAACGCGCAGGTGCTCAAGGAATACTGGGGTTTCCGGCCGGACGACGTGCTCATCCATGCGCTGCCCATCTTCCATGTGCACGGCCTGTTCGTGGCGATCCATGCGGCGCTGCTCAACGGCAGCAAGATGATCTGGCTGGCGCGGTTCGACCCGCGCGCGGTGGTCGCCGCGATGCCGCGCGCTACCGTCTTCATGGGCGTGCCCACGCTGTACGTGCGCCTGCTGGCCGAGCCGGGCCTCACCCGCGAGGCGGTGCGGAACATGCGCCTGTTCATCGCGGGCTCGGCGCCGCTGCTGATCGAGACCTTCCGCGAATGGCAGGAGCGCACCGGCCACACCATCTTGGAGCGCTACGGCATGAGCGAGACCATCATGCTCACCTCCAACCCCTATACGGCCGACCCGCGCCACGGCGGCCAGGACGAACGCCGGGGCGGCACCGTGGGCTTTGCGCTGCCGGGCGTGGGCCTGCGCGTGGTGGACGATGCGGGCGCGCCGCTGCCCGTGGGCGAGATCGGCAATATCCAGGTGCGCGGGCCCAACGTGTTCAAGGGCTACTGGCGCATGCCCGAGAAGACGCAGGAAGAGTTCAGCACCGATGCCGAAGGGCACCGCTGGTTCAAGACCGGCGACGTGGGCCGCGTGGACGAGCGCGGCTACGTGAGCATCGTGGGCCGCAGCAAGGACCTCATCATCAGCGGGGGCTACAACGTCTACCCGGCCGAGATCGAGGGCTACATCAACGAGATGCCCGGCGTGGCCGAGAGCGCGCTCATCGGCGTGCCGCACCCGGACTTCGGCGAGGTCGGCGTGGCCGTCATCACGCCCAAGCCCGGCGCGCAGCTCGATGGCGACGCCATCGTGGGGCGGCTCAAATCGCAGCTGGCCAACTTCAAGATTCCCAAGCGCTGCTTCATCGCCCCCGAGCTGCCCCGCAACGCCATGGGCAAGGTGCAAAAGAACCTGCTGCGCGAGCAGCACAAGGGGCTCTTCGCCTGACCCGGTGGCCGGCGACGGCAGGCCCGGGCAGGCAGGGGCCGTGGAACGCGGGGGAAAAGCCGCTTCACCGATGGGGTGGCAGGTGCTAACCTGACCCTTGCCCTTGCCCTCTGGAGTCCTGCCGCATGCCTGCCGTCTTGCCCCGGTCCCCAGCGACCCCGGCCCCCCCGAAACTGCCGGACAAGGACCGGTCGGTCGCCTCGGCGGTCCTGTTCGTCGTGCTGGTCGCGCTGCTGCTGGTGGCCTCCAACGTGTGGCTGGCCTGGCGCGCGCGCGATGCCGGGTGGCAGCAGGCCGCCGATGCGTCGCGCAACCTGACGCATGCCGTCGCCCAGCAGATCGATGCCATGTTCGCCGAGGTCGGCCGCGTGGTCGGCAGCGTGGTGTACGAACTGGAGCGCTCGGAGATGGCCCCCGATGCGCTGGACCGCCTGCAGCCCGTGCTGGTCACCCACGTCGCGCAGTCCGAGCACCTGCACGGCATGTTCGTCTTCGGGCCCGATGGCCGCTGGCTCGTCAACTCGCAGCCGGTGCAGAACCCCCAGGCCAACAATGCGGACCGCGCCTATTTCATCCACCACCGCGACAGCCCGAGCACGCGCGTCGCCATCGGCAAGCCCATCGTCAGCCGGTCCTCGGGCGTGTGGGTCATTCCGGTGTCGCGGCGGATCGACGATGCCGAAGGGCAGTTCGCAGGGGTGGCGCTCGCGACCATCCGGGTGGACTACGTGCTCGGCCTGCTCAACGGGCTGCAGATCGGCGACAAGGGCGCCATCGCGCTCCTGCTGGACGACGGAACCGTCCTGGCCCGGCGGCCCTTCTTCGCCGAAGACCTGGGCCGCAGCCTGAGCGGCACGCCGCTGTTCCAGATGCTGACGCAAAGCCGCGCCGGCATCGCCACCGCGCCGTCGCCCATCGACGGCGTGCGCCGTCTGGTGGGCTTCGAGCACACCCGCAGCAATGCCCTGCTGGTCACCGTCGCGCTGGCGGAAGACGAGGTGCTGGCCGAGTGGCGCCGCTCGGCCTCGGTGCAGGCCCTGGGCATCCTGCTGCTGGTGGTCGTGGTCGGGCTGGCTGGGGGCGGCGTGATCCAGGCGGTCCGGCACCGCCGCGACGTCGAGCGCGACCTGACCGCGGCGCGCGATGCGCTGGTGCTGGCCAACGACAAGCTGGAGCACCTGGCCGAGCACGACGGCCTGACGGGGCTGTACAACCGCCGCGCCTACGACCAGCACATCGCCAGTGCCATGGCCCGCTGCCGGCGCAGCCGCATGCCGGTGTCGGTCGTCCTGTTCGACGTGGATTTCTTCAAGAAGTACAACGACTTCTTCGGCCACCTCAGCGGCGACGAATGCCTGCGGCAGGTCGCCAAGGCGCTGGAGGCGTCGGTGCGCCGGCCGGAGGACATGGTGGCGCGCTATGGGGGCGAGGAGTTCGTGATCGTGCTGCCCGAGACCGACGCAGCCGGCGCGGCCCTCGTGGCCTCGGCGGCGCGCGCGGCGGTGCGCGCGCTGCAGATCGCGCACCCGCAAAGCCCCTTCGAATGCGTGACGGTCAGCGGCGGCCTGGCGTGCTGCGACTGGACGGACGGCGCGCCCGACAGCGCCCAGGACCTGCTGGCCAGCGCCGACGCCGCGCTGTATGCCGCCAAGCAGGCCGGGCGCAACACGGTGCTCTCCCTCGCCGGGCGCGGCGCTCGGGCGGCCTGACCGGCGCGGCGCGGGTCACTGCCAGCACCGCGGCGCAGGGCAGGGCGATGCCCCTGAGTCAGGCCGCCGCCGCTGACCCGCTGGCGCAAAAGATGCAGCCGGCCGCGGGCGAGGTGCCTTCGCCCGGATCGGTGCCCGCTGCGTGGCTGCAGCAGTGCTCCAGCCAGCCGCTCACCAGGCGGTACACCGACAGGTTGGTGCGGGCCGTGGGCGCGCACAGGTAGTAGCCCAGCGGGCTCTGGAAGCGCTGGCCCAGCGGCTCGACCAGCGTGCCGGCCTGCAGCTCGTCCTCCACCAGGCAGGTGGGCACGATGCCCACGCCGAAGCCCGACACGGCGGCCCGGATGATGAGCGAGTACAGGTTGAAGCCCGGCCCGAAGCGGCTGCCGCCGGTGTCGCAGCCGTTCGCCGCCATCCAGTCGTGCCAGGCCAGCGGCACCTCGATGTGCTGCAGCAGCGTGGCGTGCTGCAGGTCGGCCTGGGTGCGCAGCGGCAGCGTGTCGCGCAGCTGGGGGCTGCAGACGATGCTGGTCTCCTGCCCGATCAGGTAGCGGGCGTTGGCGCTGGGCCAGTTGCCGTAGCCGTACTGGATGGCGGCATCGAACTCGTGCGGCACCGCGAAGTCGTGCGCGTGCTGGTAGCGCACGAAGTTCAGCGACACCTGCGGCAGCGTGCGCTTGAAGTGCCCCAGGCGGGGAAACAGCCATTGCGCGGCGAACGTGGGCGGCACCGAGAGGTTCAGCGCCCCGCCGTCGCCGCCATAGGACATGAGCTGGGCCGTCGCCGACTCCAGCGCGGCGATGGCCGGGCGCGTGGCGTTGAGGTAGGTGGCACCCGCATCGGTCAGCTCCAGCCCCGACGAGCGGCGGATGAAGAGCTTCTGGCCCAGGTAGTCCTCCAACGAGGCGATGTGGCGGCTGATGGCGCTTTGCGTCACGCACAGCTCCTTGGCCGCCATGGTGAAAGCCTGGTGCTTTGCCGCAGAGTGGAAAGCGTTCAGTTCGGAGAGGGTGGGGCAGAGGCGGCGCATGCAGTGGTATGAGCTGTAGTCATGGGCAGGTGAGATTTTAGGCGTTGCGACAAGACGCCATTGGCCCGATAAATGCAACCTGTGACGGCGTTGTGACGGTTTTTTTCGAATGAAGGTGTCAGCGTGCACCGCTTTCGGGACGGTACGGGGCCTTGGCCCCTATCGCCGGCAGCCCATGAGTAATTTCGAAGCCCCTATTTTGGATTTTTTGATTCCATGACCGCTTTGTTGATTGAAAACAGCCAGGTGCTGGACGTGCATGCGCTGGCGCTGCGCCCGGGTCTTTCGGTGCTGGTGCAGGACGGGCGCATCGCCGCGGTGGGCGAAGGCCTACAGGCCCCCGAAGGCGCCACGGTGGTCGATGCGCGCGGCATGACGCTCATGCCCGGCATGATCGACTGCCACGTGCACGTGGTGGCCTCGTCGTTCAACCTCGGCGCGGTGGCCCGAATGCCCAACGTGTTCACCATGCTGCGCTCGCTGCCCATCATGAAGGGCATGCTCGAGCGCGGCTTCACCTCGGTGCGCGATGCGGGCGGCGGCGACTGGTCGCTGGCCGAAGCGGTGCGCACGGGGCTGGTGCAGGGCCCGCGCATCTTCCCCTCGGGCAAGGCGCTGTCGCAGACCGGTGGGCATGCGGACTTCCGCCAGCGCAACGACGACCTGGACGTGTGCTCGTGCGCCTACAAGCTGGGCAACATCGGCCGCGTGGTCGATGGCGTGGACGCCTGCCGCCTGGCGGTGCGCGAAGAGATCCTCAAGGGCGCCACGCAGATCAAGGTCATGGCCTCGGGCGGCGTGGCCTCGCCCAACGACCCGATCAACAACCTGGGCTATTCCGAGGCCGAACTGCGCGCCATCGTGGAAGAAGCCTCCAACGCCAACACCTACGTGATGGCCCATGCCTACACGCCCCGCGCCATCGCCCGCGCCGTGCGCTGCGGCGTGCGCACCATCGAGCACGGCAACCTGGTGGATGCCCCCACGGCCGAGCTGATGGCCGAGCTGGGCGCCTTCATGGTGCCCACGCTCATCACCTACGAGGGCCTGGCCAACGAGGGCGAGCGCTATGGCCTGCCGGCGGTGTCCATCGCCAAGATCGACTCGGTGCGCGGCCAGGGCAGGCAGGCCATCGAAATCCTCGCCAAGGCCGGCGTGAAGATGGGCCTGGGCAGCGACCTGCTGGCCGAGACGCACTACCTGCAGGCCGACGAGCTGCGCCTGCGCGCCGACGTGCTGGGCAACGGCCCGGTGCTGCAGCAGGCCACGCTGGTTGGCGCCGAGATCCTGGGGCAACAGGGCCAGCTGGGCGAGGTGACGCCCGGCGCCATCGCCGACCTGCTGCTGGTGGACGGCAACCCGCTCACCGACATCGCCTGCCTGCTGAACCAGGGCGAGCGCATCCGCGCCATCGTCAAGGACGGCGCCTTCGTGAAAAACAACCTCTGACACCAACCCCCTGACCTGACCGGAGAACACCATGCAACGTAGAAATTTCGTCAAGCTCGGCGGCGCCGCAGCCGCCCTGCAGTGCCTTCCCTCCATCGGCTTCAGCCAGCAGGGCGAGGTCTTCCGCATCGGCTCGCTCACGCCCATCACCGGCGCCGGCAGCCCCTACGGCCCGGGCATGCAGCAGGCCATCCGCCTGGCGGTGGATGAGGTCAACGCCGCGGGTGGCGCAGGCGGGCGCAAGCTGGAACTCTTCACCGAGGACGACCAGACCAAGCCCGACGCGGCCGTGCTGGCCGCCAAGAAGCTGATCGAAGTGAACAAGGTGCAGGCCGTGCTGGGCACCTGGGCTTCGGGCGTGACGCTGGCGGTGATGCCGCTGACCGATGCGGCCGGCATCATCCAGATGAACGTGTCGGGCGCGCCCGCCATCTCCACGCTCGACACCAAGGACCTGGTGTGGCGCTTTCAGGCCACCAACGACCGCTTCGGCGCGGCGTTCGCCGAGATCTGCGCCAAGCGCGGCTTCAAGCGCCCGGCCACCATGGCGTTCAACAACGCCTCGGGCCTGGGCAACGTGGAAGGCTTCACCAAGGTCTGGGAAAAGCGCGGCGGCAAGGTGGCGGCGCACGTCACCTACGAGCCCAGCCGCCCCAGCTACCGCAGCGAACTGCAGAAGATCCTGGCGGCCAAGCCCGATGTGATCGTGATGGGCTCGTACCTGCCCGACACCACCATCATCCTGCGCGAATGGTTCCAGTCCGGCGCCGACAACCAATGGGTCATCCCCGGCTGGGCGGCCAATCCCGACCTGGTGAAGGCCCTGGGCGCTGAAGTGTGCGAGGGCATCATCTCGGTGGAGACGGTCTCCAACGAAAAGAGCACCTCGTACGCGCAATTCGACGCGGCCTTCACCAAGGCCACGGGCAAGGCGGCCTCCACCAACATCTACGCCGCCATGGCCTACGACATGGTGATCTCGCTGGCCCTGGCCATGGAAGCGGCCGGCCCCAAGGCCACGGTGGAGCAGGTCAACGCCAAGCTGCGCGAGGTGTCCAACGCCCCCGGCACGGCCGTGTACTCGTTCGCCGAAGGCAAAACGCAGCTGGGCAAGAAGGCCAAGGTCAACTACGAGGGCGCGTCCAGCAAGCTGGACTTCGATAAGTTCGGCGACGCCACGCCCGACTTCGGCGTGTTCATCATCGAAAAGGGCCAGCTGGTGCGCCGCGACGTGGTGTCCATCACGGTGTGAGCGGGCGCAGCCCGGGCGGCCCCCGAGCGGGGGCGCCCGGGCTTTTCTTGACAAGGCAGGGTAAGAACGAGATGACGCAATGACCTGGATAGCTTTCGCAAACCTGTTGATCAATGGATTGATCGAAGGCCTGGTGGTGGCGCTGCCCGCACTGGCCATGACCCTGGTGATGGGCGTCAACCGCTTTCCCAACGCGGCCACGGGCGACTTCCTGACCACGGGCGCCTATGCCGCCGTGGCGGTGCAGATGCTGGGCGGCTGGCCGCTGTGGGCCGCGGCGCTGGCGAGCATGGCCGCGACCGCCGTGGTGTCCGCGGGCTCGTACACGCTGATCTTTCGCAAGCTGGCCGGGCGGCCCATGGTGTCGTCCATGCTGGCGGCCATCGGCCTGGGCTTTCTGCTGCGCAGTTTGATTTCTTTCTTCGCCGGGCACGACCAGCGCACGTTCGACCTGCCGCTGGTGCGGGCCTGGAACTTCGGCGGGGTGCGCCTGCTGCCGACCGACGTGGCCATCGCGGGCATCGCCGTGCTGTGCCTGCTGGTGGTGTTCGTGCTCATCTACAAAACGAGCTTCGGGCGCCAGTTGCGCGCCGTGGCCGACAGCGCCGACCTGGCGCGCGCCAGCGGCATCCGCGCGGGCGGGCTCATGCTCAGCCTGTGGGTGCTGGTGGGTGCGCTCTCGGCCATTGGTGGCGTGCTGCTGGGCATGAAGGCCATCGTCAGCCCCGAGATGGGCTGGGAGAGCCTGATTCCCGCCTTCGCCGCCATGGTGCTGGGCGGCATCGGCAGCCCGGTGGGCGCGGTGCTGGGCGCGCTGCTGCTGTGCGTGGCGCAGGAGCTGGCCGTGCCGCTGCTGGGCCCGTCCTACAAGCTGGTGCTGTCGTTCGTGGTGCTGGCGCTGGTGCTGCTGCTGCGCCCGGCCGGCATCATGGGCCGTGTGCAGCTCGTGCGCTGATGCCGAAGGAGCCGAATCCATGATTGCCTACCTTTGCGCCATCGGCGTCATCGCCCTCATCTACTGCCTGCTCGCGCTGGGCCTGAACCTGCAGTTCGGCCTCACGCGGCTGGTGAACTTCGGCGTGGTGGCGTTCTTCGCCGTCGGCGCCTACACCTCGGGCCTGCTGTCGCTGCAGGGCGTGCCGCTGGCGCTGTGCTTCGTGGCCGCGGGCGTGCTCTCGGGCCTGCTGGCGCTGCCCATCGGCCTGTTGTCGCTGCGGTTGCGCGACGACTACCTGGCCATCGTCACGCTCGGCTTCTCGGAGGCCGTGCGCATCTCCATCCAGCAGGAAAGCTGGCTCACCAAGGGCGTGCAGGGCCTGCCGGGCCTGCCCAAGCTGTTCGCGGCCTGGGGACCGGTGTCGGACGTGGCGACGTTCGCCACCTTGCTCGCGCTGGTCGCGCTGGTGTCCTGGGGCACGGTGCGGCTCACGCGCAGCCCCTTCGGGCGGCTGCTGAAAGCCATCGGCGACGACGAGGCCGCGCTGTCGGCCCTGGGCAAGGACCCGGCCTGGTTCAAGGTGCAGGTGTTCATGCTGGGCGCGGCGCTGGCCGGCGTGGCGGGTGCGTTCTACGCGCACTTCATCACCTTCATCACGCCCGAGCAGTTCATTCCGCTCATCACCTTCTACGTGTGGATGGGCCTGGTAATGGGCGGCGCCGGTTCGGTGCGCGGCGCGGTCTTCGGCTCGCTGCTGCTCATGGTGTTCCTGGAGGGCTCGCGTTTCGCCAAGGACTGGGTGCCGGGCGTGTCCGAAGTGGGCATGGCCAGCCTGCGGCTCGCGGCCGTGGGGCTGGCGCTGATCCTGGTCACCCTGTATCGCCCGAGCGGCCTGTTCGGAGGGAAGTCGCAATGATGGCAACGACAGCAGCACCGATGCTGAAAGTGGAGGCCGTGACGCGGCAGTTCGGCGGCTTCAAGGCGGTGGACGGCGTGTCGCTGCAGCTGGCCGAGCAGGAGATCCTGGGCATTGCAGGCACCAACGGCGCGGGCAAGAGCACCCTGTTCGCCGCCATCGCCGGCCAGCAGCCCGCCGATGCCGGGCGCATCACCTTCACCGGCCAGGACATCACCCGCGTGCCGCCGTACCGCCGCGCGCGCATGGGCCTGGTGCGCACCTTCCAGATCCCGCGCGAGTTCAAGAGCCTCACCGTGCACGAGAACCTGCTGGCTGCCGCGGCCAACCCGCAGGGCGAGCGCCTGGTGAACGCGTTCTTTCAGACGCGCAGCCTGCGCGAGCACGAAGCGCAGCTGGCGGCCAAGGCCGACGGCATCCTCCAGTTCCTGAACCTCGCGCGTGTGCGCGATGTCAAGGCGGGCGGCCTGTCGGGCGGGCAAAAGAAGCTGGTGGAGTTGGGCCGCGTGCTCATGCTGGACCCGCGCTGCATCCTGCTGGACGAGCCCTTCGCGGGCGTGAACCCGGTGCTGATCGAGGAAATCTGCGACCGCGTGCGCGAGCTGCACGGCCAGGGCATCGCCTTCATCGTGATCGAGCACCACCTGCAGGCGCTCAAGGCGCTGTCCCACCGCATGATCGTGATGGACCGCGGGCGCATCCTCGCCGAGGGCGATCCGCACACCGTGCTGGACGACCCGCGGGTGCAAGAGGCCTACATGGGAGGGGTGGTATGACCAGTGCATCGCACAACGGCAGCGGCAGCGGCAACCTGCTGCAGATCGGGCAGCTGCGCGGCGGCTATTCGGACGTGGACATCATCCATGGCATCGACCTGGCCGTCGCGCCGGGCGAGATCGTCACCATCGCCGGCACCAACGGCGCGGGCAAGTCCACGCTGGTGAAGGCGCTGCTGGGCCTGCTGCCGCGCGTGTCGGGCAGCATCCACCTGGGCGGGCGCGACATCACGCGGCTGTCGGCCGAAGACCGGTTCGACGCGGGCCTGGCCTACGTGCCCCAGGTGGCCAACGTGTTCCCCTCGCTCACCGTGCGCGAGAACCTGCTGGTGGTGCGCGGCGTGCCGCACGTCAAGCGCCGCATGGACGCGGTGCTGGCGGATTTTCCCGCCCTGGTCGAGCGACTGCCGCAGCCAGCCAGCAACCTCTCGGGCGGCGAGCGCCAGCAGCTGGCCTTCGCCCGCGCGCTGATGCCCTCGCCGCGCATCATGGTGCTGGACGAGCCCACGGCGGCGCTGGCGCCCTCGCTGGTCGGCAAGGTGTTCGACATGGTGAGCACGCTGCCCGCCGCCGGCGTGGCGGTGCTGATGGTGGAGCAGCGCGCGCGCCAGGCGCTGCAGATCAGCCAGCAGGGCTACATCCTCGACCAGGGGCGTTGCGTGCTGCAGGGCCCGGCTGACGGGCTGTTGGCCGACGAGCGCATGGCGCAGCTGTACCTGGGCAACCACTGAGGCGGGGAAGGAGCGCCCGCTGCGGTTGGTTGCTCCTTTTTTGATAGCGCAATGCCCTGGTACTGATTGCGCTGGAGGGCGATTCGATGCGCAATCGCCCTGTAGCGCGGATCGCCCTCGGTCAGCGCAGCACCAGCACGGGGATGTGCGAGTGGGTCAGCACGTGCTGCGTCTCGCTGCCCAGCAGCAGCCGCTGCAGGCCCTTGCGCCCATGCGAGGCCATCACGATCAGGTCGCACTGGTGCTTGCGGGCCGCGGCGATCACCGCCTCGGCGACGAGGTCGGACTTGCTCACCACCGCCTTCACCGCCACCCCCTGGGCGCTCCCCAGCGCCTTGACCCCGTCCACCAGTGCCTTGGCGGATGCGGTCCACTGCGCCTCGATGCGCTTGGCATCGCCCGTGTCCACGATGGAGCCGCCCTCGAAGTAGCTGCGCGGATAGCGCGGCACCACCTTGAGCACGACCACGGCGGCGCCGCTCAACGCCGCCAGGGCCAGCCCATGGTCCACGGCCTTGCCGGAGAGTTCGGAGCCATCGGTGGCGATCAGGATGCGTTGGTACATGGAAGACTCCCGAAGTGGACGGAGGACGCCAGCTTACGAAGCCTGGGCAAGGGCAGGCTTGATCCAGGTCAATGTGCGGACGGGGGAGGGCGCATAGCCTCGGGGCCATGCTTTCCCACCGCTTCGAGCCGCCTCCCGACCGCCCCGACCTGGCTGCGGGAACGCCGGCCCCGGACGCTCCGTGCGCCGAGTTCGCCTCGCTGCTCGACGATCCGCAGGAATGGCCATCGTTCGGCCGCGCCCGCATGCCTGCGGGTGCCGGCGCTGACGCTGACGCCACCGCGCAGACCTGGGAATCGCATGTGGTGCTGGAGGGCATGCACTGCGCCGCCTGCGCCCTGACCATCGAAGACGTCCTGCGCGCCGTGCCCGGTGTGGCGCAGGCCGATGTGAGCGCGGCCACCCGGCGCGCGCGCGTCGTGTGGAATGCAGCGCAGGTGCGCCCCTCGCAGTGGATCGCGGCGGTGCGGCGCGCGGGCTACCGGGCCCTGCCGGCCATGGACGCCTTCGCGCGGGCGCAACGCCAAGGCGAGCACCGCCGCGCGCTGTGGCGCTGGCTGGTGGCCGGCTTTTGCATGATGCAGGTGATGATGTACGCGTGGCCCGCCTACGTGGCGCAGCCGGGCGACCTCACGGCCGAGATGGAGCAGCTGCTGCGCTGGGCCTCGTGGGTCATCACTCTGCCGGTGGTCATCTTCGCCTGCGGGCCGTTCTTTGCGAACGCGCTGCGCGACGTGCGCCTGCGCCGGGTGAGCATGGACCTGCCCGTGGCGCTGGGCATGGCCATCACCTTCGGGGTGAGCACGGCGGGCACCTTCGATCCCAGCGGAATCTTCGGGCGCGAGGTGTTCTACGACTCGCTGACCATGTTCGTGTTCTTTTTGCTCACCGGCCGCTGGCTGGAGCTGCGCCTGCGCGACCGCACCGCCGGCGCGCTGGAGGCGGTGATGAACCGCCTGCCCGACAGCGTGGAGCGCCTGCAGGCCGATGGCGCCTTCGTGCGCGTGGCCGTGCGGCGCCTGGCCGTGGGCGACACGGTGCGCGTGCTGCCGGGCGAGGCCTTCCCGGCCGATGGGCGCATCACGCGGGGCGACACGCTCGCGGACGAGGCCCTGCTCACGGGCGAGTCCACGCCCGTGGCGCGGCCCGAGGGCAGCGCCGTGACCGCCGGCAGCTACAACCTGCAGTCGGCCGTGCAAGTGAAGGTGGAGCGGGTGGGGGCCGACACGCGCTTCGCCCAGATCGTGGCGCTGATGGAAAGCGCCTCGCTGCAAAAGCCGCGCCTGGCGCAGTTGGCGGACCGCATCGCGCGGCCGTTCCTCATCGCCGTGCTGGCGGCGGCTGCGCTGGCTGCGGCGTGGTGGTGGCCCACCGACCCGGGCCATGCGCTCATGGTGGCGGTGGCGGTGCTCATCGTCACCTGCCCGTGCGCGCTGTCGCTCGCCACGCCCGTGGCCATGCTGACCGCGGCGGGCACGCTGGCGCGCCAGGGCGTGCTGGTGCGCCACCTGCAGGCGCTGGAGGCCCTGGCGGGGGTGGACACCGTGGTGTTCGACAAGACCGGCACCCTCACGCGCGACGGCATGGCCGTGCGCGGCGTGCATCCGGCGCCAGGTCTGGACCGGGCCGACGCCCTGGCACTGGCCGCGGCCGTGGCCCGCCATTCGGTGCACCCGGTGTCGCGGGCGCTGGTGGCTGCGGCATCGCGCGAGGGGCTGCCCACCGCTTCGCGCTGGCACGTGCTGGAAGTGCACGAACTGGCCGGGCAGGGCCTGGTGGCGCGTTTGCGGGAGGCGGATGAAGGCGCGGATGGCGCCGCCGATGCGCGCGGCCGGCTGGCCCTGGGCGAGCGCACCGTGCGCCTGGGCTCCGTGCGCCATGCGGGCGCCAGCGTCCCGGCAGGTGACGGGGGCGAGGGCGGCGCCACGGGTCAGCAGGTGGTGCTGTCCGAGCAGCGCGGCGACGGCACGCGCGTGGAGCTGGCCCGGTTCGACTGGAGCGAAGACCTGCGCCCCGAAGCGCCCCGCGAGATGCGCCGCCTGCGCGATGCGGGCGTGGCCGTGCAGTTGCTCTCCGGCGACCGGCCCGGCGCGGTGCGGCGCGTCGCCAGGCAGGTGGGCATCGAGCGGGCGCAGGGCGACTGCACGCCGCAGGACAAGCTCGCGCTGCTGCAGGCCGAACAGGCGCGCGGCCACCGCGTGGCCATGGTGGGCGACGGGCTCAACGACGGCCCGGTGCTGGCAGGCGCCCATGTGTCGTTCGCCTTCGGCCGCGCCGTGCCACTGGCGCAGTCGCGCGCGGATTTCGTGGTGATGGGCGGCGACCTGGAGCAGGTGGTGCAGACGCTGCTGCTGGCCCGCCGCACCCTGCGCGTGGTGCGGCAGAACCTGTGGTGGGCCGCGCTCTACAACGCGCTGTGCGTGCCGCTGGCCGTCTTGGGCTGGATGCCGGCGTGGCTCGCCGGGCTGGGCATGGCGCTCAGTTCGCTGCTGGTGGTCGCGAATGCGGCGCGGCTGGCAGCTGGTACCGGCTCCCCGCACGCTCCCGCTGCGGCACCAGCCGCCCACAGCGACGTGCCGCTGCTGGAAGGTGTGTGATGGACATCCTCTACCTGCTCATTCCCCTGTCCGTCGTGCTGGTGCTGTTGGTTTTGATGGGCCTGGGCTGGGCGGTGTCCCGGGGCCAGTTCGAGGATGTGGAGCAGGAGGGCGAGCGCATCCTGCGAGATGAATGACCGGAGCGCCAAGCCAAACCGTCCCGGCATTCAACGCCCGCCGCGTCACGCAGCGGCTAACGGGCCCCTATGGCAGACCAACCGCTGCTGCCGCCACCCGTCGCCCGCGTGACAAACGCGCGGGAAAACCCGCACAGGGGTAACGCAAGCCGTGCCTAGACTGGCGCCGCCAATCCGGGCGTCATTGCTCCCCTAACGAGAGAGACACAAGCATGCAGCCGATCCGCTTTTTGATTCCTTCCCGCACGGCTGCCATCGGCGCCGTCAGTGCGTTGCTGCTCTCGGCTTGCGGTGGTGGAGGAGGCCTCGTGCCAGAGGAAACCCGTGTGCAAGACACCCGCACCAGTTTTGCCGTGGCCACCGCCAGCCTGCCTTTCGCGGCCATGGATGGCACCACGGTGCAGACCGACCGCTGGAGCGGCACGAATGCCGGCGCGGGCTACCGTGTAGAGGTTCCGAAGAACTGGAACGGTATTCTGGTGATGTACGCCCATGGCTATGCGGGTGAAGGCAATGCGCTGACCGTGTCCAACCCGGCCTTCCGGCGCTACCTGATCGAAAACGGCTACGCCTGGGCGGCATCCAGCTACACCAAGAATTTTTATGACGTGCGCGTGGGCGTGGAAGACACGAATGCGCTGGCCAATGCGTTTGTGGCAATTGCCGCCGCCAACGGCCGTGTGCTGTCAGAGCCTGCCCGCACCTATGTCACCGGTGTCTCGATGGGCGGCCACATCGCCGCCGCCGCCATCGAGGACGAGGCGCAGCAAACGGCGGTCCACAAGCGGCGCTACCAGGGCGCCCTGCCGATGTGCGCCGTGCTGGGCGATCTGTCGCTGTACAACTACTTCGGTGCCTACCAGTTGGCGGCGCAGAAGCTGGCCGGTGTGCCCGCCGTCGCCGCACCCACCACCGACTGGGCCGCGCTCGCTCCGCGCGTGCGCGACGCCATGTTCGGCAGCCAGACATCGTTTGCGCCGGTGACGCCGCAAGGACAGAAGCTCAAAGACATCGTCATGAACCTGACCGGCGGGCCGCGGCCGATCTTCGACCAGGGCTTTGCCAATGCTCCGCTGCAAAACACCGTGTGGGGCACCTTCGGACGCGACGGCACCCTCAACGGCATCCTGAACAAGCAGGGAATCGACACCACCGGTACGGTCTACCGGTTCAATGCCAGCGCGGCAGAGGTGGCAGACTTCAACGCCACCATCGCGAAGTGGGTGCCGGCACCCGACGCCAACCGCCTGCGCACCGATGGCCTGCGCTGGGTGCCACAGGTCAATGGCCAGTTCCGCATCCCGGTGGTCACCCTGCATACGCTGGGCGACATGTATGTGCCCTTCCACATGGAGCAGGTCTACCGCGACCGCGTCGAGGCCAACGGCAATGGCCAGTGGCTGGTGCAGCGCGCCATTCGCGCCCCCAGCCACTGCGATTTCACCGTGGCCGAGCAGTCCGAAGCATTCAAGGCGATGGCCGATTGGGTCGAGAAAGGCTCCAAGCCCGCGGGCGACGACGTGAAAACGCCCGCCACCGTCGCTGATGCACGTTATGGCTGCACCTATACCCGCAATGCAGGTGGGCGCGACGACAGTGCTGCAACCGTGGCGACCCGCGCAACCTTGCCCGGGTGCAGCGGCAGCTGATCTGGCGTCGACTCGAATGCAGGGCTAAACCCCGTGGGGCGGACCTTCTGGCACCGCCTCATGTGCGTCCCCTCTGCCGCTCAACCAGCCCAAGGGCAACTCTCCTTCGCTCCCTAAGCGGGACTGAGCCGACAGGAATCGCGGGTGTTTCAGGTCAGTTGCTACCAAGGTGCTTAGGCTCCTTCGGCTCGGCGCAGAAAGCGAGTCTCGTCTGGGTGGTCGGTGTAGCGGCGAAGCAGTGACGTCCCTGTTGAACGACCAGTGAGGCCCGCCATCCAGAATTTGGTCCTGGAAGGATGCCAAACCGCTCGTACACGCGGGTCTGGATCGCGTTTTGCATTGACAACACAGGTGTTGCGCTTCAGGTTCGAATCCGCCCGGTGACCACGGCGTGACTCCTGATTTCTTGGTAGAGATCCATTGGCGATTCTCTGGTGGTTGCTGACTCATGCCAACCCCTGTACGGGCAGCCGTGCTGCCAGTGGTTGGCCTGACGCTCTGTGACTCCGGCCGCATTCATCGCAACGATTGACATGCGTCAATGCCCCCAACGGGTATCCGGAAGAAACTTTCCGTGCAATCAAAGAGGTGCACGATGGAATCTCCAAAAACCGCTGCCGCGCATTACGACGACACCGTCGTGCGGCAGTTTTCGATCATGGCCGTGGTGTGGGGGGTGGTGGGCATGCTGGTCGGCGTCTTCATCGCCGCCCAGCTGGCCTGGCCGGAACTCAACTTCGGCATTCCCTGGCTCAGCTACGGCCGTCTGCGGCCGCTGCACACCAACGCGGTGATTTTCGCCTTCGGCGGCTGCGCGCTGTTCGCCACGAGCTACTACGTGGCGCAGCGCACCTGCCAGGTGCGCCTGTTCGCGGGGCCGCTGGCGTCGTTCACGTTCTGGGGCTGGCAGCTCGTCATCGTGGCGGCGGCCATCAGCCTGCCGCTGGGCTACACCACCGGCAAGGAATACGCCGAGCTGGAATGGCCCATCGACATCCTGATCACGCTGGTGTGGGTGTCGTACGCCATCGTGTTCTTCGGCACCATCGGCCGCCGCAAGGTGCGCCACATCTACGTGGCCAACTGGTTCTTCGGCGCGTTCATCCTGGCGGTCGCGCTGCTGCACCTGGTCAACAGCGCCGAAGTGCCTGCCGGCTGGATGAAGAGCTACTCGGCCTATGCCGGCGTGCAGGACGCGATGGTGCAGTGGTGGTACGGCCACAACGCGGTGGGCTTCTTCCTCACCGCGGGCTTCCTCGGGATGATGTATTACTTCATCCCCAAGCAGGCCGGCCGCCCGGTGTACAGCTACCGCCTGTCGATAGTGCACTTCTGGGCGCTGATCTTCACCTACATGTGGGCGGGCCCCCACCACCTGCACTACACCGCGCTGCCGGACTGGACGCAATCGGTGGGCATGGTGTTCTCGCTGATCCTGCTGGCCCCCAGCTGGGGCGGGATGATCAATGGCGTGATGACGCTGTCGGGCGCCTGGCACAAGCTGCGCGACGACCCCATCCTGCGCTTCCTGATCGTGTCGCTGTCGTTCTACGGCATGGCCACGTTCGAGGGCCCGATGATGTCCATCAAGACCGTCAACGCGCTCAGCCACTACACCGACTGGACCGTCGGCCACGTGCATGCCGGCGCCCTGGGCTGGGTGGGCCTGATCACCATGGGTTCGCTGTACTACCTGATCCCGCGCCTGTTCGGCCGGGAAAAGATGCACTCGGTGCCTGCCATCGAGCTGCACTTCTGGATGTCCACCATCGGCATCGTGCTGTACATCGCCGCGATGTGGATCGCCGGCGTCATGCAGGGCCTGATGTGGCGCGCGGTCAACCCCGACGGCACGCTCACCTATACCTTCGTCGAAAGCGTGAAGGCCACCTATCCGTTCTACGTGGTCCGCTTCGCCGGCGGCCTGCTGTACCTGGGCGGCATGCTGGTGATGGCCTGGAACGTGTGGGCCACCGCCATCTCGGGCCGCTCGGTCAAGGTGTCGATCCCCGCCGTGAACACGGCCCATGCCTGAGCCCCGAGGAGCGCATTCCATGTCCGAACACAACCCCAAATCGGCCGGCTTCTCGCACGAGAAGATCGAAACCAACAACTTCCTGATGATCGTGCTGATCGTGCTGGTGGTCGCCATCGGCGGCCTGGCCGAGATCGTGCCGCTGTTCTTCCAGAAGTCCACCACCGAGCCCGTGACGGGCGTGCAGCCCTACACCGCGGTGCAGCTGCTGGGCCGCGACATCTACCTGCGCGAGGGTTGCTACAACTGCCACTCGCAGATGATCCGCCCCTTCCGCGCCGAGACGCTGCGCTACGGCCACTACTCGGTGGCCGGCGAGTTCGTGTACGACCACCCCTTCCAGTGGGGCAGCAAGCGCACCGGCCCCGACCTGCATCGCGTGGGCGGCAAGTACAGCGACGAGTGGCACCGCATCCACCTGAACAACCCGCGCGACGTGGTGCCCGAATCCAACATGCCCGCCTACAGCTGGCTGGAGAAGACGCCCGTCGATCCCGCCGTGGCCGCGCCGCGCATGAAGGCGCTGCGCACGGTGGGCGTGCCCTACACCGACGAGCAGATCGCCGCCGCGTCCGAGGAGGTCAAGGGCAAGACCGAGATGGACGTGCTCGTGGCCTACCTGCAGGTCATGGGCCGCGCCCTCAAGTAACGAACCGCAAGGAGCTGGTCATGGACATCACCACTGTGCGCATCGTCGCCACGCTGGCATCGCTGGCGTGCTTCCTCGGCATCCTGGTCTGGGCGTTCTCGCGCCGCAACCGCGCCCGGTTCGAGGAGGCCGCGCGCCTGCCCTTCGAGCAAGACTGATCCGCAAAAAACAATGAGAACGACATGAGTGACTTCACCCACAATTTCTGGTCGGTCTACGTGGCGGGGCTGACCGTGGTCGGCATCCTGGGCTGCCTGCTGCTGCTCTGGATCACGGCCCGCAAGAAGGTCGCGCCCAGCACCGACAACACCACGGGCCACGTCTGGGACGAGGACCTGCGGGAGATGGACAACCCCATGCCGCGCTGGTGGATGTGGCTGTTCGTGCTCACAATCGTCTTCGGCTTCGGCTACCTGGCCGTCTATCCGGGCCTGGGCCGCTTCGCCGGCCAGTTCGGCTGGACGCAGGCCGGCGAGTACGAGGCCGAGATGGCCAAGGCGCGCACCGAGCTCGCGCCGCTGTACGCCCGGTTCGCCGCGATGAAGACGGAGGACATGGCCGCCAACCCCGAGGCCATGGCCATTGGCGAGCGCCTGTTCATGAACAACTGCGCGCAGTGCCACGGTTCGGACGCACGGGGCAGCAAGGGCTTTCCCAACCTGTCCGACAACGACTGGCTGCACGGCGGCGCGCCGGAGAACATCCGCGAGACGCTGGAGAAGGGCCGCATGGGCACCATGCCGCCCATGGCCGCGGCCGTGGGTTCGCCGGAGGACATCCGCAACCTCGCGCACTATGTGCTGAGCCTGTCGGGCAGTCCGCACGACTCGCTGCGCGCCTCGCTGGGCAAGTCCAAGTTCACCGCCTGCGCGGCCTGCCACGGCATGGACGGCAAGGGCAATACGGCCCTGGGCGCGCCCAACCTGACCGACGACGTCTGGCTGCACGGCTGGGGCGAGGCGGCCATCACCGCCATGGTCAACCACGGCAAGGTCAACGTGATGCCGGCCCAGGCCGACAAGCTGACCGAGGCCCAGATCGGCGTGCTCACCGCCTACGTGTGGGGCCTGTCCCACCGCGCGAACGCGGTGCGCTGACGGCGCCGATGCCACTGGGGAACGCGATCCGGGCCTTGCCCGCGGCGCGCCCTGGCCGGCGGCGCAGCCGCTGACGCGGTCCCTTGCCGGCCCACCCTTTCGAGAACTGCCATGAAGCCACCCAGCGGGCCTGCCCGCAAGGTCATTCCCATCACCCCGGTCGCGCCTGGCGCCGCCGATGCGGCCGCCGAGATGGTGTCGCTGTACGAGGCGCAAAAGAAGATCTACCCGCGCTCCATCCGCGGCCTGTTCGCCCGCTGGCGCTGGGCCATGGTGGCCCTCACGCAGCTCGTTTTCTATGCGCTGCCCTGGCTGCAGTGGGGTGAGCGGCAGATGGTGCTGTTCGACCTGGGCGCGCGGCGCTTTTACCTGTTCGGGCTGGTGCTGTACCCGCAGGATTTCATCTACCTCACGGGCCTGCTCATCGTCAGCGCGATGTCGCTGTTCCTGTTCACCGCGGTGGCGGGGCGCCTGTGGTGCGGCTTCGCCTGCCCGCAGACGGTGTACACCGAGATCTTCATGTGGATCGAGCACCGGGTGGAGGGCGACCGCAGCGCCCGCCTGCGCCTGGATGCCGGGGGCTGGACCTTCGAGAAGGTGCGCAAGAAGGCGCTCAAGCAGTTCCTCTGGATCGCGGTGGCGCTGTGGACGGGCTTCACCTTCGTGGGCTACTTCGTGCCCATCCGCCAACTGTCGGGCGAGTTGCTGGCGATGCAGGGCGGCTGGCAGATCTTCTGGGTGCTGTTCTACGGCTTCGCCACCTACGGCAATGCCGGCTTCATGCGCGAGCAGGTGTGCAAGTACATGTGCCCCTATGCCCGGTTCCAGAGCGCCATGTTCGACCGCGACACGCTGATCGTCACCTACGACGACGCGCGCGGCGAGCCGCGCGGCCCCCGCACCAAGACGGTGGATTACAAAGCCCGGGGCCTGGGCGACTGCATCGACTGCACGCTGTGCGTGCAGGTGTGCCCGGTGGGTATCGACATCCGCAACGGCCTGCAATACGAGTGCATCGGCTGCGGGCTGTGCGTGGACGCCTGCAACACCGTGATGGACAAGATGCACTACCCGCGGGGGCTGATCCGCTTTTCCACGCAGAACGGCGTGGCGGCCCGCTGGGGCCGGGCGCAGATGCTGCGCCGTGTGCTGCGCCCCCGCGTGCTGATCTACACCGCGGTGCTGGTGGCGCTGTGTGTGGGGCTGCTGTCCAGCTTGGTGTTGCGCACGCCGCTCAAAGTGGACGTGGTGCGCGACCGCGCCGCGCTCTCGCGCATCGTGGCCGGCGGGCAGCTGGAGAACATCTATCGCCTGCAGATCATGAATGCCACCGAGTCCGGCCAGCGCTACCGCATCGGTGCGAGCGGGCTGCAGGGGCTGCGCGTGGCGTCCGACGCCGAGGTGGAGATCGGCGCGGCCGAGTCCCGCTGGGTGGCCGTGCGCCTGCAGATCCCCTACGGCTCCGCGCCGCCCGGATCGCATGCCGTGCAGTTCGACGTGCAGGCGCTGGGCTCGGGCGGCCATGTCGCCGAGAAGTCGGTCTTCCTGGTGCCGCGATGAGCGCCGCCGGCCACACCGTCACCGTTTCAGGCGCCAGACCGCTGGTCCGACCGCCTTTCTTCTTTTCCTGTCAGGAGTGAACACCATGCCATCCCCTATCGCCGCCGCACCGGCTCCCCTTCCTTCGGCCGCTCCCTGGTGGAAGTTCGGCTTCGTCTGGATGGTCATTGCCGGGCCGGCCATCGTGGTCGTGGCGGGCTTCACCACGCTGTGGGTGGCGGTCGTGCGCCCCGACCCGGTGGTGGCCGAGGATTACTACCGCCAGGGCATCGAGATCAACAAGACGCTGCAGGGCGCGCCGAACAGCCTGGCCCCGGCCATGAAGGCGCGCAACCATGCGGCCACCCCCGTGCAGGACCAGCCGCGCTGAAGGCGGCCTGTCCGCACCACCCCCCGAAACGAGGAGACAAGCGCAATGTGGACCCAACGCCTCATGTGGATTGCATGGCCCGCCTTCCTGATGGCGGGCGTGCTGGAAATGCTGGTCTTTGCCCTGGTGGACCCACAGGACATGCACTGGTTCGGACAGCCGCTGGCGCTCTCGCGCGAGGGGGTCTACACCATCGCCTTCTTCGCTTTCTGGCTGGTGACGATGGCGTCGAGCGCGCTCACCACGCTGCTGGCCATGTCGCCGTTCGAGCTGAACCGCTGCCCCGTGCCGGTGACCGACCGGCCCGCCGACTGCGCGCGGCACCACCCGGGCGCATGAAATGCCAGCGCCGGTGCCGGAGGCCGGCCGCTCAGTGGCAGTTCTGCGAGTTCACGATGCGCTTGAGAGCCGCGGTCTCCAGGATGCGCACGTGGCGCTGCTTGACCTCGACGATGCCGTCCTCGACGAACTTCGAGAAGGTGCGGCTCACCGTCTCCAGCTTGAGGCCGAGGTAGCTGCCGATTTCCTCGCGCGTCATGCGCAGCACGAGTTCGGACTGCGAGAAGCCCCGGGCATGCAGGCGCTGCACCAGGTTGAGCAGGAAGGCCGCCAGGCGCTCTTCCGCCCGCATGCTGCCCAGGAGCAGCATCACGCCGTGCTCGCGCACGATCTCGCGGCTCATGATCTTGTGCACGTGGTGCTGCAGCGCCGTGACCTCGCGCGACAGCTCCTCGATGCGGTCAAAGGGCATGACGCAGACCTCGGCGTCTTCCAGCGCGACGGCGTCGCAGGTGTGGTGGTCGCTGACGATGCCGTCCAGGCCGATGATCTCGCCGGCCATCTGAAAGCCCGTGACCTGGTCGCGGCCGTCTTCGGTGGCCACGCAGGTCTTGAAGAAGCCGGTGCGGATGGCGAAGAGCGAGCTGAAGGGCTCGCCATTGCGAAACAGGGTGGCCCCCCGCTTGACCTTGCGGCGCACGGCCACGATGTCGTCGATCCGCTGCAGTTGCTGATCGTTCAGGCCCAGCGGCATGCACAGCTCGCGAAGGTTGCAGTTCGAGCATGCCACTTTGATGGTTTGCGGATTCATGGGAAAAGGCCTTTGTGGTGAGGGGAGGGCGGGCGGCCGGCAGGGTGGTAGAGCCCGGGCGAACGCCGGGCACCTGTCATGGATCAATTGTGGCAGCGTGCGCCTGCAGAACCCTTGACCCAGGTCAAGGGTTTCCCCCGGGGCCTGCGGCACATTGGGCAGGCACAAGGAAATCCCATGATCGCTGTCACCCCTGAACTCCTGCGCCGCTTCGACGTGCCCGGCCCCCGCTACACCTCCTACCCGACCGCCGACCGGTTCGTGGAGGCCTTCGGACAGGACGACTACGTTCTCGCGCTGCAGCAGCGCCGCCTGGGGTCGGCCGCCAAGGCACTGCCCTTGTCGCTGTATGTGCACATTCCCTTTTGCGAGTCGCTGTGCTACTACTGCGCCTGCAACAAGATCATCACCCGCCACCCCGAGCGGGCCGAGGTGTACCTGCGCTATCTCAGCCGCGAGATCGACCTGCACACGGCCCAGTGCGGCGTGGGCCAGGTGGTGAGCCAGCTGCACCTGGGCGGGGGGAGCCCGACGTTCCTGTCGGATGACGGCCTGCGGTCGCTGATGGCCATGCTCCAGCGCAGCTTCACGCTTGCGCCCGGCGGCGAGTATTCGATCGAGATCGATCCGCGCACGGTGGACGCGGGCCGGCTGGCGCTGCTGGCGGAGCTGGGCTTCAACCGCCTGAGCTTCGGCGTGCAGGACTTCGACCCCGAAGTGCAGAAGGCCGTGCACCGCATCCAGCCGGCCAGCCAAGTCTTCGACCTGGTGGCCAGCGCGCGTGCGCTGGGCTTCGAGTCCATCAACGTGGACCTGATCTACGGCCTGCCGCGGCAGACACCCGAGTCCTTCGAGCGCACGCTCGAGCAGGTGGGCCGGTTGCGGCCGGACCGCATCGCGCTGTATGCCTACGCCCACCTGCCCGAGCGCTTCAAGCCGCAGCGCCGCATCGTGCCGGCGGATCTGCCGCTGGCGGCGTCGAAGGTGGCCATGCTGTCGCAATCGCTGCGGTCGTTCCAGGATGCCGGCTACGTCTATGTGGGCATGGACCACTTCGCGCTGCCGGGCGACGCCCTGGCCGTGGCCAAGCGCCAGGGCCGGCTGCACCGCAACTTCCAGGGCTACAGCACCCAGCCCGATTGCGACCTGCTCGGCCTGGGCGTGTCGGCCATCGGCCGCGTGGGCGCCACCTACAGCCAGAACGCCAAGACGCTGGACGAGTACTACGACTTCATCAACCAGGGGCGCCTGCCGGTCGTGCGGGGCCTGGCGCTCACGCGCGACGACCTGGTGCGCCGCTCCGTCATCATGGCGCTGATGTGCCAGGGCGAGGTGCTGTTCGAGCCGGTGGAGCAGGCGTGGCTGATCGATTTCCGGCAGTACTTCGCCACCGAACTGCAGGCACTGGAGGACCTGCAGGCGCAGGGCTTGGTCGTGCTCGGCCAGGAAGGCATCGAGGTCACGGCCATGGGCTGGTTCTTCGTGCGCGGCGTGGCGATGCTGTTCGATCGCTACCTGCAGGCGGACCGCAACCGCGCGCGCTTTTCCCGCATCATCTGAAGGACGCCGCCATGCCCGACACCCTGATCTGGACCGCGTTGGCCATGGGGCTGGCGGGCGGCCCGCATTGCCTGGCGATGTGCGCGGCGCCCTGCGGGGCGCTGGTGCGCGCTGGCGGCCCGGCCCACGCCGCGGCGGAAAACGCAGGGGCGCAGACGGTGCGATGGGCGGGCCGCGGCCTGGCTTTGCCGGCGGACCGGGTGTGGGCACGGCCCTTCGCTTTCCATCTGGGCCGGCTGGCCGGGTACGCCCTGGCGGGCGCGATGGCGGCCTGGGCCATGGACCGCCTGGCCTGGCTGACCCAGCACGCGGCTGCGCTGCGGCCGGCATGGACGCTGCTGCACGTCGCCGTGCTCGCCTGGGCCGTGCTGCTGGTGTTCCGGGCGCGGCAGCCGGCCTGGGTAGACCATGCGGGCCGGGTGCTGTGGCAGCGGGTCGCCCCCTGGGTGCGCTCGCCCGGCGGCCTGTTCTCCACGGGCCTGGCCTGGGCCTGCATGCCCTGCGGCCTGCTGTACTCCGCGCTGCTGCTCGCGGCGTTGACCGGAAACCCCTGGCGCGGCGCGCTGGCCATGGTGTGCTTCGGCGTGGGTGGCGCGGCCTGGCTGGTGGCAGGCCAGTGGCTCTGGCAACGGCTGCGGGGCGGCGGTGCTGCGGGGGACGCGCGGGGCGGGTGGGGCGTGCGGTTGTCCGGCCTGCTGCTGTTCGGCATTGCCGCCTGGGGGCTGTGGATGGAAGTTTTCCACCGCCAGGCCGAGCCCTGGTGCCTGTAGCCAATCCCTGCGCGCAGGGGGTTGGCAAAGCCTATCGTGACCGTAGTCCGTGAAGTTTTTGACATTTGATTCGGGGGTGTATTAACTGGTGATAATGGTTACCAATACCCCGGCGTCCCCGTGGCGCCCTCCGGTGCCCCCCGAAAGTGACTAATCCCCTCCTCATCGATGTCGGCCGGCTGCGTGTAGGCATGTACATCCAGCTCGATCTGGGCTGGATGAACCACCCTTTTCCGGTCAGCAGTTTCCGCATCGCCTCGCCGGAGCAGATCAATACCCTGGCCGCCCTGGGCCTGTCCCAGGTGCGGTGGATTCCTTCCAAAAGCGATCCCTCGGTGCAGGGCCTGCTGCCGCCCGGCCACCCTTCCGCGCCCGATCCCGTGACCGAAGCCGCCCGCGCACCGGTGGAGACAGGGCCTTCGATCGCCCAGGCCTCCATGGCGGAGTTCCGCGAGCGCATCAAGGCGCAGAGCCGTTCCCTGGCTGCCTGCGACGAGCGCTTCGCCCGTGCCACGCGGGTGTACGAGCGCCTGGCCACCAGCGCCGAGCAAGACCCCTCGGAGGCGCGTGCTTCCACCAACGCGCTGGTGTCCACCTGCGTGGATGAGCTGCTCGACCAGGGCGACTCCGCCATCCGCCTGCTCTCCGAGCGCGTCGGCACGCGCGCGGCGCTGCATTCGGTCAACGTGATGGTGCTTTCGCTGCTGCTGGGCAAGGCCCTGGGCCTGCTGGGCGACGACTTGCAGCCCCTGGGCGCGGCCGCGCTGCTGCACGACCTGGGCAAGATCACGCTGCCGCCCCATGTGGCCCAGCCGCATTCCGCGCTGGGTCCGGCCGACCAGGCCCTGTACGAGGCGCATGTCGGCGAATCGGTGGTGCTGGCAGAACGCATGGGCCTGGGCGCCGCCGTCATCGAAGCCATCGCGCATCACCATGAAATGGCCGATGGCACGGGCTTTCCGCTCCAGCTCAAAGGGGCCGACATCTCCCGCGGAGGGCAGGTGCTGGCGCTGGTCAATTACTACGATCGGCTGTGCAATCCGCTGCGGGGCGCCAACGCGCTGACTCCGCACGAGGCGCTGTCGGTGATCTTCGCGCAGCACAAGCAACGGTTCGACGCCGTGGTCCTGCGGGCCTTCATCCGCATGATGGGCGTGTACCCGCCGGGCTCGATCGTGCAGCTCGTGGACGACCGCTACGCCATCGTGACAGCCGTGAATTCGGCCCGCCCGCTGCGGCCCAAGGTGATCGTGCACGAGTCCGGCGTCTCCAAGGACGATGCCCTGGTGATCGATCTGGAAGACCAGCCGGCGCTGGGCATCCGCCGCAGCCTGCGGCCCGCGCAGCTGCCGCGCGATGCGCTCGACTATCTGTCGCCCCGAAAGAGGATTTGCTACTACTTCGAACGGGCCGTCGACGCAGCGCCGACCGGGGCCCCGGCGTGATCCGCGGCCCGCAAGGCAGCGTGTGGCGCGCCGTGTTCGACGGGTTGCTGGAGGCCGTGTGGCTGGTCGAGCCCGAGGGGCTCACGGTGCGCTTCGCCAATCAGAGCGCGGCCGCGCTGCTGGGGCGCTCGCCCGAAACCATGGAAGGCGCGGACGCCGTCGAACTCCTGGCCTGCACGCCGGAAGACCTGTACTTCTGGGCGCAGGGGCGGGATGCGCTGATGCGCGGCATCCAGTCGCACTCCGGCCTGCTCGGGGGCGATGGCCAGTTCATTCCGGTGGACCGGCGCGTGTCGCGCGTGGATTCGCCCGAGGGCGAGGCGCTGCTGCTGGTGACCATGATCGATCGCCGCGAGCAGGCCTCGACCGAGCGCGAGCTGGAAATCCTGCTGTCCGAACTGCGCGCCACGCTCGACTCCGCCGCCGACGGCATGCTGGTGTACGACATGGCCGGGCGCATGCGTGCCTTCAACCAGCGGCTGGCGCAGCTGTGGGGCATGCCCGAGGACCTGCTGGTGCAGCGCAATGATGCTGCCGTGGTGGCCCACATGCAGCAGCAGGTGGCCGATGCCGATGCCTACCGTGCGCGGCTGTCGTCCATCGCGCTGGAGCCGGGGCGCGAGACCACGGACATCCTGCACCTGCGCAACGGCACCATCATCGAGCGCCGCTCAGTGCCGCAGCTGAGCCAGGGCCGCCCCGTGGGCCGGGTGTTCTCGTTTCGCGACGTGACGCTGAACGCCGAGGCGCAGGCCAGCCTGCGGCTGGCCGCGCGGGTGTTCGACTCCAGCCTGGATGCCATCTTTATCGCCGATGACCGGCACCAGATCGTGCGCATGAACCCGAGCTGCGAGCGGCTGATCGGCGCGCCCGCGGTCGCCTTGCAGGGCGTGCCCGCGGTTTCGCTCTTCGGAGCCGAGGGCGCGCAGCCCGGCTGGATGGAACACGTGCTGGCGGCTTGGGACCGCGACGGCTTCTGGGAGGGCGAGCTGCGCCTGCCCGAGGGCGGCGCGAACGGGGCCGCGCGACGGGCCTGCGCGGTGCACCTGTCGTGGGTGGTGCTGCGCAGCGAGACGGGCAATGCGCTGCAGAGCATCGGCTTCATGCGCGACCTCACGCAGCAGCATGCGGCGCGCACGCGCATCGAGGAGCTGGCGTACAGCGATGTGCTCACCGGCCTGCCCAACCGGCTGCGCCTGTCGCGCCGCGTGGGCGAAGCCATCGACGCGATTGAGCAGGGCCCGCGGCCGGATGCCGGCAGCTTCGCCATCCTGTTCGTGGACCTGGACCGGTTCAAGATCATCAACGACTCCCTGGGCCACCTGTTCGGCGATCGCGTGCTGCAGATCGTGGCCAAGCGCCTGCAGGGCTGCCTGCGCCAGAGCGACATGCTGTGCCGCCTGGGCGGCGACGAGTTCGTGGTGTACCTGCACGGGGGCGATGCCGCGATCGCCGAAGGCGTGGCGCGGCGCATGCTCGAGGACATGCTGCGCCCCTTCATGCTCGACGGCATGGGGTTTTCCATTCAGTGCAGCATCGGGGTGGCGCTGTATCCGCAGGACGGCGAGACGCTGGACGACCTCATCAAGCAGGCCGACACCGCCATGTACCGCGTGAAGGAGCGCGGCCGCGGAAGCTACGGCTTCTACCAGCCGCAGATGAATGCCGACCTGCTGTCGCGCATGAAGCTCGAACACGCCATGCGCCAGGCCCTGGGCCAGCAGCGCATGGTGGTCCACTACCAGCCGCAGGTCGCCATGGCGACCGGCAGCGTGGTGGGCGCCGAGGCGCTGCTGCGCTGGACCGATCCGGAACTGGGGCCCATTTCGCCGGGCGTTTTCATTCCGCTGGCCGAAGAGTCCGGCTACATCATCACGCTGGGTTCATGGGTCATGGAGCAGGCCGTGCAGGAGGCTGCGCGCTGGATGCGCTCGGGCTCGCCGCTCGTGATGGCCGTCAACGTGTCGGCGCTGGAATTCCGCCAGCCCGATTTCGTCGATCGGCTCACGCAGCTGTTGCTCAAGCACGGCCTGCCGGCCTCGCTGCTCGAACTGGAGCTGACCGAGACCATCCTGCTGCAGGATGCGCTGGAGATGGAGCAGCGCCTGCAGGCGCTGGCCGAACTGGGCATCGGCCTGGCCATCGATGATTTCGGCACCGGCTATTCCAGCCTGGCCTATCTGAAAAAGCTGGCGATCCACAAGCTCAAGATCGACCAATCGTTCGTGCGGGGGTTGCCCGACGACGACGGCGACCGCGCGATCATCAATGCCATCGTGCACATGGGGCGCGCGCTGCACATCGAAGTGGTGGCGGAGGGCGTGGAAACGCAGCAGCAGCGCATGGCGCTGGAGCAGATGGACTGCCGCTACTTCCAGGGGTATCTGTGCGCGCCGGCGATGCCGGCCGAAGCCTTCAGAAGCCTGCTGGCGAGCCGCCAGAGCTATTCGTGGGGACTGTCGACGCCGGCGTGAAAACCGCCGGGCCGTGGGAGAAACAGGTGTCTGCGAATGCCACCGGACCGGCATCCTGAACCGGGGGTTCAGGTGGGCGAGGGCAGCCAGGCGTTGGGTTCATCTGACGCGAGATGATCACGCTCACCGGGCAATGTACCAAGCCCGTGCTCAATGAGCATTGGTTCAAGGAAATATAAAGCCCGGCAGCACCGCAGACGTCTCCATTGTAGGCGCTGCATGCACGGCGCGCGAGCGGCCGTTGCGTAACCCTTTTTAAAGAAGGCGGCCGTCGTCGCCGAGCGCATCGTCCAGCCGGCGCAGCAGCAACTGCATCTGGCCGGACGGGTCGCCCGCCAGCGAGGCGTGAGAGGCGTGCAATGGCGCCGGGGCATCGGTGGATTGCGGGCCGGCTGCCGGGGCCAGCGGCGCGGGCTCCGTCGGGGCTGCCGCCTGGGCCTGTGCAGCGGACGCCAGATCGGCCTCTTCGCGGTCGGCGATCTCGAAGGCCAGGTTGAGCGCTGCCAAAACGGCGATGCGCTCGCGGGCCCGCACCTTGCCGGCATCGCGGATGCGCGTCATGGCGGTGTCCACGCGCTCAACGGCCTGCAGCAGGCGCGATTCGTGGCCCTCGGGGCAGCCCAGCAGGTAGCTCTGCTGCATGATCTGGACTTCGATCTGCTTCATTCGGCGTCCTTCGAGGGGGGCGTCGCAGGCAGGCTCTCCAGCAGCGCGTCCACACGGGCGCGCGCGGTATTGAGCCGGGATTTGAGCGAGTCTCGCTCTTGGGTGAGATGGACCACCTGGGCGGTCAGCAAGGCATTGGCGCGTTGCAGTTCCGCATGGCGCAACAGCAGCCGCTCCACGCGTTCGGCGATCTGGTCGATGGGAGAGGATGGATCCATACAGCCGCAATTGTAGGGTTGGCGCCACCACCCGCCCATCCGGCGGCGTTTACAGGCTGCAACACCCGTAAAATCCGCGGGTTGGTGCTCGCAGCATGGTTCGCATGCTGCAGTTCAACGGGAAGCAGGGAGGTTTGCGTTCGCCAGAGCGCGCCGTGCCTGCGCTGCCCCCGCAACGGTCAGCGGACGGGTCGGCCCTTTTCTCCGACTCACTCTCCAGCCATGAGCCACTGGGCGCCTTGAACAAGCGCCTGGGAAGGCGCTGGAGGGCGCTCCGCCAGCCCGGATACCGGCCAACAACGTGGCCGCGCTTTGGACCGCCATGGTCCTGAAGGCGCGGCTGTTTCGCCCAATGCCGGCGGGGAAGCCGGCGCGGGGATGTTTGCCAGTCTGTCTGTTTCCATGAAAAAGCCCTTGTTCCCCGCGCGCGCCGCTGCCATTGCCGCTGCCGTGCCTTCCTCGCCCCTGCGGCCTGCCGCCCTGGCTGTTTCCCTGGCCCTCACGTTCGCCGCCGCACCTGCCGCCCAGGCGCAGGACGCCCCCGTGCTGCTGGCGCAGAACCAGCGCGTGCCCTCCCTGGGCGAAACCGTGGTGGCTGCCACGCGCACGCCCCAGCCGCTGGCCGACCTGGTGGCCGACGTGTCCGTGCTGGACCGCGAGGCCATCGAGAACAGCGGCGCGACTGGCCTGGCCGACGTGCTGGCCCGCCTGCCCGGGGTCGAGATGGTCCGCAACGGCGGCCCGGGCAGCGCCACCAGCCTGTACCTGCGCGGCGCCGAGACGCGCTTCACGGCCGTGTACATCGACGGCGTGCGCATGGACTCGCAATCCACCGGCGGTGCGCCGTGGGAGGCCATTCCGCTGGCCGTCATCGACCGCATCGAGGTGCTGCGCGGCCCGGCCGGCGCGGTGTACGGCTCGGACGCCATCGGCGGCGTGGTGCAGATCTTCACGCGCCGGGGCGAGGCCGGCACCGCTCCCTACGTGGGCGTCGGCGTGGGCAGCCAGGGCACCTACAAGGCCGAGGCCGGCGTGAGCGGTGCCAGCGGCGCGGTGGACTATGCCGTGGGCCTGGCGCGCGAGACGAGCCAGGGCTTCAACGCCCGCACCGTCGCCACGCAGAACCCCGACAAGGACGGCTATCGCCGCACGTCCGGCAACGCCCGGATGGGCCTGCAGATCGATGCAGTCCACCGCCTGGAAGGCACGCTGGTGGCCAGCGAGATGAACTCCGGCTACGACACCCTGCCGCTGGGCAACGACGACCGCAACCTGCACAAGATGCACGCCCTCGGCCTGAACTGGGCCGCGAAGTGGAGCCCGCAATACACCACCCGCGTGTCGGTCACCGACTCGCGCGACCGCTACGAGACGCGGCCTTCCGTGTACCTCACCGACACGCGCCTGCGCGGCTACCTGTTCCAGAACGAATGGCGCCAGGGCCCGCACCTGTTGACGGCGGCCCTGGAGCGCCGCGAGGACCACCTGGAGAACGCGCCCATCGACCGCAAGCGCTCGCAGGACGCGCTCGCGCTGGGCTATGGCTTCAATGCCGGCGGCCACACGCTGCAGTTCAACGTGCGGCACGACTCCGACAGCGAGTTCGGCGGCCAGAACACCGGCAGCGCCGCGTACGGCTATGCCATCACGCCGCAGTGGCGCGCCACCGCGTCCGTGGGCACCTCGTTCCGCGCGCCCACCTTGTACCAGCGCTTCAGCGAGTACGGCCTGGCATCGCTCAAGCCGGAGGAGGGTCGCAATGCCGAGGTGGGCCTGCGCTGGGCCGAGGGCGCCGGCACCTTCTCGGCCGTGGCCTACCGCAACCGCGTGAAGAACCTCATCGTGTTCGGCGGGGCGGGCGGCTGCCAGTCCAATTTCGGCTGCTATGCCAGCACGGCGCGCGCCAAGTACGACGGCGTGACGCTGTCAGGCTCGTACAAGGTGGCCGGCGTACAGTTGCGCGGATCGGTGGATTTCCAGAACCCGCGTGACGAAGACACGGGCCGGCTGCTGGCGCGGCGCTCCAAGCGCCACGGCACGCTGGGGGCCGACACCCAGGTCGCCGGCTGGACGCTGGGCACCGAAGTGCAGGCCTCGGGCCGGCGCTTCGACACCGCGGCCAACACCACGGTGCTGGGCGGCTACACGCTCGTCAACCTGTATGCCAGCACGCGCATCGCACGCGACGTGACGCTGCTGGCGCGCGTGGACAACCTGGCCGACAAGGATTACCAGCTGGCCCGCACCTATGCCACGGCGGGGCGCACGTTCTATGCGGGCCTCAAATGGGCACCGCAATGACCGCGGCGCAGCCAGCGATGAAGAACCCATGAGGGCGAGGGGAGAAGCAGCGCGAGAAGAAGAAGCGGCTGGCATGGCGGGCAGCGTGGGCTGTCCCGCCATCGCCATCGCCGCACCCGCGTCCGGCCAGGGCAAGACCACCGTGACGGCGGCGCTCGCGCGGCTGCACGCGCGCCAGGGGCGCCGGGTGCGGGTCTTCAAGTGCGGCCCTGATTTCCTCGATCCCTGCTGGCACCAACTGGCCAGCGGCGCCCCGGTGCACCAGATCGACCTGTGGATGACCGGCGAGGCCGACATCGCCCAGCGCCTGCATGCCGCCGCGCGCGAGGCCGACCTGATCCTCATCGAAGGCGTGATGGGCCTGTTCGACGGCGCCCCCAGCCTGGCCGATCTGGCGCAGCGCTTCGGGCTGCCGGTGCTGGCGGTGGTCGATGCGTCGGCCATGGGCGCCACGCTGGGGGCCGTGGTGCACGGCCTGCGGCACTACCGCGCGGGCCTGCCATGGGCCGGGGTGCTGGCCAACCGCGTCGCCACCGAACGCCATGCCGACCTGCTGCGCGCAGGTCTCAACGATCCCGCGGACTGGCTGGGCGCGCTGCCGCGCGTGCAGCGGGATACGCAGGACGGTGCCACGGCCACACCCGCTGCCCCCACACGGGCGCGGGCCGGCCTGCTGCCTGAGCGGCACCTGGGCCTGGTGGCCGCACACGAACTGGCCGATGGCCTGGCGCGGCTGGACGCCGCGGCCGATGCGCTGGCGGCCACGCCACTCGGCCGCCTGCAACCGCACGAACTGCAGCGCTGGGCCGTGCGCTTTGCGGCGCCCGAACGGCCCGAGCCTGTGCCGCCGCTGCTGGAGGGCCGCACGGTGGCGGTGGCGGACGATGCGGCGTTCTGTTTCATCTACCGCGCCAACCTGGACACGCTGGAGGCGCTGGGCGCGCGGGTGGTGCGGTTTTCGCCGCTGGCCGATGCCGCGCTGCCGCCGTGCGATGCGGTCTGGCTGCCCGGCGGCTACCCCGAGCTGCATGCCGACCGCATCGCCAGCCACACCGGCATGCGGGCCAGCCTGCGGGCGCACGTGCAGGCCGGCCGCGCGGTGTGGGCAGAATGCGGCGGCATGATGGCGCTGTTCGAATCGATCACCCTGGCCGACGGCCAGCACCGGCCCCTGTGGGGGCTGCTGCCGGGCCGTGTGGCCATGCAGAAACGGCTGGCGGCCCTGGGGCCGCAGCAACTGGACGTGGACGGCCACGTGCTGCGCGGCCACACCTTCCACTACTCCACCTGCGACAGCCCGGCCCCGGTGCGGGCGCGCACCGAGCGGCCCGCGCACGCGGGGCCGCCCGGCCCGGGCGAGGCGCTGTACCGCCACGGCAGCATCCACGCGAGCTACTTCCACGCCTGGTTTCCGTCGGCCCCGCGCGCGGTGGCGGCCCTGCTGGGCGCCGGCCCGGATGCGCCACGGGGGGCGGCATGAGCGGCCCCGGCCCCATTGCCACCAGCGAGCTGATCCTGGGCGGCCAAAAGAGCGGCAAGTCGCGCCGTGCCGAGCTGCTGGCGCGCCAGTGGCTGGCCGATTCGCCCACGCACCGCGCGCTGCTGATCGCCACCGGGCAGCCCTGGGACGACGAGATGCGCGAACGCATCGCGCGCCACCAGCGCGACCGCGCCGAGCGCGTGCCCGGCCTGCGCACGCTGGAAGAGCCGCTTGACCTGGCCCGCGCCATCGCCCGCCACGGCAGCGCCGATACGCTGATCGTGGTGGACTGCCTCACGCTCTGGCTCACCAACTGGCTCATGCCGGCCCCGGCCCCAGCGCCGGTCTCGGAGGGTTCGGAGCCAGATCGGCCTCCAGCGCATGATTGGCTAGGGCAGTGCGCTATGTTTTTAGGAGCAATCCGCCAGTGCCCCGGCCCGGTGGTGCTGGTGGGCAACGAGATCGGCCTGGGCGTGATTCCCATGGGCCGCGAGGTGCGCGCCTTCGTCGATGCACTGGGGAGCCTGAATCAGCGCGTGGCCGAGGCCTGCCAGCGCGTCACCCTGGTCGCGGCGGGCCTGCCGCTCACGCTGAAGGACACGCCATGACGCACCGCTTCTTGCAACGCCTGCGCTGCCATGCCGCTCGCCGGTGGCCCGCGGGGCTGGCGTTGGCGGCTTTCTTCTGGATGGCCGGTGCCACGGCCGCGCAGGCCTTCGAGGTGACCGATGCGCGCGGTCGCACCGTCGCATTCGCCCAGCCGCCGCAGCGCATCGTGAGCCTGCTGCCCTCGCTGACGGAGAGCGTGTGCGAGCTGCAGCAATGCCAGCGCCTGGTGGGGGTAGACCGCTACTCCAACTGGCCCGAAGCCGTGCAGCGCCTGCCGCAACTGGGCGGCGGCATCGATCCGAACATCGAGGCCATCGTCGCCCTGCAGCCCGACGTGGTACTGCTGGCCACCAGCTCGCGCGCCAGCGACCGGCTGGAGGCGCTGGGCCTGAAGGTGGTGGCTCTGGAGCCCAAGACCCATGCCGACGTGCGCCGCGTGCTCGCCACGCTGGGCCAGCTGCTCGGCGTGCCGCAGGAGCAGGGGGCCGACCGGCTGTGGCGCGTGATCGACGCCGGCGTGCAGGCCGCCACGCAGTCGCTGCCAGCACGCGCGCGCGGGGCCCGCGTGTATTTCGAGGTGAGCCGGGGGCCGTATGCGGCGGGCACGGCGTCGTTCATCGGCGAGACGCTGGCGCGCCTGGGCGCGCGCAACGTGGTGCCGCCCGAGCTGGGCCCGTTCCCGCGGCTGAACCCCGAGTTCGTCGTGCGGGCGCGGCCCGACGTGATGATGGTGGGCAACCGCAGCATGCAGTCCATGGCGATGTACCCCGGCTGGAACAGCCTGAAAGCCGTGCGCGAGCAGCGCGTGTGCCTCTTCGGTCCCGGCGAGGCCGACGTGGTGGTGCGCCCCGGCCCGCGCATGGCCGAGGCCGCGCGCATCATGGCGCGCTGCCTGGCGGACAAGGCGCCATGAGCGTGCCCCCGGACGGCGCACCCGCCATGCCATCGTCATCGCCCATGCCATCGCAGCCCGTGCCGGCGGCCTCGCATGCCGCGCAGCCCGGCCCCGGCCCGCGCCGCGCCGCGTGGCTGGGCGCCTGCCTGCTGGTCGTCAGCGCGCTGCTGCTGGTCGTCGGCGCCTGCGTGGGCAGCACCGGCTTCGACAGCCTGCTGCGCATGGGCCAGGACCCGGTGGCCTGGCAGATCGTGTGGGAGATCCGCCTGCCGCGCACGCTGGGCGCCTGGCTGGCCGGCGCGCTGCTGGGGCTGGCGGGCGCGGTGGCGCAGGGCCTGTTCCGCAACCCGCTGGCCGATCCGTACCTGCTGGGCTCGGCCTCGGGCGCGGCGCTGGGCGGCGCGCTGGCGATGGTGGTGTTCGGCGTCTCGCCCATGGCGGCGCAGTGGCTGGCGCGGCTGGGCGTCACCGGCATGGCGTTTCTCGGCGCGGCCGGCGCCGTGGCCCTGACCCTGGTGCTGGCGCGCGGGGTGCAGCACACGCTGCGCCTGCTGCTGGCCGGGGTGATCGTGGGCGTGGTGCTGGGCGCGCTGCGCGACCTGGTGGAGCTGGCCTCGCCGGACATCCTGCAGGCCATGCAGGCCTTCACGCTGGGTAGCACCAGCTTCGTCGGCTGGGTGGCCTGCGCGCTCATGGCCGGGGCGTGGGCACTGTGCGGCATCGCCGCGTGGACCCTGGCGCGCGCGCTCGACGGCCTGACGTTGGGCGAGGCCACGGCCGCCAGCCTGGGCCTGCCGCTGGCGCCCATGCGCGCGGGGCTGGTGGCGGCCATGGCGCTGGCCACCGGCACGGCCGTGGCGCAGACCGGCCTGATCGCCTTCGTCGGGCTGGCCGCGCCGCACCTGGTGCGCTCCATCGTCAAGGTCACGCACCAGCGGCAAATCGTGCTGTCCAGCCTGATGGGCGCGGCGCTGCTGCTGGCGGCCGACATCCTGGCGCGCTGGATCCTGGCGCCGCAGGAGCTGCCCGTGGGCGTGCTCACCGCGGCGCTGGGCGGCACCTACCTGCTGTGGCTGATGCACCGGCGCTCCATGCAGGGCCATTCGCTATGAAAAACATAGCAATCGAGGCCATCAACATTGCGGCACACATCGGAAATGCCCCGATATTGAACGGCGTGGACCTGGCCGTGCCCGCCGGCCGCTGGACCAGCGTGGTCGGCCCCAACGGCGCCGGCAAGTCCACCTTGCTCAAAGTGCTGGCGGGCCTGCTGCGCGGCGCGGCGGTGTCGGGCCGGGTCGAACTGCTGGGCCGGCCCCTGGCCGCCATGCCGGCCCGGGAGCGCGCCTGCCGGCTGGCCTGGCTGGGGCAGAACGAAGCCTCGGCGGACGATCTCACGGCCTACGACGTCGCCATGCTCGGGCGCCTGCCGCACCAGCGCTGGATGGCCCCGGCCAGCGCCGCAGACCATGCGGCGGTGGAGCAGGCCCTGCGCACCACGCAGGCCTGGGACTGGCGCCACCGGCCGCTCGGGCAACTGTCGGGCGGGGAGCGCCAGCGGGTGCTGCTGGCGCGCGCGCTGGCCGTGCAGGCCGAGGTGCTGCTGATGGATGAACCCCTGGCCAACCTCGATCCGCCGCACCAGGCCGACTGGCTGCACGCCATGCGCGCGCTGGCGGCGGGCGGCGGCACGGTGGTGAGCGTGCTGCACGAGGTGTCGCTCGCGCTCCAGGCCGACGACATGGCCATCATGGACCGCGGCCGCATCGTGCACCATGGCGCCTGCGCCGACCCAGCCACCCACGCCGCGCTGCAGGCCGTGTTCGACCAGCGCATCCAGGTGCAGCAGGTGGCGGGCCTGTGGGTGTCGCTGCCGCGCATCGACTAGGGCCCGGCCGGCGTCCCGACCACCGCTTTCGCCCCTTTTTTTCGAACGACTTCCGAGACATTGCGCATGCAGATCGAAACCCCTCCCGCCGAACGGCGCTCCGAAAAACCCGACGGCGAGCGCCGCGGCATCGTGCTGGTCAACACCGGCAACGGCAAGGGCAAGAGCACCGCCGCGTTCGGCCTCGCCCTGCGCGCCCACGGGCGCGGCAAGCCGGTCAAGATCTTCCAGTTCATGAAGGTGCCCACCGCGCGCTTCGGCGAGCACCGCATGTTCGAGCAGCTGGGCATCCCCATCGAGGGCCTGGGCGACGGCTTCACCTGGAAGAGCCGCGACATCGACCAGTCGGCCGAACTGGCCCGCGCCGGCTGGGAGCGCGCGCGCGCCGCCGTGCTGGGCGGCGAATTCTTCCTGGTGGTGCTGGACGAGATCACCTACCCGCTCATCTACGGCTGGCTGCCGCTCGACGAGGTGCTGCAGGTGCTGCGCGACCGCCCGCGCCATGTGCACGTGGTGCTCACCGGCCGCCGTTGCCCGCCCGAGGTGATCGAGCTGGCCGACACGGTGACCGAGATGGGCATGGTCAAGCACGCGTTCCAGGCCGGCGTGCCGGCGCAGCGCGGCATCGAGGATTGAGCCCCGCCGACCGCCCCCGCGCCGCGATGCCATCCCCCACGCCGCCCAACGGCAGTGCGCAGGGCTCCGCCTTCTCCGCAGAGGAGCGCGCCGCCGTGTACCGCGCCATCCGCGAGCGCCGCGACATGCGCCACTTCGCGGGCGGGCAGGTCGCGCCCGAGGTGCTGGCGCGGCTGCTGGAGGCCGCGCACCACGGCCCCAGCGTGGGCTTCATGCAGCCCTGGCGTTTCATCCGCGTGGCCGATGGGGCGCTGCGCGGGCGGCTGCATGCCTGTGTGGAGGCCGAGCGCCTGCGCACGGCCGAGGCGCTGGGCGAGCGCGGCGCGGAGTTCCTGCGCCTGAAGGTCGAGGGCCTGCGCGATGCGGCCGAGTGCATCGCCGTGGCGCTGGCCGATGGCCGCGAGGCGCACGTCTTCGGGCGCCGCACGCTGCCGCAGATGGACCTGGCCTCGGTCGCCTGCGCGCTGCAGAACCTGTGGCTGGCCGCGCGCGCCGAGGGACTGGGCATGGGCTGGGTGTCCATGTTCGACCCTGCCGCCGTGGGCGCGCTGCTGGGCCTGCCGCCCGGTGCCGAGGCGGTGGCGCTGCTGTCCATCGGTCCGGTACACGGCTTCTACGAAGAACCCATGCTGCAGCAGGAGCGCTGGGCGCGCCGCGCGCCGCTTCACACCGTGGTGTTCGACAACGCCTGGGGCCAGCCGGCGCCCTGGCTGGCGGAAGGCGTTGCCGCGGACCCGATGCCTGCCGCTGGCGAAAAGGGCCCCGATTGATGGACGCCGCCTGGGCCCTGGCCCTCACGCCCGCCGCGGCAGTGCCGCTCGCGCTGGCCATCGACCGGTGCTTCGGCGAGCCGCCTGTGGCCGTGCACCCCGTGGTCTGGATGGGCCGCGCGCTGCAGGCCGGCGGCGACCGGGTGGCGCCCCGCGCGCCCACTGCACGCGACTGGCGGTCTTTCGGGCTGGCAGCGCTGCTGTGGTGTGCGCTGGCCGCCGTGGTTTTGATCGTCTCGGCGGTGCTGCAATGGGCCGTGCTGCGCCACGCGCCGCCATGGCTGGCCGCGGTGCTGATGGCGCTGCTGCTCAAGCCGCTGCTGGCCTGGCGCATGCTGCGCGACGAGGTGCTGGCGGTGGAAGCCGCCCTGGCCGAATCGCTGGAGGCCGGGCGCGCGCGACTGGCGCGCCTGGTGAGCCGCGACGTGCAGGCGCTCGATACGGTGCAGGTGCGCGAGAGCGCCATCGAGTCGCTGGCCGAGAACCTCAACGACTCCGTGGTCGCGCCGCTGTTCTGGTTCGCGCTGCTGGGCCTGCCCGGCGCCGCGCTCTACCGTTTCGCCAACACGGCCGATGCCATGTGGGGCTACCCCGGCATGCGCGGCGGGCGCTACTGGCAGTGGGCTGGCAAATGGGCGGCGCGCGCGGACGATGCGCTGTCGTGGCTGCCGGCGCGGCTCACGGCGCTGCTGCTGCGGGCCATCGCCGGCGGCCCGCGCTGGAGCGTGCTGGCAACCGAAGCACGCCGCACGCCGTCGCCCAACAGCGGCTGGCCCATGGCCGCCATGGCGCTGGCCCTGGGCGTGCGCCTGGCCAAGCCCGGCGTGTACACGCTCAACCACGAAGGGCGGGGCGCTGACGCCCGCGACACGCCCCGGGCGGCAGGCTGGGCATCGAAAGTGGTGGTTGCCGGCGGATTGATTGTCCTGGTTGCTCACTTTTCAATAGCATTCTGGGTGCTGCAATGGATGTGACGTTGCACGCCCCCCTGCACGGCGGCCCGGACGCCCTGGGCGTGCCGTTGCACGACTTTTCCACCAACAGCAACGCCTGCGGCTCGTGCCCCGGGGCGGTCCAGGCGCTGCGCGAGGCCGATGCCCGGCATTACCCCGACCCGGCCTATACCGCGTTGCGCGAGCGCCTGGGCGCCTTCCACGGCGTGGCGCCGGCGCGCATCGTGATCGCGGGCAGCGCGAGCGAATTCATCCACCGCATCACCGCCTTCGCCGCCCGGCGGGGCGTGCGGGCCGTGGCGGTGCCGGTGCATGGCTATGGGGACTACACGCGCGCGGCGCAGGCCTGGGGGCTGGACGTGCGGCCCGCCGCGCCCGGTGCGGACCCGGCGGTCACCGGCCTGTGCTGGGCGTGCGATCCCTCCAGCCCGCTCGGCACACCCGACCCCGCGCTGGCCGCCTGGGCCCGGATCGGGGCGCAAGACGGCGCACTGCGCGTGATCGACTGCGCCTACGCCCCCCTGCGCCTGGAGGGCACCGCCCCCCCCATGCCCGCCAACGCCTGGCAGCTGTGGACGCCCAACAAGGCCCTGGGCCTGACGGGCGTGCGCGCGGCCTATGCCATCGCGCCGCAGGCGCAGCCGTCGCAAGACCTGGCCGCGCTGCGGTCGCTGGCGCCATCGTGGCCCATCGGCGCCCATGGCGTGGCGCTGCTCACGGCATGGACCCTTGCCTCCCCCCAGCGCTGGCTGCGCGACAGCCTGGACGCGCTGCGCGCCTGGAAGGCGGAGCAGCAGGCGCTGTGCGAAGCGCTGGGCTGGGCCGTCGTGCCCGGGAGCCTGGCCAACTACTTCGTGGCACGGCCTGGGGTGGATGACCTGCCGGCGGCCCTGCAGCGGTTGCGAGCCCACGGCATCAAGCTGCGCGACGTCACGTCGTTCGGGCTGCCGGGGCAGGTGCGCCTGGGCGTGCTGCCGCCGGGTTCCCAGCAGGCGCTGCGCCAGGCCTGGATCGGCTGACTGCCGCTACCATCCCCGCCTCACCCGCGACCGCTCGAAGGAAGCCGCTCCGCCATGCGCACCATCACCGTCAGCCGCTACGTCACGCCCCTGCGTGAGGGCGGCTCCATGCCCGCCGTCGTCGAGGGTGACGACCTGGGCCTGTATGTGCTCAAGTTCCGTGGCGCGGGGCAGGGCGTGCGGGCCCTGCTCGCCGAGATGATCGCCGGGGGCATCGCCCGCGCGCTGGGCCTGCCCGTTCCCGAGATCGTGCTCGCGCAGTTGGACGTGGCCCTGGCGCAGACCGAGCCGGACCCCGAGATCCAGGACCTGATCCGTGCCAGCGGCGGCCTCAATGTGGGGCTGGACTACCTCTCGGGCGCCGCGAACTTCGACCCGGCGGTGGATGCGGTCTCGGACGACTTCGCCTCGCGGCTGGTCTGGTTCGATACGCTGGTGGGCAACGTGGACCGCACGGCGCGCAACACCAACCTGCTGGTGTGGCACCGCAACCCGTGGCTCATCGACCATGGCGCGGCGCTCACTTTCCACCATGCGTGGAACGGCACGGTGGCCGTGCCCGCCAAGCCCTTCGCCCCCATTGCCGACCACGTGCTGCTGCCCCGCGCCACCGCGCTGGCCCAGGTGGATGCGGAACTGGCCGCGCGCCTCACGCCCGCCGTGCTGCAGGGCGTGCTGTCCGAGGTGCCCGATGAATTCCTGCAATTGGCCGGTGCCGACCACGCCGAAGGCCCGTTGACCGCGACCGGCACCCACCGGCAGGCCTACGCGGATTACTTCGCCGCACGGCTGGCCGGGCGCGGCGCCTGGCTGAAAGGAGCGATCGATGCACGCGGCTGATGTGTACGACTACGCCATCGTGCGCGTGGTGCCGCGCGTGGAGCGCGAAGAATTCATCAATGCCGGCGCCATTCTTTCGTGCCAGCGCACGGGCTTCCTTCAGGCCGCCATGGCACTGGACGAGGCGCGGCTGCTGGCCCTGGACCCTGCGGCCGACCTGGACACGGTGCGCCGGCACCTGGCGGCCATCGTCGCCATCTGCGCGGGCGACACGGGCTGCGGGCCCATCGCGCAGATGCCTTACCGATCGCGCTTTCACTGGCTGACCGCGCGGCGCAGCGGGATCATCCAGACCTCGCCGGTGCACACCGGGCGCTGCACCGATGCGGGCGCGGCGCTGGAGCACATCATGGACCGCATGGTGCGCCCGCTGGTTTAAGGGGTGTTCGCCAAAGGGGCGGCGCCGGGCATGGTCCCCGCCCCGTGCTGCCGTGCGCCGCCGGTGTGCGGCCTTGGCTGACAGGCGGACGGGCGCATGGCGCCGGTCCCGCGCGGGCGATGCGCCGAAGAATGGCCGTTTACGCGCCTGCCGTGCGATGCCCTCTCCAGCGGAATGCCATCGCGGCGTGTCCGTCGAGGCAGGCCTGGCATCGCCAGCAGCGCATTCACCCCACACGAAAGGAAACCCCATGGCCCAGCCACCGTCCTCCACTCCGCTGCAGCGCTTCACGGACCAGGTCGTCATCGTCACCGGCGCAGGGTCCGGCATCGGCGCTGCCACGGCTCGGCGCTTTTCGCAGGAGGGTGCCAAGGTGGTCATCGCCGACCTCAGCGACGACAAGCTGGCGGCGACGCGCGCCGACCTGCCGGCCGACCGCACGCTCGCCCATCCGGCCGACGTCTCGAAGTTCGACGAAGTGCAGGCCCTCGTCGATGCCACGGTGGAGCGATTCGGCCGCCTCGACGTGATGGTCAACAACGCCGGCATCGCCGTGCAGGGCAAGGTCATGGAAGCCAGCCTGGAAGACTGGCACCGCATCCTCGCGACCAATGTCTCGGGCGTTTTCCACGGCGCGCGCGCGGCCCTGCCGCACCTGCTCAAGACGCGGGGCTGCATCGTCAACACCTCGTCCGTCTCCGGCCTGGGCGGCGACTGGGACATGAGCTTCTACAACGCCTCCAAAGGCGCGGTCTCCAACTTCACCCGTGCCTTGGCGATGGACCACGGCAAGGACGGCGTGCGCGTCAACGCTGTGGCGCCCAGCCTGACGTTCACGGGCATGACGCAAGACATCAAGAACGATCCGGAGCAACTGAAGAAATTCGCCGAACGCATTCCCCTGGGCCGCGGCGCGGAGCCCGAGGAGATCGCGGCGGTGATTGCCTTCCTCGCCAGCCCGGATGCGAGCTTCGTCACCGGCGTGGTGCTGCCGGTGGATGGGGGCGTGTCCGCATCGAACGGCCAGCCGGTGCAGTGAGCGGCGGCGCGGACGCGCAGCCGCTTGCGCGGCGTTGAAAAAACGCGGGCGGGGCAGGGGACAATACGGCCTCCTTCGCTTTCCAAGCTGCGTCCGTGCCCTTTGCCGCCTTCGCTTTTCCTGGCCCCGCCACCGCCTGCCAAGGCACCCTCGTCCCTGCCCGGCAGGGCACGGGTGGCGCCGGGCGCTGACATGGCGGCGCGCTGCGTCATGGTGCTGGGCACGACCAGTGGCGCCGGCAAGAGCTGGCTGGCCACGGCCCTGTGCCGCTGGTACAGCAACCAGGGCCTGAAGGTCGCGCCGTTCAAGGCGCAGAACATGAGCAACAACGCGCGCGTGGTCGCCGGGCCGGGTGGCGGCCACGGCGAGATCGGCAGCGCGCAGTATTTCCAGGCCCTGGCGGCGCGTGCCGAGCCCGATGTGCGCATGAACCCGCTGCTGCTCAAGCCGGAGGCCGATACGCGCAGCCAGGTGGTGCTGATGGGGCAGGTGAGCGAGGAGCTGTCCGCATTGCCCTGGCGCGGCCGCAGTGCGCGCGTGTGGCCGCAGATCGCCGCCGCGCTCGATGCGCTGCGCGCCGAGAACGACGTGGTGGTGATCGAAGGCGCGGGGTCCCCCGCCGAGATCAACCTGCAAGCGAGCGACGTGGTCAACCTGCGCGTGGCGCGGCATGCGGGCGCGAGCTGCCTGCTCGTCACCGACATCGACCGGGGCGGCGCCTTCGCCCACCTGTACGGCACCTGGGCCCTGGTGCCCGAGGACGAGCGCGCGCTGATCCAGGGCTTCGTGCTCAACAAGTTCCGGGGCGACGCGGCGTTGCTGGCCCCCGCGCCCGAGATGCTGCAACAGCTGACCGGCGTGCCCACCGTGGCCACCATCCCCATGCAGTGGCACCATGGCCTGCCCGAGGAAGACGGGGTGTTCGACGATGCCGCGCGCGCCAGCGGCGTGGTGCACACGACCATCGCCGTGGTGGCCTACCCGCGCATCAGCAACCTCGACGAATTCCAGCCCCTGAAGGCCGTGCCGGGCGTGCGGCTGCTGTGGGCGCGCAGCCCGGCTGACGTGGCGGGGGCCGACTGGATCGTGCTGCCCGGCTCCAAGGCCACGGCGGCCGACCTGGCCTGGCTGCGCGCGCAGGGGCTGGACGCCGCCGTGGCCGCGCACGCGGCGCGGGGCGGGCGGGTGCTGGGCATCTGCGGCGGCCTGCAGATGCTGGGCGAGGCCCTCATCGACACGCACGGCGTGGACGGCAACGCGGCGGGCCTGGGCCTGCTGCCGCTGGTGACGGCCTTCGAGCCTGCCAAGACCGTGCGCCACACCCGCACCGCGTTCGGCGCCGCGCACGGCGCCTGGCAGGCGCTGGCCGGCACGGCGGTGCAGGGCTACGAGATCCACCATGGCCAGACCGCGCAGCACCCGGCGATGGCTGCGGCGGGCGACGTGGCGCATGCCGTGATCCCGGGCCTGGCATGGCAGAACGCGCGCGGCAACGTGCTGGGGCTGTACCTGCATGGCCTATTCGAGGACGCGGGCATCCTGCGCGCGCTCTTCGGGGCCGACGCTCCCACGCTCGACGCCGTGTTCGACCGGCTGGCCGGCGGCATCGACACGTGGTTCAGCCCGCAGTGGCTGCAGGCCCACCGGGGCCGCGCATGACCCGGTGCGGAGCGCCAGCCACGGCGTGCGGCGCGGAAGCCTTTCCTGTTTTGTTTTTCCCACCGTTTTCGTGGAGTGAATGACCGATGACCCTTGCCGCCAACCCGCCGCTGCCCGCCGTGGCTCCGTTGTCCGATGAGGCCCTGGCCGCGCGCCTGCAGCACCTGCTGGACCACAAGACCAAGCCGCTGGGCGCTCTGGGCCGGCTGGAGTCGCTGGCGCTGCGCATCGGCCGCATCCTGGGCACCGAGGCGCCCGAGCTGCGCCAGCCGCAGATGCTGGTGTGCGCGGCCGACCATGGCCTGGCGGCTCGCGGCGTGTCGGCCTTTCCGAGCGATGTGACCTGGCAGATGGTGGAGAACTTCCTGGCCGGCGGCGCGGCGGTGAGCGTGCTGGCGCGCCAGCACGGACTGGACCTGACCGTGGCCGACTGCGGCGTGGCGCGCGCCATTGCGCCGCGCGACAGCGCGCCGGGCCAGCCCCGCCTGCTCAGCCACTGCCGCGTGGCATCCGGTACGGCCGATGCATCGGTGGGCCCGGCGATGACCGTGGGCCAGTGCGCCCAGGCGGTTGCCAACGGGTGCGAGATCGTGCGCGGCCTGCCTGGCAACGCGCTGTTGCTGGGTGAAATGGGCATCGGCAACACATCGGTCGCCTCGCTGCTGCTGTCGCGCCTGTGCGGCCTGCCGATCGGCGATTGCACGGGCGCGGGCACCGGCCTGGATGCCGAGGGCGTGGCGCGCAAGCGCGCGGTGCTGCAGCAGGCGCTGGAGGCCAATGCCGACGCCATCGAGCCCTTGCAGGCACTGGCCGCGCTGGGCGGGCTGGAGGTGGCCACCCTGGTGGGCGCGGTGCTGCAGGCCGCCAGCGAGCGCCGGGTGATCGTGGTGGACGGCTTCATCACCAGCGCGGCCGTGCTGGTGGCCAGCCGCCTGGCGCCCGCCGTGCTGGAGCGCTGTGTGTTCGCCCACCGATCGGGCGAGCGGGGCCACACGCTGCTGCTGGGCGAATTGCAGGCCGAGCCGCTGCTGGACATGGGCCTGCGGCTGGGCGAGGGCTCGGGCGCTGCGCTGGCCTGGCCCCTGCTGCAATCGGCCTGCGCGGTGCTGCGCGAGATGGCGAGCTTCGAATCGGCGGGGGTCGCCGGCAAGGTGTGACCCGGGCGGCGCGGGTGCCGGAAAGCGTGCCCTGGACTACCGGGCCGCGGGCCGGGCCAGCGCGACGAAGTTCTGCACGAAGGGCGAACGGTCGCCCTCGCGGTGGGCGACGGCCAGGCTCACCAGGGCCGACTGGCTGCTGAGCGACCGGTAAGCCACGCCCTTGAAGGCCAGGTGCCGCATGGAGGCAGGCACCAGTGCCACGCCCAGCTCGGCGGCGACCAGTGCGAGGATCGACACGATCTGCGGCGCCGTGGGGCCCAGTTGCGGCTCGAAGCCCGCCGCGCGGCAGGCCGCCACCGAGGCATCGAACAGGCTGGGGCCGAGCGGCCGGGGCGTGAGGATGAAGGGCTCGCCGCGCAACTTCTGCAGGTCGATGCGCGGGCCTCTGCGCGAGGCGGCGTGGCTGGTCGGCAGCGCCACGATCAGCGGCTCGTCCGGATAGCGGTGAAAGTGCAGGCCCGTGGCGTCCAGGCCGTCCGGGCGCAGGATGGCGATGTCCAGCCGCCCGTCGCGCAGCCGCTCCACCAGCGTGAGGGAGTTGCCCTCGTCGATCCTGAGTTCCACCTGCGCGAATCCGCGGCGGTACGAGCGGATGGCCTGCACGACCACGGAATTGAGCGCGGACGAGCCGGTGAAGCCCAGGTGCAATACGCCCGCCTCGCCGCGCGCCGCCCGCTGCGCTGCGCGCACGGCGTCGAAGGTGCGCGCCGGCAGGCCACCCACGCCGTCCAGGAAAGCGCGGCCCGCGTCGGTGAGCTGCGCGCCGTGCGGCACGCGGTGGAACAGCGGCACGCCCACTTCGGCTTCCAGGTCCTTGATCTGCAGGCTCAGCGGCGGCTGCGCGATGCCCAGGCGCGCCGCGGCGCGGGTGAAGTTGCCTTCCTCGGCCACGGCGATGAAGTAGCGGATGTGGCGCAGTTCCATCGGGTATCTGAAATAGGTATGGTAATGAGACGAATCATATATTGGACATATATGAGGGAAGCGCCTAGATTCCAGCGCTGGCTGCCTTTCGGCGCAGCGCCTTTCCCTTGCCGCCTTGCTCTGCTGTCCATTGTTCGACCCATGCCTTCGTTGACCGCCTCTCCAGACCTCGCCCCGCCTTCCGCCATGCCCTTGGCCGAACCGCCCTCGGCCCGATCCACGCCGCCGGGCACGTCCGCTTCGGGCTGGATCGCGCGCGGCTCCGCGGATTACCGGCGTGCCGCCGCGGCGCTGTTCCTGGCGGGCTTCGCCAGTTTTTCGCTCATCTACTGCGTGCAGCCGCTGCTGCCGGCGTTTGCCCGATCGTTCGGCATCAGCCCCGCGCAGAGCGCCTTGCCGCTGTCGCTGACCACCGGCCTGCTGGCCGTGGCGATCGTGCTGGCGGGGGCGTTTTCGCAGGCGCTGGGGCGGCGCGGGTTGATGTTCGCCTCGATGGCGCTGGCCTCGCTGCTGAACATCGCCGCGGCCATCGTGCCCAGCTGGCATGGTCTGCTGGTGGCCCGCGCGCTGGAAGGGTTGGTGCTGGGCGGCGTGCCGGCCGTGGCCATGGCCTACTTGGCCGAGGAGATCGACCCGCGCCATCTGGCGCACACCATGGGCCTGTATGTGGCGGGCACGGCGTTCGGCGGAATGATGGGGCGCGTGGGCATGGGCGTGCTCACCGAATGGGTGAGCTGGCGCGCCGCGCTGGGCTGCCTGGGCGCGCTGTGCCTGCTGTCGGCCATCGGCTTTCTCGTGCTGCTGCCGCGGTCGCGCCACTTCACGCCCCAGCCCGGGCTGCAGATCCGCTACCACCTTCGGGCCTGGGGCGGCCACCTGCGCCACCGCGGGCTGCTGCGGCTGTTCGCCATCGGCTTTCTGCTGACGAGCATCTTCGTGACACTGTTCAACTACGCCACGTTCCGCCTGTCCGGCGCACCCTACGGCCTCAGCCAGACGCAGATCAGCCTGATGTTCCTGGTGTTCGGCTTCGGCATCGTGTCGTCGTCCGTGGCGGGCCGGCTGGCCGACCGCCTGGGGCGGCGAGGGCTGCTCGCCGCGGGCTTCGCGTTCATGCTGGGCGGCACGCTGCTCACCCTGTCGCCGTCGCTGTGGGGCGTGTTCGCCGGCATCGCGCTGGTGACCACCGGTTTTTTCATCGGCCACTCGATCGCCAGTTCATCCATCGGCCCGCTGGCCGGGCTGACCAAGGGGCACGCGGCATCGCTCTACCTCTGGTTCTACTACATGGGTTCGAGCGTGGTCGGATCGGTGGGCGGATGGTTCTGGCAGCACGGCGGGTGGCCGGCCATCGTGGGGCTGACGGGGGCGCTGGCGGTGCTGGGCATCGGAATGTCGGCGGTGGGGCCGCGGGGGACCGGGGCGAAGGCGTGAACCGGGCGGCGGTGGGCAAGGCGCCGCCGTTTTGCGGCCGGAGCGCTTCAGTTCACGAACCACCGCCCGTTGCCGTCGCTGAGCAGGAAGTACTTGAAGGCGCCCTGCAAGGTGCTGCCGATGCCGTTGCCGCTGAAGCTTGCATTCACGATGGTGTCCGCGCCCGAGGCCTGCAGGATGACCGACGCGCCGTTCTGTGGATCGAGGGTGATGATGGTGAGCGTCTGCCCCGCCACGTTCGCGGGGGGCAGGTTCAGCGTGCTGCCGCCCTGGGCCGCGTAGTAGACCCCTCCTGTCGGGGTGCTGGGCACGGTGGAGCCCGATGTCAGGGTGCCGCCCTGTACGAGCTGCCCGGGCTGCACCCACACGCCGTCCGAGCGCAGGTAGGTTCGGGCCCCGGCGGAGGCACCTCCCTGCAATTTGGACACGCTCACCGCATCGTCGGCCAGCTTGACGTTGGTCACCGCCGAGTCCAGCAGCTTGAGCGTGGAAATCGCTTGGTCGGCCATCTTGCTGGTGGTCACGGTGCCATTCGCCACCTTGCTGGTGGTGATGGCATTCACGGCAATGTTGGCATTGTTGATGCTGAGGTTGGCGATCTTGTTGCCGGTGATGGCGCCGTCCGCGATGGTGAGCACGCCGGCATTGCTCAGGCTCGCGTCTCCCGTCAGCGTGACGGGCGCCTGCGGGCTGAAGGGCGCGGACGACGACGTCAACGTGATCTGCCCACCAGCCGTGCCGTTGGCATAGCCCTCGCCCGTGGCACCTGTCGACCCGGTCGCTCCCGTCGCACCGGCGGCGCCTGTCGGCCCGGTGGCTCCGGTGGCTCCCGTGGCGCCTGCAGCGCCGGCGGTGCCCGCAGGTCCCGTGGCACCCGCAGCGCCGGTGACACCGGTGGCGCCAGTCGCCCCGGTCGCGCCCGTGGCGCCGGTCGGACCGGCCGCCACGCCTGCTGCACAGGGACCCAGGGCGCCCGTCGTGGTTTCAAAGCACAGCACCGTGGCCACGGGTGTGCGCGTGGAGAGGGTGGGCAGAAAGACACCGCCACCATCCTGCACCCGCAGCCCCTCTTGCGTTCCATTGGCGCTGCGCACCACGAAGCCGCCTGCTGAAGGCACGGTGATGCGCACGTCCGCTGCCAACACCAGAGGAGCATGGACCAGGCAAGCGGCAGCGAGGGCGGCATTCAGCAGGGAGAGGCGGATTTTTCTGGAGTGGTTCACAGGTCGTTTCCTGGGTGATCGCGTTGGGCCGAAGGGACGGCCACGTGCCGGTGTGCGGCCGAGGCGCTAGAAATCGGCGCCAGACTATCTTTCGCCGGTGTTTATGTAAATAGGTGTTTCAATCTTGATAGGTACTTGCTTGCACGCGGAATGTGCGTGTGAGGCGTGCTCGCGCGGATGCCGATGAATGGGTCCGCCCCAGGCTGAAACCGTTGGAAGCATGGGCGATGCGGCCGCACGCCATCATGGTTCGGTACCGGTGCACTGGAGTCGCTTGGCGACTGACCTGTCCTCCGGCTTTCTGGTCCATCGCGCCGGCGGTGGTCTCCTCAGCTCACCGGATGCGTTCTGCACGTCAGCCCGCCAGTTGCGCAGTGCAGTGCGGCGCCATCCACCAGGGAAGATCAATGTCAATGGTTCTATGGAAAGTGCGGCACGCGATGCCTTTTTCCCGCAGCGGGCGCAAGGCCGTCCTGGCGGCTCTGGCCTGGGTGGCGTTGTCTTGCGCTTGCCTGGCGCAGGCACAGACGCTGTGGCCCACGCCCCGGCAATGGGATCAGGCGCGAGAACAATCGGCCACCGTCCCCGCATGGCGCAGTGCCATGGCCGCCCAGCGGCGCATCGCCGAAGACGCGATGAAGAGCGAGCCCCGGCCCGTGGCCGTGCTGACCACTGGCGGCCGGCTGCGGGGCGATCCGCTCAAGGCCCAGACCGAAGCGGGCCTGCAGGACATGGACAAGATCCAGGCGCTGGCCATCACCTACCGGGTCGACCACGACCCGCGCCATGCGGCGAAGGCGGGCGACTACCTGCTGCGCTGGGCACAGGTCAACCGACCGACCGGCCAGCCCATCGATGAAACCGGCCTGGAGCCCGCCATCTTCGGGTATCGGCTGGTGCGGGCCGACCTGGACGCTTCCACACGCGGATCGGTCGATGGCTGGATGCGCCGCATCGCCGAAGCCGAGATGGGGTCGCGGGAGATGAAGAAGAAAACCGCCACCAACAACTGGCACAGCCATCGCCTGAAGATCGTCGGCCTCATCGGTTTCGCAATCGGCGATGCACGGCTGATCGCCTACGCGCGGGACGGCCTGCGTGCGCAGATCAACGACAACCTGCTTGCCAGCGGCGAAAGCGTCGATTTCCAGGAGCGCGATGCGCTGTCCTACCACGTGTACGACCTGCGCCCGCTCGTGACGCTGGCGCTGGCCTTCGCGGAGCAGGGCGAGGATTTCTACCACTGGAAGGCGGCGAACGGTGCCTCCATCGCCCACAGCGTGGCGTGGCTGATGCCGTACCTGAGGGGTGAGAAGACGCATGCCGAGTTCGTGGGCAGCGATGTGCGATTCGACAAGGCGCGCTCGGACAATGGCGAGCGGGGCCATGTGGTCGGCAGCCTGTACGAGCCGCGCGACGCACTGCCGCTGCTGTTCTTGGCCGCTGCCTACGACCCCGAGTGCGCCGCCCTGGCGGAGCGGCTCGGCGGGGGGCGCACGAACTGGCGCCTGGCGTTCAGCCGGCTGCCTGCCGCACGCACCCAGGGAGGGTGAGTGGGGCGCCTGAACACCCTGCATGAACGCGGTGGGTCACGCAGGCCAGGGGGCCGTTCAGGGCTTGACCTCCAGCCGCACGCGGCGTCGGTCCGTGCTGACCGTGACCGACAGGCAATCGTCGGCCCACACCGGGCGAAGTGCGTCGGCGTCCGAATGCTCGGCGCGTCCATACGACCGCCCGGCCTGGTCCACCAGTTTCACGTAGCCCGCGCCGTCGCTGTAGTCGTAGAACTCCAGGCTGTAGTCACTCCCGCCGCACACATCGGTGTGCATGAGCTCTGCGGTGTTGAAAGCGCGGGAGGAGAGCAGGGACCCGGCCAGCAGGGCCAGCGGCATGCCCGCGATAAGCAGCAACGCCCATCGCGGCCAGGTCTGCCAAAAGCGGGGCTGGCGGAAGGCCGCGCGGTGGGTGGAGAGTGAAGAGGTGTGGGATTTCATGGGAAGACGATTGGGGGCGCAGCGATCAGGTGCCTGAGCGACGTGGACGCTCTGCCAGCACGAGGCATTGGTGTGGTGGCCTCGACGAAAGTGCGCTGCCATCGCAGCCAGGGGGCTTTTCCCTGTGCATGTCTGGCCATCGGCCGGTTGGCACGAGGTGCGGTGTCTTCCCATGCGTTTGTCATTTTTTCTCCCTGATGGCGTTGTCTTCTTCTGTTCGTCGTTTCAAACGAACGGGCTCAGCGGCTCCGAGCGGCGCATCTTAAAAGTGCTGCTCCGCGAAACCACCGTTTGCAACGCTCTCTTACTTTATTTGCATGAAAATCACGTAACCGGCTGGCAGGTGGCTACGCTGGTGCTTCCAATCGCCAGCCCGGTGCGCTGATCTCCCAAACGCGCGGTTTTTGTATACAAAACGGTGCAAAAACCGTATTCCAGGCTGGCATGGCGTTTGCGTGATGCCCCGGCATGGATGCCACCTCCCACCCCTCGGCCCCCGCCGCCATCGAAATCGTTGCGCTCACCAAGCGCTATGCGCAGGGCAAGCCTGCCGTCGATGGCATCGATCTGCGCATTGCCAGCGGCAGCTACTGCTGCCTGCTGGGGCCTTCGGGCTGCGGCAAGAGCACCACGCTGCGCATGATCGCGGGGCACGAGTCGGTGACCAGTGGCGATGTGCTGCTGGAGAACCGCAACATCACCGATCTGCCGGCGGCCGAGCGGGGCACGGCGATGATGTTCCAGAGCTTCGCCCTCTTTCCCCACCTGTCCGCGCTGGACAACGTGGCGTTCAGCCTCAAGATGAAGGGCGTGGGCAAGGCCGAGCGGCAGGCGCGCGCGCGGGCGCTGCTGGAGCGCGTGGCGATGGGGCACCTGGCCGACCGCAAGCCGGCGGAGCTGTCGGGCGGGCAGCAGCAGCGCGTGGCGCTGGCGCGCGCCCTCATCACCGAGCCGCGCGTGCTGCTGCTGGACGAGCCGCTGTCCGCGCTCGACCCGTTCCTGCGCATCCAGATGCGCGCCGAGCTGCGGCGCTGGCAAAAGGAGCTGGGGCTGACCTTCATCCACGTGACCCATTCGCAGGAAGAGGCCATGGCCCTGGCCGACACGATGGTGGTGATGAACCATGGCCGCATCGAGCAGGTGGGCTCGCCGCACACGGTCTACAACCGGCCCGCGAGCGAATTCGTGGCGCGCTTCATGGGCGGGCACAACGTGATCGCCACACCGTCCGGCCCGGTGGGCGTGCGCACCGACCACCTGCAGATCGCCGCGGTGGGCGAGGCGCTGCCGGCCGGGTCGAGCCACATCGGCGCGGTGGTGACCGATGTGGAGTACCAGGGCACCTACGTGCTGCTGGGCCTGCAGGACGAGGGCGCCGTGGTGTCGTCCAGCACCACCGCCGCTTATTCCGTGATGGTGTCTGAAGACGCCTACGCCGCCCGGCCTTACCAGGTGGGCGATGCGGTGCGCTTGCACTGGCGGCCTGAGCGCGCGCATCCGCTGCAGGCGCCGTCCACACCGGCCTCGGCAGGTGCCGCCGTCGCGGTGCCGGCCTGAGGCGCTGCAGGCCGGCAGCCGCAACGCACCGGGCGTCGCGGCTCCTGCCTCCGTTGGTCGACAAAAGATTTCCCTTTCCCCCTGTCCCTTCGTTCAACCTAGGAGCTTTCCATGTCCGATGCGTCTTCCGAATCCCTCGCTGCCCCGTCGTCCGCCGTGCAGCGCCGCTCGCTGCTCAAGGGCACGGCCGGCATCCTGGCCGCCGGCATGTTCCCGGCCATCCATGCGCAGGAGAAGATCGTGCTGCGCTACCTGGGCACGGCGGTGAACCAGGACAAGGCCATCGCTGAAAAATTCAAGGCCGACACGGGCATCGAGATCCAGTACGTGGCCGTGACCACGGACGACGTGACCAAGCGCGCCGTCACCGCGCCCAACAGCTTCGACCTGATCGACACCGAGTACTTCTCGCTCAAGAAGATCGTGCCCACGGGCAACCTCAAGGGCATCGACACCAAGCGCATCAAGAATGCCGACAAGATCACCCCGCTGTTCACCACGGGCATGGTGGGCGGCAAGGCGGTGGGCGAGCAGGGCACCGCGCCCAAGAAGGTGATCTACCTCGAAGGCGAAAAGAGCAAGGTGTTCGCCAAGAGCCCGACGCAGTTCATGAGCCTGATTCCCACCGTGTACAACGCCGACACGCTGGGCATCCGCCCCGACCTGATCAAGCGCCCCATCGATTCCTGGGCCGAGCTGCTGAACCCCGAGTTCAAGGGCAAGACGGCCATCCTGAACATTCCTTCCATCGGCATCATGGATGCGGCGATGGTGGTCGAGGCCATGGGCCTGTACAAGTACCCCGACAAGGGCAACATGACCAAGAAGGAGATCGACCTCACGATCAAGACCCTGATCGAAGCCAAGCGCGCCGGCCAGTTCCGCGCGCTGTGGAAGGACTTCAACGAGTCGGTCAACCTGATGGCCTCGGGCGAGGTGGTGATCCAGTCCATGTGGAGCCCGGCCGTGACGGCGGTGCGCACCAAGGGCATCGCCTGCAACTTCCAGCCGCTCAAGGAGGGCTACCGCGCCTGGGCGGCGGGCTTCGGGCTGCCGGCCACGCTGTCGGGCAAGAAGCTGGACGGCGCGTACGAGTTCATCAACTGGTTCCTCGACGGCTGGGCCGGCGCGTACCTGAACCGCCAGGGCTACTACAGCGCCGTGCTGGAGACCGCCAAGGCCAAGATGGAAGCCTACGAGTGGGCCTACTGGATGGAAGGCAAGCCCGCCGCGCAGGACATCAAGAGCCCGAACGGCGACCTGCTGGCCAAGGCCGGCAGCGTGCGCGACGGCGGCAGCTACGAGTCGCGCATGGGCGGCATCGCCTGCTGGAACGCGCTAATGGACGAGAACAACTACATGGTTCAGAAATGGAATGAATTCGTCGCGGCCTGACCGATGAACCCGGGCGGCACCCGCTGCCCGGGTTCACCGATCGGCCAGTCTCGCAAGCCCTTTCCTTCAGCACGTTCCACCGCACCATGAGCCCTCCTTCGACCTCCCATACCGCCGCCGTGGCCGCCGCGCCCGGCCGCGGCATCGCGGCCTGGTGGCAGGCTGCGCCGTTCACCGCGGTGTTCGTGCTGTTCTTTCTCGTCCCGCTCGGGCTCATCCTGATGGTGAGCTTCTGGGACTTCAACGAATACGAGCTGCTGCCCGGCTTCACCTTCAAGAACTACCTGTCGGTGTTCGAGGGCTGCGGCAATACGGCCGACCTGTGCACCACGTTGCGCACCTACCTGTCCACCCTCAAGTTCAGCCTGCTGGTGTGGGGCATCACGCTGGTGCTGGGCTTCGCGGTGGCGTACTTCCTGGCCTTCCACGTGCGCTCGCCGGGCATGCAGACGCTGCTGTTCGTGCTGTGCACCATCCCGTTCTGGACCTCCAACGTGATCCGCATGATCTCGTGGGTGCCGCTGCTGGGGCGCAACGGGCTGGTGAACCAGACACTGATCGACCTGCACCTGATCCAGACCCCGATCGAGTGGCTGCTGTTCTCCGATTTTTCCGTGGTGCTGGCCTTCGTGCACCTGTACACCATGTTCATGATCGTGCCCATCTTCAACAGCATGATGCGCATCGACCGCAGCCTGCTGGAGGCCGCAAGCGACTCCGGCGCCTCGGGCTGGCAGACGCTGTGGAACGTGATCGTGCCCCTGTCGCGCACCGGGATCATCATCGGCTCGATCTTCGTCATCACCATCGTCATGGGCGACTTCGTCACCATCGGCGTGATGGGTGGGCAGCAGATCGCCTCGGTGGGCAAGATCATCCAGGTGCAGACCTCGTACCTGCAGTTTCCGCTGGCGGCGGCCAATGCCGTGATCCTGCTGGCCGTCGTGCTGATGATCATCTACGGCCTCACGCGGCTGGTGGACATCCGCAAGGAGCTTTGAGCCATGGCCGTTCACGCACGCACATCCTTTTGCGCAGTGCCCCGCCCAGGCACCGCCCCGTTCGTCTTTCCCATGGCATGGAGGCCCTTTCCATGAACAAAACCCGCCTGCGCGAGCCGCGCCCGCTCAGCTTCTGGCTGCTGGCGATGGTGTTCGTTCTGTTCGTGCTGTTCATGTACGGGCCCATGCTGGTCATCTTCGTGCTGAGCTTCCAGGGCCCCGAAGGCGGGCTGACCTTTCCGATGCGCGGCCTGTCGCTGCACTGGTTCCGCCAGCTGGCCGAGGGGCTGGGCGTGGTGGACATCGGCGCGGCGCTGCGGCGTTCGCTCGCCCTCGGGCTGGCCGTGATGGCGTGCACCGTGGTGCTGTCGGTGCTGGCGGGCCTGGCCTTTCGCAAGCGGCTGGCAGGCGGCAACACGCTGTTCTTCGTGGTGGTGGCCAGCCTCATCATGCCGTCCATCATCGTGTCGCTGGGCATCGGGCTGGAGTTCCGCCTGATCGATACCGCCATCAAGGCGGTGCTGGGCTGGCTGGGCCTGCAGGAGACGCTGGAGGGCTTCGGCACCTCGCTGGGCCTGTTCACCTCGGCCCTGGGCGCGCACCTCACGTGGACGCTGCCGTTCGGCCTGCTCATCATGTTCGCGGTGTTCAACCGCTTCAACCCGGCCTACGAAGAGGCGGCGCGGGACCTGGGCGCCACGCCGTGGCAGGGCTTCGCGCACGTGGTGCTGCCGCTGGTGGCGCCGTCGGTGGTGGGCATCGGCATGTTCGGCTTCACGCTGAGCTGGGACGAGATCGCCCGCACCTCGCAGGCCATCGGCGACGTGAACACGCTGCCGCTGGAACTGCAGGGGCTGACATCGACCGTGACCACGCCGTCGATCTACGCGCTGGGCACGCTGACCACGGTGGTTTCTTTCGTGGTGATGGGGCTCACCCTGGCGCTGGTGTGGCTGCTCGGGCGCGGTCGCCGCGCGGGGGCCGCCCGATGAAGCCTCCCGCACCCGCCGGCCGCGCCCCCCGTGCGGCGGCCGCGCCGCGCCGCAGGGCCGCGTCCCCGCGCACCGCCGCGCTGCCTGCGACCGATGCCGACGACGGCCTGCTGAGCGACAACGACATGTACGAGCGCATGGTCTCGGCCATCCTGGACCATCGCCTGCCGCCCGGCACCAAGCTGGTGGAAGACAAGCTGGCCATGGCCTTCGGCGTATCGCGCACCCGCGTGCGGCCGGTGCTGGTGCGCCTGGCGGGCGAGCAGGTGGTCACCCTCACGCCGCGCCGTGGCGCCTCCATCGCCCAGCCCACGGTGCAGGAGGCGCGCGAGGTGTTCGAGGCGCGCCGCCTGATCGAGCCGCGCCTGGTGTCGCTCTTCGTGGAGACGGCCACCGCGCAGGACGTGGCCTGGCTGGTGCAGAGCGTGGCCGACGAGGAGGCCTCGCGCCAGGCGGGCGACATGCGCCGGGCGATCCGGCTGTCGGGGGACTTTCACCTGCACATCGCGCAGGCGGCCGGCCACCAGACGCTGGGGCGCATCCTGCGCGAGCTGGTGTCGCGCACATCGCTCATCCTCATGACCTACAGCCCCAGCCATGTGCAGGCCCGCGAAGAGGCCACGGCCTGCGGCTGCCGCGAGCACCGCGCGCTGATCGACGCGATCCGCCTGCGCGATGCGGGCGAGGCCGCGCGGCGCATGCTCGACCACCTGGCGCGCATCGAATCGCAGCTCGAATTCACGCCCCCTCAGGACGCGGCGCCGGATCTGGTGCAACTGCTGGGTGCGGGCCGCGCGGCCTGACGCGCCGCGCACCCGGACAACAAGGCAACGCATGCGCCAACTGCTCGTCATCAACCCCAACACCTCGGCCAGCGTGAGCGCCTTGCTGCAGCGCCATGTGCAGGCCGCCGCCGGATCGCACGTGCAGGTGCGAACGGCCACGGCCCGGTTCGGCGCGCCCTACATCGCCTGCGAGGCCAGCTACGCGGTGGCCTCTCATGCGGCGCTGGACGCCTGGGCCGCTGCGCTGGCGGACGGCGGCCGCGCGCCCGATGCGGTGCTGGTCGGCTGTTTCGGAGATCCGGGCCTGATGGCGCTGCGCGAGAGCAGCCCGGTGCCGGTGACCGGGCTGGCCGAGGCCTCTTTCATCACGGCGGCGCGGCAAGGGCGCTTCGGCATCGTCACCGGCGGCGAGCGCTGGGGCCCGATGCTGCAGCGCCTGGCACAGGCACTGGGGCATGCGCCCATGCTGGCGGGCATCCACACGGTGGCACCCACCGGCGCGCAACTGGCCGCGGACCCTGCGGCGGCGCGGGCGCTGCTCGCCCAGGCCTGCCGCGACGTGGTGCGGCAGATGGGCGTGCAGGCCGTCATCCTCGGGGGCGCGGGCCTGGCCGGCATGGCCGGCGCGATCCAGCCCGAGGTGGGCGTGCCGGTGATCGACAGCGTGGTGGCCGGCGCGCAATGGGCGCTGCGCACGCCCGCGTTGCCGAGCGAGCGCACGCAGCCCCGGTGCGACGTGGCCTGGGAGCGGGTGTCGCCCGAGCTGGCGGCGCTGGGGCTGGCACCGCGCCCACCTGACGGAGCCGCAGCGGCCTGAAAAAAGCGCAGGCCCCGGCCCGCTGCGCAGCCAGCATGCCGCGCGTCGGGCCGGAGCCTGGCCTTCAGGGCCGATTCTTCAAGGCAGCGGCGTGAGCGTGATCCGGCCGTAGTTCAGTTGCGACCGGCGCGGCGTCGCGCCGTTGCTGTCCACCGGCACCAGCGTGACGGTGACGGCCTTGTCCCGCGCGATCAGGCGGGCCGTCTCCTCGTCGATCACGAACGAATAGCGGATACCGGCCTGGTGGTGCGCCGCATGCCCCGCCGTGTTCGCGGGCGTGGTCTTGGCCACGCTGGAGATCATTCCCACGAAGTTGGGCGACTCGGTGGTGGTGCTGGCGTTGGCGTTGGGCAGATTCACGTACACCTTGGCGCTCACGCTGCGGTCGGGCGGGGTGGTCACGTCGTCGATGTGCAGCAGGTACAGCCGCGACGACTGGTTGGCCGCCAGCGCGGCGAGCGGCTTGCGAAAGCCTTCCGGCAGCGCGGCCTTGTGCGTGACGGGCGCGGTGCCCAGGTTGCGCTTTTGCGGCGCGGCCAGCACCACCAGCGGCTGCGCGGGATGCGCCAGGGCCGCGTTCTCGGCCGGTGCCGGCTGGCTGGCGCCTGCCGTCCGCACGGCGCTGCGCAGGGGCTTCGGGGGCGTGGCCAGGGAGTCGTACACGTAGCCCAGGTTTTCGGAGTTGACGACGTCGCTGACCTTCATGGAGGTCCACACGCCGTTTTCGTCGTAGAAGTTCCAGGCGTGGCCGTTCCAGTCCGCATCCGGCGGGTTGGTGTGCGAGGGGTCGACCGCCACCCAGCTGCTCCACATGCGGTCCACGTTGGAATGGTGGGCGAAGAAGACCGGGTCACGGGCGGCCGTGGAGAGCACGCCCATGTCGGAGCCGTAGTTGGGCGCCTGGCTGCCATCGGTGCCCGTCCACACGTGCACGTGGTTGTGGGGAATGGTCTCCAGCGTGCCGGGGCTGCCGCCGCCGATGGCCGTGTTGACCCCGCCGAACAAGGCGTAGGTGGGCGAGTTCAGCACGATGGACATGGCCTTCGGGCCCACGAAGGCGGCAGGGATCCGGGCCCCCGGCTTCACGTTGGCGGGGTTGCGCAGCGGGTCGTACAGGGCGCTGCCGGCGCTGGCGTAGATCTGCGGGAAGGTCTGGGTCGAGGGGCTCTGGGTGCTCCAGTCCCAGTACGGCAGGCGCAGGTCGGGGTCGCCCGAGGCCTTGACCAGGGCGCGCTCCAGGAAGAACAGGTAGGCGCGGTGCCATGGCGGGAACCACCAGCTCGAATGGATTTCCTCGCCCTGCTGGCCGTCGGTGCCGCCGCCGCAGGCCCAGCAGTGCACGTAGCTCTGGCGCAGCCAGCCGGTGGGGCTGTTGGGGTTCTGGGCGGTGATGTCGCGCAGCCCTTGCCAGCCCTTGGTGAGGCTGGCGATCTCGGCGTCGGTCAGGGCGAAGGCGCTCTTGCGTGGCTTGACGGCGATCTTGCCGCCCTGGAAGGGCGTCGCCGGGCCGGGCGGCGGGGGCGGGGCGCAGTTCTGCGGGTTGTCGGCCGGGTTCTGCGCCCAGGCGGCACTGTGCTGCAGGCTCCACAACGAAAAGCCGGCGGTCAGGCTGGCCAGGTGCTGCAGGGCTTGCCTGCGGGAAGTATGGGAATGGCTCATGCCGCGGTCCTCCGAATTGATTTTTTGCCGTGGCGCGGGTCAGGGCCCGTGCCACGGCGATCAATGTACGCGGGGGAGGGCGGCCCGCGAAGGCGCGGGCGAAGGGCTGCAAGGGGTGCTGGCGCGACCTGATGGCGGCGCCAAGTCCTTGTCGGGAATGGATTTTTTGCGCTGCAGCGCACCGGGTTTCGCGGCTGGCGAGGCCACTGGCCGGCACCTTAAAAGTTCTGAATTCGGTGGCCCAGGCACTCGGCGGCAGGGCGCGGGGCGATGCGGGGGGCGGTGCGGCCCGGCCGATGCGGCCGGGCCGGCCCCGTCAATGGTCGTGGTGCAGATAGCTCGCCTGGCGCGGCAGGCGCAGGCTGACCACGAACGCCAGCACCATCATGCCGGTCACGTACCAGAAGAACACCGTCTCATGGCCGATGGATTTGAGCCCCAGCGCGACGTATTCGGCCGAGCCGCCGAAGATCGCGTTGGCCACCGCGTAGGCCAGGCCCACGCCCAGTGCGCGCACCTCGGGCGGGAACATCTCGGCCTTCACGATGCCGCTGATGGAGGTGTAGAAGCTCACGATGCCCAGGGCCAGCGCGATCAGCACGAAGGCGACGTAGGGGCTGGTCGTGTGCTGCAGCGCCGTGAGAATGGGCACCGTGCACAGCGCGCCCAGCGCGCCGAACAGCAGCATGTTGTTGCGCCGGCCGATGCGGTCCGACAGCGCCCCGAACAGCGGCTGCATGCACATGTACACGAACAGCGCGCACGTCATCACATAGCTGGTGGTCTTGATGGGCAGGCCCACCGTGTTCACCAGGTATTTCTGCATGTAGGTGGTGAACGTGTAGAAGATCAGCGAGCCGCCGGCCGTGTAGCCCAGCACGGTGAAGAAGGCCGCCTTGTGGTGGCGGAACAGCCCGCCCATGGTGCCGGCCTCCTTGTTCTGCTTGGCGGCGTCGGTCTGCGTCTCGTGCAGGGTGCGGCGCAGCAGCAGCGCGACCACGGCCGATATGGCGCCGATCACGAACGGAATGCGCCAGCCCCAGGCCTTCAGCTCGGCCTCGCTCAGCAGCGTCTCCAGGATCACGATGACCAGCACCGCCAGCAGCTGCCCGCCGATCAGCGTCACGTACTGGAACGAGGAGAAGAAGCCGCGCTGGCCGCGCAGCGCCACCTCGCTCATGTAGGTGGCGGTGGTGCCGTATTCGCCGCCCACCGACAGCCCCTGGAACAGTCGGCACATCAGCAGCAGGAAGGGCGCCCAGGCGCCGATGGCGGCATAGGTGGGCAGGCCGGCGATGACGAGGGAGCCCGCGCACATCATGGTGACCGAGATCAGCATCGAGGTCTTGCGCCCGTACTTGTCCGCGATGCGCCCGAACAGCCACCCGCCGATGGGCCGCATGAGAAAGCCCGCGGCGAACACGCCGGCGGTGTTCAGCAACTGGGCGGTGGGGTCCGATTTGGGGAAGAAGGCCGGCGCGAAGTACAGCGCCGAGAAGGCATACACGTAGAAGTCGAACCATTCGACGAGGTTGCCCGACGAGGCCGCCATGATGGAGAAGACGCGGTGGCGCTTCTCCTCGGCGGTGTAGGCGCGGGGCGCGGGCGCGTCGGCGTCGGCCGCGGTAGGGACGGGTGCAGTCATGGAAGACGGGCCTTTCTGGTCCGCATGCGCGGCATGCAGGGTGTGTTGTTGTGGCAGGCCGCATTGTCGTCGGGACTACGAAGTCCTGGCTGTCAGCCAAATCCGGCATCGCGCGCCACCGGCCTATTGAAAACCGCGCTTTCGCTCCTAGATGCAGCCCGGGAATCGCTCCGCCATTGCGGCGGCTGCGCTCTCCTTCCTCTGCAAAACCAACGCATACAGCGCAGCGGCAACCCGGATCGGCTCCGCGCCGGCCCGCCAGCCTGTTGGAGGCCGGCGGCCCGTGCACGCGGCGCCGGCCGACCGTCTCTCCCCTTTGACGCCTTTTCGTTTTTGCCACCCGAGGAATACCGAACCATGCAACCCGAACACACCCGCGCCGTGATGGCCATCAGCCTGATGGCGGCCTTTGCCGACGAACACAAGGACGAGCGCGAGCGCGAACACCTGCGCCAGCTGGCCGAGTCGCTCAGCGCCGGCACCGGCCTGGACCTGATGAAGCTCTACCAGGACGTGCTGCTGCAGCGCGTGCGCATCGAGGACGCGGCCCAGGCGCTGGACACGCCGGCGCTGCGCCAGCTGGCCTACGAAATGGCCGTGGGCGTGTGCGATGCCGACGGTGTGTGCAATGCCCAGGAAAAGGCCTTTCTGCAACGCCTGGGCGCGGCCCTGCAGATGGCGCCGGACGAAGCCGCCGCCGTGGTGCGCGAGGCCGACGCACTGGCGGCTGCGCCGCTGCGCGATGCACCCGTTGATTCGCAAGGCGCATCGCAGGTTTGGGCCGAGCCTGCCGCGGTGGCCGTGGCGGGGGCGGGTGCCGCCGCGGCGGTGGCGGCGGGCACCGCGCCCGTCTCCGCCCCGGTACCGGCGCTGGCACCAGTGCCAGCGCCGGTGCCGGGTGGCGCGCCGGCGCCGGCCGTCGATCCCCATGCGGCCGAGATCGACTCCATGGTGCTGAATGCCTCCATCCTGAACGGGGCGCTGGAGCTGCTGCCGCAGTCGCTGGCCTCCATGGCGATCATTCCGCTGCAGACGCGGCTGGTCTACCGCATCGGCAAGCTGTACGGCTACGAGCTGGACAAGGGCCACATCACCGACTTTCTCGCCACGGTGGGCGTGGGCCTCACCTCGCAGTACGTGGAGCAGTTCGGCCGCAAGCTGGTGGGCGGGCTGCTGGGCAAGGTGATGGGCGGCATGGGCCGCGCGGTGGGCAGCGCCGCCACGGGCTCGGCGTTCTCGTTCGCCACCACGTACGCGCTGGGCAAGGTGGCGCAGCGCTACTACGCCGGGGGCCGCACGCTGGGCAAGGACGCGCTCAAATCCTCCTTCTCGCGCACGGTGGACGAGGCGCGCAACCTGCAGCAGCGCTACGCGCCGCAGATCCAGCAACGTGCGCAGGGCCTCGATGTGGGCAAGCTGCTGCGCGAACTGCGCGCCTGATCCGGCGGCGCGCGGTGCCGGCCGTGGGGTGAATCCGCCACCCACGGGCGCTAGGGCGTGGTGCTATGAAAAATATAGCTATATGCCCTAGTATCAATTGTGCTGGAGGCACTTTTAATGCCCAGCCGTCCTGTCACGGCGGCGGGGTCTTGGGCTGGTAGTCGCAGTACGGCGCCACCACGCATTCCCAGCAGCGCGGCTTGCGCGCCTGGCACACGTAGCGGCCCAGCAGGATCAGCCAGTGGTGCGAGTCCACCGCATAGGCCGCAGGAACACGCTTCATGAGCTGCAGCTCCACCGCCAGCGGGTTCTTGCCGGGCGCGAGGCCCGTGCGGTTGCTGACGCGGAAGATGTGCGTGTCCACCGCCATGGTGGGCTGGCCGAACGCCACGTTCAGCACCACGTTGGCCGTCTTGCGGCCCACGCCGGGCAGGGCCTCCAGCGCCTCGCGGGTGCGGGGCACCACGCCGCCGTGCTGCTCCACCAGGATGCGGCAGGTGGCCATCAGGTGCCGTGCCTTGCTGCGGTACAGCCCGATGGTCTTGATGTAGCCCTCTAGCCCTTCCAGCCCGAGGTCGAGGATGGCCTGCGGCGTGCCTGCCACCGGAAAGAGCTTGCGCGTGGCCTTGTTCACGCCCACGTCGGTGGCCTGGGCCGAGAGCAGCACCGCGGCCAGCAGCTCGAACACCGTGGTGTATTCCAGCTCCGTGTTGGGCATGGGGTTGGCGGCCTTCAGGGCGGCGAAGAAGGGTTCGATCTGCGCGGTCTTCATGGTGGGAATGTCGTTGTGGGCACGCGGGGAGCCGCATTGTCCCGCAGCCGGCCGCCCGGGCGCCTGCCGGCCCGGCGGCGGGCCGCCGCCCGGGCCGGTTGACGGGGAATTGACAGGCGCCGGCGCATTTTTTACGGCGTTTTTATGCCGGCGTTCCTAGACTGGGGCCATGTTCCACCCGCAGCCCGCCACCGCCCGCCGGCACCCCTCCGGCCCCGTGGCGGCGACTCGCCCCATGCCGCATTCCTGCGCTTTTCCGACCCTTCACCGCGTGGCCCTGGAGGCCCGGCCGCCGGCCGACAGCGACATCGTCGTGCTGCCGCTGCGCCTCTTTCATACCGACGTGCTGGAAGGGCGCCGCTCGCTGCACCGCATCCTCGGCCCGCGCGTGCAGGGCTACCGCATCGACGTGGATGCGGCCCGGCACTGCATCCGCATCGAGATGAACGTGCGCCGCGGCGAACTGGCCGCGTGCCTGCGGCTGCTGACGGCCGGCATGCCCTGCGCGGAATTCGGCCGCATCGCCCGGCCCACCCACTGGATGCACTGAGAACCTGTTCGATGCACGACGTTGCCCTGCACCTCTTTCTGGCCCTGCTCGTGGTCTTCCTGCCGCTCGGCGGCGCCTGGTGCCTGCTGTACTGGATGGAGCGCCCGGCCCCGCGCGCGGACAGCGGGCGCGATCATGAATAAGGCCCGGCCCCGTGCCACGCCCGGGCGGGCGATCGATGCCGGCGTGCCTGCCGATGCCCGTGCGCTGGAGGCGATCGAGCGCGCCTCGTTCCTGGGAGACCGCATCTCGCTGCCGAGCTGGCGGCGCCTGCTGCGCAGCCGTTCGGCCCGCGTGATGGTGGCGCGGCCGGCGGCGGGCGCGGCCCCGGGCGGCGGCGCGCTGCTGGGCGCCTGCGTGGTCCTGCGCCGCCGGGGCACCTCGGTGGCGCGGCTGTATTCCATCGCCGTTGCGCCCCAGGCGCGCCACGGCGGCATCGCCAGTGCGTTCCTGGCCGAGGCGCTGGACTGCGCGCGCCATTGGGGCTGCGCCCTGCTGCGCCTGGAGAGCCGGGCCGAGAACGTGGCCGCCCACCGGCTGTTCCAGCGCTTCGGGTTCGTGGCGGTGGGCCGCGCGCCCGGCTACTACGCGGACGGCGCGGATGCGATCCGCTTCGAGAAGGACGTGTTCGACGGCCACCGCCGGGACCGGCTGATGCTGCCGGGGGCCCGGCACTACGGACAGACACTGGACTTCACCTGCGGCCCATGCGCGCTGCTGATCGCCATGTCGGCCCTGGCGCCGGACACCGTGCTGGACCAGGCCGCCGAGATCCGCCTGTGGCGCGAGGCGACCACGGTGTTCATGGCCGCGGGCCATGGCGGCTGCGGCCCGTTCGGCCTAGCCTGCGCCGCCCTGCGCCGTGGCTTCGGTGTGGCGGTGTACGCCGCCGCGGGCTCGTCGCTCTTCATGGACAGCGTGCGCGAGCCCCACAAGAAGCGCGTGATCCAGCGCGTGGAGGACGATTTCCGCGCCGAACTGGTCGCGCATGGCGCGCCGGTGTTCGCGCTGCCCGTCTCGCCCGAGGGCGTGATCGAGCAGTTGCGCCACGGGCATGTGCCCATCGTGCTCATCAGCCTGTGGCGCCTGCACCGCGAAAAGGCGCCGCACTGGGTCGTCATCACCGGCTTCGACGGCACGGTCTTCCGGGTGCTGGACCCGATGGCCCGTTCGGGCGAGGGCGACGGCGGCGTGTCGGTGAGCCTGTCCGAATTCAAGAAGATGGCCCGCTACGGGCGCCGCCGCCGGACAGCGGCCGTCATCCTGTCCAGAAAGCCTTGAAGTGACTTCAGAACATGTGATCGTGGTGGAAAGACGCTCGGATTTCCGCTGGAGCGACCCCGGGGTGCGCATCGTCACCGCGGAGGCGTTCATCGCCGAAGAGCCGCGCCTCCGAGCGCGTGCGCGCAAGGTCACCAATCTGTGCCGCAACTACAGCTACCTGGGCATGGGCTACTACTGCTCGCTGCTGGCCGAAGCGCGGGGCGACCGGGTCACGCCCAGCGTCGAGACCATCGTGGCACTGCAGCGCGGCAAGCAGCAGGCGGCCTCGCTGGCCGCGCTGGACCGCCTGATCGGTCCGCTGGACAGCGTGCCGCAGTCCGTCAGCTCGCTCACCCTGCACGTGTTCTTCGGACTGGCGGAGGACGCGGAACTGACCGCCCTTGCGCGCAAGAGCTTCGAGCTGTTCCGCTGCCCGCTGCTGCAGTTGCAGCTGCAGCGGCGCGAGCCATCGCCCGGCTGGCACGTCGCCGCGCTGCAATCGCTGGATCCGCGCGATGTGGATGCCCACCGCGACGGCCTGTTCGACGAGGCCCTGGCGCATTTCACGCGCCGCCACTGGCGCCCCGCCGCGCCGGTGGCCGCGCCGCGCATGGACCTGGCCATCCTGCACGACCCCAACGACCCGCTGCCGCCGTCCAGCCGCCGCACGCTGCAGAAGATCGTGGACGTGGGCCACGGCATGGGCATCGCGGTCGAACTGATCGAGAAGAAGGATTTCTCGCGCCTGACCCAGTTCGATGCGCTCTTCATCCGCGAGACCACGGCGGTCAACCACCACACCTTCCAGTTCGCCAAGAAAGCCGCGGCCGAGGGCATGCCGGTGATCGACGATCCGGTGTCCATCCTGCGATGCACCAACAAGGCGTACCTGGCCGAGCTGCTCAAGGGCCACGGCATCGCCACGCCGCGCACGCACCTCGTGAGCCGCCGCACGCTGGGCGATCTGCCGCGGGGCCTGGCCTACCCGGTGGTGGTGAAGGTGCCGGACGGCTCGTTCAGCCGCAGCGTGAAGAAGGCCGAGAACGCCGAGGCGCTGCACGCCATTGCGCGCGAAATGCTCCGCGAGTCCGGGATCATCCTGCTGCAGGAATTCATGTACACCGACTTCGACTGGCGCATCGGCCTGGTGGGCGGGGAGCCCCTGTTCGCAGCGAAGTACTACATGTGCGAAGGCCACTGGCAGATCCTGCGGCACGGCGAAGACGGCGGGTACGTGGAGGGCCGCACCCAGGCCGTGTCCCTGGATGCCGTGCCGCCGCCGGTGCTGCAGGCCGCCACGCGCGCGGCGCGGCTGGTCGGCAACGGCTTTTACGGCGTGGACCTCAAGTGCAATGCGGCCGGCGCCCATGTGATCGAGATCAACGACAACCCGAACCTGGATGCCGGCGTGGAGGATGCGCTGGTGGGCGATGCGCTGTACCGCACGCTGCTGGGCCATCTGCTCGCGCGCATGGACTGGCGGCTGAACCGGGAGGGCGATGCGTCCCCCTGCAGCGGGCCGGCGCCGCGGCATCCGGCCGCCTGCCAGGGGACGGCGCGGTGGTCCGAGCCCGCCGGCACCGGTGCGGCCGTGCCCGCGCGGTAGGACGCGGCAGGGCCCGCTGCCCCGCAAAACTCCGGCCAAACCCCGGCCCGGCACAGGGCAAGCCGGGGCGGCGAAAATCCCCGAAGACCGGCCGTGCCGGCCCGGACCGCCATCCCTCAAGGAACCCATGCCCGAATCCACGCCGCCCATCGCAACGCCCGCCCACGATCCCGCGCAGGATGAAGACCCCCACCAGTGGCTCGAAGCGGTGGACAGCGAACGCGCCCTGGCCTGGGTGCGCGAGCGCAATGCGCATTCCGAGGCGGTGCTGACGGCCCGGCCCGAATATGCCCCCACGCGCGAGCAGTTGCTGGACATCATGGACGCCAAGGACCGCATTCCCAGCGTGGTGCGGCGTGGCGACTGGCTCTACAACCTGTGGCAGGACGGGCACCACCGCCGCGGGCTGTGGCGGCGCACCACGCTGGCCGGGTACCGCGCGCCCGAACCCGCGTGGGAAACGGTGCTCGACCTGGATGCCCTCGCCCTGGCCGAGGACGAGAACTGGGTCTGGGGCGGGGCCGAGGTGCTGGGCCCGGAGTACCGCCACGCCCTGGTGTCGCTCTCGCGCGGCGGGGCCGATGCCACGGTGATCCGCGAGTTCGACCTGGTGTCGCGGCAGTTCGTCGAAGCGGGTTTCGCCCTGCCTGAGGCCAAGTCGGACGTGACCTGGATCGACGCCGAGACGGTCTACGTGAGCACCGATTTCGGCGAGGGCTCTCTGACCGAATCGGGCTACCCCCGCATCGTCAAGCGCTGGCGGCGCGGCACGCCGCTGGCCAGCGCGGTCACGGTGTTCGAGGGCGAGGCGTCGGACGTGGGCGTGGGGGTGGGCGTGGACCGCACGCCGGGCTTCGAGCGCACCGTGTTCACCCGCATGATCGACTTCTACCGCCACGAGGTCTGGCTGACCGAGGGGCCTGCCGAAGCGCCGGATGCCGCCCCCGTGCGGCTGGACGTGCCGGACGACGCCATTCCCGACTTCGTGCGCGGCACGCTGCTCCTGGAACTGCGCAGCGACCTGGTGCTGGGGGAGGCGCACTTCGCCGCCGGCTCGCTGCTGCATGCCGACGCGGCGGCCTGGCTGCGTGGCGAGCGCCGGGCTGCGGCGCTGTTCACCCCCACGGCCACGCGCTCGCTGGCCGGCTACGACACCACGCGCGACCACGTGCTGCTGCAGGTGATGGACAACGTGGCCGAGCGGCTGGAGCTGTGGCACCGGCCCGGGGGCGAGGGCGTTCCCTTCGTCGGCCGCGCGGTGGACACGCCGTTCCCCGGCCAACTGGGCGTGACGGCCCTGTACGACCCGCTGCTGGCCGACGACCCGCTGGCCGAGCATTACCTGCTGTCGTACACCGACTTCACCACGCCCGCCTCGCTGTTCCTGGCCAGCACCGCCGATGACGAGCGCGAGTTGCTCAAGGCCGGGCCGGCGCGCTTCGATGCCGAAGGCATGCGCACCGAGCAGTGCTTCGCCACCTCGGCCGACGGCACGCGCGTGCCGTATTTCGTGCTGTGGCCGCGCGGCGCGCAGGCCGATGGCGGCAACCCCACGCTGATCTACGGCTACGGCGGCTTCGAGCATGCGCTCACGCCCTGGTACGCCGCCGACTACGGCCGGGCCTGGTGCGAGCAGGGCGGCGTGCTGGTGGTGGCCAACCTGCGCGGCGGCGGCGAGTACGGCCCGGCGTGGCACCAAGCGGCGGTGCGCGAACACAAGCAGCGCAGCTACGACGACCTGATCGCCATCGCACAGGACCTGATCGCGCGCGGCGTGACCCGGCCCGCGCACCTGGGCATCCAGGGCGGCAGCAATGGCGGGCTGCTGGTGGGCGCGGTGATGGTGCAGCGGCCCGACCTGTTCAACGCGGTGGTCTGCCAGGTGCCGCTGCTGGACATGCGGCGCTATCACACGCTGCTGGCGGGCGCGTCGTGGATGGCCGAGTACGGCGATCCGGACGACCCGGCCGACTGGGCCTTCATCGCGCGCTACAGCCCCTACCACCAGGTGCGGGCCGATGCGCGCTATCCCCGGGTGCTGTTCACCACCTCGACACGCGACGACCGGGTGCACCCCGGCCACGCGCGCAAGATGGCCGCGCGCATGCTGGCGCAGGGGCACGACCTGCTGTACTACGAGAACACCGAAGGCGGCCACGGCGGCGCGGCCGACAACGCGCAGCGCGCCCACCTGCTGGCGCTGGAGTTCGCCTACCTGTGGCAGCAGCTGGGCCCGCGGCCTGCGGCGGCCAACGCCGCCCGCTGAATGCCGTGTCGGCCGCAGCGGCGCAGCATTTCGCCACCGGGGCCGGGGCGGCACGCCGCGGCCCCGGCGCGCCGGCCGCGTGCACTGGCACCACACGCAGGAAAACGCCACGCCGATTTGGCGACAATCGCATCCAGAAAGTGAGACCCCGACCATGCCCCTGCAATTCGCCGACCGACTGAACAACGTAGAGACCTCCGCCATCCGCGAGCTTTTCAAGCTGCTGGGCAAGCCCGGCATCATCAGCTTTGCCGGGGGATTTCCGGACAGCGCGATGTTCGATGTGGACGGCATCCGCGAGGCCTCCAATAAGGCCCTGGCCGAGGAGCCGGGCGCGGCCCTGCAGTACGGCGCCACCGAGGGCTACAACCCCCTGCGCGAGCAACTGGCCGCCTTCATGGTCAGCAAGGGCGCCAGGGACGTGGCGACCGACAACCTCATCGTCACCACCGGCAGCCAGCAGGCGCTGGACCTGCTGGGCAAGACGCTCATCAGCCCCGGCGACAAGGTGATCGTGGAAGGCCCGACCTTCCTGGCCACCATCCAGTGCTTTCGCCTCTATGGCGCCGAGCTGATCAGCGCGCCGGTCGATGGCGAAGGCGTGGACACCGACGCGCTGGAAAAGCTCATCGCCGAGCACCGCCCCAAGTTCGTCTACCTTATCCCCACCTTCGGCAACCCCAGCGGCGCGCTGCTGAGCCTGGAGCGCCGCCGAAAGGTGCTGGAGATGGCCGCCCGCCACCAGACGCTGATCGTCGAGGACGACCCCTACGGCGACCTGTACTTCGGCGAGGCGCCGCCGCCCAGCCTGCTGGCGCTGTCGGCCGACGTGCCCGGCAGCCGCGACCTGCTGGTGCACTGCGGCAGCCTGAGCAAGGTGCTGAGCCCCGGCCTGCGCGTGGGCTGGCTCATCGCGCCGGCCGAGCTGCTGGCCAAGGCCACCATGTGCAAGCAGTTCAGCGACGCGCACACCAGCACCTTCGCGCAGGCCACGGCCGCGCAGTACCTCAAGGCCGGCCGCATGCCCGCCACGCTGGCCAAGGTGCGCGCGGTGTATGCCGAGCGCGCCCAGGCCATGGGCGATGCGCTGCGCAAGGAACTGGGCGATGCCATCGCGTTCGTGCAGCCGCAGGGCGGCCTGTTCGTCTGGGCGCGCCTCACCGGCGCGCGCGGCCAGGTGGCCGACGGCAACGTGCTGGCCAAGAAGGCCATCGAGCAGGGCGTGGCCTTCGTGCCCGGCACGCCGTTCTTCTGCGCGCAGCCCGACCACGCCACGCTGCGCCTGTCGTTCGCCACGGCCGATGTGGACAAGATCCGCGAGGGCGTGGCCCGGCTGGGCCAGGCAGTGCGCGCCTGACCGGCCGGCTGCGGACCGGCGCGGCGCCCGCTGGCGCTGCCCTGACCACCCCGAGGGCGCCATGGCGCCCTTTTTTCATGGCCGCACCGGTCAGGCCTGCAGGGACACCAGCCCGCGCACGGCCATGTAGAGGCCCAACAGCCCCAGGCCGATGAAAAAGCAGGCCTTGAACCGTGCCGGCGACAGGCGCCCCCGCAGCCACTGGCCGGCCGCCATGCCGATGACGGCGGGCACCAGCAGCACCATGGACGACAGAGCCGCCGCGCCCGGGTACGCCCCGTTGGCCGCCAGCCCGGCGCCCAGCACCAGGGTGGAGACGGTGAACGACAGGCCCATGGCCTGCACGAGCTCGTCCCGCGCCAGGCCCAGCGACTGCAGGTAGGGCACCGCCGGCACCACGAACACGCCGGTGGCGGCCGTGACCAGGCCCGTTGCCACGCCCACGGCCGGCCCCAGCCAACGTTCGGCGCGCGCCGGTACCTGCAGCGGGGCGCCGCGCAGGCCCCAGGCGGCGTACAGGACCAGCACGGTGCCCAGCGCCACCGCCGCCCCCTGGCCGGCGGGCGCGCCGATCCACGCCGCCCCCGCGAGCGTGCCCGCGCACACGCCCAGCTGCATGCCGCCCAGCCGGCGCACCATCGGCCCCAGACCCGACAGGGGCCGCAGCTGCAGCACATTGGTCACGAGCGAAGGCACCACCAGCAAGGCCGCCGCCTGGGCGGGGGGCATGACCAGGGCCAGGAGCGCCATCGCGACGGTCGGCAGTCCCAGGCCCACCACGCCCTTGACGCACCCGGCGAGCAGGAAGACGGCCGTGGCCGCGAGGAAGGCGGTGGGGGTGAGCGATGCGGTCATGCCGTGGATTGTTGGAGGCGCCCGTCGGCGCGGCAATCGGGATTCGGCGCAGCCTGCCTCAGGCGAGGCCGTAGGCAGGGCGTGCTACCTTGGCGCCCATGGCTTTCGACCTGACCGATCTGCGACTGTTCGCCAACGTGCTGGAGGCGGGCACCATCACCGCCGGCGCATCAGCCAGCTGCATCACGCTGGCGTCGGCCAGCGAGCGCATTCGCGGCATGGAATCCGCGCTGGGCGTGCCGCTGCTGCTGCGAACGCGGCGCGGTGTGTCGCCCACCCCCGCCGGGCGGACCTTGCTGCAGCACGCGTTGATCGTGCTGCAGCAGATCGAGCGCATGCAGGGGGACTTGGGCGACCATGCCTCGGGCCTGCGCGGCCACGTGCGCCTGATGTGCAACAGCGCCGCGCTGAGCGACTGGCTGCCCGACCGGCTGGCGGGTTTCCTGCACGACCATCCCGGCATGTCGGTGGACCTGCTGGAGCGCCCCAGCCACGAGATCGTGGACGCCTTGCGCCACGGCGTGTGCGAGATCGGCGTGCTGGCCGATTCGGTCGATGCCGCGGGCTTGCAGGCTTTCGTGCTGGGGGCGGACCCGCTGGTGCTGGTGGTGCCGCGCGGCCATGCGCTGGCGGCGCGCCGCCGCATCGCATTCGCCGAGGTGCTGGACTGGGAACTGGTGGGCCTGTCGGCCGGCAGCGCGCTGGACGACCACCTCGCAAGCCATGCCCGCCGGCTGGGCACCCGCCCGCGCTACCGCATCCGCCTTGGCAGCTTCGAGGCGGTCTGCCGCATGGTGGGGCAGGGCGTGGGCCTGGCCGTGGTGCCGCGCGCCGTGGTGCAGCGCTGCGGCCGTTCGGCCGGCGTGCGGGCCGTGGCCCTGGGCGATGCGTGGGCCGCCCGATCGCTGGTGCTGTGCGTGCGGCAGCTGGACGCGCTGCCGACCCCCGCCCGACAGCTGGTGGCACGGGTGCTGGGGGCGTCGCCAGGCACCGGCGGCGGGTGAAGCGTGGTTTGGGTTCCAATAGCGGCATGCCCGACACCCATCCCAACGAACAGCGCCTGAACGAGCTGGAGATCAAGGCCAGCTTCGCCGAAGACCTGCTCGACCAGCTCAACCTCACCATCTACCGGCAACAGCAGCAGATCGACCGGCTCATCGCCGAGGTGTCCCAGCTGCGCCAGCAGATCCCCGAAGGCGGCGGGGCGGCCGTGCGCAGCCTGCGCGACGAACTGCCGCCGCACTACTGACCTCCCGCGCGCGCCCGCCGGGTTCGCTTCTTCTCCCTCATTTTCTTTTCACCGAAAGGTCCCTGCCATGCAATACCGCCGCCTTGGCCGCAGCAACCTGCAAGTCTCCGCCCTGTGCCTGGGCACCATGATGTTCGGCGACCAGACGGGGCGCGACGAGGCCGCGGCCATCGTGGCCGACGCGCGCGAGCGCGGCGTGAACTTCATCGACACGGCCGACGTGTACACCCGGGGCGCCTCGGAAACGATGCTGGGCGGGTTGCTCAAGGGCCAGCGCCATGACTGGGTGCTGGCGACCAAGCTGGGCAACAAGATGTCCGACCGGGTGAACGAATCGCAGTATTCCCGCACCTGGATGCTGCGCGAGGTGGATGCCAGCCTGGCCCGGCTGCAGACCGACCACGTGGACATCCTGTACCTGCACCGCGACGTCAACGACATGGACCTGCAGGAGCCGTTGTTCGCCATCGATGCGCTGCTGCGCGCCGGCAAGATCCGCTACTGGGGCGTGTCCAACTTCCGCGCCTGGCGCATCACGGAGCTGGTGCATCTGGCGGCGCGCATGGGCCTGCCCGGGCCCGTGGTCTGCCAGCCGTACTACAACCTGCTCAACCGCATGCCCGAGGTGGAGATCCTGCCGGCCTGCGCGCACCACGGCGTGGGCGTGGTGCCCTACAGCCCGATCGCGCGCGGCGTGCTCACCGGCAAGTACCTGCCGGGCCAGCCGCCCGCCGAGGGCACGCGCGCGGCACGCGGCGACAAGCGCATGGCCGAGACCGAGTTCCGCGAGGAATCGCTGCAGATCGCGCAGCAGTTGAAACAACATGCCGAGGAACGCGGCGTGACGCTGGCCCAGTTCGCCACGGCCTGGGTGCTGGCGCACCGCGCCGTGAGCGCCGTGATCGCCGGCCCGCGCACCCTGGCGCAGTGGCAGGACTACGCGCCCGCGCTGGGCGTGGAGATCACCGCGCAGGACGAAGCGCTGGTGAACGAGCTGGTGGCCCCGGGCCACCCGTCCACCCCGGGCTACACCGACCCGGCCTACCCGCTGTACCCGCGCACCCGGGGCTGATCGAGCGACGACGGCTGGCGCGGCTCAGTCGTCCGCGCCGCCGTTCTCCTGGCCCTGGCGGGCCGCGGCCGCCCGCAGCTTGTCTTTCTTGCTCGGGCGCTTGCCCTTGATGCCGCCGTTGCCCGGCGGGGCGGCGGGCGCGGCCTCGGTGGGCTCGAAGCCGAGGATCTGCTCCAGCGGCAGGGCCATGCGCTGGCGCTTTTCGATCAGGCGCCAGTGCGCCTCGGTGCTGGCGCTCACGAAGCTCACGGCCACGCCGGTCTCGCCCGCGCGGCCGGTGCGGCCGATGCGGTGCACGTAATCGGTCACCGAGCGGGGCAGGTCGAAGTTGACCACCACGGGCAGTTGCGCGATGTCGATCCCGCGCGAGGCGAGGTCGGTCGTCACCACCACCTGCCAGCGGTCGTCCTTGAACTCCTGCAGCACCTGCTTGCGCGCGCCCTGGCTCAGCCCCCCATGGAAGGGCGAGGCGAAGATGCCCGCCTGGTAGAGCTTCTCGGCCACGTGCTCGGCCGCGTACTGCGTGGCCACGAACACCAGCACGCGCGACCATTCGTGCGTCTGCACCAGGTGGCGCAGCAGCTGCGTGCGCCGGCCCGGGTCCACGGCGATGGCGCGCTGGGCGATGTCGGGCGTGGTCTCGGGCGAGTGGGCGATCTCGATGCGCACCGGCTCGCGCAGCAGGCCGTCGGCCAGCGCGGCCACCGCCGGCGCGAAGGTGGCCGAAAACAGCAGGTTCTGCCGCTCCACGGGCAACAGGGCCAGCACGCGGTTCAGTTCCTCCGCGAAGCCTAAGTCGAGCAGGCGGTCTGCCTCGTCCAGCACCAGGGTCTGCACGGCGGAGAGCGCCACCGCGTTGTGGTCCACCAGGTCCAGCAGGCGGCCCGGCGTGGCGACGACGATGTCGGCCCCGCTGCGCAGGCCCATCATCTGCGGGTTGATGGAGACGCCGCCGAACACCACGGCAACCGCCAGGCGCTGCGGCAGCAGGTGCCGGGCCAGATCGCGCAGGACCTCGCCGACCTGCTCCGCCAGCTCGCGCGTGGGCACCAGCACCAGGGCCCGCACGCGGCGCGCGCCCCGGCCGGCCTGGGCCAGCGTGTGCGGCAGGCACTGCTGCAGCAGCGGCAAGGCGAAGGCGGCGGTCTTGCCCGAACCGGTCTGCGCGCAGGCCCGCACGTCGGCGCCGCGCAGCACGGCCGGAATGGCCTCGGCCTGGACCGCCGTGGGCGTGGTGAAGCCCATCGCATCGGCGGCGTGGACAAGGGCGGGCGAGAGGCCGAGGGAAGCAAAAGGCATGGCAGGCGCGCACCGGGGCGCGAAGGAGGGAACCCGCGATTGTGCCGCCCTGGGGCGGGATGCGGATAATTCGCGGTCTTTGAGGCCTTTCCTGCCTCATTTCCTGCCTTCACTTTTTGCCCGCCGTCCTTCGCCCGCGCCCCGGGCCCCTCGCCATGCGCCTGATTGCCACTGCCGCCGTTTTCTTCAAAGCCCAGGGGGTGCCGCCATGCGCCTGAGCGACCTGGGCGGCCTCGTCTATTCGACCGAATCGGGCCGCATGTGCCCCGGCTGCCGCCAGCCCGTGGCGCAGTGCGCCTGCCAGGCGGTCCGCGCGGTGCCGGTGGGCGATGGCACCGTGCGGGTCTCTCGCGAGACCAAGGGGCGGGGCGGCAAGGCGGTCACGGTGGTGAAGGGCGTGGCGCTCGACGAGGCTGCGCTGGCGCTGCTGGGCAAGCAGCTCAAGGCCGCGTGCGGCAGCGGCGGGACCGTGAAGGACGGCGTGATCGAGGTGCAGGGCGACCATGTCGAGCGCGTGATGGACGTGCTGCGGCAACGGGGCCACACCGTCAAGCGGGCCGGGGGCTGAGCCGCCATGGATCCGGAACAACTGCAGCGCCTGCTGACCGTCCAGATGCCCTACGGCAAGTACAAGGGCCACGCCATTGCGGACCTGCAGGGCAACTACCTGAACTGGTTCGCCCGCGAAGGCTTTCCGCGCGGCGATCTGGGCCGGCTGCTGGCCCTCATGCACGAGATCGACCACAACGGCCTGTCGGCCCTGCTGGAGCCCCTGCGCGCCCAGGCCGGGCAGGGCCCGGCGTCCCGGCGCTGAACCGCCGCCACGCGCGCCCTCAGTGGCCGCCGGCCGGCCTGTCGCAGGCCGGCAGGTGCCCGAAGCATTTGCGGAACAGCGCGCGGGCCACACCGTGCGCGGCCTGCTGCAGCGAATGCGCGACCTCCGGCGGGAAGCGGCGCTCGGTGTGCTGCCGCCACAGTCCCACCCAGGCCGCGAAATGCGCCGGCGTCACGCCCTCCAGCGCGCCGTGCCGCGCGAGCACGTTGCGGCGGTAGCGCCGGCTGCCCAGCGCCACCGTGCTCCAGAAGTCCACCATGCGGGCCAGGTGCGGCTCCCAGCGGTCCTGCAGCGCCGCGTCGAACACGGGGCCCAGCAGGGCATCGGCGCGCACGTCGGCGTAGAAGCCGTGCACGAGGTCGGTGATGCCCGCCAGGTCCAGGGTGTGCCGGACGGGGGGCTGAAGGGGGGCGGTTGAATCCATCGGATCGGTGCGCGGGGCTGCGCGGTGGTTGAAGTCGGGTGGGTTGGACCGGGCCGGGCCGGGCCGGGGCAGAGCATGCCCGTTCCGGCGTCAAGGGGTTTGACGCGCAGCAAGCGATGGTCGCGCCGTGCCGTCGCCCAGCCAGGCCCCCGCCGCCGCCATCACGCAGCGCGTGAGCCGCTCCAGCCCCGCCTGGGCCGAGCGCGGCAGCGCCCAGTACAGCGGCACGTCCATCCCCGCCTGCGGCCGCAGCTCCACCAGCGTGCCATCGGCCAGTTGCCGTTCGATCAGCACGGTGGGGTGCATGCCCCAGCCCATGCCGACCTCGCAGCTGCGCAGGAAGCCCTGGTTGGACGGCATGAAGTGGCGGGGCGGGTGGCGGCGCGAGGCCAGGCCCTGGCGCTGCAGCCACTGGTCCTGCAGGCGGTCGTTGCGGCCATAGACCATCATGGGCGCGAGCGCGGCAGTCTCGGGCGTCACGCCGCCGCCGAAGTGGCGCTCCACGAATGGCGGGCTGCCGACCGCCACATAGTGCATGGCGCCCAGCGGCCAGGTGTTGCAGCCCGCGATGCTGCCGGCGCTGGCGGTGACGGCGGCGATCACCTCGCCTTCGCGCAGTCGCTGGGCGGTGTGTTCCTGGTCGTCGATGCGGATGTCCAGCAGCTCGTTGCCTCCTGCAGTGAAGGCCGCCATCGCGTCCATGAACCAGGTCGACAGCGAATCGGCATTCACCGCCAGCTTCAATGTGGGGGCTGGCGCCTGGGTGTCGGGCATCAACGTAGGGTTGGCACGGCGCAGTTCGTTTTCCAGCAAGGCCACCTGTTCCACGTGCAGGCAGAGCCGGCGGCCCGCGTCGGTGCCCGTGCACGGCGTTCCGCGCAGCACCAGCACCTGGCCTGCGCGCTCTTCCAACTGCTTCACGCGTTGCGAGATGGCCGAGGGCGTGACGTGCAGCTTGCGCGCAGCGCGCTCGAAGCTGCCTTCGCGCACCACGGCCGCCAAGGCTTCCAGACCGGCATAGTCGAGCATTAGTTTTGCTTCATATTACTTAGAGATTTTAAGTTTACTTAAATCAATGCGGTTCGGACAATTCACCCATGTGGATCGCCTCGCCCCCCTCCTTTTCTGCCGCTTCCGTCTCCGCCTCGTGGCTGGCCGGATTCACGGTGTGCCTGACGTTGATCGTCTCCATCGGCGCACAGAACCTGTTTGTGCTGCGCCAGGCCGTGCAGGGCCGCCATGTACGCGCCTGCATTGCCTGGTGCGTCATCAGCGACGCGTTGCTGGTGGCGGTGGGCGTGGCCGGCATGGCGCAGCTGCTGGGCCGATCGCCCACGCTGGCGTGGTGCCTGACGTTGGGCGGGGCGGTGTTCCTGTTCGCGTACGGATGCTTTGCGTGGCACCGGGCGTTCTGCGCGCCGCAGGCGGCGCTGGCCGCAACGGGGCGGGCCGAACGCAGTGCACTGGGCGTCGTCGGCGCGCTGGCCGTCATCACGCTGCTCAATCCGCACGTGTACCTGGACACCGTGGTGCTGATCGGGTCGATTGGCGCGCGGCAGGATGGCGGCCTGAAGTGGGTCTTCGTGGTGGGTGCCGCCTGCGCCAGCCTGCTGTGGTTTCTCGTGCTGGCCTTCGCGGGTCGGCGGCTGCAGCACGTGTTCGCCAATCCGCGCGCGTGGCGAGTGCTCGACACGTTGACGGGTGCCACCATGTTTGCGCTGGCGTGGTGGGTGGCGCGCAGCCTGCAGGGCGATTGATCCGGCGAGCGAGCGAGTGAGCGCGCCGGCGGCGGTGCCGCCACGTGCGGATCACCGAGCCGCAGCGCCTTCGCTCGATCGCTGTGCTGCCCCTTTGGTGCAGCGTGGCGCGGCCTTCAGGGCTTCGCGCGGGCCTGCAGGAAGTCAATGAACACGCGCAGCTTGCGCGGCACGTGGGTGCGGCTCGGGTGGTAGAGGTAGAAGCCCGGAAAGGTCGGCCACCAGGGCTTGAGCACCGGCATCAGCCGGCCTGCGGCGAGGTCGTCGGCCACCTGCACTTCGAACACGCAGGCGATGCCGGCGCCGGCACGCACTGCCGCGACCAGGATGTCTCCGTCGTTCGAGATCAGCGGCCCCTGCACTTCCACCTCGACCGCGCGCCCCCTGTTCGTGTATTCCCAGCGGTAGATCCCTCCGCCCAGCCGCACGTTGAGGCAGCGATGGCCGGCCAGGTCCTGGGGCACCTGCGGCAAGGCGCGTCCTCGCAGGTAACGGGGGGACGCCACCGTTGCGATGCGCTGCCGCCCGCCGATGGGCACGGCCACCACGTCCTGCGCCAGATACTCCCCCAGTCGGATGCCGGCATCGAAGCCGCCAGCCACGATGTCGAGCAGCGCGTTGTCGCAATGCAGGTCGAGCGTGATGTCCGGGAACTCCGCGAGGAACGCCTGCAGGTGCGGTAGCACCACGATGTCGGCGGCGGTGCGCGAAACATTGAGCCGCAGCAGCCCTGACGGCCTGTCCCGCGACTCGTTCATGCCTTCGATGGCAAGCGCCAACGACGCCAGGCTCGGCTGCGCCTGTGCCAGGAACCGCTGGCCCAGTTCAGTGACGCCGACGCGCCGCGTCGAACGGTCGAGCAGCCGCACACCCAGACTGGCTTCCAGCTTGCGGATCGTCTGCGACAGCGCCGAGGGCGACACACCCAGTTCCGCGGCGGCCCGGGTGAAGCTCGCATGGTGCGCAACGCGCGCGAACGCGGCAATGGGGGCAAGGAGATCGGGGGACATGGCGCCGATTGTGAAGCACTGCTTCATTCCGCATGCCGCGAGCACCCATTTATCTGAAGCGACGTTGTGCCTATCGTTGGCGCTTCTCCGGCCCCGGCGCCGATGGGAATCCCAACACTTCATTCCTCCACCCTCATCACCCCAAAGGAACATCCATGAGCTCACTCTCAGGCAAGGTCGCGATCGTCACCGGTTCGTCCAAAGGCATCGGTGCCGGCATCGCCGAGCGACTGGCCGCCGATGGCGCGTCCATCGTCGTGAACTACGCCACCGCTGCATCGGACGCGGACGCCGTTGTGCGCCGCATCACCGCCGCCGGTGGCCGGGCAGTCGCCGCGCAGGCAGACCTCTCGCAGCCATCGCAGATCCAGCCGTTGATCGATGCTGCCCTTGCACAGTTCGGTCGGCTGGACATCCTCGTGAACAACGCGGGCATCTACCGCATGGACTCGCTGGATTCGCTGACGGCGGACAGCATCGATGACCACTTCGCGCTCAACGTGCGGGGTTTGCTTTTGACCACGCAGGCTGCTGCGCGCGTGCTGCCGGCGGGTGGCGTCGTGGTCAACATCAGTTCGGGGCTGGCCAAGAGTCCCTACCCGGTGGTGCATGCCTACTCGGCCACCAAGGGCGCCGTCGACACGCTGACGCGTTCGCTGGCCATAGAGCTTGGACCCCGCCAGATCCGGGTGGTGGGCATCGCCCCGGGCTTCGTGAAAACGGAAGGCAGTGCCGATGCCCCCAAGGAAATGGTCGACATGCTGGTCGGCAAGACGCCGCTCGGCCGGGTGGGGACGCCGGCGGACATCGCCGACGCCGTGGCGTTCGCGGTGTCGCAGCGCGGTGGATGGGTCACCGGAACGACCATCGACGTTGCCGGGGGCATGGTGTTCTGAGCCCCATCGGAGTCCGGCGGCTCAAAGCGCCGGTGCGCTGATGGCGCTGGCCAACGGAGGCGACGGCCGTCTGCAGGCGACGCGGCCCGCACGCATCGCCGCGTGTGCCGGTGCGTGCGGGCCCCGCAGGCGCGACGTTGGTCCGGCCCTCAGAACGCGGGCACCACGGCGCCCTGGTACTTGTCCTGGATGAACTTCTTCACTTCCGGCGTGTGCAGCGCCTTCACCAGCTTCTGGATGCGGGGGTCGTTGGCGCGGTCGGCGCGCGCGGCCACCAGGTTGGCGTAGGGCGAGTCGGCGCCTTCGATGAACAGCGCGTCCTTGGTGGGGTTGAGCTTGGCCTCGATGGCGTAGTTGGTGTTGATGAGCGCCAGGTCCACGTCCTGCAGCGCGCGCGGCAGCAGGGCGGCTTCGAGTTCGCGGAATTTGAGCTTCTTGGGGTTCTTCACGATGTCGATCGGGGTGGCCGTGATGTTCTTGGGGTCCTTCAGCTCGATCAGGCCCTGCTTTTGCAGCAGGATCAGCGCGCGGCCAGCGTTGGACGGGTCGTTGGGGATGGCGACCAGAGCGCCTTCCTTGAGTTCGCCCACGGCCTTGATTTTCCGGGAGTAGGCGCCGAAGGGCTCCACGTGCACCTTGCCGTCGGGCACGGCGACGATGCTGCTCTTGCGGTCCTTGTTGTAGCTGTCCAGGTAGGGCTGGTGCTGGAAGAAGTTGGCGTCCAGCTGCTTGTCTTCCACCGCGGCATTGGGCTGGATGTAGTCGCTGAATTCCTTGACCTGCAGGTCCACGCCCTGGGCCTTGAGTTGCGGCTTCACGAAGTTCAGGATTTCCGCATGCGGCACCGCCGAGGCCGCGACCTTGAGCACATCGGCGGCATGCGCCGAGAAGGCCAGGGTGGCAACGGCAATGGCGGACAGCGTTTTCTTCAGCATGGAGAGGGCTTTCATTTCAGTCGGTTGGATCGGTCGGCGGGCGCCCCAGCGCGCGCCGTCGGAAGACGCGAATGTAGTGAAGGGCGCGGGCATGCGCCATTCTTTTATTTTCATATCGATATAACGAGCGATTCTCTTATGTGATTCAGTGGATCGCCATTCGAATGAAAAGAGGCTGATGCCCTAGTATCGTTTGGCTTGATTGCTATTGAAAGAATAGCATTCGGAGTGGCGCGCCGATGGGCACGCCAGGGCGTCAGCGCAGCACTTCCAGCAGGCGATCCAGCCCGCCTTCGTTGATGGCCACCTTGGCCTGGGCCCGCACCGCCGGCTTGGCGTGGTAGGCCACCGACAGGCCCGCGGCCCCCATCATGGGCAGGTCGTTGGCGCCGTCACCCACGGCAATGGCCTGGCTGGGCGAAATGCCCAGGAGCGAGGCCACTTCCAGCAGCGTCCGGCGTTTCTCGGCGCCGTCGCAGATGTCGCCCCAGGCCTGGTCCACCATGCGGCCGGTGAGCACGCCGTCCTCGACCTCCAGCTGGTTCGACCGCGCGAGATCGATGCCCAGCCCGGCGCGGACCCGGTCGGCGAAGAACGTGAAGCCGCCCGAGACCAGCAGCGTGGTCAAGCCCGCGGAGCGGGCCGCGGCCACCAGTTCTTTGGCGCCGGGGTTGAAGCGCAGCCGCTCGGCGAACACATGTTCCAGGTGCCCGACGGTCACGCCGCGCAGCAGGGCCACGCGCTGGCGCAGGCTTTCCTTGTAGTCGGTGATCAGGCCCTGCATGGCGGCCTCGGTGATGGCGGCCACTTCGGCCTTGCGGCCCGCCGCGTCGGCGATCTCGTCCACGCACTCGATGTTGATCAGGGTGGAGTCCATGTCGAATGCGATGAGCTTGAAGTCCGACAGGGACAGCGGGGTGGAGAGGCCTTGGACGACAAGGCCGGGAGCGAATTCGGTGGCGGCACTCATGGATGGGGGGAGGAAAGATCCTGCGGCGAAGACAAAGGGAAGGGGAGGGGACTGCCCGGCGCGCAGCAGCGGCGTTCCGGGACACAGCGGGGATTATCCCCAGGTCGCCTGCCGCTGCCTGCCTCTGCCGTGATCGCTGCCGCTCCCGCCTCGTTGCTTCACTGGGGCGCCAGCCCGGCCGCCTTGACCAGTTCGGCGTGCAGTTTGATTTCCGCGGCGATGGTGTTCTGCAGTTGCTGGGTGGTGCCTGGCGCCACTTCCATGCCGCTGGCTGCCAGCCGGGCCTGGGTGTCGCCCGCCAAGGCGGCGTGGGCGGCGCTGCGCAGCCGGTCGATGACGGGCTGCGGCGTCCTGGCCGGTGCCAGCAGGCCGACCCAGGCCGACAGTTCCACCTGCGGCACGCCGCTTTCCGCCATGGTGGGCACCTGCGGCAGCACTGCCGAACGTTGCGCGCTCATCACCGCCAGCGCCTGCAGCTTGCCCGACTGGATGTGCGGCAACGCTTCGGGCAGCACGGCGAACATGAGGTCCACGTTGCCCGCCAGCGTGTCGTTGATGGCCGGGGCACCGCCCTTGTACGGCACATGCAGCATGCTCGATTGCGTGCGGGTGCCGAACATCAGCGCCGCCAGGTGCTGCGGGCTGCCGTCGCCCGACGATGCGTAGGTCACCCGGCCCGGCGCGGCCCGGGCCGCCTGCAGCACGGCGGCCACGCTCGGAAACTTCTGCGCGTCCTTGGCCACCAGCACCATCGGCTGGTTCACCAGCTTGGTGATGGGCACGAAGTCGGCTTGCGGGTCATAGGGCAGGGTCTTGAAGATGCTCTTGTTGGTGGTCAGGAACGACGCGGGCGACACCATGATTGTGTAGCCGTCCGGCGCCGCACGGGCCACCATGGGCGTGCCGATCTGGCCCGAAGCGCCCGCCTTGTTGTCCACCACGAACGGCTGGCCCAGTTCGGCCGCCATCTTCTGGCCCACCATGCGCGCGATCATGTCGGCGCTGCCGCCAGCGGGGAGCGCGACGATCACTTTCACCGGGCGGTCCGGGTAGGTGCCCTGGGCCAGCGCGGGCGCTGCCGTGGCCACGAGGCCGAGGGCGCAGAAAAATGCCGGGATCGGGCGTGCAACACGCATGGGCGGACTCCTTGGATCGGTTGGAACGAATGGCCGCCGGTGCCATCCCGGCGCGTGCCATCGTCCAAGCAATTCCTGCACCCGTTCGCGGTGTGCTGGCGTGTGCGCCAGCGATTGGTGGTTAGAGTGCTATTATTTTTGTAGCTATATGCCCTAGTACTTATTGCGCTCAGGGCACGTTTCGCTCTGAATGCAAAGGGTCCAGCCAGATGGCGGGGCGCCCCGGCTGGAAGGCCCCCAGCACCGCACGCGGCATGCCGCTCGCCACGGCGTCGCCGCAAGCCATTCGTCAGGCGGGCGCGCCCTGCGCCAGCGGCTGCCCCAGGCTGCGCAGCACGTCGCGCACCATCTGCACCCGGTCCTTGGCCTCGGGCAGTTCGCGTTCGATGCGCAGCTTCTCGTTGCCGGCCAGCTTGATGTGTTTGTTCTTCTGGATCAGGTGGATGATATTCATCGGATCGATCGGCGGCTGCGGCTTGAAGGTGATGTGGATCACGCCGGGCGCCGCATCCACCTTGACCACGCCGTAGGGTTGGCTCATGCAGCGCAGGCGGTGCACGTCGATCAGGGTCTGCGCCTGCGGCGGCAGCTTGCCGAAGCGGTCCACGATCTCCTCCAGCAGGCTGTCGATCTGGTCGGTGGTCTTGGCGGTGGCCAGCTTCTTGTAGAACGACAGGCGCAGGTGCACGTCGCCGCAGTAGTCATTGGGCAACAGCGCGGGCGCGTGCAGGTTGATGTCGGTGGTGACGGACAGCGGCGCCAGCAGGTCGGGCTCCTTGCCCGCCTTGAGCGAGCGCACGGCCTCCGACAGCATCTCGTTGTAGAGCTGGAACCCCACCTCCAGCATGTTGCCGCTCTGGTTCTCGCCCAGCACCTCGCCCGCGCCGCGGATCTCCAGGTCGTGCATGGCCAGGTAGAAGCCGCTGCCCAGCTCTTCCATCTGCTGGATGGCATCGAGCCGCTGCGCGGCCTGCTTGGTCAGGCCCTCGATGTCCGGCACCATGAGGTAGGCGTAGGCCTGGTGGTGGCTGCGGCCCACGCGGCCGCGCAGCTGGTGCAACTGCGCCAGGCCGAACTTGTCGGCGCGGCTCATGATGATGGTGTTGGCCGTGGGCACGTCGATGCCGGTCTCGATGATGGTCGAGCACAGCAGGATGTTGTAGCGCTGCGCCACGAAATCGCGCATGACCTTTTCCAGCTCGCGCTCGGGCATCTGGCCGTGGGCTACGGCGATGCGGGCCTCGGGCAATATCTCTTCCAGCTTCTGGCGCCGGTTCTCGATGGTCTCGACCTCGTTGTGCAGGAAGTAGCACTGCCCGCCGCGCTTGAGCTCGCGCAGCACGGCCTCGCGGATCACGCCCGTGCCCTCGTTGCGCACGAAGGTCTTGATGGCCAGGCGCCGCTGGGGCGCCGTGGCGATCACAGACAGGTCGCGCAGGCCCTCCAGCGCCATGCCCAGCGTGCGCGGGATGGGCGTGGCGGTGAGGGTCAGCACGTCCACCTCGGCGCGCAGCGCCTTCATCTGCTCCTTGTGGCGCACGCCGAAGCGGTGCTCCTCGTCGATGATGAGCAGGCCCAGGTTGTGGAATTGGGTGGATTCGGAGAGCAGCTTGTGCGTGCCCACCACGATGTCCACCGTGCCGTCGCCGATGCCCTTGATGGCAGAGGTGATCTCCTTGCCCGAACGGAAGCGCGACACCTCGGCCACCTTCACCGGCCACTTGCCGAAGCGGTCCATCAGCGTCTGGTAGTGCTGCTCGGCCAGCAGCGTGGTCGGGGCGAGGAACGCCACCTGCTTGCCGCCCGTGACGGCCACGAAGGCCGCGCGCAGGGCCACCTCGGTCTTGCCGAAGCCCACGTCGCCGCAGACCAGGCGGTCCATGGGGCGGGGCGAGATCATGTCCTGGATGACGGCGTGGATGGCCGCGTTCTGGTCGGCCGTTTCCTCGAAGCCGAAGTCGTTGGCGAACTGCTCGTAGTCCTGTGGCGAGTAGCGGAAGGCGTGGCCTTCGCGCGCCGCGCGGCGGGCGTAGATGTTGAGCAGCTCGGCCGCGGAGTCGCGCACCTGCTCCGCTGCCTTGCGCTTGGCCTTCTCCCACTGGCCGCTGCCCAGCTTGTGCAGCGGCGCCTCGTCGGCGCTCACGCCCGTGTAGCGGCTGATGAGCTGCAGCTGGCTGACGGGCACGTACAGCACCGCCTTGTCGGCGTATTCGAGGTGCAAAAACTCTTGCAGCGCGGGCGTGCCATCGGGGTTCTTCTGGCCCACGTCCATGTTGATGAGCCCGTGGTAGCGGCCGATGCCGTGCGCGCTGTGCACCACCGGGTCGCCCACGTTGAGCTCGGACAGGTCCTTGATCAGCGCCTCGACATCGCTCACCTGCTCCTGCTTCTTGCGCCGCCGCGTGGTGGCGCCAGCGGCGAACAGCTCGGTCTCGGTCACGAAGTCGATGCCGTCGCCGAGCCAGCTGAAGCCCGTCGTGACGGCGGCCGTGGCAATGCCCACCTTTTCCTCGGCATGGGCCTGGAACTCGGCCAGCGAGTCGAAGGCCGGCGGGCTCAACTGAGAGGCGCGCAGGAAATCGAGCAGGCTCTCGCGCCGCCCGGCGCTTTCCGCCAGCAGCAGCACGCGGTGCGGGGTGTTGCGGATGTGGGCGTGCAGGCGCGCCAGGGGGTCTTCGGCACCGCGCGCCACCGACAGGTCGCCCAGCTTCTGGAAATGGGCGTTGTCGGCAATGTCCTCCACGCCCGGTCGCAAGGCGAGCTGCGGGTGCGCGTTGGCCCGGGTGTAGAACTGCTCGGTGGTGAGGAACAGCGCTTCCGGCGGCAGGGCCGGGCGGTCCGGGTCACCCTGGATCAGGCGATAGCGGTCCTTCGTGTCCTGCCAGAACCGCTGGAAGGCTGGCTCCAGATCGCCGTGCAGCACCACGGTGGCCTCGGCGCCGAGGTAGTCGAACACGGTCGCCGTCTCGTCGAAGAAGAGCGGCAGGTAGTACTCGATGCCCGCGGTGGCCACGCCGTTGCCCATGTCCTTGTAGATGCGGCTCTTGGTCGGGTCGCCCTCCAGCATCTCGCGCCAGCGGCTGCGGAATTTGGCCCGCGCGTCGTCGTCCATCGGGAATTCGCGGCCCGGCAGCAGGCGCACCTCCGGCACGGGGTACAGGCTGCGCTGGCTGTCCGGATCGAACGTGCGGATGCTGTCGATCTCATCGTCGAACAGGTCCACGCGGTAAGGCACCAGCGAGCCCATGGGAAAGAGGTCGATCAGCCCGCCGCGCACCGCGTACTCGCCCGGGCTCACCACCTGCGACACGTGGGAGTAGCCCGCCAGCGTGAGCTGCGCCTTGAACTTCGCCTCGTCCAGCTTCTGCTTGACCTTGAAGTGGAAGGTGTAGCCCGCGAGAAAGGAGGGCGGCGCCACCCGGTACAGCGCCGTGGTGGCCGGCACCAGCACCACGTCCGCGTCGCCCTGGCTGATGCGCCACAGCGTGGCCAGGCGCTCGCTGATCAGGTCCTGGTGCGGGGAGAACGTGTCGTAGGGCAGCGTCTCCCAGTCGGGGAAAAGCGCGCAGCGCAGCTCGGGGGCGAAGAACGCCATCTCGTCGATGAGGCGCCGCGCATCGGTGGCGTCGGCCGTCACGATGGCGGTGGTGCGCCGCGCGGCTTTCTCTCGCTCGCCCAGGCGCGCCAGCAGCAGGGCATCGGCGCTGCCCACCGGGCGTGGCAGGGTGAAACGTTTTCCGGGGATGAGTTTGGGGAGGTCCATGCGGGTGGCGGTGCGTCGGGGCCGGGACACCGGCCCCGGGGGCGCGGTGTGCGCGGCGGTCGGGCGGTGCGGGCGAGTGGCAATTCTAGGCGGGCGTGCTCTCGGCGCACGTTGTCAGATGGGGACGCCCGCCCCTCCTACAATGGCCGCCCCATGACCGATCTGCTCCCGCACCTTTCGCCGCCACCGCTCTTCGGCCAGCGGCGTTTCTGGGCCCTGGTGCCCTGTGCCGGCGTGGGCGCCCGCGCGGTGGCGCAGTCTTCGGGGATCGATCGGGTGGCGGCAGGCCAGGTGCCGGTGCTGCCCAAGCAGTACCAGCCGGTGGCCGGGCATCCCATGGTCCTGCACACCCTGGCCGCGTTCGCCGGCGTGGGCCGGCTGCTGGGCACGCTGGTGGCCGTGGCCCCGGGCGATGCGTTTTTCGACGGCCAGCCTCAGCCCACCTTCTTCGTGGCACCTTGCGGGGGCTCTACCCGCGCGGCGACGGTGCTGGGCGGCCTGCGCGTGCTGCAAGAGCGCGGCGCGCTGCCCGAGGATTGGGTGCTGGTGCACGATGCGGCCCGCTGCCTGGTCACCACGGCGCAGATCGACGCGCTGATCGACGCCTGCGCCGACGACGCCGTGGGCGGGCTGCTGGCGCACAAGCTGGCCGACACGCTCAAGACCGCGATCGACGGCCCGGGCGGCGTGCGCGTGTCCTCCACGGTGGACCGCACCGACAAGTGGCTCGCCCAGACGCCCCAGATGTTCCGCCTCGGGCCGCTGCGGCAGGCGCTGGAGCACCTGGGCCCGGCGGCCACCGACGAAGCGAGCGCCATGGAGGCCATGGGCCTGCACCCCCGGCTGGTGCCGGGCGGCGCGCAGAACTTCAAGGTGACCTATCCGGCCGACTTCGCGCTGGCCGAGGCGGTGCTGGCGCAGCGCATGCATGCCGCCACCCTGGACCGCTTCGGCGGCGCCCGGGGCGAAGCCTCGGCCGTGCCGGGCAAGACGATTTTTTAGGCGCCCGGAGCGCCTGCAGGAACGCGAACGATGAACATCCGAATCGGCGAAGGCTGGGACGTGCATGCGCTGGTGCCGGGGCGCCGCCTCGTCATCGGCGGTGTGGACGTGCCGCACACCATGGGCCTGCTCGGCCATTCCGATGCCGACGTGCTGCTGCACGCCATCACCGACGCGCTGCTGGGCGCCGCGGCGCTGGGGGACATCGGCAGCCACTTCCCGGACACCGACCCCACGTTCAAAGGCGCGGATTCGGTGGCGCTGCTGGTGGAGGCCGCGCGGCGCGTGCGCGCGCAGGGCTACGAGATCGGCAACATCGACAGCACGGTGATCGCGCAGGCGCCGCGTCTGGCCGCCCACATCCCCGCGATGCGGGCCCGCATCGCGCAGGCGCTGTCGCTGCAGGAGGGGCAGGTCAACGTCAAGGCCAAGACCGCCGAGCGGCTCGGCCCGGTGGGCCAGGGCCTCGCCATGGAGGCCCGGGCCGCGACGCTGCTGTTCGTCAAGCCTTCGCCGGCTTAGGGCGGCGCGGGGGCAGGTTGCGCTTGATCTGCGGGCGCTGCAGGCGCTGCTTGGGGTCCTTGCCGCCGGGCAGGTCGGTCGCCCGCTGCAATTGGATGTGGGCCACCAGGCCGCCCGATCCCGAATTGGCCAGGGCGAAGATGCCGCCCATGCGCTGCACCGTCTTGTCCACGATGGACAGGCCCAGGCCCGCGCCGGCAGCCGCCGTGCGGGCCGAATTGCCGCGGAAGAACGGCTTGGTCAGGTTGGCCAGCTGCTCCGGCGGCACGCCCGGGCCATGGTCGCGCACCTTGATCAGCACCCACTTCTCGCGCCCCTTGGCCGCGATGTCCACGGTGGCCGTGCCGCTGTCGTGCGTCTTGCCGTAGCGGCGGGCATTCTCGAGCAGGTTGGAGATCACGCGCGCCAGTTCGACCTCGTCGGCCAGCACGTTCAGGTCCTCGGGCACGTTCATCGAGATCTGCAGTTCGCGGTGGTCCTGCACGGCGTACACGCACGACGACACCACGCCATGCAGGTTGACCGGGTTCAGGGTCACGTTGTCGGGGCGGGCGTAGTCGAGGAACTTGTCGATGGTGGCGTCGAGCTGCACGATGTCGGCCACCATGTGTTCGCGGGCCACGTTGTCCGACACGCTCATTTCGGTTTCCAGCCGCAGGCGGGCCAGGGGCGTGCGCAGGTCATGCGAAATGCCCGCCAGCATCACGGCGCGGTCCTGCTCCAGCTTGGCGAGCTTTTGCGCCATGCGGTTGAAGCCGATGTTCACCTCGCGGATTTCGCTGGTCACGGCTTCTTCGTCGAGCTGGCTGGCGGCGAAGTCGCCGTCGCGCACCCGGTTGGCGGCATACGACAGCTGCTTGAGCGGCCGGTTGATCAGGCGTGCGATGGCTGCGGCACCCGCCAGCGACAGAGCCGCGGCGGTGATGAGCCAGATCATCCACGTCTTGCCCCCGGCCGCGCTCAAGCGGGACCGGTCCATCAGCAGCCAGTTGGGGTCGCCGTTGATGGTGAAGCCCACCCACAGGCCGCTTTCGCCATTGACGTTGCTTGCCACGATGGTGCCCGGCCCCAGGCGGGTGGTCAGCTCTTCGGTCAGCCGCATGCCGAGCGCCGAGGCGTCCAGCAGGTCGAAGCGGTCGGACGGCTCGCGCGGCAGGATGCGAACGCCTTCCTGGTCGGCCATGGTCTTGATCAGCGAGACGCGCGCGATCGCATCGGCATGCACCAGCGCCGCGCGGCTCAGGTTCACCAGCGAGGCGATCTGCTGCGCCGTCTGCAGCGTGCGCGGCTCGAACTCCAGCGCCCGCAGCGTCTGCAGCCAAGCCAGGATGCTGCCCACCAGCAGCAGCGCGAGCAGGAAGAACGTGCGCCAGAAAAGGTTCAGCCCCACCCGTGCACGCTGCGCCCGCAGGTACACGGGGGCCTCCAGGGGGGCAGGGCTGGTGGCGTCGGACGACGCTGCTTCGTAGTTGGCGCTCATGTCGTGAGAATCATCGGGAAATTGCCGAAGGGCAGAGGGCGCCACGGCGAAAACGCGGCCCTCGGCAAAAGGGAGATCAGCTCGTGCCGTCCGGCACGAACACGTAGCCCACGCCCCAGACCGTCTGGATGTAGCGCGGCGCCGCGGCGTCCACCTCGACCAGCTTGCGAAGGCGGGACACCTGCACGTCCAGGCTGCGGTCGAACGGCTCGAACTCGCGGCCGCGCGCCAGCAGGGCCAGCTTCTCCCGCGACAGCGGCTGCCGTGGGTGGCGGACCAGCGCCTTCAGCATGGCGAACTCGCCGGTGGTGAGCGGCAGCTCTTCGCCGCTGCGCTGCAGTGCGCGCGTGCCCAGATCGAAGGTGAAAGGACCGAAGGTGACGACCTCGTTGTCGCCCGACGGAGCGCCCGGCGCCTCTTGCGGCGGCCTGCGGCGCAGCACCGCGTGGATGCGGGCCAGCAGTTCGCGGGGATTGAACGGCTTGCCCAGGTAATCGTCGGCGCCCACTTCCAGGCCCACGATGCGGTCCACGTCCTCGCCCTTGGCGGTCAGCATGATGATGGGAGTGCGATCGTTGGCGGCGCGAAGGCGGCGGCAGATCGAGAGGCCGTCCTCGCCGGGCATCATCAGGTCCAGCACGATGAGGTCCACGGTTTCGCGCAGCAGAATGCGGTTGAGGGCCTTGCCATCTTCCGCAACCATGACTTCGAAGCCCTCTTGCGTGAGATAGCGCCGCAGCAAATCGCGAATGCGGGCGTCGTCATCCACCACGAGAATCTTGTCGGTACGGTTGGTTGTTGAGGCCATTTGTTTCCCAAGTCCTATTTGTAACAGAGCCGATTCTGACCACCTTGAACCCCGAAGTTCGGCTTTTTGCCAGATACCTGACCAACTGTTACAAGTTTTGCCCCACCACGCACAGACGCTATCGGGCCTTTACCGCCGATTGATCCGGACCGGTTAACGTAGCGTTTCAAGGGTGTCCGATGCACCCGCACACTTTCTCTTCACAAGGATTTCGATCATGAAAATTGCTATCAAAATAATAGCTGCAGGTGCTTTTCTGGCGTGCGCTGGCGCCGCTTTCTCTCAAAACGCCGTGATGCCGCCACCGCAGAATGTGCTGCAGCTGTCCGCGACCGGCACCGTGGATGTCCAGCAGGACCTGCTGGTGCTCACGCTGGCCACCAGCAAGGAAGGTGCCGATGCAGCCACGGTGCAGACGCAGCTCAAGCAAGCGCTGGACTCCGCGTTGGCGGAGGCCAAGCGCTCTGCCCAGCCGGACCAGATGGATGTGCGCACCGGCGCGTTCGGCATGTACCCGCGCTATGGCAAGGAGGGCAAGATCAACGGCTGGCAGGGCCGGGCCGAGCTGATCCTGCAGGGCCGTGATTTCTCGCGCATCACCACCACCGCCGGCAAGATCCAGTCCATGCCGATCAGCCAGATCGCCTTCGATCTGTCGCGCGAGGCCCGCGAGAAGGTGGAGGGCGAGGCGCAGACCAAGGCCATCGAGCAATTCAAGGCCCGTGCGAATGAACTGGCGCGCGGCTTCGGCTTCAGCGGCTACACGCTGCGGGAGGTGGCGGTGAACAGCAACGAGATGATCCCCGGCCCCCGGCCGCGCATGATGGCCATGGAGGCCAAGATGTCGTCGATGTCCGCCGATGCGCCCGTACCGGTGGAAGCCGGCAAGGCGCAGGTGGTGGTGAACGTCTCCGGCGCCGTGCAACTGCGCTGAGGGGTTGGCGGGCTGACGCCCGTGCCGGACAGCCTCCTTCCCTGGATGCCAGGGCAGGGCGCCGGTGATCGGGCGGTTAAGGCTTTTCGTTCTTACTGGGCGGCCCAGCCACCGTCCATGTTCCAGGCGACGCCGCGGACATTGTTGGCCGCCGGCGAGCAGAAGAACACCGCCAATTCGCCCAGTTCTTCGGGCGTGGTGAACTGCAGCGAGGGTTCCTTTTCGCTCAGCAACTGCTTCTTGGCGTCTTCGTTCGACAGGCCCTGGTCGGCCGCCTTGGCATCGACCTGTTTCTGAACCAGCGGCGTGAGCACCCAGCCGGGACAGATCGCATTGCAGGTCACGCCGGTGGTGGCGGTTTCCAATGCGGTGACCTTCGTCAGGCCCACGATGCCGTGCTTGGCTGCCACATAGGCCGCCTTCTGGGCCGAAGCCACCAGCCCGTGCACCGAGGCGATGTTGATGATGCGGCCCCAGTTGGCCGCTTTCATTGGAGGCAGGGCCAGGCGCGAGGTGTGGAAGGCGCTGGTCAGGTTGATCGCCAGGATGGCATCCCACTTCTCGACGGGAAAGTCCTCCACGTTTGCCACGTGCTGGATGCCTGCGTTGTTGACCAGGATGTCCACGCGCCCGAACTGGCTGGCGCTGTACTTCATCATGTCCTCGATGTCCGCTGCGCGGCCCATGTCGGCCCCGTGGTAGGCCACCTGCGCGCCATGGCTTTCGCCGGCCGCCAACACCTCGGCACGGGGGCCGTCTACATCGCCGAAGCCATTGAGGACGACGTTGGCGCCCTGGCGCGCGAGCGCCTTGGCGATGCCCAGTCCGATGCCGCTCGTGGAGCCGGTGACGAGGGCGGTTTTGCCTTGAAGCATGTGAGTCTCTCCGAATGAATTAGGATGAACGCAACCATTATCGAGCGCCCCCGCGACGAATTCGTTCCCATGACCGAGCCTACGCTGAATTACGTGAATTGCCCTGGAATCGCTGCCAAGGAGGGCTCGGCGGACGGTGCAGCCGCCAGCCATCGCATGGCGTATTGGGAATGGAACGCGACGGGCCAGCCGGGCCATCCCCATGTGGTGGTTTGCGTGCATGGCCTGTCGCGCCAGGGGCGTGATTTCGATGTGCTCGCCCGCCGGCTGTCCCGTCATGCCCGGGTGATCTGTCCCGACGTGGCCGGTCGCGGTCGCAGCGACTGGCTCGCCGATCCCATGGCCTATCAGGTGCCGGTCTATGCCGCCGACATGCTGGCACTGCTGGCCGACGTGCATGGCCGTGCACCCATCCAGCATCTGGACTGGGTGGGCACCAGCATGGGCGGGCTGATCGGCATGGCGCTGTGCGGCCAGCCGGGCCTGCCGCTTCCCGTGCCGGTGCGCAGGCTGGTCCTGAATGATGTGGGGCCGGTGATCGAATGGAGTGCGCTCCAGCGCATCGGCCAGTACCTCGGGCGGCCCGCCCACTTCGAAACGGAGCAGCAGGCAGCCGATGCCCTGTGGACGATCTCCTCCAGCTTCGGCCCCCATACGCCGGCGCAGTGGCTGGCGTTGTCGCGCGCCATGCTCCGGCCTGCGCCCGAGGGTGGGTTCGTGCTGCACTACGACCCGGCCATCGCCCAGCCGTTTCGTGCGATGACGCAGGAGGCCGCTGTTGCCGGCGAGGCGCAGTTGTGGCAGCTGTATGAACAGATCAGCGCGCGCACGCTGCTGCTGCGCGGCGCGCAATCGGATCTGCTCTCGCCCTCGACGGCGCAAGCCATGTCGCAACGCGGGCCCCGGGCCCAGGTGGTGGAGTGGAGCGGGGTGGGGCACGCCCCGACGCTGGTGGCGGACGAACAGGTGGATGCGGTCGAGGCATTTCTCTTCGACCCCGGCGAAAGAGGTGGGCTGTGAAGAGTCTGGCCACCGCACCTCCCGCCACGCTGGGCCAGGGGGGCGCGGGGAGCGCGTCGCCCCGGTCCGATGCCGTGCCGCAGCTCATCGCTGCCACGGCGCTTTCGCTGCCCGAGCAAGCGGGCGCGCTGGCGCGGGCCCGGGCCTTTGCGGAACCGCTGCTGTCCAGCGAGACGCTGGAGACCGGTGAGAACACCTTCGCGCATGCCGAAGCCGTCGCCTCCATCCTCAAGAACATCGGTGGGTCGGAAGCCATGCAGGCGGCCAGCTATCTGGTGCATGCCTGCTCCCACCTGAACAAGCCCGAGGAGGTCATCGCCAAAGCCTTCGGGCAGAACTTTGCCGCCCTGGCCGTGGAGACCACCAAGCTCATGCGCGTGCAGCAGCAGGCGCGCGAAGCCCAGCTTGCGGGGCAGCCGGTGGACGACCCCGCCACGCAGACCGAGAACGTGCGCAAGATGCTGCTCGCGTTCTCCCGGGACCTGCGCGTCGTGATGCTTCGTCTGGCCTCGCGCCTGCAAACCCTGCGCTTTTACGCGGCCACCAAACGCGCCGTGTCGCCCGGCATCGCGCGCGAGGCCCTGCAGGTGTTCGCCCCGCTGGCCAATCGGCTCGGCATCTGGCAGATGAAGTGGGAGCTGGAAGACCTGTCCTTCCGGTTCCTGGAGCCGGAGACCTACAAGCAGGTGGCCCGGCTGCTGGACGAAAAGCGGGCCGAGCGCGAGGTGTACATGGAGCAGCTTCGCGGCCGGCTGGAGTCCGAACTGCGGGCCCGCAGCATCAGCGCCAGCGTGCAGGGCCGGCCCAAGCACATCTACAGCATCGTCAAGAAGATGCGTGGCAAGTCGCTCGACTTCGAGCATGTGTTCGACATCCGGGCGCTGCGGGTGGTGGTGCCTTCAGTGAAGGATTGCTACGCCGCACTGTCCTGGGTGCACGAGCATTTCAAGCCCATCGACGCCGAGTTCGACGACTACATCGCCAAGCCCAAGCCCAACGGCTACCAGTCGCTGCACACCGTCGTGCGCGACGAGACGGGCAAGGCCATCGAAATCCAGATCCGCACCCAGGCCATGAACGACCACGCCGAGCATGGCGTGGCCGCGCACTGGGCCTACAAGGAGGCCGGCACCAAAGGCTATGCGGGCGTTTCGGCCTCCGGCGAATACGACGCCAAGATCGCGGTGCTGCGCCAGTTGCTGGCCTGGGAGCGGGACATGGCGGGCACCGTGCAGCACGGGGGGCTGTTCGAGGACCGCATCTACGTGCTCACGCCGGACGCGGCCGTGGTGGAGCTGCCGCAGGGCGCCACCCCGGTCGATTTCGCCTATGCGGTGCACACCAGTGTCGGCCACCGTTGCCGCGGCGCGCGTGTCGACGGGGCCATGGTGCCGCTCAACACGCCGCTGCAGAACGGGCAGACGGTCGAAATCACCACCGTCAAGGAAGGCCGCCCGTCGCGCGATTGGCTCAATGCCGAGCTGGGCTACCTCACCAGCCACCGCGCCCGCGCCAAGGTGCGTGCCTGGTTCAACGCCCAGGCCACGCATGAGACCACGGCGCGGGGCCGCGAGGCAGTGGAAAAGCTGCTGCAGCGCGAGGGCAAGACCGCCATCAAGCTCGACGATCTTGCTGTGCAGCTGGGCTTCAAGACGGCGGACGCCTTGTTCGAAGTGGTGGGCAAGGACGAGTTCTCGCTGCGCACCATCGAGACGCTGCTGCGCCCGCCCGAACCCGTGCTGCAGCCGGACGATTACCTGCTGCTCAAGAAGACGCGCACCTCCGAGACCGCGCCCAAGGGCGGGGTGCTGGTGGTGGGCATCGATTCGCTGATGACCCAACTGGCCAAGTGCTGCAAGCCTGCGCCGCCCGACAGCATCCGGGGCTTCGTCACGCGCGGCAAAGGGGTGAGCGTGCACCGCGCCGACTGCAGCAATTTTCGTGAGATGGCGGCGCGCAGTGCCGAACGCATCATCGAAGTGGAGTGGGGGCAATCCAAGGCGTCCGCCGGTGCCGGCCCGTCGGTCTATCCGGTGGACGTGTCGGTCGAGGCTGCAGACCGGCAAGGCCTACTGCGCGACATTTCCGAGGTCTTCGCCAGGGAGAAGACCAACGTGATCGGCGTTCAGACGCAGTCCGTGAAAGGCACGGCTTGGATGACGTTCACGGTGGAGGTGGCCGACTCCGGCCGGCTCAACAAAGTGCTTGGCATCGTGGCCACGGTGCAAGGCGTGCGCTCTGCACGGCGCCGTTGAAAGAAAGCGCGCGAAGTTGCCTGGAACGCGTATTTTTTACTGCTACAATCTCGCTTCTCGAATACACACAGGCGCGTAGCTCAGCTGGTTAGAGCACCACCTTGACATGGTGGGGGTCGTTGGTTCGAGTCCAATCGCGCCTACCAACTAACCATTGGTAAAAGCCTTCCAAATCATCGATTTGGAAGGCTTTTTTTATTTCCGAAAGGGCTTTTCGGGCGTCCTGCCGCAAAGTGTCAGCGGGGCAGGGGGGATGCGGCTCTTGCAATTGGTCCCGGGTCTTCGAGGTCGCGCCTCGAATGGTTTGCTCCCGTTGTCTCGGATCGCTTGGATAAACCTCCGCAAAGCCGCCAGAAAAAGCCTTGGCGTGGATGCCAACAAAAAATGCCAGCCAGCGTTGGCTGACTGGCATTCGATGTTGCAGGCTTTGCCTTCCGGAGAAGAGGCCCATTCCAGGGCCCTCTCCAGAAATACCGCTCAGCGCTTGTCCAGCGGCTGCACGTCGCGGCGCTCCGCGCCCACGAACAGTTGGCGGGGGCGGCCGATCTTGTACTCGGGGTCACCGATCATTTCGTTCAGCTGGGCGATCCAGCCCACGGTGCGGGCCAGCGCGAAGATGCCGGTGAACAGGTTCACCGGGATGCCGATCGCGCGTTGCACGATGCCGGAGTAGAAGTCCACGTTCGGGTAGAGCTTGCGCTGCACGAAGTAGTCGTCTTCCAGGGCGATCTTTTCCAGTTCCTTGGCCAGGGCGAACAGCGGATCCTTTTCGAGGCCCAGTTCGGCCAGCACTTCGTTGCAGGTTTCCTGCATGAGCTTGGCGCGCGGGTCGTAGTTCTTGTATACGCGGTGACCGAAGCCCATCAGCTTCACACCGGAGTTCTTGTCCTTGACCTGCTTGATGAACTCGCCGATCTTCTCCACGCCGCCCTGAGCCTGGATGTCGTGCAGCATGTTCAATGCGGCTTCGTTGGCGCCACCGTGGGCGGGGCCCCAGAGGCAGGCCACGCCAGCGGCGATGGCGGCGAACGGGTTGGTGCCCGAGGAGCCGCACAGGCGCACCGTGGAAGTGGAGGCGTTCTGCTCGTGGTCGGCGTGCAGGATGAAGATGCGGTCCAGCGCGCGTTCGAGCACCGGATTGACCTTGTACTCTTCGCACGGTGTGCCGAACATCATGCGCAGGAAATTACCGGCATAGCTCAGGTCGTTCTGCGGGTACATGTAGGGCTGGCCCACGCCGTACTTGTATGCCATCGACACCAGCGTCGGCATCTTGGCGATCAGGCGGATGGCCGAGATCTCGCGGTGCTGCGGGTTGTTGATGTCCGTGCTGTCATGGTAGAAGGCCGAGAGCGCGCCCACCAGGCCCGTCAGCACGGCCATCGGGTGGGCGTCGCGGCGGAAGCCACGCAGGAAGAACTGCATCTGCTCGTTGACCATCGTGTGCTTGGTCACGCTGTCGCTGAACTCGGTCTTCTGCGCGGGGTTGGGCAGTTCGCCCTTGAGCAGCAGGTAGCAGGTTTCCAGGAAGTCGCACTGCGTGGCCAACTGCTCGATGGGGTAGCCGCGGTACAGCAGCTCGCCCTTGTCGCCGTCGATGTACGTGATCGAGGACTGGCATGCCGCAGTGGAAAGGAAACCGGGGTCGTAGGTGAACATGCCCGTCTGTGCGTACAGCTTGCGGATGTCGACCACGTCGGGGCCGATACTGCCTTGGTACACGGGAAGTTCCACGCTGGGGCTGCCGTTGCTGAACGATAGCGTTGCCTTGTTGTCTGCCAGTTTCATTTCCAGTTTCCTTCTGTTGTTAGCCCGCAAGCGGTGGAGGGGGTGCTGACGCTCTGCGGCGCAGCTGTTCAAGCACTTCCTTGACGTCCCTGGTATCGATCTCGCCCGTGGGTTCCTTGCGCCGCAGCAGCAGGTCCAGCAGGTCGTTGTCGGAAAGGTCCATCAAGGTCGTGAGACCTTGTGCCTGGCGCTGGGTCAGGCGCGAGCCGTAGGTGGCGAAGAACTGCTCGATGAACAGATCGTTCTCCACCAGGCCGCGGCGGCTGCGCCACTTCAGCTTGGCGGCCTCGCGTTCGTCGAGCAATTCGTCGTCGGCCATGGCGGTCAGATGGCGCGACGCACCATCAGTTCCTTGATCTTGCCGATGGCCTTGGTGGGGTTGAGACCCTTGGGGCACACGTCCACGCAGTTCATGATGGTGTGGCAGCGGAACAGGCGATAAGGGTCTTCGAGGTTGTCCAGACGGGCGCCCGTGGCCTCGTCGCGGCTGTCCGCAATGAAACGGTACGCCTGCAGCAGGCCGGCGGGGCCCACGAACTTGTCGGGGTTCCACCAGAAGCTGGGGCAGCTCGTCGAGCAGCTGGCGCACAGGATGCACTCGTACAGGCCGTTGAGCTCATCGCGCTCTTCCGGGCTCTGCAGGCGTTCCTTCTCGGGCGTGATGCCTTCGGTGATGAGGTACGGCTTGATCGAGTTGTACTGCTTGAAGAACTGCGTCATGTCCACGATCAGGTCGCGGATCACGGGCAGCCCGGGCAGTGGCTTGAGCACGATGGTGCCCTTGAGCGTGTTCATGTTGGTGAGGCACGCCAGGCCGTTTTTGCCGTTGATGTTCATCGCATCGGAACCGCAGACGCCTTCGCGGCACGAACGGCGGAACGAGATGGATGGGTCCTGCGCCTTGAGCTTCACCAGGGCGTCCAGCAGCATGCGCTCGTGGCCGTCGAGTTCGATCTCCACGGTCTGCATGTAGGGCTTGGCGTCCTTGTCCGGATCGTAGCGGTAGATTTGAAAGGTGCGCTTCATGGTGTTCTTTCTCGTGGGCTTGTAGGGTCAGAACGTACGGACCTTGGGAGGCACGCTGTCGACCGTCAAAGGCTTCAGGTTCACGGGCTTGTAGGTCAGGTTGTTGCCTGCGCTGTGCCACAAGGTGTGCTTCATCCACTCTTTGTCGTTGCGGCCCAGCGGGAATTCCGCGTGGTCGGCCGGATGCTCGTAGTCATACACGGTGTGGGCGCCGCGGCATTCCTTGCGGGCAGCGGCGGAGGTCATCGTGGCCTGGGCCACTTCGATGAGGTTGTCCACTTCCAGTGCTTCCATGCGCGCGGTGTTCCAGACCTTGGACTTGTCCTTGAGCGTGACGGAACCCACGCGCTCGCGGATGGCGTTGATCTTGACCACGCCTTCATCCATGCCTTCTTGCGTGCGGAACACGCCGGCGTGCTGCTGCATCGACGCGCGGATGTCGTTGGCGACGTCCTGGGCGTAGGTGCCTTCGTTCGAATCCTGCAGCTGGTTCAGGCGCGCCAGGGTGCGGTCGGCGGCGTCGGCCGGCAGGGGCTTGTGCTCGCCGCTGCCCTTGATCATGTCCACGATGTGGCGGCCTGCGGACTTGCCGAAGACCAGCAGGTCGAGCAGCGAGTTCGTGCCCAGGCGGTTGGCGCCGTGCACCGACACGCACGAGCATTCGCCCACGGCGTACAGGCCGTTGACGACCTGGTTGTGCACGTCGCCGTTCTGGATCACGACCTGGCCGTTGATGTTGGTCGGAATGCCGCCCATCTGGTAGTGGATGGTGGGCACCACGGGGATCGGTTCCTTCGTGATGTCGACGTTGGCGAAGTTGACGCCGATCTCATACACCGAAGGCAGACGCTTGTGGATCGTCTCGGCACCGAGGTGGTCGAGCTTGAGCAGCACGTAGTCCTTGTTGGGACCGCAGCCGCGGCCTTCCTTGATTTCCTGGTCCATGGAGCGCGAGACGAAGTCGCGCGGCGCCAGGTCCTTCAGCGTGGGCGCGTAGCGCTCCATGAAGCGTTCGCCGTTGCTGTTGAGCAAGATGGCGCCTTCGCCGCGACAGCCTTCGGTCAGCAGCACGCCGGCACCGGCCACGCCGGTGGGGTGGAACTGCCAGAACTCCATGTCCTGCAGCGGGATGCCAGCGCGTGCCGCCATGCCCAGGCCGTCGCCGGTGTTGATGAACGCGTTGGTCGATGCCGCGAAGATGCGGCCCGCACCGCCGGTGGCCAGCAGCACGGCCTTGGCCTGCAGGGCATACAGCTCGCCGGTTTCGAGTTCCAGGGCGGTCACGCCGACCACGTCGCCAGCGGCGTCGCGGATCAGGTCGAGCGCCATCCACTCCACGAAGAAGTTGGTCTTGGCCTTGACGTTCTGCTGGTACAGCGTGTGCAGCATGGCGTGGCCGGTGCGGTCGGCTGCGGCGCAGGCGCGCTGCACCGGCTTTTCACCGTAATTGGCCGTGTGGCCACCGAAGGGGCGCTGGTAGATGGTGCCGTCGGGGTTGCGGTCGAACGGCATGCCGAAGTGTTCGAGCTCGTACACGACCTTGGGGGCTTCGCGGCACATGAACTCGATGGCATCCTGATCGCCCAGCCAGTCCGAGCCCTTGATGGTGTCGTAGAAGTGGTAGTGCCAGTTGTCCTCGCTCATGTTGCCGAGCGACGCGCTCACGCCGCCCTGCGCCGCCACGGTGTGCGAGCGGGTGGGGAATACTTTGGACAGCGAGGCCACGTTCAGGCCGGCGCGGGAGAGTTCGAGGGCGGCGCGCATGCCGGAGCCGCCGGCGCCGACGATGACGACATCGAACTTGCGCGTGGTGATGTTCGCTTTGGTGTAGCTCATTGTTATTTGCCTTCAGTCGCGGGGGATTGGATCAGAGACGCCAGAGGATCTGGATACCCCAGCCGGCGCAGCCGACGAGCCAGAAGATCGCGATGGCTTGCAGGGCGAGGCGCAAGCCCACGGGCTTCACGTAGTCCATCAGCACATCGCGCGTGCCCACCCAGACGTGCCAGGCGAGGGCCACGATGACGGAGAAGGTCAGCACCTTCATCCATTGCGCCGAGAAGATCGAGGCCCAGCGGTCGTAGCCGATGGGACCCTTGGTCAGCAGCACCTGGGCGAGCAGCACCACGGTGAAGAGCGCCATCAGGGCGGCGGTCACGCGCTGGCTCAGCCAGTCGCGCACTCCGTAGTGGGCACCGACGACGATGCGCTTGGAGCCGTAGTTCACGGACATAGAAGATCCTTTTTTTGTGGGGTTCGTGGGATAAGCCGGCGCGGCTCAGTACAGGCCGAACAGCTTGGCGCCGAGCACGACGGTGAGGGCGATGCTGATGACGAGCGTGGCGGTGGCGGATTTGCTGCCGAAATCCTTGTTCACCGCGTCATGGCTCACGTCCATCCACAGGTGGCGCAGGCCGGCGGTGAAGTGGTGCAGGTACGACCAGATGAGGGCCAGCACGACGAGCTTGAGGAACCAGCCCGGCACGAAGCCCAGGCCCACCGTGAAGGCGGCCTTGAATTTGCCGAAGGAGATTTCGGAGGACACCGAGGTGTCGAACATCCACAGGATGAAGGGGAGCAGCACCAGCATGATCACGCCGCTGACGCGGTGCAGGATCGACACCCATCCTGCGGCAGGAAGGCGGTAGGTGGGCAGGTCCGTGAGGGCATTGATGTTGCGGAATTCAGGCCGCTTTTTGGCGATCTCGGTCATGGCGGTGCTTTCGTGGATGTAACTGCTTTGTAATTTCGCGCGAACGAAACAACCCAAAATTCTATTGCAATGCAACAACCGCAGTGTTTCGGTACGGCGTAATTTCACCGCGCGGTATCGGCATGGTCGGGCAGTCTCAGCTCAGTTCGTTGTGGTAGTGGTGCGTATCGGTGCGATACAGGCCCTTGCGTAACTCCATCGGAACTTCGTTGTAGGTGTAGGCGATGCGCTCCACGCTGAGCAGCGGCGTACCGGGTGCGACCTGCAGCAGCCGCGCCTGTTCATCATCGGGCTGCACTGCCCGCAGCTTCTCGTCGGCGCGCACCATTCTGACGCCGAAATCGATTTCGAACATGGCGTAGGTGGGGCCCTGGTAGCTGGACATCTGCTCGGCGGTCAGCCCCTTGAAGGCCTGCCCGGGCAGCCAGATGTCTTCCAGGATGGTGGGAACGTCGCCGAACGACAGGATGCGCCGGGCATGCACCACGGCGTCGCCGCTGCGCAGCGCCAGGGCGCGAGCGATCTCGGCGCTGGCACGGATGCGGCGGCATTCGATGATGTGGCGCTGGGCCGGCCCCTCGACCCGGGCGTCGCCCGAGTCGGGCATGAGCTTGAGGAACCGGTATTGCACGTGCCGCTCGGCATGCGTGGCGACGAACGTGCCCTTGCCCTGGCGGCGAACGACGAGGTTCTCCGCCGCCAGCTCATCGATGGCCTTGCGCACCGTGCCCTGGCTCACGCGGAAGCGGGCGGCCAGTTCCATCTCGCTCGGGATCGATTCGCCCGGCTTCCATTCGCCATGCTGCAGGCTGTGCAGGATGAGTCCCTTGATCTGCTGGTACAGCGGGCTGAAGGCAGGCGTGGGTGCGCCCGCGCTTCCTGCGGGGAGCGCAGGGCTGTCGGAGGCGGCAACCGGAAGGGTGGACATGGCGGCGGATCGAGGGGCGGCTGGCGCGCGGGGCAAAGGTGGGGTGTTTTCGCGCGTCGGCGAGGCCGGATCATATCTTATATAAGACATAAGACAAATTGACCGGATCCGGATTTCAGCGGTACACTCGGGAGCTGTTCTGCAGGGCACGGGCTGCTTGGTTTGACTGGCGCTGGTGCATCGACTGCACCGACACCCGTTTTTCCACTTTCTGGAGTTTTTCATGAGCAAGAAGCCCGTCCGCGTTGCTGTTACCGGCGCCGCCGGTCAAATCGGTTACGCCCTGCTGTTCCGCATTGCCTCCGGCGAAATGCTGGGCAAGGACCAGCCCGTCATCCTGCAATTGCTCGAAGTGCCCGTCGAAGGCCCGCAAAAGGCGCTCAAGGGCGTGATGATGGAACTCGACGACTGCGCCTTCCCGCTGCTGGTCGGCATGGAAGCCCACAGCGACCCCATGACGGCATTCAAGGACGCGGATTACGCCCTGCTGGTGGGCTCGCGCCCCCGCGGCCCGGGCATGGAACGTGCCGAGCTGCTGGCCGTCAACGGCGCCATCTTCACGGCCCAGGGCAAGGCGCTGAACGCCGTGGCCAGCCGCAACGTGAAGGTGCTGGTCGTGGGCAACCCTGCCAACACCAACGCCTACATCGCCATGAAGAGCGCGCCGGACCTGCCGCGCAAGAACTTCACCGCCATGCTGCGCCTGGACCACAACCGTGCTGCCAGCCAGATCGCCGCCAAGACCGGCAAGCCCGTGGCCGCCATCGAAAAGCTGGCCGTGTGGGGCAACCACTCGCCCACGATGTATGCCGACTACCGCTTCGCCACCATCGATGGCGAAAGCGTCGCCAAGACGATCAACGACCAGGAATGGAACGCCAACACGTTCCTGCCCACGGTGGGCAAGCGCGGTGCCGCCATCATCGAGGCGCGCGGTTCCTCCTCGGCCGCTTCGGCAGCCAACGCCGCCATTGACCACATGCGCGACTGGGCCCTGGGCACCAATGGCAAGTGGGTCACCATGGGTGTTCCTTCGGATGGCCAATACGGCATTCCGAAGGATGTGATGTTCGGTTTCCCTGTCACCTGCGAAAACGGCGAGTACAAGGTCGTCGAAGGCCTGGAAATCGACGCTTTCAGCCAGGAACGCATCGACAAGACGCTGGCCGAGCTGCAAGGCGAGCAAGACGGCGTGAAGCACCTGCTGTAATTTTTTCGGGTTCCGTTTTTTCATGCTCGACTGGAATCCCGCGCTCTATCGCCGCTACGAGGACGAGCGCACGCGCCCGGCCCAGGAGCTGCTCGCGCGGGTGCCCCATTCCGCGCCGGTCCACGTGGTGGATCTGGGCTGCGGGCCGGGCAATTCCACCGAGCTGCTGGTGCGGCGCTTCCCGCAGGCGCAGGTGACCGGCATCGACAATTCCGAAGCCATGCTGGCCAGCGCGCGCGAGCGCCTGCCCGGCGTGTCCTTCTTGCTGGGCGACATCGCCCGCTGGGTGCCCGACACGGCGCCCGACCTCATTTACGCCAATGCCTCCCTGCAATGGGTGGGAGGGCATGGCGACCTTTTTCCGCGCCTGTTCGATAGCCTCGCCCCCGGCGGCGTGCTGGCGATCCAGATGCCCGACAACCGCCAGGAGCCCACGCACCGCCTGATGCGCGAAGTGGCGGCCGAGGCTCCGTGGCGCGAGCCCATCGGCGATGCCGACGCGCTGCGCACCGAGCTCCTGGACATCGGCGGCTACTACGACCTGCTGGCCACGCGCGCCGAGCGCATCGACGTGTGGCACACCGTCTACCAGCATGTGATGGCGTCGCCTGCGGCCATCGTCGAATGGGTGCGCGCCACGGGCCTCAAGCCCTTCATCGACCCGCTGGGCGATGCGTTGCGCGAGGGCTTCCTGGCCGAGTACGAGCGCCGCATCGCCGCGGCCTATGCCGTGCGCAGCGATGGCCGCCGTTTGCTGGCGTTCCCGCGCATGTTCATCGTGGCGCAGCGCCCGTCATGAGCGCGACTGGTGCCCACCCCGCGGCGGTGCTCATGGGCGCCCAGGCCAGTGCCATGCGCTTGCCGGTCTGCGACCATTACAGCGGCGTGGAAGCGCGCATGCGCAAGAGCCTGGAACTGCAAGCCGCCATGGCGGCCGAGCTGGGCCGCTGCGTGTTCGATGTGACCCTCGATTGCGAAGACGGTGCCCCCGTGGGCCGCGAGCGCGAGCATGCCGCCCTCGTGGCGCATTTGGCTCGCACCGCATCCCCCGGTGCCCGGGTGGCCGCGCGCGTGCATGCCGTGGACCACCCCGCCTTCGCCGAAGACATGGCCACCATCGCCGGCGAAGCCGCCACGCGGCTGTGCCACATCATGGTGCCCAAGGTCGAGTCGGTGGACGACGTGCTGCACGCCGAAAAGGCCCTGCTCGCCGCATCGGCAGGGCAGGTGCCGTTGCACGTGCTGCTGGAGTCGCCCGCGGCCGTGCAGCGGGCCTTCGAGATCGCCGCCCATCCGCGCGTGCAGTCGATCAGTTTCGGCTTGATGGATTTCGTCTCGGCGCATGCCGGTGCGATTCCCGCGAGTGCCATGGGATCGCAGGGCCAGTTTGAGCACCCGCTGGTGGTGCGCGCCAAGCTCGAGATCGCCGCGGCATGCCACGCCCACGGCAAGGTGCCGTCCCACTGCGTGGTGACCGAGTTCAACGATGCCGATGCCCTGCGCACGGCGGCCGGGCGCGCCGCGCGCCAACTGGGCTACACGCGCATGTGGAGCATCCACCCGGCGCAGATCCGCCCCATCCTGGAAGCCTTCGCTCCCGAGCAGGACGAGATCGCGCAGGCCGCCCAGCTTCTTTCCACCGCCGCGCACGCCGACTGGGCCCCCGTCAGCGTCGATGGCGTATTGCACGACCGCGCCAGCTACCGCTATTTCTGGCAGGTGCTGGAGCGTGCGCACCAGACCGGCCGCGCGCTGCCCGCCGCGGCGCAGGCCTGGTTTGCCCAGCCGGCCGCGGGTCCACAGGCCTGAGCCGTCCCACCATCAAGTTCCCCACACCTCCTTTTTCGTCGGAGTTCCCATGAAAACCTTCATCGCTTCTGCCCTGATGCTGCTGGCCCCTGCGCTGGTGATGGCGCAAGACGCCGCTCCCGCCAAGCCCGCACCGGCCAAGAGCACGGCCAAGGCCGCACCTGCCAAGGCCGCCGCCAAGGAGAAGTCCGCCGAGGCCAAGCCCGCGGCCAAGCCAGCTGCCAAGAGCGCGGCAGCCAAGCCGGCCGCGGCCAAGAAGGCCACGAGCAGCCGCACGCAGCTCAAGAGCGCCACCAACCAGGTGGCCACCGGCATCATCGCGGCCGAGGCTGCCCTGACGCCGCAGGAACTGGCCATCGCCGAACGCGTGCACACCGGCCACATTCCCTGCGAACTGGGCGCTTCCGTGCATGTGGAAGCCGATGCCAAGTCGCCGGGCCACTTCCGCATCGACGGCAAGGGCTTCAACTACTACATGTCGCCCATCGCGACCAGCACGGGCGCGGTGCGCCTGGAGGACCAGAAGGCCGGCGCCGTGTGGATCCAGATCGCCAACAAGTCCATGCTCATGAACCAGAAGCTCGGCCAGCGCCTGGCTGACGAGTGCATGAGCCCGCAGCAGGTCGCCGTGACCGAATCCATCAAGAAGAACCCGCAGCCTAGCCTGCTGGAAGCCCTGCCTGCCTCCGCCAACGCACCTGCCACCGTGGCGGCGCCAGCGGCTGCATCCGCACCGGCCCAGTGATTCTTCTTGCCCGGGCGCACCCGCTGCGCCCGGACCGCAGGGCCTGCCATGGCCAGCCCCACACGCCAAAAACCCACCGGAGAAAAATATGTTGAAAGCCTACCGTGACCATGTGGCCGAGCGCGCCGCATTGGGCATTCCGCCCCTGCCTCTCACGGCCAAGCAGACCGCCTCGCTGATCGAGTTGCTGAAGGCTCCGCCCGCCGGCGAAGAAGCCACGCTGGTGGACCTGATCACCTACCGCGTGCCGGCCGGTGTGGATGATGCCGCCAAGGTCAAGGCCAGCTACCTGGCGGCCGTGGCCCACGGCACGGAAAAGTGCGCATTGATCGGCCGCGAGAAGGCCACCGAGCTGCTGGGCACCATGCTGGGCGGCTACAACCTCACGCCGCTGATCGACCTGCTGGACGATGCGGCCGTGGCGTCCGTCGCGGCCGAAGGCCTCAAGAAGACGTTGCTGATGTTCGATCAGTTCCATGACGTCAAGGAAAAGGCCGACAAGGGCAACGAGTTCGCCAAGGCCGTCCTGCAAAGCTGGGCCGACGCCGAGTGGTTCACCAGCCGCCCCGAAGTGCCGCAGAGCATCAAGCTCACGGTGCTCAAGGTCACCGGCGAAACCAACACCGACGATCTGTCGCCCGCCCCCGATGCCTGGAGCCGTCCCGACATTCCGCTGCATGCGCTGGCCATGCTCAAGAACAAGCGCGACGGGATCACGCCGGAAGAAGACGGCAAGCGCGGCCCGGTGAAGTTCATCGAAGACCTGCGCGCCAAGGGCAACCTCGTGGCCTACGTGGGCGACGTGGTGGGCACGGGTTCCAGCCGCAAGTCGGCCACCAACAGCGTGCTGTGGTTCACCGGCGAAGACATCCCCTACGTGCCGAACAAGCGCTTCGGCGGCGTGTGCCTGGGCTCCAAGATCGCCCCGATCTTCTACAACACCATGGAAGACGCGGGTGCGCTGCCCATCGAGCTGGACGTGAGCCAGATGAACATGGGCGACGAGATCGAACTGCTGCCCTACGCCGGCAAGGCGCTCAAGAACGGCCAGGTCATCGCCGAGTTCGAGGTCAAGAGCGAAGTGCTGTTCGATGAAGTGCGCGCCGGTGGCCGCATTCCGCTGATCGTGGGCCGCGGCCTCACCGCCAAGGCGCGCGAGGCCCTGGGCCTGGCGCCTTCGACGCTGTTCCGCCTGCCGCAGAACCCCGCCGCGACGGGCAAGGGCTTCACGCTGGCGCAAAAGATGGTCGGCCGCGCCTGCGGCCTTCCCGAAGGCGAAGGCGTGGTGCCCGGCACCTACTGCGAACCGCGCATGACCTCGGTCGGCTCGCAGGACACCACCGGCCCGATGACACGCGACGAACTGAAGGATCTGGCCTGCCTGGGCTTCAGCGCCGATCTGGTGATGCAGTCCTTCTGCCACACCGCGGCGTACCCCAAGCCCGTGGACGTGAAGATGCACCACGAACTGCCCGACTTCATCAGCACGCGCGGCGGCATCTCGCTCAAGCCCGGTGACGGCATCATCCACAGCTGGCTCAACCGCATGCTGCTGCCCGACACGGTGGGCACGGGCGGCGATTCGCACACGCGCTTTCCGATCGGCATCAGCTTCCCCGCCGGCTCGGGCCTGGTGGCGTTCGCCGCCGCCACGGGCGTGATGCCGCTCGACATGCCGGAATCGGTGCTGGTGCGCTTCAAGGGCGCGATGCAGCCCGGCGTGACCCTGCGCGACCTGGTGCATGCCATTCCGCTGTACGCCATCAAGGCCGGCCTGCTGACCGTCGAGAAGAAGGGCAAGAAGAACATCTTCTCGGGCCGCATCCTCGAAATCGAAGGCCTGCCGGACATGAAGGTGGAGCAGGCGTTCGAGCTGTCCGACGCCTCGGCCGAGCGCTCGGCCGCTGGCTGCACGGTGCGCCTGAACAAGGAGCCGATCATCGAGTACATCAACTCGAACATCGTGCTGCTCAAGAACATGATCGCCCAGGGCTACGCCGATGCGCGCACCATCACGCGCCGCATCAAGGCCATGGAAGCGTGGCTGGCCAATCCGCAGCTGCTGCAGCCCGACGAAGATGCCGAGTACGCTGCCGTGATCGAGATCGATCTGGCCGAGATCACCGAGCCCATCGTCTGCTGCCCCAACGACCCGGACGACGCCAAGACGCTGTCCGACGTGGCCGGCGCGACGATCGACGAGGTGTTCATCGGCTCGTGCATGACCAACATCGGCCACTTCCGCGCGGCTTCCAAGCTGCTGGAAGGCAAGAAGGACATCCCGGTCAAGCTGTGGATGGCGCCGCCCACCAAGATGGACGCGCACCAGCTGACCGAGGAAGGCCACTACGGCGTGTTCGGCGCGGCCGGTGCGCGCATGGAAATGCCGGGCTGCTCGCTGTGCATGGGCAACCAGGCACAGGTCAAGGAAGGCGCCACGGTGATGTCCACCAGCACCCGCAACTTCCCCAACCGCCTGGGCAAGAACACGAACGTGTACCTGGGTTCCGCCGAGCTGTCGGCTATCTGCTCCAAGCTGGGCCGCATTCCGTCCAAGGAAGAGTACCTGGCGGATGTGGGCGTGCTCAACCAGAACGGCGACAAGATCTACAAGTACATGAACTTCGACCAGATCGAGGAGTACAAGGAAGTTGCGGACGGCGTCGCCGCCTGACCGGCGCCTGCCACCCTGAAGAAAAAGCCCGCTTCGGCGGGCTTTCTCTTTTGCTATTGAAATGATAGCTATATGCCGGCGTTTTTATTGCGCTGGAGGCCTTTTTGATGCTGAACGGTCTGGTGGCGTCTGGATGGCGCTTTCGCCCGGCGCTAGGATCGGGCGTAACCGATCGATGGCGCCGCGGAGCGCCGCAGTCAAACCGCGCAGCTGAAAGCCCTCCCGCCATGCCATCCCATCGCCTGACCCTTTTCGCGGATTACCACCAGTTTTACCTTCAGGACGAGGCGGCGCCAGGCGACCTGGCAAGCGCCTGGGACGAGGCCGCGACGCTTCGCATGCTGGCCGTGTCGCAGGGCGTCGTCGGGTTTGGCACTGCTCGGAACATGCCGGTGCCGGTGACCCTGGAGTTGCTTGAGGCCGAGCCGCAGACCGACCTGGCCCGGTTCGACCATGTGGTCGATGGATCGGTGGCCATTGCCACAGGCCCGCTCGTCGTGGCGGGGTGCACGGACTACTTGCCCGATGCGGCCCGGTTCGATGTGCCGCCTGGAACGTACCGGGTCAGGCTGTCCAGCGCGGGTCTGGATTCGCTGTCTCCCGATGGGCTGGAAGGCGAAGACCGCTATCTCGTGCAGATGTGGCCGGGTGCGCTGCTGGAACCGACGGTGCTCAAGCAGCATGCCGGCTGACCTGAGCGTCAGGGGAGGCTGCCTTTTGGATGGCCCGGGTATTGGCCGCTGAGTGAACGCGCCTGGGGCAAGGGCCGGCGCGCCCTGTAGCGGCTTGGCCTGAGCCATTGGGCAAAAGATGGCCGGCCGCATCGATCAGGCGCCCATGGCGTTTCGATTCAGGCCCACCGCCACTCATGGCAGTGCTTCGAGGCGCTCGCAGGGGGCTTCGGCAAGGGTGGGCCGGTCCGGGCTCAGAGCGGCGGCCGAAAGCCCGCGTTCAACGAAATGGTCCGGCAGGCCCCCCGTGAGGACCAGGGAGGCCAAGGCTTGTCCCACCGCCGGTGCGATCTGGATGCCGTACCCGCCCAACGCGGCGGCCCAGAAGAAGCCGGGCGCATTCCCGGCGGCCCCGAGCACGGGCGAGCCATCGGCAACAAAGCTGCGAAGGCCTGCCCAGCGGTGGGCCACGCGACGTACCGCCAGGGTGGTGGCCTGTTGCAGCCGATCGACCGCAACGGCCACGTCCCACTCCTCGGGCTGCACGTCGCAGGGCGGCATGGGGGTTTCATCGCTGGGGCTGACCAGCAGGCGCCCGGCCTCGGGCTTGAAATAGAAGGTGTCGGCAAGGTCCGTCACCATCGGCCAGGACGCCAGCGCGGGCTGGCCGGGCATGCCGTCGGGCAGATCCACGATCACGGCGGTGCGCCGCTTGGGCACCAGGTCGATGGTCGCCACGCCGGCCTGGCGCGCGGCCTCGTCGGCCCAGGCGCCTGCGGCGTTCACCAGGCAGGGCGTGTGAAACCGGCCCGCCACCGTGTGGACGGTCCAGTGGCCCGACGCATCGCCCTCGGCCCACTCGACCCCCGCGGCGGTCTGCACGCGGCCGCCGGCGGCCCGGATGCCGCGCAGGTAGCTCTGGTGCAGTGCATCGACGTCGATGTCCATGACCGAGGGGCGCCACACGGCGCAGCGGTAAGGCCTCGGGTCGATGACCGGGCAGCGCGACAGCGCCGCGTCCAGCCCGATCACGCGGGCGGGTTGGTGGGCATGGTGGCCGGCAGCCAGGGCGGTGTCGATGCGGCCGCAGTCCACGTCGTCCTGCGTTGCCAGCGCCACCACGCCGCGCGGCGCCACGAGCGGCACTGAAGCAAAGCCGACAGGGGGTGCTTCGAAAAACGGGCGGCTGGCCGCGGTGAGCGCGCGGACCGTCCGGTTACCGAAATATTCTGAAAACAGGGCGGCCGAACGGCCGGTTGCGTGGTAGCCGCAATGCGCCTCGCGCTCCAGCAGCAGCACCCGCCGGTGCTGCGCCAGTGCCCAGGCGCAACTGGCCCCGGCCATGCCCCCGCCCAGGACGATGGCGTCCCAGTGCGACTCGGCGCCCGTGCCGGCGGAGCCGGTGCGGCTCATGCGGTGGCGGCGGTGCGCGCCGCCGAGGGCGGCACCACCAGCCCCGCGGCGATGAGCCGGGAGACGATGCAGTCGGCGGCCTGTTCGGGCGACATGTACGCCGTCTGGATGTGGATGTCCGGCTGCTCCGGCGGCTCGTAGGGCGAGTCGATGCCGGTGAAGTTCTTCAGGGCGCCGCTGCGGGCCTTTCGGTACAGCCCCTTCGGGTCGCGCTGCTCGGCGAGCTCCAGCGGCGCGTCGATGAACACCTCCAGGAACTCGCCAGCCTCCAGCAGCGCGCGCGCTGCACGCCGTTCGGCACGGAACGGCGAGATGAAAGCCACCAGCACGATCAGCCCGGCATCCACCATCAGCCTGGCGACTTCGCCCACCCGGCGGATGTTCTCGACCCGGTCGGCATCGGTGAACCCCAGGTCTTTGTTGAGGCCGTGCCGGACGTTGTCCCCGTCCAGCAGAAAGCTGTGGCAGCCGCGCCGGTGCAACTGCTGCTCCACCCGATTGGCGATGGTCGATTTGCCGGCGCCGGAAAGCCCGGTGAGCCACAGCACGCAGCCTTTCTGGTGCTTGATGGCGGCCCGCTGCGCCTTGCTGACCTGGGTGTGGTGCCAAACGAGGTTGTCGGCATCGCGCAGGGCACGCACGAGCATGCCCGCCCCGGAGGTCTCGTTGTCGATCCGGTCGATCAGCAGGAACCCGCCGGCGTCGCGGTTGAGGTCGTAGGCGTCAAAGGCGATGGGCTGGTCCAGGGTCAGCTCGACCAGGCCCACCGCGTTCATGTCGAGCTGGTCCGCAGGCAGCCGGTCGAAGGTTTCGATGTCCACCCGGTGGACGATGCGCGTGACGGTCGCACCCACGGTGCGGGGGCCGCATTTGAGCCAGTACCCGCGGCCAGGAAAGAGAGGGGTTTCGCTGAACCAGACCATGTCGGCTTCGATGCGGTCGGCCACTTCCGCGGGAGAGGCCGGGTCGGCGATGAGATCGCCGCGCGAGACGTCGAGCTCGGCATCCAGCACCAGGGTGACCGACTGGCCCGCCGTGGCGGCCGGCAGATCCCCATCGTACGTGACGATGCGCTTCACGCGTGCCAGCTGGGCGCGGGGCTGCACCACCACCGCGTCGCCCACGCGCACGCTGCCCGCTGCCACCGTGCCTGCCAGGCCCCGAAAGTCTTCGCTCGGCCGGTTCACCCATTGCACCGGAAACCGAAGCGGCTGTCGCGCGGCGCCTGCCTCGTCGACTTCCGTGGCCTCCAGCCACTGTCCGAGCGTGGGCCCCTGGTACCACGGCGTTTGAAGGCTGCGCTCGACCAGGTTGTCCCCTCGCAGTGCCGACATGGGAATGCACACCGGGGCAGGCAGGCCCATCTGCTGCGCCAGCGCGCAGAACTCCGCTTCGATCTCGGCGAAGCGGTCTTCGCGGTAGTCCACCAGGTCCATCTTGTTGACCACCAGGGCCAGGGCCCGGATGCCCAGCAGCGCGGCGATGTAGGCATGCCGCCGGGTCTGGCTGAGCACCCCTTTGCGCGCATCCACCAGCACCATCGCCGCGCCTGCGTTGGAGGCCGCGGTGGCCATGTTGCGCGTGTACTGCAGGTGGCCCGGTGTGTCGGCCAGGATGAATTTGCGCGTGGGCGATGAGAAGTAGCGGTAGGCCACGTCGATGGTGATGCCCTGTTCCCGCTCGGCCACCAGGCCATCGACCAGCAGCGCGAAGTCGAGCGCACCGCCCTGCGTGCCTGACTTGCGGGAGTCGGCGGCCAACGCCTGCAACTGGTCCTCGTAGAGGCTTTTGGATTCGTACAGCAGCCGGCCGATCAGCGTGCTCTTGCCGTCGTCCACGCTGCCGCAGGTGATGACGCGCAGCAGGCTGCGCTGCGGCGCGGGAGAGGGTTGGGTGCCGCTCATCAGAAATACCCCGCCTGTTTCTTCAGTTCCATGGAGCCTTTGCCATCTTGGTCGATGGCCCGGCCTTGCCGCTCGGAGGTGTGCGCCGCCAGGGTCTCGGCAATGATCGCCTCCAGCGAATCGGCATCGCTTTCGATGGCGCCGGTGAGCGGGTAGCAGCCCAGCGTGCGAAAGCGCACCCGCCGCATCCGGGGGTGTTCGCCCGGGGCGAGGGGCAGGCGCTCGTCGTCCACCATGAGCAGCATCCCGTTGCGCTCCACCACGGGCCGTTCCTTGGCGAAGTACAGCGGCACGATGGGAATCTGCTCGCGTGCGATGTATTGCCAGATGTCCGCCTCGGTCCAGTTGGAGAGGGGGAATACGCGGATGCTTTCGCCCTGGTGCTTGCGGGTGTTGTAGACCCGCCAGAGCTCGGGCCGCTGTCGCCGAGCATCCCAGCGGTGGTGCACCGACCGCAGCGAGAACACGCGTTCCTTGGCGCGCGATTTTTCTTCGTCGCGGCGCGCTCCGCCGAAGGCGGCGTCGAACCGGTGGTGGTCCAGCGCCTGCTTGAGCGCCTGGGTTTTCATCAAGTCGGTGTGCACCGCCGATCCATGCACGAACGGGTCGATGCCCATCGCGATGCCGTCGGGGTTGCTGTGCACGAGCAACTCCATGCCGGTGTCCCGCGCCCGCTGGTCCCGGAAGGCGATCATCTCGCGGAACTTCCAAAGCGTGTCCACGTGCAGCAGCGGGAATGGCGGCCGTGCGGGGTAGAACGCCTTCATCGCGAGGTGGAGCATCACCGAGCTGTCCTTGCCGATGGAATACAGCATGACGGGGTTGTCCGCCTCCGCCACCGTCTCGCGCAGGATGTGGATGCTCTCGGCTTCCAGCCGCTGCAGATGATCGAGAAACATGTCGTCGGCTCCTTGGGAAAAAGAGGTGTCTGAATATGAGGGTGTGGCCGGAGGGCGTGCCTCATGACGGCAGCGATGGCCGCCCGCGAGCGCGCAGCGGCATCCACAGCAGCATCACGCCGACCGTGCTGGCCAGCGTGGCCGCCAGCATCACGCCGTAGATCTCGGCATAGCCGAAGCGGGCCGCAACGAACCCGGCCACGACGCCCCCGGCAGCGATGCCCAGATCCCAGAACGAGGTGAACATGCCGAGCGCGGCGCCGTGGTGGGCCGGCTCGGTCTTCTGGATGACGATCAGTGCCAGCGAGGGGTAGAACAGCGAGAGTCCGAGCCCCATCGCCAGCCCACCCAGCACCGCCACCATGAGGTTGGGCGCGATGGCGAGCAGCAGCAGGCCCACGGCCTCGCCCAATGCCGCCCACAGGGCAACGCGGTATGGCCCGAACTGGTCGGGCCAATGGCCAAGAAAAAGCCGTGATCCCACATATGCGAAGCCGAACACGTTGAATGCCAGGATGCCGTTGTCGATGCCCTTGGCCGCCATGTACAGCGAGACGAACGAGGCCAGCGCGGCATACCCCATGGACCCCAGCGCCAGGGTGACGCCAGGAAGGCACGCCGACCGAGGAAAGAGCGCGCTTTTGGCCGCCGCGGGCACCTTTGGGGGTGCGGGCTTGGCCATGACGAAAGCGAAGCCGGCCAGGGGCGCGGCAACGCAGAGCATCCAGACGGCGGAGAACCCGGCGGCCTGCATCAGCGCCGCGCCGGCCAGTGCCCCCAGCGTCACGCCCGACCACATGCTCACCCCGTAGAGCCCGATGATCTTTCCGCGCCGGGCTGTGGGCGCAAGCCCCACCAGCCAGGTGGCCCCGGCGGTGAAGGCGCAACCTTCGCCCATGCCGTGCAGCACCCGTACGGCAGTCAGCACATCCACCCGCTGCGCCATGGCGTAGCCGGCGCCGGCCAGCACGCAAAGGAGGGCGCCCAGCAGCATCAGCGTCTGGTGCCCGATGCGGTCCGACAGCCGGCCGGCGACGGGCCGGGTGAGCACCACCGCCACCGCGATGGCGGCGATGACGGTGCCCACGTCCACATCGCTGCCGCCGAGCGCGTCCTTGACGTAGAAGGGCAGCACCGACAGCGTGGCGCCGATGCCCAGATGGCAAAGGAAAAGGCCGAGGAAGATCGGCATGAAAGGCCGGTAGAAAGCCAGGCCGGTCTGTGGGGCGTTCATGGGGGCGGTCCTTGTCGGTGGGCGCGCGGGCCATCCCGCGCGCGGTGCTGCGGGGCTCAGTCGGCCTTCACGACATGGAAGAAGTGCGTGGGCAGGTGCACTGCCAGCCCTTCGTAGATCTCCGCGCAGACCGCCGTGCCTTCCGTGGCGAAGGTGCCGGCGGGTGGCGTACCCACGCGGATGACCGACTTGCCCGTGTGCAGGATGCGCGCCGCAACCGCGAAATCGCCGACCAGTGCACAGCCCGGGGCCACCATGCGGGTGCGCACGATCTTCGTGCCGTTTTGCTGCAGGTCGCCCAGGATGCCTTTGCCCAGAAGGCCGTGGTAGTAGTCCACCGGGTTCACGATCATGGCGTGCGCGGTGGCACCGTTTTGCTCGATCGCGTTGCAGGCGGCCATGATGCCGTCGAAGTAGCTGGTGGCGTAGGGCAGCCGCGTTACGCCGGGATGGTTGAGCAGGCCGTGCGGGCCGAAGGTGAGCGCCTGGTTTTCCGCCGTGGCCAGGCGCACGAGAAGCCGGTAGTCGATGAATTCGGCGATGCCGCGCTCGTCGCCCGCCAGTTCCGGCGGCAGCTGGACCCAGGCCGAGATCGGGCGCACGATGCCTTCGCCCATGCCGAAGCGGAAGGTGGCCTCCTGGCGCAAGTCTCCTTCGTGGATGCCGCCGGTCTCCACTTTGGGGGGGCGGCTCTCGGACCAAAAGCGGTTGTGCGTCTCGCTCACCAAGCGCTTCCTGAAGAGCTGGCTCACCATCAGGCGGGGCCGGTCCTGCGTGGGCTTGAAGGCCTCGGTGATGGTGAAGTCGAAGTGCACTTCGGTCGTGTCCCCTTTTTTCAGGTACGCCTGGGCGAACTGTTCGCCGGAGGACAGGGCCTCTACGGGGCGGAGGGGGGCGATGGCATTGGCTTGGATCGACGACATGGTGTTGGCTGCTTTCTCTCGGTTGGGAAGGGGTGAGAACGACGTGAAAGGCGGAACGCGTCTGGAAGGGAACTGGGTGGCAATCGCGCGGACGCGCGAACCTCAAATGGCGTGCTGTACGAGCTGCTGGTAGAACGGGTAGTGGTGATCGAAGTACCCCTTCAGCAGCGGGTTGTTGGCGACGGTGTCCGGGTACGCCTTGGCGGTGGCCGCAAAGCCCGAACTGCGCATCGCGTCCAGATGCCATTGGCGGGTGCGGCTCCATTCCGGCCGATCGCCGGGCTGCCATTGAAGGGCCGAGGCGATGAAAGGCAGGCCGACTTCTTCGCAATAGCGCTGCACCACGGCCTGCGGTGTCTTGACCAGGCGGTCGGCATCGACGAGCACCGGGGCCGACCCCTTGAGCCGGGTGGCCAGCTCGAAGATCTCGAAAAGGTGTTCGTAGCCCACCTCATGCAAAGCGATGGTCGGCTTCATGTGGTACATCGAACTGATCGTCGGCGCAGGGTCGCGCACGATGAAGGTGTGTTCGATGTCCGCCACCTCCTCGGGGTGGTCGAACAGGTACCGGTAGCGGTGCTCCACCGTGTCCTTGAAGAACACGGGCCGATGCGCTGCCAGCGTGCGCAGGTGGTCGAAGAAGGCGCGCTCGGACCGCACCACCACCTGGCCGCCCGAACCATCGGGCAGGGGCACTTCGCCCGTGTCGAGCAGTGTCACCAGGGGCTCATGGATCACGGTGACGTCGTTGCGCTCGATCATCATGCGCAGGAAGGCGGTGGACAGCGCGCGTTGATGCGCCCACAGGGCAATGATCTGTTTCATGCAAGGCTCCGGAAAAAGGGGGCGAGAGGGGGCTCGGCCGGATGGCCCTTCACTGGGACCACGCGGTGGGCGAGCGGTCCCAGCGGTGCGCGCGCAGCGTCTGCAGCAGCGGAGCCTCCATCCGGCGCCCGTCGCTCACGCTCAGATTGGCCTCGACGTTGCGCAGCTGGCGCATGCCGGGAATCACCGTCGAGACTGCCGGGTGGTGCAGGATGAAACGCAGCGCCATCTCGGGCAATGCCATGCCCTCGGGCAACACCGTGCGCAGCCGCTCGGCGCGGTCCACGGTGGGGCCAAGGTTTTCCGGCCCGAAGTAGGTCGATCGCCAGTCCTCGGCCGGGAACACCGTGTCGTGGGACAGCGTTCCCGTCAGCCCGCCCTCATCGAAAGGCACCCGCGCGATGAGGCCGATGTCCTTCTGAGCAGCCACCTGGAACAGCCGGTCTTCCGGGGCCTGATCGAAGATGTTGTAGATCACCTGGATCACGTCGATCAGCCCGGTGTCGATGGCCCGCAGGCAGTTGTCCGGCTCCCAGCGGTTGACGCTGATGCCGATGCCCTCGATCAGCCCTTCGGCACGCAGGTCCCCCAATGCGCGCTGCCATTCTTCTTCGTCCGCCCAGCGATCTTCCCAGACGTGCAGCTGCATCAGGTCGATGCGATCCGTGCCCAGGTTTTCCAGGCTCTTCATCGTGAACTCGCGGATGTGATCGGCCGGAAACACGTCCTGCAGGCGGTCGCTCGGTCGGGGCGGCCATTCACGGTTCTTCGGCGGGATCTTGGTTGCCACGTACAGCCGGTCGCCCGTGTGCGCACGCAGCAGGCTGCCCAGCATCTGCTCGCTGATGCCGCGCCCGTACACCCAGGCGGTGTCGAAGAAGTTGCAGCCCAGTTCCACCGCACGCTCCAGGCAGCGCGGCGCCGTTTCGTAGTTGGCGCCGGTGAAGTTGCCCGGACCTCCCGCGATCCCCCACATGCCATAGCCCACTTCGCTCACCTGCCAGCCAAGCCGGCCCATCCGTCGATAGTGCATCGCGCCCACTCCTGTCGATCAAAGAAAAGAAATACGGGAAACCAAAGCAGTTGAGGGGATCAGCCCACGGCCGATGGCGCTGCGGCACCGGACCGGAGCAACTGCCGCGCGTAGCGGCCGATGGAGGCTGAGAAGTCCCTGCCGTCTTCCGCGGCCATGGCCTGCTCCAGCCCCGCACATTCGTCGCGCCGGAAAAGACGGGGGTTGTCCGTCAGCAGTGCGGACAGGGCGTCGGCGAAGGCCCGTTCATCGCCTGCGGCTGGCAGCAGGCGGCGGACCACGGTGAGTGCCCGCGGGCCGCCCGCTGCCACGGCCGCATCGAGCCGCTCCATCCAGGCCATGCAGGACACCTGCGGCATTGGGGTGCCGGCGGCTTCGAAGATCGTCGGAAAGGCCATTCGCTGTGGATGCAGCAAATGGAAGGTGCGGCCCCATGCCTGGGGCGAACGCATGGCGAGCACCACGCGGCGCGCCACGTAGTCCGCAGGCGACCAGTCGGAGACGATCTCCGCGGCCGGCCGGACCCCCAGGTGCGCGATGGCCGTCAGCAGAAAGTGGGTCAGCGCGCGCTCATTGGGCCGCTGAAGCAGATCCTCTGCGGCGGCCGGCATGACCTCGCCCAGCCGGTAGATCGATACATTGGCGCCTTGCCTTCGCGCTGCGTCGAGCAGGCGCTCCGCGGCCCACTTGGAGCGGCTGTAGCCACTGGCGGGCCGGACGCCCTGAGCGAGGTCGAAGTCCTCGGCGAGCGGCGAAGCCTGCAGCGCGGCGTGCTGGTCCAGCGTCCCGAGGGTGGAGATGTGGTGCAGCGGCTTGGCCCGGCCCTCCAGGGCCAGGCGCAGCGCCTCCCGGGTGCCCAGAACATTGGTCGCGCGGTGGGCGCCGTAGTCGTACAGAAAGTTGACCATCGCCCCGCAATGCAGCACGGCGTCGCACGATTGCGAGAGCTGGCGCCAGGCGGCCGCTTCCAGGCCGAAGGCCGGCTGGCCCAGATCGCCCGGAACGGCCACCAGCCGGCCTGCAAAGTCCGGCCGCCACAGGCCTCGTTCCTGCAAGTCTTTCTCCATTGCCGACTGTGCGTTGCCGGCATGCCGGCACAGGGCATGCACCGTCGCGGTGGCGTCGCTCGACAGGATTTCGCGAACGAGGTGGCTGCCCACGAAACCGGTGGCACCCGTCATGAAGATGCTGGAAGGCTGCCTTGGTGCGTTGTGATCCGACCGGCGCGCTGCGACCCAGCCGGCGGGCAGCGTGGCATCGCGTTCCATCGCCTGTTCGTCCTGGGGTTCCTGGCTTTCTTCGCGGCCTTCGCAATGGCCCGGGGTGGCGCTGCGCTGTTTTGCTTCGATGCAGCCAGCGATCTGCCGCGCGGTCGGCTGCGCCATCAGTTCCGCGATGCGCACGGGCACGCCAAAGCGTTTTTCCAGCGACACGATCAGCGACACGGCCTGCAGCGAATCGCCGCCATGGTCGAAAAATGGATCGTCCGCGCCCAGGGCCGGCTGGTGCAACTGACGGCGAAAGACCGCCAGCACGGCATCGGCCAGCGAAATGGCCGCGTCTTGCTGCACGGACGTGTCCGCCGAGGTGTCCAGGGCAGGGCGCTCGAGCTGGCTCAGCAGCGCCCTGCGGTCGAGCTTGCCGTTGTCGGTGGTCGGCATCTCTGCCAGCAGCACGATGTGCCGCGGCACGGTGTGGCGCGGCAATGCCCCGCGCAGGTGGGATTCCAGCGCGTCGCGTGTCAGGCCGGCATCGCCGGCGGCAAACAAGGCCAGTGCCCGGTCGTCACCCTGGCCCACGGTCATCGCTTTGGCGTGGTTCACGCCAGGGCATTGCTCCGCGGCGCTTTCGATTTCGCCCAGTTCGATGCGCACCCCACCGACCTTCACCTGAAAATCCCTGCGGCCCGAAAAGCGCAGCCGGCCCAGGCTGTCGAAATAGCCGAGGTCGCCGGTACGGTAGAGCTTGGCCCCCGCAATCGAGGCAAAAGGGTTGTCCACGAAGGCGGCCGCCGTGCGCTGTGCATCGTGCAGATAGCCGTTACCGACGCACACGCCGCCCACCAGCAGTTCGCCCCGGGCGCCGGGCGGCAAGGGCCGAAGCGCCGAGTCCACGACGACGACATTGCAGTTGTCGATCGGCCGTCCCAGCGGGATCGACAGTCCGTCGGCATCCTCGACCGGGTGGAACACCATTCCGATCGAGGTTTCCGTCGGACCATACGCATTGGTGATGCGCAGCGCTGGCAGGATGGCACGCAGCCGGTGCACCATTTGCGGCGTGATCTCTTCGCCACCCACCACCAGTTCACGCAGCGTGGCGAGCCGACGGCGGATGTCATGGCTGTGCTCTGCCAGCACCACCAGTTGGTTGAACACGCTGGGCACGAAATCCGTCATGTCGACGCCGTGCCGTGCAATCGTCTCTACCGTGCCTTCGAGGTCGAGGCGGGCCCCCTCCTGCGGAATCACGGTGCTGCCCCCGGCCGTCAGCGGCCAAAACAATTGCCATACCGACGAATCGAAGGTGTGCCGCGTGTTCTGCAGCACGCACCGTATGCCGCCGTCGCGGTGGAAATAGCGCGTCATGAACTGGAACCGGTTGGTCAGTCCCGCATGGTTGTTCATGGCGCATTTGGGCCGTCCGGTCGTTCCAGAAGTGAAGATGCCGTAGATGGCCTGTTCAGGGGCAATAGGAGCCTGGATGCGGGCGGCCGAGGTGCCGTCGAGAAGGGCGACGTCGACCGCCACCGCACGGTTCCGGTGGCTGGCCGGTACGTTGGAAGCGTCGGTGCACAGCACCGTGTGGCTGTTCAGCGCCTCCAAGGCTTGCTCGCGACGCTCCATCGGCCAGCCCGGGTCCAGAGGAACGAACGCAGCGCCCAGCTTCATCAGCGCGAAGTAGCAGACGGGCAGCTCCAGGCTGTTGCCCAGCAGCACTGGAACGGGCGTGGCCGACCCGGTTCCCCGGGCTGCCAGCAGGCCGGCCAAAGCGTTGGCTTTACCGTTGAAGTCCCGGTAACTGAGCGCTGAATTGCCGAAAAAATACGCTATCTTGTCCCTGTGGCGATCCGCCGATTGTTCCAGCCAATCGGGAATCGAAAGAAACGGTCCATATTCGTGTGAATGGCCGGAGAGCATATTGATTGCATATTGAAGCGATGCAACTCCAATGCCCGCTGCCTGCGACGCGGATATATTCTTGTCCCCCATCATGGTGCACAGGATTTCCAGATACATCTCGGCAATGGCATTGCAGGCCGGTGCTGCAAAATCGCGGGCATTGGCAATCACCACGGCGGACGCTATTTCATTTTCCATTTGGCAGTGGATCAGAATTTTGGCGGATCCGATTTCAATGGGAGTAGTGTGGTCCGCCAGTTGCACCATGAGCGCACCATTTTCGGGAATTTTTCTGGATAAATCGATGAATGCACCAACTTGGTTGGCAGGGCATTTTCTCCATTGGGCATCGGTATTGGCAGGCCACAAGGCACGGAACATCGGTTGATGCACTGCCGGCCGCACATCGAAGCCCGACGTGCGTGGCACGCGGCTGCGCCAGAAGTCCAGCACCGCGACGGGGATTTGCAGGTCGAGCCGGTCGCAGAGCTCGAATGCGGCCACGGCAGCCAATGCCCTGAAGTCCATCCGCGCTTCGCCGTCCGGCACCACCTCTGCCCGACGCGAGTACTGCCCCAGAACGTGGCTGCCGAGGGCGTAGGTGCCACCGGACATTTCTTTTTCTGTGGGATTTTCTGAAGGCTGCCTTGGTGCTTGGGGCTTCGCGCTGTTCACCGTTTCAGGAGCGATCGAAAAATGGCTTGAATCCACCCGCATTGGAATTCCCCTGTTTGTTTTCCATGTTCGCAACCCCATGCCTGCAGTGCTTTCGCAATGGGTGAATACCCATTGCGAAAGCAAAAGACAAAGCTTCGCCCAACTGGATAAATCCAGCGGATTAAAGCGATTCCTTTTTCTGAAGATCCCCGATCCCGTGCTTTTGGTCGATCTGAATTTTTTCGGGGGTTTTTGTTGCGGATTCAGTTTCTAAAAAAACAGGTTTGTTTGTCGATGCCTTTTTTGATCTTTATTTGTATGGTGTGTAAATTATTGTTTCTGTAACTGCTTTTTAATTCGCATTTTTATATTTCGGATAAAAGCCCGGCTGCTTTGCCGCATTAACCGTGGGTTTTTTGGGGTTTTTTAGAGGATTCGAAGCCGTGCGTTCGCTTTGCTTGCGTTATCTGCTCAGCCACGCCGCTTGCTGGCGAAGCTAAAAACACTCGCATCGATATTGGTTCATGGCGACCTGCAGGATCGCCTTCCCCTCGGCTGAGCAGACGGATTTGGGCATGGGTGGGCCTGGGAAACCGCTTTTGGGGGGCCTTTGAACTCAGGAATGGACGGCCGCGATGGGCATGGAAGCGGCGCAAGCGCTCCGCTTTCGATGGAGCGGCTTGGGATGAACCTGCTGAAGCGGCGTCGGGCAGCGCGCAGATGGCTGCCGCTCCGGCTGCTGGTGCCGCGCGTGCGAACGTGTGAGTGGGGCGCCTCGTCGATTCCAGGGCGCTGGGCGGGCGACTCAGGGCGATGGCATTCCGGTGCCAGATCAGCACCCACGGCCCTTGGACAGATCTGCCCCGGGGGCAGATGGATCGGTGGTGGCTAAGGCTTTGCCTCGGCGGCAGGGGATTGCGCCGCCGGTGCCAGCGGGTAGCGGATCGCATCAGGGGGACCGAGCACCGCCATCTGGTCGATCACCGTGACCACATCGGCCGTCTCTGCCAGTTGTTTCACGAATGCCTCCCGGTCGAAGTCGGCGGCCACGCAGCCCTGTACGTAGATGATGCGTCGCTGGAGCATGAGCCACAGGGTCGACTTGCGGTCCCATTGCGTCTGCTCCGCGATGTGGGTAAGTCGCCGTTTCACGGCCTCGCTGATTTCGCCGTCGTACCGATAGCCGCTGGACAGGCGGCAAGTGCCCTGGATGTAGCAGCTGTTGCCGCGTTCGGCGCGGTAGTGTTCCTCGCGCTGCCATTCCTGCCGGGTCAGCAGCGGCCCCAGGGGTTGCGGGCAGTCCGCCACGGCATGGGAGATCTGAAAGAAAGGGTCGTTGCCCCAATTGCGCAGGTCTTGGTCTGCGTGTGCGGGCGCAATGAAAGCCAGAGCCAGCATGGCGCTGGCAGCCCAACGCGCCTTTTCGGATTGCCGCATGGTGTTTGTTCTCCCTTGGTGTCGATGAGCCTCGCCGGCCTTCAGCGGCGGCCTGCGCTCTCCTGCCTGCGCCAGATTTGGCGAAGGCCCCGCTGTCAGGTCAGCGTGAGCGTACCAATGCTTCCGATCGGTGTCGATGCTTGTACAGGCAGGCATGGCCGGCATCCCTCTGAGCAGGGTGTCCGGTGGAGCGGGACTCAGTTCACGCGCCGCTTGTCCAGCTTGCGTGCCAGGGTGCGCCGGTGCATGCCGAGGCGCCGCGCGGTTTCCGAAATGTTGAAGCCGGTTTCGGCCAGCACCTCGTGGATGCGCTCCCATTCCAGCGTCTTGATCGAGCTGGAGCGGTTGGTCAGCTCCACTTCGATATTGCCCTCGGTCAGGCCGAAGGCGGCCTCGATGTCGTCGGTGTTGGAAGGCTTGGCGAGGTAGTGGCATGCGCCGAGCTTCACGGCCTCCACGGCCGTGGCGATGCTGGCGAAGCCCGTCAGCACGACGATCAGCATGTCTTCGTTGGCGGAGTGGAGCTTCTGCACGCAGGCCAGGCCCGAGGCCTCGCCCTTGAGCTTCAGGTCCACCACGGCGTAGCCCGGCGTGTGCCCGTCCAGCAGCGCCTGCACCTCGGGCAGGTTGGCCGCATGCAGCACGTGGTAGCCGCGCCGTTCGAACGAGCGCGCCAGCGTGCGTGCGAAGGCCTCGTCGTCCTCCACGATCAGCAACAGGCGGTCAGCGTCCATGGTCCGGGGTCTCCTGCAGCGCGACGGCTGCCAGCGGAAGGGTGATGGTGACGGCGGCGCCGCCGGCCGCGCGGTTGCGCGCGGTGATGGTGCCCCCGAGGGTGCGCGCCACGTTGGTGGCCAGGTAAAGCCCCAACCCACCGCCCGGCCGGCCCTTGCTGGACTGGTAGGGCTTGCCGAACTGCTCCAGCATGGCCGGGGCGAAACCGGGGCCGGCATCGGTGACGGTGATGAGCAGGGCATCGGCCTCCTGCTCAGCCGCCAGGCCCACCCAATGCGGCGACGCATCCCGTGCATTGTCCAACACGTTGAAGACCATCTGCTGCAGGGTGACATCCGAGACCATGGGGCGGTCCTCGCCGAACTGGTTGTCGTAGGCGAACGTGCCCACGGGCCGCGTGCTGCGCCACTCCTCGGCCAGTTGGTCGAGGAAGGTGCACACGGTGGTCTGCATCGATTCCTCGCCCCGGGTTTCTCCGGCCGACAGCAGGATGCCGCTCACGATGGTCTTGCAGCGCCGCACCTGGGCCTGCATCTCGGCGATCTCGGCCTGCAGCTCGGCATCCTGCGCCAGGGCCGGCATGCGGCGCCAGTCGCCCAGGATCACGGCCAGGGTGGACAGCGGCGTGCCCAACTCGTGCGCCGCGCCAGAGGCCAGCAGCCCAGTGCGCACGATGTGGTCTTCTTCGGCGGCGCGCTGGCGCATGGTGGCCAGCCGGGCGTCGCGCTGGCGCAGGTTGCGGCCGATGCGCGTGATGAAGATCACCAGCAGCACGGCGTTCAGCATGAAGCACACCAGCATGCCCAGCACGTAGGGGCTGTACAGCCCCCGGTCGTGGTCCAGCGGCAGGGCGAGCGGGCGGCTGAACAGGGCCAGCCCGCACAGGCAGGCCACCGTCATGGCGACGATGGTCCAGGTGTAGCCCGCGCGCAGCAGCACGGCGGCCAGCGTGACCTGCAGCAGGTACAGGAAGACAAACGGGTTGGTGGTGCCGCCGCTCAGGTAGAGCTGGGCGGTGAGCATGGCCACGTCCACCACCATGGCGAAGAACAGCTCCACGTTGCGCACGCGGCGGCCGATGCGCCAGCGCAGCAGGCTGGCCGTGTTGAACACCACCAAGGCGCCCAGCACCATCAGCATGGCCTGCAGCGGCAGGATGATGCCCAGGCTGTAGTGCACCACCTCGATGGTGAAAAGCTGCCCGATCACGGCGATCCAGCGCAGCTGGATCAGCTGCTGCAGGTTCTTGAGCCCGGTGGAGTCCGCTACTGCCGCCCGCGTGCGCGGCGCGGGCCGTTCGGCCGGGGCGTCAGGGGACAGCGGCATCGGTGGCGGGCGAAGCGTGGTGCTGGCGGCGCCTGCGGTCGTCGCGCCATACGTACCAGGCACCCGCGGCCACCATCAGGGCCAGCGTGTACCAGGTGATGGCATAGACCAGGTGGCTGTTGGGGAAACGCACCACCGTCAGGCCGCCGACGGGCCACTGGAGGGCGTCCGCTGACGTGCCCGTGGTGGCGGTGGGTGCGGCGGAGCGGGGGGCGGCGTCCTCGTCCACGAAATAGGGCGCGATGCCGGCCACGCCGCGCGCGGCGGCAATGGCGGCCACATCTCGGGAGAACCAGCGGTCGGCGGTGGGGTCGTTGTGCCGCAGAAACCCACCTCCGGGCTCGCTCAGTCGCAGCAGGCCGGTCACCTCGGTCTCGCCCTGGGGCGCAGGGGCGGTGCGTGCGGCGGGATCGCGGGCCTGCGGCGGCACGAATCCCCGGTTGACCAGCACGGCCGTGCCATCGGCCTGCCGCAGCGGCGTCACCACCCAGAAGCCGGCGCCCAGCGTGGTGTTGGCCTGTACCAGCGCCTCCTTGGCGTGGTCGAAGGTGCCGCGAAGGCGCACATGGCGGTACTCGGCGTCGCGCGCCGCATCGGGGCTGCGCTGCCATTCGGCGGGGGAGGGGGGGGCGGTGGGAGCGGCATGGATGCGTTGCTCCACGCGCTCGATGAGATCCAGTTTCCAGGCGCGGCGTGCCACTTGCCAGCTGCCCAGCGCCACGAGCGTGGCAAACACCAGCAGCGCGCACAGCCCCATCGCGGCCAGTCCGGCCCGGGAGCGGGGCGGGGCGGGCCTGTCCGCGCCCGTGGCGGGCGCGGGAGAGGATGCAGTCGCGCTGCCGGAGATCGGGGTCAAGGCATGTTCTTCATGTCGTGGATCGACATGGGCATCATGTTGTGGTTGAGGTGGAACATCACCCACAGCGAGCCCGCCAGCGTGATGACCACGAGCACGACGGTAAAGACCAGTGCCAGCATGTTCCAGCCGCCTTCGGACTTGGTGTTCATGTGCAGGAAGTACACCATGTGCACCACGATCTGCACCGCGGCGAAGCCCAGGATGACCAGGGCCGTGGTGCTCGACTGCTCGAACACCTTGCCCATCACGAGCCAGAACGGAATGGCGGTCAGGATGACCGATGCGACGAAGCCGATCACGTAGTCGCGCATGGAGCCGTGGCTGGCGCCATCGTCTTCATGGTGGTGATCGTGGTGATCGTGGTGGTCGTCGTGGCCGTGGTGGCCGTGGTGGCCATCGTGGGTGTCGGTGAGGTTCTGGTGGTTGTGGGGGGTGCTCATGGCAGGACTCCCATCAGGTAGACGAAGGTGAAGACGCCGATCCAGACCACGTCCAGAAAGTGCCAGAACATGGACAGGCACAGCAGGCGGCGGCGGTTGGCGGGGGTCAGGCCGTGCTTCTTGAGCTGGAACAGCAGCACGACGAGCCAGATGATGCCGAAGGTGACGTGCAGGCCGTGCGTGCCCACCAGGCCGAAGAAGGCCGACAGGAACGCGCTGCGCTGCGGACCGGCGCCTTCGTGGATCAGGTGGTTGAACTCGTACAGCTCCAGGCCGATGAAGGCCGCGCCCAGCAGGCCGGTGATGGCCAGCCACACGATGGTGCGGTTGACCTTCTTCTTTTGCATCTCCAGCATGGCAAAGCCATACGTGATCGACGACAGCAGCAGCATGGACGTGTTCAGCGCCACCAGCGGCAGGTCGAACAGGTCGGCGCCGGACGGGCCGGCGGCGTAGCTGCGGCCCAGCACGCCGTAGACGGCGAACAGGCAGGCGAAGATGAGGCAGTCGCTCATCAGGTAGATCCAGAAGCCCAGCAGGGTGCCGTTCTGCGGATGGTGTTCTTCCGTGAGGTGGAAGACCGGTTTCGCCGGGGCGCCCGAGGCGCCGGGGTGGTGGAGTGCGGTGGTATCAGACATGGCTGGCCAGGAGACGGGTGCGATCGGCTTCGGTGCGGGCAACGGTGTCCGCATCGATGTAGTAGTCGCGTTGGTAGTTGAAGGTGTGGGCGATGCTCACGACCAGCAGGGCGGCGAACGACACGCCGGCCAGCAGCCACATGTGCCAGATCAGCGCGAAACCCAGCACCGTGCAGATGCCGGCGATGACCACGCCAGCGGCCGTGTTCTTGGGCATGTGCACCGGGATGAAGCCGCTCAGCGGACGCTCGTAGCCGCGCTGCTTCATGTCGTGCCAGGCATCGTTGTCATGCACTTGCGGCGTGAACGCGAAGTTGTAGGCAGGTGGCGGCGACGACGTGGACCATTCCAGCGTGCGGCCACCCCATGGATCGCCCGTCGTGTCGCGCAGGGCTTCGCGGTTGCGCCAGCTGACCACCAGCTGGATCAGGAAGCTGCCGATGCCCAGGGCGATCAGCACGGCGCCGAAGGCGGCGATCTGGAACCAGATCTGCAGCGACATGTCCTCGAAGTGGCTCATGCGGCGCGTGACCCCCATCAGACCCAGCACGTACAGCGGCATGAAGGCCATCCAGAAGCCGATCAGCCAGAACCAGAACGAGCACTTGCCCCAGAACGGGTCGAGCTTGTAGCCGAAGGCCTTGGGATACCAGTAGTTGATGCCGGCGAACAGGCCGAACACCACGCCGCCGATGATCACGTTGTGAAAGTGGGCGATCAGGAACAGGCTGTTGTGCAGCACGAAGTCGGCCGGTGGCACCGCCAGCAGCACGCCGGTCATCCCGCCGATCACGAAGGTCACCATGAAGCCGATGGTCCACAGCATGGGCACCTCGAACTTGATGCGGCCCTTGTACATGGTGAACAGCCAGTTGAAGATCTTCGCCCCGGTCGGGATCGAGATGATCATGGTCGTGATGCCGAAGAACGAGTTCACGCTGGCGCCCGAGCCCATCGTGAAGAAGTGGTGCAGCCACACCAGGTACGACAGGATGGTGATCACCACCGTGGCATAGACCATGGAGGCGTAGCCGAACAGCTTCTTGCGGCTGAACGTGGAGACGACTTCGGAGAACACGCCGAACAGCGGCAGGATCAGGATGTAGACCTCAGGGTGGCCCCAGATCCAGATCAGGTTCACGTACATCATCGAGTTGCCGCCGAAGTCGTTCGTGAAGAAGTTGAAACCGGCGTAGCGGTCCAGCGACAGCAGCGCCAGCACGGCCGTCAGCACTGGGAAGGCGGCGACGATCAGCACGTTGGTGCACAGCGAGGTCCACGTGAACACGGGCATCTTCATGAGGCTCATGCCGGGCGCGCGCATCTTCACGATGGTCACCAGCAGGTTGACCCCTGACAGCAGCGTGCCCACCCCCGCGATCTGCAGCGACCAGATGTAGTAGTCCACCCCCACATCCGGACTGTGCAGGATGCCCGAGAGCGGCGGATACGCCAGCCAGCCGGTCTTGGCGAACTCGCCCACGAACAGCGAGGCCATCACCAGCACGGCGCCGCTGGTGGTCATCCAGAAGCTGAAGTTGTTGAGGAACGGGAAGGCCACGTCGCGCGCGCCGATCTGCAGCGGCACCACGTAGTTCATCAGGCCCGTGACCAGCGGCATCGCCACGAAGAAAATCATGATCACACCGTGGGCAGTGAAGATCTGGTCGTAGTGGTGCGGCGGCAGGAAGCCGGGGTTGTCACCGAAGGCGATGGCCTGCTGCATCCGCATCATGATCGCGTCGGCGAAGCCGCGCAGCAGCATCACCAGCCCGAGGATGATGTACATGATGCCGATCTTCTTGTGGTCGATGCTGGTGAACCACTCGCGCCACAGGTAGCCCCATAGCTTGAAGTACGTCAGCGCACCGAGCACGGCGATGCCGCCGAGCACGACGGCGGCGAACGTCGCGATCAGGATCGGTTCGTGCAGTGGGATGGCCTCCCAGGAGAGGCGGCCAAAGATAAGTCGGGTGAGGTCTGTAGGATCGGACATCGGAGGTCGCGTGCCGTTGGCGCGTGAAAAGTGAGGGGTCTGAACGCGTGCCGCTTAGATCGGCTGCGTGGCAGGGGCCGGGGAGGCCGTCGCGGCGCCCTCGGGGTTCGTGACGGTGCACATGGCGCCCACGTAGCTGCGGGCGGGCGTGTCGGCCAGGCCCAGGCGCGAGCGGGTGGCGTCGTCCAGCGAGGCCACGTTGAACGAACCGGGCTTGCCCAGGCCGCCATTGGCATCGATGGCCATCATGTCCTTCATGCACATGCGGTTGGCTTCCACGCAGCGGTTCAGGATGGCGTCATACAGGCCGGGGGCCACGGTGGCCCAGCGGCGCACGGGGTCGCGTTCGCTGGGCTTTTCCAGCTGCAGGTAGCCGTCGCGGCCCAGTTCGCCGCCGGCGTCCTTGGCCTGCTTGACCCACTGGTCGAAGCCCGCCTGGTCCACGCCATGGAAACGGAAGCGCATGCCCGAGAAGCCTGCGCCACTGTAGTTGGCGGAGAAGCCCTCGAAGTTGCCCTGCGCGTTGATCACGGCGTGCAGCTTGGTTTCCATGCCCGGCATGGCGTAGATCTGGCCGGCCAGGGCTGGGATGTAGAACGAGTTCATGACCGTCGAGGCGGTGATCTTGAACTGGATCGGGCGGTCCACCGGAGCTGCGATCTCGTTCACCGTGGCGATGCCCTGCTCGGGATACAGGAACAGCCACTTCCAGTCCAGCGCGACGACCTCGATCACCAGGGGCTTGGCGCCTTCCGGCACGGCACGGCCTTCGCTGATGCGGTCCAGGGGGCGGTAGGGGTCCAGTTTGTGGGTGCTGACCCAGGTGATGGCCCCCAGGGCGATGATGATCGCCAGCGGCGCCGACCAGATGATGAGCTCCAGGCCCGTGGAGTGGTCCCAGTCCGGCTGGTACTCGGCCTCGGTGTTAGCCTGGCGATAGCGCCAGGCGAACAGGAAGGTGAGGAAGATCACCGGCACGATGATGAGCAGCATCAGGACAGTCGAGACGATGATCAGATCGCGCTGCTGTGCGGCGATGTCGCCGGAGGGGCTGAGCACGACGGCATTGCAGCCGGCGAGCAGCGCGGCCGCGGGCACTGCGAGCAGTCCGCGAAGTCGGTGGGTGGAGGGCATACCGGGCAAGAAAGGTGGAAGGCGGCACGGATGGCCGCGGAAGGCGTCGAATCTACGTGAAAACCATTGTGGTGTGAATGGGACGTTTTGTCCTACAGTGGGTTGCGGCTGCCAGAGACAGTTCACTGGCCCGCCAAAGCAAAAACTGCTGGTGCATTCAAAAAGGAGCACGCCGATGACCACATTGACACAGCATTTTCCCGGATCTTCATCGCGCGCCACCACGGAAGAAGACTCCCGGCCCGTACAGAACGGACATTCCCCCGTCGCTCCCGAGGAGATAGCGATCGGCGTGGTGATCGGCCGCGCTTCCGAGTATTTCGACTTCTTCGTCTACGGCATCGCTTCGGTGCTGGTCTTTCCCACCGTGTTCTTTCCCTTCGTGGACCGGCTGCAGGGCACGCTCTACGCCTTCGCCGTCTTCTCGCTGGCCTTCGTCGCACGCCCCTTCGGCACCGCGCTGTTCATGGCCATGCAGCGCCGCTGGGGCCGCGGCACCAAGCTGACGGCCGCACTGTTCCTGCTGGGTTTTTCCACAGCCGGCATGGCCTTCCTGCCCGGGTATGAAAGCCTGGGGGCCTATTCCATCGTGCTGCTGGCCCTGTTCCGCATCCTGCAGGGGGTGGCGATGGGCGGTTCGTGGGACGGGCTGCCCTCGCTGCTGGCGCTGAACGCGCCGGCCAGCCGCCGCGGCTGGTATGCCATGCTGGGCCAGTTGGGCGCGCCCACCGGCTTCATCATCGCCAGTGCCCTGTTCCTGTTCCTGCATGCCAGCCTGTCGGCAGAAGACTTCATCTCCTGGGGTTGGCGCTATCCGTTCTATGTGGCCTTCGCCATCAACGTGGTCGCGCTGTTCGCCCGCCTGCGCCTGGTCGTGACGGATGAGTACACCAAGCTGCTGGAGGAGCGCGAACTGGAACCCACGCCCATCGGCGAGATGGTGCGCACGCAGGGATACAACGTCTTCATCGGCGGCTTCGCGGCGCTGGCCAGCTACGCGCTGTTCCATCTGGTGACCGTGTTTCCCCTGTCCTGGGCGGCCCTGTACCCCGAGCAGCCGATCAATGACGTGTTGTTCGTCCAGCTGATCGGCGGCGTGCTGGCCATCGGCAGCATGATCGCGTCAGGCGTGATCGCCGACCGCCTGGGCCGGCGCACCACGCTGGGCGTGCTGGCGGTGATGATCGCCGTCTACAGCGGTTTCGCGCCCACGCTGATCGGTGGCGGCGCCGTGGCGCTGGATGCGTTCATCCTGATCGGTTTCGTGCTGCTGGGCCTGTCGTACGGCCAGGCGGCCGGCGCGGTGACCGCCAATTTCGCGTCCAAGTACCGCTATACCGGCGCGGCCTTCACCGCCGACCTGGCCTGGCTGGTGGGCGCGGCATTCGCACCGCTGGTGGCGCTCGGCCTGTCCGCACACTTCGGCCTGTTTGCGGTGAGCCTGTACCTGCTGTCCGCGGCGGCCTGCACGCTGGGGGCCTTGAGCGTCAACCGCATGATCGAACGGCGCGACTGAGATCGGGACCGGGCGGAAGGCGGGCCGGCGCACGGCGCCGGCCGCCACCTTGGGTTGGCGGTATTTGCTATTGAAAAAATAGCAAAATGCCCTAGAAGAATATGGGTTTCAAGCCATTTCGGCTTGAAACCCTTTTTTGTTGCGGCTTGCCTGGTCGCTTTGGCTGGGGCTGGATGGCCAGTGGCCGTCGGGGCGCGCGCCTGAAGAGCATCCCGGGCAACCGGCAACCGGTGGCCAGCCTCAATCCCGCGGTCGGAATCCGATGACGAGGGACGAGGGCACCCGCCCGTCCACATCGCGTGGCAGGGTTTCGGTCTTGTCCAGCGCGCGCATCACGGCGTCGTCCCAGGCCTTGTTGCCGCTCGATTTGGTGATGCGGGTGCCCACGATGGTGCCGTCGGGCGAGGCCCGCACTTCCACCTCGGTGCGCAGGTTGTCCGAAATGGCATCGGGATAGACGATGTTCGGCTTGACCTTGGCGGCCACCTTGCCGCCATAGCTGCCGGACGGGCCGGCACTGCGCTGGGCACTGCCCGTGGCGGTTTCGCCGCCCGTGGCGCCCGCCAAGCCTTGCATGCGGCGCAGGTTTTCCTGACGCAGGGCTTCGGCCTGCTTGTTCTGCGCGGCTTCGGCCTTGCGCTTTTCTTCCGCCTTGCGCTTGTCCTCGGCCTGTTTCTTCTGCTGCTCCTGGCGGTCCTGCTCGGCCTGCTTTTCGCGGCGCTCCTTCTCCGCCTTTTCGCGTTCTGCCTTTTCGGCCTTCTCGCGCTGTTCCTTCTCTTTTTCCTTTTGCAGGCGTTCCTTCTTGTCCTGCTCGGCCTGTTCCTTGCGCTCACGCTCGCGCTTTTCGCGCTCGGCCTGCTGCTGGCGTTCCTTCTTTTCCTGCTCCAGGCGCTTTTTCTCGCGTTCGAGGGCGATGTCGGCTTCGCGCGTGTCGGGCTCCGCCTTCGGTGGCGGGGGCGGTGGGGGCGGCGGCGCCGGCACCGGGGGCGGTGGGGGTGGCGCGGGGGTGGGCTCGGGCTGCGGCGTCGGCGGGGGCGGCACGTCGCGGGGCGCGGCCTGCTGCGGAATCCGATCCCAGATTTCCGCTTCCACGGCAGGCATGTCCGCGCTGGTCTTCCAGTTCACGCCCCAGGTCAGGGCGCCCAGCAGCGCCGCGTGCACGAGCACGGCCAGCGCCACGGCGCGCAGGCGCCCGGGCGGACGGGTGGGGGCGAACTGGTCGCGGTCGTTGGAGGCGTGCATGCGATCGAAAAAAGGCGAAAACGGTGCGGAGGATCGAGGGCGGCGAGGGCCCCGTCAGCCACCGGACTTGACCGACAGGCCCACGCGCTGCACGCCCGCCCTCTGCAACGCATCCATGGCCTTCACCACGGTTTCGTACGTCACGGTCTTGTCGGCGCTGATGAGGATGGGCGTATCGGGCGGCTGCGTGGCCTGCCAGGCCTTGGCGGCGGCGCCCAGGCCCTGCAGGGTGATCGGGCGCTCGGCGTCGCCGGTCTTGAGCTGCAGGCTGCCGTCCTTCTGGATGATGACCTGGCCGAACGACTTGGGCGGCTTGGCGCCCTTGCCGACGGAGGGCACGTTGATGGCGCTGGGCGTGAGCATGGGCGCAGTCACCATGAAGATGATCAGCAGCACCAGCATCACGTCGATGAAGGGCACCATGTTGATTTCGTTGATGGTGCGGCGCCGGCCGCCGCCGCGTGAAGCCATTGCGGGCATGCTGCTGTCTCCTGTGCTGCTCAGTGGCCCGAGGCGGACGACGTGGGCTGCGCGCCCAGGTTGCGCTGCAGGATGTTGGAGAACTCCTCGATGAAGGTCTCCTGCTGGATGGCCACGCGGTCGATGTCGCGCGCGAAGCGGTTGTAGGCGATCACGGCCGGAATGGCGGCGAACAGGCCGATGGCCGTGGCGACCAGCGCTTCGGCGATGCCCGGGGCGACCGTGGCCAGGGTGACCTGCTCCATGCCGGCGAAGCCGGTGAAGGCATGCATGATCCCCCACACGGTGCCGAACAGGCCCACGTACGGCGAGACGGAGCCCACGGAGGCCAGGAAGGACAGGCTGGACTCGACCACGTCCATCTCGCGCTGGAAGCTGGCGCGCATCGCGCGGCGGGCGCCGTCGAGCAGCGTGCCGGCGTCCGAGATGCGGCGCTCGCGCAGTTTCTGGTACTCGCGCATGCCGCTGGCGAAGATGCGTTCCATGGGGCCGGCGTTCTTGGCGTTCTGCGCGGCGCTGGAGTACAGGTCGTTCAGGCTGGTGCCCGACCAGAACTCGCGCTCGAAGTCTTCGTTGAGCGACTTCACGCGCTTCAGGGCAAACAGCTTGCGGAAGATCGCGGCCCAGCTGGCCACGGACACGCCGATCAGCAGCAGCATGACGAGTTGCACCACCCAGCTGGCGTTGAGCACCAAATTCAGGATGGACATGTCTTGGGAGTTCATGATGAGAGTTGTTCCAGAAGGGGGCCCGGGATGCGTGCGGGACGCAGGGTGGCGGCATCGACCCATCCGATGCGGATGGTGCCTTCACACAGTAGCACGGGCTGGGATTCGATCATTTGCTCTGGTTTCAGGAGCGCTTGCTGGCGTATTGTCAGGGATGCGCGGCCACCCTCTTGCAAAGAGGCCGTAACAATCAGTTCATCGTCGAGGCGCGCCGGCCGCAGGTAGCGCAGGCGCGCGTCCGTTACGACAAACATGCCGCCCGTGAGTTCCCGCAGGTTCTGCTGCCCCAGGCCCAACGAACGCAGCCATTCGGTGCGGGCACGCTCGAAGAACTTGAGGTAGTTGGCATAGAACACGATGCCACCGGCGTCGGTGTCCTCCCAGTAGATGCGCAGGGGCCACTCGAACGGGGCCGAGGCCCGAAGGGGGGCGTTCTCCGTTGCCATGCCGGCCTTCATCCGAGCAGCGTGCGCAGGCGGGCCACGGATTCTTCCAGCTGCGCCATCGAATTGGCCGTGGAAAAACGCACGAAGCGCTGCGGCTCGAACGCGCCGAAGTCGCGGCCCGGCGTGACGGCCACATGGGCGCGGCGCATCACCTCGTAGGCGAAGTCCCAGCTGCCCGAGACGCCCAGGCGCTCGGCGGCCTGCGTGCAGTCGGCCCAGGCGTAGAAGGCGCCGTCCGGCACCACGGGCACCGGCAGGCCCAGCGCCTGCAGCGCGGGAATGAAGTAGTCGCGCCGGGCCTTGAACTCGGCGCGGCGGCGCTCGTATTCGGCGATGCTCTCGGGCTCGAAGCAGGCAAGGGCGGCATGCTGCGACACGGTGCTGGCGCAGATGAACAGGTTCTGCGCCAGCCGCTCGACCACCGGCACCATGGCCTCGGGCACGACCATCCAGCCCAGGCGCCAGCCGGTCATGTTGAAGTACTTGCTGAAGCTGTTGATGCTGATGACGTTCTCGTCGATGGCCAGTGCCGTGTGGCCGAAGCGTTCCTCGTACGACAGGCCCAGGTAGATCTCGTCGATCAGCGTCACCCCGCCGCGCGACTGCACAGCCGCATGGATGCGGCGCAGTTCCTCGGGCGCAATCGAGGTGCCGGTGGGGTTGGAGGGCGATGCCAGCAGCACGCCGCGCGTCTTCGGCCCCCAGGCCGCCTCGACCTTGGCGGCGCTCAGCTGGTAGCGCTCTTCTGCCGTGGTGGGAATGAGCACTGCCTTGCCTTCCGCCGCGCTCACGAAGTGGCGGTTGCACGGGTAGCTCGGGTCGGGCATGAGGATCTCGTCGCCCGCATCGATGAGGGCCAGGCACGCGAGCTGCAGCGCGGCCGAGGCCCCCGCCGTGACCACGATCCGCCGGGCCGGCACCTGCACGCCGAAGCGGTCGGCATACCAGCCGCTGATGCGCTCGCGCAGCGGCTCCAGGCCCAGGGCGTTGGTGTATTGCGTGGTGCCGCGCTGCACGGCGCGGGCGGCCGCCTCCTGCACCAACGGCGGCGCGGTGAAGTCGGGCTCGCCGATGTTCAGGAAGATCATCGGCTCGCGCGTGCCGGCGACCTCGCGCGCCAGGGCCTGGGCGGCCTTGGCCACTTCCATCACATAGAACGGTTCGATGCGCTCGGCGCGGGAGGAAAACTGCATGGAAAAGGTTCCTGCCCGCGCGGCGCGGGCGTGGGGATGGGATGCCCGCCGGGGCACGGCGCGGGGGCGGGGCCGGACCGGCCCCTGGCGCTCAGGCGCCGTCCGCCGGGGCCTGCGGTGGCTGCGCCGGGTTCGCGCCCTTGTCGGCCGCGACTTCGGTGGCGCGCAGCGTGGGGGCCAGGCCGTTGAGCACGCCGTTCACGTACTTGTGGCCGTCGGTGCCGCCGAACTCCTTGGCCAGCTCGATGCATTCGTTGATGACCACGCGCCACGGCACGTCCAGGCAGTGCTGGAACTCGTACACGCCGATCCACATGGCCGCATGCTCGATGGGCGAGATCTCGGCCATCTTGCGATCGAGCTGCGGGGTGATCAAGGCATCGAGCGCCTCGGCCGATTCGATGCAGCCGTGCAGCAGCGCGTCGTAGTGGGCGGCATCGGCCTTGTGAAAGCCCGCCAGGTCGCGGGTGAAGGTGTCGATGGCGGTGGCGTCGTTGCGGCCCACCAGGTGCTGGTAGAGCGCCTGCAGCGCGAACTCGCGCGCGCGGCTGCGGTTGGATTTGGAGGCGGCCTTGCGGGCGCCGGTGCTGGTCACGCCGGTGCGCGCCTGCCGCGGCGGGCGCTTGGCACCGCCGGGGTGCGAAGAGGTGGAATCGCTCACGACAGCTCCTCCAGCAGGTTGGCCATTTCCACGGCCACGCGGGCGGCGTCCTGGCCTTTTTCGGTCTGGCGGGCGATGGCCTGCTCCATGTTCTCGGTGGTGATGATGGCATTGGCCACCGGCACGTGGTAGTCGAGCGAGATGCGGCTCACGCCCGCGCCCGATTCGTTGGCCACCAGTTCGAAGTGGTAGGTTTCGCCGCGGATGATGCAGCCCAGGGCGATCAGGGCATCGTATTCGTCGCGTTCGGCCATGGCCTGCAGGGCCACCGGCACTTCCAGCGCGCCGGGCACCAGCACGTGGTGGATGTGCTTTTCCTGGACGCCCAGCGCCAGCAGTTCGGCACGGCAGGCCGCGGCCAGGGTGTTGGTGATGCTCTCGTTGAAACGGGCCTGCACGATGCCGATGTGCAGCTTCTTGCCGTCGAGCTTGTCCGCTGTTCCTTTGTCTGCGCCAAACATGTCTTATTCCTTGGGAAGGTATCCGGTGATCTCGAGGCCGTAGCCCGCCATGCTGGGCATGCGGCGCGGCGGGCCCATCAGTTGCATCTTGTGAACGCCGCATTCGCGCAGGATCTGCGCGCCCACGCCGTAGGTGCGCAGGTCCATGCGGCCGCGTTCGGGCGCATGGGCCGAGCGGGCGCGCCCTTCAAACTGCTCCAGCAACTGCTCGGCACTTTCGCCGCAGTTGAGCAGCACGGCCACGCCCTGGCCTTGGGCGGCGATGTACTGCAGGCTGCTGTCCAGCCCCCAGGAGTGCATGGAGCGGTTGACCTCCAGCGCGTCCAGCACCGACAGGGGCTCGTGCACGCGCACGGGCACGCTGTCGTCCGGGCCCCACTGGCCCTTCACGAGCGCCAGATGCACGGCCTGGCTGGGTTCGTCGCGGAAGGCGTGGGCGGTGAACTCGCCGAAGGCGGTCTGCAGCGGGCGCGTGCCCACTTTCTGCACCAGCGATTCGTTGCGGCTGCGGTATTCGATGAGGTCGGCGATGGTGCCGATCTTGAGGCCGTGCTCGGCCGCGAAGATCTGCAGGTCGGGCAGGCGGGCCATGGTGCCGTCGTCCTTCATCACCTCGCAGATCACGGCGCTGGCGCTGCAGCCGGCCATGGCGGCCAGGTCGCAGCCGGCTTCGGTGTGGCCGGCGCGCATGAGCACGCCGCCGTCCACCGCCTGCAGCGGGAAGATGTGGCCGGGCTGCACCAGGTCGGCGGCCACGGCGTGGGGCGCCACGGCGGCCTGCACGGTGCGGGCGCGGTCGGCGGCGGAGATGCCGGTGGTCACGCCCTCCGCCGCCTCGATGGAGGCGGTGAACGCCGTGCCCATCTTGGTGCCGTTGCGGGCCACCATGGGGGCCAGCTTCAGCAGTTCGCAGCGTTCGCGGGTGAGGGTCAGGCAGATCAGGCCGCGGCCGAAGCGCGCCATGAAGTTGATGGCCTCGGGGGTGACGTGGTCGGCGGCCAGGACCAGATCGCCTTCGTTCTCGCGGTCTTCCTCGTCCACGAGGATGACGATGCGCCCGGCGCGCATCTCGGCCACGATGTCTTGCACCGGCGAGATGGGCGCAGGGGTCAGGGGGGTGTTCATGGAGGGCAGGGCTTTCGGTGGGCCGCGCGGGTGGCGTGCACCGCACGCTGGTCCGGCCACGGCCCGGACGGAGCCGCCTCCAAAGAGCGGGCGGTGCGGCGCTGGCCGCACGGTGCGGGAGCGCTACGCGCCCCAAAGGCGGCGATTTTAGTCCACTTAGTGGACTTGGGGCGCGGGCGAGGCGGGCCGCGTCCGGCCGCCCTCGCGCCCGGCCAGGGCACCGGCCACCATCACCCACGCCAGCAGCAGCAGGGACAGCAGTTTGAGGCCGCTGGCCACCGTCAGCACCGTGGGCCAGTGCGGGTGGTGCATGTGCAGCGTGGCGTAGTTTTCCACCAGGTCCGACAGCACCAGGGCCAGCACCGTCCAGTGGGCATGGCGGTAGAGCCAGCCCAGGGCCCAGCCCGGCGGCACGGCCCGCGCGACCAGCCGCCGCAGGGCCCAGGCCACCGGATAGGCCAGCCACAACGCATAGCTGGCAAGCAGGGCCCAGTCCCAGGCGATGGCGCGGCGCACGCTGTCGGTGCCGCCGCAGACCACGCCCCAGCCGGCGTGCCAGTGCGCCGTCACCTGAAAGCCCGAGGGCAGGCCCTGCACCCACCCCGGCGCCGACTGCAGGTCGCAGGCGGCCTGCCCGAACTGGAACGTGATGGCGAACAGCACGGCGGTGACGACCGCCAGCGCCACGCCCAGCCAGCGCCAGGGCTGCGTGCGCGGCACGGTGTTGGCGGGAACGGCGCCGTCCACCGGGCGGGCGGTGGGATCGATGAAGTCGCTCGGAAAGCGCTCGCGTGCATTGAGGCCGGTCCAGACCCAGTAAGGGCAGTCGTAGGCCTGGTCGTGCATGGCCGTGAGCGGGTCGCCGGGCTGCAGCTGGCCCCGGTCCACGCGCAGGCCCTTGGCGAAGGCCTCGTCCACCATCCATTTCAGCGTGAGGTTGGACAGCCCGTCGCGCGCGTACGAGCCGCCTACGTCGCTGTGCACGCCGCGGAACCAGCGCTGGTCGTAGCTGCGCCAGGGGCGCTCACGCTCGGTGAAGTGCGGGTCGGCATAGCGCCGGGGCGAGTACTTGCTGCGCGATTCGTACAGCGACATGGCATGGCGCACGTTGGCGAACCGCTTGCGGGCGAACTCGGTGGAGTTGGTGATCTTGATGCCGCCCAGCAGCCCGCTGCCGATGGCCTCCACCGTGTCCCACACGCCCACGAAGTGCACGAGCGGCGTGCGGCCCAGCGAGAAATTGTCGATCACGTCGCGCGCGAAGGCCTCGCGGCTCTTGGTGCCGGCCTGGTTCTTCTGGCCGCTCGGGGCGAAATAGGTGCGCACCAGGGTTTCGATGAGCGGCAGACCCTCCGTGTGGATGAGGCCGTACATGTTGATCATGCCGGCCACCGCCCGCGCGGTGAACGCGCCACGCGAGAAGCCGAACAGGTAGATGCGGTCGCCCGGCCGATAGGTGTGCACGAGGAACTTGTAGGCCTCGGCGATGTTGGGGAACACGCCGATGCCCAGCGCCAGCCCGGCCAGTTGCCGCAGCTGGTTCCTGGCCTTGGACAGGATGCCGTCCGCCGGGAATTCATTGGTGGTGCCCACGCCGGGGTCGTAATAGACCAGTTGCGTGGGCTCGCTGCCCGATGCGTCCTGGCCCTTGCCAAGCATGCGCAGCAGCTTCACCACGTTGGTGTCCTGCTGGTTGCCCAGGATGTTGCCGGTGCCGTCGAACAGCAGCACGAGGTTGCGGCCCGGCTGCGCGGCCCATTGCTCGTCCGCGGCGATGCATTCGGCCAGGATGGCCTCGCGTGTGGGCGCGCGGTCGGCGGCGTCCGGTGCCGTGGCGTTGGCATGGGCGGCCGGTGCGGCCGGCGTGTTTTTGGCGTTCATGGTGTCCTCCCTCCCGTGGCGATGCGTGTCCGGGAGATTCTGGGCGAGGAACGCGCGCCGCAGCAAGGGTGCCCGCCCCATGGGAGCGCGGGGTGGGCACGGGTTCAGATCATTTCAGCCGTCTTCAGATGCCGGGCGCTTCCAGCCGCACGTCGCCCACCGGGTAGGCCACGCAGGGCAGCAAGCAGCCCTCGGCGCGCTCCTCGGCCGACAGGCCGGGCCATTCGATGGCGTAGCGCACCTCGCCTTCGGCCAGCAGGCCGATGCAGGTGCGGCAGGTGCCGTTGCGGCACGAACTGGGCCAGTCGATGCCGCCTTGCTCCAGCGACAGCAGCAAGGGCTGCTCCGGCCAGGCATCGCACTGGGTGCCGTCGTCGCCGACGCGGGCGGTGAAAAAGGGAACGGAGGAAGGGTCACTCATGGCGAACGGCCACAGGAGGGCAGTGAACGAGAGGGTTAAGGATGAAAAAGGCTTCCAGTGCAATCAACACTAGGGCATATAGCTATGTTTTTAATAGCATCCATGGGCCGTGGCGCTGAGAACCCCGGATTGCCTAAAAAGAAGGCAGTCGAGCGGTAAGCTTTCAAAATCAACGACTTGGCGCCGTCATACAGGGCTTGTCCCGAGTTATCCACATGATTGTCCAGCGGCATCAGGGATAACCACAGCCCTGTGGGCAACCGGGTGCCTAAAAATGAGGCGGCGCACCGGTTTCCTTGCAAAATCAAGGGCTTGGCGTCGCCATACAGGCGTTGTCCCGGGTTATCCACATGATTGTCCAGTGCGGGCAGGGATAACCCGAGGGGCCCGGTCACGCGCCGACCTTGACGCCTTTCCAGAACGCGAAGCGGCCGCGGATCGACTCGGCTTCGGGCTTGGGGTCGGCATAGGTCCAGACGGCGTCGGGGTTCAGTTCGCCGTTGACCAGCAGCGACCGGTAGGTGGCCTGGCCCTTCCAGGGGCACATGGTCTTGTGGTTGCTGAAGGTGAAGTATTCCGGCTTCAGCGCGCTCTCGGGGAAGTAATGGTTTCCCTCGACCAGCACGGTGTCGTCGCTCTCGGCGACGGTCACGCCGTTCCAGATGGCTTTCATGGGGGTGGTCCTTTGCAATGAAAAAAATGCGGGCTGCACTGATGGGATGGAGATCGCGCTAGCAGCCATCCCATGAATCGCAGGCCATGGGCCGGGGCGCGGCAGCGCGTTGAAGGCCGGACGATGGGCCGTGGCAACGCATCGCGGCCTTGCCGGAAGAGCACCTTACCCGAATTTGCCCGCGTCCTTGTCGTCGTCGCCGCCACGCGGCGGCAGTGCACCGCCCCTGTTCCGCCCGGCTCAGGGCCGCAGGTCGGGCGATGGCGTGAGCGGCACCCCCTGCGCGCGTGCCGCCGCTTCCTGCGCCGCCATGGCCCGGCCGAAAGCGGGCCGCTCGCGCAGGCGGGCCCAATAGGCCGCCACGGCGGGAGTGAACGCGGCGGCCAGCGCCAGGTGTTCGGCCAGCAGCAGCGCGTAGCCCACCGACACATCCGCCGCCGTGAAGCGCCCGGCACACAAATAGGGCTGCTGCGCCAGCCGGGGTTCCAGCGTGCGCAGCCGCGCCAGGAACCAGCGGGCGTAGTCGTCGGCCACCTGGGGGCTGCGGCGCTCGGCCGGCTCGAGATACCGGTAGCGCAGCACCAGGGTCTGCGGGAAGGTGAGCGTGGCTTCGCCGAAATGCAGGTCATTGAGATAGCGGGCGAAATCGCGCTCGCCCACCTCGACCTGCAGGGGAGTGGGTGCATGGCGCGCGCACAGGTACTGGCACATGGCGGCGGATTCGGTCATGCGGGTCTCGCCATCGACCAGCAGCGGCACGGTGCCCAGCGGGTTTTCGCCGAGGAATTCGCGCGCGTGGACACGCGGCGGGAAAGGCAGCATCTGCAGCGCATACGGCGCATTCAGCTCCTCCAGCATCCACAAAGGGCGGAAAGAGCGTGCGCTGAGGCAGTGATGGAGCGTGAGCATGGACGTGTTCCCGGCGGTCACGCCGCCATCGATGCAGAGGGGCCCTCCAGCTTAGGGGCGGTGCCGGGCGCTGCAGCGACAAAGCGTTCGCAAAAGCTGCCAATGTGTTGTCGGGGCGCTGCGTGCCGGGGCATCGGTCCGCAGCGTCCAGGGGATCAGGACAGACCGTGGCTGCCGACCCATGCGGCCAGCGCCTGCGCGCTGCGGAACTCGTCGCAGGCGCGGGCCGGCACGCCGGGGTAGCGTGCGTTCCACATCCTGGCGAGCGCCTGGCCCGGGCCCACCTCGACCACGCAGCGCACCCCGCGCGCGTGCAGGTTGTCCATGCATTCGTCCCAGCGCACGGTGCGGGCGATCTGCGCCGCCAGCGCGTCGCGGGCCTGCGGCACGCTGGCGATGCGGTCGGCCGCGTTGCTGAACAGCGCGGTGCGCGGGCGTGCGAGAGCCGTGCCCTCCAGCACCTGGCGAAACGCATCGGCCGCCGGCTGCAGGGCCGGCGTGTGCGACGCCACGCCCACGCGCAGCCGCGTGCAGTGGCCGCCTTGGGCTGTGGCCAGCGTTTCGGCGCGGTCCAGCGCGGCCAGCGCGCCGCCCAGCACCACGCTGTCCGGGCCGTTGCGGATCGCCACGGCCAGGCCGGTGTCGCGCACCAGGGCGTCGATGGCGGCCGGCGCCATGCGGCTCACGCCGATCAGGCCGCCGGGATGGCCGGCGGCGCAGCGGTCCATGGCCTCGGCGCGCGCCTGGGCGAGCGACAGCGCGGTGGCGGCATCGAACACGCCGGCTGCACTGAAGGCGGCCAGCTCGCCCACGCTGTAGCCCGCGATGGCGGCCGGCGGTGGCAACAGCGGGGACAGGGCGTCCCAGGCAGCCAGGGCCAGGCCGGTGAGCAGCACCTGGGCGTGGGCATTGCGCGCGGCCCAATCGGTGTCCTGCAGCACGGCTCGCCAGTCGGGCACGCCGAGGCGGTCGTTCACCGCGCGCACTGGGGCGCCGTCGGCCAGCCAGGGCAGCATGCCGGGATGCTGCATGCCCTGGCCCGAAAACACCAGGGCATAGCTCATGGTGCGCAGCCCGCCGTGGGCGCCATGCGGACCACCCAGCAGGCGGCGGCCAGCAGGTCGGCCGAACCGCCGGGCGACAGGCGCCGCGCGACGAAATCGCGGCCGATGGCGTGCGCGGCCGCCAGGCCGCCAGGCCGCCCGGCGCCGCCCGCGGCCAGAAAGCCCCGCGCGCAGGCCTGGGCGTGGCGCAGGCCTTCCAGGCCGCCCCGGTGGGCGAGGTTGCTGTCGTCCAGCACGGCCATCACGGAAAACAGTGTGTCCACGCGCGCCTGCTGCACGCCGAGCCCGCGGGCGAGCCCATGGCGCAGCGCGGGCACTGCGGTGTCGAACAGCACGGGGAAACCGAGCGCCGCCTCCTGCGCCGCGCCGCGCAGGCCATGGCGCGCCGCGGCAATGCCGCCGGGCAGCCGCGGCGCGCGCAGCGTGCGTTCGGCGCGCTCGGCCAGCGCCGCGCCCCAGTGGCGGCGCAGTGCCTCGCGCAGCGCGGCGGGCTGCAGGGGTGTGCCTTCGCGCGCCAGGGCCCCCGCCGCGGCGCACAGCAGGCCTAGCGTGAAGATCGCGCCCCGGTGGGTGTTGACGCCACCGGTGGCCGCCACCATGCGCGCTTCGGCCTCGATGCCGCAGCGCTCCAGCGCCGGGAACCCTTCGCCGGCATGGCCCAGCGCGGCGATGCGCACGAAATAGACGCGCAGCGCGAACAGGCTGCGCATGAAGGTGCGGGCATCCATGTCGGTGTGGCTGCCGTTGTCGGTAAGGGTCACCAGCCCGGGCTTGGGCGACAAGGCCAGTTCGTCGTAGAGCGACAGCGTGGCGGCGCGGCCGATGGCCTGCGGGGCCGGGTCCGGACGCGGGTCGCTCGCAGACCGGCGCCGTGCGTTGGCGGTCATGGCAGCGGCTCCTCTGCGGCCGGTTCCTTCGCCGGTTCCGTGGCCGGCCAGAAGGGGGCTTGCGCCAGCGCGGCGCCAGCCAGGCGCTTGACCATCACGGCCTTGCCGCGGCCTGCACGCCAGGCGCTCCACTCGCGCCAGGCCACGGCGGCGCCATTGGCGAACAGCAGTTCCCCGTCGAGCCGGGGCTGCGCCTTCGGGAAGGCGTGCAGGCAGGCGGCGGCGGCATCGGCCTGCGCGGGGCTGGCCACGCCGATGCACAGGTCGGCATCGGAGCCGCTGCGCAGGTGGTCCAGCCCGGTGATGAGCTGCCAGCCGTGGCTGCCGTAGATGCGGGCGGCCACGCCGCAGGCCTGCAGCGCCTCGCACAGGCGACCCCAGGCGGCCTTCGATCCGGTCGGCATCAGCGGCTGGGCCAGTAGGGCCGGGGGAAAGGCATCGAAGTAGAGGATGTCTTCGCGCGCCACGCGCAGCGCCAGGCGGCGCCGTGCCCAGCGGCCGGGGGCCGGCAGGCCCAGCGCGATGCTGCCGTCCGGGCCGGGCGGCTGGGTGGTCACCACGAGCGGGAGGCGCCGCGCGGCCCAGTGATCGAGGCATTCGCGGGCCTCGCCGTCCCAGGGCAGGGCGAGCTGGCGCTGCCAGCCGGCATCGGACAGGCAGGCGAGCTGGTGGCGCTGCAGGGGCAGGGCGGTGGCCATGGGCGCGGGTGCGTGAATGGGCGAGTCTGGTGCTATCAGGCCGCGTCCAGCACGCGCTGCGCCACGGCGGCGGCGAGCTGGCGGCCGCCGCGCGCGGCGCCGTCCCGGGCCCGCACGTCGTCGGTGGGCGTGTGGGCCAGGGCCTCGCGCAGCGCGGCGGCCAGGTCGCCTTCCCACAGCGCGCGCACGCCGCCCATGGCCACGTAGTTGTCCACGCCGGGGGCGAACACGGGGTTGGACTGCGACAGCTCGGTGAGCCGGGCCTCGGGCAGCTTGGTCACGCGCGCCATGGCGGGAATGCGCATCACGCGGATCTCGGCCTCGGGCAGTGCGTAGCAGGCGTCGGCGATCAGGCCCGAGGTGATGAAGCCGCCCGAGAGCGCCTGGTCGTAGACCAGCCCGACCACGCGGTGGCCGTGCCGGCGCGCGAGGTCGATGGCCATTCCCAGGTGCGCCATGGCGCGGTTGATGCCCAGCAGTTCGTCGCGCCGGCGCAATTGCTGGCCCTGCGTGTCGATGAGCAGCAGGATGGCGCGGCCGGGGTGCTGCGCCACGGTGTCCAGCACCGCGCGGGCCTGGGCCAGCGCCAGCCGCACGCCGATGGGCGCATGGTTGGTGGTGCCGATCACGGCCAGGGGCTGGCCGTCGAAGGTGGGTGTGCCCAAGAGCAGATCGCCATCGGCCACGATGCCGTGCTGCGCGCCGAAGAGCCTTTCGGCCAGGGTGTTCCATTGCATGTCGGTTCCTTCTCGTTCGTTGCTGCGGGTTCAGGCCGGGCGCAGGCCCTGCACCGCCGCCACGTCCAGCTCGGGCACCCGGGCGGCATCGGCCACGCCCAGGGCCTGCCACAGCGCGGTGGCGTCGTCGGCGGGGGCATCGTCCGGCAGGTGGTCCAGCGCGGCCATGCGGGCGGCCAGCAGCGCGTGCTCGGCCTCCAGCGCTGCCGGCGTGACGGGCCGCGCGGCCCCGAGCGCGTCGATGGCAGCGGTCCGGAAGGCGGCCACGTCGTCCTCCACCAGCGCGTCGCAGTCGCCCGTGAGCCAGCGGTGCTTGCCGCCGCTGGTGCGCCACACCAGGGCGCGGTCGCGCGCGTCGTACTCCTCCACGCCGTGCGAGGCCTCGATCACCTCGGGGCCCGACATGGCGAGGCGGCCCATGTCGCTCATCACCACGTGGTCGGCGCAGCGCGCCACGATGCCCATGCCGCCGAAGCAGCCGTTGGCGCCGCCGATCAGCACCACCACGGGGATGCCGGCAGCGCGCACGTCCAGCACGGCGCGCATGACCTCCGAGACGGCGATCAGCCCGGCGTTGGCCTCGTGCAGCCGCACGCCGCCGGACTCGGCCAGCAGCAGCACGGCCGTGGGCCGGTCGCGCAGCGCGCGCCGCAGCAGGCCCACGAGCTTGGCGCCATGCACTTCGCCCACGCCGCCGCCCATGAACTCGCCCTCCTGCGCGGCCACGAAGATGGGCCGCCCGCCCAGCGTGGCGCGGCCGACGGCCACGCCGTCGTCGAAGGCCGAGGGCACGCCCAGTTGCGCCAGGTGCGGGCTGGTCACGCGCTCGGCCGGCGGCAGCCACTCATGGAAGCTGCCGGGATCCAGCAGGTGGGCCAGGCGCTCGCGCGCGCTGCATTCCGCGTAGCTCAGACTCATGATCGCGCTCCCGGCAGTTCGGCCACGGCCTGGTCGAGCCGCAGTCCCACCACGGCGGGCGTGGCGCCCATGTCGTTGATGGCGATGCGCACGCCGGCCAAGGCGTGGCGCGCATGGAAGTCGTCCAGTACCGCCTGCCAGATCGGGCCGAAGCCGCGCGCGGAGGTCTCCACGCGCACCGAGCAGCCGGTGCCGCTGTCGGGCTCCAGCAGCACCTCGAGGTTGCCGGAGCCGACCACGCCGACCAGCACGGGGGCGAAGGGGCCTGTAGGTCGGCCGCCGGGAAAGGAAAAGTCCAGGGTTTCGAGCCCTGCGGGAATGTCGCTCATGGGGTGCCTCCTACCAGTTCCGGAATCTCTTGGGCGGCTGGTACAGCCCGCCCGACGCGCGAACCAGGTCGCGCATGCTGCGCGCGGCCAGCAGGTTGCGCGTGGCATCGCGCGGGTCGATGCCCAGATCCTGCGGGCGGTGGATCACGCCGCGGTCGCGCAGGTTCTCCACCGCGCGCCGGTCGCGGGCCAGGCCCACCGCGGTGTAGCCTGCCACGCCGCGGATGGCCTGCTCGCGCTCTTCATCGCTGCGGCACAGCAGCAGGTTGGCAATGCCTTCCTCGGTGAGGATGTGGGTCACGTCGTCGCCGTAGATCATGATGGGCGGCAGCGCCATGCCGGCCTGCTCCTGCAGCGTCCAGGCGTCCAGCCGTTCCACGAACGCGGGCTGCATGTGCTCGCGGAAGGTCTCCACCATCTGCACCACGAGCTTTTGCCCGCGCGGCGTGCCGGCCGCGCCGGTGCGGCCCGCCCGCGCCTGCGCGCCGGCCTTGAGCCAGGCGGGGCTGGCATGGCGCCGGCCGCGCGCATCGGCCCCCATGTTGGGCGCGCCGCCGAAGCCCGCGATGCGCCCCAGGGTGGCGGTGGAGCTGTTGCCGTCCAGATCGATCTGCAGGGTGGAGCCGATGAACAGGTCGCAGGCATAGTGCCCAGCGGCCTGGCAGAAGGCGCGGTTGCTGCGCAGGCTGCCGTCCGGCCCGGTGAAGAACACGTCCGAGCGCGCGCGGATGTAGTCCTCCATGCCCAGCTCGGAGCCGAAGGAGTGCACCGACTCCACCCAGCCGGCCTCGATGGCCGGAATCAGCGCCGGGTGCGGGTTGAGCGCCCAGTGCCGGGCGATCTTGCCCTTGAGGCCCAGCGACTCGCCGTAGGTGGGCAGCAGCAGTTCGATCGCGGCGGTGTCGAAGCCGATGCCATGATTCAGGCGCTGCACGCCGTACTCGCCGTAGATGCCCTTGATCGCCATCATGGCCATGAGCACCTGGATCTCGCTGATCTGCGCCGGATCGCGCGTGAACAGCGGCTCGATGAAGTGCGGGCGCGGGGCCTGCACGACGAAGCTCACCCAGCCGGCCGGGATGTCCACGCGCGGCAGCGTGGTGGTGCGGCCGTCCACCATCTCGTTGACCTGCGCGATCACGATGCCGCCCGAGAAGGCCGTGGCCTCCACGATGGCGGGCGTGTCCTCGGTGTTGGGGCCGGTGTAGAGGTTGCCCTCGGCATCGGCCGCCTGCGCGGCGATCAGCGCGACCTGCGGCGTCAGGTCGATGAAGTAGCGCGCGAACAGCTCCAGGTAGGTGTGGATGGCGCCGATCTCGATGCGCCCGGCCGACACCAGCCGCGCGATGCGCGCGCTCTGCGGGCCCGAGAAGCTGAAATCGAGCCGCGAGGCGATGCCGTTCTCGAACACGTCCAGGTGCTGCGGCAGCGCCAGCACCGACTGCACCATGTGCAGGTGGTGCACGCGCGCCGGATCGACCTGCACCAGCGCATCGGCCAGGAAGTCGGCCTGCTTCTGGTTGTTGCCTTCGAGGCAGACGCGGTCGCCGGGCTCCAGCACGGCTTCGAGGAGCGTGCCGATGGCGGCGGCATCGACCCGTTTGCCGGCCAGCGGCATGCCGTGCGCAGCCAGCGCGCGGTCGGCCCGCGCGAGCCGGGCGGCGCGGCGGTCCGCGCGGGTGTTCCAGTCTCTGGGGTTCATGGGAGTTTGTGGTGGGTTGGAAGATTGGACGGGCAGGGGCTGGCGGCTGGTCAGAGCACGACGAACAGCAGCCACACCACCACGGGTGCGATCAGTGTGACAGCGGCGCCATACACCATGAGCTGGCGGAAAAACACCTCGCGGTTGACGCCGCGCGCATTGGCCAGCACCAGCGCGCCGTTGGTGGAGAAGGGGCTCACATCGACGATGGTGGACGACACGGCCATGGCCGCGATGAACCCCACCGCGCCCACGCCGGCATCGCCCGAGCCGCCGCCTTGCAGGAACGGCACGGCCAGCGGGATCAGCGAGCCCAGCACCGCCGTGGACGAGGCGAAGGCTGAGACCACCGCGCCGACGAAGCACAGCAGCAGCGCCGCCATCAGCGGCGAGGTGAGCGCGGCCACGCTGTGGCCCACGAAGTCGATGGTGCCCATCTTGTCCATCACACCCACGAAGGTGCTGACGCCCACGATCAGCATGATCTCGGGCCACGACACCTGGCCGAGCGCGCGCTTTTGCAGGTTGGGCGCCATCAGCGTGAGCAGCAGGCCGATGGTGATGGAGACGAAGCCGATGTCCTGCTTGAAGAACAGCGTCAGCACGGCCAGAGTGAGCAGACCGATGACGGTGACCGCCTGGTACCAGCGCGCACCCTCCGCTTGCGGCGCGGAAGGGGCGGCGTTCATGAGCGAGTCGTCGGTCTGGGCGGCGGTGCGGCGCTCCTCGGCCAGGGAGTCGCCCTCGGCGTTGCCATAGACCTGGGCGCCGCCCTGGCCGTGGGCCACCTGCGGCAGGTCGAACGGGGTGTTGCGGGCGCCGGTGCGCTGGCGCGCCAGCTTCAGCCCGCCCATGGCCACGAACAGCGCCATGGCCACGGCCAGGTTCACCGCGAGGCTGGCCGCCATGGTGGCGATGGGGTTCAGCGGCAGGCCGGCCGTAGCCACGATCTTGTTGGTGATGCCGCCGTAGATGCTGATCGGCGAGAAGCCGCCGCCCTGCGCGCCGTGGATGACGAGAAGACCCATCATCAGCGGGTTGATGCCGTACTTGGCCGCGAAGCCCAGCGCGATGGGCGCGATGATGGCGACCGCCGCCGGGCTGACGGCCCCCACGCCCGTGAGCGCCGCGGCGATGAAGAACATGATCCACGGGATCGCCGCGATGCGCCCACGCACCGCGCGCACCGCCAGCTTGACCAGCCAGTCGATCGTGCCGTTGTTCTGCGCCAGCGCGAACAGGTAGGTGATGCCCACCAGCGTCAGGAACAGGTCGGCAGGAAATCCCGCCATGATGGCCTTGGCATTCATGCCGGCCACGAGCGTGCCGACCAGGAAGGCCCCGACGAAGGCGATGACGCCCATGTTGATGGGCAGTACGGTGGCGATGACGAACATGCTGGCGAGCGCGCAGATGGATATCCAGTGGGAAGTCATTGAATTTGTCTCCTGTCCGTGGTGCCCCGCGGTGGCACATGCCGGTGGCTGTGCTCATGGATGCGGGGCTTTGTTCTTGCAGGGGACGATACGCAGCCGGGCGGTGCGGATCAATGCCAGCGGTGTGCCGACACTTACGCTAATCGAAACGATCCAGGGTGACCCCCGTAGGGGCTGCCCCAGAAGGTTGGCAGGGTGGCTCAGGACAGCGCCGCCTTGGCGGTGCGGCAGACCGCCAGCAGGGCGAGCAGGTTGGGGTCGCGCTCGCGGGTGCGCAGGAAGTGCAGCGCGATGGTCTGGCGCATGCGGTAGCGCGGCTGCAGCGCGATGAGCCGCACGTTGGGCGGCAGCACGCCACGCACCCGACCGGGCAGCAGGGTGCAGCCCACGCCGCCGCTCACCAGGTTCATCAGCGAGAAGATGTCCTCGGTCTGCATCACCACGTCGGGGGTGAAGCCGGCCACCCGGAAAGTCTCCATGAATCCCTGGTAGGTCACGAAGCCTTCCGTGAGGCTGACGAAGCGCTCGCTGGCGCAGGCGGCCAGGTCGATGGGCTGGTCGGGCGGGTAGGGCGAGTCGGCTGGCGCGGCGAAGTGGATGTCGTCCTCGAACAGGGGCTCGCACTCGAGGTCGGGCATATCGCCGGACGACCCCATCAGCGCGGCATCGATGGCGCCGTTGCGCAGCTTTTGCCGCAGGTCGGCGTCCGAGCCCAGCACCAGTTCGGTCTGCAGTTCGGGCAGGCGCCGTTTCATGCCCATCACGAGGGTGGGCACCGTGCGGCTGGTCAGCGAATAGAGCGATCCGATGCGGATGCGGTCGGACGAATACCCGGCCACCGCCCGCGTGGAGCGGATGCCCTCGGCCAGCGTGCCCAGCAGCTCGCGCGCGACCTCCGCCAGGTGGTGAGCGGCCTCGGTGGGGTGCAGGTGGCGGCCTTCGTGGCGGAACAGAGGGCAGCGCAGCGCGTCCTCCAGCGAGTGCAGGGCGCGGTGCACGCTGACCGCGCTGATGTCCAGGCTCTCCGCCGCGCGCGCGAGATTGCCGGCTTCCAGGAAGACCCGCAGGATGTGCAGCTTGCGAAGGGTGATGTCGTCATCGGGACGGTGGGGCATGGCCATGCGGTGGGGGCTCGATCAGAATTCGTGCTGGGCCGATTGCAGCACATTGCACGGCCGCTTTTGCAAAACCATTCACTGGCCCGCGGGGCCCACAGGAGAGAGAAACCCATGGCAATCGATTTCAAGGGCCGCGTGGCCATCGTGACGGGCGCGGGCGGCGGCCTGGGCCGCCAGCACGCACTGGCGCTGGCGGCGCGCGGCGCGAAGGTGCTGGTCAACGACCTGGGCGGTGCGGTGGACGGCAGCGGCGCGACCGTGGGGGCGGCGCAGGCCGTGGTGGACGAGATCCACGCGGCCGGCGGCGAGGCGCTGGCCAACGGCGCCTCGGTGACCGACTTCGCGGCCGTGCAGGGCATGGTGCAGCAGGCCGTCGATGCCTGGGGCCGCGTGGACATCCTGGTCAACAACGCCGGCATCCTGCGCGACAAGTCGTTCGGCAAGATGGACATGGACGATTTCCGCCTCGTGGTGGATGTGCACCTGATGGGCGCGGCCCACTGCTGCAAGGCCGTGTGGGCGCACATGGTGGCGCAGCAATACGGCCGCATCGTGATGACGACCTCGTCCACCGGCCTGTACGGCAACTTCGGCCAGGCCAACTACGGCGCCGCCAAGCTGGCCCAGGTCGGGCTGATGCAGACGCTCGCCATCGAAGGGGCCAAGCACGGCATCCACGTGAACGCGCTCGCGCCCACCGCCGCCACCCGCATGACCGAGGGCCTGATGCCCGAGGAGGTGCTGGCCGCGCTCAAGCCCGAGGCCGTGGTGCCGGCCATGCTGGTGCTGGCGCACGAAAGCGCGCCCACGCGCACCATCCTGTGCGCGGGCGCCGGCACCTTCGAGGCGGCGCACGTCACGCTCACGCAGGGGGTGCATCTGGGCATTGGGCCCGATGTGCCCGAGCAGCTCGCCGCGCGCCTGGCCGAGGTGACCGACCGCACCGGCGAACAGGTGCCGCAAAGCGGCGCGGCCCAGGGCACGAACGAGGTGCGCCTGGCCCGGCGGTGATGGAGTGATTGCCCGGTACCGAGGCGCTCGCCTGGCAGATTGCAAATATTGCGGCCAGACGCGCGCTCGGCGACGTGGTCGGTTGGATTCGCCGGCTGAACCAAGGCTTCGCATGCGGCCTGCCTCGCCTGGGTGGTTGGTTTTAGTGTTGGGCCTGCAACTCAAATACAAGGGAATCCATGCTTCTTCTTTCACCCGTCTTCAAATCTGGCGCGTTCGTCACGGCTGGGCTCGCTCTGCTTGCCGCGTTGAGTACCACCCCTGTTCTTGCCCAAAGCGGACAAACGATCACGGCCTCCGGCCTCGGGCCCAACACGACCAGTCCGACCCGCCGCCAGGTGCGGGATGCGACTTTCTTCGATGCCCAGCAGAAATGCAGGACGGGGCCTTTCCCCGCTCAGCCCGTTCAGATGCTCGGCATCGGTGTCGCCCCCACGGTTCAGAACGGCCAAAGATTGTTTTTCGCTGAATGGCGCTGCGGCTGAAGTCTGCGGTTGGCTGATTCTTTTCCATCGGGCATGGGCGCCAGCGGTGGGGCGCTGGATGCAGCGCTCGCCTTTCAGCGCACCGGCTCGGCCGCGAGCGCCTCGCGCAAGATGCGGCGGATCTCCAGGATCGCCCGGGGGTTCTCCTGCACGCTGTGGTGCGAGGTCAGCACCAGCTCCGACTCGGCACCTGCCAGGTGGGCGCTGCCGTAGGGCACGATGCCATCGCTCGACTGCGCGAGCGGGGTTCCTGGGTCTTCGCGGCCCATGATGGAGTGGTAGCGCACGCCCGGGCCGATCGGCAGGTCGGCGGCCGCGCGCACGAACGGATCGGTGTCGCCCAGGTTGTCGATGCTGTTGGGCAGGCGCGGCGGCACCCCGCCCTCGACGGGCTGCGCGGCATGGGCTCTGGCCAGCACGCGGGTCGCATCGCCGAAGCGCTCCAGCACGGCCAGCGGCAGCGTCACCATGTTGGCCAGCCAGCGCGAGAGGGTCTTGTTGGCGAACGGCGTTCCCCGGTGGGGCGCGGCGATGAAGACCGCCCGGGTCACCTGCGGCAGGGGATGGAACACCAGGAAGGGGCCCAGGTCCTCACGCAGCCGGGCCAGGTCTTGCGGGGGCAGCACGGGGCGGCCGATGACCTGGTCCCACAGCGTGCCGCCCGATTCCGACACCAGCAGCCGCGCCAGCACGCCGCCCATGCTGTGGCCCACCAGCACGATGTCGCGCGATGCGCGCGCCGTGCCGGCGGGATCGAAGTGCGCCAGCGTCTGCAACAGGGCCTCCCGGATGTCGTGCTGGTTGAGGGCCAGCGGCGCATTGGTGGGGTAGTACACCTGCCACACCTGGTAGGCGTCCCGCAACTGCGCATCGCCCAGGACCTCGTTGGCCACGTTGATCCAGGCCTCGGGGCTGCTGGCCAGCCCGTGCAGCATGACGATGGTGCGGCGGTTCGGGTCATAGGGCTGCATGAGGTGGATGCGCGGCGCGTCCAGCCGGTCGCTCCAGCCCAGCAGCGTGCGCATGGCCTGCGTGGCAAAGCCCGAGCGCGCCAGCCACAGGCCGTACCCCGCGGTGAAGTTGCCCGCCAGTGGCACCTGCTGCCCGCCCAGTTCCACCCGCGCGGTATGGTAGGGGTCGTAGATCGCCACCTGCACCTCCTGCGTGCGCAGTACCTCGCCCAGCGTCTTGCCGGGAAACCGCAGCAGCGCGGTGGCCGCGGGGTAGGGCATTTCCTTGAACGGTGCGGGCGCTCGTTCGCCCGGCTCGGGGGCGGACGCCGCCACCAGCTCCGTGCCGAAGCCATCGCGCCGGTAGGTGTTGCGAACGCCGGAAAACCGCAGCGTGGTGGCCGGGATCAGTTCCTCGGGCAGCGGGGCGTCGCTGGGCAGGCGGATGTCCGAGGCGTCGCTGGAAATCCGCCAGGCGCCGAGGGTGCGCGCCTCATCCGACCGGCGCCCTTCGGCGCGGTAGCGCTGGAACAGCAGGGTCACCACGCGCTGCGTGGCGAAGTTGTAGTAGTCGCGCACCTGCGTCTGCCGGTCCTCGAACGCGCGCTCGCCGGGGGAGCGCTGCGTGAAGAACAGATAGGCCCAGGCGTGGCGGGCCGATTCCATCCAGGCATCGAGCGCCTCGTCCGGCGGCAGCGGCGCGCTGCGGTCGCGTTCGCCTTCGAGGCCCACCTGCAGCCAGACCTCGGCCAGCGCCGACAGGCGCTGCTCCTCGCTGATGCCGTTCGAGGCGGCCAGCTGGTTGCGGCAGTCGGCCAGGTCGTCCGCACAGGTGTCGGCATCGCTGCCGATCACGCGCAGCACCTCTTCGGTGGCCTCGCTGACCCGGCCGCTGGTGAGCACGTCGCCGCGCCGCTGCGACAGGTATTCGCGCGGGGACATCGACGACACCGTCACCCCCGCGCAGCCGCACAGCACGGCCGCTGCGCACAGCGCGGCGAGCCCTCGCAACACCGACCAGGGTGTGCGGCGCGGGGCAGGGGCCCAGGTGCGGTGGAGCGGCGGCGGGGTGGGTGGCGACATGGGGCGGGCCGGGCGGCGACGGGGTGGCCGATGTTACCCGGCGGCCCCGCGAATGGGGCGCTGCCTGACGCCGCGGCGCGCAGCGCTGCGGTACGCTTGCCGGCTTATGAGGATCTCTCCGGAACACCGCCTGCGGGCTGCCTTGCGCGTGGCGCTGAGCCACTATGTCTTCAACGGCCTGTCGGTGGCCTTCGGCCTGCTGCTCATCTCGGCCGGGGTGCACGGGTGGCTGGGTGCGGCGGCCGCCGCCTCGGCGTCGGTCGGGGTCATCGTCACGGCGCCGCCCGACCTGCCCGGCCCGGCGCGGGGCAAGTTCTGGCAGATGCTGCCGGCGCCCCTGTTGGGCGTGCCGCTCTTTTTCGGGGTGCAGATGCTGCACCCGTCGGAGCTGGCCCTGGGAATGCTGATCGTGCCAGCCAGCTTCGTCGCGTTCCTGGCCATGGCCTGGGGCAAGCGCGGCGTGCCGATCGCGGTGGCCTTGATGTTCTCCATGGTGTTCTCCATGGCCGTGCCGCCCACGCCGGGCGTAGACCCGTTGACGGCGGCGCTGGCCACCACCGGGCATTTCGCGCTGGGGGCGGCTTTGTATGTGGTGTATTCGGTGGTGGCCAACCATGCGCTCAATGCGCGCTACCGCGTGCAGTCGGTGGCGGATGCGCTGCTGGCGCTCGCTGCGCTGATGCGCGTGCAGGCGCGCCAGTTCACGCCGGTCGATCTGCAGGGCCCGCCCGCGCCCGCCTTGGCGGGGGCCTTGCTGCACCGGCAGGCGGCCCTGGCCGAGCAGTTGCAGGCCGCGCGCAACATCGTGCTGGAGTCGCCCCGCACGCCGCGGCGCCAGCGGCTGGCCGGCATGCTGCTGCTGGTGCTGGAGATGCGCGACCACCTGCTGGCCTGCGAGCTGGACCTGGACACGCTCAAGGCCCACCCCGGCCATGCGCCCGTGGTGGTCGGGCTGCGCGACGTGCTGCACCACGTGGCCGACGAGATGGAGCGCCTGGCCGATGCCATGCTCATCGGCCGCAGGCCCACCGCCTTCGCCGACCACCGGCCCCACCTGGCGGCCCTGCGCTGGGACGAAGTGCCTCAGCCCCAGCCCGGGCCCGAGGGCGCCAACCCGTCGCCCCGCCTCCTGGCGCGCGGGCTGGCGGACCGCATCGGCCACATCAACGACGAGGCGCTGCGCATGATCGCCCTGGCCCGCGGCGAGGCCGAGCCCAACCTGGCCGTGGTGCGTGCGAACTGGCAGATGTTCGTGAGCCCCACCGCGTGGTCGTGGCATCCGTTCAACGGCCTGTGGCGCTGGGATGCGCCGCCGCTGCGCCATGCCATCCGCGCGGCGCTGGCCATGGGCGTGGGATACGCGGTGGCGCAGGCACTGCCCTGGGGCACGCACGCCTACTGGATTTTGCTGACCATCGTGGTGGTGCTGCGCGGCAGCCTGGCGCAGACCCTGGAGCGGCGCAACAGCCGCGTGGCCGGCACGCTGCTGGGCTGCGTGCTGGCGCTGGGGCTGCTGTCCATGCACCCCACCGCGCTGGGCCTGATCGTGTGCCTCACGCTGGCGCAGGCCGTGGCCCATGGCTTTGCCGTGCGGCGCTACCTCATCACCGCGGTGGCGGCCACCGTGCTCGGGCTGGTGCAGTCGCACATGCTGCATGCGGGCAGCAGCACGGCCTTCGCGCTGTTCGAGCGGCTGGCCGATACCCTGATCGGCACCGGCGTGGCCTGGGCGTTTTCCTATGTGCTGCCCTCGTGGGAGCGCACGCAGATCCCCGCCCTCGTGTCGCGCACCCTGGCCGCTCAGGCGCTGCATGCGCGCGAGGCGCTGGCCCTGGGGCAATTGCAGGCCGTGGACAACGCGCCCGAGCTGGCCTGGCGGCTGGCGCGGCGCGAGGCCTACGACAGTCTCTCGGCCCTGGTGCAGGCCACGCAGCGGTCGCTGTCGGAGCCGCGCGCCGTGCGCCCGCCGCTCGAACCCCTGGAGCGGCTGCAGGTGCACTGCTACCAGTTGCTGGCCCAGCTCACGGCCGTGAAGACCATGCTGCTGCTGCGCCGCGGCCACCTGGAGCCCGAGCGGCTGCAGGCGCCGCTGGCCACCACGGCCGAGGCCATCGGCAACGCCCTGTCCGCGCCCCGTGCTGCGGCGGATGCCGCCATGCCCCCCCGCATCTCGCCCGGCCCCGAGCCGCTGCCCGACCCGTTCGATGCCCAGCTCGGCCCGTGGCTGCTGCGCCGCCTGGGCCTAGCGGTGGGGCTGGCCGAGGAGCTGCGGAGCGATGCGGATCAGGTGCTGCAAAGCATGAACACGAAGGCGCCTGACGCGCAGCCCGTGGCCGAACGCAGCGCCTGAGGGCGACCGAGGGCGCTGCCCGGGAACGCGCTCAGTCCCGGTGGGCCTGGATCTCGCCTTCCTCGTCGCCTTCGGGCACGGTGGGCAGGCGCGCTTGCGCAGGCGTAGCCGCCGTGGCCTTCCATTGCCCGGCCGGCTCCACCTCATGGCCGGGGTCCGCGCGGAGCACGGGCTCGTACAAGATCCACTGCGCCACGGTGCGCATGGCCTCGGCGCCCCGGTTGTTCTGTCGCTTCAGGAAGAAGTCCAGGCCGCGCTCGCGCAGGATCTTGGCTTTTTCGCGCAGCAGCAGCAGGGTGGGCTCCCACAGTTCGTCCTTTACCACCAGGTCGTCGAAACCCTGCGCATGCACCTGGGCCTCCCGCAGGCGCGTGGCTCCCTGCTCCCGGCACAGCGCAGCGCGCTTCATATGCTCCACCCCCTCGTCCCTTCGGCGCGCCATCACCGGCGACCGGCCGGTCTTGCCCATCGCCTTGCGCTGCATGCGTGCTGCGGCCTGCTCCAGGTGCTCCGCGGCGGCGGCCGTCTGGTCCGCCTCCAGCGCCTTGCGTGCCTGCTTCAGATGCGCGCGGGTGGAGCGCAGGTCCATGCCGGCCGCCTCGAATTCCGTGGCTGCGCTTTCGTATCCCGCGCAGGCCGCCTCGAACTGCGCCTTGGCAGCTTCGCCATCCATGCGGGCGAGCGCGCGGAACATGTCCAGCGCGGGGGCGGCGGGCGCCTTCATCGCCTTGTCGGCGAACATGGCCGCCAGGCCGTTGCCCTGTGCGAACGCCTGGGTCTGCTCCATGAAATGTTCGAGCTGCAGCTCGGACGCGGCATGCTTCAAGTCGTCCTCCACCGCAGCGCCCAGCTTGCCCACCCCGTAGGCGGACCAGCTGTCCCACTCGTCGCGCACGAGCTGCTGGAACACGTCGAACTCCGAGACATCGGTGGCGCGGTCGCTGCGCATCGGGTCGATCTCGTCGTCGAACACGAACAGCGTGCAAAAGTGGGTCACGGCCTTGGAGACCAGCTCCCGGCCGTAGCTGGCATCCAGCAGCCCCAGGCTGCCGCTGGCCTTCTGGCGCGGGCCGTTCTTCGGATCGTCCTGCACGGATTCCGCGAACTGCACCCCCAGCGTGGCGCGGCCCGACACCTCCACCTTCATCTGGGCCGTGGCATCGCGGTAGATGGTGGTCATGTAGCCGGCCACCGTGGTGCGGGTCTGGCCGTTGTCCTGCCGGGATTTGACGCCCACGCCCGCTGACACGCCGGCCCGCCGCCCCTTGCCCGCCACCTCGCCCACCCGCACGCCCGCGCTGAGCGACACGTTGGTCTCGGTGCCCATGCTGCTGCGCCGCGCGTCGTCGATGATCCCCATGCTCAGCTCGGGATGGTGGGCCAGCAGCTCCCGCATCCAGTCCCGGCGGGCCGGCTGCCCATCCCCGGTGGGGGCCGCTATGTCGAACAGATGCTCCAGCGCGTCGATGAACTGCGCGTCCAGCTGGGGCTCGCGGTTCTTGGTCAGCCGGGGCATGCGCATCTGCACGCCGTTTTCCACGCTCCGCTCGCCGCGCCAGCGCCAGTCGGCCCCGCCGGTCACGCCGAAGCTGGCCTGGTCGGTGTCCATCGCGACCGAGTAGCCGGTGTTCACCCCGGCACCGGCCTGTACCTGGTTGGTGGACTGGGACGTGATCTGCAGGTACATGCCGGTGCGGCCCCGGTACAGCTCCAGGATGCGGTCCTCGTTGTGCTGCACGCCGCCGATGAGCTTGACGCCCAGGCCCACGGCGCTCGTGATCGCCGCGGCCGCCGACAGCGGGCCGAGGTTGACACCGTAGGTCTTCTGGCCCAGCAGCTTCATCCGGTCGCGCCATTCGAGGTGCTGGGCCACATCGCGCAGCAGGTTGAACAGCGCCCGGCTGTTGGTGGCGTTGGCCGGGTCCCCGTCGTGCAGCAGGTTGAGGGCCTTGTACAGGGCCACGTGGAAGGCATTGCCCTGGGCGTGCACGTGTTCTCCATCGGTGCCGACCGACGGCGTGGCGGGGCCATTGTTCGCCTCTTGCAGTGGCTCGCTCAGCAATGCGTGCTGCAGCAGGGCGAGGGCTTGCACGCCGGTGTGCGGCTGGGCGCGCAGCTGCTCCCATGCGAAGCGCATCGCGGGCGATTCCGTGGCGGTGGTGATCTCGCCGCCACGGCGGGCGGCTTTTCGCGCTGCATCGCGCCGCGCGGCATCGCATTGCGCCCGGATGCCTTCGAGCAGGGCGTTGTCCAGCACCATGGAAGCGCGCTCGGTGCCTTCGGGCGCCCAGCGTATCTTCTCGGCGATGGCCTGCCAGGCCAGCTCGGATTCGGAGGGCACCTCGGTCGCAGGCCGTTGCGCACGCGCGCCCCGGAGGTATTGGGTGAGGTGGTCCGCCGCCTTCTCCAGCTCTTCTTCCGCCCGGCGGTTCGGGGTGGGCAAGGCGGTGGCCGATCCCACCTGCAGGGCCTGCGGCAGCGAGCGCAGCGGGTTGATCTTCTGGCTCCGCCGGCTCTTGGGGGCGGCGGTGCTGGGCGCGTCGCCCTCGGTGTGGTCGATGTCGTGCAGCCAGTCCGCGATTTTCTGCAGGTGCTGGTTGGCGCGGTCGTAGGGGGAGCCTTTGGCGTTGCTGCGGTAGCCGTTGCGGATGGCGTGGTAGGCCGCGCGCTCATCGTCCGTGCAGGCGGCCAGGGCCTGGGCCGGGTCCGCGGCATGCAGGGCCGTGCGGGCGGCATGGGAGGCGCCGGCCAGCCATTCGCGCAACTGCGGCGTGGGCGCGGCCCGCATCGCAGCCTCGGTCTGCAGCGCCAGGCGTGCCGTGTGGCGGCGGGTGTGGTCGGGCGTGCCTTCGGCGGCCGGTGCCAGCAGGTGGCCCAGCACCTGGGTGCCGCGCGGCATGCGGGCCAGCAGCTCCACCGTGCGCTGCGTGGCGGCGTCCAGCGCCGGGGCCGTGTCCGGGCCCGCAGCCGGGTCGGGCAGCAGCGTGCCCCAGGTGTGGGTGCGCAGGGCCTGCAGCGTCTGCAGCGCCACCTCGGCATGGCCCCCGCTGGTGTCGGCCAGGGCCTTGATTGCCATCGTCAGCGCGCCTGCGGGCGCGATGGCCTCGGCGCCGTGGCGGGTCGGGTCGATGGCCTTCACCCAGTCGCGGAGCGCCTCGCGCAGGGCGGCAATCGCGGGCGAGCTTCGGTACACCTCGAAGCCGGGCAGGCGCCGCAATTGCAAGTCGATGATCTCGCCGTAGGTCTTTTGCAGGGCTTCGGTCGCCGTCCGGTGGCGGCGCTGGGCGTGCTCCAGTTGCAGTTCGGCCTCCTTGCGGCGTCGGGCCAGTGCCGGCTGCAGCGACTTCAGATCGTCGGCGCCGGCTTCGAATTCGAACAGTTCGCGTGCCTGATCCGTGGCCAGCTTCTGGATGTCTTTCAGCTCGGCGTCCTTGCCCTGGCTGCTTCGCTCCAGTTCGGCGTGCTTGGCGGCTTGTTGGCTTCTCAGCGCCTGCAACGCCTCGATGTGCCGGGTCAGCGCTTCCTGATCGCTGCCGCCCCGGTCACCTGCCGCATCGTTTTCTGCGAGCGATCGGTCGAGCCTTTGGTCCAGCCGATGAAGCGCAGCCCGCAAGCTGGCCATGGATTTTTGTTCGCTGGCGAGCCGGTGTGCCTGGTCGGCCAGGCTGGCCGCCCTTTGGCCGCGCTCGCTGGCCTCTTCACTCAGGCGCGTTTCATGGTGCTGCACCAGCCGCTCCATGGCGATGGCCTTGTCCACGGCGATCTGGGCCAGCCGCACGGTTTCGGCGGCCTTCATCTGCCCGGTCAGCACCGGCTCCAGGCTCTCCCACTGACCGCGGCTGCGCGAAGGGAGGCGCGAGGGATCCTTCGGGGTGTTCTGGTAGCGGAGCATTTCCTCGACGGGCTTCGGGTGGCCCCGCGCCATGCCGAAACAACTGCCTACCTTGGTCGCCAACTGGCCCAGCACCGATTTGGGCTTGCGCGGGGGCATGGCCGCGGCATCGGCGGCGGGCAGCGGCTGCGCGAGGTATTTGCGCGCTGCCCGGCCTGCGTCGTACAGGGGCGACAGCAGTTCGTTCTGCGCTGCACGCGGATCGAGCTGGTGCAGCTTGTGGTGGGCCTGCTTGTGGCTGGCCGGCGCGCCGGCGTGGGCACTCGATGTCGAGTTGCCGGGCAGGCCTGCGGACGAGATGGTGGGACGCACTGAGAGTTTGGGCATGGTGTCCAGTCATTCATGGGCGTCGTGTGCGTTCCGCGGGCGAGGGGTGCCCGGGAACAGTGGCTGGACCGGGCGCATTGCACGCCCTGCGTTGGCTGGCCACGACACGCGCGATGTTGCAGTGCGGCACCCGGGGCGGCGGACCTGCCTGCGAAGAGGGGTGCGGCCGCGCGAAGCCAAGGTCTTGATCTGGTGCGCCAGCGAGAGTGTGCCGGCCGTGCTAAGTTCCGGGCCGAACCGACGATCAGGTGATAAAGAAACGACCAAATGATGATGAGCCATCTGCAGCGGAAAATCCACGCGCAGCCCGCCAGCCGACTGGCTGGCATGCGCCGTGGCATCGAAAAAGAGGGACTGCGGGTGCTGCCCACGGGAGGGCTGGCGCTCACGCCGCACCCGGCGGCGCTCGGCTCGGCGCTGACCCATCCCCACATCACCACCGACTACAGCGAGTCGCAGATCGAGCTGATCACGGGCGCGCGCCTGGGCGTGCAGGAATGCCTGGACGAACTCACCGAGATCCACCAGTTCGTCTACCGCAGCCTGCAGGCTTCGGGCGGCGAGATGCTGTGGCTGTCCAGCATGCCCTGCGGCCTGCCCACCGACGAGACCATTCCCCTGGCGCGCTACGGCTCGTCCAACGTGGGGCGCGCCAAGAGCGTGTACCGCATGGGGCTGGGCCACCGCTACGGCCGGCGCATGCAGACCATCTCGGGCATCCACTACAACTGGTCGCTGCCCGATGTGACCAGCGACGAATACTTCGCGCTGATCCGCAACTTCCGCCGCCATGCCTTCGTGCTGCTGTACCTGTTCGGCGCCTCGCCCGCGCTGTGCCCATGCTTCGTGCAGGGGCGCGAGCACGGCCTGCAGCGCCTGGGCGGCGAGGCGCTCTACCTGCCGCACGCCACCTCGCTGCGCATGGGCCGCCTGGGCTACCAGAGCGATGCGCAGGCCACGCTGGCGGTGAGCTACAACGGCCTGGACGGCTACGCCGCCTCGCTGCGCGAAGCCCTGAGCCGGCCATACCCCGCCTACGAGGCGCTGGGCGTGCGCAACCCCGGGGGCGAATACAACCAGCTGGGCACCAGCCTGCTGCAGATCGAGAACGAGTTCTACGGCACCATCCGCCCCAAGCGCACCGTGCGCTCGGGCGAGCGGCCCCTGAACGCGCTGCGCGACCGGGGGGTGGAATACGTCGAGGTGCGGCTGATGGACCTGGACCCGTTCGCGCCGCTGGGCATCGAGACGCAGACCATGCGCCTGCTGGACGTGTTCCTGCTGCATTGCCTGCTGTCCGACAGCCCGCCCGACACGCCGCAGGAGATCGCCGAGCTGCAGCGCAACCAGCACCTGACCGCCGAGCGCGGCCGCGAGCCGGGCCTGCTGCTGCAGCGCGCCGGGCGCGAGATCCCGCTGGCCGAATGGGGCGCGCAGGTGCTGGCCGAATGTGAGCCACTGGCCGCGGCGCTGGACGCCGCGCACGGCACCGGCGACTACGGCAGCGCGCTGGCCGATGCGCGGCGCCTCATGCAGCAGCCGCAGGCCACGCCGTCGGCCCGCGTGCTCGACCGCATGGCCGAGGCGCACGGCAAGAGCTTCAGCGCCTTCGCGCTGGAGCGATCGCAATGGGCGCGCGACACGCTGCTGGCCATGCCCTGGACCGAGGCGCAGCAGGCCCGGTTCGAGGCCGCCGCCGCGCAATCGGTGGCCGAGCAAAAGGCCATCGAAGCGGCGGACACCCTGCCGTTCGAAGCCTGGCGCGAGCAGTACATGGCGGTGCCCGTCCACGGGTGATACCGGCGCGGCCCGGGCATCGCCGGGACGGCCGCCCGCGCTGAGCGCCTAGCCCGGCTTGCGGGCCTGCGCCGCACTGCGGATGCCCTGCAGCGTGCCCGTGGGCGTGATGGCCTCCGGGTCCAGCAGGCAGTGCAGCACGCAGGGCAGGCCGCTGGCCCGGGCGCGTGCCAGCGCCGGGGCGAACTCCGCCGTCGTCTCCACCCGCTCGCCATGCCCGCCGAAGGCCGCGGCATAGGCCTTGAAATCCGGGTTCTTCAACTGGGTGGCGCTCACGCGACCGGGGTATTCGCGCTCCTGGTGCATGCGGATGGTGCCGTACATGGCGTTGTCCAGCAGCACCACGATGATGGGCAGGCCGTACTGCACGGCGGTGGCGAACTCCTGCCCGTGCATCAGAAAGTCGCCGTCGCCCGCGAACACCACCACCTCGCGCTGCGGCCACAGCCGCTTGGCCCCCACGCCGGCCGGCAGGCCGTAGCCCATCGATCCACTGGTGGGCGCCAACTGGCTGGCATAGGCGGTGAAAGGCCAGAAGCGGTGCACCCAGGTGGCGAAGTTGCCCGCGCCGTTGCAGAAGATCGCATCGGCCGGCAGCACCTCGCGCAGGTGGCGCATGACCTCGCCCATCTGCAGCGGGCCCGGGATGCGGATCGGGTCCGGATCGCTCCAGGCCAGGTACTCGGCGCGGGCGGCCTGCGTGTGCGCCGCCCAGCGCACCGCGGCGGGCGGCTGCAGCGCGGCGAGTGCGTTGGCAAAGGCCTGCGGCGTGGCGTGGATGGACTGCGTTGCCCGGTACAGGCGGCCCAGTTCGTTGGCATCGGCATGCACATGCACCAGGGGCTGCGCCGGCACGGGAATGTCGAACAGCTCGTAGCCCTGCGACGGAATCTCCGACAGGCGCCCGCCCACCACCAGCACCAGATCGCTCCCGCGAATGCGCGCCAGCAGCTTGGGGTTCACCCCCAGGCCCAGGTCGCCACCGTAGCTGGCGTGGTCGGCCGGGAACAGCATCTGCCGGCGGAACGAGCAGTACACCGGCAGCGACCAGGCCTGCGCGAACGCCACGAAGTCGCGCACCGCCTGCTCTGACCACCGGCTGCCGCCCAGGATGGCGACGGGACGCTCGGCGGCGGCCAGGCGCTCGGCCAGTTCCTGCAGCGCGGCCGCGCCGGGGTGGGTTTCCGGCACCGTGTAGGGCAGGGCGTCGGCCACCTGCACGGCATCGGTCAGCATGTCCTCGGGCAGCGCCACCACCACCGGGCCCGGGCGGCCCGACGTGGCGACGTGGAAGGCGCGCGACACCAGTTCGGGCACGCGGCGCGCGTCATCGATCTGCACCACCCACTTGGCCATGGTGCCGAACACCGCGCCGTAGTCCAGCTCCTGGAACGCCTCGCGGCCCAGCGCGCCGCGCGCCACCTGGCCCACGAACACGATGAGCGGCGTCGAATCCTGGTGCGCGATGTGGATGCCGGCCGAGGCATTGGTCACCCCCGGGCCACGCGTCACGAAGCAGATGCCGGGCTGCCCGGTGAGCTTGCCCTGCGCCTCGGCCATCATGGCTGCGCCGCCCTCCTGGCGGCACACGGTGACGGCGATCTGCGCGTCGTGCAGGGCATCCAGCACGGCCAGGTAGCTTTCGCCGGGCACGCAGAAAAGCTGTTGCACGCCGTGCAGGATGAGCTGGTCCACGAGGACCTGGCCGCCGGTGCGGGGAGAAACGGTGGAAGTCATGAAGGCGTCGATCAAGGGCGTTGAAGGAATGGAAACATGGCGGGCCGGCTCACCGCAGCGCCGCGCAGGCGTCCTGGATGCGCTGGCAGGCCGTCTGCAGCTGGGCCATCGAGGTAGCGTACGAGATGCGGAAGTACGGCGCCAGCCCGAAATACGTGCCCGGCACCACCGCCACCTCGTACTCGGCCAGCAGGTACTGGCAAAAGTCCACGTCGGTCTTGAGCAGCGCGCCGCCCGGCGTGGTGCGGCCCAGCGTGCCGGCGCAACTGGCATAGGTGTAGAAAGCGCCCTCGGGGGTGCGGCAGCGCAGGCCGGGCGCCTGGTTCAGCGCCTGCACCACGAAGTCGCGCCGGGCCTGGAAATCCGCGCAGCGCTCGGCCACGATGACCTGCGGCCCGGTCAGCGCCTCGATGGCCGCCGCCTGGCTGATGGAGGAGGGGCACGAGGTGCATTGGCTCTGCACCACCGCCATGGCGGCGATCAGCTCGCGCGGGCCGCCGGCGAAGCCGATGCGCCAACCCGTCATGGCATAGGCCTTGGACACGCCGTTCACCGTGAGGCAGCGGTTTTTCAGGCGTGGCTCCAGCGCGGCTGGCGTGGCGAAGGCCGCGCCGTCGTACAGGATGTGCTCGTAGATGTCGTCCGACAGCAGCCACACCTGCGGGTGGCGCAGCAGCACGTCCAGCAGCGGTCGCAACTGCGCGGCGCTGTAGGCGGCCCCGGTGGGGTTGGAGGGCGAGTTGAGCAGCAGCCAGCGCGTGCGCGGCGTGATGGCCGCCTCCAGCGCGGCCGGCGTCAGCCGAAAACCGTCCGCCTCGGTGCACGGCACGGTGACCGGCACGCCGCCCGCGATCGTCACCACGTCGGCATACGACGACCAGTAGGGCGCGGGCAGGATCACCTCGTCGCCCGGGTCCAGCGTGGCCATGAACGCGTTGTAGAGCACCTGCTTGGCGCCCGTGCCCACGGTGATCTCGTCCAGGGCGAAGTCCAGGCCGTTGTCCCGCCGGAACTTCTCGCGCACCGCCTCCTTCATCGCCGGGCTGCCGTCCAGCACCGTGTAGCGGGTCTCTCCGCGCGCCAGCGCCCGGCGCGCCGCCTCCAGGATGTGGTCGGGCGTGTCGAAGTCGGGCTCGCCCGCACCCAGCACGATCACCGGCCGGCCCGAGCGCTTGAGCGCGTTGGCATGGTCCGTGATGCGCAGGATGGGCGAAACGCCCAGCGCCGCGATGCGCCGCGCGGGCGTGAAGGTGCCGGCCGGGGCCGCGCCGTTGGTCAGAGCCGTGGGCAAGGCGGTGGCGGTCATTTGAGGTAGGCCTCCAGCGGCTTGTCGTTGGGCGCCGCGATCAGCTGCCGCAGCGTGCCGCTCATGGGCAGGTTCAGGCTCAGGTTGCGCGGCGGGATGGGGCTGGTGAACCACTTGGCGTAGATCTTTTCCAGCTCGCCCGTCTGCATCAGCCGCACCAGCACGCCGTCCACCCCGGCCTTGAACGCGGGGTCGTCCTTGCGGAACAGCAGCGCGATCGGCTCCGATCCCATCGGCTCCCCCGCGATGCGGTAGGCCGCCGGGTCCTTGGAAGTGGCAATGGCGCCCGCCAGCAGGTTGTCGTCCAGCACGAAGGCATCGGCGCGGCCCGACTCCATCAGCAGGAAGCTCTCCTGGTGGTCCTTGCCCAGCAGCGTCTTGATGGGGGCGCCCAGCGCGCGCTCCTGCTTGCGCAGCATCTGCACGGCGGTGGTGCCGGCCGACGCGGCCACGGTGCGCCCGCCCAGTTGGCTGACCGAGTTCAAATCCGAATCCGCGCGCACCGCCATGCGCACCTCGCTCACGTAGGTGGTCACGGCAAAGGCCACCTGCTGCTGGCGCGCCGTGTTGTTGGTGGTGGGCCCGCAGCCGATGTCGATGGTGCCGTTCTGCACCAGCGCCAGCGTGTTCTGCGCGGTCACCGCCATGTATTCGAGCCGGGCCTGCGGCGCGATCTCCTTCATCACGCGCTCGCACAGCTCCACGTGGTAGCCCACGAACTTCTCGTTCGCGCCCAGGGCGTAGGCCATGGGCGGCGAGGCCTCGCGCACCCCCAGCACCACCTTGCCGGCGGCCTTGATCTTCTCCAGCGTGGGCTGCTGCGCCGATGGGTTGGCGGGCGGTGCGGACGCCTGCGCGGCGGCTGCGCCGCACCAGAAAAAGGCCGCAGCGGCCGTGGCCGCGCCAGCCAGGGCCTTGAGGGGGAATGCCATGGGTGCTTGTCTCCTGTGGGGATGGGCTGGGCCCGTGGGGGCCCAGGCCGGGGGACCGTGGCGGCGGGGGATCCGGTGCGCCGCGGCCGATCGCTCAGTCGGCGATGTCGAAGGTCACGCCCTGCGCCAGGGGCAGGGCGGTGGAATAGTTGATGGTGTTGGTCGCGCGGCGCATGTAGGCCTTCCAGCTGTCCGACCCCGCCTCGCGGCCGCCGCCGGTCTCCTTCTCGCCGCCGAAGGCCCCGCCGATCTCGGCGCCGCTCGGGCCGATGTTCACGTTGGCAATGCCGCAGTCCGACCCCGCGGCCGACATGAACTGCTCGGCCTCGCGCACGTTCAGCGTGAAGATCGACGACGACAGGCCCGCGCCCACCGCGTTGTTCATGGCGATGGCCTCCTCCAGCGTGCCGTAGCGCACCACGTACAGGATGGGCGCGAAGGTTTCGTGCAGCGCTGGGCCTTCGTGCTTTGGCAGCTCCACCAGCGCCGGGCGCACGTAGTACGCCTCGCTGCCCGCGATGCCCTCCACCCGGTCGCCGCCGTGCACCGTGGCGCCCAGCGCGCGGCTTTGCGCCAGCGCCTTCTGCATGCCCTCGAAGGCCGGCCGGTCGATCAGCGGGCCCACCAGCGTGCCGGGCGTGCGCGGGTCGCCCACCTGCACGCTGGCATATACCTTGGCGAGCTGGGGCACCAGCTGGTCGTAGATGCTCTCGTGCACGAACAGCCGGCGCAGCGTGGTGCAGCGCTGGCCCGCCGTGCCCATGGCCGCGAAGGCGATGCCGCGCAGCGCCAGGCCCAGGTCGGCCGTGGGCGCCACGATGGCCGCGTTGTTGCCGCCCAGCTCCAGGATGCCGCGCGCAAAGCGGGCCGCCAGGCGCGGGCCCACGGCCCGGCCCATGGCGGTGGAGCCCGTGGCCGACAGCACCGGCACGCGCGCGTCATCCACCAGCACTTCGCCCAGGTCGCGCTGGCCGATGATCAGCTCCAGCAGGCCGGCGGGCGCATCGGCGCCGAAGCGGGCGATGGCGCGCTGCGCGATCGCGTGCGTGGCCAGCGCCGTGAGCGGGGTTTTTTCCGACGGCTTCCACACCACCGGATCGCCGCACACCAGCGCCAGCGCGGCATTCCAGGACCACACCGCCACGGGAAAATTGAACGCCGAGATCACGCCGCACACGCCCAGCGGGTGCCAGGTTTCCATCATGCGGTGGCCGGTGCGCTCGGTGGCGATCGTCAGGCCGTACAACTGGCGCGACAGGCCCACGGCGAAGTCGCAGATGTCGATCATCTCCTGCACCTCGCCCAGCCCCTCGGACGGCACCTTGCCCGCCTCGATGGTCACCAGCAGGCCCAGGTCGGCCTTGGCCGCGCGCAGCTCTTCGCCCAGCAGTCGCACCAGCTCGCCCCGACGGGGCGCCGGCACATTGCGCCAGGCCTGGAAGGCCGCATGCGCCCGCCCGATGGCCGCGGTGGCCTCGGCCGCGCTGTGCTGCGGCACCGCACCGATCGCCTCGCCCGTGATGGGCGAGCGCACCGGCAGGCTGCTGCCCGTGTAGGCCGAGCGCGGCACGCCCAGGCGTTTCAGCAATTGATCCACCTCCGCCGAGACGGCAGAGGCGGGCGTGGCGGGTGAGGAAGGGTTGGCGACGTTGGCAGACATGGCGGTGGTGCTCGCAGTCAAAAAACAAGAACGGTAAAACGCGACGAGGAAAAGAAGCAAGAAAGCGTGCGCCAATATCCCCCAATCGCGCCCGCCTGCATAGCAAAATAACGGAACGACTTGATGTCAAAATGGAATCAAGTCACGGGTTGGTAAAAACCCTTGCCCTAGTCGAATTTGCGCTGGCCGGCAATGCCTTGCGCAGAGTCATTCCCTTGGAGCATGACCTTGCTGCGCCGCGCCTTTCTCCCCTCCATGGCCGACCTGCTGGCCTTCGAAGCCGCCGCCCGCCACCACAGCGTGTCGCGCGCGGCCGAAGAACTGCACCTGACCCAGAGCGCCGTCTCGCGCCAGATCCGCCAGCTGGAGGCGCAACTGGGCACCGCCCTGTTCCACCGCGTGCGCCAGCGCGTGGTGCTCACCGACGCCGGCCGCGTCTACGCCGCCGATCTGCAGGGCTTGCTGCAGCAGCTGTCTGCCATCACGCAAAAAGCCATGGCCTTCAGCAGCACCGACGGCCTGCTCAACCTGGCCGTGCTGCCCACCCTGGGCACCCGCTGGCTCATCCCGCGCCTGGGCGGTTTCATGGCGCTGCACCCGGAGGTGACGGTCAATTTTGTGGCGCGCTCCGAGCCCTTCGACTTTGCCGGCACCCCGTTCGACGCCGCCATCCACTTCGGCACGCCCCACTGGGCCGGGGCGGTGTGCGAATACCTCATGCACGAAGAAGTGGTGCCGGTGTGCAGCCCGGGCTACCAAAGCCAGCACGGCATCCGCACCCCGCAAGACTTGGCGCGCGTGGTGCTGCTGCAGCAGAGCACGCGGCCCACGCAGTGGTCGGAATGGTTCGAATTGGTGGGCGAGCCGACCAGCCTGGCGCTGCGCGGGCCACGGCACGAGCAGTTCGCCATGATTGCGCAGGCGGCGGTGTCGGGGCTGGGAGCGGCGCTGCTGCCGCGGTTCTTGATCGAGCCGGAGCTGGCGGCGGGGAGCCTGGTGGAGCTGTCGGATACCGTGCTGACCAGCGGCGATGCGTATTACCTGGTGTATCCGGAGGCGCGGGCGGAGGCGCCGTTGGTGAAGGCGTTCAGGGATTGGGTGGTGGGGGAGAGTGGGGGGTAGGTTTACAGGTTGGGCTCGGACGGTCGAATTTGAAGAATATCTGTTTCGTCACGGCGCACCCGTCGTTCACCACATCAGCTCTTAAGCGCTGGCTTGACTACTTGGACCGGTCAATCGGCGGGTTTTTGACCTTATCGACCCTGTTCTGGGTGCATAGCTTAATTACTTATTTTCCTGATTGAGCGAAGTGAGTCCCTCTATAACTCGCTTCGCTTCATCCTCATGATCTACGAACGACTTGATGGTGTTTGCGGGAACGAGCGTCAGAAGCACTGTCCAAAGTTGGAAAAGAGTCAAAGCTACTAGTACTCCGTAGGAAATGGCACGACACCATGCGACATCCAGCGGAAGTGGATACTTCTTAGCAATGGGCGCAATCACCCCGATCAATAGAACTGCTCCAAGAATAAGAGTCGAGTTCACCACCGGGCTAAAAAGCTGACCGACTCCAGTTTCAGACGGCCCTCCGTTGTTCTTAGGCTTAAACGATAACTTCAGGCGCTCGGGATAAATGATTGCCAGCCATGCTCCTATGACACCAAAGATGATGGCGGCGGTTGTGCGAAGCCCTTCAAATACCGGCCATTGCTCCGCAAAGGGCACGGTTCGTCCGAACCATCCCCCAGCTAGAACCGCCACGGCGGCAAAACTCCAGGCCAATACCCTTAACACGATTACCCTTCAATTCATTCGCCCAAGAAGCAGGGCTCGATGCCGGGCCAGTTCACGCAATAGGCTTTGTGGCCGAACCAACTCGGCGTTATCTCTTTCAACCTCAAGCTCGAAGGTTTCCCGAACGAATTCCTTTCCAAGCCAGTGAGTATTGTTGTCGCCGCGAAGGACGAAACCATAGTCAGAATCATCCTGATCTTCTTCGCGCCATTGTGAAATGATCTCTCGAACCTCATCTTCCTCAAGGCCATTTACCTCCACCTCATACTTGATTTTTGCGTCATGCTGTCTTGTTTGGTGAGCGGCTAGGTGAACACCTTCTAGTAGCTTTTGAAAGAAATTTTTCTCAGTCCTTATCGCAAGATCAAGCGTCGCTTTCCTCTCAAGTTTTCGGATAACCGCAGCGTTTGCGAGAATTTTTTCCAAAGGTCCAGGTTTCACAAAGACCTCTGTTTTGAATCGAGCGCTGTAGTGCGACAGAGCTGTTCTTTGGTCCGGGCGGTAACCAACAATGGCACGCTGCCCATCTTCGTCTGGCTCGCCAAGTACCGCGAAAGATGTGAATCGCTGTATGAAGCACCGCATGTACTTGTTCATCCCAGATACACCGGTGGTGGGATGCTGGAATCGGACGCTAGCCATTAGTCCCTCGTCTGGCAGAAACCAGAAGTACGTCGCGTGACCTGGAATGCGGCCTTCTTCTACTTCAGTCTCCGAAACGTCAGCATTTCCCACCGCTGCCTGACCATTTATAGAGGTAACGGTCCCTTCGGTGTTGTGGGACTCGTTCCACAGAGTCAGTAGCCAAGCGGTACCGTGGCGTGTTGCATCGACCAGATAGACAGGAAGGTGATTTCCGCCATCCGATGGGTCGAAGGTTTTTGTGTGAGCAAGCCGCTTATCTGCACCCCACCTATGCAGATCCCGAAGAATGTCATCCACACCCCCGAACTGCGGATGGTTGTGATTTCCTCTGGTGTAGTAACCGCATGATGCGACTTTGTACAACGACACCTTAACTTGCTCCATCAGCTTGGCCTCCGCTCCAATTGTGTTGTTCGGCATTACATCACGATGCAAAAATGGGCCATGAAAATGGCTTTTGATCCTAGTGCTCAGGCGGAATCCGCTCAGCCGAGACTCAGACCGCACCGGTCGGCGCAGTCAAGGCGTGGGAACAGTGATGGTTTTGAAAAGGAGTGGAGCGACGTGAAAACAGACCAGGGCGACCTCATCCTTGAAGCATTGCAGCAGCGGTTCCAGCAGAACACTCACAGGCACCCGGGTGTCGATTGGGCCCACGTCCATGCGCGTTTGCAAAGCAACCCCGAAAAGCTGAAGGCGCTCCACGCCATGGAGGCCACAGGAGGCGAACCCGATGTCATCGGAACAGCGGATGCCACTGGTGCCTGCGTTTTCTGCGACTGCGCCGCTGAAAGCCCCCAGGGTCGCAGAAGCCTCTGCTATGACGCAGCGGCATGGAATGCCCGCAAGCAGAACAAGCCAGAGAGCAACGCGGAGGACGTGGCCGCTGCCATGGGCATCTCGCTGCTGACGGAGGACCAATACCGGACGCTTCAGCATTTCGGGGAGTTCGACCGCAAAACGTCCAGTTGGGTCGCCACGCCGCCGGAAATCAGAAAACTAGGCGGCGCGCTGTTTTGCGACAGGCGTTACGGCAGGGTCTTCGTGTACCACAACGGGGCCGAGTCTTACTACGCTGCCCGAGGGTTCAGGGGCTCGGTGAGCGTGTGAGGCAGCCTTTGGGTTGTTGCGCAGCGCTAGGAACCCGGACCTGCTGCAGGCGTCGCTATCGTGGCGTGCATCGTTGCCTGCGATTGGACTGAACGATGGAAATTTCGGAGGGCCATGTGACCCGTCTGCGCAAATGGGATAGCAAGGCAATGCCTCGCCCAACCGATGAAGACATGAAGCGCTTGTCAGCCATGGTCCAGCGCGGGGAGCTGTATCCGGCACTCAATCACACCAAATGGGCGGAGCTGCGTGCCGAGATGCTCGCGGCACCGGTCGAGCAGCATCCCCAGTTCCGGGGCCGCAGCGTTTTCGCGCCACCGGGGTCCTGTACCGGATGGGATGGTGAGTTCTACTACCACCTCCATCCGGTCGCGGAGTGGGAGTGGATCGAGCTTCAAGCGGCCTCGGCACAGTGGCTGCAAGGGGTCCTCAAGCGCCACCGCATTCCCTATTCCGTGGAAGCGGGAGTCGTTCGGGTGTGGGGCTATACCCGGCCTGGGCCGCAGCCAGATTGGCGTGAGAGGGGCGGCGGTCCATCACCGGAGTCGAGCGCTGTCTGACGGGTGGACGGGAAAGGCCCTGGCCGCGCCGTTGAACACATTGGCGGCAAAGATCGCTCGCCCGGCTCAATGGTCCCGCATCATCAAATCCACTGACTTGCCCAGCTGCGCGAACATGAAGTTCGGTGCGATGCGCGATGCGATCTTCAAGACGTTGCTCAACCCCGGCCGAATCTCGAGCCTGTCTTTCCGCAGCCCGGCCAAGGCATGCTTCACCAGGGTTTCGACCGGCATCGGGGTGACGCCGCCCACATCTTCCTTCGTGAAATCGCCCGAGAACAGCGAGGTATCCGTGCCCGGTGGCGCCAGCTCGAAGACCTGCACGCGGGTGCGTTTGAGCTGCAGTCGCAGCGACCGTGTATAGGCATGCAGGCCCGCCTTGGTCACGCAGTAGATTGGCGCGATGGCCATGGGCACGAAGGCCAGCCCCGAAGACACGTTGACGATCGCCGCGCGCGGCTGTTTTTTCAGGTGGGGCAGGAACATCTGGTTGACCCAGAGGGTGCCTTTCAGATTTGTTTCGACCTCCTGGGTCAGGCCTTGCAGATCGTCCGTGGGGCTCTGGAGATTGATCTTTCGCATGATGCCGGCGCAGTGGATGACGACGTTCAGTGCCGGAAACTCCTGGGGCAGCGTCTGGTGCATCGCGCGGATGGACACGGGATCGGCCACGTCGCAAACCCGGGTGTGGATGCCGGGGAGCGAACGGCTCACGGCCGCCAGCTTGGCGGGGTTGCGGCCGGTGACGATCACGGTGTTGCCGAGGTGCAGAAGCTGCTTCGCCAGTTCCAGCCCGATGCCGGACGAACCGCCGGTGATCAGGACGGTGTTGTTGCTGATGTCCATGGTGTGGCCTTGTTGCCTGACGGTTGAAGGTGGAGATTGACGGTTGTTGGATTCCGCACGCAGTCTTCCAGGCGCCGCTGGGGAAATCGATGGGGTTGAAAGAGGCCAGGCCGTGAGGGCCCGGCCTGCGATCCGTCAGTGCATGGTGATGACGAGCCGTCCGGTCACGTGGCCTTGGGCGCTGAGTTCATGCGCGTCGGCGATGCGGTCCAGCGGAAAGGTCTGTTCGACCGGCAAGGTGAATGCGCCGGCGTTGAACAGCGATGCCGCACCCGCCAGCGCCTTGCTGGCCAGGGCCGCGTCCATGGGTTCGAACGAGGTTTTGGCGCTGTGTTGCGGGGCCGACAGGTCGGAGATCGACAGCACTTTCGATGCGTTGCCGGTGATCGCCACCAGTTCCGGAATGACGCCAGAGCCGGCAATGTCGAGTGCGGCTTGCACGCCGTGCGGCGCCAGGGCGGCCACGCGATCGGCCAGCCCGGGCCCGTAGGTCGTCGGGGTGGCGCCCAGCGAGCGCAGGTAGTCGTGCTTGGCGGCGCTGGCGGTGCCGATCGTGCGGATGCCGGCGGCTTTGGCCAGCTGGATCACGGCCGATCCCACGCCCCCGGCGGCGCCGCTGACCAGGAGCGTCTCGCCCGGCTTCACACCCACTTCGGCAATGATGCGCGCGGCCGTTTCGACCGCGACCGGGTAGCCTGCGGCTTCTTCGAAAGACAGCCCCTGGGGCTTCGCGGCCCATTCCTGCAGGACGGCGTATTCGGCCATCGTGTCGATGCCCTTGCCGAAGACCGCATCGCCCACGGCCACGCCGGACACGCCTTCGCCCACGGCATCGACGATGCCTGCCGCGTCGAACCCGCTGCCGGCGGGCATGGCGATGGGCATCATCGCGTGCATGTAGCCGGCCCGCAGTTTCCAGTCGATCGGGTTGACGCCTGCGGCTTTGACCGCGATGCGCACCTGGCCGGGGCCGGGCGCGGGCTTCGCGATGTCTTCGATGGCCAGAACCTCTGGGCCACCGTATTGGTGAAACCGTACTGCTTTCATGGGGGCATTCCTTGCTGATGGGGTGAAGGGAGCGGGCAGTGAAGCGGGCCGGTTGGCGGCCACTGCTTGCCCACGCCGTGATTGTTCAGTGGCTCATGAATGGTGCATAGTCCGAGAAATCTGGACATGGCGTCTCGTCAATGGAACAAAGCATGGACATCACGGCACTGGCCGATTTCAACCGGGTGGCGACCCACGGCGGGTTTGGCAGCGCCAGCCGCGCCAGCGGCGTGCCGAAGGCCACACTGTCCCGCCGGGTGCGGGCGCTGGAGGACGCCCTGGGCGTGCGCCTCGTCGAGCGGGGCACCCGCAAATTGCAGTTGACGCCGGAGGGCGCCCTCTTGCATTCGCGCACGGCCGATCCTTTCGGCGAGATCACGCAGGTGGTCGATGAGCTGAAGTCCGGCATTGGCCGGCCGCGCGGCGTGCTGCGCGTCAGCACACCGTTGCTGCTGGTCGCGCCGCCGGACTGGCCCCTGCCGCCAGCGAATGCCGCAGCACCCGGTGGCGGCATCGAACTCCCGGCGGTCATGCGCACGGGCCGCACCGTGGCGGGGGCCTGGACGGTGGTCGACCCGGCCGGCAGCGTGCGCACCTACCTGCCCAAGCCCCTGTTGCGCTACTCGACCCCGCTGCTCATCCGCAACGCGGTGCTCGCGGGCGCAGGCCCGGCCCTGGTGCCCCGGACCGCCGTGGCGCCGGACCTGGCCGCCGGGCGCATCGTCGAATGGGGCGTGGTGCAGGGGGCCCAGCCCGAAGGCTGGGTGCTGCACGCATCACGCCGGCTCGTGAGCCCCAAGGTCACCGCCTTCGTGGATTTCCTCTGCGATCATTTCGCCTGAGGTGGGCATGCGCGAAAGCGCGCAAGGCCATCGGGCGCGGAAGCTAAAAATCGTTGGCGCTGCGGCTGGATGGCCGCGCCGTCGGCCCGGAGGGCGCGACGGCAGAGGCTGCGGCCTGCAACGCCTCCAGCGCATCCTGCCGCCACCACTCGGCGGCGGCGTAAAAGCCCTCCCACACGCAGCCGTTGCAGCCGCGGCCGCAGCAGGTGGTGGGTTCGGCCGGGGGCGGGCGCAGCGCGACGGCCCGCGCCGCAGCGCGCTCGATCAAGGTGGCGAACATCGCTCGCGCCCCGGGCAGGTCGACCGCGGGGGCGGGCACCGCAGCGATCGGGAACGGGGCGGCCGGCCCGCGGGCGGCGGCTTCCTGCGTCAAGTCGCTGCTCCCCCTCAGTAGCGCCGGCGGCCCCCATAGCGGCGCATGGCGTAGCGCACGAGGAACGCGCCGCCCAGCACTAGGGCGAACCAGCCCACCAGGGAGGCCTGCCGCATCATGTCCGCCACGCTGGACGACCGCGCCACGTAGGGTGCCAGCAGCACGATGAGGCCGATGAGCGCGCAGGTCACGCCCTTGAACAGCAACTCCTTGTCGTGCTTCTGATCGGGGCGGTGAACGGGGGGTGGGGGAAGGGGCATGTAGGCCAGTGCGGAAGGTGAAGACAGGGCCGATTATCCTTGTCGCCCTCGAACCCCCTCAAAAAAGCGAAAGACTCTCCATGGCCATCCAGTGGTTTCCCGGTCACATGCACCTCACGCGCAAGGCGATCGGCGAGCGCATCAAGGACATCGACGTGGTGATCGAACTGCTGGATGCGCGCCTGCCCGGCTCCAGCAGCAACCCGTTGCTGGCCGAGCTGACCGGGCACAAGCCGGCGGTCAAGGTGCTCAACAAGCAGGATGTGGCCGACCCCGCGCGCACGCCGCTGTGGCTCGACTGGTACAACGCCCGGTCGGAGACGCGCGCCATCGCGCTCGATGCCTCCGAGCCCGCGCCGGCGCGGCGCCTCATCGACGCCTGTCACCAACTGGCACCGCAGCGCGGCGGCATGGCCAAGCCAATGCGGGTGCTGATCTGCGGCATTCCCAACGTGGGCAAGTCCACGCTCATCAACACGCTCAGCCAGAAAAGCCAGGCCAAGACGGGCGACGAGGCCGGCATCACCAAGCTGGAGCAGCGCATCACGCTGGCCGACGACTTCTACCTGTGGGACACGCCCGGCATGCTGTGGCCGCGCATCACCGTGCCCGAAAGCGGCTTCAAGCTGGCCGCCAGCGGCGCCATCGGCCGCAATGCCTACGACGAGGAGGAGGTGGCGCTGGAACTGATCGGCTATCTCAAGCAGCACTACGTGCCGCTGATGGAGGCGCGCTACAAGCTGGGCCTGCCCGCGGGCGCGGTGGGCAACCTGCAGGACGAAGAGATCCTGGAGGCCGTGGCCCGCAAGCGCGGCGCCATCATGGCGGGCGGCCGCGTCAACCTGCAAAAGGCGGCCGAGCTGGTGATGACGGACTTCCGCACCGCCATCCTGGGCCGCATCACGTTGGAGACGCCCGAGGAGTTCGAGGTCTGGCAGGCCGAGGGCGCCCGGCAGGAAGCCTTGCGCGCCGCCAAGAAGGAAGCCCGGGGCCGCAAGCGCGGCAGCCGGGGCGGCGACGATGGCAATGGCCAGGGCGATTCGCAGGCGCCGGAGAGCGATGGCGATGGGGGCGGGGACGGCGGCGGGGATTGACGCCCAGGCCTGCCGGTTTTGAGTCAAAACGGGCCCATGCCCTAGTATCGATTGCCTGTGTTGCTATTAAATCTATAGCAAATCACGGGGCGTTACCGCTTTGCGCCGTACCCCCGTGCGCCGCATGCAGGCGCTGCTCCAGCACCGTGAACCAGCGCAGCAGGCGGGCCGCGTGGTCCACGGCGTGGCGCGGGAGCGGGTGGCGCGGATCGGACTGCCGCTGGGCGCAGGTGATGCGCACCACCGGCGGCGCGCCGGGGGCGGCGGCCTCGATCTCCAGCTGGTAGGCGGCGTGTGCGTCGTCGGGCGCGTCGCCCGGCGCCTCGGTGCCGTTGCGCCAGCTCAGCTTGAGGGCCAGGCCCCAGGGCTCGCCCTGGTGCATGCAGGGCTGGCGCACGCCGACCCACACGTCGCCCTCCCACCAGCCGTTGCGCTCGCTGCCCCACCAGTCGTTGTATTGCTCGGTGAACACGGGCAACCGCGCCAGTGCCTCGATGCGCGCGGGGGACAACGCCGCCTCCAGCCGCCGCCACACGGGGTGGCCGGCGCGTGACTGGGCCGTTGCCCGGCGGGCATGGTCGAGCACGCCGTGCCATGCGTGCAGGCAGGCCTGCAGCGCGGCGGGGTCCCCATCCTCGGCCAGCGGTTCCCAGGGGCCGGGCACGCCTGCGGCATAGCGCCGGTGCATGACGGCCAGGCCGTCGCTGCGGGGCGGTGGCGGCGCGCGCAGGCGGGCGGTCAGCCGCTGCCACCAGCCCTGGCGTGCGGTGCCATCGTCGATGGACAGGTGAAAGTCCCAGGTCTTCCACACGGTCATGAACAGGCCGTCGCCGTAGGTGTCGCCCTCGTCGTCCACATGCTGGCGGCACAGCAGGAAGTCGGTCTGGCCGAACCAGCCGGTGGCTTTCTTGTGGGCGGCATCGAGCAGGCGGGAGCGCAGTAGCTGGCGCAGGTGGTTGGCGTGCATGGCGCCGCCCGGGCACAGCGCGGTGTCGCTCGCCAGGTCGGCGGCGATGGCGTCGGGGCTGCGCAGCACGGGCCGGCCGGCTTGCAGCGCGGCCCGCACGGCGGCGCGGTCGGGCAGGGCGCCCAGGCGGCCGTCCTCGCCCACGGCCAGGCCGTGCAGGCACGCCGGATCGAAGACGGCGGCCAGCGGCTCCGCAGAGAATGCCGCCAGGTCGTGGCCGCCGAACGGGGCGCCGAAGGGGTAGGCCACCCGGTCCTCGCCGCCCGTGCGCAGGCCATAGCCGCCGGTGAACAGCGCCACCTGTGCGCCGAGCGAGCCGCCGACGTCCAGGCCGGGCCGTGTCGCCCCCGCCTCGGCCGGATCGGCACCGCCGCCCCACAGCAGCCCGTCCACCTGCAGGTCGCCGGTGATGACCACCGGCAGGTTTTCCAACACCGCATGCCCCCAGTGCGCATCACCGCACACCACCAAGGCCGGGGCGGCCATGCCCGGTGCGGGGGCGGTGACGGCGCCCGCCACGTGCAGGTCGCCGTGCACCAGCAGCAGCGCGGGCGCGGGGGCGCCGGCAGGCAGGGCAAAGGCATCCGCCCACGTGCCGGGCGGCCAGGGCGCTGTCCCATCCCAGGCCAGTTCGGGCAGCGACAGAGGGCCCTCCACGCAGCACACCCGGCTGGCGTCCGCGAGCGGCGGGGCCGTGCCGCGCGCCCTGGCCAATGCCTCGCGCCAGCCACCGGGCCAGCGCGCATGCGCTTGCGCGAGTGGGAGCCACGTGATGGAGGGCGGGGTCATGGACAGGGGGGTGGGTTGCGCGGACCGCTCCCAAAGGCGCGGGCCGGTGCCGGCGATCGTACAAGAGCCCCATTCCGGTGTCCGGCATGGCGTGACGGGGACCGCGCCGGGCCCTGCAAAGGCCGCGCGGTGCGGCTACGATGGCCGGCTTCCCCACCACCTTCACCCCGGACGGGCCGCCGCAGCCGATGGCGCCCTCCGCCGCACCGCGATGACCCTCACCCCGCCCCTGTTCGAAGTCCTGCCCCGCGACCTGTCCGCCTACCGCGAGGGCAACACCGGCATCCCCTACGTGCACCGTTTCGCCTCGGGCCAGCCCGGGCCGCACGTGCTCATCAATGCGCTCACGCATGGCAACGAGATCTGCGGCATGGTGGCCGCCACGCACCTGCTGGACAGCGGCGTGCGCCCGTTGAAGGGCACGCTCACCATCAGCTTCGCCAACGTGCAGGCCTACGAATCGTTCGACGAAAGCCGGCCGTTCGACAGCCGCCAGATCGACCACAACCTCAACCGCGTGTGGTCGGCCGCCGAGCTGGACGGCAGCCTGGACAGCATCGAGATGCGCCGCGCGCGCGAGCTGCGCCCCGTGGTGGCCGCGGCCGACCACGTGCTGGACATCCACTCCACCAGCCAGGACGTGGAGCCGTTCTGGGTGTACCCCGCCTATTCGCGCAATACCGAAGTGGCCTGCGCCATCGGCCGGCCGGGCGTGCACCTGCTCATGCCCAGCGGGCTGGGGTCGGGCACGCCGCTGATCCAGCATGGTCGCCTGGGCGAGGCGGGCGGCGCGGGCACCGGGCTGGTGGTCGAGTGCGGGCAGCACTTCCTGCACTCCGCGGGCGAGGTGGCCACCACGGCGGCGCTGGATTTTCTGGGGTACTTCGGGCTGATCGAACGCGAGCGCCCTGCGCCCGGTCCGCAGCGCCGCTACGAGCTGCTCCAAACCTGCATGGTGACGACGCCGGAGTTCCGCTTCACGCGGCCGCTGGTGGGGTTCGAGGTGTTTGCCGAGGGCGAGCTGATCGCCACCGACGGCGCGCAGGAGATCCGCGCGCTGTGCGACGGCTGCACGGTGATGATGCCCACGCGCGCGCCCATCGTGGGCCGCGAGGCGGTGTACCTCACCCGCCCCGTGCCCTGAGTCTGAAGTTGAGAATGGCGTGCAGCGGCGGCGGGGGCGGCCGCCGCTGCAGCGGTTGGGTCATGAAATGGCGGGGGAGGTCAGGCGCTGGCCGGGGCCACGTGGTCTTCCTGCTCCGCCTGGCCGCCCTTGGGCAGGATCTTGCCGTCCTGCACGTAGAGCTCGTACTGGTCGCGCGGCATGGCGGCCAGGCCGGCGGCGTCGTTGTCCGCCGTCCAGCTCAGTGTCACGCTGTCGGGGGCGTGGGCGAGTTCGACCGGGCCCTCGGGAATGGCGATCGGCATGCCGTCGCCTTCGCGGTACGTGACTTCTCCGCGGATGGTGGCGTGTTGCTTCATGGGATGGTCCTCCTCGGGGTTGCGGGGGCTGCACGGAACCCGCGCAGCTGAAACCCATTACATGGCAGGCGCCAGGGCCGGCGTGTCGGACCCGTTCCCGAATTGCTGCGGTGCAAGAATCGCCGCCCGAAGGCGTCAGGCCGGTGGCGCGGCCGAAGCCGTCGCACCCCGCGCCAGCCGGGCGTCGTGCACCATCGCCAGGGCGTTGAGCCCCGCCACCCCCACGCCGGCCAGGCACGCGGCGCTCCACCCGCCGCGCTGCCAGGCGGCGGAGCCGAGCGCCGAGCCCAGCGCCGCCCCGGTGAAGTAGGTGGTCATGTAGACCGCGTTCAGGCGCGAACGGGCCTCGGGGGCCAACTGGTAGATCACGTTCTGGTTGCTGATGTGCACGCCCTGCAGCGCCAGGTCGATCGCCAGCATGCCCACCAGGAACCACACGATGGACGTGCCCCCCAGCCACAGCGCCGCCCAGCTGGCCAGCACCAGCAGCACCGACACGCGGGTGGTGAGCTGCTCGCGCCCCTGGTCCGCCAGTCGGCCGGCCACGTTGGCCATCAGCGCCCCGGCCACTCCCGCCAGCCCGACCAGCCCGATCTGCGCATCGTCCAGGCGGTGGGCGGGGCCGGCCAGCATCAGGGCCATGGTGGAGAACAGCACGCTCACCGAGGCGAACGACAGCCCGCCCAGCAGCGCCCGGCTGCGCAGCCGTGGGTGCCGCCGCGCGAGCGTGCCCAGCGAGCGCAGCACCTGCCCGTAGCTCGGCGGGTGGGGGTTGCGCAGCGTGGGCAGGGCGAACCACAGCGCCGCGGCCACCACCAGCATGGCCACACCGCCCACGCGGTAGACCAGGTTCCAGCCGCCCAGGCCCGACAGCAGGCCGGCCACGCTGCGCGCGGCCAGGATGCCGGTGAGCAGCCCGCTCATCACCAGGCCCACGGCCTGCCCGCTGCGCCCGGGCGCGGCCAGCGCGGCCGCCATGGGCACCAGCACCTGGGCGGCCACCGAGAACAGCCCGGTCATGAGCGTGCCCAGCGCCAGCAGCGCGAAGCGGTCGGCAAACCCGCTCAGGAACAGCCCCGCCGCCGCCAGCACCATGAGCGTGGCGATCAGCCGCCGCCGCTCCAGCTTGTCGCCCAGCGGCACCAGTAGCAGCAAGCCGACCGCGTAGGCCACCTGCGCGAAGGTGACTGTCAGCGCGGCCGTGCCTTCGGACACCTGCAGGTGTACGGCGATGGAGTGCAGCAGCGGCTGGTTGAAATAGTTGGCGCCCGCGCACAGGCCGCAGGCCACCGCCATCAGCAGCAGCACGGGGGTGGACAGGCCCGCCGAGGTGTCAGGGCGGGAGGAGGATGGGGTGGCGGGCAGGGTACGGGGTGGCATGCGGTGCGGGATTCTCGGAGGCGGGCGCGAAGGTGATGGGATGGAGTGGCTGGAAGCGGCGGCCGGTCAGCCGGCAGGCACGTAGGCGAGGGCGTCGATCTCGAACAGCATGCCGTCGAGCGCCAGGCGCGGCACGGGGATCAGGGTGCAGGCGGGCGCCGGGGCGCCGGCCCACATCGCCATCAGGGCCTGGCCGAACGTCTGCAGCCGCTGCTCGCTGTGGTCCACGATGAGCACCGTGAGCTTGGCCACGTCCCGGGGCCGCGCGCCGGCCGCGGCGAGCGCGGTGCCGAGGTTGGCCAGGGCCTGGGCAACCTGCTGCGCGAAACCGTCGGCCAGCCGGCCCTGCGCATCTTCACCGCCCTGTCCGGCCACGTGCACCGTGCGCGCCGCGCCTTGCGCCACGGCCAGGTGCGAATAGCCATTGGGGCGCGGGTCGTACAGGCCGTCCGGGTTGAGGAAGGACAGGGCGAGCGGGGCGGCGCGCTGGCCGCCGGGTGGCAGAACGTACGCGGCCGCGGCCGGGCCGTGGGGCTGCAGCGCGGGGGCGGATGTGTTGGCGGCGGACGGAGCGGTTGGGGCAGGCGCGGTGGCGAGTGACATGTGGATGGTGGGGATGAAGTGGAAAGTGGGCAGTATCAAACCTAAACTAAACTTGAGGTCAACCCTGGGCGACTTTTCGACTTTTGCCGTCGCCGCTTCGCTCCCGACGCTTGCCATGCCACCAGCCCACTCTGCCCGTCCGCCCCGTGCCACGCCCCCACCGGCATCCCCCGCCGTGCCCGGCCCCACCCCCGAACTGACGGTCGGCGAAGTCGCCGCGCGCAGCGGGCTGGCGGTATCGGCGCTGCATTTCTACGAATCCAAGGGGCTCATCGCCAGCGTGCGCAGCGCGGGCAACCAGCGGCGCTATCCGCGATCGGTGCTGCGGCGCGTGGCGGTCATCAAGGTGGCCCAGCGCATGGGCGTGCCGCTGTCGGGCATTGCCGAAGCCTTGCAGGCGCTGCCGCAGGGGCGCACGCCGACGGCGGCGGACTGGCGGCGCATGTCCGCTTCGTGGAAGAGCGATCTGGAAGACCGCATCCGCATGCTGACGCAGCTGCGGGACCAGCTCGACGGCTGCATCGGCTGCGGGTGCCTGTCGCTCAAGGACTGCCCGCTGCGCAACGCGCAGGACCTGCTGGCCCAGGCCGGCCCGGGGCCGCATTTCGAGGCGGCCGCCGCCCCTGCGGCTGCCGTTGCGGCGGCCGCCGCACCCGGGGCACCCGCCATGCCGCAGTGGATCTGGCCCGCGCCCAAGAAGAAAAAACAGCGGCCTGCGCTGTGAAACCAGGGCAGGCCGCTGCGGGTGGGCCGGGCGGCAGGGCCCGGCTCCGGTGGGGCCGTGGCCCGTTGCCGTTACTTGTTCTTCAGTTTGCCGCGCGGCATCACCGCGGTGACGGGGGCCATGGGGCGGTCGGAACCGCTTCCTTCCTTGGGGGGCGAAGTGTCCTTCTTGGGTTTCTTCGCCATCTTGTTGCTGCGCTGTTCGCCTTTGGCCATGGAGTGCTCCGTTGCGGGTCGCCGGATGGGACCGTGGCGCGATGGTACACGCCGAAGGCCGCTACTTGGTGTCCGGGTGGCTGTCGCGTTCGGTCAGGCGCTGGACCAGCGGCACGGCGCTGAAGATCGCCAGCGCCAGCAGCGTGCTGAGCACCGCCGTGGCCTCCAGACCCAGGCCGGCCGCCACGCCGATGGCGGCGGTGAGCCAGATGCCCGCAGCCGTCGTCAGGCCCTTGACCTGGCTCTCTCCGTCGCCCTTGAGGATGGTGCCCGCGCCCAGGAAGCCCACGCCGGCCACGATGCCCTGCAGCACGCGGCTGTTGTCCCCCGCGCTGATGCCGGCCTGCTGCGCCACCAGCACGAACATCGCCGCGCCCATCGACACCAGCATGTGGGTGCGCACGCCGGCCGCCTTGCCCTTGTTCTCGCGCTCCCAGCCCAGCAGGCCGCCCAGCAGGCCCGCGATGCCCAGGCGCACCACGATGCGCGTGGCCTGGCCCAGGTCGGTGAGGTCGGAGAATTCGGCGGCCACGGTGGTGGCGATCTGGTCCCACCAGCCCATCATCGACGGGCCCCGTGCAGGAGGAGGGAAAGGGGGCGGGTCTGGGTCATCCGGAAATACCTCATGAAAAATGAAAGGGGGGGCGCGGCGCGCGTCACCGCCGACCAATGTCGGCGCCGAACCGCACCCCTTCCAGCGGCCATGGGCGACACATCAGGTAGGACGCGGCCGGTGGCACCGGGCGATCATCCGGCAGATCGCCAGGGCAGGGCGAGCACGCGCTGCTGCCAGTCGATCGCATCGCCGGCGGTGTCCGGACCCGTGGCGGCGGCTGAGGGGGTCGCCGCCCATGGGTCGGGCAACCCACTGTCCAGGGCCAGCCATTCGCCTGTGGCCGGGTGCGCCAGGCCCAGGTGCCAGGCGTGCAGCCACAGCCGCTGGCGGCCGAGGCGCTCGGCCCACCAGCGGTTGAGCGGGCCCTTGCCATGCGTGGCATCGCCCAGGATGGGGTGCGCCAGGTGCTTGAGGTGGCGGCGGATCTGGTGGCGCCGCCCGGTGGTGGGCAGGGCCTCCACCAGCGACGCTCGCGTGCCGGGAAAGCGCGGGTCGGCGGCCTCGGGCAGTTCCAGCCGGGCTAGGCAGCGCAGCGTGGTGTGGGCGTCCTGCACGGGGGCGTCGGGCGGGGCGTCGTCGGGGCGCAGGGCGTGGTCCACCTCGGCCGCATCGGGCATCCAGCCGCGCACCAGGGCGAGGTAGCGCTTGCGCACCGCGTGGTGCTCGAAGGCCTGCGACAGCGTGCGCGCCGCGGCCGGGTGCAGCGCCATCACCAGCACGCCGCAGGTGCCCTTGTCCAGCCGGTGCACCGGGTACACGTGCTGCCCGATCTGGTCGCGCAGCGCCTGCATGACGAAGCGGGTTTCGCCCGCGTCCAGCCCCGTGCGGTGCACGAGCCAGTCGGCGGGCTTGTACACGGCGACGAGGTGCTCGTCGCGCCAGAGAATGTGCAGGGGGGACATGCAGTGCGGAAAAAGGAAATGGGGCCGGGGCGGGGTCGGCGGGCAGGATAACCGCACCCTCCGCTTGTCGGCCGGCCCTCAATGCGGTGGCACCGGGGCGGGCGCCCCCGCGCCCCAGGCGGCCACGATGCGCCCCAGGATCCGGATGCCCTGCTCGATCTGCTCCACCGTGAGGCTCGCATACCCCAGTACCCACCCGCCGGGCCGCGCCGGCCCGCCGCGCTGCGCGTCGGCGAACAGCGGCGACACGGGGTAGATGCCCACGCCCTGCGCGCGCGCGGCCTCGGCCAGGGCGGGTTCGTCCTGCGGCCGGAGGAACGGCAGCCACAGCACGCCGTGCAGTCCCGCGGCCGTGCCCGCCAGCTCCGCGGTGGGCGGCAGGTGGCGGGCGATGGCATCGGCCAGCGCGGCGCGGCGGCGTTCGTGCTCGCGCCGGGTGCGCCGCACGTGGCGCTCGTACGCACCGGTTTCGATCAGCGCGGCCAGCGTGCGCTGCTCCAGCACCGGCGCATGCCGGTCGGCCATGCGCTTGGCCTGGCGGAACACCGCCACCAGGGCCGTCGGCAGCACGAGGTAGCCCAGGCGCAGTTGCGGCGACAGCGCCTTGGAGAAGGTGCCCATGTAGATCACGCGGCCATCGGGGTCGATGGACTGCAGCGCGTCGATGGGGCGCTGGCCGTAGCGGAATTCGCCGTCATAGTCGTCCTCGACGATCCACGCGCGATGGCGCTGCGCCCATTGCAGCAGCGCCATGCGCCGGCCGATGGGCAGCACGCCGCCCAGGGGAAACTGGTGCGAGGGGGTCACATAGGCCAGGCGCACGCGGCCGTCCTCGGGCAACTGCGCGGTGTCCAGGCCGTGCGCATCCACGGGCACGGCCCGCAGGCCCGCGCCCGTGGCCTCGAAGCACCGGCGCGCCATGAGGTAGCCGGGCTCTTCGAAGGCGAAGGCGTCCCCCGCGTCCAGCAGCAGGCGCGCGCACAGGTCGATGCCTTGCTGGGAGCCGTGCACCACCAGGATCTGCGCGGTATCGCAGGCCAGCCCGCGCGCGCGCCCCAGATAGCCCTGGATGGCGCGGCGCAGGGCGGCGTCGCCTTCGGGCGGGATGTAGCGCAGGCTGTGCTGGTGGCGCAGCAACTCGGCCTGGTAGGCGCGGCGCCAGGCCAGCGCCGGGAAGTCGCGCGAGGCCACCGCGCCGTACAGGAAATCGATGCGCGCGGGCTCCGCAGCGGGCAGCGCGGGCAGGTCCATGCCGGCCAGGCGCTGCCCGAAGGCAGACAACGCCGGGGCGGGCGGGCCCCCGCCGCCCGGGTCGGCCCGGGGCCGGGCGACGGCGGCGGGCGCCAGGGCGACGCGGGCCGCCCGCCCCGGGGCGGTGACCAGAAAGCCCTCTGCCGCCAGTTGCTCGTAGGCCGCGGTGACCGTGGTGCGCGACACCGCCAGGTCCGTGGCCAGGGCCCGGGTGGACGGGGCCCGCGCGCCGGCGGCCAGCGTGCCGTCGGCGATCTGCGCGCGCAGCAGGTCGTAGATGCGGCGGCCGGTGCCGGGCGGGGCAGGGGGGTGGAACTGGTCCATTGAAATGGTGAAGAACTGGCTCTTCGGATTGTGCCGGTTCTGCATGACAGTCTCGTGCACCGCATTCCGACCGAGCCCCACCCATGTACATCCCACCGCATTTCGCCGAAAACCGGCCCGAAGCCCTGCAGCGCCTCCTGCGCGAGCACCCCCTGGGCACCCTGGTCACCCACGGCGAAGGGGGCCTGGACGCCGACCACCTGCCGTTCGAGTTCGACCCGGAGGTGGGCCCGTTCGGCCGGCTGTCGGCCCATGTGGCCCGCGCCAATCCGCTGTGGCAGCGCTGCCCCACGGGCACGCCGGTCATGGTGGTGTTCCACGGACCGCAGTCCTATATCTCGCCCAACTGGTATCCGAGCAAGCACGAGTCGCACCGCCTGGTGCCGACCTGGAACTACGAGGTGGTGCATGCGCACGGCGTGCTGACCGTGCACGACGACGAACGCTTCGTGCGCCGCATCGTGGCGCGCCTGACGCGCCAGCACGAGGCCGCCGAGCCCCGGCCCTGGAAGATGGGCGATTCGTCGCCCGAGTTCATCAACGGCCTGCTGCAGCACATCGTGGGCATCGAGATCGCGCTCACCGCGCTGGTGGGCAAGTCCAAGCTGAGCCAGAACCGCGAGGCGCGCGACATCGCCGGCGCCGCCGACGCGCTGCAGTCGCGCGGCCAGGGGGACCTGGCCGGGAGGATGCGCCCGCCGTCCGCCCCCTGACGGGTGGGTGGCCGCGAGCGCCCCCGGCCGCTTGACCTGGGCGCTCATGGCACCATGTGGTCCATACCACCCCGGGCATTTCGCCACGGGGGTGCCGGAATGGCCCCTGCCCAGGAATCGGATTGCAATGAAGACCATCGACGAGATGCTGAACCTTGACCTGCTGACCCACGAGCAGCATTTCCAGATCAGTGCATGGATCGCGCGCTCCAGCTCACCGGAGGACATCCTGCAGATGCCCGCGCCGTTGTGGCAGGCGGTGGAGCGCGCCAGCCAGACCATGGGCGTCAACGAAGACCTGCTGCGCCCTCCGGCGCTGGATGCCGGAAACGCCGCGCTTCCCTGACGTGCCGCGGGCCCTGCGCTGCCGGCCGCGCCTCAGCGCAGCACGCGGCACTGGCCGAATTCGCAGCGGATCGCCAGGGCGTCGCCGTTGCTGCAGGGCACGGTGTAGGTCTCGAAACCCGGTCCCTTGGCGGCCAGCCAGGCCATGGGCGTGGCGGTGCAGGACTGGTCGCGTGCGAGGCGCTCGGCGTTGAACGTGTCGGTGCCGATGGCGCGGGCGGGCAGGGGCGTGTAGTCGGCGTGTGCCGAGCGGGCGGGCTGGTTGGGCTCCGGCACGGCGGCCACGGCCGGGTAGGTGCTGCCGGCGTAACCGCGCCCGGCCATGCAGTTGGCGACGATGCCTTGGCGCCGCTCCAGTGCCTGGACGCCCTGCGTGGCGCCGAGCGCCCCGCCGATCAGCGCCGAATCCTGCACCGCGTTGCGGCTGCCGCCCAGCGCCCAGACCACGGTGGCGGCCAGCACGGCACCGGCCACCAGGCCGTCCACGGTCTCGCTGGCCACCCCGATCTGGCTGGCGTAGCGCTGGCAGTCGGCCAGGTCGGCCGCCTGGCGCGCGGGATCGGCGGGATGACCCGCGCTGCCGGGCGCACCGAGCGAGAGGCTGTCCGCGCCGCGCGTGGCGCAGCCGGCCAGGAACAGGGCCAGGACGCAGAGGGACAGCTTGCGCATCGAAAACTCCTTGCGGATCGGTCGTACACCCGGCAGGGGGCCTGCATGGCACCGGGCGCCGGCCCAGGGGCATTGGACAGCCAAACCGCTCCCGCTGCCAAGCCCCCGCCCCGGGGGCTCCGTGCCAGTGCCCAGGCCCAGTGCCCGACAATGCGCCCCATGACGATCCCCACGAAGAAAACCCTCCTGCCCCTGCAACTGCTGGTGCACCCGGACAAGAACGATCCCAACCCCCTGGTCCTGTACCACGGCCGCTGCGCCGACGGCTTCGGTGCCGCGCTGGCCGCCTGGCGCTACTACGGCGGCCAGGCCGAGTGCGTGGGCCTGTCGCACGGGCAGGTGCAGTCGGTGGACGACCTGCCCGCGCTCGAAGGCCGGGCGGTGTACATCCTCGACTTCTCTTTCACGCCCGAGATATTGACCGCCATCGACGAGCGGGCCACCAAGCTGGTCATGCTGGACCACCACAAGAGCGCTGCCGAAAAACTCACCGGCTTTGCCTGCCGCTGCGGCGTGGTGCATTTCGACATGGACAAGTCCGGCGCGCGGCTGGCGTGGGAGTTCTTCTACCCCGACACGCCGCTGCCCGACCTGGTGCGCTACGTGGAAGACCGCGACATCTGGGCCTGGGCCTACCCCGAGAGCGCCGGCTACCTAGCCGCGCTGGACATGGAGCCGTTCGATTTCGCCCGCTGGGAAGAGATCGCTCAATTCACGCCCGAGCAGTCCGCCGCCTTCGTCGCCCGCGGCAATGCCATGGACGAGAAGTTTCGCCACCTCGCCGCTGACGTGGCGGGCGGCGCGCAGCCGATCACGTTCAACGGCAAGCAGGGCCTCATGGTGAATGCCCCGGGCGCCTTCCACAGCCTGATCGGCGAGATGCTGTCCAAGCAGTGCGGCACGTTCGCGCTGATGTGGATCGTCAGCAAGGAGGGCAAGGTGAAGGTGGGCCTGCGCTCGCAGCGCAACTTCGACTGCTCGGTGCTGGCCGAGAGCATGGGCGGCGGCGGCCATGCGCAGGCCTGCGGGTTCCGCATGGGGGCGGAGCGCCTGCCCGAGTTGCTGAGCGGCGTGTTCGATGCAGCGGCGTTCCCCGCTCCGGCGGCCGTGGCCGGAACGGCCGCCTGAGCCGGACCCCAGGTGCGCCGGCCCGGCCTCAGGCCAGCTTGAGGTCGCGTGGCCGGGTCTGCGGGAACACGCGGGCCAGGGCCGCGGGCGACAGCCCGTAGGTGCGGGCGAACAGGCCGCCCAGCACGGCGCGGTAGTCGTTCAGAACGGGATAGTCGCGGTTTTGGAACAGGGTGGTGGCCGTCAGCGCCTGCTGCTCGCCCGCGATGCGCCCGCCCGAGATGCCTCCGCCCAGCACCCACATCACGCTGCCGTGGCCGTGGTCGGTGCCGCGGTTGCCGTTCTCGCGGAAGGTGCGGCCGAACTCGCTGATGGCGACGACCGTGGTGCGGTTCCACGCCGGCCCCATCTCGTCGGCGAAGGCCGCCAGGCCCCGGCCCAGCTCCTCGAAGCGGTTGGCCAGCGCGCCCGTGGCGTTGCCCTGGCCTACGTGCGTGTCCCACCCGCCCACGTCCACGAACCCCAGGTTGTAGCGCGACTGCATCAGCCGGGCCATGCGGCGTGCCGTGCCTTCGAAGCCCTTGGTGCTCAGCGCGTTGCGGCTGGCCGCGTCCATCTCGCCCTGCATGGTGCGCGCCACCTCGTCGCGCGTCTGGAACCCCTCGGCCACGGCGGCGGCCAGCGGCGTGCCGCCGTACATCGAGGCGATCAGCCCGGCCTGCCGGTCGTCGATGCCGGGCTTGGCCGCGCCCGCGGCGCCCAGGGCGGTGTTGGGCACGTCATAGCCGCCACGCAGCACCAGCGGCAGCGTGTCGGTGAAGGCCATGGGCGACAGGTGGTCGTGCCAGCGCGGCTGCACGCCCAGCTCGGTGGCCAGGCGGTTGAGAAAGCCCGAGCGGTAGTCGCGCCGCCCGCCCACGGGCTGGCCCAGTTCGATGCTGTCCTGCGTGTCGAAGTGGCTGCGCGTGAGGTCTTCGGTGCCCGAGAACGGCACGAACGCCACCTGCTTCTTCTCGTACAGCGGCATCAGCGAGCCCGCCAGCGCCGGATGCAGGCCCCAGTCCGCGGTGAGCGGCAGCGCGCCCCCGGCTTCGCCTGGCTTGGCGATGGCGATGTTGGGCCGCGTCTCGTAGTAGTAGCTGCTGGAGGTGGGCACGAGCAGGCTGGCGCAGTCGTACCCGCCACGCAGGAAGACCAGCAAAAAGCGTGCGTCCACCGCCTGCGGGGTGGCCGCGAGGCTGGCCTGCAGCACGCCCGGCGCGGCGAGCGCGGCCAGGGCCTGCAGGCACTGGCGGCGGGTGGGGGCGGGGCCGGCCCCGGAAGGGCCGGGGCGGCGGGGGGCGGAAAAGTGCGTCATGGCGAGGCCTTTCAGCGGAACAGCGGAACTGCGAGACAGCGAAATGGGGCGGGCGAGGCGGGCGATGGGCTGCGGGTGGCGGAGCGCGCCGTGCGGCCGGGTCGCTCAGGCGTACATGAACTCCGGCGCGCTGAGCAGGAAGGTGTTCCATTCCAGCGGCGAGGCCGCGCGCGCCAGCGCCACGCGGGTGGCCGGGGCCAGCTGCGGCTCCAGCGCGCGGTAGTAGGCGCTCTGGGCCAGCGCCGGGGGCGCCACGCGCGGCGGCGGTGCGCCGTCGGGGCGGTACAGCGCGGCGGCGCCCGCGCCGGCCAGGGCCCGCGCCACCTCGAAGCGCACGGCCATCTGGCCCGAACTGGTCCACGCGGCCGAATCGAGCGGGTAGCCGTCGGGCGTGGCGCGGCCATACAAGGGTTCGGCCAGGCGCTGCAGCCACGACAGGGCCGGATCGGGGTTGGCCAGCACGCGGTCGGCATAGCCCATGCGCAGGCCGGCCATCACGTACTGCACCGGGTCGCGCAGCCGCTTGCCCAGCGAGGCCTGGAACGGCGCGCTGGCGAACAGCGTCTGCAGCACGGCGGCGATGTGGCCGTCGCTGCGGGTGAACGACTCGGCCATGGCCTCCAGCAGCGCCGGGGGCGGCGCATCGCCCACGAGGTAGGTGGCGAGCTTGCGCGACACGAAGCGCGCCGTGGCCGGGGCGCGGGCCAGGCGGTCGAGCGCCTCGTCCAATTCGGCCATGCCCTGGCCCTGCAGCGGCTGGCCCAGCAGCTCCTTGGGGCCCCAGTCGTGGCGCTGGGGGTGGAATTCGTACAGGCCGTGGCGCACGTACTGGCGCGTCCACTCGGCTTTGAGCTTCGGCGGCGGCTCGCCCAGCGGGCGCAGCGACACGCCGTGGCCGGTGAGCACGCGCGCCATCTCCTGCACGTCGCGCTGGCTGTAGCCGCCGTCCACGCCCAGGGTGTGCAGCTCCATCAGCTCGCGCGCGTAGTTTTCATTGATGCGGTTGGCGGCGTTCTGCGCGTTATCCAGATAGCGCAGCATGGCGGGGTGGCGCACGGTGGCGCCGAGCAGGTCCCGAAAGCGCCCCAGCGCGTGCGGGCGGATGGCGCGGTCCTCGTAGTCGCCCACCATGGCGCGGATGTCGGCCTTGCCGGCGAAGACGCTGAAGTGATTCATCCAGAACCAGGTCATCTTCTCCTGCAGCTGCGCGGGCGAGTACACGGCCCGCAGCACGAAGCGGCGCTCGGCCTCGCGCTGCAGGGCCCGCATGTCGCGCTGGTAGGTCTCCTGCGCGGCCTTGCGCGCATACTCGTCGGGCAGGTCCTTGATGGCCTGCTGGCGGCCCTGCATGTCGATGGCCAGCACCTCCATGGGGGTGCGGGTGATGGCCATGGCGTCGATCTGGGCCTGGGCCTCGGGCGGCAGGGCCGCGGGGGCGGAGCGCAACTGGGCGGCCAGGTAGCCCGCCGTGCCGGCCTCGGCCAGCGCCTGTTGCGAGGCCGCCGTGGCGCCCCACGATAGGCGGTCCAGCAGGCGCACGCTGCTGGCATCGTCCAGCCCGGGTGGCGCGCCCCCCGGACTGCCGGCGGCCCAGGCACTGCCGCCGGCGGCGGCGAGCGACACGGCGGTCCATCCCAGCCAGTGCCTGCGGGTGAGGGGCAGGGCGGTCGAAGCGGAGGGCGAGGGGGTCATGGCAGGGCTCCATGGGGAAAACGGTGCCCATGGTGCAGCGCGGCGCGGGGCGCGGCAAGGGGGGGCGAAGGGGTTTTACGCCCGGGATACAGATGTATCCGCGGCAGCCAAAAAAGCTTCAAGCCAAAATCGCCTGCAGCGCAATATCCAATAGGGCATGTTGCTATCGAAATATGAGCGAATGGGTGGGCTTCAGACTTTTTGGTAACTGCTGTCAACCGCTGGGCGTTCAGCGTCAGCGGCGCTGGCGTTCCTCGCTGGCTTCCTCGAAGCGGTCCACATCGCGCAGGGGCTTGAACAGGAGCGTCCAGGCGCCCACCACCGCCAGGGTGCACAGCCCGCCCGCCACCGCGGCCGGCACGGCGCCCAGCCACGCGGCGCTGGTGCCGGCGCGGAACTCGCCCAACTCGTTGGACGAGCCGATGAACAGCATGTTGACCGCGTTCACCCGCCCGCGCATGGCATCAGGCGTGGAAAACTGCACCAGCGCCCCGCGGATGTACACGCTCACCATGTCGGCCGCGCCGGCCACCATCAGGGCCAGGAACGACAGCAGGAACCAGTGCGACAGCGAGAACACCAGGTTGGCCGCGCCGAAGAGGGCCACCGCGATGAACATGCGCCGCCCCACATGGCGGTTGAAGGGCCGCAGGGTCAGGAACAGCCCCGCGCCCACCTCGCCGATGGCGATGGCGCTGCGCAGCGCGCCCAGGCCCTGCGGTCCCACGTGCAGCACCTCGTGCGCATAGATGGGCAGCAGCGCCACCACGCCGCCCAGCAGCACGGCGAACAGGTCCAGCGAGATCGTGCCCAGGATGATCGGGCGCGTGCGGATGAAGTGGATGCCCGCGCCGAAGCGGTCCCACATGCGGCCCTGCGTCGGCGAGGGCGGCGAGGCGTATGCCACCGTCACGCGCGACAGCAGCAGCGCGCCCAGCGAGAAGCCCGCGCAGCACACGGGGTAGGTGAGCGAGGCGCCGCCGGTGGCATACAGCAACCCGCCGATCAGCGGCCCGGTGATGCTGGCCAGGCGCATCAGCATGCTGTTGGTGGCCATGGCCTGCGCCAGCTGTGCGCGCGGCACGATCTGCGGCAGCAGGCTTTGCAGCGCCGGTCCCGAGAACGCCCGCGAGCAGCCGAACAGCACCAGCGCCGCATAGATGCCCGCCACGCCCGCCGTGCCGTGTCCCGACAGCCACCACAGCAGGGCACTGCACACCGCGCCCACCGACCAGCTCACGGCCAGGATGTGCCGGCGGCTGGCGCGGTCGATCAGGTCGCCGGCCGGCAGCAGCAGGCACAGCATGGGCAGGAACTGCGCCAGGCCCACGTAGGCCAGGGCGATGGGCTCGCGCGTGAGGTCGTACACCTGCCAGGCCACGACCACGGCCTGCACCTGGGTGGCGAACACGGCCACCAGGCGGGCGATCAGGAAGGCGAGGAAGCCGCGGTGCCGGTAGACGCTTTCGGTGGCAGGAACGGGGGGAGCGGGGGAGGCGGTGGGAAGGTCGGGCACGGCGCTGGGGAGGCTGGAGGGTGGCTGGCCGGAGCCTGCCCGGCCAGCGAACGGGCGGACGCGGCGGGCGGCTCCAACGGTGGGAAGTCAGCGCCGCATGCTACCGGTTTATCCGCGCGGGTGCTGTCGCCGGTAGTCCCAGGGGGCGCGCGGGCGCTTTTGCGACCACAGCCCGGTGTGGCTGGCCTGGGCCTGGCGCTGCAGCGCCGCCAGTTGCGGGTAGGCGGCCGCGCGCGGCGTGTACACCCAGGCGAGCCCGGCGCGCACCTGGGCCGTGGCCGCATCGCCCTGGCCGCAGCGCACGTGCGCCACGGTGCGGCCGTAGGCGTCGCGGGCCACGGTCTGCAGCGTGGCTTTCTGCCGCAGGCACAGGCGCGCGAGGTTCTGGCGGGACGGCGGGCCGAACGCCTGGCGGCGCTCGGGCGCATCGATGGCGGCCAGGCGCACCTGGATCGGGCGGCGGTCGCCGCAGCGGGCGGTGAGGGTGTCGCCGTCGCTGACGGCGACGACCAGGCAGAGCAGGGTGGCGATGGGCACGGGGGGATCGGAGCGGGGGAGGGAGTGCAAAGAAGGCGGGCGCAGGGGCCGCGCCGGCCGCGCACTATAGCCGCACCCCGGAAAGGCGCCGGCCGCGCCCGGCCGCCACTGCCCAAAATGCAGGCACCGGGCTGCAAGCCACTGCCTGCGCCGATCCGGCGGGTTGTCCCTGGGGTTGTCCACAGAACGGCCCACAGAGGGCGGGCATAACTTCGGCATGCGGTGGAGGGGCGCTCCCAACGCAGGCGATCAAGGCGAAAAATGCTCCCAGGACAATCAGTACTAGGGCATTGCGCTATCAAAAAGGTAGCGTTTTGCCGGCCAGCCTGAAACCACTGGATACACTGCCGTCCGCATGCGCCGCCGGACATGGCGGCGCAAGGCCGACGGCACACGACACCAAGGACACGAGGGCATGGCAACGGGGCACGACACATCCACATCCACATTCGATTTCGCGCGGGCGGCGTGCCGCCGTGGAAGGGTCCTGGCGGCCGGCATCGCGCTGGCGGGCCTGGGCGCGCTGGGTGCGGCGTCGCTGCCCGCCCAGGCCAGCGGCGCACCGCAGCCCTGGGGCCAGCGCCTGGTGGAAACCCAGGAACTGCCGGCCGAAGCGCTGGCGAAGTTCGCACTGTTCCAGGACCGGAAAGACACCGCCGATTCGGCCCGCTCCGCAGGCGCACCGCCCCAGACCCAGACCCAGGCCTGGACGGGCGAGGAGATGGTGCTGCCCCGCAGCGGCAACCCGTACACGCTGGTGGTGCGAGTCTCGGGCGTGGCGCTGGCCGACGGGGATGTCGGCGCGCGCTGGATGGCGGGCTGGTCCATCCATGGCGCATCGCGCGTGGGTGCCGTGCCCCAGGTCGCCGCGCGGGGCGTGCGCGCCGGCCAGGTCGTAGAGATGGCCGGCGCCGCAGCGCCCTTGAGCTTCAAGGAAGACCGCACGGTCCCTCCGGTGCTGGAGTTCGCAGGGGTGAGCAACCTGCGCATGGACCGGGTGCGGCTGGAGGTGTGGTCGGGCATGCGCTCGTCCAACCCGGTGGAGCGGCTCATGCCGTGGATGCCCCTTCTCACCGGGGCCGTGTTTCTGGGCCTGATGCTGTGGTGGCGCCGCCGTTGAGCGGGCGGCGGGGCTGCCACGGTGGGGCGGCGGCGCCGGGCCTTGGGGCCCACGCGCGTCCAGTCACAGGTCCAGCGGCTGCCCGGGCTTCCACGCATCGGCGCGCCGCCGTGCTTCGGCGATATCGACCGGGCCCATCCTGCGGGCCAGCAACTGAAGGTGCACAGCCCCGTAGCGGGGCAGGGTGAGCGGGTCTTCCGGGTTGCCGCGGCCCAGGCGGTCGGCCAGTTCCAGCAGCATGTAGGCGGCAACGGGCCGCTGGGCCACGGTGGCCGCGCCGTTGGCGTAGAGATCGCCCAGCCGGTACAGCCCGGCCGCATCGCCCTGGCGCGCCGCGCGCAGGTACCAGTTCTCGGTCAGCGACATCTGGCGGGGTTCTCCGCCGCGGCCCTCCTGGTAGATGGCGCCCAGCCGCACCGCCGCCAGGCTGGAGCCCTGGTGGGCGGCCCGGGTCAGCCACTGCATGGACTCGGCATGGTCCCTGGGGATGCCGTTGCCCTCGTCCAGCATGGCCGACAGCAGCACCATGGCCCGCAGGTGCCCTTGCTGGGCCATGGCCCGCACGGTGGGCAGAACGTCCAGGCCCTGGCCGCGGCGCCACTGGGTCTCGGCTGCACCGAGCCGGGCCAGTTGTTCCATGCCTTCCCGCTGCGCCGCGATCTGCAGGGCGCGCGCATCGCTTTCGGCGCGGGCGATGCGTTCGGCGGCCTGGGCCTTGTCGTGGTTCCACTTCCAGCCCATCAGCGCCATCAGCACCACGACACCGCCCGCCAGGACGATCAGGGTCCAGGGCTTGTCGCCGGGGGCGGCGGCCGGCCGGGCGCGGGCGCCCTCGGGCTTTTGCCGCGCCGCCACGCTGGTGGGAAGCACCTTGTCGTAGGCCACCTCGCACCTCGGGCATTGCCAGGCCGGTGCGGTATCGGTGGCCTGCCGGGTGTGGCTGCAGCGCGGGCACACGCGCACGGCAGCGGCGCGGGCGGCCTCGGGTGTCTCCACGGGTTCGAGCGAAAGATCAGAGGCGTTCACGGTTCCATTCCTTTTTGGGGAGCGATTGTGCTGCGCCTGCCCGGCCCGAAGCGCCAGCGGCTCGAATATTCGGCAAAAAGGCCGCCAGCACAATGAAATCTAGGGCATATTGCTATCAATCAAATAGCAATTCATGCGCTATCCCCCAGGCTCTGCGGGCACCGTCGTCGCCTGCCAGGTCCCCGGTGCCAGCCCGTCCAGCGAATAAGGCCCGATGGCGGCGCGGATCAGCCGCAAGGTGGGCAGGCCGACCGCCGCGGTCATGCGCCGCACTTGGCGGTTGCGGCCTTCCCGGATGACCAGTTCGATCCAGGCGGTAGGAATGCGCTGGCGCACGCGGATGGGCGGGTCGCGCTCCCACACGGCGGGCGGCGGCTCCATGCGGCGCGCCCGGGCCGGGCGGGTGGGGCCGTCGTTCAGCCGCACGCCGTCGCGCAGCGCGGCCAGGGCGGCTTCGTCGGGTGTGCCTTCCACCTGCACCCAGTACGTCTTTTCCATCTTGAAGCGCGGATCGGCGATGCGCGCCTGCAGCGCGCCGTCGCTGGTGAGCAGCAGCAGCCCTTCGCTGTCGGCGTCCAGCCGGCCCGCCACGTACACGCCGGGCAGGTCGATGAAATCCTGCAGCCCGCGCCAGCGCCCCTCGGGCGTGAACTGGCTCAGCACGCCATAGGGCTTGTGAAAGCGGATGAGGCGGGGCGTGCCGGGGGCGGCGGTGGCTGCTGCCGCCACCGCAGAGGATCGGGCGGGAGGGCGTGCGGCCGGCGGCCGGAGTGGCAGGAGTGGGCGGGATGGGCGCAAGGGGCCAGGAGCGCGCGGGGAGCGGGGCGGGGTCGGCATGGGGCGGCAAGCATAGCGCGGTGGGCGGCCAACGCCGTGGTGACCGGCGCGGCATGGCGGGGCGTGCCGCTCGCGCAGGCTTTCAGTCGCTGCCGCCCGCCACGGCGCGCACGCCGGCCGCGCCCACGTCCACCGCCGTGCCCACCACGGTGGCGCCGACCTTCACCGTGGTCGCCACCACCGTCACCGCGGCATCGCCCACGGCCACCACGGCGCAGCCGCTGCACAGCACCGCCATCGCCGCGAGCGCGGCTCCCAGAAAAGATCGCATGGAAACCACCCAAAAAGGCCAGGGGATCGAAGGCGGAAATTGTCGCCGCCCGCTCCGCGAAGCGGCCCCTTCTTTACCTGCCCGTGTCGGTCCGGCGCAACGCCCGCCGGTTCAGACGGGCAGGAACAGCGCCGGGTCCACCATCGTGCGGTTGAGCATCACGCCCCAGTGCAGGTGCGGCCCGGTCACGCGGCCGGTGGCGCCCACCGCGCCCAGGCGGTCGCCGGTCTGCAACTGGTCGCCCACCTTGGCGTCGATGGCGCTCAGGTGGGCATAGACGGTGAGCAGTCCGCCACCATGGTCCAGCCACACGGTGCCGCCGCTGAAGAAATACTCGCCGGTGTCGATCACCCGGCCCGGCAGCGGCGCGACGATGGCCGTGCCCTTGGCTGCGGCGATGTCCATGCCGCTGTGCGGATTGCGCGATTGCCCGTTGAACACCCGCCGCAGCCCGAACGAGCTGGACCGGGGACCCGGCACCGGGACGTGCATGCGCAGGTCGGCCGGCTTGGGCAGCGGTGTGGAAAACGCCGCCGTCACCTGCCGCTGGTGTTCGCGCTCGCGCTCGAAGCGGGCGTTGTCCTCGGCGGAGAGGTCCACGGTGCGCGGCGCGACGCTCAGGCGCTGCTCGCGGTACTTTTTGGGCGCGATGGTGTAGGGCACCTTGCGCGCTGCATCGCCTTCGGTGACCGAACCCCGCACCACGATCCCGGCGGCCCCCGCCTGGGCCGCCAGCGGGATGCCGACGATGGCCGTCCACTCGATCGCATCGCCGAGCACGAGCACCGGCACGTCGCCCGCGCCTTCGTCCACGTGCGCCACCGGCCGCGTGGCCGCCGGCCCCAGCGACAGGCGCGCCACGCCGCCGGGCACTTGCGATGCGCGGGGCCAGACGGACGGGGAGGGCGCTGGCGAAGGCGCGCTGGCCCGGGGCTTGGCCGCTTGGACGGGGCCCTGCCAGGCCAGCAGGCCCAGCGTGGCCACGAGGGCGGTGCGCCGGCTGGCCTGCAGAGAAAGGGAGGGGGGAGTGCGGTGGTCTGCCATGGCGCGGGCGAAGGGAAGCGGGGATGCCGGCAGTTTAGCGACGGCGCCTGCGCCCGCGCGCGCCCGAAGCCCTGGCATGTGCGGACGGCTCGGGAGATACCCTGCCTTGGCCACGCCAGGGCCGCCGGGCGGCGCCGGCCCCGGTACGATGCCCTGCATGCGCCGCGCATGCCCGTTTCCGCCCTGCCATTCGGTTGCCGCGGGCCCTTGGCCGGGTCCGCTGGCACCGCCGTCACCGGCGCAGACGCTGCCCTTCGGCCTTCGCCCCTTCAGCTCCTGAATTGCGCCATGCCGCCTGCCGCCCGCCCCCATTCCCCACCGCCCGGCGGATCACCGGCGCGCCGCGCGGCCGATGGCGTCCTGCCACCGCCCCCGGGCCTGCGGGGCCGGATCGACCGGGCGCTGTTCGGCCAGAGCAAGCAGGTGCGCATCCGCATGTCGCAGTGCCTGCTGGCGTTCGGCCTGCTGTGCCTGATCGCCCTGGTGCAGCAGGCCGAGGTGATGCTGGGGCTGGTGGACGCCAGGCAGGCCTATCCGCTGACCGCCTTCGCGCTGGGCACCAGCTTCGTCTGCTGCCTGCTCGTGCGCAGCGGCCAGGGCCGGCGGCTGGCGCCGCACGATCCGTCGCTGTCCATGCTGCAGTCGGTGCTGGCGGCCACGGCGCTCGGCTGGGCCTATGCCATCACCGGGCCGGCGCGCGGTGCGCTGCTGGGCTTGCTGGCACCGCTGTTCCTGCTGGGCGGCATGTTCCAGTTGCGGGCCGGGCAGACGCGCGTGCTCATGGCGTACTGGCTGGTGCTCGTGACCGGGATCATGCTGTGGCGCACGTCGGGCGAATCGCCGCGCTACGACCCGCGCGTGGAGGTCATCCACTGGGCCTTCTCGCTCATCGTGGTGACGGCGGTGGCCGCGCTGGCCATCCGCATCGGCCGCCTGCGCAGCCGCCTGGCCCGGCAGAAGGCCACCCTCACCGAGGCGCTGGAACTGAGCCGCAAGCTCGCAGAGCACGATGCGCTGACCGGCCTGCTGAACCGGCGCGCCATGGGCGACCTGCTCACCCTGCACTGGACGGTGGGCGCCGCGGTCCAGCCGCAGGACGGCCGGCCGGGCGAGCCCGCCACGGCGCCGATGGCCATGGCCATGATGGACATCGACCACTTCAAGCACGTGAACGACACGCACGGGCATGCGGTGGGCGACGCCGTGCTGCAGCGCTTCGCCGAGATCGCCCAGGCCGGCGTGCGCGGGCGCGACGTGCTCTCGCGCTGGGGCGGGGAAGAGTTCCTGCTGCTCATGCCCGGCACCGGCCAAAGCGGTGCGATGCGCGTGCTGGAGCGGCTGCGCGGCCAGATGGAGCGCGGCGGCTTCGAGGCGCTGGCCCCGGGCCTGGCGGTGACGTTCTCCGCCGGCGTGGCCGAACGCGTGCCCGGCGAGCCCCACGCCGCCACCGTGGCGCGGGCCGACAAGGCGCTCTACCGCGCCAAGCACAACGGCCGCAACCGCTTCGAAGCCGGCTGACCGCCGCAGGCCGGCGGCACGCACGCCGCCGCGCAGTGCGCTGCCACGGCCCCCGTGCGTTGGCCGAGTTGGAGGCGTGGGCTTACAAGCGCGCACCCGGCGCCCACCCACAATCGCGCACATGAAAAAAACAGGCCGCACCCTGCTCACCGTAGCACTCACCTTCGTGGCCACCACCGCCATCGTGCTGTTCGCGCTGAACTTCACCGCCGGCGAGAAGAAAGTGCAGCACCAGATCCCGCGCCTGTACACCACCGCCCAGCCCCAGTACGAACGTGCCATGGGCAGCCTGCTGGGCCCGGGCATCACCAGCGGCAACGAGGTGGTGGAGCTGCTCAACGGCGACCAGATCTTTCCGCCCATGCTGGCCGCCATCCGGGCCGCGCAGAAGAGCGTCACCTTCGAAACCTACATCTACTGGTCCGGCGACATCGGCAAGCAGTTCGCCGATGCCCTGAGCGAGCGCGCCCGTGCCGGCGTGAAGGTGCATGTGCTGCTGGACTGGGTGGGCAGCTCCAAGATGGACGAGAGCTACTTCACCGAGATGAAGGCGGCCGGCGTGGAGGTCGAGAAATTCCACAAGCCCCATTGGTACAACCTGGCCCGCCTGAACAACCGCACGCACCGCAAGCTGCTCGTCACCGACGGACTGGTGGGCTTCACGGGCGGCGTGGGCATCGCACCCGCATGGACCGGCAACGCGCAGGACCCCGACCACTGGCGCGATTCGCACTACCAGGTCAAGGGCCCGGCGGTCGCGCAGATGCAAGCCACCTTCCTGGACAACTGGCTCAAGGTCACGGGCAAGGTGATGCACGGCGAGGCGTACTTTCCCGCCATCGCCCAGAGCGGCACGCAGAAGGCGCAGATGTTCTCCAGCTCCCCCTCCAGCGGCAGCGAGAGCATGCAGCTCATGTACCACCTGGCCATCACCTCGTCCGAGCGCAGCCTGGACCTGTCGGTGGCGTACTTCGTGCCCGACGACCTGACCCGGCAACTCATGCTGGACGCCCTGGCGCGCGGCGTGCGCATCCGGCTCATCACGCCCGGCGAGCACACCGATACCGAAACCGTCAAGGCCGCCTCCCGCGCTACCTGGGGCGAACTGCTGCAGGCCGGCGCCGAGATCTACGAGTACGAGCCCACCATGTACCACTGCAAGGTCATGATCGTGGATCAGCTCATGGTGTCGGTGGGCTCCACCAACTTCGACAACCGCTCGTTCCGGCTGAATGACGAGGCCAACCTGAACGTGTACGACGCACCATTCGCGCAACGCCAGACGGTCGTGTTCGAAGACGACCTGAAAAGGTCGCGGCGGGTGACCCATCAGGACTGGCTGGATCGGCCGATGAAGGAGAAGCTGGCCGAGCGGGTGGCGAGTTTGCTGGAGACGCAGCTGTAGGCTGCATGACACCGCTGCAAAACAGTTTTCCTCGGGCGTTGCATCTTGGGCTTTGAGTACACTGCGTGACAATAAAGCAAGTTGCTAGGGAGGTGATCCATGAGGTCGCACCAGCAGCGCAGGCCATCATTTTTTCTTTTTTTGACGATGGAAAGCGCTGGTCGGTGACCGTTCTTCAAACGCCTCGGTGGCTGAGGCACAAATACCCCGTCAAGCGCAAAACGCCGTTCTGGAACCGGTCTTGGCTGATGGTGCGAAATGGGCTCGACGATTGATCATTGGGTGACTTGTCCTCCTGCTGAATAGGGCAGTGCAAGCCGTCAAGGCGAGTTCACTGAGCCGGCGGCACTGCCTGGATGAACGCCTCCACGTCGCCCACCACCGGCGCGACCCAGCGCAGCGGCCACGCGAATGCGCCGACGAGCGTGGTGTGGCTGGCGCGGGGATACGACTTCAGCGTGACCGGCACGCCAGCGGCCTGCAGCTTCTGCGCCATCTGCTGGGTGCTGCGCTCCGGGCTCACCAATCGGTCGTTGACCGGGGCCGCCAGGAAGGTGCGCGGCGCGCCGGGGTGTGCGAACTCGATGGGCTGGGCCTTGGGCGGGTAGTTCGGGTGGAAAAACACCGGCTGCGCTTGCGGGTTGTCGGTGGGAAAGAAGTCGTACGGCCCCGCCAGACCGATCCAGCCGGCAAGCTCGTTCGGCGTGTGGCCCGTGGGCTGCAGCCAGCGCGGGTCCAGCGCCAGCATCGCCGCGTTGTAGCCGCCGGCACTGTGGCCCATGGCGAACACCCGTTTCGGGTCGCCACCCCACTGCGCCGCATGGTCCAGGCCATAGGCCACGGCCAGTGCGCTGTCCTGCAGGAATTCGGGGTAGCGCACCTCGGGGTAGAGGCGGTAGTCGGCCACCATCGTCAGCACGCCCCGTGCCGCGAGCGCTTCGCCCAGGAACAGGTAGTCGCCGCGCTCGCCGCTGTTCCAGGAGCCGCCATAGAAGAACACCGCGACCGGCCAGCCGGCCGCTGGCGCCGTCGTTTTCGGCCGGTAGATGTCCAGTTGCTGGCGCGGCAGCGTGCCGTAGGCCACGCCGGCCTGGACGGTATGGCTGTCCTTGGCCGTGAGCGCATTGAGCGTGCCGACCGCGGAGCAACCGGTCAGCCACGCGGCCAAGGCCAGGATGCCGGTGACTTGCCATGCCGCGCGGGCCCATGAACGGTGAGGGTGTTTCAATCGCGCCTCCAAGTGGGTGGTCCGGCGATCGGGCCGGGACACAGGCGACAGGCCGGTGCCGGGCGGATTATGGTTGGCGCGTCAGCGCCTTGGCCGTCAGAGATGACGCCGCCATGGCGCGGGTGTCACTGCCGAAATCGCTATGCTTCCGAACCGGCCTTGCCCGCGGATGTCAGGCGGCGGCCGGGAGCGCTGGTACCCGCTGCGCACGGTAGCTGGCCGTGCCGGACGCCCAGGCCACCAGACGGTCGATGTTGGGGTGCTTGCCGGGGTGGGCGTGTGCATCGGCCGTGTGCTCTGCGTACCACTCCAGGCCCAGGCTGGCCGCTGCGGGCGTGATGGTGCCGCCGTACAAGGTGGACAACGCGTTGTAGACCGCCAGGGAGCCTGCTTGTCCGGGCTTGTTTTCCAGCGTGGCGATGACCTGTCCGTCCGGGCCCAGCAGGTGCAGGGCGGAGAGGTCGGCAACGGATGGGAGTTGTTGAAGGCGCGAGGAAAAGTTCATTCTCGAAATCGGGAGTGCGATGCGTCCCTGGCGCTGAATGGCCAGGGACTTCCATCGTTGGATAACGGGACCGGCCCGCGACGGCGATGGCCGCCGTTGTCCGGGCTGGCTGTTGCGTTGGCTTACTTGCCCCAGGAGTCCTTCAGGCCCACGGCCAGATTGAACACCGGCTTGCCCGCCGCATGGTCCTTGCTGTCCGCCACGAAGTACCCGTGCCGCTCGAACTGGAACTGGTCGCCCGGTCGGGCGTTGGCCAGCGAGGGCTCCACGATGGCCGTCACGACCTTCAGGCTGTCCGGGTTCAGCAGCGTGAGGAAGTCTTTCCCGCCGGCATCGGGCTGCGCATCGGTGAAGAGCCGGTCGTACATGCGCACCTCCGCCTTCACGCCATCGGCCGCGCCCACCCAGGTGATGGCGGCCTTCACCTTCACGGTGTCGGCGCCGGGGGTGCCGCTCTTGGTGTCGGGCACCACGGTGGCCAGCACTTCGGTGATCCGGCCATCGGCGTCCTTGTTGCACCCCGTGCATTCGATCACGTAGCCGCCCTTGAGGCGCACCTTGTTGCCGGGGAACAGGCGCTTGTAGCCCTTGGGGGGCACTTCCTCGAAGTCTTCGCGCTCGATCCACACTTCCTTGCCGATCGTGAAATGGCGCAGGGGCGATTCGGTGCCTTCGGGTGGATGGGGCAGGGCGGGCAGGCTGCAGGGCTCCAGGTGGCCGGCGCCCATCACCTCGTCCCAGTTGGTCAGCACCAGCTTGACGGGGTTGAGTACCGCCATGCCGCGGTGGGCCTTGGCTTCCAGGTCTTCGCGCAGGCAGCCTTCCAGCGTGCTGTAGTCGATCCAGCTGTAGTCCTTGGTCACGCCGATGCGTTCGCAGAACAGGCGGATCGATTCGGGCGTGTAGCCGCGGCGGCGCAGGCCGACGATGGTGGGCATGCGGGGATCGTCCCAGCCGGTCACGATGCCGTTGTCCACCAGGTGCTTGAGCTTGCGCTTGCTGGTGACCACGTAGGTGAGGTTCAGGCGTGCGAACTCGTACTGGCGCGGCTGCGGCGCGGCGATGAGGCCGCCTTCCACCAGGCGGTCCATGAGCCAGTCGTAGAAGGGGCGCTGGTCTTCGAATTCCAGCGTGCAGATGCTGTGGGTGATGTGCTCCAGCGCGTCCTCGATGGGGTGCGCGAAGGTGTACATCGGGTAGATGCACCACTGGTTGCCGGTGTTGTGGTGCTCGGCGTGCTTGATGCGGTAGATGGCCGGGTCGCGCAGGTTGATGTTGGGCGAGGCCATGTCGATCTTCGCGCGCAGCACGGCGGCGCCGTCGGGCAGCTTGCCCTCGCGCATTTCGCGAAATCGCGCGAGGTTTTCGGCCACGGTGCGGCTGCGAAAGGGGCTGTCCACGCCGGGCTTACCGAAGTCGCCGCGGTTGGCGCGCATCTCGTCGGGGGTCTGCTCGTCCACGTAGGCTTTGCCGTTTTCGATCAGGTACTCAGCCGCGCGGTACATGAAGTCGAAATAGTTGCTGGCGTAATACAGGTGGTCGGCGCCATCGCCGCTGGCCTTCCAGTCGAAGCCGAGCCAATGCACGGCATCGATGATGGCGTCCACGTACTCCTGGTCTTCCTTCTCCGGGTTGGTGTCGTCGAAGCGCAGGTGGCACACGCCGCCGTAGTCGGCGGCCAGTCCGAAATTCAGGCAGATGCTCTTGGCATGGCCGACGTGCAGGTAGCCGTTGGGTTCGGGGGGGAAACGCGTGCGGATCTTCGCCGGGTCGGGCTGCCCGCCGGCATGGTGGGCCGCATCGCCGGGCGTGCCGCCCCAGCGCGCCTGGGCATGCGTGCCCTTGGCGAGATCGCTCTCGATGATCTGGCGAAGAAAATTGCTGGGCTTGGCCGCGGCGTTGGAGGAGGGGTCGAGGGGGGCTGGGGAACTCATGGCGGCATTCTAGGCGGCGGTGCCCAGGGCGTTACCGGGTGAAACACAGCGCGCTACGTCCAGAAACAACATTGCAGGCGGTTTGTGCCATCCTTTCGGACATGTGATGCGTTGAGCATCCACGGGCGTTCCGCGATGGCGGGGCTCCCATCCAAAGGAGATTTCCATGACGAACAGCCGCTCTCTCTCAGCCATGGCCGCCACCGCCGGCGTGGCGCTCGCCCTCCTGGCGGGCACCGGTGCCGCCCAGGCACGCGATATTTCCTGGTCTGTGGGCATCGGGGCGCCCGGCGTGGCGGTCGGTGTCGGGGGTGGCGGCTACCCCGTCGTGGTGGCCCCGCCAGCCTATTACCCGCCGCCCCGTCCCGTTTATTACGGCCCGCCCCCGGTGGTCTACGCACCCCCCCCTGTCTACTACCCGCCGCCACGGCCGGTGTACTACGCGCCCCCGCCTCCGGTGGTGGTCGCCCCCTACGGGTACTACGGCGGCGGCCGCCACTGGCACGGACGGGACCGGGGCTACTACGGTCGCTGAAACCCATCGCTGTCCCCTGGCTGCTCATGCAGTCCCAACGGCCCCTCGGGGCCGTTTTCTTTGGGAGCGCCACGCATAATTCGCCCTGTTCGCGTTCGCCGACTGGCGGCGACGCCTTGCATGGAGTGCTGGCCCTGTGAAAACCGTCTTTGTCCTCAACGGACCCAATCTGAACCTGCTCGGCACGCGCGAGCCCTCGGTGTACGGCGTGCACACGCTGGCCGATGTGGAGCGGCTGTGCGCCCAGGCGTGCGAGCGCCACGGGTTTGCGCTGCAGTTCCGCCAGAGCAACCACGAGGGCGACCTGGTGGACTGGATCCATGAGGCCGGCCGCCTCCACGGTGCTGGCGAACTGGCCGGCGTGGTGCTGAATGCCGCGGCCTACACCCACACCAGCGTGGCACTGCTGGATGCCGTCAAGGGCACGGGCGTGCCGCTGGTGGAGTTGCACATCAGCAACGTGCATGCCCGCGAAGCCTTCCGCCACCATTCCTATCTGTCCGGCGTGGCGCGCGCGGTGATGTGCGGGTTCGGCGTGCAGGGCTATCCGCTGGCCATCGACGGCCTGGCAGGATGGTGACGGTGCCCACCGCCCCAGTGGCCCACCCCGGATCTGCCGGGGCCGCGGCGCCCGATGGCACCCCGCCCGAAGTGCGGCGCCTGCAGGCGCTGGCCACGCGGCACACCACGCCTTGCGGCGACGGCGATCTGGTGTGGCACGCCTGGGGCCCGGCCGTGCCCGGGCAGCCGCCGCTGGTGCTGCTGCACGGCGGCAGCGGCAGCTGGACCCACTGGGTGCGCAACATCGAAGACCTGGTCGCGGCGGGCTACCAGGTCTGGGTGCCGGATCTGCCAGGCTTCGGGGAGTCCGCTCTGCCCCCCGCTGGCGCCGATGCCGACGCGCTGGTCGAGCCGCTGTGCGAGGGCATGCGCGCGCTGTGGGGGCCGCAGCCGTGCGATCTGGTGGGGTTCTCGTTCGGCGGCATGGTGGCGGGCCTGCTGCTGGCCGACCACCCCGAGCTGGCCCGGCAATTGGTCATCGTGGGCGCGCCGGCCATGGGCGTGGTGCCGCACCGTCAGTTCGAACTGAAAGCCTGGCGGCACCTGCCCGCGGACCAGCAGCCGCAGGTGCACCGCCACAACCTGGCCGTGCTGATGCTGCAGGATCCGGCGCTCATCGAAGGCCTGGCGCTGGGTCTGCACGTGGCCAACGTGGTGCGCGACCGCATGCCGCGCCGCCGGCTGGCGCACACCGACATCCTGGCGCGCTCGCTGCCCCGGGTGACCTGCCCGGTGCACGCCATCTATGGCCGCAACGATGCCCTCTACAAGCGCTGGATCGTGGAGCTGGAGGCGGCGTTCCGGGCGGTGGTGCCGGACTTCCGCGGCCTGGACTTCATCCCCGAGGCCGGCCACTGGGTGCAGTTCGAACAGCCCCGGCCCTTCATGGCCGCGTTGCTGGCCGCGCTGGCGGACGGGGCACAGCCGGCTGCCGCATCCCTGGCGGCCGGCCGATGACCGCGCCGCCGGCGGCCTTCGTCCCCCAGGTGGACGAGCGCGAGGTGGAGATCACCGCCATGCGGGCGCAGGGCGCTGGCGGGCAGAACGTCAACAAGGTGTCCAGCGCAGTGCACTTGCGCTTCGACATCGCGGCGTCTTCGTTGCCCGACGGCGTGAAGGAGCGCCTGCTCGCGCTGCGCGACAGCCGGATCACGCAGGAGGGCGTGCTGGTCATCAAGGCCCAGCAGTACCGCAGCCAGGAAGCCAACCGCCTCGACGGACTCCAGCGCCTGCAGGCCCTGGTGGCCAGCGTGGCGCAGCCGCCGCGCACCCGCCGGGCCACCAAGCCGACCTATGGCTCCAAGCAGCGCCGCCTGGAATCCAAGAGCGTGCGCTCGGGCATCAAGGCGCTGCGCGGCCCGGTGCGCGACTGAAAAGGCGGGGAGCGCCACGGCGGGCGTACGCTGGCCCGTGGCGGCACAGGCTGCGCCGATCGCCGCGGGGGTTGGAACCGCCGCCATCGACCCCATCTGTCGGCAACCGAGGAATCTTCATGTCCGATCTGGAACGGGCCCGCGCACCCACCGACAGCGGCAGGAATGCCGAACTCCCCGCGCTGTATCTCTCCCATGGCGCCCCGCTGTTCGCGGTGGACGCCGGCGAAACCGGCCCGGCCCTCACCCGCTGGGGCCAGGAGGTCCAGGCGCGCTTTCCGCACCTTCGCGGGGTGGTTGTCATGTCGCCGCACTGGATGCCGCGATCGCCGAAAGTGATGACCGGGCCGCAGCCCGCCACGTGGCACGATTTCGGCGGATTTCCGCCGGCCCTGTATGCCTTGCGCTACCCGGCCGCAGGCGCCCCGGCCCTGGCCGAAACGGTGCTGGCGCGCCTGCGTTCGGCCGGCATCGCGGCCGAAGGCGATGCGGAGCGGCCCTTCGACCATGGCGCCTGGGTGCCGCTGATGCACCTGTTTCCCGACGCCCGGCTGCCTGTGGTGCAGGTGGCGCTGCCTTCCACCGCCGGGCCTGCCGAGGTCTACGCCATGGGCGCCGCGTTGCAGGGCCTGCGCAGCGAAGGCGTGCTGGTGGTGGGCTCCGGCAGCATGACGCACAACCTGGCCGAGTTCTTTGGCGGCGCCAACGAGCCCTTGCCTTATGTGACCGAATTCAGCCGCTGGATCGAAGACGCCGTGCAGCGGCGCGACTGGCCCGCGCTGCTGGACTACCGGCGGCAGGCCCCGCATGCCGAGCGCGCCCACCCCAGCGAAGACCATTTCCTGCCCTTGTTTTTCGCCCTGGGCGCCGCTGGCCCCGAGGCGCAGGCGCACTACCTGAGCCGGGAGGTCCGCTATGGCGCCCTGGCCATGGACGCCTTCGTATTGCAGGCCGCGGCATGAACTCCCCGGGCCCCGTTCCACTCCAACCCCGATTTGCAACCCTTCATCCCTGCCTTGAACGCCTTTTCAGGGCACCCATCGATGCTTGATCTGCCGCTTCCCTTCCTGAACCGCCCCGCCGCGGCCCACACCACCTCTCCCTGGCTGCTCGTTCTCATGCACGGCGTGGGCAGCAACGAGGGCGACCTGTTCGGCCTGGCCCCCTACGTTCCCCCGCATTTCCATGTCGTGAGCCTGCGCGCGCCGCATGCCATGGGGCCCGGCTCCCATGCGTGGTTCGAATTTTCCGTGCTGCCCGATGGCAGCCGTTCCATCCATGAGCCGCAGGAGGCGGCCAGCCGCTCGCTGGTGGCGCTCACGGTGGAGGCCGCCGCGCTGCAACTGGGCGTGCCCCCCGAGCGGGTGGTGGTGGGCGGTTTCAGCCAGGGCGGCATCATGGCCTTGTCCCTGCTGTTCACCCGGCCGGAGCTGCTGCACGCCGCCATGGTGTGGCACAGCCGGCTGCTGCCCCAGGCGATGCCGTTCGCCGCCGCGGCCGAGAGCCTGCGCGGCAAGCCGCTCTGGGTGAGCCATGGCGTGCAGGACAACGTGATTCCCCTGGCCCAGGCCCACGCCATCCGCGACCATGCCCGGGGGCTGTCGCTGGACCTGACCTACCGCGAATACCCCGGAGCGCACGAGATCCGGCAGGCCGAACTGACCGATGCCATGGGATGGCTGGGCGGACTGCAGCACCCGCAGCCGCAGGCCGCGCGCTGAGCGGCTGACCGATGGGCCCCGCGGGTCCACCGTTCCTTGCGTGGACCCCGGCCGGCTTGCATCGGCCACCGAGCGGTGCACGACACCCCCCATGCCAGCGGTGACCGGACCCGTCACACGGCGTTACGGCCCGGTGGAGTCCATCGCTTCCAATCGATGGGCGGCCGCGGGGCATCTTGTCTTTCTACCGCGGCTTTCCCGAAACCCAAGAAAAGGAGGCATTCATGCCTGAACGTGACACGGTGGAGTTGCGGCCCGCGCAGCAGGCTTCGCGCGCCTGGATTCCGTGGGTGCTGGTCGCTGGCGCGCTGGGCGCCGGCGCGGCCTGGTGGTTCTGGGGGCGCCCGGCGTCCGAGCCGGTGGCATTGCCGCCCGTGGCCAGCCAGTCCGCGTCCCAGGCCGCCGCGCCGCCCGCATCCGCGGCCTCCGGACCCCAGAACCCCATGGACACGGTGCAGCCGCCCGACACCAAACTCCCCACCCTGGCCGAATCGGACCGCCCCCTGACCGAGGCGGTCACGGGATGGGTGGGGGCGGACTCGGTCGCGGCGCTGCTGCGCATGGACGGCTTCGTGCAGCGCGCGGTCGCCACGGTGGACAACCTGTCGCGCCAGAGCGCGCCGTCCCGCCTGTGGCCCGTGCAGCCCATGCCGCAGCGGTTCCTGGTGGATGGCGAGGGCAGCGAGACGGAGACGATCGCCGCCAGCAACGCGGGCCGCTACCGCGCCTTCGTCATGCTGGCCGAAGCCATTCCGCAGGACCAGGCCGTTGCGCTGTACGCCCGGCTGTACCCGCTGTTCCAGCAGGCGTACGAAGAGCTGGGCTTTCCGCGCCGCTACTTCAACGACCGGCTGGTGGCCACGCTGGACAACCTGCTGCAGGCGCCCGAGCCCACCGGCCCGGTGCAGGTGCAGCTCACCAAGGTGACCGGCGAGGTGCCTTCCACGCGCCCCTGGGTGCGCTACGAGTTCGCCGACCCGAAGCTGCAGGCCCTGTCCAGCGGCCAGAAGATCCTCGTGCGCATGGGCGTGGAGAACGAGCGGCGGATGAAAACCGTGCTGGCCGAGCTGCGCCGCCGGGTCGCGACGGGCGAGATGGCGCGCAAGCCCTAAGCGCCACGGGCGCGCCGGCCCTGCTGCGGCCGGCGCGCGCCGCGCCTCGCCGTCCGGTGAACGCGGCCCCTTCACGCGGTTTCACTTCTGCGGTTTGATTTCTGATCTTTCACTTCAGGGAGCTTCCCACCATGTTCGTTGCCATGAACCGTTTCCGCATCGCCCCCGGCCGTGAGGAGGAGTTCGTCGAGATCTGGCGCCAGCGCGACAGCCATCTGGCGCAGGTGCCGGGCTTCCAGTCCTTCCGCCTGCTGCGGGGAGACATGACGCCCGAGCACACGCTGTTCGCATCGCACACCGTCTGGGCGTCGCGCGCGGATTTCGAGGCGTGGACCCGCTCCGACGCCTTCCGGGCCGCGCACGCGGGCGCGGGGCAAAAGCGCGATCTGTACCTGGGACCGCCGCAGCTGGAACTGTTCGAATCCGCGCTGTGAGCGCCTGCGCCGGCCAGGCAGGCGATTGCTATACAAATAATAGCAATGAGGGCAATGAAATCTAGGGCGTGAAGGGGTTTTGACTCACAATCCCCGGCGGTAGAAGGCGTCCAGCGTGGGCATCAGGTCCGGGAACTCGGCGGCAAACGTCGCCCGGTCCACGAAGTACGCCTCGCACGCCACGGCGAAGAATTCGGCCGGGGCCGTCGCGCCGTAGGCATCCAGCCAGGGCCATTCGCCGCCAAAGCGCTCGGCGATGATCACGCGCTCCCGGAAGGCGTCATAGGCCGGCTGCCACGCCGCGCGCCAGGCCTGCCGCGCCGCCTGCGGGCCGGTGGTGCCCAGAAAGCCCGGTGGCAGGGGCGGGTAGCCGTCCGCGTTGCCGTTGCGCATGTCCAGCTTGTGCACGAACTCGTGGATGACCACGCTCATGCCCCGGTCCTGGCCGCTGCCCGCGCTGTCCACGGCCGGCCAGCTCAGCATGACCGGGCCCCGGTGCATGGCCTCGCCCAGCAGCACCTCGGTGTAGTCGTGCACCACGCCGGCCTCGTCGGTGGACTGCCGGCGCGCCACGGCCTCGCCGGGGTGGACCACGATGCCCACGAAATCGTCGTACCAGTCGAGTGCCTGGGCGGGCGTGCCCCAGTGCAGCACGGGCAGGCACGCCTGGGCCGCGATGGCGACCGCCATGGCATCGGTGACCTGCAGGCCGTGCGCGCCGGTGAATTCCTTGCGCTGCAGAAAGAGGGCGCTGAGTGCCCTCAGCTTGGCCTGGTCCTGCAGCGGCAGGGCGGACAGGAACGGATAGCGCTGCAGGGTCTGCAGCCAGAGCGGTGCGGAGATCTCCGGCACGGGGGCGACGGTCGCGCGCACACGGTGCCAGAGTTTGTTCCAGAGAGCAGGCATGAAAGAGGGGGAGGGCCTGCTCGCGCACTCCCTGGCGGAAAAAGAGATGCCGCCTACATGGGGACGGCGGCGAGCCGTTCCAAGCCCCGGCCGGGCGACAGGCGCAGCACCTCGGCGCGCGGCGGGCGGGCGGCCGCGTCCCAGTCGCTCAGCACCACGCGCTGCAGGCCCGGCCCCACGGCGTGGACGGCGGGGCGGTGCGTGTGGCCGTGGATCAGCGTGCGGGCGCCTGCGGCCTGCAGCCACTGCCGCGTGGCCGGGCCGTCCAGATCGGCGTAGGCGGCCTCGCCGGATTGCTTGCGCGCCTCGCTCTGCTCGCGGATGCCGCGGGCCTGCGCGCGCCGCACGGCCAGCGGCTGGGACAGGAACCGCTGCTGCCACTCCGTGCTGCGGGCCTGGGCGCGAAAGCGCTGGTAGTCCACATCGTCCAGGCAAAGCAGGTCGCCGTGGCTGAGCACGGTGCGTTCGCCGCCGAACTGCAGCACCGTCGGGTCGTGCAGCCCCGTCAGGCCGCAGTGGGCCAGAAAGCGCGGCCCGACCAGGAAGTCGCGGTTGCCGTGCATGAAGAACACTGGCCGCTGGCGGGCCGCCTCGCGCAGCAGGGCGCCGCATTCGGCCTCGAAGGCCCCATCGGCATCGTCGATGCAGTCGTCGCCCACCCACACTTCGAACAGGTCGCCCAGGATGAACACTGCGCTCGCGTCGGTGGTCCGCAGATAGCGTCGCCAGGCCTCGAACGTGGCGGGCTCGCTGGCCTGCAGGTGCAGGTCGGAAATGAATTCGACCGTGCGCCAGTCTGAAGGAGCGGCAAGCTCCTCGAACCGGGGCACGGTCGTGGTCACGGGGCGGGCGGGGATGGGTGCGCCGCGGTCGCCGCGATTACAGGGCGACGGCCTTCTCGATGATCACGTCGTCCTTGGGCACGTCGTCATGGAAGCCCTTGCGGCCGGTCTTCACGCCCTTGATGGCATCGACCACTTCGGTGCCCTTGACCACCTTGCCGAACACGGCATAGCCCCAGCCCTGGGCGGACGGCGCGGTGTGGTTCAGGAAGCCGTTGTCGGCCACGTTGATGAAGAACTGGGCGGTGGCCGAGTGCGGATCGCTCGTGCGGGCCATGGCCACGGTGTAGTTGGCGTTCTTCAGGCCGTTGTTGGCCTCGTTCTCGATCGGGGCTTCGGTGCCCTTTTGGTTCATGCCGGGCTCGAACCCGCCGCCCTGCACCATGAAGCCGGGGATCACGCGGTGGAAGATCGTGTTGTCGTAGTGGCCCTTCTTCACGTAGGCCAGGAAGTTCTCGGTGGACTTCGGCGCCTTTTCGGCATCGAGTTCGAGGGTGATGACGCCGTGGCCGGCGATGTGCAGTTCGACTTGGGGGTTGCTCATGGGATTCCTTGGAAAGCGTTGGGGGCCGGGAGGGCCGTGGTGTGTACAGGGGCCGGTGGGCTTTACTTGACCACGGTGGCGGAGGTGATGACGACGGGCGTCGTGGGCACGTTCTGGTGCATGCCCTTGTTGCCCGTGGACACGGCCTTGATCTTGTCCACCACGTCGGTGCCCGAAACCACCTTGCCGAACACGGCGTAGCCGTTGCCTTCACCGGTGGCGTTGAGCATGGCGTTGTCCTTCACGTTGATGAAGAACTGCGAGGTGGCCGAGTCCGGATTGCCGGTGCGGGCCATGGCGATGGTGTAGTTGTCGTTCTTGAGGCCGTTGTTGGCCTCCAGCGGAATCGGTGCCTTGGTGGGCTTTTGCTGCATGTCGGGCGTGAAGCCGCCGCCCTGGATCATGAAGCCGTTGATCACGCGGTGAAAGACGGTGCCGTCGTAGTGCTTGTCCTTCACGTAGGACAGGAAGTTGTCCACCGTCTTCGGGGCCTTGGCGGGGTCAAGCTGGACCACGATGTCGCCCAGCGACGTGGCGAGCTTCACCTTGGGGGCCGTCGCGTCCTGCGCCTGGGCGGGTGCTACGGAAACAATAGCTGCCAGCGCCATGCCGGCCAGCGCCAGGGTCGAATTTCTTCTGGAAATCATCCAATCACTCCTTCGAAAAATATCTGCCATTGGTTGCCCTTGCGGGTCCAGTACTGGCGCTTGACGGGGCCGGTGCGGGCCCCTTCGATGACCTCGCCGAACGTTACCACCATGGTGTCGGAGGCATCCGTCCAGCGCAGCAGGGTCTTGTCCTTGAGCTGGATCGGCCGCCCGCGCAGCGCGCGCGTTTCCGCGCCCAGCTGCTTGGAGAACTCCTGCAGCGGCATCTTGCCGTAGCTCTGGAACGTGGGGGCGTAAAACCCCATCAGGCGCTGCAGGTCGCCCTGCGACTTGGCGGTGCGCCAGGCATCCAGCACCGCATCGAACGCCTTGCGGTCGGCCTGCACGCTGTGCGGCGGCACCCATTGCAGCTGCCGTGCGATCACCACCGGTGTGGAGCGTGGCTCCACCGTGCGCAGGATGCGCTCCAGGTCCGGGTTGGCCAGGGCCAGGCACCCGTCGGTGGCCAGCGGCGCGCGCGAGAACTGGTCCGGCGGCGTGCCGTGCAGCCAGATGCCGCTGCCCGTCTTGCCGCGGCTCTGGTCCAGCGGATTGGGGTAGTTGATGGGCAGGGCGCCGGCGCCGTAGAAGTCCTTGAGCGTGGCCGGGTCCAGGCGGCTCGTGATGAAGTACACGCCCAGCGGCGTGCGCTGGTCGCCCTCGATGAGCTTTTCGATGCCGAGCTTGCCCACCGAGGCGTAGTAGTCGGCCACGAGTTCCAGCCCGTTGGGCGTGTTCTCGAACAGGTAGAGCCGCGAGCGCGACGCATCGACCGCGATCGCGTGCCGCGAACGCAGCGACAGCTCGATGAACTGGGCGGGAATGGTGCGCGCCTGGGGGCGCACCCGCAGGGCGTCCGTGCGCTGGCGCGACTCCGCGCGCAGCTCGGCCAGCACGTCGGCAGCTTCCTGCGGCGGCGGGGCATCGCCCTGGCCGGCCGGCACGTCGCCCATCTGCCGCAGCGGCCGCGTGCGGGCCGACAGCAGGTCGCCCAGCGCCAGTTGCGCGAGCTGGAAGTTGGGGTGGTCGCGCACCAGGCTCTCGGCCTTGGCCAGGGCCTCGCGGCCCTTGCCTTCGCCGGTGAGGCGATAGACCTCCATGAGGCGCTTTTCCGCCTGCCCATCGGCGAGCGGGGCGATGCGCACGGGCGCCGTGCGCGCGTTCTTGCCCACGCCGCGCAGCTTGTCGCCCTGGGCGTGCGCCGGCCAGGCTGCCGCGAGCAGCGACAGCACCATGCCCGCCGCCATGCCGCGGCTCCAGGGGGAACGTCCCGCAGGCATGCGAGGCTTCAAGCGGAAATGAATGCGGCGCGGTGCGCCAGCAGAGGGCAAGGGAGCATCCCGAAGGCGATGGTGGAGCGCGTCACCGAAACGATCGCCATCAACCGCCGGTGGCCTCGCGCACGATGGTCCACTGGCCGCCGGTGTTCACCAGGTCCAGGGTCTTGCGGCTGTTCACGCTGTAGCTGCCGGAGCTGTAGCCCTGGCGAAAGCGCGCCTGCGCCTTGTTGCCGTTCACGGAAATGCGCAGGTCGTTCACGCTGACGTTGATCTTGGCGCGGCCGACGATGCGGTCGCGGCGCTCTTTTTCCCAGGCGGCGTGGCTTTGCTTGCCGTTGGGCGTGTAGTTCTTGTCGTAGGCGCCCAGGTAGGCGTTCATGTCCTGGCTCTCCCAGGCCTTGGCCCAGGCGTGCACTGCAGCGGACACTTCCCGTTCCGCCGCGGCGGCGGCGCTGGAGGCGGTGTTGCCCGTCACTGCGGGAGCGGGGGCCGGAGCCGGAGTGGGCGCCGGTGCAGCGGCCACGGCCGGCGCGGCCGGGGTGGGCGCGGGGGCCGGCGCAGGGGTGGCTGGCGCCGGAGACGCTGCCACGGGCGCGGGTGCCGGGGCGGGGCGGGGAGCCGCCGCGGCCACGGGCGCAGCCGCGGGCGCCTTGGCGGTGGAGGCCTTGGCCTCGGTCGAGAACAGGTCGCGGATCAGTGCCAGCTTGGGCTTGACCGAGCTCGCGTGCGTGGCATCGAGCTGCAGCGCCTTGTTGTAGGCCTGGCTGGCCAGCTTGGCGTAGATGTCGCCCAGGTTTTCATGCGCGGTGGCATAGCTGGGGTTGGTGCGGATGGCCATCTCGAGCGCAGTGCGCGCCTTGTCGAGCTGGTTCTGGTTGGCGTACAGCACGGCCAGGTTGTTGTAGGGCTCGGGCAGCTCGGGATAGTCTTCCGTGAGCTTCGTGAAGGTGGCCACCGCTTCGGTCTGCTTGCCCGAATCCGCCTGGGCCACGCCGCGCAGGAAGCGCAATTGCGGGTCGCGGGGGTTGGCGGTGAGCCGCTGGTCGGCCTTGGCCAGGGCATCCGCCGGCTTGCCTGCCTTGAGCAACTGGGTGATCTCGGCATAGTCGTCCGCGTGGGCCAGCGGGGCACCCAACAAGGCCGACAGGGCAATCAGGCGCAGGAGATGGGCAAGGGTGCGTTGTGGATGCTTCATGGGCGGACGGGAATGGTTGGAGGTGTCAAGCCGTAACGGGGGCTTATACTGCGGCGGATTGTAGCTGAGGGGTTTGTCATGCCGGTACGCTGTTGCCGCTCCTGATTTTGCATGTGCGCACCGCCGCGCACGGCCCTTCCGGGAGGCTCCCGCCTCTTTGCGCAGCCCCTGCCAGGGCGCCGGCTGCACCATCCACCCCTTGACTGAATTTCCATGAGTTTGCGTATCTACAACACGCTGTCGCGTGCGCTGGAGCCTTTTTCTCCGCTGGAGCCCGGACATGTGCGCATGTATGTCTGCGGCATGACCATTTATGACCTGTGTCACATCGGCCACGCCCGCATGATGATGGCGTTCGACGTGGTGCAGCGCTGGCTCAAGAGCAGCGGCCTGCGCGTGACCTATGTGCGCAACATCACCGACATCGATGACAAGATCATCCGGCGCGCGGTGGAGCGCGGCATCACCATCCGCGAGCTGACCGACGAGATGATCGCCGCCATGCACCAGGACATCGGCGCTTTGGGCATCGAGCCGCCCTCCATCGAGCCGCGCGCCACCGAATACGTGCCGCAGATGCTCGCGCTGATCGGCGCGCTGGAAGACAAGGGCCTGGCCTACCGTGCCAGCGGCGGCGACGTGAACTATGCGGTGCGCAAGTTCGCGGGCTACGGCAAGCTGTCCGGCAAGTCGCTCGACGAGCTGCGCGCGGGCGAGCGCGTGGCCGTGGCCGACGGCAAGGACGATCCGCTGGACTTCGTGCTGTGGAAGTCCGCCAAGCCCGAGGAGCCGCCCGAAGCCAAGTGGGACAGCCCCTTCGGCGCCGGCCGGCCCGGCTGGCACATCGAGTGCTCGGCCATGAGCTGCGCCACGCTGGGCGAGAGTTTCGACATCCATGGCGGCGGCGCCGACCTGCAGTTTCCGCACCACGAAAACGAGATCGCGCAGAGCGAAGGCGCCACCGGCAAGCCGCTGGCGCGCTTCTGGGTGCACAACGGCTTCGTGCGCGTGGACAACGAGAAGATGAGCAAGTCGCTCGGCAACTTCTTCACCATCCGCGACGTGCTGGCCAGGTACGACGCCGAGACCGTGCGCTTTTTCATCGTGCGCGCCCATTACCGCAGCGCCCTCAACTACAGCGACGCCCACCTGGACGACGCGCGCGCCGCACTCAAGCGCCTCTATACGGCATTGAGCCTGATCGCGCCGGCGCCCACGCCCTCGATCGACTGGACCGATCCCTACGCGGCCCGGTTCAAGGCCGCCATGGACGAAGACTTCGGCACCCCCGAGGCCGTGGCCGTGCTGTTCGATCTGGCCGGCGAGGTCAACCGCACGCAGTCGCCGCAGACCGCCGGACTGCTGAAGGCGCTGGCCAGTTGCCTGGGCCTGCTGCAGGGCGATCCGCAAGCCTTCCTGAAGGCCGGGGCCACGCTGGACGAAGCCGCCATCCAGGCACAGATCGCCGCGCGCGCCGCCGCCAAGGCCGCGAAGGACTTCGCCGAGGCCGACCGCATCCGCAAGGCGCTGCTGGAGCAGGGCATCGTCCTCAAGGACTCCGCTGCCGGCACGACCTGGGAGGCAGCGCAGTGAGCGGTTCCTGGATGAAGCGGCCTTTGGCGCCGGTGAAATTTCTGGTGCAGGCGGGATAAGCGGTGGCTGCGACGAAAAAGACAGCCCATGACGGGCCGCAACTGATCGCGCCCGCGTATTGGGCCGAGGCCTGCAAGCACCTCGTCAAGAAAGACCGCGTGATGAAGCGGCTCATCCCGCAACTGGGCGACGTGGCCCTGCGCCAGCGCGGCGATGCGTTCACCACGCTGGCGCGCAGCATCGTCGGCCAGCAGGTGTCGGTGGCGTCCGCGCAGAAGGTATGGGACCGTTTCGCGGCCCTGCCGCGCACCATGACGCCGGCCAGCGTGCTCAAGCTCAAGGTGGACGACATGCGCGGCGCAGGCCTGTCCGCGCGCAAGGTGGACTATCTGGTCGATCTGGCGCTGCACTTCGATACCGGCAAGCTGCACGTCAAGGACTGGGATGCGATGGACGACGAGGCCATCACGGAGGAGCTGATCGCCATCCGCGGCATCGGCCGCTGGACGGCGGACATGTTCCTCATCTTCCACCTGGCCCGCCCCAACGTCATGCCGCTGGACGATGCCACCCTGATCCAGGGCATCAGCCAGCACTATTTTTCGGGTGATCCCGTGAGCCGCAGCGATGCCCGCGAAGTGGCAGAGGCCTGGAAGCCCTGGTGCAGCGTGGCGAGTTGGTATATTTGGCGGTCGCTCGCCCCGTTGCCGGTGGACTATTGACGCCCTCGCGGGAGGGCGCGGCAACCGATGCTGCGTCCGTGCCCGTGGTGCTGGCCTGAACAGGGCGAGGAGCCCAAGGAGAATTACGTTGGCGAAAAAAACCTTTCTGGATTTCGAGCAGCCGATTGCCGAGCTCGAAGGAAAAATCGAAGAACTGCGCTACGTGCAGACCGAAAGCGCCGTCGATATTTCGGAAGAGATCGACCAGCTCAGCAAGAAGAGCCACCAGCTCACCAAAGACATCTACAGCGATCTGTCGCCCTGGCAGATCACCAAGATCGCCCGCCATCCCGAGCGCCCCTACACGCTCGACTACGTGCGCGACATCTTCACCGACTTCGTCGAGCTGCACGGCGACCGCCACTTCGCCGATGACCTGTCCATCGTGGGGGGGCTGGCCCGCTTCAACGGGCATGCCTGCATGGTGCTGGGCCACCAGAAGGGCCGCGACACCAAGGAGCGCGCCGCGCGCAACTTCGGCATGAGCCGCCCCGAGGGCTACCGCAAGGCCCTGCGCCTCATGAAGACGGCCGAGAAGTTCAAGCTGCCGGTGTTCACCTTCGTGGACACGCCTGGCGCCTATCCCGGAATCGATGCCGAAGAACGCGGCCAGTCCGAGGCCATCGGCCGCAACATCTTCGAGATGGCGCAACTGGAAGTGCCCATCATTACCACCGTGATCGGCGAGGGCGGCTCCGGCGGCGCGCTGGCCATCAGCGTGGCTGACCAGGTGGTGATGCTGCAGTACTCCATCTACTCGGTGATCAGCCCCGAAGGCTGTGCCTCCATCCTCTGGAAGACCAGCGACAAGGCGCAGGACGCGGCCGATGCCATGGGCATCACGGCCCACCGCCTCAAGGCCCTGGGCCTCGTGGACAAGATCGTGAGCGAGCCCGTGGGCGGCGCCCACCGCGACCACAAGCAGATGGCCGCCTTCCTCAAGCGCGCGCTGGGCGATGCCTTCCGCCAACTGGCCGATCTCAAGCCCAAGGAACTGCTGGACCGCCGCTACGAGCGCCTGCAAAGCTACGGCCGATTCACCGACACCAAGGCCGAGACGCGCTGAAGCACAGGGCTCCGGCACCACGCCCCATGCCATGAACCCAGCGGCCCTTCGGGGCCGTTTTGCATGGAAGTCGCTGCCATCACAGCCCTTTGAAACGTCCCTTTGGCATGACGCAATCCTTCGACGCCGCCATGGCGGCCTTCGCACCGGCCCTGCCGCTGGCCGTGGGGCTGAGCGGCGGGGCCGACTCCACCGCGCTGCTGCTGGCCTGCGCAGGGCGGTGGCCCGGCCAGGTGCATGCGTTCCATGTGCACCATGGGCTGCAGGCGGCGGCCGATGGCTTCGAGCGCCACTGCGCCGACCTGTGCCAGCGCCAGGGCGTGCCGCTCCAGGTGGCGCGCGTGGACGCACGCCCCGCGCCGGGCCAAAGCCCGGAAGACACCGCCCGCCGGATGCGGTACGAGGCTTTTGCGGGTCTGGCGCAAGTAACACTAGGGCATGCTGCTATAAAAACAATAGCATTGGCCCAGCACGCCGACGACCAGGTCGAAACCCTGCTGCTGGCGCTGTCGCGGGGCGCTGGCGTGCCGGGTCTGGCGTCCATGCCTGCGCACTGGCAGCGCGATGGCCTCGACTGGCATCGGCCCCTGCTGCGGGTGGCCGGCGCCGATGTTCGCGCCTGGCTGGTGGCGCGGGGCCAGGCGTGGGTGGAAGACCCCACCAATGGCGACGAGCACTACACGCGCAACCGGATCCGCCACCGGCTGCTGCCAGCGCTCGATGCCGCTTTTCCCCAGTTCCGCGACACCTTCGCCCGCAGCGCCGAGCATGCCGCGCAGGCCAGCGAACTGCTGCAGGAACTGGCCGAGGCCGATCTGGCCGCCGTGGGCGTGCCGCCGCGGCTGGCGGCCTTGCAGTCGCTGAGCGGGGCTCGTCAGGCCAACGTGCTGCGCCACTGGTTGCGCAGCGTGCACGGCACCACGCCGGCCGCGGCCCAACTGGCCGAACTGCTGGACCAGATCGCCGCATGCACCACGCGGGGGCATCGCATCCGCATCAAGGTCGGCCGCGGCTTTGCCGTGCGCGAAGCCCAGGTGCTCGGTTGGTACAATTCCTAGGTTTTGGTCCCCATCCCTGCACGAAAAACGGCGGCGCGCCAGAACAATTTTTCTCCTTTCCCTGCGCCGTCTTGCGTTTCGTCATTCCAGATATCCAATGGCACTGATCGTTCATAAATACGGCGGCACGTCGATGGGCTCCACGGAGCGCATCCGCAACGTCGCCAAGCGCGTGGCCAAATGGGCGCGGGCCGGCCACCAGATGGTGGTGGTGCCCAGCGCCATGAGTGGCGAAACCAACCGCCTGCTCGGGCTGGCCAAGGACCTGGCCCCCTCCCGCGCCACGTCCGCCTACCACCGTGAACTCGACATGCTGGCCTCCACCGGAGAGCAGGCGTCTTCCGCGCTGCTGGCGATCGCGCTGCAGTCCGAAGGCATGGAGTCGGTGAGCTACGCCGGCTGGCAGGTGCCGATCCGCACCAACAGCGCCTACACCAAGGCCCGCATCGAATCCATCGACGACCAGCGCGTGCGTGCCGACCTGTCCGCCGGCAAGGTCGTGATCGTGACGGGCTTCCAGGGCATCGACGAGCACGGCCACATCACCACGCTCGGCCGGGGCGGCTCCGATACCTCGGCCGTGGCGGTGGCCGCCGCCATGAAGGCGGCCGAATGCCTGATCTACACCGACGTGGACGGCGTGTACACGACCGATCCGCGCGTGGTGCAGGAGGCGCGCCGCCTGGCCACCGTGAGCTTCGAGGAAATGCTGGAGATGGCCAGCCTGGGCAGCAAGGTGCTCCAGATCCGCTCGGTCGAATTCGCCGGCAAATACAAGGTGCCCCTGCGCGTGCTGTCCAGCTTCACGCCCTGGGACATCGACATCAACGAAGAAGCCCGCTCCGGCACGCTGATCACTTTTGAGGAAGACGAAAAAATGGAACAAGCCGTTGTATCCGGCATCGCATTCAACCGCGACGAGGCCAAGATCTCCGTGCTCGGCGTGCCCGACAAGCCCGGCATTGCCTACCAGATCCTGGGCGCCGTGGCCGATGCGAACATCGATGTCGACGTGATCATCCAGAACCTGAGCAAGGACGGCAAAACGGACTTCAGCTTCACCGTCAACCGCTCCGACTACGCGCGCACGATTGACTTGCTCAAGGAAAAGGTCGTTCCCGCATTGGGCGCGCAGGAAGTGGTGGGCGACGCCAAGATCTGCAAGGTCAGCATCGTCGGCATCGGCATGCGCAGCCACGTGGGCGTGGCCGCCAAGATGTTCCGCGTGCTGAGCGAAGAGGGCATCAACATCCAGATGATCTCGACCTCCGAAATCAAGACCTCCGTCGTGATCGACGAGAAGTACGTGGAGTTGGCAGTGCGCACGTTGCACAAGGCGTTCGAACTGGACCAGTCGCCTGCTTGACGAGGCAAAAACGCCTTCAATCTGAGGCATAATAGCCGGATTGGAAACGTGACCGAGTGGCCGAAGGTGCTCCCCTGCTAAGGGAGTATGGGGTGTAGAGCCTCATCGAGGGTTCGAATCCCTCCGTTTCCGCCAGATGCAAAAGCCTCAAGTGATTGATTCACTTGGGGCTTTTCTCTTTGGTGCGTTGGGCCGTACATCGCCGACCTGAATTGAACCTGGATCGAGTGTGTGGTGTGAGTTGGCTACACCCCAAGCGATAGGTTCCCGGCGGCAAGGTTGGACGCTTTGGCAGCATTCGGAATCCATTTCGCATAGTCGCGCCACATGACCTGGACACTGTGCCCGTGCTGATTCCTCCCTGTATCCATGACCCCTCTATATGATCGTCAGTGACGCATCCGGTTAAGAAAATCGGAGGGTCACCACTCGCGAAAGCGCTCTATCTAAAAGGGAGAAACCAATGGCTACTGACGGTTGCTGGGTGCAGTTCTACGACGGAGAAAAAATGAGCGGCGGAACGAAGCGTTTCGACGGTCCGCTAGAGGTGTCAGATCTGAACGATTACATATTCTCGACGGGCGAAAAGGGGGGCGACGAAACCGATTCCCTTGTACTAGGCTCGAGAGCGTGGATTCAGGTATTCAAAGATGATGATTACGGCGGCAAGACGGCCTATTTCTATCCCAACCAGACGATTGAAGACTTGGACGCGTACGGAATGGGCGGCACTATCGACAGCTTCAAGCTCTACGATTACCAACCGGCGTCCTTTCCTGCACCGACAACGGTGACCTGGGCCGTTGAGGACAACGACGGTGTGGTCTCAGCCTCTACCATCAACAACTTCTTCCGCACGGCTCTCGGCTCGGCGTTGATGCTGGTCCCCGTCGTGGGCGCTGCGCTCAAGACCATGGTGTACGGTCTTTGGCCCGATCCCCGAACCAACAAAGAGCAGGCTTGGGCCAGCTTTCAAAACTACATCAGTCAGGTGGTCGGCACGGTGTATGACCAGCTTATCGATAAAGAGCTCACCATTAAGCTGCAAGGCCTCTACAACGTGATGCGCAACTATGTGGAGTCGACAGAATCGGAGCGTGCAGGAAATTTCACAGCGCTGATTAACACGCTGGATTTCCTGGAGCCGAGTTTTCTTGACGTGGAGGATCCTCAGAAAACCCTCAAGTTCTCTTTGCCCTTCGGCTCGATCATGTTGCTCACCATGCGGGAGGAAATCCTGTTCCATGAGGAAATATTTGGTGACCCGCTTAGCCCTGATGAACGCGCTAAACGAGTACGCCGGTTGCAGGAGAAGATTGATGCATACCAAGCGGCCATCGCCGCAGCACGTGCTGAGCTGCTGGCGCTGCGGGCAACCATGATCAAGCTGCAGGACAATAGCTCGATCACGGTCGATAAGTGGACGCCGTACGACACTTACAGTGGATGGCGAGGTGTGGAGGAATACAGCGGTGGAGCCAAGAGGCGTGCCGAGTACGCGGCCGCTAAGCACACTGAGGTGGTGACAAACGAATTGGCTTGGCAGATCGATCAGAACACCGCTCAGACTCAGCTCTGGAGTTGGGCTAATCCCGACAATGTCACACCTATTCGAGCGCCTGAAGTGGTTTATCTGGATGGGCCATACGGCGATTTTCAGGAAAGTGCGAGGTTCAGCGCGGTAGCGGATGATGGCAAGCGGATCACTCAGGTGCGAGTGCGCGCGGGTGACCTGATCGATTCGTTGGAGGTGTTTATAGACGGCACCTCCACCGGTGTGCAGGGCCGCACTGGTGATACGAATGCCGCCCCGTTCGAGGTCACACTGGCCGCTGGCCAGAGCATCATTAACTCAAAAGGTCGCTCTTCCACTTTGATCAACGCGTTGGGCTTCACGGCTGATAACGGGCAGAGCTTTCTCGCCGGAAGCCCTGGGAATAGTGGGTTCGACTCCCATCCGCCTGAAGGAACGGCCGACGGCCGGCTGGTTGGACTGTCGGGGTACAGCTTGAACGGCACCACTGCGGGGTGCAATTTGAAGGTGCTAACTTACCACTGGTACTGCACTTTGCCATTGCCGGAAAAGCCCGTTCTGCTGAACTGACGCGGTTTTTTCGTTCCGGCGGGAGGGCGACGTCGTCGCCCATTGCGCAACGCTCAGCCCATAAGGCCGTTCGGCTCGCGCGCTCACGGAATGGATTCGAAAGAGTGGTACTACAGCGGCTTTGGGTACAGTTCAGGAGCTGGGTAAATACTGCGCGTCGAGCGCATGCGCAGCCAGAACTGACCTGAGTCAAGTGATTTGCCGCGATTGCGTGTCGTCCGACATCCACTCGGTGTTCGGGACGGCGAGGCGTGGGGGACGGGCTCTTTACAACGGAATGGCAGCGGGCATTTCGCCTGCGAAGCGACCACCTGAAAGGAGCCCACCATGAACGCATCCCATACGCCCCTGGCTGAAACAAGACCTGCCGGCTATGACCTGGCCGAGCAGGCCCGTCCCGGTCACGGCATTCCTTCGCAGGACCCGGCCGTGGCCGCCCAATATGCGCTGTCGCCTGAAGAGGCCGAGCGCGAATCGAAATCTTCGCTGATGGGCGGCGGTGTCATGGCTGGTACGGCCGCAGGCGCGGCCGTTGGTGCAGCGGTGGCAGGGCCTGTCGGCGTGTTCGTGGGCGGCACTGTCGGTGCTGTGGCGGGCGCGTTGGGCGGGGCTGCTGCGGGAAGTCTGGTCGAGCCCGATGCCCCGTCAGCCGATGAGCAACCGACGCATGATGCGGGCAAGACCCCCAATACCGTTTTGCCGCGCTGACTCGGCGCGCATCTGAACCCCATGGGCAACCACCATCAATCGGTGGCCTGTCCACTGGTAATGGGCGGCTCTGCAGGCGCGCAGAGCGTGTTGGCGTCGTTGTGCTCAGTCGCTCCGGGGGGCGGTTTCCTGTTCCAACTCCTCCAGAACCTGGATCGCTCCGCGGATGCGCATCAGGGTATGGCTGAGTTCAGATTGCCGCGCTTCCAATTGCCGGAGTTGCTGTTCGCCCGCAGAAAGCTCGCTCTTGAGCTGTGCAAGCCGTGCTGTCAGTTGTTCGCGCATCGAAATGGAGTGGAGAGTGGTTGAAGCCTTGCATTGTGGAGCTGCTTTCTCCAACCACAAAAAAAGACAGGGTGAGTGCACCCGACGCGCGCGCGCTGAGCACAAACGCCTTCACCGCGAGTGGACACGGCGTTGGCCTGAGACCCCGTCACCTGGCCAGGCGGAACGATGATAGTTCGAGGGGCCCGATACACCCTGTGAGATGCGGTAAGTGAGGCCAGCGCATGTCAACTCCACCAATTGACCGCTGGCTTTCAGAAGTTTTCAGCGACCGAAAATTCATCAGGTGGCAGATGTCAGGTATAGCGAGGCCGCATCCGTTGCCAAGGCATTGAGCATCCCATCCGCGCCAATGCGAAAGTGCGCGCCGGTGGTGTTTGCAATCGCGGCATAGGCGGCAAAACAATGGGCCGGAAGTGTCATCATGCCGATCGCATCGCCCGACAGAATTTCGAACGCAGGCGGCGGCACTGCTGCATCCAGGGTGAATCCGATCATCAGCATGGTGCCGTGCACACCGACTTTTCCCCCGGTGATCTCGATGCAGCCCGCCGCGTTCTGTACCGTGTAGCCGTTGGCCGAGTAAGCGGCTTGGCCGGACAAGGCCACGATGCGGATGCCACGGGCTTTGACCACGTTGTACTCCGCCCAGTCGGTGGAGAGGTTCAAGGGAGTGAACTGTTGCATGAGGCCGCGATGTTTCGCGCTCCTTGCCGGATAGTTGTCCATGGTATGGAGTGGGGTTGCTGCAATGGCTGGAGCCTCTTGGCCCGGCTTCATTCAGTGGAATAAAAAAAGAGGTTCAACGCGCCTGCGTTTTGCTCGGATGGTGGGCCAGCAGTTCACCTTTCATGGCTTGGCGGAATGAACCCATGTTTCGATTGGCTGCCGACTTCGTTCGTCTTCCGAAGAATGGTCAATGGGCATCGCTGTTTCCTTGGGTCTCTCTGGTGAACAAACAAATGCACTTGAAACGCCTTCTGCGCATTCAAGGTTGCGCTTTCACCACGAAACAGTGCGTAGGAGAAACCTGAGTCGAAAGTCAGGCATGCATGGCTTTGTGAAACCATCTGCTTATTTTGTGACAATTCGATAAATCTGGAGCGCTCTGCTCATTCCTGGCGGCAAATCAGCGCAGTTGACAAAAGTCGTGTAGACGGTGCATTGATTTGCGAGGCCATGAAGCCAGGATTAGCATATTTCTCAAATTCCGACAGGTGAAACGATAGACTTGCTTTTTTTATGCATGAGCGCGTTATGATTCATCCCGTCGGCACCTCCAGCCGACACCTCCCTTTCTTGCTCTTTAGCAAGTTTTGCCCGCCTCGTGCGGGCATTCTTTTTTGTGCTGTCAGCGGAGAGTAAGGGTCGTGCTCAAAATGGATTCCACCGGACGGGGCATCGCCTCCCCTAAGGAATTCGGGCTGTGACCAGGCCGCAATGCCTGCCCGACTTTGCCCGCCCCTGTGCGGGCATTTCTTTTGGCGCAGTGGGTTTCCTCGGCATGGCGCCGGGAAGCCACCGGTCAATCGTCGGCCGACGCGCTCCAGCGGCTGCCCCAATCACGCGCCTGATCGATGCTGCGGCGATCCCGCTTGGTAGGCCGGCCTTCGTGCAGGCTGGCGGCGGGTTCGGGCGCCAGGCGGCGCTGCTCCGCGGCGTTTTCACGGGCGGCGATGCTTTCCATCGTTTCTTCATAAAGCAGTTGTGCCACGGGCGCGGGGCCACGCATACCGCTCAGTGCGCGCACCCGCACGGTCCGATGCGTGGGGCCCTGGCGCAGGTCGACGGTATCACCGGCCCGCAGTTCTCGGGCTGCCTTGGCCGCCTGGCCATTGACGGTCACGCGGCCTTTGCCGATCTCTTCCACGGCCAGCGAGCGGGTTTTATAGAAGCGGGCACACCACAGCCATTTGTCCAGGCGCATCGATTCGGGAGCGTTCATGCGGCCATTTTCTTCCGATCGGCGGGCTGCGGATTGTCGGCCGATGCCAACGGAAGGCGCACCACCGCATCCAGCCCGGCAACCCGTGCGCCGTCCATCCGGTTGGACAGCTCGATCTGTCCGTCCAGCGCCTGCACGATCTCCTGGCAGATGGCCAGTCCCAGGCCGGAGCCGGTGCGCACGTCGCCGGCCGAGAACGGCTGGAACAGGCGCTGCGCCAACTCGGCATCGATGCCCGGGCCGCTGTCGGCCACGGTCAGCGCCACGTGGCGCCCGTCCGTGCGCAGTTCGACCGACAACATGCCGGACACCGGTGTATGTCGGATCGCGTTGTGCAGCAAATTGCGGGTGAGTTCGCGCAGCATCCATTCGTGTGCCTGGACGGGGGCCGGGTCGGTGTGGATGCCGAAGTCCAGGTCGCGCTGGGCGATGAGGGGCGACAGTTCCAGGGCGATCGCCCGCAGCTCGTCATCCAGCCGGGTGACGGGTGGGGCGCTTTGCTGGCGCAGTTGCTCGACCTTCGCCAGCGCGAGCATCTGGTTGGCCAACTGGGTGGCGCGCTCGACGGTGTCGCTGATCTCATGCAGCGCCTGCTCCGGGGGCGCGTCGCCACGCAGCGCGGACTGCACCTGGGTCTTGAGCACGGCCAGCGGCGTGCGCAACTGGTGCGAGGCATCGCGCACGAAGCGTTTCTGGTGCGCCAGCAGGTACGACAACCGCAGCATGACGTGGTTGGTGGCGTCGATGAGCGGCTGCAGTTCGCGCGGCGCGGATGGCGCGGAGATGGGGCGCAGGTCGTCCTCGGGCCGGTTCTGCAGCCGCGCGCTGAGCTGCCGCACAGGGCGCGTGGCCTGTTGCACCACCAGCACCACGATGACGCCGATGGCCACCACCAGCAGTGCCTGCCGCGCCAGCGTGGTCCACAGGATCTGCAGGGCCAGGGTCTGGCGCAACTCCAGCGTTTCCGCCACCTGGATCACGGCCATGCCGCGGCCCTGGGGCGTGGCGACGGGCTGCAGCAGCACGGCCACGCGCACGGGGCGGCCGCGGAACTGGTCGTCGTAGAAGTCCACCAGCGCGGCATAGGGCGGGCGGGCAGGAATGCTGCCGTGCCAGAACGGCAACTCGGCAAACCCCGATACGAGGCCGCCGTGCAGGTTGGACACACGGTAGAACATGCGACTCTGGTTGTCTGCCTCGAAAGCCTCCAGCGCAGAGTACGGAACGATGGCACGCAGCTGGGCCGCGTCGTCGTAGCCGGTCACGTCGATCTGCTCGCTGATGCTCTTGGCCGAGGCGAGCAGCGTGCGGTCATAGGCGGTGTGCAGCGAGGCCAGTGTCTGCCGGTACAGGCTGTGGGTGTTGTAGGCGATGAACAGCGAGGCGGGCACCAGGATGCCCACCAGCAGTTGCCGGCGCAGCGATCGCGTGCGGGGGCGCGCGTCGGCGCGCTTCATGCATCGGCCTTGAGCAGGTAGCCCAGCCCCCGCAGGGTCATGAGCGTGAGGCCGGTGCCCACCAGCTTCTTGCGCAGGCGGTAGACGACGACCTCGATGGCCTCGTACTGCACGTCGAGCTGCCCGGGAAAGACCAGTTCGTACAGGCGCTCCTTGGTCACCGCATGGCCGGGCTGGGCGAGCAGGGCGTGCATGAGGGCCAGTTCGCGCGGGGTGAACTCCATGACCTCGTTGCCCAGGTAGATGGCGCCGCTATCTTTTTCATAGCGCACTGCCGCGATGTTGATTGTGCTGGAGGCCGATTTAGCCTCAGGTGCCTCGCCGGTCCGGCGCACCAGCGCGCGCAGCCGCGCCTCCAGTTCGTCCAGGTCGAAGGGCTTGGGCAGGTAGTCGTCGGCGCCGGCGTTCAGGCCCAGCACGCGGTCTCCCACGGTGCCGCGTGCGGTGAGCAGCAGCACCGGGGTGCGCAGCCCCTTGGCACGCGCCTGCTGCAGCACCTGCAGGCCGTCGAGGCCGGGCAGGGTGAGGTCCAGCACGACGGCATCCGGGGCACGCGCGGTCCATTGCGCGAGGGCGGCGCGGCCGTCGCCGAGGGCCGTGACCTCCATGCCGCGGCGGGTCAGGGAGCGTTGCAGCGTGGCCTGCATGGCCGGGTCGTCTTCCACGAGAAGCAGTTGCATGCGCGGCACCTTAGCACCGCTCGCAGCGGCGCCGAAGATGGGTGTTTACCCTGAGCGCGCGGACAGCCGTTTGACAGGAACGGCGCGCATCATCAGCCCGTTCGTACAACTATGAATCCAGGAGACAACGATGCGCCGTGACACCTTCCTCAAATCCCTGGCGGCCCTGGCCGCGGCCGGCGCGCTGCCGCTGTCGGCCCGCGCTGCCACCGCCGTCAAGATGATGCTGCCGGCCAACCCCGGCGGCGGCTGGGACACCACGGGCCGTGCCCTGGGCCGCGCGCTGCAGGACGCCGGCGTGGCCTCGTCCGTCACCTACGACAACAAGGGCGGCGCGGCCGGCGCCATCGGCCTGGCGCAGTTCGTCAACTCCAGCAAGGGCGATCCGAACGCGCTGATGGTGATGGGCTCGGTGATGGTGGGCGGGATCATCACGGGCAAGCCGCCCGTGAACCTGTCGCAGGCCACGCCGATCGCTCGGCTGACCAGCGAATACAACGTGTTCGTGCTGCCGGCCAGCTCGCCCTTCAAGACCATGGGTGACGTGATCGCCCAGCTCAAGAAGGACCCTGGCAGCGTGAAGTGGGGCGGCGGCTCGCGCGGCTCCACCGAGCACATCGCCGCGGCGATGATCGCCCGCGAAGCCGGTGTGGACCCGGCCAAGATCAACTATGTGGCGTTCCGCGGAGGCGGCGAGGCGATCGCGGCCATCCTGGGCGGCAACGTGACCATCGGCGGTGGCGGCTACAGCGAGATGGCCGAGTACATCAACACCAAGAAGATGGTGCCGGTGGCGGTGACCTCGGGCCAGCGCCTGAAGGGCTCTTCGGTGCCCACGCTCAAGGAGCAGGGCATCAACGTGGAGATCGGCAACTGGCGCGGCGTGTACGCCGCCCCGGGCATCTCGGCCGAGCAGCGCAAGGGCCTGGTGGACATGGTGGCCAAGGCGCTCAAGAGCAAGAGCTGGGCCGAGTCGCTGGAGAAGAACGACTGGACGCCCGCATGGCTGGCCGGCGATGAGTTCGGCGCGTTCGTCGATGCCGAGTTCGCCAGCCTGCGCGCCACGATGGTCAAGGCCGGCATGGTCTGACCCCCGGTGTTGCCCACGCGGTGCGGCGCCCGGCCCGGGTGGCGCACCGCCGTGACCTGCGCGGCCGCCGAACCCCAGCGCTGAAATCAATGCACCCCGTGCCGGTGGCCCCGGGGGATGACGAGGACACAAGCATGTCGGAGCCTATCGCTTCTTCCCCCCCTTCCCTGGCCGAGCCCGACCCCGGGCCCAGCACGGTGCCCGGCACGCGCATGCAGGCGGCCGTGGGCGCCGCCGTGGTGCTGATCGCGGGCGGCCTGGCCTTCGGCGCCGTGAGCATTCCCTCGAACGCGGGCTACGGCGGCGTGGGTCCGAGCTTCCTGCCCTGGCTGGTGGCCGGCGTGCTGGCCTTGTGCGGCGGGGTGCTGCTGTGGGAGGCGCTGTCGGGCGGCTTTCGCTCCATGGACGAGCCTGGCGGCGCCGCGCACGCCAACAAGGTGGCGTTCGTCTGGGTGTCGTCCGGATTGCTGCTGAATGCGGCGCTGATCGCCACGGTGGGCTTCATCCTGAGCTGCACGCTGTGCTACGTGCTGGCGGTGCAGGGGCTTCGCCGGGCGGCCGGTCAGCCGTCGGCCGGTGCGGCGCGCACCTGGGCGATGGACGTGCTGACCGGCGCGCTGATCTCGGCGCCGGTCTATTGGGCTTTCACGCAATTCCTGGCGATCAACCTGCCGGGTCTCACGCAAACAGGGTGGCTGTGATGGAAATCTTCGACGCATTGCTGGCGGGCTTCGCCACCGCGGCCACTCCGGCCAATCTCCTGTGGGCCCTGGTGGGCTGCGCGCTGGGCACCGCCGTGGGTGTGCTGCCCGGCATCGGCCCCGCCGTCGCGGTGGCCATGCTGCTGCCCATCACGGCCAAGGTCGAGGTCACGGCCTCGATGATCTTCTTCGCCGGCATCTACTACGGCGCGATGTATGGCGGATCGACCACCTCCATCCTGCTTAACACGCCCGGGGAGACGGCGAGCATGGTCACGGCCATGGAGGGCAACAAGATGGCCAAGAGCGGGCGCGCGGGTGCGGCGCTGGCCACGGCGGCCATCGGCTCGTTCGTCGCCGGCACCATCGCCACCGTGGTGGTGACGCTGTTCGCCCCCTACGTGGCCGACTTCGCCGTTCGCCTGGGGCCGCCGGAATATTTCATGCTGATGGTGCTGGCCTTCACCACCGTGAGCGCGGTGCTGGGCAAGAGCACGGTGCGCGGCCTCACGGCGCTGTTCGTGGGCCTGGCCGCCGGCCTGGTCGGCATGGACCAGATCTCCGGCGCGGCGCGCTACACGGCCGGCCAGCCCGAACTGCTGGACGGCATCGACATCGTGCTGGTGGCCGTGGGCCTGTTCGCCGTGGCCGAGGTGCTGTATGCCGCAATGTACGAAGGCCGGGTGGTGGACACGCAAAACCGCATGGGGCGTGTGCACATGACGGCGCGCGACTGGAAGCGCTCCATTCCCGCCTGGCTGCGCGGCACGCTGATCGGCACGCCGTTCGGCTGCATTCCCGCCGGCGGCACGGAGATCCCGACCTTCCTGAGCTACGCCACCGAGAAGAAGCTGGCCAAGGGCGATGACAAGGCCGAGTTCGGCAAGGAAGGCGCCATCGAAGGCGTGGCGGGCCCCGAGGCCGCCAACAACGCCACGGTGACGGCCGCGATGATCCCGCTGCTCACGCTGGGCATCCCGACCTCCAACACGACGGCCGTGCTGCTGGGCGCGTTCCAGAACTACGGCATCAACCCCGGCCCGCAGCTGTTCACCACGTCAGCCACGCTGGTGTGGGCGCTGATCGCCTCGCTGTACATCGGCAATGTGATGCTGCTGGTGCTGAACCTGCCCATGGTGGGCCTGTGGGTCAAGCTGCTCAAGATTCCGAAGCCCCAGCTGTATGCGGGCATCCTGATCTTCGCCACGGTGGGGGCCTACGGCATGCGCCAGAGCGCGTTCGACCTGTTCCTGCTGTATGGCATCGGCGTGCTGGGCGTGCTGATGCGCCGGTTCGATTTCCCCACCGCACCGGTCGTCGTGGGCATGATCCTCGGGCCCCTGGCCGAAGCGCAGATGCGCAATGCGATCTCGATCGGCGAGGGCAGCTGGTCGATCTTCGTCACGCGGCCCATGTCGCTCACGCTGATGGTCATCGTGGTGGCGGTGCTGGTCGTGCCCCGCCTGATGCGCGGGTGGGCCGCGCGGCGCCTGGCCCTGGCTACCGCTTGATCGGTGCGCGTGCCGTCGTCAGCGGGGAGGCCAGGGCGGCTTCTCCGCTGGCGGTTTTTCCGGGGGAAGTGGTCGCCGGGCTGGCGGCCCTGCGGCCCAGCCAGAGGTAGAGCCCGCTGCCCAGCACGATGATGGTGGCGATGTCCAGCAGCGCCCAGAGGATCTTCATCGGCATGCCGCCGTAGTCGCCGAAGTGCAGCGGCTGCGACACCAACAGGGCCACGAGGTACCAGGGCAGTTTGGGCGCGGCAGTCACCTCCGCCGTCTTGGCATCCACCAGCACCGGCTGCAGCAGCCGCGACGTGAGCGGCTCGTTGCCGCGCAGGAAGAACGTGTGGTGGTGCGGGCTGGAAAACGACGTGCCCGGAAAAGCGATGAACGACAGCTTGGTGCCCGGTGCGCGGGCCAGGGCCGCGTCCAGCGATTTCTGCACCGAGGCGCGCTCGGCCACGGGCGTGATCGGCTGGCCGTTGTAGGGCGCCAGCAGCGCGCTCAGTTCGTCGTACTGCCAGTATTTGACGAGCAGATCGGCCCAGGTGTTGATCATGCCGGTGCCGCCCACCACGAAGGCCCACACCAGCGTGACGATGCCCAGCAGGTTGTGCAGGTCGAGCCACTTCACGCGCGTCGAGCGTTCGCGCCGCACCTCGCCGAAGCGCAGCTTGCGCATGAAGGGTGCATACAGCACCACGCCCGTGACGATGGCCACCAGCAGCAGCAAACCCATGAAGCCCAGGAACAGCTTGCCCGCCAGGCCCGCGAACAGGTCCACGTGCAGCTTGAACATCACGTACATGAACCCCTCGTCGAAGCGCGGCTGCGCCAGCAGGGCGCCGGTGCGCGCATCCACCGCCACCGAGCGGAAATCCTCGGTGGGGGCGGGCGTGGGCGTGAGGGTGGCGAACCACAGGTCGGTGCTGTCCTCGGGCTGCGAGGCGAACTGCACCACCCGGTCCGGGTGCTGTGCACGTGCCACGTCCAGCACGCGGTCCAGGCTGACGTGCGGCGTGCCGGCGGGCATGGGCGGGGCTTCCACCTCGGTGCCCAGCAGGTGCCCGATCTCGTGGTGGAAGATCAGCGGCAGGCCTGTGAGGCACAGCAGCAGCATGAACACGGTGCAGACCAGGCTGCTCCACTTGTGCAGCCAGGTCCAGGTCTTGAGGGAGCGTGCAGTCAGCATGGTCGGGGCAATGGATGGGTGCGTCGCGGCGCGATCAGAAATCCACGCTGGCGCTCAGCGTGAACGTGCGGGGCGCGGCCACCACGAGGTAGCCGGAGCCCGGGTAGCCGCCGGCGGAGGCCCAGTAGTTGCGGTCGGTGGCGTTGTCCACGCGGGCGCGCAGGGTGACCAGGCGACCGCTCCACTCGGTGGCGTAGCGCACGCCAAGATCCAGGCGCGTCCAGGCGGGCACGCGCAGGGTGTTGGCGTCGTTGGCATAGGTGGCGCCGGTGCGCACCACGCGCGCGTCCAGGGCCAGGCCCTGCGCGCCTGGCACGTCCCATTCCGCGCCCAGGTTCGCCTGGAGGCGCGGCACGCCGATCACGCGGTTGCCATTGAGCGCGGCATTGCCGGTCTCGCGCTGCTTGGCATCCAGCCACGTCATGCCGCCGAGCACGCGCAGGCCGCGCGTGGCCTCGCCGTACACGTTGAGCTCCACGCCCTGGTGGCGGTCCTTGCCGGACGATGCGAACACGTTGGCCGCGTTGACGATGGCGCGCGGCTTGGTCGTGCTGAACAGCGCCAGCGAGCCGCCGATCCGGCCAGCGTCGTACTTGAGGCCGATCTCCTTTTGCTTGGCGACGTAGGGCGACAGCTGCTCGCCGCGGTTGACCACCGGCGTGCCGTTGGCCGTGGCGGGCGCGGTTTCGCCCTTGCTCAGGCTCTCGACATAGTTGGCGTACAGCGACAGCTGCTTGCTGGCCTTGAACACGGCGCTCGCCAGGGGGCTGGTGCGGCTTTGCTCGTAGCGGTTGGTCAGGGCCGAAGTACCGTAGGCATAGTCGGCCACGTCGAGCTTCTGGTGGCGCAGGCCCAGCGTGACGAGGACGGTGTCCTGCACGAAGGACATCGTGTCGCCCACCGCGAAGCTGGTCATGCGGGTGCGGCCGGTCAGGTTGGGGCTGGCGAGCGTGCCGCCATAGCCCGCATTCGCGCTGAAGGCGGGCTGTGCGTAGGGCGTATAGGCATAGAGGCTGCCGGGGCGGGTGTTCAAAAAGTCGAATGCGTAGGCGTTGTCTTTCTCGGCATCGAAGTACGAAGCCGAGGCCACCCACTCATGGCCCACGCTGCCCGTGCGGGCCTTGCCGCGCACGCCCAGCTCGCCCGTGTTCACCCGGTCCTTGCGGGTGTTGTCGAAGCGGTAGGTGCTGCCTTCGCCGGTGGTCGAGTTGCTCACGCTGAGGTTGGCCAGCGAGTTGGACTCTTCGCTGCGGCGCAGGCCCCAGGCGCCCCACGCGGTCACATCGGGGCTGATGTCCACTTCGCCCCGGAAGGTGCCGAACAGGTCGCGCTCGTTGGAGTACGTCCAGGGCTGCGAGAAGTTGGCCGAGGCGTCCGGCGCGGCGGGAATGAAGTTGGCGTTCGCGCCGTTGAGGGTGACGTTGGTGCGCGTTCCTTTGAGCTTGTTGTCCTGCCAGCCGATGTCGCCCGACAGGCGCACGTCGCGGCTGCGCCAGTCGAGGCCCACGGAGACCAGGCCCAGCTGGCTCTTTTCATGGTCCACGGCGGTGTCGCCGTCGCGGTAGGCGGCATTCAGGCGGATGCCGGTGCTGTTGTCGGGGCCGAAGCGGCGCGCGATGTCGGTGGACACCTGGCCATACCCGCCCGAGCCCGTGCCCACGGTCACGCGCGACAGCGGCTCGTTGGGCGCGCGCTTGGGCAACAGGTTTATCGCGCCGCCGATGCCGCCGCCGTTGGGTGCCGCGCCGTTCAGGAACGCCGAGGCGCCGCGCAGCAGCTCCACGCGCTCGAAGAGCTCGGTCGCGATGTACTGGCGCGGCAGCAGGCTGTACAGGCCGTTGTAGGCCACGTCGTCCGAATCCAGCAGAAAGCCGCGGATGAAATACGTTTCCTGGAAGTTGCCGAAGCCGCGCGCCAGCCGCACGCCGGCATCGTTTTGCAGCACCTCGCCCACGCTGCGCGCCTGCCGGTCCTGGATCAGTTCGTTGGTGTAGCTGGTGATGCTGAAAGGCGTCTCCATCGCATCGCGCGTGCCCAGGATGCCGGCCCGCCCACCGCGGGCGACCTGGCCGCCGGGGTAGGCGGGCGACAGGCCCTGCGCCGATGCATCCGCGCTGGCGCCCACCGTCACCGTGGGCAGGGTGGGGGCATCCGCCGAGGTGGCCGTGGCCTGGGCATTGGCCTGGAGCCCGAACGTGGCGAGGGCCAGTGCGACGGCCAGGGCGATGGGGGTGTGCTGGTTCATGGGCATGGGAGGGGCAAGGTCAGGAAGGGCGTGAATGAATGAAAGGGGCGGCGCGGCGTGGACAAGTCCGTCCAGGAGCCAAGTGCATCGGGCCACGGAAAATCGGGACCGGGCTCAAGCCGGGGGCGGACGGCGGCGAAGGCCGAACCAGGCCATGGCGGCCACCGGCACCCCCAGCGCCACCCAGGACCAGACGTCTCCCCAGCCATCGCTGACCAGGGCGCTCAGCAGGCCGGTGGCGGTGAGCACCCCCAGCGCGATGGGCCAGCCCCACAGCGGAAAGAAGCCGCCAGGGGTCGGGCGGAGGTCGGACGGTGGTTCGATCGGTGGTGGCATGGGCGCAGTCGGGAGGGGCGGTGGCGACGGCAGGGGCCGCCACGCAGGGCCAGCGAGGCGCAGCGAGCGCCCCGGGGAGAGGCTCTCCCCGGGGCTCCCCACCAGGGCGCTGTTTTTCAAGGCGGCATGTTAAATGATATTGCGAATGGTTCGCATTGTTTTTGGTTGAGATTCCTCACCGTGGCATGATCCGCACTTGAAAACATTGCAACGCCTTGTGGATGCCGCCATTGGCAACGCCCCGCACCGCCATTGCATACTCTCCACGACAATTTCATTCCGTTTCCCCGCTGCAGGAGATTTCCGATGCGACCGCTCATTCCCCGCGCCATTGCCCTCGCTGCCCTGACCGCCGCCCTCCTGGTCGCCTGCGGTGGCGGCGGCGGCAACACCGTGGACTTCGATTTCAACGTGCGCCCGTCCTACCTGGCCAGCCTGCGCCAGGCGACCTACGACGGCGTGGACGACGATCTGCTGACCGCCGGCCTGGGCCGCACCGGCCTGGCGGACCCCGATGCCCCCGGCTACGAAGGCGCCCAGCCCACGGCGGCAGAGTTGCGCCGCAACGCCATCTATACCAATTACCGCGCGCTGCTGGACATGACGGCCGCTGGCGGCTACGGCACGCTTTACGGACCCAACGTGGATGCGCAGGGCCGCGTGACGGCGGGCGAGGGCAAGATCGCGGGCACCGAAACCATCGCCTACTACGACGATGGCTCGGGCCGGCAGAACGTCACGCTGATGGTGCAGGTGCCCGACACCTTCAACCCCGCCAGGCCCTGCATCATCACCGCGACGGCATCGGGCTCGCGCGGCATCTACGGCGGCATGTCCACCGGCGAGTGGGGCCTCAAGCGCGGCTGCGCCGTGGCCTACACCGACAAGGGCACGGGCGCGGCCCCGCATGACCTGCAGGCCGACACCGTGCCGCTGATCGACGGCACCCGCACCTCGGCCACCTCGGCCGGCACCAGCGCCGCGTTCAACGCCGGGCTGTCGGCCGCCGACCTGGCCGCGTTCAATACCGCCACGCCCAACCGCTTCGCGTTCAAGCACGCCCACTCGGGGCAGAACCCCGAGAAGGACTGGGGCCTGGCCACGCTGCGCGCGGTGGAGATGGGCTTTTACGTCATCAACGAACGCTTCGGCGATCTGTCGCCGGGTGGGCAGCGGCTGCGCACCTTCAAGCCGTCCAACACCATCGTCATCGCCTCCAGCCTCTCCAACGGCGGGGCCGCCGCCATCGCCGCGGCCGAGCAGGACACTCAGGGCCTGATCGGCGGCGTGGCCGTGTCGGAGCCCGCGGTGCAACTGCCGGCCAACCCCGGCGTCACCGTGCGTCGCGGCACCACCGACGTGGCCGTGAACAGCCGCACCCTCATCGACTACACCACCTACGCGCAGCTGTACCAGGCCTGCGCCGCGCTGGCACCCTCCATCAGCGACAGCCCGTACGCCAGCACGTTCGCGGTGGGCTTCGCCAGCCCGTCGCTGCCGATCGCCTCCAACCGCTGCGAGGCGCTGCGCGCGCAGGGGCTCATCACCGGCGGCAGCACCGTGGCCCTGGCCGAACAGGCGCTGGCCCGGCTGCGGGCTTACGGCTGGGAGGCGGAATCGGTGGCGCAGTACCCGTCCCTCGCCGGCTTCGAGGTCGTGCCCGCCGTGGCGGTCACCTTCGCCAATGCGCTCTCGCGTTCAAGCGTGAAGGACAACCTGTGCGGCTACAGCTTCGCGGCGACCACGGCACAGGGCGCGGTGACGCCGCTGGCGCCCGCCGCGCTGGCCGACATGTTCGCCACCGGCAACGGCGTGCCGCCCTCTGCGGGCGTGCAGCTCGTCAACAACCGCAGCCTGGGCGGCGCCACGCGCGACGTGCTGTCGCAGAGCGCCACCGGCGCGCGCGACTGGAACCTGAGCGGCGCGCTGTGCCTGCGCAACCTCGTGACGGGCACCGACGACGCGGCGCAGCGGCTGCAGGCCGGCGTGGACGAAACCCGCCGCAGCGGCAACCTGCGCGGCAAGCCCGCCATCATCGTGCACGGCCGCTCGGACGCCCTGCTGCCGGTCAACCACACCTCCCGCCCCTATGCGGCCCTGAACCGCCGGGTGGAAGGCGCCTCCAGCCGCCTGCGCTACATCGAGGTGACGAACGCACAGCATTTCGACAGCTTCATCGGCCTGACCGGCGTGCTGCCGGGCTACGACACGCGCTACATCCCGCTGCACGTGTACCTGAACCGTGCGCTCGACGCCATGTACGACCACCTCGCCAACGGCACCGCCTTGCCCGCCAGCCAGGTGGTGCGCACGGTGCCACGCGGCGGCCAGCCGGGCAGCGCGCCCGCGATCACGGCGGCCAACGTGCCGCCCATCGCCGCCACGCCGGTGAACGGCAATGCCATCACCGTGACCAGCGGCGCGATCAGCGTGCCGGAGTGAGCGGGGCCGCACTGCGGCCCGTGGCGGGTGGCCCGTGTCGCATGCGGCCACAGGTTTGCTATTGAATCAATAGCATGATGCCGGCGATTTGATTGCGCTGAAGGCCTGTCGGGCTGTGTTGCCGGGCCCTTCAGCGCTCGGCGGATCGCGCCGGCCCCTGCGCGGTGGGGGGCGGGCCATGCGTGGCCCACAGCGCCTCGACGCAGGCCTGTACCGAGGCCCCCGCCGTATCGATCTCGAAGTCCGCATCCCGGGGCTCGTCGTAGGCCCCGCCCACGCCGGTGAACCCCGGCAACTGGCCGGCCCGGGCCCGCGCATACAGGCCCTTGGGGTCCCGGGCCTCGCACACGGCCAGGGGCGTGCGGACCCACACCAGGCGGCAGCGGTCCTCGCCCACGATCTGGCGCATCCGCTGGCGGTCGCTCTCCTGGGGCGAGATCAGGGCGGCGACCACCCACAGTCCGGCCTCGTTGAACAGGCGCGCCACTTCGGCCGTGCGGCGGATGTTCTCGCTGCGGTCGGCGGCGCTGAACCCGAGCGAGGCGTTCAGGCCGCCGCGCAGCACATCGCCGTCCAGCACCGTGCAGGCGATGCCGCGGGCCTGGAGCCGGCTGGCGAAGGCCTGCGCCAGCGTCGTCTTGCCCGCGCCCGACAGGCCGGTGAACCACAGCGTGCGGGTGGCGGAAGGGGCGGAAATCTGCATGGCGGGCCGTTCGTGCTCGGCGTGCCTCAGTGCCCGTCCCAGCCCTGCAGGTGCTGCTGGGCGATCTGGCTGAGGCCGGTGATCCAGGCGTTGTCGTCATTCATGCAGGGGATGTAGCGGAACGCCTGGCCGCCCGCGTGCAGGAACGCCTCGCGCGCTTCCTGGTTGATTTCCTCCAGGGTTTCCAGGCAGTCGCAGGGAAAGCCCGGGCACATCACGTCCACGCTGCGCGTGCCGGACTGGGCCATCTGGATGAGCGTGGGCTCGGTGTAGGGCTCCAGCCAGCGGGCCTTGCCGAACCGCGACTGGAAGGTCACCCGGTACTGCTCGGGCGAAAGGCCCAGGGCCTGCGCCACCAGCGTGGCGGTGGTCAGGCATTCCTGCTGATAGGGGTCGCCCAGCTGCACGTTGCGCGCGGGAATGCCGTGAAAGCTCATCACCAGTTGCTCGGCCCGGCCACCCTCGCGCTTCCAGTGCGCGCGCACGCTCTGCGCCAGGGCCTGGATGTAGCCCGGGTGCGCGTGGTAGCTGTTCACGAAGCGAAACTCCAGCAGCCGCCGCTGCCTGCGCGTCCAGGCCTGCACGTCGTCCACCACGCTGGCCGTGGTGGTGGACGAATACTGCGGATACAGCGGCAGCACCAGCACGCGCTCCACGCCTTCGGCCTGCAGGGCATCGAGCTGCGAGGCGATCGACGGCTGCCCATAGCGCATCGCATGGCGCACGCGCACGCCCAGGCCCGCCTCGCCCAGCCAGCCGCGCAGCAGCGTGGCCTGCTTGGCCGTCCACACGGCCAGCGGGGAGCCTTCCGGCATCCACACGCTCGCGTACTTGGCGGCGGATTTGGCGGGGCGGATGCGCAGGATGATCCCGTACAGGATAGGCAGCCAGGCCACGCGGGGAATCTCGACCACGCGCGGATCGCCCAGGAACTGCGCCAGGTAGCGGCGCAGCGCCGGCGCGGTGGGCGCCTCGGGGGTGCCCAGGTTGCACAGCAGCACGGCGGCGCGGGACAGGCCGGCGGCGGATTGCGCGGCGGCAGGGGGGAGGGGGGGCAGGGCGCCGGACAGGGGGGCCGGCGACGAGGGCGCGGAGGTGGGGGAGGGCATGCCCGCATTGTGGCAAAGGCCGCGCACCCTTTCGGCGGGCCGCGCGCGAAACCCCTGCGCTATCCTCCCCGCATGCTCGACACCCAACGCATCCGCGCCGTCACCCTCGACCTGGACGACACGCTCTGGCCCATCTGGCCCACCATCGCCCGCGCACAGGCCGTCCTGTGCGCCTGGCTGCAGGACCGGGCGCCCGCCACCGCCGCGCTCCTTGCCGACCCCGAAGCCGCCGCCGTGCTGCGAAGCCAGGTCGTGCAGGCGCATCCGCAGCTGTCCCACGACCTGAGCGCCCTGCGCCGCGAAAGCATCCGTGCCGCGCTGCGGCAGGCAGGCGACGACACCGCGCTGACCGACGGCGCCTTCGATGCCTTCTTCGCGGAGCGCCAGCGCGTGGAGCTGTACGACGACGCCATCGCGGCGCTGGAATTCCTGGCCGTGCGCTATCCCCTGGCGGCCCTGTCCAACGGCAATGCCAACCTGGACCTGATCGGCATCGGCGCCTATTTCCAGGCCCGCATCAGCGCACGCGAGTTCGGCATCGCCAAGCCCGATCCGCGCATCTTCCATGCGGCCGCTGAGGCCCTGGGCGTGCCGGCCGCCAGCGTGCTGCACGTGGGCGACGATGCCACGCTGGACGCGCACGGTGCCCTGGGTGCGGGCATGCAGGCGGTGTGGATCAACCGCGCCGAGGCGGCCTGGCCGCACGACGGCGAGCCGCACGCCACGGTGCCCGATCTCACCGAACTGTGCCGGCTGCTGGCGTGACGGCCGCGCTCGCGGCCTTGGGCGCATGAACGCCCGGGCCCTGGCGGCAAGGGTGTGGATCCGCCGCTAACCGCCCAATGGAGGCGCCGATGCGTGGCCGCGCAGGGTGGGGCGGGTAGGCCCGATGGCTTTCCGCAGGGGCATCCGCACGGGGATGATTGCTGAAGTGCTATTAAATCAATAGCTGCAAGGGCAATGAGTACTAGGGCATGGGCCGCTTTTCACTCTGAATGGCAGTGCGCAGCATGAAAGCGCCTGTGCGGCGGGCGGAACACTACGCCTGCTCCAAACGGGCGAGGTACGCCGCGACTCGATCATCATGATCGTCGGTGGCCCCGCCACCGAACCAGAAGGCCCGGGCGGCGCTGAGGGGCTGGCGGACGGGCTCGAGCGCGCGGGCGACCGTTCGAAACGGCCGCAACGCATCGGTTTCGTCGGGCGAGCCCCAGATCGGGCGATCGCCGGCCGTGATCGAGAGAAGGTGGGGGGATCGCTCGATCGCGATGTCGGGGTCGCGGGCCAGCTCGGCCAGGGCGGGTTCGATCCGGTCCCAGTATTCGCGGCCGATGAATGTTCGCCAGCCCACATCGGCAATACCGGCTTCTTCTCCCGCCTTCCACCGATGCGGTGAACCGTCCCTGCGAAGCGCGGGCTCCACCATGTCGGCGTCGGTGCTGAACGCCGCACGATGGCGCTCCGGATCGGCGCTCAACAGGAACCTGAGGCTGCTTTTGTGGGGTGGGAGAAATCGTCCCATGCCCATCGTGCCGCTGATGGTGGGCAGTTCCATCAAGGTCGCGCTGACCTCCTGCGCGAAGCCGTGCCAATGGGGCGAGTCTTGCGGTATCGCGGTCTCCAGAAAGAAACGGTCGCTGCGCTGCTCGATGCCAAAGAACGGCAAGCCGGGGTGCGGGAAGTCGGCGAGCGCGTGGCCGTAGCGGCGCAGGCCCTCGCCATACGGGGTGCCGCCGTCCCGGGCGAGATAGTCACGGCCGTCGTTCAGGATGCGCTGCGTCGCCGGGCGGATCTTGCCCTTGTAGCCGGGAAAGTGGTATGAGGTTTCGTTCGCCGACGTGCCGAAGCGCGCTTCGAACTGGGCGTAGAGCTTGCGAAGGTGCGGGGCGATGGTCGGGGCGTGGATCGAGCTCTCCACGATCGCGATCGACCGGAACGCGGGCACGGCCACCGGTTCGTTTTCCCACATCAGAAACTCACGCATCGGTTGCCTCCCTCCCCATTTTTCCGTACCGGGGGTGTTGTTCGGAATGGCGGAATCTATCGCAGATATTTCAGCGGGTGTTACGCCATCCCACACAACGCAAGCCCGCGGAGTGAAACCCAGCGACCAGCCATGCAGAATGTCCGGCAAGGGTTTTCAATCAACGGAGGGGTTTGGCATGCATCGACTCGATACGGGACGTATCTTTCAACGACCCACACACGACGTCTGGCTGGCGAGTTGCCTGGTGGCATTCGGGTTGACGGCCTGTGGCGGCGGATCGGGATCCACCACGGTCACTCTGTCCGATGCCCTGAAGGTCGACACCACGTACGGCGAAGCCGGGGTGGCCACCTTCCCGCTCGGCACGCCGTCCTTCGCCAGCCTGGGCGTGCAGCCGGATGGCAGGCTGCTGATTGCGGGCAGCAGGGTCGCGGTCCCCGCAGCCCCTTCGGGTTTCGGATCGCTGCCCGCCACGCAGACCTTTGTCGTCCGGATGGGCGCCGACGGACATGTTGACAGGGGCTTCGGCCAAAACGGCGAAGCACGGTTTTCCGTCAAGGGATACGAGTCACTCGGCGATGTTCGACTCCAGGCCGACGGCAGAATCCTGGTGGCGGTTCAGGCGCACGAGCCGTGTTTCTCACCGTCCTACCAGACCCGGTGCCTGACGGCGTCCGGGGAGCCCGGCACATGGCACCACACCGTGGTCGGCCTCACCGCGAATGGGGCGGTCGACAGCACGTTCGGCACCCAGGGCGTTGCGGAGGGATTCGTCTCCACCAATCTCAACACCCTCGCGCTGGCGATCCAGCCCGATCAGAAACCCGTTCTGCTGACGTCCAACGACCGCCCCATCCTGCAAGTGTTCGGCCGCTCTTTGCGCCGCCTGTCTGCGGACGGAATCCCCGATGCCGCGTTCAATCAACCGACGGCATCGCAGCCGCCAGCGCCCTGCGAGGCCAGCGGCGCGGCGGTGCTGGCGCTGCGCAACGGCAGCATCGTCACCGCAGGCCAACTGGGTGGCCGGATCTACGCTGACCCCCGATCCGACCCCGGGCTTTGCATCGCGGTGCACGCGGGCGGTACGCAAGCGCAGACCTCCGGTGGCTGGACATCCTTCGGAGCGGAGTTGAAGGAATACCAACTCGCGCCCCATCCCGATGGCGGATTTGTCGTCGCCGCCAGAACGTGCGCGGGCAGCGACTGCCAGCTCAGCGTCGCCAAGTTCAGTGCCAATGGCGCGCTCGACACGTCCTTTGGCGACCAAGGCATCGAGCGCGTGGTGCTTCCTGCCAACTATCGCCTCAAGTCCTTCTTCGTCCAGAGCGACGAAAGCATGAAGGCCTTCGGCGCCATCGAGGAAGGCGCGGCAGCGGGCACCACTGCACGCCGGTTCCGTGCGGTGTGGACGAGCCTGACGGGCAACGGTGCATTGGCCAACAATGACACCAACGTGGCGACTTCCATTCAGGACCCGCCGACCAGCGCAGAGCCGCGCGAGGTGCTCAGGGACGGCGCGGGGCGCTGGCTCGTGATCAGCTCCGAGGAAGACAGTGCGCGCAACTTGGTGCTGAGGGTCGTGCGCACGCTGGGCACGTCCACCGGCCGTTCGTAAAACCGCTAGGCCGCGAGGAAGTCCCGGATCGCGAACAACGTGGCGTCCGGCGCCTCCGTCATCTGGTGGTGGCCGACCGGCAGGCTCGCCACCTGCACCGCCTTGCCGGCCGCGCGCGCCGCCGCGATCAGGCCCTGCGCCGCCTTCGGGTTGGTCATCTGGTCCTGCGCGCCCAGGGCGAACAGCACCGGGCAGGTGATCCGCGCGATGGCCGCCTCGCCGCCCGCATAGCGGTCGCAGGCCAGAAAGCCGCGGTGGAACACGTTCACGGCCGGGTTGCTGCGCAGCACGCGGCGGCCCAGGGCCATGCCCGCGCCATAGGCCCAGAAGCCCGCGCCCGAGGGAGAGGCCAGCGTGCTGCGCGAGAACACGTTCACCATGCGCAGCGCCTTCTCGGGCGTGTTCAGGGCCGACTCGATGAGGGCGGGGGACACCTTCATCGGGTAGGCGGTGCCCACCAGCACCAGGTGCGTGATGCGGTCCTGCAGGCGGGCGGCGGCCTCTAGCGCGATCAGCGATCCCCAGCTGTGGCCCACCAGCGCGGCGCGGGCCACGCCGGCCGCATCCAGCAGCGCGGCGATGAATCCGGCCGCCTGCTCGACGCTGTCGGGCGCATCGCCCTCGCTGCGGCAGTGGCCCGGCAGGTCCACGGCCAGCACGTTCCAGCCGTGGTTGGCGAAGTAGCGGCTTTGCAGCGCCCACACGCTGTGGTCGTTGAGCACGCCGTGGATGAAGACGACGGTCGGCTTGGCCGCGTCGAACGCCTTGCCGCCGGTGTAGCAATAGGTGCCGTGGCCGTTGACGGTGAAGCGCATCACGCACCTGCCTTTTCTGCGGCTTTCAGCGCGCGCTGCAGATCGTCGATGAGGTCGTCCGCGTCCTCCAGGCCGATCGACAGGCGGATCGTGCCCTGCGAAATGCCGGCCTGCGAGAGTGCCTCGTCACTCATGCGAAAGTGCGTGGTGCTGGCCGGGTGGATCACCAGGCTGCGGCAGTCGCCCACGTTGGCCAGGTGGCTGAAGACCTTCAGCGTCTCGATGAACTTCTTGCCCTGCGCGCGGTTGCCCTTCAGGTCGAAGCTGAACACCGATCCCGCGCCGCGCGGCAGCAGCTTTTGCGCCAGCGCGTGGCTGGGGTGCGAATCGAGCATCGGGTGCCCCACGCGCGAGACGAAGGGGTGGCTGGCCAGGAACTCCACCACCTTCTGCGTATTGCGCATGTGGCGCTCCATGCGCAGCGGCAGCGTCTCGATGCCCTGCAGGATCAGCCAGGCCGTGTGCGGGCTCATGCACGCGCCGAAGTCGCGCAGGCCCTCGCGCCGCGCGCGCAGCAGGAAGGCGCCCACGGTGCTTTCCTCGGTGAACACCATGTTGTGAAAGCCGTCGTAGGGCTGGGTCAGCTCGGCGAAGCGCCCCGCGGTGCGCGGGCCCTCCCAGTCGAAGCTGCCGCCGTCCACCACGATCCCGCCGATCACGGTGCCGTGGCCCGACAGGAACTTGGTGGCCGAGTGGTACACCAGGTCCGCACCGTGCTCGAAGGGCCGCATGAGCCACGGCGAGGTGAGGGTGGAGTCCACCAGCAGCGGCACGCCGGCCTCGTGCGCGATGGCGCTCACCGTGGGAATGTCCAGCACGTCCAGGCCCGGGTTGCCCACGGTCTCGCCGAAGAACAGGCGGGTGTTGGGCCGCGCCGCGGCGCGCCAGCCGTCGATGTCGCCCGGGGCGACGAAGGTGGTCTCGATGCCGAAGCGTGCCAGCGTGTAGTGCAGCAGGTTCTGCGATCCGCCATACAGCGCGGTGCTGGCCACGATGTGGCCGCCCGCGCCCATCAGCGTGCAGATCGCCAGGTGCAGCGCGGCCTGGCCGCTGGCCACCGCGATGGCGCCCACGCCGCCTTCCAGGGCGGCCACGCGCTGCTCCAGCACGGCGTTGGTGGGGTTGCTGATGCGGCTGTACACGTGGCCCGGGCGTTCCAGGTTGAACAGCGCGGCCGCGTGGTCGCTCGACTCGAACACGAACGACGTCGTGAGGTGGATGGGAACGGCGCGCGCCCCGGTGGCCGGGTCGGGCGAGGCGCCCGCGTGCAGCGCCAGTGTGTCGAAGCCAGGGTCTGAGTAACCGGGCATCCGTGTCTCCTCTGTAGGGGGGTAAGCGCCGCATTGTGGGCTATATTGCGCAGGATTCAGCCAGCAGCGCCCTGGCGCGCACCACGGAGACCTCCCCCATGAAAGTCAGCGACATCCTTCGCGTCAAAGGCAACACCCTCTACACCGTCAACGCCGACGAGCCGCTGTCCCAGGCCGCTGAAATCATGTCCGAAAAGGACATCGGCTCGCTCGTGGTCATGGACCTGGGTGACCTGGTGGGCATGCTCACCTTCCGCGAAGTGATCCAGGCCGTGGTGAAGAACGGCGGTTCGGTCGGCACCCTGCTCGTGCGCACGGCCATGGACGACGCCCCGCTCACCTGCACGCTCGAGACCGACATGGACGAGGTGCGCCGCATGATGCTCAATCGCCATGCCCGCTACATGCCGGTGATGGACAAGAGGATGCTCATGGGCGTGATCAGCTTCTACGACGTCGCCAAGGCCGTCGTGGATGCCCAGAACTTCGAGAACAAGATGCTCAAGGCCTACATCCGCGACTGGCCCGAGGAAGACGCCCGCCCGGCGGTCTGATCGCTCCCTTCAAGCCTAACCGGCCCCATGCCGGGGTATCGATTGCCTGGGTTGCTATGTTTTTAATAGCATTCGGCGCGGGGTGGGATGGGCCGGGCCGGGCCGGGCCGCAAGGCTCGGTGATAATCGCGCCCCATGAGCGGCAACACACTCGGCACCCTATTCGCAGTCACCAACTTCGGTGAATCCCACGGCCCGGCCATCGGCTGCGTGATCGACGGCTGCCCCCCCGGCATGCCCCTGTCCGAGGCGGACATCCAGGCCGACCTGGACCGCCGCCGCCCCGGCACCAGCCGCCACGTCACCCAGCGCAACGAGGCCGACACGGTCGAGATCCTCTCCGGCGTGTACGAAGGCAAGACCACCGGCACGCCCATCGCCCTGCTGATCCGCAACACCGACCAGCGCAGCAAGGACTACTCCAACATCGCCGAGAGCTTTCGCCCCGGCCACGCCGACTACACCTACTGGCACAAGTTTGGCATCCGCGACCCGCGCGGCGGCGGGCGTTCGTCGGCGCGGCTCACCGCCCCCACGGTGGCGGCCGGCGCGGTCGCCAAGAAGTGGTTGTCCGAAAAATACGGCGTTCGCTTTCGCGCCTGCATGACGCAGATCGGCGAGCTGGCCATTCCGTTCGAAAGCTGGGACCACGTGCCCCAGAACCCGTTCTTCGCGCCGGTCGCCGACGTGTCCGCGTACGAGGACTACATGGACGCGCTGCGCAAGTCGGGCGATTCGTGCGGCGCGCGCATCCGCGTGCAGGCCACGGGCGTGCCGGTCGGCCTGGGCGAGCCGCTGTACGACAAGCTGGATGCCGACATCGCCCACGCCATGATGGGGCTCAATGCCGTCAAGGGCGTGGAGATCGGCGCGGGCTTTGCCAGCGTGGCGCAGCGCGGCACCACCCACGGCGATTCGCTCACGCCCAGGGGCTTTGCCAGCAACAACGCCGGCGGTGTGCTCGGCGGCATCAGCACGGGGCAGGACATCGAGGTGTCGCTGGCCATCAAGCCCACCAGTTCCATCATCAGCCCGCGCGAATCCATCGACGTGCACGGCCAGAGCACCGAGGTCATCACCAAGGGCCGGCACGACCCCTGCGTGGGCATCCGCGCCGCACCCATCGCCGAGGCCCTGCTGGCGCTGGTCGTGATGGACCATGCCCTGCGCCACCGCGGGCAGTGCGGCGACGTCGAGCCACACGTGCCACCGATCCAGGCATCGTTTCTCTGAGTTCGGGGCCCTCAGGCCGCCCGCGCCTCAGCGCGCGGCCGAGGCAGGCACGGGGGGCGCCACAGGGACCGACGCCGCCGGTGCACCGGGGGTTGCCGTGGCCGGTGCACTGCCCGTGGTGGCAACGGGGGCGGCGACAGGGACCGATGCCGGCGCATGCTCCAGCCGGTACCAGCGCCAGGCGGCCACCGCCAGCACGGCGACGACCAGCAATCCCCCCGCCGCCAGCCACACCGGCCGGCGCGATTCGGCGAACGGATCGTCCAGCAACCGGCGTGCGTTGGCGGGCACATGCGCCGTCTGCGACAGCGAGCCTCCCAGCCGCGTGTTGATGCGCATGCGGCCATTGATGGCCCAGCCGCTCGCGTCCAGGATCGGCCCCAGGCTGCGCTGGCGCAGCTTGAGCCACGCGATCAGCATGCTCGGCCCGGAAATGGCCAGCACGATGCCGACGAGCGCCAGCGGAATCCACACCCCCAGGTCCACGAACTTGCCGAAGATGCCCACCAGCACGGCGCTGATGCTGCCCAACGCCACACCGATCGCCGCCACCGTGCCCACGTCGGTGCGGCGCCCGGGCTCCACCACGGTGGAGGCGGCGGGCGTGGTGCCGCCAGCCTTGAGCGGCGTGTTGGCCAATTGCCCGGCCGTGGCGCCCAGGGACTTTTCCACCCGCGCATCGCTGGCCGAGGCCCGCTTGGCCACCTGCTCCTCGATCATCCGCAGGAATTTCTTGTAGGGCGAGAAGAACGCCTGCGCGATGCTGGTCGGGTTCTCGATCAGCTTGGTGATGGTGGCGTCCCAGTCCTGGCCCTGCCGGTCGTAGAAGACGCCGTTGCGCCCCACGAACAGAAAGTCCACGTCGCCCGCCGTGAACGCCGCCACGATGGTCATCTTCTGTCCCTTGCGCGTGCAGTCGCAGTAGGCCAGGTAGGTCTTGGCCAGCCCGGCGAGCTTGGCGTGTTTGCCCGCATCCGCCACCTGCACGGTCAGGTCGCAGCTGCGTGCGTCCAGGTACAGCGTTCCGGCCTGGAAGATCGCGCCTTCGCGCTGGTAGAACGCCGAGAACGAGACGAAGTTGTTCAGCAGCAAGAGCAGGTCGCGCCGAAAGCGCAGCAGCTTCTCGAGGTCCAGCATCTGTGTGTTGTGCGCCTTCTCGGCCTCGTCCTGCTCGATCAGGGCCATCACGCGCTCGCGCACGCCGCTCTCGTGCAACTGGCGGATGGCGTCGTCCTTGAGCGCATCCAGCCGGGTGGCCGGCTTGTCGGCCAGCCATTGCTGGCAGGGGGCCAGGGCCTTCTGCACCTGCTCCCATTCTTTTTCGGTCAGCGCCTCGGCGGGGCGGCCGAGCAGCGGCTCCACCGCTTGCTCCCGGAAGGTCTGCAGGGCCTGTGCCCAGGCGGGATTGGTGCCGCGCGCCAGGGGCAGGGCGCCATGGGGCGTGATGGGCGCCAGGGGCAGGGCGGCCACCGCGGGGGACGATGCATCCAGATCGACCCCCGCCATCGAGGCGTATTCCTCCTGCGTGGGGTTGAGTGCCGCCGCCGCGCGCGGATCGTAGGCGGCGAGCCGGGACCGCGCGAAGAAATCGTCGATCTTGTGCCGCACCGCGTTCATCGCCTGCGTGGCCACGAGCGTGCGATCGCCGAGCGCCAGTCCGGCGGTGCGGTCATTGGCCTGGGCCGACCAGGCGTGCCATTTCGCCACCTCGGCAAAGAAGGCCTCGGCATGCGCGCGGTCCACCCCTTTCAGGGCCTCCTGGGCGACGCCTTTCACGGGTTTCTGCTCGATGGGCACGCTGCCGTGCGTGGCGATGATCTGCTCGATGGCCTCCCGCGCCGGGGTGTCGTCCTGCGCCGTGTCCGGCGTGATCGCGCCATCGCCGTTGAAGCGCATGGCGCTCAGCTGTTCGCTGCGTTCCAGCACCTGGGCCAGCGTGATGGTGGTGGCCTCGGGCTGGTCGGCCAGCGCGAGGATGCGCCGCGCCTGCGCCACCAGCGCGGCACCCTCGTCCGTGGTGGCGTCGATGGCCTCCAGATCCAGTGCATCGGCCGGCCGGGCCAGCAGGTCGGGGTCGCCCAGCCGGGCACAGGCCCAGGCGCAGGCCGCCAGCAGTTCTGGCGGGCGGATGCGCCCGTCCTTGTCGGTGTCGATCAGGTCCAGCGTGCGTGGGTCGAACTCGATGCCGCGCGTGGGGCAGGCCAGGGCCACCCAGAGTTTCTGGTCCAGCTCGGCCAGGTGGGCGATGTCGGCGCCGGTGCGGATGGTGACCTGGTCCACGCCACCGGCGCGAAAGAATTGCCAGGTGTGGCGGTGGGCAGGCCCGCTGGGGGTTTGGAAAGCGGATGCGGGCGAAGTGGGATGGTTGGAAATCGGCGGCTGGGATTCCATGGAGCGAGGGCGGCGGGCGCGGATCGTAGCGAGGACGCCGGGCACGCAGACCGCTCCGGCGGACGAAGCGGTCCAGTTTAGAACGCAGAGGCGGCCACGTGTCCGCCTGCCTTGTCAGACAGCGCGCCGTTTTCGTTTGCTATGAAATCGATAGCTTTAGCCGCATGGTAGTCATGCAGTGAGGGCCCGAAAGACCCCAGGTCATCGATTCTTACTTGCGCACTTCGTCCACGAGCGCGCGGAAGTCGTCGATGTCCTCGAAGCTGCGGTACACGCTGGCAAAGCGGATGTAGGCCACTTTGTCCAGCTTCTTGAGCTCGCGCATCACCCACTCGCCGATCTGGCTGGAAGGCACTTCGCGCTGCCCCAGGTTGAGCAGCGTTTCCTCGATGCGCTCGATGGCGCTGTCGATCTGCACCGTGCTGACCGGGCGCTTGCGCAGCGCCAGGTTGAACGAGGCCAGCAGTTTGGCCCGCTCGTATTCGATGCGCCGGCCGTCCTTCTTCACGATGGACGGAAAGTTCACTTCCGGCCGCTCGTAGGTGGTGAAGCGCTTGTCGCACGCGCCGCACTGGCGGCGGCGGCGCACGAAATCCCCGTCCTCGGCCACCCGCGTTTCCACCACCTGCGTTTCGGGGTGGCTGCAGAAAGGGCACTTCATCGGAAGGCCCTCCCATCATGCCGGCGGAGAAGGGCCGCCGAGCGGGCCGAGGCTGGCGCCAGCGCCCGTTCTGCCCCGGTTGGGCCAGGGCAGGCGGCGCTGAGCGGAGAGCGGGGCATGGATCAGCCGTAGACGGGAAAGCGCGAGGTCAGCGCGTGCACCTTGGCCCGCACCGCGGCCAGGTTGGCCTCGTCGCGCGGGTTGTCCAGCACATCGGCCAGGAGATTGGCCGTGAGGCGCGTTTCCTCTTCCTTGAAGCCCCGCGTCGTGATGGCCGGCGTGCCCACGCGGATGCCGCTGGTCACCATCGGCTTTTCAGGGTCGTTGGGGATCGAGTTCTTGTTGATGGTGATGTGGGCGTTGCCCAAGGCGGCTTCGGCTTCCTTGCCGGTGATGCCCTTGGCGCGCAGATCCACCAGCATCACGTGGCTCTCGGTGCGGCCGCTCACGATGCGCAGGCCGCGCTCGATCAGCGTCTCGGCGAACACCTTGGCGTTCTTGGCGACCTGTTCCTGGTAGGCCTTGAAGCCCGGCTCCAGCGCTTCCTTGAAAGCCACGGCCTTGGCGGCGATCACGTGTTCCAGCGGGCCGCCCTGCAGGCCGGGGAAGATGGCGCTGTTGATGGCCTTCTCGTGCTCGGACTTCATCAGGATGATGCCGCCGCGCGGGCCGCGCAGGCTCTTGTGCGTGGTGGAGGTGACCACGTCGGCATGGGGCACGGGGTTGGGGTACTGGCCCGCGACCACGAGGCCGGCGTAGTGGGCGATGTCCACCCAGAAGATCGCGCCGATTTCCTTGGCGATCTTTGCGAAGCGCTCGAAGTCGATGCGCAGGGAATAGGCCGATGCGCCGGCGATGATCAGCTTGGGCTTGTGTTCACGGGCCTTGGCTTCGAGCGCGTCGTAGTCGATCTCTTCCTTGTCGTTGAGGCCGTACGAGACGATGTTGAACCACTTGCCGCTCATGTTCAGCGGCATGCCGTGCGTCAAGTGGCCGCCTTCGGCCAGGCTCATGCCGAGGATGGTGTCGCCGGGCTTGAGGAAGGCCAGCAGCACGGCCTGGTTGGCCTGCGAGCCGGAGTTGGGCTGCACGTTGGCGGCTTCGGCACCGAAGAGCTTCTTCACGCGGTCGATGGCCAGTTGCTCGACCACGTCCACATTCTCGCAGCCGCCGTAGTAGCGCTTGCCGGGATAGCCTTCGGCGTACTTGTTGGTGAGCTGCGAGCCCTGGGCGGCCATGACGGCGGGGGATGCGTAGTTTTCGCTGGCGATCAGCTCGATGTGCTGTTCCTGGCGAACGTTTTCGGCCTGGATGGCGGCCCAGATTTCAGGGTCGGCCTGGCTGACGAGGATATTGCGTTGGTACATGTTGGCAGTCCTATGAACTGGTGTCCCTTGAAACAAGGGCTGCCCAGGCGAACGGCGGAACACAGCAGGCCTTTCAGCCCGTGCGGCACGCTCCCCAGTGGTTCACAGGGGGTGAACCCCTGTCGGTTTCCACGTCAGCGGCGGCAGTGGAGTGCCGCGCCTATCGCCAGTTGCGTACCCCGCGAGTGTAGCTGACCGCACCGGGCCTGGAGCCCGAGGATGAATCGATGCCCCAAGTCGGGCACCGTCGGTTCAAAGGTCGGAGAGAAGCGCCACCTTGTCGGCGCTGGCCTTGGGGGCTTCTGCTTCGGCGGCCGCCTTGGCGGGAACGGTCTGTGCCGGCGCCTGCGTGGAGAGCATCGGCGGGGCAGCCGGCGTGGTGGGAGCCGGCGGTTGCAAGGGCACCGAGCGGCCGCTGGCCACCTGGCGCAGGCGGAAGTGCTCGGCCAGCACCTTGGCGGCGTACCCGCCATCGTCGGGCAGATTGGCCGCGCCGACGTAGTAGCGCAAGCCGCCTTCGAGGGACCCGGCGCGGGTGATGCATTCCTGCAGCACCTTCACGCCCACGCGCAGGTTGCTCACCGGATCGAAGGCCGCGAAGTGGCCACCGAAATTCTGGTACTTGTCGGTGTGCACATTCGTCATGACCTGCATCAGGCCCTGGGCGCCCACCGCGCTCTGGGCGAAGGGGTTGAAGCTCGATTCCACGGCCATGATCGACAGGATCAACGTGGGGTCCAGCTTGGTCTTGCCGCCGATTTCATAGGCTTCGGCCACCAGCACTGCCAAAGGCTCCGGCGCCACACGGTACTTCTTGCTGAGCCAGTAGGTGACGGCTGCCTGCTCCTTGGGCAGCTCCTTCGGATTGCTCGCCGTGGCGCGCTCGCTGGCTTCCGGCTCAATGGGCGTGCCCATGACCGCGACCTGGCGGGCTTGCAGCCAGCCCATCAGCTTTTCTTCTCCAGTCTGGCGCAGGTCGGGACGCGCGGTCAAAGTGATGACGGCAAAAGCGACAGCCAGGCCAAGGAGAGCGAAGCTGCTGTGGGTGATTTCAAGAAAACCGTCGATCACATCGGATGCGAACGTTCGCACTCCGGCGACCACTGTTCCTAACGCTGTCATGTAGCTTTTCCTTTCTGAGTCGAGGCCTGAGCAAGGTGGCCCACAAGGGGCCAGGCCGTGCCAGGCATCTCGCCTGGATTGGTACGCCATCAGGTTCGCATTGCCTCCGGAGAGCGTTCAATGACCGAACTGACTTAGCCGGGATCGGCAGCGGATGGAAGATCGTCAACCCCGTTTTTCAGGGCTCGCGGATTCTAGGAGGGCTCTTAATACAGAGTCAATACTAACAAAACCGATCGTTAGATCAATTCGATCTTAAAAATCTGGTAGGAAACACAGGTTTATAGGATGCATCGGCACTCTTGCATGAGGCATCGTTACCGCTTCTGCAGCCCCGCCGTGATGAATGCAATCGAGGCATGGAGGGCGATTGAAAATCCAGCTTGTGGTGGTCCGCCAACTTGGCTAAAGTGGCCTTGCCTGAGTGATTCAGGCATCGCCGGACGAAGCGGAGCCGCCCTCCAGACGCATGCAGTGCACTGAAGGTGACTGGTCAAACTTCCAAGGCAGACCCCGGAGGCAATACCTTGCCTCCTGCCCCGTGGACGTTCAAGCTCCAGGGTGCAAATGATGGCAAAAGACCGTTGTGTCAGCCGTCAAGCCCGGTGCGGATCGACAGATCCCACCGGGCTTTCTTTTTTGCGACTGGTTACATGTTGACCCGGCCGATTTCTGCTCGAATCCCATGATCTGTGCAATGAAAACCGGACTCTGACGTGCCCCTGCAAGCGCTTTCGATCATCAAAAACCTGTGGGTGCGCCGCGTGGCGTGGACGTTGCTGGCTGGGCTGGGATTCTGGGCGCTGGCCTGGGCCGTGGTTCCGACCGTGCTGCGCTACGTGCTGCACACCAAGGTGTCCGAGCAATTGGGGCGAGAACTGTCTGTCGGGAAGATCGATTTCAAGCCATGGACCCTGGAGCTGGAACTGCGGGATCTGAGGATGGCTGCAGACACTTCGGGCAAGGAGCCCCAGTTAGAAATTCAGCGCCTCTATATAGATGCAGAACTGCAGTCCCTTTGGCATCTGGCGCCGGTGATCGACGCGCTGGAGGTCGATGGACCCACATTGCGTCTGTCGCGCACGTCGGCTGGGCAGACCGACTTCGATGACCTGCTGAAAAAGCTCTCGGCACCATCCTCGGCGACGGCCGCGCCTCATGCGCAGCCCCAGCGGTTTTCGTTCTACAACATCGTGGTGAGGGACGGTGCCGTGGATTTCGGCGATGCGCCACAAAAACGGGTCCACACCGTGCGTGGATTTTCCCTGAGCGTGCCGTTTCTGAGCAATCTGCCCGCGGACCGCACCGTGAAGGTCGCGCCCCATCTCGCCTTTCAACTGAACGGTACGGCGTTCACGACCGGGGCCCAGAGCACGCCATTTCTGGACAGCCGGGACACCGAAGCCACGCTGCAATTCAAGGGGTTGGATCTGCAGCCGTTCCTGGCCTACCTTCCTCCCGCCATGCCGGTACGCATCGAGCAAGGCACGCTGGACGCCGATCTGCGGCTGACGTTCCAGAAACAGTCCGAACCTGCTCTTTCGGTGAGCGGCGTCGTGCAGGTCCATGGTGCGCGCGTGAGCGATCGACAGGGTGGCCCACTGCTGTCGTTCGACATGGCCACCGCCCAGGTGGCGGCGCTGCAGCCCTTCCAGCGGAAGGTGCATGTGGCTTCGCTGGAGTGGCGCGGGCCACATGCGACGTTGCGGCGTGACCGGCAAGGGCGCATGGCCGTGCTGGGCGGCGCGGCACAAGGCCAGGGTGCCACGAAGGCGGAGACCACTGCGGCTCCTGATGCACCGTGGGATGTGGTGCTGGATCGGGTGGCCATCAATGGCGGGCAGGTGGACTGGCTGGACGATGGGACAGCAGTGCCCGCCCGCATCTCGGCCCGCGACCTGCGGGTGCGCGCGACCCGGCTGGCCTTGCCACTCACCCGGCCAGTGCAGTTCACTGCGGATGCGCGGCTGTCGTCCGAAGCGGGGAGCGACGCCGCGACCTTGTCGCTTCAAGGGGAGGTGCTGGCGCAATCGGGCCGCGTGGCCGTGTCCGCCCGGGGCTGGCCGTTGTCCATGGCCCGGCCATACCTGGCCAACCTCGTCCAGCCCCAACTGGACGGTACGCTGGATTCCGATGGGGGCATCGCCTGGAACGGCTCCGCGTGGGCGGCAAAGATCGCGAAGCTGTCGGTGGACCGCGCCGAATGGGCCTGTGCTCCGGCTGGTCGGGACTGCCCAGCGGGGACCGCCACGGTCTCGGGCCTGCGCAACAACGCGGCCTGGGCTGAAATCGGCCGCATCGAGGTCGAGGATGCGTTGATCCGGATGCCGCAGCGCACCGTTGCCATCGCGCGGGTGGCGACATCGCAGCCCAAAGTGCGCCTGGAGCGCACTGGGGACGGGCGCTGGATGGTGGAGCGCTGGCTGACGACGGTGCCCGGCACCGCAGGGAAAGGCCGTGTGCCAGTCACCTCCGCAACGCGGACGGACTCAGCCCCCGGCTGGAGCGTGCAACTGGCCGAAGTGTCGGTGGACGGTGGAGCGCTGGCGTTCAACGATGCGGCCAAGGCACAGCCTGTGGCGGTACTGCTCGACACCTTCCAGATGCGGGCCAAGGGCTTGGCATGGCCTGTGAATGCCGGCGCACCTCCAGTGTCGTTGTCGCTATCGGCACGCCTTGGGGCCGGGCGGACAGATCCCGGCAACCTTGCCTATGAAGGAACGGTGCAGATGACGCCCCTGTTGGCACAGGGCAAGGTGCAGGCGTCCCGCCTGCCACTGCATCCCTTCAAGCCGTATGTGGACAACCCGTTGGCGGTCGATGTCGTGCGTGCCCTCGGCAGCTTCAATGGCGAGGTGCGTTATGCCGCGCAAACCGACGGCCCGGCCGTCGGCGTGCGGGGCAATGCCGCACTGGACGACGTGCGGGTGAGGGCCCTGGCCGTTCGCCCAGCCGCGAATGGACCGGTCGACGGTGCTGCACCCATCCGCGGGGAAGAACTGCTGAACTGGAAGTCGCTGGCCCTGCAGGGGGTGGATTTCACCCTGGCGCCCGGAAAGCCAACCGCGCTCGACGTCAAGGAAACGGCGTTGAGCGACTTTTTTGCCCGAATCATCGTTCAGCCGAATGGACGCATCAATCTGCAGGACCTTGCTCAGCCTGCCCAGGGGCCACCCGGTGGATCGGCAACAGTGGAGGCTTCCCCCGACATCACCCCAGCGGCTGGCTCGACGCCGCCCCAGGCCACCAAGCCGGCAATGGCGCCGGTCATGCGTTTCGGCCCCGTGGTGCTCACTGGCGGTTCGGTGCGTTTTACCGATTCGTTCGTTCGGCCCAACTATTCAGCGGACCTGAGCGAATTGAATGGTCGCCTGGGGGCTTTTGCGTCCGCGCCCTCCGCCGAGGGCGGTGAGCCCGCCATGGCCGAACTTCAACTGCGCGGACGGGCGCAGGGCTCGGCCTCGCTCGACATCACGGGGCGCCTGAATCCGCTGGCCAAGCCCTTGGCACTGGACATCCAAGGCCGGATGCGCGATCTGGAACTGCCGCCGCTTTCGCCCTACAGCATCAAGTACGCGGGCCATGGCATCGAGCGGGGCAAGCTGAGCATGGACGTCAACTATCGTGTTCTGCCAGATGGTCAATTGACGGCCAGCAACAAGCTCGTGCTGAATCAATTGCGTTTTGGCGAGCCGGTGGAGGGCGCTCCGGCCAGTTTGCCCGTGCGCCTGGCCGTTGCCTTGCTGGCTGACCGCAATGGTGTGATCGACGTGGAACTGCCGATCAATGGCTCGCTGAACGACCCCCAGTTCCGCCTGGGGCCGGTGATTTTTCGCGCGGTGGGCAACTTGGTGATGAAGGCGATCACTTCGCCGTTTTCATTGCTGGCCGGATGGATGGGGGGCAGTTCTGAGCTGGATCGCGTCAACTTCGCCCCGGGCAGCGCGGCCCTTGACGATGAAGCCCGAAAGACGCTCGACAAGATCGGGCAGGCACTCTCGGACCGACCGGGACTGAACATGACCGTCGCCGGGCACGCTCAGCGAGAAGCCGAACAAGAGGGCTGGAAACGGGCCGCGCTGCAGTCCCGGGTGGCGGCACAAGCGCGCCGCATGGCTGCGCGGGGCGATCAAGCGCCCTCGGAACCCCAGGCGCCTGCGCCGGGTTCTCCGCAGTACGCTGACTCGCTCAAGGAGGTGTATCGCCGCACCGACATGGCCAAGCCCCGCAATCTGGTCGGCATGGCGAAGGATTTGTTCGTGCCAGAAATGGAAGCCTTGTTATTGGCGGACATGGCAATTCCCGATGAGGCGATGAGAGAGCTGGCACAGGCACGGGCAGTGGCGGTCCGTGACTACCTGGCGGGGCGGCAAGTCGCGCTGGGGCGATTGTTCGTCGGCGCACCGAAAATCGATTCGGAGAGTGCGAACGGGGCGCCCCACGCAGAACTTACTTTGTCCACTCGCTGACAGGGCGCATCCGGTGGAAACAAGCTTTTTCATCCATCCATGGCCGTGGGCTACATTGCCGTATTGCAGTCGCAGCGCTGCACCCCATATTCAGCGTTCCAGTGTCTGAACCATGGCCCCGTGTGCCCGCGGAGTCCGAATAAAAACGCCCCATGTAGGGGACTTGCTAAAACCGGGCGAAAATAGCGCCCTTGTCGGCGGCGTCATCTGCGCTGCCTGTAGGCGCTGGCTCCCTCGGCCACGGCCTTTTACCCCCTGAATCCATGTTTCCCTTTTCTTCTCGCAACAAAATGTCTGACGCACCCGAAGTGAACCCGGCCCCGGCCAAGCACACCGAGCCGCATCCCTTGGATGCGCTGACGGGCGGCGCGTTTTCCGCCGCGACCTCGGGAGAGAGGGCATCGCGCATTCGCGAATGGCTGCAGACCCAGCCTTCGGCGGAGCAGTTGCAGGAGGTGTTCAAGGAACTGAGTGGGCGCGACAAGGGCGCGGCCCGTGCTGTTCGCGAGCGCCTCGATGAAATCCGGCGTGCCAAGGGCCAGGAGGCGATCGCTGCCGAGTGGGCCGAAAAGGCGCAGGGCTTGCTGGCTGCTGCCAAGCTGAACATTGCCGACGCGCTGGCTTGGCAGCGCGACGCGGCCAAGGCGGGAGCCCCTTTGTCGCGGGAACCTTTGGCATCGCTCAAGGTGCAATTGGCAGAGCGCATGAAGGTCATCGAAGATCTGCAGCACCGTGTGCAGGTGCAGCGCGAGGCCGCAGTGTTGCTGGCCCAGCGCATCGAGGTGCTGTCCACCAAGCCCTGGCGTGATGCTCAGGCCGCATTGGAGGCGCTGCGCACCGACGTGGGCCGTTGGCAGCAACAGGCGCAGGAACTGACGGACGACCCATCCTGGGCCAGCGTGGAAGCGCGCTTCCCGCCGTTGCTGGATGCTTCGCGCACTCAGTTGCTCGTGGTGTGGGATGCATTCCAGCCGGCGGTCGCGCAGGCGGTTGCTGCGTCGGAAGATCCTGCGGCAGCGTTGCCCCCTGTCCCCGTGTGGGCGGATGAGCTTCGGGTGGCGCGTGGTCAACCATCGGAAGCCGCAGCCGCGGCACAGCCGGCCGTGCGGCCTCCCGCACGCTCCAAGGTGGATCCTGAAGTGCGAGACAAGGCGATGCAGTCCGTGCGCGACGCATTGGGCAAACTGGAGCGAGAGACAGCGGAAGGCCACGGCAAAGCCAGCGCAGGCGCTGCAGCCGCGCTGCGCAGCGTGCTGAAAACCCATGGCAAGCACATCGATGCGGCACTGGAGCAGCAGGTGCACACCGCTTTGGTTGCGGCGGGTGAACTCGAAGGCTGGCAGCGCTGGAGCGCGGACCAGGTTCGGGAAGATCTGGTGGCCCGTGCGGAAGGGTTGCTGCAACGTCCCGAAGGCCAGGCTTTGGGCGGCCGCAAGATGCAGGAAACGCTGCGGCAGTTGCGCGAACAGTGGAAGCAGGCAGACCAAGGGGGGCCGGCCAACCATGCGCTGTGGAAAAAATTCGACGAGGCGTGCAATGCAGCCCACAAGGTGGTCGAGGCGTGGCTGGAAAAGGTGCGCGCCGATGCGGCTGAGCACAAAGCCCAGCGTGTGGCCTTGTTGGACGAGGTGAAGGCTTGGACGGCGGCCCAGGCAGCGGCCGGGCAGCCCGATTGGAAGGCGGTCAACCGTGCGCTCCACCAGTTCGGCGATCGGTGGCGCGATGGCGGTCATGTCAGCGAAAAGGTGTTTGCTGAACTGCAGCCCCAATGGAAAGAAGCCATGGCCGCCGCCGCCGCGCCGCTCGAAACCGCGCAGAAGGACAGCTTGGCACGTCGGCATGCGCTGATCGATGAGGCAACCGCATTGGGGGCTGCGTCGACACTGCGGGTCGACGCGGTGAAGGCACTGCAGCAGCGCTGGCAGGCTGAAGCGCAGTCCGTGCCACTGGACCGCAAGCACGAACAGAAATTGTGGGATGCCTTCCGCAAGCCCATTGACGAAGCGTTCAATCGCAAATCCGCTGATCGCGACAAGATGGCTGGCGAGATCAGCGCCCGGGACCGCGTCGTTTTGGAAGCCTCCAAGGCGCTGGAGGAAGCGAATGCCAGCGGCGATGCGCAAAAGATCCGTGGCGCAATGGTCGCTCTGGAGGCTGCGCTGCGTGGACAGGCATTGGCCAATGAAGCGGCAGCATCCGCTGCGCAGAACAGGCCAGCTACCGCGTCGGACAACGTGACTTCCTCACCCGCAGAGGGGGCCGCGGCTTCGGAAGGGGAGGGCGCCGATGCAGATCAGGCTCCGCCGCCTGCCGCGGCGCCGAAGCCTGCGCCACGTCCCGTGGTGGCTGTGCGTGGCGACGATCGCCCGGGTATGAAAAAAGATGCTCCTGCACTGCCGGGCCGTCCAGCACGGCCGGGAGACCGCAAAGACGGACGAGGTCCGCGCGATGCCTCCGGCCCGGGCCGGGGTGGCGATGCGCGGGGCGACCGGTTCGGGGATCGGGGTGATCGGTTTGGGGACCGTTCGGAAGCCCGCGGTCCTCGCCTGGGCGACAGTGCTTTCCGTGCCCAGCGCGAGGCACTCGAACATGCGCAACTCACACTGCGCAAACTGGCTGCGCAAGCGCATGGCGAGGCACTCACCCAGCTGATTGCCGCTTGGCAAAAACGTGACGCAGCCCAGTTGCCCAGCGTGCAGGAATTGGGAGTACAAGCGTCCGTCCGCACGGCATGGACCCAGGCGGTTTCTGCCGCGCCCCAAGGGGATGCATCGGAGGCTTTGCTGAGGTTGGAAATGGCGGCCGAAGTGCCTACCCCTGCGGAGCAGTTGCAGGCCCGCCGTGCACTCCAACTCCAGTTGCTCACGCGCCGAAACGATCCCACGCCCGTCCAGACGTGGGGCCAGGATGTGGCCCGGGTGCTTGCAAGTGCAACCGACGAAACCAGCGCCCGCAGATTGCAGAACGCGTTGAAGACCCTGCTGCGTAAATAAACGCGAATACAGCAAGGCCGTTTGGCCCAACCGGCCTTGCTGTTCTACCAACCCGCCAATGGAGAACTGCGGGTTGGTGGTTGGCAGAAGGCTCCAGCCTCCGGTCGCGTAGCCACGCCGATGGTGGAGCGGCTCATCACGGAATGAGCCGAGCCATGACATCAGGTTCATGGCGCATCGGGCAAAAAAAAAGCCGCTGTTTTCACAGCGGCTTTTTTGAATTTGGTGCCCAGGAGAGGACTCGAACCTCCACGATGTTACTCGCTAGTACCTGAAACTAGTGCGTCTACCAATTCCGCCACCTGGGCATTTCAGGAAAGACTCGAATTATAGAGTCTTTTTTGAAGGCTCTGGCTGAGTTGCAAAATTTATTGTGCAACCATGCCATGCGCCGGGAATGCGGACAATAAAAAAAGCCGCTTCAAAAGAAGCGGCTTTTTTGGCCGACAACCCTGCAGGTTGTCGTTAAACTTGGTGCCCAGGAGAGGACTCGAACCTCCACGATGTTACTCGCTAGTACCTGAAACTAGTGCGTCTACCAATTCCGCCACCTGGGCATTTCAGGAAAGACTCAGATTGTATATCAAAAAAACGACCCCTGGCGCACCTGCTGCGCGCAATGAAGACGAGATCGAAGGCAGTGTGCAGGGGCATCGCGACGGGCATGGATTTGTGCAGCGAGACGATGGCGAATCCGATATCTATATTCCCCCCAACGAGATGCGTGCCGTGCTCCATAAGGATCGCGTGCGTGTCCGGATCGTTCGCCAGGATCGCCGGGGCCGTCCGGAAGGGCGCGTGGTTGAAATCGTCGAGCGGCCCGACCAGCCCATCATCGGGCGATTGCTTCAAGAGAGCGGTGTCTGGCTCGTGGCCCCGGAAGACAAGCGCTATGGCCAGGATGTTTTGATCCCCAAAGGGGCCACTGGAACGGCAAAACCAGGGCAGGTGGTCGTGGTTCAACTGACCGAGCCGCCAGCCCTGTTCGGGCAGCCGGTTGGCCGAATCACCGAGGTCCTGGGCGAGGTGGACGATCCAGGCATGGAGATCGAGATCGCGGTGCGCAAATACGGCGTGCCGCACGAATTTTCGGCCGATGCTTTGGCGCAGGCCAAAGCACTGCCCGATAAGGTCCGCGCGCAGGACAAGCGCAGCCGGGTGGACCTGACGGACGTGCCGCTGGTCACCATCGATGGCGAAGATGCGCGCGATTTCGACGATGCCGTGTACTGCGAGCCAGCCAAGGTTGGCCGCGCCAAGGGGTGGCGACTGCTGGTGGCGATCGCGGATGTGAGCCATTACGTGGAGACTGGCAGCGCGATCGATATCGACGCTTATGACCGGGCGACGAGCGTCTATTTCCCCCGGCGCGTGATTCCCATGCTGCCCGAGAAACTGTCCAACGGTCTGTGCTCGCTGAATCCCGAGGTGGAGCGCCTGTGCATGGTGTGCGACATGCTCATCACGGCCAAGGGCGATGTGCATGCGTACCAGTTCTATCCCGCGGTGATGTTCAGCCACGCCCGCTTCACCTACACCGAGGTGGCCGCCATCTTGGCCAATACCCGTGGACCGGAGGCGACGAAGCGCAAGCCCCGCGTCAAAGACCTGCTCAATCTGCACGACGTTTACAGGGCCCTGTTGGCTGCGCGGCATGTGCGCGGTGCCGTGGATTTCGAAACGACCGAGACGCAGATCATTTGCGATGACAACGGCCGCATCGAGAAGATCGTGCCACGTACCCGCAATGACGCGCACCGCCTCATCGAAGAAGCCATGTTGGCTGCCAATGTCTGCAGCGCCGATTTCATCGCGCAAGGTGGGCAGCCTGGCTTGTTCCGGGTGCATGAAGGGCCGACACCGGAGAAGCAGGAGATCCTGCGCAATTACCTCAAGGCCATGGGGGTGGGCATGTCGATCGGCGACGATCCGAAGCCTGGCGACTTCCAGGCCATTGCCGACGCCACCAAGGACCGCCCCGACGCTCAGCAGATCCATACGATGTTGCTGCGATCGATGCAGCAAGCCATCTATACGCCGATCAACAGCGGCCATTTCGGGCTTGCATTCGAGGCCTATACCCACTTCACCAGCCCGATACGCCGTTACCCTGATCTGCTGGTTCACCGGGTGATCAAGGCCATCCTCGGTAAAACAAAATACCGGCTGCCGGCATTGCCCATGCCTGGCGAAGCCCATGCCAAGCTGGCCAAGCGCCTGGCTGCGCGCGTCGCTGCGCCCACCATGCAGCCGCGAAAGGAGGCTCCGGCAAGCACCCGGGAAACGCAGGCCTGGGAAGCGGCAGGGCTGCACTGCAGCGCCAATGAGCGCCGGGCGGACGAGGCCAGCAGGGATGTCGAGGCTTGGCTCAAATGCAAGTACATGCGTGAGCACCTGGGCGAGGAGTACAGCGGTGTGGTCAGCGCAGCCACCAGCTTCGGCATCTTCGTGACGTTGGACGCCATGTATGTCGAAGGCCTCGTGCATATCACTGAGCTGGGTGGCGAGTATTTCAAGTTCGACGAGGCCCGCCAGGAATTGCGCGGCGAACGCACTGGAATCCGCTATGCGATCGGCTCGCGCGTGCGGGTGCAGGTGAGCCGGGTGGATCTCGATGGCCGCAAGATCGATTTTCGGCTCATGCGTGAAGGTGAAGACCTTGCGCCCCCTCGGCCGACAAAAGGTAAGGCAACCGCGGGCGCCGGCTCCTCCGACAGCCGGGCTGCGAACACTGCGAGCGGCTCGAACAGAAAATCCTCCAGCAAATCGGCTACCCGGGTGTCGACTGACGAGCGTTCCTCGCGCAAGCAGTCGCCCAAGGCCGCCGGAAAGCGTGCGGGACCTCCCGCCAAGGGTCGCAAATCCCGCAGATGAGCGTTACCACGCCGCTACGTTGAACAATGATCCCATGAGGAATGGTTGATGAGTGATTCATCCAAAGTGGCCATCGTGACCGGCGCCGGATCAGGCATTGGCAAAGCCGCTGTGTTGGCCTTGTTGAAGGACGGATGGCGTGTGGTTCTCGCAGGACGCCGGGAATCGCTGTTGCATGCCGTGATTGCCGAAGCCGGTGCAGCGGGGCGATCCTTGGCGGTTCCCACGGACGTTGCGGATCCCATTGCCGTTCGGGCCTTGTTCGACCGAGCAGTGGAGGCTTTCGGGCGAGTGGATTTGCTGTTCAATAACGCTGGCGTCGGCGCGCCTGCTGTGCCCATTGACGAGTTGCCGCTGGAGCAGTGGCACAAGGTGGTCGGCACTAATCTCAATGGCATGTTCTATTGCCTGCAGCAGGCCTTTCGTGTGATGAAGGCGCAGCAACCGTCAGGCGGTCGCATCATCAATAACGGTTCCATCTCTGCGCACGTTCCACGGCCCCATTCGATTGCCTACACAGCCACGAAGCACGCAGTCTCTGGACTCACCAAAACCGCGTCGTTGGACGGCCGGAAATACGATATTGCAGTGGGTCAGATCGATGTAGGCAATGCGGGGACGGAGCTTGCCCAGCGCATGACGCAAGGGGTACAGCAGGCAAACGGGCAGATAGCGGCTGAACCGTTGATGGACGTGGATATCGTCGGCCAGTCGGTGCTCTACATGGCCAATTTGCCCCTGGAGGCCAATGTGATGTTCCACACGGTAATGGCCACCAAGATGCCATTTGCCGGGCGAGGCTGAAGCCTTCCTATCGAGAGGGTTGGGGCCGCGAGTTCCGGCCTCTCCTCCCTTTAAGCCACCGAAGGCGAAAGATTACCGATGGTGAAGTCGGGGCAGCGAAGTGGCGAGTTGTTCATTGATGACGCAGCTGCTCCTGCCCGTTCTGTACCCAGGGAAATGGCGTTTTGCCCCAATGGAGGCTGGATCGCATCGGTGGAAGAGAAAGCCACATTCTGCTCAGGTCTGCGCTCTTGGTATGTGGACAGGAAGGGCCAGGATTTACGGGTCATTTCTATCTCCTAGAGAAGTGCAGGCGCCGGATTGAGGATGCTTGTTGCCAAGCATTTGGCAAGTATTTCCGCGGCCTCTTTCGCTTTTTGTAGGACAGAACAGAACGATGGTCTCGGCATTGCGCTCAGGACTCAAGCAATTCACCGTACAGGTCGGAATAGGCTTTGGCCGATGCGTCCCAGCCGAAGGTTTGCCGCATTCCGGCGCGTTGAAGCGACTCCCAGGTGACAGGTGATTGCCATGCCGCGATGGCCCGCTGTACCGCTTCGTCAAACATTTTCTGGGTTGCGAGCGGCATGATGAATCCGGTGCCTCCCGATGGAGATGAATCTGCATCCACGACGGAGTCCGCCAGTCCACCCGTATGCGTGACGATGGGTGGGGTTCCGTAGATCTGGCTGTACATCTGGTTCAGTCCGCATGGCTCAAACCGAGAAGGCATGAGGAAACAGTCTGCGCCGGCCTCGATTTGATGGGCCAGCGATTCGTCAAAGCCCAGGGTGACGCTGATGTGCTCTGGGTAGCGGGCAGCCAGTTGAGTGAAGCGGGCCTGGATCGCTGGATCGCCATTGCCCAGCACGACAAGTTGTGCACCTTGCTTTACCAGACGCTCCGCGCCTTCTACCACCAGATCTACGCCTTTTTGCTGGGTGAGTCGTCCGACCAAGCCGAACAGCATGCGGTTTTCCGCGGCATCCAGCCCACAGCGTTGGCGCAACGCTATTTTGTTCAGCGCCTTGCCCGATAGGCTTTCCAGGCTGTAAGGCGCAGCGATGAGAGGATCGCTTGCTGGGTTCCATATGTTTGTGTCGACGCCATTGAGAATGCCGTACAACACATTGGAACGCTCCCGCAAGACCCCATCCAGGCCAAAACCAAGCTCAGGGCCCTGAATTTCGCGTGCGTACGTGGGGCTGACGGTGGTGATGGCGTCGGCAAAGTTCAAGCCTGCTTTGAGCATCGACATTCCACCCCAGAACTCGACACCCGCGATGCCCCGGTGCTCCGGCGGGATCTCCAGGGCATCGCAGGCGTGCATTGGAAAGACGCCTTGAAATGCCAGGTTGTGCACGGTGATGACGCTGCGTGCCACTGGGGCGCCGTCGCGCACAGCGCGCGCTTGCGCCAAGTAGAACGGGGCCAGTCCGGTGGGCCAATCGTTGGCATGCACGATGTCGGCCTGCCATCCGCAGGGCGTTGCCTGTGTGCCCATCATTGCCGCGACGTGGCTGAGCAGGCCGAAGCGCAGCGCATTGTCATCGTGATCCGTGCCGTAGGGTGTGCCGTAGGGCGTGCCCGCGCGTGCATAGAGTTGGGGGCAAGAAAGCAGGTAAAGGATGAAACCGTCTTCCTGACGCAGTTGAAGCAACTGCGCTGCAGGCCAGGCACCCCGTGGCGCAATGGCAGACAAACCCACGATCTGGCCGGTGATGGCCATATCGCCGTAGGCCGGCATGAGCAAGGCGACATCGTGCCCCATGGCTGCCAATGCACGGGGCAGGGCGGCACTGACATCGCCCAGCCCACCGGTTTTGACCAGTGGGGCGCATTCAGGCGTGACAAAGAGAACTTTCATTCGACGTCCTCGGGCACCAACACCACGAATGGCAAGGTACCGCCCTCTGGTCGCAGCTCGCCCATCACGATGTCCAGCTCCAGGCCTCCATCTTTGTCTGCTATCAGTGCCGCTCCCGTCATCCAGTTCTTCCACCTCAGAATTTTGTCCAGCGCAGGGTGTACCGCGGCAACCGTGACGCGGGTGCCGCGCCAACCCATCGCGGTCAGCCCGTACAGCAACCGCGAGCAGACAACCACAATGGCTTTGCCTTCCCGAATGCGGGCAAACGCGACGGCATGTTCGGCGCTCTGGCCTTCCACGGTCAGAGGAAGGTAGGTGGCGTTCAGGAACAGTTCCGGCATTTTTTGCCGCAGCTGAAGCAGCCGCCATGTGACCAGCTGCTTGACCAGCGGTGCCGGGGATGCGCCGAGCATCTCCTGCCAGGCCTGGACCGAGGGATAGCCAAAAGCGTAGTGCGAGCGTACCGTTTGCAGGGAACGTTCCAGTTCTGTGAAATCGACGGGCCTGCGGTTGTCAGGGTCGACGAGGCTGAAGTTCCATTGCTCGCAGCCTTGGTAGATGTCGGGCACGCCCGGGACAGTCAGCTTCAGCGCGAGCTGGCACAGGCTGTTGCGAAATCCGTAGGGGGCGATGGACTGGACGAATTTCTCCAGTTCTCGCACGAAGCGATCCGTGGACAGCACACCGTCGATATATCGGTCAACGGCCGCCTCATAGGCCTCGTTGGGAAATAGCCAGTTGGTCGCCTGCTTGGCTTCGCGCATGGCTTTCACCATGTACTGCTTGGCGCGGTCCCTCAAGCCGATCCGCTCATTCACATCGGCGCCTTCTGCCGGCCAGATGCCGACCAGGGCCTGATAGAGCGCCCAGAGATCATGGGGGCTGGGAACCACCGTGCCATCGATCTCGGTCGTGAAACGGGTTCCGAGTTCGCGCAGCTGAATGGCCGTGTCTTCCCACAGGGCCGGAATCTCGGACAGCACATTCAGGCGCGCGCGCAGATCTTCCGAACGTTTGCTGTCATGCGTGGACGTCGCCAGCAGCCCGTGCGGTAACCGCCGCGACCGTTGCAGATTGGCCTGATGGAATGCGGCACCGGACAATCCGAAACGCCGCGGCTCCGAGCCGACATCGTTCAGCGACACCAGGCGCACATAGCGGTAGAACGCGGTGTCCTCCACGGACTTGGCCATCACCGGCGCCGTGAACTGTTGCCAACGGCGCAGGAACGCGCCCCGCAACTCGGGCAGGTGCTGGCCTTCCGTGCCGACAAAAACGCCTTGCAGGTACGCGAGCACGCCCCCTTCGGCCGTGCCCATGCGGCGACGTGCCGCCGCAATGGCCCATTCGATGTGCTGTCGATCCGTGTCGGACAGTCCCGAGCCATCAGGCGCGATGTAGGTGCGGTAGACGGGGAAGACGGCCGCCACCTCCGTCAGCGCGATGCGCAACTGGTTGCGCGTGAAATCGCAGGTCTTGCGATCGGTGCGGCTGATGCGGTAAAGCGTGTCGGCCAGCCACCCCAGGTCACTGAACAGCGAGGTTTCGATGATGTGCTTCTTGCACTCGTGCACCGCCTCTTCGAATTCCTTGCGATCGCCGGTGAAGGCGGAATACGCATCGTCGAAAGCCGCTTGAGAGGCCGGCTCGACGAAAAGCCCGTTGACCAGGCTGCTGAACCTGTATCCGGTGGCTCCGTGCACAGGCCAATCCTGCGGCAGGGGCTCATGGTCGGCAAGAATCTTCTCCACGATGAGGTATAGCGCACGGGGCTCCCGTCCCGCAGCGTGTGCCAGCGACGCATAGCGCTTTTGCAGTCGGTCGAAGTACTGGGCAGGGTCGGCCAATCCATCCGGATGGTCGATGCGCAATCCGGAGATCTTTCCCTCGGCCAGCCAGCGGAAGATGCAGGTGTGGGTCGCTTCGAAAACGGCTGGGTCTTCCATGCGAACGGCGGCCAGGGAGTTGACGTCGAAGAATCGGCGGTAGTTGATGTCGTCCCCTGCCACACGCCAGTCTGCCAGGCGGTAAGCCTGATCGCGCAGCAATTGGTCCAGCGCGTTGAAGCTTTCCGGGCTGTCCTTCTGGCCGTTCCACTGTGTCAGAAGCGCTTCGATCCATTGGCGCACCCAGGGGTGCTCGCCGGCCAGCTCCGCAAGCCGCCGCTGGTGCAGCGGCGCATCCCGTTGGCGCATGGCGCGCTCGTTCTCGTCACTGGTATTGCGTGAGGGCAGGTTTCCGAATGCGTCCACCAACGATTGCATCTGCGCCAGACTGTCGCCATCGCGTTCGCCGCCGGAAACAGGGGCCGGCACGGCTGCAAAAATGCGTGCGTAATGCTGTGGGTCGATGGGAAGCTCGTGGTCCCAATAGCGGATGCTGAACCGCCCGCCTTGAGGGTCGAATGCCACCTGGAGTTCGCCGGATTCGAGAACGCGCCCGTAATGACCACCCAGCATGGGCAGAAGCACCCGCCCGTGCATTTCTGGTGCGGTCGGCTCCCATTCGATGTCGAAGGTGCCTGCATGGGCGGAGGCTCGCCCATGCTCGAGCACGTCCTGCCACCAGGGGTTGTTGGAATCGAGCACCCCCATGTGGTTGGGCACGATGTCGAGCACCTGGCTTAGTCCGTGCGCTTGCAGCGCCTCGCACAAGGCGGTGTGCGTCGCCTCCGATCCGACCTCGGGATTCAGACGGGTCGGGTCCACCACGTTGTAACCGTGCGTGCTGCCCGGCGCGGCCTTCAGATACGGCGAGCTGTAGAGATGGCTGATGCCCAATGCATGGAAATAGGGGACGGCCCGGGTGACCTGCTCGAAGGTATTGCCTTCGTGGAACTGCACCCGGTACGTCGCCAAGGGAATATCCGCGGTATCTAGCGCTGGCAACGCCTCGCTGAAGGGCAGGGCCGCGCCGCCGCGCTCGGCGCGCATGGCGGCCGCGATGGCCGAAAAGCAGGGATGGGTCGCCAGCTTTTCCAGCGGTACGCTCAGGCGGCGGCGCCAGTTGGGCTGCATGGCCTCGGTGGAGCCCGGCACATTGACCTGCTCCAACTGGCCTGTCACATCTTCCAGTTGCACTGCCGCCAGCCAGCAGGGTGTTCTGGCGAGATAGCGATGCACTGCGGCCACGAAGTCCGCGTTGGCTTCGGGCACCGATTGCGGGTCCGCAGTGGCACCGCTCGGAAGCAGCCCTTCCTCGTTGAGCGCGATGAGCAACCTCACGCGGTCCTGGGCGCGCTCCATCAAGGCGCGGGCATGCGCATCCGGTGCGGACAGCCAGCCCAGGCGCGACTGCACCTCGATATCTTCGGCCGCCCAGTACCCGCGCAGTGTGGGCAAATCATGCGTGCTGACCACCGCCAGGGCCTGGTGAGGCCAATGGGCCGGCGTGCGAAACGCGCCGCCGTCGGCGCGTTCGAAAATCAATGGCCGATAGGACAGCAGCGTTCTGTGCGCCATCGCCTCCCGCATCTGCGGCGCGACATTGCCCAGGTCTTCGCCGATCACCAGGCATTGGTGGCGATGGCTTTCGATGGACATGATGGCCAGCAAGGCGTCCAGAGGGTAGTAAACGTAAGCGCCGCCGTCGGCACTGGTCCAGAACAGGCGCATGAGCGCCATGACATGGTCCATCCGCAAGGCGCCGGCCGGGCGCATCACGCTGGCCAGCAATCGGCGCATGGGCAGGAAATGCGCCGCCGCCAGCGCACAGGGATTCATCGGAGGAAGGCCCCAATCCTGTCCCTGGTGGTTGAGCGGGTCCGGCGGAGCGCCCACGTTCATGCCACGTGCGTACAGGCCCTGGCCGGTCCAGGTTTCCGAGCCCCCGTCGTTCGCTCCGACCGCCAAGTCGCAATACAGGCCCAGCGGCATCAGCGAACGGGCCCGCTGGCTTACCCGGTCCAGTTGGGCGTGGGCCAGCCACTGCAGCCAGAAGCGATATTGCACCTGATCCGCATGGTCCTGTGCAAAGGCTTTCACCTCAGCACCCTGGGGGTCGCGCATCGCTTCCGGCCATGCAGGCCAACCCCAGATACTGGGATCGACAGCGTGCAGATGGCACTGGATGGCCTCGTACAGTGCGTGTTGCCCGAGGGTGTCGGCCTGGCCCTGCATGAACTCGCGGAAAACCATCGCACGCGGCGAACCGGTGTTCCATTCGTTGCGTCGGAACTCGTCCCACAACAGTCCCAGCACTTCCTGTTTGGCGGCCGCAACTTCGGCATAGCGCACTTCGCTCGAAGCCCGCAGCGAACCCAGCCGCTGCTGGAAAGCGGCGTCCGAGAACAGCGTCTGCGCGGCTGGGCTGCGCACGAATTCAGGCACCGCCGCCACATCGATGAAGAGCGTATTCAACGCCAACCGGCTGGACGGGCTATAGGGGCTTGCAGCCTCTGGCTGGTCCGCCCGCAAGGCATGTAAAGGGCTCAATCCGACGAAAGCCGCGCCTTGTCCGGCAGCAATGGACACGAGGTCTGCCAGATCGGTGAAATCGCCGATGCCCCAGTTTCGCTCTGAGCGCAGGGCGTACAACTGGGCGCTCAAGCCCCACCAGCGCTCGCCTTGCCGCAGGGGTTCAGGGGACCAGCAATGTTCGGGTGCCACGATGACCAGCCGTTCGGCCGATGCCCCTGGGGAATGGAGGGCGTAGTAGCCCACCGCCAGCGAAGCGGGAATTTCGGCGACGGTGCCTACGCCCTCGCACACCAGCGTGCGTTCTGCCGTCTCTGCGGTGAACAGGCGCCAGGGCCCTTCGTTGAGGAGCGGTACGGTGGCTGCGCCGCCCTCTGATACCAGCACGGGGGAGGGCACGGCGCTGGTATCCGCGTGGCTTCCCATGGCGGCCAGGGCCCGCTCGATGACGGAGACGGGCACGTCGCGGTGCTCGCCCCAGAAGCTGGTGTAGTTCAGTGCAATGCCAGCCAAGTGGGCGCGATGGCGCAGTGCTTCGCCGGGGGTAGGGTCCGTCATGCGTTGGGCTCCAGAAAACACCAACGGGCGGACCAAGGTGCCCATTGGGTCGTGTCATTGCTCCAGCGGTGTGAAAACCGCGGGATTCCCTGCGAGCCGTCAGATGCCGGCGCCTCGACGGGCATGTCGCTCAGGTTGATGTCCATCTGCCATTGCGCGCCGTCGTCGTAATGCCACCGCACCCTCAGGCCGCGGGCGCCCACCACCTTGGCCGTGTGGCCCCGTGGTACCAAGCGGTGCTGGCGCGGATTGAGCCACTGTCTGCGCGCTGCAAGCGCTTCGCGCAACAACGCCTGCCGCGCCTGCCCTAGCGGGTTGTCGGCTTGCTGCCAGTCGAGGCGGCTGTGGGCGAAGGTGACCGCATCGCACGGATCGGGAAGCGTCCCGCCTGGCGGGACTTCATGGCCGAATTCGCGCAAGCGGCCCTGGCGCACGGCATCGCGCAGTTCCCCTTCCCAATCGGCAAAGTAGAGAAACGGTGTCTGGGCGCCGAATTCATCGCCCATGAAGATCAGCGGCGTCGCCGGACCCAGCAAAGTCAGCAGCATGGCCAGTTCGGCAGCGGGCGCTGGAACCAATTGCGCCAGCCTTTCCCCGAACGCGCGGTTGCCGACCTGATCGTGGTTGCCGAAGAACTGGACCATGGTGGAAAGGGGCTCGGGTGCCGCAGCCACCACCTGTTTCCTGCGGCCTTGTCCGTCGCGGTCGCTGTGGGCAAAGACGTAGCCGCTCGTCAACGCGCGCGCCAACAGGGCCATCGGCTCATTGCCATAGTCCCCGTAATAGCCCTGTGTTTCGCCAGTCAGCAGTACATGCAGCGCGTGGTGGAAATCGTCGTTCCATTGCGCGTCATAGCGGGAGGGCTTGGGGCTGGGGGCCAGATGCTCCGGCTGGTTCTTCTCGTTTTCAAGGACGAGGTGCACATGCCGGCCCGGGCAAGCAGTTCGCACGCGCTGAGACAGTTCGGCGAGAAAGCCGGGCTCGCTGTCGTCGATGATGGCGTGCACCGCGTCCAGGCGGAGGCCATCGAACCGGAATTCCTCGACCCAGTACATCGCGTTGTGAATGAAGAATTCACGCACGGGCCCGCTCTGGGCGCCGTCGAAGTTGATGGCGGCACCCCAAGGGCTGGTGTGCTTTTCAGAAAAGAACTGCGGTGCGTAGAGGCCGAGATAGTTTCCATCCGGGCCGAAGTGGTTGTACACCACGTCGAGCATCACCATGAGGCCCAGCGCATGCGCCCCGTCGATGAAGCGCTTGAGGTCATCGGGCGTTCCGTAGTCAGGGTGCGGAGCGAAGGGCAGCACGCCGTCATACCCCCAGCCGAACCGGCCCCCGAAGCATGCCAGGGGCATCAATTCCACAGTGGTGATGCCCAGGTCTTTCAGCCGTGGCAACTGCTGCAACGCGGCTTGCAGGGTGCCTTCGGGCGTGAACGTGCCCACATGCAGTTCATACAGAACCACCTCGCTCCACGGCCGCCCTTGCCAGTCCACCTGCCAGTCGAAGTCCTTGGCATCGGTGATCTCGCTGGCGCCATGCGGGCCGTGGGGATTGCTGCGCGAAGCCGGGTCTGGCATCAGGGGGCCACCGTCCACCTGCCACTGATAGCGGGTGGCGCGAGAGGCTGTTTGCAACTCCACGTGCCACCAGCCATTCGGGCGGGACTGCGCCGGGAGCGGCACCATGGGCAATGCTGGCGCCGTGCCATGGTGCAAAACCACTTCGCGGGCGTTGGGCGCCCACAGGCTGAATCCGGCGCCGCCGTCGGCTGTGAGCCGGGCGCCAAACGGCATGTCATGCCGGTACCTCATGACAGGTCGGCACGTGAGGGTGTTGTCAGAACGGCCATGGAATGCGGCTGCAGCGTCCACTGCCCACCTGCAGGGATGTCTGCCTCGTCGGCTGGTGGCACGGCTGCTGTGCGGGTGTCCACTCGCACGGTCCACACGCGGCCATGCTCGTCCTGAGGCAGGGTGAAGACCGCATCCGCAGGGGTCGCATTGAACAGCAACATGACCGACTCGCTGTCGCCGTGGCCCTCCATCAGCGCTGCTACGCAGCGCACCTGGGGATCTTCCCATTCCTCCTGGGTCATTGCCAGGCCCCAGACGCTGTGCCAGTTGAGTGCCACGCAGGCAGGGTGTCCGGTGGTGCCGGCTGGCTGCACGGCGGGACGCAACACGGGCAATGCATGCCGTAGCGCCAGCAGGGCCCGGGTGAACCCCATCAGCTCCGCCTCGCTCGTGGCCTGATTCCAGTCGTACCAGGACAGTGAGCTGTCCTGGCAGTAGCCGTTGTTGTTGCCGTGCTGGGTCCGGGCCATTTCGTCGCCGCCCAGCAGCAGGGGCGTGCCGTGCGAGACGAAGAGGGTGGCGATGAAGTTGCGCATCTGGCGCTCGCGCAGCGCCTGGACCGCGGGGTCGTCCGAAGGACCTTCGGCGCCGCAATTCCAGCTGCGGTTGTGGTTTTCACCGTCTCGGTTGTCCTCCTTGTTCGCGTCGTTGTGCTTCTCGTTGTAGCTCACCAGATCGGCCAGGCTGAAGCCGTCATGCACGGTCACGATGTTCACGCTGTCCACCGGCGGGCGCTTGCGCGCGGCGAGCATGTCCGCGCTGCCACACAGGCAGGCGGCGAATGACGGCAGGCTGCTATCGGCGTTGCGCCAGTAGTCGCGCACCGCGTCGCGGTAGCGACCGTTCCATTCCATCCATCCCACCGGGAATCCGCCGACCTGGTAGCCGTCGGGGCCGAGGTCCCACGGCTCTGCGATGAGCTTGACGTTCGACAGCACCGGATCTTGCGCAACGGCAGCGAAAAAAGCCGCACGGTGCGTGAAGGCGCCCGAAGGGTCACGGCCCAGTGCACAGGCCAGATCGAAGCGGAAACCGTCCACGTGCATTTCCGTCACCCAGTAGCGCAGGCTGTCCAGCACCAGGCGCAACGCGGCCGGGCTGCTCGTATCCACCGTGTTGCCGGTGCCGGTGTAATCCACGTAGTAGCGGGCATCTTCCGGAGACAGCCGGTAATAGGCTGCGTTGTCGATGCCCTTGAAACTGATCGTGGGCCCCAGGTGATTGCCTTCTCCCGTGTGGTTGTAGACCACGTCCAAAATCACCTCCAGCCCCGCGGCGTGCAGCGCCTTCACCATGGCCTTGAATTCATCCACTCCACCGTCTGCCTTGGAAGCGCTATAGCGTGGCTCTGGCGCGAAGAACGCAACAGTGTTGTAGCCCCAGTAGTTGGTGAGGTCGTTGTCCACCAGCCGCTTGTCGTCCAGAAATGCTTGCACGGGCAAAAGCTCAACGCTGGTGATTCCTAGATCGCGCAGATGGGCAATCGCGGCGTCGCTGGCCAGGCCGGCATACGTGCCTCGCAGGGGCTCGGGAACGCCGGGCATGGTCTGAGTGAAGCCCTTCACATGCACTTCGTAGAAAACCGTGTCTTTGGCGGGTACACGGGGCGGAGCGTCGTCGCCCCAGTCGAAGCGCGATTTGACAACACGGCATTTGGGCGCCACAGCACAGTTGTCCACCGTACTGGGCTGAAGGTCTTCTTCTTCCTGGTCCAGTTCGTAGCCGAACTGTTCCGCATGACCGAGAACTGGCCGATCAAGAGCCAGCGCGTAGGGGTCCAGCAACAGTTTCGCAGGGTTGAAGCGATGCCCGTTGCCGGGCTCGTAGGGGCCATGCACCCGCAACCCGTACCTCTGGCCGACCTTCAGTCCTTTCACCAGTCCGTGCCACGTGTCCCGGCTCAGGCAGGGAAGCGTGATGCGCGCTGTTTCCTGATCGTCGTCCGAAAACAGGCAAATCTCCACTTTCTCCGCCGACGGCGCATAGACGGCGAAGTTCACGCCGTGCCGGCTCGCTGTGGCGCCCTGCGGCCAGTGGCGGCCTGGCTCGACGGTGTACCGGACTTTCTTGTGTCGGGATGCGACGGGAGCGGAAGGCGTATTCATCAGTTCGGGTTTCATGCGGCTACTTTGCGGTCGCTTTCGGTGGTGATGGGGGCCGGTGGCCGGGCACGTCCGATGCTGGGGGTGTTGGTGCCGGAATCCTGCTGCGCGGTGAAGAACTTGCGGGGGACCACGACGATCCCGCTTTCGGTGACATGAAAGCGCTTGCGGTCTTCTTCCAGATTGAAGCCAATGCGCTCATGGGCGGGCACGTCGTTGTCCTGGTCGATGATGGCCCGCCGGATCTGGGCGCCGCGGCCGATGCGAGTGCGCTCCATCACGATGCAATGCTCCAGCCGTGCATCGCGCTCGACGACAACCGAGCGGCGCAGCATGGCATGGTCGAGGGAGGCGCCGTCCACGATGCTGCCCGAACCCACCACCGAGCGGTGGATCACACCATTTTCGATCTGGGCGGATTCCGCCTGGTCGGGGCTGGCGTAGATCGGCCACTGGCGGTTGGTCATGCGAAAGCGCGGCGTCGCGCCCAGCGTATCGAAGTGGGCATCGAAGTACGAATCAATGGTGCCGACGTCGCGCCAGTAGCCATGCTCTTCGTAAGGCTCGGTCCCGGGGATGGTGTTGGTGTCGAAGTCATAGGCCATCAGGCGGTGCGACTCCAGCATGGTCGGCAGGATGTGCTTGCCGAAATCGCTGTGGCCTGTCTCGTGCGCTTTCTTGAGTGCGTCGAGCAGCACGTCCGCATTGAAGAGATAGTTGCCCATGGAAGCCAGGGCATGGGTCGAACTGCCGGGCATGGGGTGCGTGGATTTTGGCTTTTCGACGAACTGCGTAATGCGGTGGCTCTCGTCTGTTTCCACGATGCCGAACTGGTCGCACTGCGACAGTTTGACCGGCAATGTGGCCACACTGACATCGGCGTTGTTGGCTACGTGGAAGTCGATCATCTGGCGCACGTCCATGCGGTAGATGTGATCTGCTCCGAACACCGCGACGATGTCGGGCCGGAAGCTCTCGATCAGGTGGATGTTCTGATAGACCGAATCGGCCGTGCCTTGAAACCACTCGGGACCATTGCGCATCTGGGGCGGCACCACCGTCACGAAATGCTCTGGAATGAAGCGGGCCATGGTCCACGACTGGCGGATGTGCTCGATGAGCGACTGCGACTTGTACTGCACCAGCAGGTAGATGGAAAAGATCTCCGAATTCACCAGGTTGGACAGGACGAAGTCCACGATGCGGTGCTTGCCGTTGAACGGCACGGCGGGCTTGCAGCGCTCTGCTGTTAGTGGGTGAAGGCGGGAGCCTTCACCGCCGGCCATGACGATGGCGAGGACATTTTTGGTGCGTGACATGGTGGGAACTCCCAGATGGATCAGACGTGGAAAGGTGAGGTGGAGACAATCAGGTTGGGCTGCGGCGAACGACATCGGAACGCGGGGGCGCCTGGCAGTTCGATGACTGCAAGCGCCTGCGCCCTGCGGATCGATCCGGGCCATCCTCCTCTTGCATCCCTTTTCACGCGCGACGAAACCAGGCTCGAAGCTTTGCCTGGAAGGCAGAGGGCTCCGGAGGCCGGGTCATGGAGAGAGTCGGGGTGCATGCAGGTGGTCCTGGACGCATCTTCTGTTGCGATGCAACAAGAGGTTGCAGGAAGTTCCTACCTGCCTGTGTAGGCACTTGCCTACGTGATCGGGGGCTTGCCAGAGCGCGCAGCGCTGGTGCCGGTGCGGTTAAGCACAGGCATTACGCCCGCTGCAGCGGGCAGTGGCGCTGGCGCCACGTGTCGCACCAGCGTTCACGCGCCGGGGCTGCCGGCACGCTGAGCCCGACCTTGCGTGAGGCTGCTTTGCGCTGGCTGTGGTCGTCTGGATATCTGCTATCCAATTGATAGCTACATGCCTTTGATGTTATTGCGCTGGTGGCCGATGGGGGCCCGCGGTGCTTGTCGCTGGACGGTCCGGGCCTGCTCTTCATTGGCTGACAATGCGCCGGGGCTGACGCGCTGGAGCAACTCCAGCAGCAGCGCCCATTCGGCCGGCGAGTAGAGCTGGCGCAGGCCCGCTTCCATCTCCAGAGAAGTGGCATGCGCCTGCCGGGCAATGGACAGACCCTCGGCCGTAAGGCGGATGGCCTGAGCCCGGCGATCGGTGGGGTTGCGCTCGCGCACCAGCAGGCCCCGGCTTTGCAGCCGGCTGACCACCAGGGTGAGGTTGGGGGCGCTCAGGTTCAGCGCCTGGGCGAGTTGCCGTTGGGACAATCCTTCGCCCGGCAAGAGCAGCATCAACAGGGAAAATTCGACGGTGCGCAATTGCATGGGCTCGCCGATCGCCTGGAAAAAAGCGCGGTTGGCCGCTACCCGTGCCTGCGCCAGAGCATAGCCGAGCAGGTGTTGGACGGTGGAGGGATCGACGGGAGATTCATGCATGGAGGGTTTCCGGGCGGTCGAGTGTAAGAGTCCTCGCAATCCCTGCCAGTCCGGCACAAGACACCTGAACGGATTGCTCTGACACTCGGGGCGGCCCCGACCTCGTGGGCCAAAGCCGCTGTTTTATGGGTAAAGGCGAAGTGCTTGGCGGCGGCTGGAGCCCCTGAAGCCCGTACATTCCCCGACATTCACGTGCACTCGCCATGGAGCGAGGCATTATCGCCACGCGCATGCCGGCCGATGGGTGGTTGGCTTGGCGCAGCATGGCCGCGTGTGCCCGGGTGGAAGGGGCCGTCAGCTATCCGTCAGCGCTCGGCGTCGCCTTGCTGGTCCAGCTCGGCCGAGCAGGCTGCGATCAGGGCGTCGAACGCATCGAAGGCCAGCGGTTTGGCCAATACGTGATCGAAACCGACCAACTGCGCCCGGTCCGAAACGCCCAACCCCGTGATGGCGATCGCGATGCTGGGCCTGCCTGCCGTTGCCGCGCGCAATTTCGGAACGAGTTGGGTGCCCAGCATGTCGGGCAGTTGCTGGTCTACGAGGAACAGCGAGGCGGGGCGTTGCGCCATGTGCTGCAGCGCTTCGTTGCCACTGTGGGCGACGCGCACCGTGTACCCCTGCAGGTCGAGCAGATCGCTCAGCAGTTCAGAGGCATCGCGGTTGTCGTCAATGATGAGAATGTCTGCAGGCATGCGGAGGGCTTCGCTGACGGTACAGTGTTTTTCTTAAAGACCATCAAACAATCAAGCCCAATAGTCTTCTTCTTAGGGCTCTATTGTGCCCGTCCTCTGCACGGGCAAGCGGACCGAGAAGACAACATGGGGTGCGCGGTATTCGTATCCAATGCTGCCCCCGTGTCCCTGGACGATCTGGTGGGCGATGTACAGCCCCAGCCCCATCCCCGACCGATTGCGCGCGTTGCCGACCGAAGAGGCCTTGAACGGACTGAAAAGATTGCGGGCAATGTCTTCCGGGATGGGGGCGGCGACATTGCGCACGGCGATCTCGTGCCATTCATCGGTGGCGGTCGCATGCACCTCGATGGGATGCCCGCTCTGGCCATGGTGCCGCGCGTTGCCGATGAGGTTGACGACCACCTGGGCGATGCGATCGGCATCGACACGGGCTTTCAGCGCAGCGGGGATGCTGCCCACGATCTCGGTGCCGGGGTGTGCCGTGCGGGCCTCATCGATGAGGTCGTTCAGCAGGGCGACCAGATCCACGTCCGTGCGCTGCAGATCCAGTCCCAGGCCGCTCTGCAGGCGCGACATGTCCATCACCTGACTCACCAGCCGCTGCATGCGGCTGCTGGAGGACTGGATGCGCTGACCGATTCTGCCGGCCCGCCCGCCGTCGGTGCCGCCCTGTTCGAGCACGCGCGCGGCCATGCTGATGGAGTGCAGGGGGTCTCGCAGATCGTGGCCCAGGACGGCCATCAGCTGGTTGCGCGTGCGATTGATCTCGGCGGTGCGCGCGTTCTGCACGCGCACGAGTTCGTCCATCAACTGCCGGGCGGCATCCAGTTCCAGCGTGCTCCAATGCTCGGCGGTGGACCGGACGGTTTCCTTCCACAGATCGAACGAGCCGCGCGGGGTGAGCCGCGGGCCCAGGGGGCCGTGGCGGATGTCCTTGTCCGGCTTGCCGCCCCAGTGGATGGTCTCGATCTGCTCCTTGCGAAGAAAGATCAACCAGCCGTTGCGGTCCCGGTCGAAAGGGATGCCCAGCACGCCGCACCAGGGCGACGTCGCGGCGGCCAGTTCGGGCGCAAGCTGCGGCAGCGACTGGGTCTGGAACAGGCGCTGCCGGTCCTGGCCCGGCTCGGCGGCCAGCCATTGCACGATGGCGCTGCCCGCCGCTTCCGATACTTCGCCGAACACGCTCAGCTTCGCCCCATGAGCCACCAGCGCCGCATCGGCCTGCAAGATGGCGGCCATCTCGGCTGTGTGCTGGGTCAGGGCGGTGAATTCGTCGTCCGCGTGCAGCAGCTCTTCGATGAGGTGGGTGCGGGCGCCGGCCAGTTGCTGCAGGCGGTCCGCCTGGGAGCGGGAAAGCGTGCTCTGGATGTTGGCAGACAGCACCTGGGCGATCACGTCGCAGGCCATGCGCACGCTGTAGGGCACCTGGCGAGGACCCATGTGATGGCAGGCGATCAGGCCCCACAGCTGTTCGTTGATCACGATGGACACGCTCATCGACGCACCCACGCCCATGTTGGACAGGTATTCGATGTGGATTGGCGACACGCTGCGCAGAATGCTGCCGCTCAGGTCCAGCGGGGGCGCACCGGCCTCCTGCAGCAGGGGCACCGCGGCCGAGCGCACGTCGGCGATCAGCCGCAGGGTGTTGGCCACGTAGAGCCTGCGTGCCTGCGCTGGAATGTCGCTGGCCGGATAGCGCCGGCCCAGGTAGGGGTCGAGCGTATCGACACACGATTCGGCGGCCACTTCGCCGCTGCTGTCATGGCGAAAGCGATAGGCCATCACCCGGTCGAAGCCGGTCAGGGCCCGCAGTTCTTCGGTGGCCAGCTGCAGCAGCTCATCGATGGCCCGGGGCCGGCGCAGCTTTTCCATCGCGCGGTGGGCCTGCACGGCAAAGCCTGCCAGCTCGCTGTGGGTCTGGTGGCGCAGCTCGAATTCGGCCACCAGCATCGCGCTGCCGACATGCAGCACCACGTCGAACTGGCGGTCTTCGACCTGCAACTCGCTGGGCATGGGCACATCCCGCTCGCCCCGCAGCGCCTGCAAGCCGTCCTGAAGGAGCCCTGCAATCAGCGGGCACACCGTGCCCGGGCTTTCGGGCAGAGGCTCGCCCACGGTCACGCCGCACTGCAGAAGGGCCTGCACGTTGGCGCTGACATAGCGGACCACGCCTTCGCGGTCCACAGCGATCAGGGTGCCATGGCTCTGGATGCTGCCGGGCACGTGGATGGGCTCGCGGTCGCAGTTGTCCAGCGTGGTGGTGGTGCCGGGTGTGAATGACTGGATCATGCGAGCACCCCCTGGCCCTGCAACTGGTGCCGCAGGCCATCGAAGCCGGCACGTGCGCCGGCGCAGGCCGCCTGGACATCGAAACGGCTCTGAACGTGCGTGTCGAGCAGCCTGGTGAACTGTTTCCAGCGCAAACCCGTACCGGCACCCAGGCCGTGCAAATAGCGCAGCGGATGCGGCGCCAGCCGGGGCGCCAGGCGCTGGTACAGGAACTGGCCTCCCAATTGCGAGCCCTCCACCACATAGGCCAGGCCCCAGCAGACCGCCGCATGGCCGGGTGCCCCGAAAGCGGAAAACGCCTGCGCAGCCATCTGCTGCGTGCAGCCGCTGGCGTCACCGAAGCCGTCTTCGGCTTGCGCTGGCTCGCCGCGCATCGCCAGCCAGTCCGCGTGCAGGGCGTGCAGGCGAGCGGGGCGTGCAAAGTCGAAACCGGGCACCAGCGACTCCAGCGCCGCCAGGTGCGGCTGGAGGGCGGTGAGCCAGGCGCTCAGGGCCAGGGTATGGTGGCGATAGTCTTCCAGGCTGGCATCGGCCCTGCCGATTGGCAGGCTGGCATCCAGCTGCGCATGCGATTCCTTCGTGGTTTGTCGCAGCGCCGAAAGGCAGTCGGTCTCCGGCACCGGAGTGCAGGACGGGAGGGGAGATCGCTGTGACACGGAAGAAGGGTGGGGGATCGGGGTGGCCAGAAAAGACTGGAGCAAGATTTTAGGGGCTGGGCCTGCCCATGGTGCCAGGCAGGTTACCCGCCTGTTTTGTGCCTGCAACACGCGCGCTCGCAGCGGGCGAGGTCCGTCCGGCCCGAAGCCGCCGCTGCGTTGGCAGCGATGGCGAAACCCGTGCCTGCCGGCGGCAGTGAGATGGTTCAAAGCGAGGGACCTCAGGGCGGGGCGATGAGCCCTTGCACGCGGCGTGCAAGCGCATCGAGCGTAAAGGGCTTGGTGAGCACCTGCATGCCCCGCTCCAGGTGGCCGTTGCCCACGGCCGCATTTTCGGCATAGCCGGTGATGAACAGGATTTTCAGGTCCGGCCGGTAGATCCGGCCGCTATCGGCCATCTGCCGCCCGTTCATTCCACCGGGCAGGCCCACGTCGGTGATCAGCAGGTCGAGGTGGGTGCTGGACTGAAGTACCAGCAGCCCCGATGCCCCGTCCTGTGCCTCGATGGTGTCGTAGCCCATCTCCTGCAGCACCTCCACCACCAGCGACCGAACGCTCGGCTCGTCGTCCACCACCAGCACGGTGCCCGACCCCTGGCCTCCTGCGATCGACGGCGCCGAGGGCAGGTCGATGTCCTGCGCCGGCGCATCGTGCCGCGGCAGGTAGATGCACATGGTCGTGCCCATGCCGGGCTCGGAGTAGGCGCGCACCTGGCCACCCGACTGCCGCGCGAATCCATAGACCATCGACAGCCCCAGCCCCGTGCCCATGCCGATCGGCTTGGTGGTGAAGAACGGCTCGAACACGCGGTGGATGATTTCGGGCGACATGCCGGTGCCGGTATCGGTCACGCACAGCGACACGTACTGGCCCGGGGGCAGGTCGCGGTCCAGGGAGGCACGCTCGTCCATCCACTTGTTGGCCGTCTCGATCGTGAGCCGGCCGCCGCCGGGCATGGCGTCGCGAGAGTTGATGCACAGGTTGAGCAGGGCGCTTTCCAGTTGGTGGGGGTCCACGTGCGTGGTCCACAGGCCGACGGCGCCCACCACCTCCAGCTCGTTTTCGGGCCCGATGGTGCGCCGGATCAGCTCTTCCATGCCCTTCACGAGCCGGTTCACGTCGGTTGGCTTGGGGTCCAGCGTCTGCCGGCGCGAGAAGGCCAGCATGCGGTGGGTGAGCGAGGCCGCCCGCTTGGCGGCGCCCTGGCCCACGCTCACATAGCGCTCCAGGTCGTCGTAGCGGCCCTGGCCCACGCGGCGGTGCAGCAGTTCCAGGCTGCCTGTGATCGTGGCCAGCAGGTTGTTGAAGTCGTGCGCGAGCCCGCCCGTGAGCTGGCCCACGGCCTCCATCTTCTGCGACTGGCGCAGCGCCTCCTGCGCGGCTTCGCGCTCGCGCGATTCGGTGGTGAGGCGCGCGAGCGCGTTCTCGACCTCCTGGGTGCGCTCGACCACGCGCGCTTCCAGGTGGCTGTTCAGCGCGCGAAGCTCCTGTTCGGCCACCACCTTTTCCGTCACGTCGTAGCCCTCGGCGAAAACGCCGGTGACCTCGCCCTGGCCGTCGGTGGTGGGTTGGTAGATGAAGTCCAGGTAGCGCTCGGCCAGCGGCATGCCGGGCTTTTGCTGGATGAGGACCTTGAGGCCCTGGGCCAGGTACGGCTGCCCGGTGCGGTAGACCTCGTCCAGCAGTTCGTACAGCCCCTGGCCTTCCAGCTCGGGCAGGCCTTCGCGCACTGTCTTGCCTTCCACGCTGCGGTGCCCGATCAGCTGCACGTAGGAGTCGTTGACGAACTCGAACACATGCTCCGGGCCGCGCAGTACGCACATGAAACCGGGCGCCTTCTGGAACAGGCTGCGCAGTCGGTCGCGCTCCGCCGTGCTTTCCTCCAGCACCCCGGCACTGGCCAGGCGCGAGGCGATCTGGCCGGCCAGCAACTGAACGAACGCCATGGCCTCGCCGTCGTGCATGGGCCGGTGCGGATTGGCCCCGCACACCATGAATCCCGCCGACCGGGCGCCGCCTTGTGCCGGCAGCGCCACGACGAACGCCGCCCGCGCCGGCGTGTCCCAATCGCCGGTGGGCACGTCGTTCACCGCGTCCAGCGGCACGGCGAAGGCCGCGTCGCCGGCTTGCAGTCGGTGGACCTGCCAGGGTTCCCGGGAGTTCATCGCCAGCACAGTGGGCGCCAGCCGATGGCCCTGGTCGATGCCTGCATTGCAGCTCAGGCGGGCCACGCCCGAGGGTTCGTACAGATAGACGAGTGAAAACGGCAAGTCCCGCTGGGCTTGGCCCATCCGCTCGCAGGCGGTGTCGAGCACGGCCCGGCGGCTGTTGACCGCCGACAGCGCCGCGCCCAGTTCGCGCAGCAGGCGCAGGCGCCGCTCGTTGAGCACGCGGCCCGTGTCTTCCGACACCGCGCAGAACAGGCCGTGGACCTGCCCGTCGTCGCCGTGCAGCGGGCTGTACGAAAACGTGTGGTACGTTTCCTCCAGGTAGCCCGCGCGGTCCAGCAGCAGCATCAGCGAGTCGTCCCAGGTGGACTCGGCCCGTTCGTACACGGCATGCATGCGGCCTTTGACCTGGTCCCAGATCTCGGCCCAGACCTCAGCGGTCGGGCGCGCGAGCGCGTACGGGTGCTTGGCTCCCAGCGTGGGGCGATAGGCATCGTTGTAGAAAAAAGCGATGTCCGGTCCCCAGCCAAGCCACATCTCGAAGCGCGAGGTGAGCAGGATGCGAAGCGCGACCTTCAGCGGCTCGGGCCAGAATGCCGGCGAGCCGAGCGGGGTGGCTTCCCAGTCGTGAGCGCGCATGAGCTGTGCCATCTCGCTGTCCCCGATGAAGATGTGCGCGAAGCGGTCGCTGTCAGCGGTGATGGCAGTGGCAGGGGAGGGGTTCATGCAAAAAATCAGCGTGAATCGGCCAGTCGGTTGATGGTGGCCATCAGGGCGTGGGGCTGCAAGGGCTTGCCCAGGTGCGCGTCGAATCCTGCCTCCAGAGCCCGTTGCGCGTCCTGCGCGCGGGAGAAGGCGGTCAGCGCGATGGCGATCGGCTGGGCCTTGCCCTCGGGCAGGGGCAGGGAGCGCAGGCTGCGGACCAGGTCGTAGCCGTCGCGCCCGGGCAGGCCGATGTCGCAGACCAGCACGTCGGGCCAGCGCTCGGCCAGGGCCTGCATGGCCGCGTCATGGTCGCCGGCTTCGCGCAGCCGCGCACCGCCGTCGGTGAGCACCACGGTGAGCATTTCGCGTGCATCGGGGTGGTCTTCCACGATGAGGATGTCCAGGCCCGCCAGGGGTCGGTCGTTCATCGGCGGTTCGGCTGGGGCATCGTCGCCAAGGGGCGCGGCGCGGGCCGTATCGCCCCCTTTGTGGTCCACCGGCAGCATCACCTGCATGGTGGTGCCCTGGTCGAGCCCGGCGCTCACGGCCGTGGCGCGGCCGCCGTGCAGTTCGGCCAGCTGCTTGACGATGGACAGCCCCAGGCCCAGGCCGCCGTGGCGTCGGTTGTCGGGCGAGTCGCTCTGCGTGAACCGGTCGAACAGGTGATCGATGAATTCGCTGGCGATGCCGCGCCCGTAGTCCCGCACGGACAGGGTGAGCTGGCCCTTCTCGCGCCGCAGCGCCACGTCGATTCGCGCGCCGTCGTTGGAGAATTTGATGGCATTGGTCAGCAGGTTCCAGAAGATCTGCTGAAAGCGCGTCGGGTCCAGCCAGGCGGGGGCATTCGCGTCCTGCACGGCCAGCGCCACGTCCAGGCGCTTTTCGGCGATCGAGGCCTGCAGCGCGTCGATGGAGGAGCGCACCGATTCGACGGGGTCGATCCATTCCCGCTCCAGGTGCAGCTTGCCGCTGTTGATGCGCGACACGTCGAGGATGTCCGAGATGATGCGCGCCTGCGCCTTCACGTTGCGGTGGATGGAGTCCAGGCCCTTGAGCAGCTCGGGCGTGCCGCCGCGGCGCTTAAGGATGTGCACCCATCCGGCGATGGCGTTCAGCGGGGTGCGCAGTTCGTGCGACAGCACCGCGATGAAATCGTCCTTGGTGCGGCTCAGCCGCTCGGCAGTGGCGCGGGCCGCCTGCTCGCGTTCCAGCACATCCTGGCGGCGGGAGTCGAGCTCCATGCGCTCGGAGATGTCGGCCGCGATCGCCATGCGCAGGCCGGGCTCCACGTGGGCCGAGATGCTCCACTCCAGGTACACCCAGGCGCCGTCCGGGCGTTGCAGCGGAAACTCTCCCTGCCAGGGGTCGCCACGCTCGCCCCCCACGGTTTTTTCGGTGATGAAGTCCAGCCAGCCGGGCGGCGCAAAGTCGCTGATGGGGTGGCCCAGCAGTTCGTCGCGCGAGCGGTCCAGCAGCCGCATCATGGCGGGGTTGACATCGGTGAAACGGCCGTCGGGCTGGATCAGGCCGATACCCGCCAGCGCCTGGCTGTAGATGGCGCGAAAGCGCCGGTCGCTGCGGCGCAGGCCGTCTTCGGCCATGCGCGCACGGATCAGCGCCTGCAGTGTGCCCACCAGCAGCGCCGGCTCCACCGGGTGCGTGAGGTAGGCGTCGGCCCCCGCGTTCAAACCGGTCACCCGGTCTTCGCTGTGCACGTGGGCGGCGGACAGGTGCGTGACCGGCAGCAGGACCGTGGCTTCCTGCTGGCGGATGATGCGGCAGACCTCGAAGCCGTCGATGTCGGGCAGGTGCACGTCCAGCACCACGGCCGACACGCCGGTGGCCGCCAGGCGGATGGCCTCGGTGCCGTTGTCGGCCTCCACGGTCTGAAAGCCGGCGGCGCGGATGATCCGGACGGTGGAGTAGCGTGTGACCGGGTTGTCGTCCACCACCAGCACCGTGTGCGCGGCGCGGTCGATGGTCGTGTGGATGGCACTGACGTCCTGCATGCCGTTACCCATGGGCGCCGTCCTCGGTGGTTGCGGAGGCCCCAGTGGCCGCGGCTTCGTTGCCCGGCAGCCGCAGCGGCAGCGTCAGCGAGAACACCGAGCCGCTGCCCAGCGCGCTCTCCAGCGTGACCGTGCCGCCCAGCAGTTCGGCCAGCTGGCGGCTCACGGCCAGCCCCAGGCCGGTGCCGCGCAGACGCTTTTGCAGCGACGAGCCGATCTGCGTGTAGTCGTCAAACACGCTGGAATGGAATTCGGGAGCGATGCCGATGCCGGTGTCGGTCACCGAAAATCGCACCCGGTCTCCATCCACGACGCGGGCCGACACGCGCACCTCGCCCCGGGGCGTGAATTTGAGCGCGTTGGAGATGAAATTGCGCAGGATCTGCGACAACTTGCGGTCGTCCGTGTACAGCGGCGCGATGCCCTGGGGCTCGTCGAAGAACAGGTTGACGTCCGGGTTGGTCAGCACCGGCCGGAACATCCCGCGCAGGGCCTGGAACAGATCCAGCATGTCGAACCAGGCAGGCGAGATTTCCACGCGGCCGGCTTCGATCTTGGCGAGATCGAGCAGGTCGTCCACCATGTCGGCAAACTCGTTCGCGGTGCTCTGGATGAATCCCACCTGGCGGGCCTGCTCGGTGTTGAGGGGCCCGTCCACATGGTCGGCCAGTAGCCGGGCGATGCTGCGAATGGAGTTGATGGGCGTGCGGAACTCGTGGCTCATGTAGGCCAGGAAACGGCTTTTCATCTCCGTGGCTTTTTGCAGCTGCTCGGCCTGCGCGTCCAGCTCGGAATACAGCGCGACCACGCCGCGGTTGGTTTCCTCCAGCTCGGCGCTCAGCTCCTGGACTTCCCGCTGGCTTTCGGCCAGGGCGGCGCGCAGCGCCTCGATGGATTCCTGGGGCGCAGCGGCGGTGGGCGGCGTCGGTGCCGGCGTGGCGGATGCCTGGAAGGTGCGGTCGGAAATGAGGTCGGAGGTGCCGTCCATGGTGTCTTTCGTGCTTCGGGTCACTCGATGCACTGCACCACCACCACGGTCGCGTCGTCGCGCGCCCGGTGGTGATCGCGCAGCAGCACGGCGGCCACCAGGGTGGGATCGCTGCCCAGCAGGCGCTGGATGCTGGCGGGATGCCAGCGGGTTTCGATGCCGTCGCTGTGTACGACCAGCAGCGCATAGGGAGGCAGCTCGGTGGTGGTCTCCTGCGGCCGGCGCATGGTCAGGCCCACCGTGCCGTGCTGCGTGACGACCGAGCGGTCCGACAGGCCCGTGACCACGCGGGCCACCACGTTGCCAACGCCGGAACTGCGCACGGTGGCGGCCGTGGCATCCAGCCGCAGGCTGCACACGGCGGCGCCCCGCGTGGACTGCAGCTCGGCATGCATGCTTTCGATCTGCTCGCGCAGGTCGCCGAAGGGGGCCTGCAGGAACAGGTCCGCCGCCGCGCCGGACGCCTTGGCGGCCTCGCTGCCGTGGCCGAGGCCATCGGCCACGAACAGCGCGGCCCGGGGGCCGTCCAGGGCCGCGGCCCAGGCGTCGCCGCACACGGTCTCGCCCGCCAGCGGCAACCGGATGGCACCCACCCGCAGGGTCTGGGGCGGGGCGGCTGGCGCATCGCCGGCCTCGCGGTGCTGGCGCACGCGGGCCACGCACACCGTGCCCTGCGGTACGGAGGAGTGGATGTCGAAGTCGTCCGCCAGCCGCCGGACCGCGCCCAGCCCGGCGCCCTGCGTGCCGCCGGTGGAGTAGCCGTCGCGCATGGACAGCGGCAGGTCCTGGATGCCTGGCCCGTGGTCGATGGCAATCACCTCCACCAGGCCGAGCGCCGGCACGGCCGCGATCAGCAAGCGGCCTTCGCGGGCGTGCAGGTGCAGGTTGTTGGCCAGCTCGGTCACCACGATGGACAGGCGCCCGCTGTCGGTGTCGCCCCATTCCATCTCGGCGCTCGCGTGGGCGGCGAAGCGCCGGGCTTCGCCCACGCAGCTGGTGTCGCCCATCGCGAAGGCCGTGTGCGTCCATCCCATCAGCAACTGGGGGGCGTTGCCCGTGGGGGCGGCTACTTCCATTTGGTGATGCTCACGCGGGTCCCTTCGCCGGGGGCCGTGTGGATGTCGAACTCATTGACCAGACGCCGGCTGCCCGGCAGTCCCAGGCCCATGCCGCCGCCCGAGGTCCAGCCGTCGGTCAGGGCGAGCTTCAGGTCGGAAATGCCCGGCCCCTCGTCTTCGAAATGCAGTTGCAGGCCATGGCGGCCCTGCCGCTCCAGCGTTTCCCAGCGCATGCGGCCGCCGCCACCGTGCACCAGCGTGTTGCGCGACAGCTCGCTGGCCGCCGTGATGAGCTTCGTCTGGTCCACCAGCGAGAATTTCAGCTGAGTGCACAGGACGCGGACCGTCTGCCGGCAGGCGACGATGTGCTGCTCCGACGCGATGGGCAACGTGCCGGCGGGATCAGCGGACAAGGGATGGCTCCTGGCGGATGCGCTCCAGCAATTGCATTCCGCGCTCCACGTTGAGTGCGGTGCGAACGCCTTCCAGGGACAGGCCCAGTTCCACCAGGGTGATGGCCACGGCGGGCTGCATGCCCACCACCACCGTGTGGGCCGAGAGAATGCGCGCGATGCCGGAGATGCTGCTCAGCATGCGCCCGACGAACGAGTCCACGATTTCCAGGCCCGAGATGTCGATCATGACGCCGGTGGCGCCCGTCTTGGCGATGCGGTCGGCCAGGTCGTCCTGCAGCTGCATGGCGGTGCGGTCCTGCATGTCCACCTGGATGGTGACCAGCAGGGTTTCGCCCATGCGAAGAATGGGAATGCGGTCCATGGGGTGCTCCGGATCAGGCGGCGCGCGTGATGCGCCAGCCGGTTTTCTGCAGCGCCAGCGACAGCGCGTCCGCCAGATTGGCACGCGTGTAGATGCCTTGCAGGTCGATGCCCAGGTGCACGATGGTCTGTGCGATCTGCGGACGGATGCCGCTGATGATGCAGTCCGCGCCCATGAGCCGGATGGCCGCCACGGTCTTGAGCAGATGCTGCGCGACCAGCGTGTCCACGGTAGGCACCCCGGTGATGTCGATGATGGCGAGTTCCGATTCGGTCTCCAGGATGCGCTGCAGCAGCGTTTCCATGACCACCTGCGTGCGGTTGCTGTCCAGGACGCCGATCATGGGGACGGCCAGCACGCCGTCCCAGAGCTTCACCACGGGCGTGGACAGCTCCAGCAGCTCTTCCTGCTGGCGGCGGATGATGTCCTCGCGCGCCTGCTGGAAGGTGTTGGCCGTGCGCTGCGCCAGCTGGTCGACCAGCGCCGTGGCGGACCACAGGGCCGGAACCAGGTCGGCGGCGGCGGGCACCGTCTGCTGCAGCAGCGTGAAGAGGGGCTTTTTCATGGCTTGGACGAACACGCTGGTGTCGCCCGCCGTCTGGCCGCGCGAGGCGCGCGAGCGCGAAAGCGCTTCGAGCGCCTCGTTCATGCCTTGCCAGGCCGGACCATTGGGGCCTTGCGCGTCGCCGCCAGCCTGCAGCGCGCTGCGCAGCAGCTGCAGCAGTTCGCGCGCCTGCGCCGCCGTGGCGCGCTGGTGGGTGGGATCTTGGGCGCCTGCCTCGGCCAGCCACTCGTCCAGGATGGCGGATTCGTGGGTTTCCAGAAGGGAAAGAAGGGCCGGGTGTTGCTGCTTCATGGCAGGGCGCTTTTCTAGATAAAAACAAATTCTAACGGGCGGGGCTGCACCGCCACGCGGGCTTGCCCTGCGCGGGCACCGGGCTTGTACCTACTTTCCGCGGGGCCGCGCCTGGGACGCACAGCGCTGGGGCAGTCGGTGGGGTGGCGATGCGCGGGCCGCACCAGTCCGGGCCGTCGATGCGGGTCGCCGCCCGTTGCCGCACCGGGGGCTCCAGTGGCGGTGTGCCACCAAAGATAGAGGCTTTTGGATCGAAAAAGGGCCGTTGCCGGGATATTTCCTGCCTTTGATGCTATGAAAATAATAGCATTGGCCGCAATGCCAGCGGAACGGGTCGCCACCGCGCCGGCCGGGCCCCGATCTTGCAAGCCCACCCGTCACCCGGACCGGCGCGAGAAATCGCCCGCCTCCGGGGCTCCCGCCCGGTGGGAATGTGTGTGTGCAAATGGGGCCCTGTGCGTAGTAACCCTGTATAGACAGGCCTGTCGCACCGCCATCATTCCGGGCGTCGGAGCAATGCGGCGCGTGCCTTCCAGGTGCGCGACTCGATCTTTTCTTGTGAGGAGCAGATGATGGGCCGATCGGTTTTGAAAATGGTGTCGCTGGCGGTGGCGGGCGTTTGTGTGGCGGGGCTGTCCCTGCAGGCCCAGGCGCAGAACGTGAAGATTGCGCTGGGCATGTCGGGCTGGACGGGCTTCGCGCCGCTCACGCTGGCCGACAAGGCGGGCATTTTCAAGAAGAACGGCCTGGATGTGGAACTCAAGATGATTCCGCAGAAAGACCGCCACCTGGCCCTGGCCTCCGAGGCGATCCAGTGCGCGGCCACCACGGTGGAAACGCATGTGGCCTGGAACGCCAACGGCGTGCCCATCGTGCAGATCTTCCAGATGGACAAGTCCTACGGCGCCGACGGCCTGGCCGTGCGCAACGACGTGAAGGGCTTCGCCGACCTCAAGGGCAAGACCATCGGCGTGAGCGCGCCGGGCACCGCGCCGTACTTCGGCCTGGCCTGGATGCTGAACAAGAACGGCATGACGCTCAAGGACGTGAAGACCGTCTCGCTCGAACCCCAGCCCGCTGCGCAGGCCTTCGTGTCCGGCCAGAACGATGCCGCGATGACCTACGAGCCCTACCTGTCCACCGTGCGCGCCAACCCGCAGGCCGGCAAGATCCTGGCCACCACCATCGACTACCCCATGGTGATGGACACCGTGGGCTGCGCGCCCACCTGGCTCAAGGCCAACGCCAAGGCGGCGCAAGCCCTGGCTAACTCGTATTTCGAGGCGCTGGAGATGATCAAGGCGGACCCCGCCAAGGCCAACGAGATCATGGGCTCGGCCGTCAAGCAAAGCGGCGAGCAGTTCGCCAAGTCGTCGGCCTACCTGCGCTGGCAGGACAAGGCGGCCAACCAGAAGTTCTTCGCCGGCGAGCTGATGCAGTTCATGAAGGAGTCGGTGCCCATCCTGCTGGAGGCTGGCGTGATCCGCAAGGCGCCTGAAAAACTCGAGGCCACCTTCGACGCCAGCTTCATCCAGTGATGGCACGGGAGCCTGCCACCATGCCCGCCACGACTGCCGCCCGCCACCCTGCCGCAGGGCCGTCCCCCAGCGCCCCCGCCGCGCTTCGGGCGGGGCCTGCCCCTGATCCCGTTCGCCGCCGCGCCATGGCGCCGCTCGAGCCCGTCAGCCCACGAGTCCGCTGGGTGCTGGGCCTGGCGTTCTTCGTGGTGTTCATCGCCGTGTGGTCGTTCTTCACGCTGGGCGGCGTCGTGTCGCCCACGTTCCTGGCCAGTCCGACCACCATGCTCAAGGAGGGCGGCCTGCTGTTCACAGAGTACGGCTTTCACAAGGACATCGGCATGACGGTGTGGCGCGTGCTCGGCGGCTTCCTGCTGGCGGCTGTCGTCGCGGTGCCGCTGGGCATCGCCATGGGCGCCTGGAAGCCGGTGGAGGCGTTCTTCGAGCCCTTCGTGTCGTTCTGCCGCTACCTGCCGGCCTCGGCCTTCATCCCGCTGCTCATCCTGTGGGCGGGCATCGGCGAGGCGCAGAAGCTGCTCGTCATCTTCATCGGCTCGGTGTTCCAGATCACGCTGATGGTGGCCGTGACCGTGGGCGGCGCGCGGCGCGACCTGGTCGAGGCGGCTTACACGCTGGGCGCGGGCAACACGGGCATCGTGCGCCGCGTGCTCATTCCCGGCGCGGCGCCCGGCATTGCCGAAACGCTGCGCCTGGTGCTGGGCTGGGCCTGGACCTACGTGATCGTGGCCGAGCTGATCGGCTCGTCGTCAGGCATCGGCCACATGATCACCGACAGCCAGGCGCTGCTGAACACGGGGCAGATCATCTTCGGCATCATCGTGATCGGCGTCATCGGGCTGGTGTCCGACTTCGCCTTCAAGGCGGCCAACCGCCGCCTCTTCGCCTGGAGCACGCTATGACCGCACCGATGCTTTCCGTTCGCGGCGTATCGCGCACCTTCGCCGGTGCGCGCGGCCAGGCCACCCAGGCGCTGCTGCCGGTGGATTTCGAGGTGCGCGAGAACGACTTCGTCACCATCCTCGGGCCGTCCGGCTGCGGCAAATCGACGCTGCTGCGCATCGTGGCGGGGCTGGACTTTCCCACCGCGGGCGAGGTGCTGCTGGACGGCCAGCGCATCGACGGCCCCGGCGCCGACCGCGGCATGGTGTTCCAGAGCTACACGCTGTTTCCGTGGCTGACCATCGAGCAGAACATCCGCTTCGGCCTGCGCGAGCGCGGCATGCCCGAGACGCAGCAAAAGGAGAGGGCGGCGTACTTCATCGCCAAGGTGGGCCTGCGCGGCTTCGAGCAGCACTATCCCAAGCAGCTGTCGGGCGGCATGCAGCAACGCACGGCCATTGCCCGGGCCCTCGCCAACGACCCCAAGATCCTTCTCATGGACGAACCCTTCGGCGCGCTCGACAACCAGACCCGCGTGCTCATGCAGGAGCTGCTGCTGGGCATCTGGGAGGCCGAGCGCAAGACGGTGATGTTCGTCACCCACGACATCGACGAGGCGATCTTCATGGCCAACCGCGTGGCGGTGTTCAGCGCCCGGCCGGGCCGCATCAAGACCGAGCTGGCGGTGGACCTGCCGCACCCGCGGCACTACCGCGTGAAGACCTCGCCCGAGTTCATGGACCTGAAGGCGCGGCTGACCGAGGAGATCCGCGCCGAGTCCATGGCGGCGGACCTGCATTGAGCCGCTCCAAGAAACCCGCCGACATGAACGCCGCCGCCCTCCGTGCCAACGCCGAAGCCGAGTCCGCTGCCGCGGCGCCGGTGGAGCCCGCGCTGGCGCTGTACCAACAGGTCAAGGAGTTCATCGCCCGCAAGATCCAGGACGGCTCCTGGCGCGCGGGCGACCGGCTGCCCTCCGAGAGCGAGCTGGTGCTGCAGTTCGGCATGTCGCGCATGACCGTCAACCGCGCGCTGCGCGAGCTGTCCGAGCAGGGCCGCATCGTGCGCGTGGCCGGGGTGGGCAGCTTCGTGGCGGAGGACAAGCCGCAGTCCACGCTGCTGCAGATCGCCAACCTGGCCAGCGAGATCCGCCAACGCGGGCACGACTACCGCTGCGACGTGCTCACGGTGGAGCGCGTGTCGGCCTCGATGGAGGTGGCCGCGGCGCTGGACCTGCGCACGGGCGAGTCGGTGTTCCATGCCGTGTGCGTGCACCGCGAGGACGGCGTGGCCGTGCAGCTGGAAGACCGTTATGTGAACCCCCGCGTGGTGCCCACCTTCGCGCAGCAGGACTTCACGCAGCTGCAGCCCTCGGAATTCCTGGTGCGCAATGTGCCGTTCGACCAGGTGGAGCACGTGGTCGATGCCGTGCTGCCCACGCCGGAGCAGGCGCAGCTGCTGGGCATGGAGCCCGCCCAGCCGTGCCTGCTGCTCACCCGCCGCACCTGGAGCCGCGGCGTGCCGGTGACCCTGGTGCGCTGCCTGCACCCCGCCTCGCGCTACCGTCTGGGCAGCCGCTTCCGGGCCGACGGCAATCCGGTGTTCGGATAGCGGGCCGCTGCTTTCATTGGCTTCCTTTTCGCTCGAACCTACTTGTATATACAGGATGAACTTGATGACCGATTCCTCCCCTGAAACCCTGGTGCTGCACCCCGGCCGCGTCACGCTGGGCGAACTGCGGCGCTTGAGCGCGGGCGGCGTGCGCCTGTCGCTCGACCCGGCCGCGCAGGCTGGCATGCAGGCCTCGCTGGCCACGGTGCAGCGCATCGTCGAAGAAGACCAGGTGGTCTATGGCATCAACACCGGCTTCGGCAAGCTCGCCAGCACGAAGATCGCGCACGGCCGGCTGGCCGAACTGCAGCGCAACCTGGTGCTGTCGCACAGCGTGGGCACCGGCGATCCGCTGCCCGACCCGGTGGTGCGCGTGGTGCTGGCCACCAAGGCGGTGAGCCTGGCGCGCGGCCACTCCGGCGTGCGGCCCGCCATCGTCGATGCGCTGCTGGCCCTGGCCAATGCCGACGTGCTGCCCGTGATTCCGGCCAAGGGCTCGGTCGGCGCCTCGGGCGACCTGGCACCGCTGGCCCACCTGGCCTGCGTGCTGATCGGCGAGGGCCAGGCCAAGGTGCAGGGCCGCACGGTGCCGGGCCGCGAGGCCATGGCCGCCATCGGTTGCGAGCCGTTCGTCCTAGGCCCCAAGGAAGGGCTGGCGTTGCTGAACGGCACGCAGGTGTCCACGGCCCTTGCGCTGGCCGGGCTGTTCGGCGCCGAGAGCGTGTTCGCGGCCGGGCTGGTGTCGGGCGCGCTGTCGCTCGAAGCCATCAAGGGCTCGGTCAAGCCGTTCGATGCGCGCATCCAAGAAGCGCGCGGCCAGCCGGGCCAGATCGCCGTGGCGGCCGCCGTGCGCGCGCTGCTGGAGGGCAGCGAGATCGATCCGTCGCACCCGCACTGCGGGCGCGTGCAGGACCCGTATTCGATCCGCTGCGTGCCGCAGGTGATGGGCGCGTGCCTCGATAACCTGCAGCATGCCGCGCGCGTGCTGCAGATCGAAGCCAATGCCGCCTCGGACAACCCGCTCGTGTTCTCCGAAACGGGCGACGTGATTTCGGGCGGCAACTTCCACGCCGAGCCAGTGGCCTTCGCTGCCGACATCATCGCGCTGGCGGTGGCCGAGATCGGCGCCATCTCCGAGCGGCGCCTGGCGCTGCTGCTGGACACCGGCCTGTCGGGCCTGCCGGCCTTCCTCATCCGCGACAGCGGCGTGAACTCAGGCTTCATGATCGCGCAGGTCACGGCCGCGGCGCTGGCGTCCGAGAACAAGTCGCTGGCCCACCCGGGCAGCGTGGACAGCCTGCCCACCTCGGCCAACCAGGAAGACCATGTGTCCATGGCCACCTACGCCGCGCGGCGCCTGACCGACATGGTGCGCAACACGGCGGTGGTGGTCGGCATCGAGGCCATGGCCGCCACCCAGGGCATCGACTTCGACCGCGTGCCCGCACCGGGCGCCGCCGCCACCCCGTGGCTGAAAAGCTCGCCGCTCATCGAAGCGCAGATCGCCGCCATCCGCGCGCGCGTTGCCTTCCTGGAGCAGGACCGCTTTCTCGCCACCGACATCGAGGCCATGCGCGGCTGGGCCCAGGAATCCGCCTGGCCCGCGCCCGTGACCGCCCACCTGCCCAGCTTCGTTTCCCAGATTTCGTGAAGGAGCCTTTGCCATGAACGCCAACGACGCCATCCTCTCCACCGCCGCGGCCCCGCTCGCCGACCCCCGCCACGACCCCACGCGCGTGATCCGCGCCCCGCGCGGCAGCCAGCTGAACTGCAAGAACTGGCTGGCCGAGGCCGCCTACCGCATGATCCAGAACAACCTGGATGCCGAGGTGGCCGAGCGCCCGCAGGATCTGGTGGTCTACGGGGGCATCGGCCGCGCCGCGCGCGACTGGGCCTGCTACGACCAGATCCTGTCGTCGCTCAAGGTGCTGGAGGCCGACGAAACCCTGCTGATCCAGTCCGGCAAGCCGGTGGGCGTGTTCAAGACGCACGAGAACGCGCCGCGCGTGCTGCTCGCCAACTCCAACCTGGTGCCGAAGTGGGGCACCTGGGAACACTTCAACGAACTGGACCGCAAGGGCCTGTTCATGTACGGCCAGATGACGGCCGGCAGCTGGATCTACATCGGCAGCCAGGGCATCGTGCAGGGCACGTTCGAGACCTTCGTCGAGGCCGGCCGCCAGCACTACGACAACGACCTCTCCGGCAAGTGGATCCTCACGGCGGGACTGGGGGGCATGGGCGGCGCGCAGCCCCTGGCCGCCACGCTCGCGGGGGCGGTGTCGCTCAACATCGAGTGCCAGCAAAGCAGCATCGACTTTCGCCTGCGCACGCGCTATGTGGACAAGCAGGCGCGCGACATCGACCATGCGCTGGAGTTGATCCGGCAGCACTGCGACGCGAAGGAGGCCGTCTCCATCGCACTGCTGGGCAACGCGGCCGAGGTGCTGCCCGAACTGGTCCGCCGCGCGAAGGCGGGCGGATTGAAACCCGACCTGGTGACCGACCAGACCTCCGCCCACGACCTGATCCACGGCTACCTGCCCGCCGGCTGGACAGTGCCGCAATGGCAGGCCGCGATGAAGGACCCCGCGCAGCATGCCGCCCTGACGAAGGCCGCCGCCCAGTCGTGCGCGGTGCACGTGCAGGCCATGCTGGACTTCCAGGCCATGGGCATTCCCACGGTGGACTACGGCAACAACATCCGCCAGGTGGCGTTCGACGAGGGGGTGAAGAACGCCTTCGACTTCCCCGGCTTCGTGCCCGCCTACATCCGCCCGCTGTTCTGCGAGGGCAAGGGCCCGTTCCGCTGGGTGGCGTTGTCAGGCGACCCGGAGGACATCTACAAGACCGATGCCAAGATCAAGGAGCTGTTCCCCGACAACCACCACACGCACCGCTGGCTGGACATGGCGCGCGAGCGGATCGCCTTCCAGGGCCTGCCCGCGCGCATCTGCTGGCTGGGCCTGGGCGAGCGCCACAAGGCGGCGCTGGCCTTCAACGAAATGGTCAGGAGCGGCGAACTCAAGGCGCCCATCGTCATCGGCCGCGACCACCTGGACACCGGTTCGGTGGCCAGCCCCAACCGCGAGACCGAGGCCATGAAGGACGGCACCGACGCGGTGAGCGACTGGCCGCTGCTGAACGCGCTGCTCAACACGGCGGGCGGCGCCACGTGGGTGAGCCTGCACCACGGCGGTGGCGTGGGCATGGGCTACTCGCAGCATGCCGGCGTGGTCATCGTGGCCGACGGCACCGATGACGCGGCCGCGCGCCTGGGCCGCGTGCTGTGGAACGACCCGGCCTCGGGCGTGATGCGGCATGCCGACGCGGGCTACGACATCGCGGTGGCCACCGCACGAAGGCAGGGCCTGAACCTTCCCATGGTGCGCTGAGGCCTCCGCAGGGCCGCCGGAAAACGGAATTTCGCCATTCCGCGAGAAAAAAGGGGAACCCCATTCCCAATGGCCGGGAATGGGGGCGTGTGCTCCCGGGCCGCTTCCTTCGATACTGAACGCATGACCCGAAGTGCATTGCCCAGCGCCGTTGCGACGTCCGACCGAGTGCTCCAGGTGCTGGCCGTGCTGGCCCAGCAGGGCAGGGCGATGGCCGCGACCGAGCTCATGGAGCACACCGGCATGGCGCGCAGCACGCTGTACCGCCAGCTCGCGCGCCTCAAGCGCTGGGGCTTCGTGCTGGAAAGCGATGGCGGCTATGCGCCGGGCCCTTTGAGCCTTCAGCTGGCCCTCGGCTTCGACCTGGCTTCGCACCTGGTGCGGCAGGCGCGCCCCGGCATGGTGGAGCTGTCGCAGCAGTCGCAGGAAAGCGTCGGCCTGATCGTCGCGGTGAACGACCAGGCCATCTGCCTGGACATGGTGGAAAGCCACCATTCGCTGCGCTGCTCGTTCGAAAAGGGTCGCAGCGTGCCGCTGCGCACGGGCGCTTCGGCCAAGTGCGTGCTGGCCCATCTGCCGCCCGCCGCGCGCGATGCGGTGCTCGACAGCCAGTGGGGCACGGGCACGCCCGAGCGCGAGGCCGCCCAGCAGGCGCTGGAGGCGATCCGCAAGGCCGGCTTCGCCACCAGCGAGAGCGAGGTGGACCCCGGCGTCTGGGGCTGCAGCGTGCCGCTGTTCGGCGCGTCCCGCCAGGCCGCGGGCGCCATCACGCTGATGGCGCCGGTGATGCGGGCCCAGGGCCAGGAGGCCGCGCTGATCCGCATGGTGGTCGTGGCGGCTGCCCGCATCTCGCGCCAACTCGTTTTGCACTGAACCCGGCCGCATCGTTTTTCTTTTTCCCTCGAGTGCCTTTCCCTTCCTCCCACCCCCACCGGAAACTCCCATGAACATCCGACGCAATCTCCTCCTGGCCAGCCTGGCTGCCGTGTTCGCCCTGGGCGCCGGCGCCGCCCGCGCGCAAGACAACGTGCTGCGAGTGGCCACCGATGCCACCTTCCCGCCGATGGAGTTCGTCGAGAACGGCAAGCGCACCGGCTTCGACGTGGAGCTGGTGGAGGCCGTCGCCAAGAGCATGGGCAAGCAGGTCGAGTGGGTGGACATCGACTTCAAGGGCCTGATCCCCGGCCTGATCTCGCGGCGCTTCGACATGGCCGTCTCGGGCATCTACATCACCGACGAGCGCAAGAAGGTCGTCGATTTCACCGAGCCTTACTACGCCGGCGGCCTGGTCGCCATGGTCAAGGAAGGCAATACCACCATCCGCAAGCCGGCCGACCTGGACGGCAAGAAGATCTCGGTGCAGGTGGGCACCAAGTCGGTCGCCTTCCTCACGCAGAACTACCCCAAGGCGCAACGCGTGGAGGTCGAGAAGAACCAGGAAATGTTCAACCTGGTGGACATCGGCCGCGCCGACGCCGCCGTCACCGGCAAGCCCGCGGCCTACCAGTACGTGCGCACCCGGCCCGGCCTGCGCGTGATCGAAGAGCAGCTCACCACCGAGGAATACGGCATGGCGCTGCGCAAGGACACGCCGGAGCTCACCCGCGCGGTGAACGCCGCGCTGGCCAAGCTCAAGGCCGACGGCACCTACGCGGCCATCGTGAAGAAGTGGTTCAGCGGCAGCGCCGCCACCACCGCGGCCACGCCGGCTGCCAAGTGAGCCGGCGGACCACCGCCGCCGACCGAATCGACAAGCACTGAACCCGAGCGATGGAACTCGACTTTTCCCCCGTGTGGGCCGGCTGGCCCCAACTGCTGGAGGGCGCGCTGGTGACCGTGGAGATCACGGCCGCCTCGCTGCTCCTGGGCTGCGTGATGGGGTTGCTGGTGGGCATCGGCCGCCTCGACCCCCGGCGCCGCATCGTGTATGGCCTGTGCACGGCCTATGTGGCGGCCATCCGCGGCACGCCGCTGCTGGTGCAGCTGTTCATCCTGTTCTTCGGGCTGCCGCAGTTCGGCATCCTGCTGCCGGCGTTCCTGTGCGGCGTGATCGGGCTGGGCATCTACTCGGGCGCGTACGTGTCCGAGATCGTGCGCGGCGCGATCCAGTCCATCGACCGGGGCCAGATGGAGGCCGCGCGCTCCATCGGCATGTCCTCGGGCGTGGCGATGCGCTGGGTGGTGCTGCCCCAGGCCGTGGTGCGCATGATTCCGCCGCTGGGCAATGAGTTCATCGCGCTCATCAAGAACTCGGCGCTGGTGTCGCTGCTGACCATCCACGACCTGATGCACGAGGGGCAGAAGATCATCAGCGTGTCGTACCGCTCGCTGGAGGTGTACCTGGCCATCGCGGTCGTGTACTTCCTGCTCACCGGCGCGACCACGCTGGTGCTGCGCCACATCGAGTTGCGCCTGCGCGCCGGGGGGATGGTGCAATGACGCAGTCCCCATCGACCCAGGCATCCGCTGCGGATGCGGCACCCATCGTACGCATCCGCGGCCTGCGCAAGGCCTTCGGCGAGCACGTGGTGCTCAACGGCATCGACTTCGACGTGCAGCCGTCGCAGGTGGTTGTGGTGATCGGGCCCAGCGGCTCGGGCAAGAGCACCTTCCTGCGCTGCTGCAACGGGCTGGAGCAGCCCCAGGGCGGGCGCATCGACATCTGCGGGCGCACCCTGGTGGACGAGGGCCGCATGCTGCCCGAGCGCGAGCTCAACGCGCTGCGCGAAGAGGTGGGCATGGTCTTCCAGTCGTTCAACCTGTTCCCGCACCTGTCGGTGCTCGACAACGTCACCCTGGGCCCGCGCAAGCTGCGCGGCGCTTCCCGCGCCGAGGCCGAAAGCCAGGCGCGCGCCTTGCTGGACAAGGTGGGCCTGGGCCACAAGGCCGCGGCCATGCCGGCCAGCCTGTCGGGCGGGCAGAAGCAGCGCGTGGCGATCGCCCGGGCCCTGGCCATGCAGCCGCGCGTGATGCTGTTCGACGAACCCACCTCGGCCCTGGACCCGGAGCTGGTGGGCGAGGTGCTGCAGGTCATGAAGCTGCTGGCGCGCGAGGGCATGACCATGATGGTCGTCACGCACGAGATGGACTTCGCGCGCGAGGTCGGCGACACCGTGGTGGTGATGGACGGCGGCGGCATCATCGAATCGGGCCCGCCCGCCAGGATCTTCACCGAGCCCACGCAGGAGCGCACCCGCGCGTTCCTGCAGGCCGTGCTGTCGCGCACTTGAGCGCCCCCACCGAGCCGCCGAGAGTGAGGCCTTCGCCATGACGCTTTCCACCCCCCTGGTGCCCCCGCGCGACCTGCAGCAGCGGCTGCGCGAGCGCGTGACCGACGCCCTCGTGGCCGACTTCGCGCGCGACGGCGCGGTGTGCATCCGCCAGTTGCTCACGCCCGGCGAAGTGGCCCTGCTGCGCAGCGGCATCGACGCCAACCTGGCCGTGCCCAGCCCGCGCGCCAAGGTGGCGAGCCGCCCGGACGATCCGGGCCGGTTCTTCGAGGACTTCTGCAACTGGCAGGACATTCCCGCCTTCGGCCGCTTCATCGCCGAAACGCCCGTCGCCTGGGCCGCCCAGCGGCTCATGCAGTCGGCCAGCGTGCGGCTGTACCACGACCATGTGCTGGTCAAGGAGCCGGGCACGCGCCAGCGCACGCCCTGGCACCAGGACCAGCCCTACTACAACATCGACGGCACGCAGAACGTGAGCCTGTGGATTCCCGTGGACCCGGTGGCGCGCGAGGCCACGCTGGAGTTCGTGGCCGGCTCGCACCGGGGGCCGTGGCGGATGCCGCGCACCTTCATGGACCAGCAGGCGCGGTGGTTTCCCGAAGGCTCGCTGGCCGAGCTGCCCGACATCGAGGCCGACCGCGCGGCGTTTCCCATCCTGGGCTGGGAGATCGCGCCCGGCGACGTGGTGTGCTTTCACATGCTGGCCCTGCATGCCTCGGGCGGTGTGCCCGGGCCGCAGCGTCGCCGCGTGTTCTCGGTGCGCTTTCTGGGCGACGACACGCGCCATGCGCCGCGCGCCTGGAAGACCTCGCCCGATTTCCCGGGCCTGGCCGACACGTTGCCGGCCGGCGCACCCATGGCGCACCCGCTCTTTCCGCTGCTGGTGGGGGAGGCGGGATGACGGCGGCGCTGCAGCGGTTCGACCTGTCGGCCATCGCGCCCACCCCGTGGAAGAACGGCGGCGGCGACACGCGCGAGCTGGCCTGCTGGCCGCCGGGCGCCGGCATGGACGCCTTCGAGTGGCGCGTGAGCGTGGCCACCATCGCGGCGCCCGGGCCGTTCTCGGCCTTCCAGGGCGTGCAGCGCCAGATCATGCTGCTGGACGGGGCCGGCGTGCGCCTGCGCGCCGAGGACGAGGGCATCGACCATGCGCTGGACGAGCGCTGGCAGCCCGTGGCGTTCGCGGGCGACCAGGCCATCGACTGCATCCCGCTGGGCGGCGCCTCGACCGACTTCAACCTGATGCTGCGGCATGGCCGCTGGCAGGGCGCGGTGCAGGTGCTGCAGAACGCGTGCGTGCCGGGCAGCACGCCCGCGGGCCTGTGCATGGTGCTGTCGGGCCGGTGGCATCGGGGCGGCGAGGTCTTCGGGCCAGGGCAGGGCCTGTGGTGGGCCGCCGCCGCGCCCGCTGGCGCCTGCGCCGCGCTCCAGCCGCAGGCCGGCGGGGCCGACGCGCCGGCCATCGCCTGGGTGGCGCTGGTGCCAGGGTTTCAGCCAAATCGGGCGCTGGCACAATAATCACTAGGGCATACTGCTATGCATTTAATAGCAAAAGGGAGAATCGCATGACCGTGCCGCACCAGGACTTCGCCCACGCCCCCAGCGCCGACGGGGTCTGGCACACCCTGCACCTGGCGCCCGGGCTGGCGGTGGCCGACGTGCCGGTGCCCGACGGTGTGCCGGCGGCGCTGGTGGTGGAGCAGGGCGTGGTGCGCTGGGTGGGCCCGGAGGCCGCCGTGCCCGCGGCCCATGCCGCCTTGCCGCGCCACGCCGCGCGCGGCGCGCTGGCCACGCCCGGGCTGGTGGACTGCCACACCCACCTCGTCTACGGCGGGCAGCGCGCCAACGAGTTCGCCATGCGGCTGGCCGGCGCCTCGTACGAGGAAGTCGCCCGGGCCGGCGGCGGCATCGTCGCCTCGGTGCGGGCCACGCGCGAGGCCAGCGAAGACGAATTGTTCGACCTCGCCCTGCCGCGCCTGTCGGCGCTGCTCGACGAAGGCGTGTGCGCCATCGAAATCAAGTCCGGCTACGGCCTGGCGACCGCGCACGAGCGCAAGCAGCTGCGCGCGGCCCGGCGCCTGGGCGAGGCCACCGGCACCACGGTGCGCACCACGTTCCTGGGCGCGCACGCGCTGCCGCCCGAATACGCCGGCCGCAGCCAGGACTACATCGACCACGTGTGCCAGGAGATGCTGCCCGCGCTCGCGGCGGAAGGGCTGGTCGATGCGGTGGATGTGTTCTGCGAGCGCATCGCCTTCTCGCTGGCCGAGACCGAGCAGGTCTTTCAGGCGGCGCAGCGGCTGGGCCTGCCGGTCAAGCTGCATGCCGAGCAGCTCTCCGACATGGGCGGTGCGGCGCTCGCCGCGCGCTATGGCGCCTTGTCGTGCGACCACATCGAGCACCTGTCCGCCGAGGGCATCGCCGCCATGCGGGCCGCCGGCACGGTGGCCGTGCTGCTGCCGGGCGCCTACTACACCCTGCGCGACACGCACCTGCCACCCATCGCGCTGCTGCGCGAGGCCGGCGTGCCCATGGCCGTCTCCACCGACCACAACCCCGGCACCTCGCCCGCTTTGAGCCTGCTGCTCATGGCCAACATGGCGTGCACGCTGTTTCGCCTGACCGTGCCCGAGGCGCTGGCCGGCATCACCACCCATGCCGCGCGCGCGCTGGGGCTGCAGGATTCGCACGGACTGATTGCCGCGGGGCGGCCGGCGAACTTCGTGCTGTGGCCCTTCAAGGAGGCCGCGGAGCTGGCCTACTGGTTCGGGCACAAGCCGGCGCACACCATCGTGCGGCAGGGGCGCATCGCCCGGGCGGCGGCTTGATGCACCGGTGGCCCCAATCCTTTTTCTCTTTTCCCATCTGCCCCGAGGCCATTGACTGATGCGCACCACCGTTCCATCCCCGCCTGCCGAGTCCTCTGCGCCGCGGACGCCTCCCGCTGGCGCCCTGTTCGCGCAGGACGCCTTGTTGCCCGGCGGCTGGGCGCGCGACGTGCTGCTGCAGTGGGATGCCGCGGGCCGGCTCACCGCGGTGGCGCCGGGCAGCGCCGCCGGCACCGCGCCGCGTGCGCCGGGCCCGGTCCTTCCCGGCATGCCCAACCTGCATTCGCACGCCTTTCAGCGTGCCTTCGCCGGGTTGACCGAATACCGCGCGCCCCAGCCCGACGGCGGGCAGGACAGCTTCTGGAGCTGGCGCAACCTCATGTACCGCTTTGCCGCGCGCACCACGCCCGAGCACCTGGAGGCGATCGCCACCTGGCTCTATGTCGAGATGCTGGAGGCGGGCTACACCGCGGTGTGCGAGTTCCATTACGTGCACCACGACGCGGCAGGCCAGCCCTATGCCGACGATGCCGCCATGTCGCTCGCGCTGCTGCGCGCCGCCCAGGCCGCGGGCATCGGCATCACCTTGCTGCCGGTGCTCTACCAGGCCAGCGGCTTCGGCGGCCGCGCCCCGCGCGAGGACCAGCGCCGCTTCATCCGCAGCACCGACAGCATGCTTGCGCTGCTGGAGCGCCTGGCGCCCGTGGTGGCCGCGCAGGGCGGCATCCTGGGCCTGGCCCCGCATTCGCTGCGCGCCGTGCCGCCCGACAGCCTGCGCATTGCGGTCGAAGGCCTCACCGCCCTGAGCCCGGCGGCGCCGGTGCACATCCACATCGCCGAACAGACGCAGGAGGTGGACGACTGCATCGCCTGGAGCGGCCAGCGCCCGGTGCAATGGCTGCTGGAGCATGCGCCGGTCGATGCGCGCTGGTGCCTGGTGCATGCCACCCACATGACGCCCGACGAATACGCGCGCGCCGCCCGCACCGGCGCGGTGGCCGGCCTGTGCCCCACCACCGAGGCCAACTTGGGCGATGGTCTGTTCAACTTGCCGCGCTGGCTGGCGGACGGCGGCCGCTGGGGCGTGGGCTCCGACAGCCATGCCTGCGTGAACGCGGCGGAAGAGCTGATGCTGCTCGAATACGGGCAGCGCCTGTCCCTGCGCCAGCGCAACGTGCTGGCCAGCCGCGCCCACCCCGAGGTCGCCACCGCCATGGCGCTGCAGGCAGTGCAGGGCGGGGCGCAGGCCAGCGGCCGGTGCACGCCCGGCGCTCCGGCCGGCATCGCGGTGGGCGAGCGTGCCGATCTGGTGGCGCTCGATGCGCAGCACATCGCGCTGCAGGGCCTGCCGCCCGACAGCATGCTGGGCGCGCACGTGTTCGGCAGCCATCGCACCTCGGCGCTGCACAGCCTCTGGACCGCCGGCACGCCGCGCGTCGTTGCGGGGCGCCACGCGCTGCACGACCGTGCCGCCGCCGCCTTCGTGGCGGCCCGCACGGCCACCATCACCCGCGCCGGGCATTGACCGACCGGCCGGCCCTCGGCTTTCGAAGCCCCCAACGCAGACCCGATCGCATGACCGCCACCCATTCCCCGCCACCCTTCACCTTCCACCAGGGCACCGCGCCGCTGCTCGTGTCCATGCCCCACGTGGGCACGCATGTGCCCCCGGACATCGCCGCGCGCTTCACCGACGAGGCCCGCCAGGTGCCGGACACGGACTGGCACCTGGAGCGGCTCTACGGCTTTGCCCGCGACCTCGGCGCCTCGATCCTGGTGGCCACGCACTCGCGCTATGTGATCGACCTGAACCGGCCGCCGGACGGCGCCAGCCTGTACCCCGGCCAGAGCGTCACCGGCCTTTGCCCGGTGGACACCTTCGACGACACGCCGATCTACGCGGAGGCGGGCGATGCGCCGGACGACGCCGAGATCGCCGCGCGCCGCGATGCCATCTGGGCGCCGTACCACGCGCAGCTGGCCGCCGAGCTGGAGCGCCTGCGCGCCGCCCATGGCGTGGCCATGCTGTGGGATGCGCATTCCATCCGCTCCGTGCTGCCGAGGTTCTTCGCGGGCAAGCTGCCGGACCTGAACCTGGGCACGGCCGAAGGGGCCAGCTGCGACCCGGCGCTGGCGCAGGCGCTGCTGCGCATCGGGCAGTCCGACCCGGCGTACACCGCGGTGCTCAACGGCCGGTTCAAGGGCGGCCACATCACGCGGCACTACGGCGATCCCGCGCGCAACGTGCACGCGGTGCAGCTGGAGATGACGCAGTGCAGCTACATGCAGGAAGCCTTGCCGTTCCACTACCTGCCCGAGGTGGCGGCCGGCGTGCAGCCCGTGCTGCACCGCATGCTGGAGGCGGCGCTGCAATTTGCCCGCACCCGGGTGCGGGCGTAAGGCCCGCCAGGAGCGGCCGGTCCGCGCCCGCCGCACCGGGGGAAGGGCGGCGGGGCGCCCGCGGCGTCAGGCCGCCGCGTCGATCCGAAGCTGCACGGAGTCGTCCAGATAGATGGGCGTGACCTTGAAGCCGTTGACCGTGATGCTGCCGAACGTCCCGCGCACCGGGGCGCCACGCACCAGCGTGAGGGTCGATCCGATCGTTGGCGTGAAGCCCGAGCGGAAGGCGATGCGCAGGGTGCCCGCCAGCGTGACCGGGCCGGCGGCCTGCAGCTGGCCGGCGCCGTTGGCGCCCACGCGCAGTTCCAGCGTGCTGCTGCTGCCAAGGGTGAAGGCGCCGCCGATGGCCAGTTCCGCCGACGTGTTGCCGATCAGCGTGCCGCCGCTCAGGTACACGTCGCCTTGCCCCAGCGCGCTGCTGCTGTCGGCCCGCACGGCGCCCGCGGCCACTTCCGTGCCCCCGGTGTAGCGGTTCGCGCCCGCCAGCACGAGCGTGCCGCTGCCGCGCTTGGTGAGCTTGCCGGCGCCCGCAATGGGATTGCGCCAGGCGTCCAGTGCGTTGAAGCCGCCCTGCGCCGCGTCCATGGTCACCGCCACGTCGCCGTTGAAGGCGCCGTAGCCGTCGCCGGCCGCGAACAGGTTCAGGCGCCCCCAGCCTTCGGCGTCGTCCAGCACTGGGTAGCCCGAGGCGATCGCGGTGGTCTTGAGCACCACGCGGCGCTGGCCCGCATCCAGGTAGGGGAAGCGTGTTTCCAGCAGCACCTCGGCGCTCTTGGGCACGACGGCCGGGCGCGTGGTGTCGCCGATGGGGGCGAAGCCGAACGTCATGCGGCGCAGGTACTCGGCCTGGTTGGTGGCGCGGTCGGCGAAACGGTCGGCCGTGGTGGCCTGCGAATGGGCGATCTGCAGGAATTCCTCCGGCGTGCGCGCACCCACCGCCGCCATCAGCGTGCTGCGGGCCTGGGCCACGGCAGCGGCCTTGCGCGGCGCGTTCGCGCCGGTGGCGATGCTGGCGGCAGCCACGGCCTGGCCGTGCACGCGGCCGCTGATCACATCCAGGGGCGAGTGCATGCCGGCCAGGATGCGGCTTTCGCCCAACTCCAGCCCGCGCGCCAGCATTTCCTGGAACCGCTCCGGCACCAGGTAGGCCATGGCAATGGCATCCCGCACGCCCTCGGCGGTGTGGCCGCTGGTGAAGCCGCCGTCGGTGGCTGGGGTGGTGCTCCTGGCGGGCACCAGGGCCGGCACGATCTGCACATTGGCGCTCCAGCGCCACGGGCGGGCGTATTTGTAGAAGCGCTTGGCTGGCTCGGTCGAGCCGTTGTCGCCGATGCCGCCGATGAAGTCCACCACCGTGCCGAAGCCCGCATTGGCGCTGCCGCCCACGCCGGCGTTGTTGCCGGTGTCGTTGTAGAGCACCGTGGTCGCATCCGCGGGAATGCCCGAAATGCTGGTCTTTTGCTGCGCCGCGGTGCGCCATGCATTGGTCAACGGGCCCAGGCCATCGGTCACGCTGTAGGCCTTGCCGCGCCGGTCGTCTTCGTAGGCCAGGCGTTCCTGGGCCGCGGTGCGGCGCGCCGTGGCGTCCACCACGTACTGGATGTTGCGGGTGTGCACCTGCGCGTTCAGCACCGTGCCGTCGGTCGCGTCGCCGGGAATGCCGGTCCAGGCTGCCGGCTTGATCGCGGGGAAGGCGCCGTTGGCATCGGCCGTGACGCCGGCATCCACCAGCAGCGTGCTGGGTTTCCAGATGTCGAGAAAGCCTGACAGCACCCGAACGCCGGCGTTGGTGGCCAGCGTGGCGTAGCGGGCATCGCCGCGCTGGTTGGTGAAGGCGAAGTCCACGAACGCGGGCGTGGTCGATTCATTGGGCACCGGCGCCGAATCGGCATACCCCAGGCCGCGCGGCGCATCCGGTGGTGCGGCATCGGAACCCCCGCCGCCACAGGCGGAGAGCGCGAATGCGGCGGCAAGCGCCAGGATCAGGGTGCGTCGGGGCAGGGGCAGCGTCATGGGGAGCAGGCAGGTTGGAAAGGCGAGGGCGAAAACGGGTGCGCGCAGGCCGCTCGCGGCCTGCTGCGGCTGCACTCTAGGGTCGCGCTGTGACAGCGCCATGACGCCGCACGCCAATCATTTCCCCGCAAAGGGCCGCGGCGGAGTAGCATGCGCCATGGACATTGCCCCCACCCTCGCGCCTGCGGTCGCGGAAAAGCCCGCAGCCCTGCCTGGATGGGGAGAGTTCTTTCACATGCCGCTGTTTCGGCCCGGCACCGCGGTGCGCATGGGCGACCAGTGGGAAACCGTGAGCCACGTGGCCTTGCGCCGCCAGGAACTGGCCATCTACCTCGTGGGCCACGAGGCGTCCGTCTCCCCCAGCCGGCTCTTCCTGGCACCCAGCGCGTTCACCACCGTGCGCAAGCGCTGAAGTCTCCCGGTATCCCGCTTCATGCAGGAGCCGGGCAGGCCGACTCAGGCCTGGGTCATCCAATCGCTCAGCCGGCCGACTGCTCGGCCATCGCCTCGCCCAGCCGCACGGGCCGGGCAGGGGCCCATTGCTCCGAAAACCGCACCGCACCGCGCTGAAACAGAAGCACCACGGTGGAGCCCAGCAGGAAGCGGCCCATTTCCTCGCCCTGGCGCAGCACGATCTGCCGGTCGGCATAGTCCCAGTGGCGCAGCTCGCCGCTGCGCGGCGGGTTGACCTGACCGTGCCACACCGTGGCCATGCTGCCCACGATGGTCGCGCCCACCAGCACGAGCACCATCTTTCCCAAAGGCGTGTCGAACACGCACACCACGCGCTCGTTGCGCGCGAACAGGCCGGGCACGCCCCGCGCAGTGACCGGGTTCACCGAAAAAAGGTCGCCCGGCACATGCACCATGCGCAGCAAGGTGCCGTCGCAGGGCATGTGGATGCGGTGGTAGTCGCGGGGGCTCAGGTAGATGGTTGCGAAGCTGCCGTTGTCGAACTGCGCGGCCAGCGCCGCATCGCCGCCCACCAGGGCCGTGGTCGAGTAGCGGTGGCCCTTGGCCTGGAAGATCTGGTCCTGGTCGATGGGACCGAACTGGCTGATCGCCCCATCCACCGGGCAGACCGCGGCCGCCGCGGCGAGCGGGCGCACACCGGGACGCAGGGCGCGGGTGAAGAAGTCGTTGAACGTGGCGTATGCGGCCGGGCGGGGCTCGACCGCCTCGCTCATGTCCACCCGGTAACGGGCAATGAAACGCTCGATCGCGGCCGTGGTGCGGGGGCCGCCCTGCGCCCGTGCAAGCCGCCCCGCCAGCGCCGTCAGCGCCTGTTTGGGAAGTAGATATTGAGGCAGTACGGCAAGGCGGTCTGACAAGGTGGACTTCCTGAGCGGTTGGGGTGCGAGGCATTCTACCGAGCGCGCCTGCGGGGCCCCGCCGTGCGCCTTGACGCTGCATGCGCAGGCCATCTGGCGCCAGATGCCGAAACGAAGTCAGTCGGGGCTGCTGTCAAATCGAAGCCATAACCACGGGGTGCAACCGGCCCGGTGCATGGGCCGGGGAGCGGCGCAGTGGTGTATCGGCACTATTCCACACGATTCCTTACTACGTTACAATGGTGCGGTTTTGCGCAGCGCCTCGCTGCCGCTGCTGTGTGTGGAAGCCGCCCCGCCGGCCTTTTCCGACCGATGCGCCATGGGGCGCAGTGACCACCCCCGCTTGCTGTGCACCGCGCCTGGATCTCTTGCGAGATGGGCCGACATTCCGGTTGCAGTTTCGCGCAGGCCCCGATACCTCCTATTACTGTTTGAAGATTGACTTGAAATCATGGCCAAAGAAGAACTGATTGAAATGCAGGGCTCCGTGACGGAAGTCCTGCCCGATTCCCGCTTTCGCGTCACGCTGGACAATGGCCATCAACTGATCGCCTACACCGGCGGCAAGATGCGCAAGCACCACATCCGCATTCTTGCCGGCGACAAGGTCTCGCTGGAAATGTCCCCCTACGACCTGTCCAAGGGCCGCATCACCTTCCGCCACCTCCCAGGCCGTGGCCCGGGTCCTTCGTCGCGGTGATTTGGAAAAAAACTGGCAAATTTCCTTGAATCTTCCAAATACGGCTGTGATGCAGGGTTAGAATACTAGTTGTCGGAGCGTAGCGCAGCCTGGTAGCGCATCTGCTTTGGGAGCAGAGGGTCGCGAGTTCGAATCCCGCCGCTCCGACCATTGATTCAAGGGGTTAGGTCATTTGACCTGACCCCTTTTGTCTTTTTGAATTTCCCTCTCCAGTATTTCCTTTGCTGCAGTTTCCCGCGTCCATGGCAGGCGCGAGAAGGTCAGCCCCGGGTGCGGAGCAGTCTCAGGATCCATTCGCGCTGGTGTGCCAACCGCTCCGCTTCTTCCTCTTCCATGAGGAAGGGTAAATCCGGCGCGCTGGCTTCGGGAGTCGCATGCTCGAACACCATGCGCAATGCTGCAGGCTCCTGGTGCAATATCACCAGGGCCTGGGCCAGCATATTCAGCGGTTGCACCTGGGTCGTGACGTTGGCGAGTGCGCTTTTGAGCGTTCTGATTTCCTCGCGCAGCAGTTCTATTTCTGCTTGTGGATGATTGTCCATAATGCCTCCTCGGTCCCATGCTAGAACGGGGCCATAAGGCCAACAAGCTGAAATTGCATCCAGCACCACGGTAGGCCCACCCTGAGGCTCAGCCATGGCAGCGCCTGGACCGATCGCTCCACCATTTCCCACTCTTCCAAAGCACATGGCAACGTCCCGTCCGTTTTCCCCCTTTGGCTCTTCTACGCGCACCGGCGGGGCGCGCATGGAGGGCGTGGACGCCTTGCGGGGCGTGGCCATGGTGTGGATGACGGTCTTCCATTTCTGTTTCGACCTCAGCCACTTTGGGTACTGGCCGCAGAATTTCCGTGCCGATCCTTTCTGGACGACCCAGCGGACAGCCATCGTGGCGCTCTTTCTCTTTTGCGCGGGGCTGGGGCAGGCACTGGCTTGGCAGCAGGGCCTCGGATGGGCCCGCTTCTTCAAGCGCTGGCTGCAGATCGTGGGATGCGCCCTGCTGGTCACCGCAGGGTCATCCCTGATGTTTCCGCAGAGCTTCATCCATTTCGGCGTCTTGCACGGGATGGCCGCCATGCTCCTCGTCGCGCGATGCACGGCGGGGTGGGGCGCCTGGCTCTGGCCTGCCGGCGCGATGGCCGTGGCACTTCCCTCTGTCGCAGGGTGGGCGCTGACGGAGGGGCCGCTGGCGGCCGGGGCGCCCACGTTCAACGGCTATGCGCTCAACTGGCTGGGACTGGTGTCGCGCAAGCCTTTCACCGAAGACTACGTGCCGGTGCTGCCCTGGCTGGGCGTGATGTGGTGGGGCCTGGCGAGCGGGCAATGGGTGCTGCAACAGCGCCCACAATGGATGATGGCCACTCTGCCCCGGGGGCTGTCGCCGCTGGCGGTGCTGGGGCGCTGGAGCTTGAGCTATTACATGCTGCACCAGCCAGTCATGATCGGCCTGCTCATGGCGGCATCCTGGGTACTGGGCCGTTCCTAGGAAAAGGGGAAAAGGCCCGGTCCCAAAAGCAGAACGCGGCCCGTGAGGCCGCGTCGAGACGAGAGCGTGTCGGCTCGGCAGGTGACTGCCAATCCGCCGGCTAAGAGCGATTATTCGATCTTGGCCTTCGTGCGCAGTTCTTCCTGGAACTTCGCCAGCTTCTGCTGCTGCAGTTGCTGCGCCACCTGGGGCTTCACTTCTTCCAGCTTGGGCAGCTTGGCTTCGCGCACATCGTCCAGGCGGATGATGTGCCAACCGAACTGGGTCTTGACCGGCGTCTGGGTCATCTGGCCCTTGTTCAGCTTGACCAGCGCTTCGGTGAACTCGGCCACGTAGCTGCTCGGAGCCGACCAGTCCAGGTCGCCGCCACGGGCGCCGGATCCGGGGTCCTTGGACTGCTTCTTGGCGATGTCTTCAAACTTGGCGCCCTTCTTGATGGACGCGATGATGGCCTTGGCCTGGTCTTCCTTTTCCACCAGGATGTGGCTGGCCTTGTATTCCTTGCCGGTGTTGGCGGCAACGAACTTGTCGTATTCGGCCTGGATTTCGGCGTCGGTGACGGGGTTGGCCTTTTGGTAGTCGGCGAACAGTTCGCGGATCAGGATGGTCTGGCGGGCCAGTTCCATCTGGACCTTGTAGTCGGGCGAGGCTTCGAGGCCGCGCTTCTGGGCTTCCTGCAAGAAGATTTCGCGGGCGATCACTTCTTCCTTGATCTGGCCTTCGACCTCGGGGGTCACGGGGCGGCCGGAGCGTTCCACTTGCTGCTTCAGGACCTCGGCGCGTTCCTTGGGAACGGCCTTGCCATTCACAACGGCGAGGTTTTGAGCGTAGACGGGAAAGGCCGTCGCGCCCAGCACGGCAGCGGCCACGAGGCCGGACAAGAGCTTTTTCTTCATTGGGGAGTCCACAAAAAGGAAATGAGTTGCAGCCGTTTGAGCCGCAAGTCCGACAAATAGGGCCGGATCAAAGAACTTCAATGGCTATGGCGTGAGCGCCCTGGTCAATAAATTCTTGCAGCGCATCATACACAAGGCGATGTTGTGCCACGCGGGGTTTGCCTGTAAACAAAGGTGACGAAATCCGCACCCGGAAATGGGTGCCGAAACCCGTTCCGTTGGCCCCCACATGGCCTGCGTGGGCGGCGCTTTCGTCCAGCACCTGCAGCGCGGAAGGGTTCAGCCGCTCCCGCAGCCGGGCCTCCATGGCCTCGGCGGTGATGGCCAGCGCCGTCATGGCTGCACGTCCTTGCGGGCCGCCTCAGGCGTGGTCTTGGGCACGGCCTTGGTGTCGTCTTCCTTCATATAGCGGCTCAGGTACAAAGCCTGGCCGATGACGAACACCGCCATCAGCCCGATGCCGCCGAACAGCTTGAAGTTGACCCAGGTGTCGGTGTCGAAGCGGTAGGCCACCCACAGGTTGACCAGACCCATCACGGCGAAGAACCCGGTCCAGCTCCAGTTCACGGTGCGCCAGGCGGCGTCGGGCAATTCCATCTGCGCGCCCATCAGGGAGCGGATCAGGTTCTTGCGGAAGAACAGCTGGCCGATCAGCAGCGCCGAGCCCATCAGCCAGTACAGCACGGTGGGCTTCCACTTGATGAAGGTTTCGCTGTGCGAGAGCAGCGTGGCGCCGCCGAACACCACGATGACGCCCAGGCTCACCCACTGCATGGGCTCGACCTTGCCGTTCTTGTACCGCAGGTAGCCGATCTGCAGCACGGTGGCGGCGATGGCCACGGCCGTGGCCGTGTAGATGCCCCACAGCTTGAAGGCCGCGAAGAACAGGATGATGGGAAAGAAGTCGATCAGCAGTTTCATGGGGGAGGGCTGGAGCGTGGGCGGGCGTTGCCGCCGTTCAGGAGGAGCCGGGCTCGAAATCGAGCGATGCGGAGTTCATGCAGTAGCGCAGGCCGGTGGAGGCGGGGCCGTCCTCGAACACGTGGCCGAGGTGGGCCCCGCATTGTGCACAAACCGTCTCCGTCCGGACCATGCCATGGCTGCGGTCCACGATCTCCTTGATCGAGCCCGGCACCGCCTCGGAAAAGCTGGGCCAGCCGCAGCCGGCGTCGAATTTGGTGCCGGAGTCGAACAGCTTGGCGCCGCAGCACACGCAGTGGTAGCTGCCGTCGGCCCAGTGCGCTTCGTACTTGCCGGTGAACGGGCGCTCGGTGGCGGCGTGGCGGGTGACTTGCCAGGCGACGGGCTCGGCGCCTTTGCTCTGCAGCAGGGCCTGCCATTCGGCATCGGTCTTTTTGATGGGAAAGGTCATGATGAGCAGCTGATTTCGATGGAGGAAGCCCAGTCGGGCGGGAAGTCGGCCCAGGACTCGTGGCCCGAGTGTTCGTCGAACGGTTCGGCCAGCAGGGCCTGCAGGGTGTGAAGCGGCGCGAAGTCGCCTTGCGTGGCCGCGCGGATGGCCTGCTCGCCCAGGTGGTTGCGCAGCACGAATTTCGGATTGCATTTCAGCATCGAATCGGCCATATGCCGGTGATTTGATTGTCCTGGGTGCTCTGAAAATGATAGCAACCACGCCTCCCAGCCCGCCCGGTCGATGAACAGGTCGCGCACGGGTTCGAAGTCGCCGCTGGCCACGGCATGCGACAGGCGCCGCCAGAAGATGGGGTAGTCGACCCCGCCTTGGGCGAGCAGGTTGAGCAGGCCGTCCACCAGCGCAGCGTCGCCGTCGTGGACGGCCTGCAGGCCGAGCTTGCCGCGCATGCGCTGCAGGAACGCGGCCGGGAACACGGTCTGGTAGGACGCGAGCGCTGCTTGCGCCAGCGCCACGTCCTCGATCAGCGGCAGCAGCGCCTGGCCCAGCCGGAACAGGTTCCAGTAGGCCACGTTGGGCTGGCGGTTGAAGGCGTAGCGGCCCTGCGTGTCGCTGTGGTTGCACACATGGCCCGGCACGAACGCGTCGAGGAACTGGAAGGGCCCGTAGTCGATCGTGAGGCCCAGGATGCTCATGTTGTCGGTGTTCATCACCCCGTGGCAAAAGCCCTGCGCCTGCCAGTGGGCGAGCAGTTCCGCCGTGCGCTCGCTCACCGCCTGGAGCAGGGCGGCGTAGGGGTTGCCGCCCGGCGCATCCGGGCCACGGCACTCGGGGTAGTAGCGGTCGATGACGTAGTCGGCCAGCGTGCGCAGCTGCGGCAGCAGGTCGCGTGCCGCGAAGTGCTCGAAGTGCCCGAAGCGGATGAAGCTCGGCGCGGTGCGGGTCACGACGGCGGCGGTCTCCACCACCTCGCGCTGCACCGGGGCGGGCGAGCCGGTCAGGGCCAGCGCCCGCGTGGTGGGCACGCCCAGCGCATGCATGGCTTCGCTGCACAGGAATTCGCGGATGCTCGAGCGCAGCACGGCACGGCCATCGCCCCCCCGCGAATACGGCGTGCGCCCGGCTCCCTTGAGCTGTACCTCCAGGCCGCCGTCGGTCTCGCCCAGCAGGATGGCGCGGCCATCGCCCAGTTGCCCCGCCCAGACCCCGAACTGGTGGCCGCTGTACACCGTGGCCAATGGCTGCATGCCCGACAGCAGCGCGTTGCCCGAACACACCTGCAGCGCCGCGTCGGAGGCCAGCCAGGCGGCGGGCACGCCCAGCTGCTGAGCGGCATCCAGGCTCGTGGCCACCCAGTGCGGGGCGGGGAGGGGGGTGGGCACCAGTTCGGTGAAGAAATCCGGGCCCAGCGCTGCAAAGCCGTTGCGCCATTCGAGGCCGGACGCGGGCGCCGTCGCGGCGGTGGGAAGGGGGGCGTTCATCTGCCGAATTGTCTCCGACCCGCTTTGCCACGCGCGGCGAGGGGGCTTGGGCGCCCGGGGCCGCGGCGGCGGCTGTCAAGCTGGCGACAGATGCGGCCCCGGCGCTTGGCGCCCCCAGGGCGGCAGCACACAGGGCGCACGGTAGGATGCCGCGGAACCATTCACAACGACAACCCAAGGAGCCAACATGCTGGGCCTGATGCAGAGTCAACCCTTGCTGATTTCCACGCTGATCGAATTCGCCGAGCGCCACCACGGCGACGTGCAGATCGTGTCGCGCCGCGTCGAGGGCGACATCCACCGCTATACCTACCGCGACATGGCGGTGCGGGCGCGGCGGCTGGCCAATGTGCTGGACGGCATGGGCCTGGCAGCCGGCGACCGCGTGGCCAGCCTGGCCTGGAACGGCTACCGCCACATGGAGATGTACTACGGCGTGAGCGGCTCGGAGCGGGTGATGCACACCATCAACCCCCGCCTGCACCCCGAGCAGATCGCGTGGATCGTCAACCACGCCGAAGACCGGGTGCTGTGCTTCGACATGACCTTTCTGCCCATCGTGCAGGCCGTGCACGCCAAGTGCCCCACGGTGCGCCAGTGGGTGGCGCTGTGCGATGCCGACCAGCTGCCCGCCGACAGCGGCATCCCGGGCCTGCTGAGCTACGAAGCCTGGATCGGCGAAGCCCCCGACACCTACTTGTGGCCCACGTTCGACGAGAACACCGCCTCCAGCATGTGCTACACGAGCGGCACCACCGGGCACCCCAAGGCGGTGCTCTACAGCCACCGCTCGACCCTGCTGCACGCGTATGCCGCCGCGCTGCCGGACGTCATGGGCCTGTCGGCCAGCGATGCGGTGCTGCCGGTGGTGCCGATGTTCCACGTCAATGCCTGGGGGCTGCCGTACTCGGCGCCGCTGGTGGGCGCCAAGGTGGTCTTTCCCGGCCCGGCGCTGGACGGCAAATCGGTCTATGAACTCATGGATGCCGAGGGCGTGACTTTCGCCGCTGGCGTGCCCACCGTGTGGCAGATGCTGCTCAACCACGTGAAGGCGGGCGGCCTGCGCTTCGGCCAACTGAAGCGCACCGTGATCGGCGGCTCGGCCTGCCCGCCGGCCATGATCCAGTCGTTCCAGGACGACTACGGCGTGCGCGTGCTGCACGCGTGGGGGATGACCGAGATGAGTCCGCTGGGCACGCTGTGCTCGCTCAAGAACAAGCACCTGGCGCTGCCGCGCGGCGAGCAGATGCAGATCCTCATGAAGCAGGGCCGCGCGATCTACGGCGTGGACATGAAGATCGTGGACGGCGACGGCCACGAACTGCCCTGGGACGGCAAGACCTATGGTGACCTGCTGGTCAAGGGCCCATGGATCGTCGAGAACTACTACCGCGGCAAGGGCGATCCGCTGGTGCCCGATGCGCAGGGCCGCGGCTGGTTCCCCACGGGCGATGTCGCCACCATCGATGCCGACGGCTACATGCAGATCACCGACCGCAGCAAGGACGTGATCAAGTCCGGGGGCGAGTGGATCAGCTCCATCGACATCGAGAACATCGCCATGGCACACCCGGCCGTCGCCATGGCCGCGTGCGTGGGCATGCCGCACCCCAAGTGGGATGAGCGGCCCATCGTGGCGGTGGTCAAGCGTCCGGGCGCGGAGGTGACGCGCGAGGAACTGCTGCAGTTCTACGCGGGCAAGACCGCCAAGTGGCAGATCCCGGACGATGTGCTGTTCGTGGACGCGATCCCGATCGGCGCCACGGGCAAGATGCTCAAGGCCAAGCTGCGCGAGCAGCTCAAGGACTACCGCCTGCCGGGCCTGTGACGCACGCCGATGCGGCGAGGGGGCGGCCGCGAGAGGCCGCCGCCCAGTCGCATGCGGGATAGCGGATAGGGTGAATCCCTGAGCATCTCCTCTGTGGCGTGCCTTACGCTGCGCCCTGTTCCATTCAAGAACCCAAGAGGAGACAAGCGATGAGATTTGCTATCAAGGCTGTAGCTGCATCCGCAATCCTGGTGAGCGCTGGCGGCGCGTTCGCTCAAAAGGGCGACACGGTGAAGATCGCCTGGCTCGACCCGCTGTCCGGCCTCATGGCGGCGGTGGGGACCAACCAGCTCAAGAGCTTCCAGTTCCTCTCGGAGGAGTTCAACAAGAAGAACGCGGCGGGTGTGAAGTTCGAGATCATCGGTATCGACAACAAGCTCAGCCCGCAGGAAACCACCAGCGCCCTGCGCTCTGCCATGGACCAGGGCGCGCGCTACGTGGTGCAGGGCAACGGCTCCGGCCCGGCGCTGGCCATCATCGACGCGCTGGAAAAGCACAACGCGCGCAATCCCGGCAAGGAGGTCATGTACCTCAACTACGCCGCCGTGGACCCCGACCTCACCAACAGCAAGTGCAGCTACTGGCACTTCCGCCTGGATGCCGACACCTCGATGAAGATGGAGGCCATGACCACCTTCATGAAGGACCTGCCCGAGGTCAAGAAGGTGTACCTCATCAACCAGAACTACTCGCATGGCCAGCAGGTCTCCAAGTTCGCCAAGGAGAACCTGGCGCGCAAGCGGCCCGACGTGCAGATCGTGGGCGACGACCTGCACCCGCTGGCCCAGGTGCGCGATTTCGCGCCCTACATCGCCAAGATCAAGCAGTCCGGCGCCGACAGCGTGATCACCGGCAACTGGGGCTCGGACCTGGCCCTGCTCATCAAGGCCGCCAACGATGCGGGGCTGGCCAACGTCAACTTCTACACCTACTACGGCGGCGTGACGGGCAGCCCCACGGCCATGGGCGCGGCGGCGGCGGGGCGCGTGTACATGGTGTCGTACAACCACCTGAACCTGCCCGGCGACATCGGCCGCGTGGTCACCGAGTACAAGAAGAAGTTCAACGACGACATGTACACCGGTGCCGTGTACCACGCCTTCGCCATGCTGGATGCCGCCTTCGTGAAGGCCAAGTCCACCGACCCGGTGAAGGTGGCCCCCGTGCTGGAGGGCATGAAGTTCAACAGCTTCAACGGCGAGGTCGAGATGCGCAAGAGCGACCACCAGCTGCAGCAGGGCCTGTTCGTCTCCAAATGGGAGAAGGCCGGCGGCAAGTACCCCAACGACGCGGAAAATACCGGCTACACCTTCGTGCCGGTGAAGTACTACGAGCCCTACGTGGCCAGCACGCCCACCTCGTGCCAGATGAAGCGGCCCTCCTGATCCGGGCATCCGATTTCATTGCTGTGAGACCTTGGGCCCGGGGTTCCTCGGGCTCTTTTTTTAACCGTGCGGGCGCTGTTCTTCGATGAATCTTGAGTTTTTCGTGATCTCGCTGCTCAACGGCGTCAGCTACGGGCTGCTGCTGTTCATGCTCAGTTCGGGGCTCACCCTCATCTTCAGCATGATGGGCGTGCTCAACTTCGCCCACACCAGTTTCTACATGCTGGGGGCCTACATCGCCTACACCCTGTCCGGCCTGGTCGGCTTCTGGGTGGCGCTGTTCGTGGCGCCGCTGCTGGTGGGCGCGCTCGGTGCCGCGTTCGAGCGCTACGCGCTGCGCCGCGTGCACCAGTACGGCCATGTGCCCGAACTGCTGGTGACCTTCGGCCTGTCGTACCTGGTGCTGGAGGTGGTGCAGCTGGTGTGGGGCCGCTCCACCGTGCCCTACGGCTTGCCCGCGCAATTGCAGGGGCCGCTTTTCACGCTGTACGGCACGCAGTTCCCGAAGTCGCGGTCGTTCGTGATGCTGGTGGCCCTGCTGATGCTGCTGTCCGTGTGGCTGCTGCTTACCCGCACGCGCATCGGCCTGGTGATCCAGGCCGCGCTCAAGCACCCCGACATGGTCGAGGCGCTGGGCCACAACGTGCCGCGCGTGTTCATGCTGGTGTTCGGGGGCGGCTGCGCGCTCGCCGGGCTGGCGGGCGTGATCGGCGGCAACACCTACGTCACCGAGCCGGCGATGGCGGCCTCGGTGGGCTCGATCATCTTCGTTGTCGTCGTCGTGGGCGGCATGGGGTCGCTGGCCGGGGCCTTCCTCGCCTCGCTGCTGATCGGCGTACTGCAGACCTTCGCGGTGGCGCTGGACTATTCGCTGGCGCATGCGCTGCGCGCGGCCGGCATGGCGGTGACCGAGCAGACCTTCGGCTGGCCATTGCTCAAGCTCACCGTGTCGCAGGTGGCGCCCATCCTGCCGTACCTGCTGCTGGTGCTGATCCTCATCTTCCGGCCCAAGGGCCTGCTCGGCACGCGGGAGGACTGAACCCATGCGCTCCCACACCTCATCGCCGCCGGCCTACCGGTTCAAGCCGCTCAACATCGGGCGCATCGTCATCTGGGGCCTGTTCGCGGCCGCGCTCATCGTGGCGCCCATGCTGTTCACCAGCAGCCTGGCGCTCACCATGCTGTCGCAGATCGGCTACCTCATCGTCATCTGCCTCTCGTACAACATGCTGCTGGGGCAGGGCGGCATGCTGAGCTTCGGCCATGCCGTGTACACCGGCCTGGGCTCGTTCATCGCCATCCATGCGATGAACCTGGCCGGCAAGGGCGCGGTGCCCATTCCGCTGGTGTTCATCCCGCTCGTGGGCGGGCTGGCGGGGCTGTTCTTCGCCGTGCTGCTGGGCTTCGTCACCACCAAGAAGTCGGGCACCACCTTCGCCATGATCACCCTGGGCATCGGCGAGCTGGTGGCGTCCATGGCGCTGATGTTCCCCGAGTTCTTCGGCGGGGAGGGCGGCATCACCACCGACCGCGTGTACGGCAAGGGGTTCATGGGCATCACCTTCGGCCCGGCCATCCAGGTGTACTACCTGATCGCGGCCTACTGCTTTGTGTGCACCGCGCTCATGTTCGCCTTCACCGGCACGCCGCTGGGCCGCATCCTGAACGCGGTGCGCGACAACCCCGAGCGCGTGGAGTTCATCGGCTACAACACGCAGCGCGTGCGCTACTTCGCCTTCATCATCGCGGGCTTCTTCGCGGGCGTGGGCGGGGGGCTGGCGGCGATCAACTTCGAGATCGTCACCGGCGCCGACAGCGTGAGCGTGCTGCGCTCGGGCGGCTACCTGCTGTTCACCTTCCTGGGTGGGGCCACCTTCTTCTTCGGGCCCATCATCGGCGCGGTGCTGCTGGTCTTTGCCTCGGTGCTGCTGTCCGAGCTGTCCAAGGCCTGGCTGCTGTACCTGGGCCTCGTGTTCCTGTTCATGGTGATGTATGCGCCCGGCGGCATCGCCAGCCTGATCATGATGAACCTGCGCGTGGCCAAGTACGGCCGGCTGCGCACGCTGTGGGTGTCGTACCTGGCCCTGGGCTGCACGGCCCTGGTGGCGGTGCTGGGCGCGGCCTGCATGGTGGAGATGACCTACCACCTGCAGCTCAATTCGGCGCTCGGGCCACAGATGAACTTTCTCGGCGCCACGCTGAACGCGCGGGCCTTATCCAGCTGGTTCGGGGCGGGCTTCGTGCTGCTGGTGGGCCTCGGCCTGTTCGAGACCGTGCGGCGCCAGTTCCTGCTGCAATGGGGCGCCATCCAGGAAGCCATCGAGCAGGACATCAAGCGGGGGGAGGCCGCATGAGCGTGACCCCCGTCAACACCCCCTATGCGCTGGAGTTGCGCGACCTGCACAAGCGCTTCGGCAAGACCGAGATCATCCGCGGCGCCAACCTGTGCGTGGCCCCGGGCGAGCGCGTGGCCATCATCGGCCCCAACGGCGCCGGCAAGTCGACGCTGTTCAACCTCATCAGCGGACGCTTCGGCGCCACCAGCGGCCAGGTGCTGCTGAACGGCCAGCGCATCGACGGCAAGGCGCCGTACGAGATCAACCGCATGGGGCTGTCGCGCAGCTTCCAGATCACCAACATCTTTCCCAAGCTCAGCGTGTTTGAGAACCTGCGCTGCGGCGTGCTGTGGAGCCTGGGCTACCGCTACACCTTCCTGCGCTTTCTCTCGCGCCTGCACGATGCCAACGAGCGCGCCACGCAACTCATGGAGCAGATCCGCCTGGACAAGAAGCGCGACACGCTGGCCATGAACCTCACCTACGCCGAGCAGCGCGCGCTGGAGATCGGCATCACCATCGCCGGGGGCGCCAACGTCATCCTGCTGGACGAACCCACTGCCGGCATGAGCAAGAGCGAGACCGCGCGTTTCATCCGCCTCATCAAGGAAGTGACGGTGGGCCGCACGCTGCTCACCGTGGAGCACGACATGGGCGTGGTGTTCGGCCTGGCCGACAAGATCGCCGTGGTGGTCTACGGCGAGGTGATCGCCTTCGACACCCCCGAGGCCGTGCGCGCCAACCCGCGCGTGCAGGAGGCCTACCTGGGCTCGGCCGTGGCGGCAGCGCAGCAGGCGGAAGGACACTGAACCATGCTCAAGGTCGACAACCTGCACGCCTACTATGGCAAGAGCCACGTGCTGCATGGCGTCTCGTTCGGCGTGCAGCCGGGCGAGATCGTCGCGCTGCTGGGGCGCAACGGCTCGGGCCGCTCCACCACCGCCAAGGCCATCATGGGCCTGGTGGACTGGGAGGGCACGCTCGAATGGAAGGGCCAGCGCCTCGATGGCAAGAAGGCCTACGAGATCGCGCACCTGGGCCTGGGCTACGTGCCCGAAAGCCGCGACATCTTTCCCAACCTGACCGTGCACCAGAACCTGCTGCTGGGCCAGAAGGGCAAGGGCAAAGGCAGCCGCTGGAGCTTCGACGACATGTACGGCATGTTCCCGCGCCTGAAGGAGCGCCAGCACACCGAAGCCGGCGTCATGTCGGGTGGCGAGCAGCAGATGCTCACCCTGTGCCGCACCCTCATGGGCGACCCCGACCTCATCATCATCGACGAGCCCACCGAAGGCCTCGCGCCCAAGATCGTGGAACTGGTGGGGCAGTACCTCATGGCGATCAAGGCGCGCGGCATCTCGGTGCTGCTCATCGAGCAAAAGCTCACCATCGCCATGACCATCTCCGACCGCGCGCTGGTCATGGGCCATGGGAGCATCGTTTTCGAGGGTACGCCCCAGGGCCTGCGCGAGAACAGTTATGTGCGCAAGGAGTGGCTGGAGGTGTGAGGGGCGGGTGGGGTTGCTTTTGACGCAACCTGCCACCCTGTCCCGCTGAGGGCTCCTCTGGCCTATGGAGGACGCCCACGAGCATTCGCGCGACAAAAGCCACTCAAAACCATCGCACGCAACACACTGATCGGTGGTTAACAAATAGTTAATATTTGGCATGCATTTTTGCCCCGCGCCGGCCGCTCTGCCTTTAACATCCGCCCCAACAAAAAAGATGAAACGGGGAGGTTTCAATGAGCGCAGAAGGCGCGGCCATGTGCGTGCACGTCGGCGATGCACAGGTCTTGGCTTCGGCCATGGACAAGTCCAGAAGGGCGTGCCCAGGGATGCACACCAATCATGGCCGCAAGACCCAACGCAGCAGTGCATTACAGGGCCCGCGAAATCTTGCAACGCGCCCCCGACCGAAGCGGGTACGGGGCGAGGCGGAACATGCATCGAGCCCCTCTCCCACGCCTCAATGTCTGGCCTTGGCGGTGCGTTTGACGCGATGGGCATCTGCCATCTTCTTCCTGGCATTGGTTTCGATGGCCCATGCCCAGCGACTGAGCCAACCGCCGGATGAAAACCGACAAATCATCCAGAAGATGTTGGAAGCCCCAGAGGCCGACATCGACCTGTCCAGAGCCAAATTGGTCATCGACCGAATGATGGACCCCAGTGTCGATGTCGATGCGACATTGGAACGATTGAATGAGATGGCGCGGGGGATTCGAAAGACGCTGCCCACAGGGGCGTCTAAACGCTTGATCTTGGATGCCTTGCGTTTTCACATCTATCAGCCCAACGAGTGGAACGAGCGGCGGCCATTTCAATACGACCTGGAAGATCCCCTGGGCCGCGCTATCAAAAACAAACTGCTGTCCAACTACCTGAGAAGCAGAAAGGGCAACTGCGTCTCGATGCCGTTGCTTTTCATCTTCTTAGGGCAGCGGCTGGGTCTGGACGTCAGCCTGGCGGCCGCCCCCAACCATCTGTTCGTGCAATGGCGAGACAGCGACGGCAAGTTGTACAACTTGGAAACGACCAGCGGCGCCGGTTTCACGCGGGACGCCTGGCTGCGCCAGCAGTCGCCCATGACCGACATTGCTCTGAAATCAGGGATTTACCTGCGGCCCATGCCCAAAAAAGAGGCCATTGTCGCCATGGCAGAAACGCTCATGGCGTTCTATGAAAAGCAGGATCAACCGTATCGGCATGCCGCTATGGCCCAATTTTTATTGAAATACAGTCCCAATGACATCTGTGCGCTTTTGAATCTGTTCACTGCGACGCAGGAAATCCGAAAGCGGGAGTTTATTAGAAAATATCCTGGGCCCAGTGATATACCGATGAATCAGCGCCCGCGGCTCCTGATGCTGGATGATCAACTCAAGTCAATTTACGATCGGGCTTATGGGCTGGGTTGGCGGCCATTGGAAATTTCTGTCAAAAATGGATACGGCGCAAATGCAAAATTTCAAATTTAGGAGAGGGAGAATCTTGATGAAATGGTTTAAATATATATTGCTTGTTAGTTTTTTGAGCTTGGTGCAAGGGCCTGCACTAGCACGGTATATACAGGCCGATCCAATTGGGCTGGATGGTGGGTGGAATAGATATGTTTATGTGGACGGCGATCCACTGAACTATATCGACGCAACTGGTCTGGTAAGAATGAATCCTTTGGCTTTGGCGCCGGAGGGAGTTGGAGGCGGTGGGCTTGCGGGTCTTCCTCCTCTGCCACTTACTGGGCCTGGTGTGACTCGGCCATTTCGTGGTCCAAACGCGCTGCATGCACCAAATGCCACAGTAGTTGAGAAAATGAATAATCTTCCAATTACGACGGGAACTGATTGCTCTGAAATTGCAAAGGTATTAATGAGCACCGCAGGCGATGGACGAATTTTGCGAGTTACAGGAAAGAATGGTGGTGATATACGCCTGATTGAGTATGGCAAGCTGGATGCTGGATTTAAATACCACGAGGTTTATAGTGACGGAAAATATATATATGATCCGCGCTTAAATAGCATTCCAGTCCCTCTTGGTGATTGGACACGAATGATTCAGCAGTTAAATCCTGGGGTGGTAATCAAATGAAAGATTTTGGCAGAGGTGTTATTAATGCTTTGGAAGGCGTTGCCAAATTGGAATGGTTTCGGTATCCCGTATTGAAGCCTGAGCAAATCGGATTTGTACTGCCTATTGCTGTTTGGCGATTTGATAAAAATACGGTAGACGATTATCTCGAAAATCGTCTTATTTCTTGCTTGACTTCATTGTTGGAAAATTATAACGGTAATTTTCCATGGTCTTTGAGTGAGGTCGGTAGAAATTGGATTCTACAGCCTTTATTAATAAAAAAATTGCAAGATAGTGGCGCATTTAAAAATGAGGAGGAAGTTAGAAACCATGTTTTAAATTTTCATTCAAATGTAATGGCGCAAGCGTTTGATGACTATAAGGCGATTGCAGGGCTTATGGAGGCTGATTTAAAAACGCTCTCAAATAATAATTAAAATATAAATGGCTGCGAAAGTGTAGTCCTGTAGGCCACGTTTTTTATGGGCATCATTGCACTCCTGCTGGTGAAAATGGATATGAATATCAATGTGCAAAAGTGGAAAAGAAATTTTTTGACCGTTTGAGGCAGGGTGCCCGGAGAAGTTGTATATGACCGCGATGAAAAAATTTGTATAAGGAAAGATAACTGAGAAGGCGATTTTCTCACTTGGTCTTACGAAGATAAGGGATTTGGGTAAATCGAACACTTTTTGAGCTAATTTACTTATTAAATATAGAATGTAGCTTGGTAATTGTTAAATTAATTTTTTCGACACTGCTGCTCGGCCATGTATGATGGGGTAATTTCGGATGATTTTAATTTGGAATTTATTCCAAAATTCAGAGAATACGAAATCACATACGGTAACGGGGGAAGCTATCAGGCGATTGACTATTGCCCGTGGTGCAGGGAAAAACTGCCACCGTCTCTACGGGCGGCTTGCGTTTGCGTGACGGGTAGACCTCAGCGAGTTCGCCGGTCTCGATGAACCCGACATAGCGATTGATCTTTCTCTGTAGGAGAAGCATCGCATCTCGGTCCCACGGCAGATGGACAACGATGCTCAGATAAGCCGCGCCGGTCTCTGTATCCGTGCCGATCGCGTCGCAGCTGTCATGGTCGCTGTTTCTTCAGTCGGATATCTCCGTCACCAATCTCGACCTCGCTACCCCATCCGAGGTGACGATAGAGCCGCGCAGCGCGGCTCCCATTGGCGGTTTCGAGCCACGCGGCAGGGTGCCGCTCGAACAACGCGCGTTCACAAATCCGGGTCAGGCGCGAGCCTATCCCGCAACCCTCATGTTTGGGTAACACGAACAGGGCAAACAGGCACGCGTCGTCCAAATCGACCATCGCGAAGCCAACGATTTCCTCATCGATGGTCGCGACCCACGCGCAAGGTGCGCTACTAACGGCAAGGGCGATTGCTTCCGGCGTGATGCCTATCGCCGAAAGCTCGTCGGCAGTCATCGTGTTTTCTCCGACAGATGCCCTGACTTTGAACATTGCGTTCACGTCCATGGCGGAGGCAGGCCGAATTTCTGGGGGGCAAGGTTCTCATGAAGTAGCGGTGATCGCGAAGGTCTGCTTCTAGCCGGATTCTGCCCACCGTGTCAGGACGCTGTGGGCCCAAAGCTATCGTTCATAGACCGTCCGGACGAGGCGATCGCCAGTCCGCGAAGAGGGCGCGAAGCTCTTCCGGCGCGATGGAGTACGTAAAGACGTCCATTCCTCCATCGTAGGGACAGAGGATGTTCTTTGTGGACGGAGAGACAAACGATACGCCCACCTCTTTCCAATCGGCTAGCAGGCGAATCGCAGCTTCGAAAAAATCAGGTTTCCATTTGGAAACGAAAGCCCGGACATACATTCGATCCTCTTTGTCCTGTCCGAGACTGATGGGCGGCACAACAGCCAAGGCCTCTCTGAATTGCCGCCCGGCAAGCTGATGCCTCGCTTTTCCACGCAGCCTGGCCTCATCATGGTGTGCGCGAAAAACGTACAAGGGCTCGCCGGCGTTGAAGAGCGCTGAGGCGACGAGATGGTGTCGATGTTCAATTTCGGCGTATTCCTCCAGCGATTCCGCGTACCGCTTTGAGTCAGGGAGTGAATGGAACCGCACCCATTTCGCACTGAGCGCGCGACGCAGAAGATGCCCGCGAGGGGCAATCTCGCCGAACTCAGACTGCCACCAGGCAAGGGGATCAGGGTGCATATTCGTTACGCTATCCAAGCGCATTTTGCTGATTGCGTAGGCTGAAAGCGGCCATGCCGACTCGCAAGATAGTACTCATTCGTTCACGGCCACGGATTGGTAGCGACCAGCCTGAAGCCGTCAGCAAAGCACGTGTTGTGATTCGTCGCTCCTGCCTGATGGACTCATCATGTCGGCTTGCGCCGCCACGCGTCAGACCGAAGTGGTGCTGGTAGATCACCTTCGGGTTCAAGGCCTAAGGGATCCAACTCGTCGAACCAAGCATCGCGCAAGGAGGGGGCAGTTGAACCCGCGCCATGGGCAATAGACGATTCTCTGAATACCACCGCCGCATTCAGCGCGGTAATGGACTCCATTTTCTTGAAAGCGGGGCTCATAGGAAAGATAAAACTGGCCGTTGCGAGATGAGCCGTCATCTGGTGACAGAAGTGATCATGCATACCAACCAGCCTTTCGATGTGCGCGTCGGATCGAATTCCGCCCTGCGCAATTGGACACTTTCGGTTCGTTGAGGTCGCTCAGCTCCCACGTGCAGGCGTCGTCTTACAGGGCGTGACACCGACTGCCACGTCCGCCAACGACCAGAGTCGGTCCCCACTAAACCTCCTTTTTTTTCCTCTGCCAAAGCGCCGCGTCACCGACCCGCGAGTCCTTTGATAGCGTTCAATGCACCGGCCGCCCCAGCCATTGGCTCGCCCTGGAGATCGCGTAATTCACCAGGCAGTACAGCGCCGCGACCACCAGGTACACCGGTACCAGCGAGTGGTAGTTGGCGATGAGCACCTTGGCGTTCTGCATGAGTTCGCCATAGGTGACGACGTAGCCGAAGGTGGTGTCCTTGACCACGATGACCAGTTGCGCGACCAGGGCCGGGACGATGTAGCGCAGCGCCTGGGGAAAGACGACGACGGAAAAGACCTGGACCTCGGTCAGCCCCAGGCTTCGCGCGGCATCGGTCTGGCCTCGGGGAACGGCGAGCACGCCCGCGCGGTACACCTCGGCCACGACGGCGGCGGTGCTCAGGCCGACGGGCAGGGTCAGCATCCAGTAGGTGCTCAGTTTGATCCCGGCCGACGGCAGTACCAGAAAGCACACGTAGATGAGCAGCAGCGTCGGCGTGCCACGCAGGAACTCGATGGCCGCGGTGCTGGGCCAGCGCACGAGCCGCAACCGCGCCCGGCGGCCCACCATCAGTACGAGGCCGAGGGTCAGCGCGATGACGGCGGCCATCGCCGCCGAGGCCAGCGTGCCGAGCAGGCCCTTGGCCAGGAAGGCCCAGGTCGAGGGCCAGGCGAAGAATTTCCAGAACCGGGCGTCGAGCTGCCCCGCCGAGTGGAACCGGAACGCGACCGCCGCCGCCAGCAGGAGCAGCAGGGCCGCCGCGGCCCCGCTTGCGACACGCGCGACGGTTTGGGCCCGGGGGCTGGGCGCCCCGAACAGGATGTCTTCGAGGGGGCGGCTCATCGCAGGATTCGCACCTTCTTTTCCAGGGCGGCGCCGGCCCAGGCGATCAGCAGCCCGGACGCCACGTACATCGCGGCGGCCACTGCGAACGCGGCCATGCCGGCCGCGGAGTCGTTGGCGATCTTGGACACGAGCGTGGTGAGTTCCCGGCCCGGAAACGGCACCTGCGATGCCAGCGAGGTGGACAGCATCAACGCAATGAGCAGCGAGGTCATCGGTTGCACCACCGCGCGCAGCGCCTGCGGCAGCAGCACCGCCGAGACGATGCGCATCGGGCGCATGCCCAGGCTGAGGGCGGCCTCGATCTGGCCGCCGGCCACGGTGTTGATGCCCGAGCGCAGGTAGTCCGCCGTGAACGCGGAGCAGACCAGTATCAACGTCAGGATGACGGCGGGCTCATAGTCGAACAGCACGTTCAGGTCGGGCAGCGCGAACACGATGAAGATCAGCAGCGCGACGCTGGGAATGTTGCGGAAGATCTCGACGTAGACGGTCAGGACGAAGCGCAGCGGCGGCAGCGGCAAGAGCCGAAGCACCGTCACGGCCATGCCCAGCACGAAGCCGGGCACGAACGACAGAACCGTGAGCTTCCACGTCAGCAAAAGGGCCTGCCCGAAGGCAGGCCCGTGGTCGGCCAGGAGCCGGGAGACCTCGCCCATCGGGGATCAGGGCAGGGCGGGGGGCGTCGGCACGGCGGTGCTGCCGGTTCGCTGTCCGATGGAAATGGTCCAGAGCTTGGCCCAGGTGCCGTCGGCTTCGATCTTCTTGAGGAAGGCATTGACGAAGGCCACGCCGTCCGAGCCCTTGGGCAGTCCGATGCCGTAGGGGTCTTGCGCACCGAAGGGGGCGCCGGCCAGTTTGGCGTCGCCGGTTCCCAGGCTCAGGGCGTTGAGCAGCAGCGTGTGGTCGGTCACGTAGGCATCCACGCGTCCCTGGCGCAGGGCGTCCAGGGCCTCCTGGTGGGTCTGGAACTCTTGCACGGCCGCCTTGGGCGCGTACTGCGCCAGGATCGCGGGGCCCGTGGAGCCCGCCTGCGTGGCGACCTTCTTGCCGGCCAGGTCGTCGTGTGACTGGATGGTCTTGTTGTTCGCCTTGACCAGCACGCCGGCCTGCGAGGTGTAGTAGGGCCCGGCGAACGAGATCTTCTCGGCGCGGGCGGGCGTGATGGAATAGGTGGCGAACACCATGTCCACCTGACCGTTGATGAGCACCTGCTCGCGCGTGGCCGAGGTCACCTGCGTGAACTGGACCTTGGCCCCGTCGCCCAGGATGTAGCGCGTGATGAGCTGGGCCAGGCCGGCGTCGAAGCCGCGCATCCTGCCGTCCTTCTCGTTGAGCAGCGAGAACAGGTTCGAGGTCTGCGTGCCGCCCAGGCGCAGGGTGCCGGCCTGCTTGATCTTGCTGGCCCAGGTGCTGGATGCGATGGTGGCCGCGTCAGCGACGGGGCCCTGCGCGACCAGCGCGTCGAACGCCGCGGTGTTGATGGACGTGCCCTGTGCGAAAAGCGACCCGCTGGAGGCGATCGCCAGGGCCGCCACGGTGGATTTCAGAAGGGTTTTGATCGACATGCGTTCCTCTTGAATGGTGTGTTGCGTGAATCCGTGTATAGCACCGATCGCCGGACTGCGGCGCCACGGGCGCGTGCCAGCGGCGAGCATAGCCCGACTCGCCCTCGACATGCTCCGTCGGCATGTGTGCTATTTAATTGATAGCATTATGCCCTAGTAACTACTGTGCTGGAGGCCAATTGGGGTATAAGTCTTGATCGGGCTGGGGCTGGCTTGTGGCCGAATGGGCGAACGCTGCGTCCACTTTCAACCGCTGCGGCGGCTCGAACGCCGTCACCTCCGGCAACGGCCCCCGCCACAGCGCCACCTCCACCCGCGCGCTCTGCGCCGCGCAGCCCTGCGACAGGCGGGAACTGCCGACATCTGGCGTGACCAGGTTGGGGTTGCCATGCTTGTCCAGGCTGCCGGCCACCTGCGGGTCCAGCGGGTCGTACCAGGCGCCCGTGGCGATCTGCGCCACGCCGGGACGCAGGCCGTCGCTCAGCACTGCCCCGGCCAGGAAGGCGCCGTGGGCGTTGAACACGCGCACCACGTCGCCCCCGGCGATGCCGCGGCGCAGTGCGTCGGCGCGGTTCAACGTGATCGGCTCGCGGCCCTGCACCTTGGTGGCGCGGCTCACGCGGCCGTGGTCGTATTGGCTGTGCAGCCGCGCCGCGGGCTGGTGCGACAGCAGGTGGATGGGCCAGGCGGATGCCTCGGGCGCGAACCACGTGGCCTGGCCCGGGCAGTCGTCGTAGCCGAAGCGGTCGATGGTCTGCGAGAACAGCTCGATGCGCCCCGAGGGCGTGGGCAGCGGGTGCGCGGCCGGGTCTTGTCGAAAGCGTTCCAGCAGCACCACGGGTGCGGCGGGCCGGGACAGTTCGAGGTGGCCGGCGCTCCAGAACGCATCGAACGGGGGCAGTGCGATGCCCGCCGCTTCGGCGCGCGGGCGGGCGGCTTCATACAGGTGGCGCAGCCATTGCGCGGTGTCGCGCCCTTCGGTGTAGGCGGCCTCGAAGCCCAGCCGCCCGGCCAGCGCGCGGAAGATGGCGTAGTCGTCCCGGGCCTCGCCCACGGGCGCGATGGCAGCGCGCATGGCGATCATGCGCGGCTCGCTGGCGGCGCTGCCGATGTCGTCGCGCTCCAGCGAGGTGGTGGCGGGCAGCACGATGTCGGAGTATTGGGCCTGCGCCGTCCATACCTGTTCGTGCGTCACGATGGTTTCGGGCCGTTGCCAGGCCTCGATGGTGCGGTTCAGGTCCTGGTGGTGGTGGAACACGTTGCCGCCGGCCCAGTACAGCAGGCGGGCATGAGGGTAGCGATGGCGTTCGCCGTTGTAGTCGAACGGCTCGCCGGGCTGCAGCAGCATGTCGGCGATGCGCGCCACGGGAATGAAGGCGCCAACGGGGTTGTGCCCCTGCGGCAGGCGCGCGCCCGAGAAGCTGCCGTGCCCGCTGCCGATGTAGTTCATGCAGCCGTACCCCAGGCCGAAGCCGCCGCCGGGCAGCCCGATCTGGCCCAGCAGCGCGGCCAGGGTGACGGCCATCCAGAACGGTTGCTCGCCGTGCCGCGCGCGCTGCAGCGAGTAGGTGCAGTTGACGAGGGTGCGCTGGCGGGCCATGCGCCGCGCCAACGCCACGATGCGCTCGGCGGGAATGCCGGTGTGCGCGGCGGCCCACTCGGGCGTCTTGGCGGTGCCGTCGGCACCGTGGCCCAGCAGGGCGTCGCGCACCCGGTCGAAGCCTACGGTGTAGCGGGCGCAGAAGGCGGCGTCGTGCAGGCCTTCGGTGACCAGCACGTGGGCCAGGCCCATCATCAACGCGGTATCGGTGCCGGGGCGGATCGGCAGCCACTCGGCCCCGGGCACGGCCGCCAGGTCGTCGCGCGCCGGGCTGATGTTGACGAAGGCCGTGCGCCCGCCCGCGGCCATGCGGGCCAGGGCCGGCGCCGCGCCGTGGTCGCTCGCGCCGCCCGGGCTCACCTGCGTGTTGCGCACGGGCAGGCCGCCGAAGGCCACGAACAGCTCGCAGTGCTGCGCCAGCACGTCCCACGCGGTGTGGTGCTGCAGCAGCGCGTCCATGCCATCGACGATGTGCGGCAACAGCACGCGGCCGGCGCCCAGGCTGTAGCTGTCCTTGCTGGCGATGTAGCCGCCGAAGCCGTTCAGGAAGCGGTGCAGCTGGCTCTGCGCGTGGTGAAAGCGCCCCGCGCTCGACCAGCCGTAGCTGCCGCCGAAGAGGGCCTCGTTGCCGTGGGCCGCGCGCACGCGGCGCAGTTCGCCGGCCACCAGGTCCAGCGCCACGTCCCACGGCAGTTCGACGAAGGGCTCGCGCCCGCGCAGGTGGCCGCTCGTGTGGCGCGTGGCCGGGTCCAGGAAGCTGCGGCGCACGGCGGGCCGGCGCACGCGGGTGGGCGAGTCGATGGCGCCGGGCAGGGACTGGCCGATGGGGGAGGGCGCGGCGTCCCACGGCGCAGGCGCCATGCCGGTGAGCCGGCCGCCTTCGACGATGGGCCGGTACACGCCCCAGTGCGTGGCGGTGAAGGCGGCGTGGGCCGTCGGCGCCGGATTCGCAGAGTGAGGCGGATGGGTTCGCGGGGCGGTGCTCACAGCCGGGCCAGATAGTCCTTGACCTGGACCTTCTGCGGCAGGATCTTGCGCTGCGACAGCCAGTCGGCGGCGTTCTGGAATTTCTGGATGAAGGCTGCGTCGTTCACGCCGTGCACCTCCCAGCGGCGTTTGAGTTGGAGCAGCGAGGCGCGCACGGCGTCGCTGTAGTTGGCGTCCTGCTGGTAGAGCGCCTCGGCCTCGGCCGCGTTCTGCGTGGCCCATTGGGCTTCGGCGGCGTAGGCCGCGTTGACGGCGTGCACGATGGCGGTGTTCTCTTCGGCGAATTTCCGGTGGGTGACGTAGGAGTTGAAGTCGATCAGGAAGTCGAGGTCGCGCCCCTCGAAGAACACGTCATGCGCCTTGTACTCGGTGCGGGCGATGTCCACGCCCGGGCTCCACATCGACCAGGCGTCGATCTTGCCCTGCGCGAAGGCGGGGCCGGCGTCGGGTGGGTTCAGGTACACGAACTTGACCTGGCTGCGGTCGATGCCGTGCTTTTCCAGGGCGGCCACGAGCAGGAATTCGCCCAGGCCCGAGCGGTTGACCGCCACCGACTTGCCCACCAGGTCCTGCACCTTGTCGATGCCCGAGCCGTCCTTGGCGATGATGGCCGTGCTGCGCGGCTCCACGATGGCGAACTGCGTGAACACCAGCGGCGAGCCCGCGATCATGGCCGCCAGAGCGGGCGTGGTGCTGCCGCCGAAACCGAAGTCGCTGCTGCCGCCTGTCACCGCCTGCAGCGACGGCGCGTGGTTGGGAAACGGCCCCACCCACTGCACCTTGATGCCGTCCTGGGCCAGGCGCTTTTCGAACGCGCCCCGCGTCTTGGCCAGGCCGGGCAGGCCGCCGCGGCCCCAGGCCAGGCGCACGGTGTCGGTGTTGCGCGCGGCCGGGTTGGCGGCGAAGGCCGGTGCCTGCAGCGCGGCCAGGCCGCCGGCCAGCAGGCCGGCCTGCAGGAAGCTGCGGCGGGAGGACGATGGGGCGTGGGGGGCGGCGAAAGCGTCGGTCGAAACGGCGGAGGTCATGGTGCGGGAGAAAGAAAAAGTCATTCGGGAAGCCATTCGGAAGGCGGGAATCGGTGCGGGGGCATCAGGCCTCGGCGGCCACGCCCAGCTCGGCCAGCAGGGCCTCGCGCAGCGCCACGGCGTGGGGGTGGGTGCGCAGGGTCTGCGCCTCGGGCGGCACGGCGTATTCGCCGGCGATGGCGCCTTCGCGCATCACCAGCACGCGGTCGGCCAGGGCGATGGCTTCGTCCACGTCGTGCGTCACGAGCAGCACGCCGGGCTGGTGGCGCCGTACCAGCGCCTTGACCAGGGCGTGCATGCGGATGCGCGTCAGGGCGTCGAGCGCGGCGAAGGGTTCGTCGAGCAACAGCAGGCGCGGCTCGCGCACCAGCGCACGGGCCAGGGCCACGCGCTGGGCTTGGCCGCCCGAGAGGTTGCGCGGCCAGTCGTGCAGCCGGTCGCCCAGGCCCACTTCGGCCAGGGCCTGCTGGGCCAGGGCTTGCGCGGTGTCGCCCTCCAGGCCCAGCGCCACGTTGCGCCACAGCGGCTCCCAGGGCAGCAGGCGGTGTTCCTGGAACACCACGGCCGGCTGGGGCGGACCGTCGATGCGGCCGCCGTCGATGGTGTCCAGGCCCGCCAGGGCGCGCAGCAGCGTGGTCTTGCCGCAGCCGCTCTCGCCCAGCAGGGCGACGAACTCGCCGCGTGCGATGGCCAGATCGAGCCCGTCGATCACCGTGCGCTCGCCGTAGCGGCGGCGCAGGCTGTGCACGGCGACGGCGGTGCCGGCGGTGCCGGCGGTGGTGGGGGCGTGCGGCGCGCTCATCGGCCACCCCGCGCGGCGTAGTTGGGGTGCCACGACAGCAGCCGCCGCTCCAGCGCCCGCGCCACCGCGTCCGAAGCCACGCCGATGGCGGCATAGACCACGATGGTGAGCACGATCACGTCGGTGCGCAAAAACTCGCGCGCGTCCATGGCCAGAAAGCCGATGCCGGCCTCGGTCGCGATGGTCTCGGCGATCACCAGCGCCAGCCAGGCCACGGCCAGCGCGTAGCGCACGCCCGCCAGGATGGAGGGCAGGGCGCCCGGCAGCACGATGCGGCGGATCAGCGCGGCGGTGGACAGGCCGTTGACCCGGCCCACCTCCACCAGCTTGGGGTCCACCTGCCGGATGCCTAGCACGGTGTTGATGTAGATGGGGAACATCACGCCCAGCGACACCAGGAAGATCTTGCCCGCCTCGTCCACGCCGAACCACACGATGACCAGCGGCAGCATGGCCAGGAACGGCACCGCGCGCACCATCTGCACGCTGCGGTCCAGCAGGGCCTCGGCCAGCCGCGAGAACCCCACCAGCGTGCCCAGCGTGAAGCCGATGGTGCCGCCGATGGCGAAGCCCGTGGCCGCGCGCAGCAGGCTCACGCCCAGGTCGCTGATGAGCTGGCCCTGCAGCACCAGCTGCCACGCGGTCTGCGCCACGCGGCTGGGCGCGGGCAGCACCTGGGGAGACAGGGCGCCAGCGCGGGCGAACAGCTCCCACACCAGCACGAGGGCGAGCGGTGCCAGCCATGAAATCAGGGCCAGGCTGCGTGGGCTCCAGGGGCGTGGTGCCCGGCGCGCGGCCGGGGCGGCCGGCGCCGTGTGCTGCGTGCCGATGCGCGCCGCGGTGGGAAGGTGCTGTGTCCATTCGCTCATGGGAGGATCCTCTGCGTGCGGGAAAACGGCCGAGGCTACCGGCGCGCGCCGCACGGCGATACGAAGGAAAACCGACGTGCATATGACGTTTGCGTGCGAGCCCCGCGCCGGCGGGTGTCCCAGAGCGGACACCGGTGGATACCTGGCCGCCATGCAAGGCCCCTAGAATGGAAAAGCACGATCGTTCGCTAAAGAGCCGCCAAGGCCCGCAGCGTTGTCTTTTCAAACCCGAGGAACAAGCGCATGACCGCTGAGTACCAAGTCCACGGCGATGTGGCCGTGATCACGCTCGACAACCCCCCCGTCAATGGCCTGGGCCATGCCACCCGCCAGGGCGTGGCCGACGGGCTGGCGCGTGCCAACGCCGACGCGGCCGTCCGCGCCATCGTCATCACGGGCGCCGGTGGGGCGTTCTCCGGCGGGGCCGACATCAAGGAGTTCGGCACCGACAAGGCGCTGCAGGAGCCCAACCTGCAATCGGTGATCCTGGCGGTGGAGAACTCGGCCAAGCCCGTGGTGGCGGCCATCCATTCGGTGTGCATGGGCGGCGGGCTGGAGCTGGCCCTGGGTTGCCACTACCGCATCGCCGCGCCGGGCTGCAGCGTGGCGCTGCCCGAGGTCAAGCTGGGCCTGCTGCCCGGCGCTGGCGGCACGCAGCGCCTGCCGCGCGTGCTGGGCGTGGAGGCCGCGCTCAACATGATCGTGAGCGGCGAGACGGTCAAGAGCGAGCTGATCGGCTCCATCCCCGGCCAGAAGCTGTTCGACAAGCTGGTGGCCTCGCCCGAGGCGCTGGCCGCCGAGGCATTGGCCTTCGCCCAGAGCGTGGCTGACGTGCGTCCGCTGCCGCTGGTGCGCAACCTGCCCTGCAAGCACCCCGAGGGCGATGCGTACTTCCAGTTCGCGCGCAACATGGTCAAGGGCATGGCCAAGAACTTCCCGGCGCCCGCCAAGTGCGTGGACGCCGTCGAGGCCGCCACCAAGCGCAAGTTCGCCGATGGCATCGCCTATGAGCGCGAGCTGTTCATCAACCTGATGTGGACGCCCGAGTCCCGCGCGCTGCGCCACCTGTTCATGGCCGAGCGTGCCGCAAGCAAGATCGCCGACGTGCCCTCCAGCACCCCGAAGCGCGACATCCAGAAGGTCGGCGTGATCGGCGCGGGCACCATGGGCGGCGGCATCGCCATGAACTTCCTGAACGCCGGCATTCCCGTGACGATTCTGGAGACCAAGCAGGAGGCGCTGGACCGCGGCATCGCCACGATCCGTAAGAACTACGAGTCGCAGGTCAAGAAGGGCAAGCTCAAGGAAGACAAGTACCAGCAGCGCATGGGGCTGCTCGCCACCACGCTGGACTACGCCGACCTCAAGGACGCCGACCTCATCATCGAAGCCGTGTTCGAAGAACTGGGCGTGAAGGAGGCCGTGTTCAAGCAGCTCGATGCTGTGGCCAAGCCCGGCGCGATCCTGGCGTCCAACACCTCCACGCTGGATGTGGACAAGATCGCCGGCTTCACGAAGCGCCCGCAGGACGTGGTGGGCATGCACTTCTTCAGCCCTGCCAACGTGATGAAGCTGCTGGAAGTGGTGCGCGGCCAGGCCACCGCCAAGGACGTGCTGGCCACGGTGATGGCCCTGGCCAAGAAGATCAAGAAGACCGCCGTGGTCTCGGGCGTGTGCGACGGCTTCATCGGCAACCGCATGATCGAGCAGTACAGCCGCCAGGCGGGCTTTTTGATCGAGGAGGGCGCCACGCCGCAGCAGGTGGACAAGGCGGTGGAGAAGTTCGGCTTCGCCATGGGCCCGTTCCGCATGGGCGACCTGGCCGGCAACGACATCGGCTGGGCGATCCGCAAGCGCCGCTACCAGGAAAAGCCCGACATGAAGTACAGCAAGACGGCCGACCTGCTGTGCGAGATGGGCCGCTATGGCCAGAAGACCGGCGCGGGCTGGTACGACTACCAGGCCGGCAAGCGCGATGCGATCCCGAGCGATGTGGTCAACCGCATGATCGAAGACCACCGCAAGGCCCTGGGCATCACGCCGCGCAAGATCTCGGACGAAGAGATCGTGCAGCGCCTGGTGTTCTCGCTGGTGAACGAAGGCGCGCACATCCTGGAGGACGGCATCGCCGGCAAGTCGGGCGACATCGACATGGTGTACCTCACCGGCTACGGCTTTCCGATCCACCGCGGCGGCCCCATGCACTACGCCAACGAGGTCGGCCTGTTCAACGTGGTGCAGGCCATGAAGCGCTTCGCGCAGAACCCGCTGGACGACGCGAAGTTCTGGGAGCCCGCGCCGCTGCTGGCCCGGCTCGCCGCGGAAGGCAAGGCCTTCTCCTGACCCGACCGACCGCACCGCACGTGTCCCCCCGAATCCCAAGGAATTGCACATGACCTCCGCAGTGATCGTTTCCACCGCCCGCACGCCGCTCGCCAAGAGCTGGAAGGGCTCGTTCAACATGACCCACGGCGCCACGCTGGGCGGCCATGCCGTGCAGCACGCCATCGCGCGCGCCGGCATCGACGGCGCGGAAGTGGAAGACGTCATCATGGGTTGCGCCAACCCCGAGGGCGCCACGGGCGCCAACATCGCACGCCAGATCGCGCTGCGCGCCGGCCTGCCGGTCAGCGTGTCGGGCGTGACGGTGAACCGCTTTTGCTCGTCGGGCCTGCAGACCATCGCCCTGGCGGCGCAGCGCATCATCGCCGGCGAGGCCGACGTGTACGTGGCCGGCGGCGTGGAGAGCATCTCCTGCGTGCAGCAGGAGATGAACCTGCACATGCTGCGCGACCTGGCGCTGGCCAAGGCCAAGCCCGAGATCTACTGGAGCATGCTGGAGACCGCCGAGCAGGTCGCCAAGCGCTATGGCATCGGCCGCGACGCCATGGACGAATACGGCGCCGCCAGCCAGCAAAAGGCCTGCGCCGCGCAGGCCGCGGGCTTGTTCGACGACGAGATCGCCCCCATCACCGTGACGGCCGGCGTGGCCGACAAGGTGCGCGGCCTCATCACCCAGCAGGTGACGGTCTCCAAGGACGAAGGCACGCGCGAAGGCACCACCAAGGAAGGCATCAGCGGCATCCGCCCGGCCATGCCCGGCGGCGTGATCTCGGCCGGCAATGCCAGCCAGTTCTCGGACGGTGCCGGCGCCTGCGTGCTGGTGAGCGAGGACTACGCCAGCCGCAAGGGCCTGAAGCCCCTGGGCCGCTTCCTGGGCTTCGCGGTGGCGGGCTGCGAGCCCGACGAGATGGGCATCGGCCCCGTGTTCGCCGTGCCCAAGGTGCTCAAGAAGCTGGGCCTCACGGTGAATGACATCGACCTGTGGGAGCTGAACGAGGCCTTCGCCGTGCAGGTGCTGTACTGCCGCGACAAGCTGGGCATTCCCGCCGACCGCCTGAACGTGAACGGCGGCGCCATCGCCCTGGGCCACCCCTACGGCGTGAGCGGCCAGCGCCTCACGGGCCATGCGCTCATCGAAGGCAAGCGCCGCGGCGCCAAGCGCGTGGCGGTGACCATGTGCATCGGCGGCGGCATGGGCGCGGCCGGCATCTTCGAAGTGCTGTAACCGCACGGGGCACGCCCATGGCCGCGCCACCCGTCACCGTGCCGCCCGAGGCCTTCCTGGCCATGGGCCGCGAGGTGCTGGCGGCGCAGCCCTTCAGCGTGCTGCTGGGCGCCGAACTGCACGCGTTCGCCCCGGGCGCGTGCGAACTGCACCTACCCATCACCGAGCAGATCCGCCAGCAGCACGGCTTCGTGCACGGCGGGGCGGTGAGCTACCTGGCCGACAACGCGCTCACCTACGCGGGCGGCTCGGCGCTGCGGGTGCCGGTGGTCACCTCGGAGTTCAAGATCAACTACGTGCGGCCCGCCGTGGGCGAGCGCTTGGTGGCGCGCGCCCAGGCCGTGCATGCCGGGGCGTCGCAGGCGGTCTGCCGCTGCGACGTGTTCGCGGTGCAGGGCGGGGTGGAAAAGCTCTGCGCCATCGCCCAGGGCACCATCGTGGCCCTGCCATCGCATGCCGCGCCTTCGCCACCGGCTTCGCCCGGCTGAACGCCAGTGGTGGTTGTTTGCTATTGTTTTTGTAGCTGTATGCCGCCGCATTCATTGCGGTGAAGCCTTATTCGATGCCCCATCATGAGCCTGCGCACCACGGTTGATTTCTTGCTCTACGACTGGCTGGACGCTCCCGCGCTGCAGGCGCGCGAGCGCTTTGCCGACCATTCGCGCGAAACCTTCGATGCGGTGCTGGACACCTGCGAGCGCATCGCCCGCGAAAAGTACGCCCCGTTCAACCGCCTGGTGGACACCGAGGAGCCGCGTTTCGACGGCGAGAAGGTGATCCTGCCGCAGGCCACGCACGAGGCGCGCCGCGCCTATGCCGAGTCAGGCCTGCTGGGCGCCGCGCAGGACTACGAGCTGGGCGGCATGCAGCTGCCCTACACGGTGGAGGCGGCGGCCAACAGCTTCTTCGCCGCGGCGTCGGCCAGCATCGGCTCCAACCTGCTCACCTCGGGCAATGCCAACCTGCTGATGGCGCACGGCACGCCAGCGCAGCAGCAGGTGTTCGCGCACAACGAATTCAACGGCCGCTGGGCCGGCACCATGTGCCTGTCGGAGCCGCAGGCAGGCTCGTCGCTCTCGGACGTGGCCACGCGCGCCGTGCCGGACGCGGACGGCGATGGCGGCGGCGGCGATGCCTGGCAGCAGGACCCGCTGGGCCCGCGCTACCGCCTGACCGGCAACAAGATGTGGATCTCCTCCGGCGACCACGAGCTGACCGAGAACATCGTGCACCTGGTGCTGGCCAAGATCCCCGGGCCGGATGGCAAGCTGGTGCCGGGCACGCGCGGCATCTCGCTGTTCATCGTGCCCAAGCGGCTCGTCGATGCGCAGGGCCAGCTCACGGGCGTGCGCAACGACGTGGCGCTGGCGGGGCTCAACCACAAGCTGGGCTGGCGCGGCACGACGAACACGCTGCTGAACTTCGGCGAGGGGCGCTACCCCGTCGAGGGGCGCGCGGGCGCCATCGGCTACCTCGTGGGGCAGCCGGGCGAGGGCCTGAAGTGCATGTTCCACATGATGAACGAGGCGCGCATCGCCATCGGCATGGCCGCGACCATGCTGGGCCTGGCCGGCTACCACGCGAGCCTGGACTACGCGAAGAACCGGCCGCAGGGCCGTCTGCTGGGCAAGGCCGGCAAGGACGCGAGCGCCCCCCAGGTGCGCCTGATCGAGCATGCCGACATCAAGCGCATGCTGCTGGCGCAAAAGAGCTACGGCGAGGGCGCGCTGGCGCTCAACCTGTACTGCGCGCGCCTGGTGGACGAACAGCACACCGGCACCTCGCCCGACGCCGACGAGGCGCGGCTGCTGCTGGAGGTGCTGACGCCGATTGCCAAGAGCTGGCCCAGCGAGTGGTGCCTGGAGGCCAATTCGCTCGCCATCCAGATCCACGGCGGCTACGGCTACACGCGCGACTTTCCCGTGGAGCAGTACTGGCGTGACAACCGCCTGAACATGATCCACGAGGGCACGCACGGCATCCAGGCGCTGGATCTGCTGGGCCGCAAGGTGCTGATGGAAAACGGCCGGGGCCTGCAGCTGCTGGCCGCGCGCATCAACGCCACCGTGGAGCAGGCCATCCAGCAGCCCGCGCTGGCGGCGCACGCCAACGCGCTGGCCCAGGCGCTGCAGCAGGTGGGCGCGGCCACCAAGGCCGCCTGGGCGACGGGCGAGCCCACCGAGGCGCTCGCCAACGCCGTGCCCTACATGCAGGCCTTCGGCCACACGGTGCTGGCCTGGGTGTGGCTGGACGTGGCCCTGGCCACGCTGCGCGCCGATGCCGCGCAGGCCGCGCCCGCGAGCGTGGGCCGCCTGGGCGCAGCGCGCTACTTCTTTCATTACGAACTGCCCAAGATCGGCGCCTGGCTGAACGTGGTGCGCACGCGCGACGACACCTGCGCCAGCCTGCCGGAAGACGCGTTCTGAGCGCGCCCGGCCATCGCTCCCGGGACACCGCCGGGCGCCGGTCCGCAGCACAATGCACCGGCGCCGCGCGGATCGGGCAACGTTCAGGCAGGCCGCGCCGGCCCACCATCACCACCAACGAGGAGACCCCGACATGACCCGCACCATCCAACAACTGTTCGACCTCTCCGGCAAGACCGCGCTGGTCACCGGCGGCTCGCGCGGGCTGGGGCTGCAGCTGGCGCAGGCGCTGGGCGAGGCCGGCGCGCGCATCGTGCTCAGCTCGCGCAAGGCGTCCGATCTGGAGGAGGCCACGGCCACCTTGCAGCAGGCCGGCATCGACACGCGCTGGATCGCCGCCGACTGCGCGCAGGAGACCGACATCCGCCGTCTGGCCGACGAGACGCTGCAGCGCGTGGGCGACGTGGACATCCTCGTCAACAACGCCGGTGCCGCCTGGGGCGCCCCGGCCGAGGACCACCCGGTGGAGGCCTGGGACAAGGTGATGAACCTGAACGTGCGCGGCTACTTCATCCTGAGCCAGCAGATCGCCAAGCGCAGCATGATCGGGCGGCGCAGCGGCAGCATCATCAACGTGGCCTCCATCGCCGGCCTGGGCGGAAACCCCAGCGGCATGAACACCATCGCTTACAACACCTCCAAGGGCGCCGTGATCAACTTCACCCGTGCGCTGGCCGCCGAGTGGGGCAAGTACAACCTTCGCGTGAACGCCATCTGCCCCGGCTTCTTCCCGAGCCGGATGACGGTGGGCACCCTGAAGGCCATGGGCGAGGAAAAGCTCGCCAACCATGCGCCGCTCGGACGGCTGGGCGACGACGAAGACCTGAAGGGCCTGTGCGTGCTGTACGCCAGCGATGCCGGCAAGCACATCACCGGCCAGTGGCTGGCCGTCGATGGTGGCGTGAGCATCGTCACGGGCGGCTGAATGTGGCCCCCACGGTCGCGCACTGCGTGTCGCTCCCTGCCCCCCGAGGGGCCGCGTTTCGCCTTGGGGCGGCCCGGCGGCGAAACCTCCGCTACCCCTCGGCGGCACTGGTGAGGCGGGCGGTGTGTTTTCGTGGCTATGCTTTTCGTCTTCCCAATGATTCCTGGAGTGCCCTGTGCTGAGTTTTGGTGTCGAAATTCCTTTTGTCGATGAGCTGGGCTTCACGCTGCACCACATGAAGGGTGGCGCGTCCGAGCTGCACTATGAAGCGCGGCCGGAGCACATGAACTCGTTCGACGTCACGCACGGCGGTGCCTCCATGACGCTGCTGGACGTGGCCATGGCCACGGCGGCGCGCAGCGACACGCCCGACTTCGGCGTCGTCACCATCGAGATGAAGACCAGCTTCATGCAGCCCGCGCGCGGCCCGCTGGTGGCGCGGGGGCGGCTCATCCACCGCACCGTGTCCATGGCCTTCACCGAAGGCACGGTCACCGATGCGGAAGGCCGCGTGTGCTGCCATGCCACCGGCACCTTCAAGTACGTGCGGCGCAAGCCCGCTACGCCCGGCGCGCCCGACGGCGCGGGCGCCACGGAGGGCGCACTGCCCACCGATTGACCCACCCAACCGAGCCCGCCAGGGTTCGGAGTCCTATCGCCTGCCAGCGCAATGAAAACGCCGGCATGCTGCTATCAAAAAAATAGTCAACCCAAGGAGTCCAACATGCCCAGCAACGAACAGATCCTGCTCGACAACCGCCCGCAGGGCGAAGCGGCCACCAGCAACTTCAAGCGGGTGACCACCGACACGCCGGCCCTGAAGGACGGCGAGGTGCTGGTGCGCCACCACTACCTCAGCCTGGACCCGTACATGCGCGGCCGCATGAACGACAGCAAGAGCTACGCGGCCAGCCAGCCGCTGGGCGAGGTGATGATCGGCGGCACGGTGGGTGAGGTGGCGGAAAGCCGCCACCCGAAGTTCGCCGTGGGCGATAAGGTCGTCGGCATGGGCGGCTGGCAGCAGTTCAGCGTGGTGGACGGCAACGCCCCCGGCATGCTGCGCAAGGTCGATACCACCCATGTGCCGCTGTCGCACTACCTGGGTGCCGTGGGCATGCCGGGCGTGACCGCCTGGTACGGCCTGGTGAAGATCATCGCGCCCAAGGCCGGTGAAACGGTGGTGGTGAGCGCGGCCACCGGCGCGGTGGGCAGTGCCTTCGCCGCGCTGGCCAAGGCCCGCGGCTGCCGCGTGGTGGGCATCGCCGGCGGTCCCGAAAAATGCAAGTACGCGACCGAGGAACTGGGCTTCGACGCCTGCATCGACCACCGCGAGCACGGCGACCTCAAGGCCATGTCCAAAGCCCTGAAGGAAGCCTGCCCGGACGGCATCGACGGCCACTTCGAGAACGTGGGCGGCTACATCCTCGACGCCGTGCTGCTGCGCGCCAACGCCTTCGCCCGCGTGGCCGTGTGCGGCATGATCGCCGGCTACGACGGCCAGCCGCTGCCGCTGCAGAACCCCGCGCTGATCCTGGTGAACCGCATGAAGATCGAAGGCTTCATCGTGAGCGAGCACATGGAGATCTGGCCCGAGGCGCTCAAGGAACTGGGCACGCTGGTCGGCTCCGGCCAACTGCGCCCGCGCGAGACCATCGCCGAGGGCTTGGCCGCGGCGCCCGAGGCCTTCCTGGGCCTGCTCAAGGGCAAGAACTTCGGCAAGCAGCTCGTCAAGCTCGTCTGACGATGGCGCTGCACTGGACCTGGGCCCGCTTCGACGACATGGGCGTGCACGCGCTGCACGATGCGCTGGCGCTGCGCTGCCGCGTGTTCATCCTGGAGCAGGGCCCCTACCAAGACCCCGACGAGGCCGACAAGACCGCCTGGCACCTGCTGGGCCGCGGCGGCGCGGGCGACCTGCAGGCCTACCTGCGGCTGTCCGACCCGGGCGTGCACTACGTGGAGCCCTCCATCGGCCGCGTGGTGGTCGCGCCCGAGGCGCGGGGCACCGGCATGGGCTGGGCCCTGGTGCGCGAGGGCCTGGCGCGCTCGCAGGCCACCTGGCCGGACCGTGCGGTGCGCATCAGCGCGCAGGCGCATCTGCAGCGCTTCTACGGCGAGATGGGCTTCGTGGCCGTCTCGGCGGAGTACCTCGAAGACAACATCCCCCACATCGAAATGCTGTGGAGCCCCGCCTGACGGCCCGGCGGCCCGCACGCAGCAGCCACCACTGGCCAGGAGATCGTTCATGTCCGCGCTGATCCTTCACCACTACCCCTCGTCGCCATTCTCCGAAAAGATCCGCGCGGTGCTGGGCTTCAAGCAACTGGCCTGGAAGTCGGTCATCGTGCCCAGCGTCGCGCCCAAGCCCGACGTGCTCGCGCTCACGGGCGGCTACCGCCGCACGCCCTTCCTGCAGGTGGGGGCCGACATCTACTGCGACACCGCGCTGATCTGCGACGTGCTGGAGCATGCCCAGCCCGAGCCGGTGCTGTATCCGCCGCACCTCAAGGGCGTCTCGCGCGTGTTCGCGCAATGGGCCGACACCACGCTGTTCTGGGTCGCCATGGCCTACAACCTGCAGCCGCGCGGCGCGGCCGTGCTGTTCGCCAACCTGCCGCCCGCGGCCGCCCAGGCCTTCGGCGAGGACCGCAAGGCCATGAGCGCCGGCATGAACCGCCTGCGCCCGCACGATGCCACGGCGGCCTACCGTTCGTACCTGCGCCGCATCGCGCACATGGCCGAGGAGCACGAGTTCCTGTTCGGCGCCGAGCCGTGCGTGGCCGACTTCGCCGCCTACCACCCGCTGTGGTTCACGCGCACCTGCGTGCCGGTGATGGCCGAGATCTTCGCCGCCACGCCCGCGGTCACCGAGTGGATGGACCGCATCGCCGCCCTGGGCCACGGCCGCATGGAAAAATTCAACGCGCAGGACGCGATCGCCGTGGCCGCGGCGGCCGAGCCCCTGCCGCTGCCGCCGGAGCCGTTCCAGGACGAGCACGGCATTCCCCTGGGCAGCGCCGTCACCATCGCCGCCGAGACCTTCGGCACCGAGCCGACCGAGGGCACGCTCGTGGCGGCCACGCGCACGCGCTACACGCTGGCCCGCACCGACGCGCGGGCGGGCGCGCTGCACGTGCATTTCCCCCGCATCGGCTACGTACTCAAGAAAACGGAGACATCGGCATGATCGAATCGTTCCAGGGCAAGACGGCGGTACTGACCGGCGCGGCATCGGGCTTCGGCCTCGAATGCGCGCGCATCGGCGCGCAGCGGGGCATGAACCTCGTGCTGGTGGACGTGCAGCAGGACGCGCTCGATGCCGCCACGGCCGAGCTGCAGGCCGCGGGCGCCGCCGTGCTGGCCCGGCGCGTGGACGTGGCCGACGCCGCGCAGATGGCGCAGTTGGCCGCCGACGTGCAGCAGCGCTTCGGCGCGCCGCACCTCGTGTTCAACAACGCGGGCGTGGGCGCGGGCGGGCTGATCTGGGAAAGCAGCGTGCAGGACTGGGACTGGGTGATGGGCGTGAACCTGATGGGCGTGGTGCACGGCGTGCGCCTGTTCACCCCCATGATGCTGGCCGCCGCGGCGCAGCACCCGCAGTGGCGGGGCCACATCGTCAACACGGCCAGCATGGCCGGCCTGCTCAACGCCCCCAACATGGGCATCTACAACGTGAGCAAGCACGCGGTGGTGAGCCTGTCCGAAACGCTGTACCAGGACCTGGCCCTCGTCACCGACCAGATCGGCGCCAGCGTGCTGTGCCCTTACTTCGTGCCCACGGGCATCACCCGCAGCGAACGCAACCGCCCGGACGTGGCGACCGCGGCGCAGCCCACCAGGAGCCAGCTGATCGGCCAGGCCATGACCGACAAGGCCGTCAGCAGCGGCAAGGTGACGGCGGCCGAGGTGGCCCAGCGCGTGTTCGACGCGGTGGGTGCCGGGCAGTTCTACATCTTCAGCCACCCGCAGGCGCTGGGCAACGTGCAAAGCCGCATGGAGAACATCGTGCGGATGGAGAACCCGCCCGATCCGTTCCTGGCCCGGCCGGACATCGGCCAGCGGCTGCGCGAGCAGCTGCGCGGATGAGCCGCCGCGGGCCTGCCGGCACGGGTGGCTCGGCAGGCGAGGGTGGCGCTGGCGGCACAGGCGCTTTGGATGAAAAAGGCCGCCAGCGCAGATTCCACTAGGGCATTCTGCTATTAATTAAGTAGCAATCGTGCTCAGCGTGGTGCCAGGCGGATCGCACCGTCCAGGCGGATCACCTCGCCGTTGAGCATGTCGTTCTCGAAGATGTGCTGCACCAGGCGCGCATAGTCTTCGGGCGTGCCCAGGCGGCTCGGGAAGGGCACGCCCGCGGCCAGCGCGTCCTGCACTTCCTGCGGCATGCCGAAGAGCATGGGCGTGCCGAAGATGCCGGGGGCGATGGTCATGTTGCGGATGCCGTTGCGCGCCAAGTCGCGCGCGATCGGCAGCGTCATGCCCACGATGCCGCCCTTCGATGCGGCATAGGCGGCCTGGCCGATCTGCCCGTCATAGGCCGCCACGCTGGCGGTGGAGATGAGCACGCCGCGCTCGCCGGTGGCCTCCGCCTCGTTCCTGGCCATGGCCTCGGCAGCCAGGCGGATCATGTTGAAGCTGCCGATCAGGTTCACGGTGACCGCCTTGGCGAACAGGGGCAGGGCGTGCGCGCCGTTCTTGCCCACGGTCTTCTCGGCCGGGGCGATGCCCGCGCAGTTGACCAGGCCCATCAGCTTGCCCAGGGACACGGCCTTCGCCACCACGGCCTGTCCATCGGCTTCCTGGCTCACGTCGCACTTCACGAAGGCGCCGCCGATGTCGCGGGCGACCGCTTCGCCCCGGTCCGCCTGCAGGTCGGCGATGACGATCTTGCCGCCCTGCGCGGCCAGCCGGCGCGCCGTGCCTTCGCCCAACCCCGACGCGCCGCCGGTGACGATGAATACCTTGCCTTGGATTTCCATGGGGGATGTCTCCTCGATATGACGTTAACGTAAACGTCAATTATGGCCGAAGCCGCGGGCGTGAAAAAGCCCGGCATGCCGGGCTCTTGGTGCGAGGAAAGGACGGTGCGTGGCTTACTGGAAGTTCACGCGGTCCAGCATCTGCTGCACTTTGGTCATGTGCTCGCCCACCGCGCTGATCGGGATGGTCTCGCTCTTGAAGGGCTTGCCGTCCGTCATGGCTTTCAGGGCCGGATTGCCCGTGTCCACGCCCTTGGCGGCGGGCCATTCGTTGTTGCCGTTGGCGAAGTAGTTTTGCGCTTCGGGGCTGGCCAGGTATTCCAGGAACTTGACCGCGTTGGCCTGGTTCTTGGTGTTGCGTGCCACGGCGCCCCCGGCGATGTTCATGTGCGTGCCCCACGATTGCTGGTTGGGGAACACCACCGACACCTTGCCGGCAATGGCTTTGTCCTCGGGCTTGTCCGAACGCAGGATGCGGGCCAGGTAGTAGCTGTTGGTCACGGCGATGTCGCACTCGCCGGACGCCACGGCCTTGATCTGGTCGGTGTCGCCGCCCTTCGGAGGACGCGCCAGGTTGCCGGCCACGCCCTTGAGCCAGGCCTCGGCCTTCTGCTCGCCCATGTGCTCGGTCACGGCGCCGAACAGGCTCAGGTTGTAGGGGTGCGAGCCGGAGCGGATGCAGATCTTGCCCTTGTTCTTCGGGTCGCCCAGCTCTTCATAGGTGTCCACGTCTTCCTTGCTGACCTTGTCCTTGTTGTAGACGATCACGCGGGCGCGGGTGGACAGGCCGAACCAGGCGATGCCGCCGTCGGCCGCGGGCTTGGCGCGCAGGTTGGAGGGGATCGTGTCTTCCAGCACCTTGGAGCGGATGGGCAGGAACAGGCCATCGACCTCGCCGCGGTACAGGCGGGCGGCGTCCACCAGCAGGATCACGTCGGCCGGGGAGGCGGTGCCTTCGGCCTTCAGGCGGGCCATGATGCCGGCGTCGTCGGCGTCCACGCGGTTCACCTTGATGCCGGTGGCCTTGGTGAAGCCGGTGTACAGCGCTTCATCGGTGGCGTAGTGGCGGGCGGAGTACAGGTTGACGACCTGGTCCTGGGCGGAGGCGGCGCCAGCGGCGGCCAAAAGGCAGGCCGCCAAAACGGCTTTCATGGACTTCTGCATGGAGAGGGTCTCTTCTCTGGAGGTTGGAAACCGGGCGATGATAGGTCGAACGAGAATGATTCTTAAACAAGACCTGCTGAACCAGAGGTCTTATCGCCGTGGTCCCGCCCGGCCCGCGGCCACTCCAAGCGCCGCGCGCCCATAAAAAAAGCCCGGTCGCAAGACCGGGCTTGAATTGGATCCCTGAAACCCGGTTTCGAGAGATCCAAGGAGACAACGGGTTTTAGCGCTTGCGCTGCTGCACGGCGGCGGCCGACTTGGCGGCGGCGTTGGCAGCGGTGTTGGCCACGGCGTTGAAGTTGGCTTCAGCGACATCGCTGGCTTGCTTCACGGCCTTTTGAACGGATTCGAAGGCGTTGTTGGCGGCAGAGACGGCGCTCTTGAACACGGCCACGCTGGTTTCCGAACCGGCGGGCGCATTCTTGGCGGCGCTGTCCACCAGGTTGCTGAAGTTGCGCTGCACTTCGGACGCCTGGGCTTCGAACGTGCGGCCGAATTCGGCGCTGGTGCTCGAGGCGATGTCGTACAGGTGGCGGTTGTAGGCAGCGGTCTTTTCTGCCAGGGGCTGGAACAGGCTGGCTTGCAGGGACAGCAGTTCTTGCGCATCCTTGGCGCTCAGCACGGCTTGCGTGTGCGTGGCGACTTCGGCCAGGGCAGCGCGGGAGGCGGTGACGTTCAGTTCCACCAGCTTTTCCACGCCTTCGAATGCCTTGTTGGTCAGGCCGAACAGGGTTTCGAGGTGGGCCTTGTGGGATGCAATGAGTTGTTCCGGGGTCAGCGACATGGTGTATCTCCTATTGATGAGTCCTCGAGGGACGGATGGTTGAGACATCTGCGCTGTCGTGACCTGGAAGTCATGTTGCAGTGCAGCATGGGACGGATTCTAGGCGGTTGAGTTCAGGAATCAAGCGATTTTGCTGCGTTGCAACATGATTAGAGTGCATAACCAAAAATGCCGGTCACCTGAGGCACATCAAAGGAGGCGCCTCCACTGGCAGAATTTGCCGCCATGAATGCCCCCACCGTTTCCATGCCGCCCCGCCGCCTGCCGGAGCCGCGCTCCGCATATTCCGTGTTCCGCACGATTACCACCCGCTGGGCGGATAACGACGCATATGGCCATGTCAATAATGTCGTGTATTACAGCTGGTTCGATACGGCGGTGAATGCCTATCTGATTGAGCGTGGTGCCCTGGATATCCATGCGGGCGAGACGATCGGCCTGGTGGTCGAAACCCAGTGCCATTATTTCGCGCCCCTTGCTTTTCCCCAGACGGTGGAGGCTGGCATCCGCGTGGCGCACGTGGGCCGCTCCAGCGTGCGCTACGAAGTCGGGCTGTTCGCCGAGGGCGCGCCCGAGTCGGCGGCGGGCGGGCACTTCGTGCACGTGTATGTCGGCCGCGAGGACCGCCGGCCCCGCGCCTTGCCGCAGGCGCTGCTGGACGCCCTCGCACCCCTGCGCATCGCGGTCGGCCCCTGACCCGGCCCCTTCCATGAAAAAGCACCGGAACGCTCACGCGGCCGGTGCTTTTGGGATGGGGGCGCGGCAGGCGGCAGCCCTTCGGCCGGGCCGCCTGGCGCGTCAATGCACGGTCAGGGCTTGTAGGTATCGCCCAGCACCACGCCTTCGCGGCGGGGATCGGCGCCGCCTTGCAGCACGCTCTCGCCGTTGCGCTGCACGCGGATGATGGTGCTCGTGCCGCTCGACTGGGCCGAGGTGGACACCGTGTGGCCCAGTGCGCGCAGGCCCGTGATCAGCGGGTCGTTGTTGCCGCCGTTGCTGCTGTTGATGGCCGGGTGTTCGCCGCCCAGCGAGGTCGTGGGGCTGTTGCTCGCGCCGAAGTCCACCAGCGAGGTGGCCTGCTGCGCATCCAGGCCCCAGTCGAGCGCGCCGACGACCGTCTTCACCACGTACTGGATGATGGTGCCGCCGCCGGGCGAGCCCGTGCCCATCAGGAAGTCGCCCATGCTGCCGTCCGCGGCCTTCTTGAACACCAGCGTGGGTGCCATCGAGCTGCGGGGCCGCTTGCCGGCTTCGACGCGGTTCGCCACCACGGCGCCGGTGCTGTCGGTCGGCGTGGCCGAGAAGTCGGTCAGCTGGTTGTTCAGCAAGAAGCCCTGCGTCATGTGGAACGAACCCATGCCGGCTTCCACCGTCGTGGTCATTACCACGGCATTGCCCTGCTTGTCCACGATGGTGAAGTGCGTCGTGCCCTTCTCGTCGATCAGGCTCACGCCGGCAGGCTTGTTGCTCAGGTCGCCGGCCACGGCCGTGCCCATGCTCTTGGTCATGCTGATCAGGCCCGCACGGTTGCGCAGGTAGGTCTTGTCCAGCATGGCCGCGGGCGAGCCGCCGGGCAGCGACACGAAGTCGGTGTCGGCGATGTACTTGTCGCGGTCGGCATAGGCCAGGCGCTCGGCCTCGCTCACCAGGTGCACGCCCATCACCGAAGGCTTGCCGCCTTCGATGTCGATGGCCGTGGGCTTGTAGTTGGCGAGGTTGAAGTTCTCCAGGATGCCGAGCGCCGACGCCACGGCGATGCCGCCGGAGGACGGTGGCGACATGCCGCACACCCAGTAGTCGCGGTAGGTCGTGCAGACCGGGTCGCGGCGCTTGGCGCGGTAGTTGGCCAGGTCGCTCATCTCGGTCAGGCCGGGGGTGATCGCCACTGTGGGCGTGCCGCCGCTGGTGACCTTGATCTTGTTCACGATGCCTTGCGCCACGGGGCCGGTGTAGAACGCATCGGCGCCGCCGCTGGCGATGGTGTTCAGCGTGGTGGCGTAGGCGGGGTTCTTGATCAGCGTGCCCAGGCCCTTGGGCGTGCCATCGGCATTGAAGAAGTAGGCGACAGCCTCGGGATCGCGCGAGAGGCCGGTGGTGGCGCCGGCGATGGCGCTGGCCATGCGACCGCTGATCTGAAAGCCGTCCGAGGCCAGCTTGACCGCGGGCTGTAACAGCTCGCTCCACTTGAGCTTGCCGTGGTCCTGGTAGGCCATCTCCAGCATGCGCACGGCGCCGGGCGTGCCGATGGAGCGGCCGCTGGCGCGCGCGCCGCCGGGCTGCGGCAGGGTGCGGTCGCTGTCGCTGACCCAGCGCAGGTAGTTTTCCGTCGCGGCCGCGGGGGCGGTTTCGCGGCCGTCATAGGCCTGCACTTTCTTCTGCGCCGCATCGTAGTGCAGCATGAACGCGCCGCCGCCGAGGCCCGACGATTGCGGTTCGACCAGGCCCAGCACCATCTGCACCGCCACGGCCGCATCGACCGCGGAGCCGCCCTGGCGCAGCACTTCGCAGCCCGCGCGGGAGGCCAGCGGATTGGCCGTGCTCACCATGTACTGCTTGGCATAGACCGCGGTCTTGCCGACCTTGTAGCCAGAGGCGGGTTCGGGCGCTGCGGGATCGCCGGGCAGGCCGGAGCCGACCGTGACCGAGCCGCCATCGCTGACGACCGCGCAGGCCGAATCCTGTCCGGGTGCCGAAGCGCTGCCACTGCCACCCCCGCCACCGCCGCAGCCGGCAAGGACCAGCAGGGCGGCCGTCAGCGTGGCGGTGTAGCGCCAGACAGGGCGCGTGGTGGAGGGTGTGATGGGCGGGCGGGAATGGCGCATTGGAAAAATACCTTTGTTCTTGAAGGAGGAAGTGCCGTCGTCTCTGCGGCGCATCGAGCATACGCGCTGCGCGGGCCCGTTCGGACCCGCTCCATTCCGCCGTGCGACATGTGCGAGATGCGATCGGTGGCGAAGCGGATGGAGCGGTGGCGCGTGCGCGCGTTGCGGGATGCATGCAGTGCGGCGGCCGAAGTGCGGTGCAAGATCCGGACCAGTGCGGTGCCCGGCAATGGGGCGCCCTTGATGACACAATGCCATGCGACGGTGCGCCGCTGCCGTTCACTGCAGATGCCCAGCCGGCCCGCCGCGGCCGCTTCCACCCATGATCATCACCAGCCTGCTCGACACCGATCTCTACAAGTTCACCATGATGCAGGTGGTGCTGCACCAGTTTCCCGGCGCACAGGTGGAGTACCGCTTTCGCTGCCGCAATCCCGGCGTGCAGCTGGTGCCTTTCGTCAACGAGATCCGCGAGGAGATCCGCTCGCTGTGCAGCCTGCATTTCCAGGATGCCGAGCTGGCCTACCTGCGGTCCATGCGCTTCATCAAGAGCGATTTCGTGGATTTCCTCGGGCTCTTCCGGCTCAACGAAAAGTACATCACCGTGAGCCCGCTGGCCTCGGGCGAGATCGACATCACCATCACCGGGCCATGGCTGCACACCATCCTGTTCGAGGTGCCGGTGCTCGCCATCGTGAACGAGGTGTACTTTCGCAATACGCAGAAGGTGCCCGATTTTCCCGAAGGCCGCCGCCGGCTCGACGCCAAGATCGCCCTGCTGCAGGCCGATGGCCTGGGTGACCTCAAGATCGCCGACTACGGCACACGTCGCCGCTTCAGCCGCGCATGGCACGAAGAGGTGCTGCGCGTGCTGTGCGCTCGCCTGGGTACGGGGGAGCGCCGCACGACGGGCGCGCCTTCGGGGCCGGGCCAGTTCGCCGGCACGAGCAACGTGCTGTATGCCATGAAGCTCGGCGTGACGCCGCTGGGCACCATGGCGCACGAGTACCTGCAGGCCTGCCAGGCGCTGGGCCCGCGCCTGCGCGACAGCCAGATCTTCGGCTTCGAGATGTGGGCCAAGGAGTACCGCGGCGACCTGGGCATCGCGCTGTCGGACGTGTATGGCATGAGCGCCTTCCTGCGCGACTTCGACCTGTATTTCTGCAAGCTCTTCGACGGCGCGCGCCACGACAGCGGCGACCCGTTCGCCTGGGGCGAGCGCCTGCTCGACCACTACCGCCGCAACCGGGTCGACCCGCTGACCAAGACGCTGATCTTCAGCGACGCTCTCACCGTGCCGCGCACCATCGAGCTGTACCAGCAGTTCCGCGGGCGCTGCCAATTGGCCTTCGGCATCGGCACCAACCTTACCAACGACCTGGGCTGCGAGCCGCTGCAGGTCGTGATCAAGATGACGCGCTGCAACGGCCAGCCGGTGGCCAAGCTGTCCGACACCCCGGGCAAAGGCATGTGCGACGACGAGAAGTACCTGGCCTACCTGCGCCAGGTGTTCGAGATCCCGGCGCCGCAGTGAACGCATCGACCCGCATGCAGCGCACCGGTCCGCCGGCGCGCGCTTCGATGGCCACCCCCAGCCCCGTTCCCACCCTGGAGGCTTCCAACGCCATGTCCCTGTCTTTACCGATGTCCCGCGGCCTGCGTGGCTTGTTGCTGATCGCCACGGGCCTGCTGCCGGGCCTGGCGCGGGCCGCCGAGATCGACGGGAGCGCGCTGTCGGTGCTGTGGGGCGTGCCCTTCGCGGGCCTGTTGCTGTCGATCGCGCTGGTGCCGCTGTTCGCCCCCGCGTTCTGGCACCACCATTTCGGCAAGATCGCTGCCGCGTGGGCGCTGGCGTTCCTGCTGCCGTTCGCGGCAGTCTTCGGGGCCGGTGCGGCGGGTGTGAACCTGGTGCATGCGCTGCTGGCCGAGTACCTGCCTTTCGTCATCCTGCTGGCGGCGCTGTTCACCGTGGCGGGGGGCATCCACATCCGCGGCAACCTGCATGGCGGCCCCGGGCTGAACACGGCCATCCTGGCCATCGGCGCGGTGCTGGCAAGCTTCATGGGGACGACGGGCGCATCGATGCTGCTGATCCGGCCGCTGGTGCGCGCCAACGACCACCGCAAGCACGTGGCGCACATCGTCGTGTTCTTCATCTTCATCGTCTCCAACGCCGGGGGCTCGCTCACGCCGCTGGGGGACCCGCCGCTGTTCCTGGGCTTTTTGAAGGGCGTGGATTTCTTCTGGACGGTCGGGCACATCCACCAGGAGACGCTGTTCCTCGTGGGTTCGCTGCTGGCGATCTTCTACGCGATCGACCGCTGGTTCCATGGCCGGCCGGGCGAGGCGGCACGGCCGGACCCCACGCCCGACACGCGCTCGATCGGCTTCGACGGCCAGGTCAATTTCTGGCTGCTGGGCGCGGTCATCGCCCTGGTGCTGCTCAGCGGGTTCTGGAAGTCGCCGGTGGTGTGGAGCATCGCCGGCACGCCCGTGGGCCTGCCCGGGCTGGTGCGTGACGTGGGGCTGCTGGCGGTGGTGGGCGCCTCGCTGTGGCTCACGCCGCGCCAGGTGCACGCGGACAACCAGTTCGGCTGGGCTCCCATGCAGGAAGTGGCCAAGCTGTTCGCGGGCATCTTTCTCACCATCATCCCGGTCATCGCGATGCTCAAGGCGGGCACGCAGGGGCCGTTCGGCGCCATCGTCGGCGCGGTGACCCGGCCTGACGGCACCCCCGATCCGGCCATGTACTTCTGGGCCACCGGCCTGCTGAGCGCGTTCCTGGACAATGCGCCGACCTACCTCGTGTTCTTCAACACCGCTGGCGGCGACCCGGCCGTGCTCATGACCACGCTCGCCCCCACGCTGGCCGCGATCTCGGCCGGCGCCGTGTTCATGGGCGCGGGCACCTACATCGGCAATGCGCCCAACCTCATGGTCAAGGCCATTGCCGAAGAGCGCGGCGTGAAGATGCCCAGCTTCTTCGGCTACATGCTCTGGTCGTGCGGCATCCTGCTGCCGCTGCTCGTCGCCATGACATTCCTCTGGTTTCGCTGAAAGGTCCTGATCCATGTCCAAGCCCCGCATCCTGGTCGCCCGCGCCATCTTTCCCGAGGTGGTGGAGCGGCTCTCGCAGCATTTCGAGGTCGAGGCCAATCCCGCCGACGCGGTCTGGTCGCCGGCCGAACTGGCCGAGCGCCTGCAGGACAAGGACGGCGCCCTGACCACCGGCAGCCAGCGCATCGACGCCGAGTTGCTGGCGCGCTGCCCGCGGCTGCGCATCGTGGCCAACATGGCGGTGGGCTACAACAACTTCGACGTGAACGCGCTCACCGCGTCGGGCGTGCAGGGCACCAACACGCCCGACGTGCTGACCGAGACCACGGCGGACTTCGGCTTCGCGCTGCTCATGGCCACCGCGCGCCGCATGACCGAGAGCGAACACTATCTGCGGGCCGGCCAGTGGACGAAATGGAGCTACGACATGTTCGCCGGCTCCGACGTGCACGGCAGCACGCTCGGCATCCTGGGCATGGGCCGCATCGGGCAGGGCATCGCCCGGCGCGGCGCGCACGGCTTCGGCATGCAGGTGATCTACCACAACCGCTCCCGCCTCTCGCCCGCGCTGGAGGGCGAATGCGGCGCGCGCTACGTCTCCAAGGATGAGTTGCTGCGCACGGCCGACCACCTCGTGCTGGTGCTGCCCTACACGGCCGAGTCGCACCACGCCATCGGCGCCGCCGAGCTGGCGCAGATGAAGCCGACCGCCACCCTGGTCAACATCGCGCGCGGCGGCATCGTGGACGACGCGGCGCTCGCGGCGGCGCTGCGCGACAAGCGCATCGCAGCGGCCGGGCTGGACGTGTTCGAGGGCGAGCCGCAGGTGCACCCGGACCTGCTCACCGTGCCCAACGTGGTGCTGACCCCGCACATCGCCAGCGCCACCGTGCCCACGCGGCTGGCGATGGCCAACCTGGCGGCGGACAACCTGATCGCGTTCTTCGACGGCCGGGGCGCGCTGACGCCCGTCAACACGCCGGCCGAACGGCCGGTGTGACGGATGCCGCCACGGCGCGGCCGCGCCGCGCCGAGGTTTCAAGCCGAATTGGCCACATGCCGGCGATTTCCATGCCGGTGTAGCTATCAAATCAATAGCAAAAGGAGTGTCGGGTTTTGGAAATGTTCGCTGTCCTGGGTTTGCTGGTGCTGGTCGTCCTGATGCTGGGGGTTCTGCTGCTGCGCAGCCAGCGCGCCGAACTGCCCCCCGAGTGGCTGATGCGCCTGCAGCGCCTGGAGGCCACGGCCCAGGCCACGCAGCTGGCGGTGGCCAAGAACGATGGCGCGCTGGAGGGCATGGCCCAGCAGCTGCGCGGCTTCACGCAGACCATGCAGGGCACGCTGGAGAGCGTGCGCCAGGCCGTGGACGAGCGGCTGGCCCAGGCGGTGCACGAGTCGCGCAGCGGCCGGGCGGAGCTGCTCGCGGCCTTCACCGCCTTCGAAGGCAAGCTGGAGCAGCGCCTGGCGCTGGGCCAGACCGATGCCGTCGCGGCGCGGCAGGAACTGGTGCAGGCGCTGGGCGCTTTCCGTGCCGAACTCACGCAGACCGGCGAGGCCCTGCGCGGCGTGCTCAATGAGCGCCTGTCCGCCATCCAGGCCGACAACGCCGCCAAGCTGGAGGAGATGCGCCGCACCGTGGACGAGAAGCTGCACGCCACGCTGGAGCAGCGCCTGGGCGAATCCTTCAAGCTGGTGAGCGACCGGCTGGAGCAGGTGCACAAGGGCCTGGGCGAGATGCAGACGCTGGCCGGCAGCGTGGGCGACCTCAAGCGCGTGATGACCAACGTGAAGACGCGCGGCACCTGGGGCGAGATGCAGTTGGGCGCCATCATCGAGAACGTGCTCACCGTGGACCAGTTCGCGCGCAACGTGAAGGTCATGCCCGGCAGCGACGACCTGGTGGAGTTCGCCATCCGCCTGCCGGGCCGGGGCGACGAGCAGCCCGTGTGGCTGCCCATCGACTCCAAGTACCCGGTGGAGCAGTACCAGCGCCTGCTGGACGCGCAGGACCTGGCCGACAAGGCGGCGGTGCTGTCCGCGGGCAACGCCTTCGAGACTTCCATCAAGGCCGAGGCGCGCAAGATCTTCGCCAAGTACGTGTCGCCGCCGCACACCACCGACTTCGCCGTGATGTACCTGCCCACCGAGGGCCTGTTCGCCGAGGTGATCCGCCGGCCCGGGCTGGTGGAGGCGCTGCAGAACGACTGCCGCGTGATGATCACCGGGCCCGCCAATCTGGCGGCCATGCTCAGCAGCCTGCAGATGGGCTTCAAGACGCTGGCGATCGAAAAGCGCTCTTCCGAGGTGTGGGGCCTGCTCGGTGCGGTGAAGATGGAGTTCTCCAAGTTCGGCGACGTGGTCGAGGCCACGCGCAAATCCATCGACGCGGCGGCCCGGCGGTTCGACGAGGTGGGCGTGCGCACGCGCGCCATCCAGCGCCAGCTGCGCGAGGTGCAGGCCCTGCCGGCCCCGGGGGCGGCGGGGGCGGGTGCCACGGATGGCGGCCTGCCGCCCACCACCGAAGACGAGGCCGTTTGACATGAACACCGCACTGGCCCGCCTGATCGCCGGACAGATTTGCATCCACGCCTGCATGGCCGGCATGCGGCTGGCCGCGCCGCTGCTGGCCCTGCGCGAGGGCTACAGCGCGGCGGCGGTCGGCATCCTGCTCGCGCTGTTCGCGCTCACGCAGGTGTTCCTGGCGCTGCCGGCGGGCCGCTATGCCGACCGCCACGGCCTCAAGCGCCCGGTCGGCTATGCCGTGGTCGTGGCGGTGGTCGGGGCGGCCGGGGCGCTGGTGTGGCCGGTGTTTCCCATGCTGTGCCTGGCCGCGCTCATGACGGGCGGCGCCACGGGTGCCGCCACCATTGCCCTGCAGCGCCATGTGGGGCGCGCGGCGCACGACTCCACGCAGCTGCGCCAGGTGTTCAGCTGGCTGGCCATCGGCCCGGCCGTGTCCAACTTCGTCGGGCCGTTCTGTGCCGGCATGCTCATCGACCATGCCGGTCCCACGGCCGGCAGCACCGAGGGCTACCGCGCCGCCTTCGCGCTGATGGCTGTGCTGCCCATCGCCACCTGGTTCTGGGTGAGGGCCACGGTGGAACTGCCGCCCGTGATCGCGGCGGCCGGCGGCGTGCGCCCCCGGGCCTGGGACCTGCTGACCGAGCCCGGCTTTCGCCGCCTGCTCATCGTGAACTGGCTGCTGTCGTCGTGCTGGGACGTGCACACCTTCGTGGTGCCGCTCCTGGGCCACGAGCGCGGCCTGTCGGCGTCGGTGATCGGCACCATCCTGGGTGCGTTCGCCATTGCGGCGGCCGTGATTCGCGTGCTGATGCCCCTGGTGGCGGCGCACCTGCGTGAGGCGGTCGTGGTGACCTGGGCGATGGTCACCACGGCGGTGCTGTTCGCGGTGTACCCCTTGCTGCCCAACCCGTGGGCACTGGGCCTGTGTTCGGTGCTGCTGGGCTTCGCGCTGGGATCGGTGCAGCCGATGATCATGAGCATGCTGCACCAGATCACGCCATCGCATCGCCACGGCGAGGCGCTCGGCCTGCGGCTGATGGCCATCAATGGTTCGAGCGTGCTGATGCCTGTGCTGTTCGGATCGGCAGGGGCGCTGATCGGCGTGGCGGGGCTTTTCTGGGTCGTGGGTGCGGTGGTGGGCGGCGGCTCCCGGCTGGCCGCGCGCCTGGGAGACGGTGACGCGCATTCCGCCGTGCCGCATTGAGGCCGTGGCCGATCCGGCCGCTCCCTTGCCGGCTTCAGTTCGGTCTGGCACCCCGGGAATTGGGGCGCTGAGACAGCACCGGCGAATCGGCAGTCACCAGGGCGTGGAGGTTGCGCACCAATTGCGCCGGGACTTCGTTTGCTGCCAGCGCAGCCGCATGGACGGTCTCGGATGCGGATCCCTGTCTCAGGTCCATGAGGTGATCGACCACCTGGGGCACATGGCGCCCCACCTCTTGTGACAGGTCCTCCGGGTCGTCGGGATCGGGCTCGCCCATGACGAGAATCATACCGAGGGCAGCGACGGCCAGTTCCTGGGAAATTTGGGGCTCACGTCCCTCTGCCATGGCGGCTTGCGCCAAGGCCTGGAAGGCCTCTGCCATGTCCCGAAGGGCCCCGGGTGCCGCCTGGATGCCCTCCGCTATGTCCCGAAGGGCCCCGGGTGCCGCCTGGATGCCGTCCGCGACCGCCTGGGCGGCGCCAGGAAGCATCGCGAAGAAAGCGCGTGTTGCCATCAACGTGTATCCCGCGAAAGCGATCGCCGACCCTCTCACGGTTTCCAGGTCATTGGCGCGCTGGTGGTTGATCAAGGCGTAACTGCTGCCACCCGCCAGCATGGCGATTCCGGTGGTCCGGACAGGGTCTGCCAGAAAGGCAGCACCGGCTGCCGCGCCGATGCGTGCACCGGCATGTGCGACGACCGTGCCGCCATCGACCGCCGCCTGCGCTGTCTGCCGCAAGGCCTGCAGTCCCGTGCGAACGCGTGCCGGTTGCGGCGCATGCTGCGCGGCGGCAGGTGCATCTGCGCGCTGCTGCAGGCCTTCCGGTGCCTGGTGGCGCGCACTGGAGCGCCGACGCACATCGGACGGCTCTGCCTGCGTGTGTTGCGATGCGCTGGACGCGGCCTGGGCCGAGGGATTGGGAGCGTCGATGCGGGGCATGGTGGTTTGAGGAAAAGCCAAAATGCCCATTGTTCGCGCTGCGCCGGAATGCCGCCGGCGCCATGCGATGCTCCGGCCCATGGTGCGAAACAACGGGTGAACGCACCCGGTTGCAGCGCGGTCAGGCCGGATTCAAAGCTTGTAGAACGCCTTGATGATGTTCCAGGCTTCCTGCGGGTCGTCCGTGTAGTGGAACAGGTTCAGGTCGGCGGCGGAGATGGTGCCTTGCTCCACCAGCGCATCGAAGTTGACCAGCTTCTTCCAGAAGTCGGTGCCGAACAGCACGATGGGCACCGGCTTGGCCTTGCCGGTCTGCACGAGGGTGAGCACTTCGAACAATTCGTCCAGCGTGCCGAAGCCGCCGGGGAATGCCACCAGGGCCTTGGCGCGCATCATGAAGTGCATCTTGCGCAGCGCGAAGTAGTGGAACTTGTAGCTCAGCGAGGGGGAGATGAAGCGGTTGCCGCTTTGCTCGTGGGGCAGCGCGATGTTCAGGCCCACGTTGAGCGCGCCGACGTCGTGCGCGCCGCGGTTGGCGGCTTCCATGATGCCGGGGCCGCCGCCGGTGCACACGTAGATGCGGTCCGCCGGCTGCTGCTGTTCGCTGTGCTCGGCGACCACGCGTGCGAACTGCCGCGCCAGGTCGTAGTAGCGGGCGTTGCGCACGGCGAGCCTGGCGCGCGCGATGCGGCTGTCGTCGCCGCTGGCCTCGGCATCGGCCAGTTGTTGCTCGGCTTCGTCGGGGGCGATGAAGCGCGCGCTGCCGTACACCACCACGGTGTTCTCGATGCCCTGCGCGGTCTGGCCCAGGTCGGGCTTGAGCATTTCGAGCTGGAAGCGGATGCCGCGCGTTTCACGCCGCAGCAGGAATTCGGGGTCTGCGAACGCCAGCCGGTAGGCATCGGCGTGCAGCGGGTTGCCGTTCACGGCGTGGTTGTTCAATTCGGCCCAGGCATTGGCCAGGCGGCTGTCGTTGAGTTCGGTATTGGAATCCATGGGGTGAGATTGTGCGGGCAAAAAAGAAGGGCCCGTTGCCGGGCCGTCGGTCAGCGGGCCGCCCACCACAGGGCCGTGCGCATGCCGGCCCAGGTGAGGGTGAAGGAGCCGCCCACGTGCAAAAGCAGCGTGGCCAGCGCGATGCCATAGCGCTGCTGCATCAGCATGGTCACGACTTCGCCAGAGAAGCTGGAGAAGGTGGTCAGGGTGCCGAGAAAGCCGGTGATGATGAGCAGCCGCCAGGCCGGGTCGATGTCCGGCCGCTGGGTGAACACGGCGATGGCGATGCCGATCAGGTAGCCGCCGATGAGGTTCACCGCCAGCGTGCCCCAGGGCAGCAGGCCGCCGGGGTTGAGCCACAGGGCGAAGCCCCAGCGCAGCAGGGCGCCCAGGCAGGCGGCCAGGCAGATGACGGCGACGTTGAGCAGCATGCCGCAAAGTATCGCAAAAACCCGGGGCCTCGCCGCCGAGGCGCTCATCTTCCTCCCGTGGAGTGGCGGCGGCCAGCGGCACAGGACGGCGGCGCCTAGCCGCCGTCCTTGCCCATCACCAGGTCCGGCAGCACGGTGACGATCTGCGGGAACACGGTGATGATCGCGATGCACACCACCAGGCACAGGAAGAACGGAATGGCCGCGCGTGCGATCGTGTTGCTGTCCTTGCCGGTCATGTTCTGCAGCACGAAGAGGTTGAAGCCCACGGGTGGCGTGACCTCGGCGATCTCCACCAGCAGCACGATGAAGATGCCGAACCAGATCAGGTCGAAGCCGGCCTTCTGGATCATGGGCAGCACCACCGCGCTGGTGAGCACGATCATGCTGATGCCGTCCAGCGCCGTGCCCAGCACGAGGTAGACGATCGTCAGCACGCCAATCAGCGCGAAGGGCGAGAGGTTCATCGCATTGACCCACTCGGCCAGCTCGCGCGGAATGCCGGTGAAGGCCATGGTCTTGGTCAGGAAGGCCGCGCCGGCCAGGATGAACATGATCATGCAACTGGTGCGCGTGGTGCTCATCAGCCCCTCGGTGAAGTTCTTCCACGTGAGCGAGCGGCTCCACAGCGCCAGCCCCAGCGAGCCGGCCACGCCGTAGGCGGCGCACTCGGTGGCGGTGGCGTAGCCGGCCACCAGCACCCACACGATGAAGACGATCAGGACCGCCACCGGAATCAGGTTGCCGGACTGCCGGATCTTCTGGCGGAAGGTCGTCGGTGCATCGGCCGGCGGCACCTTGTCGGGGTTGCGCAGGCTCCACCAGCCGATGTAGCCCGAAAACAGCAGCATCAGCAGCAGGCCCGGCAGGAAGCCGGCCAGGAAGATGCGGATGATGGAGGCATCTGCCGCCACCGCATACACCACCATGGTGATGGATGGCGGAATGAGAATGCCCAGCGTGCCTGCCGTGGCAAGCGAGCCCAACGCCAGGCGCTCGTCGTAGCCGCGCTTGAGCAGCTCGGGCAGGGCCACCTTGCTGATGGTGGCGCAGGTGGCGGCGGACGAGCCCGACACCGATCCGAAGATGCCGCACCCCAGGATGGTGGTGTGCATCAGCCGGCCCGGCACCCGGTTGAGCCAGGGCCGCAGGCCCTCGAACATCTCTTCGCTCAGCTTGGTGCGAAAGAGGATCTCGCCCATCCAGATGAAGAGCGGCAGCGCCGCCAGCTCCCAGCTGGCATTGCTTTCCCAGAAGGCCGAGAACAAATTCTTGCCCGGCTGCGTGTTCGTGAAGAACGCCTGTCCGACCCAGCCGCAGATCGCCAGCGTCATCGCGATCCAGACGCCGCCCGAGAGCAGCACGATCATCAGCAGCAGCAAGATGCCGCCCACCATCAGAATGTCCATGGGATTCTTCTTTCGGGCCCGGCCGGGCCGCAGCGAGGGTTCAGGTCGGGTGGAGGGTCAGATGTCGGAAGAGAAATCGCCGCGCGCATGCCGGTCCTCGACTTCGCGCACGAAGGTGGGCACGCCGCCGCGCAGGACGATGATGAATTCATCGACCACCGCGACGAACAGCAGCACCGAACCCAGTGCGAAGCTCATCTGGGGAATCCACATCGGCAGCGGCAGCAGGCCCTGGGCCACATCGTTGAATTCCCAGCTTTCGTAAGTGAAGAGGCACGCCGACCAGGCCAGGTAAGCCACTGCCACCGAGCCGATGGCCAGCGAGACGATCTCGAACTGCCGGCGCCGGGGCGGCGAGAGCTTTTCCAGCAGCAGCGTGACCCGCACGAAGTCGCCGTGCTTGAAGGCATGCGCCATGGCGAAGAACGCCGCGGCGGCGCAGAACCACGCCACCACGTCGTTCAGCGCCCCGGTGCGCACCCCGACCTCGCGCAGCACGCTCTGCGCGATCATCAGCACGCAGATCAGGGCCACGAAGGTGGCGCCCAGGGCGCCCGCGCCCAGGTACAGGCGGTCCAGGAAGCGGCGCATCACTTGGCTGCCATGGGAGCCGGCTTGCGGTAGGCGGCGATGATGGCCTCGCCATCGGGGCCGGCCTTCTTGAGCCAGTCGGCCAGCATGATGTCACCGACCTGGCGCAGGTCGGCCACCAGCTTGGGCGGGGGCGGGAGGATCTTCATGCCCTTGTCGGTCAGGGCCTTCTTGTACCACTCGTTCTTTTCCGCGCTGACCTTCCAGCCGCGGGCCTCGGCCGCTGCGGCGCTCTTGAGCAGTTCGTACTGCGTGGGCTTGTCGAGCGCGTCGAAGGCCTTCTTGCTCACGATGACCGCGTTCTTGGGCAGCCAGGCCTGGGTGTCGTAGAAGTACTTGATGCTCTCGTAGAGCTTGCTGTCGTAGCCGGTGGAACCGGAGGTCATCATCGATTCGACCGCGCCAGTGGCCGTGGCCTGCGACAGCTCAGCCGCCTGGATGGTGACGGGCTGCGCGCCGATCAGCTCGGCGATCTTGGCCGTGGCGGGGCTGTAGGCGCGCCATTTGATGCCCCGCAGATTGGCCACCGAGGTGATTTCCCGCTTGGAGTAGATGCCCTGCGGAGGCCAGGCCACGGTGTACAGCAGCCGCAGGCCCTGCGCATTGAGCAGTTTTTCGAGCACAGGCTTTTGCGCTTCGTACAGCCGCTTGGAATCGGCGTACGAGGTGGCCAGGAACGGAATGCCGTCCACGCCGAAGATGGGGTTCTCGTTCTCGAAGTTGGGCAGCAGGATCTCGCCGGCCGGCGCCTGCCCGCCCTGCACCGCGCGCTTGATTTCGTTGGCCTTGAACAGCGATGCATTGGCATGCACCGTGATCTTGAGCTTGCCGCCCGTGGCGGTGTCCACGTCCTTGGCAAACTCCATCAGGTTCTCGGTGTGGAAGTTGGTGGCGGGATAGGCGGCGGCCAGGTCCCATTTGGTCTGCGCGAACGCGGTGGGGGCACACAGTCCGCAACCCAGGGCGCCGGCAAGGGCCCATGCGGACAGAGGGAGAGCGCTACGCTTCATCGATGAACTCCACAGTGGTAGTGAGACAGGGAAACGAAAGACCGCATTCAATGTAACCGCGTGTTTGCGGCAACACCCTCAGGTGTTTACCTGAACAAAGCGCATGGCAAAGGCCCGGACCGGGCCCATCGCCAGTGCGGTTCGGTATGCACAGACCGTGCCAGAGAAGGGGGCTGCCAACCCCCCCTGTTTTCATGCCGCCGGGCGCTTGCGGCAAGCGATGCGATGGCCTTCAGCGCCGGGCGTGCACCACGTCACGCACCGCCGAAGGGAACAAGGCCCGATCCCCCCATTCACCCAAGCGCAATCAGCCGCGCTCGGAAAGAATGGCCTGCCAAGCGTCAACCGCAGCCAGCACGGCGGCCTTCTGCACGCCGTGCGCGAAGCGGAAGGCATCGCTCGACACCGTCTCGTCCGGGAACTCGGTGATGAGCGTGACCGGCGCACCGCGCGGGTTCTCGGACTGCGTGCAGGCCGTGCCATGGATCACCTCGAACGGCAACGCCCCCGCATGGTGCTCATACAGCGCCATCTGGCGGGCGTTGTACTCGGGCAGGCCGGGAACGGCCTGCAGCGCCGCGGCCACCTGCTCCAGCAGCGCACGGCCTTCGGCCTGCCAGCCCGGGTGGTGGCGCAGGATCAGAAAGAACCCCTTGGGCACCGTCCACAGGCCGAAGCCACGCGGCACATAGCCGGACAGCGGCCGGGTCCACTCGTGCGCGGGGTAGCCGTGCAGGTTGATGTGCAATTGCGCGCCGGAAAGGGCCAGGGCCTGTTCGCGGGCTTCGCGCTCGTAGAGCGGCGCCGTCTCGCGGTATTCGATGTCGTCGCCCAGCGCGCTGTAGCGCGCGGCATGCTGCATGTGGTGGGCGTGGTGCGCGCCCAGTTCGCGGTGCAGCGCATAGCCGTCGGGGTTCTCCAGCGCGATGAGGGCGAAGTGCGCGCCGGGCCGCGCATGCAGCGCCTCGGCCGCGCGCAGGGCCCCCACGACGCCGGAGGTTTCGTTGGCGTGCTGGCCGCCGCTCAGCAGGATCGGGGCCTCGGTGCCGGTGCGGTACAGGCCCAGCACCTCGCGCCCCTGGCGGCTGCGCGCGGAAAAGCGCTGGCCGCCCAGCCGCGCCATCGCTTGTGCGATGCGCTCGGGCGGCGGAGCCTGGCCCATGTCGTCCAGGGCCTGTCCGGCCGTGGTGTCCGCCCAGGCGCCCGCGTCCTGTGCGGCCACGTCGAAGGCGCGCAGCGCGATGCGCAGGCGTGGCGGGCCGTCGTGTTGGCGGATGTCGGGCACGATCTGCCCGGGCTGCAGCCGGCGGTCGCCCGCAGGGCGGCCGGAGTGCTGCTGAAAGAACTCGAGCAGCGAAAAATACAGGTCTTCGTGCAGGGCCTCGTGCAGGCTCATGCATTCGTGCGGCGTGGACAGCGGCTGCTCGAAGCCCGGCAGGTCGACGCGGATGTCCAGCCGTTCGAAATAGGGCTCCTGCGCGGGCCAGGCATGCTCCCGCAGCGTGCGCATGGCGTGCGCGAAGAGGTCTTCGAAATCGGTGGATTCGGCCGCATCCTGGTTGCTGTCCGGCGCACCGGACGCGTCCACGCGCAGCCAGCCCGTGGGCGACAGCAGCGGGTCCGGGCTGGTGGGGTCTTCGTGCACCCGGTTGGGTGCGAAGACCCGATCGACCGTTTCGCGGCCATCGCGAAAGCGCAGCGCCACGCCGTAGTGCAGGTCGTCGCCCCCGGGTTCGAACCGCAGGTCGCACCCGGCCAGCAGGTCGGCCAGCGGATACGCCTCCAGCAGAAAACGCCCGGGCGAGCCGGTGGCCGGCACCGGGTAGCGCACCGTGGCGGTGGCCAGCTGGGCGGTATCGACCTCTTCCAGAAAGTAGTGCACCAGGGGCTTGTAGGCACTGCGAAACCGCGCCACCACGCCCACCGCCGCAAGGCGCTGCTCGGCCGCGCGCCGCGCGGCCACGCCCTCGAACAGCCAGCCTTCGATGCGGGCGCCGCGAAACGCGGGTTGGCCGAAACGCTCCACCCAGGCGGACAGGGTGCGGGGAAAGGTCTGGTCCAGCAAGGGACGGTGGGGGACGAAAGAGGCCATGCGATTCGGTACCTGCGGCGCCCCGGTGACGGGGCTAAAGGAAAGGAGCGCCCATTGTCATCGGGGCGATGCCGCCGCGGTGTACAGGCCGGACGCCGCACGGGGCGGATGCACGACGATGTTGCTGTACCCGCGGTAGGTGCCGTTCTTGAGCTCGTCCGTCACCCAGACGATCCATTCGGGCGGGTGGCCCCTGCCGTGGTCGATGGTGCCCACGACCTCCAGGCGGAAGAACTGCTCCGGGGTTTCCACCTGGACGGCGCTGCCTTCGGATTGGGGCGTGCCGGGCAGCAGCGTCTGGAGCGTGTGCTTCTTGCCATCGGCGCGATTGCGCAGCGACGAGGGGAACGACCGCAGGTCCAGTTTTTCATACAGGGTTTTGCCCTGCTTGCCGGAGGCGGCGGCCTTCTGCGCGACGAAGGGCTTGCCCGCGATCACGCGGATGCTGTCGCACAGCCGGTATTCGCTGCGGATCTCGAAGTTGCGGGTCGACTCGACCGGCTGGCTCTTCGACAGCAGGTCCGAATATTCGAGGCAGTTCTTGGCCGAAGCGCCGTTGTCGAACGCGAGCGGCGTGCGCTCTGCCGTGAGCGAGGCCTTGAGGTTCTGCAGCGCCGAGAGCAGTTCCGGGTTGGTGACATGCACCACACCGACCGCGTGGTCGGCGCCAGGGTTGGCAGGTGCAGCATGCAGGGCGGCGCAAGCCATCGCGGCGCTGGCCAGGGCGATCCATCGTTTCATTTGACTTTCTCCAGCAGGGCGGCTTCCTTGCCGCGGCGGGTGGGATACACATCCCCGAAGTTCTTGAGCAGCTTGACCGCTTCGGTCCAGTCCTGTTCGGTGACGGCCTTCCAGAACTTCGGCGTGGCGGCATCCAGGTTGACGCCGTACTGGAACGACACCGACGCGATGACGGTCTGCGCTTCCGCCGGCAGGTCGATGAAGTTCTTCTTGGCGGCCGTGGCCGAATCGTATTTGAGCTTCACGCTCGCGATGTGGCTGGCCTTGGTGGCCTTGTCGATGGATTCGGCCTCGGCGGCAGTGATCGTCAGCGGGGTCTTTTCGATCAGCGTCTTGGCGTCGGTGCCCTTGGTGCCGAGGTAGGGTTTGAGCTTGATGACCAGGCCGCTGGCCAGGCCCAGGTTCTTCAGATCGCTCTCGGAGCGCTGGCCCAGGTCGAACCCGGTCGCGATGGTCACGCCGCTCTTGCTCACGTTGGCCGCCGGCACGTAGCCGGTGGTCAGCGAGCCGCCCTCCAGGGCGCTCAGGAAGGCATAGTCGATTTGTTCTGGCATGTCTGGTGGATGAAGGGGATCGGTGGCTGCCGCACTCGTTGGAATGGGCTGGTTCGTTGAGGGGGCGGGGCGCCGAAAATCGCCCACGCAATGAATGCAAGCGGGCCGCAGCGGCGTGCCGCGGGCCGAAGATATCATCGAAAAAGGTCGGCAGATCGTGGATGCTCTCCTGTCTCGCAGGTGATGCCTGCGTCAATGTTGTCCAACCATTTCATTCGTAACAGGCTGAGGAAAGCATCGACATGGCAACGCAACTGTGGCAGTTCTGGGTGGACCGTGGCGGCACCTTCACCGACGTGGTGGGCCGCCGGCCCGACGGCACCCTGGTCACTCACAAGCTGCTGTCCGAAAACCCCGGGCACTATCGCGATGCCGCGGTGGCCGGCATCCGCCACCTGCTGGGCCTGCAGCCCGGCGCGCCCGTGTCGCCCGCGCAGGTGGAGTGCGTGAAGATGGGCACCACCGTGGCCACCAACGCGCTGCTGGAGCGCAAGGGAGAGCCCACGCTGCTGGTGACCACGCGGGGCTTTCGCGATGCGCTGCGCATCGCCTACCAGAACCGCCCCCGACTGTTCGAGCGCCGCATCGTGCTGCCCGAGCTGCTGTACAGCCGCGTGATCGAGGCGCAGGAGCGCGTGGGGGCCCATGGCGAGGTCGAGCAGGCGCTGGACGAGGCCCACCTGCGCGAGCGCCTGTGGGCCGCCCACGACGCGGGCCTGCGCAGCGTGACCATCGTGTTCATGCATGGCTACCGCTACACCGCGCACGAGCAGGCGGCGGCGCGGCTCGCGCGCGAGGCGGGCTTCACGCAGGTGAGCACCTCGCACGGCACCAGCCCACTGATGAAGTTCGTGAGCCGGGGCGACACCACGGTGGTGGATGCCTACCTGTCGCCCATCCTGCGCCGCTACGTGGAGCAGGTGGCCGCCGAGATGCCGGGCGTGCCGCTGTACTTCATGCAGTCGTCGGGCGGGCTCACCGATGCGCACCGTTTCCAGGGCAAGGACGCGATCCTCTCCGGCCCGGCCGGCGGCATCGTGGGGATGGCGCGCACGGCGGAGCTGGCCTTCGCGGGCGAGGCAGGCGGCGCAGGAGGTGCCGGCGGGGCCGCGGGCCCGGGGGATTCGGTGCGCGTGATCGGTTTCGACATGGGCGGCACGTCCACCGACGTGAGCCACTACGCGGGCGAGTTCGAGCGCGAGTTCGAAACCCAGGTGGCGGGCGTGCGCATGCGCGCGCCGATGATGAGCATCCATACCGTGGCCGCCGGTGGCGGCTCGCTGCTGGAATACGACGGCGCGCGCTTTCGCGTGGGCCCGCAGAGCGCGGGCGCCAACCCGGGGCCGGCCAGCTACCGCCGGGGCGGGCCGCTGGCCGTGACCGATGCCAACGTGATGGTGGGCAAGATCCAGCCCGCGCACTTTCCGCACGTGTTCGGCCACGGCGGCAACGAGCCGCTCGATGCGGGCGTGGTGCAGGCCCGCTTTGCCGACCTGGCGGCGCAGGCCGGCCGCCCCGCGCACGACGTGGCCCACGGCTTCATCCAGATCGCGGTGCAGCAGATGGCCAATGCCATCAAGAAGATCTCCGTCGCACGGGGCTACGACGTCACGCGCTACACCCTGCAGTGCTTCGGCGGCGCGGGCGGGCAGCATGCCTGCCTGGTGGCCGATGCGCTGGGCATGCAGCGCGTGTTCGTGCACCCGCTGGCCGGCGTGCTGTCGGCCTACGGCATGGGCCTGGCCGACCAGAACCTGATCCGCGAGCAGGCGGTGGAAGCGCGCCTGTCGTCCGAGGCCCTGGGCGGCATCGCCCACACGCTGGATGCGCTGGCCGAGGCGGCCCGGGCCGAGATGGCACAGCAGCAGCAAGGCGGTGCGCCGGTGTCGGTGCGCCGCCGGGTGCATGTGCGGTACGAGGGCTCGGACGCGGCGCTGGTCGTGCCCGTCGGCGAGGTGCCGGAGGTGGCGGCCATCACGGCGGGGTTCGAGGCCGCCTACCGCCAGCGCTTCGCCTTTCTCATGCGGGGCCGGGCGTTGATCGTGGAGGCGGTCTCGGTCGAGGCGGTGGTGGCCGGCGACGCGCCGGTCGAGCCGATGCAGGCCCTGCAACCGCCGCGCGAGGCGCCGCGCCGTGGCACCGTGCGCATGTACACCGTGGGCGTGGACAGCGTGCCCGCGTGGCACGACGCGGCCCTGGTGGTGCGCGAGGACCTGCGCCCCGGCGATGTGATCGCCGGCCCGGCCATCATTGCCGAGAAGAACGCCACCACCGTGGTGGAGCCGGGCTGGCAGGCCGCGCTGACGGCCCTCGACCACCTGGTGATCGACCGCACCACCGCGCGCAGCGTGCGGCATGCGCTGGGCACCACGGTGGACCCGGTGCTGCTGGAGGTGTTCAACAACCTCTTCATGAACATCGCCGAACAGATGGGGCTGCAGCTGCAGAACACCGCGCACTCGGTGAACATCAAGGAGCGCCTCGACTTCAGCTGCGCGCTGTTCGACGCCGAAGGCCACCTGATCGCCAACGCGCCGCACATGCCGGTGCACCTGGGCTCGATGGGCGAGAGCATCAAGGCGGTCATCCACCGCAATGCCGGCCGCATGCAGCCGGGCGACGTGTACGTGCTGAACGATCCGTACCACGGCGGCACCCACCTGCCGGACATTACCGTCATCACGCCCGTGTACCTGGCCGAAGAGGCCGAGCCCACGTTCTACGTCGGCAGCCGCGGCCACCATGCCGACGTGGGCGGCACCACCCCCGGCTCGATGCCGCCGTTTTCCACGCGCATCGAGGAAGAGGGCGTGCAGATTGACAATGTCAAGCTGGTGGAGCGCGGCGTGCTGCGCGAGGCCGAAATGACGGCCCTGCTGCAAAGCGGCGAATACCCCAGCCGCAACCCGCAGCAGAACCTGGCCGACCTGAAGGCGCAGATCGCCGCCAACGAAAAGGGCGTGCAGGAACTGCGGCGCATGGTGCAGCAGTTCGGCCTGCCCGTGGTGCAGGCCTACATGGGCCATGTGCAGGACAACGCCGAGGAGTCGGTGCGCCGCGCCATCGCCCGCCTGGCCGCCCGGCTCCAGAACGGTGCCTTCACGCTGCCGCTGGACAACGGCGCGCAGATCCAGGTCGCGGTGCGCGTGGACGCCGCCGCCCGCAGCGCGGTGATCGACTTCACCGGCACCTCGGCGCAGCAGGCCAACAACTTCAATGCCCCCACCGCAGTGTGCATGGCCGCGGTGCTGTACGTGTTCCGCTCGCTGGTGGACGACGACATTCCGCTGAACGCCGGCTGCCTCAAGCCACTGGAGGTCATCATCCCGCCCGGCTCCATGCTCAACCCCTTGCCGCCGGCGTCCGTGGTGGCGGGCAACGTGGAGACCTCCACCTGCATCACCAACGCGCTGCTGGGCGCTTTGGGCGTGTCGGCGGGCAGCCAGTGCACGATGAACAACTTCACCTTTGGCAACGACCGCCACCAGTACTACGAGACCATCTCGGGCGGCAGCGGCGCCGGTGGGGTGTTCGGCGATGGAGGGGAACTGGTGGAGGGTTTCGACGGCACCGGTGTCGTGCAGACGCACATGACCAACTCGCGCCTGACCGATCCCGAGATCCTGGAGTTCCGCTTTCCGGTGCGGCTGGAGAGCTACGCCATCCGCGCCGATTCGGGCGGGGCGGGGCGCTGGAACGGCGGCAATGGCGGCGTGCGCCGGGTGCGTTTTCTCGAACCCATGACGGCCGGCATCCTGTCGAACGGGCGCCGCCACGGCGCGTTCGGCATGGCGGGCGGCCAGCCGGGGCAGCCGGGCATCAACCGCGTGGTGCGTGCGGACGGCCGGGTGGAGGTGCTGGAGCACATCGGCCAGGCGCAGATGGAGCCGGGCGATGTGTTCGAGGTGCACACGCCGGGTGGCGGCGGCTTCGGTGGGGCGGGTTCTTGATTCGAGCGGAAAAGGCCGTCAGCGCAGATTCCACTAGGGCATCATGCTATTGAATTAGTAGCGTTCGGCTGTGTCCAGCCACCGATGCCGCTCGTCCGGTACGGACCGTTCGGCATGTGGTCAAACAGGCCGTGGCGGAATATTCTTCTAGGGCATATTGCTATAAATTTGGTAGCAAATGCGTCGAAGAAGGCGCCGAGAAACACGCCGAGAAACGCGCCGAAAAGATGCGCCGACGATCGCCTCAGGAGTCGCGGTCGGTGCTCTCGTGCAGGCGGCTCAGGCTGGGCGGCACGTTCTGGCCGGCCCGGCGCGCGCGGAACAGGGCGGCGCGCATCAGGAAGATGTTGGTCACCGGCACGGTGACCGCCACGAACAGGCCGATGAGCAGCGCGTGCAGCGCCAGCCCGGCGCCCTGGACCGAAAAGTACAGCAGCGTGGCCAGCACGATGCACCAGCACCCGAGCGTGGCGATCACGGACGGCGCGTGCACCCGCTCGAAGTAGGTCGGCAGGCGCAGCAGCCCGAGCGACCCCAGCAGGGCGATGCCGCACCCGGCCAGCACCAGGGCCGCGATGGCGATCTCGGCCCACAGGGGCAGGGTGGTGGCGGTCATTCGATCACCTCGCCGCGCAGCAGGAACTTGGCCATCGCCGTGGAGCTGGCAAAGCCCAGCAGCGCGATCAGCAGCGCCGCCTCGAAGTAGTTCGTGCTGCCGTAGTAGATGCCCAGCACCAGCATGCACAGCATGCCGTTCAGGTACATGCAGTCCAGGGCCAGCACCCGGTCCTGCGCCGACGGGCCCTTGAGCATGCGCACCAGGGCGCAGGACATCGCCAGCACCAGCAGGAAGACGGCGACCGGCAGCGCGATGGACAGGATGGAACCGTTGGTCATGATTCGAAAATCTCCATCAGGGGGCGCTCGTAGCGCGTTTTGACGTGATCGATGGCGGCCTGCTTGTCGTCCAGCTCCAGCACGTGCAGCATCAGCACCGAACGGTCCAGCGACAGTTCGGCCCACGACGTGCCGGGGGTGATGCACACGATCATCGCCAGCACCGCCAGGGCGTTCGGGTCGCGCATCTCCAGTGGAATCTGCACGAAGCCCGGCGGGTGCGGCCGGTGGCCCGATGGCGTTGCCAGAAAGCGCAACAGCCGCAGGTTGGACACCACGCTGTCGGCGATGACGGACGCCACCAGCCGCAGCACGGTGCCGGGCCGGCGGATGCGCACCGGCAGGGGCCGCAGGCCACGCGTGAGCACCGGGATGGCGATGGCCACGCACGCCGCCAGCACGAGCTGCCCGGCACTCACCGAGCGGTTGAGCATCAGCCACATCACGAACAGCGCCACGGACAGCAGCGGGGCCGGGAACAGGCGCTTCATGGCGTTTCCTTCGCGGGCGGCTGCGCCGGCGTGACCGGCCCGGGCACGGGCCGCGCCGACATCACCGCGCGGATATAGCTGGACGGGGTGTGCAGCGCGTTGGCGGTGGCCTGCGTGAACCGCATCACCGCGCCGGCGTACAGCGTGAGGCCGATGCACCCGGCCAGCAGCAGCGCGATCGGCAGGCCTTCCAGCACGCGCAGCTGGGGCGGGCGGCGGTCGTGCGTGGTCCAGAAATAGCGGATGCCGGTGCGGGTGAGGGCGATCAGCGCGAACAGGCCAGTGACGATCATCAGCGCCAGCAGCACCCATCCCGGCGTGCCGGGCTGGTAGCCGGACGACGAACCCAGGCCCAGCGGGTTGAGCAGCGCCGTCAGCATGGCGAACTTGCCCACGAAGCCCGACAGCGGCGGCAGCCCGGCGATCACCAGCGTGCACAGCAGGTAGGCCAGGCCCAGGAAGGCGGCGGCGGCGGGAATGACCCGGCCGATCAGCACGGTCTCGTCCTCGTCGAGGTTCAGGCCCGCGGCGGGCACCAGCTCGGCCGTGAGGAAGGGCGCGTCGTCGTGCCGCTCGTGCGGCGCGAGCGTGGCGCCGTCGTTGCGCCAGCGGTCGATCAGGTCGCCCAGCAGGAACATCGCGCTGATCGCCAGCGTGGAGCTGGGCAGGTAGTACAGCAGCCCGGCGGTCAGCACGTTCTGCCCGAAACCGGCCGCCGCCAGCAGCGTGCCGGACGAAAGAATGGCCGCATAGCCCGCCAGGTGCGTGAGCCGCTGCGAGCCCAGCATGCCGATGCCGCCGAAGGCCATGGTGATCATGCCGCCGCCGATCAGCCACAGGCTGCCGAACAGCGCGGAGGCGCCGGCCTCGCTGCTGAACATGAGCGTCCACAGCCGCAGGATGGTGTACACGCCCACCTTGGTCATCAGCGCGAACAGCGCGCCGGCCGGCGCGGTGGCGGCGCTGTAGGCCGGCACCAGCCAGAAGTTGAGCGGCCACATCGCGGCCTTGATGAGGAAGGCCGTGGCCAGGATGGCCGCCGCTGCGTGCAGCAGGCCCCGGTCCGCCGCCGCCACCTTGGGAATGCTCTGCGCCAGATCGGCCATGTTCAGCGTGCCGGTGATGCCGTACAGCATCGACACGCCAATGAGGAACAGCGACGAGGCCGCCAGGTTGATGGCGATGTAGTGCAGCCCGGCCTGTACCCGAGTGCGTCCGGAGCCGTGCAGCAGCAGCCCGTAGGAGGCGGCCAGCATGATCTCGAAGAACACGAACAGGTTGAACAGGTCAGCGGTGAGGAACGCGCCCGCCAGCCCCATCAGCTGGAACTGGAACAGCGGGTGGTAGTGCACCCCGGCGCGGTGCCAGCGCGCGGCCGCGAAGACGATGGAGCACAGGGCGACGGCACTGGTCAGCACCAGCATCATGGCCGAGAGCCGGTCCAGCGCCAACACAATGCCGAACGGCGCGGGCCAGTTGCCCGGCAGGTACACGCCCATGGTGGTGGGCACGGTGGCCTGGGCCGTCCACAGCAGCAGCGCCGTGGCCACCACCAGGCCGAGGAAGGTGGATGCGATGTTCAGGCCCAGCTTGAGCCGCTGGCGCTCTTCGCGCAGCAGCAGCATCAGCGCGGCGGTGAGCAGCGGCAGCACGATGGGCACCAGCATCAGGTGCGGCATCCATGCGGAAAGGGCGTGCGCGAGGGCCGGGGTCACGGCATCTCCTGCACGTCGTGCGAGCGCGTGCCGTCCACATGGTCAGTGCCCGACATGCCGCGCGATGCCAGCAGCACCACGAGGAACAGCGCCGTCATGGCGAAGCCGATCACGATGGCGGTCAGCACCAGCGCCTGCGGCATGGGGTCGGCATAGTGCAGCAGGTCCTTCGGAACACCTTCCACCAGCACGGGCTCCTTGTTGATGGCCAGACCCAGGCGGCCCATGCTGAAGATGAACAGGTTGACCGCATACGACAGCAGGGCCAGGCCCATGATGACCTGGAAAGTCCGCGGGCGCAGCAGCAGCCACACGCCGGAGCCGGTGAGCACGCCGATGGCAATGGCGAGAACGATTTCCATCAGCGGGCTCCTCCTTCGGGGGCGGTGGCGTCGGGGCTGGCCGCCAGTTCGGCCTCGCGCTCCTCGGCCAGGCGCGCGTGGTAGCGGTGGCCCCGCACCGATTGGTGGGCGATGGCGGTGAGGATCAGCAGCGTCGAGCCGACGACCAGGGTGAAGACGCCGATGTCGAAGAACAGCGCGCTGGCGATGTGGATCTCGCCGATCACCGGCAGGTGCAGGTGCGCGGTGTGGCTGGTCAGGAACGGATAGCCCAGCGCGATGGCGCCCAGCCCGGTGCCCAGGGCGAACAGCAACCCCGTGCCGATCCAGCGGCGCGGGTACAGCGGCAGATGCGCCTCGACCCAGTGCGTGCCCGAGATGATGTATTGCAGCAGCAGCCCCACCGACAGCACCAGCCCGGCCACGAAGCCGCCGCCCGGCTCGTTGTGGCCGCGCATGAACATGTAGAACGACACCAGCGCCGTGAACGGCAGCAGCAGCCGCACCAGCACGGCGGGCACCATCAGGTAGCCGATGGCGGTGTCGGTCGCATTGCGCGGGTTGAGCAGGTCGGTCTGCAGATCGGCCGGCATGTTGCGCTGCTGCTCGGGCAGGTCCATGGTCTCGCGCGCCGGGCGGAAGCGCCGCAGCAGCGCATACACCGTCAGGGCGACGATGCCCAGCACCACGATCTCGCCGAAGGTATCGAAGCCGCGGAAGTCCACCAGCATCACGTTGACCACGTTGGTGCCGCCGCCCTCGGTCTGCGCGCGCTCCAGGAAGAAGGTGGAGGTGCTCTCGGGGAACGGCCGGCTCATCATGGTGAAGGCCAGCCAGGCCATGCCGCCGCCGGCGGCCAGCGCCACCGCCATGTCGCGCAGCCGCCGTGCCCGCACGATGCCCGGGTGGGTGGTGTCCACGCCGCGCAGCCGCTCGTCGCGCCGGGGCAGCCAGCGCAGGCCCAGCAGCACGAGCACGGTGGTGACGATCTCCACCACGATCTGCGTGAGCGCCAGGTCGGGCGCCGAGAACCACAAAAAGGTGATGCAGGTGCACAGGCCCGCGCCGCCCATCAGTGTCAGCGCCGCCAGCCGGTGGTACTTGGCCTGCCACGCGGCGGCCACCGCGCAGATCGAGCCCAGCGTCCACAGCACCACGAAGGCCGGCGACAGGGGCAGCGTGCCGCGGTCGCCGAGCTGCAGGCCCTGCGTCCACAGCGGCAGGGCCGCGCCGGCCAGCGCCGCCAGCACCAGCCACAGCATCTGCCACTGCAGCCGCGGCGTGGCCATCAGCCGCCGCCCGTTGTGCCCGCACAGCGTGAGCCAGGTGAGGGCGATCTCGAACAGGCGCCGTCCGCTCACGCGGTAGATGAGCGGGGGCGCATCCACCTTGCCGGCGGCGCGCTGGCGGCGCAGCAGAAGGTAGAGCGCGGTGCCGCCGCCCAGGGCGACCAGGCTCATCACGAAGGGGGTATTGAAGCCGTGCCAGATGGCCAGGCTGAACTCGGGCAACGGGCCGCCGACCACCGGCCGCGCCGCCGCGTCCAGGTACTGCCCCACCGACCACGCGGGAAAGATGCCGACCACCAGGCAGGCCAGCACCAGCAGTTCCACGGGCACGCGCATCCAGTGCGGCGGCTCGTGCGGCTGGCGCGGCAGGTCTTGCGCGCGCGGGCCCCAGAACACGTCCACGATGAACCGCAGCGAGTAGGCCACGCTGAACACGCCGGCCAGCGTGGCGGCGACGGGCAGCACGGTCGCCACCAGCGGCGAGGCGTCGAGGAACACCGTCTCGGCGAAAAACATTTCCTTGGACAGAAAGCCGTTGAGCAGCGGCACGCCCGCCATGGAGGCGCTGGCCACCATCGCCAGGGTGGCCGTCACCGGCATCATGGTGCGCAGTCCGGACAGGCGCCGGATGTCGCGCGTGCCGCTTTCATGGTCCACGATGCCCGCCGCCATGAAGAGCGAGGCCTTGAAAGTGGCGTGGTTCATGATGTGGAACACCGCTGCCACCGCCGCCAGTGGGCTGTTGAGCCCCAGCAGCAGCGTGATCAGGCCCAGGTGCGAGATGGTGGAATACGCCAGCAGCCCCTTGAGGTCGTTCTGGAACATGGCCGCGTAGCCGCCCACCAGCAGCGTGCACACGCCCGCGCCGCCCACCAGCCAGAACCAGGGCTCGGTGCCGCCCATCACGGGCCACATGCGCGCCAGCAGGAAGACGCCGGCCTTGACCATCGTGGCCGAGTGCAGATAGGCCGACACAGGCGTCGGCGCGGCCATGGCGTTGGGCAGCCAGAAGTGGAAGGGAAACTGCGCGCTCTTGGTCAGCGCACCCAGCAGCACCAGCACCAGGGCCGCCAGGTACCACGGGTGGTTGCGGATCTGCTCGCCGGCGGCCAGCACATGGTCGAGGTCGTAGCTGCCCACGATGTGCCCGATCACCAGCATGCCTGCCAGCATGCACAGCCCGCCCGTGCCCGTCACGGTGAGCGCCATGCGAGCGCCCCGGCGCGCGTCCTGGCGGTGGTACCAGTAGCCGATCAGCAGGAAGGAGAACAGGCTGGTGAGCTCCCAGAAGAAGGCCAGCTGGATGATGTTGCCCGACAGCACCACGCCGGCCATGGCGCCCATGAACGCCAGGAAGAACGAGAAGAAGCGCGGCACCGGATCGGCCGGCGACATGTAGTAGCGCGCATACAGCACCACCAGCGAGCCGATGCCCAGGATCAGCATGCAGAACATCCAGGCGAATCCGTCCATGCGGATCACCAGGTTCAGCCCCAGCGCGGGCAGCCAGGGGATTTCCTGGCGCAGCACCCCGCCCGCGGCGATCTCCGGAAAGTACAGCGCAGCCTGCACCGCACAGAACAGCGCGATCGCACCGGCGAGCGTGGATTCGGTGTTGCGCGCGTTCGACGGCAGCACCGCCGCCAACAGGCTGCCGATGAAGGGGAGGAGGACGAGGAGGATCAGGGGCATGCCCGAACGATTCTACGGGCATGCCTTTCGGACATGCTATGAATACCCTAGCAGAGCCCGGAGATTGGGCGTGCTGCGGGCTCGCAATCCGTTGGGTGTCTAACGCGACGCGCCCGCCATGGGCAGCGATGGAACGGCTGCGGCCGGTGCGCCGTCGAACGCGGCACCGTTCACCGTGAGGCCTTCGCTGGACAGGCGCGCGGCGGAGGCCTTGCCCAGGCCCGGGACGCGGCCGACGAGGTCCGGCCAGTTCTGGAACGGACCTTTCTCGCGCGCCTGGAGAATTTTGGCCGACAGCGCCGGGCCGATGCCTTTGACCCCGTCGAGGTCGGCAACGGACGCCGTATTGACCTCCACGGCCGCCGCGCAGTGAACGGCCGCAGCCGCGGCCACGGCCACGAGCAGGGCCTTGATCCCCGGAAGCTTCATAGCTCTTCCACGCGCCGGGCAGGGTAGCTGTCCCAGGTCTGGCAGCCGGGGCACTGCCAAAAATGCTGTCGTGCCTCGAAGCCGCAGGCCGCGCAGCGGTAGCGGGTGAGCGGCTTGGTCGCCTGGTCCAGCGCCTTTTGCACCTGGGGATGGAACTGCTCGTGCTCCAGTGTTTCCTGCGCCAGCCACTTCGCGGCCGCCACCAGCGAGGGCTCCTTGTCCAGATGGCGCACGTACCACTGCGGCCCGGGCCGTGACGCGTCGCCCGAGGCGGCGTCCATCGACACGATGGCCTCCAGCATGTCCAGCGACGGCGCCCGCTCGTAATGGCCCAGCAGCAGCTGGTAGGTTTCCTCGGCGCGCTGGGTGGCTGCGCCCACCTCGACCAGCAACGGGGCGGCCAGGGGCAGGGCGCCGGGCGATTCGCGCGACAGCTCCAGCAGCGTGGAAAACGCCTGTTCCGGCCGGCCGCAGCGGTGGTGCAAGCGGGCCAGTTCGATGCGCGGGCGGGGTGCGTGGGGCGCGGCGGCCACGGCCTCTTCGAACTGCGCCTGCGCGGCTTCCTGGTCGCCTTGCGCGGCCCGTGCGATGGCCTGTTCGCACAGGTAGTGTGCCTGCCGCGTGCTGAAGTCGCCCTGGTGCGATCCGTGCATCTTGCGGGCGATGGCCGCCGCCTGCGGCCAGTCGCGCGAGCGTTCGTAGATGGCCAGCAGGGCCAGGCGCGACTGGCTCTCGAACGGCGTGTTCTCCAGCCGCCGCAAGGCATCTTCGGCGCGGTCGAGCAGGCCGGCCTTGAGGAAGTCCAGGGCCAGCGCATGCTGCGCCCGGTCGCGGTCGGTGCGGCTCAGGTCGCCGCGCGACAGCAAGTGCTCGTGCACTCGGACGGCACGGTTGTACTCGCCACGGCGGCGAAAGAGGTTGCCCAGCGCGAAATGCAACTCGGACGTGTCTGGATCGTTCTGCACCGCCTCGATGAACGCATCGATCGCCTGGTCCTGCTGCTCGTTGAGCAGAAAGTTCAGGCCTTTGAAATAGGCCTTGGGCGCGCGGCGGTTCTCCTCGCGCAATTGCCGCAGGTCGAAGCGGGAGGCGAACCACCCCAGCACGAACGCCAGTGGCAGGCCCAGCAGCAGCCAGCTGAAATCAAATTCCATGGATGGAGGGCGGTTGTTGTTGCAGGTCCGGCACGGCTGGAGCCGCGACCGGTGCGGGGGCCGGGGCTTCAGCCGGCAACGCGGCCTGTGCGCGCCGGGCGGCGCTGCGGTGCTTCCACCAGCGGGGCACCATGCCCAGCACGCCCACGACGACCCCGGCCGCGAAGGCCGTCAGCACGACGAGCACCAGGGGCGCGCTCCAGTGCGTGCCGAAAAAGAAGTGCACGGTGGCGTCTTGCTGGTTGTTCAGTGCAAAAGCGAACAGGGTAAAAAAAATGGCTGCCTTGAGCAGCCACAGGAGGTATTTCATGCGTCTCCCCGGTGGTGTGGGGGCATTCTACGGGCACGCCGTGGCGCGTCTGCCATCTGCGCCGATACCCGTGCCATGGGCTCCCGGCGCTTGACAGCCAAGCGCAGGCAGCTATCAATTTTGATGTTTTTGCGACGGTGCATCGACGATGCCCATTTCGACCGTGCGCTGGTCTACGGCTTCGCGCAGGGCCTTGCCGGGCTTGAAGTGGGGCACGCGCTTTTCCGGGATCGCCACGGCTTCGCCGCTGCGGGGATTGCGGCCCATGCGGGGCGGGCGGCGGTTGACCGAAAAGCTGCCAAAACCCCGGATCTCGATGCGGTGGCCACGCACCAATGCGTCGCCCACGGCGTCCAGAATGGTCTTGACGGCGTATTCGGCATCGCGCTGGGTGAGCTGGCTGAACCGTGCCGCCAGTTCTTCAACGAGGTCTGATCGGGTCATGGAATCCTAGTCTTTGCAACCTGGGAAACAGAACAAAAAGAAGCGGGCGCACGAGGCGCCCGCCATTCACAACCGCCGAAGCGGTCGTTGCCTGACTCTCGGATTACTTGTCCGAGTTGTCCAGCTTGGCGCGCAGCAGGGCGCCCAGGCTGGTCGTGCCGGCGCTTTCGCGGCTCGATTGCTGGCTCAAGTTGGCCATGGCGCCTTGCTCGTCGGCCATGTCCTTTTGCTTGATGGACAGCTGGATGTTGCGGGTCTTGCGGTCCACGTTCACCACCACGGCCGTGACTTCGTCGCCTTCCTTGAGCACATTGCGGGCATCTTCCACGCGGTCGCGGGAGATTTCCGAAGCGCGCAGGTAACCGATGATGTCTTCGCCGAGGTCGATTTCAGCGCCACGGGCGTCCACGGTCTTGACCTTGCCGGTCACCGTTTGGCCCTTGTCGTTCACCGTCACGAAGGTGGTGAATGGGTCGCCGTCGAGCTGCTTGATGCCCAGCGAGATGCGTTCGCGGTCCACGTCCACGGCCAGCACGATCGCTTCGACTTCCTGACCCTTCTTGTAGTTGCGAACGGCGGCTTCGCCGGTTTCGTTCCAGGACAGGTCGGACAGGTGCACCAGGCCGTCGATGCCGGCAGCCAAGCCCACGAACACGCCGAAGTCGGTGATCGACTTGATCGGGCCCTTGACGCGGTCGCCGCGCTTGGTGTTCTGCGCGAACTCTTGCCATGGGTTGGCCTTGCACTGCTTCATGCCCAGGCTGATGCGGCGCTTGTCTTCGTCGATTTCGAGGACCATGACTTCGACTTCGTCACCCAGCGACACGAGCTTGGAAGGAGCGATGTTCTTGTTGGTCCAGTCCATTTCGGAGACGTGCACCAGGCCTTCGATGCCGGGTTCCAGTTCCACGAATGCGCCGTAGTCGGCAATGTTCGTGACCTTGCCGAACAGGCGGGTGCCCGAAGGATAGCGACGCGAAACGCCCATCCAGGGATCGTCGCCCATTTGCTTGAGGCCCAGGGACACGCGGTTCTTTTCGGTGTCGAACTTGAGGATCTTGGCCGTGATTTCCTGACCGGCCGTGACCACTTCCGAAGGATGGCGAACGCGGCGCCATGCCATGTCGGTGATGTGCAGCAGGCCGTCGATGCCGCCCAGGTCCACGAACGCACCGTATTCGGTGATGTTCTTGACCACGCCCTGGACGATGGAGCCTTCCTTCAGGGTTTCCATCAGCTTGGCGCGCTCTTCGCCCATGGAGGCTTCCACCACCGCGCGGCGCGACAGCACCACGTTGTTGCGCTTGCGGTCGAGCTTGATGACCTTGAATTCCAGGGTCTTGTTTTCGTAAGGCGTCAGGTCCTTGATCGGACGCGTGTCGATCAGCGAACCTGGCAGGAAGGCGCGGATGCCGTTGACCAGCACCGTGAGGCCACCCTTGACCTTGCCGCTGGTCGTGCCGGTGACGAATTCGCCGGATTCCAGGGCCTTTTCCAGCGCCAGCCAGGAGGCCAGGCGCTTGGCGGTGTCACGCGACAGGATGGTGTCGCCGTAACCGTTTTCGATCGAGCCGATGGCCACGGAGACGAAATCGCCCACCTGGACTTCGACTTCGCCCTTGTCGTTCTTGAACTCTTCCAGGGGCACGTAGGCTTCGGACTTGAGGCCGGCGTTCACCACGACGAAGTTGTGTTCCACGCGCACGACTTCGGCGGTGATCACTTCGCCCGGACGCATTTCGGTGCGTGTCAAGGACTCTTCGAAAAGGGCGGCAAAAGATTCAGACATGTATTTCCTAAAGCCGCAAACAGGGTTCCGACAGCACCATTGCCATCGTTTTTAGAGCTGCCTGCGGAGGTTTTTTGCGGCAAAACCGCGGTTAGGTTGGAGAACCGCACGGTCTGGGCACTGGGTGCCTGTGGGGCCGGGCGGGCCTGTCCGGGGCGTGAGCCTCGGCGCGCAACCCCGTGCCTAGGTGGCGAAGGGCTGTCGTTCCTGCCACCAGGCAAGTACCTGCTCGACAGCCGCATCGACCGTGAGCGAGGAGTTGTCCAGAACCAGGGCATCCTGCGCCGGCTTCAAGGGCGCAACGCTGCGGGAACTGTCCCGGGCGTCGCGCGCCTCCAAATCGGCGCGAAGGTCTGCGATGCTAGCCGAAATCCCCTTTGAAATCAACTGTTTATGCCGGCGTTCGGCCCGGCATGCCGCGCTGGCGGTCAAGTAGACCTTCAAGGCGGCCTGGGGAAAGATCACGGTGCCCATGTCGCGCCCGTCCGCCACGAGTCCCGGAAGCCGCCGAAAGCTGTGCTGCAGGGCCACCAGGGCCTCCCGCACGGCGGGCAGTGCGGAGACGCGCGACGCATTCATGCCCGCTTCTTCGGTGCGGATGGTATCGGTCACATCATCGGCGCCGAGCCAGATCCGCCCGCCTTCGAATCGCACGGGCAGCCCGCGTGCGAGCGTCGCGATGCGCGGCTCGTGCGCCGCATCGATCTGCAGGCCCGCCCGCAAGGCCGCCAGCGCCGCGATGCGGTACATGGCGCCTGAGTCCAGAAACCGGTACCCCAGTCGCTGCGCCACGGCGGCGGCCACGGTGCCCTTGCCGGATGCGGTCGGGCCGTCGATGCAGATCACCGGAATGCGTTCCGTGGGGGTTTGCGTGACGGAAAACAGTGCCTCGAAATAATCCGGAAACGTCTTGGCCACGCACTTGGGATCTTGGATGCGAACGGGCAGCGCCGCCGGATTGAAGGCCGCCAGTGAAAAGCACATGGCCACGCGGTGGTCGTCGTAGGTGTGGATGCTGGCGGCCAACCAGCCACCAGGCGCAGCCGGGGGCGTGACGCGCAGGAAGTCCGCGCCTTCCTCCACCGTGGCGCCGAGTTTGCGCAGCTCGGTCGCCATGGCGGTCAGGCGGTCGGTTTCCTTGACGCGCCAGCTGGCGATGTTGCGCAGCGTGGTCGTGCCTTCGGCATAGAGGGCCATGACGGCCAGCGTCATGGCGGCGTCGGGAATGTGGTTGCAGTCCAGATCGATGGCCTTGAGCGGCCATGCGCCGCGGCGGATCTTCAGCCAGTTGGGCCCGCCCGTGACCTGTGCGCCCATGGCCTGCGCGGCCTCGATGAAGCGGATGTCCCCCTGGATGGAGTCTTGCCCCACGCCCAGGATCTGCACGCCGTCGTCCTGCTCGGCAACGCCGGCGATGGCGCCCAGCGCAATGAAATAGCTGGCCGAAGACGCGTCGGCCTCGACGTGGATGCTCCCGGGCGAACGGTATCGGCTGCGGGCCGGGATGGTGAACCGCTGCCACCGGTCATGCTGTACATCGATGCCGAACCGCGCCAGCAACTGCAGCGTGATGTGGATGTAGGGCCGCGAGATCAGCTCGCCCACCACCTCGATCACCACGTCTTGCTCGACCGCGACCAGTGGAAGCGCCATCAGCAGGGCGGTGAGGAACTGGCTCGACACGTCACCGCGCACGGGAATGGGCCTGGACAGCGATAGCGGCGGCACGCCTTGGGCGTGTGCAATGCGAAGGGGTGGAAACCCTTCGTTGCCCAGGTAATCGATGCGGCAACCGAGCTGGCGCAGCGCATCCACCAGGTCACCGATGGGCCGCTCGTGCATGCGCGGCACGCCGGACAACTCGAACTCGCCACCCAGCAGCGCCAGCGCGGCCGTCAGCGGGCGCATCGCCGTGCCGGCATTGCCCAGGAAAAGGGCGGCCGGGGCGTTCGCGGGTTGGGTGCCCAGCCCGGTGATGCGCACGCTGGCGCCCTGCTCGTCCACCGTGCAACCCAGTTGCCGCAGTGCATCGAGCATGACCCGGGTGTCATCGGATGCCAGCAGGTCGTGGATTTCGGTGGTGCCTTCGCTCAGTGCCGCCAGCAGCAAAACACGGTTGGAGATGCTCTTGGAGCCTGGAAGCTGTATGGCGCCGCCCGCCGTGGACAGCGGCGGGAGGTCGAGAAACTCGGTGCTGAACATCAGGAATTGGGGGTGGGGGTGCGTTGGGCGCCCATGCGCCAGTGCGCGCGGGTTTCGCTGGCCAGGGTGATCAGGTCTTCCAGCGCCTGGGGATTGCCCTGCTGCATGGTCTGCTCCAACTGCTGCAACGCCTGCTGGAAAAGCCGCGACTGTGCCAGAAGCTCTTCGCGGTTGGACAACAGAATGTCTCGCCAGACCTTGGGGTCGCTGGCCGCGATGCGGGTGAAATCGCGAAAGCCCGGGCCTGCCAGGGACAGGAACATATCGCCATGGTCTTGCGCCGTGATGCTGTTCATCATGGCGAAGGCCAGCAAATGAGGCAGGTGGCTGACGGACGCAAAGGCAGCGTCGTGCGATTCGGGCGACATGCTTTGCACCCGGCAGCCCAGCGTGCGCCACACTTCTTCGGCCTTTTGCAGATGGGCGGTCAAGGTGCGCTCGGTCGGCGTGAGGATGACCTGGCGCCCGCTGTACAGCTCGGCTTCCGCGTATTCCACGCCGGACACCTCGCGCCCGGTGATCGGGTGGGCCGGAACGAAGGATCCCACCTGGTCGCGGAGGGCGCGGCGTGCGGCCTGCACCACGTCGGCCTTGGTCGAGCCCACGTCCATGATCAGCATCTGCGGTGTGACGAGGTGCTTGATGGCCTTGAGCGTGGCCTCGGTCGCGGCCACGGGGACGGCCACGAGCACGATGTCGGCGCCCGCCACGGCGAGCAACGCGGACGGTGCCTCGACATCGATCACGCCCATCTGGCGGGCGCGGTCGGTGGTGGACGGCGACTTGCTGTACCCGACCACGCGCTTGACGAGGCCGGCCTTCTTCATGGCCAGAGCGAACGACCCTCCCATCAGGCCGCAGCCGATCAACCCCAGCTGTTCAAACATGGCGGGCCCGCTCATGGCGCGACCGGGTAGGTGCCCAGCACCTTGTAGAACGCACACAGCGCACGCAGTTCTTCGAGGGCCCGTGCCACATGGGGCAGGGACGGGTGGCCGTCGAGGTCGATGTAGAAGTAATACTCCCACTGGCCTGTGCGGGCGGGGCGGGATTCGAACCGGGTCATCGACACCCCGTGTGTCTTGAGCGGCACCAGCAGGTCGTGGACCGCGCCGGGCCGGTTGGGCACCGAGATGACCAGGCTGGTGCAGTCCTTGCCCGACGGTGGTGGCGTCTGCAGCGTGTGCGGCAGGCAGATGATGGCGAACCGGGTGCGGTTGTAGGCATCGTCCTGAATGGCATGCGCGACCAGATGCAGGCCGAATTGCGTGGCGGCCCGTTCGCTCGCAATGCCCGCCCACGCCGGATTGGTCGCGGCCAGCCGGGCCCCTTCCGCATTGCTGGATACCGGGCGGCGCTCTGCGTGGGGCAGGTGCTTGGACAGCCATCCCTGGCATTGCGCCAGCGCCTGCGGGTGTGCCAGCACCGCCTCGATGCCTTCGAGCGAGTCGGACTGCCGCATCAGGTTGTGGCGCACGAGCAGGCTCACTTCGCCGACCACGTGGCAAGGCGTGTGCAGGAACAGATCGAGCGATCGGGTCACCACGCCCTCGACCGAATTTTCCACGCCGACCACACCGTATTGCGCGCTGCCTGCCGCCGTGGCGTGGAACACTTCGTCAAAATTGGCGCAGTACATGAGGTCGGCCGCGCCACCGAAGAACTCCACGGCCGCCTGCTCACAGAAGGTGCCGGCCGGGCCGAGCACGGCCACCCGCTGCGGTGACTCGAGTGCCAGGCAGGCGGACATGATCTCGCGCCAGATGGCCGCGACATGCGGCCCCTTCAATGGGCCGGGATTGGCGGTCTGGATCTTCTCGATGACCTGGGCCACCCGGTCGGGGCGGAAGAAGGGCGTGCCTTCGCGCTTCTTGATCTCGCCCACCCGTTCGGCGACCAGGGCGCGCTGGTTCAGCAGCGTGAGCAGCTGCTGGTCGATGTTGTCGATTTGGACGCGCAGGCTGGCGAGGTCCGGAGAGGCTTGCGGGATGGTCATGAAAGGTGTGGGGGCGTTTTCTCTGGACTGTCAGGGCTTCAGGCGTGCTTGCGTTCAAATTCTCGCATGTAGGCCACCAGGGCCTCGACGCCCGACAGGGGCATGGCGTTGTACAGGCTGGCGCGCATGCCGCCCACCGATTTGTGCCCCTTGAGCTGCAGCAGCCCGCGTTCCTTGGCGCCTGTCAGGAAGGCATCGTTGCGCGATTCGTCGCGCAGGAAGAACGGAATGTTCATGCGGGACCGGGCGTTCTCCGACACCTTGTTCACATAGAACTGCGACTGGTCGATGGTGTCGTACAGCAGCCGGGCCTTTGCGATGTTCCGATGCTCCAGCGCCGCGATCCCGCTCAGTTCGCCCTCGCGCTGGCGCTTGAGCCACTGGAAGGTCAGGCCGGCCACGTAGATGCCCCAGGTGGGCGGGGTGTTGAACATGGACTGGTTGTCCGCCACGATCTTGTAGTCGAAGGCGCTGGGGCAGGCGGGCAGGGCGTGCCCCAGCAGATCCTCCCGCACCACCACCAGCGTGAGGCCGGCAGGGCCCAGGTTCTTCTGCGCTCCACCGAACGCCAGGCCCACGCGCGACCAGTCGACGGCGCGCGATGCCACATGGGAAGAAAAATCGATGACCAGGGGCGCATCGCTGCCCAGCGCCTTCAGGTCGGGCAGTTCGTGGAATTCAATGCCGTGGATGGTCTCGTTGCTGCACAGGTGCAGGTAGCTCGCGCCGCGGCTCAGCTGCCAGCTGGCTGGCTCGGGAAGCGTGGTGAAGTGGCTGGTCTCGCCCGATGCGGCCACGTGCACTTCCGCCGCATATTTGCGGGCCTCCTTCACCGACTTCTGGCTCCAGCTGCCGGTGACGACCATGTCCACCGTCGCTGCGCGCGAGAGGTTCAGCGGCACGATGGCGTTCTCAGCCAGACCGCCCCCCTGCATGAACAGGATTTTGAACTGCGAAGGCACCGCCAGCAGCTCACGAAGGTCGGCTTCGGCCTGTTCGTAGATCGACAAGAACTCCTTGCCGCGGTGGCTCATCTCCATGACGCCCATGCCGCTTCCGTGCCAGTCCAGCATTTCGGCAGCCGCTTGCTGCAGGACTTCGGCGGGAATGGCGGCCGGGCCGGCGGAGAAGTTGTACGGGCGATTCATGGTTTCAAGTGAAATAAGGCCTCAGCGCATATTTATCTAGGGCTGATTGCTATGGTTGTGATAGCAAAGCGCCCATCGGAGCGCTTTGCATGGGGCAGGGATCAGGCTTCTGCGGGCGGCGTGCCACCTTCTTCATCGGCGTCGATGTCTGGCACATTGGCATCGTTTTCCACGATGCGTTGCAGGCCGCTCAACTGCGAGCCTTCGTCCAGCGCGATCAGCGTCACGCCTTGGGTGGCGCGGCCCAGCTCGCGGATCTCCGACACGCGGGTGCGAACCAGCACACCCTTGTCGGTGATCAGCATGATCTCGTCATCGGCGTGGACCAGCGTGGCCGCCACGACCTTGCCGTTGCGCTCGCTCTGCTGGATCGCGATCATTCCCTTGGTGCCCCGGCCATGGCGCGTGTATTCGACGATGCTGGTGCGCTTGCCGTAGCCGTTCGCGGTGGCAGTGAGCACGCTCTGGGTCTCGTCTTCGGCCACCAGCATGGCGATCACGCTCTGCCCGTCTTCCAGCATCATGCCGCGCACGCCACGTGCCTGGCGGCCCAGGGGGCGCACGTCGTTTTCGTCGAAGCGCACCGCCTTGCCGCCATCGCTGAACAGCATGACGTCGTGCGCACCGTCGGTGAGCGCCGCGCCGATCAGGTAGTCGCCATCGTCCAGGTTGACGGCGATGATGCCGCCCTTGCGGGGGTTGCTGAATTCATCGAGCGCCGTCTTCTTCACGGTGCCCATGCTCGTGGCCATGAACACGTAGCGATCGGCCGGGAACGTCCGCATGTCGCCGGTCAGCGGCAGAACCACATTGATCTTTTCGCCTTCTTGCAGCGGGAACATGTTGACGATCGGGCGGCCGCGCGAGCCGCGCGAGCCTGCCGGAACCTCCCACACCTTGAGCCAGTAGAGTCGACCACGGTTGGAAAAGCACAGGATGTAGTCGTGCGTGTTGGCGATGAAGAGCTGGTCGATCCAGTCGTCTTCCTTGGTGGCCGTCGCCTGCTTGCCGCGGCCGCCGCGCTTTTGCGCCCGGTATTCGGACAGCGGCTGGCTCTTGATGTACCCCGTGTGGCTGAGCGTGACCACCATGTCGGTGGGCGTGATCAGATCTTCGGTCGACAGGTCCTGCGCGCTGTATTCGACCACGCTGCGCCGCGCCCCGAGCTTGTGCTGTCCGAACTCCTGCTTGATGGACGTCAGCTCTTCGCCAATGATGACGGAGACGCGTTCTGGCTTGGCCAGGATGTCCAGCAGGTCTTCGATCACCGCCATCACGTCCCGGTATTCGGAAACGATCTTGTCCTGCTCCAGGCCGGTCAGGCGCTGCAGGCGCATCTGCAGGATTTCCTGCGCCTGGGTGTCGGACAGCCGGTACAGGCCGTCCTGGCCCATTCCGTATTCACGCTCCAGCCCTTCCGGCCGGTAGTCGTCCGCATTCACGGTGCCACCGTCGGCCCGGGTGCGCGTGAGCATCTCGCGCACCAGTTTGCTGTCCCACGAGCGGGTCATCAGTTCCGCTTTGGCCACGGGGGGCGTCGGCGATTCGCGAATGATCCGGATGAAGTCGTCGATGTTGGCCAGCGCCACCGCCAGACCTTCCAGCACGTGGCCGCGTTCGCGTGCCTTGCGCAGTTCGAAGACCGTGCGGCGCGTCACCACTTCGCGGCGGTGCTGCAGGAAGACGCTGACCAGTTCCTTCAGGTTGCAAAGCCGCGGCTGCCCGTTCACCAGGGCCACCATGTTCATGCCGAACGTGTCCTGCAGCTGCGTTTGCTTGTAAAGGTTGTTCAGGACCACCTCGGGCACTTCGCCGCGCTTGAGTTCGACCACCAGGCGCATGCCCGACTTGTCGGATTCGTCCTGGATGTGGCTGATGCCTTCGATCTTCTTTTCGTGCACCAGCTCGGCCATCCGCTCCTGCAGCGTCTTTTTATTGACCTGGTAGGGCAGCTCGTCCACGATGATGGCCTGGCGCTGGCCGCGGTCGATGTCTTCGAAGTGGCAGCGCGCACGCATGACCACCTTGCCGCGGCCCGTGCGGTAGCCGTCCTTCACCCCGTTGATGCCGTAGATGATGCCGGCCGTGGGGAAGTCAGGAGCGGGAATGATCTCCATCAGATCGTCGATGGACGCGTCGGGATGGTGCAGCAGGTGCAGGCAGCCATCCACCACTTCATTGAGGTTATGGGGCGGGATGTTGGTGGCCATGCCCACGGCGATCCCGCCGGAGCCATTGACCAGCAGGTTGGGCAGCTTGCTGGGAAGCACCAGCGGTTCTCTTTCGCTGCCGTCGTAGTTGGGGCCGAAGTCGACGGTTTCCTTGTCGATGTCCGCCAGCATTTCATGGGCGATCTTCGCCAAGCGGATTTCGGTGTAACGCATCGCGGCCGCGTTGTCGCCGTCCACCGAGCCGAAGTTGCCCTGGCCATCGACGAGCAGATGGCGCATGGAGAAGTCTTGCGCCATGCGCACAATCGTGTCGTACACCGATTGATCGCCGTGCGGGTGGTATTTACCGATCACGTCGCCCACGATACGGGCGGACTTCTTATAAGGCCGGTTCCAGTCGTTGTTGAGTTCGTGCATGGCAAACAGCACGCGCCGGTGCACCGGCTTGAGGCCGTCGCGCGCATCAGGCAGCGCGCGACCCACAATTACGCTCATGGCGTAATCGAGATAACTTCGCCGCATTTCCTCTTCAAGGCTGATGGGCAGGGTTTCTTTGGCGAACTGTGTCATGGAGAACTGCGTGGACGGCGGAGGAGGGCCATTCTAGGCGGAACGTCTTGTCGCAAGTGCGCAACACATCAGGGGTAAAGCGCTTTTGTCCTACCGTGCGCGCCCCGTCTGCAACCACTTTGCGTTGTTACGTATGGCACAATCATTTCAACGTTTTTAGTGATGGTCACTGATGACGTCCATATTCGCAGCGCGGCTGCGGCTTTTTCCCCAAGAGGAGAACCATGAAGAAACTGAACAAAGTGGCGATGTTGTTGGCCTCTGCTGTGCTTGCTACCTCGGCTGGCGCTCAAGTCAAAGCAGCCGACGGCGGCAAGGTTGTTGACAACTGGCAGAACGGTACCGGCGAACTGGTGTGGAAGAACGGCACGAACGAACTGTGCTGGCGCGATGCCAACTGGACCCCTGCTACCGCTGCTGTCGGTTGTGATGGTGCTCTGGTTGCTCAGGCTCCTGCTTCTACCCCTGCCGCTGCTGCTCCCGCACCTGCTGCAACGCCTGCCCCTGCAGCGCCTCCTGCTCCCGCAGTGGCCAGCAAGGTGACGTACGCTGCCGATGCGTTCTTCGACTTTGACAAGTCCGTGCTCAAGCCAGAAGGCAAGGCCAAGCTGGATGACCTGGTTTCCAAGGTCAAGAGCGTGAACCTGGAAGTCATCATCGCCGTGGGTCATACCGACTCCGTCGGTACGGATGCCTACAACCAGAAGCTGTCGGTTCGCCGCGCTGAAGCTGTGAAGGCTTATCTGGTGTCCAAGGGCATCGAAAAGAACCGCGTTTACACTGAAGGCAAGGGCGAGAAGCAACCCGTCGCCGACAACAAGACCAAGGAAGGCCGTGCGAAGAACCGTCGCGTGGAAATCGAAGTGGTCGGTACCCGCGCTTCTAACTGATTTCCGAATCAGTCATGAAAAAGCCCCGGAAACGGGGCTTTTTTTATGGGCCATCTCTTTTGGAGCACCTACCCACATGAGCGATCACATTAATGCCGATCCAGCAGAGCTGGCCAAATTTTCCGCACTCGCCCACCGCTGGTGGGATCCGGAAAGTGAATTTCGTCCATTGCACCAGATTAATCCGCTGCGCCTGGAATGGATCAATGGCATATCGCCTTTAGAAGGGCAGCAGGTGCTGGATGTGGGATGTGGCGGCGGCATCCTCACGGATTCGATGGCCAGAAAAGGCGCGCAGGTAACAGGCATTGATCTGGCCAGCAAATCATTGCGAATCGCGCAACTGCATGCCTTGGAAACCGGGACACCCCATGTGCAGTACCGTGAAGTCAGCGTGGAGGACTTGGCCGCGGAAGTACCTGGCACCTTCGATACTGTCACATGCATGGAAATGCTGGAGCACGTGCCGGACCCCGCCTCCGTGATTCAAGCGTGCGCGCGTCTGGTCAAGCCGGGTGGCTGGGTCTTTTTTTCCACCATCAATCGCAATGCCAAGGCGTTCATGCTGGCAGTCGTCGGCGCCGAATACATTTTGGGCATGCTGCCCAAAGGCACGCACGAGTATGCGAAATTCATCAAGCCCAGCGAATTGGCGTCCGCCAGTCGGCTGGCGGGCCTCGATATCGTTCACAGTCGGGGACTGGAGTACAACCCGCTGACCAAGCGCTATTGGCTGAGTGCCGACACCTCGGTCAACTACATGCTCGCTGCACGCCGCGCCGCCTTATGAGTTCACCTGTCTTTACCCATGTTCGTGCCGTCTTGTTCGATCTCGACGGCACATTGATCGATAGTGCTCCCGACCTGGGTGCTGCTGCCGACAAATTGCGAACGGACCGTGGCTTGCCGTCTCTGCCTGCCGATCGGTATCGGCCCATGGCAGGGGCTGGAGCCAGGGGCATGCTGTCAGTGGCATTCGACATGGATACGGCCCATCCCGACTTTCCGGCGTTGCGAGAAGAGTTCTTCGTCAACTACGAGGCCTGCATTCAGCAGCGCACGAAAGTGTTCGATGGTGTGGAGTCAATGATCGCCGAGTTGACCCGGCGTGGCATGCCTTGGGGCATCGTCACCAACAAGGCGGCAAGGTTCACGGATGTGCTGGTGGCGGCCACGCCACTGTTCAGTAGCGCCGGTGCGGTGATCAGTGGCGACACCACCGCACACAGCAAGCCGCACCCCGAGCCCCTGCTCGAAGCGGCCAGACGCCTGGATATCGAACCAGCGCATTGCATCTACGTCGGCGACGATGAGCGCGATATCGTCGCGGGCCTCGCGGCCGGCATGCGCACCGTGGCTGCGTTGTATGGCTACCTCGGCACGCAAACCGCTGTGCACGAGTGGGGCGCACAGGCCGTAATTAAATCTCCGCTCGAGGTCTTGCAATTGATCTCTGCGCCTTAAAATACGAGGCTTGGGGCTGCCCTGGTTTCGACGTGGGTTCGGAATCGGTGTGGTGCATGTCGAGCTTGAGTGGCGCTCGTAAATCTGCATTCAAAAAACTAACTGCAAACGACGAACGTTTCGCACTCGCCGCTTAAACACCGGTGAGCCTTGCAACAGCATGCTAGCGGGCTGGGCAAGGGGGTCGCAAGACCTCCCGGCTGCAAGGTTATTCACGCTGGCTGGTTCCGTGCCGGGTACCTTGGCATGGAGCGAGATCCAAGGGTACTGGTGTCCCACGTAGCGTGCGACTGCGCGACGTGGGCCATGAGAATCAAAACAGACCGCTAAACATGTAGATCTGCCCGAAGAAGGCTTGCGGACGCGGGTTCAATTCCCGCCAGCTCCACCACCTTAGCCAACGCCTGCCAATGGTTCACGCCATCGGCAGGCGTTTTCTTTTGCACCATTGTTGGCATGTTTTGGCTTGTGAATCACACCGAATTCACACCCTGATTCACACCGCTCAGGACACCGCCTTCAGGACGGCCTTCGGCTTTTGGTAGTCCTCGCCGATGAATTTGCCGTAGGTCCGGAAAACCATCTCCACGTCCTCGTGCCCCAGCTGCTGGGCCAGATACCACGGGTTCGCCCCAGCGGTCAGCAGGGATGACGCGTAGGTGTGGCGGACCTGATAGGGATTCCGGTACGGCAAGCCAGATCGGGCCATCAGCGGCATCCACAGAGTCTTGCGGATCTGCGCGTCTGTCTCCCAGGGCTGGGCGTTTCTCGGGTTGAGCCACACTCGTGTGCCTTTGGCTGCGGACCATGGTCGCTGTTCGGTCAGGGCGGCGAGTGCTTCCGACGACAGGTCGACATCGCGGATGCCGGCCATGGTCTTCGGCGCCTTGATGACGCCCACCACCTGGTTCTGTTCGATCCTTGCCACTTTGCGCCCCACGTCGATGTGCCGCCACTCGAGCGCCTGCAGTTCCCCGGGCCGCAGGCCGGTGGCGAACCAGAACTGCATCATCGGTCGTTCGTCCGCTCGGCACGCAGCCAGCAGCTGCGCCCGCTCCGCCGCTGTGAATGGCTGGATGACGTAGTCGCTGGCCTTGGAGGTCTGTCGGATTAGCTTGGCCAAGGCGATGCGCTCGAAAGGGTTGAAGTCAATCAAGCCGTCGTTGAGAGCGTCCTCGAACACGCTGCGCAGTGGGATCAGGACGTTCCTGATCGCCTTGCTGGTGCAATCCATTTCAGAGATCCAGAGTCGGAGATCACTCGGTGTCACCTCGCGCACTTGGCGGCCATGCCAACGGCGCATGCGCTCCCCGTTGATTGCCTTGGCGTAACCCCGCAGTGTCGCCGGCGACATCTGCCCGTTGTCGACTTGCTGCTGGTAGGTCTGCAGTTGGACCTGGAGTGCTGTCTCCATCAGTGGAGTGCTGGCTGACGCCGCCTTCGCCTTCGGACTGTCCGGGAAGTACTCTGCGTAGACGAACGAACCGTCCTCGATCTTGCGCTTGATCTCGGCGCGGAGGTTTGAGGCGTACAGGAGGGCCCCCTTGGTGATGGGGCCCTCCGGCATCAGCTCTCGGCACTGCTTGCCCTCCCAGCTGAATGCGATCTGCAGGCGATCGCGCCTGCGCGTCACGCCGGCGGGCAGCGTCAGTGCTTCTGGCTTTCGACCCATCGGTTGTACTCCTCAATGTTGACGTAGAGCCGCTTCTTGCTTGCCAGCTTTGTGTGCTTGCCGTCCAGCCAGATGCCCCGTTTTCGGCGAGTGTGGACCATCTGGGAGGTCTCGCCCGTGCGCCGGCAATGTTCGGCCAGCAGCACCCAGCGGTAGTCGGCAGCGTCCGAGGGGGGCTCCGGCGCGGCCTTCGGGGTAGGAGTGGGCAGAGATTGCGATTTCATTCGTGTCTCCTGTGATCGCTCATGCGGAAAGAAAAAAGCCCGCGTCTGCGGGCTGTGGTGGTGGTTCGTCTGGCTGATCAGCTGTTGGCCGAGCATAGAGCGCAGCACCGTCAAGCGACCGGTAGTCCATGCGGGTCCGACCCTCCGGGAAGCGGATGGGGGGCCACTGGGTCATGTCGATCCACGCGAGGGGATCGGCCGGCGCGGCTGCGGTCAGGGCGTGCAGGCGGCGCAGCTCGGCGGCTGCGTTTACATGCTCGATGGACTCGGCGCATGATTGCAGCCAATCAGCCAGGCGCAGCGCCTCCGGCAGGTCTGCCGCTGCTGCGGGGGTGGTGGTTGGATCAGAAGCCATCGAATTCTCCCAGCGCGTCGTAGTCGCGCACGAGCAGGGTTTTGAACGTAAGGGTGTAGGTAGGGCTGTCGTCGCCCTCGCGGTCGGTCTTGCTGTCGTCCAGGCCTTCGATGTGCTGCTGTAGATCGGCTGCTGGCACGGTCAGCGTTATGCCGTCCAGCGTGATGCATGCCGCGCGGAGCATGGGCATCTGGTGGCGAATGCCGTTGGGCTGCACGCTGTGTGGGGTGGTGGTCATGGGGTTTCCTCGAAAAGTTCAATTTGCTCGTCCAGGTACGGCTCACAGGACTCAGAGCAGCCGCCGTCGTGGATGGTTGGCCGGTAGGAGGTGTCAGCCGCCGCGAATTCGGCGACGAGATCAGGTGCAGAGCGGAATCCTCGGTACAGCGGCGTGGGCCCGGCACGTTGTTCGGCCCTACGTTGCGGTAAAGCTGGTCCAGCAGCACCGGGAAATCGAAGTTGGTCGGGTCTTCGCGGTAAAGCTTCAGCAGCTTTTGGTCTGACTTTTTGTAGCAAGCGATGCAATTGCCTTGGTGCTCCGGGATTCGGAGATCCCAGTCGAATCCCTCGAAGAAGGCCAGCACATCTTGCTTGTCGGTCGGAATCATGTTGGCCAACGGGTAGACGATGCCAGCCGCCTCCGCACGCTTGGAGACCCGCCTGCGCTCGTCTGCGCGAATACCGATTGCCGTCTGGGTGCCCGCCCAGCCGATGCTGGCGAAGTAGTCGTTGATCGGGTGCAGCTTCAGTTCCCGGGTGCAGTGTCCGTATGTCTGGTTCGGCAGCCCGTAGGCTGCCACCACCGCCTCGAAGGGCTCGCCGTTGCGGCTCGCGGTTTCGTAGGTGACGACCCGGTGCCCGGACGATTTGCCAGTGTGCCGGCGTGGCACAGCTTCCACCCAGGCCAGCCCCAGCTCATAGCGACGGTCAACCTCGTGCACAAAGCGCAGCGTGTCCGGATGCTCCCAGCCGGTGTTCGCGAACACGAACCGCATTTCATACACGTCGGCCATGTTCTGCTTGAGCCAAATCGACATGAAGGCGCTGGTACGGCCGCCCGAAAACGAGACGCGCAGCCGAGGCTTGTCAGCCATTGCCGGCCTCCTTGCTTGCATTGAGGGTGGGAGGGGGAGGGAGCGGGCGCCAGTGGGTGGGGTACTGCGTGTTCCCAGTGGCATCTGTCCAATGGGTGTTGACGGAATACCACTCGCGGCGTTCCTCGTCGTAGTAGCAGGCCATGACGAATGCTTCGCCCCAACCAACTCCCGAGCAAAGCACCTCCACTCCGCCATCCGGCAAGCGATCCTCCACGCTGATCCACCCATCAGCCAGCGCTGCATTGGGCTGGGGGGCGCCCTTGAGCAAGCTGACGATGCGTGCCTGTTCAGGGCCGGCATGAACCACCGCCAGCAGCTTGTCGTCCGCCGCGCTGCGAATTTCCGTGTCTGCGTACAGAGCATTGAATTTCCACCGGGCGTGGTCCGTGCTTTTTGTGTCAGCCATTGCATTCCTTCAGCGCCTCGTCGCGGGCGCGGTTGATCTCGGCCATGCGGTCGGCACTGCCGCCGCGGTCAGGGTGATGCCGTGCAGCCAGCGAACGGTATGCGTCGCCGATCGCCTGTGTGGACGCATTGCGCGGCACGCCGAGTACTTCCCACCACTCGCGGTGCATGCCAGCCGCGATCGGCGCGGGCAGGGCGGCGAAGCCGGTGAAGGCGCGTTCCAGCACGACTGCGCCACCGTGGCGCTCGATCGCGCGCAGCGCTTCGATGGTGGCCGCCAGCGCGGCGATGTTCTGTTCGACCTTCGTGTACCGGTCGATCGCCATGCTGCGCGGCTGGCCGTTGAATGGGTCTTTCCAGTACACAGCGGCGCCGGGGTCGGCCGGCGCTGCCTGGCCCGAGCGTGGCAGCCCGTCTTGGCGAAGCACCGGGTTGGTGGACAGCACCACGGTGCTTTGCTTGGCGCCCATGCGCTCCAGCTCTGCGAGCAGTCGTGTGGTGGCCTCGGCGATGCTCAGCGGGACTTTGCTGGTGCTCCCGAAACGGTTTTCCTTCTTCATGCCGAAATTGCCGGACAGCCGAGATGCTGCAGGCGTGCGCTTCCAGCCCGCCGGCCATGAGAGTGGGTATGCGGTAACGGCCATGCGGCCTCCAATAGGTAAAGGGGTGGGGCCCGGTGGGGCGGGGTCAGGCGGCCCGGCGCAGCTCTGCTGCCTGGGCGTCGCTGTAGTTCGCGGCCACGATGAGCCGCATCGGCAGGGGGCTCACGCTGTTGCCAGCCATGCGCACTTGGGCTGTCTTTGTGAGGGGCTTACCGGCCGCGGTGCGGTCGATCACGTAGGTGGCGGGGAAGTCCTGGGCGTTGTAAAGCTCGCGCGGCACCAGCATGCGGAGCGTGATGTCCACGATCACCCAGGGCTCGCCCTGCAGCCACACCGTCACGAGCGCCAGGCGGTCGTGCGTGGTGATGGTGGTCATGGGGTCACGCAGGTCCGACCATTGGCCGCCGCTCGCGTGGTAGCGCATCAGGAAGGCCGCGCAGCGCAGCGCTCCCTCCTCATGCTCTTGGCTCAGCTCGTACTGCACCAGCGCCTGATGCTCACCGCCAGCGGGCACCGTGGTGATGGGCTCGCGCGCATCGCGCCCGGTGCTGTGCTTTCGCAGCGTGGTGAGGTGAGCCGCGATGAGCTGCTGCTGGCTGCCGGAGGTCGTGACCGTGGACATGGATTCCTGCAGGTCGCGCGCTGGCGTGCTGTTGAAGCCGCCGTTGGCCTGGACCATGAACGCAGCCGCTACGCTCTGCCCGCCACCGCTTGCTGTGACAGTCCCCAGCGGTCCGGTGATGTCGTTTGTGCCGTGGCTGCGCCGCTTCGACGTGCCTTGCCCCTCGCCGTGCCCAGCCTGGACGAGATACGCCGCTGCGGTGGCGAACTTCTGGCCGCCGGCAGTGATGGTGCCCAGTGGCTTCTGCGGATTGAGGGCGCGGGGCGCTTGTCCGGCGCGCTCGCCATATCCCATCTGCACCAGGTGGGCCGCCATCAGAGCTGTCTCGCCGCCCTTGGCTGTCGTGATGGTTCGCAGCGGCTTCGCCACGTCGAACGAAGTGTCACGGGTGTGCGTGACTGGAACAAGCGCTGGCGTCAGCAGCATCTTGTGTCCGCCGGTCAGGGCGGTAGACAGCGGCTCCGACACGGGACGGGGCACGTTGTTCGCCATGTTGTTGACGATGAACGGTTCGGGGCTGTCCAGCACGTACTTGCGCATCCCGTGAGCGATGCGGCGCATGGTGGCTTCCGCCAGATCCTTCTTGCGGCCGAAGATGCTCGTGCCAGGGATGCTCCAGTCGATGCAGTCCGCGGCCGGCCGGTGAGCCTTCAGCCCGGCGCGCGGCTTTTTCGCATGGGTCTGCTGGGGCCAGACGATCGGTAGGCCATCGCACCGCGCGACCATGTAGAGGCGCGTGCGGGTGCTGTGCGCGCCCAGGTCGGCGTTGCAGATCACCCGCCATTCGACCCTGTAGCCCATGGCGCGCAGCCCGGCCACGAAGTGATCCCAGTTGCGGCCCTTGCGCTTGGTGTCGGGCACCAGGAACTGGTTGCGCCGCGGCACCACCTCGCCAGGCGAGGCTACGCGGTAGGTGGCTTTGCCGGCGGCATCCGTCACCTTGTCCAGCGTGATGACGCGGCCCGTGGCCGAATCGCGCTTCGCCACCAGTGGGGACCACTGCAGCATCTGCTCGACGTTCTCCAGCGTGATGACATCCGGCTTCGTCTTGCCGGCCCACCGGTGCACCACCCATGCCAGGGATCGGATCTCCTCGCTGCGGGGCTGGCCGCCCAGGGCTTGGCTGTGGTGAGTGCAATCCGGCGAGGCGTGAAGCAGGCCTACCGACTGGCCCTTGGTCACAACCAGTGGATCGACTTCGCGGATGTCGGCGCGGTAGTGCTGGGTCTGTGGGTGGTTGACCTCGTGCATGCCAATGGCGTCGGCTTCGTGGTTGATCGCCTTGTCGACGTGGCGGCCGATGGCCTGCTCAATTCCGGTGGAGGCCCCGCCGCCCCCTGCGAAGAGGTCGATCACCAGCTTGGCGGACAGGGCAAGGACGAATTGGGGTGTGAGCATTCAGGGCTCCAGAAATGCAAAAGGCCCGCAGCGTTGGCGGCGGGCCGAAAACAAGAAAGCCTGCACGGGCAGGCTTGGTTATTGGTCAGTTCAAGAAGTCGGACGGCAACGTCACGGCGGTTTCGCCCTTGCGCCAACTCAATGGTGGCTCGGTGCGGATCACTTCATTGAGGGCGGCAAAGGCGGTCTTCAGCCGGTCGCTTACCTCGCCATCTTCAGATGGGAGGTCGTCTGCGAAGTGGTCTTCGGGGTCAATCTCCGAGGCCATGTTTGGGACGCAAAAGACCAGTCGCGCATCGGCGGGGGCGATGCTGTTGTCGATGAGCCAGTCCCGCAGAGAGTCCGCATCAAAAAAGAATTCATCGCCATCAAGCACCGTCACTGGGCTCTCGTCATATTCCATCCGAGGCATTGCGTCGTAACGGGCCTGCATTCGCTCATCGCGGCACAGCCTGCACCAGCCGCGTATTTCATGCGTGCCGTGCGATGAGTTCTTCTCGCACACCCGGTGTGTGGATCCTGCGTAGCGGGCCATGTGTTCGTCTTTCCCCCAGAACTGTCCGTTCGAGGAGACCCAGCCGGTGACCGTCTTGATGCTTGCAGCTTCATCGGACTCGTAGGGGATCAGTTTCTGTGCATTGCGCATGGTTGCTCCAAAAGAAAGTCCCGCACCGGGGCGGGCCTGGGAAGGGATGCCCTCCGGGGAGGGCGGCTATGCCGCTTTGCGGAATGCCTTGGTGAGGTGCTTGCCCTCTACGGCATGCCCTCGCTTGAGCAGCGCACGGCAAAGCAAGGCCTGTGCGTGGTGGCTGTGGCTGGCCTGGCGCGCGAGCCCCAGGTAGCTGTTGCCGCTTGCGTAGACGTCAGCGGCGGGCATGTCCTCCAGCCGTGCAAGGGCCGAGTGCAAGGTGCGCGGCCTGGTGGTGCGGCGCCAGGGCTTGATGACGTGGCCCACGTAGTCGATGCCACGATGGATCGGCTGCAGCACCGTCTTGCGCGGGTTGAGCGCCAGCCCAAGGCCAGGCAGAAAGCCATTGATGCTGGCGAGTGCGCCATTGAGCCATGCCGCAGACTCGTGCAACAGCACCATGTCATCGACGTAGCGCGTGTAGTGCCGGGCGCCGATACGGTGCTTGATGTGCTGGTCAACCTCGTTGAGTAACACGTTTGCGAAGAACTGCGAGGACAAGTTTCCGATGGGTAGCCCGTGATAACGGCTGGCGTTCATGAGGCGCTTGTGCGCAGGCACGGCGGCCAGCGTTGCCGCATCGCCGCGCAGCTCATAGTCCAGTCGCGGATCGTGGAACAGGACCATCTTCGTCAACCCGCGCCACCAACGCTCCGGGATTTGCCGCATCAGCAGCGGCCAAAGAACGCGCTTGTCGATGGAAACGAAGAAGTTGGCGAGATCGGCCTTTAGGTAGAAGCCGGGCCGGCTCCAGTTTTGCGTCTGGCCGCGCACCTTGGCCTCCAGGCGTTCGGCGGCGTAAAGCGTGCCGCGGCCTGGGATGCAGGCGCACGAGTCTGCGATGAACCGGGCGTGAAACCGATCCATGATCTGGTTGTAAAGCAGGTGGTGCACCACGCGATCGCGGAAGCCAGATGCCCATACCTCACGCGGCCGGGGCCGGCTGATGGCAAAGCAGATCGATGGACCCGGGCGGTAGCTGCCGCTCTCCAGCTCCTCATGCAGAGCCAGTAGGTTGTGCTCCAGGCCCTGCTCGAAGCGCAGTGCGCTCGCTGTGGTGCGCTTGTGCCGGCGGCAGTCGTAATACGCCTGCACCAGCTTTTCGAATGAATAGCCAGGATCCATAGAAACTCTCGGTGGATTTTGCGGAAGGGGCGGACCCGGAACTCGTTGTTCCGGTTGTTGTTGTTCGTGTTGCCGTTCTCGAAATCGACCGCCCACGGTCTATCGAACTTGTCACGTCGGCTCGCCGAATGGCTCAGCGGGCAAACTGCGCGGGATCACTGCGGCCCTTGCCGCCGATATCCCTGTTGCGCCTGTCGGTGGGCTTGTGGCCCAGCGGCTCGACCAGATTCCATGGCGCGTTGGTCGGACTGCCTTGACAGACCGGCGGCAAGCGCACTCTCCGAATGTTTCTGCCACCCTGTGGCTTGCTTCCCGATGCTCCCTGTCAGGGCTATGGCTCTGCTGTACTGCTTGACCGAGATCTGCCGGAGATCGACCGCGAGGCGGAGGGCAAGATTCACCGCCTCCACCTCCTGGCGCATGCGCCGCAGGATGGGCGGCTTTTCCTCTGTGGTGTTGGCCTCATAGGTGCGCATGACCAGGGCCATGCAGCGCTTGCGAAGCTCGGCGCCGAAGTCCGCCTTGTACTTCCGCTCCATGTTGGCGACGTACTCCGTGACCAGCTTGCACAGTTCATAGGTCGCCTTGTAGATTTCAGTTTCGGTGTGCAGTGCCATGCCGAGGCGGGCTACGCCCGCGAATGGTTAAAGGGATGAATCGGGAAAACTGCGGAAGGGGCGGACCCGGAACTCGTCGTTCCGGTGGGTGCTGAGCGTGTAGCCGTTCTCGAAATCGACCGCCCACGGATAGCCGTGGTGCTCGCTGCGGCTCCAGTAGTACTCGGGAGCGAAGTGCTCGCGCGCATTGATGTAGGCCAGCATCAGGTCTTCCTGGTCACCTGCATGCCAGTCGCTGTGACCGTTGATCTCGCCGAACTGCACGCCATGGGCGGCCTTGAAGTTCTGGTCTTCGAGGTCGCGGGTCGTACCGCCGTCAGCGATGACGACGTGGTGCACAACGCCATCGATCAGCCGCGAGCCGATGTAGATGCCGCCCTGCTCGGGCCAGGGCTGGTTGAGTGCGGGAATGGTTTTGGCTTGGGTGCTCACTGGGTGCTCCTTTGGTTGAGGTGAGAGAAATTGGCGAATGGCTCAATAGATGAATCTGCGGAAGGGGCGGACCCGGAACTCGTGGCTCCGGTCGTGGTAGCGCGTGTAGCCGTTCTCGAAATCGACCGCCCACGCGTAGCCCTCGGAGTACGGTGTGCTGGTCCAGTACCAGCTGTCCTTCCCGAAAGTGCTGTGCAGCGTGGCGCCGGCGAAATTCAGTTCTCGCCGCGCGGGCAGGTAGAAGTCGCTGTGGCCATCGCGCTCGTACTTGGCGGCCAGGTCTGCGGCGGGGCACTCCTTGCGGATGCGCTTCGTGTTCTCCAGCCCGTCCCAGTCGGACAGTTCCCGTTCGCCATCGGGCGCCCAGCGGGCCCGGCCCACGTCCTGCTCCGCAGCGACGATCAGCCCGAAGGGCACGCCGTCATCACCCTGGAAGTCGCCTGCGTAGATCCCGCCCTGGCCAGCCCAGTACTCGCCGATGGAGGGGCGGTTGGTTGGGCCCTCGGTGGCTGATGGCTCATCCTCTCCATCGCGCAGCAGCGATGCGAAGAGTGCGCTTGCCATGGCAGGCTGCGCCGTGTGGAAGTTGAAGACCGGGTTGTTGATGGTGATGTGCATGGCTGCTCCTGGTGGTGGATGTAAAAAAGCCCGCATGCGGCGGGCTTGGGTGGAGGAACGGCGGGGGTTAGGCGTTGGCTGGGTCAGCCTCGGGCTCGGGCTTCGGCGCCGGGAATTTGTCGAACGGGAGCGCCTTGATGCGCTTGCCGAAAAACGTGCCCTTGGAATCCGCCGCCATGAATTCGGCATACAGCTCGGGGCTCACGTCCGGGTAGTGGTAGATGGCGCCCGCACCGCGGGCAAAGCTGACGGCCAGGGTGCTGGTCGCAGGGTCGTAGCCCACGGCGCCCACTTGGTTGGACTGGACAGGTGCCATTGGGATCGCGACGTAGGGCTTGTCGGCGAAAGCGGCAGGGGCGGAAGTTGGGCGGGGCATGGTGAGTTCTCCGGAAATGAAAAAGGCCCGCGCATCGGCGGGCCCGGGTTGGGGAAGGGAAGGATTCGCGTTTCAAGCGGCGGTCGTTGCGGTGGCTTCTTGGGCCGCCTCCATGGCTCGTCGCGCAACAGCGCGGCACAGCATTGGGAACAAGGCGGCAGGGAAGTGCACAGAGGCTTTGACGCGCGTCGTGGTGAAGCCCATCGCTTCGAGACCTGCGGCGTCCAGCTTGATCGGCGCCAACAAGGTGTTGATGCGACCCAACGTGATGGTGTCGTCCTCGACTGTGGAGGCGCTCGCCTGTGCAGCGCCGATGGCATGGCGCGCATCGATCTCCGAGACTGCATCGTTCTTGAGGTCGGCGGCAAGGCCGCTCAATGCGTCAAGCAGTGGCGCAGGGAGTGCTTCGACCGCGCGTGCCTCGGCGATGCCTTCCTGGGCCAGCTTCTCCGCGTCGATCAACTGCTGGCGCTTCGCCGCTTCATCGGCGGCCTGTCGTGCCTTGCCGATGCGCAGCGCGGCCAGCGCTTGAAAGTCTTCGGCCGCCTTCGTGCCTACTGCGGCGAAGTCCGGGAACAGGGTGATCCAGTCCTGGTCTTCCTGCTTCAAGTGGGCGCGGTTTGCGGCCAGCCGCGCAGCGGCGACGTAAGCATCCGCCATGGCGCTGGCAAGTGCCGCCTTCACCTTGTTTTCCATGCTGGCCAGCGACTTCAGCCCTTTCGTTACGGGCTCGAAAGATCCGCGTGGTGCCTGCAGGTAGTTCGCGTCGAGCTGGAAATTCAGGCTGCCGATGTGCTCTGCCAGATCCTTGTCGGCTTTCGCCAGGATCGCCTCCTTGCGAGAAACCTTCTCGGTCTTCACCTTCTTCTCGATGGCGATGGCCTTATCCGTGGCAATCCTGTCCAACTGCTCCAGTACGCGCAGCACCTCGTCCACGTCGTGCATGTTGGCGCGCACAGCTTTCACGGCCAGCTTCATCCCATCGGCCACCTCGCGCAGCCACTTGCCATCGGCATCCCCCTGGGCGAAATCGTCGTCGGTCACCAACTCCATGTTCACGGAGTTGATGCGGGCCAGTGCGATCACCTGGAACTCATCCAGGTTGCTGGCGGTGATGGCGCCGCTGGCCTCGATGCGCAGCGCGGGGAGGGCCTGTTGGAGCTTGGCGGCCGCGGGCTCAGCCTTGGGCGGCGTGTAGGCCGCCACGTCCTTCTCCAACAGCTCCCAGCCGGCCACGATCTTGCCGCGCAGCGCCGGGTTCGGCGTGTACCAGCAGTGCCGCTCCTCCACCAGCTCCCACTCGCCCGTTTCGCCGTTGAGGCGCCATTCGGACGCCATGAACAGGATGCGCTCGATGGTGGGGCAGACCATGGCCTGGTGCTCGCACTGCACCTGGTAGCACAGCGGCAGATCCTCGCCCGTGCAGTCTGGCACCATTGCCTCGCGCAAGGCAGCGTTTAACCTTTTGTGTTCAAACCCGACGTCCTCCAGCATGGTCAGCCCGTCGAAGCTAGCGCCATACACGCCGTCGTCGTGCACGCCTACCACCGGGTACAGCTCCTCGCCCACGATGGTGTCGGCCAGCGGGCGGGCCAAGCCCTCGAATAGGTGGCCGCTGCTCAGGATGGCCTGCTGCTCGGGGCTGAACTCCTGCCCAATGCCGGTGGCCAGCTCGCGCACCAGCTCGCTACGTTTCTTGTACGGGCTGCAGTCCAGAACGGCCGGCGCGTCGCTGGCGTTGCGCGTGGTGCGGCGGTGGGCGAGCCACTCGGGGCTGCCCTGCGTCAATCGAAGGTGGCGCATATTTAGCCTCCCAGCTCTGCCAAGCGCAAATTGAAGATGTCGTTGAGTGCGCTGCGGTGCTCGTGCTGCAGCGTGTCGATCAGGTCGGCGGCCTGGTAGAGCGCGTCCGTGTCCTTGGCTTCGCGCAGGCGCTGGGCCAGCGTGTCGGCGTCAACGGTCGGCGCGTCGGCGTCCGGCGTTACGGCTTCGGCGTGCTCCTTCACGATGGCGTCCTGCGGTGCCAGCGCTGCCACAGCATCCGCCAGGGCCTTGCGCTGCTCGCCCGTCACGGAGCCCTTGGACTCCAAGGTGACGATCACTGCGTCCAGCGTCTTCTTGCCGGCGGCGATGGCCTTCGCCCAGCCGGGCATGCCCTTCTTGAATTCGGCGTCCGGATAGGTCTTCTCGTCTTCCGCAACGGTGCCAGTGGTCGGGTCCAGCGTGCCGGAACTCGGTGGCACGACATGGCTGCCGGTGTGCACAACGTTGCCGGCGCCGTCCTGTACAAAAACGTCCTGCACCTCCTCTGCGGTGGGCAGACCCATCAGCAGCTCCGGCGCGTAGATTCGGCCGAAGAACGCGGCGCTGCGGTAGCGCAGCATCAGGTCGGGCATGGAGCGCCATTTGCTGCCGTTCTTCCCATACCAACCCTCGTTGACGGCCATTTCCATCGTCACAGGCGCTGACTCCAGGCGCTGCCCGGTGGCCTTTTCTGTGGCCCAGGCAACGCAGCGCGCGTTCTTGATGCGGATCTTGTGCTTCTTCTCGATCTTCTGCCGGTTCTCCCACTCGAAGGTCGAGTAAGTCGCGTCGATTTCGTCCAGCCATTCGAGGTCGAAACGCAGGGGGCTGAACTTACCGCTGCTGTTGATGGCGGCGATGATGAATTGGCTTGACCAGCTCGGCTTGCCTTCGATGACGTGCAGGTTCTGCATCACCTGCAGCGGGTTGGCATTCATCCGCTGCGCCATGTCCAGCGCGATCATGCAGTTGGACATCGCTGCAGGGTTCGGCTCGATCTTCTGGTTCTGACCGTAGCCTGTTGTGACCATGGCCTGGTAGGCGGTGGGAACCATGGTGCTGCTGGCGAAGGCCTTGGCCGTGCGCTGCAGGAACTCGAAGCTGGCGAGGTCACCGAAGCCCATGGTGACGGGGAGTTGGGCGCCGCTCTGCGCCAGGGCGGTGGTTTGTTGTGTGCTCATGGATTGCTCAGTAGATGAAAGGTTGGTGCAGCCACGCCATGTAGAGAGCCATGGCGAGGGACACGGATAGGAGCCAGGCGGCAAGGGCGAGGGGAAAGTTCATGGGGTGCGCCGGAAGGTGACGACCCACACCCAGGGGTCGGTGTCCCAGGAATCCGGACCGTTGATTTCCTGCCACAGCGAGCGAAACCCTACGCGGTAGGGCTGCGGCCCGCTGCAGCCGATGTCAGCGCAGGAAAGTCGAACGTGGTCGCACGGGTCGGGGATCGGCTTTGTGCCCTCTGCCTGAGCATCCGCTTCGCTTATGTCCTGCAGGCGCTCCACTCGCACGTCGGTGATCTCCAGCAGGATGCGGCTGGCCCACCGGGGCATGTGGATAGGCGATTTCCACAGCGAGAAGGGCTTCTCGTTGCGCTCGCCGCACTGGTGCTCGCCCCACGTCTTGCCAAGCCGAGCGTCGGACACCGTGGCCTGCGAAACACCAAACTTGCGGGCAAGATCGCGTTGAGACAGCGCTGAAGATCGAATCTCAGCAACAGCAGCACCGTCTAGCTTGGCGGCGTGGTGCGCCTCGCCCATGCCTCCGCCGTGACCCTTACGGTCCTGCCAGTTGTCAGCGTGGGTGCCCCAATCGAGGTTGGCCGGCGTGCTATTAGCGCGGTCGCAATCAAGATGGCGGACCTGCGCGCCAGGCGTTGGTGGAGGCCCGTAGAACGATTCGCAGACCAGTCGATGTACCGCGTGCGTCTCCCTTGCGCCTCGGCTCAGGCAAACGGTGTGGTAGCCCTTGCTGTTTGGCGATGGCGTCAACGGCTTAGGGTCGCCGCGGTCCATCCGATAGATCACGCCGTCGGTGCCCGCCGCGTAGATCCCCTCCCACCCGGAAATCGGCTTGAAATACACGGGGAACAGGTTGGCGGCATGTTTCACCCACAGCCTGTCGCCAGGCTGGCCGTATGGGCAAGTAAACGGATCGCCAGTGCCGTGCCCGGTTGCCGCAAGCACCCAGTTCCATCCGCCTTGCCCGTTGTGATACGGGACAATCGGATGATGCTTTCTCGGGTCGTTCTCAGGTTGTGGCTTGATCACCCGTCGCGTCTGCGTCTTGCTGCCATCCAGCAGCGCGCGGACCATGGGCCCGCTGAACAGGATTGGTCGCTCCGTCATCGCGCAACCTCCACGCGCCGCAGGCAGCGCATCGACTTGTCGTCCAGCCATTCCGCTTCGCGGCCAGGCCCACACGCCCGCTGAGCGGCCCATGCGCGCGAGTGCAGCGCGGCCTCGTCTTCTCGGTCGGCTTCGGCCTCAGCGTGGCCATGGCCGGCCAGGGCTCCCACGCCGAGCGTCAGCACGCTCGCTGCGATCCAGATGAGTGCGTGCTTCATGCTGGGTCACCCTGCTCGAGAGACGCGGGGTCGAGATCTGCGCCGATGGCCAGCGCCTCGCGCGGAACAGGCGTGGGCATCTCGCGCGCTTCGTCGATCGCCGCGCGCGTGCCGCGGCCGCTGTTGCGCACGTCAATGCCGCGGCCGCCGCGCAGGTAGATGATGTCCACGCCCTGCGCCTCGAGGAAGTCGAGGCGGGCCGTGTCCGGGTGGATGTGGCGCTCCAGGTTCTGCTTTCGGACGATCGCGTTTTGCCGCATTGCTGCGGCGAGTCCTGCGGGGGTACTCATGGTCTTTTGGCCTCTTTGGGCATTGGGGTGGAGAGCGCCCGCAGCGCGGCCGTGCACTCGGCACAGACGTCGCGGGCTCGGAATTTCGTTGCGCCGGTTGCCGGCTTGGGCTGCTCGCAGCGGATGCAGTCGATGCGCTGCGCTGGCGCAAGGTCGGCCAGAGTGAGGCGTGGCGCGCGCCCCTTGGAGGGGCTGCGCTTCATGGCTCAACGGGTTCGGGGTGGTCGGGGTCCCTAGGGTCCGGATGTGCAGCCAGCCTGCGCTGGCAGGCCCGCTCGCGCCGGTCAGCGTCCAGCTCGTCGTTGTCCACCAGCAGGGCAGCGGGCAGCGGCCAGCAGCGGTGCGTGTTCGTGGTGATGGGCAAGGCAGTCATCGTGCGCTGTCTTCCTGGCAGGCCTGGGCGGACGCGCCCCAGCGTGCCAGGACAGCCCGGGCGAACGGAACAGCGAGACGGGGTGTCACCGGGACGGTGTAGGCGCCAGCTTCATCCTTTCGATAGCCCATGCCCCAGCTATCGAAGGGCCTATGTCTACCCAGTGTTTCAGCCACTTTCAGGATCTCTGCATCGCTCGGCGCTGCGGCACTGCTGGCGGCATCGCGCCCGATCCTCGCCCGGAGCAAGTCCACTACAGCCCGCAGCTGCGGTGCATCGTCTCGTGCGGCCTGCTCAATCTCCGGCAGGATGGCTTTGAAAATGTCCAGGTCGTTGGATTGCATGAATGCCTCGGGCAAGAAAAAGCCCGCGCAGTGGCGGGCCGGTTGGAATAAAAAAGCCCGCCGAAGCGGGCAAGGGTGCCGCGGTGGCACCCAGGGAGGAAAAGAAAGACCGCTGCCCTGAAGGGCTGTCAGATCAGGGATCGTGGTCCTGCTCCGGCGCGGTGAAGGGCGGCCCTGAGCGGGGACGCCGAAAAGGAAACGCCCTCGGGGTGAGGGCGTGGGTTATGCCGGCAGCAGCGCAAGCTGGCCGAGCGGCTCGGGCACCGGGCGCGTGATGCGCGCGCTGCGCTGATTGATCGCCTTGAACCGGGCCATCATGATCGCGTCGTACCGGCCGGCCTCGCTGCGATCCACGAATAGCGGCCGCATCTTGTTGGGGTCGATCCGCTTCTCGCCTCCGAGCTCGAAGGCCTGCTTGCCGACCCGTGCCGTAGCCAGGCTGGAGAGATAGGCCGGCACTGTGGTGCCTTTCGTGTTGCCCACAAAGATCTCCGATTTGCTTTGCTCTGGGTGGCTCATCTCGTTCTCCTGAAAAACAAAAGCGCCGACCCGCGACGCTTGTGTTTCGCCCCTGTTGCCAAGGGCTGTGCCGGGATTCCAACCGGCATGACCGTTTTTGTTCTTGGCCGTCTTCGCCTCACCTCTGTATCTACCGCTCCGAGGACGCGGTGCTGGGCATCTCCCAGCCTGGTTTGTGATCTCCCGATCCTCCCCAGACCGACCGTATCGCGGGCCGTTCGCTCCGGGCCTGCTTGCGCTGGCCTGAAACGAATATTAGGGATACCTTACTTGTGTGTCAATAGGCATGCCTAATTTACTAGGTTGATCTTTGGTCTAGAACGGCGCGGGAGATGTGACCACCTCTACAGGGCCCGGCCCGACGTACACCCAGTCGCCGGTAGCGCGGACATCGACCCTCCAGAGGTCGACCGCCAGGCGTCGCACCTCGTAGGCTGCAGGAGGGAGAGGCACAACGTGCTCGGCCCGCGGCCATGGCCACGATGGGATGCACAGCAGGGTGGGGTGTGGCACGGACATCAAAAGGGCGGGGGCTCGGCGATGAGCTCGATCGGGCCGATGCCCTGGTAGACCAGCACGCCACCGTGGACGACGCGGAGCGTCCACAGATCACCGCTGCGGACAATCTCGTACGCGTCGCGCCACAGGGGCAGCGGGAGGTCTTGCGTCTCACCCAGCCAAGTTGGAAGGCGCACCGAGACTGGCGCCCAGTCGGCGGCCTTCACGGCGCTGTCTCCACTCTGACGGGGCCTGGGCCGCGGTAGACCTCGCGCGGGTGCTTGCCAGCCTGGATAACGGTCCAACAGCCATCGACCTCAAGCACCGAGTATTCGGCGACTGCTGCCGGCAGGGGGATCTCGCCTTTGTGGCCCGGGATGTTCGATGGCCAGTACAGCACCGATGGATAGGGCGCCCTGGCGAATTGGGATTGGGAGCAGCTGTTGGCATAGTCCACTTCGGCTGGCTGGTCCAGTTGGCGCTTTTCCCGCCTCGTGCCCGGCACGGCCACGGCTTCCGGGTGTTCCTTGCGGATCTGCTGTTCTGTGGTTTCCCATCGGCTTGTGACCCACCGACCGCCCCACTGGTAGCGCCACCGATGTGTGATTTCGATTCGCATGCTTCCTCCAAAAGACTGTAAATCTATACAGTGATTTGGAGTGAGGCAACCATCGTTGGCGGCGCCCTTGGTGGCATTTCTGAGTCTCTCTCCGCTTGGCGTCGGCAGCGGATGCTCCAGAAAACTGAGCGTGGAAAGTGCGCATGATCCGACATGCTGCGGTGCCGAGCGGCCGCATGCTGACCCCATGTGCAACACATACAAGCCGCCGGCTGACGCCCGGGCGATCGAGCAGGGCTGGGAGATCAGCAATGGCCGAGGAAACGGCCGATGGTGGGACGACGTTCTCTACCCGCGCGGCCTGGGCCCCTTCCTGCGCCGCTCCCGAGATGACGAGGGATTCAGCCGGGAGTTGGTGGTGGGGCAGTGGAGCCTGATCCCGTGGTTTGCAAAGGCAGCCAAGCTGCCGTACCCCACCAACAACGCCAGGTCAGAGGAGATGGCGGCCAAGGCCAGCTACAAGCAGCCCTGGGCCCGCGGGCAGCGCTGCATCATCCCGGCCGAATCATTCGACGAGCCCAACTGGGAGACCGGGCGGAATGTCTGGTGGCGCTTCCGGCGTGCCGACAGTCAGTTGCTGGGCCTGGCTGGCCTCTGGAACACCTGGACCGACCCAGCCACGGGCGAGGTGCACGAGAGCTACACGATGCTGACCATCAACGCAGACCACGACCCGCTGATGAGTCGGATGCACAAGCCCGACAAGAAGCTGCCGCCTGACCAGCAGGACAAGCGGAGCGTTATCCCGCTGGACCCCGCCGACTACGACCAGTGGCTGGCCGGAACGCTCAAGGACGCGCAAGCGCTGCTGCGGCTGGCTCCTGTCGATGTGTACGACGCCGGGCCGGTGGCAGCCTGACCGTCAGTCGGGACGAGCGCCAGGCAGCAGTTGCATGCCGGTGCGCTTGATCAACTCCGCATAGCTGATCGGCCGCCCCACTTGCGCGCTCGGGTCGTTCTGTTGCCAGTGTGCCCACGACTTTTCAGTGTTCGGGTCATAGACCAGCTTGAACAGGTGCGACGGCACGGCCACGCCGCCGGCGCCGATCCGCTGCGCGCCAGGCTCGAAGACCGGCCCGGTGATCACGTACACGTCGCCCCGGGCGCGCATCACGTAGCGCCGCGTGTCTTCCTCGATCTTTGCCCACGGGCCGCCGTTTTGTTTCGGATCCTGCGGCACCATGTTGGCCAGGCTGAACGACTGGGCCATTGCCTCGGGCGTGCCCATGTCGCCGGCAGGAGCCATGTGCCCGCGCGACCAGCCTGAGCCCTTGTAGTCGGCCAGCTCGGCGCGCTCGCCGGCGGGCAGCCTGGCCTCGGCGTAGAAGCGATCGGTGCGCTTCCCGCCGCCGGCCTGCAGGATCTGGCGGTTGAGCCTCTGCGCCACATACACCGGGGTCTTCGTGTTGCCCGAGTGCAGCACGGCGAAGGAGTCGAAGCACAGCTCGCGCAGCTTGGGCGCCGCAGGGGTTACGGGAGGTTGTCCATTCGCAAAGTGCTGGGGGCAGGCTGCAAAACCTGTGGAGGTGGAGGAGGGTGGCCGGGCCTGGGCGGGCGCCACGCCGGGTGCCACGCCGCAGCTGGTGACCTGCAGTCCCACCACGCCGGCGGTGAACAGGGAAATCAGGAACCTCCGGGCCTTGCCGGAGGTGCGATGGATGAGGGTCACTGCCGACGCTCCGGCCGGCTTCTTCTTGCGTTTTTGGGTCATTGCCCGCGAGTCTACCGGCCGCTACCGGCAGCCCGCGGTTAAAGCGTGGTGCCCATCCAGAGCGCCCGGCCAATGATCGAGATCGGCTCGCCATCATCGATCTGGATCGGATCGAAAGACGGGTTGTCCGAAGTGGCAAGCCATCGGCCGTCCTGATTCCGTAGCCGCTTGACGATCAATCCCTCTGCTGGCCGGACCAGCGCAAAGATGCAATCGTGGGCTGGCTCCTTCGTTCCGGTGTCGATCAGCACCACCGCGCCATCCGGAATCGTGGGATGCATGCTGTGACCGCGGACGCTGACGACCCTCGCTTTTGCTGGAGACACCTTGCATTCGCGCAGGAAGCTGGTCGCAAATTTGAGGTTGCCGATCACTTCCTCGAGGCCTTGTACCGCGCCGTCGCCGCCCGCCAAGCGCGCATCGATGCGGAGCACGTCCTGGAATTCTTCGTCAGCTCGAGCAGGCGGCTCTTCGGGTCGCATCGGCCCGACGCCTTTGGCTAGCCATGTTGGGTTGACGCCGAGAAAGGCGGCAGCCGATATCAGGTTGGATCCTTCAATCGTCTTGGACTCCCCCGTGACCCAGCCATTCACTGACGGCGGAGACACGGAACAGGCTTTCGCGAGCGCCTTTTGGGTCTTCTTCGGAGGTCCTGCAAGCGCAAGTTTTACCCGGTCGGCCAGAGTGCTTTGCATTAGGTAAGCCTATGGGAAAAGAGTAAGGCATGCCTATTGACACCATAGTAAGGCATGCCTAATATCGGGGCATGGACGCACTTCATCTCCAGCTCATCGAGGCCCTCGGCGGCACGAACACCGTCGCCGACTTGGCTGGCGTAAAGCCGCCTTCTGTGTCTGGCTGGAAGGAGGCCGGTCGCATTCCTGACGGGAAGTTGATCCGGCTTGCCCCTATAGCGGAGACGCGAGGTGTTTCCAGCAGGAAAGAGCTGTTCCCAAACGACTGGCATCTCATCTGGCCAGAACTAGTCAACGGCTCTTCCGAAGTCGTGGGGCCTCCTTCCGAGGCCGCCCATGGCTGATGCCTGCTCGGTCACTTCGGACTCGAGCGTCCGCAGAACACCGCGCCGCTGCGCCTTGGCCAAGAGCCACGCGTCCCAGTCCGGTTCCCAGTTTCCCCCGTGCTCTTCCTCGACCTCCTCCCTCTCTGGGGCACGGGCTTTCCCGTCGGCGCTTGGTGCGCCGGCGGGCTTTTCTTCCGCATCTGTGGACGCCTTCTTGATGTCCCCCTCTGCAAAGCCAAACGCCTTCCGGCTGCCCTCCGGGGCGTTGGCTGCGCGGGTGGGGGGCATCAAAAAGGCGTTTTTTCGTGTGTTCTGCATGCGAAAAATTTTTGCCCTCTCGCAACCGGTAACTCAACCGGTAACCCCATGAATTTTTCCTTCGAGGCAGCGAATGGAACAACTTGGTCTCCCTCTGTTGGGACGCCTGGAGGGGCCGGCAACGGCTCCTTCACAGCTGGTCTGCATTGCGCAGACATACCGGGAGGCTGTGCGCCTCTCCTGGCGCCTGCGCCGCATCCACTTCGCCACCCAGAGGCAACTGGCTGCGGAAGCTGGCCTGTATGCGCCGCACGTGTCGGACTACTTGGCGGCGGACGACAAGCCGAGCCGGCGCAGTTTGCCGGCCGAGCACATCCCGGCATTTGAGTCGTTCGTCGGCCACACCCTGATTTCCCAGTGGCTGGCCGCGCGCGCACGTCTCACCGTCCTCGAAGAGATCCAGGCCACGAAAGCAGCAGCATGACGATCTTCCCACTCACAACCGCAGTGCTGCAGCAGCACGCGCGCGACGCAGCCGAGCGGGGCATCCCCCTGGCCGAGGCCAATCACTACGAACCTGGCTCGGCGCTGTGGAGCGAGTTCAACGCCGCGTATGCCAAAGCGCTCGGCGAGTGCGAGGTGGCGTGATGCGCGCCCGTGACACCCTCGTCTCGGTGCGCACCCATGCGACTGGCGAGACCCGCGTCGATCTCGTCACCGCAGTTTGCTTTGGCGCGGCCGTCGAGCCTCTCGCACCCGAGGACCAGGAGCGCGAACTGCGCATCCGTGCCCACGGGCAGCTGATGGAGGCCGAGATGCTGGCATGGGAGCGCACTGGCGAGTTCGATGCGCACGGCGCCGCCTCCCACCACCGTGCGCAGATGGAGGCGCTGATCAAGCAGCGGCCTGAGCACGTGCGTGCACGCATGGCGGCGGAGAGGGGGTTGCCCCATGGCTGAATCCTGGATTCGCATGCGCGGAAGCCTGCCTACCAACCCTCGTGTGATCGCCATGGCGCGCGCGCTGCTGGCGGACCCAGATTTTCTGGACTGGTACGGCCACACCGATGTCACGGCTGAATCGTCACGCGCCGTCACGATGCGTCACGTGACGGTCGTGACGCGCGTCACGGTGGGTGCGCTGGTTCCGCTGTGGGCGATGGTCAATGAGTGCGCCGCAGAGGATGGAATATTGCATAAAACGACCCTGTTCGAGGTCGACGCGATGGCCGGCGTGCCAGGTTTCGGCCATGCGATGCGGGCGGTCGGATGGATTTTCGAGACGCCTGATGGTGTGCGCTTTCCCAATTTTCATGAGCACAACACCGTGAAGGAGAGCCGCTCTACAGCTGCAAAGACGCCGGCAGTGCGGGCCAAGGAGTACCGGGATCGCCAGAAGTCTGAGAGTGCAACGCCGTCACGAAATTCGTCACGTGACGGCGTCACGGAAAAACGTGAAGCGTCACGTGACGCCGTCACCACAGATAAGAGAAGAGAAGAGAAGAATATAGAACCCCCTACGGGGGTGCAGGGGGGCGAGCCCCCCACGTCCCCCTCGGGTGTGAAGTTCGAAATCCCCGAGTGGATGCCTGCTCAGCCGTGGGAAGACTTCGTTTCCATGCGCAGGGCCAAGGGCAAGCGCGCCCCGTTCACGGTGGCAGCCGCCAAGGGAATCGTCCGCGAACTGGAGAAATTCCGGGAGCAGGGGCACGATCCTGCGGCTGTTCTGCAGGCGTCCGTGATGAACGGCTGGTCTGGCGTTTTTGCTCCAGGTGGGCGCAATGGCGCGCCTGCCGGCAGCGACTGGACATCGGGGGCGCAATGAACTTCCCCCGCTTCGCCGTCAACGCGCGCAATTTGCTGCAGACACGCCAGAACGGCTTCCGTCCCAGCAATCCCGTCAACGTAGCTTTGGCTGGAGACAACTTCGCGGGCACCACGCTGTACGTCCACGACGACATGCCCAACGACCTGGATTGGCGAATGCTGGTCAACGTCGATGTGTGGGTGTGGGCTGATCGCTCCGTGCCCCTTTCCCGCGTCATCGACACGACCGTCGCCATTTCGCGCGCCATGCCTTCGGGGCTGCTGCTGCGATTCATGGAGGCCGGTGCTGTGCACGACATCGACGTTGGCTCAGGCAACCACCACAACGGCGCCCCCGAAGTGGGCATCCAGCCAGAGCACTCCTTTCTCTGGCTCCCCATCAACGTCTGCGGCAGCGCCCTGGGCTACCGGCTCAAGCGCGCGCTGTGCAGCCCAACTGCAGGAGGAAAACGCAAATGCAGCTGATCGCTGACAACACCAATTTCGAGGACTATTTTGACGAGCAGCAGAACGATGCCGCTCTGGTGAAGCCCGCTAGTGAGTGGTGCGAGCAGGTCATCGACCGCTTTCATGGCGCCAACTCTCAAAGCAGTTGGCAGTCCATCGGCTGGAACAAGACGAATGGCCTTTTCGACCTGAGGCCGGGCGAAGTCACGATCTGGGCGGGCGTCAATGGTCACGGCAAGACCACCTTCCTGTCGAACGTGATGCTCAACATCATGAACGACCACGGTGCGAAGGTCTGCCTGGCGTCGCTGGAAATGAAGCCGGCCGTGAGCATGGCCAAGATGGCTCGACAGGCCATCGGCACAGGCCAGCCCACAGTGGAATACATCCGGGCCTTCCACAAGTGGACCGATGGCCGCCTGTGGATCTTCGACAAGGTCGGGAAAGTGGCTCCGAAGCGGATGCTGGGAGTGGCCACCTACGTGCGCAAGGAACTGGGCATCGACCACTTGGTGATCGACAGCCTGATGAAGTGCGGCCTTGGCACTGACGACTACACCGCGCAGAAGGACTTCGTTGACAGCCTCTGCGCCATTGCCATGGATACCGGGCTGCACATCCACCTGGTGTGCCACATGCGCAAGGGCGAAGCCGAGACAAAAGCCCCGGACAAGTTCGACGTGAAGGGCGCCGGCGAGATCGCCGACATGGCCGACAACATCGTGATCGTCTGGAAGAACGTCCGCAAGACCTCGAAGGACGAGAAAGACCAGAACAGCGACCCCGACGCCTACGTGCGCGTCGCCAAGCAGCGCCACTTCGAGTGGGAAGGCAGCTGGGCCTTCTGGTTCCACAAGGACACCCAGCAGTTCCTCGAATTCCAAGGCGGCCGACCGACCTGCGTGACGTTAGAGGCTCAGGCCTCCGCGTTCCATTGATCCCCCACCCACCACCAACCTGCAACCACCTGAGAGGACATCCACCATGGGCAATTCCGTAACCCCCATCGCCTTCCGCGAACCTACCGATGTGATGCTGAAGCACGTCAACCACCGCAAGCAATTTAACGGCGGTGGCGGTGACACCGTGCAAGGCATCGATCTGAACTTCGAATTCGATCGCCCCAACACCTTCCTGGACAGCCTGTTGCCTGGCCTGCGGGAGTCGCTGTATTGCAACCGCGACGCGGACAACGGTCAGGTAGACCTGGATGGTGTTGATGCACCTCTGCCAAACCTGCGCTACCCGAACCTGAACGGCGGCAGCTACACGCTGATGAAGAAGAAGGACGCCTTCGCAGGCTATGAACTGGGCGTGCAGTTTGGCTTGGGCGATGACATCAGCAACATGCTTTTCGACTGCTGCAAGCTGAAGATCCAGAAGGTCGAAACCAACGAAGGCGGCACCGTCCGCGTTTTCATCCAGGTCAGCTACGGCGGCGATCGCGCCGACGGCAGCACCATCGGCAAGCTGATCGAGCAGGAGGGCGGCGAGGTCACCATCCAGTTGTGGCCGCCAGCTGTGACCCAACCGGTGGAAGAGCCCGAGGAAATGGAAAACCCATTCCCGGTGCAGGAAGCGGACGAGCCGCCGCTGACGGCCGGCGACATCTTCGCCAGCGGGCCCAGCAGCGACCAGGATGCTCACGAGCAATCGGCGGCGCTGGAATCGGACGAGCGCTGAGCATGCTGTTCGTTGGCATCGATCCGGGACTCACTGGCGCATGCGCCGTTGTCGGGCCGCAAGGCCTGCGCGGCGTGTTCGACCTCCCTACCAAGCCGCTCCCCAACGTGGGCCCGAAGGCCATGGTCTCGCGCCAGATCGACGGCCGGCGTTTCGCCGAGCTACTGGCCGAACTGCTGGACCCTGCGGAGGCGCGCACCGCCATCATGGAAGACGTGCAGGCGATGCCAGGCAGCGCCATTCAGACGATGGGCTCCATGATGCACAGCAAGGGCGTGCTCGACGGAGTGCTCGCCGCCAAGGGCATCACGGTGCAGTTCGTGCGCCCCCAGGCCTGGAAGAAGCCGTATGGCCTGACCGCGGACAAGGGGGCTGCCCGGGCCTGCTGCGCCCGCCTGTATCCGACGGCGCCAGTGTCGCGCGTGAAGGACCACAACCGCGCCGAGGCCATCCTCATCGCGCACTACGGTCGGGCGGAGTTGGCATGAGCAGCGATCTCATCCGCATGGCCCGCGAAGCGGGTGCGCCTGACTGGTGGCTCGGCATCGGGATCGATGGGCAGCAGTCTGGCTCGGCCCTCGTGTGGGTTGGACGTCTGGCTGCCTCAGTTGCCGCCGCTGCTGCCGAAGTTGAACGCGAAGAATGCGCCAAGGTCTGCGACCACTACGCGACAGCGCTGGATGGTGGAGACAACCACTATTTGCGCTCAGCGGAGTGCCGCCAAGCCGCCGCCAAGATTCGCTCGAGAGGTCAGGTATGACCACTGAAGCCTTCAGCCGCATGCAGCCCTTCGTGCTCAAGGCCCTGACGGCGGTCAAGCGCCGCCATTGCGCTGAGCCCAACTATGCCCCGGCCGCGCCCGTGGCCGACCAGATCGCCTGCCCCAAGTGCGGTGGCCGCCTGAACTACACGGTCGACACCAAGGGCATGACCTCCGCCCGCTGCGCCAGCGCCGGCTGCGTGAAGTGGAGCCTGCAGTGACCCTGATCCTCGTCCCGCCCGGCCGCGGCCAGTGGCGCACTACCACCGTCCGTATTGACGGCGACCGGACTGCACCCCTGTTTTTCCGGGTGGGGCAACGGATTGAGTTGGGCGGTGTCCTTTTCAGAATTTCCAAGGTGCTTGCATGAGCCGAGAAACCGTTGACGCATTGATCGAGCGGGTGCTGGCTCAACACCCCAGTAATTCGCCGGGCGCCGTGGCCCGCTATTTCGAAGCCGTTCACCAAGAGCTGGCGCCGCTGGCGCGGGAGCTGGAGGCGGAGAACGAGCGACTGCGCCACCAGGTGCAAGGCGGCTGGATATCGGCGAAGGAGTTGCTGGCCACCCGCCAGCGTGCCGTGTTCTCGTGCGGTCGCTGCGGCAACGTGTACCGCGCCGGGGACCAGAACGTGACCATCTACGCAGAAGACGGCGCCGCGAAGTGCAGGCGCTGCAACCCCACCACCGGGCGCGGCGGCCAGGTGATGACCAAAACCATGGAGCCAAAGCAATGACGAAACCCGCATCCATCATGCTCGTGAAGCGCCACCCATTGGACGGCTTCAGCGAGTTCGAGCGGTCGATCATCCGCCGCTTTCTGTTCGACTGCTTCCGCGGCCTGGATGACCAGAACGAGGGCCGTTGGCGCCGCTGGTGGTCCCGCGTGTGGAAGGCGGAGCCCGGTCAGGTCTTCCAGCTCGACAGCGTGATCGAACGCTCCGGCGAGTTCCACAAGCGCCACATGGCCATCGAGCAGCGCCTATTCAACAGCCAGGACTGTTTCGCCAACCTGCCGGCGCTGCGTGCGTGGCTCAAGGTCGGGGCCGCTTTCGTGACTTGGGAGCCCGATGGCCGTGGCGGCATCGTGGCCGTGCCTCGCTCCACCTCCTACGACGCCTGCAGCGACGACGAGATGCGAGAGCTGCACGACGACGTGCTGGTGCACCTGCGCACCCCAGCCTCCCAGGCCCAGCTCTGGCCCCATCTCGGGCCGGCCGCGCGCGCCACGATGCTGGAAAGCGTGCTGGCGGACCGGGAGAAGGGAGAGCAAGCATGACCTACGACGTTGAGAGTAACCACTTCATGATCGGCTGCAGCTGTGCAAGAGTCCAACCGATGAGGTCGACCAGGGCCTTCGCGTCTAAGGCTGCCCTGATCCAGAAGGGGCTTTTCCAGTCCCGCACAAATAGAGGTTTTTGCATTTTTCCCTTTCGCGTGAAGAGGGCATGCGGGATGCGTCCCTACTTCTATAGGGTGACAGGACGCTCCATGCGGGCGCTGATGGGGGCCTCTGCATGAAGCGCACTTCCATGAAGCGCACCGCGTGGCTGCGCACCTCCAGCACCACCGCGAAATCAGAGCCAAATCGGGCGCAGCGCCTTGCAGAACGTGCGCAACGCGCTATGAAAAATGGAGCGGTTTGCGATCCTGTGCAAACTGCCGGAAAACGCTCTCCAGCGCTTATTTCATCGGTGCGAGTAGCTATTAAATATGTAGCGATCAACGGCACCACCGCTGCGCGGCCGCAGGCCAAGTCGGTGGCGCACCGCAACGCCCATCTGCGCGCGATGGCGCGCGGCATGCCCTGCCTCCTGCGCGTGCAGGGCGTGTGCACTCAGGACATCAGCACCGTCGTGTGCTGCCACAGCAACCTGGGCATCCATGGCAAGGCCGGCGCCCGCAAGGCCGACGACCAGTACAGCGTGTGGGGTTGCGCGGCATGCCACCGCTGGCTGGACCAGGGCCCAGCGCCACGGGCGCGCAAGGAATCGGCCTTCATGGCCGCCCACCTTCGCCAGGTGCTGGCTTGGCGCGCCATCGCAATGGACGGCGAATCAGCGAAGGACCGAGCCGCAGCCCAGTGGGCGCTGGCCCTGCTGAATGCGCTGCCGCATATGCCTCCAGCGCAATCAATACAAGGCCTTCAAGCTATTAATTCAGGAGCGAATGCATGACCATCACCCTCGAACAGATCCACTCCCGATGTGAAGAGGTCGGGGACTGCTGGATATGGCAGGGCGCCACCAGCGACACCGGCTACCCGATCATGAAGCGCCATGGCGGCCCCTGCTTGCTGGTGCGCCGCGTGGTGATGCAGCTTACGGACAGGCCGCCCGCAGCAAGGCAGCCCGTCACGGCCGCCTGTGAAGACAAGCGCTGCTGCAGCCCGAAGCACCTTCGGCTGTCCACTCCGAGCAAGGTGGGGAAGCGCGCAGCGGCCAATGGAGCGTTCTCATCCCCGGCCCGTGGCGCGAAGATCGCGGCTGCACGTCGGGCGGCATCTGGGGTAAAGCTCACCTTGGATCAGGCCCAAGAGATTCGGCTCAGCACAGAGTCAGGGCCCGTGCTCGCCGAGCGATACAAGATCCACCGCAGCCAGGTCAACAACATCAAGCGTGGCGAGGCCTGGAAGGACTACAGCAACCCGTTCGCGCGCTTGGGAGCCCGGCCATGAAGAAGCGCCGCCAGTCCAACGTAGCAGTCAACTTGGTCGAGCGCGCAGTCATCGCTGCGCAGTGGCGCCAGAACGTGGCCACCGCACGCATTCACGCGCTGATGGGCGAGAACGCCAGAGAGCTGGTGAACCAGGCCGGGCGCGTCTTTTTTGTCGTGCTCGGCGCCGCAATACAGCAGCGGCTATCTGCAGACCGGCTGGAGCTTCGCATCCTCCGAGGGGCTGTAAACGCTACCCACGACCAAGCAGGCGTTGAGCCCATTGATCCCGTGCGCCGTGCGTCGATCCTGGCCGGACTGGAGGCTGCCGCCAAGATGCTGCACGAACTCCCTCATCCCGCCCTAGTGTGCGCCGCCTGTGTGCTGGCCGCGAAGCTCAAGAATTCAGACGTTTGCATGTCGGACTTTCAAAAGCTGATTGAGGGTGCGACATGACCACAACCACATGCCCCGACTGCGCCCAAGCGCAAACCTCCAAGCACTGGGGCGGCTTCCGCGCCCATTGCAAGGGCTGCACAGTCCGGGCCCTGGCCACCGGCCCTGCTTTCTGGGAATCCCGTTGCGCGTCCCAGATCACCCCCGGCTACCGTGCGGCGCTCGTGTCCGCGTTCGGGGAAGACGGTGTGCAGGCCGGACACCAAGCGGTGAAGACCGAGTACGAGCGCAACCAGGCCATGAAATCCACCGGGAGCTGATATGTCCACCGCAGAAAAGACAACTGCCCAGATCATCTGGGATGCCATCGAGGGGCTCCACCAACAGGGCCAGGTGGCCACCCGTGAGCTGCTGTGCGAGTTGACCGGGCTGAAGATGACCATCGTCGACGATCACGTCGGCCGCATGATCGAAAGCGGGCGCCTGCGCCGGCTGCGCGCCGGGGTCTTCGGCCCGATCGCGGCCATGCCGGAGCCGCGCGCGGTGTCGTCCACCGCCATGCCCGACGGCACTTCCATCATCGAGGTCGGCGACGTGGTGCTCCACCTGTGGCCGCGCGAGCGCCGCGCCCTCGCGACCCTACTCGTGGGCGACGCCGTTCAGTACAGCAACATCCAGGCGGGCATGGAGGCGGGGACCTTGGCCACGGAGCTTGCAACCGACCTGCTGGCGACAAAGCGGGAGATGTCGGCACGGATCCAGGATCTGGAGCGGCAGCTCAACGCCGCGGTGCGCGGCGTGGCCCCCCAGCCCACCCCGCAGCTGAGCCTGCTGTAGAGCAGACCATCCGCTACGCGGCGGACCGGCATCTCTGAACTCGCGTAAAAAGCGCTTGCAATAGTCTACTCAGTAGACTATATTTGCATCCATGGTGATCGCAGTGATTGCCATCGGCGCCTTCCCGTATGAGGGGGCAAGGAAGAAAAAAATGACCGCAGCACAACAAGCAGCCCGGCACGCAGCAACCCACAACGAGGGCGGCTTCGGCTACAACCCCCACGCCGCAGCGGTGGAGCAAGAAGCTCGCGCCAAGGCCGAAGCCCGCATCCAGCACATCATCGACAACATCGGTACTTACCGTCCTAAGTGGGCTGCTGCAGTGGCCAAGCACAGCAAGGGCGGCCAGATCAACGTCGCCGACTTGGCGAAGATCGAAGCCGAGGCTGGCGTGACCAGTCTGGAGATCCAGGCGGTCAAGAGCCGGATGGCAGCCAAGTAAGGAGCGGCCCATGACCATCGCAGCTATCCGCGCAGCGCTGATCGCCAGGTTTGGTGCCCGCAAGTACCGGATCACCGCCTCCGGCGAAATCCATGCCTACGGCACCTTGCCCAACACCAGCATGGACGGCTGGTTTGTCCTGGGCGATGTGCAAACAATCCAGCCCGAGGATCTCGCTTGAGCAAGCTCGCCAAGCTGACCATCACTCGCGGCGGCTCGTGGCGTCTCTACCAGCATGCGGTGCTACCTGGCTGGGAGATGCTGGGCACGGTGCAGCGGGGCAGCGAGATAGGAGCGCTGGCGCGCGCCAAGGCCACGGGAAACCTGGTCATGATGCGCGCCGGAGCGGTCTCTATGCTCAACCAGCGCAAGGCGCAGGCTGCTCTTGATGCGCAGGCTGGTTGACTGGGCTGCTGTCGATTGGCGCAAGCCCAACGCTGTATTGGCTGCAGAGATAGGCGCCTCGGTGCATACGATCATCAAGCGCCGTACCCAATACGGGCACCGAGCAGACCCGCAGCCTTGGGCCCGCCCGGATGTGGCAGCGATCAATCAGCGGCCAGAGCGCAGGGCAGACTCTGCCCGCCAGCAGCCGCAGGCCACCGCTGCGGCCAAAGAGTCAGCAGCCGCAGGGCGCGGCATTCTCAATGTCCACGCGGTCGATTGGGTGTTGCTTTCCCCATCGGGCGAGCAGCATCATGTGCGCAATCTTTACGAGTTCGTGAGGGCTAACCCTGAGCTCTTCGCCGACGCAGATGTGGTATGGAAGCGCACCGGCGGTGCCCGCCGCGCTGGGGGTGAATGGTGTAACGCGACGGCCGGCATCCTCAACATCAAGGGCGGACGCGCCAAGAGCTGGAAGGGCTGGACCCTTGTGCAATGACCTCTGACGAACTCCGCTCCTGGCAATCGCACATGGGCTACACCTACGACACAGCGGCGCAGGCCCTGGGCTTGTCCCGCGCCGGCTACGCCAAGATGGTCCTCGGCAAATCGCCCATCGAGCGCCGCACCGCGCTGGCATGCGCTGCCCTGGCCGCAGGACTGGACGAGTGGCAGCCCACACTGGGTAGCAATACGGCCCCCCTGTAGGGTTCGCCAGAAGTTGCCACCTCCGCAACCATGCGGGGGCAATGGCAACCAATACCCCCGACACCCCAGCACCACACACCGCCGGCGCGGGCGGCGCAGCCGCCCCCGGGCGGCGGCGGGCTGACTGGGAAGCCATCGAGCGCGACTACCGCACCGGGCAGTTCTCGGATCAGGAACTTGCCGACAAGCATGGCAATGTCGTGAGCCGGCAAGCCATCAGTAAGCGCGCCAAGGTGCAGGGATGGCAGAAAGACCTCAGCCGCGAGGTTCGTCAAGCCACGAAGGCAAAGCTGATCGCCGAGCAAGTGGCGGAGCAAGTTGCCGGGGAAGTTGCCGACCGGGTTGCCAAGAGTGGCAATGCAACCGTTCAGGCCGTTCTGGCCGCAGCCGAGACCAACAAGCAGGTCATCCTGGGCCACCGCCGTGACATCGCCAAGGTGCGGGACATCACCATGACCCTGGTGGCTGCACTGGAGACTGCGGCCGCCGAGACCGATGGCGCGAAGCGCCTCCCGCTGGGGGAGCTTGTCCTGACTGCTCAGCGGGCAGGCCAATCGGTGGCTCGGCTGCAACAGCTGGAGCGGGTCGCATTCGGGCTGGATGAGGAGGACGACTCGGCGGGCGCCGCTGGCGTGTCCAAGCTGACCGACGCACAGCGTGCGGCGCGCTTGGCCGCATTGACGGCGATTGCGGCGAAGCGGCGGGAGGAGGGCGGCGATGCAAGCTAGCCCCACGCCAGCCGAGTTGCTGGAACTGGTGAAGCACCTCACCCCGGAGGAGCGTGAAGAGCTGGACGGCCTGTTGACCGAGGGACTGCCGATCTGGCTGCCTCAGGTTGGGCCGCAGATGGCTGCGTTGCAGTCCCTGGCCGACATCCTGTTCTATGGCGGCACGGCCGGCGGCGGCAAGACCGACCTGCTGCTGGGAGCAGCACTCACCGAGCAGGAGCACAGCATCATCTTCCGGCGAGAGGCTGTGCAGCTCATCGGGCTCGAGGAGCGGATGACCAAGATCCTTGGCACTCGCAACGGCTACAACAGCCAAAGCGGGCTGTGGCGGCTGCCTGGGGATCGGGTGATGGAGTTGGGCTCCGTGAAGGAGGCTGACGACTGGATGAAGTACCAAGGCCGCGCCCACGACCTGAAGGGCTTCGATGAGATCACCCACTTTCTGGAGTCTCAGTTCCGCACGCTGATCGGCTGGATGCGGACTGACAACCCCGGCGTGCGCCAGCGCGTCATCTGCGCCGGCAACCCGCCCACGAGCGCAGAGGGCGAGTGGGTCATCCGCTATTGGGCGCCGTGGCTCGACCCGCAGCACCCCAACCCGGCCAAGCCCGGAGAGCTGCGCTGGTTCGTGACCGACGAGCAGGGCAAGGACATGGAAGTGCCCGGGCCTGAGCCGGTGATGGTCGGCAAGGAGCTGATGAAACCCAAGAGCCGGACCTTCATCTCCGCCGACGTTGACGACAACCTATTCCTGCAGATCACCGGCTACAAGGCCACGCTGCAGGCGCTGCCGGAGCCGCTGCGCTCCCAGATGCTGCATGGCGACTTCATGGCCGGTCGCACGGATCCGGTGTGGCAGCTGATCCCCACCGACTGGGTGAAGGCGGCTCAGGCCCGGTGGAAGGAGCGCGAGGCGAAAGGCTTGATGACGGCCATTGGGTTCGACCCGGCGCGGGGGGGGATCGACAAGTCCTGCGTGGCGCGCCGGCATGGCCAATGGTTCGACCAACTGGTATCGGCGCCTGGCGCCGTGACCAAGGATGGGCCCACGGCGGCGGCCTTCGTCGCGCCGTTGGTGCGAGACGGTGCCGTGATAGCAGTCGACAGCATCGGGATCGGATCAAGCGCCCTTGACTTCATCAACGGTCTGGGTCTGCACGTTCACCCCGTGGTGGCATCAGCCGCCAGCACCATGATGGACAAGGCGGGGCAGCTCCACTTCAAGAACCTGCGCGCCGAGATGTACTGGCGCCTTCGCGAAGCACTGGACCCAACGAACCCAGATCCGATTGCGCTGCCGCCCGACCTCGAACTCTTGGGCGACCTCACAGCGGTTCGCTACAAGGTCGTGACCATGGGCAAGCTTGCCGCAATCCAGATGCGCAGCAAAGACGAGATCCGCGAAGTGCTGGGCCGCAGCCCGGACAAGGGTGACGCAGTGGCCATGACCTTTGTGTCCAGCCTGCCGCAACCCAAGCGCGGGCCTCGCGTCAAGAGCTGGCGCGAGCGGCTCGGCAATAGATCAATCAATGGATCGGCCCAGGCCGCATGAACACCATGGCAATGGACCAAGCAGCGAGCGAGAACTGGTACCGCTACCAGTACGGCAAGGACCGCGGGCACATCGAGTACACCGAGCGCGCGGCCCTCTGCGAGCGCATGTACCTCGGTGGGGGCGAGCAGTGGAGCGACGCTGACAAAGAGATCCTACGCAGCCAGGGGCGACCCTTCTACGAGTTCAACGAGGTGATGCCGAGCGTAAACAGCGCGGTCGGGTACCAGATTCAGAACCGCATGGACATCGCCTTCAAACCGCGGGGCGAGCAGGGCGACCTGCAGACAGCCACCATCTTGTCAAAGGTGGCCATGCAAATCGCCGATCGGACCAAGCTTCATTGGGTCGAGACGCAGGTCTTCTCCGACGGACTCATCGAGCAGCGCGGCTACTACGACGTGCGGATGGACTTCAGCAGCAACATGAAGGGCGACGTCGATATTTTCGGCCTTGACCCCCGTGACGTGATTCCAGACCCCGATGCCAAGAGCTACGACCCCGACAAGTGGGGCGACGTCATCGTGACGCGCTGGCTCTCGTTGGACGAGATCGAAAGGCTATGGGGCCGAAAGGCTCGGGACAGGGCTGAGCAATCAGGAGACGAAGGCCAGGACTTCGGTGACATGGACGACGAGGTGCACCGCGGCAAGTTCGGCAGCGATCGTCTGGCGGGACTGTTCGACGCGTTCGCCATGGGGGGCGACAGGCTCAAGCGTTACCGCATCATCGACCGGCAGATCGCTGTGTATGAGTCCACCGACTGCTTGGTCTACCCGGAGACTGGCGACGTGGCGATCATCGCCAACATGGCCCAAGACTCCATTGAGGATGCTCTCGCCAAGGGCGCCGTGCGCGCCAAGAGGATGCGCCGCAGGGTCAAGTGGGTGGTCAGCACCTACACCACCACGCTGCATGAAGGCTACAGCCCATACGACCACTTCACGGTCGTTCCCTACTTCGCTTACTTCCGGCGTGGGAAAACCCGCGGCATGGTGGATGGCGCGATCGGGCCGCAGGAAGCACTGAACAAGGCCGTCAGCCAATACGTGCACATCATCAACACCAGCGCGAACAGCGGCTGGGTGGTCGAGCAGAACTCGCTGACCAACATGGACACCGAGGAACTAGAGGCGGTCGGCGCAAAGACTGGTCTCGTGATCGAGTACCAAAAGGGCACAACTCCTCCGGAGAAGATCCAGCCCAACCAGGTCCCGAGCGGCGTGGACAAGCTCATCGATCGCGCCACCAAGGCCTTGAAAGACGTCACCGTCCCAGAAGCCATGCGTGGCATCGGTGGCAACGATGAGGCTGGCGTGGCCATCCAGGCCAAGCAGTTCGCCAGCCAGCAACAGCTGGCCGTGCCCCTGGACAACCTTGCCTACACGCGCCAGATGCTGGCCACCCGCATCCTGAAGCTGATCCAGCGCTACTACGACAGCTATCGCGTCTTTCGCATCACCGAGACCGATCCCATGACGGGCAAGCCGAAGGAGGAGGTCCTGGAGATCAACAAGTTCGACCCGGAGAGCGGGAAGTATCTCTTCGACGTCACGGTGGGCGAATACGACGTGGTCATCACCGAGCAGCCGATGCAGGTGACCTTCGAGAACAGCCAGTTCAACCAGGCCCTGGAAATGCGGAAGGCGGGGATCAACATTCCAGACCCGACCGTCATCCGCTACTCGAATCTGGCGGACAAGCACGAAATCTTGGGCCAGATGCAGGGCGCCGGTGCACCACCCCCCGACCCCAAGGCAGAGGCGGAAGCCGGGCTCAAGACAGCCCAGGCCGAAAAGACCCAGGCCGAGACCGACAAGGTGCGCGCCGAGACCGTGGAGGTGCGCGGCCGCACGATGTACAGCGCGATGCAGAGCGCCCAGGTACTGCAGCAGATGCCGGGCACAGCCATGGTGGCCGACCAGATGCTGGGCTCGCAGGGTTTTGAGGACCAGGACGCCGGGCCCGCGGTTGCGGCCATGACGGGCGGCCTGCCAGCGGAGCCAGCGCCAGCAGGTCTGATCCCCGAAAACACCGACCCGCTGACGCCCACCAGTCCGGCCGCGGGCTTCGAGGCAGGCATCGAGACGCCAGAGGCTGACGGGGTGCTGCAGTGACGGTTGTGCCGTTCAAGCGCCCTGCGCCCGAAGCGATGACCGAGCAGCACGGCGCTGGTGAGGCTTTCTGCATCGGATGCGGCCACACCTGGGCCGCAGTCGCACCCACTGGCACGCTCTCGTTGCACTGCCCGGCATGCCACAGCGAGAAGGGCCGCTGGAAGTTCGAGTTCGCCCCGTCGCCGGGGCAGATGGTCCGGGAGTGTGGCTGCGGCAACCAGCTCTTCTACCTCACGCCCGATGGACACCTCTGCGCCAACTGCGGGATCTACCAAAGCTACCGACCACCAAGAAGGAAGACCATGACCACCGAGCAAGACTCCTCAGCCGTCCAAGACGGCGCCAACACAGCAGACGACGGCCTGGTGAAAGCCATCGCCAGAGTCGCGCATGAAGTCGTCGCCGCGCACAGCGTAGCCCACGGCGACTACACGACGGAGCCCTGGGAATCGTTTCCCGAGAAGGACAAGGCCCGCACCTGCGCCAGGGTGGCCGCGTTCCTGAACAACCCCGGCCTGCACCCCACTGCCGACCTTGGGCCGGCGGTGGCCACCCTGAGCGCCACGGAGCGCTCAGCCGCCTATGTGTTCCACGGTGTGGTGCATGCCATCGCCCGAGAACAAGCTCGCACCTGATTTCAACCCCCGAAGGAGATCGACATGAAAGGTTCCGTGATGGCTGCTTCCGACGACGACAGGGACTGGCGCGCCGAGGCGGACATGCGCCGGCTGGCCGATGCCGAAGAGATCCGCAAAGACCCCAAGCGCTTGAAGGCCGCACTGGCCAAGGCCAAGGAAAAGATCAGCGAGCTGCAGGCGCTGCAGCCCGAGAAGAAGTAAGCGGCCCTCAACCATCCCAACTACCGACCACCAGAAAAGAGAATGACCATGAACCCACTGCTCCGATTGATCCTTTCCCGTGTGATGGCCCCCGCCGGCGACGAGGGCTCCGACACCGGCGGTACTGCCGCCGGCGGCGATGAAGACCGCGGCGATGTGCTCGACCCCACCCTGACAGTCGACAACCTGGAAGCGCTGGTCCAAGCGAACGCCGACGGCAGCGACGCCGACCACAGCGGCCCCGATGATGCGGCGGCAGACGCCACAGGCGAAGGTGACGACACCACCGACGAGGAACAGGCCCGCCACACCGCCGCAGGCATCCCGAAAGGCCGCTTCAACGAAGTGAACGCCAGGCGCAAGGCTGCTGAAGCCGAGCTCGCCACGACGAAGCAGGAGTTGGCCCGGTATCGGGAACAGGAGGCAGCGCGCGCCGCGGCAGCCAAGGCCCCGAGCCCTGCACCAGCACCGGCTGCCGCCAATGCCCCAGCTTCAGCACCTGCGGGCCCGCTCGATGTGCTAGCAGAGGAGGCCGCGTATATCGAGGCCTTGCTCGAAGGCGACAAGACTGCCGCCATCGCGATCCGCCGCCGGATCAACACTTACCTGCAGGAAGAGGCCAGCACGCGCGCCACGCAGCAATTCACCCAGCGGCAGACGGCGCAGTTGCTCGAAAAGACTGCACAGAACATCACAGCGGCCTACCCATGGCTCAACCAGGCATCGAACGCCGAAGTGCTGGAGCTGATCATGGCCTCTCGGGACCGCAAGATTGCCGGCGGCATGCCAGCGCATCTGGCCCTCGCGGAAGCCGCGGACACGATCGCGCCGCGCTTCGCTCCAGCTGATACCCCCAGTGGGGACTTGCCCGAGGGGGGGAAGGGCAAAGACACTCGCTCTGCAGCTGCATTGGCAAGGGGCGCGGCGGACTCAACCGCTCAGCCACCATCCATCCAGCAGGCAGGAATCGGCCAACGGGCGACCGCGGGCCGCGTGAATGTGAGTCAACTGACCGAGGAGCAATTCGAGGCGCTGACACCAGCTGAGAAGAAGCGCCTCCGGGGCGACTGACGCTCAGGGCCAGCGGGAGCCACCCGCCTGCTGGCCATCCTCTCCAGGGTGATTCCGTCCCCCACGGCAGGACGCAAATCTCCGCCCGGCGCTCTTGGCCGCCTCAAGTCCATGTCTCCGCATTGGCAGCGCACGCCTCAGTCCGTAACCAATCCGAGGAGCATGGCATGAGCCTTACCAATTTCGCGGCGCTGACGCCGCAACAAAAACTCGTCTGGTCCCGCGACGTGTGGCAGGCTGCCCGCGACCAGATGTTCGTCAAGCGCTTCCTGGGCACTGGCCAATCGGCCATGATCCAGCGCATCACCGAGCTGACCAAGACCGAAAAGGGCGAGGCAGTGATCATGCATCTGGTGGCCGACCTGGTCGAAGATGGCGTGATTGGCGACAACGAGCGCGAAGGCAACGAAGAGGCGATGCAGTCTTTCGCGCAGACGGTGACCATCGATCTGATCACCCACAGCGTGCGCAACAAGGGCAAGCTGTCCGACCAGAAGACGGTTATCAACTTCCGTGAAATGGGCCGTGACCGTTTGGCGTACTGGCTCGCGAACCGCATTGATCAGCTGGTCTTTCTCACGCTTTCCGGCATCAGCTACGCGTACCAGAACAACGGCGCGCTGCGTGTGGGTTCGCCCTTCCCGAACCTGGCCTTCGCCGCCGACGTGTCCGCCCCGTCGGCCAAGCGCTCGCTGATGTGGACCGGCACCGACCTGGTGCCGTCCACGACCGGAAGCATCACGTCGTCGTTCCTGCCCAGCTACAAGATGATCGTGGCTCTCATCGCCTATGCGAAGGAGAACTATGTGAAGCCTCTGATGGAAGGCGGCAAGGAGTACTACGTGCTGCTGGTCGCTCCGGGGACTCTGGCCGCGCTCAAGACCGACCCAGACTACCTGCGCGCCGTCACTGCGGTGGCCACGAAGTCTGGCACCGATTCGCCCTGGTTCACCGGTGCCACCGTGACCGTAGATGGCGCAGTGCTGCATGAGCATCGTCTGGTCTACACCACGAAGGGCGCGGCCGCTGGCTCCAAGTGGGGCGCGGGTGGCAACGTGAACGGCACCCGCACCGTGCTGTGCGGCGCCCAGGCATTGGGCATGGCGGACCTGGGGCCGGCGGAGTGGACCGAAAAGGAATTCCAGTACGACAGCCAGCAGGGCATCAACATCGACAAGATGTTCGGCCTCCTGAAGCCGAAGTTCTACTCGATCTACAACAAGACGGTCGAAGACTTCGGCACCGTCGCGGTGGATCACTTCATCGGCTGACAGCCGCCGCCGAAAGGGGCTTCGGCCTCTTTCCTCCCTCCCGTTGATGATGAAAGGAGGCCCTCATGGCCCTGAAGAAAAACTCCGGTCGGCAAGAGCTGATCGTCGCTCACCTCATCGTTGGCTTCGCCGACCCCGCCTATGGCACTGCCGAGAAGGCCATCGAGCTTCCACCAAACGCCGTGATCGTCGGTGGAGACGTGACCGTTGGCACGCCCTGGAACAGCGCCACCACCGCGACGCTGAAGCTGGGTGACGCCACCGACGACGACCGCTACACGCCCACCCCCATCGATCTGAAGACGGCGGGCCGCACGGCCTTGGTTCCTGTCGGCCTGAAGTACTCGACGCTGGACTTCCTGACAGCCCTCGTCGCCCAGACCGGCGCTGCCGCCACTGCAGGCTCCGCCCGCATCGCCATTCAGTACTACGTGGAAGGCCGTGCTGCCTTCGCGCAGGGCTGATCAGTTCTCTTGTGGTCAGGCCGGCAACGGCCCTTACCCGGCGGCCCAGCGCTGCCGGGTCTTTTCAAAGGACACCATCATGAAATTCCATGCCCCCACCCATGACCCGCTGCACGTCGCGCTGACGTCCGGCCACACGGCAGTTGTTACGCACGAAGGCGTGACGCTGGATCCGATGTTCCATCGCGAGGCTGTCGCCCGCGGCGCTGTTCCTGAGTCGATGTTCGCACTCGCGGCGAATGGCTCGGACGGCCGGCTTGACCTTGGCGCGTTGCCGCAGCATGTGGCTGACTCCTTCACCGACCCCAACAACGCCTCCGCCGCCCGCTCGGCGCTGATCCGCTCCACGCTGACCCAGATGATGGATGGGAGCAACGAGGGCGACTTCAACGCCGACGGAAAGCCGAACCTCAACCGTCTGAAAGCGCGTCTGGGCTTCGAGATCACGCGCGAGGAAGCCGACGCCGCCTTCGAGGACGTCGCGGCAGGCTGATCGCAATGAACGTCGCCGATTTCCTGGCCGCATTCCGCGCCGACCTGCAGGACGAAGAGCAGCCGTACCTGTGGAGCGACCAGGAACTCGTGCGCTACCTCAACGCTGCGGTTCAAGAGGCCAATGAGCGCGCGCTGCTGACCGAGGACCGTAGCACCCCCGCAGTCTGCGTGATCCCTCTGCAGGCAGGTGTTGCCACCTATGCGTTGCACCCGAGCGTGCTCCAGGTCAAGCGCGTGACCCTGCGCGGGCGACCGCTGGATGAAACCAGCATCGAATCGCTGGACTGCGAATACCGCGACTGGGAATCCCGCAACGGCCATCCACGTCGGTTCATCTTCGCGCAGGCCAGCGGCTCGATGCCCCCGCAGCTTCGGCTCGTTTCCACGCCCGTTGCTGCGGATGTGGTGAATCTAACGGTCTACCGCGGTGCGTTGAAGCCGCTGTGCGAGGATCGAGACACGGAGAAGCCAGAGCTGCCCGTTCGCTTCCATGAGCAGCTGAAAGACTGGGTGTACCGATGCGCTTACCTGAAGCAGGATGCGGAGACCCTCGACAAGGCCAAGGCGGCCGACTTCGAAGCGATCTTCGTCGGGAATTTTGGGCAACGCCCCGATGCCAACGTGCAGCGCAAGCAGCGCGATCGCAGGTCGCCAATCGTCCGATTCACTTGGTAGGCGGCACCCCCCGATAGGGTTTCCCGAAAACGCGCCCAGCCGTGACCATCACGGCCATGGCAACCATCTTCCTAGACGACTTCAACGGCTCCGGCAGTGTCGACGGACACGCGCCTGCCATTGGCGCAGGCGTCTGGCACCACTCGGATGGATACCCACCGGCGGCCACGAGCCTTGCAGGGGGTCAGGTGCAGCTCGGGGCCGGATTCAACCTGGTCTACGTGGACTTCGTCGGCTCCCAGGTTCTCACGGATGCAACGTTCGTTGCCGAGTTTGACTTCATCGGCTTAGAGGGCGTTGATGCCCGAGCCGAACTGGTGGGGCAGATGACGCTGGTCGAGAGTGAGGACGTGGAGCTGGAAGTGGGCGCCGCGCTCTACTACAGCCCTGGCAGTTCCCTGTACGACCCACCGCTGTGCACGGGCTATGCGTACGGGCCCGGCAGCGGAGGCTCTGCCGGAATCCGACCGGCGATCCCTTCGCCGGGCGTGCAGAGACATGTGCGACTCACGGCCAGCAACGGATCGCAGTCGGTGGAGCTCGACGGCATCCCCGTCTACTCTGGATCCGCCTCCCTGCCGCTCTCACCGAAGCTCAGGCTGACCTTCAAGCTGCTTGGCGCCTGGGCATTGAGCCGGGTGACCGTGCAGGGCCAGGCTGCGCCGCTGGCGTGGACCCGACTGGTGGAGGCGCAGGAGCGATGACCGATCCCGTCCGCATCGGGCCCTTCCCCGGAGGCGCCGACAACCGCCGCAGCGACGAGGAGCTGTGGAGCGAGCGGGGTGGTGCGCTGCTGCGCGCGGCTTCGAACGTCGACGTGACCGACGAAGGTCGGCTGCGCCGGCGCAAGGGCTTTGCTCTGGCCTCGGGCGAATCGGTGCCGCAGGATTTCCCGGTCGCACTGCCGATAGTCCGCACGCACTCCACCTCGGGCCAAGAGATCCTGTCCAACGACGATCTGCGCGACCTCATGAACCCGCAGCCGCGGGCATTGAGCTGCAAGCACTTCGGGCGGTATGTGGCGGCATTCGGGGACACGCTTTTCTTCAGCGATCCCTACCTCGACGGCGATGAATTCGGCCGCGGCGCGCGCACCACGGCGGACCGCAACTTCCTCCCCTTCCGTGGGCAGATCACTGCAGTTTTCTCCACCGACGATGGCCTCTACGTTGGCTCCGATGCCACGTACTTCATAGCGGGTGACGTGCAGGGCTCGGCACCGCTGCAGGTGCACCCCGCACAGATCATCCAGGGCAGCGTCACCGCCATTGCGAAGGAAAAGCGCTTCGCATGGATCTCCAGCCAAGGGCCGGTGACAGGGAGCGCAGGAGGGCAGGTAGAGGCCCTGGCCGCCGACCACCTGGAGACGGGATTCCTGCCGCCAACGCTGACCGGCACGTCGCTCTACCGAGTGGCCGGCGGCCTCCGGCAGCTTGTCATGACCCTGCACGGCGCGCCGGATGCCAGCGCTGCGGTGTCATCCGATTTCATGGACGCGGAGGTCATCCGCAACGAGGTGAATTATGGACATGGACATTGAACGTATCGCGGTGGTCTACCGGCTCCGCCATTTCAAGGGCAGCGAGCTCGTGCAGGAGGAAACGGCGACCAACTTGGTCCCGGCCGAGGGCGTCTCGCTGATCTCGGACGCGCTCTTCTTCGGCGCGGCCATCCCTGCCCAGTGGTACCTGGGCCTGTACAAGACCAACTACACGCCCACCCCTACGGTCAGCGCCGCGACCATCAACGCGCTGGCGGTGGAGTCCCTGGCCTACAGCCAAGGCACGCGCCCCGCATTCGTGCCGCAGAACGCCGGCGTGGGCGTGGTGAACAACGCGGCCTCCGTGGCGCAGTTCAACTTCTCGGCCACCGAAACCATCTACGGGGGCTTCCTGTCCTCGTCCCCCACCAAGGGTGCGCCCGCGGGCGTCCTGCTCTCGGTCGTCAAGTTCCCCACCGTCAAGAACGTCGATGCCACTTCGCGCCTGGAAGTGACCGGCGGTCTGACTCTCGTGTCTGCCTGAAAGGACCATCATGACCCTCAAACTCTCGACTGGTCTGCGCGACAAGCTGCTGGCACAGTCTTCCCTGAAAGCCCTGCTGGAAGCCGGCGACGGTGGCTGCATCCGCATCTTCACGGGCCCGGTGCCAAACACCGCGGATGCGGCCGAAACGGGCACCTTGCTGTGCGTGATCACCAAGGGCTCTGCGGCGAGCGGAACCCCTGGAAGCACTCTCACTTTCGAGGCAACGGCTGCCGGTGGCGTGCTCGCGAAGGACGTGGATGTCTGGTCCGGCGTCAATGTGGCAACGGGTCAGGCAGCCTATTACCGGCACGTGGCCACGGGCGACACCGGGGCGGCCTCTACCACCGAGGTGCGCATGCAGGGCGCCGTGGCCGTGCTCGGCGCGGAGCTCAATTTGAGCTCTGTGGCTCTTGTGAATGGCGCCACGCAGACGATCAACTCCTACTTCGTCGCAGCGCCGACGCTGTAGCCATGGCGGGGTTCACGCGCCGCGAAGGCGCCGATGACACCCGCGACGTGGTCGGTCAGGCCGGCGTCGGCCTGGACCACATGACACAGGCCCGCCCAGTCCTGGGCGGCAGTCTCACCACCGACAAGGCCGGCAACGGGATCGATGGGCACTGGACCCGGGTGACCTTTACCCCTGACCCGACCGACCCAGGCGAAACGCTTCTCGCGGCGGCCTTCGGAGACCCCTCATTCGCTGATCGGGGCGTAGAGACCGCTCCCTTCGTGGTCGAGCGCTCGCGGAACTTGGGCGCGGCCTTCCAGAAGACCAAGGTGGCCGCCAGCATCTGGCCACGGGGTGGCACCCCACCATCAGGGCCCTGCGTGACCTACCCGCTGGACGTTGCCGTCGGCGACGGGCAGCTCGCGATCAGCATCACCATCGACGGCGGGACGCCCCAGGCCATCAATCCCAAGCCCGACGCGCCAGGGTTGTACGTGTCATCGCTGCTCACCAATGTCTACTCGGTCGACATGGAGCGCCAGGCGCTGCGCCTGCGGTACGCCTTTCCTGCGCCGCGCTACGTGATCAACCACGACGAGACGCCCAGCAACCAGCCCTTCGTGCTGCCGTTCGCGCTGCACGGCCAGCCGGGCCGGGAGACCTGGGGTATCGGCTTCGTGGGCGCGAATTACGCCCGTCCCACGGGCTCGGGCAACTATTCCGCGGTGTTCTCCGATCCCCCGAAAATCGCGCTCTTCTCGGGCAACCGGGCGCCGGTGGTGCGCACGCTGCCCAGCACCGGCAACACCACGCTCGCTGACATTCCGTCTGCGGTCGGCCCCGGCGGCGCGCCTGTGATCGCCGACCACAATGACGCTTACCTCGCGCCCCTGGTGGTGGCCACGTCCAAGAAGAGCATGGTGGCGATCGTGGTGCGTGGCCGGGGCAACCTGGACCCCGCATCGCGGGACAGCAGCGGCACCCGGTTCGGATACCTCCCTTTGCCCTCGCCCAGGATCTACTGGACCGAGGACGAGGGCGTGACTTGGCTCGAGCGGCCCGGTGCCGGCTGGGACATGACCCTCTACCAGCCCTGGCAGCTCACGAGCGGGGGATTCACCATCGGGCAGAACCCCACGCTGACAAACCCCCAGGCGCTGCGAGCCGGGCTGCTGGGCGTGCCCTGGACGCCGGACTCTGCGCTGCTCGCGGGGTTCTTCATGGACGCGTCCAACGCGGCCCAGGGCGGCGCCTGGCGCATCTTCCGCGCGGGCAAGGATCTCACCGTGCAGGTGGCGGAGGTCGATGCGCCGGGGTACCAGATCGACCTGCGCAGCGCCTGTCGCCCCCGCGGCGCGGCCGTGATCAGCTACTACGCGCGCGCCCATCTCGACACCGCGCTCAACAACACCACGACGGGCGTGGTGGGGCCAGGGCAGCCGCCGAAGTACCTCACCGGTGAGTTCGCCTACCTCTACGCCCGCCTGTCGCTGGACGGTACGGTGCTGATCGATGACTCGGCAGGCTACCTGGAGCACGCGGGCGTCATCGTGGTGCTTGAGGACGGCACCGTCCTGCGGCGGCCATTCCCGTGGAGCCGGCTGCGCAGCGGAGCGTCGCCATCAGTGTTTTGCCTGGACAACGAGGGCCGCGCGATCGGGACCGCAGTCTACGAGCCGGCCACAGCCGGCCAGGAGGGAGGGTGGTACATCTACCGGTCGACCGATCTCGGGCAGACCTGGCGCCGCGCGGCCGTCCTCACCCGAAAGTGCCCGGCGCCGCGCATGGCCTATGACGGTGAAACGGGGCCGAGCTATCCACCGGAGCGCGCGGTGATCGCTGGCAAGCAGTACCGGCCCGACCAAGGCGACGAACTGGCCTACGTGAGCCCGAGCGTGGTCACCCCGTTGAGGTTTGAAGGCGCCGCGGCCCGCGCATACCCTGGCGCACCGTGGTTGTACCGATGAAAGCGCCCGATGCCTGGAACCCTGACGAAAAAGCTCATTGAGCGCACGACGGTCACGCCCGGCGCCCCAGGCACGCCCGGCAGCCCTGGCCAGCCCTACATCCCGCCCAGCGACTATGTGACCACTGCGGTCGTGTGCAACTGGGTGTTCCTCGGCACTGGGCAGTACTCGGACGATCGGACCCGCAACGAGATCGGCCGCACTGTACGGATCTGCCGTGAGGTCCAGGTGATCAACCGCTCGCCCGGCCAGCCGTACATCGCACCCACGCCCGGCACGCCGAGCACACCCAGTACTTCACGCACCGAACTGAACCTCGGGTGGACGGGCGGCGCGCACACGGTGGACGTGCTCACCGAGGATGGTGCATTCGCGTTCTCGGTGCCGCAGGCATCGGGCGCAGTGGTGGGGCTGGCGGCGAACGACTCCACGACGTCACCGGCAGAGGCGTCGCACGCACTGCAGTTCGGCTCCGGGCGGTATCGGGTGACCGAGGGCGGCATGTACCAGGGCGTCAGCGGCGTGCACGTGCCCGGCACCACGTACCGGATCAGCAGGTCGGCGGGCGTGGTGAAGATCTCTGCCGGTGGGGATGTGGTTTACACAAGCTCCACACCCAGCTCGGGGCCCGTCTCTCTGGATGCGGCGCTGTACGCCGCGGGCGACACTGTGGTCTACCTGGGCATGACGCAGAGCGCCGAAGGCCATGGTGCCGCCACGATGGAGCCGATCCAGGCCGCCGGCGGCGATCCCTATGCGAAGGGCACGGCCAGCCTGGGCGTGTTCAAGGCGTCGGGCGAGGGCTACGACATCTGGCGCGTGAACTCCTCAATCGGCCGATTCCTGTCCCGCGGCGGCGACTACGCCTATGGCGCAGGTGAGGGCGCTCTGGGCCTTTTCTCGGCGGCCGGCGAGGCGGGCTTCCCCGAACCGGACTTCGGGATCGGCACGGCGCGGCTGGCCCTGCTCCTGTCGAGCGGCCAGGGGCTCACCGGTGGCGTGGGTGGAGGTGGCGCGACGATGCAGACGTTGCTGGCGCTGGGCGCGGACGCGCCTTATGGCGCCTCGGGCTCAGCATCGGACATCGGTGCCGAATGGTTCGCGTTCGGCCAGGGCGGGCCGCTGGAGGATAAGGCGGAGATGCTCTCGCTGCTCGTGTGCGCCGATGGGCTGGCGCCGTTCACCTACCTTGCCATCTCCTTCACCAGCAGCGCGGCGGTCATCGGGAGCCTTGGCGTGCAGGCGGTGCTCTCCGCCACCATGGACTCGGGCGTGCTTGCCAGCTTCTCGGCCGGGCTGAGTAGCGTCCTGACTGCCCGCTTCGACAGCGAGATGGCGTTGAGCTCCCAAGCCGGCAACACCAAGTTCACCGGCAGCCGCCGCGCCGAGGACGCGAAGACCTGGGTCTTCAACTACGGCACGGGCGCCATGTCGGAGTACTCGGGCTTCGACTTCGACCAGATGTACGAGCGCGAGGGCCGCTACTACGGCACCCGCGGCACGGCCGTCTACCTGCTCGGCGGTGAGTCCGATGCCGGGGCGCCGATCGATGCGTTCGTCTCCTTCGGCAAACAGACGTTCGGCACATCGGCCCTCAAACACCTGCCCACGTTCTACGCGGGCTTGGCCTCCACCGGCGAGCTGCTGCTGCGCGTCAGCACGGGCAAGGAGACCTTCACCTACCGGCCGCGCCGCGTGGACGGCCACGCCAGGACGCAGCGCTTTGACCTCGGCCGGGGCCTGCGCGCCTCCTACTACGAGTTCGAGCTTTTCAACCAGGCCGGGGCCGACTTCGACCTCGACTCGGTGGAGTTCGTCGTGCTGCCCACCACCCGGAGGATCTGATGGCCGACTTTCCCGTCTTCGAGCAGGACCGGCTGACGCTTGGCAACGTCGTCAACAAGCTGGAGCAGGCGCCCCACACGCGGCAGGCCGCCCTGGACGTGATCATCGCCGCGGCCAAGCCCTACATCGACCGTGACCTCAGCGTCCAGTCTTCGACCTTCAGGGACTCGCAAGACTCCGGGTTCGCCTCGGGCTGGACATCGTTGCACGCCAGCATGGCAACGGGGGACGCGCAGCGCCTGGCCAGGGTGGCCGGCATGGACCTCGACGGCGCCGCGGTCGCGTTCTCGGATGCCTTCTTCGGCCCGCTGGGGCTGAGCCAGGGCGAGCGCAGCGCCATGATGCAGCGGCTGGCCAACATCTTCATCGACCCCCGTGAAGCCATCAGCGTGGTCGGCGACAAGCACTTTGCGCGCGCTGCGCAGCAGGCCCTGATGGACGCCGAAGTAGCGCGCGCCAAGGGGCTGGCCCGCGCCGGCGAGTACCTGGTGCCGACATATGCGCGCAACACAGCGGTGGACCGGGCGGACAACCGCATCGACACGCTGGCCACGGTGGCGCTCAGCGCCATGGAGCGACGATTCCTCGAGTTCGACCGTGGCCTGCAGGACGAGCTGGTCCAGATCCGGCTGCGTGCGGCCAAGGCGCTGTACGGGGAGATGGGCGAGGCGTTCGCGACCACGATGATGTTCACCGGGCAGGTGGCCGTGCCGGCATATGCGCGGGCCCAGGGCATCCGGCCGACGCAGGAGGACCTGGCCGGCCGGTACGCGCGCATCTACCAGACGGCGTTCGAGACCCGGGCCGGCAAGGTCGTCGCCAATGGTGAGCGCAACAACACCGCCATGCGCGAAACCTACGCGAGCTGGAAGCTGGACCACGACCTGAAGAACCAGGCTTTCGCGGAGGCCACGCGCGCCATCGTGGCCGCCGCCGGCGAGGTGTCCCGCCAACTGAGCGCCGCGCTCAACGCCGTCAGCGGCAGCGGCTCCATCGGCAGCTCCGGATCGCTGACCGAGCGCTGGAAGACCATCAACATCGATGAAAACGGGGTCGCGACATGAGCACGAGCTTCGTGGAGTTTGCGCAGACGGTGCTGGCGGAGGCCACCACGCTGGAGTCCACCTTCGCGGCCCAGGCCGGCGCGCTGGCCACCCGCTACAACGTGCCGCTGACCACGCCTGCAGCGCCCCGGCTCACCGATGAGCCCATGTACCGTGGCGATCAGTTCTCGACGGTCTCCGTGGCGCCTGGCCTCGGATCGGCAGTGCCGCCGGCACTGACCAATCGCCGGATCGACTTCGCCGCGCTGGGCTCTGCCGAGTACTCCGGCACCGTGCAGCGGGGGAAGACGTTCTTCGACAAGTGGTTCGGCACGCCCACCACCGACCAGTTGCTGTCCGACGCGTTGGCCAAGCTGGAAGGTGGCACGGTGTCCGGGCTGATGGAAGACTACATCGCCCTCAACCAGCAGGAGGCCAACGAGATCCGCCACCGGCTGATGCTGGCCCACCATCGGCAGGAGGATGAGATCCTGGCGGCCGGGGTTCGGCAGAACACGCCGCGGATGTCCGGCGCGGTGTACAACCAGATCGCCGTGCTGAAAGAGCGGACCCACGAAGCCATCCGGGACGAGCTGCGAAAGCTGGGTGGGGAGGGCCTGCAGCGAGAGTTCGCCCTCATGCTCGGGCTCATCGAGGAGCGCCTGCGGCTGAACCATGACGCCAAGCGTGCGCTCGCGCGGTGGGTCAGTGCGGTGGACGATCCCCTGTACGCCGCACAGGCTTCGCACGACGACGCTGCGCTGCGTGGCGCGGCGGCCGCGGCGGAGCAGGTGCAGGCCGTGGCCGCCCAGCTTGCCAACTTCGACCAGCGGGGCCTGGCGCTGGCCAGCACTGCACTGGGGGCCAAACGCGACCTGACCTTCGCGCCGGTGGTGTCGCAGCTGGACAAGACCAAGCTGCAGCTGGACTACCTGGTGTCCGACCTGCAGGCGCTGAGCGTGCAACTCGCGGGCTCCTACAACCGGCTCCGCGCGTCCTTCGGCGCGTCCTGGAGCAGCTCGGTCACGAAGAATATCAACCGCGAGGACGTGTAGCGGCACCCCCGATAGGGTTTGTGATGGGGCGTGGTGCGGGGGAGACTGCTGGCAATCTCCCGAAAGGACTCCCATGCACGGATTCACCCCTGCTGCGCAGCGCATGGCGCAGCTCCCCAAGCCCGGGCCCCGAGGCTTTGCCACTGGCGGCCTGATCCGCGGTCCGGGCACCGGCACCAGCGACTCCATCCCGGCCGAGGTGGCGCAGGGCTCCTACATCCTGCCGGCCGACACCACGCAGGACCTGGGCCTCGCCCCGGGCGGCGCCGCTGAGAAGCTGAGCAGCGGCGTGCCGGTGGCCCTGAGCAACGGCGAGTGGAACGTCACGCCAGAGCAGGTGCAGCAGATCGGCGCCAGCGTCCTGGACATCCTGCGCGGCGTCACGCACGAGCCCACCGAATCGGAAGGCGCGGCGAGCTCCGACCCCGCCGGCTTCGCGGGCCCTGAGGGCTTTGCCGACGGTGGGCTGGTGGACTCGCCCGCGGCGCGCGCGCTGGGTAGCGTCTCCCGCGTGGGCAACAGCTACAGCGGCGGCAACGTGGGCGGCGCGGTGACCATCAACGGCCAGGCTCCGGCCGGCACCTACTCGGAGAATCCGGCAGGATTCGCCCCGCGCGCGGCCGCCCCAGCAGTGCCGCAACCCCGGCCCTCGGCCGACATGACCACTCTGTCGTTCATCCCGCCGGCCCAGGCGGCACTGAGCACGCTCCCGGCCCGGCCCGGCTACGCCGACGGCGGCCTCGTCGATGACCCGCGCCGGCGCCCGAACAGCTTCGGCGATGTGGCTGCGGCCGCTGCCAGCCCGGGCGTCACGCAGGTGGGCGCCGCAGCGCCGCCCGCACCTGCGCCAGCGCCAGCGCCGTCCGCCGCGCAGCGCCTGGGATCGGTGGCCGACATCCCCACCGGCGGGATGCAGGCGCCGGCGGCGGACGGCTCGCAGAACAACCCCCTCACGAACAACGACGTAGGCCGCAACGCGCTGAACACGCTGTCGGCCCTGCCTGGAGCTGCGGGCTTTGCCGGGCGGGCGGCTGCGCCGACGGCGCGCGCTGTGGGTGGCGTGGCCCAGGCAGAACGCGCTGCGCCTGCGGCGTGGGAGGTCGTGCAGGAGGGGGGCGCTCTGGTCCGCAGTGGCGGGGACGCGGCCCAGCGGCTCGCCCAACTCGGCGGCAACTCTGGCGGCGCCCTGACCCGCGCCGCCGGCATGGCCCCTCCGAGCGCGGCGCAGCAGTTGGCAGCGCCTGCCGGCCAGCTGGCCCAGCGCGGCGCCAGCCAAGTCGGCGAGGCTGCGGGCTTCGCCGGCCGTGCCCGGCAGGCCACGCAATGGGCCGACGTTGTGGAGCCCGCGGCCCTCGGAGCGCCAGCCGCTTCAGGCGGTGCAGCGGCAGCGGGTGCCGGCGCAAGCGGGGTGGGGCGCGTAGCAGGCCTGGGCGCGGCGGGCGTGGGCGCCGCCGCCTTGCTTGGAGCGGACTCGCAGCCGGCTGGCGCTGCTGGTGTTCCGGCACCGGCCATTGCCGGCGCGCCACCTGCAGCAGCGCCAGCCCAACCATCGGCCGCCGCAATACTCGCCTCGCCACCGGTGACCCAGGGATTCATCACGCGCAACGGCAACAGCTATTCCGGCCCGGCCGGCATCTCGGGTGACGTCGACATCCGCAACGCCGACGGCACCTCGCGTTCGGCCCCTGCGGGCTTCGCGCCAGGTGGTGCGGCTGCGCAGCTCGCCACCTTGGCCGGCGGCGGCGTGCCCACGCCCGGCGCCATGGCCGCGGCTGACAACCTCGCGGCACGGTCCGCAACCGAATCGCTCGCCCGCCTCGGCCTTCCCGGCGCGCCAGCAGGGTTCTCCGGATCGATCGGGCAACCTGTGAGCAACGGCAATATGTGGGCTCGCACGCCCGAGCAGCAGCGCCAGGACGCTGCCACGCAGGCCACCTCCATCCAGCGCGGCACCGCAGCGCGCGGGCAGGCCGCCGTGGACAACTTCCGCGCGCAGGACATGATGGGCATTCGGAACGAGGGTGCTCTGGACGTGGCGCGCGTGCAGGACGGCGGCGCCACGGCGCGCGCCGGCATTCAGGAGCGGGGCGCCAACACCCGGGCGGCCATCGAGGCGCAGGGCCGGGTGGCCGCTGCGGCGCAGGGGCGGGCGGTTCAACAGGCCCCGGCAGGTTACCGGTGGACCGCAGGCGGATCGCTTGAGGCGATCCAGGGCGGCCCAGCCGATCCCAACGTCCGCGGCGCGCGCGCACCGCTGAACGACGTGCAGTCGAAGGCGCTGCAGTTCGGCACCCGGATGCAGACTGCTGGCCAGGTGCTTGATGGCCTCGCCGCCCAGGGCGTGGACCGACCGGGCGACATCAAGCGGGCGGCGGATTCCGTTGGCTTGGGCGCGGCCGCCAACTGGACTCAGAGCCCGCAGCAGCAGCAGGTCGAGCAGGCCCAGCGCGACTTCATCAACGCAGTGCTCCGGCGCGAGTCCGGCGCGGCCATTGCCGACAGCGAGTTCGCGAACGCACGGCAGCAGTACTTCCCCCAGGTGGGAGACACGCCCGAGGTGGTGGCGCAGAAGCGCCGCAACCGAGAGATCGCGACGAACGGAATCCTGGCCGAGGTGCCCGATGCAGAGAAGCGGGTGAACCAGGTGCTGAGTGGCACGCCGATCACCCCGAATTCCGGCGCCGCACCCGCGCCGCGGCCGGCCACCGCCGCGCCCGCTGCCGGCGGCTCCGTGCAGGTCTCGGACGCGGCCAGCTATCAGGCGCTGCCATCGGGCGCGCTGTACACCACGCCAAGCGGCGAAGTGCGGAGGAAGAAATAATGGCCAACCCATGGGACAACGACGAGATCGTTACGCCCGCGCCAGCGCCGGCCGCGCCCGCGCAAAGCATCGCGCGGCCACCAGCAGCACCAGCAGCACCAGCAGCGCGCGTGCCTTCCGCCGCGCCACCGCCAGCAGCGGCCGCCAACCCTTGGGATGCGGATGAGATCGTGACGCCGGCACCGGCGAAAGCACCGGCCCAACCCCAACGCACGCTTGGCGAGCAGGTCAGCCGCCAAGTCGGCCTCACGGCGCGCCACGCGATCAACGGCGTGGCTGCGCTGCCGGCCATGGCCGCCGATGCCGTCACAGGGGTGGCCAACACGGTACTCGACAAGACGAGAGGGCAGGGCAACGGCTTCCGTTTCCAAAAGTCCGCCCAGGCGCTGGACGACACGCTGACCAACCTGGGGCTGCCCACCCCCGAGACGGCGCAGGAGCGCTTGGTGGGCGATGCAACCTCCGCCCTGGCCGGTGCCGGCGGCGTGATGAAGGCGGGCCAGGCCCTGGCCAGAGGCGCAGCTTCGAACACCACTACCCGGGCTGTCGGCAACGCGCTCGCTGCTGATCCGGCTCTCCAGGCAACCAGCGCAGTGACCAGCTCCACTGCCGCCGGCGCAGTGCGTGAGAACGGTGGTGGCGCGGGCGCGCAACTGGCCGCGGGGTTGTTGGGGGCGGCTGCGCCAAGTGCTCTCACCGCCTCCACCCGTCGTGTGGCCATTTCAGGTGGTGCCCAGGTCCGCGAAGCTGCACAGAAGGCGAATGCCGCGGGATATGTCATACCGCCCGCCGACTTGTCGCCGGGCCCGCTGACCGAGACCCTTTCGGCCATTTCAGGCAAAGTGAAAACCGCTCAGGTGGCCAGCGCGCGCAACCAGACGGTATCCAACGGCTTGGCACGAAAGGCCCTTGGCATAGGTGATGACGTCCCGCTTGACTTCGACACTCTGGAGGGCATCCGGCGTACCGCAGCGCAGGCGTACGCTCCTGTGGCCAGCTCCGGGACGGTCGTTCCTGGCAAATCGTACGGCGCAGCCCTCGATCGCGCCCTGAGCCCTTTCACCAGCCAGGGCAGTTCCTTTCCTGGGGCCAGGGTTCCCAAGGTCGTGGACGATATCAACGCGCTTCGGACGGGCCAGTTCGACGCCGGCGACGCATTGAACATGATCCGCACCATGCGCGAGTCGGCGGACATCTCTTACAGGGCCGGCGAAGCGCTGGCTGGCAAGGCGTACAAGCAGGCCGCCGGGGCTCTCGAAGATGCGGTCGAGGGCCACCTGAAAGGGCTCGGGCAGCCGGGCGGCGATTTGTTGAAGAACTTCAGGGATGCGCGGCAGACCATCGCCAAGACTTACAGCGTTCAGAGCGCCCTGAACAACGAAACTGGGGCTGTGAACGCGATCAAACTCGCGTCCGAACTCGCGAAAGGAAAGCCGCTCACCGGCGAATTGCGAACCATCGCTGAGGCGGGTCGTGCGTTCCCGAAAGCCACCCAGGCATTGAAAGAGGCACCGAAGGCCAACAGCGTACTGGACGCTGCCACGGTGCTGGGGACTGGAATTGCGACGGGAAGCCCGTTGGCCTTGGGCCTATTCGCTGCTCGTCCTGCAGCGCGCAGTGTGCTGCTTTCCAAGATTGCCCAGGGCAAGGCTGTGAGGAATGCAGGTACCACCAGTCAGGCTGTACCGGAGTCAGCGCCTGGGATCGCTGCGAACGCGACAGCGCAAAGTTCAGACGGAGATTCGCTGGATGGTGTGGTCTACAAGAACCGGATACAGGCCGGCGCTGCGGCGCGTGCGGCGGGTGGTTCTGTGGTGCAGGTACCTGGTGGTTTTTCAGTCAGCCGCCCTTGATGCGGCCTCTGAGCAGGAAATAGAGGGCAGCTACGACGATCGCCCCCGTGCTGCCCACCACAGCGCTGACGCCGAGAAAGAAAATGCTCAGCGCCGCCACTGCTGCCAGTACGAAGACGATGGCATAGGCATCCGCACCGAGGTTCTGCCAAAAGTGCTCTTGATCGCGCGCCTTCCTGAGAAGGCGTTCGGACTCTTCCAAATCGCGCGGCGGCTGGTATGACATGCGCGCACTGTATCAGGCTCGCTCACCCTTGTGGGGTTCGCAATGGAGCGCGGTTTAAACCACCATCCCTTCCATGAATTTGCACACTCTAGTTTGGGACGCCCGGGCTGCCCTTAAGCGTATGGCCACCGATGTACGCCTTGCAACGATGGCAGACATACTTGGATGGATGTCCTTCACGTTGAAGGATGCTTATTACCTGCTGCTCAAAACAGTTTGTGCACGCCCAATGAGGTGGGCTTGCAGGCTGCATGCTTGGCTTCGACGCGTACACAAAAAGCCCAACTCCCGGAGAATGCAACTCGTAATTCTGGGATTTTGCTTCCCAGTTTTTCAGCTTACTAACTTCTTCGGCAAGATTTTGCTTGTCGCGCAAGAGCGCCAATTTCTCCTCCGCGCCGCTCGCGTTCGCGATAAGGGCTTCTGACAGCTTCTCTTGTAATGCAGTGGCGGCGTTCATTAACTCACCATACACCGCCAGCTGATCCAATTGTCTCAGCAGTGCGGTAAGACTCCGGGAACTGCTGATGGCCTCGGCAATTTCGTTTGCCATGGCTAGCAAAAGGACTGAAGTGCGGCTGCAGCTACCGTGGCGATAAGGGGATGCCGCAGGAACTGCGCCAAGAGCCCTTTTGCTTCAGCCTTTTCTTCCTCTGTCCCCTTGCTTGAGTCAATGATCTTCACGAGTTCCTGCACGCTGTGCTGGATAGTTAGTTGATTGTTGTCGCCTATCACCACGTTGGACGAACCTGTGATGTTGATGTTTTGCCCAGCCATAAGATCAATCCTCAAATCTGGTGAACTGCCGGACTCTACGACGTCAATGCCTCGCGCAGATATTCGACAGGCGACTAATTTCCTACTGCCTTCGATAAATTCCACGATTTTGGCATCGACAAATTTGTGCTCTTGAAGTTGGACACATATGCGAATCAGGTCCAAGTCGCTTATCGGTGGCTTGAGTCGCTCCCCCGCTGGCAAGTAATGGTGATCGCCACGATGCGCGTAGAGGTCGTTAAGGACCAATCCCCGAAGTTGAACGTCGTTCATTTCCATCCTCCTTTTTTTGGCACTGTAGCAGCCCCCCGGTAGGGTTCGCCATCTGTCACGCCGGCCGGCAAAGTGCCGGTCATGACCACCCCGGCCAAGCTCAAGCTCACCATCTACCAGGGCGCCACGTTCCGCCGGCGCCTGCAGTGGCTGCAGCCGGACCGCACGCCGATGGACCTCAGCGGATGCACTGCCCGAATGCAGGTGCGCGCCGAGGTGGAGTCTCCCGCCGTACTGCTGACCCTCACCACGGAGGATGGCCGGATCGCCCTTGGTGGCACGGCCGGCACCATCGATCTGATCGTCTCGGACGGAGATACGGCGCCGCTCGCCTGGGGCTGTGGGGTCTGGGATCTCGAGATAGCGCACCCCGGCGGCGATGTGACCCGTCTGGCCCAGGGCTCTATCTCTGTTTCCCCGGAGGTCACCCGTGTCTGACCTGGTTGTCGTCGAGGAAACGCAGATCCTGGCGGAGCAGGCCGACAGCTCGATCCTGGCCGAGGAGTTCAAGACCACCGAAATACTGGCCGTGGCGGAGCAGGGCCCGCCGGGGCCGCGCGGGCTGCCGGGGCCGGAGGGCGGCGCCACGCTGGTGACCGTCGGCGCCGTGCCACTCAGCGGCCACAGTGCGGTGGCCTGCAACAGCGCCGGCCTGCTGGTGCCCGCCGACAGCACGAATCCATCTCACCGCGGCGCCGTGCTAGGGCTCGTGGCGGACGCATACAGCCCTGGCGACGAGGCCGTGGTGCAGACCGCCTACGTGCTGGAACACGCCGGCTGGACCTGGGCGCCCGGTCCGGTGTTCGTCGGCACGGCCGGTCAGCCCACTCAGACCCTCCCCATTGGCGCGCTGTTCAGCCAGGCGCTTGGCCAAGCCCTTTCCGCCACGCGCGTTCTCGTGGACGTGCAACCCCCCATCACCATCGCATAGGAGCCGACCATGCCCGCCAAGACTTTCATCCGCCTCATCAACGGCATCCTGACCCGCGTTTCTGGCGTGGTGGTTTCCACGGGCGCCGCCAACGATGGCGACATCCCAGCGCTGGACGCCACGGGTCGCCTGGACCTCAGCGTCATGCCGGTGGGCATCGGGGCGGACACGGCGTCGATCACCGCGAGCGAGGCGCTCGCCGCTGGCGACTACGTCAACATCTGGAACAACTCCAGCGCCTTCGCCGTGCGAAAGGCCGACGCTACGGTGGCCGGAAAGGAGGCCCACGGGTTCGTGATCTCCGCCGTGTCGAGCGGCGCCGCGGCGACGGTGTACTTTGAGGGCACCAACACCCAGGTGACAGCCCAGACGCCGGGCCCGGTGTTCCTGCAGACCACGGCGGGGAAGGGCGCGGCGACCGTGCCGGCGGCGACGGGCAACGTCGTGCAGAACCTGGGCTACGCCACCAGCGCCACGTCGGTGAACTTCCAGTCCCAACTTCCCATCGTCCTGGCCTGATCGATGGCAGATCGCCGCGCACTTGTTCTTGTCAGCGGAGGCCCACGCGAGCTGGCGGCCGATGATCGCCTGCTCGGCTACCGACGCTACTACGAACAGGAGGCCGCGCCGAGCGATGCCCGCGCCGTGGGCGACCTGTGGCGCAAGACCAGCGCGGACGGTACCGGCGGGGTGATGTACGAGTGGTACATCGGCACCAGCTCCTCGTGCTGGGTGGCCTGGGAGAACGCGGACGAGTCCGCGGCGCCCTACCTCACCAGCGGGGATGTGGAGATCACGGACGCCACGAAAGGCCTGATCCTGCGCTCGCCCAACGGCACGCGTTGGCGGGTCACCGTCAACAACTCGGGCGCCCTCGTCGTCGCATCGCTATGACCATCACCCGATCTCCCTTGCAAGTGCCCACCACGGCCGACCTGCGGCTGCAGCCGGTGGATGCGGATGTGCTGGTGCTGACGGTGTGCGACACGGTGCTGGGCGATGACAGGGGCGGCCTCTACCGCTGGGACCCCACCAGTACCGCAGCGGAAGACCCGGCATTCCTCAACGTGGTGGCCTCCAGCTACACCGCCTTGGGCCGCTGGCTGCGTTTCGCGCAGCGCGTGCGCCAGCTCCCGCAGGGTGTGCTGACCAACCTTTGGGGCGTGAAGACCCTGATCGCGAGCGGCGTGGTCAGCAGCTCCAGCGATTGCGCGTTCAACCTGACGCTGGACAACACCACCACCGGCGAGGCCATCTTCACGGAGGTTTGGGACAACCGCGCGTACAGCAAGGGCACCGCCTCGGCCCCCGCCGGGGCGGTCATGTCATACCCGAAGGCGCTGGCCGGCAACCTGAAGACGGTCACCCACGGGTTCTACAAGGCCAACATCGTGACCATCACCCTGAGCCTTGTGTATTCGCCTTTCATGGCCGCCGACCCCGGTAGCGCGGTGGGCCTGACGATCACGGGGAAGTGACATGGCCGCGATCGACTTTCCCGCCAGCCCGACCGTGGGGCAGACATCGAACAGCGGGCGTTTCACCTGGAACGGCACAGGGTGGGTGCGCACAAAGACGCCGACCGTGATCCCGATCGCCCAAGGCGGTACCGGGTCCTCCACGGCTGCCGGCGCCCGTGCTGCGCTGAGTGTGCGCGAGCAGCTCATGGCTGCCCGGACGTACTACGTGCGCACCGATGGCAACGACAGCAACACTGGCCTGGCCAACACCGCGGGCGCGGCGTTCCTGACAATCCAGAAGGCCGTGGACGTGGCCGCCACGCTCGACAACGGAGGCTTCGACGTCACGATCTCGGTCGGCGCGGGGACTTACGCCGCGGGCTTCCGCCTCCGGTCGTTCGTGGGGAGTGGGAAGATCATCGTCACCGGCGCCGCGGCCGACCTCACCAGTACCGTGATTTCGGTGACGAGTGGGTCCTGCGTGATTTCGGAGGCTCCTACCGCGGGCAACTACCGGATCCAGTACCTCAAGATCCAGACCACGACATCGGGCTACGGCATCGTCCTCTACGGCGGGGCCAATTACCTCGAAATCAGCAACATCAACGTCGGGGCCTGCGCCAGTGGTCAGATCACCATCGGCAACGGGTCGACGGTCAACGCGTTCGGGGCAAGCTACACGATCTCCGGCAACTCGCCCACGCACATTGACGCATCCGATGGGGGCGTCTTCCGAGGCCAGTTCGGCGCTGTGACTTTGAGCGGCGCTCCTGCATTCGGCTCGTGCTACGCCAACGCCGCGCGCCTGGGGCTGGTGACGATCTTCTCGACGACCTTCACGGGATCCGCATCTGGCGCGCGCTACCTGGTCAGCACCAACGCTGTCATCTTCACGGCCGGTACCGGCGCGAGTTACCTCCCCGGCAGCACGGCTGGCTCCACCACGACTGGAGGACAGTACGCATGACGATCTACCAGTTGACCAACGAAGGCTATGTCATCCGGGACGGAGATACCAAGGTGCCGACTGTGGACCTGCCGGGCAATCCGAACACGAACCCTGACTTTCTGGCCTACAAGGCCTGGCTGGCAGCCGGCGGAGTGCCGCTCCCCGCCATCGCCGGCCCCGCCGTGGTTCCGGCCTCGGTGACGATGCGGCAGGCCAGGCTGGCGCTGCTCGCCGCCGGCAAGCTGCAACTGGTGGAGTCCGCGATCGCTGCGTTGCCGGATCCCCCGCAGACGGCCGCCCGCATCGAGTGGGACTACAGCAACGAGGTGCTGCGGCACAACGGGTTCGTTGCCATGATCGGGCCGTCGATCGGCCTGGACGCTGCCGCCCTGGACGCGATCTTCATCGCCGCGGAGAAGCTGTGAAACTCGCCTCGTACCGCTCCACCCGCCCGGGTCTGCAGGGCCTGGCCAACCGCGCCATTCGCCTGCGTCTTCGCGGCCCACACAGCCACACGGAGCTGGTCTTCGAAGCCGGTGATGGCGTGGGTCACCTGATGCCCGACGGCACGTGCGAGCCGGACGCCCACGGCGCGCTGTGGTGTGCATCGAGTGTGGCCTCGGAAGTGCTGCCTGCTCACTCAGCGCGCCGCGCAGGCAGAAGCGGTGGCGTGCGCCTCAAGCGCGTGGTGCTGAACGGCGATCGATGGGACGTGGTGCCGGTGGCTGGGAACGCGCGGGCCGCAGCCGAGTGGTTCCTCGCCCACGAGGGGGCGCTCTACGACTGGCAGCTCATCCTGGGGTTCGTGGCGTGGGTGGTGCCGGGCAAGGCCTCGCGCTGGTCCTGCTCGGAAGCTGTGGCTGCTGCGCTGGGCTACTCCGACCCCTGGAGACTCGACCCGTGCGTCCTGCATGCGGTCACGGCCCGTGGCGCCCCCCTGTAGGGTTCGCGCGATTTCCCGCCTCCCGGAATCATCCGGGGCATGAAAATCGAAACCATCGAGCAGGTCGCCTCCATAGGCAACAAAGCCACCCTGGTCGGTGGGGCAGCGGGCGGCGTTGCCGCCTTTTTGGAATCCAACGCTGTAGGGCTGCTGGGCGTGCTGGTCGCCCTGTTTGGCGTGCTGGTCAACGTGCACTTCAAGCGCAAGGCGGCCCGGCTGCGTGTCGACCTGGCCGAACTCGAGAAGGAAGAGATCCGTGCGCGCATCCGCCTGATGAATGCCACGGGCGTGCCCGTCATCCCTGTTCCGGCCGACATCGCGCGGCAAGTCTCCACCGACTTCGGCGAGCTGGAAGCGGAGCAGGGCAAATGAGCGATTCCAAGATCCCACCCGCTCTCGTGAAGAGCCTCTCTGCGTTGGTTGTCATGGCCGGCCTGGGCAGCGGCTCCTACTACGCCGGCAAGGCCACCGAGGCGGCCCAGCGGGACGAGTACGTCCAGACCGTGGCAGCGGACCCCGAGACCAGCGCCGGGGTCAAAGTGGCTATGGTCATGGGCAGCTACTACGAGAGCAGCGGCAAGCACATCGGCACGCCCTACATCGACCGCAACGGGAAGGGCGAGCCGCTGACCGTCTGCAACGGCGTCACGGGCCCAGCGGTGGTGCCGGGTAAGTGGTACGGCCCGGGGGACTGCTACAGGCTGGAGAGGGCTCGGTACATCCAGGCCGAGCGCGATGCATCTCGACTGCTGGTGCGCTGGAGCACTTACGACCCGTTCGTCCAAGGCACGTTCATCGACTTCACCTGGAACAAGGGAGCGGCGAATTTGGCCTCCAGCACCATGCTGCGCAGAGCGAACGCGGGCGACCTCGAAGGCGCATGCCGCGAGAACCCTCGCTGGAACCGCGGCACGGTCAAGGGCGTGTCCACGGTACTGCCCGGCCTGCAGATCCGAGGCGACTCCAATGACGAGATCTGCCGCAGCTGGAGGGTGACTCGGTGATCCCATCCCTCTACACCCACCTCATCGCGGCAGGCGCCGCCTTGGCCATCGGAGCGTCCGGCGCGGCCTACGTGCAGGCGCAGCGCTACGGCCTGCAGATCGAAACCCTCAAGCACAAAACCACCACCGAAGAGCTGGCCGGCGAACGACAGGCCGTGAAAGACATGGCCGCTTTCCAGAAAGGACTGAACGATGCACTCGCCAATTTCCAAGCCACCGGGAAGCGCAACGCTGCGGCGCAGCAAGACCTGGACCGCAGCCTTCGCGATCTGCGCGGCACTACTGCAGGGCTGCGGGGCGACTTTGCCGACCTGCCGGCCCGGCTCGAGCGAGCTTCCAGCGCCGCCCGAGCTGAGTACGTCACAGCCTGCACAGCCGCCTTCGAGGACCTGGCAGCTGCAGGTGGAAGACTGGCAGAAGGTGGTGCAGCAATCGCGCGACAAGCTGAAGGGCACGCGGCTGATGCTCGACTGATGCAGCAGGCCTGGCCCAAGAAACCGAGCCAGCCGGCAGCTGGCGCCACCGAAAGCAAACCATGAACGACAAAATCATCGAGCAAGAAATCCAGGCCAAGGGCAAGACCGCTGCGCGCGTGACGCCGGCAGACCTGCAGGCGAATATCGAAAGTTGCTGGTACTTCACCGCTGCTCAGGGTGTTGAAGGCGCCGCAGCAGACGGCACGCCGTACGAGGCGCAGCCGCCTGTGCATGCTGGCTCGCCACTGCGTCTGCTGACATTCTGCATGCTCGTGCTCAAGAACGGCTTTATCGTCACGGGCGAATCGGCTTGCGCCAGCCCGGAGAACTTCGATGCCGAGATCGGCCGCAAGATCGCGCGCCAAAACGCCGAGCAAAAGATCTGGCCGCTGATGGGCTACGAATTGCGCAGCAAACTGGCCGCCGGCTGACCGGCCGCCGCGGAAAGGATGCCCGCCGTGCGCGGGCTTTTTTACTGGGGGAGGGGGTGTGGGGTGCCGTCGTGCGCGATCAGCACGCCGGTGGACGAAGCCTCGACTTCGATGATGACGCCGAGGAACTTGTCGGTGCGCAGCGGAGCGTCGGCAGGCTTGCCCTGGCCGATGCCGGCGATCCGCTGCATCTCGCGCAGCTCCAGGTTCTGAGCGGGCGAGAGGATGACCTTCTTGGGATATGCGTTGTTGTGGGCCTGCCAATGGGCCCGGATGGCGTCGGTGATGCTCTGGTGGATGCTGCTCATCGGCATATTTTGCCGGGTCGCGGAGCGTTGTGTTTGCTGGCTGACGTTGGCCGAGATCGGTGCAGAAGACCAGCAAGAATCACACTGAATTCACACCATACGGCAGAAAGCCGCGCCAGCTATAGGCCTGACGCGGGTTCAATTCCCGCCAGCCCCCACTCAGGATACCGCCACACTCTGACACCGTCAGGCTGTGGCGGTTTTTTCTTGCCCGGCGCTTTGTGGGTGTCGCGCCCATCGCATCGAAATGGCCTGCGAGTCCCACGTGCTGGTTACTGCACTTGCCGATACGCCATCGAGCGTGGACGTGCCCGGCATGTCCATGCCGACTCCACGCACGTGCATCGAAAACTGTTCTGCCCTCGGTATCACGGCCTGTGGTGCCACTGCGGCATGAGCGCTGCAGTCCTACACCCGCATCGAACAGGGGTTCGCAAACTGATTTTTCCTTGGAAAGGAAATTCATGCAAACCACCAGACCAGCCGGTATTTCAAGCACCGCCAACGCGGTACCGGCCACGACGCGCATCGCCACAGGAACGCAGCCCTGCCAGGTGGCAGTGGCCGACATGCCGGAGGTACAGCCATGGTGAACCAGGTCGACTCCCCGGACGGTAAGCCGCGCAAGGACCCCGGTCGTCCCAGCCCAGAATTGGTCGAAACAGATCCCGCAATGCAGCGCATGCCGCAGAAACGGCCTGCACCGCAAAAGGAGGGGGAAGACGGCGGTGGCATTGCGGATTCCCGCGAGCCGTCAGACCCCCGTCGAAACGGCTAGCCAGACGGCCTTCAGCGCGCCGCCACCCATTCATCCATCCGTCGTCGTCTCTGGAAGAAGTCCTCCCATGAACACCCGCAGCCCTGATGCCTTTCCCTTTCCGACATCTGAAAGCCATCCTTGTCCTCCGCCTGAAGGCACTGCTCCGGCGTTGAGACCTGCGGCCAATCCCGCGCACACGGAGCCTGCCCTCGATCATGGAATAGAGGAGTCGTTTCCTGCCAGTGATCCTTTGTCGATCGCTTTGACGCAGGTCCACGTTCTGCCGACGTCGGATTTGCAATGCCTGCAGCATGGCCACCACGGCCCGCATGCCACTGCACGCTCGGTGATCAGCATAGGGCTGATGGCTGGGACTTTGGCAAGCGTCGCATCGACGATGGTGCTTGCTTGGCGGGGGCGCGGCGGGCCTGGCAAAGCTGGCATGTTGGAGCGGTGGGTCGAGCCGACTGATGGCACTCCAGGCCTTGTGGATGGCGGCTCTCAGCAGGCCATGGCAACGCTTTGTGCGACTTTCGCCGCGGGGCTTGCCGTGGGCTGCGCTGCGGCCCGTCGGGGCCACCGCATCCGTCGGGAAAACCCATAAGAAGGCATTCAGGGCCGGTCCCAGGCCGCGGCAATGACCTTATCGGGGGCATCACCACGGCCGCAGGAGCCTGCCCTGCCCATCAGTCTTCGAGCGTTTTCGGCACACCGCGCGAACGGCCTGCATCACCCACAGGGTCCAGATCTTCTCCCATGCCCAGTTCGGCACCCGTGGTGGGATCCATGTCGGGCTGAGATGCCGTGCGTGCGGCCATCTGCTCCACGGCGGGCGCTTCAAGTTCGTTCAGGGCCACGGTCGCTAGGCCATCGCCGCCATCCACCGCTTCGGCGCCCTGGGGAAGGGGAACGACGTTCCAGCGCTCTCCTTCGTTCCACGCACCCCGCACTTCCGGCTCGCCCTGCGAGGTGCGAAAGTACACGCTGGTGAAGCGCGGATCGCCTGGCAGCTTGCCGGGAGGGAAGTTCGGTTCGATGGCATAGAGTGCTTTTTCAAACGACTTCTGGTGGGCGATCTCTCGCGTCATGAGGAAGGTCAGCGCGTCCTTCACGCCCGGGTCGTCCGTGAGGTTGATGAGGCGCTCATACACGATCTTCGCGCGGGATTCGGCCGCGATGTTCGACCGCAGATCGGCGGTGGGCTCGCCGATGGTGTCGACGTACGCTGCCGTCCAGGGTACGCCTGCCGAGTTGATCAACGCTGGGCCACCCCCGTACAGCACCTGGGTGAGGTGGCTGTCGTTGCCTGCGCCGGTGATGGACCGATAGAGGTCGCCCTCTTTTTCAACGCCTTCCGCCAGTCGGCCCTTGGCGCCCTTGTTGAGCATGCCCACGATGGTTCCGATGATCTCCAGATGGCTCAGCTCTTCGGTCGCGATGTCGAACAGCATGTCCTTGCGGCCCGGATCGTCCTCGCCCAATGCCTGGGTGAAATAGCGGCAGGCTGCGGCGAGTTCGCCCTGGGGTCCGCCAAACTGCTCGAGCAGCAGGTTGGCGAGGCCGGGATTGGTTTCGCTGATTCGTACGGTGTATTGCAGCCGCTTGTTATGAGAAAACATGAATGCTCCTGGTGGGGTTGAGCCAGCGGGTTCACCGACAGGCAACGCCATGTGGCGTCGAAGGAGTCAGGGCAAGCGGTGTGCCGAAGGGCCGGGCAATGGGCCTATGGCCATGCCGGACAGGGCGGCGCAGAGGGTGAAACGCAACCAAACACGGCATGTACCTTGCCTGTTCCCTGGCGCGCCACAACCGAGAGGCCCAGTCCGGTGCGGACGGCGCTGGCAGTACAGGGCCACTACGGCGACGAGGTGCCGCGGCGGATGGGCGATTGCCCGGACCATGCCGCGCGGTAAATTTTGCAGCGGTTTTTTCTGTTCGCTCGCTGGCGCGGTCCGTGGCTTGGGGCCTGTCTAGAGAGTTGAACGGGCCATGGTTGGGGTCACGGCGGCATCGCGCTTGTGGGCGCTGGCGAGGTAGGTGTTCACGATGATCCGCTCGGCCTCGCGATCGATGGGCAGGCCTTCCAGGAAGTCGTCGATGGTGTCGTAGCTCACTCCGAATGCGTCTTCGTCGGGCCGTTGCGGGGCCAGTGTTTCCAGATCAGCCGTGGGCACTTTCATCACCAGATCGCGGGGAGCGCCCAATGCAAAACCCACCGCGCGCACGCGGCGCTTGTTCGGGCCCGCCAGCGGCAGCACATCGGCTGCTCCATCGCCATGCTTGGTGAAGAACCCCATCAGTGCCTCGGCTGCATGATCGGTGCCGATGACCAGCCCGGCGGTGGCGCCGGCCACCGCGTATTGCGCCACCATGCGGGCGCGGGCCTTGATGTTGCCGACCAGAAAGTCTTCCGCCGGGGCATCGCCCAGGTCCACGCCGGCGGCGATCAGCGCTTGCTGCATGGCATCGACCGATGCGCGGATGTCCACGGTGCGCACCTCGTCGGGCGCGATGAAGTCGAGGCACCTGACTGCCTCGGCCTCGTCCCGCTGCTGGCCATACGGCAGCCGCATGGCGATGAAACGGACGCTGTCTCCGGAGGCCCGCAGGCGGGCCACGGCCCGTTGCGCCAGGCAGCCGGCAACCAGCGAATCCACGCCGCCGCTGATCCCGAGCACGTAGGTCTGTCGCCCGGTGCGCGCCAGGTACTGGGCGAGAAAGTCGACACGGCGCTCCAGTTCGACCTCGACATCGAACTCGCGCACCACCGACAGGGATTCCGGAATCTGTGGCTGACTGGGCCTGACGCTCATTGGGGTCGCTCCTCAAAGGTGGATGGCACCGGCGCGAACTTCGCCGGGCCGCAATGGACCATTGGGCGGCCAAGTGGCCGAAGCGGTTGTCGGATGGTGCCGGCATGTCGCTGCCGCCTTGCACGGCAGGAGGCGTGTCAGTGGGTGTGTCAGGGGCGCAAGGCCTGTCAGCCGGCCCAGCCATTCCGGATGCCACCGAAGCACCGTGGATCAAAACGGCTTCCAGCACAATAAGTACTAGGGCATGTCGCTATGAAAAACATAGCGCCTGGTGGTGAACTCAGCGCGGTGCCTTGTCCCGCTGGCGGGCCTCGATCAGCGCGATGAGTTGCTGGACCTCCACGGGCTTGACCATGTGTGCGTCGAACCCCGCTTCGGCGGCGGCGTTCCGGTCGGCTTCCTGGCCCCAGCCGGTCAACGCGATCAGCTGCACGTCCGCGCCGCCCGGCAGGGTGCGCATCTGGCGCGCCACTTCGTGCCCGCTCATGCCCGGCATGCCGATGTCCAGCACCGCCACGTCAGGCATGCCCTCGCGGGCGGCCGCGACCGCCGCGGGGCCGTCGGAACAGGTGCGTACCTCGCAACCGGAAATTTGCAGCAGGGTGGCGATGCTCCAGGCCGCATCGGCGTTGTCGTCGGCCACCAGCACCTTGGGCGCCAGGGCGGAGAGATTGCGCAATGGGGCCGGCAACCCGGGCTCCGGCAACGGCGCAAGGGGCTCCGCCTGCGCCAGCGGCAGGCGCACGGTGAAGGTGCTGCCTTGGCCCTGGCCCGGGCTGGAGCCTTCCACCAGGCCGCCGTGCAATTCCACGATGCTGCGCACGAGCGCCAGCCCGATGCCCAGGCCCCGCGCGCCGGGCAGGTCGGATGTTTCCTGCACGAACATGCCGAACAGGCTATGGATGTTGTCCGCTGCCATGCCGATGCCGTTGTCCGTCACGGCGATCACGGCGGTGCGCTGGTCCACCTGGGCCCGTACCCCGATGTGGCCACCTGGAGGGGTGTATTTGGCGGCGTTGGCCAGCAGGTTGGACAGCACCTGGCTGAGGCGCACCGGGTCCGCATCGAGCACCACCGGCATGTGCGGAAGCACCACCTCCAGCCGGTGCGCGCCGGCTTCGATGGCGGGCCTGGTGGTTTCGATGGCCATGTCCACGACCTCGGACAGCAGGATGCGGCGGCGGTGCAGGGCCAGGCGCCCCAGCCGCAGGCGCGAGACGTCCAGCAGGTCGTCCAGCAGCGTCTTCATGGCGGCGGATTGCCGGTCCAGGATGCTGGACGACTGGGCCCGCTCCTCGCCGTTCAACTGCCCCGACTGCAGCGCCTCTGCGGCATTGCGGATGGAGGCGAGGGGGTTGCGCAGTTCGTGCGACAGCACGGCCAGGAAGCGGTCCTTGGCGGCGTCGGCGGCTTCCAAGGCCGAGTGCGCGGCTTCTTTCTGCCGCAGGGCCTCGACCAGTTCGGCCCGGCTGGTCTCCAGGTCTTCCTGGGCTTGGCGGGCACGGCTCTGGTCGCGCAGGATCTTGACGAAGCCGACCACGGCGCCATCGTCGAGCATCGGCATCAACACCCCGCTGGCCCAGAAGGTGGTGCCATCTTTGCGGCGGTGCAGGCGGTCGTCCATGGCGCGGCCATCGGTCAGCGCCTGGCGCACCTCGATCTGCGGTGCGCCCAGGGCGCGGTCTTCGTCGGTGAAGATGATGTCGGCGGGCTGCCCCAGCACCTCGGCCTCGGGGTAGCCGAGCAGGCGCTCGGCGCCCACGTTCCAGCGGGTCACGCGCATCTGCGGGTCGGTGGAGAAGATGGCGAACTCGACAGCGTTCTCCACGATGAGCCGCAACTGCTCCTCGCTGCGGCTGAGGGCTTCCTCCGCCCGTTTGCGTTCCGTCACGTCGGTGCACATCACCAAGGCAGCGTCCGCACGGCCTTGCACATTCGACAGGCGGCTCACGTTGTTGAAGGTCCAGATCACTGAGCCGTCCTTGCGCAGGCAGCGCTTTTCGACCTGGAACGGCTCGCCGTGGCGGGCGAGTTTCTCGAACAGCCGTGCGCTCTCGGCCCGGTCGTCGGGGTGGACGAGGTCGAGCAGCGACATGCCCACGATGTCGGCCTCGGAATAGCCCAGCAGTTCGCGGTAGCTGCGATTGGTGAATTCGATGCGCCCGTCCAGCGACACCTCCATCACCCCGGCCGTCGCCTGGCTGACGATGAGACTGAATCGGTCCTGCGAGACGCGCAAGGCCTCCTGGCTGTGCTTGCGTTCGGTGATGTCCACGAAGGTGAGCACCACCCCGGCAATGCGGTCGTCCAGCGTGCGGTAGGGCAGGGCCCTGACCAGGAACCACTGGCCGCTGCCCTTGCCGACCTCGCGCTCCATCGGCACCAGCCGCTCCAGGACGCGGCGGGCATCGGAGGTCATCTCCGGGTAGTCCAGGTGGGTTGCCAGATCGGACAGCGGGCGGCCGATGTCGGTGGGAATCAGTTTGAACAGCGTGATCGCCGAGGGGGTGAAGCGGGTGATGCACAGCTCGCGGTCCAGGAACACCGTCGCGATCGCGGTGGCGTCCATCAGGTTGTGCATGTCGCTGTTGGAGTGGCCGAGTTCATCGACCTTGCTCTTGAGCTCGTGGTTGACGGTGGTGAGCTCTTCGTTGATCGACTGCAGTTCTTCTCGGCTGGTTTCGAGTTCCTCGGTGGCCGAGCGCAGCTCTTCGTTCATGGCCTGCAGCTCTTCGTTGCTGGCCTTGAGTTCTTCGGTGGACACCTCGTACTGCTCGACCGTGTCGCGCAGGTGCAGTTTCATGCGCTCCAGTTCTTGCTCCAGGTGCTGCGCCAGTGGCTCGGAGACCGACATGGGCCGCACCGGCATGGGCAGCAGCGGCTGCAGCGCCGACGCGGGCTGGATGATCACCAGATGAAAACCCGGCGCCTCGTGGAACGGGACGATGCGGACCACCAGCACCAGTTCGCTGCCGGCATGGGTGACGGCCACGGGCGGGGTCTCCACGGCCATCTTGCGCTGCGCCGCCTGGTAGAGCGCCGCGCGCACTTCGATGCGCAGGTCCTCGTGGATGGCGCGCAGCAGGTTGCGGCTGGGCTCGCCGCCCTGAAAGCGCAGGAACTCGCCGGCGTTGGGCGACAGGTGCACGATGTCGTGGCCGGCATCGATCAGCACGGAGGGCGGCGCGATCTTCTCCAGCAGCCGGAAATGCAGCTCACCCCAGCTGTGGCTGCGGCCATCGAGGGGCGGCAGATCGCGCGAGGCCGGGGGCGTCGAGGTGAAGGCCGGGCCGGCCAGCACCGGGCCGGACCGCGCGGCGTGCTGCGCCTCCATGGCGAGCGAGACGGTGCCGGGCGCGGAGTGCCCTGGCATGCCCGAGCGCGAGGCGGGGCGGTGGCTGTAGATGCGGTGCTTCTTGTCGAGCACGACAAACAGGGAGCTATTGTCTTCGACGGATTCCGACGAGCCCAGAAACATCAGCCCGCGGGGCTTGAGCGAGAAATGGAAGGTGTCGAACACGCGGTGCTGGGCGTTGCGGTTCAGGTAGATCAGCAGGTTGCGGCAGGTGACGAGGTCGAGCCGCGAGAACGGCGAATCCTTGAGCACGTCATGCACCGCAAACAGCACCATTTCGCGGATTTCGCGGCGAAGCCGGTAGCCGCGGTGCTCCTTCACAAAATACCGGCGCAGCCGTTCTTCCGACACGTCGGCCTCGATGGTCGTTGGGTAGAGCCCCTCGCGGGCGATGCCGATGGCCTCGTCGTCCAGATCGCTGGCGAAGACCTGGATCACCGGCGCCGCATCCACCTTGCGTGCGTATTCACTGAGCAAGATGGCGATGGAGTAGGCCTCCTCGCCCGTGGCGCAGGCGGCCACCCACACACGGAGCGAGTCCCCCGGCCCCTTGCCGGCAAACAGCCCCCCGATGTGCGCCTCCAGCGCACTGAAGCATTCGCCATCGCGAAAGAAGTTGGTCACGCTGATGAGCAGGTCCTGCAGCAGCGCCCCAGCCTCACCGGGCCGCGTGCGCAGGCAATCCAGATAGCCCGGCAGATCGGCGATGCCGTTGACCTGCATGCGCCGGCCGATGCGCCGCAGGATGGTGGCCCGCTTGTAGTAGGCGAAGTCCCGGCCGGTCCGCGTTCGCAGGAAGATCAGCACGTCGCGCAGGGCCGCTTCTGTGGCCATGCCATGGGGAATCGGGTTTTCCATGGGCGGGGGTCCCTTCTCCGAAGGCAGCTTCAGGCGGCGCTCCAGCCGGTAGTACTCCAGCAGCCGGCCGGGCATGGCCGCCGCGGGCAGCGTCCAGTCCACCATGCCGGTGGCCAGCGCCGAGCGGGGCATGCTGCTGTGCTCCGCCTCGTCCGGGTCCTGGGCGATCGTGAGTCCGCCCCGCTCTTTGATGCGCTTGATGCCAATGGCACCGTCGCCATCCATGCCGGACAGCACGATGGCCGTGGCATGCGGACCGTGGGTGTCGGCCAGCATGCGAAAGAACAGGTCCACGGTCACATGGCCATGGCGCGGGCTCGGCAGATCGGCCAGCTGCAGAAAGCCGTCATAGGTGCGCAGCACCTTGCCAGGCGGGATGACGTAGACGGTGTTGACCTGGACCTTGCAGGTCTCGCGCACCTGCATCACTTGCAGGGAGGTGCTGCGCTGCAGGATTTCGGCCAGCTCGCTGTCGTGGTCGGGCGACAGGTGCAGGATGACGACGAAAGCCAGTCCGGGGTCTTCGGGCATGGACTGCAGAAAGGTCTGCAGGGCCGGGATGCTGCCCGCCGAACCACCCAGACCGATCAGCGGCAACATGTGATAGGCCCGCGCCGGCGCCACGCTGTCCAGCGCCTCTCCCACATGCTCTTCGGCTTCGTCGGGGGTGGTCAGCGAGTCATCCATGTTGGCGTCTTTCTAGTGAATGCCGATTATCGATCGTGGGCTTTCGCGTTCGACGGCGTGGTCTGGTGGGCCACGGCGGAAAGCATGCGCGGGGTTCGTTCGATGCCGTATAGGGGTTGGGCTTGCTGGGGGAGCGGCCGCTGCGCGCGGAGACGCGCGTGGACTGCTGGGGCGGGCGATGGCGTGCGCGCCCAGTGTGCCCGGCGCATGGCGGGTTCTGGATTCAGGATGTATGACCGGACAACGGGTTGTACCGGCGTTCAGGCCGCAGGCTTGGAGCCCGGACGATTTGCCGCCCTTGAGAAGGCCAGGCCCGGTGACGGCCACCGTCAGCCGGTCAGGCGCCGTCGCCGTATTCCTTCAGCCGGTTGTACAGCGTCTTCATGCTGATGCCCAGCATGGCGGCGGTCTGCTCGCGCCGCTGCCCGCAGTGGGCGAAGGTGGCGAGGATCAGCGCCCGCTCCACTTCCGCCAGCGAGCTGCCCAGCTGCAGCCGCAGTTCGGTGGAGGCGGCAGCGCCGTCGGCCATCGGTGCCATCTCGCGTTGCTGCGGCGCAAGCGGTGGCAGTGGCTGCGAAGGCACGAGGTCGCGCGGCAACCAGCGCTCGGTCACCGGCCCTTCTTGCGTCATCACGAAGGCGCGCTGCAGCACGTTGCGCAACTCGCGCACGTTGCCGGGCCACCGGTATTCCGCCAGGCGCTCCAGGGCGGCGGCGGTCAGCGTCTTTCGGCCCCCCTCACGTGCTGCGATGTCGTCCAGGAAATGCTGTGCCAGAAGGGGCAGGTCTTCCAGCCGGTCCCGCAGAGGCGGCAGGTGCAGCGGGAACACGTTGAGGCGGTATAGCAGGTCTTCCCGCAACGCGCCATCCACCACGGCCTGGGCCAGGTTGCGGTTGCTGGCAGCCACGATGCGCACATCGGTGTGTCGCGCCTCGGTGGAGCCCACGCGCAGGAACGTGCCGGTCTCCAGCACGCGCAAGAGCTTGACCTGCAGCTCCAGCGGCATCTCGGTGATCTCGTCCAGGAAAAGGGTGCCGCCATTGGCGCGCTCGAAAAACCCCAGGTGCTGTCGGTCCGCCCCCGTGAAGCTGCCCCGCTCGTGGCCAAAGATTTCGCTCTCGATCAGCTGGGGCGAGATCGCGCCGCAGTTCACCGCCAGAAAAGGACCGTCGCGTCGCCGGCTGAGGTCATGGAGGGTGCGGGCAACCAGCTCCTTCCCAGAGCCGCTTTCCCCTGTCACGAACACCGAGACCGAGGTGCCGGCCACGCATGCGATCTGCTCGTACACCTCGCGCATGATGGGCGACCGGCCCAGCAGGTGGCCGAAGCGGCCGGTCGATTCCCACTGCAGGCGCATGTCCTGGATCTCGGCCAGCAGGGTGGAGGGCGAGCGAGCGCGGGAGAGCACGGCACTGAGCCGTTGCGTATCCACCGGCTTGATAAGGTAATCCGCAGCGCCCAGGCGAAGGGCCTGGATCGATGTGTCCAGGCTGGCGTGGCCAGTGATCAGCACCACTTCCGAATAGGAGAGCAGTTCGGCCTCCTCGCACAGGGACAGCCCATTGCCGTCGGGCAACTGCAGGTCGAGCAGCACGATGTCGGGGCGCTGCAGGGCAATCTGACGGCGCGCATCCCGGAGCGAAGACGCCGTGGCTGCCGTGAATCCGCCAGTGTGCAACAAGCTCGCGAGCATGCGCGCGGAGTCGGCATCGTCTTCCACTACCAGGGCATGGGCCATGCAAATCTCCCCGAGTAAGAATTTGAAAAAGAGGAATTATTTGCAGCGATCGCTGCCATGGGTGTAAACGAACGTACAGCGGTCAACCGCTTTCGCGTTCCAGCGCGTCCGTCAGCACCTGGGGCCACTGGCCCCAGGCGGCCCATGCGTCAAAGCCTGCGCGCCGGGCGCCGGCTGCATCCAACGCCTCTTCCTGCGCACAAGGCATGGCGGCTGCCACGGCCACCATGCGGCCGGCATACCCGGTCTCCCGCGCGGCGGCTGCAAACGCGCGCGCCTCTTTGGCAGGCTGAGCATTTGCAAGAACCAGATCGGGCACGTGCTGCAGCAACAGGTCCAGCGCCGGCTGGGTCGCCCCGCCGTCCAGCACGGTATATCCCTGGCGCTCCAGAGTTCGCACTGCTTTCTGGCGATCTTGCGCGCCGTGCAGTGCGACAAGCACCTTCAGGCGCCGCAGTCGGGCTGGCGGTGGTGGCGTTTCTGCGAGGCAGGGCAGCGCGAGATACTGCAGCGGTCCATCGGAGTGCGATGGAGTGCGTCCCCCATGCAGTGCAATGACATGGTCGGCAAGAAGGTCTGCCAAGGTGGCAGGTGCGCCGACCCGCACATGCAGAGCCAGCAGGCATGCGGCTCCCGAGGGCCGCTCCATGTGGTCGTTCGGCAGGCCGCGAACTTCCACGCGCACCTCGCCCCCTTGCCTGAACACGTTCAAGTCCATGCGCATGCCCGGCGCCGCCGCTTTGCACGCCCGGCAAAGCATCTGATCCATCGCCCGGCGCATCAGGCGAGGATCTGCCATGACCCGCAGGTCCGCAGCGATCTGCTGGGTGCAGGCATAGCCTTTGTTGGAGTTCACCAATGCCTCCCAGGCCTGCCGCACCAGACCCGAGAAGTCCAGCGGCACACGCCGCAGTTCCATGCGCCCCTCGCGCGCCGCCAGCACGTCCTGCAGGTCTTCCAGCAGCGAAGACAGATGCCGTGTCTGCCGAGCGGCCACCGCGCACGCTTCGCTCTGGATGGGCATTGGATGGGGGGCGAGCGCAATCACCTCCAGCGCTGCGGACAGTGCGCCCAGCGGGGTGCGCAATTCATGCCCCACACCAGCCATGGAAAGCCACGGCGGCGCTGCAACGGGGACCTCTGCGGCGGGGTGAGGCGCTGCTGTCGGGATGGGTGTGGAGGTGTCATTCATGATGGGCGAGGGCGCTCCGCTCGTGATGGTGTTGCCGGGTGCCAGTGCCGCAGCATGCCGCGTGCCAGTCAGCGCCGGTAAAAACCGGACCAAGCAACGAACCCGTGGGCGAAACCGGCAGGAATTGCGGCAATCTCTACCGGTTGAGCAACATGCCTGCATTGAAGGATAGCGCCAAGTGCTCGTTTTCGAGGCTGGGTGAGCTCTTTCCAAGCCATGCGTTGTTTGGCATATGCCTTGCTTTGTTGCATGGGATGCTCCCCAACCCATGGACCTTCGATGAGCCAGCTTAGTCTGAGCACTTCCGCAGCACTCACCCAGAATGCTTCGCCCCGCTTGCAGCATGCCGTGCGCCTGCTGCAGATGTCCTCACAGGATTTCGCACGCGCGGTGAGGGAGGCGGTGGAGAGCAATCCGCTGCTGGAAGTCGAGGATGGCGATGCGCAGCGGGATATGCAGGCGGTGCCGCACGCGCCGCCGAGCGACTGGAGTCCGTCATCTGGCAGCGGCCGGATCCCGTCTGCCGACAGCGATGGGGAGAGGGCCTGGGAGCGTTCAGCAGCGCCCATTTCATTGCGAGCCCATTTGCATGGGCAACTGGACCTGCTTCGTCTGCCGGAGCGGGATCTGCTGTTGGCAAAGGCGGTCATCGAATCGCTGGACGACGATGGCTACCTGCGCGGCGGGCTTGAAGAGATCGAGCAGGCGGTGCACACCATGGCCCTGTCTCCGGAGCCGGATGGGCAGGAAATCCGCATGGCGTGGCGCCGGGTCCAGGGGCTGGATCCAGCAGGCGTTGCCGCCGTGGACCTGCAGCATTGCCTGCTATTGCAATTGCACACGATGGAGTGCGTGACGACCCGGGATCTGGTGCGTCGTGCCATTGAAGGCCACCTGAAAGCCGTGGCGTTGCGCGATCCCACACGGCTGTCCGAGGCGCTGGGGGTGTCGCGCGAGGCTGCAGCAGCGGCTTGCGCGAAGATTCGCGCGCTCAACCCCAGTCCTTGCCGCGCCTTCCTGCAAGACGATGTGCCGCTGGCGGTGCCTGACATCGTGGCGGTGAGGGGCGGGAGAGGTTGGCAAATGGTTCTCAACGATGCTGTGATGCCTCGCCTTCGGGTGCATTCCGCCTATGCGCGGATGTTTCAGCAGCGCAAGCGCCATGGTGAGAGTGCGGCGTTGAGCGCCTGCCTGCAGGAAGCGCGTTGGTTGGTGGGTAACGTGGCGCAGCGCTTTGCCACCATCCTGGCGGTGGCGCGAGCCATCGGGCGGCACCAGCAGGCGTTTTTCGAGCATGGCCCGTTGGCGCTCAAACCACTGAAGCTGCAGCAAATCGCGCAGGAAGTGGGGGTGCACGAATCCACCGTGTCCCGTGTCACCAACAACAAGTTCTTGGCGACCCCGTTCGGCTTGCATGAACTCAAGTATTTTTTCTCGCGCGGCTTGTCTACGCGCAATGGCACCACCTGCGCTCCTGCGGCCGTCAAGGAGCTGGTGTCGGAGTTGATTGCGGCCGAGTCGCCCTTACATGCTTTGTCCGATGCGGCGATTGCCGGCCTGCTGGCGCAGCAGGGGTTTTCGGTCGCCCGGCGCACGGTCACCAAGTACCGGCAGGCGCTTCGCATTTCGGCGGCGCCGGAACGTCACAGGAACGTTTGAACCAACGGTTTGCACCTCAGGGTGAAGACCAATTCACCAAAGATCAATCATGGCTTTCGCCTGGGCTTCCATTGACGGATTGACCTTGTTTTCCCGCACGTTGGCGGTGGATGGTCATTGGTGTGGGCTGGTCGATGTGCTGCAGGGCATGCAGCCCCGGATCACGACTGTGGCCTGTGCGCAAATGCGGTTCAGTGCAGCGCAAGCGGATTGCGATGCGATTGACCTGGTGCAGACGCTTTATGCGGGTACCGCTCGCCGCAGGCATGCGAGGCAAGAGGCTGCGCGTTGTGTCAAGCGAGCAATCCAGGCAGACGTGGACCGGTAGCTGCGCAAGGGGGCCTGCAGGTGCCGGGCATGTCGATTGCCTCTGCCGTGCCAAGCCTGGTTTGACCGCCAGGCCTGGGCCGCTCCCCTCCACGGGAGCACATTGAAGGAGTATCGAAATGGCCAACCAAGGCAATCCATCCAGTAGCAATCGTGGCTTCGCCGCCATGGATGCGGCAAAGCAACGTGAAATTTCAAGCAAGGGTGGGCAGGCGGCGCATCAAAAGGGCACGGCGCATCAGTTCACCTCCGAAGAAGCCCGCGCCGCTGGCGCCAAGAGCCATAGTCGCCGCAATTCGAATACTGGCGGTGCCAAAGCCGGTGCGTCAGCCGATGCGGAGGCCACTCTGTCGGACAGCACTTCCAGCACGAAACCCAACGGAGCGACTCGCGCGCCGCAGGGCGCAGGTCGCGATTCAGGCCCCCAAAGCCGTTGAATCCAGCGCCGGGGTGCAGACGATTTGTTCGGGGTCTACCGCTGAAAACAGATGGGTGGCACATCGATTGCCGTTGGAAGCGCTGCACGTGTCGAACCCGCATTCCTGCGCAAGCCCAGGCATTCGTTCCGTCGGCTGTCCAGGAGGGTAGGACGCGCCATAAATCCTATCCCATGAGGCAATCCATGAGCACCAACTACCCCACGCGCGCCCCGCGCCACCGCGGGCTCTTTCAGCAATTTTCGCCGCTCCATCTCGCGCCTGAGTGGGAGCAGTACAGCGTCATCAAAGCGCGGGGAGTGCGCACCATTGCCCTCGGCGGGCATGCCCCCTATGCCACTTCTGGCTGGGTGGTCGAGCAGGCAGTGGGTTGCATCGAGCTTATCGGCGCCAAGGTGGCAGGTCTGGGGCAGATGCTGCTGATCGGGTTCACCCTCGGCGAACCTGCGGCTCCTGCGGGCTTTGAAGTCACGACAACCGACGCCATCGGCACATTGATCTTGCCGGCCCACTGCTTTGCCGCCTGCGTGGCGATTGCGACCGGTCAGAACGCGCACTTTCGCATCGGCGGAGACGGACAGTTGAATGCGATCGGCAGCGACCCTTCGTTGCTGCAGATGCCATCACCCCTGTAAGTCTTTGCGGTCCACCGCTGTCTCAGGGCAATGGTCGCTCCAGCGGTCAGGCCGCCCAGCCTTCGTTGATGAAGAGCCGGGTGGCCAGCAACCCTGTCGAAGTCCAATGCGTCGCGGGAGACAGCGCGGCGCTGAGGAACTGTCGGCGCTGCTCTCCTTCCAGTGACTGGAGTTGTTCATTGAATTGATTCAGTTCGGGGTCCAGTACAGGCTCTGCGCTGGCCGCGAAAGGGCCCGCCGAGCGGTGGCGTGCCAGGGCTCTGAACGAGGGCAGTCTGCGCGTCTGGTTGGCCGAGGCGGGCTGGGCATAGTCCTGTCCGTCGCGGCTGTCCTCGCCACGAATCCAGTCGTGGATCACCTGCAACTCATATCCCGTGAAAACGCCGAACATTTCCGCGCGTTCTCCTTGAAGCAGGTTCCAGAATCGGCTTTGCGCCACCGGCGCGCCGAGTCGGATCCACCCGCCGTCCACCAGCGCGTCGAGCAATGCATCGATGTTGCCCTGGGGCCCCAGCCAATCGTTGACGGTGCGCCCGCCAATGCGGCAATAGTCGGAGTGCATGCCTGCACCGGCCGGTGCCTTTCTTTCGAAGATTTTTACCACTTCGGCCCTGGCGTCAAAAGATGTGATGACCTCCTGCGTGCCACGCCCGGCGTCTGCGAGCTTGCTCCCGGCGCGAACGCGCTGCCAAAACTGCTCGCGGTCTGCCTGCACTTCCATCATCTGAAGCACTGCTTCGCAAGCTTGCCATGCATGGCCGCTGTCGCCGTTATCGACCGTGACGTGAAGCGTGAAGTAGTAGGGGTCGATCCCAAGCTCGTTGAGCTCGTACGCCGTGATCAGCAGGTGCAGCGGCAACTGTTCATAGCCCAGGTTGAAGCCGATGACCTCCGGCAGGAAATGCTCGGCATTCCATCCCAGGGCCAATTGCACCGCGCCCTGCAGATAGTTGGCATCGTCCAGTTGCAGGTCTTGCTGAAGGCCGTGCCGGCGCATCAATTGGCGATAGAGCGTGACGTGGTTCTTGTGCGGCACGCCGTCTCCGAGTTCTTCGAGGTAGGTCTGGAGCAGGGGTCGCAGCCGTTCAGTCGATGAATGCTGCGCCAGACCGTAGAGCCAGGACCCGTCCACCAGCTTGGTGGGCGCCACCGATGCCAGAAAGTTGAGCGCATGGGCGCGGTTGTGAAAATACTGGCGCTCGCCGCCTGCGCGCCGCCCATCCAGGTAGGCTTGATAGCGCTGCGCCACAGACTGGGCGTTTGCGTGGGCCCACGCATGCAGGTCCTCGGGTGCTTCGCACAATGCGCTGGGGACGTCTTTGCTATCGTCCATCAGCCGCTGCAGCCACTGGGCGGCGTGCTGGCGGGTTTGCAGCGTGGGGGACGGCGTGAGCAGCGCTTCGTAGAGACGACGATAGGGGCCGGCGGCATTCGGGCGCTGCGCATCGTCAGCGCGAGGTGCTTGGCTGCCATGGTGGTCGACGGAGGGAAGAATTTTTTGTGCAAGCATCGTTGGCGATGGGCTGGAGGAGTGGACCCATGCTGCGATGCTGGAAAGAAGGCAGAAACCACCAGATGGCGCGAACCCCGGTCGGCAAGGTCCTACGCCGCCGATGGCTTCCCCTGCAGCCAGCCCCACGAGCGCAGTTGCTGCAATTCGCCCCCGTGCAGCCGCGGGCCAATGTCGCTACGGTACCGCAGATTGGGCACGATCACTTGGCGAACGCAATCCAGCGCGGCCAGGTTGGCGGCATGCACTGTTGCGCCCACGCCCGTGGCAACGCCCAGGTAGCCGCATGAGCCACTCGCCACCAGCTGTCCCTGATGCAGAGCCACCTCTGAAAAATGCAGGCTGTCTCGCTGTGCCTGCGTGATGGAGGGATCCAGGAACACCGGCAAACCCTTGGACAGTTCCGCATACCCATGCCGGTAGGGAAACGGCGGGACTGTAAGAACCACGCCGCAGGCAAAACCCTTTTTCGTACCGAAGTCCAACGTGTCGCGGCGCAGCATTCGGCGAAAGATGGCGTCCCACGGATCATCGTGAAGCGCTTCGCAAATCGCGAAACCCGGGTAGCCGAACCGGCAAGTGAATTCGAGGGGCCACAGCCCGTTTTCGTTGGCGATGAGGTTCACGTTGATGTAGCCACAGTAACCGCCATCCCGCAGCATGGACAGCAGGGGACGCAGGACGGTGTCGTACAGGCGCGCGCTTTCGTGGTAGCTCACGATGGTGCCCATCTCTCCGGTGAGCTCGCCCAGGTCGCCCGGGAAAAACCGCTTGTGCTCGAAATCGACACACACGGGCGACAGAAAGTCATGGCCGTTGAAATACCCGCCGACCCCGATCTCGATCCCATCGATGAACTCCATCAAGATGAAGTCCGGTGCCTCGGCCTGGTCCACTCGGGTTTTGCCCGCGTGCATGGCCAGCAGGGCGCGCACGTCGGCGCCGTTGCTGGACTGGCCGACGTAGTTGCTCGTGCGCTCGCCGGAGGCCCCGTTGAACTTGAGTACATAACGTGCGGGATGGTCATCAAGGAACACCATCGCTTCGCCATAGTCGGTGAAACGGTGGCAGCCCGCTACCTGCAGTCCCGCGGCCTGCAAGGCACTCTGCCCGAAGGCGCGGTCCGCCTCCAGTCGATCGCCGAGGGCGCTGCCGCCGATGACCTGAAAGCCTTCCGCACGCAATGCATCCTGCAATTCGCCCTGGGTCGCGGATTCGAAGAGGATCACGCCTTCGTTTCCAGCCGCCTTGATCCATCCCAGTTCGCTTTCCCATCCTTCGACCCGCTGCAGGATGCCCTGAAAGACGTCGTGGCACGCAGGGTCTTCAATCACGACCCGCACCTCGTGGCCGCGGTGCTGGAGGCCGCCATACATGGCCGCCAGGTCGTTGGTCTGCCCAATGCCCAGAAATCTCATGCAGCCCGCCTTTGCACCACCACGCCGACGGCCGCGATCCGATCCGCCTTGGCATAGGCCGGCCCTTCCAGTTCCTCTCCGAAGACATCGGGGTCCAGTTCTTCATAGTGCACCGCACAGTCGTGGGCCGCGGCGTAGGCGACAACGGAGTCGCGCAAAGCACCGCGTCCTTCGACGATGGTCGAGCCGGTGTAGAGTAGCAGGCGGCCGGTGGGCGTCAAGCGATCGAGGCTCTCTTTCAAAATGCGCTCGGAAAGGGCTTCTCCAAACTGTCCGCCTCCGTGCCGGTACGTGCGGTTGGCATCGTCAACCAAGTAGGGCGGGTTGGAGACGATGAGATCGAACCTGCCAGCGACCTCGGAGAAGAGGTCACTTTGAACGCACTGCGCATAGGGGTAGCCGGCGACTGCTGCATTGGCTTTCGCGTGCAAGAGCGCGCTGGGATTGATGTCCACCAGGACGATCTCGCATCCGTTGGGCTGCGCCTGCCACGCCCTCGCCGCGACGAGTCCTCCCGGCCCGGCGCCGCACCCCACATCGGCAATGCGTGGCGATTCCGGCTGCGGCTGCATTCGCAACTGATGGCGGATGAAACTCGCAAACCGGTAGGTGTCCGGCCCGAAGAAAACGGCATCCTCTTGCGCCGTCGGAAAGGCGGAGTGGGCAAAGAGGAATCCATCGAGCGAACTGAACCGAACGTTGCTTTGCAGCAGCCCATTTGGGGCGGACTGCAGCCAGCCATCGTCCAGCAGAGCAGTTGATAGATCTGGGGGAAGCTGGTCTTTTGGAAAAGGTCGGTTCCATCCAAATGCGTCACGCAGGTCCGAAGCCTCAGGGACGTGCGGCCTTGCAAGCACTCTCTGGTGCGTGAGCGGCGTTACCGTGACGAACCGGTAGCCCATGACCGTGAGCCACTGCCCGAGCCGCTGAAGACTGTGTTGGGCAGAATGCGTGGTGGATGCTTTCATCGGATTTGGCAAGCGGCATTGCAAGGAGAGGGGGCGAGCGGCGAGGGGGGCGGGCGCCGCAGGATGCCAACCGCTGCGATCTTTCAGGGGGCCTCGGCCGTCGTGGTGTAGGACAAAAGAGCCTGCTCGCTGACGATCGTTGCATCGCCGGATCCGGTTTGCGGGGGCTGAATGGGCCGCGGAAGTCGGGATGCTCTTTCAGTGAGGCTACAATTGGAGGCTTTCCCGCAAAAACGTCGCCCGGCAGCAACCAAAGCAATCCCCCAACAAGCAGCAGTCTTCAGGAATGTCTTCCTGCGGACTCCGGGCGACCCGTAACCATTCGGAGAACCCAGTGCTTTTGTCTCTACAGGGATCCTTCCCGCCCGCCATCCTGGCGCTCGCAGACGGCACGGTCTTTATCGGCAATTCGATTGGTGCCACCGGCACCACGGTCGGCGAAGTGGTGTTCAACACCGCGATCACCGGCTACCAGGAAATCCTCACCGACCCGAGCTACTGCCAGCAGATCGTCACCCTGACGTATCCGCACATCGGCAACTACGGTGTCAATACCGAGGACATCGAAGCCGACAAGGTCCATGCCGCAGGCTTGATCATCAAAGACCTGCCGTTGCTGGCCAGCAATTTCCGCAGCACCGAGACCCTCTCGCAGTACCTTGTGCGCGAAAACACCGTTGCCATCGCCAACATCGACACCCGCAAGCTCACGCGCATCTTGCGCACCCACGGAGCGCAGAACGGCGCCATCGTCGGGCTTGCGGCCGGCGAAGCGGTGACCCAGGCGCGCATCGACGAGGCCCTGGCCGCCGCCAAGGCGGCACCCAGCATGAAGGGCCTGGATCTGGCCCAGGTGGTGAGCACCTCTGCGGCCTATCCGTGGGACCAGACCGAGTGGAAGCTTGGTTCGGGTTACGGCACCCTTGCCGCTCCGCGCTTTCACGTGGTGGCCTACGACTACGGCGTGAAAAAGAACATTCTGCGCATGCTGGCCGAGCGCGGCTGCCGACTCACCGTGGTTCCGGCCAAGACCCCGGCAGCCGAGGTGCTGGCCATGAAGCCCGATGGCGTGTTCCTGTCCAACGGCCCTGGCGATCCGGCGCCGTGCGACTACGCCATCGAAGCCACGCGCCAGATCATCGATGCCGGCGTGCCCACCTTCGGCATCTGCCTGGGCCACCAGATCATGGCCCTGGCCAGCGGCGCGAAGACCTTCAAGATGGACAACAGCCACCATGGCGCGAACCATCCCGTGAAGGACCTGGACAACGGCCGTGTCAGCATCACCAGCCAGAACCATGGGTTTGCCGTGGAGATGGAGTCGCTGCCGGCGACCCTGCGCCCCACGCACATCAGCCTGTTCGACGGCACGCTGCAGGGCCTGGAGCGCACGGACAAGCCCGCGTTCTGTTTCCAGGGCCACCCCGAGGCCTCGCCCGGCCCGCACGACATCGCCTACCTGTTTGACCGCTTCACTGCGCTGATGGAGAAGAAATAATGCCGAAGCGCACAGACCTCAAATCGATCCTCATCATCGGCGCCGGCCCCATCATCATCGGCCAAGCCTGCGAATTCGACTATTCCGGCGTGCAGGCCTGCAAGGCCCTGCGCGAGGAAGGCTACAAAGTCATCCTGATCAACAGCAATCCTGCGACGATCATGACCGACCCGGCCACCGCCGATGTGACCTACATCGAGCCCATCACGTGGCAGACCGTCGAGAAGATCATCGCCAAGGAGCGCCCCGACGCGATCCTGCCGACGATGGGCGGGCAGACGGCGCTCAATTGCGCCCTCGACCTGTGGCGCAATGGCGTGCTGCACAAGTACAAGGTGGAGCTGATCGGCGCCACGCCCGAGGCGATCGACAAGGCGGAAGACCGCCTCAAGTTCAAGGATGCGATGACCCGCATCGGCCTGGGCTCGGCCCGCTCCGGCATCGCCCACAGCATGGACGAGGCGTGGACGGTGCAAAAGACCGTGGGCTTTCCCACGGTGATCCGTCCCAGCTTCACGCTGGGCGGCACCGGCGGCGGCATTGCCTACAACCCTGAAGAGTTCGAGACCATCTGCAAGCGCGGGCTGGAGGCTTCGCCCACCAACGAACTGCTGATCGAAGAATCGCTGCTCGGCTGGAAAGAGTACGAGATGGAAGTGGTTCGCGACAAGGCGGACAACTGCATCATCATCTGCTCGATCGAGAACCTCGATCCGATGGGCGTGCACACGGGCGACTCGATCACGGTGGCGCCTGCGCAAACGCTGACCGACAAGGAATACCAGATCATGCGCAACGCGTCCCTCGCGGTGCTGCGCGAGATCGGCGTGGATACCGGTGGCTCCAACGTGCAGTTCTCGGTGAATCCGAAAGACGGTCGCATGATCGTCATCGAGATGAATCCACGCGTATCGCGGTCGTCGGCCCTGGCATCGAAGGCCACGGGCTTTCCGATCGCCAAGGTCGCGGCGAAGCTCGCGGTGGGCTACACGCTCGACGAACTGAAGAACGAAATCACGGGCGGCGCTACGCCCGCATCGTTCGAACCCTCGATCGACTACGTGGTCACCAAGATTCCACGTTTTGCATTCGAGAAGTTCCCCACGGCCGACAGCCGCCTGACCACGCAGATGAAGTCGGTGGGCGAGGTCATGGCCATGGGCCGCACGTTCCAGGAGTCTTTCCAGAAGGCGTTGCGTGGCCTGGAAGTCGGCGTGGACGGCATGAATGAAAAGACGCAGGACCGCGAACTGCTGGAAAAGGAACTGGGCGAGCCTGGTCCCGAGCGCATCTGGTATGTGGGCGATGCCTTCGCCATGGGCCTGTCGGTCGACGAGGTGCATGACCTCACCAAGATCGACAAATGGTTCCTGGTGCAGATCGAAGAGATCGTGAAGATCGAACTGGATCTGGACAAGCTGACCGATGAAAAGGGGGATGGCGCGCTGGCTGCCATCGACGCCGCTACGCTGCGCGCGCTCAAGAAAAAGGGCTTTTCCGATCGCCGCCTGGCCAAGCTCCTGCGGACGCAGGAAAAGGCCGTGCGGGAGGCGCGCCGGGCACTCAACGTGCGTCCCGTCTACAAGCGGGTGGACACCTGCGCCGCCGAGTTCGCCACCAACACGGCTTACATGTACTCGACCTACGAGGACGAGTGCGAAGCCGCGCCCACCACCAACAAGAAGATCATGGTGCTGGGCGGTGGCCCCAACCGCATCGGCCAAGGCATCGAGTTCGACTACTGCTGTGTTCACGCCGCACTCGCCATGCGCGAGGACGGCTATGAAACCATCATGGTCAACTGCAATCCGGAAACGGTTTCGACCGACTACGACACGTCGGATCGGCTTTATTTCGAGCCGCTCACGCTGGAAGACGTGCTGGAAATCGTCGACAAGGAAAAGCCCACGGGCGTGATCGTGCAGTACGGTGGTCAGACGCCCCTGAAGCTGGCGCTCGGCCTGGAGGCCGAGGGCGTGCCGATCATCGGCACCAGTCCGGACATGATCGATGCTGCGGAAGACCGCGAGCGCTTTCAAAAACTGCTCAACGACCTGGGGCTGCGCCAGCCACCCAACGCCACGGCACGCACCGAGCCGGAGGCCCTGGAGAAGGCTGCCGCGTTGGGCTATCCACTGGTCGTGCGCCCCAGCTATGTGCTGGGTGGCCGTGCCATGGAAATCGTCCACGAACAGCGGGATCTGGAACGCTACATGCGCGAAGCCGTCAAGGTGAGCAACGACTCGCCCGTGCTGCTGGACCGTTTCCTGAACGATGCGATCGAGTGCGATGTGGATTGCCTGCGCGACCCCGAGGGCAAGGTTTTCATCGGGGGCGTGATGGAGCACATCGAGCAAGCCGGCGTGCACAGCGGCGACTCGGCCTGCTCGTTGCCGCCTTACTACCTCAGCAAGGCCACGGTGGATGAACTCAAGCGCCAGACTGCGGCCATGGCCGAGGGCCTGAGCGTGGTGGGCTTGATGAACGTGCAGTTCGCCATTCAGGAAAAGGATGGCAAAGACGTGATCTATGTGCTCGAAGTGAATCCGCGCGCATCCCGCACGGTGCCCTTCGTCAGCAAGGCCACGGGCATCCAGTTGGCCAAGGTGGCGGCCCGCTGCATGGCGGGGCAGTCGCTGGCGAGCCAGGGCATCACGCGGGAAGTCACGCCGCCTTATTTCAGCGTGAAGGAGGCAGTGTTCCCCTTCGTCAAGTTCCCGGGTGTGGACACGATCCTCGGCCCGGAGATGAAGTCCACCGGCGAAGTGATGGGAGTGGGTAAGACGTTCGGTGAGGCTTTCGTGAAGAGCCAGCTGGGGGCCGGCACGAAACTGCCGACGTCCGGCAAGGTGTTCCTCACCGTGAAGAACAGCGACAAGCCGCGTGCGGTGGAAATCGGTCGGCAACTGGTCACCCTGGGCTTCGACCTGGTGGCGACCAAGGGCACGGCTGCCGCGATCTCGGAGGCCGGCGTGCCGGTGACCGTGGTGAACAAGGTGACCGAAGGCCGCCCGCACATCGTGGACATGATCAAGAACGACGAAATCGTCATGGTCATCAATACGGTGGAAGAGCGGCGCAATGCGATTGCCGACTCCCGCGCGATCCGCACGAGTTCGCTGCAGGCCCGGGTCACCACCTTCACGACCATCTTCGGCGCCGAGGCGGCCGTGGAAGGCATGAAGCATCTGGACCATCTGGACGTTTATTCCGTGCAGGAACTGCACGCGCAATTGACGGCCTGAACGGCACAGTCAGGTTAAGCGTCCGGCCGCCTCAAACGCGGCATAATCGCCACTGACCAGAGACCGCCGCGCGGCAACGCGCGGCGGTTTCCTTTTGGGGCGTCCGTTTGTGCATCCACCGGTGTGCAAGACGCCAGGAGGGCCGCGCGTTGCGCGGCGTCGAATTGAACGTGGAGACTGATTCAATGGCCACCATTCCCATTACCAAGCGCGGCGCTGAAAAGCTCAAGGAAGAGCTGCACCGTCTGAAGACCGTCGAACGCCCTGCGGTGATCAATGCCATCGCCGAGGCGCGTGCCCAGGGCGATCTGAGCGAAAACGCCGAATACGAGGCCGCCAAAGACCGGCAGGGTTTCATCGAAGGCCGCATCCAGGAAGTCGAGAGCAAGTTGTCCGCTGCGCAGATCATCGACCCCACCGCGCTGGACGCGGGCGGCAAAGTGGTGTTCGGTGCCACGGTGAAGCTGGAAGACGAAGAGAGCGGCGATGCCGTCACCTACCAGATCGTGGGCGAGGACGAGGCCGACCTGAAGCTGGGCCTCATCAATGTGTCCAGCCCCATCGCTCGCGCGCTGATCGGCAAGGAAGAGGGCGACACGGCCGAGGTCCAGGCCCCCGGTGGCCTGCGCCGCTATGAAGTGGTGGGCGTGAGCTACATCTGAGCGAAAGACGCTGCCATGTATGACCGCGTGCCCGTTCTGGCCGCCGCATTGTGGTGGGGGAGTCTGTCGGCCATCGGGTTCCTGGCCGTACCGCTCCTGTTCGTGCATCTGCCTACACCGGCGCTGGCCGGCAACATGGCCGCACGCCTTTTCGAGGCACAAACCTTCGTCTCGATCGCTTGCTGCGTGTGCCTTTTCCTGTTGTCCAAGCGACGGCATGCAGAGACGCAGGAGGATTGGGCCCAGGCCGCGCTGGTCTTCGTGATCGCCGGGCTTTTACTGGCGTTGCTGGTGCAGTACGGCGTATCGCCCCGCATCGTCGCTCGCCAGAATCTACGGCTGTGGCACAGCGTGGGCAGCGTGATGTACGCGTTGCAGTGGGGATGCGCTCTGGCCGTCCTGTGGCGAACGTCCCGGCGCTGATTTCTCGGCGCAGGGGGCGCTCCTTTTACTGCCCGTTTACTCTTTCCAGTGCTCAGACACCCAGGTGGCAGGCTGGATGTAGCGAAAGCGGCGATTGCGCCGGCCTGCCAGGGCATCGGGCGGGTTGCACTCACCGTGAAAGATCACGATGCGCGCGTCGGCCGGAATGATTGGCGGCTTCCAATAATTGGAAGGCCATGCAGGGATGCAGTGGTACTTGAAGCTGGGGCACCAGCCTGCGGGCCAGTAGCTCAGCTTGCCCTGCTGATGCAGGAAGTCCGAAAGGTAGGCCTGTTCGTTGCGAAACTTCCGGCGGATGGCATCGAAGTGCCCGCGAAAGTATTCGAGTACGTCGGGGTGTGAACCGATCTCGAACCGATACACCGATGAATTGCCGGTGATGCGCCATGGCCGTTTGTAGTCATGGATGATCAGGAACTCGCCCGGCGCTTCGAAAAAAGCATCAAGACCGCCTGTGACGACGACATCCACGTCCAGGAACAGTGCGGTGCCTGACAGGCCATGCAGATCGGCGCTGAACGTGGCGAGCTTGGTCCAGCCGCGCTCCGGAATGCCGGCGGGCAGATCCAGTGCGGGAATCGGAAGGCATTGCACTTCGGCCCGGATGCCCGTCGAATCATCCGTCAGGCAGACAAAGCGAAAATCGCCAGTGAGATGACGCCGGACCATGGCGTAAAGTCGGTTCACATATTCGGGGCCGTATTTGGTGCCCCATTTCATGCAGATCACGTGGCGCGTTCGCGCCGTGCTGGAGCCCATCAATCGGCCTGGCGCTTCTTGACGGATTTCTGCTTGGGCTTCTTGGCCCGCTTGATCTGGCCGCCGGGCGTCAATCGCTGGTTGCCAAGGACGCGCAACTGCTTGATCTCGGGCCGCTGGCCGCCGCGCTTGCTGAACTTGAGCACTTTCACATCGCGAGGGCCGGGCATGCGGTCTTCGTCGACGGTGCGCTCCTTGGGAGGCTGCGGGCGCCAGAGCACCAGCAACTTGCCGATGTGTTGGATGGGTGCAGCGTTGAGTTCTGCCGCCAAGGTCTGGTAAATCTGTTCGCGCGATGTCCGGTCGTCGCTGAAGACGCGGACTTTGATCAATCCGTGGGCATTGAGGGCAGCGTTGATTTCTTTTTGGACAGCGGGGGTCAACCCATCGCCGCCGATCAGGACGACGGGGTCCAGATGGTGGGCATTGGCGCGGTGTTCCCGGCGCTCTGCGGGAGTCAATTGAATTTGGGGCATGGGCCGTATTATCGAGGCAGGATGAAAACAAACACGAAAAGCAAGAAGGTGAACAAGGCATGGCTCCATGACCATGTCAACGACACCTACGTCAAGCTCGCCCAGAAAGAGGGCTATCGCGCCCGTGCCGCTTACAAACTCAAGGAAATCGATGAGCAGCTGGGGCTGATCAAGCCAGGGCACATCGTGGTCGACCTGGGCTCCTCGCCAGGGGCCTGGAGCCAGTACCTGCGGCGTCGCATGTCGCCAGGAGGCGCGGCAGTCGGCCAACTCAACGGCACCATCATCGCCCTGGATCTGCTGCCCATGGAGCCGATCGAAGGGGTCGGCTTTCTCCAGGGCGATTTCCGGGAGGACGATGTTCTGGCGCAGTTGCAGGAAGCCGTCCAGGGGCGGGCTGTCGACGTGGTGGTTTCCGACATGGCCCCCAATCTGTCCGGAATCGAGTCAGCCGACGCGGCGCGCATTTCCCACCTGATCGAACTGGCCGTCGAATTCGCCGTGCAGCACCTCAAACCCGAAGGGGCGCTCGTGGTCAAGCTGTTCCATGGCAGCGGGTATGCGCAGCTGGTGCAGTTGTTCAAGGAAACATTCAAGGTGGTCAAGCCCATCAAGCCCAAAGCCTCGCGGGACAAATCTTCCGAGACTTTTTTGGTGGGAATCGGCTTGAAAAAGCAGGCTTGAACAGTATGAACGCGGTTCGTCAGCGGTTACAACCCATGCCAATGCAGTCTTGCCGTGGGTTGACCATGGCCTCTGCTGGGGTAAATCGCACCGCCTTCCACCTTGAAACGCCTAAAATGCGCCCTAAATGCGCTAGGACGTCTCCATGACACGTTCGTGGCGTTATCCCCTTTGCTTCTGGAGCCCCGCTTGAACAATCAGTGGTTTTCAAAAATTGCCGTGTGGCTGGTCATCGCCATGGTGCTCTTTACGGTGTTCAAACAGTTCGACACCCGTTCAGGCGCCAGCGCGGGCTCTGTGGGGTATTCCGAATTCCTGGAGGAGGTGCGCAGCAACCGGATCAAGAGCGCCACGATCCAGGAAGGGCAGGGTGGCACGGAGATCGTTGCCACTACCACCGATGATCGCAAATTGCGCACCACCGCGACCTATCTGGACCGCGGATTGGTGGGCGATCTGATCAACAACAACGTCAAGTTCGACGTCAAGCCACGGGAAGAGGGCTCGCTTTTGATGACCCTGCTCGTCAGCTGGGGCCCCATGCTGCTGCTGATCGGCGTGTGGGTGTACTTCATGCGTCAGATGCAGGGTGGCGGTAAGGGCGGGGCTTTCAGCTTCGGCAAGAGCAAGGCCCGCATGCTGGACGAGAACAGCAATCAGGTGACCTTTGCCGACGTGGCAGGATGCGACGAAGCCAAGGAAGAAGTCAAGGAAGTCGTCGACTTCCTGAAAGACCCTCAGAAATTCCAGAAACTCGGTGGCCGCATTCCTCGGGGCCTTTTGTTGGTCGGCCCTCCGGGAACGGGCAAGACGCTGCTGGCGAAATCCATTGCCGGCGAAGCCAAGGTTCCCTTCTTCAGCATTTCCGGCTCCGACTTCGTGGAAATGTTCGTGGGCGTGGGCGCGGCCCGCGTGCGCGACATGTTCGAGAACGCCAAGAAGAATGCGCCCTGCATCATCTTCATTGATGAAATCGATGCGGTGGGCCGCCAGCGCGGCGCTGGCCTGGGTGGTGGCAATGACGAACGCGAACAGACCTTGAACCAGATGCTGGTCGAGATGGACGGCTTCGAGACCAATCTCGGGGTGATCGTGGTGGCCGCCACCAACCGCCCTGACATCCTGGATGCCGCCTTGCTGCGCCCTGGCCGATTCGACCGACAGGTGTATGTGACGCTGCCCGATATCCGCGGCCGTGAGCAGATCCTGAACGTGCACATGCGAAAGGTGCCTGTTGGCCAGGACGTGAACCCGAGCGTCATCGCCCGTGGAACTCCCGGCATGTCGGGCGCGGATCTGGCCAATCTTTGCAACGAAGCGGCTTTGATGGCGGCACGCCGCAGTGCGCGCACCGTGGAGATGCAGGATTTCGAGAAAGCCAAGGACAAGATCATCATGGGCCCCGAGCGCAAGAGCATGGTGATGCCCGAGGAAGAGCGCCGCAATACGGCCTACCACGAGTCTGGTCACGCGCTGATCGGCAAGCTGCTGCCCAAGTGCGATCCGGTCCACAAGGTCACCATCATTCCGCGTGGTCGTGCACTGGGCGTGACCATGAGCCTTCCCGAAAAGGACCGCTACAGCTACGACCGCGAGTACATGCTGAACCAGATCAGCATGCTGTTCGGCGGACGGATTGCCGAAGAGGTGTTCATGAACCAGATGACCACCGGCGCCAGCAACGATTTCGAACGTGCCACCTCGATCGCGCGGGACATGGTGACGCGTTACGGCATGACGGAGGCGTTGGGCCCGATGGTCTATGCCGAGAACGAGGGCGAGGTTTTCCTCGGCCGCTCGGTGACCAAGACCAACAACATGAGCGAGCAGACGATGGAAAAGGTCGATGGCGAGGTTCGCCGCATCATCGACGAGCAATACGCGCTGGCACGCAAGCTGATCGAAGACAACAGCGACAAGATGCATGCCATGGCCAAGGCGCTGCTGGAGTGGGAGACGATCGACACCGAGCAACTCGACGACATCATGGCAGGCAAGCCCCCGCGTCCTCCCAAGGACTGGACGCCTCGCACGCCATCGTCGGGTGGGGATAACTCGGGCGGCGGTACGCCGGCCGTGACGACCGAACCTGCTCCTTCGGCCGCTTGAGCCTGCGGCGGAACGCTGCAACCAACAACGGGGCCTGTGTGCCCCGTTTTTGTGTTTTTCTCGTTTAAACCATTCCACGTGTCGATGCACTGGCAGACCAGCCGATTCCAGATCGATCTCTCACGGCCTCGGGTCATGGGTATCGTGAATGCCACTCCGGATTCCTTCTCCGATGGCGGGCGGCACGCCACCACCCTGGACGCGATGCGCCACTGCGAAAGTCTGCTGGCGCAGGGGGCTGACATTCTGGACATCGGGGGGGAATCCACCCGCCCAGGCAGTCCCGCCGTCTCGCTGGATGAGGAGTTGGCTCGGGTGTTGCCTCTGGTCCGGTTGGCGGTGGGCCTGGGCGTGCCGTTGTCCATCGACACCTACAAGCCCGAGGTGATGCGTGCGGTGCTGGACTTGGGCGCTGACATCATCAACGACATCTGGGCCCTTCGGCAACCCGGAGCCATGGCCGTGGTGGCCGGCCATCCTGCATGCGGGGTGTGCCTGATGCACATGCACCGCGACCCCCAGACCATGCAGGCGGCTCCGATGGAGGGAGACGTGGTCTCTCAAGTGCTATCTTTTTTAGAGCAATGTGCCCTAGATTTACATGTGCTGGGGGTCGAAAAGAGTCGTATCGTGCTGGACTGCGGCATCGGCTTTGGCAAGACGGTGGAGCAGAACTTCGCGCTCCTTGCCTGCCAGCCTTTGCTGTCCCGCGCGGGCTACCCCTGGCTGGCTGGCTGGTCGCGCAAATCGTCGCTCGGTGCGGTCACGCAGTGGCCGGTTTCAGAGCGCATGGTCCCGAGCGTGGCAGCGGCGTTGTTGGCCGTGGAGCGTGGGGCGCGCATCGTGCGTGTGCACGATGTGCGCGAAACCGTCGCCGCATTGCAAGTCTGGCAGGCCTGTCAAATTCCCCCACCCTCACTCTAGCCTGCGGATATCCTTCAGGCGGAGGCAAAAAATCATGACACGTCGATATTTCGGTACGGATGGCATCCGCGGCACCGTAGGGCAGGCGCCCATCACTCCCGACTTTGTGCTGCGGCTCGCGCATGCGGTGGGCCGGGTTTTGCGTCGCAAGGAAGAGCGGCCCACGGTGTTGATCGGGAAGGACACGCGCATTTCCGGCTACATGCTGGAGAGCGCGCTGGAGTCCGGCTTCAACTCTGCAGGGGTGGATGTGGTGCTGCTGGGGCCCTTGCCTACACCTGGAGTGGCGTACCTCACCCGTGCCCAGCGCGCCAGCCTGGGTGTTGTGATCAGCGCCAGCCACAATGCCTATCCGGACAATGGCATCAAGTTCTTCAGCGCTCAAGGGACGAAGCTCTCCGATGAGTGGGAAATGGCGGTGGAGTCGGCGCTGGATGAAGCCCCGGTCTGGGCGGACTCCGCCTCGTTGGGCAAAGCGAGGCGCCTGGAGGATGCGGCAGGCCGCTACATCGAATTTTGCAAGAGCACGTTTCCGCAGGATCTGACCCTCAAGGGGGTGAAGATCGTGGTGGATGCGGCCCACGGCGCGGCGTATCACATCGCGCCCAAGGTGTTTCATGAACTGGGCGCGGAAGTGTTGGCCATCGGCTGCTCCCCCGATGGCCTGAACATCAACCACCAAGTCGGTGCGACCCATCCCGAAGCCTTGGTGCGGGCGGTCCGGGCCAACCACGCGCACTTCGGCGTGGCGTTGGATGGTGACGCGGATCGGCTCCAGATGGTGGACGCGGCGGGGCGCCTCTACAACGGCGACGAACTGCTGTATCTCATGGCCTCTGACCGTTTGGGCCGGGGCGAGCCGGTGCCTGGCGTGGTTGGCACGCTCATGACCAACATGGCGGTAGAGCTTGCGCTCAAGGCGCAGGGCATACAGTTCGTGCGTGCCAAAGTGGGCGACCGGTATGTGCTGGAAGAGTTGGCCCGCCATCGCTGGCTTTTGGGTGGAGAGGGTTCAGGGCACCTGTTGGCCCTGGACCGCCATACGACCGGCGATGGCCTCATCAGCGCCCTCCAGGTGCTTCAGGCGTGTGTTCGCAACGCCTGCGGTTTGCCGGACATGCTGGCGAGTGTGCAACTCTTTCCGCAGGTGCTCCTCAATGTCCGGCTGGCTCCAGGGCAGGATTGGAAGAGCAACACCACCTTGTCAGACACCTTGCGTTCCGTGGAGGCGGCATTGGGCGAAACCGGGCGGGTATTGATTCGCGCCAGCGGAACCGAACCTCTGCTGCGCGTGATGGTGGAGGCCAGCAATGCCGACCATGCCAATCACTTCGCGCAACAACTGGCAGATGCGGCGCGTGCGGGGTGAGTCCATCTGCGGCGTGCTTCAGTATCTGAGCCTGCGCAGCGTCTGATCCGGCCTATTGCGCTGCATGCTGCCGCTGTAGCAGGGCGGTGATCTGGTGGGCGGGCAAAGGCTTGCTGAAGTAATAGCCCTGTGCTTCGTCGCAACCTTGTTCGCGAAGGTATGACAGCTGCTCGCTCGTTTCCACGCCCTCGGCCGTGGTCCGGATGCCCAGAGCCTGCGCCATGCGAATGATGGCGCTGACGATGGCCCGGTCGTTGCTGTCATTGCCCAAGTCCCGCACGAACGACTGGTCGATCTTGAGCTTGTAGATTTGGAAGCGCTTGAGTTGGCTCAGCGAAGAATATCCCGTGCCGAAATCGTCCATGGACATGCGCACGCCCCGGGCATGCAACTGGTCCATGGTGGCGATGGCGGAACGGGGGTCGTCCACTGCGACGCCTTCGGTCAGTTCGAGCTCCAGCCGGTTGGCCCGCAGCGAAGTGCTGTCCAGAAGCCGGCTGACCAGTTCGGGCAACTGCGGCTGTCTGAACTGCAGTGCCGATAGATTGACCGCCATGGCCAGCCAGTCCATGCCCATGGTGTGCCAGTGCTGCAACTGGTCCAAGGCTGTCTGCATGACCCATTCGCCGATCTGCAGGATCTGGCCGCTGTCTTCTGCGATGGGGATGAACTCTGCGGGAGAGATGCTCCCGAGGTCGGGATGCTCCCAGCGGAGCAGCGCTTCCACGCTGCGGATCTCGCCCGTCGCGATGGTGATCTGCGGTTGGTAGTGCAAATGCAGCTGGTTGCGCTCCAGAGCGCGCCGCAGGGCATTTTCCAGAAGGAGGGCACGCACCGACTGGGCTTGCATTTCCGGGGTGAAGAAGCGGTAAGTGTTTCGACCGTCCAGCTTTGCCCGGTACATGGCCACATCGGCGGACTGGGTCAGGGTGTCGAAATCCGCGCCGTCCTGTGGAAACAGTGCGATGCCCATCGAAGGCGCCATCGTGAGTTCGTGGTGCCCAATTTGGTAATGCTGGCGCGACGCCTCCTGCAGCTTGCCTGCGACACGTGCCGCCCCATGCGCGTTGGCCCCGGGCAGCAGCAGAATGAATTCGTCGCCCCCTAAGCGCGAAACGGTGTCCTTGTCCCGCACGACCGCCCGGAGCCTTTTGGCGATTTCCACCAGCAGAGCATCTCCGACCCGGTGGCCCAGCGAGTCGTTCACGTGCTTGAAGTGATCGAGGTCGAGGAAGATCACAGCGAGGGGCGTGCCCCCTTCGCTGGCAGCGCGGATCGCAAGGTGGCTGCGCTCAGCCAGGAGCGTGCGGTTCGGCAGACCGGTCAATGGATCATAGTGGGCCAGCCAATAGATGCGTTCCTGGTCGTGCTTGCGATCGTTGATCTCGCGATGCAGGTTGTCCACGGTTTCGCTGAGCTGCCGCGTCCGCTGGTGCACCTGACGCTCCAGGTCAGCATGCATCCGGGCCAGCTCTGCCTGTGCCTGGCGCTGCTCGCTGACATCCATGGCAATGCAAACCGATCCATTGGCCGGACGGGCAGGGTCGATGGCCTTGACGCGCACTTCGCACACCACGGCACGGCCATCCTTGCCGCGCAAGGTCATCTCGCCCACGAAGATCTTGCCGTCCGTCAGTGGTTCGTAGCAGCGCTTTTTCGCATCTTCCCAGTCCGCGTCGCTGAAATGCCATTGCCGCGTCGCTGCGTTGGCCAGCTCCCCAGGACCATAGCCCAGCATCTGTTCGAAGTGCTGGTTGCAGCGTGTCATGCGCTGATTGGAGATAAACGCGATGCCCACCATGGCGTGGTCGAAAAGGGCCTGCTTTTCCTGCACCACGGCGTGAAGCTGGGTTTGCGCATGCCGCTGCTCATCGATGTCATCGATGATCCAGATCGAGCCTTCCGCCGTGTCGGCGGGGTTGATCAGCCGACCGGCCAAGCTGCTCCAGAACAAGCGGCCGTTGCAGCGCCGCATCTGGCATTCCGTGCGGTAAGTATCCCCACGCGCAAGCACCGGATAGGCATTGCGTCCCAAGTCCCGGAACGCGTCGAGGGTGGGATACAGGGCCTGGCTGCTCAGTCCTATGGTTTCTTCGACCGTTTCATAGCCAAAGATATCGGCATAGCGTTGATTGCAGCGAACGATCTGCCGTTGGCGGATGAAAACGATGCCCACCCCGGCGCTGTCCAACAAAGTCTGCTGCTCGCGAAGGATGCGTTGCAAAGTCGGCCCGGGCTGAGAAAGTACGGGCGCATCAAGCGTGGGGCACATGGAAATGAGTGAAGCCCTGGCGGGCGGCAAGTTGTGCGAAAGTGTAGCAGTCGCCCCTGAAATCCCGAGTTCGGGATTGTCTCGATCAAAAGCGCGATGCATATCTTCTGGCAGGCCAGGCTCCGTTCTTTCCAAGTCATGAAGCTGTCATGGCCTGGACATGGCGGCGTCACTGCCGTTTGCCACAGTCTCGTCCAAGCGGGAAGGGCAACGCTCCTTCAAGCTGTGATCCAACCACCCTTGCAGGGAGAGACGAGTGAACGAACTACCCATCCCGACGATGCCCTTGTGTCCAGACTCATTGCCCAGGGGGTCACTTCATCGCCCTGGCCATTCGGGCGATGTGGCAAGCCGTTTGTCCACCGAAGGCGGGGTGGAAGTGGCTTGGGCGCGGCACCTCGACGAAGTCCGGGAAGCCCAGCGCCTGAGGTTCGAGGTGTTCGCATCGGAGATGGGAGCGCGACTCAATACCTCGGTGGCCGGCCATGACGTGGACCTTTTCGACGAATATTGCGAGCACCTGCTGGTCCGGGACATCGCCACGCGTCAGGTCATCGGTACCTACCGCGTACTCACTCCCGCTCAAGCCCGCCGGGTCGGCGGTACCTACAGCGATACCGAGTTCGACCTGACACGGCTGCGCACGCTCCGCTCTCGAATGGTCGAATTGGGGCGAAGCTGTGTCCATCCCGACTATCGGCACGGAGGCGTGATTCTGGCGCTTTGGAGCGCCCTGGCGGATTTCATGGTGCGCAATCAACTCGACACCATGATCGGTTGCGCCAGCATTCCCATGCTGCACAACGGGGTGGTGAGCGGCGATGCGGCTGCAAGCATCTGGAGCCAAGTGCAGAAGTCGCATCTGGCACCCATCGAGTTCCATGTGCGCCCGCGGTTGCCGTTGCCTGTGGATCAATTGGATGGATCACTGGCGATCGAGCCGCCCGCCCTCATCAAGGGCTATTTGCGCCTGGGGGCACGTGTTCTCGGTGCGCCGGCCTGGGACCCTGATTTCAACTCAGCCGATTTGCCAATGCTCATGCGCATTGCGGATTTGCCTTCGCGATACCGCAAGCATTTTCTCGGAGTGTGACGGCGCTTTATCTGTCATGAACATCAGCAAACCTTCCGTGACGCCTTCACCGGACTGTCATGAAAATGTCATGGTGACTGCCAATACTGGGGTGGAACCCATCCCTTCCAAAGCAGCCATGCCGTCGCCTTCCGAGCCTCTCCCCGAATCGTCTCTTCAATCTGCTGTGCCTAACGGGGAAGTCGAGGGGGCCAATGTGCCCCCTTTGCCAGAGAAATCGTTGAACTCCGATCCTGATTTTCTCAATCGCGACCACAGCATTCTTGCTTTCAATGAGCGGGTATTCGACTGGGCCGCCCGGGTCGATGTGCCGCTGCTCGAGCGTTTGCGATACCTCTGCATCGTTTCTTCCAATCTCGATGAATTTTTCGAGGTGCGTGCCGCGGCCCATCTGACTGCCGCTCAGAACGGCGATACCAAAGGCCCGTATACCGTCGCTTCGTTCGAGGAGCTGGCTGCCAAAGCCCATGACCTTGTCGCGCGGCAATACGCGCTGTACAACGACTCGCTCACCCCGGCCTTTGCAGCCCAGAACATCCACATCGTCTCCCACGGCGACCGTACCGGGGCACAGAGACGCTGGGTGAACGAGTATTTCGACCGGGAGGTTCGTCCTCTGCTGATCCCGGTCGGCCTGGACCCGTCGCATCCGTTCCCGCAGGTCGCCAACAAGTCGCTGAATTTCATCGTGCGTTTGAAAGGCAACGATGCCTTTGGACGCGAGAATGAAATTGCCATCGTCAAGGTGCCTCGCGTCTTGCCGCGCCTCATACGCATGCCCGCCAAAGTGGCCGTGACAGGAGCGCAGTTTGTCAGTCTGTCCAGCATTGTGCGGGCACACCTGGCAGAACTCTTCACCGGGCGCGAAGTGACCGAGTTTTCCCAGTTCCGTGTCACGCGCCATTCCGATCTGGCCGTGGATGAAGACGATGTGCGCAATCTGCGCACGGCGCTGCGTCAGGGGCTGGAGCACCGCCACTATGGCCAAGCGGTACGGCTGGAGGTGTCATCGAGCTGTTCGCGGTTCTTGTCAGATTTTCTGCAATTGCAGTTTGCCCTTCCCGATGCGGCGCTGTACCGCGTGCATGGCCCGGTGAATCTGGTCAGGCTCTCGCAATTGGTGGACCTGGTGAACGATCCGGCACTGCTGTTTCCTCCATGGCGTTCCGTATGGCCACGTCAAATCCAGTCGGGAAGCTCGCTCATCGAACAGATCGGTCGGCGCGATGTGCTGGCCCACCAGCCTTTCGAGAGTTTCGACGCCGTGCTGGCGTTTCTGCGCGAGGCGGTCAACGACCCGCAGGTACTTGCCATCAAGCAAACCATTTACCGCACGGGAGCCGATTCGGAATTGATGGAGTTGCTGCGGGAGGCCGTCCGGCGCGGCAAGGAAGTCATGGCGGTGGTGGAATTGAAGGCGCGCTTCGACGAAGAGGCCAACATCAATTGGGCGGAAGCCCTGGAGTCCATCGGGGCGCAGGTCGTTTACGGTGTGGTGGGCCTGAAGACACACGCCAAGATGCTGCTGGTCACGCGCCGCGAAGGCCGGCACCTGCGCCGTTATGGCCATCTTTCCACGGGCAACTACAACCCGCGGACCGCCCGCCTGTACACCGATCTGAGCTATTTCACGGCCGATGCCGAAGTCACCGCCGACATGGATGCGGTGTTCAATCATCTGGCGAGCCAGAACAAGCTGCCCAAATTGCGCAAGCTGGTGCTCGCGCCTTTCCATTTGCAGCAGCACATGCTGGACATGATCGAGCGGGTGGGAGAGGCTGCGGCCAAGGGCGACGATGCCCGCATCGTGGCCAAGATGAATGCCCTGACGGACGATATGCTGATGCGCGCGCTCATCAAGGCGGGGCAGCAAGGTGCGCGCATTGATCTCATCGTGCGGGGCGCATGCATGCTGCCGGCGCAACGCAAGGGCATCACGGACAATATTCGGGTGCGTTCGGTCATCGGACGTTTTCTGGAGCACACCCGGGTGTTTTATTTCCGGGCGGGCAAGTCAGAGGATCTGTATCTGTCCAGCGCGGACTGGATGAACCGCAACATGCTGCGTCGTGTGGAGTTGGCCTGGCCCATCACCGACAAGGAACTGCGGCAGCGCATCATCGATGAATGCTTGGTGGCTTACCTGCGGGACGATCGGGACGCCTGGACTCTGCAGCCCGACGGTACGTATGAGCGCGCGCCGCATCCCGTGTCTGGTAAAGGTGCGCAAAAAGCCCTGATGGACCGCTATGCTGCGGCGGCGGGCCGAACAATGGCCCACGGCGGCGGCAGTTCCAAGGCATGATGGATCTGATCCTCTGGCGCCACGCGGAGGCTGAAGAACTCCGTGAGGGAGAAGACGATCTGGATCGTCCTTTGACCGCCCGCGGAGAGAAGCAAGCGGCGCGCATGGCTGCTTGGCTGGATCGGCAACTGCCCGATGGGTTGCGCGTGTTGTCCAGCCCCGCTCGCCGCACGGAGGCCACTGCGAAGGCCCTGGGGCGCAAGTACAAACTGCGCGCCGAGCTATTGCCTGGTGGCACTCCGCAGGAACTGTTGGAACTGGCGCAATGGCCGAAGTCGCGCGGCGCCGTACTAGTGGTGGGGCATCAGCCGGTGTTGGGCCAAGCCGTTGCAAGCCTTTTGGCCTTGCAGGCACCGGAATGTGCGATCCGCAAAGGGTCGGTGTGGTGGCTGCGTCAGCGGCAACGGCCGGAAACCACGGAAACCATCCTGCTGGCGGTGCAGTCCCCGGATTTTCTTTGAGACCAACACCACCATGGGTGCCAGGGCCAACCGGCGCCGAGGGCTCCTGGCTTACTTGCGCGCTGTCTTCGCCGGCTTGGCAGCCTTCTTCGCGGCTGGTACAGGCTGCGCAGGCGCTTGCGCCTTTGGGCGACCGGTCTTGATGGACGGAACGGCCTGCAGCGCCTTCGCCAATGCATCGTCACCCAGCGCAGAAAGCAGCTTGAGGCCCGCGCGCAGCAATTCGCTCTTCTTGGCAGTCGTGCCTAGTTTCCCGGTGCGCAGCTTCAGTGCTTCGATGGCAGCGTACTCGTCTTTGGGAATGGTGAAGCTGTCACGCATGAGCTTGGGCTTCTTGGCCTTGGGGTCGCGGGAAGGGCTGGGCGCAGCGGGCTGGGCAGCCGCCTTGCGGGCCGGGGCCTTCTTGGAAGCAGCGGCCTTGCTGCGTGGGGCGGGCTTGGCTGAAAGGGCTGCACTCGCTGCAGGAGCAGCGGTTTCTGCAGTGTTCGATGCAGAAGCGGCGGAAACGTCTGAGGTACTGGGCATATCGGTTAAATGAGAAAACGGTATATACAGTTTATACCGTTTCATCCAGCGATTTGTCCATCATTGCAGCTCGGCTGCGAACTCCCAAGGCGTTTTGATCCAGGCCGTGCTTTCTTCTCGAAGAAGATGAGCGGACTGTGGATACGCGGCCGACCAGCCGGAGCGTGTGGAAAAAGCGAATCGATTGCCCTGCTGGGAAAGCGACAACCCTTGCATGTCGGGCGTGCGGCGGGCGTGGCAAAGCGCCACGGCGATGCGCAGGCAGACCAACTGCAGCGCCAGGTCGGGATCGTCAAGGTCGGCTTCGAGCTTGCGGACCTTCCCCCGATGGCCTTTCACCAGCAGTCCCAGCCGGTGCAGTTCCCAAACCGCAAAGCCGGCGGCGTCGGTATGGTCCAGGATGTACGCGCCATGGTGGTGGTACTCGCTGTGAGAAATGCGGCATCCCACTTCGTGTAACTGCGCGGCCCAGGCCAGTTTCCGCTCGGCACGTTCGCAGGGCTGGCGGCACGCTTGCGTGAACAACCAACAGGCCGTCTTTGCCACCCGCTCCGCGTGATCGATGTCCACCGCGAACCGGTGCATCAGCCCTCGCACCGTGGACGATCGCAAGTCCGTTTCCGGCAGTTCACGGTCGAGCAGGTCGTACAGCGCTCCTTGGCGCAATGCCCCTTGCGCCACCTGCATCTGATCGATCTGCAGTAACTCGAAAATGGCGCGCAACACGCTGAGGCCGCCGCCGATCACGCTGCGGCGTTCTTCCTTGAGCCCCTCCATGCGCACCCTGTCTGCGGAACGGACACGCAGCAGTTGCTCCTGCAGCCAATCCAGTCCCTGGCGCGTGATGAGTCCGCCGGGATGGCCTGCCGCGGCAAGAACGTCCCCCACCGCCCCGACCGTGCCAGACGACCCGTAAGCCACGTCCCAGGTGTCCGGCCGGTAGATGTTGAGCGCTTCGTCCAGCACAGCCTGGGCCGCAATCTCGGCCGTCCGGAATGCCTGGGGCGTGAAGATGCCTTCCGGAAAATACCGGCTGGACCAGGCCACGCTGCCCACCCGATAGGATGCGACGGCACGCGCCGAAAATTGCTGCCCCAGAATCAGTTCGGTGGATCTTCCGCCAATGTCCACGACCAGCCGACGTTCGTCGGACTGCGGAAGCAGCCGAGCGACCCCTTGATAGATCAGGCGGGCTTCTTCAGGACCCGAAACCACCTCGATCCGGTGGCCCAGGATGTCGCTGCCGCGTTGGAGAAACACCTCGCGATTGCGCGCTTCCCGGAGGGTCTGCGTGGCGACGGCGCGGACGTGATGGGGTTCGAAGGCGGTCAAGCGTTCTGCAAAGCGGGCAAGGCAGTCCCAACCACGCTGCATCGCCTCGGGGGTCAGGTTGCGGTCTTCATCCAGGCCATTGCCCTGGCGAACCGTTTCCTTGAGGTATTCCACACGCTGGATATGGCCGTGTTCGAAACGCCCGATTTCCAGGCGAAAGCTGTTGGATCCGAGATCCACAGCGGCAAGCAGTGTTCCGTCGTGCATGTTGTTGCGTAAGGCGCGCTGGTTTTCAGGCGGGGCAGCATAGCACCTGCCTCTCCAGTCGATGGCGCATCGGAGCTGTGCCAGGAAGGGCGGGGGATGCCGCCCCTCCTGCAATGTCGATTCAGTTACTTCTTGGCTGGTGGCATCAGCACGCGGTCGACCACGTGCACCACCCCATTGCTGGCGGGAATGTCGGCTTGAACGACCATCGCATCTTCCACGGTCACGAAGGTGCCGGCGCGCGACAGTGTGATCTCGCTGCCTTGCAGGGTTTTCGCCGAGCCAGGCTGGATGTCGGCCGCCTTCAGCCGCTTGGGAACAATGTGGTAGTTCAAGACCGCCTGGAGCTTGGATTTATCAGCCTGGAGTTCTGCCATGGTCTTGGCTGGCACAGCCTTGAACGCTTCATCGGAAGGGGCGAAGACCGTGTAAGGGCCGTTGGCAGCCAGCGTATCCGCCAGACCGGCTTGCGTGGCCAGCGTGCGGAAGGTGCTGATGGAGGGGGTTGCCGCCAGCGCGGCGGGAATGGGGCTGGAGGCGCTGGGGCCCGTGGCACAAGCGCTCAGCGTCGCGGCAGTCAGGGCAGCAAGCAGAAAAGGAAAGACGTAGCGGCGGTACATGTTGGGTTCTCCGAAGGTTGCCGACGGTGTCGGTGCGCCGGAGGCTACGCAGCAATGATGACGATTGCGTGACAAGCAAAGACGGATATGCCTCTGAAAATCGCAAATGACAGCTTGCATGGAGTGTCACGATGGTGTCATAAAGCGCTTCTAGAGTCGCCTCACTGATTCTTTCAACCAAGAGGTTCCTACATGAAACTGTCTGTGATTCGGATTCTGGTGTCTGGTGTGGTCGCGGCCGGCGCTTTTTCCAGCGCCTGGGCCCAGCAGGAAGCCACGGGTGCTGGCGCGAGTTTCCCCGCACCGCTGTACTCCAAGTGGGCAGCCGACTACAACAAGGCCACCGGCGTCAAGATCAACTACCAGTCGGTGGGCTCGGGTGCCGGTCTGCGCCAGATCGAAGCCAAGACGGTGGATTTCGGTGCGTCCGACGCGCCCCTCAAAGACGATGAACTGGCCAAGAAAGGCCTGCTGCAGTTCCCCACCGTGATCGGTGGCGTGGTTCCCGTGGTGAACATCAAGGGCATCTCGCCCGGCCAGATCAAGCTGAGTGGGCAAGTGCTGGGCGATATCTACCTGGGCAAGGTGACGAACTGGAACGATGCGGCCATCAAGGCGCTGAACCCCGGCGTGAACCTTCCGGACGCCGCCATCGCTCCCGTCCGCCGTGCGGACGGCTCGGGCACCAGCTTCATTTTCACGAACTACCTGTCCAAGGTGAATGCCGAGTGGAAGTCCAAGGTGGGTGAGGGCACCGCGGTGAACTGGCCCACCGGCGCCGGCGGCAAGGGCAACGAAGGCGTTGCCGCTTTCGTGGGCCGTCTGCCAAACTCCATCGGCTACGTGGAATACGCCTATGTGAAGCAGAACAAGCTGAACTACGTCCAGCTGCAGAATGCGGACGGCGCTTTCGTGTCGCCGGAAGACAGCGCCTTCAAGGCCGCCGCTGCCGGCGCCGACTGGGCCAAGAGCTTCTATCAGATCCTCACCAACCAGCCGGGCAAGGATGCATGGCCGATCACGGGTGCCACCTTCATCCTGATGCACAAGACGCAGGACAAGCCTGCACAGGCAACCACCTCGCTCAAGTTCTTCGAGTGGGCCTACAAGTCGGGTGACAAGACGGCGGCGGACCTGGACTACGTGCCCATGCCTGACTCCGTGAAGAACGTCATCATCAAGTCCTGGGGTGACATCAAGGACACTTCCGGCAAAGCCGTTTCGCTGAAGTGATCCCATGGTGGCCCGCCGACGCGGGCCACCAGTTCGTTTTTTCTTATGGAAGGCACAGCAGTGTCCAGCACCATGCCAGTACGTCAGTCGTCCTCGATGCCGGTTCGCGCCGAGGCTCCCCGTACCACGCCGCCTCCGCGGTCGCCGCTGCTGTCGGGCGTGATGGCCGATCGGGTTTTCGGCTTTCTCGCCCGCGGTGCGGCCCTGCTCACGCTGGCGCTGCTCGTGGGTATTTTGTTGTCGCTCGTGGTCGGTGCCTGGCCCTCGATCGAGAAGTACGGCCTGACCTTCCTCACGCGCAGCGTGTGGGACCCCGTACAGAACGACTACGGCGGCCTGGTGATGATCTATGGCACGCTTGCCACCTCGTTCATCGCGTTGCTCATCGCCGTTCCCGTGAGCTTCGGCATTGCGCTGTTCCTGACGGAACTCTCGCCCGCTTGGCTCAAGCGTCCCTTGGGCACCGCCATCGAGTTGCTGGCGGCGGTTCCCTCCATCGTGTATGGCATGTGGGGCCTGATGGTGTTCGGCCCCATTCTGGCCACCTGGGTCCAGCAGCCGCTGCAGTCGCTGTTCAGCGGTATTCCTTATCTGGGCGCCCTGGTGTCCGGCCCCCCGGTCGGTATCGGCATCCTTTCGGCCGGGATCATCCTGGCCATCATGATCATTCCGTTCATCGCCGCGGTGATGCGGGATGTTTTTGAAGTCACCCCTGCGCTGCTCAAGGAATCGGCCTATGGGCTGGGCTCCACCACCTGGGAGGTGGTGTGGAAGGTTGTGCTGCCCTACACCAAGACGGGTGTGCTGGGGGGCGTGATGCTGGGCCTCGGCCGTGCATTGGGCGAGACGATGGCCGTGACCTTCGTGATCGGCAACATGAACCAACTCAATTCGCTGTCGGTCTTCGAAGCCGCCAACAGCATTACCTCCGCACTGGCCAACGAGTTCGCAGAAGCCGGCGAAGGCCTGCATCAGGCCTCGCTCATCTACCTGGGCCTGGTGCTGTTCTTCATCACCTTCGTGGTACTGGCCCTGTCCAAGGTGCTGCTGTCCCGCCTTCAAAAGAACGAAGGAACCCGCGCATGAGCACGTCTCAAACCCTCATCACGGCCGCTGAAATGGCGCAGGTGCGCCAGCGCCGCTACGACAGCCGCAAGCGTGTGAACAACATCGCCCTGACACTCTCGCTCGCCGCCATGGTGTTTGGCGTGTTCTGGCTGGTGTGGATTCTCTGGGAAACCATCCGCCTGGGCATCGGCGGACTCAGCCTGGCGCTCTTCACCCAGATGACACCCCCGCCCAACGAGGTCGGCGGCATCTCCAACGCCATCTTCGGCTCGCTCGTGATGGTGTCGCTCGCCACGTTCGTCGGCACCCCCATCGGCATCATGGCCGGTGTGTACCTGGCCGAATACGACACGCGCGGCTGGCTGGCCTCCACGACCCGCTTCGTGAACGACATCCTGCTCTCGGCACCCAGCATCGTCATCGGCCTGTTCGTGTACGCGGTGGTCGTGGCCCGGTTCAAAAGCTTTTCCGCCTATGCCGGTATCCTGGCGCTGGCGCTCATCGTGATTCCCGTGGTCATCCGCACCACCGAGAACATGCTGGTGCTGGTGCCTGCCAGCCTGCGCGAAGCGGCCTATGCGCTCGGAACGCCGAAGTGGAAGGTGATCACCATGGTGACGCTGCGGGCTGCCCGGGCCGGCGTGATCACCGGTGTGCTGCTGGCGGTGGCCCGCATCGCTGGCGAGACCGCACCGCTGTTGTTCACGGCGCTCAACAACCAGTTCTGGAATGCCGACCTGGGCAAGCCCATGGCCAGCCTGCCGGTCACCATCTTCAAGTTCGCCATGAGCCCTTACGAGAACTGGCAGCAGCTCGCCTGGGCAGGGGTGTTCCTGATCACCGTCGCCGTCCTCGGCCTCAATATCCTGGCCCGCGTGCTCACGCGCCAGAAGTAAGCAATACAAGGAAGACACCATGCCCTCCCCAACGCCCGCTGTGTCCGAGACGCCGAAGATCACGGTCCGCGACCTGAATTTCTACTACGGCAAGTTCCACGCCCTCAAGGGCATCAACCTCGATATTCCGGAAAAGAAGGTCACTGCCTTCATTGGTCCGTCGGGCTGCGGCAAGTCCACCTTGCTGCGCACCTTCAACCGCATGTTCGAGCTGTATCCCGAGCAGCGCGCCGAAGGCCAGATCGTGCTGGACGGTGAGAACCTGCTCACCAGCAAGCAGGACGTGGCGCTGATCCGCGCCAAGGTCGGCATGGTGTTCCAGAAGCCCACGCCGTTTCCCATGTCGATCTACGACAACATCGCGTTCGGCGTGAAGCTCTTCGAGAGCCTGAACGCCACCGACATGGACGACCGGGTGGAGTGGGCGCTGCGCAAGGCGGCCCTGTGGAATGAAGTGAAGGACAAGCTGCACCAGAGCGGCTCCGGCCTGTCCGGCGGGCAGCAGCAGCGGTTGTGCATCGCCCGTGGCATTGCCATCAAGCCCGAAGTGCTGCTGCTGGACGAGCCATGCTCGGCGCTGGACCCCATTTCCACCGCCAAGGTCGAAGAGCTGATTGCAGAACTCAAGAACGATTACACCGTGGTGATCGTGACGCACAACATGCAACAAGCTGCGCGCTGCAGCGACTACACGGCCTACATGTACCTCGGCGACTTGATGGAGTTCGGCGAAACCGAACAGATGTTCTTCAAGCCGCAGCGCAAGGAAACCGAGGACTACATCACCGGCCGGTTCGGCTGAGGAGCGACAACATGCCCGACAAGCACCTTTCTTCGCAGTTCGACAGCGAACTCAACAGCATCTCCGCCCGCGTCATGGAACTGGGCGGATTGGTGGAATCACAGATCCGCCAGGCCATCTACGCACTCTCGCAGTTCAGCGTGGAAGCCGCCGACCAGGTGGCTGCCACCGAGCACCGCGTGAACGCGATGGAAGTGGAGATCGACCACGAGCTGTCGTCCATCATCGCGCGCCGCCAGCCAACCGCGCGTGACCTGCGCCTGCTGATCGCCTTCTCCAAGGCCACCGCCAATCTTGAGCGCATGGGCGACGAGGCCAACAAGATGGCGCGCATGGTGAAGTCCATCATCGAAAGCGGCTCTGCCCGGCTGCTGCCCACCAGCGATCTGCGGGTGGCGGCAGATCTGGCCTCCGGCCTGCTGCGCAAGACGCTGGATGCCTTTGCCCGCCTGGACACCAAAGCGGCCGTGGCGATCCTCAAGGAGGACGACCTCATCGACAAGGAGTTCGATGGTTTCGTGCGCAAGCTCATCACCTACATGATGGAAGACCCTCGCACCATTTCGGCCAGTCTGGACCTGCTCTTCCTCGCCAAGGCGATCGAACGCATCGGTGACCATTCCAAGAACGTTGCCGAACTGATCATCTACCTCGTCAAAGGCAAGGACGTACGCCATACTGCACTGGACCAGATCGAGTCCGCGGTGCTTTGAAGGGCGGTGCATAGCCATGAAGAGACTTCCCCGTGTACTCATCGTCGAGGACGAACCCGCGATCGCCGAACTGATTGCGGTCAACCTGCGGCACAACGGCTTTCAGCCCATCTGGTCGGAAGACGGTGAATCCGCCCAGCGCGAGCTGGACGCGGTGCTGCCCGACGTGATCCTGCTGGACTGGATGCTTCCCGGCCAAAGCGGTCTCACGCTCGCCCGCAAGTGGCGCGCCGATGCGCGCACCAAGCCCATCCCCATCCTCATGCTGACGGCGCGCGGCGATGAGCCGGACAAGGTCGCCGGCCTGGATGCCGGTGCCGACGACTACATCACCAAGCCGTTTTCCACGCAGGAGCTGCTGGCGCGCATCCGCGCCGTGCTGCGCCGCCGTGCGCCCGAACAGGTCAGCGACAGCGTGACAATAGGCGAGTTGACGCTGGACGCCGCCACCTACCGCGTGACCTTCCAGGGGCAGCAACTCAAGATCGGTCCGACCGAGTTCAAGCTGCTGCACTACCTGATGAAGCACCCCGAGCGCGTGCACAGCCGTGCGCAGTTGCTGGACAAGGTGTGGGGCGACCACGTCTTCATTGAAGAGCGTACCGTCGATGTGCACGTCAAGCGCCTGCGGGAGGCCCTGGGCGTGGCCGGTGCCATGGTGGAAACGGTGCGCGGCGCGGGGTATCGCCTCACGGCACAGCCTCCGGCACTGATGCGGGCTTGACGTTCGCTTTGCGGCGCCGGGCGCGCCGCGCCCTCTGACCCGTACTGCACGACATGGCTTGGCGCTTTTTCTTCTTTTTCTCCTTTCAGTTGGCGGGTCTGGCTGTGGGATGGTGGCAGGGCGGACCGTGGGGGGCGATGCTGGCGGCGGCGTTGGCGGCCTGGGTGTGGTTCATCTGGGATTTGTTGCGCGGCGCGCGCGTTGTGGCGTGGCTGCGTGAGGGCGATCTGGCCCGGGCGCCCAACCTGCGTGGCCTGTGGGGCGAGGCGGCCGATCGCGCGCGGCGGCTGCTGCGCCAAAGCCAGGCGGAAGTGGCCGCAAGCGACGCACGGCTGCAGGAAATTCTGGCGGCGCTCCAGGCCACGCCCAACGGCGTGGTGCTGCTGGACGGTGAGGGGCGCATCGAATGGTGCAATCACATCGCCGCCAGCCAGTTCGGGTTCGACGCGCAGCGCGACGTCATGCAATCCATCGGCAACCTGGTGCGCGATCCGGATTTCAGCGCTTACTACTCTAGCCAGGATTTCTCACACGATGTCGTGCTGCAGGGCCGCGACAGCACGGCCTCCCGGCCGGTGCGCATTTCGGTGCACCTCCACCCCTATGGCGACGGGCGCAAGCTGCTGCTGTCGCGCGACGTGACGGCGCTCGAGCAGGCGGAAGCCATGCGCCGGGATTTCGTCGCCAACGTGTCGCATGAGATCCGAACCCCCCTCACCGTCTTGACCGGCTTTGTCGAGACGCTGCAAACGCTGCCGCTCTCCACCGAAGAGCGTTCACGCTACCTGGGCATGATGTCTCAGCAGGCAGCACGCATGCAAAGCGTGGTGCAGGACCTGCTGACCCTGTCGCGGCTCGAAGGAAGTCCCTTACCCGGCATCACCGAATGGACACCGGTGGAGGTGCTGCTGCGTCGCTGTGAGGACGAGGCCCGCGGCCTGTCCGCCTTGCTCACGCAGAACCAGCCCCGGCCGCACACGATCCAGTTCCCTTCGCTGGAAACCATGCGCGCGGCAGGCCAGTTGGGTGGGGTGCCGGCCGAGTTGCAGAGCGCTTTGTCCAACCTCATCGGCAACGCGGTCCGGTACACCCCTGCCGGTGGCTCCATCACCGTCGAATGGCTGACGCTGGAGGATGGCAGCGCACGCTTTACGGTGCGCGACACCGGCCCGGGGATCGAGGCGGTGCATCTGCCCCGTTTGACGGAGCGCTTTTACCGCGTGGACCGCAGCCGCTCGCGCGAGACCGGGGGCACGGGCCTGGGGCTGGCCATCGTCAAGCATGTCTTGCAGCGCCATTCGGCATCGCTCGACATTTCGAGCACGGTCGGGAAGGGCTCGGTTTTTTCCGTCACCTTTCCTGCGGGCCGGGTGCAGAGCCGCCGCCCGGTCACTGTGCTGGAGGCGGGAGCGGTTGCCCAGGCCTGAGCGCCCTGGTCAGCATCGTGACGAACACCATGGCGGTCGTGATGAGCGCTGCGGCACTGGCCCCCCAGAATGCCGACGGTGATCGAAGGGCCTCCCATCCCAGGGCACCTTCGTAGGCCAGCAGGTAACCTCCGGTCAGTCCGCCGCCCCACAGCAGCACGCAATAGACGACCAGCGGCGCGAGCGTGATGCGGTAGCAGCGCAGGATGAAAACGCAGACCGTTTGCAGCGCATCGGCGACGTGATAGATCGATACCCAGACCAGCAGCGAGGCTGTGAGCCAGGCGACTTGGACCGAAGACGTGTAGAACGGTGCGATATGCCCTTTTGCTATGAAAAGCATAGCTGCCAAGGCAATACTTATCCCGGCAGAGAGGCGAAAACCCATCCAGGCTGCCGCACGGGCGCGGGATTCGTCGCCCGACCCGCGCCAGAAGCTCACCCGTGCGCTGGTGGCAATGGACAACGACAACGGCACCATGTACAGCACGGCGGTGAGGTTGGAGGCGATCTGGTGCGCTGCTGCCGCAATGTTGCCTTGCCGGGCGATGAAGAGCGCCATCAGCGTGAACGACGTCACCTCCACCAAAATGGCCAGCCCCGCCGGGACGCCCAATTGGGCGAAGCGGCCGATCTGCGCCCAGTCCGGTTTTTCCAGCCGCCGCCACAGGGCGAGCGGCGCGTACAGCGGCTGGGTGTTGAGCAGCCAGGCCGCCACAACGAGCAGCGCGTAGTTGACCACCAGGGTGGCCCAGGCGCAGCCCACCGCGCCCTGCGCTGGAAGCCCGGCACCGCCGAAGGTGAACCAGATCGACAAGGGAATCTTGACCAGCAGCGAGCCCACCTGCAGCCAGGTGACCAGCTGGGGGCGCCCCAGCGCCTGGTTGAGCGTGCTGTAGATCCGGAACAGAAGGGCCGGGGGCAGTGCCAGCGCCAGCACGCCCAGGTAGCTGCCCACCACGGCGCGCAGTGCTTCGGGTACCTGGGTCCACCGCAGGATGGCGCCGGGCGACACCAGCACCACGATGCCCATCGCGCAGGCGATGGCGCACAGGTACAGCGCCTGCCGCACCGTTCGGCCGATGCCTTCCCGTTCTCCCGCTCCGCGCTGCTCGGCCCAGACCGGCAGGAGGGCCTGCAGCGCGCCCATGAGCGCCACATAGATGCTGACGTAGATCGCCGACCCGATCGACAGGGCCGCCAGGGCGGCGGCGGAATGCCGGCCGGCCACGATGGTGTCGGTGACGCCGAACGCCATGACCGCCAGCTGCCCGGCCAGCACGGTGCCGGCATGCCGCGCGATGGTGGCGCGTTCGGACATTACCGCAGCGTGGCCGCGCGCCGCAGCACCAACAGTTGGTCGTTCTTGTCGGTGGGCCGGGGGAGCTGAGTCACTCGCGACCACTCTGGCGGCGATGCGATGTCGCCGCCGGGTGGCTGGGCTTCGCTGTCGGCCACCAGCCACTGGCAATCGGACGCAGCCGGCAGCCGGCGGCCGTCGGTCGGCTGCAGCGAAAGGCCTCCGTGGTATTGGAGCGCCGCCACCTGGGCACGGCTCAGGCCATGGGTGATGATGCACCCCGGCTGCGGGCCCAGCACGGCCATCAGGTTGTTGATCTGCGGGCGATAGCTGCGACCATAGTCGAGCAGCGGCAGCCACAGCGTCATGAGCAGCAGCCAGCCCAGCGTGGCGCCGCTGGCTGGCAGTACCAGGCTCTTCCAGATCACGGCCCGGTCGCGCGAGGCGCGCCACCACACCAGCGCACACCAGGCAGCGGTGGCGATCAGCGCGAGGGTGAAAGCAATCGCCGAAAAGTGCGGCACGAACGCCGGGGCCAGCCGGGCCACGTTGGCCGCCGGTTTGGACGGCACGCCCGTCTGCAGCGACAGCCAGATCACCCAGATCGTGATGGCGGAAGCACTGAAGAAAAGCAGGGTGAACCAGTCGATCAGCGAAGCGATGGCGCGGCGCAGTGTGGGCAGCGCGAACGCCGCCAACGCCGCGAGGGCCGGCAGCCCCAGCAGCAAGGCGCGGTCGGCGGGCTGGGTGGTGATGGTGGCGCCCAGCGTGACCGCTGTGAACCACAACGGCAGCAGCAGATGGCGGTGCATGGCGCGGCTGGTGATCTGGTGGCGCCAGCGCCACAGGGTCCACAATGCCAACGGCCAGGCCGGCCATGCGAACCAGGTCAGCAGGCGCAGCAGGCTTTGCCAATCCTTCGCGCCCTCTGCGCTGCCCACGATGCGCCAGCGCCAGAGGTTCAGCTTCCAGGCCAGCAAGGCGGCCACCACCGTCAGGCCCAGCAAGGCCAGCGCCCAGGTGCGGCTCGAACGCGGTTCGTGGTCGGCTGTGCGCAGCACCAGCAAGGCGCTGCCCGCGCCGAGCAGGGCGGCCATGGTGGGCGCCCCGCTCAACACCAGTCCGATCAGCCCGAGCGCGGCGGCCGCCGTGGGCAGTGCGGTGCGATAGGGCAGGGCCGATGCCGCAAAGAACAGCAGGGCGGTGCAGGCCAGTTGGGTGAGATAGCTGGTGATCTCGTGCGACAGCTGCGCCAGGCCCAGGCAGGCCAGCAGGGCCAGCAATCCGCCGTCGGCCATGGCGCGGGCGTAGTCGGCGGGCAGGGCCTCGCCGCCGAATGCAAAAGCCACCGGCTGGGCACCCGGACTTTTTGCCAGGTAGTAAACGCCGTACCAGGTGGCCACGAGGGTGGCCGCCAGCAGGGCAATGAAGGGCAGCCGCGCTGCCATTTCCTGTGAAAGCCAGGAGGGCGCGATCTGCAGGGCCAGCGCCCCCAGCCAATACGGCAACAGGCCTTCCGTTTCGGGGGGCATTCCGGCCAGCGAAGGGGACAGCCACGCCGTTGTGCCGTGCGCCAGCTCGAGCATGTAGCCGAAGGCGGTGACGTCGGCGTTCTTCCAGGGGTCTCGCATGACGAACCCGGGCACCACATACGCCAGGCACAGCAGCAAGAGCGCCCAGCGCGGCAGCGGGCGGACTGCGCCTTGGGTGACGATGGCAGGGGTGGGGTGGATCACTCGGCTCGTTCTGGTGGCGGAAAAGGACGCCCGAGAATACGGGCAAAAAGACAAAGAAAAAGGCAGCGCGGTCGAGCCGGGCTGCCTTTCTTCAAACGGTGTTGTCGGCCTGCGGTAGCAGGCCGGCTGCCTTGCGGCACCGCAGGCCAGGGCCTGCACACATCGTTGTCCGCCGATTACTTCGCTGCGGTCGTCTTGCCGAAGCGGTTGCGGAACTTCTCCACGCGGCCGCCCATGTTGTCCACGGACTTTTGCGTACCGGTGTAGAAGGGATGCGATTCGCTGGAGGTGTCCAGCTTGAACAGAGGCAGTTCGCGTCCGTCATCGGTCTTGCCCATTTCCTTCGTGTTCACGCAGGAGCGGGTCACGAACTTGAAACCGTTGGACAGGTCCACGAACAACACTTCGCGGTAATTGGGGTGAATGCCTTCTTTCATGGCATGGTCCTTTCAGGGGCTGCTGCGGTAGCCACGCCGCACCCATTGCGTCGCACTTTCCGCGGAAATTAGCCTTCGATTATTGCATAGGCCTGCCAAAGTGAGACCATTGCCATTCCAGAACTTCTCCAAAAGCCACGAATTGCGCCTCCTGCATACCTCCGACTGGCATCTGGGCCAACACTTCATGGGCCAGACACGACAAGCCGAACACCTGGCTTTCATCGACTGGCTGGCGCAGCAGGTCCGCGCGCAAGCGGTGGACGCCGTGATCGTGGCAGGCGACGTCTTCGATACCGGCGCCCCTCCAAGCTATGCGCGCGAACTGTACAACCACTGCGTGCTGGCGTTGCGTGACGCCGGGGCGCAATTCGTCGTTCTGGGCGGCAACCATGACTCCGTTTCCGTGCTCGGCGAAAGCCGCAGCTTGCTCGCGCATCTCAATACGCGGGTGGTTCCAGGCATGGCGGAGCGGCCGGAAGACCAGGTGCTGGTGCTTCACACCCGCGCTGGCGTGCCGGGAGCGGTGCTGTGCGCCGTGCCTTTCTTGCGCCCGCGGGACCTGCTGCTGAGCCAGCCCGGGCAAAGCGCGGCCGACAAGCAGTTGGCGTTGCAGGCATCCATCCGTGCCCATTACCAGGCCTTGCATGCCCTGGCCGTCGAGCGCAGCGCCGCGCTGGGCGGCGTGCCCATCGTGGCGACGGGGCACCTCACCACCGTTGGCGCCAGCGCCAGCGAATCGGTGCGCGAAATCTATGTGGGCACGCTGGAAGCCTTTCCCACCAACGCGTTTCCACCGGCCGACTACATCGCCCTGGGCCACATCCATCAGCCGCAAAAGGTCGGAGGGCTAGAGCATGTGCGCTACAGCGGATCGCCGATACCGCTGAGCTTCGACGAGGCGCGCCAGCGCAAGGAAGTGCTGCTGGTCGATTTCGACCTGGCGGGCCTGAAGTCCGTGACGCCGCTGCCGGTGCCCTGCTTTCAGCCGCTGGCCAGCGTGCGCGGCCGCCTGTCGGAACTGCCGGCGGCATTTGCCGCTGCCGCCGGCAGCGCAAGCGACTCTTTACCGGTTTGGGTCGAGGTGGAAGTGGCCCATGACGACTACCTTGCCGATCTGCAGGTGCGCGTGGCCCAGATGGCGGAAGGCCTGCCGATCCAGATCCTGCGTGTGCGCAGGGCCCGCAATGTGCTTCCCACCGCGCTGGATGCCGCTGAGGGAGAAACCCTCGATGAACTGGGCCCCGCAGAGGTCTTTGCCCGCCGGCTGGCGGCCCAATCGCTCGAACCGGCACTGGAGGAGCGGCTTTCGGCGCTGTATCGGACCGTCCTGGCCGACCTGCAGGAAAGGCCCGCGCCATGAGAATCCTGAGCCTGCGCCTCAAGAACCTGAATTCGCTCAAAGGCGAATGGCGCATCGACTTCACCACGGCACCCTTCGCCGGCAACGGCCTGTTCGCCATCACGGGCCCCACCGGGGCGGGCAAGACCACCATCCTCGATGCGATCTGCCTGGCGCTCTACCACCAGACGCCGCGCATCGCTGGCGTATCGCAAGGGGGCAACGAGGTCATGACCCGGCACACCGCGGAATGCCTGGCGGAAGTGGAGTTCGAAGTTCGCGGCGCCCGCTACCGGTCGTTTTGGAGCCAGCGCAGGGCACACGGCAAGCCCGATGGGGCCTTGCAGCAGGTGCAGGTGGAATTGGTGGCCCAGGTCCGCGGCGACGGCGGAGGCGAAATTTTGACCACCAGGGTGCAGGACAAGCTGCGCCAGACGGAAGTGCTCACCGGGCTCAATTTCGAGCGTTTCACCCGGTCCATGCTGCTCGCGCAGGGCGGCTTTGCGGCCTTCCTCGAAGCCAGCGCTGGCAAGCGTGCGGAGTTGCTGGAGGAGTTGACGGGGACCGATATCTACGGGCAGATTTCGCAGCGGGTGTTCGAGAGTGCACGGGACGCGCGCACGGTGCTGGAGCAACTGCGGGCCCGTGCCGGTGGCGTGGAGTTGCTGGACGAGGCCACGCGCGCCACGCTGGCGGGCGAAGCCGGCCGCCTTGCCTTGCATGCCGATTTGCTGCAGGCGCAGCGACAGGCCACCGCCCGCGAGCGCCAGTGGCTGGCGGACAAGGACCGCGCCCAGATGCGGCGTGACGAGGCGGTGCGGCATCGGGAGCAGGCCCAGGCCGAATGGGATGCCGGTGCCGAAGAGCGCCTGCGCCTTGCCGCCAGCGAGCCCGCTGCGCGGCTGCAGCCGGTCCATGTCGCATGGCAGGCCGCGCGGCACGATGCGGTGGCCGTGGTTCGGCAACGGGATGACGCGCAGGTGCGGCATGGTCAGGCGGTGGATCGCTGCGCCCAAGCGCTTCGCCAGGTGCAATGCGACAGCCAGCGCCTGGCCCGGTTGCGCGAAAACGAATGGCAGGATGTTGTGCGGGCCCGCCAGACGCTGTCCCAAGAACTCGCGGCGTTGCCCCAGCACGCCCAATTGGGGGAATGGTTGAGCGGATGGCGCGAGCAATTCGGCGCCCGTGCGCACCGGTTGCAGGCGATGGCCGAAACCCGGGCGCGCCAGGAAAAACAAGGCAGTGAGTGTCAGGCCCTGGAGGCACAACGCGCCGGCCATGAACAGGCATGCCAACGTGCTGCTGCGGCCTTGAACCAGGCGCAACAGGAGGCCGAGGCAGCGCGCCAGGCCCATGAGCGCCTGACGATGGGGCGTGAAGAATCCGCATGGCGCGATGCCCCGTTGCAACTGCTGGAGCGCAGCCATGCCTGGGAGCGCCTGGGCCAGAGCCTGAGCGCATGGCAGCAATCCCGAACGCGCCAGGCGCAATGGATGGCGGCCCAGACGGAGCGGCAGCGGCAGGAGGCGGACGAAGCGCAGGCCGTGCAGTCGCTGCGCGATCGCTATGCCAGCCTGCACCGGCAAGTGCAGGACCAGGAAAAGCTCCTGGCGCAAGAGCAGCGCATTCAGGCCCTGGAGGCGCATCGCAGCCATTTGCAGCCGGGCGAAGCCTGTCCGCTGTGCGGATCGACCACCCATCCCGCCGTCGACGCCTACGAGGCGCTGGACGTTTCCGCGACCCAGTCCGCACTGGAGATGCTGCGCGCGCAGCGCGACGAGGTGACCGAGCAAGGGCAGGCGCGGCGCTCCCGCCTGGCCGCGCTGCAGGCGCAGAGCGATCAGGCGGCGCAGCAGATCGCCGAAGGAGAGCAGGCTTTGGCACAGTGGCTGGCGCAGTGGCAGGCATGTTGCGCGGCCACTGACTGGCCGGTGGATGCCGTGGACGCCCAGGCCATTGTCGATACCCAGGCCCGGTACGCGGCCGAGCTGGAAGCCGCGCAACAGCGATGGGCGGAGATCGTCCAGGCACGAACGCGGCTCGACGAGACGCTGTCCGCATGGCAACAGGCCGAACAGGCCGAGCGCGCGGCCCTGCAGCAGCGGGCCCTGTCGGACAAGGATCTGCAGGCGGCCCGAGGGCGTGCGGACGAGTTGGCGCGGCACCTCCAACAGCAGCAGAGCCAGCACGCTGAGGCCGAAGCGGCGCTGGCGAGCCAATTGCAAACGTTGGGCTACGCGCTGCCCAGCGATGGGGCGGACTGGCTGCAGCAGCGTGTGCAAGAACATCGCGCGTGGCAGGCGGCGCAAGCGCGCCTTCAGGCATTGGCGGCCAGTGAGTCGGCATTGAAACAGGTGGCCGACATGGCGGGGGAGGCCGCCCAGCGTTGGGCGGCCGTGGGAGCGTCTGGCACGCGGGCCGAGGTCGATGCCCTGCTGCGGGAAGATCCCGAATCCGGGCCCGCAGACTTGGCACAGGCAGTCGAACAAGCCGAGGCGCTCTGGCGTGCGGCAGAGAACGAGCTGGCCACGCTGCAAGGCATGCTGGAGTCCTTGCAGCGCCGGCATGCCGAGGTGCAGGTGGCCCAGGTCCAGGCCGAGCAGGATTGGGCGCAGGCGTTTTCGCTCAGCCCCTTCGCCGATGAAACCGCTTTTCACGCGGCGGGCATGGCCGAGCCGGAGCGCGAAGCGCTGCGCGCACGGCTGGGGCAGCGGCAGCAGGCGCTGACCGAGGCGAACGCCCTGCAGGCTGCCGCTGACGCAGCCTTGGCGGAGCTGCAAGCCCTGCCCCTCACCGAGCGGAGTTCAGAGGATCTGACCGCGCTGATGGCGCAGTGGGAGGCTGAGCTCACCTTGGCGCAGCAGCAGCAGGGTGCCATCGCGAGCCGGCTGCAAGACGATGCGCAGCGCCGCGATGGCTTGCAAGCGCTGTTGGCACAGATCCAGGCCCAGGAGACCGACCATGATCTGTGGCAGCACCTCAATGGGCTGATCGGCTCTGCCGATGGCGCCAAATACCGCAAGTTCGCTCAGGGCCTCACGCTGGACCACCTGGTGCATTTGGCGAATCGCCAACTGGGGCGGCTGCACGGGCGCTACCGGCTGGGCCGCCGCTCTGCGGGCGAACTGGAGCTGGAGGTGATCGACACCTGGCAGGCCGATGTGGCCCGCGACACCCGCACCCTGTCGGGCGGCGAGAGCTTTCTGGTGAGCCTGGCGTTGGCGCTGGCGCTTTCCGACCTGGTGAGCCACAAGGCCAGCATCGACTCGCTTTTTCTTGACGAGGGATTCGGCACGCTGGATGGAGAAACACTGGAGACCGCCCTGGATGCGCTCGACACCCTCAACGCCAGCGGAAAGACCATCGGCATCATCAGCCACGTGGAGGCCCTCAAGGAACGCATCCCCGTGCAGATTCGCGTGCACAAGGGCGTCGGCCTGGGCTACAGCGCGTTGGAGCGGCGATTCTCCGTGGGCTGAGCCGGCCCCGGTCCGTTGTACGCAGCGCGCGGCCGGATGAGCTGCCCGCTTTCGCGCTGCTCCAGCGCATGGGCCACCCAGCCGATGGACCGCCCGAGGGCGAACAGGCCGAAGGCCGCTCCTTCCGGAAGCGCCAGATGGCGCCGAAGGGCGACCAGCGCCAAATCGATCGAAGGCCGTTGGCCTGTCAAGGCCTGGGCCTCAGCGATCCAGCGCTGCAAGCGTTCGTTGTGCGGCAGCAGTGGGCGCAGCAGGCATTCGGCGCGCACATCCCCTTGCGGATAAAGGTGGTGGCCGAAGCCTGGCAGTTCCTCTCCCCGTGCCAGGCGCTGCTGCAGGCGTTGTTCTGGCACGGCGTTGTCCAACTCGTCCCAGAGGGCTTCCACGCGTGCGGTGGTGCCGCCGTGCTTGCTGCCCGTGAGCGCGGCCAGACCACCGATCACCGCGGCCCGCAGGCTCGCGCCAGTGGAGGCCACACAGCGGGCGGTGAAGCTGGACGCGTTGAGTTCGTGGTCGGCGCAAAGCACGAGCGCCTGGCGGATGAGGTCCGCCCCCTTGGGGTCCAGCCCCCATGCCGCGCCGCATTGTTGATGGATCGGGGCCGTTTGGGGTGCCGTGCCCAGCAGGCACGCGGCCAGCAGCCGCACCAGCGCACCGCATCCCTGTGCCAGCCGCTCGGGCGACGTCTGCCACACAGCGGTGTGGACGTCCTCGCTGCCCGCGGCAAAGAGCGGCAGCAGCTTGTCTTCGGGCCGCAGCCCGGCCAGACAGGGCTGCAATGCCGCCATGGCCCGGGGCCAGGCAGGCGTGTCGGAGCCGAAAGCGGATGCGGTGGGCCAGCGCCACAGCCGGGCTGCGAGATCTTCCACGGTGCAGGCGGCGGCCAGCGGGATGGCGTTTTCTCCACGGTAGTAAAGCTGCCCATCCTCGATCAATGTGATGGAGGACTCCAGCACCGGCAAGCCCCAGTCCAGCGCCGCCTTGACCACCTCCTTCGGCTTGCGGCCCCGCGTGCGCTGGCCGGCGAGCCGTTCCACGTCCTGCTGCAGGTATCGGCTCTCGCGGGTGCTGTCGCCCGCGTGGGCTGGCAGCAGGCCCCGGCTCACATAGGCGTAGAGCGTCTGTCGGGAAACACCGAGGCGGGCGGCAGCGTCAGGGGCGGACAGATAGACGGGCATCACGGCTCCCGGATAGAAATAGGTTGATGTTGAAAATATAAATCAATATTGACAATTTAATGGGTTGATCTAGTCTGATGCATCGTTTTTGAGGCCTGCCATGTCCACCCATTCCTCCGCTCCTTTGCCCCCTTCTGCGTCACTCACCCATTTCGCGCGCACGCTGTGGAAGGGCCTGGGCGGCACAACGGATCCGATGGATGCGCTGTCTTTCACGGGCGCTGGGCAATTGCCATCGGTCTTTCCCGTGACCGACCTGGCCAGTGCCTCGATGGCGGTGGCCGGTCTCGCATTGGCGGAGGTCGCGGCACCTTCCCGCGCACTGGTGCCGCAGGTTCGGGTGGATCGGCGGCTGGCGTCCTTCTGGTTCGGTGGATCGTTGCGTCCGATCGGCTGGGCCCTGGCACCGCTGTGGGATAGCGTCGCAGGCGACTACCGCGCTGCGGATGGATGGATCCGCTTGCACACCAATGCGCCGCACCACCGGGCCGCGGCGCTGGCGGTGCTCGGCGGGGTGACGGACCGGGAGTCGGCCGCCCAGGCGGTCGCTGGCTGGCGTGCGAGCGATCTGGAGTTCGCCATTGTGGAGCAGGGCGGTTGTGCCGCCGCCATGCGAAGCCTGGACGAATGGTCGTCCCATCCCCAGGGTCGCGCCGTCCAGGCGGAGCCTTTGCTCCACATGGCCTTTGGCGCGGAGGGGCCTGCGCGCGCCTGGGTGGGAACGGCGCAACGCCCGCTGCATGGCGTGCGTGTGCTGGACCTCACCCGCATCCTGGCGGGGCCGGTGGCAACGCGTTTCCTCGCCGGCTTTGGTGCCGAGGTCCTGCGCATCGACCCGCCGGGCTGGGAAGAGCCCGGCACCGTGCCAGAGGTGGTTCTGGGCAAGCGCTGCGCGCGCCTGGACCTGAGGCAGGCCGCCGACCGCGCGGTGTTCGAGCATTTGCTGCGCCAGGCCGATGTGTTGGTACACGGGCTGCGGCCGGAGGCCCTGGAGCGGCTGGGGCTGGGCGTTTCATGGCGGCGCGCGGTCCATCCCGGATTGATCGATGTCTCGCTCGACGCCTATGGGTGGAGCGGCCCGTGGCGCGGACGCCGGGGTTTCGACAGCCTCATCCAGATGAGCACCGGCATTGCCGAGGAAGGCATGCGCCGGACCGGGCGGCAGGTGCCGGTGCCACTGCCCGTGCAGGCCATCGACCATGCCACCGGCTACCTGATCGCGGCCGCCGCCCTGAAGGCGCTGGCGCATCGCCGGCAGACCGGCCGGGGTTGCGAGGTGCGTGCGTCGCTGGCGCGAACCGCCCACTGGCTGGCACAGGCGCCGTCGTCGCTGGACCGGGAGCCGCTGTTGCCCGAGTCTTTGCATGACCAGTGTCCGGAGATCGAAGCCACCGCCTGGGGGCCGGCCAGGCGCTTGCTGGTGCCGCTGTCCATCGAGGGCATGCCGATGCGCTGGGAGCTGCCTGCACCTGCGCTGGGATCGTCCGCCGCCGCGTGGTCCGGTACTTGAGCGGGGAGGTTGCGGCCTTCAGCAAAAAGCCCCGCAGGCCGGATGGCCTGCGGGGCTTTTGGATGTACACGGGAGCGGCGCAAGCCACCCAGTACGGACGGCAAAAAATCAGCCGCCGCGGCGCATCATGTCGAAGAAGTCCACATTGGTCTTCGTCGCCTTCATGTTCTTGATCATGAGCTCCATCGACTCGATCTCGTCCATGTTGTACATGAACTGGCGCAGGATGCGGGTCTTTTGCAGGATCTCGGGCGGCAGCAGCAGCTCTTCGCGGCGGGTGCCGCTCTTGTTGAGCTCGATGGCCGGGAACACGCGCTTTTCGTACAGGCGGCGGTTCAGGTGGATTTCGCTGTTACCCGTGCCCTTGAATTCTTCGAAGATCACTTCGTCCATGCGGCTGCCGGTGTCGACCAGCGCCGTGGCGATGATGGTCAGCGAACCGCCTTCTTCCACCTTGCGCGCCGCGCCGAAGAAGCGCTTGGGGCGCTGCAGCGCAGCGGCATCCACACCGCCCGACAGCACCTTGCCGGAGGAGGGCACCACGTTGTTGTAGGCACGGGCCAGGCGCGTGATGGAGTCCAGCAGGATCACCACGTCCTTCTTCAATTCGACCAGGCGTTTGGCCCGCTCGATCACCATCTCGGCCACGTGCACATGGCGTGCGGCAGGCTCGTCGAAGGTGGAGGCGATGATTTCGCCCTTCACGGTGCGCTGCATTTCGGTCACTTCTTCAGGGCGCTCGTCAACGAGCAGGACCATGAGGTGAACGTCGGGGTTGTTGGCGGTGATGGCGTGCGCGATGTGCTGCATCATCATCGTCTTGCCGCTCTTGGGCGGTGCGACGATCAGTGCACGCTGGCCGCGGCCGATGGGGGCGATGATGTCGATGATGCGGCCGGTGATGTTCTCTTCGCCCTTCATGTCCCGCTCGAGCTTCATTTGCTCCTTGGGGAACAGCGGCGTCAGGTTTTCGAACATGACCTTGTGCTTGTTCTGCTCCGGCGGGCCGCCGTTGACCGCGTCGAGCTTGGTCAGCGCAAAGTAGCGCTCCCCGTCCTTGGGGGTGCGCACTTCGCCTTCGATCATGTCGCCGGTGTGCAGGTTGAAGCGCCGGACCTGGCTGGGCGAGATGTAGATGTCGTCGGTGCTGGCGGTGTAGCTCGTGTCGGGGCTGCGCAGGAAGCCGAAGCCATCCGGCAGGATTTCCAGCACACCGTCGGCGAAGACCTGCTCACCGGCCTTTGCGCGCTTCTTGATGATCGCGAACATCAGCTCCTGCTTGCGCATGCGCCCGGTGTTCTCGATCTCCAGCTCTTCGGCCTGCTTGAGCACTTCGGACACGTGCAGTGCCTTGAGTTCGTTTAAATGCATGGGGTGACTCCTGAACGGAGCGGATTTGAATCAGGGGGGAGGCCGGGAGCCGGGCTGCCGCTGTTTGCGGACCTCGGATGGCCTGGGGATCTGGAACCGGCCGCCAGTGCATGCGGACGCGATGATCTGCGGCGATTATGACAGGAAAAAAAACCGGTTTGCCAAGGCCCGGGCAGCAAGATCGCTGCCATCGAACAATGCTTGCGGGCGGGGTGGCGTGCTGCGGACCAGGCCGCCGCCCGCGCCAGCCCCGAAAACCACCAATCAGGCCAGTTGCTGGTCGATGAACGCGGTGAGCTGCGTCTTGCTCATCGCGCCAACCTTGGTGGCGGCCAGCTGGCCGTCCTTGAACAGCATGAGGGTCGGGATGCCGCGGATGCCGAACTTGGCAGGCACTTCGCGGTTCTCGTCCACATTCATCTTGGCGACGGTCAGCTTGTCTTTGTAGGTGTTGGCGACTTCGTCCAGGATGGGCGCGATCATTTTGCAGGGGCCGCACCATTCGGCCCAGTAATCCACCAGCACCGTGGTGCCCGGTTGCAGCACATCGGTTTCAAAACTGGCGTCGGAAAGGTGTTTGATGAGTTCGCTTGCCATGGCACATTCCTTTGTGGAGCAAGTTGAGGTGGGCGGGGCCGGATAAAGTCAGGGGATTGTGACAGAAAGATATTTCCCGCCCCACGGTGTGGCCGCGGCCTCCACCGCTATGACAGTCATAGCGAAAAACGATGCGCCCGGCAGCGTTTGGGGCCCGGTGCTGGACCGGGTGCAGGCCCACATCCGGCGCACTGGCGCGCACCCCGCGGCCACCGTGGTGCTGGTGCCGTACGCCCAGCTCATGGCCGAGGCGCAGCGCGAATGGGCGCGCTGCGTGCCCGACGGCTTCGCGCCGCGTTTCGAGACCACCCGAAACTGGGCCTCCCGCATCGCCTCTTTCGTGCCGGAAGGCGACGATCTCTCGCACGACATGGGGCGCGACACCCTCACGGCGCGCGCGTTGCTCGATCGGGTCGGCCTGACCGAGCAGCGCGACGTGCTGGCCGCGCCGCTGCTGGAGGCGGCGGCCCAATTGGCCAGCGTCGTCTGCGCCGTGCCGCCGTCCGAGCGCGACGCTTGGGCGGTGGGCGCGCGCGAATCGATGCCCACCGCAGGCGACGGCGCGGCACTGCGCTACGAGGCGGCGGTGGCGCGCATCGCCCTCGAATGGGTGCTGGCCTCCCGCCACGCAACGGACGTGCTGTTCGAGCCGGGCACGCGATCGGCCGTGGATGCGCTGGTGGTGCTCGGCGGCTTTCAGGCCGATCCGCTGGCCAAGACGCTCTGCACCCGGTGGGGCGACCGCGCGCTGTCTCTGCCGCTCGGTGAGCCGCGTGAAACGGCGCTTCCCGCGCTCGGCGAGGTGTTCCTGCACGAGGCCGCCGATGCCGAGGATGAAGCCCAACGCGCGGCGGCGTGCGTGCTGCACCGCCTGGCGCAGGGCCAGGCTCCGCTGGCCCTGGCCGCGATCGACCGGGCCTTGACGCGCCGCATCAGCGCGCTGTTGCAGGGCCGCGGGGTGGCCGTGCACGACGAAAACGGCTGGACCTTGTCCACCACGCGCGCGGCGTCCCATGCCATGGTGGCGCTGCGGGCATGTGCCTGGAACGCCTCCGCCGACGCGGTGCTGGACTGGCTCAAGCACGTGCCGGCCGCCAGTCCCCAGGCGGTGGGCGCGGCCGAGAAATGGCTGCGCAGGGCCGGCACCGGCCACTGGTCGGCCATCGAGGAACGCAGCGATGCCATGCCGCCTGCAGCGGCTGCAGTGCAAGCGCTCATCGCTCAGGTACAGGCCTGGCGCACGCCGTGGCAGGCCGCGAGGCCGTTGGCGGCATGGCTGGCCGCATTGCGCGAACTGTTGCAGGCAACGGGGCAATGGGAGGCGCTGCAGGCCGACGCGGCGGGGGAGCGCGTGCTGGCGGAGCTGCGGCTTCAGGACGGGTTGCCTTCCGATCTGGAGGGGCTGGCAAGCGCCGGGCGGCCCATGGCGCTGGCCGAGTTCACGCGCTGGGTGGACGAGGTGCTCGAAGCCGCACGCTACCGGCCCGGCCACGACGGCAGCGCCTCGGTGTTCGTCGTGCCGCTGCCGCAGATCCTGGCGCGCCCGTTCGCCACGCTGGTGGTGCCCGGCTGCGACGAAAAGCGCCTGCCGCCCGCTCCGGAGCCCCCCGGCGCCTGGACCCGGGCGCAGCGCGAGGGCCTGGGCCTGCCCACCCGCGAGGCGCTGGAGGCCGCCCAGCGCGCGGCCTGGCGCAATGCCTTGTGCACCGCCCACGTGGATGTGCTGTGGCGCAGTGGCGACGAGGGCGGCGAGCCTTTGCTGGCCAGTCCGCTGGTGCTGGCCCTGCCGCTGGACGGGCAGGCCCGCGCCGGCACCGATCCGCGAAGTGCGCGCGAAGTGCCGCTCGCACCCGTGCCCCGGCCGATGCCGACGGGCGAGGCCCTGCCCGTGCTGCAGTTGTCCTCCACCGCCTACTCCGATCTGCGCCACTGCCCCTACCGCTTCTTCGCGCTGCGCCAGTTGGGCCTGCAGGAATCCGACGAGCTGGGCGCCGAAGTGGGCAAGCGGGATTTCGGCAACTGGCTGCATGCCGTGCTCCAGCACTTCCACGAGGCTCTGCAGGCGGCGCCCAACGAAGCCTTGCCGGCGCGCCGCGCGCTCATGGATGCCGCGGCCGAGGCCGTTACCCGTGCGCAGCGGCTGGCGTCGGGCGAGTTCCTGCCGTTCGCCTCCGGCTGGCCGGCCCTGCGCGACGGCTACCTTCGCTGGCTGCAGGACCACGAAGGGCAGGGCGCTGCCTTCCGGCAGGCCGAGGTGCGCTCGGCGCAGTCGCTCGGTCCGCTCCAACTGGTGGGACTGCTCGACCGCATCGATACCGTCCGCTCCGGCGTACCGGGCGAAGCACCGACCGTGCTGGTGATCGACTACAAGACCGAGAACGAAGCCGTCACCCGCAAGCGCCTGGCCGCCGGTACCGAGGACACACAACTGGCTTTCTATGCCGCGCTGCTGCATGACGACCACCTGCGCGCGGCCTACGTGAACGTGGGCGAGCGCGGCGACACGCGGACCTTCGAGCAGCCCGACATCGTGGCCCTGCGCGACCAGCTGGTGGACGGCATCCTGCAAGACTTCGAACGCATCGCTGCTGGCGCCGCCATGCCGGCGCTGGGCGAGGGCGCCGTGTGCGACTACTGCGCTGCGCGCGGCCTGTGCCGCAAGGATTTCTGGGCATGAAGAACGCACCATGACGCTGGCCGCCTACGAACACAACGGCCGTCCGGTCACGCGCGAGGCGTTCTATGCGATTGCCTGCGATCCGGACCGCAGCGTGGCGGTGGAAGCCTGCGCGGGCGCGGGCAAGACCTGGATGCTCGTCTCCCGCATGCTGCGTGCCTTGCTGGACGGGTGCGCGCCGCACGAAATCCTGGCCATCACGTTCACGCGCAAGGCCGCGGGCGAGATGCGCCAGCGCCTGCAGGAATGGCTGGAAGAGTTTGCCCAGGCCGAGCCCGAGCGCCTGGCCCGGGAACTGGTCGCCCGCGGCATCCCGCCCGATCGCGCGCTGGAAAAGCGCGTGCTGCTGCAGACGCTGTACCGCTCGATGCTCGAATCCGGGCGGCCGGTGCAGATCCGCACCTTCCACAGCTGGTTCGCCGCGCTGCTGGGCACGGCGCCGCTGGGGGTGCTGCACGCACGCGGGCTGCCCGGCAACTACGAGCTGCTGGAGGACGACGCCGAGGCCGTGCGCCAGGTCTGGCCGCCGTTCCTGCAGCAGGTGGCCGACGATGCCGCGCTGCATGCCGACTACCTCGCGGCAGTGGCCTCGCACGGGCGGTCGCAGACGCACAAGGCCCTGGGCGCGGCGCTGTCCAAGCGCATCGAGTTCGAATTGGCGGACGCGGCCGGCGTGATCGACGCCTCGGTCCCGCCGTTCCATGCGCACTTCCCCGACCTGCAGGGGCTGGACAGCCCGGCCCAGGCGCTGGAGGGCGATGCGGCGCGCGCCCGCTGGCTGGCCCGCGCCAGTGCCCTGGGCACCGAATCCAACAAGACGCCGCAAAAGGCGGCCGACGCAGTGGTCGATGCCTTCGCATGCGAGGACCTGCACGAGCGCCTGGAGCGCTTGCGCCGCGCCTTCTTCGTGGCCAAGGAAGACCGGCTCAGCAAGAACCTGGAGAAGTTCGCCGCGGCGCAGGAAGCCGAGGCCGAGCTGCAGCGCCTGTGCCTGGCACGCCGCCAGCACGAGGCTTGGGGCCACCACCACCGCATGGCCCGGCTCACGCGCGCCCTGGTGGCTGCATTCGCTGCCCTCAAGCGCGATCGCGGCTGGGTGGACATGAACGATGTCGAACGCACGGCGCTCGTCATGCTGTCCGACCCGGTGCTGAGCGGATGGGTGCAGGAGCGGCTGGATGCGCGGGTGCGGCATCTGCTCGTGGACGAGTTCCAGGACACCAACCCGCTGCAGTGGCAGGCGCTGCACGCCTGGCTGTCGGGCTATGTGGGCGCGGGCGGAGGGCGTGCGCCCAGCGTGTTCATCGTGGGCGATCCCAAGCAGAGCATCTACCGCTTTCGGCGTGCCGAGCCGCAGGTGTTCCTCGCCGCGCAGGCCTTCGTGCGCCAAGGCCTGGGCGGCGACCTGCTGAGCTGTGACCACACGCGCCGCAATGCGACGGGCGTGATCGACGCGGTCAACCACGTCATGCAGGCCGCGCAGGGCCAGGGGGAATACGCCGGCTTTCGCGACCACACCACCGAGTCCACCGACCCGGGAATGCGGCTGCGCCTGCCCGCCATCACCGCGCCCGATGATGGCGCGGGCCCTGCCTTCGACCCCATGGCGTGGCGCGACAGCCTCACGCAGCCGCGGCACGAGGCCGAGGAAACCCTGCGCATGCGCGAATGCACGCAGGCCGCCCGCTGGGTGGCCGGGCGCATCGCCGACGGTGTGCCGCCGCGCGAGGTGATGGTGCTCGCCCGCAAGCGCGACCGGCTGGCCGCCATGCAGGACGCGCTGCGCGACCTGCACCTGCCCTGCGTGCAGCCCGAAAAAGCCGAGCTGGCCGAGGCGCCCGAGGTGCAGGACGTGGTGGCGTTGCTGGATGCGCTGGTCTCGCCGGGCCACGACCTGTCGCTGGCCCGCGCGCTGCGCTCGCCGCTGTTCGGGGTGGGCGACGACACGCTCGTGCGGCTGGCGCTGTGGCGGCGCCAGCCGGAGAACCTCGAATGCAGCTGGCTCGATTTGCTATTAAAAAGTGAGCATGATACCCTAGATTTTATTGCTCTGGGGGGCGATTTGGCTCTGTACAAGGGTTGGTTCGACGCATTGCCGCCCCACGACGCGCTGCAGGCCTTCTACACCCACCGCGACGTGCTGGCCCGCTATGCCGCCGCCGCGCCCGCCACCCAGCGCGCCAGCGTGCTCGCCAACCTGCGCGCGCTGCTGTCGGCCGCGCTGCAGATCGACGGCGGGCGCTACCTCACGCCCTACGCCTTCGTCCGGGCGATGAAGCGCGCCGGCCAGCGCGCGCCGGGCCGGGTGGACGCGCAGGCGGTGCGCCTGCTCACCGTGCACGGCGCCAAGGGCCTGGAAGCGCACAGCGTGCTGCTGCTGGACACCGACACCCGCCCGCAAAAGGCCGAGACCATGGGCGTGCTGGTGGACTGGCCGGGCGAAGAACCGCTGCCGCGCCGCTTCGTGTTCCTCGCCAGCGAAAGCACGCCGCCGCCCAGCGCGGTGGACATGCTCGCCGCCGAACAGGCCGAGCGACAGCGCGAAGAACTCAACACCCTGTACGTGGCCATGACGCGGGCCAAGCACTGCCTGGCGGTCTCGTCGGTGCAACCCTCGTCTTCGGCGCCCGGCAGCTGGTGGAACCGGCTGGCGCCCCTGTTGAAGGATGAGGACGAGAACGTTTTGGCCGAACCGGCCGGCGAAGCACCATTGCCGCTAAACCATGGGCGGGCGCAGGACCATGCCTTGCTGGCCGAACTGCCGGCCTGGTCGCCGCCGCCGAAGCCGGAGCCCGATGGCCCGGCCGTGCCGGCGGTTGCCGTGTCCACCCCGGCATCGCGCCAGGGCGAGGCCATGCACCAGTTGCTGGAGCAGGCCGCCATGGCCACCGCCGGCGGGCCGGCCCCCTCCGGCGGCGGATGGCCCGCCACGCGGCTGGCACGGCTGGCGGCAGACTTCGATCTGGCGCCGGAGTCCGCCACCCTGGCCGCCGGCATGGCCCAGCGCATCCTGGGCGGCGAGGGCGCCTGGGCATGGCAGGCCGACGCGGTCGATAGGGCGGTGAACGAGGCCACCATCGTTCACGCCGGGCAGACCTTGCGCATCGACCGGCTGGTGCGGCGCGTCGATTCCGGCGGCGAGCCGGTCTGGTGGGTGCTCGACTACAAAAGCGCGGCGGACCCCGAACGCCGTCCCCATCTGATGGCCCAATTGGCGCGCTACCGCGAAGCTGTTCAGGCCCAGATGCCGGGCCACGCGGTGCGCGCGGCGTTCCTCACCGGCGACGGGCGGATGGTGGAGGTGGGCGGCGAGACTGCGCCACCGCCACCGCCACCGCCACCGCCACCGCCACCGCCACCGCCACCGCCACCGCCACCGCCACCGCCACCGCCACCGCCACCGCCACCGCCACCGCCACCGCCGGCTCCGGTGCAGGGCGCCCTGTTTTGATGGCGCGGCGCGCTGCAGGCTCCCGGACTGCGGCGCCGCGCCCCGATGTTTCCAAAGCAAAGGTTGAAGATGACTGTTTCCGAATCGATCGCCCCCGTGCTGGCCTGTGATGTCGCCGTGATCGGCGGCGGCCCCGCCGGCCTGATGGCGGCCGAAGTGCTGGCCCGTGGCGGCCTGGCCGTGCATTTGTTCGACGCCATGCCTTCCGTGGGGCGCAAGTTTCTGCTGGCGGGCAAGGGGGGGCTCAACCTCACGCACTCCGAGGCGTTCGAGCCGTTCGCGGCCCGCTTCGGCGAGCGCCGCGCCGCCATCGAGCCCCTGCTGCAGGCCTTCGGCGCCGATGCGGTGCGCGCTTGGGCGCAGGGCTTGGGGGTGGAGACCTTCGTCGGCACCTCGGGCCGGGTGTTCCCCTCCGACATGAAGGCCGCGCCGCTGCTGCGCGCCTGGCTGCACCGCCTGCGCGGGCAGGGGGTGGTGTTCCACATGCGCCACCGCTGGCTGGGCTGGAGTGACGAGGGCGCCGCGCAGGACGGCGATGCGGCCGCCATGACACTGGGTTTCACCAGCCCTGCGGGCCTGGTGCCGGTGCAGGCCCGGGCCGTGGTGCTGTCGCTGGGGGGGGGCAGCTGGGCCCGGCTGGGCTCCGACGGCGCGTGGGTGCCGCTGCTGGCCGAAAAGGGCGTGCCCGTGGCCCCGCTGCGCCCGGCCAACTGCGGCTTCGACACGGTGCGTGCCGGTGGCGCACCGGCAGGCGAGACGCGGCGGGAATTCCTGCGCGAGCTGATGGGGCGGGCACCCGATCCGGCCGGCTGGACGCCGCATTTCACCGAGCGCTTTGCCGGACAGCCCTTCAAATCGGTCGCGCTGCATTTCTCCGACCACCAGGGGCGCACGTTCAGCCGCCGGGGCGAGTTCGTGGCCACGGCCACCGGCGTGGAGGGCAGCCTGATCTACGCGGTCTCCAGCCTGCTGCGCGACGAGATCGAGGCGCATGGCCATGCCACGTTCACCCTGGATCTGCTGCCCGACCACACGCCCGAGCGCGTGCTCAAGGAAGTGCGCCATCCGCGCGGTGCCCGCAGCCTCAGCAGCCACCTCAAGAGCCGCCTGGGGCTGGACGGCATCAAGATGGGCATCCTGTACGAGCAACTGGGCAAGGAGGGCATGAACGATGCCGCCGCCCTGGCCCAGGCCATCAAGGCGCTGCCCATCACCGTGGGCGCGACCCGACCGCTGGACGAAGCCATCAGCACCGCGGGCGGGGTGCCGTTCGAGGCGATGGATGGCAGTCTCATGCTGACGGCCCTGCCCGGCGTTTTCTGCGCGGGCGAAATGCTGGACTGGGAGGCCCCCACGGGCGGCTACCTGATGACGGCCTGCATGGCCAGTGGCATGGCCGCTGCCGAAGGGGCGAAGGCCTGGCTGCAGCGGGCCTGATCAGGCGCTTTGAGGCTGGGGCTGAGGCTGTGCCGTCGCTGCCGGGGACGCCTCGCCGTCGGGGCCGAAGTGCATGCAGAAACGGTTCTTGCCTTCGCGCTTGGCCCGGTAAAGGCCCAGGTCCGCGCGCCGGATCAGTTCGGAGGTGGTGCAGTCCGCCTCCCCGCGGGTCAGGCCTGCGCTGATGGACAGCCGGCGGCCCTGGAAGGCAGGGTGGTCCACCGGCACCGCGTACAACGTGTTCACGGTGTTGACCAGCGCCTGGGCGAGTTCACAGGCCTCGGGCAACGTGGCGGCATCCACCACCACGCCGAACTCCTCGCCGCCCAGGCGGCCGCACAGGTGCCGGCCGGCCTGCCGCTTCAATGCCGACGCGACGTCCTTCAACACCACATCGCCCTGGTCGTGCCCGAACTGGTCGTTGATCGATTTGAAGTCATCGATGTCGATCATCATGAAATACAGGCCTTCGATGTGCCCGGCGTCCTGCAGCGACTGCATGTGCTTGAGCAGGCTGCGGCGGTTGGCCAGGCCGGTCAATGCATCCTGGTAGGCCAGGGTTTCCAATTCCAGTTGCTGCCGGTGGCTGTCTTCCCGCAGGCGAAAGAGGGCCATGTTCAGCAGCATCCCGCACAGCGATGACAGGGTGACGATCAGCATGCTCCAGACCGGATCGTGCGCGGAGCGCATCTGCTGGAAATCGCCGTGCCCGAACGCGAGCCAGATGACGGCCACGGACGCCAAGTACTGCCATGTCGTGATGAACATGAAGGCGATCAGCAGCGTGAAGGCCACCCCCAGGGCCAGGCAGAAGTAGACCCCGACCGGACTCGGCACCGACAGCAGCCAGAACCCGTGGGCCAGCAGGCCACAGGCCGGCAGGGCGGCCAGCACCACCCTGCCAGGGGTGCTGGCGAACATCGATGCGATGATGCAGCAGTAGAAGGCGATCGCCAGCAGGGCGAACAGGATGTTGTCGTAGTGATAGGTGGGCGCGGCCGTCCACCAAGCCGCCAGCCAGCCCAGGGAGCCGAACGCAAGGAGGGAGCCGTTGACGCGCCGCATCTTTTCGAACGTGAACTGGTCCAGTGGCTTGGGAGTGGACTCTTCTTCGATCGCTGACGGGCTCGCACTGGCAACACGCGCGGGTTCGGCTGCGGACGGCACACCCGCCGCGCCGCGCAGGGCGGCAGTTCCTCGCGCTGGACCTTCTGCCATAAGGGCTCCTCAAAAGAAACAAATAGTAACTTGAAATTGCTAAATGTGAATATTTTGATAGGTTGGCCGTGGTTTTTGAGCCGTGCAAAGACGCGCGGGTGATGGCTGCCAGAGCGGGGACAGGTCCGAATGCCGGCCACGGAATCGACCGTGGCGAATGCTACGAAGGCTTTGGAAGGGGGAAAACCCTGCAGAAAGGGGGAGCCCTGAAGTGCGTGGACCGCTGGGGTGGCGCATGCCCTGCGCCAGGGGCCGTGATGGCATGGCAGGGATGGCTGAAAGATAGTTGACGAGCCTTACCCCCGGCACTGACTCTACAGTTAGGGCTGCTTGGTTCCCCACCTGACCCGGTTGGCTGCTTCACCATGCGGGGAGGCCCGTCACCGCCGATTGTAGGCGATAAAGCAGGCCGTTCCGGCCGGGACGACCCTGCACGCCGTGCAGGTGTTGGCCATGGTGGCCTGACAGCGGGGCGCACCGGGGCCCGGCGTGGAATCGGTACCCCGGCGATCCGGGAGGGCGCGCCCGGCCACATAGAATCCCCCCATGTCTTACCTCGTGCTCGCCCGCAAATACCGTCCCAAGACCTTCTCGGAGATGGTGGGCCAGGAGCATGTGGTGCAGGCGCTGTCCAATGCGCTCACGCAGCAGCGGCTGCACCACGCCTATCTTTTCACCGGCACGCGCGGCGTGGGCAAGACCACGGTGTCGCGCATTCTGGCCAAGTCGCTCAATTGCCAGGGCCCGGACGGGCAGGGCGGCATCACGGCCACCCCTTGCGGCGTGTGCCAGGCCTGCACCGACATCGACAGCGGCCGTTTCGTGGACTACACCGAGCTCGATGCCGCCTCCAACCGCGGCGTGGACGAAGTGCAGGGCCTGCTGGAGCAGGCGGTCTACAAGCCGGTGCAGGGGCGCTTCAAGGTCTTCATGATCGACGAAGTGCACATGCTCACCAACACGGCGTTCAACGCCATGCTGAAGACGCTGGAAGAGCCGCCGGAATACCTCAAGTTCGTGCTGGCCACGACCGATCCGCAGAAGGTGCCGGTCACGGTGCTCTCGCGCTGCCTGCAGTTCAACCTGCGCCCGATGGAGCCCGAGACGGTGCTCGAGCACCTGGGGCGCGTTCTGGCGCAGGAGAACGTGCCGGCCGAACCCCAGGCGCTTCGCCTGCTGTCGCGTGCGGCGCGGGGCTCGATGCGCGATGCGCTTTCGCTCACCGACCAGGCCATCGCGTTCGGCAGCGGCCAGTTGCAGGAAGCGGGCGTGCGCCAGATGCTGGGCAGCGTGGACCGGTCGTATGTGTTCCGCCTGATCGAAGCCCTGGCCCAGGGCGATGGCCGCACGGTGGTGGAAACCTCCGATGTCCTGCGCCTGAACGGCTTGTCTGCCGCCTCCACGCTGGAGGAGATGAGTGCGGTGCTCCAGCGCATGGCCGTCATGCAGGCCGTGCCGAACATGGCCCAGGCGCTGGATGCCAACGACCCAGAAGCCGTGGAAATCGCCCGTCTGGCCGCGCAGATGCCCGCGGACGAAACCCAATTGCTCTACAGCATCTGCCTGCACGGCCGTGCCGAACTGGGGCTGGCCCCGGACGAATACGCGGCGCTGACCATGGCGCTGCTGCGGCTGCTGGCCTTCAAGCCGGCGGATGGCTCGGCAGCCCCGGCCCCTTCGGCTGAAAAAAAAACTCTGACGCCGGTTGAGCCGGCACCCGCGCAGGCTGCGACCCGGGTGGCTGCGGCAGCCGATGCGTCGCCAGGGCAGCGGCCCGCGGCCGAACCGGCGCGCGATGCGGGTGCGCCAGCGGTGACCGTGCCTGCCGAGCCGATGCCCGCGCAGACCACCAGCGCCCCCGTTGCCGAGCCGGAACCATCCGTCGCAGCCCTGCCGGTGCCTGCGACCGATTCCACGCCCGCGTGGGAAGACGCCGGCACGCCGGTGCAGCCCCCTCCCGGCGAGCCCCAGCCGGCAGCCTCGCCGGTGCGGCTACCCGTCCATTCGCCCGATGATTTCCGCCGCGCGGCCTCTCCAGCCCCTGTGCCAGCGCAACGACCAGTGGCGTCGGCGCCGTCGGCGCCCGAATACATGGCGATCCCCGTGCGCACCGCTCCCGAGCCGGGCGCGCGCCTGCAGCCGCTCGCGCCGACGGGCTCCCTTCCCGCATCCGCCCGCTACACGGCCACGGAAGAGGGCGATGTCTGGCACGCCACCGTGCAGCAACTCGTGGCTGCCGAGGCCATTGCGGCGCTGGTGCGGGAATTGGCCCTGCAGTCCCAATTGGTGGCACGTGACGCCGGACACTGGCTGCTGCGCGTGGAGCGCGAATCGCTCAACCAGCCCGTGGCGCGCGAGCGCCTGCGGGCGGCGCTGGAGGCCGCGGGCCATGCGACCCAGATCAGCGTCGAACTGGGCGTGGTCATCGACAGCCCGGCCCGGCGCAATGCGGCCGCCGCGGCAGAGCGCCAGCGCGTGGCCGAGGAGATCGTGCACAACGACCCGTACGTGCAGACGCTGGTGCGGGACTTCGGCGCCAAGATCGTGCCGGGCAGCATCAAGCCGGCATGACGGCAGGCGTTGCCATCCTCCAGACGATTCGCTGATTCATTCATTCCATTCAAGCCTCCCCCTTCATTCCCATCAGAAAAGGAAAACTCACATGTTCAACAAGGGACAACTCGCCGGCCTCATGAAGCAGGCCCAGGCCATGCAGGACAACCTGAAGAAGGCCCAGGACGAACTCGGCAACATCGAAGTGGAAGGCGAATCCGGCGCGGGCCTGGTGAAGGTGCTCATGACCTGCAAGCACGACGTCAAGCGCGTGACCATCGACCCCAGCCTGCTGGCCGATGACAAGGACATGCTCGAAGACCTGGTGGCGGCCGCCTTCAATGCGGCGGTGCGCAAGGCAGAAGAAACCTCGCAGGAAAAGATGGGCAAGCTGACCGCTGGCATGCCGGGGCTGCCTCCCGGGATGAAATTCCCTTTCTGATCCAGGTGGCGGCCGCCGGGCGCGCCGCACCCTTTCATTGCCTTTCGCGGGCATGTCTCTTTGATTCTTGAACGGCGCCTTGCATGTCCGACACCAATTCCCTCGATGCCCTGGTCCAGGCGCTGCGCCGCCTGCCGGGCGTGGGCGTGAAGTCGGCACAGCGCATGGCCTTCCATCTGCTGCAGCACGACCGCGAAGGCGCCGAGGTGCTGTCGCGGGCGCTCCATGAGGCGACGGTGTCGGTGCACCACTGCGAACGCTGCCACACCTTCACCGAAGCCGCGGTGTGCGACACCTGCCTGGATCCGGAACGCGATGCCAGCCGGCTGGCCGTGGTGGAAACCCCGGCCGATCAGGCCGCGCTGGAGCGTACGGCGGCGTTTCGCGGGCTGTATTTCGTGCTCATGGGGCGGCTGTCGCCACTGGACGGAGTGGGGCCGAAGGACATCGGGCTGCAAAAGCTCATGGAGCGGGCCACCGATGGCGTGGTGCAGGAGGTGATTCTGGCCACCAATTTCACGGCCGAGGGCGAGGCGACGGCCTATGTCATCAGCGAGGCACTCAAGAGCCGGGGGCTGCACGTCACCCGGCTGGCCCGCGGTGTTCCGGTGGGCAGCGAACTGGAATACGTGGACCTGGGCACCATCGCGCATGCGCTGGTTGATCGCCGCTGACACTATAAAATTGATAGCTGCCAGCGCAATGTTCAATGGCGCTGGAGCACGAAAAGGCTTGAACCATGAATTCCCTGCATGTGGCGCATTTCACCGTCGCCTACTGGTGCGTGCTGCTGATGGCGCTGCTGCCCACGGTGTGCGCCCTGATCGCCAAGCGCGGCAGCTTCCAGGTGTCGGACAACCGCGATCCGCGTGGATGGGCCTCCCGGCAGACCGACTGGCGCGCCCGTGCCCTGGCCGCACAGTCCAACACCTTCGAGGCGCTGCCGTTCTTCATCGGTGCGGTGGTGATCGCGCACCAACTGGGGGCCGGGCAGACGCTGCTCGATATCCTGGCGTTGCTCTTCGTGATGCTGCGCGTCTTCTACGTGATGATGTACGTGTCCGACCTGCCCACCGCCCGCAGTGCCGTGTGGCTCGGGGCGCTGGTGGTCAACATCGCCATTCTCTTCATCGGCTACCGCTGAGGCGGCGCCGCGGTGGTACCGCGGCAATCCACCGCTGGATCGCCCTGGCATCCATCCACTAACCCGACTTTCCGTGCCTGTCCCTCAGGGATTGCCCTGACGGGGCGGCTGCGCGCAGGTGGCACGATTGCTGCACTGCAGCATTTCCTTGAATTCGCTTTTCCCCATGGATTTTCCTCGCATCCGCCGCCGCCACTTCGGTACGTTGTCCGCCCTCTCGATGGCGGCCTGGGCGGGCGCGGATGCCTTGGCGGTGCCGTCGCCGTTCAAGGCTGGGACCGGTCCGCTGCGGGTGGCGGTCGGAGGCTCGGGGCTGCTGTACCACCTGCCGCTGACCATCGCTCAGGAGCTGGGCTTCTTCCGGGCCGAGGGGTTGCACGTGGTGGTTCAGGACTACCCGGGCGGCGCCCTGGCCTTGCAGGCGTTGCAGGACGGCGAGGCCGATGTGTGCTCGGGCGCGTACGACCACGTGCTGCGTCAGCAACTGCAGGGCCGCAGCTACTGCGCCATCGTGCTGCAGGGGCGGGCGCCGCAACTGGCCCTGGCGGCATCGACACGGGCATGGCCCGTCAAGAGCGTGAGCCGCTTCAAGGGCATGCGCGTGGGCGTGTCGGCCCTGGGGTCTTCCACCCACCATGTGGCGCAGTTGATGCTGTCGCGGGATGGCGCGCCGCTGGACGAGGTGTCCTTTGTCGGTGTGGGCTCCGCCCTGGGGGCGGTGGCCGCGCTGCGACAGGGGCGGGTGCATGCGCTGTGCCATGCCGATCCGATCGTCAGCGCGCTGGAGCAGCGCGCCGAGGTGCGGGTGCTGTGCGACACGCGCTCGCTCAAAGGGTCACAGGAGCTGTTCGGCGGCACCATGCCGGCCGCCAGCCTCTATGCGCCGCAGTCGTTTGTGCAAAAGCAGCCGGCCCGCTCGCAGGCCCTGGCCAATGCCATGGTCCATGCCCTCAAATGGCTGCAGACAGCCAGCCCGGCCGACCTGGTGCGTGCCGTGCCGTCCGGGTACCTGCTGGGCGAGCGGGGGGCTTATCTGGCGGCATTCCACAAGGTGCGGGACACCTTCTCGCCCGACGGCCTCATGCCCGATGACGGCCCGGCCAACGCGGCGCGGGTGGTGGCCCGCCTGCGATCCGAACTGGCGCCGCTCAAGATCGATCTGGGGCGCACGTTCACGAACGAATTCGCGCGCAAGGCCAAGCAGAAGTTCAATGCCTGAGGGGCAGGTCCCTGCGGTGCCTGCTTGCGCCGGCCGGCATTTTGGCTGAACTGTCCGACACACGGCGGCAAGGGCGTGGCGATAGAGTCGAGGGCGCGCCGGCGTCGGTCTCACCGCGGCGCTGCAACGCAACGGTTGCGCTCCTTCATTCCATCACTCCAACAAGGATCTTTCCATGTCGCTGAACCTCAGTATCGGCCCCCTCGTTTCCCTGATCGCAGGCATCCTGATCCTGGTCATGCCCCGCCTGCTCAACTACATCGTGGCCCTGTACCTCATCGTGATGGGCGTGCTGGGCCTGGTCGGCATGCACAACCTGCGCCTCTGAAGCGCATGCTTGCCGGGCCGCCCCGCGCAAGCGCTGGACGGCCAGCCTCTTCAGGGCGATGCCTTGATTCGGCCCGGCTTCCGCTCAGCGCTTCTTGCGCGAGGGCGTTCCACCCTTGCGGGTGGGGGCCGCAGGGGCCTTGGCGCCTCGCGTGGAGGTCTGCTTGATCGCCGGGCGCGCGGACGAGGTGGCGGCCAGCTTCACCGGCAGGTACATCACGACCTGCTGGCCGGCCTTGAAGGCGGCGTTGGCCTTGACGTCGTTCCATTCGGCCACATTGGCGGCGCTCACCTTGTAGCGGTTGGCGATGCTGGCGACCGAGTCGCGCTTGCCGGCGCGCACCGTGGTGCGGCGCGTGACGATTTCCGGCGTGAAAGCCACCTGCCCGTTGTCTGCCACTTGGCTGGACACGTCCTGGCGCGTGGTCGTGGCACGGGGCACCATCAGGGCCGAACCCGCCTTGATCATCATGCGCGGCGGAATGCGGTTCACGTTGCGCAGGTCGTTCTCGCTCATGCCGACGCGTTGGGCAGCGGTTGCCACCGTCATGGTGGTGGGCACGCTCCACACCGTCCAGCTGGCGTACTGGCCTTCGCGGTGGGCTTCCAGGTTCTTGAGGAACACCTTGGCGTTGTCCCAGGGCAGCAGGATCTGCGGCATGCCCGCGGCCAGGATCACGGGGCGGTGCAGCGAGGGGTTGAGTGCGCGGAAGTCCTCTTCGCGCACGCCGGCCAGGCTGGCCACCAGCGAGACATCGATATCGTGCGTGATGTCCACCGTCTGGAAGTAGGGGTGGTTTTCGATCAGCGGCAATTCGGTGCGAAACGCCTGCGGGTTGGCGACGATGTTCTTCACCGCCTGCAGCTTGGGCACGTACATGCGGGTTTCGGCCGGCATGGTGAGTTCGGTGTAGCTGGTGCCCAGGCCCAGCTTCTGGTTGCGGGCAATGGCCCGGCTCACGCTGCCTTCGCCCCAGTTGTAGGCGGCCAATGCCAGGTGCCAGTCGCCGAACATGCCATACAGGCGCTGCAGGTAATCGAGTGCGGCGCGCGTGGAGGCCAGCACGTCGCGGCGGTCGTCGCGGAAGGCGTTCTGCTTGAGCTGGTAGTCGCTGCCGGTGGCCGGCATGAACTGCCACATGCCGGCGGCCTTGGCGCTGGAGACGGCCTGCGGATTGAAGGCGCTCTCGATGTAGGGCAGCAGGGCCAGTTCAGTGGGCATGCCCCGCAGCTCGAGCTCTTCGACGATGTGGAACAGGTATTTGCTCGAGCGCTCGGTCATGCGCTGCATGTAGTCGGGGCGCGTGGCATACCACTGCTCGCGGTCGCGCACGAGGTCCTGGTCCAGGTCGGGCATGGCGAAACCGCGGCGGATGCGGTCCCACAGGTCGGATGGCGCGTAGAGCGATGCCACCTCGCCGTTGCTGGCCTGCACGGCCGAGATCGGCTGCAGCGGCCCGGAGGGGATCAGGGGCGTGTGGGAGGACGAAGACGAGGTGTCGGTGGTGGCCGGCGAAGAACCGTCCTTGCTCGCGGCGCTTCCGGGCGGGGTGCCTTGCGTGGCGCAGCCGGTGAGCCAGACCACGCTTGCCAGGCCCAGGATGTGCAAAATTTTCATTGAAACTCGTTTTTCCATTGGCGCAGCGCCGCGAGAACGGCCACTGCATCTTGGGGATCGACCTGCGCATCGAAGGCCCGGGCGGCCTGGGCCACCGTGGGTTGCCGCGTGCGCAGGAAAGGGTTGATGTCGCGCTCGGTGGCCAGGCGCGAGGGCAGCGTGGGCCGGCCCTGCTGCCGCAGCGCCTCGCAGTCGCGGGTGTACTGCCGCAACGCCCCGTTGCCGGGCTCCACCGCCCGGGCGAACTTCAGGTTGGACAGCGTGTACTCGTGTGCGCAGCACACACGGGTGTCGCCTGGTAGCGCGGCCAGGGTGTCGAGCGACGCCTGCATCTGCGCGGGCGTGCCTTCGAACAGCCGGCCGCAGCCGCCGGAAAAGAGGGTGTCCCCGCAGAACAGCACGGGGGTGCCGTTCACATCGGGGGCGTAATAGGCGATGTGCCCCGCCGTGTGGCCGGGCACGTCGAAGACCTGAAAGCGCAGGCCCAGCACCTCGGCCGTGTCGCCCTGCACCAGGCGGGCGATGGGCTCGGGCACGGTTTCGTGCGCGGGTCCGAAGACGCGGGCGCCAGTGGCCTCGCGCAGCGCCGGTACGCCGCCGACATGATCGGCGTGGTGGTGCGTGACTAGAATCGCCTGCAATGGCAGGTCCAGGGTTTGCAATGCCTGCAACACCGGGCCCGCTTCTCCCGGATCGACCACGACCGCGGCCTGCGCGTCGTGCAGCATCCAGATGTAGTTGTCGGTAAAGGCGGGCAGCGGCAGCAAGTTCATGAGCGATGAAATTATAGGTTTGCACCACTGGTTCGACTCTTCCCCCGGCCGATACCTGCTGGCGTGGGAGCAGGAACGCTATGACGAGCTGGTGGCCGACATCTTCGGCTACCACGCCCTGCAGCTCGGAATGCCGGGTTTGCAGGGCCTGCGCGCCAACCGCATGCCCCACCGCTGGCTGGCGTTGGGCGCCGAAGAAACCCTGCTGTGGACCGACGAGGCGGCCGGCTGGCACGCGGCCGGGGCCCTGGGGGGCGGAGAACCGGGCGAGCCCGCCCTGCTGGCCGATCCGGTGGCCCTGCCTTTCTCGGAGAACAGCGTCGATCTGGTGCTGCTGCCGCATGCGCTGGAACTCAGCATCGACCCCCATGCGGCGCTGCGCGAGGTGCAGCGCGTGCTGGTGCCCGAGGGGCGGGTGGTCATCAGCGGGCTGAACCCCGTGAGCCTGTGGGGCCTGCGCCAGCGCCGGGCGCGGCTGTACCAGCGCCTGGGTGCGGGCGGGCGGCTGTACCTGCCCGACGTGGGCGAGTTCATCGGCCACTGGCGGCTGCGCGACTGGCTGCGGCTGCTCAATTTCGAGGTCGAGTCGGTCAGCTTCGGCTGCTACCGGCCGGCGGTGCGCAGCGCGCCCTGGCTGGAGCGTTTCGACTGGATGGACGGACTGGGGGCCCGCTGGTGGCCGATACTCGGGGCCGCCTACGTGGTGGTGGCGGTCAAGCGCGTGCACGGCGTGCGGCTGCTGGGCGCGCCCTGGCGCCGCGCGCCCAAGGGCGCTGCGGCGCCAGTGCCGGTGGCCAATCGCGGCACGGTCCGCGATGGCGGGCCGGCCTTTCATGTGGATGGACGGGAGTAACGTTTTTGAATCAGGTTGTGATCTATACCGACGGGGCTTGCAAAGGCAATCCGGGCCCTGGCGGCTGGGGGGTGGTGCTGCGTTCGGGCGCGCTGGAAAAGGAATTGTTCGGGGGGGAGCTGGGCACGACGAACAACCGCATGGAGCTGCTCGCGGTGATAGAGGCCCTGGGCGCGCTCAAGCGGCCGTGCGAGGTGACGCTGTTCCTGGACAGCCAGTACGTGCGCAAGGGCATCACCGAATGGATCCAGGGCTGGAAGAAAAAGGGCTGGCGCACGGCCGCTGGCCAGCCGGTCAAGAACGTGGAGCTGTGGAAGCGGCTGGACGATCTGGTGGCCCAGGGCGGCCACGTGATCGACTGGCGCTGGGTGAAGGGCCATGCGGGCGACCCGGGCAACGAGCGTGCCGATGCCCTGGCCAACAAAGGGGTGGACAAGGCGCTCGGGCGCGGCTGAGGCCGCCGTCGAGGCCCGCGTCTGAAAAGCCTGCGTCCGTCAGGCCCCGGGTGCGATCGCCTGCAGGCCCGCCTGCAGCGGCTCCGGTCCCTGGGGCCGCACCACGCGGTCCACCTCCTTGCCGTCGCGCAGGAAGACGAGGGTCGGCCAGAGCTTCACGCCGAAGCTGCGGCCCAGTCGCTGGCCCGGTCCGTCCTCGACCTTGACGTGGGCCACATCGTCCCGGCCCTCCAGCGCGGCCTGGATGAGCGGCTGCGCCCCCTGGCAGTGGCCGCACCAGGGCGTTCCGAACTCCAGCACCGTGGCACCGGCCAGGCGGTCCACATCTTCGCGGGCGGGGGGCTGTTCGAGATGGCGGGCGCAATATGTCATGGCGATGGGGTCCTTGTCATGTGGTTGTGGGCAGGGCCTGGGTTGGCGGGGGAACCTGTCTTTCAGCATAGGCCTGTGCCCGCAGGCACCGCGTCCGGCGCATGCGCCGCCAGGCTGTGGGACCGGACTGGCAGGCGGTTCACAGCGCGCCATCGAACATCATCACGTCCACGGTCTCTCCTGCGGCCACCGGCCCCCGGGGCGGGTGCAGCACGATGAGGCCGTTGGCCTGCACCATCGAATGGAGCAGGCCCGAGCCCTGGTGGCCGGTGGTGCGCACCTGCAGCGATCCATCCGGCGCGGTGCTGACGATGCCGCGCTGGTATTCGGTGCGGCCGGCCTTCTTGCGCAGGGGCTCGGTGCTGACCGCACGCAGCAGGGGCGGCGCGGCCCGGGTGCAGCCCATCGCGCGCAGCAGCGCAGGCCGCACGAACGCCAGGAAGGCCACCATCACGGCGACAGGATTGCCGGGCAGGCCGAACCAGAGGGTCCCGCTGGTTGAAACGGGTTTGCTATTATTTTCATAGCTGAATGCCCTAGTATTGATTGCGCTGAAGGCCATTTCGGCATCTGCTCCCGACGTGTGCTCGCCGTGCAGCCGCCCCACCGCCATCGGCCGGCCGGGCCGCATGGCGACCTGCCAGAACGCCACGTCGCCCAGCCGTTGCACCGTGGAGCGCAGGTGGTCCGCATCGCCTTCGCTCACGCCCCCGCTGGTGATGACGGCATCCGCCTGCTGCCCTGCCTGGCGCAGCGCGGCTTCGAGTTGCGCGGGCGAATCGGGCACCACGCCCAGGTCGATCGGCTCCACGCCCAGACGGGCCAGCAGGCCGATGATTGCGTAGCGGTTGCTGTCGTACACGGCGCCCTCGCGCGGGGCGTCGCCCGGGGCCAGCAACTCGTCGCCGGTCGAAAAGCACGCCACGCGCAGGCGGCGGAACACGGTGACGGTGGGCAGGCCCAGGCTGGCCACCAGGCCGAGCGCGGCGGGGGTGAGCCGCTCGCCACGGGCCAGCGCCACGCCGCCCCGCACCAGGTCTTCGCCCGCGCGGCGCCGGTGGTCGCCGGGCCGCACCGCGTCGGCCGCGAGGTGCACGGTGCCGCCCTGCACGGTGGCCAGCTCTTGCGGCACCACCGTGTCCAGCCCTGGCGGCATGACGGCGCCGGTCATGATGCGAACGCATTCCCCGGGTGCGGCATGGCCCGTCCAGGGCCGGCCGGCCAGGGCGGTGCCGGCCACCCGCAGCGACAGCGGCTGGCCGGCGCGCAATGCCGAACCGTCGAATGCATAGCCGTCCATGGCCGAGTTGTCGTGCGGCGGCACGCTGATGGGCGAGACGAGGTCGCAGGCCAGCACCCGGTCGAGCGCCGCGGACAGCGCCACGGTTTCGGTGCCGGCCACCGGCTGCACCAGTTGTTCGAGGAAGGCGGTGACGGCCTCGGCACCCAGGGCGTGGGCGTCGTAGCCGGGCAGGCCGGCGGCGATCTGTGCAAGGGTCTTCATGCGGCAGAAAAAAGAGGGGAGGCCGGCAGCCACCGCACCATGTGCAGCTTGTCGTGCCCGATGCCCTGGATGACCACCGCGCGCGGCAGCAGGCCCCAGGCGCGAAAGCCCGCGCGCTCGTACAGGCGCACGACGTGGGTGTTGGCGGCGGTGACCGTCAGCACCAGCTGTTCCAGCCCGGCCACCTGTTCGGCGAGCTGCACGCAGGCCTGCACCAGCGCGCGCCCGACGCCGCCGCGCTGCGCGCGCGGCGCCACCATCATGCCCACCACGCTGGCGCAGTGGCGCTGCTGCAGGCGGGCCTCGCGCTCGCAGCCGATGCTGCCGAGCAACTGGCCGTCCGCAGCGAACGCCCCGAGGAAGAAGGTGCCCGTGGCGGGCGCGCCGAAGCGCTCGGCATACGACTGGGCCGGGCGCAGCACCGCGCTGGCGTGGTCGGAGGTGAAGGCCTCGGGCGCGCAGCGCAGCGCCTCGTCGCGCAGGGCCTTGTAGGCGTGCAGGTGCGCGGTGCCGAGCACGTCGATCCGGAAGGGGTCAGGGGTCATGGGGCGAGCGCGCGTTCGAGCGCGTGCAGTTCGGCCAGGGTGTTGGCGTTGCAAAAGCCGAGCGGGTCGTCGCCAGGCTGGTCGAAGGCGGCCATGGCGCACGGGTGCTGGGCGATCCAGGCGCCGATCTTGCGGCCGCCGCCCACCATGAATTGCGCGAGCGACTCCCGCAGCGAGGCCCGCAGGAGGCAGAACACCGGCTGCGTGCGCAGGGGCGCGGCGCCCGGTTCGCCCGCGTGGGGGGCATCGGCGGCCAGCCCATCGGATTGCGGCGCGGCGGCGATGGCCAGATCCACAGGCCCGCCCGCCGTGTCCATGGCCCAGGCCGCCGCCATCAGGCGCCGGGCCAGATCGGGCGGAAACAGCGGCGTGTCGCAGGGCACGGTGAGCAGCCACGGGGTTTCGCAGCGCGACAGGCCGGCCAGAAATCCCGCCAGGGGCCCGGCGTGGCCGGCCTCGGCATCGGTCACGACCGGGACGCCGAAGGTGGCGTAGCGGTCGAGGTGGCGGTTGGCGCTGACGAGCCGCGGGCCGACCTGGGACTGCAGCCGCTGCAGCGCATGCAGCGCCAGCGGAACGCCCTGGAAGGGCTGCAGTCCCTTGTCCTGCCCGCCCATGCGCGTGCCCTGGCCGCCGGCCAGCACCAGCCCGGTGATGCGGGTGGCGTCATCCATGCGTCAGCCGCCGATGTAGCTCATTTCCACCCGCCGCGCGCCCTGGCCGGTGTCCGCAGGCAGGCTGCTGCGCAGTTCGGAATAGCGGTCGCCGCGGCCGTTCCAGATGCCGGCGATGGCGGCGGCGATGTCGGCATCGGTGGCGCCGCCACGCAGCAGGCTGCGCAGGTCCCAGCCCTGGGTGGCGAACAGGCACAGGTAGAGGCTGCCTTCCATCGACAGGCGGGCGCGGTTGCAGTCGCCGCAAAACGCTTGCGTGACGCTGCCGATCACGCCCACCTCGCCCAGCGCCGGGTCGTGGCGCCCGGTGGCATCGGCGTAGCCCCAGCGGCGCGCGGTTTCCCCGGGGGCCTGTTCGGGCAGGGGCACCAGGGGCAGGTGGGCCTGCAGCCGCTCGATCACGTCGGCGGATGGCAGCACCTCGTCCATTCGCCAGCCGTTGGTGGCGCCCACGTCCATGTATTCGATGAAGCGCAGCGTCACGCCCGTGCCGCGAAAGTGCCGCGCCATGGGCACGATCTCGTGGTCGTTGGTGCCGCGCTTGACCACCATGTTGACCTTGATGCGCGCGAACCCCGCGGCCTGCGCCGCGTCGATGCCGGCCAGCACCTCGGCCACCGGAAAGTCCACATCGTTCATGTGCCGGAACACCGCGTCCTGCAGGCTGTCCAGGCTCACCGTGAGGCGGTTCAGCCCGGCGTCCTTGAGCGCCTGGGCCTTGCGCGCGAGCAGCGAGCCGTTGGTGGTCAGCGTGAGGTCGGGCGCCGTGCCGTCCGGCATGCGCAGCTGCGCCAGCATGCCGACGAGGTTTTCGAGGTGCTTGCGCAGCAGCGGCTCGCCGCCGGTGAGGCGGATCTTGCGCACGCCGTGGTCGACGAAGCTGCGGGCCAGGCGGGTGATTTCCTCGAAGCTGAGCAGCGCGCTGTGCGGCAGATAGGGGTAGTCCTTGTCGAACACCTCCTTGGGCATGCAGTACGCGCAGCGGAAGTTGCAGCGGTCGGTCACGCTGATGCGCAGGTCCCGCAGCGGGCGAGCGAGCGTGTCGGTCAGCCATCCCGATGGAATCCCGGACAGGCCCTGCGGCACGGCGGGGCGCAGCGCAGCGATGCGCTGGTCCACCAGGGGGATGACACGTTCAGCCATGGGCCGATTTTGCCGCATGGGGTGCGGTAGGGTTATCGGCGCAATGGGCCGCGCCGCTGTCGGCCGGCAGCGATCAGACGCAGCGGGCGCCATCCACTTCGATGCACATGCCGCTCACGAAGGCCGCTTCGTCGCTGGCCAGGTACAGCGCCGCGTTGGCCACGTCGAGCGCGGTGGAAAAACGCCCCAGTGGAATCGAGGCGAGAAATTGGGCGCGGCGCGCGTCGTCCACCGGCCCGCCGGCGAACTCGGCGGCCAGGCCCGTGTCGGGGTTGAACACCGGGTTGATGCAGTTCACGCGGATGTTGTCGGGGCCCAGCTCGGCCGCCATCGACTTGCTGGTGGTGATGACCGCGCCCTTCGACCCGTTGTACCAGGTGAGGCCCGGGCGGGGCCGCAGGCCGGCGGTGGAGGCGATGTTGATGAAGCTGCCGCCCGCCGTGCCCGGGTTGGCGCGCATGGCCGGCACGGCGTGGATGGCCGAGAGGTAGAGGCTTTTGACGTTGATGGCATACACCTTGTCGAACTCTTCCTCGCTCACTTCCAGCATGGGGCGGTTGCGGTGCGTCCAGCCGGCGTTGTTCACGACCACGTCGAGCCGGCCATGCAGGCGCACTGCCTCGTCCACCAGGGCTTTCATGTCCGCAGAGCGGGTGACGTCGGCGGCGAAGAAGTCCGCCGTGCCGCCCGCGGCGCGGATCTCGGCCGCCACGCGCTGGCCCCCGGTGGCCTGGATGTCGTTGACGATGACCCGGCCACCCTCGGCTGCGAGCCGCTTGGCGATGCCTTCGCCGATGCCGTTGCCGGCGCCGGTGACGATGATGGATTTGCCTTGCACGCGCATGAAGCCTCCGATGGCGCTATGTTGTCGATAGCTGCCTGCGCAATTCTCACCAGGGCGGTGGCGGGATTCCGTTGGATGGGTTCTCGCGGCCGGTGGCCGTCGGCTGCGCGGGCGGCCAAGGCAGTGTAGCCACCGCTTTGCCGCCCGGCGTGCCCGGCACTGCCCCCTGCGCGACAGGGTGGCCCGCCTGCCGGCGCGCCCAGAAGGCGGAACCGGGCCAGCGCGTTTCCATCGCGTAGAAGCCCTGCAGCTGCTTGCGGTACACCCGGTGGATGTCCCGCAGGTGGTCGGCATAGCGCTGCGGCGCCTGCAGGTCGCCCGCCCCGTGCGCCAGCACCGCCTGTGCCGCGCGCATGCCGGTGTAGAGCGCGTTGCCGATGCCCTTGGACGACAGCGGGTCGAAGGCGAGGGCGGCGTCGCCCACCGCCAGCCAGCGCTCGCCGGCCGCGCGGTCGAGTTCGGCGCTGCAGGCATCGGCGCCCTGCACCGCGCCGTGGGGGCGATAGCCGTGCTCGGCGCACAGCGCGCCCAGGTGGGTGGTGTGCTGCAGGTGCTGCCACAGGCCATCGTCGTCCAGCAGGGTGCGGCGGTCCAGCAGGTCGGCATCGCCCAGGAAGGCCACCACGCGCTCGCCGCTGGGCAGCAGCACGCTGTACCACCATCCGTCTTCGACCGCCTCGACCCAGGTGCGGCCGTCCAGATCGGTACGACTGTCGGTGCGCAGGCGCTGGTAGAAGGCCAGCAGCCGGTCGTAGTGGCGGCGGCGCGCGCCCAGCCGGCAGGCCTGGGTGGCCATGCGGCCGCTGGCGTCGATCAGCCAGTGCGCCGTCACGTGCGACAGGGATTCGCCCGCGCGGCGCAGCTGCAGCCGGTGCAGCGGGCCGGATGCCTCCTGCGGGTCTGCCGAGGCGGTGCCGGTGCTGCTGGCGGGATCGGCGCCCTGCGCATCGTCGCACTGCAGGTGGGTGGAAAGCGCGACCGTGCAGCCCGCCTCGCTGGCGGCGGCCCGCAGCGTGGCGTCGAAGCGCACGCGGTCCAGCTGCAAGCCATTGCCATGCAGCTGGCGCAGGGTGTCGTTGGCGTGGCCGGCCAGTCCGCCCCAATAGGCGAGGGTGCCGTAGCTGGGGCGGTGGCCGTCCGCCAGCACGCGATCAAGCACGCCAAGCTCCCCCAGCAGGCTGCGCACGGGTGGCGGCAGGCCCTCGCCGATGCGAAAGGCCCGCTCGCCGCCGCCGTCGGCCAGCAGCACGCGCAGGCCGGCGCGGGCCAGGGGAATGGCACAGGCCGCGCCGGCAGGGCCACCGCCAGCGATGGCCACGTCGAACGCCTGCGCGGTTTCCAGGCGGGGCACGCGTTCAGCCGCCCGGCGGCCGGCGGCGCACCGGCAGCGGCGCGTTCCGGGCTTCGGCGTGCGAGCCGAAATTGGCGCCGTGCGGCAGGGCGCGCGCCTTCGGGTGGATGGGGGCGGTGGCATCGGCCGCGTCGCTTTCGACGGCGGCGGCGCCCAGCAGGCGGGTCTGCGCGGCCAGCGCGGCGTCGCTGAGGCTGGCGGCGTCGGCGGCCGAGACATCGGGGCCGTACGACGCCACCATCATCTGCGCCGGGAAGGCCGGATCGTCCGGCACGCCCGGGCGCACTTCCACGAGGCCCATCGATCCGAAGATGCGCACCATTTCTTCCATCTGCCCGGCCGTGGTGCCGTGCAGCGGCTTGTTCCAGCTGGTGCGGTTGGAGAACGCCTCGATGCGCCGGGCCATGGGCTGCTGCCGGTCCACGACGATGGCGTAGTCCTCGGCCGTCAGCACGTGGTTGGGCACGCGGGCCGGCCAGAAGGTGGGCGCGAACGGGTCGTAGGCGGTGTCGTACCCCGCCCGGCAGTAGGCCGTGTCGGCCTGCCAGGGCAGGCCCATCCAGCGGTTGATGTCGCCGGGCCCCTGGGCATACAGCGGCCCCTGGGCCGACAGCGCGGTGGCCTGGTCGAGCGTGGGCCCATAGCTGGGCTCGGCCGTGCCCGCCGGACGCTGGCGGATGCGGAACGGGCGGCTGTACAGCGTCAGATGTCGCATGGGCCAGGTCATCTCGCAGCCGGGGTGGAAGGCGTCGGCCAGGCAGAACTCCAGCGCCGCCCGGTCCAGCGTGGCGGGCTGCTGCGCCAGCGGCACCGCGTCGATGCTGGCCGGCAGCTGGCGGCCGGCATCCCAGTCGGAGACGAAGTCGCCTTGCACCCAGCGCGCCAGCACATTGCTCTGCGTCTGGCTGATGCTGGCGTTCTGGCGCGGGCTCTGGCCTGCGGGCACCGTCATCGCATCGCCGTACAGCCAGGGCCAGGGCATCTGGTTGCCGTCCGGTGGGCTGGGGGGGCGGAAGCTGTTGAACACCTGCCGGCGCAGTTCGGCGTTGGGGTCATAGCCGCCTGCGGGGGGCAGGGCGGAGAGCCGCTCGATCAGCGCGGGGTTCTCGAAGTCGTACTGCCCCTGGTGGCCGAACAGGGTGGCGAAGCCCTGGTTCACCCATTGCAGGCCCGACAGGCGCTGCAGGATGGGGTACACGTCGTCGGCGAACGATATTGTGGCCGGCGCGGGCAGCCAGCCGGCCTGGACGTACAGGTCCTGCAGCAGGTCGTACAGCGTGCGCTGGGTCTTGACCTGCGGTGCGTAGTTGGGCGGGGCGGTCACCACCCAGGCGGATTCCACCGGAATCTCCTGGCCCTCGATGCGCACCGTGGCCGAGACCGGGCCGTCGCAGGTGTCGTCGTACCAGCCGTCGGCGTTGATGAACGAGTCGCCGTCGGCCGGGTTGAAGATCGGGCTGCCCGTGGGCGAGGCCGAGACGCCGTGGCCGGGCAGGAACACCAGCCGGCCGCTGGCGTCGGTCTGCAGCTCGCCGATCTTGACCGGCACGCCGGTGAACTGCCCTGTGCAGGGCACCGGCGCCGCGTTGCGGCCCGCGATGCGCTGCACGCCCGCGTCGATGACCAGCGTGTCGCGCGCGGCGTTCTTGGCATTGCGCAGCGGCAGCTGGGTTTTGGCCGCCTCCGGAATGTCGAGCGCGATCTGCCACTGGTACCAGGCCGCCTTGCTGTTGGCGACGTGCACGGACCATTCGATGTCGGCCCAGTCGGCGGTCAGCTCGCGCACCACGTCGCCCGCGGCGTTGTAGCCGTAGATGCGGAACTGCGCGGCCTCGCGCTTGAGCGCGCCGGTGGCATCGCGGTAAAAGCCCTGGGGCTGTGGCGGCGGGTTCACCACCTGAGGGCCCAGATAGAACGCTGTCTCGCTGTTGCCCACCCGGGCGATGCCGATGGCCGGGTGGATGGCGGCGCGCACGATGCGCGTGTCCTTCGCGGCGGGGTAGTCCACGCCGGGCGCGTACTGCGCCGGACGGGGCACCACGGGCTCGCCCAGCGGCACGCCGTTCACGTTGCGGCGGTTTTCGGACGAGGCCCGGTACACGGCCTTGCGCGCCTCGGCGATGCTGCCCATGGGCATGTGCTCGGGCAGGGCATGCCAGGGGTTGTAGGCCAGGTTTTCGCCGTAGCCCGACTGGCCCCGGGCGTCCAGGTCCTGCTGGGGCAGCTCCAGGATGCCGACCTCGATCGGCACGCTGGCCTGCTCGCTCCAGCGCACCGTGGCGGCGTCGAGCGGCATGTCATGGTCGTTGGTCTGGAACTGCACCAGGAAGCGAAAACGCGCCGGGCCCTTGCGCAGGCGGGCATGCAGATCGGCCCGCAGGTAGAACGGGTCGTCGAAGTCCGGCGGCGCGTCGGCCGGCGGCGCCTGCACCGGCTCGATCTTGTATTTGACGAAGCGGCCCTGGCCGAAGCAGGAGGGCAGCACGCTCCAGTAGTCGGTGGCCAGCACGGAGTCCACCGTCTTTTCCATGTCGTTCAGGATCTGCGCGGTGACGGGGTGCGCCTTCAGGTAGGCATCGCCCCGGCCGTGCAGCGATTCGCAGGTGAACTCGCACATGTCCCGCGCGGTGTCGGTGAAGAACACATCGTGGTTCTGCAGGATGAAGTCGTGCGTGGTGGCGTCCTGATCGGGCTCCAGCAGCTTGCGCCCCTGCACCCCGAACAGCTTGATCGCGATGCCCGTGGTGCCCTTGAGGTCGGGGTTGCCGGGCTGCACGTCGGCCGAGAAGCGCACCCACACCGGGTACTGCGGTGCCTGTCCGAACACGCCGACCCGCAGCTCGGGCGGCAGATTCGGATCGATGGTGAACTGGCCATGCGCCACGCCGTGCAGGCGCAGGAACACCGGCCGCGTGGCCGGGTCGCGGCCCGCCGCCATGCCCTTGCCCTGGAAATAGTCCACGAACAGCTGTTGGAGCCCGGCCACCGGATCGCTGTCGCAGCAGCAGGGACTGGGCGGCAAGGTCGGGGGCAAGGTGATGGGTGTGCCGGCGCAGGTGCTGGTGGCGGCCGACGGCGCGGGTGGAACTGACGTGCTTTTCATCGCAACCCTCCTTTGTTTTATGGATCGTCCTGGACGATGTAACGCTCCCTCCCGAAAAGGCCAGCGTGAACGCCGTGCGCTTTGGGACCCGAACATTCTGCGGGGGAACGGCAGGGGGAATATTCAGGGTTTCCACCCGGTGGAAAAAGAGCGACGCCACGGCGCGGCGCGTGTATGCAGGCGCAAATCCCACAAAACCCTGCGCAAAACCGTGCCATCATCGTGGTGAATGAAAATAATTATCATTTCTAAAGACCAGGTTTTCTGTGAAGACCACCGTCCAAAGACCGTTCCCCGGTCGCCCGGTCACCCGTTTCCGCTCCCTTTGTAGAAAGTGAAAACCATGCCCCATACGCTTCCCGCTCTGCCCTATGCCTACGACGCGCTCGAACCCCACATCGATGCGCAGACCATGGAAATCCACCACACCAAGCACCACCAGACCTACGTCAACAACCTGAATGCCGCGCTGGAAGGCACGCCGCAGGCCGACCTGTCCATCGAGGCGCTGGTGGCCCAGGTGCAGACGCTGCCCGAGAAGCTGCAGGCGCCCGTGCGCAACAACGGTGGCGGGCATGCCAACCACAGCCTGTTCTGGACCGTGATGGCGCCAGCGGGCCAGGGCGGCGGCGGGCAGCCCTCCGGCGCGCTGGCGCAGGCCATCGATGCGGAGCTGGGCGGGTTCGACGCCTTCAAGGAGGCCTTCACCAAGGCCGCGCTCACGCGCTTCGGCAGCGGCTGGGCCTGGCTGTCCGTCACGCCCGGCGGCCAGCTGGCGGTGGAGAGCAGCGGCAACCAGGACAGCCCGCTCATGGCAGGCCTGCTGTCGGGCAACACGCCCATCCTGGGCCTGGACGTGTGGGAGCACGCCTACTACCTGAAGTACCAAAACCGCCGCCCGGAATACATCGCCGCGTTCTATAACGTCGTGGACTGGGCCGAAGTGGCCCGCCGCTACGCGAAGGCCCGCGGTTGACGCCAGGCGAGGGCCGCAGCGATTCTTCGTCTTGACGGCGCTCCCCGTTTCCGATCCATCGATCCACCCTCCGACCAGGGCCTTGCACATGAACGCTGACGACACACTCACCGGACGCACCGGCTGGCGCATGCGCAGATGGATGGGGGTGGCCATCGTGCTGGCCGGCGTCCTGGTGCTGGGCCGGCAGTTCTTCCAGTTCCTGGCCGACAACCCGCGCGTGGAGCAGGCCTGGCACGGGGGGCTGGTGGCGGCCCTGGCGACCGCGCTGGGCACGCTGCCGGTGGTGTTCTCGCAGCGGCTGTCCGAGCGGGTGCAGGACACGCTGTTCGGCTTCGGCGCGGGGGTGATGCTGGCCGCCTGCTCGTTCTCGCTCATCATTCCCGGCATTGCCGCGGCCCAGTCGGCGGGCGCGGGGGCCTGGGGCGCGGGCGGCATCATCGGCACCTCCATCCTGCTGGGCGGACTCGCGTTGCTGGTCATGGAGCGGCTGCTGCCGCACGAGCATTTCATCAAGGGCGTGGAGGGCGGCCCGTCGCCTCGCACGCTGCGGCGTACCTGGCTGTTCGTCTTCGCGATCGCGCTGCACAACCTGCCCGAGGGCCTGGCCATCGGCGTGGCCTACGGCGGGGCCGATGCGCTGCGCGCCGGCACGCTCACGGCCGGCATCGCCATCCAGGACGTGCCCGAGGGCCTGGTGGTGGCCGTGGCCCTCCTGGCCGCCGGCTACAAGCGCTGGCTGGCCGTGGCGCTGGGCATGGCGTCAGGCCTGGTGGAGCCGCTGGGCGCGGTGCTGGGCGCCACGGTCATCGGCTTTTCCTCTCACCTGCTGCCGTGGGGCCTGGGCTTTGCGGCCGGGGCGATGCTGTTCGTCATCAGCCACGAGATCATTCCCGAGTCGCACCGCAAGGGACACGAAGCCTGGGCCACGGGCGGGCTGATGATCGGCTTCGTGATCATGATGATCCTGGACACCGCGCTGGGCTGATTCAGGGGGCTTGAGGTCAAAAAGGCCTCCAGCACAATATCCACTAGGGCATGATGCTATCTGTTTAATAGCAATCGCTACCCGTGGCGGATCGCCACCGTCTTGAGGGTGGTGAAGCCGTACAGCGCCTCGAAGCCCTTTTCGCGCCCGTGGCCGCTCGATTTCACGCCGCCGAAGGGCAGTTCCACCCCGCCGCCCGCGCCGTAGTTGTTGATGAAGACCTGGCCGCTGGCGATGCGCCGCGCCATGCGGAACTGGCGGGCGCCGTCGCGCGTCCACACGCCCGCCACCAGGCCGAAGCGCGTGGCGTTGGCCAGCTCCACCGCGTGGTCCTCGTCCTCGAAGGCCATGGCCGAGAGCACCGGGCCGAACACCTCTTCCTGCGCCAGGCGGTGGTCCACCGGCACGTCGCGCAGCAGCGTGGGGGCCTGGTAGAAGCCGGTCTCGGGCGCCTCGTCCACCACCGTGCCCTGCGCCACCAGCGGGATGCCGGCCACCTGGGCATCGGAGAGGAAGTCCCACACGCGCTGCTGCTGGCTCTGGCGGATCAGCGGGCCCACGTCCAGGTCCATCGCCGCGGGGCCCACGCGCAGGGCCTTGAAGGCACGGCCCAGGCGCTCCAGCAGCGGTTCGTAGATGAGCGAGTCGATCAGCACGCGCGAGCCGGCCGAGCAGGTCTGCCCGGCGTTCTGCACGATGGCGTTGATGACCACCGGCACCGCCGCATCCAGGTCGGCGTCGGCGAAGATCACCTGCGGGCTCTTGCCGCCCAGCTCCAGCGTGACGGGGCAGTGCCTCTCCGCCGCCGCCTGCTGGATCAGCGTGCCGATGCGCGGGCTGCCGGTGAAGCTGATGTGGTCGATGCCCGGGTGGCGGGCCAGCGCGTCGCCCGCCTCGTGGCCGTAGCCGGTGACGATGTTGATGGCCCCCGCCGGAAAGCCCGCCTGCGCGGCCAGCTGTGCCACGCGCAGCAGGGAAAGGCAGGCGTCCTCGGCCGGCTTGACCACGCACACGTTGCCCGCCGCGAGCGCGCCGCCCACGCAGCGCCCGAAGATCTGCATCGGGTAGTTCCACGGCACGATGTGCCCGGTCACGCCGTGCGGCTCGCGCCAGGTGAGCACGCTGTAGCCGTCCAGGTAGGGCAGGGTCTCGCCGTGCAGCTTGTCGCAGGCGCCGGCATAGAACTCGAAGTAGCGCGCCAGCGCCTGCGCATCGGCCCGGGCCTGCTTGGTGGGCTTGCCGCAGTCGCGCTGCTCGATGGCGGCCAGTTCCTCGGCATGCTCGGACACCAGCACCGACAGCCGCATCAGCAGGCGGCCCCGCTCGGCCGGCGCCAGCTTGCGCCATACGGCCTCGTGGCACTGGCGCGCCGCGTGGACCGCCGCGTCGATGTCCTCCTCGGTGCCGCGCTGGATCTCGTCGAAGGGCTGGCCGTCGGAGGGGTCGATCACGGCGATGGTGCGGCCGGAGGACGAGGCCACGGGCGCGTTGGCGATGTAGTGGAGCTGCATGGGCGGATTGTGCGCCAGCAGGGCCCGGGCGGCGCCCGCCAAGCCCGCACGCTGGCAGCGGTCGAGGGGCCTGCGCTCAGCCGCCCGCCGCGCGCAGCGCCAGCAGATCGCACACCTCGATCTCCCCGCGGTGCACCTGCAGCAGGCCGCGCGCCTGCAGGTCTTTCAGGATCTGGTTGATGGTCTGGCGCGACAGCGCCAGCATCAGCGACAGCTCCTCCTGCGACAGGGCGATCACGCGCCGCGACCGGCCCGCGTCCGTCCATTGGCCGTAGCCTTCGGCCATCAGCGCCAGCCGCCGCGCCACCCGCTGCGGTGCGGGCAGCAGGGCCATCTCTTCCATGGCGACCAGCGCGGTGCGCAGCTTGTCGGTCAACAGCAGGGCCAGCGCATGCCAGTGCTGCGGGTGCCGCGCCAGGTGGGCCAGCAGCGGCTCCTGGGGCACGTGCAGCAGCGTGGCCTGGGTGGCGGCGTGCGCATCGTGCGTGCGCACCGAGCCGTCGAACAGCGCGATCTCGCCGAACCAGGCCGGCGCCTCCAGCCGCGTGAGCAGCGAGGCGCGCGCCTTGTCGCTCTGGCCGCCCACGCCCGAGATGTCGATGGCGCCGCGCACCACGGCGTAGAGCCCGCAGGGCGCGTCGCCGCGCAGAAACAGGGCCTGCGCCGGGGCCAGCGACCGCAGCTCGGCCCGCGCCATCAGGGCCTGCGCCAGATCGGCGGGCAGCGCGGCGAACCAGCGGCCGGAGCGCAGGGTGGGCAGGTGGTCGGCGGGGGAGGTCATGAAAGAGGAGGAGGGCGGCGCCCGGAGCGTGTTCGCGGCCCCCAGCCGTGGCGCGTTGTGTCGGCTGGCCGACAGACGCCCTGGCCGCACTGGCGCGATTATTCCGCGCAGCGGCGACGCACAGACCCCGGAGACACCCTATGAAAACCCTGATCGACCACCTGTCGGGCTATGCCGACTACCACCGCGACCCGCGCAACATCCACACCCATTTTGTCGGCGTGCCCATGATCATGCTGGCCGTGACGGTGCTGCTGTCGCGCCCCGCAGCGATGCTGGGCGGCCTGCCCGTGTCGCTCGCGCTGCTGGCAGCGCTGGCCGCGTGCGTCTTCTATTTTCGGCTCGATGCGCGCTACGGCGTGACCATGGCGCTGGCACTCGCCGCCATGCTGGCCGTGGGCCAATGGCTGGCCGCGCAATCCACGGCGCTGTGGCTGGGCGCGGGGCTGGGGCTGTTCGTGGTGGGCTGGGTCATCCAGTTCGTGGGCCACTACTACGAAGGCCGCAAGCCGGCATTCGTGGACGACCTGGTGGGCCTGCTCGTCGGCCCGCTGTTCGTGGCGGCCGAGCTGGGCTTTGCGATGGGCTTGCGGCGCGAGGTGCAGGCGGCCATCGAGGCGCGCTCGGGCCCGGTGCGCCTGCGCCCGCACGGGCAAGGCACGGCTGCCTGACGCGCCGTTTGGTTTCTTTTTATAAAAAGTTGCGATTTTCTATTCGGTGGGCATACGCCATGCCAAGTAAAAAATAGAAGCACTAATGCATTTTTAGAGAAATTGCCAATTGATTTCAATGGCGTGTGGGTTTTGTTGCGCTGAATGGCATGCAGATGTAACTGAGTGAAATTGCTCCAGTCATTGGTTGCGCCTCGCATAGGCTACGGGCCTTTCCAAAACCCGCGCGCAACCATGAATCGTCCAGAAACCAAAAATCTTTCCAACATCTCTGGCTCTTTCGGAATTTCCAAAACCACCACCTCGGTACTCGGCGCCATCGCCCTGTGCGTTTTATCGGCATGCGGAGGCGGAGGGGGTGGCGACAGCAGCACCGGCACCACGGGTGGCACCACCCCCGTGACGCCCACCCCAGGCGATACGGCACCCGCAACGCCCACCACCCCTTCGACCGTCGCCAGCGATTGCGGCGAGGACGGCCATGTCCTCACGGTGGCCGGCAATAACGCCCAGATCGACGCCAACGTGTATTACACCGACGGCACCACGGTCATTTCCACCCAGCAACGCAGATTCGCCACGTCGAATGGCGCGAGCTTTCGCGGCAGGACCGGGCTGTTCCTGGTGAACCAGGTCAATACCACCACTTACAGCAACGCCACCGTTAATGGATCCTTCGGCGGCAGCGTCATGACCACGACCGAAAACAATTATTCGAGCGTTGTCGGTGACGTGCGGCAGACCTACGGTTTGACCGTCTCCAATCTCTTTCAGGGCACGACCACCACGGCCAGCAGCTATTTCACGCCCTACGCCTATACGGGTGCACCGCTGAACCCTGCCTTGGACACGGCCTACGCGGCCAGCTATTCCACCACGACGGAAAGCGGCGGGACCACGCAGCCCGCGCTGGCGCAGACCAGCATCACCACCTATTCCACAGAGTCGGTCAGCGTGCTGGCCGGGACGTTTCCCGCCTGCAAGGTCAAGATCGAGGTGACCGGCGGCGCGACGACGGCCAACGTCAGCTACACCTGGCTGGTCGCCTCGGGCCGGTACAAGGGTCTGGTCGTGCGCACGGCCAATGCCAATGGCGTCAAGACGTCGGAGGCGACGCGCCTGCTGGTGAACGGGCAATAAAGGGAATCACACCACAGCCGAAAGCCAAAACACCGCTGGGTTGCAGGCAGAACCCATGCGGCGTTTCCCGCCTTCGGCAAGCTGCACGCTCGCTTCGGGCGCATGCTGGACGATCCAGTAGGCGCTGCCGATACCTGCGGCGACCGAGATCAGCACGCGCTCGTCCAGCGTCTGCCGGCCACTTCGTGGTTGACTTGACTTTGAAGCAATAGAATTATTGTTTTGTAGTTAAAATCGCGACAACGCGTGTTGGTGCAAATTTTTGATCTTGAGGGTCTCTGGCCCATCAATAAAAATTGCCGACAGCACCCACTCCGTGAATTTGATCGACCCTGCGGTTCCCTAGTGGAGTTGCGCCAGGAACACGCTCTGATGAAAGCGAGTGGGGCATTGAGGGGCTCCCCATTTTTACCTTTACCTCTGACATTGAAGCGCTTGCCGGACTGCGCTATCGATCTGAAAAAGATTTTTTGAAATTCGCTGGAAAAACAATGAGATTTCTTGAAAAGCTGGTCCTGATTTTCAATTTGCGATTGAAAAATGTCCGGCGGTACCTGCTCCTGACGGCTCTTTTCCTGTTCTCGCCGCTGTGTGTTGCAGCTGCTCCCCCGGCTCCTCTTTGGGGGCCTCCCGGCTTTCACGCAACGCCAGGCGAAGCTTGTGAGCAGTCGATCATTGATGCCAATGCGTGGAGGCCAGGGTGGTATGAATCGTATGAATTATTGCCCGGTAGCTTTTCATATCAAAAGGTATGCATGTTTTATGGTCCTGGGCACCTATATGCAAGCGAACAAGAGATCGCCGCATCTTGTCCTTATGGGTGGTATCCCAACGGGCCTTTTGCACACCTTATGCCCAGCGAAGATAACGCCTCATGCGTTTGCCCTCCAGGAAGCCCAGTTTATTCGCCTGAATATCAAGTTTGCATAAGCAGCTTCAGCATCAGTATTGATGGTCCGGCGGCCACAAAAGTCTTGCCTGCGGGGCCATCATTATCAATGGCTGCAACAGTAAAAGCCAATGGTGAGCCGGGCAAGAATTGGCTTGTTACAGTTTCTGTTCCTGGAGGTTTATCGATCAGTGGAAAAACTGATATTAATGGGAGGTTTAAATTTACTTATATTCCCCCGCGCCGCCCGATGGTTGCCCGCCTGACAGCAATCTGCAGAGATTGCAATAACGTTAGTACAGAAATGGATATCAATGTCACAGATGTTCCCATCTGCAGAGCGGATCCAGGGATGCTGCTTGGCAATCCTGTTGCCCCTGTGTCTGGCGCCAAAATTCAAGTTGAAACTGATTGGCAGGACCAGAGCGCTCACCCTTTAAGCCTTGTCCGCACTTATCGCAGCAGCGGTAGCCAGGTCCCCGTAGGTTGGGGAGGCTATTGGTCACACAATTATTCTGCTCAGCTGGTAGGCGGCGATTTCCAACGCAATGCGCAATTCGGCAACGGGACATTGGCCCTGTTCACACGAAATACCAAAACGGATCCCTGGGTCAACGACAGCGGGGAATACCGCTTGGAGCAAAATACGGATGGATGGCGGATCACTCGCCTGGAGGACGATGCATATTGGCAATTCGATGGTAATAACGTACTCGTCAAAATAGGGCAGCGCAACGGGTGGGTCATGACACTCAGTTATGCAGGCGGTGCGTTGACCCAGGTGACCAATGCCTTTGGTCGCAAGCTGCAATTCTTCTATGACACTCAAGGCCATCTTGCAAGCGTTACGGCCCCTAATGGCCAGACCATCGCATATACCTTGCATGGCACGGGTCGTCCCCTTGGCGTGCTTTATCCAGACAGCCGAAGCAAATCCTATCTATATGAGAATGCTCAATATCCTGATTTGCTGACCGGCATCAACGATGAGAGCGGACGGCGCTATGCGACCTTCAGTTATGACGCTGACGGCCGTGCCACATCCACCAGCCACGCAGGGGGTGTACTCAGCTATAGCGTCACATACCCCGAAGGTAATAGTGCGGATAAGGGCAGCCTGACCACTGGCAGTGTCGATGGGGTCATGTACCAAAGCAGCGTTCAAACCACCGATCCGCGTGGCAATGTGCAAACCTGGAACTACCAAGGTGGCGACGGCACGGTGCGCACCCTAGGCGCGAGCGGTCCCTTTGAAGGCGCTACCGTCGCCAGCCGCAGTTTTGCCGATGGTTTGAATCTGCCCATTCTGGAAACAGACTTCCTTGGTAACAAAACCACCTTTGAATGGGATGTTTCACGCCGTTTGCTGCTTAAAAGCACCCGCGCAGCCAGCACCCCTTTGGCACAAACCACGCAAACTCAGTGGCACCCAGCGCTGCATCTGCCGGTCATGATCACGGAGGCGGGCCGCACCACCGCATACACCTACGACCCGTTGGGCAACAAGCTCAGCGAAACCATCACCGACGCTGCGAGCAACGAGAGCCGGACCGTTCGTTGGACATACAACGATCAAGGCTTGGTGGCAAGCATGACCGACACGCGCGGCAAAGTATGGACCTACGGCTACGACATTGCGGGGAACACCACCAAGGTCACCAACCCATTGGGCCATGTCACCCTGTACAGCTACAGCGGCGCAGGCCAGATCACCCAGATTACCGATCCGAATGGTGTTGTCACTGCCAATACCTACGATGCGCGCCAGCGCCTGTTGAGCACTTCGGTTGCGGGTCAGACAACCACTTATGCATACGATGCCGTAGGTCAGTTGACGCGGGCCACGCGTCCCGATGCTAATTGGATTGGCTTTGAGTACGACGCTGCCCACCGTTTGACCGCCGTTACTGACAACCTGGGCAACCGAATCGATTACACGCTGGACAACGCAGGTAACCGTGTCGCTCAGCAAACCAAAGATCCTGCCGGCGTTCTCAACCGCCATATCACCCGTATGTACGACGCTGTGGGCCGCTTGCAAAAGACCACCGGCTTGGAATAAGAGACGCCCAACATGTTTGCATTGATTCAGCCGGCCTCGATGGATACAGCCGCTCTTTTTAAAGCCCCTGTGCGGTCATTCTTGCGCCGTCTTTTTTTCATCCTCTGCTGGTGCCTTGTTCCATGGTTTACCCAGGCTCAGGCCTTGACCAAAACCACGAGCGATTTAACGCTCGCGTCGTCCACCGTCTCTGTGGGGCAATCCACCACACTTACGGCAACCATCAAACCGAGTGCCGCAAAGGGCACGGTTCGTTTCATGGCGGGAACCACGAACTTGGGTAATGCCACCCTGAACAGCACAGGCGTGGCCAGCCTGGCTACAACGTTCGCTACGGTGGGCACGCAGAGTCTCACAGCCGTATATGCAGGCAATAGCACCTACGCTGCCAGCACCTCTTCGGCAAAGCAACTGACGGTCAAGGCAACCGCCACTGCCAGCACGCTGGCATTGGGCGCCGCCCCTTCGAGCAGCGTCGCCAACGAGGCCGTCACCCTGCGGGCCACTATCAGCCCATCCACGGCCACAGGGACCGTCACATTCAAGGACGGCTCTGCCTCCTTGGGCACGGCCAACTTGAATGCCGGTGTTGCGACGCTGAAAACCAGCTTTGCCGTGGCTGGCGCCCATCACCTGAGCGCCAGCTATGCTGGTAGTGCAGCGGTCTCTGCCAGCAACTCCAATGCGTTGTCTTTCACCGTGGCGGGTGCACCGATGGCATTGCCCAGCCCGCCTGTTTCGCCCACACCCGTGGTGAGCTTGGCTTATGACGCTCAAGGTCATCCGACGGTGGTGACTCAGGCACCCGATAGCCCAGACTTGGCTTTGGCAACCAGTAATGAATACGATGCATTGGGGCGGACCAAGAAAGTTCTCGATCCATCCGGCAACAGCACCGTCATCAGCTACGACAGCAGCAACCAGGTCAGCGCTGTATTCGACCCGATAGGCCTGACGACACAGTATGACCGCGACGGATTGGGGCAGGTCAAACAGCAGCGCAGCCCAGATACCGGTAGCACCGAACTGAGTTACGACCCTGCGGGCAACCTGCTGACCAGCAAAGACAGCCGTGGCGTGCTTGCCACCCATACCTACGATGCCATCAACCGCCTGACCGGCAGCACTTTCAGCCAGGCTGGGCAGCAAAGCCAAAGCTACACATGGATTTATGACCAGACGGGTGGCGATTTCGCCAACGGTATCGGTCGGTTGACCACGATCAGTTTCCCTGAAGGGACGACCACCTATGCCTACAACGCCCAAGGGCGTGTGACCAAGGCCCAGCAAACGCTCCATCCGAACTCGACTGCCAACCAGAAGGCCGTTGTCTTATCCACGCTTTACGAATACGACGCGGCGGGCAACGTGATCGGCGTGACCTACCCTTCGGGTCGCAAACTGAATATCGGATATGGCGGTGGTTTGCCCGTTGCCCTGGGTCTCGGCAAAGATGCTTCCAGCACGCCCATCTCCTTGATCACCGGGTTGCGATACGCACCTTTCGGTGCACCGCAAAGTTGGAACTGGGCGATGACCAGCGGCTCGTTGGCGCACAGCAGGGTCATGGACACCCATGGCCGGTTGATACGCTATCCGCTGGGCGAGTATCTGCGTGACGTGTCTTACGACGGGGCAGGCCGTATCACGGGCTACACCCACTACCGTGCAGTGTCAGGTGCAACGAGCGGCTCATCGGCCCCCTCGCTGGATCAGCAGTTCAGCTACAACGCATCGGGCAGACTGACACAGGTGAGCACCGCCCAAGGAACCTGGACCTACATGTATGACGGTACAGGCAACCGCATCAACGTGGCCTCGGACAACGGCGTATCGAGCTGGTACAACCTCAAGCCCAAAAGCAACCAGTTGGCCTCCATCGATAAGCCAGCGATCACGCTGACCTATGACGCAGCGGGCAACGCCACGTCGGATGGCAACTTCGCGCTGCAATACGACTTGAAAGGCAGGCTGGTTCGGGCAACCAATGCGCAGGGCTCCACCAGCTACACCTACGACAACAACGGCCTGCGGGTGCGAAAGAGCACGGGGCTGGCCGGTGGTACAACGATTTTTGTGTACGACGCCGAAGGCCATCTACTGGGCGAATACGACGCGTCAGGCAATCCGATCCGGGAAATCGTCTGGCTGGGAGACATGCCATTGGCGGTCTTCACTCCGGATTCCGCGTATGGCGCCAATGCGGCTTCGAATGCGCCACAGGTCTACTACATCCATGCAGACCATTTGAATACTCCGCGGGTGGTGGTTGATCGTGCCAACACGGTGCGCTGGCGTTGGATGAGCGAGCCGTTCGGCACCACGGCGGCTGAGAGCAGTCCTGCGGGTCAGGCGGACTTTGTATTCAATCTGCGCTTTCCAGGTCAGTACTATGACGTGGAGTCGGGGATTCACCAGAATTGGAATCGGGATTACGTTCCAGGGTGGGGGAGATATGCGCAAAGTGATCCTATTGGATTGGGTGGCGGAATGAATACTTACACTTATGTTGGGGGAAATCCACTTTCCCGCACCGATAGACTGGGCTTGGCCACGGATGAGGAAATCAGAAAAGCGGTGGCAACACTTCGATGCGCTAACCCCGGTGAATTCGAAAAATTAGCGAGGTCAATCACGATGGCCGACATGGGTAAGAACGGTGCAGGTATGACCGACTGGAGAAACAATATTACGTTGAATTCGAGAGACTACGGCGATAGCAGCACCCCAGTTGATAAACTGGGTCCATACCAATCCGAGCTCATGTTGCAAACAATTGCACATGAGATGCTGCATGTAAACGAGGCACTGGGCAGTCGATTGCTGAGCAATAGCTTTCGAATGGGAAATCCATTGGGGTACTTCCACCGACAGCTTGACGAAAAGGCTGATGCGATGATTACCCCAGCATTTTTGAAGCAATTCCGTGATGCAATGAGCAGCGGCGATGCGGGGTGCATATGCTCTCAATAATAAAAAATTGCATAGCCTTTTTGTTGTGCATACTTATGTTGGGTTGTAATCAGCCAAGTGATTACACGCCAAAACATATGGCCGGATCATATTTGGCCCATACCACCTCGCTAAGAACCGAAATTGCTAAGTCGTTGATAGCATCCCCTGGGAGGCCTGTACCGCAGGCAGGTCCGTTGCAACTGCCGCAGACACCTGGTTTTAGCACGCCTGAATTCGCATTCGGTTGGGTGACAACAGGCGGTGCCATCGTGATTCAAAGCACCAAGTACACAGTGGTTGTGTTGCAAGAACCGACCCTTGATCAGGGTAAAGTGAAGTGGAGTTGCGTCGTGCATCCAGTTGAAGCCAAGCCCAATCTTTGTGGATCGGATTATCAGAATGAATTGCTACAAAATAAGCAGTCCGCTCTGAAAAAATTCCAAACCCTTGATCTAAATCGGAGTTCTTCGGGTTGATGGGCGCATGATTTGCAAGGTATGGTTTTAGCAGTATCTGTTTTCCAGCAAATTTCTCCAAGGAAATCGATAGAGCCAAAGCCCTCTCCGCAATAGTCCGGTGACTATTCTTCCCGGAACCTCTCAAAACCTCCGAATTTGCAAGTTTGAGCGTCGTACCAATACATCGCTACATTGAAAGGCCGGCGGATTCGGTAACCAATGCGCAGGGCTCCACCAGCTACACCTACGACAACAACGGCCTGCGGGTGCGAAAAAGCACGGGGCTGGCCGGTGGTACAACGATTTTTGTGTACGACGCCGAAGGCCATCTACTGGGCGAATACGACGCGTCAGGCAATCCGATCCGGGAAATCGTCTGGCTGGGAGACATGCCATTGGCGGTCTTCACTCCGGATTCCGCGTATGGCGCCAATGCGGCTTCGAATGCGCCACAGGTCTACTACATCCATGCAGACCATTTGAATACTCCGCGGGTGGTGGTTGATCGTGCCAATACGGTGCGCTGGCGTTGGATGAGCGAGCCGTTCGGCACCACGGCAGCCGAGAGCAGTCCTGCGGGTCAGGCGGACTTTGTATTCAATCTGCGCTTTCCAGGTCAGTACTATAACGTGGAGTCGGGGATTCACCAGAATTGGAATCGGGATTACGTTCCAGGGTGGGGAGATATGCGCAGAGTGATCCGATTGGTCTTGCAGGTGGGTGGAACACGTACAGCTATGTAGGCGGCAATCCGCTCTCCCACACCGACAGGTTGGGATTGGCTACTGATGAGGAAATCAGAAAAGCGGTGGCAACGCTTAGATGTGCCAATCCTGAAGAATTTCGTAAGCTCGCCAACTCAATCACGATGACGAACATGGGTGAAGATGGAACAGGGAAAACTGACTGGTTCAATAACATCTAGTTAAACTCAAGAAATTACGGCGATAAAAACACATTAGTAGATGAGTTTATCCGAAGCGATTTCTTGCAAACACTCGCTCACGAAATGCTGCATGTCAATCAAAATGCTGGAAATTTCTTTTTAAGTAATCAATTTCGAATGGGTAATCCTTTGGGATACCGTCATCGTCAGCTTGACGAGAAAGCCACAACCATAATAACGCCTCAGTTGCAGGGGCAATTTCGTAAGGCGCTTAACAACGGTGATGTGGGGTGTTCATGCTCTCGCTAATTCAACGATTTGCATTGGTATGCATTGGCTTTGTGCTGGTGGCATGCGGTCACGTAGATGAAGTTACTCCCAAAAAGTATGTCAGTCTTATCGTCGCTCACACTGCACGATTGAAGATTGAAATTGCCAAGTCATTGATTGCAAACCCTGGAAAGCCTGTACCTCAGGCGGGCGTATTGCAGTTGCCACCGCCTCGCGGTTTGGCCCCGATGAAATTCGACTTCGGTTGGGTGACAGCAGATGGGGCGATCGTGATTCAAAGCACCAAGTACGCAGTGGTTGTGTTGCAAGAACCGACCCTTGATCAGGGTAAAGTGAAGTGGAGTTGCGTCGTGCATCCAGTTGAAGCCAAGCCCAATCTTTGTGGGTCGGATTATCAGAATGAATTGCTACAAAATAAGCAGTCCGCTCTGAAAAAATTCCAAGCCCTTGATCTAAATCGGAGTTCTTCGGGTTGATGGGCGCATGATTTGCAAGGTATGGTTTTAGCAGTATCTGTTTCCCAGCAAATTTCTCCAAGGAAATCGATAGAGCTAAAGCCCTCTCCGCAATAGTCCGGTGACTATTCTTCCCGGAACCTCTCAAAACCTCCGAATTTGCAAGTTTGAGCGTCGTACCAATACATCGCTACATTGAAAGGCCGGCGGATTCTGTAACCAATGCGCAGGATTCCACCAGCTACACCTACGACAACAACGGCCTGCGGATTCGAAAAAGCATTGGGCTGGCCGGCGGCGCGACGACGGCCAACGTCAGCTACACCTGGCTGGTCGCCTAGGGCCGGTACAAGGGTCTGGTCGTGCGCACGGCCAATGCCAACGGCGTCAAGACGTCGGAGGCGACGCGCCTGCTGGTGAACGGGCAATAGGCCCCAAGCCGCTGGGCTCCAGGCCGCTGCCCGTGCCGGGGCGGGCTCACCCCCCGTGAAACCGCACCACCAGCGGCACGATCAGCAGCGCCACGATGTTGATGATCTTGATGAGCGGGTTCACCGCCGGGCCGGCCGTGTCCTTGTAGGGGTCGCCCACGGTGTCGCCGGTGACGGCGGCCTTGTGCGCCTCGCTGCCCTTGCCGCCGTGGTGGCCGTCCTCGATGTATTTCTTGGCGTTGTCCCAGGCGCCGCCGCCGGTGCACATGCTGATCGCCACGAACAGGCCGGTCACGATGGTGCCCATCAGCAGCCCGCCCAGCGCCTTCGGTCCCAGCAGCAGGCCCACGGCGATGGGCACCACCACCGGCAGCAGGCTGGGGACCACCATCTCCTTGATGGCGGCGGTGGTCAGCATGTCCACGGCCTTGCCATACTCGGGCTTGCCCGTGCCGTCCATGATGCCGGGGATGGTCTGGAATTGGCGGCGCACCTCGACCACCACCGCGCCCGCCGCGCGGCCCACGGCCTCCATCGCCATGGCGCCGAACAGGTAGGGGATGAGCCCGCCGATGAACAGGCCCACGATCACCATCGGGTCCGACAGGTCGAAGCGGATGGCCTGGCCATAGGCCGAGAGCTTGTGCGTGTAGTCGGCGAACAGCACCAGCGCCGCCAGCCCCGCCGAGCCGATGGCGTAGCCCTTGGTGACGGCCTTGGTGGTGTTGCCCACGGCGTCCAGCGGGTCGGTGATCTCGCGCACGCTGGCGGGCATTTCGGCCATCTCGGCGATGCCGCCGGCGTTGTCGGTGATGGGGCCGTAGGCATCCAGCGCCACGACGATGCCCGCCATGCTGAGCATGGCCGTGGCCGCCACCGCCACTCCGTACAGGCCCGCGAGCGCATACGACACCAGGATGGCCAGGCACACGCACAGCACCGGCCAGGCGGTCGAGCGCATCGACACGCCCAGCCCCGCGATGATGTTGGTGCCGTGCCCTGTGGTGGAGGCCTGTGCGATGTGCTGCACGGGCGAATACTGCGTGCCGGTGTAGAACTCGGTGATCCACACCAGCGCGGCCGTGAGCACCAGGCCCGTCGCGCAGGCGCCGAAGAGCCGCATCTGGCTGCCGCTGGCCGCGATGGCGTTGTCCGGCACCAGCCAGGCGGTGACGAACCAGAAGGCCACCAGCGAGATCACGCCCGCGATCGCCAGGCCCTTGTACAGCGCCGGCATCACGTTCTTCATGCCGGGCGAGGCCTTGACGAAAAAGCAGCCCACGATGGACGCGAGGATGGACACCGCACCCAGCGCCAGCGGGTAGGTCACCGCGGCCACCGGCGCGGCCGTCACCATGAGGGCGCCCAGCACCATGGTGGCGATCAGCGTGACGGCGTAGGTCTCGAACAGGTCGGCGGCCATGCCGGCGCAGTCGCCCACGTTGTCGCCCACGTTGTCGGCGATCACGGCGGGGTTGCGCGGGTCGTCCTCGGGAATGCCGGCCTCCACCTTGCCCACCAGGTCGGCCCCCACGTCCGCGCCCTTGGTGAAGATGCCGCCGCCCAGCCGCGCGAAGATCGAGATCAGCGAGGAGCCGAAGGCAAAGCCGATCAGCGGGTTGAGCAGCGCCGCCAGATCGGCCGTGGGCGTGAACTGCCCGCGTCCCACCAGCAGCCAGCAAAAGCCGGTCACGCCCAAAAGCCCCAGGCCCACCACCAGCATGCCGGTGATGGCGCCGCCGCGAAAGGCCACGTCCAGCGCCGGGCCCATGCCCTGCGTGGCGGCCTGGGCGGTGCGCACGTTGGCGCGCACCGACACGTTCATGCCGATGAAGCCGCAGGCGCCCGACAGCACCGCGCCGGCCACGAAGCCCCCGGCCGTCATGGCATCGAGGAACAGGCCGATGAGCACGGCCAGCACCACGCCCACGATGGCGATGGTGCGGTACTGGCGCGCCAGGTAGGCGGCCGCGCCGGCCTGGATGGCGCCGGCGATCTCCTGCATGCGGGGGTTGCCCGGGTCCTTGGAAAGGATCCAGCGGCGGGCCCATAGGCCGTAGGCCACCGCGATCAATCCGCAGATCAGGGCCAGTATCAGGGGAGGGTTCAACGCTGCCGGGTTCGCCATGCTCTTTCTCCTTGGGGTGTCGATTGCACGGAAAGGAAACACAACGCATCGGTGGTGCTTCCGCTGCGTTGCTTCCTCGTGCCCCGGGGCCTGCGCGCGAGCAGGCGGAGACGATTGGCCAACGCAGCCAATTTACTGCCAAGGGCCCGCGCGGGCAAGCGCGGCCGGGCGTGCGCCTAAAATCGCACCACCCCCGGCCCGGTGCGGGCTGGCCCCGCGGCCGCCGGAGCCCATCACCTCCTCAACCTTCAGAGATCCATGTCCCTCAACAACGTCACCCCTGGCAAGAACACCCCTGAAACCTTCAATGTGGTCATCGAAATCCCCATGGACTCGGACCCCATCAAGTACGAGGTGGACAAGGAATCGGGCGCCATCTTCGTGGACCGTTTCATGACCACGGCCATGTACTACCCCTCCAACTACGGCTACGTGCCGCAAACGCTGAGCGGCGACGGCGACCCGGTGGACGTGCTGGTGATCACCCCCTATCCGCTGCTGCCCGGCGTGGTCGTGCCCTGCCGCGCGCTCGGCATCCTGAAGATGGAAGACGAAGCGGGCGTCGATGGCAAGGTGCTGGCCGTGCCCACCACCAAGGTCCTCAAGATGTACGAAAACTGGAAGACCGTGGACGACGTGAACCCGATGCGCCTGAAGGCCATCAGCCACTTCTTCGAGCACTACAAGGACCTGGAAGAAGGCAAGTGGGTCAAGGTGCTGGGCTGGGAAGGCATCGAGGCCGCCCACCAGGAAATCGTGGAAGGCCTGGCCAACTACAAGAAGTGAGAGGGCGCTTCCCTTTAGCTCCTTTTCCCCAGGTTCCTCAATTCCGGCCGCCGCCCTGGCGCCCGGGGCCGAACCTGCCAAAGCCTGCCGGCCTGCGTGCCCGCAGGCTTTTTTCATGGGGCGGTATCTGCGGATGGCGCTGGGCCGCAACGGATTTGAATACTGTATATTTAAACAGTCTTCGATGCCCACCCCATGTCCCGCCTTGCCCTTGCCTCCCTCCCGCCGGACGCCGCCGCCCGCAGGGAAAGCGCTGCCCGCCTGGAACTGCCCGGCGTGTGGCAGGGCGATGCGCTCACGGCGCAGAACGGGCGCGTGCAGCCTTCCGGCCATGCGCTGCTGGATGCGGCGCTGCCCGGTGGGGGATGGCCCCTGGGGGCCATGACCGAGGTGCTGCAGCCGCCGCAGGGCGGGGCCGAGTGGCCTCTGGTGCTGCCGGCGCTCGCCCGGGCGGTGGCGCAGCGGGGCGGGCAGGTGGTGCTGGTGGCACCGCCCGCCGAGCCCTTCGCTCCCGCGCTGCAGGCCGCGGGCCTGCCGGCCGACCGGCTGTGCCGCGTGCGCCCCCTGCCTTCGCGGCACGACCAGTCGGCCGCCTGGGCCAGCGAGCAGGCCCTGCGCTGCCGCGACGTGCTGGCCGTGTTGGCCTGGCTGCCCCAGGCGCCGCCCGAAGCGCTGCGCCGCCTGCAGCTGGCCGCGGCCCAGCAGGCGGCGCTGCTCTGGGTGTTCCGCCCGCAGGACCTTCGCCAGCAAGCCTCGCCCGCGCCGCTGCGGCTGTGGGTGGTGCAGGGCGTTCCAGCAATCCAGGGGATTCAGGGGGCAGAAGGTTCGCCAGCGCTGGGGCACGCGCCGGGGCTGCCGGCTCCGGCGCAAGTCCCGGGATGGCCGGACGGGGGCAGGGCGCCCGGCGTGCTTCAGGTGCATGTTCTCAAGCGGCGCGGGCCGCCGTTGATGCAGCCGGTGCCGGTCTGCGCGCATGCGTCCGCGCTGTCCGCCGTGCTGGCGGCGATGCGGGCGTTGAAGGCGCGCCGGTTTCCGGGCGATGCCTCCGTGCCGGCTGCACAGCGGCCTGGCGCGCCACAGGGGGTGGCGGTCCATCAGGAGCGGGTCCATGCACTGGATCGCCGTGCCTTCGTCGCTGGATGAACTGCCGCCCGGCGCGCCGGCCGCCTCGGCGGGCTGGTGGGCGCTGCGCTTCACGCCTCGGGTGGCGCTGCTCGACGAAGCCCTGCTGCTGGAGGTGGCCAGCACCGAGCGCCTCTGGGGCGGCCGGGCCCGGCTGCTTTCGCTGATCCGGCAGCACCACCCGGCCTTCAGCGGGCAGGGCGAGCTGGCAGGGCCTGCCGAAGCGCAGGAGACCCCAGCGTCCGGACGGCCAAGGCAAGGGCCAGGACCAGGACCAGAAAAGGACAAGGCCGCCGCCCGCCGCCTGCCGCAGCCCTCCGGCGGCGACCCGGCACTGGCCCAAGGCGCCACGGCCTTCGAAGCCCTGGCCCTGCTGCGGCTGGCCGAGGCCGACCCTCCGCATCGCCCGCCGCGCCGGTTGCCGCACGACCTGCCCCTGCGCACCCTGGCGGCCCTGCGCCCGCACGCCGCCAGCCTGGAGCGCATGGGCTGCCGCACGCTGGGCGCGCTGCGGGCCTTGCCGCGGGCGGGCGTGGCGCGCCGGTTCGGGGCCGATGCGCTGCGGGCGCTGGACCAGGCCTTTGGCGACGTGCCCCATCCCTTGCCCTGGATCGAGCTGCCCGAGCGCTTTTCGCTGTCGGCCGAGCTGCCCGCGCTGGCCGAATCGGCCGGCACCTTGCTGTGGTCCGCCAACCGGCTGCTCGGGGTGCTGCACGGCTGGCTGCAGGCGCGCCAGCAGGGCGTGCTGGCGCTGGAGCTGGCCTGGCGCCACGACCTGCGCCGCATCGACGGCGTGGACGTGCCAGCCCAGCAAAGCCTGACGGTGCGCACGGCCGAGCCTACGCAGGACCTGGCCCATCTGCGCCGCCTGCTCGCCGAGCACCTGGGCCGCCAGCGCCTGGCCGCGCCGGTGAACCAGATCACCCTGAGCGGCACCGACACCCGTCCCTGGGCCGAGGCCAGCGCCAGCCTGCTGCCGCCCAGCCCCGAAGACGCACGGCGCGCGCAGGGCGAGCCCTGGCACCAGTGGGTGGAGCGGGTCTCGGCCCGGCTCGGCGCGCAGCAGGTGCAGGTGGCCGTGCTGCAGGCGGATCACCGGCCGGAATGCATGCTGCGCTGGGAGCCGGCCGCGGGCCAGGCCGCACCGGTGCCGGGGCCCGCCGGCATGCGCTCCCCCCGGGCACGCTCTGGAGGGGGGGCCGCGACCACGGCGGGGGCGGGCAGGGCGGACGATGGCCGTGCCACGGGGTCGGCCCGCCGCGATGGCGGCGCAGGGAGTGCTGGCAGCAGCGCCAGCACTGCCAGCCACCGCGATTCCCGGCCCGCCGCCGTGGCCGCCGATGCCGCGCTGTGGCCCGGCTGGCTGCTGCGCCCGCCCCAGCGCCTGGCCCTGCAGGGCAGCCGCCCGCTGTGGCACGGCCCGCTGCGCCTGCTGGCCGGTCCCCACCGCTTCGATGGCGGTTGGTGGGACGCCTCGCAGCACCTGGAGCGGCGCGACTATTTCGTGGCCCACAACGACACCGTGGGCACGGTGTGGATCTTTCGGCAATGGGCGGGGACGCGCGAGGCAGGCCGGCACGAGTGGTTCCTGCACGGGGTGTTCGGATGAGCGGCGCCACCGCCTTCCCATCCCCGGGTGGACCACCGACCCGGCCCACGCATGCCCTGCCGGACTATGCCGAGCTGCATTGCCTCACCAACTTCAGCTTCCAGCGCGGCGCCTCGCACCCCGCCGAACTGGTGCAGCGCGCGGCGGAGCTGGGCTACGCGGCGCTGGCGATCACCGACGAATGCTCGGTGGCCGGCGTGGTGCGGGCGCACACCGTGGCCAAGCGGCTCGGCCTGAAACTTATCGTGGGCAGCGAGTTCGCCTGGGGCGATCTGCGCCTGGTGGCGCTGGCGCGCGACGCCGAGGGCTGGGGCAACCTGTGCGAGTTCATCACCGCCGCGCGCCAAGCAGCCCCCAAGGGCGAATACCGCCTGCACGCCGGCACCGACTTCGCGCTGCTGCGCGGCTGCGAGGTGCTGCTGGCGCCGCGCCGCGACCGCCTGGGTGCTACTGATTTGATAGCTATCGAGGCATGTTTTTCTAGGGCATTGGCCCAATTGAGCCCATGGGGCATCGCCCCCTGGCTGTCCGTGGAGCAACCTTTGGCCCCCGACGACAGCCTGTGGCTGACCACGCTGGAGCAGGTAGGGCAGACGCTCGGCCTGCCGCTGGTGGCGGCGGGCGACGTGCACATGCACGTGCGCGGCCGCAAGCGCCTGCAGGACGTGGTCACCGCCGTGCGCCTGGGGCGGCCCGTGGCCGAATGCGGCTTCGCGCTGCAGCCCAACGCCGAGCGGCACCTGCGCGCGCGCATGCGGCTGGCCGCCATCTACCCGCCTGCGCTGCTGGCGGCCACGCTCGCCGTGGCGGCGCGCTGCACCTTCAGCCTCGACGAGATCCGCTACCGTTACCCGAAGGAAACCGTGCCGCCCGGCATGACCCCGGGCGAAGCCCTGGCCTGGTACACCGAGCAGGGCGCCCAGAGCCGCTACCCGATGGGCGTGCCGGAGACCGTGCGCACGCAGATCGCCAAGGAGCTCGACCTCATCGCGCACTGCCGCTACGAGATGTACTTCCTCACCGTGCACGACATCGTGCGCTACGCCCGCAGCCGGGGCATCCTGTGCCAGGGGCGGGGCTCCGCCGCCAATTCGGCGGTGTGCTTTTGCCTCGGGGTCACGGCGGTCGATCCGACCAAGACGCGGCTGCTGTTCGAGCGCTTCATCAGCAAGGAGCGCGACGAGCCGCCCGACATCGACGTGGACTTCGAGCACGACCGGCGCGAAGAGGTCATCCAGTACATCTACGACAAGTACGGCCGCGAGCGGGCGGCCATCGCGGCCGTGGTCATCAGCTACCGCACGCGCAGCGCGCTGCGCGACGTGGGCAAGGCCCTGGGCGTGGCGCCCGCGCTCATCGATGCCTTCGCCAAGGACCACCACTGGTTCGACGAGGCCATCGCCACCGAACGCCTGCAGGAACTGGCCGAGGCCGTGGACGAGCCGCTGGCGCCGCACATCGCCGAACTGTGGCTCAAGCTGGCGCGCGATCTGAAGGGCTTTCCGCGCCACCTGAGCCAGCACGTCGGCGGTTTCGTGCTCACCGAGGGCAAGCTCACGCGGCTGGTGCCCGTGGAGCCCGCCAGCATGGATGGCCGATCCATCATCCAGTGGGACAAGGACGACCTGGACGACATGCACCTCATGAAGGTGGACGTGCTCGCCCTGGGCATGCTGAGCGCGCTGCGCCGCGCCCTGGACCTGCGCGCCCTGCTGCGCGGCGAGCACTGGGACCTGGCCGGCATCCCGCGCGAGGACGGCACCACCTACGACATGATCTGCGCGGCCGACACCGTGGGCGTGTTCCAGATCGAAAGCCGGGCGCAGATGAGCATGCTGCCGCGACTGCGCCCGCGCGAGCTGTATGACCTGGTGGTCGAGGTGGCCATCGTACGGCCGGGGCCGATCCAGGGCGGCATGGTGCACCCGTACCTGCAGGCCCGGGAGCGGCGGTTGCGCGGCGAGCCGCTGGAACTGGAGCACAAAGAGTTGACAGAGGCCCTGGAGCGCACGCTGGGCGTTCCCATCTTCCAGGAGCAGGTCATGCAGATCGCCATGATCGCTGCCCGCTTCACGCCTGGCATGGCCGATGAGCTGCGCCGCTCCATGGCCGCATGGAAGCGCACCGGTGGCGTCCACCATTTCGAACAGCCGTTCATGGAAGGCATGGCTGCCAACGGCTATCGCGAAGATTTTGCCCGGCGCATTTTTCAGCAGATCAAAGGGTTCGGCGAATACGGCTTCCCGGAGAGCCATGCCTACAGCTTCGCCATGCTGGCTTATGCGAGCAGCTGGTTCAAGTGCCACGAGCCCGCATGCTTTCTGGCGGCGCTGCTCAACTCGCAGCCCATGGGTTTCTACACGCCCTCACAACTGGTGCAGGACGCCGTGCGCCACGGCGTGCGCGTGCTGCCCATCGATGCGGTGCACAGCGACTGGGACGCGACCCTGGAGGGCGAGCCCCAGCCCGTGCGTGGCGTGGCCGACTCGCAGCCGGCTGTGCGCATGGGCCTGCGGCTGGTGGCCGGGCTGGCGAAGGGCGCGGCCGAGCGGCTGGTCGCGGCGCGCGCGGTCCAGGCGTTCGCCGGCACCGAAGACCTGGCCCTGCGCGCCCGGCTGGACCGCCCCGCGCTGCAGGCATTGGCCGCAGCCGATGCGCTGCGCTCCCTGTCGGGCCACCGGCGCCAGCAGGCCTGGGACGCGGCGGCACAATGGCGCGCGCCGGCCTTGCTGCAGGACGCGGCGGTGAACGAGGCACCCCTGGCCCTGCCCGAGGCGCCCGAAGGCGAGGAGATCCTGTTCGACTACGCGGCCACGGGCCTCACGCTGCGCCGCCATCCGCTGGCGCTGCTGCGCGGCCGGCTGGAGCGCTGGCGGCTGTTGACCGCCCTGGCGCTGCGCGACATGCCCAACGGCCGCCGCGTGCGTGCCTGCGGCATCGTCACCGTGCGCCAGCGGCCCGGATCGGCCAACGGCACCATGTTCATCACGCTGGAAGACGAGACCGGGCCGGTCAACGTCATCGTCTGGCCGTCGCTCGTGGAGACCTGGCGCAATGCGCTGCTGCGCTCGCGCCTGCTGGCGGTGGAAGGCCTGTGGCAGTCCAGTCCGAACCCGCCGGGAACGCCGCCAGGGCAGGGCGCGGTGCGGCACCTGGTCGCCCAGCGCTGCAAGGACATGACCCCCTTGCTCGGCCGCCTGGCCCAGGCGCTGGACGGCAGCCGCGATTTCCATTGAGGCGTGGGCGAGGTTCCCGGGGAACGGTGCGTCGGTGCAGCGCCTCGGCCTGCCTCGCTACTGCCTCGCTATTGCTGCTGCTTCGCGGTGTGCCGATGCCAGCAGGCGCCCCTTTCAGGCACCACCGCGTCGATCTCTCTCATGCAGGGTAGCGCGACAGGTCCGGCTCGTCGAGCTGGCGGTTCATCAGCTTCGCGAACGCATCGCGCACTCCTGGCAGGCTGGCCAGATGCAGCGCGCCGTGCAGCAGGTGAATGCCCAGCCGGCTGTGGGGGTTCATCAGGCGGGGACCGATCTTGGGCACGTTCTGGCCCTGTTCAACCATCGGCCGCATGGCTTTTTCATAGGCGGCAAAAGCCTCTTCGAGCCTGCCTCCATCGCCAGCCCGTGCGATTTCACCGGCCAGCACATAGGCGCCCGTGAGGGCCAGCGTCGTGCCGATGCCTGCCAGCGGGGTGGCGCACCAGGCGGCGTCGCCCGTCAGCACCACACGCCCACGGTGCCACCGCGCAAGGCGCACCTGACGCAACGCGTCGAAGTAGAAATCGCTGGCCGTCTCCATGCCCGCCAGCACGCGCGGGGCCTGCCATCCGGCATCGGCAAACTGTTCGCGCAGAAAGCGCTTTTGCCTGTCCATGTCCCAGTCCTGCTCGCCCTCCGTGGGGCGCTGGATCGTCAGCATGGCGCGCGTGGTGCCGTGCCGGTCGGGCCGCAGCGAGACGCTTCGACCGCCGGTGGTGTGATACCAGCGCCACATCCGGTCGTCGTCCGGTGCACGGGCGATGGTGAAGTAGGCGAGCGTCAGGTCCATCCAGCGCGGTTCGTTTTCGCCGGAAAACACCCGTTCGCGCGTGGTCGAACCCACGCCCTCGGCGACGACCACCGCATCGAAGCGCTCCTGCTGCCCGCCCGCGAAGCGCACGGTCGCCGCCGTGCCATCGTCTTCGATGGCCGCCACATGGTCTCCGAACCGGTAATCGGCCCGCTTGCGCGCCGCGTCGTACAGCAGCCGGGCGAGGTCGCCGCGCAGGATTTCCATCTCGGCGGTGGGCCCGTCGCTGGACAGTTCTTCGGTCTTGAACTCGGCGACGGCACGGCCATCCTCGTCGATCCAGGCCGTGCCTTCCTCGCCCGTGCCCTGGTCCAGCGCTGCCTGCTCCAGTCCCATCCGGCGCAGCACCTCGCGGCCTGCACCGCGCACGTCGATGTTCTGCCCGCCGTCACGGAACTCCGGCGCCCGTTCGACCACGGTGACTTTGCAGCCGGACCGGGCCAGGGCCCAGGCGGCGGTGTTGCCGGCGACGCTCGCGCCGGTGATCAGGATGTGCCGTGGCATGGGGTTCTTTCCAGATGGGTTTCTCGAGACCGCTGTGCGCAGGGAAAGCGCGCCTATGGGATGCGGGTCAAAAATGGCTTCGGCGCATATTGATCTAGGGGGTTATGCTATTAAAAATATAGCAATCATGCCCGCCTTGGAGCGCTTCAACGCACTTGAGCGCGCCTTTGCACGTCTCAGCGCGCCTTGGCTGGCGTGGAGGCTGGCGGTTTTGGGGCTGCCCCTGCGGCACCGCCCTGCACCCTGTCCCCGGCGCGGGCCAGCAGCACGGCGCAGTTCTCGTCGTCGTCCGCTGCAGGCACCGTGATGGGGGCCAGCGCCAGCGCCACCGGCGCGACCACGGCGGCCGCCACGGCGGCGCCCGCGCGCAGCAGCAGCGGGCCGGCTTCCAGACCCACCTTGGGATCGGCGAACGGGCCCTTCACGTACAGCGGCGTGCGCAGGGAGAAGAACTTCCACTGCAGCGATTCGGGCTTGATGCGCAGGTCGAGGTGCTCGCGGCCCAGGTCGGCCGTGCCGGTGGCTTCCACCGTGGCCTCGTTGGTGCTCAGCTTCACCGAGCGGGTCTGCGCGATGCCGTCCTTCACCGCGAAGTCGGCCACGGCGCAGCGCAACTGCACTTCCTTGTCGTCGCCGAAGAGCTTGGCCACCACCACGCTCCCCACGTTGAGCGCGGCCAGGTCCAGCATCTGCTTGCTGAAACGGCCATCGCGGATGTACAGGCGGGTTTCGCCGCTGGCGCTGCCCAGCATGCTGGCCACCGACTGGCCACTGCCGTTCAGGGCCACGGCACCATCGAGCCGGCCGAAGCTCTTTTCCATCAGTTCGACCTTGGGAAACAGGCCCGACAGCCGCAGCCCTTCCACGCTGCCGCGCAACTGGGCCTTGAGCGGCTTCGTGCGGCTGTCCAGCACCACGGTGGAATCGATCTTGCCCTGCGCCACACCGAACTGCAGGGGCGAGAGGGTGAGCAGGGCGTTGTCCAGCACCGCATGCACGCGCAGGTTTTCGATCGGCAGGCTCTCGTCGCGCACGATCTGCTGGCCACTGAAGGTCAGGTCCAGGTCCATCGCGTTCCAGCGGTCGGTGGCGAATGCCACGTCGGGCAGCACCTTGCCGGGGCGTTTGGAGGTGCCTTTTTCCGCCTTGCCTTCGCCCGTCGGTGCGCCCAGCACGGGCCCCAGGTCGGCAAGACGCAGCTTCTTGGAGGTCATCGTGCCCTTGAGGCGGGGGCGGGGCTTGGCCGACGTGTAAGTCAGACTGCCATGCAGATCGCTGTCGCCCACGGTGCCGTCGAAATCGCGGTACTCCCACACCGCGTTGTCCGGCTCCAGGCTGCCCACCAGCCGGCCGCGCGTGCGAAACGGCGGCGTGTTCGGCAGCACCAGGCCGGTCAGGTCATACAGGTCGGCCATGCTCTCGGCCTTGAGCATCACCTTCAGGTCCATGCCCGACAGCGCGGCCGGGTTGGACAGGATGCCTTCCACCTCGGCTTCCACCGTGCCGGCCTTCGCCTTGAACCGCAGCGGGTAATCCACGACCTTTTCGCGCAGGTCCATGACGTGCCCGCCTTCGCCCCGGCCCTGGATGCGGGCCTTGGCGTAGCGGCCCCGCACCTCGAAGCGCACGCCGTACGGGCCGGGCGCCTGCCCGGCGGGTGTATCGATGGTTCCGAGCTTGGCGGTGAAAGCCAGGTCTTTCACGGCATCGGCATAGGCCAACTGGCCATCGCGCACCACGAGCCGTCCCACGCTCACGCTCCAGGGATTGGGCTTCGCCGGCCCGCCGTCCTTGGCGGGGCGGTCGAAGGTCCAGTTGTTGCTGCCGTCGGCCTTGCGGGCCAGCGCCACGTCAGGCACGGTGAGTACCAGCGTGTCGATGGCCACATGGCGCGACAGCAGCGGCAGGAGCCGAAGCGAAGCACTGACGCTGCCCAGTGTGGCCATGGGCTGGCCGGACGCGGGCACCGAGGCCGTGCTGTCCGGCGCGGCCGGCACGGAAGCCGCCGATGCAGCCGACACCGCAGGCGTGGCCGATGCGGCGGCCTTCTCGGCACGCGCCTTCACGGTGGCGGTGGATGCATCGTCCGTCTGCACATCCAGGGCGCCGAAGTGCCCGAAGTCCGCCCGGTTGTCCATCACCAGCCGGTCCGCCTGCACCGTGACACCTGGAACCCAGCGGCGCCAGCCGGTTTCCACGGGCTGCGGCCACTGCCAGTGGGCCCTCAGATCGCCCTCGATGGCAAAGCGACGGCCGGTGGCCTCGCTGACCTGCTGGTTGATCCAGGGCTTGGCCCGATTCCAGTCGAACCACGCCACGAAGGCCAGCAACAGCAGCAGCACAACGAGCAGCCCCGCCACTGCGGCAAGCGGCAGCCGCGACCGCCGCCTCCGGGAGGGCGTGGGCGATGCAGGGGCGGGCGCAGGGGAGGAAGGCGAAGTCTCAGGGGGCATGGTCATGGGCGTTTTCTTGGGGCCATGCTAGCCCGCGCTTGCGGCTTCCCCCCGCTGCCATGCCGCTTTGCCGCCGTTGTCCTACAGGGGAGACCATGCTGTTGCACGGGGCGGAATGACGTGCATCAAAGACTGTCGAACGGACCCGATGGCGTTGAGCGATGCGCTGCCGCGCCAAGCGGTTTCGGTCGGCAGGGCATCGTTTCGGGTGCTGGCCGCGCGCTCCTGAACGCAATTGCAACCATGCCTGCATGAGAAGATGTGCGTGGATTATTTGAAAAAACTGAGTCGCTCGCTGACTCCAAAAACCGTCTCTGCCGGAGAAGCTTCATCCTCCGAAACGGCCGAGCCGCAGGGACGCACCGTGGGCCGATCGAGTTCCATGCGTATTCCGGATGCCCTGAGTTCGCTGCTTGCGCGCCGCAGCACTCGGCGTAGCCAATCCATGGACCTGGAAAGCCGCCAATCCCGCGAGGAACTGGCCAAGCTGAAGGCGATGCAGCATGACAAGTACCCTTTGGAGGCCATGCTGGACGTGATCAACTTCGCATTGCTGCCCAACCCTCCGCAGGACACTCGCTCTCACGCCGAAATCAAGGCGCAGCGGCGTGAGCGATATGACCTGAAAAAACTGCGCCCAGGTCCCTCACGGCAGGGCTCGGAAGAAATCCAGCAGCTACTGCAGGAGCTGCTGCGGCGCGCGGCGTACTTGAAATCGGCCCGAACGTCAGCTTCGGACCTGTCGACCCGGCTGCCGCCCCTCGAGGAGCATCCCAGCGGCTCCACTGCCGATGCGAAAAAGCCCCCGCAAGACGACTCTCGTCAGCGAAATCCGTTCCGGCCAGGCCATAGGAAAAGGGGCTGAAAAGCCCCTTTTGCAGCGACCCAGAGACGCATCGGCATCTGTGGATCAGGCATCGATTGGAGCGGGTGAAGGGAATCGAACCCTCGTATGAAGCTTGGGAAGCTGCCGTTCTACCATTGAACTACACCCGCATGGCGCCAGAGGCTGGGGCATTGACTGGCAATGCCTTTCGCTGTGGCGCGCCGGATTATATAAGGCTCGTCGGGCTGGTTCCCGCACGACGTGGCAAAGATGCCATGCACGCGGTGCCTCGCTCGATTGCCCAGCCCTCAGCGATTGGCACGGCTTCGCCGCCGATGCATGAACAGTGCGAACGCTGCCATCAACGCCGTCAGAAGGTATCGCCCCCACTCGCTGAGCGTTGGGATGGCCGCAGCCGCAGCCACGGGTGGCACCGCCACGGCAGTGCAGACGACAGCGACGTTGCTGACGGGGCCCGACACCGTGCCGCTGCCGTTCGTCACGGTGCAACTCTGCGCTGGCGATGTGGGCTGGTTCAGCACGGACACTGCATAGGTCGCGCCGTAAGGCACGGCCGACAGCGAGAATGCTCCGTTCGCTGAAATCGACGCGTTGCCGCCGCCGTTGATTTGTAGAACGAGGCCCGTTCCCGTCAGCCCCGAAACCGTTCCACCGACGGCATAGCTGCACTGGCTGGTGACATCCGATGCCACCCAATTGGAGGCGGTCCCGGTGAGTGCGAAGTTCTGCAGCGTGCCGTCATTGCCCCCGGCCCCATCGGGCAGGCTGGTCTGCCCGGCATTGTTGCCTCCTGCATTGCCTTGGTCGAAAGCATATGAATTCGACGCACCCGCCGGGGCCTGGCAGCCGGCTTTGGCCGTGGTGACCTCGGAGGCGGTCAGGACCCGGTTGAAAAGATCGAAGCGATCCATCGATCCGGGGAAAGACTGCGCTCCGTCGGTCCGCGAACCGATCGTCATCAACCCATTCGTGCCGGTGGAACTGGCCCCACCGGGCATGCTGGGCTGCAAGACGCCATTGATGTAGAGGGCGACGGTGCTTGTCGAAGCATCCCAGGTCATGGCAACGTGATTCCAGGCGCCTGCCGTGACCGCGTCGGTGGATCTCGTCGACACCGTGGCGCCACCATTGACGACATAGCCCAGGATTGCGCCAGAGGTGGACATCAGCAGCGTGACGAAGTTGGACGTGTCCGTCTGGGCGAAGAACACCCGGGCGGCCGTCGGCAGCGAATCGGGCTTGATCCACACCGTGGTCGAGAAACTGTTGGCTGCAGCCAGTGCCGCGGGAACGGGCATCGCGACCTGGTCGTTCGCGCCATCGAAGTGCAGCGCGTTGTCCGCGGCCGAAGCCGAAAAAGCGGCCACGATGAGGCCGATCGATGCCAGCATCCGCCATGGTTTCTGTGTCCAGGCCATTTCCGCATCTCCTCTTCATCGGTCACCAATGGATAGTTGTGGAATATATCTGCAGTGGCATTGATAGCAACAGCCCCATTTCTTTCCGAACCCATGCGCCATGGGCCGGCTCGCCACAGCCGTGCGAAGCAGCCCCGGGGCGCGGTTTGCCGTGCAGATGCAGCCCGTTGCGGGTCACCCGCCCGGGGTACCGGGCCGCATGGGGGTCATTCCAAGGCGCCCAATTCCCGCTCGCTGTCGAAACGCCGGGGCACTCCGGTGACCGGGTCGTCGAACACCAGCGACCGCGCCAACAACTGCAGCGGCTGCGAAAAGTCGCCTTCGGGCGGATCGTTGACCACAGGATAGAAAGCGTCGCCGCGCAGCGGCAGCCCCAGCGCCGCCATGTGCACGCGCAACTGGTGGCGCTTGCCCGTCACGGGCGACATGCGGTAGCGGGCCCAGGCGCCGGCCACCTGCAGCACCTCGATGCGCGTGAGCGTGTTGGGCTCTCCTGGCACTTCCTGCATGCGAAAGAACTGGGGGCTTTCCTCCATGCGGCTGGCGTGCTCGCGGGGAAAGGCCAGGTCGTCGCGCCACGGCGCCACGGCTTCATAGGTCTTGGCGATGCGGCGGTCGCGGAACAGGGCCTGGTAGGCGCCGCGCGTTTCGCGCTGCACCGAAAACAGCACCAGCCCGGCCGTGTCGCGGTCGATGCGGTGCACGGGCGCGAGGTCGGGCAGGTTCAGGCGGCGCTTGAGCCGCACCAGCAGCGTGTGCTGCAGGTAGCGGCCCGTGGGCACCACGGGCAGGAAATGCGGCTTGTCGGCCACGAGGAGGTGGTCGTCCCGGTAGAGCACGGCTTCCTCGAAGGGAATGGCGGTTTCCTGCTCCAGCGCCCGGTAGTAGTACAGCCGGATGCCGGGGGCGAAGGGCCGCTCGGCCGTGGCCGGCACGCCGAACTCGTCGACCACTTCGCGCGCGGCCATGCGCTGCAGCCAGCCTTCGCGGCCTACGGCGGGCAAGCGCTCCACGAGAAAGTCCAGCAGGCTGCCCACGCCAGTCGAGGGCAGCGCCACGCAACTGGGGCTCACCCCGTCGCGCATGGGCAGGACGCGGGGATCGTGGCGGTTGTGCATGGCGGGCCGATTGTAGTGAGCCGCTCCGCCTGGGCCCGGTGCTGCCGCGCCATGCCGATTTCGTGGCGCCCCCACCGAAGGGGGGTTGGCTGGAATGGCCCGGCATGGTCCATTAGGGGCCCGAAATCTCTCACCCGAAGGAACTGCCATGCCAGACAGCGCGACGCCACTCCGTTGCAGGATGCGATGGCCCGCCATTGGCGTGGCGGCCGGCCTGGCCTGCGTGCTGTCGGGCTGCGCGCTGACCGGCGCGGCCGGCTATCCGCCGAGCGCATCGCGGGTTCTGGCCGTGCCCGCCGACCTGCCCACCCCGCGCCTGTTCGACTGTGCCGCGGCTGGCCTGGCGCGCATGTCCGAGACCGGCAGTGCGTGGCCGGGGATCACGCGCAGGGACGATGCACAGGGCCTGCTGGAGTCGGGCCACTTTCCGGAGTGGAACCGCAGCGGCTTTCGCGTGCGCATCGAACGCCCGCCCGGGGCCGGCGAGGCCACGCTGGCCCTCAAGGCCGGTGGCGCCTATCTCGCCGACCTGGGTGCGGCGCAGGCGATGAACGATTTCGAGGCGGTGTTGAGGCCCTGCATTGGCGCCGCAGGCGGCGGCAGAACTCAAGGCTGAAAGCCTGAAGCCTTTTGGGCCCGATGCCCTAGGGTTTCTTGCCTATCTTGCTATTAATTAAATAGCAAAACATTCAGGCGACCGCAAAGCCGTGCGTGCCGTCGCGCGCCAGTTGCTCCACCAGCCCGAACTCCCAGTCCAGATAGCCCTGCATGGCTTCGCGCGGGGCGTCGGTGCCTTCGTAGGGGCGGCGGTAGCGGTCGATGCGCGGGGAGGCCAGGCGCGTCTCGCCATGCTCCAGGGGCAGGTTTTCTTCGATCCATGCCAGCGTGCCGCCTTGCAGCACGGCCGTGGGCGCGCCGGTCAGCCGGGCGACAGCTTCGGCGGCATGGCGGGCGAGGGCGCTGGTGCCGCAGGTCAGCACATAGCGGCTGGCGGGCGGCACGTGTTCCAGTGCCTGCGCCAACTGGGACCGCAGGACGAACCAGGCACCGGGGATGTGGCGCCGAACGTATTGGGCGCTGGCGGTGAAATCCAGAACGGCTGTGTGCCCTTCGGGCTCTTCCCGCAGCCAGCGCGCGAGCTGACGTGGCGCGACCCAGGTCAGCGGCCCGTGCGGCTCGGGCGCGAGCGGCGGGGGCTGGCCCGTCTCCAGCGCGGCGGCAGGATCGGCGCCGTCGAGCACCCATACGTCCCAGCCCATCTGGGCCAGCCAGGACGCGGTCATGTTCGCTCGCGTGCCATCGTCGTCGGCCAGCACGATGCGGGCGCCGCGCACGGGCGCCGCATGGTCGGTTTCCTGTACGAGCTGGCCGCCCGGTGCGCTGCGAAAGCCGGGCAGGTGCCCGGCCTCGTACTCCTCGGGCGTGCGCACGTCGAAGCGGTAGGTGGTGCGGCCGGCTTCGGCGGCGAAGCGGGTCAGATCGGCCGGGCCGGCCCGGCGCACGCGGGCGCGGTCCGCCACCGCACGGGCGCGGGCGGCGGCAGCGGCGCGCTGCTCCGGCGGCACCGGCAGGAAGCGGCGGTCGGCGCCATGCTCCAGCGTCTGGCCGGCCAGCAGCCAGCCGATGGTGCCGTTGCGCAGCGCGGCCACGGGGTTGGGCAGGCCCGCGTTCACCAGCGACTGCGTGCCGATGATGCTGCGCGTGCGCCCGGCGCAGTTCACGATGATGCGCGTGGCCGGATCGGGCGCAAGCGCCTGGGCGCGCAGCACCAGCTCCGCACCGGGCACGCTGATGCCGCCCGGGATGTTCATAGTTTGGTATTCGTCGAAGCGGCGCGCATCCAGCACCACCACGTCGGCCTTGGCCTGCAGAAGCGCCTGCACCTCCTCGGCCGGCAGCGATGGCGTGTGGCGTTCGCTCTCCACCAGTTCGCCGAAGGCCTTGCTGGGCACGTTCACGTCGATGAAGACCTCGCCCCCGGCCTCCTTCCAGCCCTGCAGGCCGCCTTCCAGGAGCGACACGTCGGTGTAGCCCAGCGCGCGCAGGGTGCGCGCCGCAGGCTCGGCCAGGCCTTCGCCGTGGTCGTACACCACGATGGGCGTGGTCCTGCGAGGAATGCGGGTCCAGGCGTCCAGCTCGATCCGCCCGGCGGGCAGGTTGGCGGCGAACAGCGGGTGGCCTTCGGCGAACGGGGCCTCTTCGCGCACGTCGAGCAGTGCGATCTCCTGCTGGTCGAGCAGGGCCTGGCGGACCTGTTGGGGGCGGGTGGTGGCAAAGGCGGTGGTATCGGTCATGGCACTCATGGGGCGGCGCAGGCGGAGGGAGCGGTGTGGGAGGCCGGGCCGGCGAGCGGCTGGTTCCAGAGGTTGGGCAGGGTGGCGTTGCTGTAGCCGGAGACGAAAGGGCGCACGGAACCGTCCTCGCGGTACACCGACCGCTGCACGGCCCCGATGTTGGCGCCGTACACGTGGATGCTGATCGATGTCTCGCCGGCCAGCGCGTTGCTCACGCGGTGCACGTCGCCGATGGTGGGCGAGACGGCCTCGGTGTCGCCCGGCTGCAGCCGGTGCGGGGCGCCACGGGGCTGCCACCGGCCATCGCCGTCCTGCCCGTAGGCCTGCGACAGCTCCGCGCCGCGCAGCATGCCCACCAGGCCCCACACCGTGTGGTCGTGGATGGGCGTGGCCTGGCCCGGCCCCCACACGAAGCTCACCACCGAAAAGCGCCCGAGCGCATCGGCATGCAGCAGGTATTGCTGGTAGCGCTCGGGATCGGGCTGGGCATATTCCGGCGGCAGCCAGTCGTCGTGCGAGACCAGGTCGGCCAGCAGGGCGCTCCCGCGCGCGAGGAGGTCGGGCTCTGCCGGGCGGGGCTCCAGCAGGGCGGCGATCTGCTGCACGAAGTGGCGCAGGCGGGCCGTGTTGGGCGGGTTGTTCACGGGGGCGGTTGGCGAGGGGGCGGTTGGCATGCCGCCATTGCACCAGCCCGGCCGCCGGCAAGGGAAGCGGGTTTTTCATATGCATGCATGTTTTTCTTCTTTCCCCCAGCGCCCCGGACCGACGGCGCCCCCTTGCAGAAACCGAATGACCACAGGCGTTTTTCTTCGTTGGCGCGGGTGGGCGCGATGCCCATCATCGGTGGCTCGCTGTCTGTCTCACGTTCCTTCAAGGAGTCTCCATGGGTGTCCAGTTCATCGGCATGATCCAGCCGCACGAGGTGTCAGAAACCATCGCCCGCAAGGGCCCGGCCGTGGACCCGGCGTACGTGCGGGCCTTTGCCCAGGCGCATGAGCACGCGGGCTTCGACCGCATCCTGGTGCCGGCCAGCGGCACCAGCCCCGACACGCTGCTGACCGTGGCCTACGCCGCCTCGGCCACGCAGAAAATCGCCTTCCTGCTGGCACACCGCCCCGGCTTCGTGGCCCCGACCCTGGCCGCGCGCCAGCTGGCCACGCTGGACCACTACACCGGCGGCCGCGTGGCGGTGCACTACATCTCGGGTGGCTCCGATGCCGACCAGCAGCGCGACGGCGATTTCCTGGGCCACGACGAGCGCTATGCCCGCACCGACGAATACCTCACGCTGCTGCGGCGCGTGTGGACCGAGGACCGCCCCTTCGACCACCACGGCACCTACTACCAGGTGAAAGGCGCTGCGTCCGAGGTCAAGCCGCTGCAGGCGCCCTATGTACCCATCTACTTCGGCGGCGCCTCCGCGCCCGCGCTGAAGGTGGCCGGCAAGCATGCCGACGTGTATGCGCTTTGGGGCGAGTCGCTCGCCCAGGCCGGTGACCTGGTGCGCCAGGTGCGCGCGGAGGCCGCGCAGCATGGCCGGCACATCGAGTTCAGCATCTCGTTCCGCCCCATCCTGGGCCGTACCGAGGAAGAGGCCTGGGCCCGCGCGGACCAGATCCTGGAAACCACCCGCCGCCTGGGAGTGCCCCAGGGCCACGCGCGCGGCACCGGCCCGCAGCAGAGCGAGGGTGCGCAGCGCCTGCTGGCCGATGCGGCCAAGGGCGACCGCGTGGACGAGCGGCTGTGGACGGCCATCGCGCGCGAAACCGGCGGTCGGTCCAACTCCACCTCGCTCGTGGGCACGCCCGAGCAGGTGGCCGACGCGCTGCTCAAGTATTACGACTTAGGGATCACCACGTTCCTGATCCGGGGCTTCGACCCCCTGGTGGATGCGATCGAGTACGGCCGCGAACTGTTGCCGCTGGTGCGGGCCAAGGTGGCCGAGCGGGATCGGGTGAATGCCAATCGGGCGGCGTTGAAGGTGGCCTGATTCCGTCGTGTCCGCGTCTCCGAGCGCGGTGTGCTCAGGGCAGCCCACCGCGCTCGCAGTTCTGGATCACCAGCTGTAGCGCGCCGTCAGATAGACGCTGCGCCGCTCGCCGTAGTAGCACCCCGTGGATGCGATGCACGAGGCCACGTACCGCTTGTTGGTGAGGTTGGCCACATTCAGTGCCAGCCGCACGCCTTTGAGCGATGCCTGCACCCGGCCAAGGTCCCAGCGGATGGCGGCGTCGAACAGCGTGACGCTGGGGACGAGGAAGAGGTTGGCGTTGTCCCCATAGCTGCTGCCCGTGTGCCGCGCACCCGCGCCCACCGACAGGCCGGCGAAGTCTTCGCTTTGCAGGGCATAGTCCAGCCACAACGCCGCCTGCTGCCGCGGCACGAAGGCGAACCGATTGTTCTGGATGCTGGTGCCGGCCGCGTTGGCGTTGGCGCGCGTGACGCGGCTGTCGGTGTAGGCATAGGAGGCAATGGCGTCCAGGCCCCGGGCGAGGGGGCCACGCGCCTCCAGCTCCAGTCCGCGCACCCGCACCTCGCCCGTCTGCTCGTTGAACGACCGGCTGAGCGGATCCGGCGTGAGCACATTGCGCTGGGTCAGCTCGTAAACGGAGGCCGTGAACATGGCGGACGATCCCTCCGGCTGGTACTTCACGCCCACTTCGGCCTGACGCCCGGTCGTGGGATCAAAGACCCCACCGAGCCGGTCGGTGCCAGCCGCAGGCTGAAACGAGGTGGAGTAGCTGATGTAGGGCACCACGCCGCCGTCCAACGTGTACATGAGCGCGGCGCGGCCGGTCCATTGGCCGTCTTCCTGGTCCGTGGCCACCGACCGGCCGGTGGCCGTGGTCAGCGTGCGGGTCGCCGTGTCTGCCCGGTCGTATCGGCCGGCGAACACGCCGGTCCAGCGCTGCCACCGCATCTGGTCCTGCGCATAAACACCCACCTGCCGACGCTTTTGTTCAATATGGGTGCCCACCGTCGGCACCACGCCGCTGTCGGTGCCGTACACCGGCTCGTAGGCGTTGAAAGGCCTGGCAAGCACACGCAGGTTGCTCTCGTCATAGGTCGCCCGCTCGTCCGAAAAGTCGATGCCGGCCAGCACGGTGTGCGCCACCGAGCCGGTGCGGAAATCGGCCTGCGCCTGCGTGTCCACGGTCCACAGGTCCGCCGCTTCCGGAAAAGCCCAGGCATAGCGTGCCAGGGCCGCGGGGTTGCAGGCGCCCTGGCAGAAGGCCTGGATGCGGCGCGTTTCTGCCGTGACCTTGCCGTAACGCAGGTTCTGCCGCAGCGTAAGGTCGCTTGCAAGGCGGTGTTCCACTTCGTAGCCGACGAAGCGCTGCCGATTCTGGTAGCGGTCGAAGCCTGGCTCGCCGACGAAGGTGCGGGTCGGCAGCGCGGCATACCTGCTGGTATCCAACGTGCCCGCAGCGGGCAGGGCGGGTGCCCCGCCTCCGCCGGGCGAATCGAGGGACTGCCACTGGCCCAGCAGGGTGACCTGGGTCGCATCCGCCGGGCGAAACGTCAGTGACGGGGCGAAGTAGGTCTTCTTCTCCGATACCGCATCGAACGAGGTGTCGGCTTCGCGGCGCAGGCCCACCAGCCGATAGCTCCAGACGCCGTCGGCGTCCAATGCCCCGCCGAGGTCGAAGGCGGCCTGCTTGCGCTCGTGGCTGCCCGCCTGCAGTTCGATCTCGCGCACCGGCACCACGGTCGGGCGCTTGCTGACCATATTGATGAGCCCGCCTGGCGCGGCTTGCCCGTACAGAACGGACGACGGTCCCTTGACGACTTCGGTGCGCTCCAGTCCCCAGGGTTCGATGCGGGGCTGTGAATAGCCACGCGCACCGAAGGGAAGGCGCAGGTTGTCGAGGTAGCGCGCCGGCGGGGTGAAGCCGCGCAGGGTGAACCAGTCGTAACGCAAATCGGTGTTTCCGTACTGCGCGACGATCCCCGGCGTGTAGCGCAGGCTTTCCACCAGCGTGGTGGCCCCCTGGGATTCCATCTGGCCGCGCGTGACGACCGAGATGGACTGGGGTGTTTCCATCAGCGGCGTGTCGGTCTTGGTACCGCCAGTGGCCCGGCGTGCGACGAAACCGGTGCCTGGCCCCTTGCCCGACTCCACCTCTGCGGCAGCGGTGACGGTCACCGGCGCCAGGGTCGCAGCGCTCGCTGCCGGACGCTGGCCTGTGACGCGCACTTCGGGCATGGCAGCAGTGGGTGCGCTGCGTTGCAAGGTGTAGATCCCGCCGGGGGCCGCCACAGCCCGCAGGCCGGTGCCTTCCAAAGCGAGGGCCAGGCCCTCGTCCACGGTCAGGCGCCCGCGCACGCCCGCGCTGGCAATGCCCTCGGTGAGCGCTGCGTTCGACGACAGCAAGATACCGGACTGGCCCGCGAACTGGCTCAGCACCGTGCTCAATGGACCGGCGGCGATGGCGTAGTCCCGTGCGGCAGGCGCCGCGGTTTGGGACTGCACCGGCATGGCCGCGATGCAGGCCGCGAGAGGCACCGCCGCGAATGCGGCGAACCGCAGCGCACGGGGGCGCGCTGGGCGCAGCAGGGGTGAAACCGAAAGACGGCGTGGCAAGGTCGGGTAGGCAGGCATGGTGGCGGTGGGTTCAGAAAAAAGTTGGGTCGGCATGGGCTATGCCAATCCAACCCGCGAAAGGGGAACCCCGCTGCCCAAAAAAATCAACGCGCGGCAGCTCCTGCGGCCGGACTGGCGCGGGCCTCGACCACGGTCCACCAGGGCATGGGCTGGCGGACTTGCACCGGCAAGGTGGCCTGCAGGGCCGACAGGATGCGGTCGGTATCCGCGAGCGGGTAGGAGCCGACGATGCGCAAATCCGCCACCTCCGGCGCGCAGGCCAGGTAACCGCGCCGGTAACGGCGCAGCTCGGCAATGAAGTCGCCCAGCCGCATCCCGTCAGCCACCAACATGCCGCGCTGCCAGTCCGGTAGCGCGCCTGGCTGTCCTGGCGTCAGGTCCACCCGGTCGTGAAGCAGCAGCGCGCCGCGCCCTGCAGGGACGACGACCGGCTCGCCTCGGCCTCGGGGCGCCACGCGTACCGCGCCCTCGAACACATCCACGCTGACACCGCCGTCATCTTGGTAACGCACGGAAAAACGGGTGCCCAGCGCCGTGAGCCTTCCGGGTGCCACATCCACCACCAAGGGCCTTGGCGGACTGGAAGGGTCATGGCCGGAGGTGATGAGCACCTCCCCCCGATGAAGCACAAGGCGGCGCAGCGTGGCGGAGTAATCGACATCCAGGGCCGTCGCCGTGTTGAGCCACAGTTCGCTGCCGTCGGACAAGGCGACGGCGCGCTGTTCTCCCGTGTCGGTCCGATAGGCAGCGCCCCATCCGCGCCAGGGGCCAAACTGCGACAGCGTCCAGCCGGCAAGGACCGCTGCAGGCGCCACCAGCAGCGCGCGCCGCACGGTGCGCCGTTGTCGCGATACGGCAGGGCGGCGCTCCAGCACCTGCCGCGCCAAAGGGTTGGCAGCGCCGGCGAAGACGTCCGCCACGGCCAGCACCTGGTCCCAAGCCACACGTTGGCGGGGCCCGGTGTCCAGCCAGCGCTGCCATTCCTGCCGTTCCTCTTCACTGACTGCGCCGCCCTGCAGCACGGCGAACCAATCTGCCGCCTGCTGCAGGTCCTCGAAGGAGGGGGACGCCTCCCCCGCCTCCGTCATTCGCCTGCCAGCAAAAGACACTGCAGCATCGCCTGGGCCATGTATTTCTTGACCATCCGCTCCGATACCCCGAGTTGCTCGCCGATCTGGGCATAGCCCAGGCCGTCGAGCTGCGATAGCAGGAAGGCGCTGCGTGCCTTGGGATTGAGCCGATCGAGCATTTCGTCGATGCGGCACAGTGTCTCGAGCGCCACCGCGCGCTCCTCCGGGGACGGGGTGACCGGCTCAGGCTGAGCCGAGACTGCCGCGGCCCAGGCACGCTCGATGTCGATCCGCCGCCAGTGGTTCACCACCACGCCATGCGCCAGGGTGCGCAGGAAAGCACCCGGTTCGCGCAGCGCCGCCACATCGCGCGACGCCATCAGGCGAAGGAAGGTGTCGTGCGCAAGATCGGCCGCCTGGCACGCGCTGCCCAGCCGCCGCTGGAACCAACCGAGAAGCCAACCGTGGTGGGACCGATAGATCGCGTCAACGGTGGCGACGGCCGCAGGGTGCAGTGAAGTGGGCATGTGGGAAAGCGAAGGCGGAGGGCAGGGATGCGAACCATTCGCATTCTATTCGCCCTGGTAGGCCGGCCCTGTCACCCGGCTCCACCTGGCGCTCGCATGCCGGCCAAGGTTGGCAAGGTAGCGCGCATCGCATCCAGAAACCGCCGCAGCCGCGCCGGATAGAACCGGGCATGCGGATACACCAGGTACACCGGCAACGGCGCCGCCTGCCACGCGGGCGCCAGGTGCCGCAGGCGGCCCTGGCGCAGGTCGGCCTCCACCGCCCAGGCGGAGGCAATCGCCGCGCCCAGGCCCGCCAGCGCCGCGCTGCGCAGGGCATAGAGGCTGTCGGTGCCCATGCGCGGGTGGATGGCGAAGCGCTCCACCGCGCCGTCCGGCACGCGGGTGAGGGACACCTCGCGCTGGTAGTAGGTGCGCAGGGCCAGCCAGGGCAGGTCGCGCAGCGCGCTCGCGTGCTCGGGCACGGCGCCGCCCGGCAGCAGTTGCGGCGCCGCGACAACGATGCGCGGCACCTCGGCCAGGTGGATGGCGACCACCGAGGGGTCGTCCACCGCCCCGACCTGCACCGCGCAGTCGATGCCCTCGGCGATGAAGTCGGGCCGGCGGTCGTGCAGCAGCCATTCGACCGACACCTCGGGATACTGCCGCAGGTAGTCCGCCAACGGGGCGATGAGCTGCTCCTGCCCGAAGGCATGCGGCACCAGCACACGCAGCGTGCCGCGCGGTGTGTCGTGCGCGCCCCGCAGGTCGGCCTCCATCGCGCGCCAGTCGTCCAGCAGCGCCTTGGCATGCGCGAAGCAGCGCTCGCCGTCTTCGGTGAGCTTCATGACATGGGTGGAACGCTGCAGCAGCCTGAGCCCCAGCGACCGCTCCAGCGCCTGGAGCCTGCGGCTCACCGTGGGCTGGGTGGTACCCAGTTGCTGGGCGGCGGCGGAGAGGTTGCCGGCTTCGACGATGCGCACGAAGGTCTGCATGAGTTCGATGCGATCAACGCCGGCAAGGGAGGCCGTGGCAGAGGCTTGCTTCATACGCCAAGCGTATAGCAGATGTGCGAATGAGCCCACTACCCAGAGCGAGGCGGTTCGCACAAACTTCGGCCCATCGCTTCCATTCAAGGGTCTTCCCCATGTCTTCCATTCAAAACCCGCATGCAGCCGCTGAGACGGGTGGTCCTTCCACGGGCGTGCCGGCGCCGCTGTTGCTGCTGCTGGCCACTGCCGCGGGCTTGAGCGTGGCCTCGCTCTACTACAGCCAGCCCATGCTGGGCGTGCTGGGCCCGGACATCCACGCCAGCGAGCGCGCCGTGGGCCTGGTGCCCACGCTCACGCAGCTGGGCTATGCGCTGGGCATCTTGTTTCTGGCCCCGCTGGGCGACCGCTACGACCGCCGCCGCATCATTTTGGCCAAGGCCGCCGTGCTGGCCCTGGCCTTGCTGATGAGCGGGTTCGCTCCCGGCATCGGCTGGCTGCTCGTTGCCAGCCTGGCCATCGGCCTGTCGGCCACGCTGGCCCAGGACGTGGTGCCGGCCGCGGCCACGCTGGCCCCGGTGGCCCATCGCGGCAAGGTGGTGGGCACGGTGATGACCGGGCTGCTGCTGGGCATTTTGCTGTCGCGGGTGGTGAGCGGTTTCGTGGCCGAGCACTTCGGCTGGCGCGCCGTGTACGTGGCCGCTGCCGTGTCGATCGCGCTGATCGGCGTGGCTGCCTGGAAAGGCCTGCCCAGCTTTGCGCCCACCACGCCGCTGCCGTACCGGGCGTTGATCGGCTCGATGGCCGCACTGTGGCGCCGCCATGGCGCGCTGCGCCGCGCCGCCTGGGCACAGGGATTGCTGTCGGTGGGCTTCAGCGCCTTCTGGTCCACCCTGGCCGTGATGCTGCATGGCTCGTTCCATCTGGGCAGCGCAGCCGCTGGCGCTTTCGGCCTGGCCGGCGCGGCGGGCGCCCTGGCTGCGCCGCTGGCCGGCCGCATCGCCGACCGCAGCGGCCCGGAGCGGGTGACGCGGCTCGGCGCCGGACTGGCCGTGGTCTCGTTCGCCGCCATGGGCCTGGCCCACTGGCTGCCGCCGCAAGCCCAGCTGGGGCTGATCGTGGCGAGCGCCATCGGGTTCGACTTCGGGGTGCAGGCCACGCTGGTGGCGCACCAGACCATCGTGTACGGCATCGAGCCCGCCGCCCGCAGCCGCCTGAATGCGCTGCTGTTCACCGGCATGTTCGTGGGCATGTCGGCCGGCGCGGCGCTGGGCAGCTTGGCGCTGGCGCAATGGGGCTGGCTGGGGGTGGTGGCGCTGGCCACCGCCGCCTCGGCCGCGGCCCTGGCCGTGCGGTGCCTGCCGGGGCGCGGGGCTGCCACCGCCGCGGCGATCTGAGCGTGTGGCGCGCGGTGCTCAGGCGGCGGCGCGGTCCGCGCCCGCCAGCACCGGGCCGAAGCTGCGGTCCCACAGCGGCGCCACCTGGGCCTTGCCGTCGAGCACGCCCAGTTGCAGGAAGGCATCGGCCACGGACTGGTGGCCCTGCACCACGGCCTCGGTCACGGGGCGCAGGTCGTAGTCGGTGCTGCGGTTGTTCCACAGCTCGATCAGATCGCCCACCGGCACCCGGGTTTCGGCGGCCTGGGCCCGCGCGTAGTCCAGGTAGTTGCCATTGGCCCACAGGTAGGCGCGGCGCAGCCGCTGCAGGTAGTCGGCCAATGCCGCATGGCGCAGCGGATCGGCCACCGCGCGGGGGTTGGCGTAGAGCGGAAAGTTGCCAGAGAGGTACCCCACCCCGGTCTTGAGCACCCGCGCGCCGTAGCGCAGCCGGGCGATCTGCCCGTTGTAGCCGTAGATGGCCCAGGCATCCAGGTCGCCCCGGTCGAAGGCCGACAGGCCATCGGACGGCGTGAGGCTGACCGGCGTGATGTCCGCGAACGACAGGCCCGCCTCGGCCAGCTGGCGGCTCAGGAAGTAATGCGAGGTGGTGGCCCGCACATAGCCCACGCGCTTGCCCTTCAGATCGGCGATGCGCTGGATGGGTGCATCCTTTCGGGCGAGCGTGACCTGGTTGTTCAAATCCTCGCGCGTCACGGCCACGAAGCGCACCTGGGCCTTCTGCCGCGCCGCGAACAGCGCGGGAATCTCGCTGCCCGACCCCAGGTCCAGCGCATCGCCGTTGATGGCCTCGATGTGCAGCACGCCGTTGTTCAGCTCGCGCCACTCGATGCGGTAGGGCGTGTTGGCCAGGCCGGCCGCGCTGATCAGCGGGCGCCACAGGCCCTTGTAGGTGCCGATGCGCAAGGTGACGCCGGACAGGTCGGTCCCCGCAGCCGGTGGCCGCGCCAGGGCCGGCAGGCCCAGCGCTGCGGCGGCTCCGGCGGCCAGCGAGCGTTGCAGCAGCGCGCGGCGCTGCGGGGACGGGGGATGGGTGGTGGTGTCGGGGCGCATGGCGGGTTCTCGCTTCGGGCGGTTGGATCGAAGGCCCGAGCGTGCGGCCGGCGGGCGCCGTCGCCAACGACGGATCCGTAGCAAGCTCATGCGGAAAAGCCGCGCCGGCCCCTGGGTGCGCCTCATGCCGAAACCGCATGTGTTCACGCGCTTTTCTTCGTTGGTGGGGGCGCCGAGCGCTCCTAAGGTGGGCGCAGTCCCATCCCTCGTCCCCGACCGAAAGCCCACCCCACGATGTCTGCCGTTCTCTCGCTCCCGACCACCGCGCTGCAGCGCCGCCCCGATCCCCAGCGCAAGGACTGGTTCGACGCGCCGCCGCCGCGCCCCACGGTCGAGGCCGAGCGCCGCCACCGGCAGGAGCAGCTCGCGGTGGCGTTTCGCCTGTTCGCGCGGCATGGCTTCGACCACGGGCTGGCGGGCCACATCACGGCGCGCGATCCCGAGTGGCACGACCACTTCTGGGTGAATCCGCTGGGCCTGCATTTCTCGCGCATCCGCGTGTCGGACCTGCTGCTGGTGAACGCGCGCGGCGAGATCGCCATCGGCGAGGGGCCGCTCAACCGCGCGGCATTCGCCATCCACGCGGCGCTGCACGAGGCGCGGCCCGACATCGTGGCCGCCGCGCACACGCACTCCACTTACGGCAAGGCATGGTCCACGCTGGGGCGCACGCTCGATCCGCTGTCGCAGGACGCCTGCATCTTCTACGAAGACCATGCGCTGTTCGACGACTTCACGGGCGTGGTGTGGGAAACGGACGAGGGCTTTCGCATCAGCGAGGCGCTGGGCGCGCGCAAGGCGGTCATCCTGAAGAACCATGGCATCCTCACGGCCGGGCCCAGCGTGGAGTCGGCCGCGTGGTGGTACATCGCGCTGGAAAACGCCTGCCACACCCAGTTGCTGGCCGAGGCCGCCGGCACGCCGCAGCCCATTCGGCACGAGGTGGCGCGCCACACCCATGGGCAGATCGGCGGGCCGGGCGGGGCGCATTTCACGTTCAAGAGCCTGTTCGAGACCGTGGTGCGCGAAGACCCCGGGGTGCTGCAGTGAACGCACCGCTCACCGCCGGCCAGCGGGCCCGCACGCTGGCCGCCGAGTTCGGCGCGCGCGCGGCGGCGCACGACCGCGAGGCCAGTTTTCCGCACCAGAACTTCGCCGACCTGCAGCAGGCCGGGCTGCTGGCGCTCGCCGCACCCCGGTCCCTGGGCGGGCAGGGCGCGAGTGCTGCGCAACTGGGCGAAGTGGTCGGCGCGGTGGCGCAAGGCTGCCCCGCCACGGCCCTGGTGTTGACGATGCAATACATCCAGCACCGCGGCATGGGCCGGCCAGGCTCCGCGTGGCCGGTGGAGCGGGCCCGCCAGCTGGTGCAGGAGGCGGTGCAGGGCGTGTCGCTCATCAACGCGCTGCGGGTGGAGCCCGAGCTGGGCTCGCCCGCGCGCGGCGGGCTGCCGGCCACCGTGGCGCGGCGCACGGCAGAGGGCTGGCGGCTCAGCGGGCACAAGGTGTACAGCACCGGCGCGCCGGCGCTGCGCTGGTACGTGGTGTGGGCGCGCACGGACGATGCCGAGCCGCGCACGGGCTCCTTCCTCGTGCGGGCCGGCCAGCCCGGTGTGCGCATCGAGCCCACATGGGACCACCTGGGCCTGCGGGCCAGCGGCAGCCACGATGTGCTGTTCGATGAGGTGGCGGTGCCCGCCGACCACGTGCTGGAGCTGCGGCTCCCCAAGGACTGGGCGCGCGGCGAGCCCGCCATGCAGGCCGAGATGGCGGTGATGCTGGGCTCGCTCTACACCGGCGTGGCCCGCGCGGCGCGCCACTGGCTGGTGGGTTTTCTGCAGGAGCGAAAGCCGGCCAGCCTGGGCGCGCCGCTGGCCACGCTGGCGCGCGCGCAGGAGGCCGTGGGCCGCATCGAAGGCCTGCTGTTCACCAACGACCGGCTCATCGCCGGGCTGGCCGCCGCGCTCGACACCGGCGCTCCGCTGCCCTCCGAGGAGAGCGGGCTGGTCAAGGCCACCACCACCCACAACGCCATCGAAGCGGTGCAGTCGGCCCTGGCGCTGACCAGCAACCACGGCCTGGCGCGCAAAAACCCGCTGGAGCGCCACCTGCGCGACGTGCTGTGCGGGCGCGTGCACACCCCGCAGGACGACAGCGTGTACCTGGCGGCCGGGCGCCGCGCGCTGGGGCTGTGATCGCTGGCGCGCGGGGCGCGGTGGCGCCGTCTCCTTCCTTTTCCTCTGCCTTTTTTCTTCCCTTTCAGAACACGGAGCTTCCATGGCCTTGCAACGGCGACATTTCCACCGCTTCATGACGGCCTCGGTGGCCGCGGCGTCCTTTCTCTCGCCCGTGCTGGGTCACGCGCAGCAGCGGATCGCACTGCGCGCGGGCGACCAGAAGGGCGGGCTGCGCGCGCTGCTGGAGGCGGCGGGCGAGTTGAAGGGCCTGCCCTACGACATCCAGTGGAGCGAGTTCCCGGCCGCCGCCCCGCTGGCCGAGGCGCTGAACGCGAACGCGGTGGACTTCGGTCCCATCGGCGACGCGCCCCTGCTCTTCACCCTGGCGGCCGGCAGCCAGGTGCGGGCATTCGCCGCCAACCGCTCCGACCCGTACGGCACGGCGGTGCTGGTGCGGCCCGACTCACCCTTGAAGACGGCGGCCGACCTCAAGGGCAAGCGCATCGCCACCAACCGCGGCTCCATCGGCCACTTCGTCACGCTCAAGGCGCTGGAGTCCGCGGGCCTGAAGGGTGCGGACGCCGACGTGCGGTTCATCCCGCCGGCCGACTCCAAGCTGGCGCTCACCCAGGGCTCGGTCGATGCCTGGGCCACCTGGGAACCGTACACGGCACTGGCCGAGACGAGCGGGCACGCGCGGGTGCTGGTCAACGGGCGGGGGCTGTCGAGCGGGCTCAGCTTTCTCGCGGCCACGCAGGGGGCGCTGGACACCAAACGCGAGGCCCTGCGCGACTTCAAGGAGCGCGTGGAGCGCGCGCAGCTCTGGTCGTACCGCAACGCCCGGCCGTTCGCCGAATCGCTGTCGCGCATCATCGGCATCCCGGTGGAGGCGGCGCAGCTGCAGTTCGAGCGCCGCGCGACGAAATGGGTGGACATCGACGCCGCGGTGGTGGCCGACCAGCAGCGCACGGCCGACTTCTACCTGAGGGCCGGGCTGCTGCGCCAGCGGCTGGACGTGCGGCAGACCTTCGATACGGGGTTCAACCGGGGCCAGGCGTGAGCCGGGGCCTTGGCTGGGGTTTTGGGTAGAAAATGCCTCCGGCACAATATCCACTAGGGCATATTGCTATGAAATAAATAGCAATCGAATCCACCCGGTGCAGGTTGGGCGCGGGTCGAGGCCCACTGCGACCCACCGCCCGGCCATCCCGAACGGCCCAAAACTCCAGCGCGGGAAAAGATCGTTTTGCCACGACTTCGGCGCGGCTACATAACCGCAATGTCTTAGCACCCAATTTCAGGGTCGTTGGCGTTTGGGGTGCAAGCCCGTACATTCCCGCATCCGCATTTTTCCTTTTCAGCGCCGCCGCGGCCTGCGGGCTCCGGTGGCGCCATGGCATTTTCATGATCGATTTACGGGGTATCACCCAGATTTACCAGGGCTCGCAGGGGCCGGTGGAGGCGCTGCGCGGCATCGACCTGCACATCACGCCGGGCGAAGTGTTCGGCATCATCGGGCGCAGCGGCGCGGGCAAGAGTTCGCTGGTGCGCGTCATCAACTTGCTGAACCGGCCCACCCGGGGCGAGGTGATCGTGGCGGGGCGCGACCTGACCCGGCTCAATGATGCGCAGCTGCGCGAGGCGCGACGCGACATCGGCATGGTGTTCCAGCATTTCAACCTGCTGTCCTCGCGCACGGTGTTCGAGAACGCGGCCCTGCCGCTGGAGCTGGCCGGCATGGACAAGGCCGCCATTCGCGGCCGGGTCGATCCGCTGCTGGACCTGGTGGGCCTGTCGGCCCTGCGCGACCGCTATCCGGCGCAGATCAGCGGCGGGCAAAAGCAGCGCGTGGGCATCGCCCGGGCGCTGGCCAGCCGGCCCAAGGTGCTGCTGTCGGACGAGGCCACCTCGGCACTCGACCCGGAAACCACCCGCTCCATCCTCGCGCTGCTGCGCCAGGTGAACCAGGAGCTGGGCCTGACGGTGGTGCTCATCACCCACCAGATGCAGGTCATCAAGCAGGTGGCCGACCGCGTGGCCGTGATCGATGCCGGCCGCATCGTGGAGCAGGGCCCGGTGCTGGAGGTGTTCACCCGGCCCCAGCAGCCCATCACCAAAAGCCTGATCGACGAGATCGTGCCGCAGGAACTGCCCGCCAGCGTGTTGGACCACGTGCGCCACCTGGCGTCGCAGCTGCGGGCCGCGGGCCAGGGCGGCGTGGGCCAGCTGCTGCGCCTGTCGTATGCCGGCGAGCGCGCCTACCAGCCCATCCTGTCGCGCCTGATCCGCGAGCACGGGCTGGACCTGTCGATCCTGCACGGGCAGATCGACGAGATCCAGGGCCAGACCTTCGGCTCGCTCGCGGTGTATGCCAGCGGCGACGCCGCGCGGCTGGCCACGGCGATCGCGCAATTGCGCGCCGAGGGGGTGGTGGTGCAGGAAGTGCAAGCGAGCGAAGAGAGCGGGGTCTGAGATGTTCGAGAATTTTTCGGAAATGATGCTGGAGCTGTTTGCCACCTCGCTGTGGGAGACGGTCATCATGGTGGGCATCTCTGGGGTGGTCGGCGCGCTGCTGGGCATCCCGCTGGGCGTGTTCCTGCGGCTGACCGACCGCGGCGGCGTGCTGGAGAACGGCCCGCTGAACAAGACGGTGGGCTGGATCGTGAACGCCGTGCGCTCCACGCCGTTCATCATCCTGCTGGTGGCGATCATCCCGTTCACGCGGCTCATCACCGGCTCGTCCATCGGCACGGCCGCGGCCGTGGTGCCGCTGACGCTGGCCGCGGCGCCGTTCGTGGCGCGGCTGGTGGAAGCCTCGCTGCGCGAGGTGGACAACGGCCTGATCGAAGCAGCCCAGGCCATGGGCGCCACCACCGGGCAGATCGTCTGGAAGGTGCTGCTGCCCGAGGCGCTGCCCGGCATCGTCGCGGGCCTGACCATCACCTTCGTCAGCCTGACGGGCTACTCGGCCATGGCCGGCGCGATCGGCGGCGGCGGCCTGGGCGACCTGGGCATCCGCTACGGCTACCAGCGTTTCCTGCCCGACGTGATGCTGGCGGTGGTGGTGGTGCTGATCTTCTTCGTGCAGGCCGTGCAGAGCCTGGGCGACTGGGCGGTGCGCCGGCTGAGCCACCGCTGAGCGGCCCGCAGGGAGGGCGCCCGGGCCGGATCGCGTGGTCCGGCGGCCGCCCGCATCAAGGGGTGGATCCAGGGTCTGCCGGCACCCGGTAGTGGTAGCGGTAGGTGTCGGTGAACCCCAGCGCGGCGTACAGCCGCCGGGCCGTGGCGTTCTCGCCGCGCACCTGCAGGTAGGCAGACCCCGCGCCGCCCGCCTGGCCCCACTGCATCAGCGCCTGCACCAGCGCGCGCCCGTGGCCCTGGCCTCGGTGCCCGGGCGCCACCACGATGTCGAACAAGCCGACGGCCCCGCGCTCGCGCACGCCCAGGCCGAAGCCCACGGCGTGGCCGTGCTGGCGCACGGTGGCGAAGGCGCAGGGCAGGGCGATCGACTGCACCATGGCATGGTGCGTGGCGTGGTGCGCCGCTGCCACGCCGTTGGCGGCGGCGAACCCGTCCAGCCATTCAGCCGTCGGCGCCTGCGCGATTTCCACCGAGGGCTGCGGCGGTGCGCTCTCCGGCAGTGGCGCCTGCATGACCCACGTGGGCTCGAAAAGCGCATAGCCCGCGTCCTCCAGCGCCTGCTCGGCGCTGGCGCTCACCAGCGGCGAGATCCGGAACACGGGCCGCAGGCCGTGGCTGGCGTAGAGCGTTTGTGCCGCCTCGAGCACGCCGTCGAACGGCATTCCGGGCTCCAGCGCATTGACCGAATTGGCCCGCTTGGTGAAACCGCCGGACAGACGGAACACCCAGCCCTGGTGGAAAACGGTCTGGCGGGCGGGCCAGGCATTGAAAGCGCGCTCTTCCAGCGCGCGCACGGTGGGCAGGTCGAAATCCGGAGCAGAGGTGGCTTGGGAGGGCATGCAGGATTTATAGCAGCGCCATCTGCCCTTGTTTTTATGTCCACCCGTAGTAAGGAAATGAAAACGTATTCTTATGGGTTTTATAAGCCAAACCCTAAGATGCGGACATCTCTTCTCAAAAGGTGTTTTCCGTGAACAAGCGTTTCCTGCTGCAATCGACCCTAGCTCTGGCCCTGGGCGCTGGCTTCCAAACCGGCGCGCTGGCCCAGGACAAGCCGCTGAAGATCGGCGTCACCGCCGGCCCGCACGCGCAGATTTTCGAGCAGGTCAAGAAGGTCGCTGAAAAGGACGGCCTCAAGCTCCAGATCGTCGAGTTCAGCGACTACGTGCAGCCCAATGCGGCGCTGGCTTCCGGCGACCTGGATGCCAACAGCTACCAGCACAAGCCCTACCTGGACGCGCAGGTCAAGGACCGCGGCTACAAGCTCGTGTCGGCGGGCTACACGGTCAACTTCCCGATCGGCCTGTATTCCAAGAAGGTCAAGAAGCTCGAAGACCTGAAGGAAGGGGCCAAGTTCGGCATTCCCAACGATCCGACCAACGGCGGCCGCGTGCTGCTGGTGCTGCAGGACAAGGGGCTCATCAAGCTCAAGGAAGGGGCCGGCCTGAAGGCCACGCCGCTGGATGTCGCCTCCAACCCCAAGAAGCTGAAGTTCGTCGAACTCGATGCGGCACAACTGGCCCGCTCGCTGGACGATCTGGACGCCGCCGCGGTCAACACCAACTTCGCGCTGTCCGCCGGCCTGAACCCCGCCAAGGACGCCATCGCGCAGGAAAGCGCCAAGAGTCCCTACGTCAACCTGATCGCCGTGCGCGAGGCCGACAAGGACAAGCCCTGGGTCGCCAAGCTCGTGAAGGCCTACCAGTCGGAAGAAATCCGCCAGTACATCCAGACGGAATTCAAGGGCGCGGTGCTGCCGGGCTTCTGATCTGCCCGCGCTCCACATCCAGCCGCCAGCGCCTTTCCGGGTGCTGGCGGCTTTTTTCATGGCTGCGGGGCGCCGAGTTGGACCGTCAACGAGTTGCTTAGATGTTTTTCGATGGAGAAACCGATTTTTTATTCGTTGGATTCGCGCCGGCGCGGTTCTACATTGGCTTGGACGGCCAGGCCCCGCCAAACGGGCGGCTGCAGCCACCCATTCACACAGGTCCAAAGGAACGATCCATGTCCACCGCTGTGCAAGACACCGAACTGCCCACCGCATTGCAAGCCGCCCACAACGACGCCCAGGCTTCGGGCCTGGCCCACGCCGGCGGCGTGCCACCCACGGTTGCGTGGGACCTGTTCACCTCGGGCCAGGCCCTGCTGGTGGATGTGCGGTCGGGCGAGGAGCGCAAGTTCGTCGGCCACGTGCCGGGCAGCCTGCACGTGGCCTGGGCCACGGGCACGGCGCTCACCCGCAACCCCCGCTTCGTGCGCGAACTGGAGGCGGCCATCACCAAGGCGGCCACGCGCGATGCCCCCGTGCTGCTGCTGTGCCGCAGCGGCAAGCGCTCGGTGCTGGCGGCGGAGGCCGCGGCCAAGGCGGGCCTGCAGAATGTCTTCAATGTGACCGAGGGCTTCGAAGGCGAGATCGACGATCGCCAGCAGCGCGGCGCGTCGGATGGCTGGCGCCATCACCGCCTGCCCTGGGTGCAGGACTGATGGCGGCCTCGCGGCCCCACCAGCGGCCCGCTGAGGGCCGCCATTTTTTCATCCCAGGCAGGAGGCCTTGATGGCTGTCTTCGAGATCGATCACATCGTGCAGTCGCTGCACGCCGTCCGCCGCGAATGGCGCGATTCCCAAAAGCGCTCCCAGGAACCCGGCGGGCGCGAATTTCCGTCGCGCGATGCGCTGGCACAGGCGCTGGAGCAGCTGAAGGGCGCGCTCTTTCCCATGCGTCTGGGGCCGCACGACCTGCGCCAGGAAAGCGAGGACTGGTACGTGGGCCACACGCTCGACCTGGCGCTGCACACCTTGCTGGCGCAGATCCGGCTGGAGCTGCGCTACGTCGCGCGCCAGCAGGGCTCGGGCGACGGCACGGCCATCGAGCCGCAGGCGCTGGAGGCCGCGCAGGCGTTCGCCGCATCGCTGCCGGACATTCGCCGCCTGCTGGACAGCGATGTGCTCGCCGCCTACCAGGGCGACCCCGCCGCGCGCAGCGTGGACGAGGTGCTGCTGTGCTATCCGGGCGTGCTGGCCATGATCCACCACCGCATCGCGCACCGCCTCTACACGCTGGGCCTGCCGCTGCTGGCGCGCATCGTGGCCGAACTGGCGCACGGCCAGACCGGCATCGACATCCATCCGGGCGCGCAGATCGGCGCGGGTTTTTTCATCGACCACGGCACGGGCGTCGTGATCGGCGAGACGGCGGTGATTGGCGAGCGCGTGCGCCTGTACCAGGCCGTCACGCTGGGCGCCAAGCGCTTTCCCACGGATGCCGACGGAACTCTGCAGAAAGGTTTGCCGCGCCATCCGATCGTGGAGGACGACGTGGTCATCTATGCGGGCGCGACCGTGCTGGGCCGGGTCACTCTCGGGCGTGGGGCAGTCATCGGCGGCAACGTGTGGGTCACCCACGATGTGCCGCCGGGCGGCAACGTCACGCAGGCGGTGTCGCGAGAAGGGTAGGTGCGGCGCAGCCCCCGAAAACAGGGCGCGGCGCTGCCAAGGCATCAGCAAAAAGAAACAGGGAAACGCATGTCTGTACTGATCAAGAACTTCGGGGTTGCGGTGCGCCAGTCGCGCGAGGCGCAAGGCTGGTCGCAGGAGCGGCTGGCCGAGCATTCGGACCTGAACCGCTCCTACGTCGGGGAGATCGAGCGGGGTGCCGCCATCGCCTCGCTGCTCACGGTGGAAAAGCTGGCCGGCGCCCTGGGCGTGCGGCCCTCGGCGCTGGTCACGCGGGGCGAGTCGATCGGCCATGCGAATCTCGTGCGGGGACTGCAATTGACGGCTATAGCCTGTTGAGCGATGCGTTGGAAGCTTTGACACTGCCCAGGCTTTCTTCAACAACGCACGGAGTTCTCCATGTCTGCAACTGTGGGCGGTACGACCGCCTTGGGTGACAACGCCGCACGGCAATTGGCCAACGCGACCAAGACGGTCCCCCAACTCGAAACCATCAGCCCCCGCTGGCTCACGCACCTGCTGCAATGGGTGCCGGTGGAGGCGGGCATCTACCGCCTGAACAAGGTCAAGAACCCGGAATCCATCCGCGTCACTTGCACGGCCAAGGAAGAAGAAAACCAGCTGCCGCGCACCTTCGTCGATTACGAAGAAAACCCGCGCGAATTCTTCCTGAACGCCGTGAGCACGGTGCTGGACGTGCACACCCGCGTGTCGGATCTGTACAGCAGCCCGCACGACCAGATCAAGGAGCAGCTGCGCCTGACGATCGAGACGATCAAGGAAAACCAGGAAAGCGAGCTCATCAACAACCCCGACTACGGCCTGCTGGCCCAGGTGACCGATGCGCAGCGCATCTTCCCGCTCACCGGCGCCCCCACGCCGGACGACCTGGACGAGCTGCTCACCAAGGTGTGGAAGGAGCCCGCCTTCTTCCTGACCCACCCGCTCGCCATTGCCGCTTTCGGCCGCGAGGCCACGCGCCGCGGCACGCCGCCGCCCACGGTGAGCCTGTTCGGATCGCAGTTCATCACGTGGCGCGGCATTCCGCTCATTCCGTCCGACAAGGTGCCGGTGGCCGACGGCAAGAGCAAGATCCTGCTGCTGCGCGTGGGCGACAAGCGCCAGGGCGTGGTGGGCCTGTTCCAGCCGGGCCTGGCGGGCGAGCAGGGGCCGGGCCTGTCGGTGCGCTTCATGGGCATCAACAACCACGCCATCGCGTCCTACCTGATCTCGCAGTACTGCTCGCTGGCTGTGCTCACCAGCGATGCGCTGGCCGTGCTGGACGATGTCGAGGTGAACAAGTACCACGACTACCCGGACACCTACAAGTGAAGCGCAAGGAGCGGCCATGACCCTCGCTTCCTTCTCGCCGGGCGCCGACGCGTCCGGCGCCCCCATCGACCCGGCGCTGATCGCGCGCATGGCCAATGCCCTGTTCTCGGCGCTGCCGGGCGAGGCGGCATCGCCTGCGGGCGTGCACTCCGCGGGCGGCCTGCCTTCGGTGCCGCCTTCGTCCGTGCCCGGCCTGGGCGCCGTGCCGCCGGGCGTGCAGGCGCCGGCCAACATCGCGCCGCCCGGCTCGCCCCTGGCCAGCCCCGCCGGCTTCGGGCCCAGCGTGCCCGGCATGCCGATCCCGCAGGGCCAGGTGCCCGGCACCAACCTGCTGCCGGCTTCGCCCACGCAGGTGCTGTCGCTCGGCCACCGCGCCCCCGCGCTGCTGCCGCACGCCACGGCGGCCAACGGCCTGCCCGACACGGTGGTGAGCACGCTGCCGGCCTACGAGCCGCGCCTTGGCAGCGGGGTGCTGGGCGTGCCCGAGGCCTCGGGCGCGAGCGTGTCACAGGCCGCCGCCCATCCGGCAGCGCCTGCCTCTGCGGCCTCGCCTTACTACTTCGTCGGCGAGCGCCAGGCACAGCCATCGCCTGGGGGCGCGCCGGTGCCCAGGGCGCGGTCCGGCGACCGGCTGGATGCACTGGCGCGCCTGCCGTTCGCGCAGCCGCAGGCAGCGCATGCGGGCCAGGCCCCGGCCGCACCGGCCGGCCTGGCGGCTGCGCCGTCGTCCGATCCGAAGTTCTACTTCGTCGACGCGGTGGTGCTGCCCAGCGGCTATGTCACCCCTGCCAAGCCCGCGCCGCACGGTACGGTGCCGCTGGCGGGCCAGGGGCAGCACCCGCCGTTCGACGTGCACGCCATCCGGCGCGACTTTCCCGTGCTGTCCGAGCGCGTGAACGGCCGCCAGCTGGTGTGGTTCGACAACGCGGCCACCACGCACAAGCCGAAGGCGGTGATCGACCGCATCAGCCACTTCTACGCGCACGAGAACTCGAACATCCACCGCGCGGCGCATGAACTCGCCGCCCGCGCCACGGATGCCTACGAAGGCGCCCGCCAGCGCGTGAAGACGTTCATCAACGCGCCCGACGTGAACGAGGTGATCTTCGTGCGCGGCACCACCGAGGCCATCAACCTGGTGGCCAAAAGCTGGGGCGGCCAGCACGTGGGCGAGGGCGACGAGATCATCGTCAGCCATCTGGAGCACCACGCCAACATCGTGCCCTGGCAGCAGCTCGCTGCCGCCAAGGGGGCGAGGCTGCGCGTGATTCCGGTGGACGACTCGGGCCAGGTGCTGCTCGATGAATACCAGAAGCTCCTGAACGACCGCACCAAGATCGTCGCCGTCACGCAGGTCTCCAACGCGCTGGGCACCGTGGTGCCGGTTAAGGAGATCGTGGCGCTGGCCCACCGTGCGGGCGCGAAGGCGCTGGTTGATGGCGCGCAGTCGGTCTCGCACATGCGGGTGGACGTGCAGGACATCGGCGCGGACTTCTTCGTGTTCTCGGGCCACAAGGTGTTCGGGCCGACCGGCATCGGCGTGGTCTGGGGCAAGCGCGAAGTGCTCGAAGACATGCCCCCGTGGCAGGGCGGCGGCAACATGATTGCCGACGTGACGTTCGAGAAGACCGTGTTCCAGCCGATCCCGAACAAGTTCGAGGCCGGCACGGGCAACATCGCCGACGCGGTGGGCCTGGGCGCGGCGATCGACTACGTGAACCGCGTGGGCATCGAGAACATCGCGCGCTACGAGCACGAGCTGCTGGTGTACGGCATGCAGCAGTTGCGCGCCATCCCGGGCGTGCGGCTGATCGGCACGGCCGACGACAAGGCCAGTGTGATGTCGTTCGTGCTGGCCGGCTACTCGACCGAGGAAGTGGGCAAGGCGCTGAACGACGAAGGCATCGCCGTGCGCACCGGACACCACTGCGCGCAGCCCATCCTGCGGCGATTCGGCGTGGAGACCACCGTGCGGCCGTCGCTCGCGTTCTACAACACGTTCGACGAGATCGACCGGCTGGTGCATGTGGTGCGCCGCCTCGCCGGCCAGCGCCGCGCCGGGTAGGACAAGCGCGCATTTGCGACAGGCCCCGCACCCCCGGATGCTGCGCTGCAGCGCCGGGGGTGTTTTGCTTGAAAAGGGCGCCAGCGGAATCAATACTAGGGCATATAGCTACAAAAATAATAGCAAATGGCGCTTTGGCGTTCCTCGAAAGCGGGCCCTGAAGGCGCCGCGCGCAGCGCTGGAACGCCGCAGGCCGTGTCTATCATGGCCCGTTGCGGCCCCGCGCCGTCCCGTCTTTTGGCTGTTTCACAAGGAGTGCTCATGGACCAATACCAGATCGCCGTCATCGTCGGCAGTCTCCGCAAGGACTCGTTCAACCGCAAGCTGGCCACGGCGCTGGCCCGGCTCGCACCGCCGGACTTCCACTTCACGCAGCTGCGCATCGACGACCTGCCGCTGTACAACCAGGACGACGACGCCCATCCGGCTCCCGCCGTGCTGCGCCTGAAGACCGAGATCGCCCAGTCGCAGGGCCTGCTGTTCGTCACGCCCGAATACAACCGGTCGATTCCCGGCGTGCTCAAGAACGCGCTGGACCACGCCTCCCGCCCCTATGGGCAGAGCGCCTGGGGCGGCAAGCCGGCCGGCGTGATCGGGGTATCGATCGGCGCCATCGGCACGGCCATGGCCCAGCAGCACCTGCGCAACGTGCTGGCTTACCTCGACGTGCCCACGCTGGGCCAGCCCGAAGCCTTCGTTCAAGCCAAGGATGGCCTGTTCGATGACGACGGTAACATCGGCGAGGCCAGCCGCCAGTTCCTGCAGGGCTGGGTCGAGAAGTACGTGGCCTGGGTCAAGCAGCACGCCAAGCTCTGACCAGCCGCTGGTTTTCAGCGCCTCCAGTCCGGCCGCCCCGCCATGGGCGGCCGGACTTTTTTATTTGCCTTTCGTGTTTTTGATTGCTAAAGTCAACCAATTATTTGATGAAGGCAAATGAAAATGGCGTCAGATCCCCAGGTCGCTCCCGCGCCTGCGCCCGTCCCCGCGGCCGCGGTCAGGGCGCTTCGGCAGTTCAACCGGTTCTTCACGCGCCGCATCGGCGTGCTCGACGCCTATCTGGGCAGCGACCTGTCCCTGACCGACGTGCGCGTGCTCTACGAGCTGGCCCACCGCACCGAGCCCGTCGCCACCGACATCGCCAGGGACCTGGGCCTGGACGCCGGCTATCTGAGCCGCATCCTGCGCCGGTTCGAGAAGGCCGGCTGGCTGGAGCGCCGCCCGGGCGCAAAGGATGCGCGCCAGAGCCTGCTGCGCCTGACCGACGCCGGACACGCCGCGTTCGCCCCGCTGCAGCAGCGCTCGCGCGACGAGGCGGCGGCGATCCTGGCGCGCTTGTCGCCCACGCAGCAGGCCGACGCGCTGGCCGCCATGCAGCGCCTGGAGACGCTGCTGTCTCCCGAGCCGCCCAGCCGCCCCCGCCTCGTGGTGCTGCGCGACCCGGTGCCCGGTGACATGGGCTGGGTGGTGCAGATGCATGGCGAAATCTACTGGCGCGAATACGGCTGGAACCAGTCGTTCGAGGCCATGGTGGCCGAGATCGCCGCGCGGTTCGTGCGCGAATTCCGGCCCGGGTTCGACCGGTGCTGGATCGCCGAGGTCGACGGCGAACGCATGGGGGCGGCCTTCGTGGTGCGCGAGTCCGACACCACCGCCCGGCTGCGCATGCTGATCCTGGCGCCCCAGGCGCGGGGCATGGGACTGGGCGGCCGGCTGGTGGACGAGTGCATCGCCTTCGCGCGGGGCCAGGGCTACGCGGAGATGACGCTGTGGACCAACAGCTGCCTGGCCGCGGCCCGCCACCTGTATGCGCAGCGCGGCTTCACGCTCGTGGCCTCGGAACCCTACACCGCCTACGGCCAGTCCCTGGTGGGCGAGACCTGGACGCGTGCGCTATAGGCGCCTTGCGGCGCACGCAAAAAAGCCGGCGCAAGGCCGGCTTTCTGGTGATTGCGCAGTTGTCCGGTGGATCAGGCGGCTTCGGCCACGGCTTCCTGGCGGGATTGCGCCACGTGTGCCCGGATGTCGGAATCCGCGCTGTCCAGGGCCTTGGACTTGGCGTCCGGTCCCATGGCCACGCCTTCGGCGCGCACGAAGCGCACGTCGGTGATGCCGAAGAAGGCGAACACGGTCTGCAGGTAGCTCTCCTGGTGTTCCATGGCGCGGCCGGCATCGCTCGTCGAATACACACCGCCGCGGCTGGAGGCGACGATCACCGTCTTGCCCTTGGCCAGGCCCTGCGGGCCCGTGGCGGTGTAGGTGAACGTGCGGCCCGGCTGGGCAATGCGGTCGATCCAGGCCTTGAGCTGCGTGGGAATGCCGAAGTTGTAGAGCGGCGCGCCGACCACGATGACATCGGCCGCCAGGAACTGGCTCACCAGCTGTTCGGACACGGCGTTTTCACGGCGCTGTGTTTCACTCAGGCCTTCGGTCTGGCCGGTGCGCGGCGCCATGGCCTCCATCGTGAAATGGGCCGGCGCCTGGGCGACCAGGTCCAGGTGCTGCACTTGCGTGCCGGGATGGGCCTCGACCCACGCCGCCACGGTGCGGGCGGTGAGTTGGCGCGAAACGGACTGTTCGCCGGTGATGGCGGAATCGATGTGCAGCAGTTGCATGGAAGGTTCTCCTCAGGATGGGGGCCGCACCCGGTGTGCAGCGTTGGATAGATTGTGCAGATGAGCGCATTGATTGATAAGCCGGCCACTTTGCGATAGATTGTTCTATAGGTGGAACAATCTGCGAGGGATGACGGTGCAAGATCTCAACGACATGCTGTATTTCGCCGAGGTGGTCGAGCGCGGCGGGTTCGCCGCCGCGGGCCGGGCGCTCGGCATCCCCAAGTCGCGCCTGTCGCGCCGCGTCTCCGATCTGGAGGCACACCTGGGCGTGCGGCTGCTGCAGCGCACCACGCGCAAGCTGTCGCTCACCGAGGTGGGCGAGGCCTATCTGCGCCACTGCCAGGCCATGCGCGAATCGGCGCAGGCAGCGGCCGACACGGTGGCCCACGTCCAGGCCGAGCCGCGCGGCACGATCCGCGTGGTGTGCCCCGTCACGATCGCACAGACCCTGCTCGGCGACATGATGCCGGTGTTCATGGCGCGGTATCCGCTCGTGCGGGTGGAGATCCAGGTGAGCAACCGCGTGGTCAACCTGGTGGAGGAGGGGGTCGACGTGGCGCTGCGCGTGCGGGCCAAGCTGGACGACAGCGGCAGCATGGTCATCAAGCGGCTGGGCGAGGGCGACCTGCTGCTGGTCGCGAGCCCTGCCCAACTGGCGCGCCAGGGCACGCCACACACGCTGGAGGAACTGTCACGCATGGACAGCATCGCCATGTCCGCCGCCGACGGCCGTGCTTCGCTGCGGCTGGTGGGCCCCGGAGGGCAGGAGGCCGTGTGGCAGCACAGCCCGCGCTATGTGGCCGACGACCTGCTCACGCTCAAGTTGGCCGCGCAGGGCGGCGTGGGCATCTGCTGGCTGCCCGACTACATGTGCCAGGACGAGTTGCGCAGTGGCCGGCTGGTGCATCTGCTGCCTGACTGGGCCCCGGAGCGCGGTGTGATGCACGCGGTGTTTCCCTCCCGCCGCGGCCTGACGCCCGCGGTCCGGCGGTTTCTGGACTTTCTGGGCGAGACGCTGCAAGGCGCGACGACGGCGGCGCCGGCATCCGAGACCGAGGGCCTCGGCAGCGCGACATCGATCGCTTCTTAAGATCAATTCGCGATTAATTCAAAAGAATATATTCGTTTGGGTTTTAAGGGCGGAATCGCAGAATGGGCCGCATCCACCGTTGAGGAGCCTGTTCCATGGCCACTGCACTGTCGTTCCGCACCTCCTGTGGGGTTCGAATCCTTCCCTTGTTCCATCCCCTGGCCACCGTGCCCCGCCGGCCATGAGCAGCAGCGCACCCACGTCTTCGTCCGCATCCGGGCGGCCGGTCGGCCGGCTCGACGGCGCAGCGCCGCAGGCGGCCCCGTCCGCACACACCGCTGCAGGCAGCCCGGTCTCGGTGGTCATCGTCCCGGGCTGGCGCGATTCCGGACCCGGCCACTGGCAGAGCCTGTGGGCGGAGCGGCTGCCCGGCGCACGGCGCGTGGTGCAGGACGACTGGGTCACGCCCGCGCGGGCGCCCTGGGTGGCGGCGCTGGAGCGCACCGTGCTGGAGGCGCCGCACCCGGTCGTGCTGGTGGCGCACAGCCTGGGCTGCATCACCGCGACGCACATGGGCGAGCCGGCGGCAGCCCGGGTGCAGGGCGCCTTGCTGGTCGCCCCGGCCGATCCGGAGCGCCGGGCGGTGCTGAGCGACTTCGCCCCCGTGCCTTACGCGCCGCTGCCGTACCGCAGCATCCTGGTGGCGAGCAGCAACGATCCCTACTGCCCCATCCGCCTGGCCGGCGCTTACGCGAGGGCCTGGGGCAGCGAGTTCGTTCGCCTGCCGCAGGCGGGGCATGTGAACGTGGACTCGGGCCATGGCGAATGGCCTCTGGGCTGGGCACTGCTGCATTCGCTGGTGGATGGCGCGGAGTGGGGCCTCGGCCAGGGGGCCACGGAGACCCGCTCCGCCGCCTGACAAGGTTGCTATTGTTTTTGTAGCTAAACGCCGTAGTACCCATTGCGCTGGAGGCATTTTTGGCTGAAATCTGCCATGCCGCCCCTTGGTTTTGCCGGGGTTCTATATTCTGGAGATCGATTAATTAACAAGAATATATTCTTTTGAGTTTTAAGCGCCGCCGACCACAATCGGTTTCACTTTTTCAGTAACGAGGGCGCAGACATGACTTCCCGGACAAAACTCAAGACTTTCCTGGCCGTGCTGGCCCTGGTCGCTGGCGGCGTCGCGTCGGCACAGACGTCCACGCTGCTGAACGCTTCTTATGACGTGGCCCGCGAGTTCTACAAGGACTACAACCCCGCCTTCGCCGCCCACTACAAGAAGACCACCGGCAAGGACGTGAAGATCGACCAGGCCCATGGCGGCTCCAGCGCCCAGGCCCGCGCAGTGAACGACGGCCTCGACGCCGACGTGGTCACGATGAACACCACGACCGACATCGACTTCCTCGCCACCAACGGCGTGGTCGCCAAGGACTGGGCCAAGCGCTTTCCCAACGATGCATCGCCCACCACCTCGACCATGCTGTTCCTCGTGCGCAAGGGCAACCCCAAGAACATCAAGGACTGGGACGATCTCGCCAAGCCCGGCGTGCAGGTCGTCGTGGTGAACCCCAAGACCGGCGGCAACGGCCGCTACGCCTACCTGGCGGCCTGGGGCAGCGTGCGCGAGAAGGGAGGCACCGACGCCCAGGCCGCTGAGTTCGTGGGCCAGGTGTTCAAGAACGTCCCCGTGCTGGGCAAGGGCGGGCGCGATGCCACCAGCATCTTCCTGCAGCGCAACACGGGCGATGTGCTGATCACGTTCGAATCCGAGGTGCTGTCCATCGAGCGCGAATTCGGCAAGGGCAAGGTCGATGCGGTGTACCCCTCCAGCAGCGTGCTGGCCGAAAACCCCGTCGCGGTGGTCGAGCGCACCGTCGCCAAGAAAGGCACGGGCGAACTGGCCAAGGCCTATCTGGACTACCTCTACTCCGATGAGGCGCAGGAGATCGCGGCCCGCCACGCGCTGCGTCCGCGTTCCGAAGCGGTGCTGAAAAAGCACGCCGACCTGTTCAAGCCCGTCAAGCTGTTCACCGTGGCCAAGTATTTCGGCTCCCTCGGCGAGGCACAGAAGGTGCACTTCAACGACGGCGGCCAGTTCGACAAGCTCTACACCCCCGGCGCCAAGTAAGACATGAACGCTGCGACCTCTGCCTTGCCCGGCGCCGCCGTGGCGTCCACGGGCGGGGCCCGGCGCAGCCCGAAGCGGGTTCTGCCCGGCTTCGGCCTGACGCTGGGCTACACCATCTTCTACCTGAGCATCATCGTGCTCATCCCGCTGTCGGCGCTGGTCTTCAAGACCTTCACGCTGACCTGGGACCAGTTCTGGACCGCCATCAGCGCGCCGCGCGTGCTGGCGTCCTACCGGCTCACCTTCGGCGCGTCGTTCATCGCGGCGGTGGTCAACCTCGTGTTCGGCCTGCTGATCGCCTGGGTGCTGGTGCGCTACCGCTTTCCGGGCAAGAAGATCGTCGATGCCCTGGTGGACCTGCCGTTCGCGTTGCCCACGGCGGTGGCGGGCATTTCGCTCACCGCCTTGCTGGCCGGCAACGGCTGGGTCGGACGGTACCTGGAGCCGTTGGGCATCCAGTTGGCGTTCAAGCCCGCCGGCGTGGTGATCGCGCTAATCTTCATCGGGCTGCCCTTCGTGGTGCGCACGGTGCAGCCGGTGCTGGAAGACGCCGAGAAGGAGCTGGAAGAAGCCGCCACCAGCCTGGGCGCCACGCGCTGGCAAATTTTCACGCGCGTCATCCTGCCTGCGATCACTCCGGCGCTGCTCACGGGCTTTGCCATGGCGTTCGCGCGGGCGGTGGGTGAATACGGCTCGGTCATCTTCATCGCGGGCAACATGCCCATGATCTCCGAGATCACGCCCCTCATCATCATCGGCAAGCTGGAGCAGTACGACTACGCGGGCGCCACGGCGGTCGCGGTGGTGATGCTGGTGATCTCCTTCGCGCTGCTGCTCGTCATCAACGCATTGCAGGCCTGGCAGCGTCGCCACGCAGGAGCCCCGGCATGACTTCCACCGCTTCCAACTCCGGCGGGCGCAACGTGGTGCGCCGCGCCCAGGCCGGCACGACCGAGGCCCCCTGGGTGCGCTGGACGCTGATCGGCATCGCGCTCGCGTTCCTGCTGCTGTTCCTCGTGCTGCCGCTGGCCGCCGTGTTCACCGAGGCGCTGCGCAAGGGCTTCGGTGCCTACGTGGCGGCGCTCAAGGAGCCCGATGCATGGGCCGCCATCCGGCTGACCCTCATCACCGCGGCCATCGCGGTGCCGTTGAACCTGGTGTTCGGCGTGGCGGCGGCCTGGGCCATCGCCAAGTACGAGTTCCGGGGCAAGGCGTTCCTGACCACGCTGGTGGACCTGCCGTTTTCCGTCTCGCCCGTGGTGGCCGGCCTGGTGTACGTGCTGATGTTCGGCGCCAACGGCTGGTTCGGCCCCTGGCTGGCGGCGCACGACGTCAAGATCATCTTCGCCGTGCCGGGCATCGTGCTGGCGACGATCTTCGTGACCTTCCCGTTCATCGCGCGCGAGTTGATTCCGCTCATGCAGGCCCAGGGAAGCGACGAGGAGCAGGCGGCCATCGTGCTGGGCGCGAGCGGCTGGCAGACCTTCTGGTACGTGACGCTGCCCAACATCAAGTGGGGCCTGCTGTACGGCGTGATCCTGTGCAATGCGCGCGCCATGGGCGAGTTCGGCGCGGTGTCGGTCGTCTCGGGCCACATCCGCGGGCAGACCAACACCATTCCGCTGCACGTGGAGATCCTCTACAACGAATACCAGTCTGTGGCGGCGTTCGCTGCGGCCTCGCTGCTGGCCCTGCTGGCACTGGTCACGCTGGTCATCAAGTCCATTGCCGAATGGCGCAACGAGCAGGAGCGCAAGGCCGCGGCCGCGCTGCCGCCCGAGCGCCCCGCACCCGCCGCCGTGGGCGCGCGCTGAACGAAAGCACACCATGAGCATTGAAATCCGCAACATCAGCAAGCAGTTCGGCAGCTTCCAGGCACTGCGCGACGTGAGCCTGGACATCCAGTCCGGCGAACTCATCGCGCTGCTCGGTCCCTCGGGCTGCGGCAAGACCACGCTGCTGCGCATCATCGCGGGGCTGGAGACGCCCGACGTGGGCACCATCCACTTCTCGGGCGAGGACACCACCGACGTGCACGTGCGCGACCGTGGCGTGGGCTTCGTCTTCCAGCACTACGCGCTGTTCCGGCACATGACGGTGTTCGAGAACGTCGCCTTCGGCCTGCGCGTGAAGCCGCGCGGCGAGCGCCCGAGCGATGCGCAGATCAAGCAGAAGGTGACCGACCTGCTCAAGCTCGTGCAGCTCGACTGGCTGGCCGACCGCTATCCGTCGCAACTGTCCGGCGGCCAGCGCCAGCGCATCGCCCTTGCGCGCGCCCTGGCGGTGGAGCCCAAGGTGCTGCTGCTGGACGAGCCCTTCGGCGCGCTCGATGCCAAGGTGCGCAAAGAGCTGCGCCGGTGGCTGCGCCGCCTGCACGACGAACTGCACGTGACCAGCATCTTCGTGACCCACGACCAGGAGGAAGCCCTGGAAGTGGCCGACCGCGTGGTGGTCATCAACCAGGGCCGGATCGAGCAGAGCGGCTCGCCCCAGGAGGTGTGGGACCAGCCGGCCAGCCCGTTCGTCTATGGATTCCTGGGCGACGTGAACCTGTTTCGCGGCCGCGCCCACGAAGGGCTGGTGCACGTGGAGGGCATGGCCATCGATTCGCCCGAGCATGCGGGCGCCCAGAACGCCAGCGCCTTTGCCTATGTGCGTCCGCACGACCTGGACGTGCAGCGCTACTCGCCCGGCGAGGGTGTGGACGCCGACGGGCGCCCGCGCGGCATCGTCGCACAGCTCAGCCGTGCCATCGTCGTGGGGCCGATCGCGCGGCTGGAACTTATTCCCGATGCCGACCACAAACCAGCGGACAATGCGAGCCCCGACTCGGTGATCGAAGCGCAGATTCCTGCGCAGCAGTACCGGGAGATGGGTTTCAGGGAGGGTGAAACGCTGGTGGTCACACCGCGCCGCGCCCGCGTTTTTCTGGACCACGCCGCCGGTATCTGATGCAGCCTTCGAGGGCTGCCGACCGCGGCCTTCAAGGACAAGAACAATGGTGTTGAACTGGTTGGATGCCGCGCCCCGCCGCGTGCTGGGCCTCATCGCGGCGGCCTGCGTGGCCATGCTGGCTTTTGGCATGTACCTGCAGCATGTCGTGGGGCTCGAGCCCTGCCCGATGTGCATCGTGCAGCGCTATGCGCTCATCGGGGTCGCCGTGTTTGCGGCCCTGGCCAGCGCCCGGGGCACCCGGGGCTGGTGGATGTCGTGGGCCGTCCTGGCGCTGCTGTCGTCGGGATTCGGCGCCTTCGTGGCGGCGCGGCAAAGCTGGCTGCAGTGGTACCCGCCCGAGATCGCCACCTGCGGTCGCGACTTCTACGGAATGATCGAGCACTTCCCCATCGGCCGCGCGATCCCCATGATCTTCCGCGGTTCGGGCGACTGCGCTGCGGTGGACTGGACCTTCCTCGGAGGCTCCATCGCCAACTGGTCGTTCATCTGCTTCGTGCTCATGGCCGTCGTGCTGCTGGTGCTGCTGGCCCGTGGTGGGCGAGGGGGCGCCAACCGCTGCCCGCTGGCTGCGGCTTGAAACCGGCCTGAACCCCGTTGAATGAAAAAGGCGCCTTGAACAGGCGCCTTTTTCTTGGGCGTTGCAAATCCGTCAGATCGGTGCCGGCGCTGCCATGGACTCCTGGGCGGGAAACACCGGGCCCCGGGTTCCGGGCACCCAGGGCGCCATCTTGTCCATCACCTGCGTGAACGCCGTGCTGGCCTCCCATGCTGCCAGCCAATTTCGCACATGGGGCCAGGGGCCCGCCTGCCAGTCCGTGGCGTCGATGCCTGCGAACTGGCGCACGAACGGCATGATGGCCACGTCGGCCAGCGTGGGCCGCGGGCCGCACAGGAAGGCGTGTTGCGCCAGCCGCTCGTCCCACTGGGTCAGGAACGCGGTGGCGGTGGCCTGGGGCGTTGGCGCGTCCTCCACGCCGTCCTCCGTGCCGGTCTGCTGCGGATAGCGGTTCGGGTACTTGCAGCGGTCCAGGGCCTGTTTGAAGGTGCCGTCGCAGGCCGCGATGAGCGCATCGGCGTCCCGGGCCGTTGCGGCATCTTCGGCCATCCAGCCCTGTGGATCGTGGCGAGCGAGCGCCCAGCGCATGATCTCCAGGCTTTGTTCCAGCACCTGGCCATCGGGCAGCACCAGCACGGGCACCGTGGCTTTGGGCGATGCGTCCCGCAGGGCTTGCGGCTTGTCGCGCAGCACCACCTCGCGCAATTCACAGGCCTGCCCGCTGGCCGCGATCGCCATGCGGGCGCGCATGGCGTAGGGGCAGCGGCGAAAGGAATACAGCACGGGCAGGCCGCTGGGCGCGTCCGATGGTTGACGATCGGACTGCGCCACACCGGAGGCGCCCAGGCGCGCGCCGATGTGTTCCTGCCCGCGCTGCCGCGCGAGCTCCATCTGTTGCTCGCGCTCGGCCAGGGCGCGCTCCTGCTCGGGCGTGCGCGTGCCATGGCAATAGGGACAGCTCACGCCGGGGCGGTACTGGGGCGATGCGAGTTCGGCCTCGCCCAGCGGCATGCGGCAGGAACGGCACAACTGGTGCCGGCCCGTGGACAGGCCGTGGCCCACCGACACGCGTTCGTCGAACACGAAACAATCGCCGTGCCAGCGGCTGTCTTCGGCGGGCACGTCTTCCAGGTACTGCAGGATGCCGCCGTCCAGGTGGAACACCTCGTCGAAGCCCTGCGACTTGAGCAGGGCGGTGGATTTTTCGCACCGGATGCCGCCCGTGCAGAACATGGCCACCTTGGGCCGGTGTGCCAGCACGCCACCCGGCGCGCGCTGCTGCTCCACCCAGGCCGGAAACTCCGTGAAGCTGCGCGTGCGCGGGTTGATGGCCCGGGCGAAGCTGCCGATGCCCACTTCATAGTCGTTGCGCACGTCGATCACCACCACCTCGGGGTCGTCGATCAGGGCGTTCCATTGCGCCGGCGGCACGTGCGTGCCGGCATTGCGTGCCGGGTCCAGTCCGGTCACGCCCAGGGTGACGATCTCGCGCTTGAGCCGCACCCGCATGCGGTAGAACGGCATGCGGTCGCCCAGCGCCTCCTTGTGGCGCAGGCCGGCCAGCCGCTCATCGGCACGAAGCCAGGCCAGCACGGCCCGCACGCCTGCGGGCTCCCCTGCGATCGTGCCGTTGATCCCCTCGGGCGCCAGCAGCAGCAGGCCCCGCACGCCATGGGCCTCGCACACGGATTGCAGTGGTGGCTGCAGTGCGGCGCAGTCGGGCAGATCGACGAAATGGTAGAGGGCGGCGGTGAGGATCTCGGGCATGGGGTGGCGATGATAGCGGGGCATCTGGAACGGCCGGGGCGCGGGCGGCCGATCAGGCCGGGTTGCTCGATGGACTGCCGCAGCCGGCCAGCAGCCAGCCGCGAAAGGCCTGCAGCGCAGCGCTGGGCGGGCGGGATTTCAAGCGCGTGAGCCAGTAGGCACCCAATGCGATGTGCGTGCCGAAGGGCTGCACGAGCCGCCCCTGTTGCAACTCCCTTTGAAAAAGCCGCACCGGCAGCAGCGCCACGCCCGCGCCCTGCGCGGCGGCCTCGGCCAAGGCCAGGGAGGAGTCGAACACCGTGCCCCGCACGAGCGGGCAGGGCACACCGGCTGCGCTGAACCAGGCGGCCCACTCGTCCGCGCGGTACGAACGCAGCAGCGATTCGTGCGCCAGGTCGACCGGCGCCCGCAGCCGGGGGGCGATGGAGGGCGCGCACATGGCGGACAGCGGCGCTTCCAGCAGGCGGTCGGCCTCGGTGCCATGCCAGGCGCCGTCCCCGAACCGGATGGCGCAGTCCAGTCCCTCGCCCGCGATGTCCACCCGGTTGTTGTGCGTGAGCAGGCGCAGGTCCACGAAGGGGCACGCCTGCTGGAACTCGCGCAGCCGCGGCAGCAGCCACCCCACGGCGAAGGTGCCCACGGCGCCGACGGTGAGCACTTCGCGGGGGCGGGTGTCGCTGAACTGCTCCAGGGCACCGGCAATGCGGCCGAACGCATCGGCCAGCACCGGCAGCAGGGCCAGGCCCTCATCCGTCAATGCCAGTCCGCGCGGCAGGCGCCGGAACAGCGGTTTGCCCAGGCGCTCTTCGAGGTTGCGGATGTGCTGGCTCACCGCGGTCTGGGTCACGCACAGTTCCTGGGCCGCACGGGTGAGATTGAGGTGGCGCGCCGAGACCTCGAAGGCGCGCAGGGCATTGAGGGGCAAGTGCATGGCGTCGGAATCAGGCGGGCAAGTAGCAAGCAGTTTTTCTTGGGGCTCTTCCCGATTATTGTCGATGGTGCTCTGGCCGACATGTCTCTATCGTTCGGGTCTTCTTGCTTTCAACGACAGGTTCATTCCATGCAAAGACGCCAGTTTTCCTTTGATCTCTTCGCCGCCGTGGCTGCCGCTTCGACGGCCGCCTTGTGGGCCGGCCCGGCCCATGCTGCCGCGCCAGCGGGCCAGCGCAACGCGCGGGAGGTGGCCTGGCAGGCCGCCATGCGGCAGCTTGAATCGGCACTGGACGGCCACCCCAAGGCGCGGCTCGGGGTCGCCATGCTCGACACGGGCTCCGGGCTGTCGCTGGGCTGGCGCCAGGACGAGCGCTTTCCCATGGCCAGCACGTTCAAGCTGCTGCTGGCCGCGTGGATGCTGGAGCGGGTCGACCGGGGCCAGGAGGCGTTGGACCGCCGGGTGCATTTCGACGCGTCGGCGCTCGTCGCCTATTCGCCGGTGACGGAAAAGCGGGTGGGCGACGTCGGCATCACGGTCGGCGAGCTGTGCGAAGGCACCGTCACGCTGAGCGACAACACCGCGGCCAACCTGCTGCTGTCGCGCCATGGCGGCCCGCAGGGCTTCACCGCCTTCGCGCGGAGCCTGGGCGACACGGTGACGCGGCTGGACCGCACCGAGCCCACGCTGAACGAGGCCATTGCGGGCGATCCGCGCGACACCACCACGCCGCAGGCCATGCTGCAGTCGCTGCGCAAGGTGGCCTTGGGCGATGCGCTGAGCCCGGCCTCGCGTGCCCAGCTGGTCGAATGGATCGTGGCCACGAAGACGGGCGACAAGCGGCTGCGTGCCGGCGTGCCGGGCTGGCGGGTGGGCGACAAGACGGGCACGGGCAACCAGGGTTCGTCCAACGACATCGGCGTGCTGTGGCCGCCCGGCGGCGGTGCGCCCATCGTGGTCACCTGCTACATCACCCAGACCACCGCCACGTCGGAAAAGCGCGATGCCACCATCGCCGAGGTGGCGCGCCAGGTGGCCCGGGCGGTCGCCGCCTGAGCGGTGTGGCCGCGGGCCGGGCCGCCGCCTACAGTTTCTTGACCAGCACCTGGCTGCGGCGGTCCCAGTTGTACTTGCGCTTGCGGGCTTCGGGCAGCCACTCGGGGTCCACGGGCTGGAAGCCGCGCTTGATGAACCAGTGCATCGTGCGCGTGGTGAGCACGAACAGGCTGGTCAGGCCCATGCCCCGCGCCCGCTGCTCAATGCGTTTGAGCAGCTTTTCGCCATCGCCCGTGCCCTGGCTGTGCGGCGACACGGTCACGGCCGCCATCTCGGCCGTGCTGCCCTCCGGATAGGGGTAGAGCGCCGCGCAGCCGAAGATCACGCCGTCGTGTTCGATGATGGTGTAGTTGGCGATGTCGCGTTCGATCTCGGTGCGGTCGCGCTTGACGAGCGTGCCGTCCTTCTCGAACGGCTCGATCAGCTGCAGGATGCCGCCCACGTCGTCCGGCGTGGCTTCGCGCAGTTCTTCCAGCTTCTCATCGACCACCATGGTGCCGATGCCGTCGTGCACGTAGATCTCCAGCAGCAGCGCACCGTCCACCGCGAAAGGAATGATGTGGCTGCGCTCCACGCCGTTCTGGCAGGCCTTCACGCAGTGCTGCAGATAGAACGCGGTGTCGGTCGGCCGCTGGCTGGGCGGCACGCGTGCCAGCATCTGCCGGGCCTGGGCCAGCGGCAGTTCCGTGTCGATGGGGTTGTCGTCGCTCTCGGGCTCGTCGGGGTTCATGCGGATGCCGGGCACCTCGCACACGAAGACCAGCTTGTCGGCCTTGAGTGCGATCGCCACCGAGGTCGCGACCTCTTCCATCGTCAGGTTGAAGGCCTCGCCGGTGGGCGAGAAGCCGAAGGGCGACAGCAGCACCAGCGCGTCCATGTCGAGCGAGCGCCGGATGCCCGCCACATCCACCTTGCGCACCAGGCCCGAATGCTGGAAATCCACCCCGTCCACGATGCCCACGGGCCGCGCCGTCAGAAAGTTGCCGGAGATCACGCGCACCGTGGAGCCCGCCATCGGCGTGTTGGGCAGGCCCTGGCTGAAGGCGGCCTCGATCTCGTAGCGCAACTGGCCCGCGGCCTCCTGCGCGCAGTCGAGCGCGACCGAATCGGTGACGCGGATGCCGTGCGAATACTTTTCTGCATGCCCCTTGGCCGCGAGCTGCTCGTTCACCTGCGGGCGAAAGCCGTGCACGAGCACGATCTTCACGCCCATCGCCTGGATCATGGCCAGGTCCTGCGCGATGGCCTGGAGCTTGCCGGCCGCGATGGCCTCGCCCGTGAGCCCGATCACGAAAGTCTGGTGGCGGAACTTGTGGATGTACGGCGCAACCGAGCGGAACCAGGGGACGAAGGTGAAGTTGAAGACGGCGGACATGGCGAAAGGGTGAAGAGAGCGGGGACCGCACCCTGCGGGGCGGCGCAGGGTGCGTGGTGAGGGCGGGGCGTTTTCCGCTGCGGCCGAATTATCGTCGCCATCGCTGCGGACGGAACGGCGCCAGGTCGATCTCGGGAGGCTGCCCGTCCATGCACTGCGCCACCACCCGTCCCGTGCGGGCCGAAGCACCCAGGCCCACATGGCCGTGGCCGTAGGCATGGATGACGTCCGCGCAGGCGCTGGCGGGGCCGATGCAGGGCAGTCCGTCGCTGGTGCTCGGACGCCGGCCCATCCAGAAGCGGGCGCCGTCCTCCAGCGCGGCGCGGGGCAGCGAAGGGTACAGATCGAATACGTGTCCCAGCAGGATGCGGGCGCGGCGCCAATCGGGTGCGGCGTGCAGGCCGGCGATCTCCACCTGGCCCGCCACCCGCAGGCCGTGCTCCATCTGGTGCACGATGAGCTTGCGGTCCATCACCATCGTGGAGGTGCGGGGGCCGGCGGGCGCGCGCTCCCCGGCGCGGGCCTGCACGTCCAGCATCGCGTGGTACCCGCGTTCGGTGTCCAGCCACACGCGGTCGCCGGCGGCTAGCGCCAGCGGCCGCGAATAGGCGCCCGCCGCGATGACCGCGCCCTGGCAGGGCAGGTCGCCCTGGTCGGTCCGCACGGCGTGCAGGCGGCCTGCCTCGATGTGCAGCCCGGTGGCCTGGCCCGTGACCCAGCGCGCGCCGAGGGATTGCGCATGGGCCACCAGGGCAGCGAGGTAGGCGCCGGGGTTGGCGCAGTGGCCGGCTTCGGCCACGCGCACGCCGAAGCCGTAAGCAGGGGCCAGGTCGGGCTCCTGTACGCGCAGGCTGGCGCCTTCCACCGTCTCGAACGCGATGCCTTCCTCGCCGCGAAGCCGCCAGCCCAGCGCATCTGCCTCGAAGTCCGCCCGCGAGCGGTAGGCGTGCAGCAGGCCGCGCTGGGCCACCAGGTGCGGGACGCCGGCTTCGCCGGACAGCCGGGCATGCAGCGCTGGCGCATCGCGCAGCAACTGGCGCAGGGCATGCGCGGTGCGGGCCACGTGCGCGGGCGTGCGGCCCGAGCGCAAGAAGCGCCACAGCCACGGCAGGGCGCGGGGCAGGTAGCCCCAGCGCACGGTGAGCGGGCCCTGCGGGTCCAGCAGGTAGCCAGGCACCTGCTTCCACATGCCGGGCCCTGCGGGCGGAAGAATGGAATGGGAAGACAGCCAGCCCGCATTGCCGTAGCTGGTGGCTTCTTCGCCGGCGGGGGCATGGGGGTTGAGCAGCGTGACCTGGCGGCCGGAGCGCAGCATCTCGATCGCGCACACCGTGCCCACGATGCCGGCCCCGATCACCACGACGTGCCGGCGCCGGTCGGCAGGCCCGGCCGCCCTGGCCTGGGTGGCGTGTTCGGCAAGGGCGGGAGTGGCGGAGGCTGTGGCGGGCATGTGTGCGGCTGCGCAGGGCAGCGAGGAGAAGAGGGGGTGTGGGCCGGACCCGGTCGTGTCATTTTTCCACGAAAGGGTCCGGTCCACGGTGCCCTGCCGGCCTGGTGCCCGGTGAGCACCGGCGGATCAGCCGTCCGCGCCGCGGCGCACGGCAAGCTGCAGCGCCATGCGGTCGGCGCGGCGCTGCGCGCCCTGGCTGCGGATGTGCTTGCCTGCCGCGGCGCTGGTGCCGCGTGCCGCCAGCGCGCGGGCCACCGGGTTGCGCGGCGGTGCGCTGGCTTCGAGGTGCAGCACCATCGGCTGCTTCATGCGGCGCAAGGCCTTGACCCGGCCTTGCTGGAAGGCGCGGGAACGTTTCTGAGCACTCATGTGCGATTCCTGAAAAGCAAAAAGCCCCGGCTGAGCAAGCCAGGGCTTTCGTGCGGCGCACCCCCATTCGAATGGGGCGGGGGAGCGCAGCAGCCTTGGCTGAACAGTGTGTGAGCGACACGGTTCAGCCGGGGCGAGGAACCGTGTTCAGTGGAGGGTGTTGAACAAATGAGGCATGGAAAGACAGCTCCTGAAAGGTGCGCAGCAAGGGTGCTCGTTGCAGCGCTGGTGAAGCGAAGGCGCGATTATCGAAGCGGCTTCGCGGGCGTGGCAAGGCCTGCCGTGGCCCCTGGCGGCCCTTGTTGTGCAGGGCCAACGGCGGGCTCGGATAATGCAGCCCTTCATGACCGAATCCGCGCCTTCCTCTTCTTCCCCTTCTTCCTCCACCGCCGGGGCGCCCAGCGCGCCGTTGCGCATCACCTTCCCGCCGTCGCTGCCCGTCTCGGCGCGGCGCGACGAAATCATGGCGGCGATGCGGGAGCACCAGGTCATCATCGTGTGCGGGGAGACCGGCTCGGGCAAGACCACGCAACTGCCCAAGATCGCGCTGGCTCTGGGGCGCGGCAAATGCAACGCCGCGCCGGGACAGAAAGGCCAGCTCATCGGCCACACGCAGCCGCGCCGCATCGCTGCCAGCAGCGTGGCCAAGCGCATCGCCGAAGAGCTGCAGACCCCGCTGGGCGACGTGGTGGGCTACAAGGTGCGGTTCCAGGACCGGCTGTCGCGCGACGCCTCGGTCAAGCTCATGACGGACGGCATCCTGCTGGCGGAGACCCAGACCGACCCGCTGCTCAAGGCCTACGACACGCTCATCATCGACGAAGCGCACGAGCGCAGCCTGAACATCGACTTCCTGCTGGGCTACCTGCGGCAGATCCTGCCGCGCCGGCCCGACCTGAAAGTGGTCGTCACCTCGGCCACCATCGATGCCGACCGCTTTGCCAAACACTTCGCGCTGCCGCGGCGGCTGACCGGCCGCTCCAGGTCCGGCGAGGGGCCGCAGAGCGATGCGGCGCAGGCAGCCGGGCCGCAGGGCGCGGAGCTGATTCTGGCGCCCATCATCTACGTGTCGGGCCGGACCTTTCCGGTCGAGCAGCGCTGGCGCCCGTTCGAAGAGTCGCGCGACTACGGCCTGAACGAAGCCATCGCCGACGGCGTGGACGAGTTGTGGGCCGGCAACGCGGGCGGCGACATCCTCGTCTTCCTGCCCGGCGAGCGTGAGATCCGCGAGGCCGCCGACCACCTGCGCAAGCACCTGGCGCACCAGCCGGTGATGCGCAATGCCGAGGTGCTGCCCCTGTTCGCGCGGCTGTCGCAGGCCGAGCAGGACCGCATCTTCGACGGGCACACGGGCCGGCGCATCGTGCTGGCCACCAACGTGGCCGAGACCTCGCTCACCGTGCCCGGCGTTCGCTACGTGATCGATGCCGGCACCGCGCGCGTCAAGCGCTACAGCTTCCGCAGCAAGGTGGAACAGCTGATGGTCGAGCCCGTCAGCCAGGCCGCCGCCAACCAGCGTGCGGGCCGTTGCGGCCGCGTGGCCAACGGCATCTGCATCCGGCTCTACGACGAGGCCGACTTCAACGGCCGGCCCCGGTTCACCGACCCAGAAATTTTGCGGTCCTCGCTGGCCGGCGTCATCCTGCGCATGAAGTCGCTGCACCTGGGCGACGTGACGCAGTTCCCTTTCATCGAGGCGCCTTCGGGCCGCGCGATCGCCGACGGCTACCAGTTGCTGGGCGAACTGGGCGCGGTGGACGAATCCAACGAACTCACGCCGATGGGCCAGGAGCTGTCGCGCCTGCCGCTCGACCCGCGCGTGGGCCGCATGATCCTGGAGGCGAGGGAGCGCCAGGCGCTGGACGAGGTGCTCATCATCGCCAGCGCCCTGAGCGTGCAGGACGTGCGCGACCGCCCCATGGATGCGCAGCAGCAGGCCGACCAGGCCCACGCCAAGTTCGACGACGAAAAGAGCGAGTTCAGCGGCTACCTCAAGCTGTGGAAATGGATCAACGAAGCGCGGGGTGGCGCGACCACCCTGCCGTCGGCGCGCATGCAGAAGCAAGCCGCACGCAAGGGCGCACCCTCGCAGGCCGTGCTGCCCGTGGCACAGCGCATGGCCGCGGCGGCCGTGATGCCGCCAGCGGCCACCGAGGCCGCAGCGGCTGCGCCCACCCACAAGCTCAGCAACCGCCAGTACGAATCGCTGCTGCGCCAGAACTTCATCAGCGTGCGCCGTCTGCGCGAGTGGCGCGACATCCACACGCAATTGCTGACCGTGGTGACCGAACACCGCTGGCGCATCAACGACCGCCCTGCCAGCTACGAGCAGATCCACCTGTCCATGCTGGCCGGGTTGCTGGGCAACATCGGCGTCAAGAGCGACGAGGACGACTGGTACCTGGGCGCACGCGGCATCAAGTTCTACAAGCACCCGGGCGCGCACCTGTCCAAGAAGCCCGGGCGCTGGATCGTCGCGGCCGAGCTGGTGGAGACCACGCGCCTCTTCGGCCGGGGCATCGCGGCCATCGAGCCGCAGTGGATCGAGCAACTGGGCGGGCACCTGCTCAAGAAGCAGCTGCTCGACCCGCATTGGGAAAAGAAGGCGGCCGAGGTCAACGCGCTGGAGCGCGCCACGCTGTACGGCATCGTCATCTACAACAACCGGCGGGTGAACTTCGGCAAGGTGGACCCTTATGCGGCGCGCGACATCTTCATCCGCGAGGCGCTGATCGGCGGGCAGTGGGAAACCCGTCTGCCTTTTCTGGCCGCCAACCACAAGCTCATCGCCAAGGTCGAAGAGCTCGAACACAAGTCGCGCCGACAGGACGTGCTGGTGGACGACGAACTGATCTATGCCTTCTACGACCAGCAGTTGCCGGCCGACGTGTGCAGCGGGCACAGCTTCGAGGCGTGGTACCGCGAGGCGAGCGCGTCGAACCCCGACCTGCTCAAGCTGACGCGCGAAGAACTCATGCGCCACGAGGCCGCGGGCATCACCGGAAATGCCTTCCCGCGCACGGTGCGGCTGGGCGGCGTGGATTGCGCAGCGAGCTACCTGCACGAGCCGGGCGATGCGCGCGACGGCATCACGGTCACCGTGCCGCTGTTCGTGCTCAACCAGGTGAGCGACGAGCGCTGCGAATGGCTGGTGCCCGGCATGCTGCAGCCCAAGATCCAGGCCCTGCTCAAGAGCCTGCCGCAGCGCCCCCGCAGCCGGTTCGTGCCGCTGCCCGACAGCGCTGCCCGGCTGGCCGGGCTGCTCGGCACGCCCGAACGCTTCGGCCACGGCAGCCTGGTCGAGGTGCTGCTCAAGCAGGTGCGCGATGAGACCTCGCTCGACGTCAAGCGGGCCGATTTCAAGCTTGACATGCTGAGCCCGCACCTGTTCATGAACTTCCGCGTGGTGGACGAACACGGGCGCCAGCTCGGTCATGGGCGCAACCTGGGTGCCCTCAAGGCCGAATGGGGTGCGAAGGCGCGCGGCGCCTTCCAGGCCCTGGCAGGGCTCAAGCTGGGCGGTGATGCCAAGGGTTTTGAAGAAAAACAGGCTCCAGCGCAAGAAGTACTAGGGCATTCTGCTATCAAAAATGAAGCACCTCCCGCTGCAGCGGGGGGCCGCGGCCCTGCGGCGGTGACGGCGCCGGCCGCTGCGGCCCGGCAGGCGCCCGCCGGCCAGCGCCACACCGCATGGACCTTTGGCGAGCTGCCCGAGCTGATGGAGATCCGCAAGGGCGGCCAGACGCTGATCGGCTTTCCCGCGCTCATCGACGGTGGCGATGCCGTCACCATCGAGGTGTTCGACGAGCCCGAACTGGCCGCCGCCCGGCACCGTGCTGGCCTGCGCCGCCTGTTCGCGCTGCAGATCAAGGACGCGCTCAAGTACCTGGAAAAGAACATTCCCGACCTGCAGAAGATGGCCGTGGCCTACATGCCGCTGGGCACGCAGGAAGAACTGCGCAGCCAGATCATCGACGTGGCGCTGGACCGGGCCTTCCTGCTCGACCCGTTGCCCACCGATGAGGCCGCGTTCAAGCGCCGGGTGGACGAGGGACGCGGCCGGCTCACCCTGATCGCCAACGAGGTCGCGCGGCTCGCCGGCACGATCTTGCTGGAGTACGCCGCCGCGGCGCGCAAGATCAAGGACACCAAGAACGCACCCGAAGCCGTGCAGGACGCGCAGCAGCAGTTGCAGCGCCTCATGCCCAAGGCGTTCCTGGCCGCGGCACCGTGGGCGCAACTGGCGCACTTTGCCCGCTACCTCAAGGCGATCACGCTGCGGCTGGACAAATACCGCGCCGATCCGGCGCGCGACGCCACCAAGCTGGCCGAACTGCGCCCGCAGGAGCAGCGCTACTGGCGCCTGGTAGCCGAACGCAAGGGCGCGGTGGATGCGCGCATGCAGGAACTGCGTTGGCTGCTGGAAGAATTGCGGGTGAGCTTTTTCGCCCAGGAGCTGCGAACCCCGCAGCCGGTGAGCGTGAAGCGGTTGGACAAGCTCTGGGCGCAACTCAACAGTTGAGGGCGGCAGCCAGGCTGCGCGGCGCTTCGCATCGACATCGGTACGGTGGGCGGCGGGGCACGGGGACCCATGGTGGAAGACTTGCCCAACCCTGCTCGGCCCCATTCATCGCGGAGCGGCTTCCCCCGAGCACCCACCAGGCACCCACCAGGCACCCACCAGGCACCTCCGGGTGCTTCAGGGTTGCCGGGCTTTGATTGCGGCTGGGATGTGCAGCCTCAATGCGGCGCCTGCAAGGCCGCCTCGGCCCGCACGAGGCGGTCCAGTTCCGCGCACACATCGGCCATGCGGCCGGAGATCAGCACGCGCGCCGCCGCACCGGGGCCGCGGCGATCCAGCACCCGCAGCGGGCGCGCAGCAGGCCTGGGGCGGCTGCAACCCGCAAATGCCCCACTGTCATTGGCGCTGGTGCTGGGCCATGACCGTGCAGACGGGGTTGTCGCCAGTGTGGGGGGACATGCTGAAAAGGGCTGGTCGGGCGGTGCCTGCCGCGGCCGAACCACCACGAAGCGCCGTGGCAGGGGGGCGAGCGCTGCAGGACACGGCAGGCCCTCTGCCGCCGCACTTTCCAAGGCGGTGCATGGCAGCGGTTCGATGGCAGCCGGCCGCGTGGCGGACGGGCTGATGGCGTCGGCATGGAGGCCCGGGGCCACGGCATGCACCGTGCCTCTGCCGCTGGCGCCGCCTGGCTGGCCTGCGACGGCCCTGCGGTCCTGGCGTGGAGGGCGGCAGGCGGGCGCGCGCAGCCACCGCGCCAAAGCATTCAGCGGTTGCGAAAAGGAAGAAAAAGCGAGCAGGGCAAATCCCATGTGAAAACTCCAGCGAAGTGCGAGGGGGTTGAACACAGGCAGGATTGCCGAGGAAAAACACACTGCCGCAGGGTTGGCTGACCAGGGCTTCTTGCCCCTGGCCGCCAGACGCCCGCCACCTGCGGCGGTGTGCAGCGGGCTACATCAGCATGGTGTTGCGGATCAGGCCCACTGCGAGCCCTTCGATTTCGAAAGGCTCGCCCGGATGCACGGTGATGACGGGGTAGTCAGGGTTTTCGGGCAGCAGCTCGATGGCGGTGGCCGTGCGGCGCAGGCGCTTGACGGTGACGTCGTCGCCCAGCCGGGCCACGATGATCTGGCCGTTGCGCGCCTCGCGGGTGGATTGCACGGCAAGCAGGTCGCCGTCCATGATGCCCGCATCGCGCATGGACATGCCGCGCACCTTGAGCAGGTAATCCGGCTTGTGCTGGAACAGGCTGCCCTCCACGCTGTAGGTTTGGTCGACGTGTTCCTGCGCGAGAATGGGCGACCCTGCCGCCACCCGCCCCACCAGGGGAAGCGACAGCTGCGACAGGCCCGGAATGGGCAGGTTGAACTGGGTGCCGCGGGCGGCATTGATGGAGCGCACCGTGTCGCTGCGCAGCCGGATGCCGCGCGATGTGCCGCTGACCAGTTCGATGACGCCCTTGCGGGCCAGGGCTTGCAGGTGCTCTTCGGCCGCATTGGCGGACTTGAAGCCGAACTCGGCGGCGATTTCCGCCCGGGTGGGGGGGGCGCCGGTGCGGGAGATGGCGGTCTGGATCAGATCGAGGATCTGTTGCTGGCGGGCGGTGAGCTTGGGACTGTCGAACATGAGTGACTCCGGTGCTGAACGGATAGGCAGGGAGAGGCCTGTTTTTTAATCCAGTCACTGTATTTTTAACCAGTTTTTTGGAGCGTGCAAGTGGGCACAGGAAAAATCGTGGTGCTGGGCACCGGCGGAACCATCGCGGGCAAGGCCGCCAAGGCCGGAGACAACATCGGCTATACCGCCGGGCAGGTGAGCGTGGGGCAGTTGCTGGAGGCGATTCCTGGATTGGCGCAGGCGGCCCGTGGCCGGATCGAAGCCGAGCAGATCGCGCAGATCGACAGCAAGGACATGGATTTCGCCGTATGGCGGCAACTGGCCCACCGATGCACGCAGTTGCTGGCCGATCCCGATGTGCGCGGGGTGGTGGTCACGCACGGCACCGACACGCTGGAGGAGACGGCGTGGTTCCTGGACTCGGTCCTGGACACTGCCGAACGCCCCGTGGTGCTGGCCTGCGCCATGCGGCCGGCAACGGCGATCGCGCCGGACGGTCCGCAGAATCTGCTCGATGCGGTGGCGGTAGCGGCCACGCCCGGGGCGCGCGGGGTGCTGGCGGTGGTGGCAGGCACGATCCACACCGCGCGCGACGTGCAGAAAGTGCACCCCTATCGCGTGGATGCCTTCAGTTCAGGAGACGCCGGGCCGCTGGGCTGGGTGGAGGAGGGCGCGGTTCGTCTCACCCATGGCTGGCCGGCCCCTTCGGTTCCGCGATTGGATGCGCTTCACCACATCGCCAACACTTACCTGTGGCCGCGGGTGGAGGTGCTCATGAACCATGTCGGCGCCGACGGCCGCATCGTCGACCTGCTGGTGCTCGACGGCGTGGATGGCCTCGTGGTGGCGGCGACGGGCAACGGCACGCTGCACCATGCCCTGGCCAAGGCGCTGGAGCGCGCGCACGAGAGCGGTGTGGAAGTGCGCGTGGCCACCCGCTGCCCGCTGGGCCGGGTGCTGCCCAAGCCGGGGGACGCCTTGCCCCACTCGGAGGGGTTGAGCCCGGTGAAGGCCCGCATCAGCCTGCTGCTCGATCTGCTCGCCCGGCCTCGGCGCCCCTGAAATGGCAACGCCCCGCAGAGGGCGGGGCGTTCCAGGCACGGCCGAGGTGCCGTGCGGGTTCAGTCGGCAATCAGCCGGCCAGTGCGGCCAGCGCGCGCTGGGTGATCTCTTCCACGCTGCCCGTGCCGCTGATGGCGCGGTATTTGGGAGCGCCGGCCGGATCGGCCTTGGCCCAGCTGGAGTAGTACTCCACCAGCGGACGGGTCTGGGCGCTGTACACATCCAGGCGCTTCTTGACGGTGGCCTCCTTGTCGTCTTCGCGCTGGATGAGGTCTTCGCCGGTCACGTCGTCCTTGCCTTCCACCTTGGGCGGGTTGAACTTGACGTGGTACGTGCGACCGCTGGCCGGGTGGGAGCGGCGGCCGCTCATGCGTTCGATGATGGCATCGAAGGGCACGTCGATCTCGAGCACGTAGTCGAGCTTGACGCCCGCGGCCTTCATGGCGTCGGCCTGCGGGATGGTGCGGGGAAATCCGTCGAACAGGAAGCCGGACGTGCAGTCGGGCTGTGCGATGCGCTCTTTCACGAGATTGATGATGAGGTCGTCGCTGACCAGCGCCCCCGCATCCATGACGGCCTTGGCCTGCTGCCCCAGCGGCGTGCCTGCCTTGACGGCGGCGCGCAGCATGTCACCGGTGGAGATTTGCGGAATACCGTATTTCTGGCAAATGAATGCGGCCTGCGTGCCCTTTCCGGCGCCGGGTGCGCCCAAAAGAATCAGTCTCATGGATGTCCTCTAAGTGTTGAATTCGGCTGGCGCCACTGGCCACGGGCTTGCCTCCGGCCCGGGATGCGGCGCTCTGATCGCGGGCAAGGATAGCACGCGGGTCCACGCGCTTTCCTGACACGGCGGGGACTCTGAAAACGCTAGGAAAACAGCGCTCGCACGCGTTCCAGATCCTGGGGGGTATCCACGCCGGGGCCAGGTGCCGAAGCGGTCACATGCACGGCGATGCGGTGGCCGTGCCACAGCGCCCGCAACTGCTCCAGTGCCTCGACCGCTTCAGTGGGCGCGGGCGGCAGGGCCGGAAACTGCCGAAGGAATGCGGCGCGGTAGCTGTAGAGGCCGATGTGGCGCAGCGGCGCATACCCTTGCGGCACGCCGGTGGCCGCGCCATCGGGCCCCTGCGTCCACCAGGCAGCGCCGGCATGGTCGCGTGCATGCGGAATGGGCGCCCGGCTGAAGTAGTGCGCGAGACCGCGCGCATCGAGCACGACCTTCACGACATGGGGGTTGGTGTAGTCGGCCAGCGTGCCGATGGCATGGGCGGCGGTCCCCATGCTGGCGTCCGTGCGGGCCGGCAGCAGGGCGGCCACGGCATCGATCAGCGCGGGGTCGATCAGCGGCTCGTCGCCCTGCACGTTCACCACGATGTCGTCGCCTGCCAGGCCCAGCTGTTCGCAGGCCTCGGCCAGGCGGTCGCTGCCGCTCGGATGGTCGGGCCGCGTGAGCAGGGCCTGCACGCCATGCGCCTGGCAGGCCGCGAGGATGCGGGCATCGTCCGCCGCCACGATGACGCGCGTGGCCTGGCTTTGCGCCGCGCGTTGCGCCACGCGCACCACCATGGGCAGCCCGGCGATGTCGGCCAGCGGCTTGTCGGGCAGCCGCGTGGAGGCCAGCCGCGCCGGTATCAGGATGGTGAAAGGCGTGGCGGGCGCGGTCACGCCTCCAGCTCCTCGTCCGTCAGGGTGCGTGCTTCGTTTTCGAGCAGCACCGGAATGCCGTCGCGCACCGGGTAGGCCAGGCGGGCGCTGCGCGACACCAGTTCCTGCCGCTCCCGGTTGAAAGTGAGCGAGCCCTTGGTGACGGGGCAGACCAGCAGTTCGAGCAGTTTGGGATCCATGGCGGTAGTGGCTTCGGGGTCAGTCGGAGGGCGATGATAGCGAGCGGCGTGCGGCAGCCCGCAACCGCTCGTCCAGCAGGGAGAAAAAAGCGCTGTCGATTTCCAGGTGCAGCGGCACGGCCAGCGCCTGGGGGTGGAGTCGCCACAGCTTGGTGGCATCTTTTTCGGTGCAAACCAGCGTCATGCCGGTGTTTTGATTGTCTTTCCAGCTATCAAAATCATAGTGATCGGGCAAGGCGGTGGTCCGCTGCAGCGTGAGTCCTCTTGCCCGCAGCATGGCAAAGAATTCCTGTGGCCTGGCGATGGCGGCCACGGCGTGCAACGGCCGGCCGCGCCACTGCGCCAGGGGCTCGGTGCTGCCGTCCGCACGCATGGCGTCCGGCCCGAGCGAGCGTCTCAGGGAGAATGCCGGCGATGTGCCGGCCGGAGCCGGTCCGGCATGGAGCACGCAGTCGACCTGGCGTGGCCAGGGTTCGCGCAGCGGTCCGGCCGGCAGGAGGAATCCGTTGCCCACGCCGTCGTCGTTGAATACGCAGATTTCGATGTCGCGGGCCAGCGCCAGATGCTGCAGGCCGTCGTCGCAAACGATCACATCGGTGCGGGGATGCTGTGCCAGCAGTGCGCGCGCCGCCTGCGCCCGGTGCCGCGCCACGAACACGGGAACGCCCGTGCGCTTTGCGATCAGCAAAGGCTCGTCGCCCACTTCGGTCGCGCGGCTGTCCGCGCACACTTCGCGGCAGTCGTCGGTGGACCGCCCGTAGCCGCGCGACACCACGCCAGGCTGCCATCCGCGCGCCACCAGATGTCGCACGATGGCCTGCGTGACCGGGGTCTTGCCCGCCCCTCCGGCGATCACGTTGCCCACGACGATCACCGGCACCGCCACGCGCTCGGCGCGCAGGACGCCCAGCCGATAAAGCGCTCGCCGGATGGCTACAGCGATCCGATACAGACAGGACAACGGCCACAGCGCCCAAGCCAGCGGCCCACGCCGTTTCCAGGCCGCTTGCAGGGTGGGTGCCTGGGCATGGGGGGCGGTGGAAGAGGGTGCAGAGGGCGGCTGCGGCCCGGCGGCAGCCATCGCGGCTACTTGCCGGCGCTGGCCGTGGACTGGGTGGCGAAGGTGATCTGCGACAGGCCCACGCGGCGCGCGGCTTCCATGACGGTGACCACGGCCTGGTGCGGCGAATTGGCGTCGGCACTGATGATGACGACGCTGTCCTTGCCGGCGCTGGCCGCCGCGGCCAATGCCTGGGCCACCACGTCCACGCTTTTGCCCTCGACCGCCAGCTTGTTGATGGCATAGCGGCCATCTGCGGCGACGGCCACGATCACTTCCTTGGGGTGATCGCGCTGCTGCTCGGCATCGGCCACGGGCAGCGTCAGTTGCAGCTCGGTGAACTTGCTGTAGGTGGTGGACAGCATCAGGAAGATGAGCACCACGAGCAGCACGTCGATGAACGGAATCAGGTTGATTTCCGGCGCTTCGGTGGGGCGGGAGCGAAAGTTCATGTCCGTTCAGCCGATGGTGTGTGGGCCATGATTCACTTGCGAAGCCGGCTGATGTGCCGCACGAACTGCTCGGAGGCCAATTCGAGGGTCAGCAGATAGGCGTCCACGCGGCTGCGGAAGTACCGCCAGAAGATCAGCGCCGGAATGGCCACGATCAGGCCGAACGCCGTGTTGTACAGCGCAATGGAAATGCCCTGTGCCAACTGGGCCGGGTTGCCGCCGCCGGACTGACCGGCCCCCGCTTGGGAGCCGAAAATCTCGATCATGCCGATCACCGTGCCCAGCAGGCCGAGCAACGGGGCGGCGGACGCGATGGTGGCCAACGCACTGAGGTATTTTTCGAGGCGGTGGGCCACGGCCCGGCCGGAACTCTCCATTGCCGCGCGCACGTCGGCTTCGGTGCTTTGCGGATTGCTGTTGAGCGTGCGCAGGCCGCTGGCCAGAACCTCACCCAACGCGGAGTTCTGCGCCAACTGGTTCACCACATCGGGCGTGGGAACGGAGCGGGACGACACGGTGATCGCTTCATCCAGCAGCTTGGGAGGTGCGACCCGGGCGGTTTTAAGGGCGATGAAGCGCTCCACGACGAGTGCCAGCGCCAGGACGGAGCAGGCTATCAAAGGCCAGATCGGCCAGCCTGCGGCTTGTATGATCGACAGCAATTCTCTCTCCGCGCAGATGGAAGCAATCCGCGATTATGGCCCAGTTGACGTGGTGGTCCGTGGCGGAAAACGGCCGGGCTGCCCGGCGCGTTCTGCACCTTCGCATCCCCTGTCGTCACCCACATTTTCTGTGGATAACTTTGTGGGCAACCGGGCTGCGATGGCCCGCCAAGCGGCTCCAGCCCGTGAATTTGACAGATTGATGAAAAATAACGCACCAAAAAAACGTTTGAAATCAAGGGGTTGCACGTATCTGCTAGCGATGCGCGGGGATGGGCGCCTGTGTACAGGGCCAATCAGCCATCCTCGCGCGCTGTGGACTAGTGCCTCCTGGCAATGGCCTGCAACCCCTTGCTCCATCGGTGTCTGAGGCCATGAACCTCGCAACGGCGCCACGTATCTGGCAGGTTGGGGCGCTATGCCGCGCCATTGCTGACACCCTGGAGGCCCGGTTCAATCCCGTGGCCGTGCAGGGCGAGATCACGGGCTTTTCACGCGCGTCCAGTGGGCATTGCTATTTCACGATCAAGGACGGCCAGGGCCAGATCCGCTGCGCCATGTTCCGCCGTGCCGCCCTGTTGCTCGACTTCGCTCCGCGGGACGGGGAACTGGTCGAGTTGCGCGGCCGCCTGGGGGTGTACGAGGCGCGCGGCGATCTGCAGCTCATCGTCGAAAGCATGCAGCGGGCCGGCCAGGGTGCCTTGTTCGAGCAGTTCCTGCGGCTGAAGTCGCAACTGGAGGCCGAAGGGCTTTTCGACAGCGCGCGAAAGCGGCCCTTGCCTTTGATGCCGCGTGGCATCGGCCTGGTCACTTCCCCGGGCGCGGCGGCCCTGCACGACGTGGTGACCGCCCTGCGCCGGCGCGTGCCGCACATTCCGGTCACGCTGGTGCCCGCGCTGGTGCAGGGCGCCAATGCGCCGGCGTCGATGCGGGCCGCGCTGTCCAAGCTCTACGCACTGGTGGACGCGGGCAACGGGGCGCAGGGCACGGCGTCCCGCCAGCCCCCGTGCACCATCGATGTCATCCTTCTGGTGCGGGGCGGCGGGTCCATGGAGGACCTGTGGGCATTCAATGACGAGCAGTTGGCTCGCACCATCGTCCAGAGTCCGGTGCCGTTGGTTTGCGGTGTCGGGCACGAAACCGACTTCACGATTGCTGATTTTTGCGCCGATCTGCGCGCACCGACGCCGACCGCCGCCGCTGAACTCATCTCCCAGCCACGGGCCGTCTGGCTGGGCGCCATCGATCTGTTGGCCGATCGCTTGTCGGACGGTGTTCAGGCGCAGTTCGATGTGCGCCATCAACGCCTGGACCTGGTGGCCCAGCGCCTGGGCCGGCCTTCCGGCCTGGTGGCGCGCCAGCAGACGCGTCTGGCACGGCTGGCGGAGCGCATGCGCCACAGTGTGCTACTGAAAATGCAGCGCCTGACTCAGCAGCAGCAAGCGCTGGAGGCACAGTTGCCGCAAACCCTCCAGCGGCGAATGGGCCGCCAGTCCGAACGGCTGGAGCGTGGGGCGCTGCGCCTGCAGTTGCTGGATCCGCATCTCGTCCTGCAGCGGGGCTATGCACTGCTCACCGATGCGCAAGGCCAGCCGGTGACGAAGGTGGCCCAGGTGCGGCCAGGCGACGCCGTCCGGGCGGCGTTGACCGATGGTGAGATCGATCTGCAGGTGTCACCGCGCCGGTTGCTGTGAATGGAGCGGCTGGAGCGCTTTTTCTGCCATTGGCCCTCGCCTACAGCAGGCGCTGCTATTACTTTCTACAATGCCCGTTCGGACCGCGCCAGCCCCTGGAGGGCAGCGGTCCCATTCCAAGAATTTCAACCCACGAAGGACTGCACCATGGAACATACCCTGCCACCGTTGCCCTATGCGATCGACGCACTGGCGCCTCACTACAGCCAGGAAACCCTGGAATACCATCACGGCAAGCACCACAACGCCTACGTGGTGAACCTGAACAATCTGCAAAAGGGCACGGAATTCGAGAGCATGACGCTTGAGGAAATCGTGAAGAAGTCCAGTGGCGGCATCTACAACAATGCAGCCCAGATCTGGAACCACACCTTCTTCTGGAATTGCATGGCTCCCAGCGGCGGCGGCGAGCCGTCCGGCGCCCTGGCCAATGCCATCAACGCGAAGTGGGGCAGCTATGCTGCCTTCAAGGAAGCTTTCGTGAAGAGTGCCGTGGGCAACTTCGGCTCTGGCTGGACGTGGCTCGTGAAGAAGGCTGACGGCAGCGTCGATATCGTGAACACCGGCGCGGCCGGCACCCCGTTGACCACGGCCGACAAGGCCCTGCTGACGGTCGACGTGTGGGAGCACGCGTACTACATCGATTACCGCAACCTGCGCCCCAAGTTCGTCGAAACCTTCTTCGACAAACTGGTGAACTGGAAATTTGCCGAAAGCAACTTCGCCTGAGCGTTCCGCGCCCAATGAAAACGGCCCTTTTGGGCCGTTTTTGTTTTGGCATGCCCTCTGTCCGTAAGGGCAGGCTTGCGGGCGTGCTCCGCCGGTCAGCGGCGGGCAAAGGGCGTGCCGGACAGTTTGAAGCCCGCCTTGATTCCCTTTTTCGAGAACCAGCCCTGGTTCATTTCCAGCACGTAACGCACAGGCTTCTCAGAGCAGTGAGAGTCCTCGGTCTGCGGCTTCATGTCCGCCAGATTGACGATGGTGCCGTCGTCCGCGACGAAAGCGGCGGTCAAGGGCAGGATCGTGTTTTTCATCCAGAAGCACTGGACGGCAGGCGCTTCGAACACGAACAGCATGCCTTCCTGCTGGGGCATCTCCTTGCGATGCATGAGGCCGATCTGACGCTCTTGCGGAGACACCGCGACCTGCGCGTCGATGCGGTGCATGCCGGCACCCAGTTCAACGCGCTGCAGGTTCATCTGGGGTGATTCCTGGGCGCCTGCCGCCGTACAGACGAAGAGGACGAGCGCAGCCAAAAGCGGGGCAAGGGCTTTTTCAGAGCCGTCCGCCGCGCGCACGAGAAGGGATTTCATCATCCGGCTTTCCATAAATGCAATGGGAATCGAAAGGGTAGCAGCCAAAGGCAAAAAAGCCCGCGGAGGCGGGCTTTTTTGGAGGGCGTCGGCGCGGGCTGAAAGCCTTGCCGACGATGGAGCTTACTCTTTAGGCAGCCGTCTTGGCGTGCTTCTTGGTGGCCTTCTTGTGGGCGACCTTGTGGGCTGCGGGCTTCTTGGCCTTGGCCTTGGCGTGCGCCTTGGGGGCGGGGGCGGCTGGCTCGGCGCTGGGGGCGGAAGTCACGGCGGGGGTTGCCGGTGCGGCTGGCGTTGCGCCTTGTGCAAAAGCACCAGCGGCGAACAGACCAGCAACCAGGACAGCGAGGAGTTTTTTCATATATGCCAATTCCTTGAAGAGGTTCGGATGGGAGCCGCGCGAAGTGCCGCGAAGCACCTCCACAACGGCGCCGTCACGGGGGCCGTTGACAGGAAATATGTGATTTTTTTAAGGCTTAGAATTGCCGGCTGTACCGCGTTTGCCTAACCAGCTGAAGCCCCTTCATCGTTTCACCGGAGAGACCCGTTCAATGAGCAGCTACCAGCACATCAAGGTGCCAGCCGAAGGCCAGAAAATCACCGTCAACGCCGACATGTCATTGAACGTGCCGGATCAGCCCATCATTCCGTACATCGAGGGCGACGGCACTGGTTTCGATATCACGCCCGTGATGCTCAAGGTCGTGGACGCTGCTGTGGCAAAGGCCTATGGTGGTAAGAAGAAGATCCACTGGATGGAAGTGTTCGCTGGCGAAAAGTCAACCAAGGTTTACGGCCCCGACGTGTGGCTGCCGGAAGAGACGCTGCACGCCGTGCGCGACTACGTGGTGTCCATCAAGGGCCCGTTGACCACGCCCGTGGGCGGTGGCATCCGTTCGCTGAACGTCGCGCTGCGCCAGGAGTTGGACCTGTATGTCTGTCTGCGCCCCATCCAGTACTTCAAGGGCGTGCCCTCGCCGGTCAAGGAGCCCGAAAAGACCAACATGGTGATTTTCCGCGAGAACTCGGAAGACATCTACGCCGGGATCGAGTTTGAAGCCGAGTCCGAAAAGGCCAAAAAGCTCATCAAGATCCTGCAGGAAGAGTTCGGCGTCAAGAAAATCCGTTTTCCCGACACTTCCGGCATTGGTGTAAAACCCGTGTCCCGCCAAGGCACCGAGCGACTGGTGCGCAAGGCGATCCAGTACGCCATCGACAATGACAAGCCCAGCGTGACCATCGTGCACAAGGGCAACATCATGAAGTTCACCGAAGGTGGCTTCCGTGACTGGGCCTACGCGCTGGCGGCAAGGGAATTCGGTGCCGAGCTGATCGACGGCGGCCCCTGGATGAAGTTCAAGAACCCCAAGACGGGCAAGGACATCACCATCAAGGACAGCATTGCGGACGCCTTCCTGCAGCAGATCCTGTTGCGCCCCGCCGAGTACAGCGTGGTGGCCACGCTCAACCTGAACGGCGATTACATCTCTGACGCGCTGGCGGCCCAGGTGGGCGGCATTGGCATCGCTCCTGGCGCCAATCTGTCCGATACGGTGGCGATGTTCGAAGCCACGCACGGCACCGCGCCGAAGTATGCTGGCAAGGACTATGTGAATCCCGGCTCTGAAATCCTGTCGGCCGAAATGATGCTGCGTCACATGGGCTGGACGGAAGCTGCCGACCTGATCATCCGGTCCATCGAGAAGTCGATCGCCAGCAAGAAGGTCACCTATGACTTCGCCCGTCTCATGGAAGGCGCGACGCAAGTGAGCTGCTCTGGCTTTGGCCAGGTCATGATCGACAACATGTAATCACTTGGGCGGATGCCGAGAGGCATCGGCTTACTGGTGCGGAAACCCTCGAAGTCCTGTCCGGATTTGGAGGGTTTTCTTTTGGCCAGGGCGCGTTTCTGGCAGATGAATGGCTGGTCGGTGGCTGGTCAGCGTTTTGCCAGCCGCTGGCCTTGGTTCGGCAGGGATTCCAGCGCCCGCTCGGCATTGACCATCCATGGCCTGCCCACACTTTTTTCGCTCTCCAGCAGGAGGTTATTAATGGTCTTGAGGTCGAGTTGCGGGGCGCTGGATTGGAGCAATGCAATCATCCCGCTCACGTGGGCCGCAGCCATCGAAGAGCCTGTGGCGAAGTCGTAACGCCCCTGGGGCTGCAGCGTGAGCACGTCTTTTCCGGGCGCAGCCAGAACACCCTTGGCCGCCAGATTGGCGTTGTCGGCCATTCCCACGACGATCACGCCGGGCACGCCGGCAGGAAAACCCGTGCGCTCTCCGTTGGACGGAAGCGCGGCGACCACCGCACGGCCCTGTTTGACCAGTTGGCCCAGCAGCGTGCCGAGCAACGGATCCTCAGGGCCTCCCAGGCTCATGTTGATGGTGCGCGCATCGGACGACATCACGGCCACGAGCGCCTTGGCGAGAGTGAACGAATTGCAGCGTGCGCCGGCTGCTGGCTGATGTGCCGGATACCAGCAGGCTTTGTAGAGGCTCACCTTTGCCTCGGGTGCGACACCGACGATGCCCTGCAGGTTGTTGCCCGCCGCGGCGATGATGCCCGCGACCTGGGTACCGTGCTGATCTTGCTGAAAGCCCGCGGCATTTTCATCGACGAGGTTGTAGGCGGCATCGATCTGCCCGCGCAACTCCGGATGCTCCGTCTGCGCGCCCGTGTCGATCACGGCAATGTGCGCTCCTTTGCCGGTGCTGAGCTTGTGCGCCCGTGCCACCTGCATGTCCACAAAGCCCTGTTGCAAGGGCATGTAGGGGTCGTTGTAGGCCACGGCCGAAGTCTCCGGCTCGGGGCTTGCGTTGACCGAAAAGTCCTGCAGGGGCTGCGCCAGTTGCACGCGGGCATCGCGCGAAAGCGCGTGCAGCAGCGCGTCGCGGGACGCGGTGGCGCTGATCTCGAACACCACGCAGTGCGCATTCATCGGCGGGATTGGCCAGGCAGTCACTTCCCGCAGGCCGTAGTCCACGGCGATGGCCTGGACTGTCCTTGCCGCGCGGTTGCCCATGGTGTAGCGCGGCGGGGCGCCGTAGCTGGAAAGGCTGGTGCCCGCGCGGCCCGGTACATGTTCCAGCGGATTGGGAACCGCCACGATGATGTAGCGGGTGCTGTCGGCACGCATGCCCGCCTCACCGGAGGGCTGCAGCGTCCTAGCGTCGGGAGGAGGTTCCGCCGGCACGCTGCTGCAACCGGACAGTGTGCATGCCAGCAGCAAGGCCGCGGTCAGAAGACGGGTGGTCATGGCGGGCCTCCGATGGGTTCGACCATCTGCATTCCCGGGGTGCTGCGCAGCCGCTCCAGGGCCTGGGTATTTGATTGGCGCATGTCTTTCGCAGACACCGCATAAGCCCCCATCGCGTTGGGGCCACTGACCACCTGCAGGTTCAGCGAATCCAGCAACGCCTTCCAGTCTGCCAGCGTGATGCGTCCATCGGGAACGACGCGGATGGCGTTTGGCTGGCCAGCGGCCGCAGTGCCCGGGGCTGGGGGGCTGCTCAATGTCTGGAACGCCGATGGTTCCTGTTCGGACAAGCGATGTCCCATGAAGGCCAAGGCAACGGCTTGCAAGACGGCGAAGGTGGCCAGTGCATAGGTGAGCCGGCCACCGTGCCGGCGTGCACCTGCCATGGGTTTAGGCAGCGGTTGATCGCAAAGGGCGTCCATTTCGATGCGCTCCAGCAGTTTGGCCAGGCCCGCCTGTTCATCGGGCATGCGCGTGGGGGCCAATGCCATGGCGGCCTGCACCTGCTGCTGCGTCTGGAGTTCGTCCCGGCAGTCGGCGCACTGTGCCAGGTGCTTTTCCACTTCCGCACGCTGCTCATCGCTGGCACGGCCATTGACGATCCAGGGCAGGGCTTCCTGGGTCAGTAGATGGGAGCGGTCCTGGCTTGGGGAATCAGGAAAACGGGAGGGCATGGTGCAATCCTATTGAGCGGTGCTGCGGGTGGCCAAGGCCGGCAGCAAGTTGCGCAGCTTCACTCGCGCGTGGAACATGCGCGCTTTGACGGTTCCGACGGGTGACTGGGTGATGACGGCGATTTCTTCCAGCGAATGCCCGCCGGCATAGGCCAGTTCCAGTACCAGCCGCTGGTCCACCGAGAGCCGCTCCATGCCCTTGTCCAGCCAGTTGCGCAGTTCCCTCGCTTCGCCGGGGTCAGTGGCCAGATTGGGCTGGACTTCCAGATCGTCGTCCGCAATGGAGAGCATGTCCGTTCCCCCGTCCTGCCGCAGGGCCTTGAGCCCGCAGCGATAGGCGATGCCCATGATCCAAGTGGAGACTTTCGACTCTTCACGGAAACTGCCCGCTTTTTGCCAGACGATCCAGAAGCAATCGTTGATGACCTCTTCGATCAGGTCGGACCGGCGGGTCAGGCGGGTCAGAAACTGGCAGAGCCGGCGGTGGTACGCCCGGTACAGTGCTGCCAGGGCCGCGCGATCGCCGGACGCGATGCCATGCAGCAGTTCGAGATCGGCTGAATCGTCGGGAAAGGAGAGGGCAGCCATGGCGTAGAAGCGGGCGGATGAGCGTCGTGGAAGGTGGAATCTTGCGACGTGTGTGCCTGCAATGCACCAAAAGGTTGCGGATGCTTCAAAAAGAACGGGCCCACATGAACGACCAGTGGCCTGCAGTGTTGCCGGGGGACAACGGGCGGGCCCGACTGTCGGTTGCCAAATAGCTGAGTGAGGCGCGCCAGGGGCCTTGGCGCCAGGCGGCGCCAACGCTGCCATACGCATAACGGTCTTGCGGGCGGACCTCGGCCAGGCCGATGGTGCCCGTCAAGGAAAATTGCTCGTCGATCGGTAGCCGACCGCCCAGATCCACGGCCCACCGCATGGGCCGGGCGGCATCCCGGGTGTGGGGATATCGAAATACCGACGCACCTGCCGTGATCAGATCGCGATAGCTGAAGCTCAGGGCCGTTTCCAGCCGGTCCAGCAACTGGGCGGTGGGGTTGTCCGGATAGGCGTAGTACTGGGTGACGGCTTGGTACTGCCAGTCATTGGACAGCACACCGTCGTAGGCGAGGCGGACGATCGCCCGGCCATAGCGGCGGCCGTTGGTCTGCATTCCCAGCACGGCGCCGGCCGACCATCCCGTCGCATCGTAGAGCGTGAGCAGCCCCTGGACGATGGGGCGCTTGATGGGCGTCTGGAAACCCCGTTCGGTGAGGTCACTGCTGACGGCGATTTCACCGGTGACATCACGGGTCTGCGCGCCGCAGCCGGCTGTTGCTCCCAAAAAGATCCAGGGCAGCAGGCTTCGGGCGGTGTTGTCAGGCCATGCGTGTGAAAAAGGCATGACAGCAGTTTAGGCCAGCCTTGCGGGTCAGCGAACGAGGCAAGGGCGCTTGGGATCGAACTTCCAGCCGGCGTGAAGGTACTGCATCGCGATGCTGTCGTCGCGTGCGCCCAGCCCATGCTGGAGATAGAGCTGGTGCGCGCGCTCCACGGCCGCCATGTCGAGCTGAACGCCCAGGCCCGGGGTGGTCGGCACGGTCACATGCCCGTCCACGATCTGCAGCGGCGATTGTGTCAGGCCCTGGCCATCCTGCCAGATCCAGTGGGTGTCGATGGCCGTGACCTTGCCCGGGGCCGCAGCCGCCACATGCGTGAACATGGCCAGCGACACGTCGAAATGGTTGTTGGAGTGCGAACCCCAGGTCAGGCCCCAGTCGCGGCAGGTCTGGGCCACGCGCACCGAGCCAGCCATGGTCCAGAAGTGCGGGTCGGCCAGTGGAATGTCGACCGAATGGAGCGAGAGCGCATGCACCATCTGGCGCCAGTCGGTGGCCACCATGTTGGTGGCCGTGGGCAACCCGGTGGCGCGGCGGAACTCGGCCATGATCTCGCGGCCCGAAAAGCCGTCTTCGGCACCGCAGGGGTCTTCCGCATAGGCGAGCACGCCGTGCAGATCCCGGCACAGGCGAACGGCGTCCTTGAGCAGCCAGCCGCCGTTGGGGTCGAGGGTGACGCGCGCCTTGGGAAAGCGCTCATGCAGCGCCCGAATGGCCAGGACTTCGTCCTCGCCGCGCAGCACGCCCCCCTTGAGCTTGAAGTCGTTGAAACCATAGCGTGCGTGCGCGGCCTCGGCTTGGCGCACGATGGTCTCGGGGGTGAGGGCCTGTAGATGGCGCACTCGGCTCCAGTCGCTCTCGGTGGCATCCACATCCTGGGCGCGCACGTAGGGCAAATCGGTTTGGCCGGCATCGCCCACGAAGAACAGGTAGCCCAGCATTTCCACGCGGTCGCGCCGCTGGCCTTCTCCGAGCAGTGCGGCCACCGGCACGCCCAGGTGCTGGCCCAGCAAGTCGAGCAAGGCCGACTCCACGGCGGTGACGGCGTGGATGGCGATGCGCAGGTCGAATGTCTGCAGGCCGCGTCCGCCGCTGTCGCGCCCTGCGAGGACGGCCTGCACCTGCTGCAGCAGCGCCAGGTGGTTGCCCACCGGCTGCCCGACGAGCAGGGGCCGGACATCTTCCAGGGCCTGCCGGATCTTTTCGCCGCCCGGCACTTCGCCGACCCCGGTGCGCCCGGCACTGTCGGTGAGGATGAACAGGTTGCGCGTGAAGAACGGGGCGTGCGCGCCGCTCAGGTTGAGCAGCATGCCGTCGCGCCCGGCGACCGGAATGACGCGGACTTCGGTGACGGTAGGGGTGTGCATGGCAGTGGGCATGGGTGTGGCTTCGGAGAGTGGCGGAGCGAAGTGGGTTCAAGCCGTCCCGGTGCTGGGCACCGGGGCGCGGACAGCACCCGTGGCGTAGAAGGCGTGCAGGTTGTCCAGCACCATGTCGGCCATGGCGCGGCGGGTTTCATGGGTGGCGCTGGCGGTGTGCGGTGTCAGGACCACGTTGTCCAGCGCCTGCAGGGCGGCCGGCACCGATGGTTCGTTTTCGAACACGTCGAGGCCCGCACCGGCGATGCGGCGTTCTGCCAGGGCGTCGATCAGGGCGGCTTCATCGACCACGCTGCCCCGTGCCACGTTGATCAGAAAACCCCGGGGGCCGAGGGCCTCCAGCACGGCGCGATCGACCAGATGGCGGGTTTCCGCCCCTCCAGCCACGGTCAGCACCAGGTAGTCGGCCCATCGGGCCAGTTCCAGCAATGAGTCGAAATAGGGCAGGGCGGACTGGGCGCTGGGCCGGCGGTTGTGGTAGCCGACCTCCATGCGAAAGCCCGAGGCGCGTTCGGCCACGGCCTGCCCGATGCGGCCCATGCCGACGAGCCCCAGGCGCTTGCCGGACACCCGGGTCTGGGGCGCGAACCGGGCGGTGGTCCAGTCGCCGCGCCGCACGAAGCGGTCGCTGGCGCTGACGCCACGCGACACATCCAGCAGCAGGGCAAAGGCCAGGTCGGCCACGCAATCGTTCAAGACGCCGGGCGTGTAGCCCACCTGGATGCCCCGCGCGCTCGCCGCCGCGATGTCCAGCGCGTCGAACCCCACGCCGAAGCTGCTGATGACCCGCAATCTCGGCAAGGCATCGATCACCTCCCGTTTCAGGCCAATGGAGGCGGAGGTGACCACGCCCGTGAAGTCGGCGCCGCGTTCGGCAAGGAACGCGGCGGGATCGGGTTGGTCGGACAGGCAAACGATGTCGAACTGCGCAGCCAGGTCGGCTTCGAGCGCCGGCAGGGGCAGGCGGGCGATTTGCAGGAGGCGGGGCCGGGGTGTGGTGCTCATGGGCGGGGATGGTACGGCGGCGCATCCAGGGCCTTGGGGTGCAGGCCGGTGTGAAAGCGGTCGCAGGGAGCAGAAAGAATTCGAAGCCCCACGAGAAAGCCGCACGCGCGGCCTCCTCGTCGGGGGGAATCAGGGCGCTGCGCGGACGGCCTGGCGGGCCAGCAGCTTCCAATCGGCGCCTTGCTTTTGCCAGACGCCCAGGATCTTGATCTGCACCTTGCCGGGCTTGCCCGAATCGTTGGTATCGGCCGTCAGGGTGTGGCGGACGATGGCCACGTCGCCGACCACCTTGATGGTCTGGTCGCTGATGACGATGGTGACGAAGTCGGACTTGCCGTCGAGCAGGTCGCTGATGAAGCTGGCCTTGGTGTCCACCCGGCCTCCCGAGTGGCCATAGCTCAGGTCGTCGGCCACGAGCTGGTTCAGCGCGGCGGGGGTCGGGTCGATCATGGCGATTCGCAGGCGCTCGGCCGCGGTGGCGACCGACTGCGGCGCATCGGCGACCGCGCCGGCCGGTGCCGTGGCGCAGCCGCCCAGGGCCAGCAGGGTGACGGCCGTGGCCGCCGCAAGGAACAGTTTCTTGTACATCTCTTGTCTCCGTTGTGGTGTGGTTTTATGGATGCCCCGTGCGGATGGCTTGACCCACCGGCGCCCGTGCACGGCCGGGCGCCGGATCTTCAGCCGCGGCGCCTTATTGCGGGCCGAGCTTGTCGATGAGTGCCTTGAGTTCCTGCATTTCGCCGGGCTTGAGGTCCGTGAGCGGGGCGCGCACGGGGCCGGCGTCGTGGCCGACGATCTTCGCGCCGGCCTTGACGATGCTGACGGCATAGCCGGCCATGCGGTTGCGCAGTTCGAGATAAGGCATGAAGAACTCGCGCAGCAGGTGGTGCTGCGTCGCCAGATCGTCGTTGGCCACGGCCTTGTAGAAGTCCATCGCCGTCTTGGGGATGAAGTTGAACACGGCCGACGAATACACCGGCGTGCCCAGTGCCTTGTAGGCCGCGGCATACACCTCGGCAGTCGGCAGGCCACCCAGGTAGGCAAAGCGGTCGCCCATCTTCATGTAGATGGAGTTCATCAGTTCGATGTCGCCCACGCCGTCCTTGAAGCCCACCAGGTTGGCGTTGCGCTCGGCCAGGCGTGCCAGCGTTTCGGGGGTGAAGCGGCTCTGGCCGCGGTTGTAGACGATCACGCCGAACTTCACGCTCTTGCACACCTCTTCGACGTGCGCGGCCAGGCCTTCCTGGCCGGCTTCCGTCAGGTAGTGCGGCAGCAGCAGGATGCCGTGGGCGCCGGCCTTCTCGGCCGCCTGGGCGCACTGGATGGCAAAGCGGGTAGGGCCGCCGGCGCCGGCGATGATCGGCACCTTGCCGCGGCAGGTGTCCACGGCGGTCTTGATGATGCCGGGATACTCGTCCGCCGTGAGCGAGAAGAACTCACCCGTGCCGCCTGCCGCGAACAAGGCGCTGGCACCGTAGGGGGCCAGCCATTCCAGGCGCTCCGCGTAGCCCTTGGCGTTGAATTGGCCCTGGGCGTCGAAGTCCGTGAGCGGGAACGACAGGAGGCCGGAGCCCATGATGGTCTTGAGTTCTTGAGGTTGCATGGCGGTACGGGGTAGTGGGTGGAAAAAGGGAAAAGTGAAAAATCAGTCGAGTCGGATCTGCGCCGCCGACACCACACTGGCCCAGCGTGCGCGCTCCTTCTCGAAGAACTTGTCTTGCTCGGCGGAGGCCATGGTCACGACCTCGGCGCCCTGGCCCGCGAGGCGGGAGCGGATTTCCGGCGTGCGGATGACGGAGATGAGGGCCGTGTTCAGGCGCTGCACGATCGGATCGGGCGTGCCGCGCGGCACGAGGATGCCTTGCCAGGTGCCGGACTCGAAGCCGGGGATGCCCTGCTCGGCAATGGTGGGCACATCGGCCAGCAGCGGCATGCGCGTGGCCTTGGACAGCGCCAGCACCTTGAGCTTGCCGCTCTGCACGTGGGGCAGGGTGGCGAGCATGCCGTTCATCAGCACCTGGGTCTGGCCGGCCATCGTGTCCTGGATGGCGGTCACGCCGCCCTTGTAAGGCACATATTGCCAGCGGGCGCCACTGGCGCGCTCCAGCGCCACGCCGGCCAGGTGCGGCGCGCTGCCCGTGGCGGTGACGGCGAAATTCAGGTCGGCCGTCTTGGACAGGGCGATCAGTTCCTTCAGGTTGTTGGCGGGCACGGACGGGTGCACCACCAGCATGTGCGGCGAGTAGGCCAGCATGGTCGCGCCACGCAGGTCCTTGGAGGGGTTGAATGGCAGCTTGGTATAGACCGAGGGGCTGATGGCCAGCGCCCCCACGTCGCACAGCAGCATGGTGTAGCCGTCAGGCTGGGCCTTGGCGACGAAGTCAGCGCCCAGGTTGCCGTTGGCGCCGGGCTTGTTTTCCACGATGACGTTCTGCTTGAGCAGGTCCGACAGCGGCTGGCTGATGGCGCGCGCAATGATGTCCGAACTGCCGCCGGGCGGGTAGGGCACGATGAGGCGCAACGTTTTCGTGGGCCAATTGGCGGTCTGGCCCATGGCCGTGGTGCTGGCCAGGGCGGCGGCACCATAGACCATGGCGTGGCGGCGGTTCAAAGTCATTGCATGTCTCCTTGCTTGGGTTGGATCATTTTTTGTTGTACGTCATCATACAACTTAAAAATGGCAAGGCACAAGCGCCGGAGGATGCTTTTCCGCGGCTCTTCGGGTTAACGATGACCCGCGCTGCCCGGCCTTTGGGCGAGTGGCTGGGTTTCAGGCTTCGGGTGTGGCGGCGGGGGCTTGCACCGGAGCCGGCGGTGTTTTGGCCGCCTCCTGCGCCAAACGCAGGCGCTCGCGGCTGTTGGTGAGGTGGATGCGCATGGCCGCGCGCGCCGACTCGGGGTCCTTGCGGGCGATGGCCGAATAGATCTCTTCGTGCTCGCGGTTCACCCGGCTCAGGTATTCGTGGCCCCGCACTGCGTTGCGGATGCCCGAGATGCGGGTGCGCGGAATCAGCGTGGTGCCCAGGTGGTTCATGATGTCGGCGAAGTACGGGTTGCCCGTCGCCTCGGCGATCTGCAGGTGAAAGCGGAAGTCGTGCCCCACCGTGTCGCCGCCCATGGCCACGTTGCGCTCGAAGTCGTCCAGCGCCTGGCGCATGGCCTGCAGGTGCGTTTCGCTGCGGCGCATGGCCGCAAGGCCGGCCGACTCGGTTTCCAGGCTGATGCGCAACTCCAGCACGGCCAGAACGTCCACCGACGCCGTGAGTTCGGACGGGTCCAGGCGGAACACGCCGCCGGCGCGCGGGGGCAGAACGAAGGTGCCGATGCCGTGCCGCGTTTCCACGAGGCCGGCGGCCTGGAGCTTGGACAGGGCCTCGCGCACCACGGTGCGGCTCACGTCGTGGGCGCGCATGATTTCCGATTCGGTGGGCAGCTTGTCGCCCGGCGTCAGCAGCCGGTCGCGGATCTTTCCAGAGAAGTCTTCCACCACGGCGTTGGCCAGTCCGCGGGCGCGCCGGACCGGGGCCGGGGACAGGTTCGGGGCCGTTGATTCGGTGGGGGCGGGGTATGCGGGTAATCCCTTTATCGGTGCGGCCATGGCGGTGATGATAATCGCTGAACGTTGTATGACAACATATGACAAATACTAGCCAGAGGAGCTTCATGAGCCAGCCGTCCCGTTTACCCCGTCTTCTTTTGACCGGCGCCGCAGGCGGCCTGGGCCAGGTGTTGCGCGAAAGACTGCGCCCGTATGCCGAGGTGCTGCGGCTGTCCGACATCTCCACCCTGGCCCCTTCGCGTGGCCCCGATGAAGAGGTGGTGCCCTGCGATCTGGCCGACAAGGCTGCGGTGGACGCGCTGGTGGCCGGCTGCGACGCCATCGTGCACCTGGGCGGGGTATCGGTGGAGCGGCCCTTCGAGCAGATCCTGGAAGCCAACATCAAGGGCGTGTTCCACATCTACGAAGGCGCGCGTCGCCACGGCGTGCGCCGCGTGGTGTTCGCCAGCTCCAACCATGTGACGGGCTTTTACCGCCAGGACGAACGCATCGACGCCAATGCCCGCCGCCGGCCCGATGGCTATTACGGCCTGTCCAAGTCGTTCGGCGAAGACATGGCGAGCTTCTATTTCGACCGCTATGGCATCGAGACGGTGAGCCTGCGCATCGGCTCCTCGTTCCCTGCGCCGCGCGACCGCCGCATGATGAGCTCCTGGCTGAGCTACGACGACCTCACCCAGCTCGTCGAAAAGGCCCTGTTCACCCCGGACGTGGGCCACACCGTGGTGTATGGCGCCTCCGCCAACCGCGATCTGTGGTGGGACAACCATGCGGCAGCGCACCTGGGCTTCACGCCCAAGGACAGCTCCGAACCCTTTCGTGCCCAGGTCGAGGCCCAGCCCGCACCCGCGCCGACCGACCCGGCCGCCATCTACCAGGGCGGGGCCTTCACGGCCCAGGGCCCGTTCGAAGGATGACCGCCGTGAACGCCAGCGCGGAACTGGTGCTGGATGCGCGCTGCGCGACGGGCGAGAGCCCGGTGTGGCGCGCTGCCGGGCAGGCGCTGTACTGGGCCGACATTCCCCAGGGCGTGCTGCACCGCTGGTCCGCGCAGACCGGCGAGCAGGCGCAGTGGAAGGCACCCGAGATGGTCGCCTGCATCGCTCCCTGGGCCGGGCAGCCCGGCCGATGGCTTGCCGGTTTGGAAAGCGGCTGGTTCCAGCTCGACCTGCCGCCGGGCGGTGCCGCATCCGGCCCGCTGCAGGCGCAGCGCCTGGCCACGGCCGACCACGCCCGGGCGGGCATGCGCTTCAACGACGGCCGCTGTGACCGCCAGGGGCGGTTCATCGCCGGCACCATGCTGCAGGACATGGGCGCCGCCGCCCGCGTGGGCAAGGTGTACCGGTTCGGTGCGCAGGAGATGGCGGCCGGCGCAGGCACCGACCTGGCGCTGGGCGATTTGATCGTGCCCAACGGCATTGCTTTCAGTCCCGACGGGCGCACGATGTACCTGTCCGATTCGCACCCCCAGGTGCAGGCGATCTGGGCCTTCGACTACGACACCGAGACCGGCACGCCGAGCCGCCGGCGCCTGTTCGCCGACATGAATCCGCTGCCGGGGCGCCCCGATGGCGCGGCGATCGATCTGGATGGCGGCTACTGGATCTGTGGCAACGACGCGGGCCTGGTGCACCGCTTCACCCCCGATGGCCGGCTCGACCGGTCCCTGGCCGTGCCGGTGAAAAAGCCCGCCATGTGCGCCTTCGGCGGCCCGCAGCTCGACACGCTGTACGTCACCTCCATCCGCCCCGCAGGCGTGGACCTGTCGGACCAGCCGTTGGCCGGCGGTGTCTTCGCATTGCGCCCGGGTACGCAGGGCGTGCCGGAGCCAGAATTCACCGCCCCTGTCTGAACGGGGCCTGGGTCCCTCTACCGATTTCTCCCCCAAAACGTATTTCCAACAGCAAAAGAGACGAGGCAGACAAATGAAATTCCTGAAGACCACCCTGGCCACCCTGGCCGCGCTCACACTGGGCTTCGGCGCCGCGCAGGCCACCGAGCTGCGCTCCGCGGACATCCACCCTGACGACTACCCGACCGTGACGGCGGTCAAGTTCATGGGCGAACGCCTGAAAGCCCTGTCGGGCGGCAAGCACACCATCAAGGTGTTCAACAACGGCGCCCTGGGCAGCGAGAAGGACACCATCGAGCAGGCCAAGATCGGCGCGCTGCAGCTGGTGCGCATCAACATTGGCGCGATGAACAACATCTGCCCCGAGACCGTGGTTCCCACGATGCCGTTCCTGTTCCGCTCGGTCGAGCATCTGCACAAGGTGCTGGACGGCCCGATCGGCGAGGAAATCCTCAAGGCCTGCGAAAAGCAGGGCTTCGTGGGCCTGGCCTACTACGACAGCGGCGCCCGCTCGATGTTCACCGCCAAGAAGCCCGTGCGCAGCTTCGCCGACATGAAGGGCCTGAAAGTGCGCGTGCAGCAGTCCGACCTGTGGGTGTCGATGCTGGAGGCCATGGGCGCCAACGCCACCCCCATGCCCATGGGCGAGGTGTACACCGGCCTCAAGACCGGCCTGATCGACGCGGCCGAGAACAACTACCCCACGTACGAGAGCTCGCGTTCGTTCGAGGTGGCCAAGTACTACACCAAGACCGAGCACTCCATGGCCCCCGAGATGCTGCTGTTCTCCAAGCGCGCCTGGGACCGCCTGTCGCCCGAAGAGCAGGGCTGGATCCGCCAGGCCGCCAAGGAGTCGGTGCCCTACATGCGCAAGCAATGGGCCGAGCGCGAGATCAAGTCGCTGGCGACGGTGAAGGCCGGCGGTGCCGAGATCATCGAAATCGACAAGGCCCCGTTCCAGGCCGCGATGAAGCCCGTGTACGACAAGTTCATCCCGGACGCCAAGCTCAAGGACCTGGTCAAGCGCGTTCAGGACACCCAGTAAGTCCCTTTCTGCCCACTTCCTGAAGTGGGCTTTTTTTGCTCTTAAATCAATAGCATGGTGCCCTAGTGGATATTGCGCCAGGGGCCTTTTTTACTCATAACAAAATGTATACCCAAATTTGCCGCACGCTCGCCCGCGTCTGCATGTGGCTGGGCATCCTCGGCCTAGTCGCAGTGATCTGCGCCGTGAGCTGGCAGGTGTTCGGACGCTATGTGCTCAACAACACGCCAACCTGGGCGGAAAGCCTGGCCCTGCTGCTGGTGATCTACGTCACCATGTTCGGCGTGGCGGTGGGCGTGCGCGATGCCGGCCACATCGGGCTCGAATCGTTCCTGGTGCTGGCGCCCGACTGGCTGCGCCTGAAGATGGAATACCTCATCCATGCGCTGGTGCTCGTGTTCGGCGCCGTGATGGCCTACAGCTGCGCGTCGCTCGCGCAGTCGGTGTGGGACTACCGGCTGCCCACGCTGTGGATCTCCGAAGGTTGGAAATACGTGCCGGCCGCGATCGCGGGCGTCCTGATCGTGATGTTCTCGATCGAACACATCATCGCGCTGGCCCAGGGCCGCGAAGTCGAACCTGCCTGGGGCTGAGAAAAACCATGACCGTGCCACTTTTGATCCTGAGCGTGTCGTTCACGCTGTTCCTGCTGCTGGGCGTGCCCGTGGCGTTTTCCATCGGCCTGTCGGCCCTGGCCACCCTGCTGTACGAAGGCTTGCCCCTGGAGGTCGGCTTCCAGCAGATGACCTCGGGCATGGGCATCTTCTCGTTCCTGGCGATTCCGTTCTTCATCTTCGCGGGCGAGCTGATGCTGTACGGCGGCATCGCCGACCGCATCGTCAACTTCGCGCGCAACCTGGTGGGCCACGTGCGCGGCGGGCTGGGCATGTCCAACGTGGTGGCCTGCACGCTGTTCGGCGGCGTCTCGGGCTCGCCGGTGGCGGACGTGTCGGCCATGGGCGCCGTGATGATCCCGATGATGAAGAAGGAGGGCTACCACGCCGACTACGCCGTCAACGTGACGACGCACGCGGCGCTGGTGGGGGCGCTCATGCCCACCAGCCACAACCTCATCATCTATTCGCTGGCGGCCGGCGGCAAGGTGTCCATCGCGGCGCTGATCCTCGCGGCGCTGATTCCCGCGCTGGTGCTCACCATCAGCAACCTGGCCGCGGCCTACCTCGTGGCCGTCAAGCGCGGCTACCCCGCGGGCACGTTCCCGGGCTGGCAGATCGTCGGGCGTTCGTTCGCCGCCGCGCTGCCGGGGCTGTTCATCGTCGTGCTGATCCTGGGGGGCATTCTTTCGGGCATCTTCACCGCCACCGAATCGGCGGCCGTGGCCGTGCTGTATGCGCTGGGCCTGACCGTGTTCCTGTACCGCACGCTGAAGTGGGAGCACTTCATCAAGGCGGCCTCGAAGGCGGTGCGCACCACGGGCGTGATCCTGCTGCTGATCGGCATCTCCAGCACCTTCGGCTACCTCATCAGCCTGTACGGCGTGGCCGAACTCACGGGCCAGATGCTGTCGCAGGTGACCAGCACGCCGTGGGTGATCTTCCTGCTGATCAACATCATCCTGTTCGTGCTGGGCACGTTCCTGGACATGGCGGCCACCATCCTGCTGTGCACGCCGATCTTCCTGCCCATCGCCCAGCACTACGGCATGAGCTCGGTGCAGTTCGGCATCGTCATGCTGATCAACTGCGCGCTGGGCCTGAACACGCCGCCCGTGGGCACCACCCAGTTCGTGGGCTGCGCAATCGGCGGCGTGTCGGTGGGCACGGTGATGCGCACGATCTGGCCTTTCTACGGCGCGCTGATCTTCGCGCTGGCCCTCGTGACCTTCGTGCCGGCCTTCTCGACCTGGCTGCCCAGCATGTTCATGGTGGTCAAGTGACCCCGGAAAGAGAGCGATCCATGGCGATTTCTTCCTCCTTCCTGCGCGCGGTGGCGCTGGCCCCCGTGGCCGCCGCCGCGCTGATGGCGGCCAGCGGCGCGGCCTCGGCCGCCACCTGGGTCTATGTGTCGAACGCCGACAGCCAGGACATCTCGGTGTACGAACTGGACCGCGCCGCCGGCCAACTCCAGCCGGTGGAGACCGTGACCGTGGGCGGCCAGGCCATGCCCATGGCGGTCTCGCCCAACAAGCGCCAGCTGTACGTGGCGCTGCGCTCGCAGCCTTTTCGCGTGGTGACGCTGGCCATCGATCCGGCCAGCGGCCGCCTGAAGAAGCAGGGCGAGGCCGCCCTGGCGGACAGCATGGCCAACATCGACACCGATGCCACCGGCCGCTGGCTGTTCGCCGCGTCCTACCCGGGCCACAAGATCACCGTCAACAGCATCGACAAGGACGGGCTGGTGGGTGCGGTGCAGCAGCTCATTCCCACGGCGCCCAACGCGCACGCCATCCATGCCGACGCGGCCAACCGCTACGTGTTCGCCACCAGCCTGGGTGGTGACCATCTGTCGAGCTGGCGCTTCGACGCCACCACCGGAAAGCTGACCGCCAACGAGCCGGCGCTGACCGCGGTGGCCCCGGAAAAGGCCGGCCCGCGCCACTTCGTCTGGGACAAGGCGCAGCGGTATATGTACGTGGTGGACGAGCTGGACGCGGCCCTGCACGTGATGGCGTACGACGCCGAGCGCGGCACGCTGCGCGAGGTGCAGCGCACCACCACCTTGCCGCCGGGCTTCACCGGCAAGCCCTGGGCGGCCGACCTGCACCTGTCGCCCGATGGGCGCACGCTGTATGCGTCCGAGCGCACGTCGAGCACGCTGTCCTCCTTCCGCGTCGATGCGGCCACCGGGCAGCTCGAGCCGCTCGGTCAGGTGCCGACCGAGAAGTCGCCGCGCGGCTTTGCCGTCGATGCCTCGGGGCGCTTCCTGATCGCGGCGGGGCAGGACTCGCACAGCGTGTCGCTGCACCCCATCGATCCAGCCACCGGCGTGCCGGGCACGCCCACGCGCGTGGCGGCGGGCAAGAACCCCAACTGGGTCGAGATCGTCGACCTGCCGTGAAACATCGACGCCTTGGTGCGTGGGCACGCATGCGCCTGCCCGCCCGCGCGGCTTCGGGACCTGGAGCCCGCCGCGCTTCCTGAAAACACGACCGGAGACAAAACCCATGCAAAGAGCGACACAAGACGCCACCCCCCAGACCCCGCCATCGCGCCGCCGTTTCATGGCCGGCGCGCTGGCCGCCACGGCCACGGGCCTCGCGCAGGCCCAGGCGTTCGACTTCAAGCCGCAGCAGCGCTACCCCGATCCCTCGGTGCAGATCCTGGATCCGTCATTCGCCAAGTACCGCCTGTTCAGCAGCAGCGTGGAGCAGATCGCCACCGGCTTTCGCTGGGTCGAAGGCCCGGTGTGGTTCGGCGATGGGCGCTACCTGCTGTTTTCCGACATTCCCAACAACCGCATCCTGCGCTGGGACGAGGCCACGGGGCAGACCGGCGTGTTCCGCCAGCCCTCCAACTTCTCCAACGGCCTGGGCCGCGACCGCCAGGGCCGGCTGCTGACGTGCGAGCACCTGACCCGCCGCGTGACCCGCACCGAGTACGACGGCAGCATCACCGTGCTGGCCGACCGCTTCGAGGGCAAGCGCCTGAACTCGCCCAATGACATCGTCTGCCCGAGCGACGGCTCGGTCTGGTTCACCGACCCGCCGTTCGGCATCGGCGGCCACTGGGAGGGCGACAAGGCCGTCTCCGAGCTTCCGCATGCGCTGTACCGCATCGATCCTTCCGGCCGGCTGGATCGCGTGCTGGAGGCGCGCTTTCCCAACGGTCTGGCGTTCACGCCGGACGAAAAGCAGCTCTACCTCGTGGCGCGCACGGCCGACAACCGCCGCCAGATCGTGCGCTACGACGTCACCGCCCGCCAGGGTCTGGCCAACCCGACCGTGCTGATCGAGGGCGGGGCGGGCGCGCTGGACGGATTCAAGGTCGATGAAGACGGCAACCTGTGGTGCGGCTGGGGCAGCACGGGCGCGGCCGACTCGGTCGCCGCGGACCTGGACGGCGTGATGGTGTTCAACCCATCCGGCAAGGCCATCGGCCACATCCGCCTGCCCGAGCGTTGCCCGAACCTCGTGTTCGGCGGCCCCAAGAAAAACCGCCTCTTCATGGCCAGCAGCCACTCGATCTATTCGCTCTACGTGGAAACGCGCGGAGCGGTCTGATTTTTCAAAACCAGGAGACAACGCACATGCAACGCAGAACCTTCATCGCCGCCGCGGCCGCTGCGGCCGCCGCCGGCAGCTTCATCGGCCTGCCCGTTTTCGCGCAGGGCACCTGGCCCACCGGCAAGACCATCACCTACCTGGTACCGTTCGCGGCGGGCGGCACCACCGACACGCTGGGCCGGCTGATCAGCCAGCAGCTGGGCACTGCCCTGGGCACGACCGTGGTGGTGGACAACAAGGGCGGGGCGGGCGGCAGCGTCGGCTCGGAAATCGCGGCCCGCGCGGCACCGGACGGCTACACGCTGCTGGGCGGCACCATCAGCTCACACGCCATCAACGTGAGCCTGTACCCGAAGCTGGGCTACGACCCGGTGAAGTCATTCGCGCCCGTCACGCTCATCGGCACCAACCCGGTGGTGCTGGTGGTGGCGGCCAGCAGCCCCTACAAAACCCTGAAGGACGTGCTGGACGCGGCCCGCGGCAAATCGGGCGGCCTGTCGTCCGCCTCGGCCGGCACCGGCACCTCGCAGCATCTGGCGCTGGAGCTGCTGGCCTACAAGTCGGGCGTGAAGTTCACCCACGTGCCGTACAAGGGCAGCGGCCCGGCCATCCAGGACGTGATCGGCGGGCAGGTGGACATGATGTTCGACACCACCGTCGTGGCCGCGCCGCACATCCAGAGCGGCAAGCTGCGCGCCATTGCCGTCACCTCGGCCAAGCGCCTGGGCTCGATGCCCGACGTGCCCACCGTGGCCGAATCCGGCTTGAAGGACCTGGCCGACTTCGAGGTGCAGTCGTGGCAGGCCATCTTCGTACCCGCCGGCACGCCCGAGCCGGTCGTGACCCGCCTGCACACCGAAATCCGCAAGATCCTCGCGCAGCCGGACATGCAGACCCGCCTCAAGAGCTTCGGCATGGAGCCGGCCGACATGACGACCGCGCAGATCGCCACCTTCCAGAAGGCCGAAGTCGCCAAGTGGGCGCAGGTGATCAAGGCCGCCAACATCAAGGTGGACTGACACCGCGCGGTGGCGTGACGCGGCCCGGTGCCCTGGCGCCCGGGCCCGCTGCATGCCGGAGAGGGGAGGGGATGGGAGACCCGTCCGGCGCGTTCGCGTCCATGGCTGACAGGGGCGGTGGTGCCAGCGCGGCACACTGGCCCGCATCGCGGCGCATCCGCCGCGATCGGCACCCCAACACAGCACAGAAGGCAGGTTCTCCCATGCACGCGCGACGCTCCCATCTCCCCCCGTTTTCAACCGCCCGCTGGCCTGTCGCCGTCCTGGGCTGCGCGCTGGCTGGGGCCCTGGCCGGCTGCGGCGATACGGCGCGGCTGCCGCCCGAGGCCGGCGTGGGCCCGTCGCCCACGCTGCCCGAACCCCACAAGACCCTGATCCCCACCGTTCACATCGCACCCGCCAAGGGTTGGCCCGACGGCATGCAGCCCACGCCCATGGCGGGCATGCAGGTCACCGCGCTGGCCAAGGGGCTGGACCATCCGCGCTGGGTGTACGTACTGCCCAACGGCGACGTGCTGGTCGCGGAGAGCAACACGCCGGCCAAGCCCAAGGAAGACCAGGGGCTGGTGAAGAACGTGCGCAACTGGGTCATGGGCAAGGTCATGGGCCGCGCGGGCTCGGGCGCGCCGTCGGCCGACCGCATCACCTTGCTGCGCGACACCGACGGCGATGGCGTTGCGGAAACGCGCAGCGTATTCCTGCAGGGCCTGCATTCCCCGTTCGGCATGGCGCTGGTGGGGGGCGATTTCTACGTCGCCAACACCGATGCGGTGGTGCGCTTTCCTTACACGGCGGGCCAGACCACCATCACCGCGCCCGCCACCAAGGTGGTGGACCTGCCCGGCCTGCCGTTCAACCACCACTGGACCAAGAACCTCATCGCCAGCCCCGACGGCCGCAAGCTCTATGTGACCGTGGGCTCCAACAGCAACGTGGCCGAGAACGGCATCGAGGCCGAGCAAGGCCGCGCCGCCATCTGGGAGGTGGACCGCGCCAGCGGCACCCACCGCATCTTCGCCAGCGGCCTGCGCAATCCGAACGGCCTGGGCTGGGCCCCCGGCAGCGGCGCGCTGTGGACGGTGGTGAACGAACGCGACGAGATCGGCAGCGACCTCGTGCCCGACTACCTCACCTCGGTGAAGGAGGGCGCGTTCTACGGGTGGCCCTACAGCTACTACGGCCAGCATGTGGATGTGCGGGTGAAGCCACCCCAGCCGGACCAGGTCGCCAAGGCCATCGCACCCGACTATGCGCTGGGCAGCCACGTGGCACCGCTGGGGCTGGCCTTCTCGGGCCCGCCCTCGGCCGGCAACGGGTTGCCGCAGCAACTGGCCCAGGGGGCGTTCGTGGGTCTGCACGGCTCGTGGAACCGCAAGCCGCGCAGTGGCTACAAGGTGGTCTTCGTGCCGTTCGAGAACGGCCAGCCCAAGGGCCAGCCGATCGACGTGCTGACCGGATTCCTCAGCCCCGAAGGCGATGCCTATGGCCGTCCCGTCGGCGTGGCGCTGGATGCGCGCGGCGGGCTGCTGGTGGCCGATGACGTGGGCAACGCCATCTGGCGGGTTTCGGGCACGCCCCGATAGGGGATGGTGGAGGCTGCTCAGCGCCAGATCGCCTGAATCGGCACGTCGGCGGGCATCATGTTGATGTACTGCACCAGACGGGGCCGCGCACCGCGGTTGGGGCTGGCGCCGTGGGGCAGCGCCTGTTGCCAGATCACCAGATCGCCGGCCTCCGCGCCGATGGGCCGGGCGCCCAGCACCTGGAAATCCTGCCTGCGCGGATCGGCGTCCGGCGGCAGTCCGGCCAGCCACCTTTCCACCTGGCGGTGAAAGCCCGGCACCACGGTGAGCGCGCCCTGTTCGGGCGGCGTGTCCGTGAGGTACAGGATGCCCTGGGTGCAAAACGGGATGGGTGGCTCCAGGCTCACATCCCAGTGCAGCCCCTGCGCCTGGTAAGGGTGGCCGGGGCGCTCCGGCACATTGAAACCGCAGCGGTCCGTGCTGCGCCACAGGTCGGCGGTGCCCCACAGTTGCGCGAACGCCTTGTGGATGCGCAGCGCCCGGCGGTTCGCGTCGAACGCGGGGTGCTGGAACAGTTGCACCATGATGTTGCGCGGGGCGTTGCGGTACCACGACTCCACATCGTCCGGCGTGGCGCCCACCGCCTCCCACACCACTTGCGCCGCGGCGGCGCTGTCGTCGGGCGCCACGGCCTGCCGCACGATCACGTAGCCGTGCTCGTCCCAGTGCGCCAGGTCGTCGGCATCCAGCACGGGCGGCATGGCGTCGACCTGGGCGTGCAGCCGGGCCACGGCGTCGGGCACCGGCCCGCCGTCCACCAGCGCCTGGATGCGGGCGATGGTGGCGGCATCGGGCGCCCCGGCGGTGCGCACGATCCAGTCCTCGAAGTCCGCGAACTCCGGCGCATGCCACAGCACGTGCTGCATGGTCTGCTCCAGGCCCAGGCCCATTGCCGCGAGCACGATCTGCGTGCGATGGGATTCCGCGTTCTCGCCCGTGGGCAGGCCTTGGCGCGCCGCCATCCAGCGGGACCAGCAGCGCTTGAGGTAGGGCACCTGCAAGGCGCCGCGCTCGCCGGGCGGGCAAAGGGGATCGGCTGGGTTCAATGATGGGGTGGTCATGCTGGGAGTTGTGCTTTCAGTTCCGTGTGAGGGCGACACCGCCTGCCAGGCGCTCCGCGACCGATCGGCGCATCGCGGGCGGTGCGTCGGCGATGCGCTCGGGCCATGCCTGCTGGGCCAGGCGCACCGAGTCGCGCAGCAGCGCAAGATGGCGCGGCGCCCGCAGCAGGCCGGCGGCCTTGATCAGCCCCTCCATGTCGTCCCATGAAAAGGCGCGCAGGGTTTTGTCGATGGCCCGGTTCACCGCGTACTGGCTTTCGGGCATGCCCTCGAAGAACGCGGCGACGCACACGGGGTCGTACAGCGGCGACAGCTGCGGTGCGCGCCCGTCAGGGTAGACCAGCGCCCAGTTCTTGAGGTGCGCATCGGTGTTGCCCATGAGGATGAAGGCGACCATGCGGGCGAGGAACTCGCGGGTGTCGTGCACGGGCTGGTGGCTCAGGCGGTCCAGCACGCGCAGCATGGTGGCGTAGTCATGCAGGATGCCCTTGCCGTACTTTTGCCGCGGCGTGTAGCCCAGCACTTGGTTGAACTCTTCCATGTGCACCCGCTGGCCGCCGGGCAGGTGGTCGAACCGCTGCACGGCCAGGATCTCGTCGAAGGGCACGGCATCGGGCAGATCGGCCTCGGCGCGGGTGATGACATCCGCCTGGGCGCAGTCCAGGCCGAGCGCCCGGCACAGCTGGTAGCCGGCGTGTTCGTTGGCCACCAGGTCGGGGTGGGCGGTGGTGGGCAGCTTCAGGATCACGCTGCCGGCCGCGCCCTTGCGGTGCACGGTGTAGCGCCGCCCTTCCTGCACCGCGCTGAACTTGGTGACCACGCCGGGCAGCGAGGCCGCGTCCTCCACGGGGTATTCGACGAAGCCCGGCTCCAGCACGTCCAGGCCCTGGGTGGTGTGCCAGTGGCGAACCACGTCGGGCACGCCGTCCTGTGCGGGCACGGGCTCCACCTCCAGCGCGCCCATCAGATCGTGGCCCGCGGCGGCCAGCAGCTCGAACTCGTCCTCGGGCGTGCAGCCGCGCTCGCGCGCGAGGCGCTCGCGGTTGTGGCCTTCGGGCAGCAGGTTCTGGAAGTACACCGGCCAGCGGCCATCGGTGCGCACCAGCCGGGCGTCGCGCGCCGAAGCCAGGATCTGCTGCGTGGCGGCCTCGGTCTCGCCCTGAAAGCTGAGCGACAGGGTGGGGCGGCCGGGGTCGTTGATGTAGCTGGCATCGAACGATACGCGCAGGATGTCGCCGTACTGCGAGAGGTAGCCGATCGCCATGCGGCCGGCACCCTGGCCGGCCGGGCGGTGCAGGTACAGGCGCAGGTAGCGGATGGAGGTGCTCATGGCGGGTCAGCCGGCCGCGCTCAGCCTTTTTTGCGCAGGCTGTCGATCACCGAAGGCGGGGCATCCACGCCCTGGGGCTGTCCCAGGAATTTGCCGCCCGACTGGATGAAGGCCTGCAGGCTCGGCCGAAGGGTGCTGGGCACGGCGATGATGTCCATCCCCAGCACGCGGGCCATTTCCGTCAGAGTGGAATAGCGGGGGTCCAGGTCGCCCCCTTCGGTGCGCTGCACCGTCATGCGCGAGAGGCCGGCCCGTTCGGCCAGCTCCGCCTGGGTGAGCTGGCTGGCCTTTCGGGCCACGGTCAGGCTGTGGATCAGATCGTTGGTCATGATCCTGTTTATACTCTTTTTTGGCTAAAAGAGTATTCCAAGTTTCACCTGCCGGTGGTTTGGGTGAATCAGATCGCGGCTTTCACCATAAGACCGCCTCCCCGTAAAGCGCCGGCCCCTCGAGGCCGCCGGCTCAGGCGAACGTGTTGACCTGGGTGCCCAGCGCGCCGGAGGTGGCCAGTGCCGGTTGGGGCATCGATTGCTTCATCGATTCGATCAGCAAGGTGGCGGAGGCCTCTTGCGTGTCCAGCGCCTTTTTCAGCACCCGGATGTTCAGGGCATCGGAATTCTTCTGGCTGGCCATGGCCGTTGCGGTGTTGACGACCGACTGGGAAAGCGCGACATCCATGGGGTGCTCCTGTTGGGGCCTCGGGGCGAGGCGAAGGCAAAGACCCCTCCTTTTTCGGCACCCCCGCCCGGAACTGAAGCCCGGGTGGGTGCGGAATATTCAATCGAGCGCGCTGGCCCCATAGGCGGAGCAGGCCGACAGGTCCGAAGCGCTGCCGCTGGGCAGGTGCGAAGCCGCATCGCGCAGCGCGGTGCGCAGGCCTTCCTCCAGGACCGGGTGGTAGAACGGCATGCGCAGCAGGTCCTGCACCGTGAGCGACCGGTCGATGGCCAGCGCCAGCAGATGCGCCATGTGCTCTCCGCTGGGGGCGCAAAGCTCCGAGCCCAGGATGCGGCCGCTTTCGCGCTCCGCATACACGTTCAGGCGGCCCTGGTTGTGCTGTGCCACGCGCGCGCGGCCCTGGCGGGAGAAATCCACCGAGCCCGTCACGAATTCGCCTTCTTTCAGGTCCTTCCAGGCCTGGCCGATCACCGCCGCGTTGGGCTGGGTGAACACGATGGACAGCGGCGTGCGACGGCGAAAGCATTGCGGCTCGGGTGCCATGGCGTTCAGGGCGGCCATGTGGCCCTCGTCGGAGGCCTCGTGCAGCAGCGGCCGGCGGTCGTCTGCATCGCCGGCCATGAACACGGGCAGGTCCGCGATCTGCATGGTGCGCGCATCCACGGGCGGCTTGCCGTGCGCGTCCAGGGGGATGCCCAGGGTATCGAGGCCGAGGTGTTCGATGTTCGGCCGCCGCCCCATGGCCGCCAGCACCTGGTCCACCACCACCGTGGTGCTGCCGTTGCTGACCTCGATGCCGCCCGGCACTTCGCGCAAGCGGGCCTCCTCGCCCACGCTGACGACGAATTCGTCTTTCAGCACGCCCTGGAGCGCACCGAGGATGTCGGGATCGGACAGCCCGGCCAGCGATGGCCCGGTCGAGAACGCCGCCACTTCCACGCCCAGCCGCGACAGGGCCTGCGCCAGTTCCGCGCCCAGCGGTCCCAGCCCGATGACCGCCACGCGCGGCCCCAGGGTGGGCTGCTCGAAGAGGGTGTCGGTGGTCAGGATGCGGTCGCCGAACGCCAGCCATTCCTCGGGAATGATGGGGCGCGAGCCGGTGGCGATGATGACGCTGCGGGCATGGTAGGTCTTGCCTCCCACTTCCACCGTGCCCGGGCCGCGCAGCCGCGCGTGGCCCGAAATGCCCTGGTCGCCGACCGCCGATGCCTTCTCGGTGCCCGCCACGAACTCGTCGCGCAGGGCGCGCACGCGCTCCAGCACGGCAGGCATGTCGACGGAGAGGCCGTCCCCGCCGCGCAGGCCGAAGGTGTCGAATGCGTGGCGCCGGTGGTAGGCGTTGGCCGCTTCGATCAGCATCTTGGAGGGCATGCAGCCCACCCGCGCGCAGGTGGTCCCCCAGGGGCCATCGTTGACGATCCGCACGCGGTCGGTGCGTTTGCGAACCTCGCGCAACGCGGCAAGGCCTGCCGATCCCGCGCCGATGATGATGGCGTCCAGGGGTGGGCTCATGGGTCGATCTCCTCAGGGGTGGCGAATGGCTGAGTGTCCCCGGGCCGCAGGGTGGGGCCTGTAGGTGCAGGGCACTTTCGGCGCAGGCGATGGCGGCGCTACGGCGCGATCCAGCCGATCCGGCCCTGGCAGGCGTCGTTCAGCCGCTGCACGAACGCCGCCTCCTGCGGCTGAGGCAACTGGATGCGCACGGCCACCAGCGAGCCGTGGGCCACCTCGCCCAGCGTGGCGCCGGCCGCCTCGACCTCGCGGCGCACCAGGCCCTCCAGGGCGTAGGGCACCTCGCACTGCAGCACCACCATGCGCTGCAGCGGCACCTTCTCGGCCGGCAGCAGCGCCTGCGCGATGGTGTCGGTGTAGGCCCGCACCAGCCCGCCCGCACCCAGCTTGACGCCGCCGAAATAGCGCACCACGGTGGCCAGCACGCCTTCGAGGTCCTGGTGGCGCAGCACCTCCAGCATCGGCCGGCCCGCGGTGCCGCCGGGTTCGCCGTCGTCCACCGCGGCCGACTGGCCGCCCGCCAGCAGCGCCCAGCAGACGTGCGCGGCACCGGGGTGCTGCTGCCACAGCGCATCGACGGTGGCCTGGGCCGACGCGCGGTCCGCCATGGGCTGCACGCAGCCGATGAACCGGCTTTTCTTGATGACCAGTTCGCTGTGGGTGGGGGTTCGCACGGTGTAGGGCATGGGCGGCGGAGCTTAACTGCACGCCGGCTCCATGGACGGCGTTCGGCACAAGGCTTGATGCACCTCAAGGCGCTGCAGGCGCCCCGCGCATACGCTCCCTGCATCGCGCTGTTGCTTCGCCCGGCTGCATGGAGCAGCCCGGCAACGCCAGGCACACGGACCTGTTTTACGAAGAAGGAAGACCTCATGGCAAACCACTGGAAATTCGCGGCGCTGGCCCTGGTATTGGCGGCTGGCCCCACCTGGGCCGCCGACTGCACGGCCGAGATCGAAGGCAACGATGCGATGCAATTCAACAAGGCGACCCTCGCGGTGCCGCAAAGCTGCAAGCAATTCACCGTCAAGCTCAAGCACGTGGGCAAGCTCCCGAAGACCGCCATGGGCCACAACTGGGTGCTGAGCAAGGCCGCCGACCTGCAGGCCGTGGCCACGGATGGCATCGCCGCCGGGGCCGCCAAGAACTACGTGAAGGACGCGGATGCCCGGGTGATCGCGCACACCAAGATCGTGGGCGGTGGCGAAAGCGATTCGGTGACGTTCTCCACCCAGGCGCTCAAGGCCGGCGAGTCGTATGCCTATTTCTGCTCCTTTCCCGGCCATTCCGCGCTGATGAAGGGCACGCTGACGCTGGCGAAATAACCCTTCGCTTCCCGACGGTGTGGCCGTTGGCACACAAAGGGCTCCCTTTTCGGCGGGCCCTTTTTCGTTGACACGAAACAGTCACCCCGCCGCCATACGCTGGCGGCAACCCCGCATGAAAAGGACCCGCCATGCTTGCCGCTGCGCTGACCCACGTGATGAACGCCATGGTGTTTCCCGCTGCCCTGGCCGGTGCCAACGGGCCGGGCCGCGTGGAGGAGGGCGCCTTGGCCGCTATTCCTACCGCCTGGACCGCCAGAGCCACCGAACTGCACTCGCCCTACGGCGAGCCGCCCGCACCGGATCTGGACCAGCGGGTGCGTGCCTCCGGCGAATGGTGACGGGCCGATCGGGGCCCGCCACGCCGCGCACCGAGACCGCCGCCAGGCCGCTCGCCACCCGCGGCTGACCCCCTGCGGCGCAGGGCGCGGGCACGCGCCTTGGCCCTCGGTTTCGACAGGAAAGGCCCGAAAGCCTAAAATCGCGGCTTCCCCACGCCTTGCCCTCCATGAACGCCCCCGTTGACGTTTCCTTTTTCGCGCGCGCCGCGAAGCCGCTGACCAGCTATCGCCCCTATTGGGCGAAACGCTTCGGCACGGCCCCGTTCCTGCCCATGAGCCGCACCGAGATGGAGCGCCTCGGCTGGGACAGCTGCGACGTGATCCTGGTGACGGGCGATGCCTACGTCGACCACCCCAGCTTCGGCATGGCCGTGATCGGCCGCACGCTGGAGGCGCAGGGCTTTCGCGTGGGCATCATCGCCCAGCCCGACTGGCAGAGCGCCGATGCCTTCAAGGCCCTGGGCCGCCCGAACCTGTTCTGGGGCGTGACGGCGGGCAACATGGATTCCATGATCAACCGGTACACCGCCGACCGGAAGATCCGCAGCGACGACGCCTACACTCCTGGCGACGTGGGCGGCAAGCGCCCCGACCGCGCGGCCATCGTGTACAGCCAGCGCTGCCGCGAGGCCTACAAGGACGTGCCCATCGTGCTGGGCGGCATCGAAGGCAGCCTGCGCCGGATCGCCCACTACGACTACTGGAGCGACAAGGTGCGCCGCTCCATCGTGGTGGACGCCAAGTGCGATCTGCTGCTGTACGGCAACGCCGAACGCGCGCTCGTCGAAGTGGCCCACCGCCTGGCCGCGCGCGAGCCCGTGGAGCAGATCACCGACGTGCGCGGCACCGCCTTCGTGCGCCGCTCCGACGACGAAACCGGCCAGGGCTGGTTCGAGATCGACTCCACCAGCGTGGACGAGCCCGGCCGCGTCGAGGCGCACGTCAACCCCTACATGACGACCAGCGAGCAGGCCGCCGCCCAAGGCAGCACCTGCAGCAAGTAGGATGCTCCTGATTCGATAGCATCCATGCCAATGGATACTGGGGCGCAAGGGCAAAATGGCTCGAAATCCGCCGAGCCCAACCCCGCCATCCAGCCGATGCTGTTCGTGGCCAACCCGAACCTCAAGGCCAAGCTCAAGGTGCCGCCGCGCGAGCGCAGCGTGATCCGCCTGCCCAGCTACGAGCAGGTCAGGAGCGACCCGGTGCTCTACGCCCACGCCAACCGGGTACTGCATCTCGAGACCAACCCCGGCAACGCCCGTGCCCTGGTGCAGGCCCACGGCGAAGGCCCGACGGCGCGCGATGTGTGGATCAACCCGCCGCCCATCCCGCTGACCACGGCCGAGATGGACTACGTGTTCGATCTGCCCTACGCGCGCGGCCCGCATCCGAGCTACGCCGACGAGAACGGCAGCCACGACGGCGTGACCAAGATCCCGGCGTGGGAGATGATCCGCTTCAGCGTGAACATCATGCGCGGCTGCTTCGGCGGCTGCACCTTCTGCTCGATCACCGAGCACGAGGGCCGCATCATCCAGAGCCGCTCCGAGGACTCCATCATCCAGGAGATCGAGGACATCCGCGACAAGGTGAGCGGCTTCACCGGCACCATCTCCGACTTAGGCGGCCCCACGGCCAACATGTACCGGCTGGGCTGCAAGAGCCCTGAGATCGAGGCCGCGTGCCGCAAGCCCAGTTGCGTGTACCCGGGCATCTGCCAGAACCTCACGACCGACCACGGCCCGCTCATCAAGATCTACCGCCGCGGCCGCGCGCTCAAGGGCATCAAGAAGATCCTGATCGGCTCCGGCCTGCGCTACGACCTGGCCGTGAAGTCGCCCGAATACGTGAAGGAGCTGGTGCAGCACCACGTGGGCGGCTACCTCAAGATCGCTCCCGAGCACACCGAGCAGGGTCCGCTCACCAAGATGATGAAGCCGGGCATCGGCAGCTATGACAAGTTCAAGCAGATGTTCGAGCAGTTCAGCGAAGAGGCGGGCAAGAAGCAGTTCCTGATCCCGTACTTCATCGCCGCGCACCCGGGCACGAGCGACGAGGACATGATGCACCTGGCCATCTGGCTCAAGAAGAACGGCTTTCGTGCCGACCAGGTGCAGACCTTCTACCCGAGCCCCATGGCCACGGCCACGGCCATGTACCACTCGGGCAAGAACCCGCTGCGCAAGATCGGCCGCGACAGCGAGGCGGTGGACATCGTGCGCGGCGAAAAGCGCCGGCGCCTGCACAAGGCCTTCCTGCGCTACCACGATCCCAACAACTGGCCGCTGCTGCGCGAGGCGCTGAAGACCATGGGCCGGGCCGACCTGATCGGCAACGGCAAGCACCACCTGATCCCGACCTTCCAGCCGATGACGGACGGCAGCTACCAGAGCGCGCGCCGAAAGAACAGCACCGTGGCCCCGGTGGCGCCACAACGCAAGGCACCGCCGGCCAAGGGCGTGGCGTTCAACAAGGCCGCGCAGCAGCCCGTGGTCGGCCGCATGCTGACCCAGCACACCGGCCTGCCGCCCCGCGCCGGCCTAGCCGGCGGCACCCCTTCCGGTAAAACGTTCCGCAAGGGGCGCTGAGCCCTCCGGCGCCGCCGCGCCCGGCCCGCCCGCCGGGGGCGTGCCCTGGACGGCGGCCCGTGGCATCGGCTCCGGGCGGCTGATGGCATGGCCCTGTGCATGGTCCACGCCCATGGCGCGCAGCGCCTCCACGATGGCCGGCGTCTCGGCGAACTCGGCGATCGTCTGCTTGCCCATCACGTGGCCGATGTGGTTGACCATCTCCACCATCGCCCGGTTGGCCGGGTCCTCCAGCATGTCGCGCACCAGGGCGCCGTCGATCTTGAGATAGTCCACCGGCAGATGCCGCAGATAGGTGAACGAAGACATGCCCGCGCCAAAGTCGTCCAGCGCGAAATGGCAGCCCTGCTGCTTGAGCTCGCGGATCAGGCGGATCGCGTTGGGCAGGTGGGCGATGGCAGCGGTCTCGGTCACCTCAAAGCACAGCTGGTTGGCCTGAACGCCGTAGCGGGCCATCTGGTCGCGCAGGTACTCCAGCAGGCTCTCGTCGCCCACGCTGGTGCCGGACAGGTTGATGGCGCACAGCGTGATGGGCCGCTCATGCGGCTGCTGCCGGCGGCGCTCGGCCAGTGCGGCAAAGGTGTGCTCGACCACCCACCGGTCCAGGGCCTGTGCGAGGCCGAAGCGCTCTGCGGCTGGCACGAATTCGCCAGGGAAGATCGCCTGGCCGCCGTCCCCCTGCAGGCGCAGCAGCACCTCCACATGAATGCCGCCGTCGTTCGGCGCCCGCAGCGGGGCGATCTCCTGCATGTAGAGCTGGAAGCGGTCCTGCTCCAGCGCCTGGCGAATGCGCTGCACCCAGTGCATGTCGTCCAGGTGGCGCGACATGGCCGCGTCCTGTGGCTGGTAGACATAGACCGTGTTGCGCCCGCGCTCCTTGGCGCCGTAGCAGGCCATGTCGGCCACGCGCAGCACCTCCTGCAGGCTGGTGAGGTCGGCCGTCAGGTGCACGAGACCGATGCTCAGGCCCGTGCGCAGGGTGCGGGCACCCCAGGGCAACCGCAGCTCCTGCGCATGGTGGCGGATCTGCTCGGCGATCCGCTCGGCCACCTCCTGGGGGCAATCGTGCAGCAGCACACCGAACTCGTCCCCGCCCAGCCGCGCCAGCGTGTCGCCCTCTCGCAGGCCGCGCTGCAACATGCGGCAGACCTCGCGCAGCATCTCGTCGCCCGCGGGGTGGCCGCAGGTGTCATTGATCACCTTGAACTGGTCCAGATCGATGTACAGCAGCGCACCCGCCACCTCGGAGGACCGCGGCCGCGCCAGCATCTGGCCCAGGCGCCGCTCGAACTCGCGCCGGTTCGCCAGGCCGGTGAGCGTGTCGTGGCTGGCCTGCCACGCAAGCTGCTCCAGATACTGCTGCTCGCGCGTCACGTCGTGCAGCACCAGCACGGCGCCGGCCAACTGGCCCTGGTTCATCAGCGGCGATCCCACCAAAGTGACGGGCACCGTGCTGCCGTCCGGCCGCACGATGCGGTGCGGGTGTTCGTCGTGCAGCCCGACGGTGCCGTGCAGCGCGCGCTCGAGCAGTTGGGTGATGCTGCTGCCGTGGGTGGCGGGTGGCTCGGCGCTGCCGGTGGCCTTGGCGCCGTCTGGGGGGCCCGTGTGCAGCAGTTGCGCCAGCGGCATCCCAAGGCTGTCCTGGCCGGCGCGGGCCAGCAGGCTTTCCGCGGCGGGGTTCATGTAGCGCACGTTGCCGTGCAGATCGGTGGTGACGATGCCGTCGCCGATGGCCGCCAGGGTGGTATGCGCCTGTTCGCGCTCGGCCTCCAGCGTGGCCTCGACCTGGCGGCGTTGTCCCATCAACTGGCGGGTGTGCGCCAGGGTCAGGGCGATCAGCGCAAGCACCGTGGCCACGTTCAGCCACAGGAGCCACCCCATGATGCGCCGCGAGCTGTCGCCCATCGCCGCGCTGAAGTCGGTGGCGGCCGGCGTGACGCCGACGTCGATCTCATCGACCTGACGCTGCCAGCGCTGCACCATGTCGGGCGTCACGCCCCCGGCCACATAGCCGGCACGGATCTCGCGCGACAGGGCGTCCAGCCGCTGCAGGTATTCGTCGCCCAGCATCCAGTGCCGGATGGGCTCGCGCAGGATGTCGTGGTCCCGGAACAGGTGGAGCATCCAGATCAGCCCCGTCACGTCGCTCGGGTGGTTGCCGCCGCGCAGGAACGCGTCGCGGGCGCCGGCCAGATCGGGCTCGGGGGCCTCGATGAGCAACCGTGCCTCCCGGTCGGCCAGGGGAATCTGCAAGGCCTGCTGGAACTGCTCGTACAAGCGCCCCTCGCCCGTGGCGACGTATTGGCCCAGGTGGTGGATGGCGTCCTTCTGGCCCTTGGTCCACTGGCTCTCGCCTGCGACGAACGCGCGCACGGTGGACAGCACGTACAGGCTGGCGGAGGCCACGACGGCCTGCAGGATCAGGATCGCAATGAAGGGCCCGGTGAGGCCGGACGTCCACGGGCGCCGACGGTTTCCTTGCAGGGGAGTCGGCGTGTCCATGCAGTCACCAGGAAGGAATGCCGATGTTCGGTGGCGGGCGGCGCCAGCCCTGCGGGAAGGCCATGCCCGGCGCCCCCATCGTGAGAGGGGCGCATCCGGCAGACGACGCGGTGAGGCAGGCCATGGCGAACTATATCGGCAGGGGCGCCAAAGTCCAAGGTGCCTTGCCGGTCAGTCCGGTGCATGCTGCTCGCCCGGTCAGGGCACGGGCTGCGGGATCAGGTCCTCGATGATGAGCCGGCGGTAATAGAAGGCGGCTTGCGCGCCGTGCGGCTCCAGCGCGGCCTGCAGGGTTTCCGCGTCGTCGTCGTCACCCACCTTGACCAGCAGGCCATGGTGCCCGGCCGCGGCCAGGTCGGAGATGCGGCGAACGATGGTGCCTTCCGCGCCCACCGAGGGCAGGGGGGTGTCGGCATTGCCCAGCGTTCGCACCACATGCTGCAGGATGGCGTCCGGCGTGGCGTGGGAGATGTCGGTGCGTTCGCCGTCGGCCCCCAGGGCTTCGGCGGCATCGCGGGCGTGGGCCTCGTCGGGAAAGAGGGCGAAGACATGGCCGGTGGGGTAGAAGGTGCCGGCCGAGGACGTCATGTCCGGGTCGAGGACAAAGGGCTTCATGGGGTTCCTCTCGCTGTGGATTCAGCGGCCATTGGGCCCGGGCCCGGACGCCGGCGCTGTAGGGCGGGGCAAGGCCGCCGTGTGGGACGCGTCCCAGTCGGGCGTTGCCGGACTGGCGCAGACCCGGCATCGAAACGGCCTGCGGCGCAATGAAATCGCCGGCATGCCGCTACTAAAAACGTAGCAATATGCCCGACTGATGGGCCAGCACCGCGGCCAGCGCGGCGCAGTGCACGGCGACGGTGAGCCAGTAGACCGCGCGGAACGATGCCTTGCTCGACTTGTGCCGCAGCCACTGCTGTGCCCACCAAGCGGTCGGCCAGCCGCCCAGCACGGCGAGCAGATGCAGCCGCTGCTCGCTGGTGCGCCATCCCCCGCTGCGTGCGGCGTCCTTGTCGCTGGCATACACGGCGAAGGTCACCACGTTGACGGCCACCAGGGCCGCCAGCCATCCCATGGAGATTCTCTGCGTCCAGACGCCCCAGGCCACGAGCGCCAGCCACGCGACCATCCACGCATAGGCCACGCCATGGTTCGCGGAGCGGGCATCGCGCGAAGGGGGGCGCCGCCGGGCCGGTGGCGGCGCAGCGGCGCGTGCCTGGGCGCCTCCGGCGGGCCCACGCTGGTGCGTTTGCCGGGGCGGTGCGCGGCCAGGATCAGTCCGGGCGGGCGGGGCCGATGCCGGGGACGGGGGGCGCGGCCCGCGTCGCGCCACCAGCTGAGGACCTCCACCCGCCTGAAACGGCCCGTGGGCGGCCCGCACAGCCATCGCCCGCGGCCCTTTTCCGCCCACGTGGATTTCCTCGTACACCACGGCCAGGCCGGGCCGCGGCTCCGACAGGCCCTGCAGGTCCCGCACATGAAAGAACACATCCACGCCCGTATCGCCGCTGCGCAGAAAGCCGAATCCGCGCGTGGCGTCCCAGCGCAGCACCGTGCCTTGCTTTTGCATCGTTCAGTCCAGCGTGTGCAGGGGGATGTCCTCTCCCGTGGCCAGCCCGTCGAGCGTGGCGCGCGTCTGCACCTGCAAGAACGCTGCGATCGCGGCATGGGTGCCGGGCGACCGGGGATCGGCCTCTGGCGGCAACCCTGCCGCCCGGGCCAGGCGCGCGAAGAAATGCGGCTCCAGTGCCGCCACCGCCACCCGCCCGTCGACGCACGAATAGACCCGGTAGCCCGCATGCGCGCCGCCCACATCGCCATCCGGCAGGGTCAGGCCCCAGTCGCGTGGCTGGGCCAGCCACTCGGCGGCGTCCGACAGGGCCACGTCGATGCACGTGCCCTGGCCGGACGCGGCGCGCGCCAACTGCACCTGCAGCACGGCCTCGCTGGCCATGAGGGCGCCGCCCATGTCGGCATACAGCGTGGGCGGCAGCGTGGTGCCGGTGACCAGCCCTGCATCGGCGAGGTAGGTGAGATCGTGCCCCGGCTCTTCCGCGCGGCTGCCCGGCGCGCCCACGATGCGAACCATCGACAGCCGGGGGTGGCGCGCGTGCAGCGCGTCCCAGCCCAGCCCGAGCTTGGCCAGCGCCGACGGCCGAAACGAGGTGATGAGCACATCGGTGCGCGCCAGTTCCGCCTGCAGCACGGCCTGGCCCGCATCCGTCTTGAGGTGGGCGTGCACCACGCGGACCTGGGCATGCATCGCCGCGTAGGCGGGCGGGCTGTACATCGCCATCGGGTCCGCGCTGGAATGGCCGTCGGGCGGTGGCGGCTCCAGCTTCGTGCATTCGGCGCCCAGGCGCTGGCAGCGCAGCAGGGCGGCGGGGCCGGGCAGGTTCAGCGCCAGGCTCAGGAGCCGGACGCCACGCAGGGGCAGCAGGGAAGGTGCAGTCATGGGCGGAAGGCGAGGTGAATGGAAAGCGCGGCGCGGGGTGGAACAATGCATGGCCCGGGCCGGCCGTGGAACGTGGCGAACCGGCCGGAACTTCGGCCCACCGTGCCGCTCCGTCCCCGCGGTTATACAAAATCCCATTCCATCGTCCCTTTCGCATGCAACGCAGAACGTCCGTGGCCGCCCTGGCCGGCTTCGCCACCCTTCCAGGAGCTTTCCTCATGTCGCCCTTGTCCAGCGCTGCCACGGCCAACGCCCTGGAGCGGCTCAAGCCCTCGCCGCGCATGCCGGTGCTGTTCGTGGGCCACGGCAGTCCGATGAACGCCATCGAGGACAACGCCTGGCGCCGCGCCTGGCAGGCCATGGGCACCGAGTTGCGGACGCGCGGCACGCCGCCGCAGTTGATCCTGTGCATCTCGGCGCACTGGCTCACCCGGGGCGGGTGGCAGCTGACGGGCATGGCCGTCCCGCGCACCATTCACGATTTCGGTGGGTTCCCACAGGCGCTGTTCGACCAGCAGTACCCCGCGCCGGGCGCACCGGTGGTCGCCGCGGGCCTGGCGGGCGAGTTGCGGTCGCCGGCCACGGGCCAGCCGCTGGGGGTGGATGCGGGCGAGTGGGGCCTGGACCATGGCACCTGGTCGGTGCTCAAGCCCATGTACCCGGCGGCGGACATCCCCGTGCTGCAGCTCAGCATGGACTACGGCAGCCCGCCGGCTGAGCACTATGCGCTGGGCCGGCAACTGCGCAGGCTGCGCGAGCGCGGCGTGCTCATCGTGGGCAGTGGCAACATCGTGCACAACCTGCGCGTCACCCGCCGGGGCACGGCGCCCACCGAGGCATACGACTGGGCGGTGGAGTTCGACACCGTGGTGCAGAACCAGATCAAGCAGGGCGAGCTGGATGCGCTGCAGCACTTTCAGCGGCTGGGCCCGGTCGCGCAGCAGGCCCACCCCAGCCACGAGCACTACCTGCCGCTCCTGTATGCCGCCGCCGCGGCCGATGCGCGCGAAATGCCGCGCTTCTTCAACACCGGCTACCAGTCGGCCTCGATCTCGATGCGGTCGGTGCTGTGGGGTTGATTGCTATATTATTTATAGCGGTATGCCCTAGAAGATATTTTGCTGGCGGCCTGAAACACCCTTAATAAAAAACCGCCCGAAGGCGGTTTTTATTGGCGGCCGGGGCAGGGGGTCACACCACCTTGGCGATCGACTGGCAGACGTAGTCGATGTTCTTGCTGTTGAGCGCGGCCACGCACATGCGGCCGGTGTCGGTGCCGTACACGCCGAACTCGCTGCGCAGGCGCACCATCTGGTCCTTGGACAGGCCGGAGTAGCTGAACATGCCGATCTGCTGCGTGATGAACGACATGTCCTGCTTCACGCCGGCGACCTTCAGGCCGTCGACCAGCTTCTGGCGCATGGCCTTGATGCGCACGCGCATCTCGCCCAGTTCCTTTTCCCACAGCGCGCGCAACTCGGGGTTGCCCAACACGGCCGCCACCACCGCGCCACCGTGGATGGGCGGGTTGGAGTAGTTGGTGCGGATGGCGATCTTGAGCTGGCTCAGCACGCGGCCGGCTTCTTCCTTGTCGGCGCACAGCACCGACAGGCCGCCCACGCGCTCGCCGTACAGGCTGAAGCTCTTGCTGAACGAGGTGGACACGAAGAAATTCAAGCCAGCGGCGACGAACTTGCCGATCACCGCACCGTCTTCGGCGATGCCGTGGCCGAAGCCTTGGTAGGCCATGTCCAGGAAGGGCGTCAGGCCCTTGGCCTTGACCACCGCGATCACCTGGTCCCACTGCTCCGCCGTGATGTCGTAGCCGGTGGGGTTGTGGCAGCAGGCATGCAGCACGACGATGGTGCCGGCCGCGGCCGCGTTCAGGCTGGCGAGCATGCCTTCGAAGTTGACGCCGCGCTTGGCCGCGTCGTAGTAGGCGTAGGTATCGACCGTGAAGCCGGCGTTGGTGAACAGCGCGCGGTGGTTTTCCCAGCTGGGATCGGAAATCAGCACCTTCGCATCGGGGCTGACCTTCTTCAGGAAGTCGGCGCCGATCTTGAGGCCGCCCGTGCCGCCGATGGCCTGCACCGTGGCCACGCGGCCGGAGGTGGCGGGCTCGCTGTCCGCGCCGAACACCAGGGCCTTGACCGCGTTGTCATAGGCCACGATGCCGTCGATGGGCAGGTAGCCGCGGGCGGCGGGCTTTTCCATCATGGCCTTTTCGGCGGCCTGGACACATTGCAGCAGGGGCAGCTTGCCGTTGTCGTCGAAATACACACCCACGCCCAGATTGACCTTGTGGGGGTTGGTGTCCGCGTTGTATTGCTCATTCAGACCCAGGATCGGGTCGCGGGGGGCCATTTCGACGGCGGTGAACAGAGACATTGAATAGTCCTTGGAGGTTGGAAAACTGACGTTGCGCCCCAAGCTGCGATAGGCTTTCGGGTCAACCGCCGATTTTAGCGGCCCATGCAAGCGAGTCCCCCACACCATGCACCCAGTCATCACCGAACCCGTGACCGGCCAGTTCGTCAGCTTCGCGGACTCGCCGTTCGAGCTGTACCAGCCCTATCCCCCTGCGGGCGACCAGCCCGAGGCCATCGAAAAGCTCGTGGAAGGGGTCAGGGACGGCGAGGTCTTCCAGACCCTGCTGGGGGTGACGGGCTCCGGCAAGACGTTCACCATGGCCAACGTGATCGCGCGGATGGGGCGTCCGGCCATCGTTTTCGCGCCCAACAAGACCCTGGCTGCCCAGCTCTATAGCGAGTTCCGCGAGTTCTTCCCGAAGAACGCCGTGGAATATTTCGTAAGCTATTACGACTATTACCAGCCCGAAGCCTATGTGCCGCAGCGCGATCTCTTCATCGAGAAGGATTCCGCGATCAACGAGCACATCGAGCAGATGCGCCTGTCGTGCACCAAGAGCCTGATGGAGCGGCGCGATGTGGTGATCGTGGCCACCGTGTCGGCGATCTACGGCATCGGCGAGCCCGAAAGCTACCACCGCATGGTGATGACGCTGCGCGTGGGCGACAAGCTCAGCCAGCGCGACGTGATCGGGCAGCTCATCCGCATGCAGTACCAGCGCAACGAGCAGGACTTCAGCCGCGGCAAGTTCCGCGTGCGCGGCGACACCATCGACGTGTTTCCGGCCGAGCACTCCGAGCTGGCGATCCGCATCGAGCTGTTCGACGACGAGATCGAAAGCCTGCAGCTGTTCGACCCGCTCACCGGGCGCGTCAAGCAGAAGATCCCGCGCTTCACGGTGTACCCGAGCAGCCACTACGTGACCCCGCGCGACAAGGTGCTGACGGCGGTGGAGACCATCAAGCTCGAACTGGCCGAGCGCCTGGGGCAGTTCGTGTCCGAAGGCAAGCTGGTGGAAGCGCAGCGCCTGGAGCAGCGCACCCGGTTCGACCTGGAAATGCTCAGCGAAGTGGGGCACTGCAAGGGCATCGAGAACTACACCCGCCACCTGTCGGGCGCTGCGCCGGGCGATCCGCCCAGCACCCTCACGGACTACCTGCCCAGCGATGCGCTCATGTTCCTGGACGAGAGCCACCAGATGATCGGCCAGCTCAACGCCATGTACAGCGGAGACCGCTCGCGCAAGACCACGCTGGTCGAGTACGGCTTCCGGCTGCCGTCCGCACTGGACAACCGCCCGCTCAAGTTCGAGGAATTCGAGACGCGCATGCGCCAGGTGATCTTCGTGTCCGCCACGCCGGCCGATTACGAAAAGACCCATTCCGGCCAGGTGGTGGACCAGGTGGTACGCCCCACCGGGCTGATCGATCCCGAGGTCGAAGTGCGCCCCGCCACCCATCAGGTGGACGACGTGCTGCAGGAGATTCGCATCCGCGTGGACAAGGCCGAGCGCGTGCTCATCACGACGCTGACCAAGCGGATGGCCGAGCAGTTGACCGACTACCTGAGCGACAACGGCGTGAAGGTGCGCTACCTGCACTCGGACATCGACACGGTCGAGCGCGTGGAAATCATCCGCGACCTGCGATTGGGCGCCTTTGACGTGCTGGTGGGGATCAACCTGCTGCGCGAGGGGCTCGACATTCCCGAGGTCTCGCTGGTGGCGATCCTCGACGCCGACAAGGAAGGCTTCCTGCGGGCCGAGCGCAGCCTGATCCAGACCATCGGGCGCGCCGCGCGCAATCTGAACGGCAAGGCCATCCTGTACGCCGATCGGGTGACCGAGTCCATGAAAAAAGCCATCGGCGAAACGGAACGCCGGCGCATCAAGCAGATCGCACACAACGAGGAAAAGGGAATCACGCCCCGCAGCATCGTCAAGCAGGTGAGAGACCTGATCGATGGGGTGTACAGCGAGAAGGCTGGCAAGGACGCCGAACGGCTGGAGCAGGAATCGATGCGCCGTGCCCAGGTGGAAGACATGTCCGAAAAGGATGTGGCCCGGGAAATCAAGCGGCTGGAAAAGCTCATGCTGGAGCATGCCCGCAACCTCGAATTCGAACATGCCGCCCGTGTGCGGGACCAGTTGGGTCAATTGAAATCGCAGGCGTTCGGGGCCTCCGGGGGCGACCAAGTGGCGCTGTAACGGCCAAGTTGGCGACGGTTGGGGAGGAAAGGTGACTGATGGGTTTTGTTACCCGACAAAAACAATAGGGATTTGTGCTATACTTGGGTGAAACACTCAACAAAACAGCCCAACGATGAAGGGCTCCCAAAGTCTCTTCGCTTTCATGCGAGAGGTGCACGGAGTTAGGGGCGGAGACGGTGCCTCAGGCGGCAATCATGTTGCCTCGGGGCGTTTCTATAACGGACAAGCCTGACGACAAGGAGCTTGCGATGCGTCTCACTACCAAAGGCCGTTTTGCGGTCACTGCCATGATCGATCTGGCCCTGCGCCAGAACAATGGCCCCGTCACTTTGGCGGCAATCAGCCAGCGGCAACAAATTTCACTCTCCTACCTGGAGCAGCTTTTCGGCAAGTTGCGCCGGCATGAATTGGTCGAATCCACCCGTGGCCCCGGCGGCGGCTACACGCTGGCCCGCAAGGCGGCGGACATCACCGTGGCGGACATCATCGTCTCGGTGGATGAGCCCATTGATGCCACCCAGTGCGGTGGCAAGGAAAATTGCCTGGGCGAAGCCGGCCGTTGCATGACGCATGAACTGTGGGCGTCGCTCAACCAGCGCATGGTCGAGTTTCTGGACTCGGTCACGCTTCAGAAGCTGGTGGACGACCAATTGGCCAAGGGCGTTCAGATCGAAGACAAGCCCGTCGTGCGCCGTGCCATCTCGACAACGCCGGTCGTGAAGCCGATTCGCGTCAATGCGCCCAACTCGGTTTTCGCGTTGGGCAACGTGTTCGCCAAGTCGTGAGTGGATGCCCGGCTTTGGCCGGGCAGTCGCATACGCCGGATTTTGACTTCTGACTCTCGCCAGCCAGACCCCTTACTGAGCCAGCCATGGACATGACCCCCCACTTTCCCATCTATCTCGACTACGGTGCCACCACGCCAGTGGACCCGAGGGTCGTGGATGCCATGATTCCATGGTTGCGCGAGCATTTCGGCAACCCGGCTTCACGGAGCCACGCCTGGGGTTGGGAGGCGGAAGAAGCCGTTGAAAAAGCCCGTGTGGAAGTTGCTCGCCTGATCAATGCGGACCCGCGTGAGATCGTCTGGACGAGCGGCGCCACCGAGTCCAACAACCTGGCCATCAAGGGTGCAGGGCAGTTCTACAAAGGCAAGGGCAAGCACCTGATCACGGTGAAGACCGAGCACAAGGCCGTGCTGGACACCATGCGCGAGATGGAGCGCCAAGGCTTCGAAGTCACCTACTTGGACGTGCAGGAAAACGGCCTGCTCGATTTCGAGGTGCTCAAGGCGGCCATTCGCCCAGACACCATCCTGTTGAGCGTCATGTTCGTGAACAACGAAATCGGGGTGATCCAGGACCTGCCGGCGATCGGTGCCCTGTGCCGTGAAAAGGGCATCATCTTCCACGTGGACGCTGCGCAAGCCACGGGCAAGGTGGACATCGATCTTTCGATGCTGCCTGTCGATCTGATGAGCCTGGCCTCCCACAAGACATATGGCCCCAAGGGCATTGGCGCGCTGTATGTGCGGCGCAAGCCCCGCGTGCGGCTGGAGGCGCAGATGCATGGCGGCGGGCATGAGCGCGGGATGCGTTCCGGCACATTGCCGACCCATCAGATCGTGGGCATGGGCGAGGCTTTCCGCATCGCCCGCGAAGAGATGGCGCAGGATCTGGCAAAAGCCAAGGCACTGCAAAAGCGCCTGCTCGATGGTTTGCACGACATCGAGCAGGTATTCGTGAATGGCGACATGGAGCGCCGTGTGCCGCACAACCTGAACATCAGCTTCAACTACGTCGAAGGCGAGTCGCTGATCATGGGCATCAAGGGCCTGGCCGTGTCGTCGGGCTCTGCCTGCACTTCCGCCAGCCTGGAACCCAGCTACGTACTGCGCGCTCTGGGCCGCAGCGACGAGCTGGCACACAGCAGCCTGCGCATGACGATCGGCCGCTTCACCACAGAAGAAGAGATCGACTACGCGGTATCCACCATCCGACACAACGTGGCCAAGCTGCGCGAGTTGAGCCCTTTGTGGGAAATGTACAAGGACGGCGTTGACATCAGCGCCATCCAGTGGGCCGCCCATTGATGGCGTCGGTCAGCAGATTCAAGAGGTAAACATCATGGCTTATTCAGACAAAGTGATCGACCATTACGAGAACCCCCGCAATGTGGGCTCGTTCGACAAGGGCGACGATTCGGTGGGCACCGGCATGGTGGGCGCACCGGCGTGCGGCGACGTGATGAAGCTGCAGATCAAGGTCAACCCCGAAACCGGTGTGATCGAAGATGCCCGCTTCAAGACGTATGGCTGCGGTTCGGCGATTGCATCGTCGTCCCTGGTCACGGAATGGGTGAAAGGCAAGACGCTGGATGAGGCGGCTGCCCTCAAGAATGCGGAAATTGCGCAGGAACTGGCCTTGCCTCCGGTCAAGATCCATTGTTCCATCCTGGCGGAAGACGCAATCAAGGCGGCCGTGCAAGACTACAAGGCCAAGCACACCGCTATGGCCGCTGCCTGAACGGGGCGAGGTGACATGGCGATCACATTGACCGAAGCTGCGGCCCGACATGTGAGCCGCTATCTCTCCCGTCGCGGCAAGGGCGTCGGGGTTCGGCTGGGCGTGAAGACGACGGGTTGCTCCGGCTTGGCTTACAAGCTGGAATATGTGGACGAGCAGGGTCCGGAAGACATGGTGTTCGAAGACCATGGCGTGAAGGTGCTCATCGATCCCAAGAGCCTGGCCTACATCGATGGCACCCAGCTGGATTTCGTGCGCGAGGGGTTGAACGAAGGCTTCAAATTCAACAATCCCAACGAGCGCGACCGGTGTGGCTGCGGAGAGAGCTTCCGGGTTTGACCTTTCCATCCACGCTGGTTGCAGTGAACCGCCAACGCGTTCCGTGCTGGCGGTTTTTTTCTTGACATGAACCTTCAATCCGACGACTTCGAACTCTTCGGCGTGCCACGCCAATTCGCGCAGGATCGCCCGGCCCTGGATGCCCGTTGGAAAGAGTTGCAGCGCGAAGCCCATCCTGATCGATTTGCCATGCATGGCCCCTCGGCGCAACGCCTGGCAATGCAATGGTCGGTGCGCATCAACGAGGCATACCAACGCATCAAGGACCCCCTCAAGCGCGCGGCCTATTTGTGCGAACTGGGCGGCGCGTCGATCCGGGCCGAAGACAACACGGCCATGCCCACTGATTTTCTGATGCAGCAGATGGAATGGCGCGAGGCGCTTGACGACGCGGCGGATCCCTCTTCGTTCGATGCGCTGGACCAGGCCGTTCGAGACGCGCGCGCTACGGCCCTGCAGCGGTGCGAACAGCTTTTGGATGGGCAGCGCGACTACGCTGCCGCCGCGAACGAAGTCAGAGCCCTCATGTTCATTGCGCGATTTGCCGACGATATCGACCGCCGCAGAGACGCACTGGGACAATAGCGCCTGCCTTTATTGATTGATTGATCGATCGAATGGATGCGGCAGCCAGTGCATGCCGCCTCCCACCTAGAAAAATACCCCATGGCGCTTTTGCAGATTTCAGAACCCGGCCAATCCCCCGATCCGCACCAGCGGCGCATTGCCGTGGGCATCGATTTGGGCACCACCCATTCCCTGGTGGCGGCTGTGCGCAACGGCGTGGCCGAGTGCCTCCCCGACAACCAGGGTCGTGTGTTGCTGCCGTCTGTCGTTCGCTACTTGGCAGAAGGCCGTCGCCAGATCGGCTACGAAGCGGTGGCAGCCCAGGCGCAGGACGCGGGCAATACCATTGCCTCAGCCAAGCGGTTCATGGGGCGCAGCCTGCAGGATATTGCCCATCCCGAAAAGCTCCCCTACGACTTTGTCGAAGCGCAGGATGAAGGCGGCGGTGGCATGGTCTCTCTGAAAACCGTGGACGGCGCCAAGTCGGCGGTGGAGGTCAGCGCGGAGATCCTGGCGACATTGCGCTTCCGTGCCGAAGACAGTTTCGACGACGAGATTTTCGGTGCGGTCATCACCGTCCCGGCTTATTTCGATGATGCGCAGCGCCAAGCCACCAAGGACGCAGCGCGTTTGGCGGGCTTGAATCTGCTGCGGCTCATCAACGAGCCGACTGCCGCCGCCATTGCCTACGGCCTCGACAATGCCAGCGAAGGCGTCTATGCGGTGTATGACCTCGGTGGGGGTACGTTCGATGTGTCGATCCTGCGGCTGACCCAAGGGGTGTTCGAAGTGATCGCCACGGGAGGCGACTCGGCTCTGGGTGGCGACGACTACGACGCGGCGCTGGCCGACTGGGTGCTTCAGCAGCAGGGCCTGGTGGCTGCCACCGCCCGAGACAAGGCCGCCGTTCGGTTGGCCGCCCGCGCATGCAAAGAGGCGCTCAGCGCTGCCGATACTGCAGCCTTCGTTGCCGAGGTATCGGGCGCGAGCATTGACGTCGCCGTGCACCGGGCCGATCTGGAAGCGGCCACGGCGCCACTCACCCAGCGTTCAATTGCGGCGGCGCGCCGCACCCTTCGCGATGCGCAGCTCTCTCCCGAAGAGGTGCAAGGCGTGGTCATGGTGGGTGGCTCCACGCGCATGCCGCAAGTGCAGCGCGCAGTGCAAGCGTTCTTCGGAACGGAACCACTGAACAACCTGAATCCGGACGAGGTCGTCGCACTGGGTGCCGCCCTTCAGGCCAACCAGTTGGCGGGCAACAATCCATCGGGCGACATGCTGCTGCTGGACGTGATTCCTTTGTCGCTCGGCATCGAAACCATGGGCGGACTGGTCGAGCGCATCGTGTCTCGCAACGAAACCATTCCCACCGCCAAGGCGCAGGACTTCACCACGTACAAGGACGGCCAGACCGCCCTGGCCATTCATGTGGTGCAAGGCGAACGCGATTTGGTGGCGGATTGCCGGAGCTTGGCGCGGTTCGAGCTGCGCGGCATTCCACCGATGGCTGCAGGCGCGGCCAGGATCCGGGTCACGTTCACCGTCGATGCCGATGGCCTGCTCAACGTGAGCGCGAAAGAGCAGGGCAGTGGCATCGAAGCGCGCGTCGACGTCAAGCCTTCCTACGGCCTGTCGGACGACCACATTGCACGCATGCTGCAAGAAGGCTTTGCAACGGCCGCGCAGGACATGCGGGCGCGGTCGCTGGTCGAAGCGCGGGTGGATGCCGATCGCATGTTGATGGCCACCCGCAGTGCGCTGGATGCCGATGCCGATCTGCTCGAAACCGACGAACGCGAAACCATTGAAGCACTGATGCTGGCCTTGCAGCAGGCGCGTGAACTGGACGACGCGGCAGCGATCGAGGCGGCGACCCAGGCCCTGGCCCACGGGACCGAGGCATTCGCGGCGCACCGCATGAATCGCGGAATCCAGCAGGCCCTTGGCGGCAAGAACGTGCAAACCCTTTAAACGACGATCCAGCCCCATGCCCGTCATCAAAATACTGCCCCATCCCGAGTACTGCCCTGCGGGCGCCGACATCACAGCGCCTTCCGGTACCTCGATCTGCGAAGCCTTGCTCGACAACGGCATCAAGATCGAGCATGCGTGTGACATGAGTTGTGCCTGCACGACCTGCCATGTGATCGTGCGTGCCGGGGGAGGGTCCCTCAATGAGGCCGAAGAGGAAGAAGAGGACCTGCTCGACCGCGCCTGGGGCCTGGAGCCACAGTCGCGTCTGAGTTGCCAGGCGATTCTTGCCCAGAGCGACGTGACGGTGGAGATCCCCAAGTACACCATCAACCACGCCAAGGAGAACCACTGATGTCGCGTCAGATCGTTCTGGACACGGAAACCACCGGCCTGTCGGCCGAAGGCGGCGACCGCATCATTGAACTGGGATGCGTGGAGTTGCTGAACCGCAAGCTCACCGGCAACAACCTGCACCTGTATTTCAATCCAGGGCGCGACAGCCATGAAGACGCGCTCAAGGTGCACGGCATCAGCAACGAATTCCTGCGGGACAAGCCGAAGTTTGCGGAGATGGCCGACGACATCCTGCAGTACCTGCAGGGTGCGGAAATCATCATCCACAACGCAGCCTTCGACGTGGGCTTCCTCAACAAGGAACTGGAACTGACGGGCCGCCCCGGCTTCAAGACGTACGTCGAGAGCGTGACCGACACGCTGGTGATGGCCAAGGAGATGTTTCCTGGCAAGCGCAATTCGCTGGATGCCCTGTGCGACCGGCTGGGCGTCGACAATTCCGGCCGCACGCTGCACGGCGCGCTGCTGGATGCGGAACTGCTGGCTGACGTCTACATCAACCTGACGCGCGGGCAGGACCCGTTGCTGATCTCTGACGAAGAGAGCGACACCAAATCCGGCATTCGTGTGGCGCCGATCGATCTGAGCGCGCTGGTCTTGCAGGTGCTCACCGCCAGCGAACAGGAACTGTCGTTGCACGAGGAGACGCTGGCCCATATCGACAAAGCCAGTGGTGGAAAAACAATTTGGCGAATTGAGTCTTCGGTCGAAAAAGCTGTGCAATAATCATGGGCTTGTCGCAAGACAACACGGGTGATTAGCTCAGCGGTAGAGCACTGCCTTCACACGGCAGGGGTCACATGTTCGATCCATGTATCACCCACCAGTGTTTTTTTGAACCAGAAGTGCGTCGCATGGCTGATTCAATGGGTGATTAGCTCAGCGGTAGAGCACTGCCTTCACACGGCAGGGGTCACATGTTCGATCCATGTATCACCCACCACATCAACCCCTGCAGGCTTTGTCTGCAGGGGTTTTTTGTTGCCTGCTTCGCGATGGATGGGGCCTCGCCGGATGCCCGCCGCCAACGCGTTCGGCGCGCTGCGTTCGGCCACAATCGATGGTTTCGATTCCCGAGGCCGCCAGACGATGCTCACCTTTCACAATCCCCTGCACAACGCCCATGCCCCGGTGCATGAGTTCTTTCGCGGCGAACGGGTGCCGTGCTTCGAGAAGCCGGCGCGCCAGGATTATGTCGAGCAGCGTCTGAAAGAGTGTGGTCACGCGCTCTTGGCACCCAATGTCGACAGCACTGCCGTGTTGAAGCAAATTCATGCGGAGCGGTATCTGTCGTTCCTGCAGACCGCGTGGCAGCAGTGGCTGGCGCAAGACCCGGCGAATGCCGCTGTGCAGCCGTTTCCCTCCGTGTGGCCGGTTCGCACCTTGCGCTCGGACATCGAACCCGCGAATTTCACGGCGCGCTATGGTCTGTATTCCATGGACAACGGGACTCCGCTGGCCGAAGGCACCTGGGCCGCGGCCAAGGCGGGCGCGGACGCGGCTGCCAGTGCCGCGTCCGCGGTGGCCAGCGGTGTCGCGGGCGCATCGTTTTGCGTGACGCGGCCGCCCGGCCACCATGCGGGGCCGGACTTCATGGGAGGCTACTGTTTCCTCAACAATGCTGCCGTCGCAGCCCAGACGCTGCGCAACTCCGGCATGCCTCGCGTGGCGGTGCTCGATGTGGACTACCACCACGGCAATGGCACCCAAAGCATTTTTTACGAGCGTTCGGATGTGCTGTTCATCAGCATCCATGGCGACCCAATGACTGAATACCCTTTTTATCTGGGCCATGCGGACGAGACCGGCCACGGCGCCGGAGCAGGCTTCAACCTGAATCTTCCGCTGCCCGCCGGCACCGGGTTCGACGCATGGTTTGCCGCATTGGAAAAGGCCTGCGTGGCCATCCTGGCTTACGGGCCGCAGGCGGTGGTGGTCTCCCTGGGCTTGGATACGTTCGAGGGGGATCCCATCTCGCGCTTCTCCTTGGCATCCCAGGACTTTTCTCGGATCGGGCAGCGCCTGGCACAACTGAACCTGCCGACCGTGTTCGTGCTGGAAGGCGGCTATGCCGCCGCAGAGCTGGGTCTCAACGCAGTGAACGTGATCGATGGGTTCGAAGCGCAAGGCAGGCAGTCATCATGACCGAGTCGGTGGATTGCGTCGTCGTTGGCGCGGGGGTGGTGGGCCTGGCCGTTGCGCGCGCCCTGGCCCTGCGGGGCCGCGAGGTGCTGGTGCTCGAAGCCGCCAATGCGATTGGCACGGGAACCAGCTCCCGCAACAGCGAAGTGGTGCATGCGGGGATCTACTACCCCCCAGGATCGCTCAAGGCCCGGCTGTGCGTGCAGGGCCGCGACATGCTCTACGCGTATTGCGAGGCAAGGGGCATCGCGCACCGGCGCTGCGGCAAGCTGATCGTTGCCACGTCGGACGAGCAGCGGGCATCGCTGGAAAGCATCCAGCAAAAGGCGCATGCCAATGGCGTCACCGACCTGCAATGGCTGACGCGGGAGCAGGCCCGGGCGTTGGAGCCCGCGCTGGAATGCGTGGCCGCATTGCTGTCGCCCAGCACCGGCATCGTGGACAGCCATGCCTTCATGCTCTCGCTCCAAGGCGATCTGGAGAACCAGGGTGGCATCGTGGCACTGAATTCGCCTCTGGCGAATGCAGTACTAGGGGGTGATGCTATCGTTTTGGAAGCGAGCGACGGTACGCGCTTGAGTGCCCGCACGCTGGTGAATGCCGCAGGCCTGCAGGCGCCCGATCTGGCCAAGCGGTTCCATGGCCTCGATCCGCGCCATGTGCCAACGGCCCGGTACGCAAAGGGCAGTTACTTCACGTTGACGGGTGCATCGCCGTTTTCCCGCTTGATCTACCCCGTTCCCGAAGCGGCTGGCCTGGGCGTGCACCTGACACTGGACATGGGACGCCAAGCCAAGTTCGGTCCCGACGTGGAGTGGGTGGGCTCGGCCGACGACCTGTCGGTCGATCCTGCGCGCGGCGAGGCGTTCTATGCGGAGGTTCGCCGGTACTGGCCCGGCCTGCGGGATGGCGCTCTGGTGCCTGGCTATGCAGGCATTCGGCCCAAGATCCACGGGCCGGGCGAGCCCGCAGCGGACTTTTGCATCCAAGGCCCTGAAACGCATGGTATGGGTGGGCTCATCCAGCTGTTCGGCATCGAGTCGCCAGGCCTTACCAGTGCGCTGGCGTTGGGCGAGCATGTCGCAGATCAAGTCTCCCGCTGACTTTCTCATCCAAGCGGCCATGGCCTACGGCCGTATGTAAAGCGTGTGACTAAGATGGGGTATCCGCCTACAGCCCGGCTGTATGGGGCGGATTACCTTTATTCCATGCTATGAAAGGCTCTTCATGACTTCTGCATCCAACACGCTTTCTTCCGCGCAAAACGAACTGGAAAAGCTGGTTTCTGACTTGCGTGGCCTTTTGTCCAGCAAGGATCTGGACAGCGTTCCGGAAATCAAGCAACTGCGCCAGCGCCTGGACGATGGCATCCACTCGGTGCGTGACTCCGCTGTGCGCGCTGCCCAGGATGCCGCCTACCAAGCCAAGGAAGCCGCCCGCGCCGCTGACCAATACGCCCATGACGAACCTTGGCGTGTGGCCACCGCTGCCCTGGCAGCAGGTGCCTTGGTCGGCTTCCTGCTGGCACGCCGCTAATCCCCATTAAAAACAATGACCTGATGGCTCAAGAGAGGCTCGCATGAATTGGTTGGCACTTCTGGGATTGGACGGCTGGGTTGCGCGATGGCGCGCTGCCGTCATCGAAGGGGCCATTGCTGCGGAAGACCGGCTGGATCTGGTGAGGCTCGAATGGGCCGAACAGAAGCGGCGCTTGGGCTTGATGGTCATGCTGGTGGTTGCCGTGGGCGGTCTCACGGTCGTCACCCTGGTGCTCGCGTCACTCGCCGTGCTGGTGCAATTTTGGGATTCACCCCAGCGCACGATGGTGGGCTGGCTGGTGGCGGGCACCTGGCTGGTGCTGTGGGCCGGTGCCTTGATGGGATTGATCTCCGTGGCCAAGCAGGCGGGCAACGCTTTCGTGCTGACGCGGCAAGAACTGGCCCAGGATTGGCGTGATATCAAGGAAAGGCTCTGAGCCCATGACTTTCAAATCGCAAGATGGCTCCGCTTCCTTGAGCGATCGCCAGCAAAAGGTTTTAGAGCGCATCGCCATGCAACGTCAGCGCGTGCGCGCACGGCGCGCCGCTCGATCGCAGGCGATGCAGGTGCAGGCCGCACAAGACCAACGGCAAGCTGCTGACTCAGACACTTCGATGACCATCCGGCTGCTCGCCTTCGCGCGATCGCACCCGGCCGCTGTTGCCGTGGTGGCCGGACTGGCAGTAGTGGCGGGGCCTGCGCGGCTGATTCGGTGGGCGGGTCTGGCCATGCCGCTGATCATGCAGATGCGGCGTTGAGGCCGCGCCTCGCACGCGTAGTAAGCCTTGCGTGGAACATTCGAAAGGACCCTCCTGGGTCCTTTTTGCATTGGCTTCAACGCATTGGCTTCAGCGCATGGCCTTGATCGCCCGGGCTGCCTGCGGAACCAGCGAAGGGCCCTGGTAGATCAGGCCGGTGTAGATCTGCACCACATCGGCGCCCGCCTTGATCTTGCTCACCGCGTCGGCCGCACTCAGAATGCCGCCCACGCCAATGATTGGAAATTGCGGCCCCAGTGCCTGCCGCAATTGGCGGATCACCCGATTGCTGGCTTCCAGCACCGGCGCGCCGCTGAGCCCGCCAGTTTCCTCGGCATGCTGCATTCCCTTGACGGCATCGCGGGCGATCGTGGTGTTGGTGGCCACGACGCCATCCATCCCGTGGCGCTGCAGTGTGGCCGCAATCAGCTCAACCTGGGCCGCGTCCAGATCGGGGGCGATCTTGACGAACACCGGTACGCGGCGCGGAGCGCCCTGTGCGTTGGCATGGCGCTGGGCAAGGGCTTCTCGCCGCTCGGCGATGGCGCCCAGCAGTGCATCCAGGGCCTCATCGCTCTGCAAGGCGCGAAGGTTTTGTGTGTTCGGTGAACTGATGTTCACCGTGACGTAGTTCGCGTGGGGATAGACGCCGTCCAGGCAGGTTAAGTAGTCCGCAGTGGCATTCTCGATCGGCGTGGTGGCGTTCTTCCCGATGTTCAATCCCAGCAGCATGGGGTGTTTGCGCGCCTGGGTGCGAAAGCGCGCCTGCTGCACGTTGTGCAGGAAAGCGTCGAGCCCTTCGTTGTTGAACCCCAAGCGGTTGATGAGCCCGTTGGCCTGCGGCAGCCGGAACATGCGTGGCTTGGGGTTGCCCGGCTGGCCCTTGGGCGTGACGGTGCCAACCTCGACAAAACCGAAGCCCATGGCACCCAGTGCGTCGATACAGCGGGCGTTCTTGTCCAGGCCCGCGGCCAACCCGACCCGGTTGGGAAAGGTCAGGCCTGCCAGCGTCACGGGATCGTCCACGGTGTCGTTGCACCAGGCCCATTGCAAGGGCGTGCGTTGGCCGCGCGACAGCATGTCCATGGTCATGTCGTGGGCGGCTTCGGCATCCATGCCGAAAAGAAGAGGACGGGCGAGGGCGTAGGGGATCAAGGACATGGGGATAATTCGGTGAACTACTCTCGATTTTCCCCCATGACGACACCCTCACTCCTCACCCAAGAAGAACTCAAGGCCCTGGTCGGCCAGGCGGCCCTGCAATACGTCGTGCCTGGCGAGATCGTCGGCGTCGGCACCGGCTCCACGGTGAACCATTTCATCACCGCGCTGGCCACCATCAAAGAGCGCATCCGGGGTGCCGTGTCCAGCTCCGAGGCCAGCACCCAGCGGCTGAAGGCCTTGGGGATTCCCGTGTTCGATGCGAACGAAGTCGAGTCCCTGGCGGTTTACATCGACGGCGCCGACGAGATCGACGGTCAGGGCCACATGGTCAAGGGCGGCGGCGCCGCGCTCACGCGCGAAAAGATCGTGGCGGCGCTGGCCCGGCAGTTCGTGTGCATTGCCGACGAGTCGAAGCGGGTGGATGCACTGGGCCAGTTTCCGCTGCCCGTGGAAGTCATTCCCATGGCGGCACAGCAAATTGCCCGCCGCTTCGCGGCCCTGGGCGGCCAAGCCACGCTGCGCCAGAAAGACGGCGCGCCTTTGGTGACGGACAACCAGCAGCACATTCTGGATGTGCGTGGTTTGCGCATCACCGATCCACTGGCTTTCGAATCGGAGGTGAACCAATGGCCGGGCGTCGTGACCGTGGGTGTGTTCGCGCACCAGAAGGCCCATGTGTGCCTGCTGGGCACGGCGCAGGGCGTGCGCACCGTTCAATACTGAACACCCTCAGTGCCGGGCTGCCGCCGGCCTGATGGCCCGGTACCGAATGGCACTGCAGACCGTATTGCAATCTGCGGGAGTGACGCCGCGCCCGGCCTGCAGTGCCGGATGTTGCGTCAGAACGTGATGCCTGCCGGGTTGCTTGGCGTTCTGCCACCATTGCCGCTCGGTGCGGCGGGGCGCGGTGCTTCCGCCGGCGCGGCAGGTGCCGCCGCTGCTGCGGGGGCTGCCGGCTTGGCGGCGACCATCGGTGCCGCAGGGGCGCGGCGATAGCTCGGCGGCAGCTGCGATTGCTTGGGGTAGCCTGCCGCGTCGAGGTACTGCATCCACTCGCTGTCCGAAAAGCCGACGAGCTGTTGCGAGCCGATGGTGCCGAACGGCAGGTTGGTCGAGCCGCTGAGGCGCTTGAGCGCATCGGCATCTTCTTCGGTGTTCACCGTGCGTTCGGTGAATGGTACGCCGCGGTGCACCAGCAGGTTGCGCGCGCTCACGCACGGCGCGCAGTCGTTGCCGGTGTAGAGCGTGACCGGAAAACGGGTGGCGACCTGCTGCAGTTCATAAGGCAGGGCCGGGCCGTTGGCACGGCCGCCGCCCACCTGGGCCGGCGGCGTCTTGGCATCGGGCGCGCGGTCCGAGAAGGTTACCTTGCCATCGGGGCCGACGATGCGGTACACCTGCTGTGCCTGGGCGGGCAGGGCGGTCACGGCCAGGAAGGTCGAAGCCAGCGCGAGGGCAAAGAGCGGTTGCTTCATGTCGTAGGACTCCAAAGGGAACAATCTCGGGGTATCGATTGGGGTCAGGCGTTGCCGGCCATGCCCTGGTGGCGCAGCAGCGCATCCAGGCTGGGCGCGCGGCCGCGGAACGCCTTGAACGACTCCATGGCCGGGCGGCTGCCGCCCGCTTCCAGAATGGCCTGGCGGTAGCGGCGCCCGGTCTCGGCGCTGGGCAGGCCGTCCGCGCCGGCCGTCTCCTCGAACGCGGCGTAAGCGTCCGCGCTGAGCACTTCGGCCCATTTGTAGCTGTAGTAGCCTGCGGCATACCCGCCTGCGAAGATGTGGCTGAAGGTGTGGGCGGTGCGGCTGAAGGCCGGCGGCGTCAGCACCGACACCTCGCTGCGGACCTGGGCCAGCAAGGGCATGAAGTCCTGCGACGGGTCGTGCGAGGTGTGCAGCAGCATGTCGAACAGTGCGAATTCGATCTGCCGCAGCGTGCCCATGCCGCTCTGGAAATTCTTCGCCGCGATCATCTTGTCGAACAGCGCGCGCGGCAGCGGCTCGCCAGTTTCCACATGGGCGGTCATGTGCTTGAGCACGTCCCACTCCCAGCAGAAGTTTTCCATGAACTGGCTGGGCAACTCGACCGCATCCCATTCGACGCCGCTGATGCCCGAGACATCGCGCTCGTTGATCTGGGTGAGCATGTGGTGCAGGCCGTGGCCGAACTCGTGGAACAGCGTGATGACGTCGTCGTGCGTCAGCAGCGGCGGCGCGCCGTTCACGCCTTCAGCGAAGTTGCACACCAGGTGCGCCACGGGGGTTTGCAGCTTGCCCGTGTCGGGGCGCAGCCAGCGGGTGCGCACATCGTCCATCCAGGCGCCGCCGCGTTTGCCGTTGCGCGCCGGCTGGTCCAGGTAGAACTGGCCCACGAGCTCCGTGCCGCGCTCGATGCGGTAGAACTCCACGGCCGGGTTCCAGACGGGCGCGCTGTCGCGGCGAATGGCCACTTCGAACAGCGTCTCAACGATCTTGAACAGGCCGGCCAGGGCTTTGGGCGCGGTGAAATACTGTTTGACCTCCTGCTCGCTGAAGGCGTAGCGCGCTTCCTTGAGCTTCTCGGAGATGTAGGGCCAGTCCCAGGCCTGCGGATCGGCAATGCCGAGATCCTTCGCGGCGAACTCGCGCATGTCGGCGACGTCTTTTTCGGCGTAGGGCCGGGCACGGCGGGCCAGGTCACGCAGGAAGTCGATCACCTCCTGGGGCGAGTCGGCCATCTTGGCGACGACCGACACCTCGCCGAAATTGGCGTAGCCCAGCAGTTGCGCCTCTTCTTTGCGCAGTGCGAGGATCTCGCGGATGAGGGCGCTGTTGTCGAAGCGTTTGGCATCGCCTTCGGCCTGGTCCGAGGCGCGGGTGACATAGGCGCGGTACAGCGTTTCGCGCAAGGCGCTGCTGCGGGCGAACTGCATCACCGGCAGGTAGCAAGGCATCTTGAGGGTGAGCTTGTAGCCGGCCTTGCCCTCGGCTTGCGCGGCGGCCAGTGCGGCCTGCTTCACGTCGTCGGGCAGCCCGTCGAGCTCGTCTTCCCGGGCGTAGTAAGCGAAGGCGTCGGTGGCGTCGAGCGCGTTTTCGCTGAACTTCTGGCTGAGTTCCGCCTGGCGCTCCTGGATCTGCGCGAAGCGTTCGCGCGCCGCGCCCTGCAGTTCGGCGCCCGACAGCACGAAGTTGCGCACGGCGTTGCGCAAGGCCTGGCGCTGCTCGGTGTTCAGCGTCTGCGGATCGATGGCCTTGTACTTGGCGTACAGGCGCTCATCGGCGCCCAGGCGGGTCCAGAACTCGGTGACGCGGGGCAGGGCCTCGTTGTAGGCCGCGCGCAGTTCGGGGGTGTCGGCCACGCTGTTGAGGTGGCTCACCGCGCCCCAGGAGCGCCCCAGCGCTTCGGTCGCGACATCCAGCACCTGGGCAATCGATTCCCATCGCGCCGGAAAGTCGGGCGCCGTGACGGTTTCCAGTGCCGCGCTCGCACGTTGCAGCAGCACATCGACCGCCGGAGCCACGTCGCTGGGCTGGATGCGGTCGAACAGGGGGAGGTCGGAGGGGGCGAGGAGGGGATTGCTCATGCGCGGATAGATGGCGTTGGATGGGTCAGGTTCAAGCCGGCCGTGGCAGCAAAAATGGTCAGGCGGCTGCGCGCTCCGCGGCTTCGAGCGTGTTGACGAGCAGCATGGTGATGGTCATGGGGCCGACGCCGCCGGGCACGGGCGTGATCCAGCCGGCCACCTCGCTCACGCCGGCGAAGTCCACGTCGCCGCAGAGCTTGCCTTCGTCGTTGCGGTTCATGCCCACGTCGATCACCACCGCGCCGGGCTTGACCATGTCGGCCGTGAGCACGTTGCGCTTGCCCACGGCAGCCACGATCACGTCCGCCTGCAGGGTCTGCGCCTTCAAATCTTGCGTGGCGCTGTGGCACACGGTCACGGTGGCGTTCTTTTGCAACAGCATGAGCGCCATCGGCTTGCCCACGATGTTGCTGCGGCCGATGACCACCGCATGCTTGCCCTGCAGCGAGTAGCCGATGGATTCGAGCATCTTCATGCAGCCATAGGGCGTGCAGGGCCAGAAACCGGGCATGCCGGTCATGAGCGCGCCGGCGCTGGCGATGTGAAAGCCGTCCACGTCCTTGGCGGGCGAGATCGCCTCGATGACCTTCTGCGCGTCGATGTGCGCGGGCAGCGGCAACTGCACCAGGATGCCGTGGATGGCCGGGTCGTTGTTCAGGGCCTCGACGCGGGCGAGCAGCTCGGCCTCGCTCATCGTGGCATCGTACTTTTCCAGCACCGAATGCAGCCCGCTGTCCTCGCAGGCCTTGACCTTGTTGCGCACGTAGACCTGGCTGGCAGGGTTGTCACCCACCAGCACCACGGCCAGGCCGGGGACGGTGCCGCGCGCTTTCAGGGCAGCGGCGCGCTGGGCCACTTCGGTGCGCAGTTGGCGGGAGAGGGCGTTGCCGTCGATCAGTTGGGCTGTCATTCGTCGAGAAACTCAGGTTGGCAATGAAAACGGCTGCCTGCCGGCGGTTTGATTGTGCTGGCAGCTATCAAATCAGGAGCAATCAGCCTTTGGGCGCATTCTGGCCGAGGGCGATCTTGAGCAGGTCGGCCACGGTGTTGGCGTTCAGCTTTTCCATGATGTTGGCGCGGTGCGCCTCCACGGTCTTGATGCTGATGCCCAGGTCGTCGGCGATCTGCTTGTTCAGGCGGCCGGCGACGATGCGCTCCAGCACCTGGGCTTCACGGCCGGTGAGCTTGGACAGCAGGGCGTCGCGGCTGGCGGCCTGCTGGTGGCCGGCGAACGATTCGCGCGCCCGGTCGAGCATGCGGTCCACCAGGCCCACGAGCTCTTCCTCGTTGAACGGCTTCTGGATGAAATCGAGCGCGCCTTTCTTCATGGTGTTCACGGCCATGGGCACGTCGCCGTGGCCGGTGATGAAGACGACGGGCAGGGGGGACTTGCGTTCGAGGAGCCGGTCCTGCAGTTCCAGGCCGGTCATGCCGCCCATGCGGATGTCCACGATGAGGCAGGCGACTTCGCGGGGGTCGTAGCGCGAGAGGAAGGATTCCGCCGAATCAAAGCAGCGCACCCGATAGTCCTTGCCTTCCAGCAACCACTGCAGGGAGTCGCGGACGGCTTCGTCGTCATCCACGACGTAGACGGTGCCTTTTTTCGGAATCAAGCTCATGCAGGGGTCCTTGGATGTGATGCGTTTGCTACAGAATTCGTAGTGGCATCCGCAGGCTGCGCCAGCGGAAGCCAGAAGGAGAACCGGCAGCCGGTGACCTCCGGGCCATTGTAGAGGTTCTCCGCCTGCATCCTCCCCTGGTGGGACTCGACGATGCTGCGGCACAGGTTCAGGCCCATGCCCATGCCTTCCTGCTTGGTGGAGAAGAAGGCCTCGAACAGATGCTCCAGCACTTCGGGGGCCAGACCCTTGCCGGTGTCCTGCACCGTGAACTCGATCACCTCGCGGCCTTCGAGCTGGCGGGGAACGACACGCAGCTCCACGCTGCGCCGGGGCGGCGGGCGCTGGGCGTGCTCGATGGACTCGGCGCCGTTCTTCATCAGGTTGACCAGCACCTGCTCGATCAGGATGGTGTCGGCCATCACCTGGGGCAGCCGCGCCGCCACATAGTGGGTCAGGCGCACGTTGTGCCGGCGCAGTTCGATGTCGGCCAGTTCGACCGCCTCGCTGACCATGGTGTGGACGTCCGCCAGGGCGCGGTTGGGCTCGCTGCGCTTCACGAAGGCGCGGATGCGCTGGATGATCTGCCCCGCGCGCTGCGCCTGGTGGGCGGTCTTTTGCAGCGCGGACAGCAGCGCCTCTTCGGTGATCTGCCCGCTTTCGATGCGCGAGACCATGCCGCTGCAGTAGTTGCTGATGGCGGTGAGCGGCTGGTTCAGTTCGTGCGCCACGCTGGAGGCCATCTCGCCCATGGTGATGAGCCGGCTGACCGACTGGGCGCGCTCGGCCTGCCGCGCGGCCTGTTCCTCGGCCTGGCGGCGCGGCGTGATGTCGGTGGCAATCACCATCTGGGCCAGTCGTCCGTCCACCCAGTTCAGGTAGCGCGATCGCACTTCGAGCCACTTGCCCAGGTCCGGCAGGTAGATCTCGGCGTTTTCGGACCGGGCGCTGGTGAGCGGGTCGGTGGGCAGGCCCATCAGTCCGTCCTCGTCGTCCATGCCGCGCGCGCTGGCGGTGGTGGAGGGCAGCACGCCCGCCTGCGCGACCAGTTGCAGATGCCCGCCCGTCTGCGAGCCGAACCACTGGCGGTACAGCTTGTTGGCGAACAGCAGTTCCTCGCTGCCCAGCGGCGCGACCGACACCGAGGCATCGAGCGACTCCAGCACGATGGTGAAGCGCTCGTGCGATGCCGACAGCTGCTCGCGCACGCGATTGGGCTCGGTGATGTCGGTCATCGACGTCATCCAGCCGGTCTGGTGGCCATGGGCGTCGATCAGGGGCGAGACATACAGGCGCGCGTCGAACAGCGTGCCGCTCTTGCGCTTGACCCGCACCTGGAACCCGCCCAGCGTGACCTTGCCGCTCAGCTCGTCGCGCAGCTTGGCGTGCAGCGCCTCGTGGTCGCTCTCGGGCCAATAGGTGTAGGGCGGCGACTGGCCGACCAGATCGGCCTCGTTCCAGCCCGTCATCTGGCAGAACGCGGCGTTCACGTAGGTGATGCGCCCCTGCATGTCCAGGGCGCGCATGCCGGTGAGGATGGAGTTTTCCATCGCCCGGCGGAAGTTCGTTTCGGCCACCAGCGCCTGCTGGGCCTGCATGCGCCGGCGGGTGTGGCGCCAGGTGGCGATCAGCAGCCAGGCCGTCATGGCGCTCAGCGTGCCCACCAGCCAGAACAGCCCGCTGCCCACCACGCCGAGCGAGGTGCGGTAGGCCTGCGCGCGAAGCACGAGGCCGTTGCCCACGGGCGAGACCGGCACCTCGTATTCGTTGGCGCGCGCGGTCCACGGCAGCAGCCCGGAGGCGCTGCGCGGCATGAGCGCGCTGCCCGCCAGCACCTGGTCGCGCCCATCCAGCATGGTGACGGCGTAGCGCGCCAGCACCTCGGTCGGCGTGCCGTAGCGCAGCAGGCTGTCGATGGAATATTCCGCCAGCACCACGCCGGTGAATTTGCCCTGCGCGGCCAGCGGCACCTGCAGCTGCAGCAGCGGGGCGGTTTCGCCTTCGGTGCCGTTGGGCTGGGCGTACACGGGCTGCTGCAGGTCCCGGGCGAGGCTGAAGGTGTCGGCGGTGTCGCCGTTCTTGAGCACCTCGCCCGCCACGCGCAACTGGCCGCTGGTGACGGTGGGCGCCGCATGGCTGGCGCGGATGCGGCGGCGGTCGTCGATCCAGCTGATGGCCTGCAGTTCAGGGTACTGGCTGATGAGGCCCTCGGCACGCGCCACGAAGTCGGCGCGCTCCAGGTCCTGGTTGGAGAGGTCGCGCGCGATGCGCATGATCTGCTCCTGCCGCTCCAGCAGGCGCAGCCGCACGCGCTGCTGCGCGTATTCCACGTCGCGCTTGAGGGCTTCCTGCTCGCGCTCGCCTTCTTCCATGCGCAAATACCAGAACGCCGCCACGATGGCCGCCAGGAACATCAGCACGGCGGCCAGTGGCGCCAGGGCCGCGAAGCGGTCCTGGCGGGTGGGGGAGAGGCTGCGCCACCAGGTGCGCCACCAGCGCACGGGGGCGACCACGGCGGGCCCGATGGCGGGGGGCGGAGAAGGCGGACGTTCCATGGGCGGAGTGTAGGGGAGCACTGGAGGCCTTCTTCCGGTATGAAAAATGTGCACTTGCAGCAATATTTTGCATTATGAAAATGAAAAGCACAATTTGAAATACCAAAAAAATATGAGACACTCGCCCGAAATTTCCAACGCCAGCACCCATAAAGGAGACAGGCATGTCAGCTCAGACCGACCCCCAGGCCGGAAACCCGGCGTCGTCCACCCCCGACACCGATCAGCAGGAAACCCGTGAGTGGATGGATGCGCTGAGCGCCGTCATCGACAAGGAAGGTGCAGAGCGCGCCCACTTCCTGATCGAGCAACTGCTCGAACATGCCCGCCAAAGCAGCATCGACCTGCCTTTCTCCGCCAACACCGGCTACGTGAACACCCTGGAGTCGAACCAGGAAGCCCGCTGCCCCGGCAACCTTGAAATCGAAGGCCGCCTGCGCGCCTACATGCGCTGGAACGCCATGGCCATGGTCGTCAAGGCCAACCGCCACCATCCGCCCGAAGGCGGCGACCTGGGCGGCCACATCGGCTCGTTCGCCTCGCTGGCCAACATGTTCGGCGCCGGCTTCAACCACTTCTGGCACGCCGAGAGCGAAAACCACGGCGGCGACCTGCTGTACATCCAGGGCCACGTGTCGCCCGGCATCTACGCCCGCGCTTACCTGGAAGGCCGCCTGTCCGAAGAGCAACTGCTCAACTTCCGCCAGGAAGTGGACGGCAAGGGCCTGTCCAGCTACCCGCACCCCAAGCTGATGCCCGAGTTCTGGCAGTTCCCCACGGTGTCGATGGGCCTGGGCCCGCTGATGGCGATCTACCAGGCGCGCTTTCTCAAGTACCTGCATGCCCGCGGCATCGCCAACACCGAAAACCGCAAGGTCTGGGTGTTCTGCGGCGACGGCGAGATGGACGAGGTCGAATCGCTGGGCGCCATCGGCCTGGCCGCGCGCGAGAACCTCGACAACCTGATCTTCGTCATCAACTGCAATCTGCAGCGCCTGGACGGCCCGGTGCGCGGCAACGGCAAGATCATCCAGGAGCTGGAGAGCGAGTTCCGCGGCTCCGGCTGGAACGTCATCAAGCTGCTGTGGGGCAAGGGCTGGGACGACCTGCTGGCGCGCGACAAGGACGGCGCGCTGCGCAAGATCATGATGGAGTGCAACGACGGGGACTATCAGTCGTTCAAGGCCAACGACGGCGCCTACGTGCGCAAGCACTTCTTCGGCCGCGATCCGCGCACGCTGAAGATGGTCGAGCACATGAGCGACGACGAGATCTGGAACCTGCGCCGCGGCGGCCACGATTCGCAGAAGGTCTACGCCGCCTTCCACGCCGCCAACGAGCACAAGGGCCAGCCCACCGTGCTGCTGGTCAAGACCGTCAAGGGCTTCGGCATGGGCAAGATCGGCGAGGGCAAGAACACCGTCCACCAGACCAAGAAGCTCGGCGACGAGGACATCAAGGCCTTCCGCGACCGCTTCAACATCCCGATTCCGGACAGCCAGATCGCCGACCTGCCGTTCTACAAGCCGGCCGACGACACCCCCGAAATGAAGTACCTGCACGAGCGCCGCAAGGCCCTCGGCGGCTACCTGCCCAAGCGCCGCGTGAAGGCCGACGAAAGCTTCACCGTGCCCGCGCTGGAAACGTTCAAGGCCATCCTCGAGCCCACGCCCGAAGGCCGCGAAATCTCCACCACGCAAGCCTACGTGCGCTTTCTCACGCAGTTGCTGCGCGATCAGGCCCTGGGCCCGCGCGTGGTGCCCATCCTGGTGGACGAGGCCCGCACGTTCGGCATGGAAGGCCTGTTCCGCCAGATCGGCATCTACAACCCGCACGGTCAGCAGTACACCCCGGTCGACAAGGACCAGGTCATGTACTACAAGGAAGACAAGGCCGGCCAGATCCTGCAGGAAGGCATCAACGAAGCCGGCGGCATGAGCAGCTGGATCGCGGCCGCCACCTCGTACAGCACCAACAACCGCATCATGGTGCCGTTCTACGTGTACTACTCGATGTTCGGCTTCCAGCGCATCGGCGACCTGGCCTGGGCGGCGGGCGACATGCAGGCGCGCGGCTTCCTGCTCGGCGGCACCTCGGGCCGCACCACGCTGAACGGCGAAGGCCTGCAGCACGAAGACGGCCACAGCCACATCCTGGCCGGCACCATCCCCAACTGCGTGAGCTACGACCCGACGTTCGCCCACGAAGTCGCGGTGATCATGCACGACGGCATGAAGCGCATGGTGGAGCGCCAGGAAAACGTCTTCTACTACCTCACGCTGCTGAACGAAAACTACCCGATGCCCGGCCTGCAGCCCGGCACCGAAGAGCAGATCATCAAGGGCATGTACCTGTGCAAGCAAGCGCCGGCCCTCAAGAAGGACGCCCCCACCGTGCAATTGCTGGGCAGCGGCACGATCCTGCGGGAGTCGTTCTTCGCGCAGGAACTGCTGGAAAAGGACTGGGGCGTGGCCGCTTCCGTGTGGAGCTGCCCGAGCTTCAACGAGCTGACCCGCGACGGCCAGGACGCCGACCGCTGGAACCTGCTGCACCCCACCGAAACGCCGCGCGTGCCGTTCGTGGAGGAGCAGTTGTCCAAGACCACCGGCCCGGTCATCGCCTCCACCGACTACATGAAGGCCTACGCCGAGCAGATCCGCCCCTTCATCCCCAAGGGCCGCGCCTACAAGGTGCTGGGCACCGACGGGTTCGGGCGCAGCGACTTCCGCCGCAAGCTGCGCGAGCACTTCGAGATCAACCGCCACTACATCGTCGTGGCGGCGCTCAAGGGCCTGGCGGACGACGGCGTGGTGCCGGCGGCCAAGGTGGCCGAGGCGATCCAGAAGTACGGCATCAACACCGACAAGATCAACCCGCTCTACGCTTGAACACCGATCGGAGACGCACGGTGAACCCCCACGCTCATATTCATTCGCTGCCCCTCAAGGGGGCACATGCCTCCTTTGAGGCGGCTCGGCAGGAGGCATAAACATGGCATTGGTCAATATCCAGGTCCCGGACATCGGGGATTTCGACGAAGTGGGCGTGATCGAACTGCTGGTCAAGCCCGGCGACACGGTCAAGGCCGAGCAATCGCTCATCACGGTGGAATCGGACAAGGCCTCGATGGAAATCCCGTCGAGCCACGCCGGCGTGGTGAAGGAGCTGAAGGTCGCCGTGGGCGACAAGGTCAAGCAGGGCTCGGTCATCGTGGTGGTCGAAGCCACCGATGGGGCCGCTGCCGAGTCCAAGCCGGCCCCAGCGAAGGCCGAGGCCGGGCAGGGCGCTGCCCAATCGGCCGCACCCGCGCCCGCCCCAGCTGCGGCGCCTGCCGCCGCCCCGGCACCCGCTCCCGCCGCGTCGGGCCCGGTGGAAGTGCACGTGCCCGACATCGGCGACTTCAAGGACGTGGCCGTCATCGAACTGCTCGTCAAGGTGGGCGACACGGTCAAGGCCGAGCAGTCGCTGTTCACCGTCGAATCGGACAAGGCCTCGATGGAAATCCCGTCGCCCGCGGCCGGCGTGATCAAGGAACTCAAGGTCAAGATCGGCGACAAGCTCAACGTGGGCGATCTCGTGGCGATCATGGAAGGCGCCGCAGGTGCAGCCCCAGCGGCGGCGGTGGCCCCTGCGCCTGCTGCTGCGGCCCCCGCACCGCAGGCCGAGCCGAAAGCATCGGCCGCCGAAGAGGCTGTGCCCCAGGCCAGCGCCAAGCCGGCTGCAGCGCCCGCGCCGCACGCCCCGGGCGCCGCGCCCGTCGGCTTGCCGCACGCCAGCCCCTCGGTGCGCAAGTTCGCCCGCGAACTCGGCGTGCCACTCGAAGAGCTCAAGGGTTCCGGCCCCAAGGGCCGCATCACGCAGGACGACGTGCAGGCCTTCACCAAGCAGGTGATGAGCGGCGCCACCCAGACCAAGGCCCAGGCCGCCAAGGCCCCGGCCGGTGGTGGCGGCTCCGGTGCCGGGCTGGACCTGCTGCCCTGGCCGAAGGTGGACTTCGCCAAGTTCGGCACGGTGGAGCGCAAGGACCTGTCGCGCATCAAGAAGATCAGCGGCGCCAACCTGCACCGTAACTGGGTGATGATTCCCCACGTCACCAACAACGACGAGGCCGACATCACCGAGCTGGAAGCCTTCCGCGTCTCCACCAACAAGGAGAACGAGAAGTCCGGCGTGAAGGTGACCATGCTCGCCTTCGTCATCAAGGCCGTGGTGGCCGCGCTCAAGAAATTCCCCGAGTTCAACACCAGCCTGGACGGCGACACGCTCGTCTACAAGCAGTACTACCACGTCGGCTTCGCGGCGGACACGCCCAACGGCCTCGTGGTGCCGGTGCTGAAGGATGCCGACAAGAAGGGCATCCTCCAGATCAGCCAGGAAATGGGCGAACTGGCCAAAAAGGCCCGCGACGGCAAACTCGGCGCGGCCGACATGCAGGGTGGCTGCATGTCGATCAGCTCGCTGGGCGGCATTGGCGGCACGCACTTCACGCCCATCATCAACGCACCCGAAGTGGCCATCCTCGGCCTCTCCAAGGGCCAGATGAAGCCGGTGTGGGATGGCAAGGCCTTCGTGCCGCGCCTGGTGCTGCCGCTGTCGCTGTCGTACGACCACCGCGTGATCGACGGCGCCAGCGCCGCGCGCTTCAACGCCTACCTCGGCCAAGTGCTGGCGGACTACCGCCGCATCCTGCTGTAAAGGAGCATCCCCTATGGCAGTGATCGACATCAAGGTGCCCGACATCGGCGACTTCGCTGAAGTGGGCGTGATCGAAGTGCTGGTGAAGCCCGGCGACACCATCCAGGCCGAGCAGAGCCTGGTCACCGTGGAGTCCGACAAGGCATCGATGGAAATCCCGTCGAGCCATGCCGGCGTGGTGAAGGAGCTCAAGGTCAAGATCGGCGACAAGGTCGCGGAAGGCTCCGTGCTGCTCACGCTGGAGGCGTCCGACGCCGCCAGCGCGCCGGCCGCGGCGCCCGCGGCAGCGCCTGCGGCAGCTTCCGAGCCAAAACAGGCTCCAGCACAATCAACACTAGGGCATGGTGCTACAAAAAGCGTAGCAGCCGCTCCAGCGGCCAGCTACGGCGGCACGGTCGACCTGGATTGCGACGTGCTCGTGCTGGGCGGTGGCCCCGGCGGCTACAGCGCCGCGTTCCGTGCGGCCGACCTGGGCCTCAAGGTGATCGTGGTCGAGCGCTACGCCACCCTGGGCGGCGTCTGCCTGAACGTGGGCTGCATCCCGTCGAAGGCGCTGCTGCACGTGGCGGCGGTGATCGACGAGGTCAGCCACCTGAAGGCGGCGGGCATCGATTTCGGTGCGCCCAAGGTGGACATCGACACGCTGCGCGGCCACAAGGAAAAGGTCATCGGCAAGCTGACGGGCGGCCTCGCGGCCATGGCCAAGATGCGCAAGGTGACCACCGTGCGCGGCGTGGGCCAGTTCGTGGGTGCGAACCACCTCGAAGTGGAAGAGACCACGGGCGCCACGGGCCAGGAGAAGACGGGCAGCAAGAAGGTCATCGCCTTCAAGAACGCCGTCATCGCCGCCGGCTCGCAGGCCGTGCACCTGCCGTTCATGCCCAAGGACCCGCGCGTGGTGGACTCCACCGGCGCGCTGGAACTCAAGGCGGTTCCGAAGCGCATGCTGATCCTGGGCGGCGGCATCATCGGCCTGGAAATGGGCACCGTGTACAGCACCCTCGGCGCGCGCCTGGATGTGGTCGAGATGATGGACGGACTGATGCAGGGCGCCGACCGCGACCTCGTCAAGATCTGGCAGAAGATGAACGCCAAGCGCTTCGACAACATCATGCTCAACACCAAGACGGTGGGCGCCGAAGCCACGCCCGAGGGCATCAAGGTGACGTTCGCTGCAGCGCAAGAGGGCGGCACCGCGCCGGAACCCCAGGTGTACGACCTGGTGCTGCAGGCCGTGGGCCGCACGCCCAACGGCAAGAAGATCGGCGCCGACAAGGCCGGCGTGGCCGTCACCGACCGCGGCTTCATCGACGTGGACATCCAGATGCGCACCAACGTGCCGCACATCTTCGCCATCGGCGACATCGTGGGCCAGCCCATGCTGGCGCACAAGGCCGTGCACGAGGCGCACGTGGCGGCGGAAGTCATCGCCGGCGAACTGCAGGGCAACAAGGAGCTGGCCGCCGCCGCCTTCAACGCCCGCGTGATCCCGAGCGTGGCCTACACCGACCCCGAAGTGGCCTGGGTGGGCCTGACCGAAGACCAGGCCAAGGCGCAAGGCATCAAGGTCAAGAAGGGCCTGTTCCCCTGGACAGCCTCTGGCCGTGCCATCGCCAACGGCCGCGACGAAGGCGTGACCAAGCTGCTGTTCGACGATTCGCCCGAGGCCCATGGCCACGGCCGCATCCTGGGCGGCGGCATGGTCGGCACGCATGCGGGCGACATGATCGGCGAGATCGCCCTGGCGATCGAGATGGGCGCCGACGCGGTGGACATCGGCAAGACGATCCACCCGCACCCCACGCTGGGCGAGAGCATCGGCATGGCGGCGGAGATCGCGCACGGCTCCTGCACGGACGTGCCGCCGCAAAAGAAGTGAGTCCGGCGCCACTGTGCGGCGCCCTCATCACGCAAGGCAGCTTCGGCTGCCTTTTTTCATGGGCCGGAAGGTCGCGATTGGACGGGGCGTGGGCGCCGAGGGGACGCCAGCGGCGGCCTATCATGGGTCGAAGTTCGGGCCGGGCGCAACAATGCACTTGCCGCCACGCGCTGCGATGGACTCGAATCCACCACAGGAGACATTTCCCCATGCGATTGAAATTCTGCGCGCCGGCCGTTCTGCTGGCGCTGTCCAGCGCCGCCATGGCGGCCTGGCCCGAAAAGCCCATCACCCTGGTCGTGCCCTTCCCACCCGGCCAGGCCACCGACATCTTCGCCCGGGCGCTGGCCGAGAAGCTGGGCACCCGCCTGGGGCAGCCGCTGGTGGTGGACAACAAGGCCGGCGCGGGCAGCAACATCGGCACCGAGCAGGTGGTGCGCGCCAAGGCGGACGGCTACACGCTGGTGATGGCCGGCAGCGCGATGGCGGTGAACCAGACGCTGTACCGCAAGGTCAACTTCGATCCGCGCAAGGATCTGCAGGGCATCAGCCTCGTCGCCAAGGTGCCGCTGGTGTTCCTGGCGCACCCCCAGTCCGGCATCAAGTCCATGCAGGACCTGGTGGACAAGGCCCGGGCCGAGCCGGGCAAGCTGAGCTATGCCAGCGCGGGCATCGGCGGCACGCAGCACCTGAGCGGGGAAATGGTCAAGGCGCGTGCCAGGATCGAGATCGAACACATTCCCTACAAGGGCAGCGGGCCGGCGCAGGCCGACTTCATCGGCGGGCAGGTGCCCTTGATGGTGGATTCGGTGACGGCGGGCCTGGCCAACATCCAGGCGGGCAAGGCCGTTGCGCTGGGTGTCACCTCTGCCACGCGCTCCAGCCAGTTGCCGAACGTGCCAGCGATTGCCGAGACCGGCCTGCCGGAGTTCAAGGGCTTCGAAGCCGTGGGCTGGCTGGGCCTGATGGCACCCAAGGGCACGCCGCGTGCCATCGTGGACCGCCTGAACCACGAGGTGGTGGACATCCTCTCCAGCGCTGAGATGCAGAAGTTCATCCGCGACCGCGGCTCCGAGCCGTCGCCCAGCACGCCCGAGGCCATGGACCAGTTCGTCGCCCGCGAAATCGTGGAGTGGGGCAAGGCCGTGAAGCAATCCGGCGCGTCGGTGGACTGATCCGATGCGCTCGCGGGGCGGGCCGGGCAAGGGATGGCCAGGGTGAAAGCGTGAGCAGGCGGCCCTGCGCTTCGGAGTGGCGGCAGTTCGTTGGCGCACCGGCCCGCGAACGCGATGGGTGGGCACGCCAGGGATGGCGGTTGCTATGGAATTGGTAGCTGGTAGGTTCGGATCGGCAAGCGGCGGAGGGCTTTTCGCCCTGGTTTCTTTGCCACAATCGCACCATGCAACCCTTGCTTGACGCCATCGCCACGATGGCCCTCCCCACGGACGCCCAGCGCATCTTCCACGGACGCGGCGGCCGGTTTCCCGGCTGCGAACATTGGTCGCTGGATGCCTACCCGCCGGTCTTCGTGCTCACCAGCTTCCAGCCCGTGGCCGAAGAAGACCTCGCCACCGTCGGCGCCGCATTGCAAAGCCGATGGGAGGCGATCGCGCCGGGCGAGCCGCTGAACTGGGTGTTCCAGTGCCGCCACGAGCCACTGCGCTTGCAGGGCCGCGCAGAAACCAGGCTGATGGCAGGCGCCGTGCCGGACCCGCATGTGGTCACGGAGCAGGGCGCGCGCTTTCGCGTGCACGTGCTCAAGGGGCAGAACCACGGCCTGTTCCTGGACATGGCGGAAGGCCGGCGCTGGGTTCGGCAATGCGTCGCAGCGCACCAGGCACGCGAACCGCGCGGTGCCAAGGTGCTGAACCTGTTCGCCTACACCTGCGCGTTTTCGGTGGTGGCACTGCAGGCGGGCGCCCGGCAGGTGGTGAACGTGGACATGAGCCACGGCGCCATCGCCATCGGGCAGCAGAACCACCAGCTCAATGGACTGACCACGGGCGCAGGCTTTCTGGCCCATGACATCTTCAGCACCTGGGGCAAGATCACGCGCGGCGGCCCCTACGGCCTGGTGATCGTGGACCCGCCCAGCTACCAGAAGGGCAGCTTCGTCGCCACCAAGGACTACGCGCGGCTCATGCGGCGGCTGCCGGACCTGCTGGCGCCGGGCGGGCACGCGCTGCTGTGCCTGAATGCGCCGGAGCTGGGCCTGGATTTTCTGCAAGGGCAGATGCAGGCGCTGGCGCCCGACTTGGCGTTGGTGGAGCGGTTGGCCAACCCCGCAGTGTTCGCGGACGTGCAGGCGGAGCGGGCCCTGAAGGTGCTGGTGTACAAGGCGCCGGATTGAAGCCCGGTAGAAGGCCCATGCCCCTGCGCGGGTGGCCGAATCGCCTCGTGGGCGGGCCGCTTCAGCCGCCGCTCTGGATGTAGCGCGTGAGGCCCGCCGCCAACGCGGCGAAGGTGGCAGCGCAGCGCGGGCTCTCGCGCAGGTCCTCATGCATGGCGATCCAGGTGTCCAGCGCGGGCGAAAACGCCGGCTGCAGCACGCGCACCAGCGACCTGTCCCGGGCCGCCAACCCGACCTGGCAGGCGCCGATGCCGAAGCCTGCCCGGATCGCTGCCAGTTGCGCCAGATCGCTGTCTGCCCGAAACGCGAGCCCGGGGCGAGCGAACACCGGGAATTGCGCCTGCATCCTGCGCAGAAAAGGCGTCTCGTGGTCGAACCCGATCATCGCGTGGCCGGCCAGATCGTCCATCGACTTCGGCACGCCATGGGCCGCCAGATAGCGCTTGTGCGCATACAGCCCCAGTTCCACAGCGCCGATGCGCCTGGCCACCAGGGCCTCCTGCGTGGGCTGGAACATGCGCACGGCAATGTCGGCCTCCCGGTGCAGGAGGTCGTCCGCCGCATTCGACAGCACCAGCTCGATGGTCAGTTGCGGGTGTGCGCTGCGCAGGGCCGACAGGATCGGGGGCAGCACCTCGACCCCGACGATCTCGCTGGCCGTGAGGCGCACCGTGCCGCGCACGCCGGATCCATGGCTGCTGGCCACGCGGCGCAGCGCCGCCGCGGTGGACGCCAGGCCGGCCGCATAGGGTTGCAGTTCCAACGCGGCTTCGGTGGGCTTGAACCCATCGAACGAGCGCGTGAACAGCTTCAATGCCAGGGCGTTTTCCAGGCTGTCGACATGGCGGCCGACGGTGGGCTGCGTCAAGCCCATCGCCCGCGCGGCCGCTGACAGCGAACCGGTTTCCAGCACCTGCAGGAAGGTCCGGTACCACTCCCAACTCGGTTCGGGATCGGCCATGGTATGCATTGATGAATAGTGGGGATGCGATTTTAGGCAATTTTCTTTGACCCACTCCGCTCGCAAACTGCAGGCTCGCACCGCTGAAGTACCGGCGGTCCAGATTCAGCAGGACATCACCATGCCCCCCATCGCACTCTTCGGCGCCGCAGGCGCCATTGGACAAAGCATCGCCGCTGCGCTTCGCGCCAAAGGCCAGCCCTATCGCGTCGTCGGCCGGACCCGATCCAGCCTGAGCCAGGCTTTCGGCACCGATCCGCTGGCCGACATCATGACCTGGAATCCCGACGACCCGGCTTCGGTGCAAGCGGCCGCGTCGGGCGTGGAGACGCTGGTCTACATGGTGGGTGTGAACTACTGGCAGTTCGGGCTGCACCCGGACGTGATGCGCAAGACGCTGGCGGGCGCCATCGCGGCCGGCGTCCGGAACATCGTTCTCATCGGCACGGTGTATCCGTACGGCCGCCCGCGGACACAGCCGGTGCGCGAAGACCACCCCCGGGCGCCGCACACGTTCAAGGGCCGAATGCGCAAGGCACAGGAAGACTTGGTGATGCAAGCCCATGCCGAGGGCCGTATCCGCGCCACGGTGCTGCGCCTGCCGGATTTCTATGGCCCCGGCGTGCAGGCCAGCCTGCTGCATGGGGCTGCGCAGGCCGCCGTGCAGGGCGGCACCGCCGACATGGTGGGGCCCATCGACCGCCCGCACGAGTTCGTTTACGTGCCGGATGTGGGCCCGGTGGTCGTCCAGATGGCGAACACTCCTGCGGCATTCGGCAAGATCTGGAACCTGGGCGGAGCCGGCGTGACCACGCAGCGTGAAATGGTGTCCGAAATGGAGCGCCAGACCGGCAGGGTGCTCAAGCGCAGGGTGGTGGGCAAGACCATGCTGCGCCTGATCGGCCTGTTCAACCCGTTCATGCGCGAGATGGTGGAGATGCACTACCTGCTCACCGACCCGGTGCTCATGGACGACTCGGCCCTGCAGCAACTGCTGGGGCCGATCCACAAGACGCCTTATGCGCAAGGCATCCGGCAAACGCTGGCGGCCGCGGCAGGGCGCGGGGGCTGATGCCTGCATCTTTCATGCAGGGCATCCAAGCGGTTCAGAAGATGGCCTAGCCCTTGGCGTACAGCACATCCGACCGCAGCACGTGCTTGGTGCCTTCCACCAGCGTGCCGCCTTCGTGCCAGGTGTCGTGGATGAACACGAGGGCCGTACCTTGCCTGGGTTGTACCTGGAAGGTCTTGAAGTTGGTGGCGCCTCCCTCGAAGCCTTCGTTCAGGTACACCAGGAACGTGAGCGCGCTGCTCAGGCCGCCTTCATGCCATGGGCCGTCCTTGTGCATCTTGAACCGCTGGCCGGGCGCGTATTTGTAGAAGCGCAGGTCCTTGGGCAGGCCCGCCGCATGGGCACCCTCGATCTCCGGCAGTTCCAACTGCGACAGCCTGTGCCACAGCAGCGCCACCCAGTCAGGGCTTTCCACCATCGTGCGCTGGTTGTTTCGCACCTGGGGCAGGGGTCGGGGTCCACCGTGGGTGCGCACTTCCGCCGCGATGAAACCCGTGTCCTCAGCCAGCTGGATGAGTTGACCGCATTCGGCGGGCGTCAAAAACTGGGGGATGGTGAAAACGCGAGGACTCAGTGTCACCCGATGCATGGTTCGATCTCCGCCAAAAAAACGTCTGAAGCGCAGCCGAAGACCAGCGCGCAGACTGCGTGCTTCGATGGTCTCACAGTGCGTGGAGATGCCGGCTTTGGGCTACTGCACATGCCCATCCGCACTGGCGGCGATGCTGGCTTGCAGCTCGTCAAGGGCTGCGCTGAGCCGCTGCAGCGTCTGGGGGTTGTCCTCGGCCTGCGCCTGGTCCATGCCCGCTTCGACGACGGCTTGCGCGCGCTCCGCCAGGTCGCGCCACGCACCCGGCTCCAGCACGGCATGGGCAGCCTGAAGCCAATCGCAAGGGGGCGAATAGGCTGCCGACAGCTTGCGCACGGCGTTGAGCGCAAACGGCGGGCACAGGATGGCCTGCACCGCCACCGAGCGCGCGGTGTGCCGTGGCGTATGGCCGCGCCGCCCCTGCCGCAGGGCCAGCAGCGCGATCCAGAACGCAAACCCGTAGATCAGCGCGAGGCAGCCCAGTTGCGCGGCTTCGCTCGGCCAGAGGAACAGCGCCGCAGGCAGCAGCATGAACAAGGTGGCCCCGAGGCCATACAGCGGCCACGCGAAGCCAGCGAAACCCGTGGCGTGCTGGCGCAGGCCCTCGATCGCCCGCGCATCGCCCGGCAGGTGGACACGCTCCGCGTCCCACCGCAGGGTGTAGACGGGCTGGTGCGGCAGCAGCAAGGCAGGCCAGGCCAGGTAGGCCCAGCGGACCTCGAAACCCTGCGTCGCCAGCAGCCCGTGCCAAACCCGCCGGCCCCGGCGCAGCAAGCCGGCATCTGCGGCCAGCGGCACGCAGGCGTCATACGCGTAGAAGGCGCAGATGGCCAGCATCACCTGCGCTTCGGGGCCCAGCAGCGTGAACACGGGGTGTCAGAGGTTGGCGGCGAGGGGACCGTAGCGGGCGCGGTGCTCAGGCTTCCTTCTTGCCGCGGCCGAACAATTTGCCGATGGCACCGAAGACAGCGGCCACGCCGACGAGCAGGAACTTCCAGAACGCGGCGATGAAACCGCCGATGACCGTCCACAGACCCTTCTTGGACGCCACGGCCGCTGCGCCGCCCAGCACCAGCGCACCCAGGCCGATCTTGGCGAGCTTGTCGCCGTTCTTGAATTCGGCGTAGGTCTGGCCGCTGTTGTAGTTGAATCCGGTGAGCACCTGCTTGAACTGCTCGGTGTCCTTCGCGAGGTTTTCGGGATCGGACACGAGGATGGCGCTCATCACGCCGGTGCGGCCCAGGATGCGCGAGGTGTAGTTGATCGCCTGGTGGCCGCTTTCATCGCGAAGGCGCAGGCCCCATTCCAGGCGCTTGCTCTGCGCGTCGTAGTGCGGCTCGACCTGCCAGCCCTCGGTGTACAGGGCCTCCATGCCCAGCTTCTTGCGCTGCTGGTTGCCCTCTGCATCGGCCGCCTTGATGGACGACAGCAGTTCGGGGGCATTGATTTTCTCGTCGTCCTTGATGTAGCCGGTGTCGTCGAACGAGAACACCGCGAACCAGTCCAGCGAGCGCGGGGCGATCAGGTAATGGTTCGGCGTGGGCGGATTGCCATACAGCTGCAGCAGTTTGGCCGTGTCCTTGTCGTCCAAAAAGGCGTATCCCTTCGGGATCTTGACCGTGGCGTTGCTGCCGATTTCGCCCTGGCCCTGGTCGATCCAGTGCAGTGCCTTGACTTGCTCCGCGAGTTTTTCCTGGCGCTGCTGTGATTCCGGCGCCTGGGCCCAAAGGGCCATGGACATGCTGATGCCCAAGATGGCCGTAGCCAACGACTTGATCATTTCTTACCCTGTTATGAATTGGTTTTTGGAGTGTGCGCACAGGCCTTCCGCCCAGCCCGTGGCTGGAGCAGACACCTCTCCCGCCCGGCGCCACGGCAAATGTACCCGGTGCGCCGCACCAACCAACCGCACCGGACAGGGCACGAAGATGGCCATGATCCGGTCGGCATCGAAGGGTTGCGTCAGGGCGTTGTCGAAATCCGGAATGCCCTCGCGCTGCGCTGAGCCACTGCTGCAACGCCACTCGATCAGGCCAGCGGCAGAGGGGGCATTTCATTCGGCACGAGGTCAAGAATGACTACATCGAAATGGCCGCAGGGCGCCTGCGGCAGCCCCCGCCGGCCATCGTAAGCTGGCCTGCGCGGACCGAACAGGATTTCAAATCATCGGCGGTTCGCAGAGCAGGCCTGCGCAGTCACGGTGCCCATCGACACCACCCCGCGCTCGGCTTCATCTTGTCTCGGTAACCACCACGTTACTTATCGTTAAGGCCGATAGGAGTATTGCCATGCGCCTTGCGCAGTTCATTCGCCACGCTCGGGAAGAAATCCTCGCCGAGTCATTTGCCTACGCGACCCGCATCCCCGCGCTGCAGGGCTCGGCTGCAAGCGTCTTGCGCAATCACCTTCCGCTGGTGCTGGACGCCATCGCACTGGACCTGGAGCAGCCGCAAAGCCGGGAGCAGTCCATCGACAAATCCCTGGGGCATGCCGCGCCCCCTGCCGAGGAGTCCGCCGCGCAGTCCCATGGCACGCTGCGGGCCCGCATCGGACTGGACATAGAGCAGCTGGTGGCGGAGTACCGCGTGATTCGCTCCTGCGTGCTGCGCCTGTGGATGGAATCCGGCCAGCCGACCGCCTTCGCGATGGACGACACGGTGCGCTTCAACGAAGCCATCGACCAGGCGGTCGCGGAGTCGGTGGCGTTCCATGCGGCTGAGGTCGCCAAGTGGCGGCATATCTTTCTCGGCGTGCTGGGCCACGACCTGCGTGGTCCCCTGAACGCCATGCTGCTGACCGCGCAATTGCTGGAGCGGGTCGGGAGCCAGAACCCTGAGCAGGCGACCTATCTGGTCGGCGCATTGCTGCGCAATGGCCGCCACCTGAATGTGCTGCTCGACTCACTGCTGGAATACAACAAGGCCACGCTGGGCGTGGGCACGCCGCTGCATCGCCAGGCGGTCGACTTGGGCGCGGCCTGCCAGGAAGAATTAGAGATGCTGCAGCAGGCTTTTCCCAAGCGCCGGATTCGCTGGCAGATCACGGGTGATGCCCGGGGCGACTTCGACCCGTCGCGTGTGCGGCAGGCGGTCTCCAACCTGGTATCGAACGCAGCCCAGCACAGTCCGGAGGGCAGCGAAGTCGCCGTGATCGTCGTAGGGCAAGCGGCAGCGGTGGAGATCACCACGGAGAACCTGTCCGATCCAATTGCCCCGGAAGTGCTCGATACCTTGTTCGACCCCTTGCGACGCAACGCCAGCCCTTCAGGGGCTTCGTCGGGGCACCTGGGCCTGGGCTTGTTCATCGTGCGGGAGATTGCCAAGGCGCACCAGGGCGAGGTGACCGCCTCGACGGCGGACGGCGTCATCCGGTTCAAGATGGTGTTGCCAAAATCTTCGAAGGCGGCCTGAGGCCCCTGCGCGCGCGCTACCCGGTCGCAGTAGCGCGCGCTTTGGTGCTATGGGGTGGGCCCAATGGCCAACGCCAGTTGGTCGATGGCGCGGTCGATGATTGCCTGCCGTTCCTCTTCGGCAAAGGCCTGCAGGAAGCCTGCAGTTCCTTCGATCAACAGGTAGGAAAGGCCGTGGACAAGGCCCCAACTGGAAGCCACTGCCGTGGCCGCCTCGACAGGCGAGGCTGCGGGCCCCAGCGCAGCCTCGATGCATGACCGCAGCAGCGCCAGCGGGTTGGCAGGGCCTTGGGGTGCGCATTCCGTCGGCTCCTGGGGAAGGCGCTGGCCGAAGAACATCAGCCTGAAAAGCTGCGGATGGGCCCGCGCAAACATGACGTAGGCCCTTCCAGAGGATGCCAATCGCGCTTGGGGACCAGGTTTGCCTTGCGCCATTTCGCGCTCCATCGCCTCCGACAACTGGTCAAAGCCCCGATGCGCCAGTGCGGACAGCAGGGCTTCGGTGTTCGGGAAGTGGTGTGCGGGCGCCGCGTGGCTGACTCCCGCGCGCCGTGCCGTGCCGCGCAGCGAAAAGCCCGCAATGCCCTTGTCGTCGAGTTCGGCTGCGGCCGCATCGAGCAATGCGGCACGCAGATCGCCGTGGTGATAGCCGCGCGGCGCTGGCAGCGGGGCCGGGGCGGGCCGGGTGCGTCGCTTCGCCGTGGCAACTGCGGGTGTCTTGCTGGTGGGCATGTCTTGCTTGTCCAAAAAACGTCAGGCGTGAAAAAAACAGAGTTTATCTAGACGCTGTATAAATTAATGTTTACAGTGCCTAGATTCAATGCTTTTAACCGAATCCATCTGAAGCCTGCCATGACACTGGACTCCATTTTTTCAATCTCCTCCGGGCTGGCTCTGCTGGGCTGGATGGTCCTGGTGGCCAGCCCGGTCATGCCCCGATGGTCGAACCGCCTGGCGGTCTGGGTGATTCCTTCGCTGCTTGCCACGCTCTATACAGCGCTCATGCTGGCGCATTTCGCCGCAGCGCAGGGCGGCTTTTCTTCGCTCGATGACGTGGCGCGCCTGTTCGCTTCCAGGCCGGTGCTGCTGGCGGGTTGGTTGCATTACCTTGCCTTCGATCTGGCCATCGGTGCGTGGGAAGTGCGGGATGCGCGCCGACGATCGGTCAGGTTCTGGCTCGTCCTGCCCTGCCTGGCGGCCACCTTTCTGTTCGGCCCGGCCGGCTTTCTCCTGTACCTGATCGTGCGCAGCACCGCGCCACGGCGCCAGACCGAGGCAGGCTGACGTGTCCGATACAAGCACCATGGCTGCCGCTACTGAATTCACCCCGTCTCTGCGACCACCCTGGCGGTCGTCGCTCGCAGATTGGGATGGCCCAATGGTCCGGCTCGGTGGCGCGCTGCTGGCCGGTCTGCCCGTGCTGGTGCTGGCCGGTCTGCTGGACGACCGGGAATGGCACGGGCTTACGCTGTGGACGAAGCCGATCAAGTTTGCGATCGGCTTTGCCCTCTACCTCATGAGTCTGGGCTGCTTTGCCGCCTTCATCGACCCGGCTTGGCGACAGCGGCGGGTGTTCCGGGTGGCGATCTTTGCCGGCCTATTGGCCATCGCCATGGAGCAGGCCATCATCACGCTGCAGTCGGCGCGGGGCGTGGGCTCGCATTTCAACATCGCCACGGCCTTCGACGCGGCGCTTTACAGCGCAATGGGTGCGGGTTCCCTGGTGCTCCTGGTCATGGTGCTGCCCATTGCATGGGGCCTTGCACGCCATCCCGGCACCCAGCCGCTGTCCGCGAGCATGCGCCACGCGCTGGTCGCCGGACTGCTGTTGACTTTCGGGCTCACGCTGATCACCGCCGGGACCATGGCGGTGATGGGAAGCCACCGTGTCGGTGCACTGCCTGGCACCAGCGGGGCGATGGCATGGATGGGCTGGCTGCGACATGCCGGCGACTTGCGCGTGCCGCATTTCTTCGCCACCCACGCCATGCACGCCATCCCGCTCGCGGTGCTGATGCTGGGCCCACTCCTTCGGCTGGGCCAGCGCGGCGTCGTTGGCGTGGCTGCGATCTACGGCGCTGTCGTCCTGGCGGTGTTCGTGCAGGCTTTGCAGGGCCATGCGTTTCTTGCGTTCATCGGATAGCGCGCACCATCTGCTTCGAAGGACCGTGCACCCATGGCGCGGGCGAGGGGGAGTCGGCTACCCAGCCGCATCAGACATAGCGCTGCTCCAGGGCGTCCCAAGCGGGTTTGTCCACCAGGCGCTGGCGCTCTGCAAAAGAGGCCACCAAGGCCGGGTCTTCGCCGAGGCGCTTCGTCTCGCGCAGCACGGTGAGCGCTTTCTGCATGCCGGCCACCGCGCCCTGCAGCGCTGCATTGGCATACAGCACGATCCCGTAGCCCAACTGGCCCAGTTCCTCTGCCCCGACGATGGGCGTGCGCCCGCCGATCACCATGTTCATGAGCTGCGGCGTGGCCAGGCGTCCAGGCAGCGCGCGAATGTCCTCGGCTTTGGTGACGGCCTCGATGAACAGAAGATCGGCCCCGGCTTGCGCGAAGCGTTCGGCACGCTCGATGGCCGCCTCCAGGCCCAGCGTCGCGGCCGCGTCGGTGCGCGCCATGATGAGCAGGTCGGGATCGGTGCGCGCATCCACCGCCGCCTTGATTTTGCCGACCGCCTCTTCGCAGGCGATCACCTCCTTGCCGGCAAAGTGCCCGCAGCGCTTGGGCGCGACCTGGTCTTCGAGCTGGATGCAGTCGGCGCCAGCACGTTCCAGCACGCGCACGGTGTGCCGGACGTTGAGCGCGTTGCCAAAGCCCGTGTCGGCATCGACGAGCAGGGGCAGGGCGACCGCGTCGCGGATGCGCGCCGTGTGGTCGGCGATCTCGTGCAGGCCCATGAAGCCCTGGTCCGGCAGGCCGAACCACATGTTGGTCACACCGGCACCGGTGACGTAGAGCGCTTCGAAGCCCAGGTCTTCGACGACCCGGGCCGACAGCGCATTGAACGCGCCCGGCACCAGCACGCCGCGGCGGGCCTCCACCAGTGCGCGCAGGTGTTTGCGTGGGGTGTGGGCCATGGCGTCAGATCACGTAGAGGTCGATGTATTCGTGCACTGGCAGGGCCTCCAGCGTCTGCGCATCGAGCGAGGCCGCCAGGATCGCGTCCTGCTGCTTCGGGGGGAAGCTGCGCGCGAGGTTGCGGCGGAACTTGGCCTCCAGCAGTGGAATGCCTTCGGCGCGCCGGCGCCGGTGGCCGATGGGGTATTCGACCGCCACTTCGGGCAGGGCGCTGCCGTCGTTGAACACCACCGTCAGCGCATTGGCGATGCTGCGCTTTTCCGGGTCGTGGTAGTCGGCGGTGTAGCGGGGGTCTTCCACGCAATGAATCCTGGCGCGCAGCGCGTCGATGCGCGGATCGGCCGCCACGCCGGCTTCGTAGTCGGCTGCGGTGAGCCGGCCGAAAATCAGCGGCACCGCCACCATGTACTGGATGCAGTGGTCGCGGTCCGCCTCGTTGTTCAGCGGGCCCTGCTTGTCGATGATGCGGATGCAGGCCGCGTGCGTGCGGATGGTGATGCGCTGCACGTCGTCCACGGTCTTGCCTGCGTCCCGCAATTGCTGGTGCAAAGCCATGGCGGCTTCGACCGCGGTCTGGCTGTGGAACTCGGCCGGAAAGCTGATCTTGAACAGCACGTTCTCCGCCACATAACTGCCGTAGGGGCGCTGGAAGCGGAACGGCTGGCCCTTGAAGCACACGTCGTAGAAGCCCCAGGTTTTCGCGGTCAGTGCCGAGGGGCAGCCCATCTCCCCGGTCTGCGCGATCAGCGCCAGGCGCACGGCACGGCTGGTGGCGTCACCTGCCGCCCAGCTCTTTCGGCTGCCTGCGTTGGGTGCGTGGCGGTAGGTGCGCAGGCTTTGTCCATCGACCCAGGCCAGCGACACGGCGGCCAGCGTCTCGTCGCGCGACAGGCCCAGCAGCTTCGAGACCACGGCGGTCGATGCCACCTTGACCAGCACCACATGGTCGAGCCCGACCTGGTTGAAGGCGTTTTCCAGCGCGATAACGCCCTGGATCTCGTGGGCCTTGACGATGGCGGCGAGCACGTCGCGCATCACCAGCGGTGGCTTGCCCGCCGCCACGGCGGTACGGCTGAGCCAGTCGGCCACGGCCAGGATGCCGCCCAGGTTGTCCGACGGATGGCCCCATTCGGCGGCCAGCCAGGTGTCGTTGAAGTCGAGCCAGCGGATCAAAGCACCGATGTTGAACGCGGCCTGCACCGGGTCGAGCTGGAACGGGGTGCCCGGCACCTTGGCGCCGTGGGGTACGGACGTGCCCTTGACGATGGGACCGATGAGCTTGCGCGCCGCGGGATACTCCAGCGCCTCCAGCGCCTCCAGCCCGCAGCCCAGGGTGTCGATGAGGATGTGGCGGGCGGTGGTGAGCGCGAGGTCCGAGGTCACCTCGTAGCGGAGCGCGTAGTCGACGATATCGACGATGACCTGGTCGTATTCGGGGCGGATGTTGCTGATGGGCGCGGACATGGGGGCTGGGGTGTCGGGTAGTGGTGAAAAGAAAAGGTGGGATGCGCCAATGCGGCTTCAGGTGCGGTCCGCCAGCGCGACGAAGGCCTGGTCTTCGGGCCCCGTGTAGTTCGCGCTGGGCCGGATGATCTTGTTGTCGATGCGCTGCTCGATCACGTGCGCGGCCCAGCCGCTGGTGCGGGCGATGACGAACAGGGGCGTGAACATGGCCGTGGGCACGCCCATCATGTGGTAGCTCACGGCGCTGAACCAATCCAGGTTGGGGAACATGTTCTTGGCCTCGCGCATCACGGCCTCCAGCCGTTCGGCGATGTCGAACATGCGGGTCGATCCCGCCTCCTGGGACAGGGTTTTGGCCACGCCCTTGATGACCGCGTTGCGCGGATCGCTCACGGTATAGACCGGGTGCCCAAAACCGATCACCACCTCCTTGGCCTCGACGCGGCGGCGGATGTCGGCCTCGGCTTCGTCGGGGTTGTCGTAGCGCTTCTGGATCTCGAAGGCCACCTCGTTGGCGCCGCCGTGCTTGGGACCGCGCAGCGCGCCGATGGCGCCCGAGATCGACGAATACAGGTCGCTGCCGGTGCCGGCGATGACGCGCGCAGTGAAGGTGGAGGCATTGAACTCGTGCTCGGCATACAGGTTGAGTGAGGTGTGCATGGCGCGCTCCCAGCTCGCCGGCGGCTTGCGGCCATGCAGCAGGTGCAGGAAGTGCGCGCCGATGGAGTCGTCATCGGTTTCGACGTCGATGCGCCGGCCCTGGGTGGACCAGTGGTACCAGTACAGCAGCATCGAGCCGAGCGATGCCAGCAGCCGGTCGGCGATGTCGCGCGCGCCGGGCGTGGGGTGCTCGTCCTTTTCGGGCAGGGTGCAGCCGAGCGCCGACACGCCGGTGCGCATCACGTCCATCGGGTGGGCATGCGCGGGGATCTGCTCCAGCGCCGACTTGACGCTGCGGTGGTCGGCAGTTTGCCGTGCACCAGCAGGTGGGCGATTTCCTCGAACTCGCAGACCTCGGCGATGTCGAGGATGTCGTAGCCGCGGTAGTGCAGGTCGTTGCCGGTGCGCCCGACGGAGCACAGCGCCGTGTTGCCGGCCGTGACGCCGGACAGCGCCACGGATTTCTTGACGCGGGCGCCGGGGGGGGCGATGGGGGTTGCGAGGGTCATGCGATTTCCTTTGCAAAGGGGAGGGGGTCGGTGGGCAGGGCGGCACCGGAGCGGGGGATGGTTGCGGGGCGCCCGGCGGCGTCCACCGCCACCATTTCGAACACCCCCCGAAGCACCTCCTCCTGCGGACCGCCCAGGGCCTGCGCCAGGCCGGTCACGCAGACGGTCATCGAGCTGCGGCCGACCCGGCTCACGCGGGCCTGCAGCGTGAGCACATGGCCCACCGGTACGGGCGACACGAAGTCGATGCCGGTCACGCTGGCCATCACCACATCCCGCTGGGCCACGCTGCGTCCCACCAGGAACGCCGCTTTGGCCATGGATTGCAGGGCATGGCCTGCGAACAGCGTGCCGTGGTGGTTCGCCTGGCAGGGAAAGACGATGTCCTGGAACGCGAGAATGGGGCCGCTGGGGGTTGTCATGCTTCGCAATCTACGCACAATGAGCGCATTGATAAAGCACTGAAAGAGCGAAGCTTTGCGAATGAAAAACAGCCAGTTTGCAAATTCTGCGAATTTTTCTTCTGGGTGGCGGGCAACGCGGTGAAGAAAACCTTCATGGGGGTGCGCCTGCGCAAGCTGCGCGCCGAGCGCGGCCTGTCCCAGATCGCCATGGCGCAGGCGCTGGGCCTGTCGCCCAGCTACCTGAACCAGCTGGAACAGAACCAGCGGCCGCTCACCGTGGCCGTGTTGCTCAAGGTCAGCCGCACGCTCGGGGTGGACGTGCAGCAGTTCTCCGAAGACGAAGAGGCGCGCATGGTGGCGGGCCTGCAGGAGGCGCTGGCGGACAACCCCGGGGGCGAGTCGGTCGCGCTGCCGGAGCTGCGGGAGATCGCCTCGCAGATGCCGGCCGTGGGCCGTGCCTTGCTGGCGCTGCACCGGCGCCACCTCGAAGCCACGCAGCGGCTGGAGGCACTCGCCGTGCGCCTGGGTGATGGCCGGGGGGAAGAAGGGGGGCCGGACAACGGCCAGGCCCCCCTTGCACCCGTGCAGCCCATGGCCTTCGAGCGCGTGCGTGACTTCTTTCTCTCGCACCAGAACTACCTGGATTCCATCGACCGCGCCGCCGAGCAGCTGGCCGCCGAGGCGCAGGCCGAGGGCGGACTGCTGTCCGACTGGCTGGCGCGGCGCCTGCAACAGCAGCACGGCGTGCGCACCGTGCCATCGCAGGACGACATGGGCACGCACCTGCGCAGCTACGACCCAGGCAGCAAGGTGTTGCGGCTGTCCCCGTCGCTCGACCCCGGCCAGCTCGCCTTCCAGCTGGGCACGCAGTGGGCGCTGCTGGCGCATTCAACGCTGCTTGATGCGCTGGTGGACCTGCCGGAATTCCGGCACGACCCGCAGGCGCGCGCACTCGGGCGCATCGGCCTGGCCAACTACTTCGCTGGTGCCTTGCTGCTGCCCTACGCCGTGTTTCTGCAGGCCGCCGAAACCACGCGCTACGACATCGACCGCCTGGCGCGGCGCTTCGGGGTGGGCTTCGAAACCATCTGCCACCGGCTCAGCACGCTGCAGCGGCCCGGTGCGCCGGGCGTGCCGTTCTTCTTCATCCGCGTGGACCGGGCCGGCAACATCTCCAAGCGCCAGTCCGCCACCCATTTCCATTTCTCGAAGACGGGTGGCACCTGTCCGCTGTGGAACGTGTACGAGGCGTTTTCGCAGCCCGGCAAGATCCTGCCGCAACTGGCGCGCATGCCGGACGGACGCAGCTACCTCTGGATCGCCCGGACGGTCTCCACGGGTCAAGGCGGCTTCGGCGCGCCAAGCAAGACCTTTGCGGTGGCCCTGGGCTGCGACATCCGCCATGCGCCCCGGCTGGTCTACTCACGCGGCATGGACCTTGACGATCCTGAGATCGCCACGCCCATCGGAATGGGCTGCAAGGTGTGCGAACGCATCGGCTGTCCGCAACGGGCCTTCCCATTCCTGGGCCGGCCGCTGGATGTGAGCGAGAACGAAAGCCGCTTCACCCCGTACCCGGCGGGGGACACGGCGGGCCGTGGGTAGCCGCGCACCGTGGCACGGGCCGATGAACGCATCGGCGAACATGGTGCATGCAGTTCGAAGTGAATCTCATTTACTGCATCTCCTATACTGCGGCCTTCACTTGCCTTTTGCGCCATCGATCCTGCGTTCGCGGGGTCTGGCCATGTCGATGGGCATGGCCCATTCCCTGGTTCAGATGTCCGTGTTCGCGCGCTATTACCGAGAGTTGCTGAGGTTCCTGCAGGGGTCCGTCCAGGATCGCGAGATGGCGGCCGACCTGGCGCAGGAAAGCTATGCGCGGGTGCTGGCCGTGCAGCAGTCGGGCGAGACCATCGCCGAACCCCGGGCGTTTCTGTACCGCACGGCGCGCAACCTCGTCATCGACCAGCACCGCCGCGACGCGGTGCGCGGCCAGCATGCCCCTCTGGACGGAGACGATGGCTTCGAGCAGGCCGCTCAGGCCCTGGCCGGCCCACGGGCCTGCGAGCCCGAGGTGGCGGCCATGTCCTCCCAGACCGTGAACGCGCTGCTGGCTACCATCGGCGAACTGCCGCTGCGCTGCCGCGAGGCGTTCATCCTGCACAAGTTCGATGGCCTTGCCCAGGCGGACATCGCGCGCCGCATGGGCATCTCGGTGACCATGGTGGAGCGCCACATCCAGCGGGGCATGCAGGCCTGCCGCGATTGCCAGGACCGGCTGGGCGGCTCCCCCCGCGCACCGGCACAGCCCACGCTACCGGAAGGCCCGCGATGACGCGCTGCCCATTCCTGGATCCGCAAGGTTGGGATGGCGCCGTGCCGTGCGTCTACTGCCAGGTACCCTTTTGAAATGTCCATGACCGATCCCCACCGCGCGGCCCCCTCGTCCAGTGACCTCGATACCGAGGCGCTGGCGTGGTTCGCGCGCCTGGACCGGGAACAGGGCGCCGAGCAGAACGCCGAATTCCAGGCCTGGCTGGCCGGGCACCCGGGCCGGCAGGCGGCATTCGCCCGCTGGCAGGCCGACTGGCTGCGGCTGGACCAGTTGCCCGCTGCCGGCGTGGCGCAATTGCGGCGGCAGCTGGCGGCCGGGCAGGCCCAGGCGGACCGCAAGCCCACGCCGGCGCCCACCGGGCGCAGGGCGTGGCTGCAGGGTTGGTCGGCCCTGATGCCGCAGGCCGCCGTGGCGGCGGTGGTCGTGCTCATGGCCGGGGGCGGCAGCTACCTGGCCTGGGACCACTGGCAGCAGCAGCCGGTTTTCGTGCAGAACTTCTCGACGGAACGCGGCCAGCAACTGGACGTGCAACTGCCCGACGGCAGCCGCCTGCGGCTCGATACCGCCACGCGGGTGGAGGTGGCGCTGTACCGCCAGCGGCGCGAGGTGCGCCTGCCCGAGGGGCACGCCGTGTTCCAGGTGCAGGGCGACGCCACCCGGCCGTTCGACGTGCTGGCCGGCGCCGTGAAGGTGACGGTGGTGGGCACGCGGTTTTCCGTGCGCCACACCGCCAGCGTGCCCGGCGACAACGGCGTGCGCGTGGCCGTGGAGGAGGGACGGGTGCGCGTGGCGGCGGCCGGCGGCGCCGTGAGCCCACCCGGGCAGACTGGCGCGGCCGCGGTGGTGCTCACCGCCGGGCAGCAGGTGGCGGCCGATGCCGCGGGCCGCATGGCGCCGGTCGGCCCGGTGGCGACGGCTGGGGTCGCCCCTTGGCGCGACGGGCGCATCACCTTCGACGATGTGCCGCTGGCGCAGGCTTTGGCGGAGTTCGAGCGCTACGGGCCGACCGGCCTCGTGGTGCGCGATGCGGCCGTGGGCGCGCTGCGCATGACCGGCACCTTCGACCCGCGCCGCCTGGACAACTTCCGGCAGGCGCTGCCCAAGGTGCTGCCGGTGCGCCTGCAGGGCGAGGCGCCGCACACCGAAATCGTCGCGGCGCACTGAGCCGGCCTTGCGCCAGGCGTGCACGAACGTGCGGCCCGACCGCGGGGGCACAAGCCACTGAATCGCCTTTCGAAAAAAAGCGCAAAACCCAGGTTGGGGTTTTGCCAAGCCATGCGTCTACCTGAGAAGGCTTCTTATTCCCAACCTTCCGGAGATCGTTCGCATGTCCCGTTTTCGTTTCCATCCTGCCCCGTTGGCTGTGGCGGCCGCCCTGGCGCTGGGCGCCTTGCCCACCCATGCCCAGCCGGGGGCCGGTGCGCAGGCTGCGGCATCCGTGCCGGTGGACATCCGCATCGCGGCCCAGCCCCTGGCCCAGGCCCTGGATGCGCTGGCGCGGCAGGCGCGCGTGGAGCTGATGGTGCAGCCCGCACTGGTGGAGGGCAAGGTGGCGCCGGCCGTGCAAGGGCGCCTCACCGCCCGCGAGGCGCTCAACCGCCTGCTGGCGGGCAGCGGGCTGTTCGCGGAGATCGAAGGCACCTCGGTGGTCGTGCGCCGCGTGCCGCAAGGCGCAGGCACGGCCACGCTCGCGCCCGTGACGGTATCGGCCCAGGCCGAGCGCCCGGTGGCGACCGAGCACACGGGCTCGTACACCACACGCGCCGTCACGGTGGGCAAGGGCGCCCAGGCGCTCAAGGACATTCCCCAGTCGATCAGCGTCGTCACGCGACAGCTGATGGACGAGCAGAACATCACCTCGGTCTACGACGCGCTCGCCAGCACCACCGGCATCACGCTGGCGCAAAGCCCGCAGGGCGGCAAGTACATCTATTCGCGCGGCTACGACCTGACCACGGTGCAGTACGACGGGGTGCCACTCAACCGCGGCATGTACGGGCGGGCGAGCAACTATTCATCCAGCATGGCGATCATCGACCGGGCCGAGGTCCTGCGCGGCGCTGCCGGCCTGCTGCAGGGCGAAGGCAGCCCCGGTGGGGCGGTCAACCTGGTGCGCAAGCGTCCTCTCGGCACCAATGCCACCACGGTGGAGGCCCGCGTGGGCTCGTGGGACCGCTACGGCGCGCAACTGGACGCCAGCCGCGTCCTGAACGAAGAGGGCACGCTGCGCGGCCGCGCGCTGATCGACTACGAAGACCACCACTCGTTCATGGACTATGTGAACCGCCGCAGCCCGACCGTGTACGGCACGCTGGAATACGACGTCTCGGCCGCCACGCGCATCAACTTCGGGGCCAGCTCCGAAGAAACGCGGGGCCGCCCTTCGATGAACGGTCTGCCGCGCTACGCCACCGGCGGCGACCTGAACCTGCCCCGCTCGACCTACCTGGGCGCCACCTGGAACCGGCAGGAGTCGTCCAACCGCGGGCTGTACTTCGATGCGGCGCACCAGTTCAACGACGACTGGAAGCTGCAGTTCACGGCGATGCACCTCAAGGAGGAGCACGACCTGAAGTACGCCGGGGTCAACCGGGCGGTCAACCCGGCGCTGATGCAGAGCGCCAACATCGTGGCCCGGTCCATCGCCGACATCGAGACCTCGGGCATCGACGCGAACCTGACCGGAAAATTCGACGCCTTCGGCCGGCGGCACGAACTGGTGAGCGGGGTCAACTACACGCACACCACGAACGACACCATCTACGGCTTTCGGACCAACTACAACATCTTCGGCCTGAACAGCTACAACCCCGACTTCCGCGAGCCCACGGACGCCGAGATCTACACCGGCACCCGCGAGGCGCGGCAGGGCAAGGCCCGGCAACTGGGCTTCTACAACGCGGTGCGCCTGCAGCTGACCGACCCGCTCAAGCTGGTGGTCGGCGCGCGCGTCAGCTGGTTCCGCACCGACTGGGACACCGTCACCACCGGCGCGGCGCCGTCCACCTCGGCCACCCACAGCCGCGAGAACGCCAAGGTCAACCCCTATGCCGGGCTGATCTACGCGCTCGACCCGCAATGGTCCGCCTACGTGAGCTATTCCGACATCTTCAAGCCGCAGTCCGAACTGAACGAGGCGGGCCAGTTGCTCAAGCCCATGGTGGGCGCCAATTACGAGGCGGGCCTCAAAGGCGAGCTGATGGACGGCAAGGTGAATGCCTCGTTCGCCCTGTTCCGCGTGGACCAGAAGAACCGCGCGCAGGAAGACTTCAGCACCAGCCCCACCTGCCGCAGCGACTACTACTGCTACACCGACACGGGCGAGGTGCGCAGCCAGGGCCTGGATGCCGAGGTGAGCGGCGAAGTCGCGCGCCACTGGAACCTGTTCGCCGGCTACACCTTCAACCAGACCAAGTACCTCAAGGATGTGAGCAGCCAGGGCCTGTCCTTCAACAGCTACACGCCCAAGCACCTGTTTCGCCTGTGGAGCACCTACCAGCTGCCGGGCGAGTGGAACGCCATCACCCTCGGGGGCGGCGTCAACGCGCAAAGCGGCAGCTACCGCCAGATCGGCGCCGTGCGCGCCACCAACGGCGGGCGGGCGGTGTGGAATGCGCTCGTCAAGTACCAGATCAACCGCCACTGGACCGCGGCGCTGAACGTCAACAACGTCTTCGACAAGCGCTACTACAGCTCGGTCACCGCGCTGGTCAACGGCAGCTATTACGGCGACCCCCGCAATGTGATGCTGACCCTGCGCGGCGCCTTCTGACCGTGCGCAGTCGATCGCGCAGCGAAAGGCCAGGGATGGGGCCCGCATGAAAGGCAACGGCAACTTGCGCCAGTCCATGTCGTGGCTGCACACCTGGTGCGGCCTCGTCTGCGGATGGCTGCTGTGCGCCATCTTCCTCACGGGCACGCTCAGCGTGTTCCGGGAGCCGATCACCCGCTGGATGGAGGCCCGGCCCGTGCTGGCGGACGCCGGGGCCGGCACACAGGGGGCCGTGCCACATGCGCTGGCCCAGGCCATGCGGCACTTGGCCGCGCAGGCACCCGGCGCGCGCTTTTGGCGCATCGAGCTGCCCCAGCGCCCGGGCGATGCCCTGCTGCTGGCGTGGCGCGATGGCCGTGCCAACCAGACGGCCGCGCTGCACCCGGTGACCGGCGCCGTGCTGCCCCTGCCCTGGGGCCGGGCGACCGAAGGCGGGCGCCACTTCATGTCATTCCACTACATGCTGCAGTGGAATGCGCTCGGCTTCTGGGTGGTCGGCTGGGTGTCGATGGCCATGCTGGTGGCGCTGGTGTCCGGCGTGGTCGTGCACCGGCGCATCTTTCAGGATTTCTTCACGTTCCGGCCGGGCAAGGGCCAGCGCTCGTGGATGGACGCCCACAACGCCACCGCCGTGCTGACGCTGCCCTTTCTGTTCATGATCGTCTACACCGGGCTGGCGATCTTCTACACCTCGTACATGCCCTGGCCACTACAAGCGGCCTACGGCAGCGGCGAGTCGGCCCATGCCCGGTTCCAGGCCGAGTTGCACCACGGCGAGGGCGAAGCGCTGCGCCGCCCCCGCACGGGCCGGCCCGCGGCCTTGCACGATCTGGCACCGCTGCTGCAAAGGGCCCGCGACCTGACGGGTCAGCCACCGCGCATGGTGGTGGTCGAGGCGCCGGGGGATGCGAATGCCACGGTGCGCGTGCTCGGCCCCCGCGAAGCCGAGCCAGGCGCAGGCCAGCGCCGCGCCTTGCTGAACCCGGTGGCCACCGCGGTGTTCGACGGCGTGAGCGGCGCCGTGCTGCAGGTGCGCCGGCCGGACCCCGACGCGGCCTTCGCCTCGGAGCAGGTGCACGCCGTGATGGAGTCGCTGCACTTCGCCCGCTTCGGTGGCTGGCCGATGAAGTGGCTGTATTTCGCCAGCGGGCTGCTCGGCACCGTGATGGTGGCCACCGGCACCGTGCTGTTCAGCGTGAAGCGGCGCCGCGCCTGCGGCAATGAGTTCGGCCGTGCCACGGCCGGCGTCTACCGCGCCATCGAGGCCCTGAACGTCGCGGCCGTGGCAGGCATCGGCGTGGCCTGCATTGGCTACCTCCATGCCAACCGCCTGCTGCCTGCCGAGCTGCCCGGCCGCGCGCTGTGGGAGATCCGGGCCTTCCTGGCGGTCTGGCTGGCCACGCTGCTGCACGCCGCGCTGCGCCCGCCGCGCCGGGCCTGGGTGGAGCAGCTGGGCGCGGCAGCGGCGCTGTGCGTGGCGCTGCCCGCGCTGAACGCCTGGACCACCGGCCAGCACCTGGGCCGCTACGCCCTGGCGGGCGATGGACAGCGCGCCGGCGTGGAGTTCATCGCGCTGGCCTTCGGCGCGGCGCTGGCGTGGGCCACGTACCGCACCGGGCGGGGCTGGCACGGCGCGCGCAAGGCGGTGCCGGGCGCCCCCCGGCGCCCTGCGCCGCACGGCGGGGTGCAGGGATGAGCCGCCCCCTTCGGCCCGCGATGCGTTCGGCCGGCCGGCTCGGCGTTGCCAGCCGGGTGCTGGCCGCGTGTGTGGGCGGGTACGCCGTGGCGTCCCTGCTTGCCACCGTGCTGGCGCTGGCCGCGCCGCGCCTGTGGGGAGGGAGCCGCGCGGATGGCGTGCTGCTGGCGACGTTGCTCAGCTTCGCGGTGTACGCGGCCATCGCGCTGTGGGTGTTCTGCGCGCGCAGCGCGGCGCGGGCCTGGCTGGGCCTGGGCGTGGCGGCAGCGCCCTGCGTTGGCCTGCTTTGGTGGTGGCGGTGACCCCATGGGCCGCTAGCATCGCTGCCCATGCAACGTCGAAGAATCCTCGCGGCACTCGCTGCCGCCTTTTTGTGCCTCGCGGTTTGGCTCGGTGCGGGCGAAGTCCTGAGCCATCCGCACCACCGGCCCGTGGGCCCGGCCCCGGGCGATCTGCCCGCGAGCCCGGTGCGGTTCGATACCGTCACGGGCCAGTCCCTTGCGGGCTGGCTGGTCCGTGGCGATGCCGGGGCCGGGGCGGTGCTGCTTTTGCATGGCATCGGTGCGGACCGGCGGCAGATGCTGGGCCGGGCCCGGTTTCTCCATCGCCTGGGCTATTCGGTGCTGCTCATCGATCTGCCCGCGCATGGCGAGAGCGCCGGGGACCGGGTGACTTTCGGCTGGAACGAATCGCAAGGCGTGGCGGCGGCCCTGGACTACCTGTCCGACGTGCTGCCCGACGAGAAGATCGGTGTGATCGGCGCATCGCTCGGGGCGGCCTCGCTCGTGCTGTCCCGGCCCGACGTGTCCCTGGAGGCCGTCGTGCTGGAGTCGATGTTCCCCACGATCGAAGACGCGGTCTCCGACCGCCTGGCGATGTACCTGGGGCCGGCGGGCCGGTGGCTCACGCCGCTGCTGCTGTGGCAGCTTCCCGTGCGGCTGGGCGTTTCCGCGGATCAGCTGCGGCCCATCGCCGACCTGCCGTCGCTGCAGGTGCCGCTGCTGATCGCGGCCGGATCGGAGGACCGCCACACCCCCCTGGCGGAAACCCGGCGCATCTACGCGGCGGCCGACGACCCGAAGGCGTTGTGGGTGGTCGATGGTGCGGCGCATGTCGATCTGCATGCGTTCGATCCGCCGGCCTACGAGGCGCGGATTTCGGCGTTCCTCGCGAAACACCTGCGCGACAGCGACTGAGGCCGTGCGCCGTGCCGGGCGGATCTCGTGCGTGACGCGGGGGCGAGCGGGCAGGGGAGCGCTGCCTCATCCCCCTTCAGTGCCCGCTGGCGGCTGTCGTGGCGGACCCTCCGTTGTCGGCCGGGTCACCACCAGGCGCGTGGTGCGCCATTCCCATCGCGCCGCCGTTCCCGCTTTCGCCCATTCCACCGCCGGCGCCGCCCCCATTGCCTCGCACACCGCCATCGGCATTGGCGCGCCGGGCGCCCGCGCCACCGCTTCCTCCGGGCCGCAGCGGCCCCTGCACGGGAATCGGCACATGCTCCGCAATCGGTTCCAGGTCCAGCGCCGCCCGGATGAACTGCCGCAGCGACACCACCAGCTGCGCCGTTTCGATGCTGCGGCCGGCCACCATGTCCTGCGCGGCCTGGGCGGCGAGTTGGACCTGCTCCTCGGTGCCCAGCAGGATCACGTCGGACAGCGCGGCTTCCACCGCATCGCGCACGCGGCGTTGGCGCTCGGTGCTGGTCAGCGGTGCCAGCGCCTCTTCCACGGTGGCCGGATCGCCTTCGGCAGGGGGCAGCGATGGCGTTGGGCTGCCAGCCGGCCGGCGCAGGTCGCGCATGTGCGTCGGGCTCACCTGCAACTGCCCGGTGAACGAGCCGCCCAAGGTCTTGTAGGCGGCGATCAGGGTCTTGAGCCGCTCGTTGATCTGCCGGTTTTCGCGTTGCTGGCGGCGCTGGATGGTCTGCATGAAGACGAGCCGGATGCCCACCATGAGCAGTGAGGCCAGCAGCAGCCCCAACGCGGTGGTGAGCAGGGTGTGCCAGGAACTGAAGTCGAGCATGTGGCGCATGGCGGACGCGGGGCGCTGGCGCCGCCGCGAAAGGGGAGTGGAGGGCAGGCCATGATAGGCACGGGCACCAGGTGCTGCACCCGTGGCCGGGCGGCACCGTTGGGCCCTCGCAGGGCGCGGCTCAGGCGGGCGCCGCCGCGTCCAGCATTTCGACGACCCGCTTCCAGTCCGCCGCATCGACCGGCGTGATGGACAGGCGGCTGCCTTTTTGCAGCACCTGCAGGCCGGCCAGTTCCGGCCGGGCGCGCAATTCGGCCAGGGGCAGCAGGCGGGTCTTGCGCACCGCCTGCACGTCCAGCAGCAGCCACCGCGGTTGGTCCGGGCGGGATTTGGGGTCGTGGTAGGGCGATTCGGGGTCGAACTGCGTCGGGTCCGGCCGGGTGGCGGATGCCACGCGCGCCAGGCCGGCAATGCCCGGCTCCGGACAGCTGGAGTGATAGAACAGCACGCCGTCGCCCACCTGCATGCCGTCGCGCATGAAGTTGCGCGCCTGGTAGTTGCGCACGCCGGTCCAGGGCACGGTGGCATCCGGGGCGGCCAGGGCGTCGTCGATGGAGCATTCCTGCGGCTCGGACTTCATGAGCCAGTAGCGGGGTTCGGGGGGCGGGGTCGTCGTCATGGCGCCATTCTGGCGGGATGCGGCGCAAGGATCGAGCCCTTCCCGCCGCCAGAGAGTCGTTGCTATTAATTTAATAGCAATGAAGGCATGATTCACTAGGGCATGGGGCCAAAAACACCCATATTCGCGAATTCACCGCATGCTCGCCGGTCCCGTGCCGCCCCACCGGATCGCATCGTGCGCCGGGATGGCCAGTGGGTTGTCCTGGGGTTCCGACAAGGGGGCGAGCAGGGCGTTCAGGTCCGCCTCGCTGAACTTGGCCGCACCCGCGGCGTCGTGCCCCAGCACCCCCTGCGCCAGCGCCTGCTTGCGGGCCTGCAGTTCCAGCATGCGTTCCTCGATGCTGCCTTCCACCACGATCTTGTAGACGAACACCGGCTGGTCCTGCCCGATGCGGTGGGCACGGGCGGTGGCCTGCTCCTCCACGGCGGGGTTCCACCAGGGGTCCAGGTGGATCACTGTGTCGGCGGCGGTCAGGTTCAGGCCCACGCCGCCGGCCTTGAGGCTGGCCAGCAGGACGGGCGGCGCGCCCGCATCGCCGCGGTCCTGGAAGCGCCGCACCACGGCGCCGCGCGCGCGGGGCGGTGTGTCTCCGGTCAGCGCGAGGAAGGGCAGTGCGAGCGCCTCCAGCGTTTCGGCCACCAGGGCGAGCATTTCGGTGAACTGCGAGAACACCAGCACGCGGCGCCCTTGCGCGACCAGGGCGGGCAGCGCGTCGGCCAGCCATTCGAGCTTGGCGCGCTCCATGGTGGCGGGCTGCGCCCGGGCGGCCTCGCTGCCCTTGACCAGGCGCGGATCGCAGCACACCTGCCGCAGCTTGAGCAGCGCATCCAGCAGGGTGATCTGCGCGCCGTCGAAGCTCTGGCGCTGCAGCACGCGGCGCACCTGCTTGTCGGCGGCGGCACGCACCGCTTCGTACAGCTCGCGCTGGCGGCCCTGCAGCGGCAGCCGCAGCACGACATCGGTGCGCGGCGGCAGTTCGGTGGCCACGTCCTGCTTGCGGCGGCGCAGGATGAACGGGCGCACGCGCCGGGCCAGCACCTCGGCCCGCAGGGTTTCGCCGTTCTCCTCGATGGGCTTGCGCCAGCGCTGGGAGAAGCTGCGCGCATCGCCCAGAAAGCCGGGCATGAGGAAGTCGAACTGCGCCCACAGCTCGCCCAGGTGGTTCTCCAGCGGCGTGCCGGTCAGGCAAAGCAGATGCGCAGCGTTCAGGCGCCGCAGGGCGCGGGCGCTGCGGCTGCCGGCGTTCTTGACCATCTGCGCCTCGTCCAGGATCAGCAGGTGCCACGGCTGCGCGGCCAGCGCGTCGATGTCGCGCCACACCAGCGGGTAGGTCGTCAGTACCAGGTCATGCTGGCCGATGCGGGCAAAACGCTCGCGCCGGTCCGCGCCGTGCAGGCTGAGCACGCGCAGGCCCGGGGCCATGCGCTGCGCCTCCGCCTGCCAGTTAAAGACGAGCGAGGTGGGCAGCACCACCAGCGCAGGGTGAGGCAGCCGGCCCGCTTCCTTTTCGGTGAGGACATGGGCCAGCGCCTGCGCGGTTTTCCCCAGGCCCATGTCGTCGGCCAGGATGCCGCCCAGCCCTTGGGCGCGCAGGTATTGCAGCCATGCGAGACCGTCGAGCTGGTACGGCCGCAGCGGCACCTGCAGCCCGGCCGGCGCGGCCACGGGCGCGGGCGTGCCGATGGCCTTCAGCCGCCGCGCCAGATGGGCCAGGCCGGCATCGCCCTGCAGCTGCCAGCCGTTGTCCCAGCCGCTGACCGTGCCCACGCGGTGCGCTTGCACCAGGCCGGCGCGCAGGGCCTCGATGCGCCGCATCTCCCAAGGCCCCAGGCGCAGCGGGTCGCCGTCCTGGCGCTGCCGGCCGGCGTTGCGCAGCGGATCGGTGAGCAGGTCCACCATCGCGCCGACGATGGCCTTGAGCGGCGCCGCGGGCGCATCGATGCGGCGCCCGCCGGGCGCGCGCAGCGAGACGGTGGCGTGGTCGTCGATGGCGGCCATCTGCGCGGCGTTCAGCCAGCGCGGCTCGCGCCGGAGCAGATCGGCCAGCAGGGGCGCCAAGTCCAGCGTCTCGCCGTCCACCTCGATGCCCAGGCTCAGCAGCCACGCCCCTTCGCGTTCGGGCAGATGCAGCTTTTGCACCGGGCGTTCGCGCGGGCCGAGCGGGCCGGCGAGGTCCTTGCCCAGCAGCTCGCCGGTGTCGGGGTCCAGGCGCAGCGTCCAGCGCTGCACGGGAACGCTCTCGTGCGCGAAGCCAGGCAGTACCGACACAGCCCAGCCGTGGGCCTGCAGGCGCGGCACCTGCTCGGCCCAGAAGTCGCCGAAGGCCGCCTCCTGCGGCAGCGTCCAGACAGGGCCCAGCACGGGAGCACCCGCACGGTCGCGCCACTGCAAGGCCGTTTCGGGCACCGGCAGCAGGCCCAGGTCGCGCACGAGGTCGATGGCGTCTGCCTCGGCCGCCCCATCGCGCTGCAGGCGCAGCACGGGGCCGCCGGTGTCGTACAGCTCCTGCACGGCCGGCGGGCGGCTGTTGAGCACCGAGGTGGGGGCGGGCGTTTCCCAGGCGGCGCCATCCAGCGTGCGGTAGGTCCAGTCGATGCGGGCCAGCGTGACCTGGTCGCCGCGCGGGCCGATCGGCCCGTGGGGCCGCAGGCCCAGCAGGCCGTCGCCACGGCCCAGCGTCTGCAGCGTGATGCGCGGCTGGAATCGGCCCGGCGTGGCGAGGGTGCCGTCCGCCGGGCCCGGCGGGGCAGACGGGGCGGCGGCGCGGGGCGCATCGCCGCGCATGCGCGCCATGACCTGCGCGGCCTCGGCATCGGACAGGGTGGGCAGCCGCGCCAGCGTTGCGGCATCGGCCCGGCGCTGCAGCGCGGAGACCCAGGCGCCGATGGCATGCTCGCGCGCAGCCGAGGCAACGGAAGGGCGCTTGGCGCGAGGGGAGTCAGCGGGGGGGCGCGGCGGCATGGGCGGCCATTGTGCCGGGCGAGCGGCCGCGTTCGAATGCTGGGCCGCCGGGCGGGGATTCAGCGCTTCGAATCGGCCTGTGGCGCCGGCAGGGTGAGTTGGGCCGCCTTGGCGACTTCCACGCAATCGCGCAGGTGCTGCTCGCCGAGCAGGCGCAGCGTGGTGTAGCCCAGCACGGCCGCCACGGCCTGGCCGGCCAGCGGCACATATTTGGCCGCCTGCTTGGCCGTAAGGCGCATGCCCACGGCCTGGGTGGCCCGGATCACCAGCTCGCGGGTGACGAACTTGCCGATCAAGGCCGACCCGACGAGGCCGACCGCCTTCTGCACCTGCTCGCGCTTGTGGGGCGTGAGCCGGTCGATCTGCTCGGGCGTCAGGCCGAATTCCGCATTGATCTGCGGCACCAGTCGGGACAGCAAGGCCGCGTCCACCGCCCAATCGAGGCCCGGAATGGGCACGGTGCCCGCCGCGGCGGCCATCAGTGCGCGCCGGTGCAGCAGGCGCCGGCTGCGCTGCACGGCTGCCAGCAGATCGGGGTCGTTGCCGGCCAGGGCCGAGGCGCTGGGAACACGTTTCGCCACGGGGCGGCCGCCTTTCAGTTCTTGCTCTTGAAGAGGCTGTACACCACCAGCAGCAGCATCGCGCCCAGGATGGAGGCGATCCAGCCGGCTGGCTCGCCCTCCTGGTACCAGCCCATGGCGAGTCCGATGTAGGTGGCCAGGAACGACCCGGCCACGCCGAGCAGCGCCGTCATGATCCAGCCGAGCTTGTCATCCCCTGGCTTGAGCGCACGGGCGAGCAAGCCCACCACGAGACCGACGAGAAGAACACCGAGGACGGAAAACATGGGCAGGCACTTTCTGGTTGAGATAGGGCGAATCTACCCGGCGGCTCCCAAGGCGCCATGTCGGACGAGGCGCACTGTGCTGCCGGCCGAAGATAGGGGTTTTCGGGGAAGATCAGGCAGCGGGGAAACGGCGTGCGCGGTGTGGGAGCAGGCCGACAAGCCGACGCGCGTGAATCCCGCGCTTGGCCAATTGCGGGCTGGATAAGGTCATGGCTCTCCCACAAGAAAAGAAAGGAAAGCCCATGCCCATCCGATCCCCCCGCACTTTCTTGTCCGCCACCGTGTTGGCATTGGCCGCGGCCACCGGGGGCGCCATGCTGCCCTCCACGGCCCTCGCACAGAGCGATCAGGCATCGCTGGAGCGCGGCGCACGGCCGGACACCACCCCTGCGCAACGCTATCAGACCGCGATCCGTGAAGCGGGCGGTGGTTTGAAAGTGGGTTTGGAAGAATGCCGTGCGGGTGAAGCAGGTGCCCGCAAGTCGTGCGAATCACAGGCCCGGGCGCGCTACCAGGCCGACATGGCTGCCGCCAAGGAAATGCTGCGCAATCCCGATGCCCGTCCCGTGAATGTGGTGGGCGAACCCATTCGCAGCACGGAAACAACGACCGTCATCAAACCCTGACAGGCTCAGGCGGCTTCACCATGCGCACGCGGTGCACTACGCCAGAGCGCTCAGTTGGCGGAGCCGTCCTTGCCGCCGTCTTCGGTACTCACGCGGCGGGCGCCGTTGAAGCGGCGCTGCCAGTAAGAGGCGCCCATGTCTTCCACGCGGACTTCCGCTCCGCTGCGGGGCGAGTGGATGAACTTGCCGTCACCCACGTACATGCCCACATGGCTGAAAGCGCGGCGCATGGTGTTGAAGAAGACGAGGTCGCCCGGTTGAAGGTCTTTCTTTTCGATCTTCTCGGTGGCGGCCGCTTGCTGGTCAGCCCGGCGCGGGAGCACCAGGCCCGCCGCCTTGCCGTAGATCGTGCGGATGAAGCCGCTGCAATCAAAACCGGTTTCGACGTCATTGCCACCCCGGCGGTAGGGCACGCCGAGAAATCCCATTGCCGTGGCAACGACTTCTCCAGCCTTGTCCTGCACGTTGTGCCTGGCTTCCTGGAATTGCGAAAGCATCGTCCTTTCGCGGACAAGACGGTCTAAATCATCGGAGGGCGCATTGTTGGGGGCGGCGTGGGCGCTGGCGCAGGCCAGCAACAAGAGGCAGATCCATCGAGACATGGGGCGCGAGGTTATCACGCATGTTCCGGCTTCCATTAGCAAAAAGTGTCGCAAAACCAAAGCCCCATGGCTTTTGGCTATGAAGCGGCTGCGTGGCATGCTCTTCCCTCTCGAAACGAAATTCGGCGAGTCCTACTTTTCCCTGGGGACGCGATGACTGGCAGGCCCTTGTGTTACAAAATTTCCGCTGTATGAAATTCGATAAATCTGGCTCTCTGTCTTCTGTTTTTTACCGGCTGTTATTGGTTACATCTGGCGCTGCGGCAATGGTAGCCGGCGTGGAGGCCCGCGCCCAACCGGCTCCTCCCGTCGTGCCGCAGGCAGCAAAGACGCCAGGCCAGGCGGTGACCGTGGCCCACGATCTGGCCAACCCCTGGGCGGTGGCGTTCCTTCCGGGCGGACGGTTCCTGGTGACGGAGCGCTCCGGCCGTCTGCGGGTGATCGAGGCCAATGGCCGGCTCCATTCGCCCGTGTCCGGCCTGCCGCCGGTCGTGTTCGGCGGGCAGGGCGGCCTGCTCGATGTGGTCACCGACGCGGATTTCGAACGCAACCGGCGCATCTTCTTTTGCTACTCCGAGCCTGCGCCGCAGGGCGAGACCGGCAACAGCACCGCCATGGCGAGCGCGGTGCTGCCCCCCGGCGAAACTGCCTTGACCGACGTGCGGGTGATTTTCAGCCAACGGCCCAAGGTGCAGAGCTCGCTGCACTTCGGCTGCCGCATTGCGCAGGCCCGGGACGGGTCCCTCTTTCTGGCCGTGGGCGAGCGCTCCTCCCGCAAGGAAGACGCCCAAAAGCTCGACGGCCACCTGGGCAAGATCATCCATGTGCAGCCCGATGGTTCGCCAGGTCCGGGCAACCCGACCGGCGCCGGCGCGCTGCCAGAAATCTGGAGCTGGGGCCACCGCAACCCGCAGGGCGCGACCATCGCCCCGGACGGGCGGCTGTGGATCCACGAGCACGGCCCGCAGGGGGGCGATGAAATCAACGTGCCCCAGGCCGGGCGCAATTACGGCTGGCCGGTCGTCACCTACGGCGAAAACTATGGCGGCGGCAAGATCGGAGAAGGGCTCACGCACAAGGCGGGCATGGAGCCGCCGCTGCACTACTGGGTGCCGTCCATCGCGCCCTCGGGCATGGCCTTCCTGACCAGCGACCGCTACGGCGCCGACTGGCGGGGCAGCCTGTTCGTCGGCTCGCTCAAGTTCAGCCGGCTGCACCGGCTGGAGCTGGCGAACGGCAAGGTGGTGCGCGACGAATACCTGCTCGGCGGCCTGGCCGAACGCATCCGCGACGTGCGCCAGGGTCCGGACGGCTGGCTGTACTTGCTGACCGATGGCCCCCAGGGCCGGCTGCTGCGCCTGACGCGCTGACTACCACTGGGCGGATCGATCGGGCGTTCCCGCGCCGGTCCACCCCCGTCGCACGCCCCCAAGGAACCTGCGCCAAGCACGGCTGCGACAATCCCCGCATCTTTCACCTTTGCCCAGCGCACCCCGCCCATGCTGCTCGACGCCTCCGAATCCCAACTCGTCCTGGTCGATTACCAGGAACGCCTGATGCCCGCCATCTTCGAAGGCCCGGCCGTGCTGGCCAACGCGCTGCGCCTGGCCCGGGCGGCCCAGTTGATGGAGGTGCCGGTATGGGGCACCGAGCAAAACCCCTCGCGCCTGGGGCCCAACGATCCGGCGCTGCGTGCGCTGTGCCGCAAGACCCTGGCCAAGATGCATTTCAGCGCGGCCGAGGAAGGCCTGGGCGAATGGTTGCGCCCCGAGCCGAAGCCGCCTGCCGGCAACGCCCGCAGCCTGCCCAAGCACCTGCAGAAACCCCAGCCCACGGCCGAAGAGCCCGGCGCCATCGTGATCGCCGGCTGCGAGGCCCATGTGTGCCTGCTGCAGACGGCGCTGGACCTGCTGGAGGACGAATTCGACGTGTGCGTGGTGACCGACGCCTGCGGCTCGCGCACCGAGCGCAACCGCGACGCCGCCTTCGACCGCCTGGCCGGCGCGGGCGCCGAACTGGTCACGACCGAGATGGTCATCTTCGAATGGGCGCGCACGGCGGAACACCCGGCCTTCAAGGATTTGCTGGCGCTGGTGAAGTGAGCCTGGGGTGGGGGAGCGGGCCGGCGAGCCTGCCCCTGTCCCATCCCTGGGCAGCGCCCGGCGACCGGGTTGATAGGATCTGATCGCGTCCTTCGCAGCAGCCCCCTCCGGTGCGGCTGCAAGGTTTGGAGTTTTACCCCACAAGGAGTTTTCACCCCATGCATTGGAAGTCCGCTTTCGCTTTGCTCGCCCTGTCTGGTGCGACCCTGCCCACATTCGCGCAATCCGACCGGCAAGTGGCCGAAGACATGGTGACCCGCTCAGCCAATGTCTGCCCCGGCCACAGCACCGAGCGCACCACGCCCACGGTCAAGGCCGTGCCCGTCGGCGCATTGCGGGTCATGCGGGACCGCGGCCTGGTGATGTGCCCGGACCGTCGCCTCGATGCCGACGCGCCGGCCGTGTTCTACGGCAGGGTCGGCGTGTTCGCATGGAACCCGGAAGTGGCGGCTGCTTCGGCCGTGATCGTCCAGCAGATCGGCGCCATGACCCGCAAGGACGAGTACCCGGTGGAGACGCTGGTCTGGGATGCCAAGGGCGCCCCCCTGAAACAACGCACCGTGCCGGCCTTCGAACCCAGGCCCGGGGCGGCGGTGCTGTACAAGATCCGTTGAGGCGAGGGTGACCGCTGTGGCGGCCGGGTCCTGTGCCTCGGCGTGAATTGATCTGCCGCAATGCAGATTGGCAAGCCAGCCGCTACAACCGAGGTGGGCGGGCTTGGCGGAAACGGGGCCGAAGGGGCCGGCCTCCATCCTCACATCCCCGAACGGGAGTTCTCGTGTTCGACCACATCGGTATCCGCGCCAGCGACAGCGAGGCCAGTGCATCCTTCTTCCTGCGCGCACTGGCGCCCCTGGGGATCGCCGTCGCCATGAAGGGGCCGCACGGGGCGGGCCTGGGCAAGAACGGCAAACCCTCGCTCTGGATCTACGATGCGGAGGACCGACCGAGCCCGCTGCACCTGGCGTTCACGGCGGAAAGCCGGCACCAGGTGGACGCGTTCCATCGTGCGGCGATCGAAGCCGGGGGGCAGGACAATGGCCCTCCCGGACTGCGCCTGCACTACCACCCGCACTATTACGCCGCCTTCGTCATCGCGCCGGATGGCCACAACGTGGAAGCGGTGTGCCATCTGCCGCAGGAGTGAAGTGGCAATCCGACACCAAGGCCGAAGGAGCCAACGATGAAGGTTGAAGGAAGCTGCTACTGCGGCGCCATCGAATACGAAGCGCAGGTACAGCCCGGCACCACCACGGTCTGCCACTGCGCGGACTGCCAGGCCCAATCCGGCTCCGCCTTCCGGGCAAACATCGCCGCGCCGGCAGACGGGTTCCGGCTGATCAAGGGGCAGCCCCGCACCTACACCAAGACAGCCGCCAGCGGCAACCAGCGCCTGCTCGCGTTTTGCGAAGTCTGCGGGAGTTCGCTGTATGCCTGTGCGCTCGAGAATCCGCAGTCCTACTCGTTGCGGATCGGCACTTTGAAGCAACGGCAAGAGCTGGGCACCCCGCAGCGCCAGATTTGGACACGGCGTCGTCACGATTGGGTGGGCCTGCCAGACAGTGTGGAGTCGTTCGACGGGCAGCCGTGAGCCGGGCAGGGCGGTGCCCGTGCCACTGCAACCCTGCAGGTTCGCAGAAGCTGCCGGGTGCCTCCATCTGCAAAGCCTGGCGAATGGCCTCTGACGGGCGTGTCGGCAGAAGCCGGCCGCCAAAACATCTTCGCGAGAGGACTCTTGGCGCGGCATGCGGGCGCGCCTTCCACTCCAAGTCGCGTGACCGGGCTATCGGGTCTTGATGACGAAGAGCGCCAGAGCCATCAGGCCGACGCCTGCCAGTTGGGTCGCGCTCAGCATCCGGCCGTAGACCGCCCAATCCAGCAGCACTGCCGTCAATGGATAGACATACTGCAGCACAGCGACCCTGCCCAGAGTCAGGCAGGCCATTGCCGTGAACAAAATGGCATAGGCCAGACCGGTATGCAGCACGCCCAGTCCGGCCAGCCAGGCCCATGCGGCGGCGTCCGAGGGCCAACCATGTGCCCATGGAACCCATAGCAGCACCAGCGTTCCCACCGCGCACTGCCACCACGCCAGCGCGAACGGGGTGACGACCTTCTCTGTCTTGGCGATGATCGTCACGCCCGCATAGCTGAGCGATCCGCCCAGGCACATCAGCAAACCCGTCAGATAGTCCCCCCCCCCCGATGCGCCGGCCACGGAGCCACTGCCCCACAGGCCGGTCGTCAAGACCAGACCGCCCAATGCCACGGCGGTTGCGATTTTCTGTGCTGCAGTGACATGCTCGCGGAGCACCAGCGCACCGAACACCATGATCCACACCGGCTGAATGTGGAAGACCACCGTCGCGACGGCAATCGACGTGCGCGGTATGGCGGCAAAGAACAGCGCCCAGTTCACGACCATCAGGCCGCCCGTCGCGCAGACGATCCATCCGCTGCGACCGCGCAGGCGAAGCTCTCTCGTTCGGCCGGTTGCCATGCCCCATGCCAGCAACGCCAGCGCTCCGAATGCGCAGCGAAACAGCACGGTCACCAAAGGGTGTTGATTCGCCTCTTCGACGAACACGCCGACGGTGCCCAGCAACAGGCCGCCCGCGATCATCAGCCATTGGCCCTGCGCCTCCCGCTTGGCACAAGCGCCCACCTGGGTGGGTAGCGATGGTTGAAACGTGGCGGAAGGCTTGTGGTCCATGTCCCGATGCTCATGCCGCAGCGGGCTGGCGTAAAGCAAATAGTTCAATCGCTTAGTATTCGACAATCGAATTCAAAGAGGATCGAGCGCATTCAATGACCTACCCCGATCTGCAAATCGACTGGCTGCGCGCCTTTGTGGCGGTCGTGGATGCGGGCTCGCTTTCGGCGGCAGCACCCCTGGTTCACCGCTCCCAGGCGGCCGTGAGCATGCAGATCAAGAAACTGGAGGCCGCCTTGGAACGGCCGGTGCTGCTGCGCGGGCCGCACCACCTGCAGCTGACGCCAGCGGGCGCCGAGCTGCTGGGCTATGCGCGACGCATGCTGGCCCTTCAGACGGAGGCGCAGACGGTGCTTTTCGGGCCGGACCTGTCCGGGCGCGTGCGGCTCGGCGTTCCCGATGACTATGCATCGACCTACCTGACACCGGTGTTGCGCAGCTTTGCGGGCCGCTATCTGGGGGTGGAGATCGAGTTGACCTGCGAGCAATCCACTTCGCTCATCCCCAAGGTGGTACGGGGTGAGTTGGACCTGGCGCTCGTGTCCCGCGACAAGCCGAAACGGGGCCGGCTTCTCTTTCAGGAGCCCTTGGTCTGGGCCGGCGCTGCGCAGCATGAGGTGTGGCGCAAGACCCCGCTGCCCATTGCCGTCTACGAGGAAGGCAGCATGGCCAGGACCGCGGCGCTGTCCAGCCTCGCGGCCCATCGCCGGGCCTACCGCGTCGTGTACCACAGCTCGAGCCTGGCAGGACAACTGGCCGCGGTGGAAAGCGGCCTTGCCGTCGCGGTTTTTACCCACTGCAGCGTGCCTGCCCATCTCCAGGTATTGCAGAACCTGCCCGCGGGATTCGAGCTGCCGCCCTTGATTTCCATGGAAGTGGCCGCGCTGCGCAGCAAGGCATCCAGGCACTCGGCGGCAGTGGACGCCATGGAAGAGCAGCTGCTGAAAACGCTGGCCAGGCCATAGGCCCGGCGCCTCGATGGCGTGCGGTTTCGGCAAGCGGGTTGTCACCCGGCCTGCACCTGCGCTCTCTCACTGAAGGCGCGGCGCTCCAGACCCCGGGGCCGCAGCAAGCGCCCCCCGTGCCAGTCCCGCGCTGCCCATCGCATTGAGCCGGAACCGCGCCACCGTCGCCGCCAGGCGGCTGGCCTGGTCGTTCAGGCTTTCCGCGGCGGCTGCGGATTCCTCCACCAGGGCCGCGTTCTGCTGGGTCATCTGGTCGAGTTGGTTGACGGCGGTGTTCACCTGGCGGATGCCGTCCGACTGCTCGGAGGTGGCAGCGGTGATCTCCCCGATGATGTCGCTCACGCGCTGTACGCTGCTCACGATCTCTTCCATGGTCGTGCCCGCGTCCTGCACCAGGCGGGAGCCGGCCGCCACCTTCTCGACCGAGTTGCCGATGAGGGCCTTGATCTCCTTGGCCGCGTCGGCCGAGCGGCCGGCCAGGCTGCGCACCTCGCTGGCCACCACCGCGAAGCCGCGGCCCTGCTCGCCGGCCCGTGCGGCCTCGACGGCGGCATTCAGCGCCAGGATGTTGGTCTGGAAGGCGATGCCGTCGATCACGCCGATGATGTCGCTGATCTGGCGCGAGCTCTGGTTGATCTCGTCCATGGTGGACACCACCTGGGTCACCACCTGCCCACCGCGCGCGGCCACTTCGGCGGCCGAGGTGGCGAGTTTGTTGGCGGTGGCGGCGGAGTCGGCCGATTGGCGCACGGTGGCGGTCAGCTCTTCCATGGAGCTGGCGGTTTCCTGCAGGTTGCTGGCGGTCTGTTCGGTGCGCTGGCTCAGGTCGGCGTTGCCGGTGGCGATCTCGCGCGTGGCGGTGGCGATGGAGTCGGCCACGTTGCGCACCTCCATCAGCGAGCCTTCGAGCGCGCCGCGCATGGAGGCCAGGGCGCGCAGCAGCAGGCCGGTTTCGTCGGTGGCGTGGCGCCCGTGGTCCTGGCCGGTGAGGTCCATGGCCGCGATCTGCTCGGCCACCTGGCGCGCTTCGGCCAGCGGCCGCGTGATGCTGACCGTCAGGCGCCAGGCCAGCAGCGCCGCCAGCAGCAGCGAGCCCACGCACAAGGCGGTCAGCAAGCCGGTGGCGGCCTGGCTGGCCGCGCGGATGCGCTCGCCCGCCGCGTCCAGTTCGCTGCGCTGCAGGTCAGCCATCCTGGCCATGGTCTTTTGCAGGTTGGCCGAAGCTGGCTCGTAGCGTTCGGTGAACGCCCGGGCCGTGGCCTCGGCATTGCCTTCCTTCTTGAGGCGCGACACCTCGTCGCGGGTGGAAAGGTACGCCTTGCGGTTCTCTCCGATCTGGGCGAACAGCGCCCTCTCGGCGTCGCTGTCCAGCATCTTTTCGATCTGCTGCTGAAGCGCCGATGACTGCTTGCTCGACTCGGCCGCGGTGGCGGCGAAGAAGTCCGCCAGCGACGGGTCGCTGCTCTTGGCGATGGCGGCCACGCGCTGCGCGCCGTTGGTGATGTTGCGATACCAGTCGCTGGCGGCCCGCTCCTTCGCCAGCGACGTGTTGAGCATGGTGTTCATTTCCTGCGTGACGGCCCGGAGCTGGACGATGCCGTACAGGCAACTGACCAGAAACAGCACCAGGATGGTGCCGAGCACGAGTGCCAGGCGGCGGCCGATGGTGAAACGGGTGGGTGTCATGAAGGTGCCTTCCAGGACGCTGAGCCAGAGGAAATGGGAAAACAGGGCCTCGGGTGACTGGGGTGGATGCCCTTGCCCGATGTTTCAAAGTGTAGGTGGGCCGTGCGCCAAGGTGGGGAGGGCAAACGAGAGCATGGCGCCTCGCATGGCGGAATTCGCTCCATTGCGACAGGGGTGGGGGGGGGGCCGGTCAGAGGGCACGGCAAGCTGCAGCGCTGTCAGGGCGGCGTCGGGATCCCTGGGCAGAATGGCGCGGTCCCGGCAAAAGAAAGATCCCAAGGAGACAAGCCATGCCCCGTTACGCCGACTTTCACCACCGGTCCCTCGACGACCGCGACGCCTTCTGGGCCGAACAGGCTCGCCTGATCGACTGGCACACCCCGCCGCAGCAAATCTGCGACGACAGCGATCCGCCGTTCGCGCGGTGGTTCGTGGGGGGCCGCACCAACCTGTGCCACAACGCGGTGGACCGCCACCTGGCCCACCGGGCCGACCAGCCGGCGCTGATCGCCGTCTCCACCGAGACGAACACCGAGCGCACCTATTCCTTCGCCGAACTGCATGCCGAGGTGCAGCGCATGGCGGCCGCGCTGCGGTCGCTGGGCGTGGGGCAGGGCGACCGCGTGCTGATCTACATGCCGATGGTGGCCGAGGCGGTGTTCGCCATGCTGGCCTGCGTGCGCATCGGCGCGCTGCACTCCGTGGTGTTCGGCGGTTTCGCGGCCGCGTCGCTCGCCACGCGCATCGACGATGCCGAGCCCGTGGCCATCGTGAGCGCCGACGCGGGCTCGCGCGGCGGCAAGGTGGTGCCGTACAAGCCGCTGCTGGACGAGGCCATTGCCCAGTCGCGCCACCCGCCCGCCACCGTGCTGCTGATCGACCGCGGCCTGGCGCCCATGGCCCGCCAGGCCGGCCGCGACCACGACTGGGCGGCGCTGCGCGAGCAGCACCTGCATGCCGAGGTGCCCTGCGAGTGGGTGGACGCCACGCACCCCAGCTACACGCTGTACACCAGCGGCACCACCGGCCGGCCGAAGGGCGTGCAGCGCGACACGGGCGGCTATGCGGTGGCGCTGGCGGCCAGCATGCGGCACATCTTCGGCGTGGGCGGTGCAGAGGGCGGTGCAGAAGTCGCCGCTGCGAACCCCGGCGTTTTCTTCGCCACCAGCGACATCGGCTGGGTGGTGGGCCACAGCTACATCGTCTATGGCCCGCTGATCGCCGGCATGGCCACGCTGGTGTACGAAGGCCTGCCCACCCGGCCCGATGCGGGCGTGTGGTGGGGTCTGGTGGAAAAGTACCGCGTCACGCACATGTTCTCCGCGCCGACGGCGGTGCGGGTGCTCAAGAAGCAGGACCCGGCCTTTCTGCGCCGGCATGACGTGTCCAGCCTGCAGGGCCTGTGGCTGGCAGGCGAGCCGTTGGACGCGCCCACGGCCGAGTGGATCGCCCAGGCACTGGGCGTGCCCGTGATCGACAACTACTGGCAGACCGAAACCGGCTGGCCCATCCTCACCCTGGCCCGCGGCGTGGAGCCGCAGGCGGCGCGCCTGGGCAGCCCGGGCCGGGCGATGTACGGCTACGACGTGAAGCTGATCGACGAGGCCACGGGCGAGGAACTCACCGGGCCCGACCAGAAGGGCGTGCTCGCCATCGAAGGGCCGCTCCCTCCGGGTTGCCTGCAGACCGTGTGGCGCGATGACGAGCGCTTCGTGCAGACGTACTGGCAAAGCCTGCCCGGCCCCATGCGCTACAGCACCTTCGACTGGGGCATCCGCGACGCCGACGGCTATTACTTCATCCTCGGGCGCACCGACGACGTGATCAACGTGGCCGGCCACCGCCTGGGCACGCGCGAGATCGAGGAGAGCATCGCCGGCCACCCGCAGATCGCCGAGGTGGCAGTGGTGGGCGTGGCCGATGCGCTCAAGGGCCAGGTGGCCATGGCATTCGCCGTGGTGCGCGATGCGGCGGTGCTTACCGATGAAGCGGCGCGCCTGCGGCTGGAGGGCGAGGTGATGCAGCAGGTGGCCCAGCGCCTGGGCGCGGTGGCGCGGCCGGCGCGCGTGCACTTCGTGGCGGCACTGCCCAAGACGCGCAGCGGCAAGCTGCTGCGCCGCGCCCTGCAGGCCGTGGCTGAGCGGCGCGACCCGGGCGACCTCACCACGATGGAAGACCCGGCGGCGCTGCAGCAGGTGAAGGAACTGGTGGGCTGACGGACCGATTCGCCAGAAGATGGAGGCCACCGCACCGGGTGGCCGATAGGGGAAACCGGCTTTTGCGTCAATGCGCCAGGGCCGGTGCCTGCCTGCGCGACCGCCGAGACATCCACAAGAGCAAGCCGATCATGCCCGCCGGACAGAGCGCGACGGCCAGCAGCCCGATGTGGATTTCCGAGTATTCGATGATGATGCCCACCAGCCAGGGGATCAGGCTGCATCCGGCATTGCCGAAAGCGGTCAGCACACCGAACATGGTCGCCCCACCGCGAGGGTAGGCGTCCGCCGTGATGGCCAGCATCGTGGGCCACAGGCAACTGCCCGAAAACCCAGCGGCAATGCTGGCGGCGATGGCCACGGCCGGGCTTGGCGGAAAGCTGATGATGAAGAAAAGACCGATGGTCACGGCACAGCAGCCCAGCATCAGGGAAATCGGCGCGATGCGTTCATGCAGCAGGGCCGCGGCCATTCTGCCGAGTGCCATGCCGACGGAAAACCCGGCCAGCGCAAAGCCGCCCACTTCCTTCGAATACCCCAGCCCCTGCTCCGCATAGGTGGGTAGCCATTGCGACAGCCCCGTTTCCGTGGCGCCCCCGAGAAAGATGGCGATCAGGCACGCGATGAAGTAGGGCTGCTTGATCAGCTGGGGCATGGCTTCCCGTTGCGCGTCTTCCTGGATCAGGGGCGGCAGCCTCAATCCGAGAAACAGCAGGAAGGTGACGATCGGCGCGATCGTGATGCCCAGAGCAACCATCCGCCACGACACGTCCCATTTCAGGCCGATGCTGGCAATCAGCACGGCACCCACCGCCCCGACGCAGAAAAACGCATGCAGCCAATTCATGGCCGCGCTGCGGCGTTCGGGCTGGAGTGCGACCACGATGGGACTGAGGATCATGTCCAGCACGCCAGCGCCGAATCCCATCACGGCGACGGCAAACAGCAAAAAGGCGTAGGAAGGGGCAAAGCCGACCAGGACCAAGCCGGCGGTGGTGGTGATGAGCCCAAAAAGAATGATCCGCCTGGCATCGCCTCGGTCCGCCAAAGGCCCGGTCACCAGGATGGCAATGATGAAGCTGAGAAACATGATGGCCGGGATTCGCCCCAGCTGCTCCGCGGTCAGCCCGCCCTGTTTCCCGAAGGTGTCGCTGAACGTGGTCAGGTACACCGGCAGAAAGTTCAGGGCAATGGCCAGGCACATCATGGCCGCGTAGCAGACGTAAAGCGCGCGCCGGTTCTGATCGACTGAAGTTTTCATGGTGAATAGGGATATGGGTATGGCTGCTGTCTCAGAAGCGGGTGGAACCGTGTTCTTTCCAGAGGCATTCCGTCCACTCGATTTCCGAGAAATGCGCCTCGAATGACGAGTCGCCCGGGCTGCTGGCGAAGAACCCGAATCGAACGGCGCCTTGCGCATGGAATAAATGGAACATGCGCATCATGCTGAAGCGGATTCCATCGGAGGAGTTTTCAAGTAGAAAATCGCTGCCCCTTCGGCTCAGCCGGTAATGCATGGTTTGCGTGGTCCGGTCATAGTTGGCCATGGACCAGTCTGAAAAACCATGGTTGGTCACGACGGCGAACAATTGCTGAAAGCCGTTGCTCTGGTATTCGATACCGCTCTTCATCCAGGTGTTTTTGTCCTGGTAGATGAACAGGCCGCATTGGTCGAAGTGCACTTTGGAATCGAAGGCAACCTTGGCCTTCAGGGTCCAGAATGGTTCCTCGCTGGAAAGGACGAGCGCAGGTGCGTTGTCGTATTCCAGCCCGTAATAGGTACCCTGCCAAAAATCCGTATCCGGGCTGGTGCGAATGACGATTTCCTGATCGGTGATGGAAGACGACGCCGGTGGATTGATCCAGTTCAAATCCGCGATGTTGAATTTTTTCATTTTCATTGCTCAAGAAACCACTTCGTGATCTCGTCATGGTGGCGCACATGCCGATCCGCCGCGCTCAAATCCTGAAGTCCCGAATGGGGGTTGACGAATCCGATGCAGAACATGCCCGCGGCTTTGGCAGCGGCCACACCGTGGCTTGAATCTTCGATCACCGCACATTCGTGGGGAGCGACACCCAGCCGGCCGGCTGCCAAAAGAAAGATTTCGGGGTCGGGCTTGCTGTTTTTGACGTCCGTTCCACACACCACACGATCGAAAAAAGGCAGCAGTTCGGTTTTCCGCAAAATGACTCCCACCAGTTCAGCGGGCGAGGACGAAGCCACGGCGCAAGGTATTTCCGCTTCTTTCAACTTGACGAGAAAATCCGGCACGCCGGGCATGGCCGAAAGGGGGGCCATGCCCATGGCCCGAACCACCTGCTTTTGGTGTTGTGCCATCAGGAAATCCAACGGCTCGGCCAACCCATGCTCCGCCTTGATGGTGCTCCACATATACCGCTGCGTGGTTCCCACGAAACGCGACAGCCCCACCGTGTCGAGGGCCACGCCGTAGCGGGCGTAGGAAAGCCTTTCCTGCTCCATATAAAGGGGTTCGCTGTCGACCAGTACCCCGTCCATATCGAAAATAACGGCGCGGATTTCCGGCATCAATGCGTCCTTTGCGGTGCCAGCTCGCGCTTGAAATGCATGAGGTTGTAGTTGGAGCGCGCATCGAAGGCATGCAGCTTGAATGACTTGGTCATTTCGATGTTTCGATAACCTTCGCCATCCGTCAGCGTGGTCGTTTCCGAGCCGCCGATGATGATGGGCAACTGCATGAGGATGATTTCGTCCACCAGGTCGAGATCGAAAATCTGCCAATTCAACTGGCCACCGCCCTCGACCATGATGTGCCTGATTCCGCGCGCTTCCAGCAAGGGGAAAAGCAGCTTGAAATCCACCTGCGATGCGCCGACGAAAATCACTTCCTTTCCCTGGGCGCGAATCTGCTCCACCATCTCGTGGTCGCGCGCCTGCTCCGTCGTGGCGATGATGGTTTCTTCAGGCGAACTCAGGACCTTGGCGGACACGGGAAAGTCCAGCGATGTCGTCGGAATGATGCGGATGGGGTTGCGCCCGGCCTCATAACGGTTGGTCAACTGGGGATCGTCAGTGACGATGGTTTTGCGGCCGACCATGATGGCGTCCACCTCGCCGCGAAATTTATGGATGAAGCGCATGTCGTCATCGTTGAAACGCTGGAACAGCGCCTTGCTCGATGCCCCATTGCCCCCCAACGTCAATTTGCCGTCGATGGAAATCTGGCTGAATACAGTAACCTTCACGATAACTCCCTTTGGTTTTTTGATGGCTGGCTGGGGTTCAAAGGTATTGCGGGTTCGGCGTGAACACGCCCTTGATCGTGGGCACGGACGGGTCATTCAATAACCCATCGAATGCCGCGGCGTAAGCCTCCAGTCCGTAGCGGTGCGTTACCAAGCGGCCCAGCTCGGGCAGCATTTTTGCCATGCGCAGTGCGCGGGGAAAATGCTGGTTGTATTCGCCGGCTGAAATAATGCTGATGGCGTTGACAAGAAAATGCTTGACGGGCAGCGGGTACTGATAATTGCCGTTGAATCCGAAAAGGACGATTTTTCCGCCCCGGCGAATGTATCGAGCGGCCGTGCCGAGCTGATTGCCAACGGTATCGATGGCGGCGTCCACATGGCCTTGCTGCATGCGGGCCTCGAGGTCGTCGGGGTGCATGACCTCCAATCCGAGCGAACGGCCGAATGCGATCCGGTGCGGATTCAGATCGGTGGCGAGGGTCTGAACGCCCATCGCGCGCAAAAGCAGTTGTGCGACCAGGCTCATGGGGCCGGAGCCGAGCAGCAAAACCCTTTGGCCTGCCTGAATCGCTGCTTGGTCGATGTTGTTCAAAATGCAGGCGACGGGTTCGATCAACACGCCAGTCTCCCAGCTCATGTCGTCCGGCAGGGGATAGACGAACCGCTCGCGGGTGGTGAAGCGTTCGGCAAAGGTGCCATGCTTGTTGACCCCCGCGATATTCAGCGTTGCATTGGCGCCGCCATTGCAAAGGTGGGTTTGGCCGGAGGCACAGAATTCGCAGGTTCCGCAGTACTCGTTGGGATCCACCACCACCCGCATTCCGGTGCGCAGGTATTTGACGCCTGCGCCCACCCTGGTGATCACACCGACTGCCTCGTGGCCGCGAACCACGCCGATTTTCCCTTCCTCCCGGCCGGACAAGACCGCCAGGTCGGTGCCGCAGATGCCTGACAGGACAATATCGATTTCCACGCCATCGGCTGCAAATGCATCGATGTCATGGTGGGTGATCAAACCCAGTTTTTGCTGATCGATCAAACCAAGTGCGTTCATACCGTCTTCATACCTCCGAATGATTTTTTTGCGAAAAGCCGGGGCGGAATCTGCATGGCGTGGCAGACCATGGGTGAAAACCGCCAGTTGCAGCGTCAGTGATTCATTGATAGCTTTTGCATTGACAGGGGTGCTGCCATTCGCGCTTGGCCAAAAATCGCCCCGTGTCAATGGCATTTAAATAAATGGCATTCAAGGCAATTTCACTCCGGCTGCTTGTGAATCAAATGCCCTCCGGTACTTTATCCCAGTTGATATCCAAAATATTTTATTCAGAGAATGAATATTTTAAATATCAACGATATTCTTATGGCATTAATCAATATTGCCTTATATGTATTTAAATCATTCTTGTTTTTCAGAATGAAATGGCCGGAGCGGGGGGTACCGGCCAGGCGAGGCCCTCCGCTTGCCGTGCTGCGCGAGCCAAAGGGGCGTTGAATGGGGCGCCTTGTCGGCACCCTGCGGTGAACCAGGCCGGTCACCTGGCTGGAATCGCCATCACGCCATACCGCCGATTGCTACTATTTGTATAGCAGTATGCCCTAGTGGATATTGCGCTGAAGGCCTTTTTGATCCAAGGCTCAACGCGGCATGCGGTCGCTAAGCGACGCCGTCCGGTGCCAAGTTGGCCGGTTTCTGGCGGAACCGGCTTGGCGTCAAAGCCCGCGGCGCGGCTGCCAGCCTTCGGGCGCCTGCCATTGCCCCAGCCACTGCGGCAGTTCATCGGCCGGCATGGGCCGGGCGATGCAGTAGCCCTGCGCCAGCGCGCAACCCATCTGCAGCAGCATCTGCCCCTGCTCCACGGTTTCCACGCCTTCGGCGACGATGGAGTAGCCGAACGACCGCGCCAGGCCGATCACGCCCTGCACGATGGCCAGGTCGCCCGAGTCGGTCATCATCCCGTGCACAAAGCTCTGGTCGAGCTTGAGCGTGTCCATGGGCAGGCGGCGCAGGTAGGTGAGCGACGAGTACCCGGTGCCGAAGTCGTCCAGCGACACCGTCACCCCCAGGTCGCGCAGCTGTTGCAGCTGCAGCGCGACGTGGCCGATGTCGTAGAGCGCCGCGCTTTCGGTGATCTCCATGTCCAGCAGGCTCGCGGGCACGTCGGGCCGCTGCGCCAGGCGCCCGGCCAGCCAGTCGGCAAAGCCTTCGCGCTGCAGGTGCTGGGCCGAGATGTTGACGCTCACCGGCAGCCGCAGCCCGGCGCGCAGCAGGGCGGCGATGCAGTCCAGCGCGGTGTCGACCACCCATTCGCCGAAGACCGTCTCCAGGTCGGTGCCGTCCATCAGGTGCAGGAAGGCGCCGGGCGACAGGGTGCCGCGTTGCGGGTGGTGCCAGCGCGCCAGCGCCTCGGCGCCCACCACCGTACCCCGGCGCATGTCCACCTTGGGCTGCAGGAAGAGGGCGAACTCGCCCGCCACGATGGCATCGCGCACCTTCTCGCCCTGTTCGCGGTGGCTCTGCAGCGCGCGCTCCTGCGCGGCGTCGAAGGCGTGGAAGCGGTTGCGGCCGGATTGCTTGGCCGCGTACATGGCCTGGTCGGCATGGCGCAGCAGGGCATCGGCGTCCGCGTCGTCGTCGGGGTAGATGGTGTAGCCCACGCTGGCCGTCACCGTCACCGCCACCCGCTCGGTGCCCAGCGTGTAGGGCGCGGCCACGCTTTCCATCACCCGGCGCAGCAGGCGCTCGCCGTCGGCGCGGGTCGCCAGATCGGGCAGCAGGATGACGAATTCGTCGCCACCCAGCCGCGCCACGCAGTCCACGGGGCGCAGCGCCCGCGTGAGTCGGCCGGCCACGATCACCAGCAGGCGGTCGCCCGCGTCGTGGCCGAGCCGGTCGTTCACGGGCTTGAAACCGTCCAGGTCGAGGTAGGCCACGCCCAGCAATTGGCCCCGCTCGCGCGCCCGCGCCATGACCTGCTGCAGCCGCGTGGCCAGCAGCACCCGGTTGGGCAGGCCGGTGAGCGCATCGAAATGGGCGAGCTTTTGCAGCAGCTCTTCCTGCACGCGCTGGCTGCTCACGTCGATGCCCACGCCCAGCATGCGCTGCGGCCGGCCGGCCTCGTCGTAGTCCACGATCTTGCCCAGGTTGCGCACCCAGCGGCCGGGCCCCTGGGGCAGCGCGATCTGCCAGGTGGCGTCGAACGGCGTGGCGGGGTGGGCGGTGTGGCGCGCCAGCTCAGTGGTCACCGCCTCGATGTCGGCGGGCGCCATGCCGGCGGTCCAGTGCACGGGCAAAGCGTCGCCGGAGGCGGGCGGCAGGCCCTGCAGGTCGCGCCAGCGGCGGTCGCCGGTGAGCGATCCGGTCTGCAGGTTCCAGTCCCACAGTCCGATGGAGGCGGCCGAGATGGTCAGCGACAGCAGCGCCTCGCGCTCGCGCACCTGGTCTTCCATGCGCTTGCGCTCGGTGATGTCGTGCCCCGAAAACAGCCAGGCCTGCACGCCGTCGATCTCGGTGGCGTGCATGGACTGCAGCACCGTGCGCAAGCCGTCGTGGCGCGTGCGCATGGTGATTTCCACGCCGTTGACGGCGATGCGGTCCTGCACGGATTCCACCAGCGCCGCACGCACCTGCGGGGTGATGATGCCCAGCTCGACGGCGGTGCGGCCGATGGCCTCGTCCCGGGGAATGCCCAGCAGGGCCTCCCAGGCGGGGTTGACGTCGATGTAGGCGCCGTCCTCGCGGCGCGACAGGCCCATGGGGTAGGGCATGAGGCGGAACACGCGGGCGAAGCGGTCCTCGGACTGGCTCAGCCGCTCGCTGGCACGCCGGGATTCGTCGATGTCCTGGATCACGCCGCGCACGCGGGTGACGTGTCCGTTTTCCAGCACGGGCTCGGCGGTGGCGGTCACCCAGATGTGCCGGCCGTCGTCGGCCCGCTGGATCTGCACCTGCATGCTCCATTCGGCCCGGTCCACGATGCATTGCCGAAAGCGCTCGCGCAGGGCTTCGCGAAAGGGCGGCACCACGAACCGCTCCAGGTAGTCGGTGCGCGGCAGCGGCGCGTCGGGCGGCAGGCCGTGGATGTCGTACGAGACATCGGACCAGTACACCAGCCCCTCCCCGACGATGTGCTCCCACGCGCCCATGCGGGCCATGCGGCCGGCCTGCTGCAGCAGGCGGTTGGCGTCCATCAGCCGGGCGCGGCTGTGTTCCTCGGCCGTCATGTCGTGGAACACGAAGACGATGCATTCCTGGCCCGATACCGTCACGGGCCGCGCCGACATCAGCCCGGGAATGGGCCGCTTGCCGCGCTGCGCCACCATCGGCATGCGGTCCACGTAGCCGTCGCGGCGGTGCAGCGCCACCATCTGCGCGCGCTGCTCGGGATGGGCCCAGATGTCCAGCTCGGTCGAGGTGCGGCCCACCGCCTGTTCGCGGGTGTAGCCCAGCAGCTCGGTGAAGGCCTCGTTCACATCCAGGTAGCAGCCATCGGACAGGCGCGCCACGCCGGCGGGGTCGGGCAGCATCTGGTAGATGGTGGTGTACTTGACCTCCGACAGCCGCAGCGCCTCCTGCATCTCGTGCAGCGAGGTCACATCGAGGTCCATGCCCACCAGGCGCAGCGGCCGGCCGTGCGCGTCACGCTCGGCCACCTGCCCCCGGGCGATCACCCAGCGCCAGCGGCCATGGATGTCCTGCATGCGGAATTCGGCATTGAAGCTGTCTTCGTGCCCCTCCATCGTGCGCTGCAGGTAGGTGGCCAGGCGGGCGGCGTCGTCCGGATGGCGGCGTTCGTTCCAGCGCTGCCAGTCGCTCGCGTCGCGCGCGGCTGAGCCAGCGCCACGGCGGGTGTCCCGGTCTTCCAGCCCGAAGGCCTGGTAGAAGCTGCCGCGGTAAGAAAACCGGCGTTGGGGCACATCCCACTCCCAGCGGCCGCCGCCGGTGGCATCCAGGGCCATGAGCAGTTCCTGCTCCTGCTGGCGCAGCGTCTGCAGTGCCCGGGCCCGGCCGCACAGCAGCTGCGTGCCCCCACCCAGGATCAAGAAGCCCATGCCATAGCGCCAGGGCAACTGCTGCAGCCAGGGCATCAGGTCGCCCTCCAGCAGGAAGCCCGCCGGCCCTTCTCGCCAGAACAGCATGCACGGCGGCAGGCAGGCGGCCACGGCGACGATCACCACCCACAGGTTCAGGCCCGTCGCCTGCCGCACCCCGCGCCACAGCAGGCCGATGGCGAACACGGCGCCGATCGCGCCCAGCCCGGCAGGCAGCGGCCCGGCCGACAGCCACCAGAAGCCGGCGGCCGTGACCCCGGCCGCCAGCGCCCCGGCCAGCGGGCCGAACATCACCGTGCACACCGCCGTCACCGTGGGATGGGGCAATTCGGCATACAGGGGGTCGAACGCCCGGGTGAACACCATGATCAGCACGGAGGCCAGGCCCCCGATCAGCCCGGCCTGCACCCGCGTGCGCCGCGATGGCTGCAGCAGTTCGGCGCCGGGCAACAACGCCAGCACCGCGATCAGCAGAAGGTGCAGCCCGCCGAGGAAGAAGATTTCATAGCCCATCGTGCGGCGCCGAAGGGAGAACACCTTGGCGGCCCATGGCACGGACCCGGACAGGACAATCCATGCGGAAGTGGGGCGCGAGGGGCATGGGCCGAGTTTAGAACGGGTTCATGACCATGGCAGAGCAGCGCCCGCAGGAAAGTGGGCGGCCGGGCGCCTCTCTCGGGGTTTTCCGGAAGGCGGACGTCACGGGGCCGATGGGGCATGCGCGGGTGCGCGGGCGCCCCCCGCCGGCCTTTGCGGTTCGTCAGCCCGCGCCGGTGCGCCGCCGCGGCCCGATCAGCCCGGTGGACAGCATCGTGCCGCACACGATCACCAGCCCGCAGCCCACCATCCACGGCGTGACGGCCTCGTGCAGGAACACCGCGCCGTAGAACACCGCGAACACCGGCGCCAGGAAGGTCACCGCCAGCGCCCGGCTGGGCCCGGCATGGGCGATCAGGCGAAAGTACAGGATGTAGGCGATGCCGGTGCACAGCACGGCCAGCGCCACCACCGCGGCCCAGGCGCGCAGGCCGGGCGCCTGCGCGGGCCAGAACCAGATCGCCGGCAGCGCCAGGCCCAGAGTCGCGCCCAGCTGGCTGCCCGTGGCCGTGGTCAGCGGCGGAATGCCCGTGAGGTAGCGGCGCGCGAAGCTCGCGGCCACCGCGTAGCACGACGAGGCCAGCAGGCAGGCCCCGAGCGCCCAGCCGGCGTGCCCCGTCTTCAGGCCCACGCCCGCCGGCGCCCGCCAGGCCAGCAGCGCCACGCCGATGAACCCCAGCGCCAGCCCGAGCCAGCGCAGCCGCGTGATGCGGTCGCCCAGCCACACCCAGGCCACCAGCGCACCGAAGAGCGGCACCGTCGCGTTCAGGATGGACGTGAGCCCGGTCGCCAGGTGCATCACCGCCCAGGCGAACAGCGCGAACGGAATGGCGGAGTTGATCAGCCCGGCCAGCATGATCGGCCGCCAGTGCCGGCGCAGCGCCGGCCACTGGCCCTGGCGCAGCAGGATCGGCCACAGGAAGAGCGTGGCCAGGCCCACGCGCAGGCCGGCGGCGGGCAGCGCGCCGAACTCCGCCGCGCCCAGCCGCATGAACAGGAACGAGGCGCCCCACAGCGCCGACAGCACGATGAACTCGCCCAGCCACGCCCTGGGCGCCGCGCCCACGGCACCCGGCGCGCCGGCCGCCCGCGCGCTCATGCCGTGGCCCCAAGGGCGGCAGGTGCTTCGCCGGCAAAGAGCGGCAGCGTGCCCGGTCGGTCGTTGTGCCCCCCGCTGCCGGGCGGCACCGCGCCTTCGCGCTGCAGCAGCCAGGCCTTGCGCGGCAGCCCGCCGGCATAGCCCGTCAGGCTGCCCGCCGAGCCCACCACGCGGTGGCACGGCACGATCACGCTCACCGGGTTGCGGCCCACCGCCGCGCCCACGGCGCGCACGGCCAGCGGCCGCTCCAGCAGGCGGCTCAGGGCACCGTAGCTGGTGGTGGCGCCGCAGGGAATGCCCAGCAGCGCCTGCCACACGGCCTGCTGGAACGGCGTGCCGCCCGACAGGTCCAGCGGCAGGTCGAAGCGGGTGCGCCGGCCGTCCAGGTATTCGTGGAACTGGGCCGTGGCCCGCCGCAGCAGCGGGTGGGCGTCTTCCACGGGCCAGGCGCCGGGGCCGTCGAGCAACGCTTCTGGCTGGTGGCGCTGCCCGTCGAACCACAGGCCCGACAGGCCCAGCGGCGAGGCGGACAGGCGCACGTCGCCCAGCGGGGTGGGCGTGCGGCTTTGCACGGTGAGGGGATGGAACTGCATGATCGAATCCAAGGTAAAAAGTGGCTCCAGCACAATGAATGCGCCGGCATATTGCTATGTTTTTGATAGTGATTGCGGGGTGGGCGCCCCCGATGCCGTGGGCGTGCCCCCCAGCGTCCACGCCCGGATCACCGCATAGCTGCGCCACGGCCGCCACGCGTGCGACGCGGCCGTGGCCGCCTGGGCAGCGCGCGGCGCGCCCTGCACGCCCAGGGCCTTGTGCAGCGCCACGTCGCCCGCCGGAAACGCATCGGGCCAGCGCAGCGCCCGCATGGCGATGTACTGCGCCGTCCAGTCCCCGATGCCCGGCAGCTCGCACAGCGCCGACGTGGTGGCCGCCACATCGGCCGCGCCGTGCAGCGCCAGGCGCCCGCTGTCCACCGCCTGGGCCAGCGCCACGATGGCGGCCTGCCGCTGGCGCACGATGCCCAACTGCCCCAGCGCATCGCCCGCCGCGCCGGCCAGCACCGCGGGCGAGGGGAACATCCGCGTCAGCGCCGGCCAGGGCGTGTCGATGGGCTCGCCGAAGCGCTCCATCAGCCGCTGCGCCAGCGTGCGGGCGGCGGCCACGGTGATCTGCTGGCCCAGCACGGCGCGCACCGCCAGCTCGAACCCGTCGAACGCGCCAGGCACGCGCAGCCCGTCGCCCTCGGGGAAGGCACCGTGCAGTACCGCGTTGATGGCCTGCGGGTCGGCGTCCAGGTCGAGCAGGGCGCGCACCCGCGCGATCACCAGCGGCAGCACCGGGTGCAGGTTGTCGCTGGTCTGCAGCAGCACCTGGGGACGGTCGGGGTCGAACCGGGCGCTCAGCCAGCCGGCATGCACCTGCCCGCCCACCACCAGCCGCACCGTGCGGCGCAGGGCCTGCTCGCCCTCGGTGGACACCGACTCCACCGCATGGATCTGCCGCTTGGCGAAAAACGCCAGCAGGGCCGGCACGTCCAGCGGCGGCCGGTAGGCCAGGCGCACCGTGCTGCTGGCGCCACCCGCCGCCGTGCCCGCGCCGGTCTTGCGCAACTGCGTGGGATTGAGCCCGTAGTGCCCGGCAAACGCCGCATTGAAGCGCCGCACGCTGCCGAAGCCGCTGGCCAGCGCCACCTGCGTGACGGGCAGGTCCGTGTCGGTCAGCAACTGCTTGGCGGCCAGCAGGCGGCGCGTCTGCAGGTATTGCAGGGGCGACACGCCCAAAGCCGTCTCGAAGATGCGGCGCAGGTGCCGGTCGCTCACGCCCAGCCGGGCGGCCAGGCGCTGCAGGGGAGACGGGCCGGTGGCGCTGGCCTCCCACGCGCCTTCGCCCTCCAGCAGGCGCAGCGCCTCGCGCACCAGGATGTCGGGCGCGTCCTGCACCGACCAAGCCAGCGCGCGCGGCGCCAGTTCGGGCCGGCAGCGCAGGCATGGCCGAAAACCCGCGCTCTCGGCCTGGGCGGCCAGCACGAAGAAGCGGCAGTTCTCGCGCCGCGGCGTGCGCACCGCGCACACCGGCCGGCAGTAGATGCCGGTGGAGGTCACGCCGGTGAAGAACCGCCCGTCGAAGCGCGCATCCCGCGCCGCCATCGCCCGGTAGCGGGCATCGTCGGCATCGGGGGCCAGGGGAGGGCGGGAGGCAGTCATTGCAGGGCCATCATAGGCCGGCGACGTGGCAGCGCTGGCCGTTTCCGGACATGTGCCTGACGCGCTGGGGACGCGCCCGGCGCGGCCGAAGATGCGGCGCCGGCCTACGCGCCGCGGCCCCGGCGGCGCCCGACCCCGCGCCTACAATGCCGCGACCCCGTCCAACGAGAAGGGGCGCCGCAGCGCACCGTGCGCCCGCCGCGCCCCGCGATTTCTCCCGAACCGCGAAGGAACCCCCTGTGCAGCCCACGCCCGCCATCTTCAAGGCCTACGACATCCGCGGCATCGTGCCGAGCACCCTGAACGACGAAGTGGCCCGGGGCCTGGGGCGCGCCTTCGGCACCGCCGCGCGGGCCGAGGGGCAGACGGTGGTGGCCGTGGGGCGCGACGGCCGCCTGTCCGGCCCCTCGCTGGCCGCCGCGCTGATCGCCGGGCTGGTGGACGCCGGCATCGAGGTCATCGACATCGGCCCCGCCACCACCCCCATGCTCTACTTTGCCGCCCACACCCTGTGCCACAGCGGCATCCAGGTCACCGGCAGCCACAACCCCAAGGACTACAACGGCTTCAAGATGGTGCTGGCCGGCCGCGCCATCTACGGCGATGAGATCCAGGCCCTGCGCCGCACCATGGAAGAAGAAAGCTGGACGCTGGCCCAAGGCGGCAGCGTGCGCCAGGCCGACGTGCTGCCCGCCTACGTGCAGCGCATCACCTCCGACGTCAAGCTCGCCCGCCCCATGAAGATCGTGGTGGACAGCGGCAACGGCATTGCCGGCGCCTCGGCCCCCGGCATCTTCCGCGCGCTGGGCTGCGAGGTGATCGAGCTGTTTTCCGAGGTGGACGGCAATTTCCCCAACCACCATCCCGACCCCAGCAAGCCCGAGAACCTGCGCGACCTGATCGCCACGCTGCAATCGAGCGACGCCGAACTGGGCCTGGCCTTCGACGGCGACGGCGACCGGCTGGGCATCGTCACCAAGGACGGCCAGAACATCTTTCCCGACCGCCAGATGATGCTGTTCGCCCGCGACGTGCTCTCGCGCGTGCCCGGCGGCCACATCCTCTTCGACGTGAAGTGCACCCAGCGCCTGGCCCCCGCCATCACCGAGGCGGGCGGCCAACCCGTCATGTACAAGACCGGCCACTCGCTCATCAAGGCGCGCATGAAGGAACTCGACTCGCCCCTGGGCGGCGAGATGAGCGGGCACATCTTCTTCAAGGAACGCTGGTTCGGCTTTGACGACGGCACCTATGCCGGCTGCCGCCTGCTCGAAATTTTGAGCCGCGAAAGCAACCCCGGCGCTGTGCTCAACGGCCTGCCCACCAGCCATTCCACGCCCGAGCTGAACGTGTCGTGCGCCGAAGGGGAGCCGCACCGCCTGACCGCCGAACTGCAGGCCCTGGCCGCCGAAACCTTCGCCGCCCCGGCCGAGATCAACACCATCGACGGCCTGCGCGTGGACTGGCCGGACGGCTTCGGCCTCATCCGCGCCAGCAACACCACGCCCGTGCTGGTGCTGCGCTTCGAAGGCCACACGCCCGAGGCGCTGGCGCGCATCGAAGCGGCCATGCTCGCGCTGCTGCACCGGGTCAAGCCCGACGCGCACGTGGGTGCCGCGGCCCACTGATCGTTCGCCGCCAGCCGCCTGCCATCCACCGCCCGCTTCACGGACCATCCGCCCCTTGAATCCCCCCGTGTTCCCACCGCTGTACACCGTGGCAGCGGCGCAGTCGATCTCAATCCCCGGCGATGTGCCGGCCAACGTGCAGGCGCACCTGGCCATGGTGCAGGCCGCCGCCCAGGAAGGCGTGCAACTGCTCGTCTTTCCCGAGCTGTCGCTCACGGGCTATGAGCCCGACCTGGCGGCCCGCCACGTGCTCGGCGCGGACGACGCCGTGCTGGCGCCGCTGCGCGAGGCAGCCCGCGCCCATGGCATGGCCGTGGTGGTCGGCGCGCCCGTGGCCCCCACCGTGCCGGGCGGCCTGCCGGCCATCGGCGCCTGGGTGTTCGAGCCCCATGGCCGCGCCGCCCTGTACCGCAAGCGCCACCTGCATCCCGGCGAAAACACCTTCGCCAGCCCGGGCACCGAGGATTTCCACGTGCGCCCCCTGGCCGGCCAACCCACTGCGCTGGCCGTGTGCGCCGACACCACGCACCCCGAACACGCCCGCGCCGCACGCGCAGGCGGCGCGGCCCTGTATGCCTGCGGCTCGGTGATCTCCGAAGGCGCCCATGCGCGCGAGACCGCGCAGCTGCAGGGCTACGCCGCCGAGTGGGGCATGGCCGTGCTGCTGGCCAACCACGGCGGGCCCACCGGCGGCTACGCCTGCGCGGGCCGCAGCGCCTTCTGGGCGCCGGGTGGCGCCTGCGTGGTGGCCGCCCCGGGCACGGGCACCTGCCTGGTCATCGCGGAGCGCGATGGCAACGGCGATGGGTGGCAGGGCCGCGTGCTCCCCACAGAACCCAGCCGGCCCGGCACCGCGGGCGTGGCAGGGCAGTGACCCCCGCCCGCGCCCTGTACTCGGCCATCACCTGGCTGGCCCAGCCGCTGCTGCGCGCCAAGCTGCGCCGCCGCGCCGCCACCGAACCCGGCTACGGCGTGGCCGTGGAAGAACGTTTCGGCCACTACCCGCAGGCGATGGACAGCCTGGCCCCCATCAGCACCACCGGCCTGGGCAACCCCTTCGTCTGGGTGCATGCCGTCTCGCTGGGCGAGACCCGGGCCGCCGCCATCCTGCTGGCCGAGCTGCGCCAGTTGCTGCCCGGCATGCGCCTGCTGCTCACCCATGGCACCGCCACCGGCCGCGCCGAAGGCGAAAAACTGCTGCAACCCGGCGACGTGCAGGTCTGGCAGCCGTGGGACACGCCCGGCGCGGTGCGGCGCTTTCTGCAGCAGTTCCGCCCCGAGATCGGCATCCTCATGGAAACCGAGATCTGGCCCAACCTGCTGGCCGGCTGCCGCCAGCGCGGCATTCCCGTGGTGCTGGCCAACGCCCGCCTCAACGCAAAATCGCTCGCCGGCGCACGCCGCCTGTCATGGCTGTCCCGCCCCGCCTACGCGGGCCTGGCCGCCGCCTGGGCCCAGACCGAGGCCGACGCCGAGCGCCTGCGCGCGGCCGGCGCCCGCGTGCAGGGCGTGTTCGGCAACCTCAAGTTCGACGTGGTGCCCGACGCCGCCCAACTGGCGCAAGGCCGCCAATGGCGCGACGCCACCGGCCGCCGCGTGGTCCTGCTGGCCAGCAGCCGCGAGGGCGAAGAAGCGATGTGGCTGGAGGCCTTGCAGTCAAAACGGCCTCCAGCGCAAATAACACCAGGGCATTCTGCTATCAATTCAGGAGTATCCGGCGCAGGGGCCTCGGCGGCAGCCCTGCCCGTGCAGTGGCTGGTGGTGCCACGCCACCCCCAGCGCTTCGCCCAGGTGCGGGAGCTGATCGAGGCCGCCGGCCTGACCGTGTCGCCCCGCAGCACCTGGGGCGCCGCACCCGGCACCGCCGACGTGTGGCTGGGCGACTCGCTGGGCGAGATGGCGCTGTACTACGGCCTCTCGCACGCGGCCCTGCTGGGCGGCAGCTACGCGCCGCTGGGCGGCCAGAACCTGATCGAGGCGGCAGCCTGCGGCTGCCCGGTCGTGACGGGGCCGCACACGTTCAACTTTGCCGAGGCGGCACGGTTGGCTTGCGAAGCGGGGGCGGCGCTGCGGGTGAAGAACATGGCCGAGGGGGTGGGTGTGGCGGAGGCGCTGGTGGGGGATGCGCCAAGGCTGGAGGACGCGCAGGGCAGGGCGGTGGCGTTTACCAGCGCGCACCGGGGGGCGGCGTTGGCGACGGCGCTGGCTGTGGCGCAGATGTTGCGGGTGCAGGTGGGTGCTCAGTTGTAGAACTAACTGGCGTTAGCGGTTGGCAGAGTGTCTGGCGGTGAGTCGATTGCCATTACTGGTTAGTTTGCCTTGTTGACTTCAGTAAATAAGGTTCGTAACGTGCAGAAAGCCCGCGGTCAAGCCATCTGCACGCAACTATTCGCTGATACCAGCTTTGCAGCAGGTGGGTCAGGTCATAGGCATACAGCGTTTTCGCGGCTCTCAGCGACCAGCCGAAAGCCACAAGTTCTCAATAGCCAGGTCGGTAAATATCAATTAATTTTTAACCGGCGCAAGCAGCTTCGAACTGATTTGAGCGCACCCGCCTAAGATCGGACTGCCGTAGTAGCCATCCTTGATGAGTTCCTCGTAATGGTTCTTCCAGTTTTCGTCAATTGCGAAGATATCAACTGATGCAAGTTTCGATATCTCACCAGCTGATCGTCGAGGGGACGCCACCCACACTCGGCCTTTCTCGTCAAGTAGCAAAAGGTCTCCCGGGTTGGTAGTCGGCAAAAAATGAGTTCCGCTCTCGTAAGTAAAACATCCCGCACTAACCATCCTTTTTGCAACGAACCTTTGAAGCTCGCGAAGGGATACGGCAGGATTATCTGTGGGAAAGGGCGGCCACTCGTCTTGCCCGGATGGAGCTGCGAACTGAATGTCTGAGTCGGCGCTGAGTTTTTTCATAAGGCGCTCCCTTTCCTCCAATCGAGGCTCTGTCACCGCTTTACGGAAGGCATCAAGGAAAGGTACGCCAGTCTCATGCCAAACACTGTAATTTGCATCTTCCGTTGCATATCGCTTTCTAGCGTCAGCATACTTAAATTTAGGGGGTTCAGCCTTCCAAATGGCTCTGATAGTCTGGAGGACTTGACCATGATCACCTGCGCAAGTATCGAGTTCTGTCTTATACCAACCAGATGCACGTGTCTTATCCATGGCCAGATATAGCGTCACTGCTCTATCTCCGAGAGAAAATCCAGCATTTCTCGTTCGGGCTATTAAAAGGTTACACGCATTCTTGACATCGTTAAGATCCTTTGCTTTCGACAAAGCCGTCAATTCTGGCTCGAGCAACTGACCCACTGTCGGCACACCTGCTTGATTTGGATGATTGAATACGCTAACGGGAGAAATATCAGTCGGACTTGGCAAACCAGTCTTATCATTCGGCACCCAGTCAAACGCTGTCGAATAATGACTGAAGCGCAATTCAATTGTGAATTCTGGGCTGCGGGGTCTTTGGTCATTTTGAAATTTTGGAATGGCTTGCGCATCGGATTCGCCCGAGCTGGCTATATCCGAAAAAATCGGGAAAACGATTTTATCAATACTACGCAGGGTCTTCCAGCCATAAGTATCTCCATATAATCCAGGAGTCACGCCACTGTTAGAGTTGTCCCATGTTCGCTCAATTTGTTTGAATGCAGGTTGAGCAAGTGCTGAAGTCAGGCCGGCGACAGTAGATGCTGCACCTCCCGTTGCAAAGACAGTAGCAACGCCTAATACCGCTTGAGCGGGCCCTACCAAATTGACTTTGCTTTCGCTTGTGGAGCGAACGGAAAGCTCTATTTTTGGAGAATGCACACTAGCAAGAGGGGGCTCCAAACGAGCCAAAGGAACCAAGGTCATCCCGCCATCGAGAATAGTAAATGGCAGACATCCCCCTGGGTTAGATCGGCCGTCCAGGATTGCGATGGGAATATCTCGCCCTTGAAGTGCAGATGAAATATTGGTCAGTCTTATAGAGACCGTGAGCTGCATTTCCTCTTTTGCAAAAATCTTTAGAAAGCCAGCATTTCCTAGCGGCACGCAGCCGTTCTTCAAGGAACTGATAACTTCTATCTTGACGTAGCCATCATCCCCGCCACCATTTTTAAGCCAAGCAGACTGGTTGGTAACGTCTAGCGGTATAGCGGTAGGTTTAGGTGTAGAAAAAAATATTTGCTTTGCTGAAGCAGGGAAAGAAGAGAAAACAGCTAATGTGATCAAGCAAGCAGCAAATATTACTCTAAAAAAGTCTTGTAGCAAACTTTGGATGATTTTTCGGATTTTCACAATCAAACTGTCGTTGAATAAGAATACTTTTGAATATTTTCGAATATGAATGTAATCCACGAAGTAAGTCATATACCCCCCTGTATAAAAAGTTGATTGAGTTTTTTGCGCCAGTCTCTCACGGCGTTACGAAATGTCAATAGATGTATGCGATCATGACTCGTGAACCTGGGCTTGCTTCAGCCTGACTTTGATACTGAATCGCCCAGAGTTTTCTAGACACCTCGAGCCTCAAACCTGAGGCTCGATAGGAGGTGCCATAGCAAGCAGATATCCCCGAAGAATTCAAAGCTGAAGCGGTCAAGCAGATCACCGAGCGCGGCCACAAAGTGGGCGACATGTCGGCCCAGTTGGGCGTGAGTCAGTACAGTCTTTATCAATGGATCAAGACCCCCCATGCCGGTCGGTGATCGGTAGGCACAGACCCCGCAGCCAGGCGAAACTGCGACGGCTGAAGGCCGAGCTTGAGCGTGTCACCGAAGAGAGCGATATCCCAAAAAAGGCCGCGGCGTCTGTGTCAAGCAGTCCGGGTGAGGTACGCGTTCATAGAGCGCTATGAACGCGAGCACAGCGTGCGCAGGCATTTGCAATGCCATGGCCGTTCATCCCAGCGGCTACTACGCCTGGAAGACCGAGCCGACGAGTCTTCGTGGCAAGGACGATCAACGTCTGTTGGACCTTCTCAAGCACGCTTGGCTGGAGAGTGGCGGCGTCTACGGCTACCGCAGGCTGACGATGAACATGTGCAATCTGGGCGATACATGCAGCAAACATTGCGTGCTCGTCTGCCCAAGCTCGGGGGGCTGCGTCCCAGACGGGCTACAGTCGACTGCCTGCAGATCGTAGAGGCAAGCCTGCTATGGTTGCGCTCGATCACCTGCAGCGACGCTTCATCGTCAGCGAGCCAACCAGTCTTGAGTCACAGACATTACCTAGATCTGCACCCACGAGGGCTGGCTGTACCGGAGCGTGGTGATTGAGTTGTTCTCTCACCACGTGTTCGAGCGGCACCATTTCCAATGGCTCAAAGTGTCTAGGGAAACCGGGGAGATTCAGATGGCTGCCTGTGTGACCCGCTGCTTCCAGCGTTGCCCGGACGACTGGCTGCGCGCTGATTCATTCCTCCACTGGCGCTCGGGGATTTCAGGTTGTCCGAAACACTGTTTTTAAGTACAGTCTTTCAAGTTCTCTCCCATCCTTCGTGGCGCTCTGACGACCTGGGCGGCGCATGGAGCCAGTTCGGCGTGAGACACCCCACCGTACCTCGGCCAACCCAGGCCGTACAAGGGCCGAAACACGTTTTCCACTCCACCGCGAAGCCAACTGTCCCGCCCCTTGGCTCCGCATCCATCGCCCGCCGCCTCACACCTGCCAAGGGGGACGCACGCTGGCCATGCAACCCTTTCAGGAGGCAAAGCAATGCGAGTCAAATTCATGGGATTCCGGTTTGTCCTTCAACCGCAAGGCCCCCTATCGCTGGAGACCTTCGCGCAGGCCCTTTCCGCCCGGGGCTACGATCCCAGCGCGCCCGCGGATGGGCAGCGCCTGTTCTTCCTGAACGATTCGGCGGACCCCGACTACCACGTGGGCGTGGTCATCACCGTCAAGGACCACAAGACCTATTGCGAACTCGTCCGGGCGCCCACCAACATCCTGGTGCGCGTGGCGCAGGTGCGCCGCGACGCCAGCCTGATGGATTTCAACTTCTTCGTGCTGCACAAGCGCACGGGGGCGGGCATGTACCAGTACTACCACCACTCCTGCAGCGTGAGCACCTTCTGCCATCTGGCTGGCACCCATTTCAACCAGTACAAGGAGCAGGCGATCGCCGAGAAAATCGCGGCGGCTGGTGGCAGTGAGTTGACCGAGGCGCGGCGCGTCAAAATCCGACGCGAGCACAATGCCCGCTTCTCCTGGGAAGTGCTGGTGCGGCAAGAGGCGCTGCAGTCCATGATCGAAGAACTGGAGAAGGTGAAGAGTTTCGAATACGTGGTCGCCACGCCCGAGGTGCCGCAGGCGCAGTTCAAGGCCCACACGGCCTACATCAAGAACCGCTCCAGCAAGATCACCTTCGTGGCGGGCACGCCCGGCAAAATGCTGGCGGCGGCCATCCAGGCGTGCGTGAGGGCGGAGCGCCCCCAGCGCGGCCGCATCGAAGGGGTGGATGCCCATGGCGTCGAGAAAGTGATTTCCATCTTGGACAACCCGGAAAATTTCGGCGAATACGACTACGACCAGCTGGCCTCCAGGCTCGACCAGCTGGACGTGACACGCTTTTCCACCGCCTGGGTGGTCGAGGAACTGCTGCGGCAGTGCCGCGAGCACCGCCACATTTTCGAGATGCCGATGCGATGAGGCGGTATGTGCTCCAGGCGCTGCTGTTCTCGGCCGCCGTGGTGGCCGGTGTGGTCTTTGGAGTGCCCGACGCCGATGGGGCCATGCAGTTCTATGGCGAGAAGATCCGCGCCAGCCTGTTCACGGGCCTGCTCACCACGGGCAGCTTCCTGCTGTCGCTCAAGATCTTCATCGTGGTCAAGTTCAAGGAGACGGTGTTCGACACGCCGGGCTACCGCGAGCTGTTCGCGCAGCTGAAAAAGATCGACCCGCGCATCCGGCGCTATGCGCAGGTGCGCAATGTGAGCAACCTGATTTTTGCGTCCATCGTCTCGGCGCTCATCGGGGCGGCGGCGCAGGTCACGCTGGGCCTGTTGGACGTTTTTGCCTGCTTTCTGGCCTGCGTGGCGATCGCCGCGTTCGCCGGGGCCATGCTGTTCCAGACACTGTGGCTGGTGCACGCGATCATCTCGGACTGGCTGGACCGCACGGAGGACCTGTAACGGCCGTTTGACGGCTGCCAGGAGCCACGGCGCGTGCCTGGCGGCGCACATCACCCAGCGCCGGGGCGCCCACGGTGGCCGCGATGCCGCAAAATGCCAGCCACTGGCGCCCATTCGTCCGTCCTGGCCGACCGATGCGATGGATTGCCCGTCTGTCTGCTTGCCCGCTGCCTGCCTGCCATGATCGAAAAACACTACCTTACCCCGCTCTTCGCCCCCAGCTCCATCGTGGTGCTGGCCGGCCGGGCCGATGCGCCCGAGTCGCTCACGCCGTGCGCCCGCGCGCTGCACACCGCGCTGCGGGCGCAGCGCTTCAGCGGCACGCTGCAGTTCCTGGACATCCACACCAGCGGCACGCTGGCCGATCTGGCGCAAACTCGGGCGGACCTGGCCCTGATCGCGCTGCCGCCCGAGGATGTGGTGGCGGCGCTGGAGGTGGCCGGGCGCATCGGCTGCCGCGCCGCGCTGGTGATGTCGCACGGCATGGACGCGGACCAGGCGGCGCGGCTCAAGCACATCGCCCGGCGCGAGGGCATGCACCTGCTGGGCCCCAACTCGCTGGGCCTGCAGCGCCCGCACCTGCAGCTCAACGCCAGCGCGGCCGGGCCGCTGGCGCGGGAGGGGTCGCTGGCGCTGGTGTGCCAGTCGGGAGCGCTCACCGCGTCCATCCTGGACTGGGGCACCAAGAACGCGGTGGGATTTTCCACGGTGGTGTCGCTGGGGCCGAACACCGACGTGGACATCGCCCAGGTGCTGGACTTCCTGGCCAACGACGCGCGCACCCAGAGCATCGTGGTGTACATGGAAGGCATCTCCAGCGCGCGCCGCTTCATGAGCGCGCTGCGCTCGGCGGCCAACGCCAAGCCGGTGGTGGTGCTCAAGGCCGGGCGCAAGCCGGCGGGCAACGAGGCGGCGCACACGCACAGCGGCGCCATCGTGGGCAGCGACGACGTGTTCGACGCGGCCCTGCGCCGCGCGGGCGCGGTGCGGGTGCGGTCGTTCGTGGAGCTGTTCTCCGCCGCCAAGTGCCTGGCCTCGCGCTACCGGCCGGTGGGCCGGCGGCTGGCCATCGTCACCAACGGCGGCGGGCCGGGCGTGCTGGCGGCCGACTGGGTGAACGAGATCCTGCTGCAGTTGGGCCGCCTGTCGCCGGCCTCGGCCGAGGCGCTGGCCCCGCAGCTGCCGCCGCTGGCGTCCCTGGCCGATCTGATCGACGTGTCGGAAGAGGCGGGACCGGAGCATTTTCGGCGTGCGGTGGAGGCGGCCGAGAAGGACCGCCAGATCGACGGCGTGCTGGCCATCTATTCGCCCAAGCCGGGCACCGATGCCGCCGCGGTCGCCACCGCGCTGGCCGAGACCAAGCGCCTGATGGGCAAGCCGCTGCTGGCGTGCTGGATGGGCGATGCCTCGGTGGGCCCGGCGCGCGAGGTGCTGCGCGCGGCCGCCATTCCCAGCTTCCGCACGCCCGAGGCGGCCGTGGGGGCCTTCGGTAATATTGCTTCGTTCTACCAGAACCAGCAGTTGCTGCAGCAGACGCCGCCGCCACTCACCTCGCTGACCAAGCCCGACATCGAGGGCGCGCGGCTGATGATCGAAAGCGTGCTGGCTGAGCGCCGGCACGTGCTGACCGAGATGGAGTCCAAGACGCTGCTGGCTGCGTTCAACGTGCCGGTTACCAAGACGCTGCTGGCGCGCAGCGCGCACGAGGCGATGATGATCGCCACGCAGCTGGGCTTTCCGGTGGCGCTCAAGATCGATTCGCCCGATGTGAGCCACAAGTCCGACGTGGGCGGCGTGGCGCTCGACATCCACACCGGGGCGGCGGCGCGCGATGCCTATACCGACATGGTGCAGCGCGTGGCCCGCCTGCAGCCGGGCGCGCGCATCCAGGGCGTGACGGTGCAGAAGATGGCGCGCGCCCGGCGCGGGCGCGAGATCTGCATCGGCCTGGTGACGGACGACCCGTTCGGCCCGGTGATCACCTTCGGCGCGGGCGGCACGATGATCGAGCTGATCGACGACCGCGCCATGGAGCTGCCGCCGCTCAACCAGTTCCTGGCACGCCGGCTCATCGAGCGCTCGCGCGTGGCCGAAACGCTGGGCGAGTGGCGCGGCGCCAGCGCGGCCAACCGCGAGGCGCTGGAGCAGGTGCTGCTGCGCGTGTCCGAAATGGTGTGCGCGCTGCCGCAATTGCGCGAGATGGACATCAATCCGCTGATCGTGGACGAGCAGGGCGCTGTCGCCGTGGACGCCCGCATCGTGGTCGGCCACGCCGCGCAGTCCATGGGCGGGCGCAGCGAGCATTACAGCCACCTGTCCATCCTGCCGTACCCGGCGCGCTACGAGCAGGTGTGGCCCCTGCGCGGCGGTGGCGAATACCTGGTGCGCCCGGTGCGGCCCGACGACGCGCAGATGCTGCAAAAGCTGGTCAAGGAACTGTCGCCCGAGAGCCGGTACTTTCGCTTCATCTCGCAGATCGCCGAGCTGCCGGCCTCGATGCTGGCGCGCTTCACGCTCATTGACTACGACCGCGAGATGGCGCTGGTGGCGGTGTACCGCGAACGCAGCGCGGGCGAGGACGGCGAGATCATCGGCACCGAGCGCATCGTGGGCGTGTCGCGCTACGTGACCAACCCCGACCAGTCCAGCTGCGAGTTCGCGCTGGTGGTGGCCGACGACTTCAACGGCCGCGGCCTGGGATCGCGCCTGATGCTCAGCATCATGGACGTGGCCCGCGACCGCGGCCTGTCCGAGGTCGACGGGCTGGTGCTGGCCAACAACCCCAGCATGCTCAAGCTGATGCGGCGCCTGGGCTTCGAGGTGAAGGCATACCCGGACGATCCGGATTTCAAGCTGGTGACGCACCAGCTTTGAGGCGCGCCGGCAGCGCCAGCGTGCCTCTCCGCATCACAGGGCCGGACGGGGCCGCGCCGGCCCGCACGCCGCCCGTCCCGCCCCGCGTTCTGGTGGTTCTGCCGGCCCCAGGCGATCAGGACCGGCATGGGCTGCAGAAACGAATGTCCCAACGGCGTGACCGCATCGTCGACCCGGGAATCAGCGCTTTCAGCGCGCTGCAGCGCAAGGTACCGCCGGCTCCCTGCTTGTTCCGCAAGAGCGGACCGGCGAACATCGCAGCACCCGGGCGGCACCCGGCACCCGGCACCCGGCGCTCTGCGATTGGCCCATGGCCCGTCCCTTCTCGCAACCCGTTACCCCAACCGATCCATGAAAACACAGCTCACCCACCTTCTGCTGGCGCTGGCCGCCTCCCTGCCGCTGGCCGCCGTGGCGCAGGTGCCCGTTCAGCCCGCGGCCGACTAGGCGCCGTTGCTGGCAAGCGCGGACCCGGCACTGCGCGCCAACAAGCGGTTGGTCTACGACTTCTGGCGCGAGGTGTTCGAGGCCGGGCAAGTGGCCCAGGCCGAGAAATACGTGGCCGAGTCGTATATCCAGCACAACCCGAACGTGCCCACCGGCCGCTCGGCCATGGTGGGTTTCATCCAGCGGCGGAACCCCACGCCGAAGCCCGTGGAGGATCGCATCAAGGCGCCGCTGGTCTCGATCGTCGCCGAACGCGACATGGTCATCCTGAGTTTCGTGCGCGAGTACGCCGAGCCGAAGGACCCGACGCGCCAGTACACCACCACCTGGTTCGACATGTTCCGCATCGAGAACGGCAAGATCGCCGAGCACTGGGATGGCGCGGTGAAGCCGTCAAACCCCTGAGAGGCGGCAGCAGGGGACAGTGGCCCGACCGTCGGCGCACCTGCTGGGTCCGGGAGATGCGTTCGCCATGCAGCGCATCGGTTCGCGCCGGCGCGGATGGCACCGGCCTGGCTGGGTTGTAGTCAAGGCCCCTGCCGCATCCCCTCCGCACGCTCCCCCTCCATGATCTCTCATCCGCTCTCTGCAAGCCCCCAACGCAGTGCGGCGGAGAGCCGAGAATCCGACAGCCAGGCGACCCCGCCCCCCGCCAACCTGGGCACTCCTGCCCCCGGGGCCAGCCACCCGTCGCTCCTGCTGGAGCGGAGGCGGCGGACACTGGGCGAGCGGGCCAGCGAAGGACTGCGGTTCAATGCGCAGCTTCCCGCGCTGGGCGACCGCATGGCCGGGTGGTTCAGTCCCCGCTCCTTGCCGGGGGTCGGCAGCCCGTTGTCGACGCCCCGGTCCAGCCCGGGCGCGAGGGCGTTCTCCAGCCCGCCTTCGATCCTCACGGCCCTCCTGGACCCACCCACGCCGGTGGCGCGGCACCGGGCGTCCGATTCCTGGAATGCTGCCCTGGCCCTGGGCCAGGAGAGACGGCTCCAGAGCGTGATGCGCTCGACCAGCCCGGGCGTGGTGCTCAGCCCGCGCCTGGTGCGCAAGCTCAGCCAGCAGTGCAGCGCGCCGGACCTGGTGGAAAGACTCGCGGCGATGAAACCGGGCGCGGCGGACATCGGCAACGGCTTCACCGCCGTCGCGCTGGAGCCTTCCGGCGACGGCACTTCCCATGCCGCACAGGGCCTGCGGCGACTGGGCGCAGGCGCCGCGGGCACGGCCTACGCGGTGCGGCTGTCCGAGAACTTCTGGCGCGATGGCAAGGATTGCGGGCGGGATTTCGTGTTCAAGGCCATGCTGAGCACCGATCCTGCCAACCCTGCCTCCCGCACGCTGTACGACACGCTGGGGGAGGGCGCGGACCCGACCGATGCCATCGCGCAGGAAAAGGCCAAGATCCACAAGGAATACCAGGTGGCGGCGGCGCTCGGCGACACCGCCCAGGTCATGCGGGTCTATGGCCTGGTCCAGATCGGCAGCCTGTTCGGGATCCTGGCGGAGAAGATCGAAGGCCCCAAGGTCAGCCAGGTGATCGACTTGTCCCGCCAGGCGCTGAACCAGGGGAACATCAAGCCGCTGGAGTACCTGGCCCTGGCCTGGGAGATGGTGGCCGACGTGCTCATCGGCGCCTCGCGTTTCGCCGACGAGGGGGTGGTGCACCAGGACATTTCGCACAACAACGTGCTCTACGACGAGCGCCAGAAGATGTTCCGGCTGATCGACATGGGCCTGGGGGTCGAGAAGGGCGAGCCCCTGCGCATGGGCACCTGGGGATACGTCGAAATGCGTGCCTCGGCCAGCCACCACAAGCGCGACGTCTACAGCGTGGCCCAGTTGCTCGTGCATTTCCTGAAATCGCCGGACTTCCCCATGGGCCTGATCGGCATCAGCAGCGCGTCTTCGGTAGAGACCTTTCCGTTCATGGATGCGTTGAGGACTTTGCCGGTAAAAAGCAAGGAGGACATCGTGCAGTTCTTCAACCGTATGGTCAACAGGCGGCTGGACGAGCGCGCCAGTGCAGAAGAACTGCTGCGTGCCCCGTTTTTCAGCGAACTGCCGCCACGAGACGAGGTCCATGCCATCTATCAGCGATCAAAGCGCGCGGCTTGAAAGCACACTGCCGAAAGCATTTCGGAAGATTCACTGCGCCAACGTGGGCCCGATACGGGATGGGATGGCCCCGGTCATGGCACTGTGGTGCACCGGCGGCGGCTGGCCAGCTGGCTGCCTGCCCGCCATGTCTGCAATTGCTCCGGCACCCCGTGCAGACGCTGGCTGCAGTACACGTCCAGCCAGCTTAGATGCGAATCGGAGGCAAAGATGGCAACCCCTTCCTCGCGCTGCAGCAGGCTGACGAAACCGCGTCCGGCCTGGTCCTCCTGCCGAGCGACGGTATCGGGAACCCAGGTGAACGCACCCAGCGAATACAACCGGTATCGCTCACGCACGGCGGCAGTGCTGAACGGCGGGTAGACCGCCTCGAACGGGAAGGCGGCGCCCCAGACCACAATCGATCCCGACGGCAGCGAATCCAGTTCTCTGCGCGCCTGTTCGTCCTTGTGCTGCAAGGCTTGCCAAAAGCCGACGGCCATCCAGGCGCCTACCATAGCAGCCACCATCACCGTGGCGAAGACGACGGGGCGCCGTCGATGGCGCCCACCACCGTTGAAGAGCAACGGCGCGACGGTCAGCAGGGCCATCAGCGGCACATACACGCGCAGGACGCCAGGCCGGCCGAGCAGCCCCATCATGAACACGGCAGCGATGCACAGCAACCAGGTCGCGGCCACCTTGCGATTCGGCAGCAGCAGGCCGAGCAAGAACGCTGCGGCCAGCGAGACCCGAAGATCCGGCTGCCACAGCGCGCGAACCCCTTCCCAGCCCGAGGCCAGCGCGTCGGTGCGCAGTGCCAAAAAGCCGACATCGGCCAGCATCGCCTTCAAGGCCATGGGATCGGCCAGGCGTGGGTCGGAGAAGAACCAGTTGCCTACCAAGGCCAGGTCGTTGGCCGTGTAGCCGTGCCGGTCCAGGATCTCGGGACGCGTGATGAGATGTTGTCCGGCGCCGAAATCGGTGAATGCCGCCCGCACCAGGTTCAGGTCGTTGAAATCCTTCCACTCCGGCGCCCTGTAGGCCTGCCAGTCCAGCCATGCGGCAGCCAGCAGGGCCAGGGCGAGCACGGCGAAAGCCCAGCGTGGCGCGTGGCCTCGTGCCAGCGCACGCCAGGGCAACAGGGGCAGGGCGACCAGCATGACCAGCATGCATTCATGGCTGCGCACCATGGCGCTGAGAAACAGCAGGCCGACGCTCAGCCACAGCACCGGCATCTGTCTCGCCTGGGCGAAAACGTTCAAGCAGATGACGGCGGCAACCGCCATCAAGCCCGCGTTGACCGTGAACTGGGGGAGCAGCAACGGCCGGACCAGCAGGAAAACGACCACGCTTCCCCCCAGCAACCAGCCGTGTCCGAGGCTCCGCAGGCCGTACAGCACGGCCGTGCCGACCGCAACGAGAACCGCGAACGTCGCCACCACATAGCCGCTGATGCCGCCCAGCGAAGGGATGAGGCGCACGGTGTGGCCCCAGACCACATTGGAAAAAATCAGGTTCGGCGAGCCGCTGGCGGCCATGCCGTAGCCGTGCGCCACCATCGCCATGCCGACGTCGTCATTGGTCTCCCAGCGTGGGGGATGGCTGGCGCACAGTGCCAGCACCGCCAGGGACACGGCCAGGAACGCGCCCAGCCACCAGCGGTGTGCGACGGGGAGCGGCTCAGCCACGGGCTTCGTTCGGCACGCACCAAGGCGTCCGTGGCAGGTCGGACAGCCGACCGCCCGGTGAACGCAGATGCAGACCTTTCAAACGCCGGGGATGCACCCATGGTGCGTTCCGCCAGGCACGTTGTCGATGCGCAGCGCGGCCGGTGCCACAGCACGCGGCGTTGGGTCGAAGCAGAAAAGTCATATTTTCTCAATGGTGGGGGCGGCACCGCCGATGCCTTCGAACGCCAATGTCCCAGACTCGGCAGCTGCCTTTCAACAGTCGCAATCGCAGGATGCGGACGGTGGACGGGCCAAGGGCCGGCAGCCTCTCAGCGCACCGTCAGCGCGTCGATGGCCAGCAGATCGTCCTGCGACAGCGTGCCCGCCGCCTGGCGCAGCTTGAGCGTGCCCAGCAGCACGTTGTAGCGGGCCTGGGCGAGGTCACGCTTGGTCTGGTAGAGCTGGCTTTGAGAGTTGAGCACGTCGATGTTGATGCGCACGCCTACCTGGTAGCCCAGCTGGTTGGCCTCCAGCGCGCTCTGGCTGGAGGCCTCGGCCGCCTCCAGGGCGCGCACCTGGCCCTGGCCGGACTGCACGCCGTAGAACGCGGCGCGCGTGGCCTGCGCCACGGTGCGGCGGGCATTGTCCAGGTCGGCCAGCGCCTTGTCTTCGAGCGACAGGGTTTCCTTCACGCGGTTCTGCACGGCAAAGCCTGCGAACAGCGGCAGCGTGAGCTGCACGCCCACGGTGGTGTTGTTGGTGCGGGAGTTGACGTTGGGAATCGTCGGCGTGCCCTTGGGGTTGCGCGAGACGCTGTAGCCGGCCTGCAGGTCCACGGTGGGCAGGTGGCCGGTTTCGGCCTTCTTCGTCTCCAGGCGGGCCACGTCGAGCGCGATGGCGGCCTGGCGCACCTGCGGCTGCAGCTCTTCGGCCGAGCGCACCCAGGTGCCCACGTCGGCAGGGGCGACCTCGGGCAACCGCACGGGCTGGGCCAGCGGCTGCGGCGCCACGCCAGGGCGGCCCACCACCTGGTCGAGCGCCAGCTGCTTCACGCGCAGGTCGTTGTCGGCGGCGATCTCCTGGGCGACGACCAGATCGAAGCGCGCCTGCGCCTCGCGCGAATCGGTCACCGTGGAGGTGCCCACCTCGAAGTTGCGCTTGGCCGATGCCAGTTGCTCGGCCACGGCGGCTTTCTGGGCCTGCACGAAGGTGAGGGTGTCGCGCGCGGCCAGCACGTCGAAATACGCCTGGCTGACCCGCACGATGAGGTCCTGGGCTACGCCTTCGAGCTGGGCCTGCGCGATGTCGATGCCGCGCTGGCCCTGCTCGAAGGTGATGCGGTTGGCCGGGCGGAACAGCGGCTGCGAGGCGGTCAGGCCCACGCTCTGGCTGGGGGCGCTCAGGTCCACCGGCGGGCGGTTGACTTCGGTCTTGGCGTAGTTGGCCCCGGCGGAGAGGCCGGCGCTGGGCAGCAGCCCGGCCCGGGCCTGCTCGGCGCGGCTGCCGGCGGCGTCGTACTGCGCCTTGGCGGCCTGGAAGGGCGCGTCATAGCCGCGCGCCATCTCCACCAGTTGGGACAGGCTCTGGGCCTGCGCGCCGAAACTGGCGAGCGCAGCGGCCACGGCCAGGGACAAGGGAATGCACCGAAGCAAGGTCGTCATGAACGTCTTTCAGGAAAAGGAAGGCGTGGCGCCCCACGCTGCCGGGCCCGATGCCGCGGCCACGGGGATCGATCAGTACCGGGGGACCGCCGCGTCGCGCTCGTGCGACCAGGCATCGATGCCGCCGCTGATGTTGGCCACGCGGTCGAAGCCCTGCTGGTCGAGGTAGTTCGCCACGCGCAGGCTGCGCACGCCGTGGTGGCACAGGCAGGCGGTGGGGCGATCGCGGTCCAGTTCGGCCAGGCGCGTGGGCAGCTCGCCCATCGGGATGGCGGCCACATCGAACCCGTCCTCGGCGGCGACGCTCGCGGTCTGCAGCTCCCACGGCTCGCGCACGTCCAGCACCAGCGGGCGGGCACCGACGGGGGTGGCGGCGAGCCACTCGGTGAGCTGGGCGGGGCGGACGTGGTCGATCATGCGGATTCCTGAGAAAGACGAAAAGGGATCAGAAGGTGAAGCGCGATGGCTCGGGGAAGTGCAGCAGGCGCGGGGCGATGGTGTCCCACGGCTGCGTGGTCTCGAAACGGTCGCCGGTGCGGCGGACGATGGTGGCGCGCATCATCGGCTCCTGGCCGACGATGGCGGCGAGCCGGCCGCCTTCGCTCAACTGGGACAGCAGGGCCTGCGGCACCTCGCTCACCGAGCCGCTGAGCACGATCACGTCGAAGGGGCCTTGCGCCGCCGCGCCCTGGGCACCGTCGGCCTGGCGCACTTCGGCGTTCAGCACGCCGGCGCTGCGCAGGTTCTCACGGGCGAACTCGACCAGGTCCGGCTCGATCTCCAGCGCCAGCACCTGCGCGGCCCGGTGGGCCAGCAGGGCCGCCATATAGCCCGAGCCGGCGCCGATCTCCAGCACCCGGTCGGTCGGCTTGACCTGCAGGTCCTGCAGCAGGCGGGCTTCCACGCGCGGGGCCAGCATGCACTGGCCCAGGCGCTGGGCCAGCTCGTTGGAGGCATTGAGGGGGATCTCCATGTCCATGAACGCCATGCTGCGGTAGGCGGGCGGCACGAATTCCTCGCGGCGCACCACGGACAGCAGGTCCAGCACGTCGGTGTCCAGCACGTTCCACGGGCGGATCTGCTGCTCGATCATGTTGTAGCGGGCCTGCAGGATGGGATCGCTGATGTTGGCGGACGTGTTCAGGGGCATGTTCATGGGGTTACTCCGGGCGGGATCGTGGATCGGGTCAACCCTCGATTTTAGGGGCCGCGGGCGGCGCGGCCACCGGCACGGAGAGCCCGCACAGGAGGTTGTCCACCTGCGCGGCGATGAAGCGCTCGGGAGAGAGCCGCTCCAGGTCGGGCATGCAGGCCGTGGAGTGCTTCCACATCGTCATGAAGATGAGCGGCGCCAGCACGATGTGGATGCCGCAATCCATGTCGGGCACGCGGAACTCGCCCCGGTCCACGCCGCGCTGCAGGATGCGGCCGATGAGCCGCTGGCCGGGCTCGACGACCTCGCTGCGGTAGAACGCCACGATGTCGGGAAAGTTGTTGGATTCGCCAAGCATCAGCTTGGTGATGCCGGAGGCGGGTGTGGCGCCGATGCGTTCCCACCACAGCTGGTAGGCGTAGCGCAGCAGTTCGGCGGTGCTGTGGGGGTACTGGTCGATCTCCAGGTCCCACTCGGGGAAGTGGCGGCCGATGCTCTGGCGCACGACTTCCTTGAAAAGGTCTTCCTTGCTCGGGAAGTACAGGAACAGCGTGCCCTTGGACACCCCGGCGCGGGCCGCGACCTCGTCCACCTTGGTGGCGGCGTAGCCCTTCTCGACGAAGAGTTCCAGCGCGGCGTCCAGCAGTTCGCCCGGCCGTGCCTCCTTGCGGCGCTCGCGCTTGGAGGCCTCGGTGGACGGCGGGGGGGCGGGGGAGGGAGACGAATTCATAATTAATGACTGACTGGTTAGTAATGTAGCAATCCCGCAGAGCAGCGTCAACGCGGCAGGACTTCCATAATGGCCCGATCGCCACTTCTTGCCTGTAAGACCATCCCATGACACTGCAAACCATCACCCTGGGCGGCGGCTGCTTCTGGTGCACCGAAGCCGTGTTCGACCGCGTTCGCGGCGTGACCGACGTGGAGAGCGGCTATGCCAACGGCCGCGCGCCCAACCCCACGTACGAGGACGTCTGCACCGGCACCACCGGCCATGCCGAGGTGGTGCGGCTGACTTTCGACCCCGCGGTGATCGCGCTGCGCGACCTGCTGGAGATCTTCTTCGCCACGCACGACCCCACCACGCTGAACCGCCAGGGCAACGACGTGGGCACGCAGTACCGCAGCGGCATCTACACCGAAAACCCCGAGCACCAGGCCGAAGCCGAGGCGATGGTGCGGCAGATGTCGCAGGACAAGCTGTTCGGCGCCCCCATCGTGACCGAGGTGGTGCCGCTCAAGGGCTACTGGCCGGCCGAGGATTACCACCAGGATTACTTTCTGAACCACCCCGGCCAGGGCTACTGCGCCTTCGTGGTGGGCCCCAAGGTGGAGAAATTCCGCAAGACGTTCACCCGGTTCCTGAAGCCGGACTGAGCCGGCGGCGCCCCGGTGGCCTGCGGTCGCGCGCCACCGATTCGACCAGTGGTTACGTAATTCATCGGCAAAATCCTTCGGTTTTTGTCTAGACTTGCGCCCTGTCAAAACAAGGACTCAGGCGGAGGTCGGACCGTGTCGGCAGGTGCAGAGAATGAACCCCGGTGGCTGGACTATTGGCGGGAGAACATGGAGGCGCTCGGGATTCCCGTGCCCGCCACCGCGTTCCCGAATGACGCGTTGATCGTGGGCACCATCAAGACCCTGGTGGACGCCGCCCGGGTGCATGGGCCGCGGGTGACGGTGGGCGAGCTGATCGTCGCCGGCACGCTGCCCGAGCGCCTGGCCATGCTGGGGGCATTGGGCGTGGCCTACTTCGCCGGGGCGGCGGTGGGCAGCGCGGCCGTGGCCACCGGCCGGGTGATCTCGGGCGGCACCGGCCTGTCGGACGTGCTGTTCTATGCGTCGCGCCACGGCTTTCTCAACCCGCAGGTGGGCACGGTGCTGCAGACCCACCCGCAGATCTACCAGCGCCAGCACGCGGGGCGGCTCACCCTGGCGCTGCCTCCGCAAAGCCTGCCTCGGCTGAGGTGAATCCCATGGCTCCATCCCCCTTCAAAGACGGAACGTACTTGCTGGTCACGGCATTGGCGTGCGCAGGCGCATCGTGGCTGGCATTCGCGTATTTCGGGCAGGCGGTGTTCTACGGACTCTTCGGCCTCTCCTGGCTGGTCCTCAGCCTGGACAACGTGCGGTTGCGGCGCCAGCTCCGGAAACTGCAGGACGGGCAGGCGCCGTAGCGGCCGGGTGGGGCAGGCGGGCAAACCGCCAGACCGCCGAATGGGAAGGGTGGCTTGGGGCAAAGCTGCCATAATGCAACCCGTTTGCGTTACCAAGCCATCCCCGGCGCCTTTTGCGCGCGCCGCCGGCCGCCCGCCATGCCCCGTTCTCCCCACCCCGATCCCTCCGCGCCCCGCGCCCTGCCGCCCGGCCTGCGTTCCACCCGCGCCACGCGCGCGCTGCTGGCGCTGATGTCCTCGCAGCCCTCCGTCGCGGTGTCCGGCGCGGAGGTGGAATCCGCCCTGGCACGCCGGGGCGTGGTGGTCAACCGCGTCACGGTCTACCGGCTGCTGGACCGGCTGGCCAGCGCCGGGCTGATGCGCCGGCACATCGATGCCCAGCGCGTGGCCCGCTACACCCTGGTGGGCCACAAGAGCGAGCCGGCCGCGCCGCATTTCGAGTGCAACGACTGCCACCGGCAGTTTCCCGTGACCGAAGGGGCGGCCCCGCTGCAGGCGGCCGCGCGCCAGATGCTGAAGGCCCTGGCCTCGGCCGGCCACGACCGCCTGGCGCTGGACGTCGCCGTGCGCGGCCGGTGCGCCGTGTGCGCGCAAACCGCGCACCCCGGGGACGGCGAGTGATCCGCACGCAGGCGCTGGCCTTCGCCCACGCCGGCACCGCACCGCTGCGGTTTCCCGATGTGGACCTGCCGCAGGGCGGCTGCCTGCTGCTGCAGGGCCGCTCCGGCTCGGGCAAATCGACGTGGCTGGCCCTGGTGGCCGGGCTGCGCCGCGCGAGCGCCGGCACGGTGGAGGTGGCGGGCCAGGCGCTGGACCGCCTGGGTGGCGCGGCGCGCGATGCCTGGCGGGCGCGCCACATCGGCTTCGTGCCGCAGACCCTGCACCTGAGCGCCGCGCTCACCGTGGCCGAGAACCTCGCGCTGCCGTACTTCGCCGCCGGGCTGCCGCGCGATGCCGCCGCCATCCACACCGCGCTCGACCGCCTGGGCGTGGCCCCCCTGGCGGGCCGACGGCCGCATCAACTGTCGGGCGGGCAGGCGCAGCGCGTGGCCCTGGCGCGGGCCGTGCTGCTGTCGCCCCGGGTGCTGCTGGCCGACGAGCCCACCGCCAGCCTGGACGACGAGGCCGCCGCCGATGCGCTGGCGCTGCTCACGGCCTGCGCCGAGGCGTGCGGCGCCAGCCTGGTGGTCGCCACGCACGACCGGCGCGCCGCGCAGGCGCTGGCGGGCCGGCCGGGCGCCCAGCACCTGGATCTGAATGAAATCGGCCTGCAGGGCAATCAACCCTAGGGCATATCGCTATGAAAAATATAGCAAACGTCCTGGGCCTTTCGTGGCGCTACCTGTGGTCGCGCCCGCTGCCGGCCGCGCTCAACCTGCTGCTGCTCGCGCTCGGCCTCGCCGCGGTCACGCTGGTGCTGCTGGTCAGCCGCCAGATCGACCAGGCGTTCGAGCGCGACGTGCAGGGCATCGACCTGGTGGTGGGGGCCAAGGGCAGCCCGCTGCAGCTGATCCTGGCGGGCGTGTTCCACATCGACGTGCCGCCCGGCAACATCGCCCTGGCCGACTTCGAGGCGCTGGCCCGCCAGCCGCTGGTGGCCGAGGCCATTCCGCTGAGCCTGGGCGACAGCTTCTCGGGCTACCGCATCGTGGGCACCACGCCCCAGTACCCCGCGCACTACGGCGCCGCGCTGGCCCAGGGCCGCCTGTGGCAGCAGCCCATGGAGGCCGTGCTGGGCGCCGCGGTGGCGCGCGCCATGGCCAGCGCCGCGCAGGATGCCGCGCCGGGGCAGGGCGATGCGCTGCTGGGCCGGCGGTTCGTGGGCAGCCATGGCCTGGCCGGTGGCGGGCACGCGCACGGCGACCACCCCTACACCGTGGCGGGCGTGCTCGCGCCCTGCGGCTGCGTGCTGGACCGGCTGGTGCTCACCGCCACCGAATCCGTGTGGAAGGTGCACGAAAGCGCGCAGGCCGACGACCCCGACGATCTGGAGGCGCTGCGCCAGGAGCGCGAGGTGACGCTGGCGCTGGTGCGCTACCGCAGCCCGCTCGCGGCCGTGACCCTGCCGCGCTACATCAATGCCAACACCCCCATGCAGGCCGCCGCGCCCGCCGTCGAGGTGACGCGCCTGCTGCGCCTGCTGGGCGTGGGCTCCGACTTGCTGCAGGCCTTCGGCGCGGTGCTGCTGGGCGTGGCGGCGCTGAGCGTCTTCATCGCGCTGTGGAACGCCGTGCGCGAGCGCCGCGCCGATCTGGCCATGCTGCGCATGCTGGGCGCCTCGCCCGCGCGCGTGGGCGGCCTGCTGCTGGCCGAGGCGCTGTGGCTGGCGCTGATCGCCTCGGGCCTGGGCCTGGCCGCCGGCCATGCGCTGGCGGCGGTGGTGGGCTGGATGCTGCAGGCGCAGCACGCCATGCCCGTCACCGGCGCGCTGTGGCTGCCCGAGGAATGGGCGGTGCCCGGCCTCGCGGTGGCCGTGGCGGCGGTGGCGGCGCTGCTGCCGGCCGTGCAGGCGTACCGGGTGGACGTGGCCGACCTGCTGGCGCGGCCCTGACCTGGAATGCCTGGATGCCTCGATGCCTGGACGTCCCCCGAACCCTTTCCCCTGTTTTTGTCACCCACCTCCTGAATGAAAGGACTTCTTCCATGACCGCCACCTCCCGACTCCGCGCCCTGGCGCTCGCACCGATCTTGCTGCTGGCCGCCGTTGCCGCCCAGGCGCAGCAGCATTCCGACGCCGATACCCAGGCCGACATCCAGCGCCACCGCGCCATGGCCGCCGCGCACGAGGCCGCCGCCAAGTGCCTGGAATCCGGCAAGGGCCACGACACCTGCGAGAAGGAACTGCAAGCGGCGTGCAAGGGCCTGGCCATCGGCAAGTTCTGCGGCATGAAGCACCAGCATTGATCGCGATTCGATCCGTCGCATGCGCCCCTGCCCGGCGGGGCGCTGCGACAATCGCACCGGCCGGGCAGGGCGCCCGGCCGCCGTTCGCCGCCTTTTTGAGGACCCCCGCATGAAAGCCATCCCCCTCGCATTCGCCTGCCTGCTGGCCTGCGGCGTGGCCGGCGCGCAGGCGCCGGACGGTGCCGGCGCGGCGCTGTCGTCCCCGCTGGGCGGCGGTGGGCTGCCCCCGGGCAACGGCGCGGGCTACCACAGCCCGCAAAGCCCGATCAAGCCGCTGCCCACGCGCAGCGACGTGGTCCCCTGGTCCACGCTGACCAACCTGCAAAAGAAAACCCTCAAGACCCGCATCGAGCCGGTCTTCAACCCCGAGCAGAAGGCGCTGAACCAAACCGTGCAGCGCGTGCAGGGCTTCATGGTGCCCATGACGGCCAAGCCGCAACAGCGGCACTTTTTGCTCACCTCGGTGCCGCTCACCTGCGCCTTCTGCATTCCCGGCGGGCCGGAGAGCATGGTCGAGGTGAAGGCCTCGTCCCCCGTCACGTATTCGCTCGAACCCGTGGTGGTCGAGGGCCGCTTCGAGACGCTGCGCAACGACGAGTACGGCCTGTTCTACCGCATGGTCGACGCCAGGCCCGTCCCGTGATGCGAGCGCTTCGCTGACACTGCGCCCCGACCCGCCGCCCCCACATTCCCCATGACACCCGCGCGCCCGCAGACACTGCCGCACCGCCGACGCATCGCCGTCTGGTGGATCGCGTTCGCGCTGCTGCTGGCGCCGTTGCTCGGCCGCATGCACCAGGTGGTGCACGGCGGGGCGCCGGGCCTGGCCTCGGCCTCCGTCTCCTGGGCGGCGGGCGTGGCGCACCATGCCACGGCGCCCACGGCGCCCGATGCGCGGCCAGGGCAGGGCGGCGACGCACTCCACGCGTTGTTCGCCGGCCACCATGGCGCCGACTGCCAGTTGCTGGACCAGCTGCTGCTCGGCGGCGCGCTCCTGGCGGCCCTGGTGCTGCCGGCGGCCCACGGCGCCGCGCAGGCACCGCTGCCGGAGCACCCCTCGCACACCGGCACGCGCCAGCGTTCGGCCTTTCTCGCCCGCGCGCCCCCTGCACAGGGCTGAAGCGCGCCCCCGTGCGGCCACCGGCCGCCATGCGGGGCTACTCCTTTTTTGATAGCTACCTGCCCTAGATGAATATGCGCTGGTGGCACTTTTTGGCCTGACTGCCTGCACAGCGATGGGGCCGTCCCGCCAGCCCGGGCGTGGTCCGGGCGGGCGCGGATGGAGCCGCACGTGCGGGCCGCCGCTCTCTTTTTTCGTGAAGCCTTTGTCCATGAACTCCCACACCTCCACCGCGCGCCCCCCCCGCACCGCCGCTTCGCGCCGTGCCACGTTGCGCCCCCTGGCCTGGGCCGCACTCCTTGCGCTGGGTGGCCCCGGCCTGGTGCCGGCCGGGCATGCCCAGTCGGCCGCCGCCATCGCCCAGGCACCTGCCGAACCCGCACCCGCGGGCGTCCCGGCTGCCAGCGCATCCACGCCCACGCCTACCGCCCGCCTGCCCGAGGTGACCGTCACCGGCAACCCGCTGGGCGCCGCCACCGTGATCGCGCCGGCCGCGCAGCTGTCGGGCGATGCGCTCACCCTGCGCACCCAGTCCACCCTGGGCGAGACGCTGGACGGCCTGCCGGGTGTGAGCAGCACCTACTTCGGCCCCAATGCCAGCCGCCCCATCATCCGCGGGCTGGACGGCGACCGCATCCGCATCCTGCAAAACAGCGGCGCCACGCTGGACGCCTCGGCCCTGAGCTTCGACCATGCCGTGCCCACCGAGGCGCTGGTGACCGAGCGCATCGAGGTCCTGCGCGGCCCGGCGGCGCTGCTGTACGGCGGCAGCGCCGTGGGCGGTGTGGTCAACGTGATCGACAACCGCATTCCCCGCGAGCCCATCAACGGCGTGGCCGGCAAGGCCGAGGCGGCGGCCGCCACGGGCAACGGCGAGCGCTCGGGCGGCGCGATGGTGGAGGGCGGCAACGACCGCTATGCGCTGCACGTGGACGTGTTCGACCGCGACACCGACGACGTGCGTGCCCCGGCCGACCTGGCCTGCGAAAAGCCCGGCTCGCCGGGCCTGGCGCGCCGCATCTGCAACTCCGCCAGCCACACGCGCGGCGGCGCGGTGGGCGGCACGGTGTTCTTCGACCGCGGCTACCTGGGCGCCTCGGCCAGCACCTACCGCAACGACTACGGCACCGTGGCCGAGGACGACGTGACCATCGGCATGCGCTCCAACCGCTACGCGCTGGACGGCGAGTGGCGCATCGACGCGGGCCCGCTGCAGAGCATCAAGATGCAGGCCAGCCACACCGACTACGTGCACACCGAATTCGAGGGCGGCGAGGCCGGCACCACCTTCCGCAACCGGGGCAACGACCTGCGGCTGGAGGCCAAGCACGCGCCGCTGGGCGCGCTGCAGGGCGTGATCGGCCTGCAGGCCGAATCGTCGCGCTTCTCGGCGGTGGGCGAAGAGGCCTTCGCGCCCTACAGCCGCAGCCGGTCCACCGCGCTGTTCGCGCACGAGGAACTGGCCACCGGCTGGGGCAAGCTGACCTTCGGCGCCCGCACCGAGCAGGTGAGCGTGGAATCGTTCGGCAGCGCCGACACCGACCGCTTCGACACCGGCAAGCACACCTTCCACCCGCACAGCGCGGCGGTGGGCGCGCTCGTGAACCTGGCGCCCGACTGGCAGCTGACCTCCAACCTGTCGTACACCCAGCGCGCGCCCAAGGACTACGAACTGTTCGCCAACGGCCCGCACATCGCCACCGGCGCCTGGGAGACGGGCGACAGCCGCCTGGGCCTGGAGAAGGCGACCAGCATCGACGTGGGCGCCGCCTGGAAGAGCGGGCCTCAGCGATTCGCCGTCACCGCGTTCTACAGCCGGTTCTCCAACTACATCGGCCTCACGCCCACGGGCGCCAGCCTGACGGAAGAGGGCGAGCGCGTGCCCGCCGGCACGGCCGATGCGCTGCCCGAGTACCGCTACCAGGGCGTGCGCGCCAAGTTTTACGGCCTGGAGGCGAGCGGCAGCGTGCGCCTGGTGGGCGAGAGCGGCCTGGCCAGCGCCACGCTGTTCGGCGACACGGCATCGACGCTCGACCTGCAACTGCGCGGCGACCTCGTGCGCGCCACCAACGAGGACACGGGCGAGCCGCTGCCGCGCATCGCGCCGCTGCGCCTGGGCAGCACGCTGGCCTGGGCCAGCGGCCCGTGGCGCGCCGGCGTGGGCTTTGACCACCTGGCCGCCCAGGACCGCGTGCCCAGCGACGGCACCCGCGCCACAGGCGCCTACACACTCTGGAACGCCTCGGTGGGCTACCACCAGCAGGTGCAGTTCGGCGCCACGCGCAGCAACCTGCTGTGGTATGCGCGCCTCGACAACATCACCGACAAGCTGGCCTACAGCGCCACCTCGATCCTGACCACCACGGCGTTCCCGAAGTCGCCGCTGCCGGGCCGCAGCCTGAAGGTGGGCGTGAAGGCAACGTTCTGAGCGGGCGCCGGGGCCGGGCCGCCGGGCGCCGTCGCACGCCCGGGCGGGCTCCGCCCGGGTCCTTGGGGCATTGGCGCCAGGAATTGCTATGGATTTAATAGCAATATGCCCTAGTGATGATTGCGCCGGAGCCCGTTTTGAAGTATGGCGCAAGGGTATGAGGGCGCCCCTTTCGCCAGTACCGACCGTCTGGGACTGGCGCGGGCCTGGACCATGCGCGCCGGGCCGGGGGCGTGTGCACGCCGCAGCGGCTCACCGGCGCGCGGGCGGCTGGACATCCGCCGGGACAGGACAGGCCGGTGCGTCGAGCCGCCACCCCACGGGACCCATCGGACGCGGCGGTGCGCAGGGCGCGATGCACCGCACCGATAATCGAAGGCTTTGTCCGCAGGATCGCCGCCGTGAACTCCCCCGTCTTCGCCTCCATGATCCCGGTGATCCTGTTCATCGCCATCGGCTTTCTCGCCGGGCGCCTGGGCTGGGTGCGGGCCTCGGCGGTCAAGGACCTGTCCAACCTGGTGTTCCTGGTGCTCACGCCCGCGCTGCTGTTTCGCACCATGGGCACGTCGCGCGTGCAGGACCTGAACTTCGAGCCGGTGGGCCTGTACTTTCTCGCGGCCGGGCTGGTGTTCGTGGTGTCGCTGGCGCTCATGGGGTTCTCCACCCGCTCGGCCGCGTTCGGGCTGGCCAGCATGTTCAGCAACACCATCATGATCGGCGTGCCGCTGGTCGGGCTGGTCTACGGCCAGGAAGGGCTGGTGACGCTGTTCACGCTGATCTCGCTGCACGCGCTCATCCTGCTCACGGCGGCCACGGTGGTGTTCGAGCTGGCGCAGGCGCATGAAAGCCAGCGCGACGGCCGCAGCGCGCCGCGCCCCATGCTGCACACGGTGCTGCAGGCCGTGCGCAACGGCATCCTGCACCCGGTGCCGCTGCCCATCCTGGCCGGCTTGCTGTTCGCGCAGACCGGCCTGCACCTGCCCGAGGTGGTGGACAAGCCGCTGCAGCTGCTGGGCATGGCGCTCGGCCCCATGGCCCTGCTGCTGGTGGGCGTGACGCTGGCGTTCAGCAAGGTGGGCCGCCATGCGCGCGACGCCCTGCGCATTTCGCTGGTCAAGAACCTGGCGCACCCGGTGCTGCTGCTGGCGCTGGCCTGGGCCTTCGGCCTGGGCGGCACCTCGACGGCGGTGATGTTCCTGGCCGCGTCGCTGCCGGTGGGGGCCAACGTGTTCCTGTTCACGCAGCGCTACGACACCATGCAGGACGAGGTGACGGCCAGCATCGCCGTGTCCACCGCGCTGGCGCTGGTGACGGTGCCGCTCATGCTGGTCGTCGCGCAGCGGTTCTTCCACTGAGGCCTGGCGCCCGGTCGGCCGGGCCGACGCGCCGGCGCACGGCGCGGGCGGTCAGGGCGCGAGGCGCTCGCGCACCCACTGGCCGCCATCGGCCCGGTAGCGCAGCCGGTCGTGCAGCCGGCTCTTGCGGCCCTGCCAGAACTCCCATTGCTCGGGCTTGAGGCGGTAGCCGCCCCAGTGCGGGGGCCGCGGCGGGCTGAGCAAAAACTGCGCGCCGTACCTGGCCGCGTTGGCCACCAGCACGCCGCGCCCGGGGATCACCTGGCTTTGCGGGCTGGCCCAGGCGCCGATGCGCGAGTCCAGCGGGCGGCTCTTGAAATAGGCGTCGCTCTCGGCGTCGTCCACCTTTTCCACGGTGCCTTCGATGCGCACCACGCGTTCCAGCTCCACCCAATGGAACTGCAGCGCCGCGAACGGGTTGCCCGCCAGTTGCCGGCCCTTGCGGCTGTCGTAGTTGGTGAACCAGACGATGCCGCGCTCGTCGTAGCCCTTGACCAGCACGATGCGCGTGCTGGGCCGCAGATCGGGCCCCACGGTGGCGAGGGTCATGGCGTTGGGCTCGGGCACCTGGGCGGCCAGGGCCTGCTGCAGCCACTGGTCGAACTGGGCCAGCGGATCGGCCAGGGAGGCGTCTTCGCTGAGTTCCGCGCGCTCGTAGCTCTTGCGCAGGTCGGCGATGGAGGAGGAAAGGGGGCTGCTGCTCATCGGGCGATTGTGCCCCGGCGCGCGCCGCGGGTCAGCGCTTGTGGCCGGGCGCCAGCGCCAGCAGCTTGCCCAGCGCCCGGTCGTGGATGCCCAGGCGGCGCAGTTCGTCGTAGGTGGCCTGGGCGTAGTCGCGGGTGGTGCCGTAGATGCCGGTGGCCTGCTCGAAGATGCGGCGGTATTCGTCGTCCGGCAGCACGCCGGCATGGCTCGGGCTGCGGCGCGACAGCGTGAAGGCGAGGGCGCGCACCGTGCCCTGGGGCGTCTGGCACGGCAGCCAGCGCGGGTCGTACACCGCCAGCGCCATCTCGCGCTGCCAGAGGTTGACCATGGTCTGGCGGGCGTGCTCGCGGTCCACGCGGAACACCATGCCGCGGCAGCTGCCGCCCGAGAGCATGCCGAACACCAGGCCGGGCCGCTCGGGCGTGCCGCGGTTGATGCGGCTCCACATCTTGAGGGCGCGGTGCCAGCCATGCACGCGGGCGGGGCGCTGCTCGGCGAAGTCGAAATCGGGCCGCCAGATCAGCGAGCCGTAGCCGAAGATCCACAGATCGTCCTGGCCGCCCCATTCGTCCAGGGTGCGCTGGAGCAGGGGGGCGGGGTCGCGCAAGGGGGCGGGCAGCGGCGTCATGACTCTACAATCGCGGGTTGTCTTCAGCCCCCATTATTTACTTTACGGAGTTCTTCCCATGGCCTTCAGCAGTTCCGATGACGACAGCCAGCAACGTTTTGCCCTCGGGTTCCTGTTCGCGTTGATTGCCCTGGTGGTGTCCTCGGTGGTGGGCGTGACGGTGTACAAGCAGCGCAGCCTGGCGCGCGCCCCGGTGGTCGAGCCCGCCGCCGTGGTGGTCGCACCCGCCGGCACGCTGGTGGTGGCCGAGGACGAAGTGGCCCGCGTGGTGGTGGATGGCGGCGTGGTCCGCTTCTACTTCGCCACGGGCCGTGCGGACCTGGCTCCCGGTGCCGCACCGGCCCTGGCCGACGTGTCGCGTGCCGTGGCCGAAGGCCGCTCGGTGGTGGTCTCCGGTTACCACGATGCAACGGGCGACGCCGCCGCCAACGCGCAGCTGGCCAAGGACCGCGCCCTGGCCGTGCGCGACGCGCTCAAGACGGCCGGCGTGCCCGAAGACAAGATCGACCTGCGCAAGCCCGCCGTCACGCAGGCCGGCGGCAGCAACGCCGAAGCCCGCCGCGTCGAGGTCACGCTGGCACCGCTTTGATCCGGGCGTGAGGGAGTGGCCGCCGGCCGCGTCCTCCGATCCCTCGACAGCAAGCCCGGTCCGCCGGGCTTTTTCTTTGGGCGCCGCGTTCCGAAATGACCTCAATGCAGCCACTGCACGATCTGCTGCGGGGTGAGGTTGCTGCCGCACAGCACGGTCGCCAGCTTCTGCGAGCGCAGCACGGGGTGTTCCATCACCGCGGCCACGCCGACGATGCCGGCGGGCTCGACCATCAAGCCGGCCGTCTGGAACACCAGATGCATCGCGCGCCGGATGGCCGCATCGCTCACCAGCAGCACGTCGTCCACCAGGCCTTGCATGTCGTCCAGCGCCTGGGGAACGGGCCGCCGGACCGCGATGCCATCGGCGATGGTCTGCGTGGCGGGCCGCTCGATCAGCCGGCGCGCCTTCCAGGAGGCGGCCATGGCATCCGCGCCTTCCGCGCAAACGCCGATCACCCGCGTGGCCGGCGCCTGGGCTTTCGTCCACAGGCCCATGCCATTGAGCAGGGCGCCATTGCCCAGCGGCACCAGCAGGGCATCGAAGGCATCGCGCGCCAGCAGTTCGCGGGCGATGGTGCCGGCGCCTTCGCTGATTTGGGTCTCCAGCCCATCCTCGACCAGCAGCGCGCCGGAGGACGCGCAAAAGCGCCGGGCCTCTTCCTTGGCGGTGTCGAAGTCGTCGCTGTGCAGGCGCACCTCCGCGCCCATCGCGCGCATCCGCTCGACCTTGAAGGCATTGGCCGTGGTGGCGGTATAGACCACCAGCGGCCAGCCGCGGGCGCGGCACGCATAGGCCATGGCCTGCCCCCAGTTGCCGGCCGTGGCGCAGACCAGGGGCCGGCCGGCCAGCGCCGCCGCGTTGTCCTTGAGGAAGAAGTCGGCGCCGCGCCCCTTGAACGAGCGCAGCGGGTTCAGCGTTTCGACCTTGAGCGTCAGGACGGCGCCCAGCGCCTGGCTGAGCGGCTCGCATTCGTACTGCGGGCTGTGGAGAAACACGGGGTCGATCAGGGAGGCCGCGCGCTCGATGTTGCGCAGCGAGAGGCGGTGGGGGGTGTCGATAATGGTCATGCCCAAAGTATGCAAACCGGGGCGGTGGGCCGGGCCGCGATCGCGCCCCCGCCAGCGCCGCCTCGCCGCATTGTGGGCGCCTTCCACGCGGCCTTCGTGCAACCCTCCGACGCCATGCCCCTCGACGCCTTCGACCGCCAGATCCTCGACCTCTACCAGCGGGACACCCGCGTGCCCAGCGAGCAGATCGGCGCGCGCGTCGGCCTGTCCGCCGCGGCGGTGCAACGGCGATTGAAGCGCCTGCGCGAGGCGGGCGTCATCCAGGCCGAGACCGCCCAGCTCGATTGCACCCGGCTGGGCCTGGGCATTACGGCCATCGTGCAGGTCGACCTGATCGACGAGTCGGCACGCGCCACGCGGGCCTTCCGCGAGACCGTGGGACAGCGCGGCGAGGTGCAGCAATGCTACGGCGTGGCCGGCAGCGTCGACTACGTGCTGATCGTCATCGTGCCCGACCTGGCGGCGTACGAGGCCTTCTGCGAGGCGTGCCTGCTGCACGACCCCAACGTGCGCAGCTTCACCACGCAGATCGTTCTGGATGCGCACCAGCGCGGCGCACCGCTGGCCATTCCCGCGCTGGATCGGTGATCAGGTGCTGCCGCGCACGACGAGTTCGTAGCCCAGCTCGACGCATCCCGGCCCGGTGGGCGCGCCGCGCATCAGCCCGAGCAGCATCGCCGCGCCGGCGCGCCCGACCTCGGCGCGCGGCGTGCGCACGGTGGTGAGCGGCGGCACCATCTGGTCGCTGCCCTCCAAGTCGTTGAATCCGGCCACCGCGATCCGCCCGGGCACCGCCACCCCCAGCCGGTTGGCCGCCAGCAGCCCGCCCTGGGCGATGTCGTCGTTGCAAAAGAAGATGGCATCCACGCCGGGCAGGCGGCGCACCACCTCTTCGAACAGCCGCGCGCCCAGTGCGACCGACGAGCGCTCCGGACTGAGCACCTCCAGCGCCGGGTCGTACAGGCCAGCCTCGCGCAGGCAGCGGCGGTAGCCCTCGGCGCGCTGCAGCGTGCGCGGGTCCAGCTGGGCGGCGCAGAAGGCGATGCGGCGGCGGCCCCGGTCCAGCAGGTGGCGGGTGATGGCCGCGCCCGCAGCGGTTTGCGAAAACCCCACGCAGGCGACGTTCGGCGCCGTGCTGGTCTCCATCAGGTGCACGCAGGGCACGCCGCTGCGGGCGATGAGCTGGCGGGCGGTTTCGCTGCGGTCGAACCCGGTGACCAGCAGGCCGGCGGGCCGGTGGGGCAGGTAGGTGCGCAGCAGCAGCTCTTCTTCGGTGGTGTCGTAGTGGGTCACGCCGATGAGCGGGTGAAAGCCCTCGGGAAACAGCGTGCGGTGCACCGCCTCCAGCAGATCGACGAAGAGCGTGTTGGACAGCATGGGCACCAGCACCAGCACCTGGGTGCTGCGCTGGGAGGCGAGGGCGCGCGCCGCCGGATCGGGCACGTAGCCCAGGCGGTCGGCCGAGGCGCGCACACGCTCGGCCAGTTGCGCGTCCACGCTGCGTTCGCCGCGCAGCACGCGCGAGACGGTGATCGGGCTCACGGCGGCATCGCGCGCCACGTCGTCGAGCGTGATGCGGCCGCTGGAACGGCGGGGGCGGCGGGTGGCGTCGGTCAAGGGTTAATCCGGAGCAGTCTGGGTGGCATTGTTTCCTAAGATAGCGCTATCTTTCACAGGGTAAACAAGCATGCGGCGACCGATGGCGCTGTAGCGTGCGGCAAACCCGGCCCAACCACCCGCGGTGCGGCGCCATGCCCCACCGCATTTCTTCGAATTCAATGGATAGCGCTATCTCAATGTTTCGCCCGCAGGCCATCGTCGTGATGGGCGTGTCGGGCTGCGGCAAATCCAGCGCCGGTGAGTCCTGCGCGCAGGCCCTGGGCTGGACGCTGCACGAAGGCGACGCCTACCACGCCCCTGAGAGCATCGCCAAGATGCGGGCCGGCACGCCGCTGACCGATGCCGACCGCGCCGGCTGGCTCGGCCGCCTGGCCCGGTTGCTGGACTCCAGCGAAGGCGGGCCGGGCGTGGTGCTGACCTGCTCCGCGCTGCGCCGCAAATACCGCGACCGCCTGCGCGAGGCGCACCCGGCGCTCGGCTTCGTCTTCCTGAAGCTGGGCTATGACGAAGCGCTGGTGCGCGTGCAGTCGCGGCCCGGCCACTTCTTTTCGCCCGCCCTGGTGGCCGACCAGTTCGCCACGCTGGAATCGCCCGAAGGCGAGCCCGGCGTGCTGACGCTCGATGCCACGCAGCCCATCGCCACGCTGGTGCAGGACGCCGTGGCCTGGGTGCGCGGCCCCGAGGCTTTCACCCCCGAAAAAACAGGCCGCGACACAGCGGCAGGAGACAACGCATGAGCAGTCCGCAGCCGCCGACGAGGGATCTGGCCGCCCCGTCCGCCCCGTCTTCTTCCCCGCACGCGCCACCCCGCCGCAAGCCGGCGCTGCAGCGGCTGGCCGAGCTGTTCATGGTGCTGGCGCTCGCCGGCATGGTGGTGGCGGTGTTCGTCAACGTGGTGCTGCGCTATGTGTTCCACACCAGCATCGTGTCGTACGAAGAGGTCTCGCGCCTGCTGTTCGTGTGGCTGGTGGCGGTGGGCTCCATCGTCGCGGCCTTCGAAGGCAAGCACCTGGGCTTCGACATGCTCACCTCGCGCGTGAAGGGCGGGGCGCGCAAGGGCCTGTTCTGGGTGAGCCAGTTGCTCGTGGCGGTGTGCATGGTGCTGCTGCTGAAGGGCTCGTGGGAGCAGGTGGTGGCCGGCATGAGCAGCTACAGCACGGTGCTCGGCTACCCGCTGGCGCTGGCCGCAGCCGCCACGCTGGTGCTGGCGGCAGGCCTGCTGGTGGCCCTGGTGTTCGACCTGCTGCGCGGCGAGCCGCCCACGCCGGCCGGCCCGGCGGGCGACATCGAATAAGGGGCCGGACATGATCGTGACCGCGATTTTTCTGCTGGTGCTCATCGGCGGCATGGTGATCGGCATGCCGATCGCCCACGCGCTGGTGCTGACGGGCGTGGCCCTGATGTGGCACCTGGACTTCTTCGACTCGCAGCTGCTCGCGCAGAACCTGCAAGCCGGCTTCGACAACTTTCCGCTGCTGGCGGTGCCGTTCTTCATCCTGGCGGGCGAGCTGATGAATGCGGGCGGGCTGTCGCGCCGCATCATCGACCTGGCGCGCGCTTTCGTGGGGCACATCCGCGGAGGCCTGGGCTTCGTGGCCATCGGCGCCGCGGTGCTGCTGGCCTCGATGAGCGGCTCGGCCATCGCCGACACCGCGGCCCTGGCCACCATCCTGCTGCCGATGATGCGCCAGCAGAACTACCCGCCCAGCTACAGCGCGGGCCTGCTGGCATCGGGCGGCATCATCGCGCCGATCATTCCGCCGTCGATGCCGTTCGTGATCTACGGGGTGACGACCAACACCTCCATCAGCAAGCTGTTCCTGGCGGGGGTGTTTCCGGGCCTGATGATGGGCATCTTCCTGATCCTGGCCTGGTGGTGGATCGCCCGCAAGCACCAGCTGCCGTCCATGGAGCGCGTGGAATGGGGTGCGCGCATGAAGGCGCTGGTCAACAGCTTCTGGGCCATGATGATGCCGGTCATCATCCTGGGCGGGCTCAAGGGCGGCATCTTCACGCCGACCGAAGCCGCCGTGGTGGCCGCGGTCTACGCCCTGTTCGTGTCGATGTTCGTCTACCGCGAACTCACCTGGGCCCAGTTGTACGAGGTGTTCCTGGCAGCGGGCAAGACCACCGCCGTGGTGATGTTCCTGTGCGGCGCGGCCACCGTGACGGCCTACATGATCACCCTGGCCGACCTGCCCGCCATGCTGGCGGACAGCTTCTCCGGGGTGATGGGCAATCCCATCGTGTTCATGGCGCTGATGATGCTGTTCCTGCTCGTCGTGGGCACGGCCATGGACCTGACGCCCACCATCCTGATCTTCGGGCCGGTGTGCCTGCCGCTGGCGGTGAAGGCCGGCATCGATCCGGTGTACTTCGGCTTCATGTTCATCTATGTGGGATCCCTCGGCCTCATCACGCCGCCCGTCGGCACGGTGCAGAACGTGGTGGCGGGGGTGGGTGGTCTGCGCATGGAGACCGTCATCAAGGGCACCACGCCGTTCCTGCTGATGTACGTGGTGCTGCTGGTGCTGTTCGTGCTGTTCCCGGTGCTGATCACCGGCCCGCTGCGCTGGCTGCACTGAGCCGCCGCCGGCCCCGATTTCCAATGGTTTCGTTTTCCCTCTCTCTTCAGCGCTTTCAATACAAGGAGACAAGCATGCGTATCCGTTTCGCTCTCGCCGGCCTGGTGGCCGCACTGGTGGCCGCCGGGGCCGCCCAGGCCCAGGACTTCAAGCCGCGCCTCGTGCGTTTCGGCTATGGCCTGGTCGACGATTCCAATCAGGGCCGCGCGGCGCGCCTGTTCGCGCAGGAGGTCGAGAAGGCCTCCGGCGGCAAGATGAAGGTGCGCACCATCGGCAACGCCGCCCTGGGCTCCGACACCCAGATGCAGCAGGCGCTGATCGGCGGCGCGCAGGAGATGATGGTGGGCTCCACCGCCACGCTGGTGGGCATCGCACCCGAGATGGCGGTGTGGGACACGCCGTTCCTCTTCAACAACGTGAAGGAGGCCGATGCCGTGCTCGACGGCCCGGTCGGCGAAAAGGTCAAGGCCAAGCTGGAGCCCAAGGGCATGGTCGGGCTGGTCTACTGGGAGAACGGCTTTCGCAACCTCACCAACAGCAAGCGCCCCGTCAACAAGCTGGAAGACCTGGGCGACATCAAGCTGCGCGTGATGCAGAACAACGTGTTCCTGGACAGCTTCAAGGCCCTGGGCGCCAACGCCGTGCCGCTGCCGTTCTCGGAACTGTTCACCGCCCTGGAAACGCGCGCGGTCGATGGGCAGGAGAACCCGTTCAACACGGTGGTGTCCAGCAAGTTCTACGAAGTGCAGAAGTACCTCACGGTGACCAACCACGTGTACAGCCCGTGGATCGTCACCGTCAGCAAGAAGTGGTGGGACACCCTCTCCGCCGCCGAAAAGAAGGTGCTGCAGGACGCCGCCGTCAAGAGCCGCGACTTCGAGCGCAAGGACACGCGCGAAGAAGCCGCCAAGGCCCTGGCCGACCTCAAGACCAAGGGCATGCAGGTCAACGAACTGCCCGGCTCGGAAGCCAACCGCATGCGCGAGAAGCTCGCCAGCGTGAACACCGGCATCGCCAAATCGGTCGGCCAGGAAACCTGGGACGCGGTGAACGCGGCCGTCAAGCAGGCGCGCGGCGCGCAGTAACCCGGCACGCATGGGCTCGCCCCGCGGCCACGGGCCGGGGCGGGCCGACACATGCCCTTTGCCTACAGACGGAGCGGCCTGCGGGTTTACCATGGGCGCTCCGCCAGCCCGTTGCCAACACCCGCCAGCATGCCCATCCACGACACCGTTGAAGCCGTTACCCGGCGCATCCGCGAGCGCAGCGCGCCCACCCGCGCCGCCTACCTTGCCCAGCTCGAAGCCCATGCACACCGCGACCGCGGTGCCGACCGACTGGGTTGCGCCAACGTGGCGCACGCCTTCGCCGGCATGCCCGGCAACGACAAGCTGCGCGTGGTGGCCCAGAAGGCACCCAACGTTGGCATCGTCAATGCCTACAACGACATGCTCTCGGCCCACGCGCCGCTGCAGCACTACCCCGATCTGATCAAGGACGAAGTCCGAAAGCACGGCGCCACCGCGCAGGTCGCCGGCGGGGTGCCCGCCATGTGCGACGGCGTCACGCAGGGCACGCCCGGCATGGAGCTGAGCCTGTTCAGCCGCGACGTGATCGCCATGGCCACGGCGGTGTCCCTGAGCCATGACGTGTTCGACGCCGCGCTCATGCTGGGCGTGTGCGACAAGATCGTGCCCGGCCTGCTCATCGGCGCGCTGCAGTTCGGCCACCTGCCCACCGTCTTCGTGCCGGCCGGCCCCATGACCTCGGGCCTGTCGAACAACGCCAAGGCCAAGGTGCGCGAGCAGGCCGCGCAAGGCCTGGTGGGCCGCGCCGAACTGTTGGCCGCCGAATCCGCCGCTTACCACAGCGAAGGCACCTGCACGTTCTACGGCACCGCCAACAGCAACCAGATGCTGCTGGAAGCCATGGGCCTGCACGTGCCCGGCACCGCCTTCATCAACCCCGGCCAGGCGCTGCGGCAGGAACTGACCCGCGAGGCGGCACGCACCGTGCTCGGCCCCGCGTGCCCGCCCATCGGCAAGGTGATCGACGAGCGCGCCATCGTCAACGCCATGTCGGCCTTGCTCGCCACGGGCGGCTCCACCAACCACCTCATCCACTGGGTGGCCGTGGCGCGTGCGGCCGGCATCGTCATCGACTGGGACGACTTCGCCGCGCTGTCGCACGCCGTGCCGCTGCTGGCCCGCGTGTACCCCAACGGTAGCGCCGACGTGAACCAGTTCCAGACCGCGGGAGGCCCGGGCTACGTGCTGCGCGAACTGCTCGATGCCGGCCTGATGCACGAAGACGTGCTCACCGTGCGGCCCGGCGGCATCCGCGAATACACCCGGCTGCCCCATGGCGACGCCGAAGGGCGCCTGGGCTGGACCGACATCGGCGCCAGCGGCGACGACGGCGTGCTGCGCCCGGCCACCGCGCCGTTCAGCGCCACCGGCGGCCTCAAGCTGCTGCAGGGCAACCTGGGGCGCAGCGTGATCAAGGTCTCTGCGGTGCCGGAAGACCGCCACGTGGTCGAGGCGCCCGCCGCCGTGTTCGGCTCGCAGGCCGAACTGCAGGCCGCCTTCCAGGCCGGGCAGCTGGACCGCGACGTGATCTGCGTGGTGCGCTGGCAAGGGCCGCAGGCCAACGGCATGCCCGAGCTGCACAAGCTGACCCCGCCCCTGGCCGTGCTGCAAGGCAAGGGCTACCGCGTGGCGCTGGTGACCGATGGCCGCATGAGCGGCGCATCGGGCAAGGTGCCCGCGGCCATCCACGTCTCGCCCGAAGCCAACGCCGGCGGCGCGCTGGCGCGGGTGCAGGACGGCGACATCATCCGGCTGGACGCCGTGGCGGGCACGCTCGACGTGCTGGTCGATGCCGCCACCTGGCAGGCCCGCCCGCCCGCCGTGCTGCCGCCCGCACAGGCCGAAGACAACGCCCACGGCTGGGGCCGTGAACTGTTTGCCGGATTCCGGCGCAACGCGCTCAGCGCAGAAGAGGGAGCCTGCTCGTGGCTGTGAACGACGACGACACCAACCAGCAGAACCACGGCAACGCGGCCTTCACCGCCGTACAGGTCATGCGCGACGCGCCGGTCATCCCGGTCATCGTGCTGAACGATGTGGCCCACGCCGTGCCCATGGCCCGCGCCCTGGTGGCTGGTGGCATCCGCATGCTGGAGGTGACGCTGCGCACCCCGCAGGCCCTGGCCTGCATGGAAGCCATCGCCCGCGACGTGCCCGAAGCGGTGGTCGGCGCCGGCACCGTGCGCAGCGCGGCCGACGCCCAGGCCGCCGCGCGCGCCGGGGCCCGCTTTGCGGTGAGCCCGGGCTTCACCCCCGCGGTCGGCCGCGCCTGCCGCGACCTGGGGCTGCCGCTGCTGCCCGGCGTGGCAACGGGCAGCGAAATCATGATGGCTCAGGAAGAAGGCTTCAACGCGCTGAAGTTCTTCCCCGCCGTTCAGGCCGGCGGCCTGGCCATGCTCAAGGCGTGGCAAGGGCCGTTCGGCGATGTGGTCTTCTGCCCCACGGGCGGGATCCAGCCGGGCAATGCGGCGGAGTTTCTGGCGCTGGGGAATGTGGCCTGCGTGGGCGGGTCGTGGCTGGTGCCAGGGGATGCGCTGGCGCAAGGGGATTGGGCGAGGGTGACCGAGTTGGCGCGGGGGGCCGTGGCGCTGCGCGCGAAGGTTTGATTCGAATGGGCTGCTGGCGCTTACGGGTAGGTGCTCGCCGCTGTCCCAAAAACAGTCGGAGGGTGGCGGTTTATTTTTGATCGCCGCAGCTATCTCCGTATCCGGCAAACAATTGCTACCACGACAGCGACCAGCTGGGAGCTAGCAATTGCCACGGCTTCTGATCAGCTGGTTTAGGTTGGACGCGGCTGTTCGTTCTCGTCCCAGCGAACAGGTACTATCCTCCTGCCAGCGAGCATTGAAGTATCGGTGGCAGAGCTCATATCCAGCCGATTTCATGCGACTGGGTCACCTTGGAGGTCGATGTGAAATCGCTCATAAACGTTATCCGGAAATTGCCGGATGCCCGCGACGAAGCCACGCTAGGTTTTGGACACACCCGCACTGGAAAGCTGACAGCGCCGGTCAGTTCCCGGCGCTTACGAAGGGGGAATAATGGAGCGTAGTGCGCGAGAGTTCGATAGCTACGGCTTTAAAAATGCGACCTGAATTTAGACTCGACCTGTAACTGTGAAGCTTGTCTAGCAAGGAAACGCTAGCACTCAGCCTCCGGCCTAAACAATCATCAAGAGGGGGAGCAATGCAAAAGGCATCTGCGCCGAGTGTTGGCGCTTACCTGGAGTCTTGGGGATTAGAACTGGCCGCAAGGCAAAACCGTGTGCGCCTTTTAATCGGAGATGCGCACTGGCTATCTGACGGGCACCACAAAGAAGAGATTCTGCGCGACTTCTTAAAGCGCTACCTACCTAGCGAGGTCGTGTGCTCGACTGGCTTTATACGGTCTGCGTCCGAAGACAGGCAATGCTCCCGCGAGGTGGACATTCTTGTCTACAGTGGCCGCATACATCTTCCCTATTTTGCTGAAGGCGGAATTAGCATTGTTGATCCGGCATCAGTACTTGCAACTCTAGAGATCAAGTCCAGCTACAGCACCGATGCCTTAAGGGATGCTTTGCAAAACACCAAAGAATCCCGAGCGCTCGCCATGCCTGAGAAGCCAGCGGCTGAGAATCTATGGAGTGGAATATTCTTCTACGATCTTGATGCGTCCAGAACTCTGGAATCTGCCGTCGCAACGCTGGCAAGCACATTGACTGAGATACTTGATCCAGACAAGGAACGAAATCTTTATCCCACCTGCGTAGTGCTGGGAAAGAACCTATTAGCATTTCCCACCTCCGACGGCACCAAAGTTCGAATCCGGGCATTCGAACGCACGGACTGGGGCTTCGCTTGCGCGATCTGCGATCTTTTCTCAAGCATCATCAGCCAGATTGATGGGCTCAAACTCTCGGGATTCGAAGAGTGGGGAGCCAGTGGAACGTTCAAGATGCACGAGAAAACTTTCTAAGAGGAACCGGTGTGAAAGAAATCGGCCTTGACCAATTTGGGGAGGAACTTGCTTCTCTTACTATGCGCCCAGGGCTGCTGTTTGGCCCTGGGGTAACCCGAGCGCCGGGTATCCTCGCAAACGAGTTTCATACGGTTTTTGACAAGCTCGGCTTGGTGGATCTATTGCCTAGAGACGCCAGCGATTCGGACTATCCTGCCGCTGTCGATGCGGCGTTTGAGAGAAGACCTGATAAACAAGAATTGATCAGGGATGAGCTAGTTTTAAAGATCAAAGGCATTGAGCCTTCCTTGGATCTTCGCCACCTTGTGCGTGCTGGTTGGTCTGCTTACGTGTCTTTGACTGAGGACTTACTGTTAGAGGAAGCGCTTAGAAACTACGCGGACTCTCAGCCCTCCTCAAGAGCGGTGACAATCATCGACCACACGTCGATTACTCCACCCGCGCGGTCTTATCCGATTTACAAGCTACTAGGTAATGCGACCAACGCAGCAGAAGACTCGTGTGTTTGCCTAAGCGACGTTGACCTCGCGCTCAGAAGGCAGGTGTGGCCGACTCTCATTCGGAGTATCGCTAACTACCTACGAGAAGCTCCTTTGGTAATTCTCGGATTCTCTTCAACAGTGCAGCGACTCCGCGATGCACTCGCATTACTCGCAGGCCAAGCCAGTCCACGTGTCACCAAGCTTAGGCTTTTGAAAAATGATCCATGTCTTCAAGATCCCACCATCAAGGGTCTATTAAAGAAATTCGATGTTGCGTTGATTGACGCTGACATACGCGATCTATCCGAACGTGTCGGACGTGCAAACCTCCCGGGATCAAAGCGCGCATCGATAGGTCAGCAAAAGAGTGCCCTCCGCGCAATGCAGGATGCCGCTTCTCGGTACGACTCCCCCATTGCAGTTGTACCTCCTGCTGGGATCGCGCCTTTAAGTTTAAGTCGCATGGAGCTGCCAGTCGCTATCGATAGCCTCTTCCGGCCAGCCGCTTTGGATTGGAAGCCTTTTGAAGCCGCACTCGATCTAAGGCGTGACTGCACTGATCAGATAGTTTCTGAAGTCCGGGCGCAAACAGATCTGTCCACCGTTGGGCATCCTCGCCTGTACATGCTAGTAGGTGAGGCTGGCGTCGGGAAAACCAGTATCGCGAAGCGTGTGGCGCTGGAAGTTGCTAGTGACTCGACGCTTGTGTGCTGGTGTCGTCGCATCGACGCAGGCGGATGGATCAAAACTTTCCGAGAATGGCTTCCGTCAGCATTTGCATTGCTCAACAAGGAGTACCAGGGCCATTACAAGAAGTTGGTGCTGATGTGTGATGACCCGTGGGGCCTTCGTATAGATGCATCTGATGCTCTTGTTGCTCTGGAAAAATCTCCGATTCCGGCCGTTCTGGTAGTCAGTCTGAGAAACACAGATCGCTATGTAATCGATCTTCGATCAACGGTAGCGACGGCGATGGCGCACAAAGAGATCGACATCCCGTTTGAGCTATCTGATGGGGAGTTGGATCGCCTTGCAGTGACGCTTCACAAGATTGATGCTGTAGCCACAATTGAGCGCGGTCATGAATTGGTTCGGACTGTCTACAGCAAGAATGCTCGCGACATCCTTTGTAGCCTCTGGTATCTCATTCCTGAGACCAAGTCACAGTTAGCAGAATCTCTGAAGAGTGAGTATTTCAGGCTTGGCGAGCTACTGCCCGTTGCCGATCTCGCCCAGCGAACTCACGTTAACGGAGTAGTCGCACACAAAGCTTATGAGTTCGTCACGGTGTGCAGCCGCCTCGATATCGGCCTACCCATCGAGATCTTGGTAAATGCATTGGGCATCGATTACTCTGAGTGGATCGGGTCTCTTGAGAAAGGCCGTCCTCTTTGGGGACTACTGTACGACACGATGTCTGAAGACGGCTCAACGGTTGTCTACTTCACGAGAAATGAAATCGTAACGCGAGTCCTTATTGATCTCGTGAACGGTGGTTTGCACGGACACAATGGCGAAGCTCGCGTCCTAAAGTCGCTAATTTCTGATTCAATCAATGCCGGAAAGTATCGGAACTTTGTGATTGATATTCTCGTTCGTGCAAGATCGAAGATCACGGATATCTTTACCTATGAGCAAGGACGCGATCTATATGAGGCTGCGTTGGCAGGCTTAGCGACCGAGGATCGGTTAATCGAGCATCATTTCGGTATCTGGATCCAAGACAAGGGCCCCAAGGATGGTACGGCATACAGGCAACTGGAGAAAGCCCTACATAGCTCAGCAGCCTCAGGATCAGATCGCGATGCGCCTAGAGAGCATATTCATGCATCTATGGCTGCTGCAACCCTCGCCCAGATTCGAGGCGGGATGCTCGATTGGAATCAAGGCGCCGAACGCGTTAGACACCATCTTCACCTAGCTTCAAGCCCCACTTTCTTCAATGCTCATGGTTCGCATGTTGCAGCCAACTTACTAGTTGAAGCCGCTCAATTGGCCGCGCAGAAGCAGGACCGTGAGACGGCAGATAAATTCACCATCGATGCTTTCGAGGAAATCGAAAAAGCTTATCAGACAGTAGGAGCAAAGGCGAGAGCTTCTTTTCAGTACAACAAAACGTTGGGAATGCTTGAGGATCTGCAGCGTAGGATCCTAGGACTGATTCCTGACGCAAGTCAGCTTAGAACCTTAGCTCAAGATATCTTTTCAAAAAGCGGTCGGCAGACTGGATTTGAGCTCGCTGCCCGCCGCCTTCTTGTAGAGGCAAGAACGAGTGGAAAGGGTAAAGACTTCAACGAGGTCAATGACTATCTCAACGAATGCATGGAGCAGATCGAGCAGGCCAAAGCCTATCCATCTGCGAGTCTATTGGCTGTCCGTATAGATCTGATGATCAGATGGAAATTGCACGGTCTCAAAAAAGTAAATTGGGAGGCATTTAGGGACGATTTGCTCGATGTTCTGAATAATCCGAAGTTTAGAGACGATGCACTGAGGAGGTTCTTTCTCGCAGTCGCATATTTTCATTTGGGCGAAAGCACCGAGTCGAACGCAGAATTTGCGCAATTGCGGCGCGACAGCGCAACAAATCACAAACCCAATGACATTCGCGCCTACTTCCAGGACAGCAATGGCAATGCACGGAGAGTTCAGGGAACCGCGAGGTATGTAAATAGCAAAGGGATGATTTCTATCCCTGAGCTGCAACTCGACGCCCCGCTACGTAACGGCTCTCGCGTCGGGACCGGGCTCACTCACGTCTACATCGGTTTTTCCTTCAACGGGCCTATTGCCGTTGGTGATGCCCCGGAGGAACAGGATCTGATACTCAATTGATGTGCGTCTTGCACGCCGTGCATACAAGTTCGCCTAAATGCGGCAGCTTGTTGCTGCTGTGCTTGAGTCGCGCGTGTGCCCGGCGGCTTGCTGATTTGTTGTGCACATTCATGCTGCCCGAGTACATGTCAGCAACCGCTAGAGGCTGTATGAAAACCCTTTTCGCGGCTTGCCGGATGGACCAGTAAAGTCTGTCGGCATCTTGGACACCGGTATCAATATGTCCAGATACATCGAGGGTCAGGACCGGCATCAGGTCACATTGCTGCCAGAGAGCCTGGATGACTTCATTGCACAGGACAACACGGTTCGAATCGTTGATGCCTTCATCAACGAGTTGGACCTGGCGGCCCTGGGGTTCCATGGTGCAACACCGGCTGCAACCGGCAGGCCCTCGTACCATCCCGCGCCGACCGTGGCTACTAAAGCGGCCCTGGACTCAAGACTTGCGAGGATGCTGGCGTTGCCGCGCTTGTTCCCAAGCCCATGACATCCAATGCCAGATTCGAAGGCCGGTTCGATAAAACCGACTTCATCTGTGTCGCTCGCGACGATGAGTACTAATGTCCAGCGGGCCAGCGAGCGATCCGCCGCTTCAGCCGAGAAGAAGCTGGATTGCAGATCAGCATCTACTGGTGCAGCGCCTGCCCCACCTGCGCCATGAAAGCGCAATGCACAACGAGTCAGTACAGGCGCATCAGGCGATGGGACACGAGGAGGAGGGTTCAGCAACGGTTGGACCGGATGCCTCACGCCATGACGGTGCGCAAAAGCACAGTCGAGCATGTCTTCGGCATCCTCAAGCACTGGATGGGCTGGACGCACTTCCTGACCCGAGGCATTGAGAACGTGACCACCGAAATGAGCCTGAGCGTGTTGGCGTACAACTTCAAACGCGCGCTCCGTATTCTAGGCTTCGAAAACACAATGAAGGCAATGCGCCTCTCGGGCGCATAGGAGTCCGAAAGGGTCTTTGTAAGCGGGAATCGGTGGCCCGAGGGCATCTCAAAGACCACTCAGACGAATCGCAGACTCGGCCAATTCGAGTAAACCACTGTGGGCCTCAAGTAGCGCTGCAGTGGGGCAAGTTCTCCGCGCGTTATCACACAGCCTCGCTGCGCAGCCGACAACCCACACGTCAAAGCTGAAAAGCGGTAGTGGGCCTAACCCCTCGTATTGCTCGAGACCGCTCCCCGCATGAATCCCATTTCAACGCACGCGCAACTGCTCCGCCAAGTGGCCCAGCAAGCTATCCACCTTCGGCAGCAGCCGCTTGCTGCGCGGCCACACGATGTGCAGCGGTAATCCCTCCAGATCGTAGTCCGGCAGGATCGGCACCAACTGCCCTGCACGCAGCGCGTCCCCCGCCAGCCAGGTCGCCAGTTGCGCGACACCCAGGCCCGCCACCACGGCGTCGAGCTGCGCCTCCCCATCGCCCACGACGATGCGGCTGTCCACCGCGCGCCGCTCGGTCGGGCTGGCTCCCTGGGAAATGAGCCAGGGGCTTGCCGTGCCGTCCGCGCGGCCGTAGGTGATCGCGTCGTGCGAGGACAGCAGCAGGTCGTCCAGCGTGGCGGGCACGCCCTTGCGCTCCAGATAGGCGGGTGAGGCGCAGAAGATCAGGCGCTCCTTGCCGAGGAACCGGTGCCCCAGGTTGGCGGGCCAGGTGTCGGCGCCGCCGATGCGCACGGCGACATCGATGCCGTCATCCACCACGTCCACGAAGCGGTCGGTGAACGAGACGTGCAATTGCACCGCGGGGTGATCCACCGCGAAGGCCATGAGCCAGGCCATGACCTGGCGGCGGCCGAAGGTGGCGGGCACGTCCACGCGCAGGCGGCCGGACGGCTCGGCGGTGTCGGATGCCAGCACGCGTTCGGCCGATTCGATGTCTTCCAGCACGCGCAGGCAAACCCGGTGGAAGGCGGTGCCGGCGTCGGTCAACTGCAGCTTGCGGGTGGTGCGCTCGAACAGCCGGGTGCTCAGCCGCGCCTCCAGCCGTGCGATGGATTTTCCGACGGCGGAACCGGTGAGGTTCAGCCGGTCTGCCGCGGCCGCGAAGCTGCCGGCAGCGGCGACGGCGACAAACACGTCAATGCCTTTGAGGCGTTCCGAGCTGTTCACGATGGCGGGGCACTCCTGAGGGGCGATTGCAGAATTTTCCTCCATTGAATCAGGAAAAAGCATCCAACAGAAGAAACCCTGGATTGAATAAGCTGGCGGATCAGCCAGAAGAAGGCTTTTCCCATCGTCATCCCCATCCGTATGCCCACGCTCGCCACAGAACCCATCACCACCGAACCCACCGGCACGAAAGCCGGGGCATCGTCCATCGTCGTCCTGGCGGTGGCCGCGTTCGTGATCGTGACCACCGAATTCCTGATGGTGGGGTTGCTGCCGGCATTGGCCCGGGATCTGGGTGTGTCCGTTTCCACGGCCGGCCAGTTGGTGACGCTCTTCGCCGTGGTGGTGATGCTGTGCGGGCCGGTGCTGACGGCGTGGCTGGGCCACATCGAGCGCAAGCGCCTGTTCGTGGCGGTGCTGGTGCTTTTTGCCGTGTCGAATGTCGTCGCGGCGATGGCGCCCAATCTCTGGGTTTTGGCGATCGCGCGCATCGTGCCGGCTCTGGCCTTGCCCGTGTTCTGGGGCACGGCCAGCGAGACCGCCGCGCAACTGGCCGGGCCGCAGCGGGCGGGGAGGGCGGTGTCGACAGTCTACCTGGGCATCTCGGGCGCCATGCTGTTCGGCATTCCGCTGGGCACCCTGGTCGGCGATGCGGTGGGGTGGCGCGCTGCCTTCTGGATCCTGGCGGCCCTGTCACTGGCGGTGGCCGCGCTGCTGCAGATGGCCATGCCCCGCATGAAAGCCGGCCAGCGCGTGGGCTTGGCGGCGCAGGCACGCCTGCTGCGCCATCCGGCGTTCATCGCCAATGCGGTGCTGTCCGTGGTGGTGTTCACCGCGATGTTCACCGGCTATACCTACCTGGCCGAGCTGCTGGAGCAGGTGGCGCAGGTGCCGTCATCGCAGGTGGGCTGGTGGCTGATGGGCTTTGGCGCGGTGGGTTTGATCGGCAACTGGCTGGGCGGCCTGTGGGTGGATCGCAGGCCCCTGGCGACGACGGCCGCGTTCAGCGCGATGCTGGCGGTGGGCATGGTGGCGGTCATGTGGTTGGCGCGACAACCCCTTGGGTTGGTCGCCGCGCTGGCGGTCTGGGGCGTGGCCAATACGGCGCTCTATCCGATCTGCCAGCTGCGGGTGATGAAGTCGGCGCCGGATGCGCAGGCGCTGGCCGGAACGGTCAACGTGTCGGCGGCCAATGGCGGGATCGCGCTGGGCGCCATGCTGGGGGGCGCCAGCATTTCGCTCTGGGGTGTGGGCAGCGTGGCGCTGACCGGCGCGGTGGTGGCCCTGGTGGCCGTGGCGGCGTGCCCGTGGGTGGCACGGTGGGCCCGCAAGCGGCAGACCTAGCCGCTGGAGCCCAAGGCCAAGCCTGCCCGCGCGGACGGGCAGGCAGGGGCCGATGGGCCAGGAAAGCGGATCATGCCGCCCGTCCACTCGGTGGTTTTTCGATCCAGGTCAAATCGGTGCCCAGCGCATGTTTCACTAGGGCATTGCGCTATCAAAAATATAGCGATCAGTCCGCCGTCAGCGCAAACCGGTTCCCGCGCCCACGTCGTTCTTGCGTTCGATCAGCTCGATCTTGTAGCCATCGGGGTCGGTGACGAACGCGATCACCGTCGTGCCGCCCTTGACCGGCCCCGCCTCGCGCGTGACGTTGCCGCCGGCGGCCTTGATCTTTTCGCAGGCCGCATAGGCGTCCGGCACGCCCAGGGCGATGTGGCCGTAGGCCGTGCCCAGGTCGTAGCTTTCGGTGCCCCAGTTGTAGGTCAGCTCGATCTCGGCCTGGCCGGGGTTGCCGCCGTCGAAGCCCAGAAAGGCCAGCGAGTATTTGTACTCAGGGTTCTCGGACTGGCGCAGCAGCTGCATGCCCAGGACGTTGGTGTAGAAATCAATCGAGCGCTGGAGGTTGCCAACGCGCAGCATCGTGTGGAGGAATCTCATGCCCGCGATTGTGCCGGCATCTCGAAGACCAGGCACGTCGTCGTGGCGTGGGCGTAGAGCGTGCCGTCCGGTCCCACCAGCCGGGCGTCGGCGGTGGCCAACTGGCGGCCGCAGTGGATCACGCGGCCTTGGGCGCGCACGCGCGGCACCTTGGGCGTGAGGGCCTTGACGATGTTCACGCTCAGCTCGGCCGTGGTGTAGCCGCGCCCCACCGGCATGCGCGTGTGCACGGCGCAGCCCAGGGCGGAGTCGAGCAGGGTGGCGAACCAGCCGCCATGCACCGTGCCCATGGGGTTGAGGTGGGCCGTGCCTGGCGTGCCCTGGAAGATGGCCGCGCCGTCGTCCACTTCGATGAGCAAAAAGTCCAGCGTCTGCGCGATGGGCGGGTAGGGCAGTTGGCCGGCCAGCATGGACTGCATGACCTCCAGCCCGGTCTTGCCGGCGATCTGCGCCGGCGTGGCAACGCCGGCACCTGGGCCCGCGTTCATTCGCTCCATCACGGCCTGTTCCTGCGCAAGCCACTGCGCCAGGGTGTCTTCTTTCGCCATCGGCATCTCCTTTGATTGCACCTGCAATTGTTGTAGATACAATCATATGCCATGGATGCACCCCAGAAACCCCGAGGCTGTACGAACCTCAAACTGCGCCAGGTCACCCGCCTGGTCACGCAGCACTACGACACCGAGGTCGGCAAGACCGGGCTGAAGACCACGCAGTATTCGCTGCTCTCGCACATCCAGAACCTGGGCCCCGTGCGGCCGGGCGATCTGGCGCGTGCCATGCGCATGGACGCGTCCACGCTCACCCGCAACCTCCGGCCGCTTCAGGACGCGGGCTGGGTGGAGGTGGCGGCGGGAGACAACGCCCGCAGCCGCAGCGTGCAGCTCACCGAATCGGGCCGCGCCAAGCGCCAGGAGGCGCAGCGCCATTGGCGCATTGCGCAAGAGGCGCTGAACGAGCGCTTGGGCGTGGCGCACGTGGCAGCCCTGCACGCGCTGCTCGACGAAACGGTGCGCTTGCTGGATGTCGGCGCGGCTGCTGGCGTGCAGCCCTGATCGGTTTCGACCGAACGGCATCCCCGCTATCACCCCACACCTTCTTCAACCAAAGGCCCGCCCATGCTGTCCCAATCCGCCGCACGCTGGCTGCAGCGCCATGGCATCCACTACGGCTGGCTGGTGGCCGGCATCACCTTCCTGACCATGCTGACGATGTCTGCGGCGCTGGGCCTGCCGGGCGCAATGTTGCAGCCGCTGTCCAGGGAGTTCGGCTGGACGACGGACCAGATCTCCACCGCGCTGGCATTGCGTTTTGCGCTGTTCGGGCTGATGGGGCCGTTCGCCGCCGTGCTGATGGAGCGGTGGGGCCTGCGGGCGGTGATGTGCCTGGGCCTCGCTCTGGTGGGCACCGGCATGGCGCTGGTCACGCTGGCCAGCCAGCTGTGGCAATTGTTCGTTCTGTGGAGCCTGCTGCTGGGCCTGGGCACCGGCCTGACGGCGCTGGTTCTGGGCGCGGTGGTGGCCAACCGCTGGTTCGTCGCACGGCGCGGTTTGGTCGTCGGGCTGCTGACGGCCAGCGCAGCGACGGGGCAACTGGCTTTCCTGCCCTTCGCGGCCTGGATGATCGAACACTGGGGTTGGCGCTCCGCCATCGCGCCGATCTTCATCGCCTGCGCGGCAGTGGGCATGCTGGCGCTGGCCTTCGTGCGCAACCGCCCGTCGGACCTGGGACTGGCAGCCTATGGCGACACGGCGCCGGCCGCGGCGACGCCCCCGCCACCGGCCATGGCGATGAACTTCGCCACGCCATTCAAGGCATTGGCCGAGGCATCGCGCAGCGGCACGTTCTGGATTCTGTTCGCCACCTTCTTCATCTGCGGTTTGTCCAACAACGGGCTGCTGCAGACCCACTTCATTTCGCTGTGCGCGGACAACGGCATGGGCGCCGTGCCCGCCGCATCGGTACTGGCGATGATGGGCGCGTTCGATTTCGTGGGCACGGTCCTGTCGGGCTGGCTGTCCGACCGGTACGACAACCGCAAGCTGCTGTTCTGGTACTACGGCTTGCGTGGCCTGTCGCTGTTCTGGCTGCCGCATTCCGAGTTCACGTTCTACGGATTGGGCCTGTTCGCCATGTTCTACGGGCTGGACTGGATCGCCACCGTGCCGCCCACCGTCAAGCTGGCCGGCGCCACGTTCGGCCCGCAAAAGGTCGGACTCGTCTTCGGGTGGATTTTCGCGGCCCACCAAATCGGCGCGGCCGTGGCGGCCTGGGGCGCGGGCCTCACGCGCACGCTGCTGCTGACCTACACCCCGGCGCTCTACGCGGCGGGTGCGGCCTGCCTGCTGGCGGCCGGCCTGGTGCTGCTGATCCAGCGGCCGGCCCGGCCCGCAAAAGCCGTGGCACAGCCCGCCTGACCGGAGTCGCCATGTCTTCCACCGCCACATCCGCCTCTGCCCTGGCTTCGGCTTCTTCGGCGTCAGAGCCGCCCCAGCTGGATCCCCGCACCCGCCGCATGCTGGAGGCGCCGCTGGCGCCCTTGCTGTTGCGCATGGCGGCGCCGAACGTACTGATCATGGTGGCGCAGGCTTCGGCGGGCCTCATCGAAACGTGGTTCATCGGCCGCCTTGGTACTGATGCGCTGGCTGGCATGGCGCTGGTCTTTCCCATCGTCATGCTGATGCAGATGACGTCTGCCGGCGCCATGGGCGGTGCCATCGCGTCCGCCATCGCCCGCGCTTTGGGCCGCCGCGACCTTGCGCAGGCTGAATCGCTGGCGTGGGCCGGGCTGGTGATTGCCATCGCCTTCGGCTTTTTGTTCACGGTGGTGCTGTGGTGGGGCGGGGCGGCGCTTTACCGTTCGATGGGCGGGGAGGGCGCGTCGCTGGAGGCAGCGCTCACCTATTCGCACACAGTGTTTGCCGGCGCGGTGCTGGTGTGGCTGTTCAACGCATTGTCGGCGGTGGTGCGCGGAACGGGAAACATGGCGCTGCCAGCCAAAATCACGACCGCCGGCACGGTGCTGCTCGTGCCGCTGTCGCCCGTCCTGATCTTCGGCTGGGGGCCGATTCCCGGCCTGGGCATTGCCGGGGGCGCGCTGGCGCTGGTGTTGTATTACCTGGGCGGAACGCTGGCGCTGTGCGCGTATCTGCGTTCGCGTCACAGCTTGCTGCGGCTGTCTCGCCAAGGGCTTCAATGGCGCGGCGCCTTGTTCGGCAGCATCTTGCGGGTTGGGCTTGCAGGCGCCGTATCGACGCTTGCCACCAATCTCACCATTGGCATCGCCACGGGACTGGTCGGGCACTTCGGGCCGGCCGCCATTGCAGGCTATGGCACGGCATCGCGGCTGGAATACATCCTCGTCCCCTTGGTGTTCGGACTGGGGGCGCCACTGGTCACACTGGTCGGCACATGCCTGGGCGCTGGCGACCGCGCCCGCGCGCTGCGCGCGACGTGGATCGGCGCAGCCGTCGCGTTTGTACTGACCGAGGGCATCGGCGTGACCGCCGCGCTGTTTCCCCATGCGTGGCTTGGCCTGTTCGGTTCCGATCCCGCGATGCTGGAAGCCGGCGCCCAATATTTGCGGATCGTAGGACCGGTCTACGGCTTTTTCGGACTGGGACTGGCGCTGTACTTTGCGTCACAAGGCGCCGGACGGCTGGCTTGGCCGGTGGGCGGAAACGTTGCGCGGTTGATGGTCGCTGGCATCGGCGGCTGGTGGGCGATGGAATCCGGCGGAACGCTGACCCAAGTGTTCACGGCCCAGGCGGTAGCGCTGGTGGTGTATGGGTCGATGAATGCAATGGCCATCGCGGGCGGCGCCTGGTTCGGCCGCGTGGGTTGGCCCAAGCTACATATGGCGGCCAAGACAGGATCGTCAGGCTGACGCGGGACAGGAATGGGTCGACGCAAACTCTCAGCACTGATCCATAACTAGATACGATGTATATTATCTGACGAATACGTCAACTTGACGGCACTTGCCTGCAGTTGTCTACGTTTGCCGGATTTTGCCAAAGTGAGATCCTCCAGATTCCGTTGTTTGGTTAACCAAGCAACGAGGATCAAATGCTTACCATCACCGTCGTGTCCACCAAAGGTGGCGTAGGAAAAACCACCCTGGCAGCCAACCTCGGAGGGCTCCTCCGAGACATCGGCCTCCGCGTCCTGCTCGTAGACGCGGACATCCAGCCGTCGCTTACCCGGTACTTCTCGCTTGAGGTTGAGGCTCCTAAAGGTCTCACTAGCCTGGTCCAGACTGGGGTGCTGACGCCAGATTGCATCTCGACGGTGCAGTTGCCCCCGCCTGGCTACAGCGCAGCCGTGGACAAGATCCCACAGACGGAAGAGGGATCCCTTCACCTCGTCAAGTCCGACACCCGTGACGGCCGTCTGCAGGACTGGATCGCCCAACGCCTGGATCGACTGGTGCGCCTTTCCATGCCGCTTCGCCAAGCGAGCGTCGCGCAAGCCTACGACGTGGTGCTCATCGACACGCAAGGGGCCGTCGGGCACCTGCAGGATGCCGCCGTGAATGCGGCAGATCTGCTGCTCGTCCCCACCTCGCCCGACATCGTGTCCGCCAGGGAGTTCCTGGACGGCACCCGCGAGCTTCTGGATCGTCACGAGTCCACAGCCAACTTGGGTTTCAAGGTCCCGCAGATGAAGGCGGTGATCAACCGGACGGAGAACACGAAAAACAGCCGGCTCATGGCCGACCTGATTCGCGAGAACTTCATCGCAATGCGAGGGCGCGTCGACGTGCTCGGAACGGTCATTCCCTCGGCCGTGGCCTACCGCAACGCTGCTACGGCTCAGGTGCCAGTCCATTGGGCTGATCCCATTAAAGCAGCGTCATCCATGCATGAGCTCATGTGGGAGCTCATACCCAACGTCAGCGGCTTTCGAGCCTCCACCTTTAATCCGCCAGCCAATCAAGCATCTGCCCTCTGACGAACGAACGTGGAGGCAGTAATGCGAACCCCCGAAACGCTCACAGCGGTGGAGCGGGCTGCGCGGCTTAAGCAGCAAGGTTCTTCCGCTACAGCAGGAGAGCCTGTCGGCCCTCCGCCAGCCGCACCCCCTGGTGCCAAAAACATGAATGCTCAAGAAAAGATGCGGCAGTCCGCCCGCGATGCCCTTATTAAAGGGTCCGCCAACGCCACAGCCGGTCTCGACCCACTGGAGGAGATCGACGGGTCAGTGACAATCCTTGATATTAAAAATATCGACCCCTATAAATACAACCCTCGCACCAAGCCAAATCCTGCCCGCGCAGAACTGAAGGCAAGCATTAAAGCTGAGGGAATCACCAACCTCATTACCGTCACTCGCCGCTCTCCCAAGGAGAATTATTTTCCATATGGCGGTGGCAACACGCGTGTCGAGATCGCAAAAGAACTGTATGCCGAGGGCGATCAGCGCTTTTCTACGCTCACGGTGGTTACTAAGAAATGGCCTGGCGAGGCTTCAGTAATCACCGCTCACTTGAGCGAAAACGATAATCGCGGCGACATTTCTTTTTGGGAGCGGGCACAAGGTGTTTCTTCCTTCAAGCGTGAGTTCGAAAAGGATGCCGGACGCCTTTTGACCGCCTCGGAGATCAACAAAGAACTGAAAGATCGAGGTCTCAACTACGGTCTGAAGATGATTCAGAACTTTGCTTTTTCCACGGAGTTTCTGTACCCGATTGGTCCTTGGCTTCAAACGAAGGAAGTGAATGAGGTCATCCGGCCACTGATCGGTGCTATTCAGGAGCTAGCGCGCAAACGCGATGCAGTTGGCCCGGTCAAAGCTGCGATCGACGAGATTTTGCTGATGCACGGCCAAGATCTTGAAGCGTTGGAACTCGCCAATCGAGAGGTTGATCCGGCGGACCGGTGTGATGTGAGGGTTGATTCGGAGAGTTTGGTCACCGATCTGCAAAACGTCGCAGCGAAAGCACTGAGCGTGCAGATGGAGAGAGTCCCCGCGATTATAAAAGCGGTTATTGAAAATCCTAAGGCATCTATAGATGAATTGATTAAAGTTGGGCCCGAGAACCAGCCTAAAGCAAAGGCCACGCCGACCAATAAATTACAAATCCCTTTGGGTCCTATGCTTGGAAGCGTGCCCCGTCATGAAAAGACGCCGGCGGCAGCTGAGGTCACCACAGATGCCAATTCAACGGATATGCAAGATCGTGAGTCCAGGATCGCCGCATTCGGACGACAGCTGACCACCGATTTCATTGCCCTGAATGACGTGGTGCCGATCTCGGATTTCATCAAGCCTGAGCCCGCACTGCCATTTGGATTTCTCATCGACTTTCCGGAGGCCAGTGATGCAATCGCGGGGCACCCTCTCTCCGAAGAGCAGGCCACGATGCGTGAAGCGGTGTGGCCCATCCTGGCTGCGATCAGTGGTCAAAGCAATCATGCGCTGGTAGAGCGCTGCGGCGCCGAAAGCGCTTGGATTCAAACCGTTGGCCAGGGCCAGGAAGCGGTAACGCAGCGCTGCGCACAAATACGCGTGCTCTTTCGCAATGGTGTGATCTACGTCACCTCCGTCCACATCCTTGTGGCCCTGAGTGATAAGCGGGTTGGGCCTGCACTGTCTGCAGTTCTGAAAACGATTTTTGATTTTCACAAAGATCACCCTGAGTTGACAAAAACTCCGTTCCAGCAGCTTTTCGTGAATTAATTATCTGGTGCCCATATGGTTGATCGCAGAATGCCTATCGAAGTCCAGGCCAATGACCAACTCAATTATTTATTGCTCACTGAGTTGATTCGCCTCATCGAAACGGAGGACGGGCTGGTGCAGTTGTTGGAGCATGGGTGCGACGCAGAGCTCATCGACGGGCTTCGACGACGCACCTCCCGCGACCTCCTTGATTTGGCCTCACGGATGCGCCAGTGGCGTGTTAGTTTTTCCCCTTGGGAAATGCGGCAACATCTCGAAGGCATTGACCGCCAGCGCCGAGACGATGAACTCTGTGAATATTTCATTAAGCACGGCGCTTCGCAGCCTTTGATTGCGCGGTTATTCAGTCGATCGGCGATGGAAATCCGCAAGCTCCGCGAAATTTTGGTAGGGGGAGGAGCCAGGGGGCGGAGTCGCCTTCCAAGTGACCTGGGCGTGCGTGACGAAATTCATCGGGCGTGGTACGAAATCACCCGACCGGGATCTGGCGTGATGTCTTTGCGTGACAACATTTACCGTCTTCACGTTAAGTTTTCAGATTACTCAATAGACACACTCTACTCAACTATTCGTGAGTTTGAGCGGGAGGACACGTGTCGTAGCCGTCGTAGTGGCGAAGCGAAGTTGTCTATTAATCAGATCGGTACGACCCAATGACAGTCGAATATTTTTTGATTGACGCGCCACACACCGTACCCGATGAATATGCCGCATGGGTCCAGGCCAAAAACCGGCACCACGCGCTTTTTTTGGAGTTCATAACGAAATGCAAAGGCCGCACTGATGCAGACGCTCTGGCGATGGAGACGCTGGCCCTTGCTGCTGCAGCTGAAGCACAACGGCTGGAAATAGTCGCACGCCAAGCCTGGGCGAAAAAATTCCATATTCAGCGTGATTCAATATAGAAGATACCAATATTCAAACTGCGATAAATCAGGCTTTGGGAAGTGACAGCGCATGACAACTGATAAAAAAATAACTGATTCTCACGGCGACATACTGTCCGCGATGCTATTGGACTGGGTCGGGCAAGCTCCAGTGACGATCCATCGGGCGTTTATCGACCTTACCGGCAATGTGTTGTGCGCGCTCTGGCTCACGTACGCTCTAGACAAAGGCCGCGCTTGGGAACGAAGCGTTGGGCACGAGGGAACCGTGAAGATCGAAATGACGTCCGCCGAATGCGAGCGAGACACCGGCATCACCCGAGCCCAGCAACAAACATGTCGCCGGCTGCTTCTGGACTTGGGGATATTGACGGAGGCGGGCGGCCTGGGGCGTGCGATCGAGTACACCCTCGACACGCGGCATCTGCTGGATCTGCTGATGCGTCAGGCCCAACCTCTCGCGGATGCCCTTCGTGCAAGCCGTGGCCTCGGTGAGTCGGAACGCGCGGAGGGTCCGGGTCGGGCCACGGCATCGCGCCTGGCCCGGTGAAGTGAGGTTCGACCTGGTGCGACCAAGCTCACTTCTTCACGACGCTTCGGCGAGTGGTCGTCATTTGGACGACTCTGAATCGCTCATTCAGGAGCAGATCCTCCTGCACCTGGATGAGCGCGGCTACGTCCCTTTCCATCCGCTGCTGGCAGAGAGGTTCGGTCACAAGGCGGCCGTGTTCGTCGGGCTCGCCTTGTACTGGACGAGGCACAGCCTGCGCAACCATCCGCAACGCGGCGGATGGTTCAACATGTCCATACAGCAGTGGCAGACGGCCATCGGCATCACCAGGACCGAGCAGACGACAGTTCGTCAGATCCTCGCTGAATCCGGAGTGCTTGAGGAGATGCTAGTCGGGCGGCCCGCCGTCATGCACTACCGGCTGAATGTCGGCGCCTTGGCCTCGGCGTTGGCGCGCTCCAGCGAGAGCAGCGCGCCGTCGTGGGACACCGTTTCAGGTTGGTTCCGCGGCTACCACAACTACTACAAGCCGCTGGCCGACATCGCGGGCAGCATCGGCGCTGGCTTGTACCTGTCCCTACTACTGCAGCGACACCGCGCAGCGTTGGTGCGGGGGCAACTAGCCAACGGTTGCATCGAGGTCAGCCAGGACGAGATCGGCGATGCGTTGTGTCTTGGGCCGAAGGTGCAGCGGAACGCGCGCACGCGGCTCAAGAAGGCAGGGCTTATCCAAGAGGCAGGCGCAGCGGGTGTTCTCATACGCGTGAATCTGGACGCGGTGCTAATGTGCCTGCGGGGGCAGACGATCAAGCCTCTCAAGGGCATCGCGCGACAGTCCGCGCCTGCGGCCGAAGCGCCCATGCATCTAGCGGTGGTGCAGCCCGTTCCGAACCCGCCCGAAGAGAAGGGCACCGCAGCGGTCGATCTGTCCGCACTCGCAGCCACCTTCCGCCAATTGCCCCTCGGGATTCAGGATCGCAGCCGACCCGCTACCGCGAGCCGACCGCGTGACTTGTTCATGTCCATCCTGACGTCTGGTGATCTTCCGGAAGTTGTCGGATTTCGACAGGTTGCCTCGACTGATGGCCATGCCCACCACGACACGCTCCAGAGAGAAAAATCCAAGCGCGACAGGCACTTACTGTGGCAACTAACTGCCTCGCTGGAGGAGCCGGCTAAGTCTGCGAAGAATGCCGTTTCCTGCAAACTTGAGAGCCCGCGGATTGCCGAAACCTGCAATCAAGGTCTGCCGTTTCCTGCAACACATATACAAGGGGGTTCAATACAAACTACTACTACAGGTAGTAGTAGTGGCTCGGAAAGCGACACGAGCCGTGTGGAGCTCTCCAACGGCCTCGTGTTCCCGGAATCCCTCACAACGGCCCAGGTTGCCTCGATTCATCAGCTGCTGGAACGTGTGCCGGTTGCTGATCGGCAGTTCGTCCTCGATGAACTCTCTGGCCGGATGCGCGGCCATTCACCGCTCAAAAGCCCGGTTGGTTGGCTCAGCGGTCTCATCAAACGCATGGACGACGGCCCCGTCGTTTTCGCTTACGCGGATGAGGTCGCAATGACCCGCCGGATGCAAGCCAGGTTGCAACGGCGTGCGGATCCCTCATCGCCGCCTCCGATCGCTCCTGAGATGCGGGCAGAACCCGTTGATCCAGCAGTAGCTGCACGCATCGCCGCACAGCGAGCGAAAGCACGCGCGCTAGCCGACGAGATGCGGGGCGCCCGATTTAACGGGAGAGCGAAATGATGCGCGCGGGTCCCTGCATCCAATTCCAAAAACTGAAAGCGAACCAGGCTTTGCGCCGCATCCTGGCTTCAACTGAGCAGCACTGCGGGCTGGACCCTGAACACGGTGACGGCGTAGGGCCTGACCAATTCCACGTAACCCCAAACGGGTTACGTGGTACGCGTTACCACGTAACCCAAAACGGGTCACCTGGTACCCGTTGCCACGTAGGCCAAAACGACTCACCTGGTACCCGTTACCACGTAGGCCAAAACGACTTACCTGGTGAGCCTCGCGAAGTGGCACTCATCGTGAATGAGTCCAAAAATCATCTAACTGGAGTCCTTATGACAGGCAATCAACTCTTTGCACAGCTTGTGCAGCGATTTCAAAACTATTCCGATGCCGCCGTTCTTTGGATCCTGCTTAAAGAGGAGGCAGATAAGCGAGATTATCAAACGACTGCTTGGAGCATGGCGGCAGAGCAGTTGTGTCAAACGATTTCGCCAAAGACAGTGCAGCGGTCTTTTCGCCACCTGACTGAAATGGGATTCGTCACCGTCCGGACGCACAAAAACACAAGGACGCACATCGCTGTTCATCAAGAAGCAGTTCTCGAGTTTCTGCGCCAGCCCATGGCAACACGCTTACCGGCGATGAGCCAAAAACAGTTTGCGTTTCTTGACGCGTGGGCTACCGACTCCCGCCCATCGGCTGCCCCTGGAGAGAGCGGCGCTGATGTGGACTCACGAGATCCCGCCGACCAGTCCACCCGCCATTGACCAATCGATTTAGGAGAACCACATGGCAACCGCCCGTCCCACGCCCATTCTTCCGCCCAACTTCGCCCCGGAAGGTCTCGCCGCGCTGTTGAAGCCCACTCTGGTCTTTGAGACTGAGGCGTCTTCCCCATTCGCCGATGGCTACTCGGTTCGGCTGGAAGAGGCCGCACTCGCCGAATACATCGCCGCTGGCGCATCGCCCGATGACCCGATGTTCGATCGCTACGCCGAGTTGGAAGAGCGTCGCGACCGTCTGCAGCAGATGCAGCGTGAGCGCGACGATCACCGCGGTGCCGACGTCATCGCGACACGCGCGGAGGCTCAAGGCATCGACGCCATCGGCGGGCTCGTCGATGGCGGCCTGGATCAGATGATGATCCACACGATCGAGGCCTACCGCATATTCCTGGGACGCAGCAGAGACACCGCGAACCACATCAACCCCATCATCGGCGGCAAGCGTGTTGCCTCATGTCTGCGCAATCTGTGGATGCTCACGGCCAATGACAACCCGTATGCCGAGTGGGCACTGCTCCGCCACGAGCATGGCGTCAACGACGTACACAAACACCTCCAAGACGAGATTGCAAAGGCTGAAGGGATGCTTGACCAGCAGCGCAAGCGCGGCCTGGTGTTGGCCGTCCTTGCGTCGTCTAGTCCGATGACCGTCAACCTTGGATTCCGCAGTCCCTACGGCTATGCCATCTCGATGCTGGTGGTCGACTACGACCACTACGTGCGCCTGCAGAAGACGCTCCAGCGCAAGAACCTGCTCACGGACGAGGAAGTGCGGGCGTCCCTGCGCAAAGCACAGCGCGCGATCCTGAACGTGTTCTATGGAACTGCGCGGTTCGACCGCTGGCTCAGCCGCCCAGAGATCCGCGCGCTGAACCGGGGCGACTGGATCAGCAGCGACGAGGATGCGGCAAAGCGCGTTCAGTTCGCTGTATCAGTGTTCGGACCCGTACCTGCGGCGATCTACAAGGCTGCTGTTTCGCCGTCCCATTCCCGCAGGCACTACTCGCTGACCGATGCAGAGCAGGCGGTCCTGAAGCAGGTGGGCGACCAGTTGGAAGCCGCGGAGCAAGCCGAGGTCGAAGCTGGTTCAACGCCCGTACCGGCCGAGGATGCCGCAGTGGTCTCCTGATGCATTGCGCATGAGCATGAAGCAGCGGTTATGAAAGGGGAGCGAATGAAAGGATCGGTGGAGAAAGGGCGGACGGAGCCCATCGGTTCCGAGCATGCCGTCAACCATGTGCTTTGGGCGAGACAAACCACGGGTGAGCAGGACTGTCAAAACCGAGTTGACGTAAAGGCCCTTACGGGTAGGGGCACCCTTGCCCACCTGCGCCAACAAGTTGCCACCCTCGACGCTGCCGTGCTGGAGATGCGCGAACTCGCCGAGAAATCGAAAAGCGTGATCGGCCTGCGCGCCTACTTGGTGGTCCACCAGCGCTCGCACAGCGGCTACATGTTCCTGCGCTGGCGCGAACGGTCTTCCAGTCGTCATCTCCCCTGGGACGAGGCCGAGAAGCTGGATCACGGCGCGCCGCTGCTCAATGACTGGTGCAGGGCCGCGTCCCGGCTCGCGCAGGAAATCAATGCGCGGCACCTGGCTGCACGAGAGTCGATCAAGCGCATCCGCGACGATGTGGAGCAGTCCGAACCGTTCATGTTTCCGAGGTCGCCGATCTCGGCATAGGTCATCTCGCGGGCCCGGACGTGGTGCAGCCGTCCCCGCGAATCTCAACGCACCGTGGAGCAATGCAATGCAGAACCTTTTCATCGGCAAGGGCAACCTGGCCAACTCCCCCGAACTCCGACAGGTCACTGGCAGGAACGGTGATTTCCAAGTCGCCTCGATGCGTGTGTTCTTCGGTCGCTATGGGCAGACGGACGAAGGCGATGTGGAGCAAGTCGGTGGTTTCTGGCGAGAGGTTGAGATTTACGGCCAGAAGGCGCGCGACGTCGCGCAGCACTTGCGCAAGGGCGCGCGTGTCCTGGTCATCGGCGAGGAGCGGGAATTCACCGCCCGTGGGGAAAGCGGCGAGGTCGAGGTCATCAAGGTCGTGGCGGAGGACGTAGCCCTCCAGCTCACGCGGATCGAGCAGATCGTGTTTAAGCCAGCAGCTCCAAGGCGGGAAGCAGCCGAACCGGGTTGGACCGATCAACTCCCCGCTTAAGGGGCGTTCTGCGGCAACCCACCGAGCCCCAACGCATCAGCGTTGGGCAATCTCATACCCACCGCGAGCAACGAATGGACGAGCAACATTTTCACCTCCGGACTGATGCGTGGCTGCATGAAGCGCTTTTCAGTACCGATCCTCCCCGGGCCGCTGCGGCCTCCGCGAACCTGCGGCGCGCGCTCAGGGGCGAAGCCGGGCGTGATGCGGCGCTGATCGCGATCGGCGAGTACCCCTGTCTCACGCGCACCTTTCTCCCTCGCGTCTGGAGCGCAAGGCAGTCGCTGTTGCAAGAGCGTGCCGCGGCCCGACCGGTCAAATGCTGAGGCATCTCATGAAACTTCAACGAACGCTGTTGCAGGCATTCGGCTGCGTTGCCGCCGCCACGACATGTACCTGGGCCGGGCCGATCGTGGTCACGCCAGGCTCTCTTTCCAGCTATGTCTACTACCCGCCAGCCGCGGTCTCCGGAGGATCCGCTTCCGGCGGCGCGGGGGAGGAGGTTTCGACTCTCCAGCGGTGCCTATGGACGCCTTCCCAGGGCGACCAGACCGTCACCGTCAACCCCGGCTATGACTACCAGAAGGACATCACCGTCTACTACCGGCTCGCCGGTGGCAACGGCGGCTCTGGGTACACCGGCGGCGGTGGCGGCTCATCAGCGATCCTTCAGAACGGTGCCAGAGTCGCAGTCGGCCGCGGCGGTGATGGCAATGCACGCGCCTCCGAGGTGTCGGGAGTGTTCAAAGTGAAGGCCGGCGACACGCTTCGCTTCGTGACGGGCGGCGGGGGCGGCGACGGCCTGGTCGCGAGCGGAGTCGCAGTCGGCGGAGGCGGCGGTGCTGGCTTTGCCGGAGGCGGTGGGGGCGGGTCCCTGAGCTCACGCTCCGCTACGGCCTCGGACTACCCCGGGATTGCAGGGAAGGGCGGCGGAGATAGCCCGGGCGCCGGCGGCTATGCGTCTGGCTCCATGGCCGGGACGGCGGGCATCAATATGCAAGGCGGTGTAGGCACCTATCCAGATGGCAGTTCAGCACCCTACGGCACCCAGGCCGACACCTACAACGGAAGCCTCAATTATTACAGCGACCTCTACAAGTATTTTTCAGGCCTCAAATTCCCAGCGACCGCCACGATGATGGGCGCGCCCATTGGGAGTGCGGAATCGAATTTCACGAATTTTGGTGGGGGAGGCGGAAAGCTTGCGTCTGGAGGTGCGGTGAGTATCCAGTTCAACTTCGCATACTGCCAAAATGCGACTAGTAGTTTCACTACAAGTCGAGATAATGTAAATGTCAGCGACAACGGCCAATGCTATTCAAACTTCAATAGGTATAACTACGTTCTCGCCAAATCCGAGCAATTCCCCCAGGTGACCTCGGATCTTGCGTTGACCAGAAAACCGGCTGAGGTTTCTAACGGAACATACCAGCCGATTAACGTCGCTGGCGGCTCCTTGCCAGGCCAAATCGCCACGATGTACCAAGCGCCGGTCTGCGGAATATTCAAATAGCAGGGAAATGTCCACTGATCCCACTCCCACCCGACTTCCAGCACCCGTCAGCCTGCTGCCGCCCGACCTGGTCGTTAAAGCGTCTTTCGACGGGATGCGTTTCGGCGTGCAGCTCGCCCACGTGCCCGGGCTGAGCAGGCCCCTGGAGCGGTTCGGTGCATGGTGGAGTGCGGCACGGCGCATGTGGCTGGTCCGGGCCACGACCGCTACGTCGGTTGAAGACATGCTGAGGGATGCCTACCACGGGCAGCACGTGTCGTTTGACGGCGTTGCGGCCTTGCTGCGCGCCGCTGTCGCAGTTCCAGATTCCGACTTCTACACCCAGCTGCTCGACGTTCAGATCTTCCCCCTTGCCAAGGGCGACGACGGCCGGGGGAAGTGGGCAGCGAGCTTCACATATGACCCGCTGTGCGTCACTGCAATGCGGGCCATGCGAGGCCTGTTTCACAAGCATGCGGCCGCATGGCAAGTCCATGGCGACCCCGACGAAATCCAGCGGCATCTGGAGCGGCATGCGGGAGTGAAGGCGGAGTTCGTGTTCGTCCACGAACAGGCTGTAGTGCTCGAGGAGCTCGCCACCGCCAGTGCTTCGTCTTCGCCCATCGTCGTCCCAGCGGCACCCCCTCCCCAGCGAGGTGGCGGCGGTGGAGACGACTCTGCGGGCACAGGTTTCTTCTCGACGGACGTGCAGCGATTCGGGAACCTCCCATTCGATGCGTCCGCGGTGGCGTCGCTGGTGGCCGCGGGTGTTCTTCGGGACTACCAGGCGGTCGGCGTCCAGCATATGCTTCGATCCGCCGGCGCCTGCATGGGCGACGACATGGGCCTGGGGAAGAGCCGCCAGACGGTCGTGGCCAGCCGGCTGGCCGCAGGCAAGGGGAGGGTGCTAATCGTGTGCCCGGCATCGCTGCGTCTCAACTGGGAACGTGAGATCCGCATGGTCTACCCGCAGGCCACTGTCGGCATGGTCGGCGAAGATCGCATCGCAACGCTGCAGGCGTGCGATTGGGTGATCGGCAACTACGAGCGCATGGGCGGCCTGGTGCGTGCGACCGAGCTCGCGTTCGAGGTGATGGCCGTGGATGAGGCTCACTACTTGAAGGAGTATCAGAGCGGCCGCACGCGCAATGTGTTCTTGCTGGCCGCGCGGATCCCTCGCTGCTACGTCGTCACCGGAACACCGCTGCTGAACCGGGAAGTAGAGATGCACACGCTGCTGCGCATCACCGGGCATGCCCTGGGAAAGCTGCCGCTCGGCGATTTCCGGAAAGGTTTCGCCGGAACGGCTGAGAAGCGCGCCAAGCTCGCGGAGGCGATCAAGGGTTGGATGATCCGGCGCAGCAAGGCCGTGCTCTCCGAGCTCGGGAAGAAGGAGCGCCAGCTCCGGTATCTCTCGCCCGAAGGGCTTGGCTCCTACCGCGAGATCTACCGCGACATGAGCCTTCAGGCCATGCCGAAGATCGTGCAGCTGCGCAGAACGCTGGAATCGCTGAAGGTGCCATTCCTGCTGGACACCGTGCAGTCGATGGGTGATGACGACAAGATCATCATTTTCTGCGAATACATGTCCACCGTGGACGCCCTCAAGCAGGCGCTCGCCGGGCTCGGGATCGGGTGTGTCTCGCTCGTCGGCGCTGATTCGGCGAAAAAGCGCCAAGCTGCCGTCGACGCTTTCCAGCAGGATCCGGTGAACAAGGTCTTCATCGGCACTACGAGCGCAGCAGGCGTCGGCATCACGCTCACCGCGGCAAACCTGGTCGCCTTCGCCTCGATGCCTTGGACGCCAGCGTTGATGCGCCAAGCCGAGGACCGGGCCTACCGGCTCGGGCAACTGCGCGACGTCCTTGTCATCGTGCCGATCGTTCCTGGAACCATCGATGAGGGTGTGCTGAAGCTTCAGGACACGAAACGAACCACGGAGGTGGAGGTGGTAGAAGCCGCGAAATCGGCCCTACCAGCGGCGCAGCAGCTGGAGCTTGCGGGACTGCCCGACGCGGCGCGAGAAGAGCGCGCGGTGTTGGAGTTCGCGTGATGCCTGCATACAATGGACATGTGACCGCTCTCAAGAGCACCACCACGCGACTGAGCCTTTGAAAGTCGTGGCCCCATGCGAATGAGGTAAGGCATTCTTCCATCCACCCTACGGGACCAACGCAGTCCCGGGAGGGCCGTCGTTGCCCGTTTTACACAGGAGCAACGTCATGTCCCAAACCACCAAGGCCGGTTCCAACGGCCCGTCTTTCGCGAGCGCCCGCCAGGTCGACGCCAAGCATTTGGCGGATTTGCTGGCCAGGCTGCACGACCCCGTCGTCGCAGAGCTCTTCATCGCGTTCGTGGACGACAGTCCCGAATTGCGTCAGGAGTACCTGGGAGCGTGCCTGAAGGCCGCTGAAACCGTACGTCGGCAGGAGATGCGCTTCGAGCGAGCTCGCGCCGCGGGGCGGGCGTATGCCCGGGCCCGCGGGCAAATCTCGTTCGCAGCGCATGCATTCCTGGTGGCAGGGCGGTACATCGCGGCAGCGATTCGCCGTGCCCGCGTCGAGCGCCATCACCCAGCGAGCCCGGCCCATGCCGAGACCGCCAACGTGGTAGCGTTTTCGTCTGTGCGTCGCACTGCTGCAGGAAAGTAGCAGCTGCATCCGCATCGTCCGAACCCATCTCCAGGCTGTGCCCGGAGGTGGGTTTTTTCTTTCTGAGAGAGGAGAGAACCCATGTCCACTCGCTGCGTAGCGCATTCCGGCGATGGTGACCGGTCAATCCGGCACCATAAATACCCACAGCAGGTATCCTCAGTCAGCGGCCGCAAGCGGCCAGGAGCCGACATTCCGAGCATGCGTAGTTGGGAGCCTTAAAGCGGTCATCCAGCCTCATCGCATGCATTGTGGATGCAAGCCGCTATCGTCGCGGAGCTCAATCGGCTGCGAACGGTGGCTGAAACAAAAGAATCGAACGAGAAGATCATCCGGAGCTGCAGAGAGTTGAAGAATATCTGGCCATGACCCTCAAACTTACGGAAGTCTCTTTTACCGCTGTCGTCATCCGGAAACTCGGACTCCCTCTGATCTTTCTAGGAGTTGCTTTCAATAGCGCTGCGCAGGAGCCTTCGGCGGAAGCGCTGGTGTCTCGTATTCAAGGAGCGATTGTTTCAATCCAAGTGACGTCGACACCCGAAGCCGCACAAGCGAGCAAGGTGCAGTCGTCTGAAGAGTTGGTTCCGGCTCGAATTGTGGCCACTGATGGGCGAACTGTTGGATCGGGAACTCTTGTCTCGGCTGATGGACTCATTCTTACCATTGCGTCTCTTTTTGATCCATCTGGAGAGATTTTGGTTACGACGGAAGGAGGTCGAGAGTACATAGGGAAGGTCGTCGCCCAAGACCGGCGCACAGGCTTCGCTCTAGTAAAAATCAATGCACAGGGGATGGCTTACTTGGAGGCAAGTAATGCCAGACGTCTCGCCCCGGCAGAGCGGGCGCTAGGATTGGGGAGGACCACGCTAGGTGGCTTCTCTTCCTTAGTTGTATCTGACGGATTGGTCACCCGTGCCTATGACGAACTGATGGATACACCGCCATTTATCCAGACATCCGTTCCCGTTTTGCCAGGAACAGGTGGCGGGCCCCTGATACGACAGAAAACCGGAGAGTTTGTCGGTGTCATCAGTCAACAGTACGTTCCTCGCGTTGGGACGCCCATTACTTTCGCAACGCCAACGAACGTCTACCTTTCGATTGCGGAAGAACTTCTTGAGAAAGGACGTGTCGACCGAGCGGTAATTCATACGCAAGTGAGCCTCTTGAATTCCGAGCAAGCTCGCCTAGCGGGAGTCCCTGCTGGGACGGGCGTGGTGATACATGCGACTCGTAGTGACGGACCAGCGGACCGGGCGGGACTTCTAGTGGGTGACATAGTTCTAGCGGTAGACGGCACTCCGGCGACTTCGATCAATGCGTACGTCCAAGCAATAAGCAGCAAAAAGCCAGGCGTTCCTATTGATCTGAAAGTATTTCGAAGAGGGGCGATGCTAGACATACGTGTGGTTGGCGATTTCGCGCCGTAGTGCCGGCACTGCCAGAGGTTGCAGACGACAAACAGAAGTCGGTCAAAATTGAGTGGACGACTAGTCAACAGTCGGCTATCAGCAGACATCCACCTGGGTCCTCAAATGTCGCTTCCAGAACTTAAACCCGTTCTCCAAAAGATCGACCATATTCGGGACGTCCCGGGTGCTCGCGACGTTTTCGAGTCGGTGCATGAGTGGGTTGAGGCGGCTCAGACTCCTTCTATGGCTCAAAGCGCCTGCTCACGCATCATCACCATGAGCTATCCCCGAGCCTGGGGAGACTGCGTCATCGACGAGGTCACACTTCCTCAAGGATGGATAGCCTACCTACACGAGTTGGCCGAAGTCGCGAATGCGTGTGCCCAACGCGTATTCGAAGCAAATCATCAACAGTCGAAGCCGTAGGAATCCGATGCGTTACTTGCGAACATTGGTGACAGCAGGCGCCTTGGCATCTGCTTGGAGCGCCATAGCCCAGAGTGCGTCACCCCCCGATGCTGCTGACGTCGTGCTCGCCACGCCTGCGTGGATCGAATTCAGAAACCTCGTCGATAAGCACTACGTGGAGCTGGTATCTGGGCCGTCGTTGGAGGGGCACTGCCGGCAGGCCGCTAAGCAGAACCTGGACGTAACCTCATCCCCTGCCTTGGCGACGACGGTCATCGAGGCCTGCCTGACCGCTGCGGCGGCAAGCTTGCGATACAACACTGAATACCTAAGCATCGCAAACCTACGGGAATTCGACGCCGCGGCAACGCAGAAGTTCGTGGGGATTGGGTTGGAGATTACCCAGGAAGACGGCTGGCCCAAGATCGTGAACCCCATTGCTGGCTCGCCTGCAGATCGAGACGGGCTACAGCGAGGTGACCTGATCGTCAGCTTGGAAGGGTCGGCTACCCGGTACATGCCACTTCAAAAGGTCGTACAGCGGATGCGTGGAGAGGAGGGCTCCATCCTGAACCTGGTGGTGAACCGGCCCGGCATATCAGAATCGCTGCGCTTCGCTGTGGAACGTGCGCCGATCAGGTCGCGCTCCGTCCGCTCTGCGGTGGTCGCCCCCGGCGTTGGGTACCTGAGGATCGTGCAATTTCGGGCCGAGACGCGAGCGCAGGTCATCGAAGAGGTCGCCAAAATTCGCTGGTCGAATCGTGTGGCGGCCGCAGCGGTACCCACGGATCAACTGGTACTTGACTTGCGCAACTGCAGCGGTGGCTTGCTCGATGCCTTGACCGAAGTGTCGGCGCTGTTTGTTGCGCCAGGTACGCCTGTCGTGCATGTGGAGAGTCGCGTGCCGGGGACGATGAACACAAACGGGTCCATTGATGACGCGTCCGCGAAGTCGCCACCAAATGTTCCGCTGCTTGTGGACTGGCCGCTGCGCCGCTGGCGCCTTGTTGTACTAGTCAACGAAGGAACCGCCGCCGGCGCGGAGAGCCTTGCGGTGCTCTTGCGTCAGCGGAGAAGCGCTATGCTGCTAGGGCAGAAGACCTATGGCTTCGGGGTGATTCAGTCGATTAAGCCAATGAGCGCGGGCGGAGCAGTGCGCATCGCGACTGGCATGATGACGGTGCCGGAGGCACCGCCTTGGCACTCTATCGGGGTTCAACCGGATGTAGAGGTGCCCGCAACGGCCGAAAGCTTCGAGCTTGGTGATGTCGCACGGGACACCCAGTTGCACGCCGCAATTGCGGTGCTGGCTGCGCCAGTGCGCTAGTAGTGCACTACCGTTGTCCTACACGCGGATAAGCTGGGCCTGATGGCAGCGTTTGCCATAGGCTGGAAAGCGTTGAACAGTTAATGCGCAAGGCCGTGGAGGCTGCTTCAGGCGCCGGATGGCCTGAGCTAGGATGCTGCCATCGGCCAGAAGCGGTCTTTTGCCAGGGACTGCTTAGAGAATCTGATCCACGTATCTGACTCGTGTACTTTTGGAAATGTCACCGAATGCACATCGTAAAGATCGACAGAGAGCGACCGGACTTCAGAGTCTTCATTGATTTGCTATTCGGCCCGGGATGGGAAGTCGATACGGAAGGAAATGCCCATCCAGTCAACAGCCGTACTTGGACTTCGCTCTATATGGCAGACCGAACGCGCAAAGAGCCTTCGGTGACTATTGAGGCGAGCGAAGACGATCCTGAACTTTTTGAGGTGGAGTCGGCATCGACACGGCTTGAGGAGCTGGCGGCGCTGTACCTTTTCTTGTGTAGCGGCTCTGCAATAGTTGCCCCAGATGGCGCGCTTAGCGACGCTCGACGTGTGTCGCTGCAGGCAAGTTACTCCGCCGAACTTCAGCGAGCGGCGCAGGCTCTGTGGCACCAATCTTCCGATAGCAATCCGTATCCGAACTTGACAGCTTTCCGGCCCCCGACTGGAGCGACCTAAGGTTCGCAATGGGCGCTCGACGGCCTAGGCTACGATTGCAGACATCGGCCAACTGCAGACCTTACTTGCAATGAATCCACTGCGTTGGCTGTTGAACCTTAGTGCCTTGGCCGCAGAACGTCGGGGTGGTAAAGGTGCGGACCTGTGGGGCACGGGCGGGGCGGTAGATGATCCACAAGAGTTTGTGCCAGTGGAAATCGATGGATCGACACTGCTTCTTGAGACAACGAGAGAGATTGAAGTTTGGACGCTGCTGTCGGCCGATAGATGTCGATTCGCTCGTGCAACTCGTTCGAAGGATGGGGCTGTCACCAAACTCACGGTGTTTGAGCGCCGATTGCGAAACGAAGAAAACTCCGAGTGGCAACTGTGGGAAGGTCCGTCTCTTGTGGGTTCGCTGGCTGATGCGCAAACGCTAGGAAGATCGCTCCTGGACCGGTCCGACACGTAGTTTCCATGTCCGGTTTGGGTAGGGGGTGGCTGGCCGCTTCGGGCCCGATAGCGTCCTTCGCCGTGGGGCAGAATTCGGCCACAAGCGGTCTTTACTTACGTGCTTCCAATGAATCAAAAATTTGATGAATACGGCCCAGCCTTAACGGCGTTGGTGGAGGAAGCCATCAGGTGCTCCCCGGAGTCATGGGAAAAGGGAAATCTCACAATTGACTGCGATGGCAGTCGCATCAACTATAGGTTGAAAAACCTCGACTCTAGCGAGAAAGCCCAGATTTCAGCAGAGTTAGCCCGCCTTTGTGAGCGTTACTGGACCTCGTTTGAACAGCATGGCGAGGCTTGGATTGAAGCCAACGTCGAGTTTTTCAAGAAGGACGGAAATTGGGGTTTTCGGTCAAACCAAAAATTCCCCGAAGCTGCTGTAACTGCTCCTACGAAGCCGACCTGGAAGTTCTGGCATTAGCCGTGGCGATGTCTGCTTTGAGCCCATAGCCGTCTACCGCACCTCCCAGAAGCGGCAGTTCAGATTGCGGATGCTGAGTGGTCGCTTTCCGCAACCTTGGATGACTCCAACACGCCCTAAGTATTCAGTCTGCGGAACCGGTTCGACCTAAGAGCACGCTATAGTTTGATGACTTGACTTTCCGGATTTTACGGATGATTTATGTCAGAAAATATAGAAAAACACCTGCTTGCAGCCAAATGCTGCAAGCCACTTCGAAAATAAACCAATGGCTAAAATATCCCAAATAGTCGAAATTATTCCGCAGGTTTTGCGGAATACCTCAGATTATACCGCCAGCAGAGTGTCGTTAACGATAAGACCCATGCGGAGCCTAGTTTTGATATTAGCCACGCAGGTTGTTGTATTTAGCTTGAGTGGCTGCGCAGCCAAGCAGCGCGAGGGCTTGCAGGTTGTTACGGCTGAGAATGCGCACGAGGTGGTGCTGTTCAAGACGGTGCACTTTGCGGGGGTGACTGTAGGTGCCGGCAGCACATCGTGGTATCACGGCCTCGCGCCAGGACGCTACAAGGTAGAGGCGACGGACGACGAAGGTGACTACTACGCAGGCGATGGGAGCCTGCTAATTTTTGGAGCATCGCTGACCGCAGACGGTGAGGTTTTGGAGCCACGCACATTGGGCGGCTTTTGGCTTGCTCGCAGTCCTCTTGCACAGCCAGCATTCAAGCTTTACCGCATAAATCCGAAGAATAGTGACGGTTCCGAAAGGCAGATGAGTTGGCAGCTGGGTCTTATTCCATACGCGATTGATAATCTCACAGGAAACCGCATAGGAATTGGCGTCTGGAGTTGGCAGTTCGTCCCTATGCTTCATCGAGACGACGACGTGGACCGTCTTATAGACGCCGCTCGCCCGTCGAAGTAAGGCTACGAAGCCTAGGGATGCTCCGCACGAATCGCTTTGCCCCGTGATAGTCCGTCTCCAGCGGTACCTAATTTCTCTCATGCATCAAAGCAAAGCAATAACTTACGAGCTTTGAGCAATCTGCAGGCAGTGCAGTTGATGGTTCATGGCAGCTCATTTTTGATTCGTGCAGAGGTTCCCTAGGTACTAACAGCAGTCGCAAATCACTCAAGCCCGGAGCGATGTTGAGAGTACGGCTGTCCGTTCCTCCGTTTGGCGTAGCGAACAGAATTCGGCCAGAAGCGGACGCTGTGATGAGAATTGGACCTCGCTACCTGCACAAGCAACATCCCTTCCCCTCTGGTGATGCAGAGAGGGAGGCCCTCGTTACAGCGTTGAAGAGCGCACCGGGGCTCGTCGCAGTTCTCACCATCGAGCCTCATCGAAAGGGAGGTCACCGTGCCGAGCTTGAGGTAAACGGAGCCTCGCTTGTCGCGTTCATAGGTCATATGGACGCGCATGGGTGGCTCGACGCTCTTTGAGCGATGCGATGGCTTAGGCGCTGCGATGACCGTGTTCGGCCAACACCAGACATTTACTTCCATGCCGAAACACATGCTGCTCGCCTACGTTGATGGCGCAGATCTTCACGAAATTGCTGATTCTTTGGAAGAGCGGCTTGTTGATTTGGCGAAAGAAGGCGGCTGGCGTGTTACTGCTCCCGTCGTGGTCAACCAGCGAGGCTCCGAACATGGGCTTTGTGCCGGGGACCTTCCGTCGTGGGACCTCGGCCTTAACCTTTCGCTTCCGGACGTCGGGCGCGAACCCGAGGGATGGTTCCTGGATGTCGAACGAATCGCGCGCCTCATGGGGCGCCTACACGGCCAGTACAAGCGTGACTTCATCATCAGCATTGCCGACATCGCAACCGGAATTTCAGAGGACCTATTTGCGGTTGAATCAGATGTTCCTGACCTCGCTCTCCTTCGTAAAGTCATCGGGGTTGAACCGCCAGAAGGCAAATGACGGCCAACTCCAGACATTCCAGGCGAGTACCTACTAATGACAGTTCACGGGCAGATTGCTCCGCCACAAGTCGAGAAGGACTTTCGGGCATTTCTCAAAGCACAGGGCCTGTTGCTTAAGTCATTGCGTCTAACTAGCGCATTGACTGCGATGAGTCAGTTCCGGTCCATTGCTACCGCGTACCCAGTGCTCGATACCGACGGCGACGGTCTAGCATTTGATGCGCATCTGGGGACGGAGGATCGTGGCTCCAGATTCGAGATAGCGATCAATCGCCTTTTGCGCTTACACCCTGCCGACGAACAGGCGCATCGATGGCCTGCAATCCGTCTGCGGCTCCGGCTGCAATACAAAATGGACATGGCAGTCGTTCAATACCTGTCGCGCCATAGCACGTACGGAGTAGATCAGTCCTTTGTCACATGGTCAGCGAACGACCAAGATGTGTTCATGCAGCGGGTCGAGGAGAGCGATGCATTCGTGACCTTTAGCGATGTGCCCCCCACCGAAATCCGTCTATCAGCGGACGATTGGGAATACAGTCGCCACAACCCCACTCCAGACCTAGTTGGAAAGCCGTGGTGGGGCATTTTTAGCGTTGCTTGACTGGTGACCTGCGTCTGCTTTCGAGCAAAGAGAGGGGCTGCTATGGGCCCAACTGAGTCGGCCGGGCTTGAGGCAGAATCCGGCCAAAAGCGGACTTTCGAGGGTTTGAATGCAGGCATCAGAATTTGTGTCGAATTGGTATCAGCTCAAAGGTGAACTGGTCGCTGCCTTTACAACAGCCGACGGCACAAGCGAGACCGCAAAGAAAATCACTGCGTTGAACCTGACGCCTACTCAGTTTAAACAAGTCGAATGCATCATTGACAATGTCATACGCGACACGATGTACACGTTGCTGCTGGGGCTGGATGGTGCAGCCAGCATCGGAAACGATCAACGGCACCTCACGATTGCAGACGAGAGCGGCCAACCGATTGGCAATTTGGAAGACGAGGCTTGGAGACGGTTTCACGGTAACCAATAGAGTTGCGGAGACGCTGCTTCAGCGGCGCGATACTGCAACACAGTCAGCCAGCCGTGAGGCCGGACCCGGCCACAAGCGGACGGGCGGCCCCCGTACAGAGTAAGTCGGATAGCGGAGAGGTCCGGCCGCGAAATCCAGGTTGGTGGAGAGGGAAACCAAGTGGATAGGATTGACAATGACCGTTCGTAAAGATGAGGTGACGGTAGACCTACGCGGAGTGGCCACTCCGGAAGAACTGCAGGCGCAGTTGATGAAGTTGCTTGATTTTCCGGGTTGGTATGGCATGAATTGGAATGCCTTTTGGGACGCCATCACGGGGCTTGTCGAAATGCCGCTTAGGCTGCGATTCGTCGGGTGGGCAGACTTTGAGCTACGACAACCATTTAGCGCTAACCAGCTCCGTGAGTGCCTCTCTCAAATGCAGACTGAACTGCCAACCCTTGCGGCGGCCGTTAGCTATGAGTAGGTCGCAGCCATCGGCCAGAAGCGGACATACGTACCTGAGACAGAATCGGTCCCCAAAAGCCCTTTCACCATTTTTCTGAGTTGCAAGCGCATATACCTTCGTCAACGAGAGAGCCTGTCACCCTAGTCCTCCTTCCTGGCTTGGATGGAACAGTCCTGCTTTTCGAGCCTTTCATTAGGGCGTTTGGCGAGCGGTGTAAAGTGACGGTGTTGGGCTATCCGACATCTGGCGATTCGCAGACCTATGCCGCCCTGCAAGTCTTCGCCGACACTAAATTGCCGCCTCATGGCCCGGTGGTATTGCTTGGCGAGTCTTTTTCCGGCCCAGTGGCAATCGCGATGGCCGCCGCCCATCCGTAGCGCGTCGTAGGCGTCGTTCTATGCTGCACGTTTGCTCGCAACCCGCGACCTGGCCTTCGTTGGCTGAATAGCTTGATTTCGATACCAGCGCCTTTACCGCCTTCGCTACTTATCAACGCGTTGCTATTTGGTAAGTTTGCGACACCTCGTTTGCACGCCATGCTGCGAGATGCTCTTGGCAAAGTGCCGCCAGCAGTATTTCGTGCGAGGCTCCGCGGCGTGGTCTCCGTCGATGTGCGCGCCCAGGCGCAAGCTCTTCAGATGCCGGTTCTGTACTTGCAAGCCGAAAACGACCGTCTAGTGCCACCGTCTGCATTGGTTGACGCTGAACGATGTTTTGAGAGCATTAGGGCTCGGATATTCCGTGCTCCGCACTGCTTGCTGCAAGTCGTACCTGCGGAGGCGGCCGAATTGGTGGCTGATTTTATCGAGCAGATTGGAGTGGAGTAATGCTGACTCCGGCCACAACCGGTCATTGACGCTCGACCTCTAATGAAGCAACCCAGATGGAAAAATTGCGCCACGAAGAAATGTTGGTTGCTTTGTCTGCGGTTCTTCAGCCCGCGGGAAAGGGGTTTTCTTCGAGGCAGATTGACGGCTACCTGCTTTCGTTCTGTGCGAGCTGTCCGGACCCAGCTGGTGCCATGGACCTAGTCATACACGCTCCTAGAGGCTCGACTGTAGAGCAGATAATTCGACAAGCGTTGGCTGTACCGGAGTACGCTGTTGAAAGTTGGAGCGAAGACGAGCTTGCATTTGACTGTCCGTTGCATCAGCCAATATTCAGCCGTAGAGGCTAGACAGCCTCCGGCCACAACCAGACAATCTGAAGGGACTAAATGCTGGGGGACATCTTTGTTTCGTCGCGCGGCGATGCGTTTCGCTACAAACGCCTTCTTGGGACCAAATCGATAGCGCCACCTAGATTTGAGCTTCTCGAATGGAAGGGCATCACTGACGTGGATTTTTCTGTACTTTGGGCCACGCTATTGAACGAGCCTTTTGACCCAAAGCGGCACCAACTCATTGATTTAGTTTTCCATTCACATGAAACCACGGTCTTGGGAAAACTGCGAATGAAAGCTGCAGTTCTAGGAGCAATGGCCAGGGAATTGATGGGTGGTGAAAGTGAGCCAACTTTCCTATATGCCTTTCCGCCCAAGCTGGTCGAAGCCCTGACGCATTTGTCTGCCAACGAAGTTCCACGTGTCGTAGAAACTTGGCTGCATGTGCTCGAAAAGCCCGACGACCGAGGACCAGAGTTCATTGATGGTCTGAGCCAAATTCTTAACCTAGCGACCATCGCAAACTCTCGTAGCCGAACCATTTACCTCTGGCTCGGGGTGTAAAGGTTCCATGCTCCATGTCTGCTTGGGTGAAGCCAGAGGACCGCTGTGGGCCCATAGCGGAAGTGGATGTGAGTCAACCCGGCACTACAAAGCAGACTTTGAATCCACAATCAAGCGATGACGCTTCTTGACTTACGCGCACCGATAATTGCCGGACGGTCGGCCGCTGGATTTCGCCTTGGCATGAGCGCACGAGAGCTCGATTCACTCCTAGATGGCGCCGTTAGATCCAGGGACCTCCCCGTCCCGATAAACGCTCAACTAGCCACAGGACGGACTTTTGTCGTCACTAGCGAAATGAATAAGATTCGGACCATTTTTTTCGGCGAAGACGTGCGCCTGAGCTTCAATGAGCAAGAAGAGTTGTACTGTATTGGGTTAGCTGGTCGGTACCAGGGGTTGTACCTCACCCGGTTCGGAATCGGGACATTAGTGAAAGATCTCGATGGAGTTCAGCCACTTGAATTCGACGATAGTGACGAGATGAACTATCCCAAAGGCCAACTTGCAAGCGGCGTCTCCTTCGGAGGAGCCTGTTCGCCACTTGAAGTTGATCCGAACCAGCGAATCTCCTATGTAACGGTGCACAACTGGTCACGCAAGTAGCGCGCGACTCAGACGCCCCAATCGTCATCGACGGCTGCTGGCCGGGTGCCGCATTCCGAATGGCGCTCTTTGCTGTAGCACGACAAGATGGCTCAGAAAGTCGTCAAGCTCATCGTCAGAGTGACCTTTGCCGTCTTCAGCCATAGCTGGACAAGTGGCTCAGCCTATCGGTAGTTGTTAGGGCCCCCATCGAATTGCGTCAGTGCACGCGCAAAGATGCCACGCTTGGTCGCGGCAGCACCCCCGCCAGTCCTGGCCAACAACGCTGTCGCAGCAGAAAGAAGAAAGCCCGCACAAGGCGGGCCGAAGGGGTGGAGTAACCTGAAATCAGTGTTGGCCGGGGAGTTTGGCAGTGCGAACGCCATAGTACCGACCGTTGGTGGAGGTCTGATCGATTGACTCATCTTCACGCAACTTCACACGCCCACGACCAAGCAAGGCTGTAGCTGAGCGGGCCGCTTCAGGGAATTTCGCAGCTTGCATCCGTGCTTGCACTGAGGCGCCCGAGGCGAAGATGCGCGCAGCTTTCTGCGCCATCGCATCAGAGACGTTGACGAATTCGCCAGATGATATTTGCACTCTCTTCATGGTTGCACCTCTACTGCCATGTACTGTACTTCGCCAGAGGCGGGATGTCGAATCGCGCCCAAAGCCTCTTCGTAGTAGGTGACGAGAGCTGGAAAAGGTTCATTCAAGCGAACTTCTGTGATGTCCAGAAGCAAGGCGACAGTCCGCGCAAACTGAAACGCGATCTGAAGCATCCTACCTTGCAAATCAGCGATAGGGGCAGCGCGTTCCAGGTACTCCAAAGACACGTACTTTTCCTTCACCTCGATCTTGCCGTAGCAAAACCCATTTGGTGAGGTGCCATTGATGACCGCGTACATCCACGCATCCTTGTGCCGCACCTTCTTGAAAAAAATCCTTTCCCAATTCCAATCCACATGACGGTCACCAGCAACGGCCTCGAACTGACTGGCAAGATTCCTAACACTCGCTTGGGTGACCAGTTGGATCTGGAATGCTGTCGGCCCCAAGGCCTCCGATGCCAGCCAGTTGTTGGTTTGATCAAGCGCTGCCGCGAGGACTTCATTTTTGTTGGCGATCATCGGTTGCGGATGATATTGGTTCAGCGCGGTGGCAAGCCATTTCTCTGCAATCAACGCTTCCGACCTGGAGCAATCTGGATCGTCTCCACGCCCGTTGCTCGCCGAGGCGAAAGCCAGTGCACCCACAGTTCCCGCATCCAGGCGATCGCGTACAGCACGCACACCACGAAGATGCCCCATTGGCTGGCTTGCCAGGCGGCATAGAACCAGAAGGGCTGGCCCAGCATCCCGAAGAGCAGGCCCACCGCGCTTGCGCTGGATCACGGGACTGCGAGAGCCAGGCTGCCGCAGCGCCCAGAATGGCGATGGCGATCTGGTCCACGGTGGTCAGTCCAGCCGGACCTCGAAGTAGCCGTCCTCGCCTCGCCTTGCAACTCGCCCAGGCCAGCTTGGCGGGCTATCGCTGCCGCCTTCGCCCAGCGGTTGATCGTCGCCAGGGCCCGTGCGCGGGCTTCGGGCGAGGCGTCATCGTCCTCCTGCTCCTGAATGCGCTGCACGGATGCGAGGGTTTCCACGATGCACTCCGGTCCTCCGAGCAGGCGCTCCAGGGAGCGAGCGTAGGCGGCCTCGGCCGCAATGCGCTCGCTCACGGAAAGGCTAGGGCAGTCGCGCAGGGCAACGGTGTATCGGGTCTCGATGGCATTCATGGCGCTCCCCAGGAAGCTGTATGAAACACCAGCATATCGACACCGCCTTTCGGCGGCATCCCATTTCAAGTCTCGACCAGTGCCGGCGCAACAATCTTTCGGTCGAGGGGGCTGCCATGCCGCCACTGCATGCCGATGCCTTCCACCCAGGCATCCAGCAGTTCAGGGGTAACGGGCTGGTCGGCGCGCAATTGCGCGGCCACCTCGGCGATGGCTTGCTGGTAGCCACGTCGGTAACTGCCCTCCGACTGCACGTCCGCGGGACCGATGTCGGCCCCAGGACGCATCGCACCCACAACCAAGCCCGCCAGATCCAGACGATTCAATCTCATAAGAAACTCCCTTTTTTAGTCGATGGAACCCGCACGATCACGAAGATCTGCCGACCTCATCCGCACGGGCGATGGCAAGTATCACATCCCGCGCGATGCGACGTGGTGCAGCGGGCAACTTGAGAAACGCCTCGACTACCTGCCGGTCTTCATAACCCATGGGCCGAGACGGATTGGGCGTTTTCGTCGGCCTGCCTGAAGGGACGGTTGTGCCGTGCATAAGGTCGTGGACAGGCACCCCCAGCCAATCGGATAGCACCTGCAGCTTGGGATAGCTGGGAATGGTCTCTCCCATCAACCAGCGGCGCACGCCATGCAGCGTGATGGGCTTTTCGGCCGGGTGTCGGCTGTTGAACTCGCGCTGTAGCACGGCGGGCTTGGCCGCATAGCCAGCGTTTTCCATCGCCTGTCGCAGTGTTTGAGCGAACTGCTGCTTCATGTCAGGCGATTGTTTCATGGTCTGCATTCATTCCCTTTCTTTCTTGTTTCATCGCATGCGTAGCAGAACCGGGCCGGCCAAGCAAGCGTAAACCCTCCGCCATGTCGCGAACGGTTCTCGCTAGCTCGCCCAACAGATCGTCTCTACAGTGCCTCGCCATCATGGAAGATGCACTGGACTCTGAATTCTCGCCACCCACTCCTCCGCAGCAACCGCGGCTGAGGGCGCAGCACAGCAACCCCGCACCGAACGCGGGATGGCCACATTCTGGCCGCGATGCACTGGACCACGCTCACGCGGTCTATTCGATCGTGCAGCACCTATCCACGCTGGGCCTGGCCAGCTGGACATCGAGGCTGCTGCAATGGCTGGGCCGCTACGATGGGCTGGAGCGCCACCTGGAGGACTGGCAAGCGCCCAACATCTGCGTGCGTGACGTGTTGCTCAGGCATGTCTGCCGCATCCCCGGTGAAGCTGCCGCAACCCTGGATTTTCGGGTGGCCCACGCCCGCCGGCTTGCCATCGTGCAGGATCTGCTAACCCTGGACCTGGTGCGTGTGCGCGCCTGGTGGGGCAACGAGCACCGGCCCGAGGCATCCGCTTGCTTCTGGAGTCCGCTGGAGCAGTGCTGGCTGGACTTCATCGAGATGCCGCATGGGGAGCAGGACTGGCTTTGCGTCGATGACAGCCGGCAGGCATCCAGGCCATGGCTGCAGCAACTGTCCCGCTACCTGCTGGTGCTGCCAGCATGAAGCGATCGCTCGAATGGCTTCGCAGTCGATGGGTCGATGCAGCAGGCCGAATGCTTGCGGGGCAGGGCATGCCTGCTCGTGCCTCCATTCCCGCCACGGCGCCTACCGTTGCCAGGTCGTCCACACCCACCACGCCGCGGCGCATCGCCGTGGAGGGCTCGGAGCAGGGGTGGCTGCGTCTGTTGCCCGCCGACGAGTTGCTGGCGTGCGTGAACGCGGACAAGGCGATGCAGGACATGTGGCGCCAGTCGCGCCTGGCGCAAAGCGTATGGCAGCGCGATCTGCTGCCCGCGATCCACAGCTACGCCGAGATGGTGCAGCTGATGCCGGCGTCCGAGGCCCATCACCACGCGCATGTGGGCGGGCTGCTGGCCCACACCCTGGAAATGCTCCTGGCAGCCATGACCTGGCGCAACGGGCACTTCCTGCCCGAGGGCGCGCCCATCGAGCAGATCGACGCGGAGCGCGACGAGTGGACCTACGTGGTGTTCTTCTCGGCGCTGCTGCACGACATCGCCAAGCCGATGACGGATCTGCGCGTCACGTGGCGCACGCCTGGGGCGACGGAGCGCACCCGGTGGAATCCGATCGGGGGACCGATGACGCGGATTGAGCAGGGCAGGGCGGCGGAATACCTGGTCGAGTTCGCTCCGAAATCCACAAGGGACTATGGCGCGCATTCGCGCCTGGCGGTGACGCTTCTGGGCCAGATCGCGCCGGCCACGGCGGTAACGTTTCTTGCTCGCCGGCCGCAGACGCTGGAGGCGCTGACCCGCTTCCTCTCGGGCACGAAGGATGGGCTGGTAGCGAGCATCGTCGGCCGCGCCGATCAGGCATCGACCCAGCGGGCTTTGCTGCACGGTAGCCGGGCCCGGTTCACCACCAGCAATGCGATCCCGCTCATTGACCTGCTGATGAATGCGGTGAAGGCCATGCTGCGCGCGGGCACCGCGCTGCCGCTGAACCGCTCGGGCGCGGCGGGCTGGGTTCATGACGGCTGTATGTGGTTCGTGGCCAAGCGCCTGGCCGATGGCGTACGCAACTGGATCAAGGACCATGCCCCCGAGGAGGCTGTGCCGGGCGAGGCCAAGAACGACCGACTGTTCGACACCTGGCAGGAGTATGGCTGCATCGAGGTCAATCCGCATAGCGGCCAGGCGATCTGGTACGTGACGGTGCAGTGCCAAGCACAGGATACAGCAGGCCAGCAGGAAGCTGCCGCAACGCATCAGGACACAGCTGCAACAGGCTACAGCCACTCGCTGACCATGCTGAGGTTCCCGCTGGCCAAGCTCTATGACGATCCGAGCCAGTACCCGCAAGCGATGGCTGGCCGCATCGTAGTGCGAGAAAAACGCAAGGATGAAGCAGGCGATGCTGCGCCGGAGGATGGGGCAGGGCATCTATCGGTGCATGCCTGAAGGCCGCTGAAACCGTACGTCGGCAGGAGATGCGCTTCGAGCGAGCTCGCGCCGCGGGGCGGGCGTATGCCCGGGCCCGCGGGCAAATCTCGTTCGCAGCGCATGCATTCCTGGTGGCAGGGCGGTACATCGCGGCAGCGATTCGCCGTGCCCGCGTCGAGCGCCATCACCCAGCGAGCCCGGCCCATGCCGAGACCGCCAACGTGGTAGCGCTTTCGTCTGTGCGTCGCACTGCTGCAGGAAAGTAGCAGCTGCATCCGCATCGTCCGAACCCATCTCCAGGCTGTGCCCGGAGGTGGGTTTTTTCTTTCTGAGAGAGGAAAGAACCCATGTCCACTCGCTGCGCAGCGCATTCCGGCGATGGTGACCGGTCAATCTGGCTCCATAAATACCCACAGCAGGTATCCTCAGTCAGCGGCCGCAAGCGGCCACAACCTGTCATTCATCGTCATTCTTCAAATTCGATGCAATCTGCGATTTCCGTCAACGCTGCGCTTGATGAATTGGCGACTTTGTCAGGCCAGGACATTGCCGTGGTGGGCATTCTGCGTTTCGAGTTCGAGAGGACGGCTCTCGACCATTTCCCAAAGGCTGAACGCCGCACCGAGAACGATGACGGCCCGCTCGAGCCATCAAGTGTGTGGCTGAGTGTTGGGTCAGGCGCATTGCAATTCAACAAAGAGCAGCTTCTGAGATGGCATGGCAAACGAGTCACGGTCCTCGGCACTCTGCTCAGGCCCAACGAGCAGCTTGGAGGCTGCGGCCATTTTTCCGCATGGCCTGCCGAGGTGCTGGCCCGCTCCATAGAGCGGCTCTAGTCGACCATAAGCAGACGCGTGCTCTTCCTCTCCCGTACTTTAAAAACCACTGCTGTATCCCCTCACATGCCTCGTCGCGCTGAATTGCAAGGTGTAGCCAACGACTTCGTGCATTGGTTTTTAAGTCGAAACAACGACGCTGGCGGATACTGGGCGGTCGGAAAATTGCGTCTCCTATGTGAGCAGAACGATTTCAAGAGTTTGAACCTGAAAATCTGGCCGCTCGCCATGCACCCCAGTGCGGAATCTACCTCAAATTGGGCGCAATCATATTCACAGGTTCTGTCGGCTTTTTTGGCTGGGCATAGGTTTCCAAAGACATGGCTGGTATTCGGTTCGTTGGCTCTTGAGTTTGAGCCGATGAGTGGGATGCGTGCAATTGGTAGTTCAGAGGCTGGCACGAGGTTCCAATTAACCCTGGAATTGGTCACCGACGTTGGCAAAAAATACATCGCCTCAGGTGTTGGGAATTGTCTACCTCACAATCCGAACTTAGAGCGCAGAAGCCTTTTCTCCGCATTGAGGCAGCTTCCGACCGAACAGATGGAGCAGCCTGGCTTTCGGCCAACTGCAAACATCCAACCGATGAAAATAGGCCCTCGCTACCTGCACAAAAGTAGGTCCTTCTCTGGTTCCATGGAGGAGACGGCTGCACTCTCGGAATCCTTGGCGAGCGCTCCCGGGTTGCTTTCCATTGAGGCCATCGAAAAACATCACAAAGGGGGCAATCTCGCAACCCTTGAAGTCGACGGCTCTTGCCTGGACGACTTCCTCAAATACATGGACTCTCAGGGTTGGATAGACGCATTCTGAGTGGATGGAACGTCTGCTTTAAGAAAAGTCGGAGGACAGCTGTGGGCGCAAAGCCGCCTTTCAGAAGTGCCGGCTGAAAGTCACCATTGGTTTGCTGTAGCGGCTGCTGGAAATCGTGGTGCCTGCCTACGGCAGGCTAAGGTTTGCTGACTTAACGCGTGCCAGGTTTCATGGAATTTTTATACTTGGACGTTTGCACAGGTCATCGCCTGCAAGGCAATGCTGCAAGCGGACTCCAAGAGGAATCAGTGTCCAGAATATCCCGCAGGGTCCAGTTTATCCCGCAGGTTTTTCGGTCGAAATTGCGTTAGCTCTCACAGGAACCTATGGACGCGAATCTGTACGCCGAAGCTATTGAGTACGAGCTGCTCACGCAAGCCATATATCAAGCCATCCTTGCTGAGGAGGGCAACCGCACCGTATCTGTCCAACACAACGTCTCGATCGCAGGCCGGTCCGGGGTAGAACATCAGGTGGATGTGTATTGGGAATTCAAGCAGGCTGGCGTTACTCATAAGGTCCTGATCGAGTGCAAGAACTACGCTTCGAATCTGACTTTGGAGAAGGCCCGGAACTTCTTTGCGGTCGTGCACGATATTGGCAACTGTGTCGGCATCATGGTCACAAAGACTGGGTACCAATCTGGCGCCGCAGCTTTCGCCAAGCACTATGGATTGGCGTTGAAGCTGTTGCGGAAGCCAACGGCTGCGGACTGGAAGGGCCGAATCAGGAAGGTCCAAATCAACATGGTTCCGCGCGTCCCGGTCTCAACCGAAGAACGCCCCATCACGTGTCACTTGGCCGTGCGACCTGCCTCCGATCAACAGGAGGCGAGGTTGAAGGCGGCAGCAGCGAAGAACCCTGCGCTGGTGAACGCAGACCCATCGATGCAGTTCTTGAACAAGGACGGCGAGCCGGTCACTGAGGAACTTCATTGGTGGATTCCGAGACAGCTCAATGTCATGGACCGCCCGGACGGAGGGCCGTACAAGCAACCAGTCGAACTCAAGGATCACTATGTGCAAGTTGACCTAGGGGAGGGTCAGGAACTTGTACAGGTAATCGGCGTTGTCCTTGAGTTCTACGTCGAGACTCTAGACGCGTCGCAAGTCATCGTGGATGCTGGAGAGACTGTCTGCGCCATTCTCAAAGATTTTGAGAGCGGGGAGTGGCAGCACGTGCGAAGTGAGAGCTAACGCCTGCTTTCACCTGCCACCACCGACCGCTAGTGGCCGAATTCTGCCCTAGAGGAGCGCCTGGACAGTGGGATCGGCAATCTGTCATCGGTGCCGGCATAGTGGTCAGGTCGAAATGGACTCAGTGTTCAGGTGCGTCCGGAATGCGCACTGCGCGGTCACTGGGTACGAGTCGCGACATGGCAGCGCATGTCACACGGTTCCGGCGCCTCGCCACGGGGATCTGCAACATCCAACCAGGACTGCTCGATCTCACGGGCGAGGACAGGACGACTCTGGCCAGAGCGCTGGAAGTGTTGTACCGCGCAGCGAGCGCCTGCGGTAAGGCCGCAAAGCTCAATGCGGTGGGCGAAAAGCAGCATGAGAAGCGCGTGGCCGAGGCACGGGAGATGGTGATTGGCGCCGTTTCGCGAAGTTGAAGGCCGTGGACGACATCGTGGCCTTCATAGCGACGCAGGCGTCCCACCAGGTCACACAGAGCCCTCGCGTCGACAACGTACATGCCGCACGCTACTTCGTGATGGAGCTGTTCAGGTTGTGCCTCATCACAAGCCTCGCTTCCGAGATCGCTCTCCGGCCGGCACCGCTGCAAGTCACGTTGGAGGCGCGCTGGATGGAGTTTGTGCGCGAAGCGCCGAGGCTCAAGCAGGTATATGCCATCACCATCAGCGATTTGCACCGCTACCTCGCGAGCGAGTCCACGCCATCTGTCAACCCTGTTTGACGATACCGATGGCGTAGCGCTAGTCTTGCACCCGTGAACCGCCGAAAGGCACCACGCAGCGGCTGAGCTCTTGAGAGCCGCACACATGAAGCCCTCCCGGGCACCATGCAGAGCACTTGTCTTTCGTAACCCGGATGGGGACACAGCCGCCCCATCCGAGCCTTACGGCCCGGTTGTGTGCGTCTGCGCTCCTCGTCCATTTTTTTGGAACTTTGGAGCAACACCATGCAAACTGCACAACAGCAACCCCGTGAGTTTTTCAACCTGCACACCAGCGGTATCGGTTACCTCAACCGCGTTCGCTGGGTGGAGACGCAAGGTCGTGGACGAAAGGCGGAACCGTTCCTCGCGTGCAGCATCTCTGCATTGCGTGGCTCGGCGGATGCCGTCGACTACACCTACTTCGACCTCCGCGTCAGCGGTGAGGAGGCGATCAATCTGATCGACGGTCTCCAGGATGTGGTGAACGAACGCCGCAAGGTGCTCGTGAGCTTCAAGATCAGTGACATCTATCCTCACCTCTACGACCGAGACGTGCGTGACCAGCAAACCGGACGCCCTACCGGGCATAAGGAAATGGCCACGCTCATCAAGGGAAGACTGATCCTGATCAACTCCATCAAGGTGGACGGCGAGCAGGTGTATGTCCGGCCTTCCAACGAAGATGGGAGCCATGTCGGTGAAGAGTCGCAGGGCGACGATCACCCTATGGATGGCGATGCCTCCGACTCCACGCACTTCGAGCGCTCCGCGCGCGAAGAGATGGATCAGGAAGCGCCTCATCCTCGTCAATCGGCCGCACCGCAGCAGCGGTCGTCCGTGACGCCGATGGCGCAACGTCGCGCTGTATCACCGCAATCGCGGCCTGCAGTGCCGGCGCAGCAGCCTCGGCAGCCTCTGCGCTCCATCGCGAGCGGCAGGCAACCTCGTGCTGAGCACCGCGAACCCGCGGAGGCTTAAGCAGTGAACCACCCCTCGGAACCGCTAGCGGTTCCGAGGGGAAGTTCCGCCAGACAGACAAGAATTCACGCCCTTTTGCGCTATGCTCACGGCTCCAAGTGTTTGCCGGTGTCACACAAGCCGGCGGCCAGTTTTCTGGCGCGGCACGTGAGCCTCTGAGACGCGCACGCCTTCGGGCTGAGGCACATTTGAAGACCAATCCCCTCCCTCGTTGACGCACACCTCGATAGGGACGGTCGGATTTCCGGCGGCTTGGAAAACCTCCGGCGACATCAAACTTACACCCCTTGCGCGGTCACGTGCACGGGGTGTTTTTCATTCATCACCTGCGGGGCCGCGCCCCGTGTGGCGAGTGCCCCCTTCACGAGGAGCACCCCCCCATGATCAAGTTGTCCGGCGTGACCCTGCGGATCAAGAAAATGACCGGCCGCAACGGCGACTTCTGCGTCGCAGACTTGCAATCGGACATCGGCGAATTCAAGGTCAAGGACGCGCTGCTCGATCAGTTCGATGACGGCGAATACACCGGCACCGTGTGGATCAGCGAGATCTACCTGGCCCAGTACATATCGTTCGGGAAAGGCGTGACCGAGATCCGCGCCAGGCTGCACGACCTGCAGCTTGATGGTGCGCGAGAGCGGCCGCACGACCACGAACCCCTTGAGCCGGATCCAGTGGACGAAGTCGCCACGGCGGTTGCACCTGCACCGGCGCCTATCGCAGTGACCGCACCTGCACCTGAAGAGAGCCGTCTCGGCAAGCTCCGTGAGCGCCTCGCGACGGTCGGAAAGAAGCCTGCGCCGCCAGCGCCCGAGCCTGTCGAGAAGCGTGACGATTCCGACGACCGCGAGATGGCCGTCCTGTTCGGGGAACTTTGGCTGTCCATCGAGGCGCGAGAGCCCGTGAAACTCGATCCAACCGTTGAACGTTCCGTGCTTCGTGCCCAGTCCGCCGCGATCCGCCAGCTGGGCTACTCGCTCGATCCGATCAAGCAGATCTTCATGCCGGCCACGGCCTGACGACGAGAAACAGCCCGCCAGCAGCGGGCTGTCCATTGCGCCCACTCGGGTGCACCGGACAGCGCGCAGCGCGCAGCAATGCGCACGGCGGCATGAGAACCAGGGTGGCTGCGACCTGATGCGCAGCGGCTTTGCGATGAGGCGGAAACCGGCGAGAGCGAAGCCAATCCGACCCGCGCGCCTTTCCTTGGCCATCTGAGCTCCTTGCGATGGCTGGCCTGCTCGATGCGGCCTGGAGCACTGTGAAACGGGAACTGATGGGTTCCCAGAGCGACTGCCGGCGACGGCGGTTTCTGTGGGAAACCATCTGACCATTTAGGAATGGTTTCGAGCACATTGAGCCCTGCGAATGTACATAGCGGTCCTCCGCTAGGGCGCGATCTTTTCAACCGTGTACGTCGTGCGGCGCCTTTTGCGCAGCGCGCTTTTGCAACCCTCGGGGACCTCGTCCCCTTGGGACGGTGGCCTCCGCAACCTTGGAGACCACCATGAGCTCACCGCTACCGTCGATGGACTGGGGCAACGAGCAGCGCGCCGGCGTGCATGCTGCATTCAATCGCTGGATCGCCTCGTGCACCGAGGACGACTACCAGAAGCTGATGGCTCTTCGTGAAGCCGTCGCACCGGGAGATGTCTGCTCGATCGTCAAGCTGGTCCGAGCGTGCTACGCACGTCTGGAGCTGCTTGAAGGTCTGCCGGCGAGCCTGGTTCAACTACTGCAAGAGCGGAATTTGCCGCCACCTTCCTCTGCCGCGCAAGCTGGCGAAGGATAGGCAGCGCATCCCGCGCATCGAGCTCTTCGAGGAGATGGACCATGTCCAGATCCTCGTGGGCCGTGCCTTCAATCACCCTGAATGTGTTGCGCTGATCGGTCATCCGAAAAGTGTCGCACGAATCTTCACCAACCCGGATGGGCCGTCTCCCATCCGGGGCGCGCTTGTCCGATTTTTTCACCTATGGAGAAATCTCATGCAAGCACAAGCATTGGCGACCTCGGATCTGGCACAGCAGCAATCCATCTACCTCTGGAACGATCTGATGACGAAATCTCAAGCAATGGAAAAGACCGATGACGCGCAGCAACAGTTCGGCCTGATGGCCGGGCAGTACGGTGAGCGCTTGCCACTGGAGGTGTGCCGCTCGGCAGCGGGCTTTTACCTTGGCACCTATACCGACAGGGGCCCGTTCACGCGGGAGTCTCTCGAGTATTGGCGCAAGAAGGAACAAGCCGAAAACGCTTTGGCCACCGGCGAGTGGACCCAACGCTACGACGTTTAAAACCCCCGCGGCGCTTCGGTGCCGCCCCTCTTCAACAAGCCAGTCCCGAGTTCGCTCGGGCTGGCTTTTCTCTTTCCTGGACCGAACATGGCATTGATGTTCGCGCGCCTGGCGCGCAATTTCGTGAAGAACGGCTACTTCCCGACCGACGAGACAACGATCGAGCGTGTCGCCAACCTCCTGCGCATGCCCGAGGACGCCACTGCTCGCATGCTGGATCCTTGCTGCGGTGAGGGCACCGCTTTGGCCGACCTTCGGCAACTACTGCAAGTCCAACCCGCCGCCGGCGCCGGTGCTATCGAAACGTACGGTATCGAGCTCGACGTCGAGCGAGCTCGGCATGCTCGGAGCGTCCTCGACCGCGTGGTTCAGGCCGATGTGCATGACGTAATCGTCCGCCCCCGCAGCATGGGACTGCTCTTTCTCAATCCACCCTACGGCTACGGAGTGACCGAGGCGGCCGCGCAGCGGCAGCTGCAGGCCGAGCACGAAAAGGCCGAACGCTTGGAACGGACTTTTCTGCGGAAGACCGTACCGTACCTCGCTCATGGAGGGGTGCTGGTCTACATCGTTCCGCATTACGCCCTGGACGATGAGATCCGCGGCTACTTGGCCAGGAACTTCACCAACCTGCGCGTGTTCTCCGCGCCGGAGAGACGTTTCAAACAATGTGTCGTCATCGGGACCCGGTGTCGACCGGGATACGCCAACAAGGCGGCGCTGCAGCCGCTCATCGAAGCGCAGGCCTCGGAGGAGGGCGCGCCCATGCTGCCCGACACCTGGGAGCTCGAACCCTACGCGATCCCGCCGGCGCAGCCGGAGCAGGAACAGATCTTCCACGCTGTGCGCATCGATGAAGAGCAGCTGCAGGAAGAGCTTGCGCGCTACCGGACGAGCCTGCTGTGGGAAGGACTGAACCAGCACTTCACGCAGCGCTGCGGCACATGCCGTCCACCGCTGCGCGACCTGACGCCTTGGCATCTTGCATTGGCCCTCGCGGCCGGCCAGGTCGTCGGGCGCATCGAAGCAGCGGATGGACGTGTCTTCCTGATCAAGGGCGACACGTTCAAGCGCAAGGAACGAACGACGAACGTGGAGTTCGACAGCGAGGGCAACGCATCACAAACCGTGGTGCTGCTCGACCGATTTGTCCCCGTCATAACCGCAATCGAGTTCACACCAGATTCGCGTCTCGGCCAGATCGTGAAGATCGCCTGAGACATCCTTTTTTTTCAACCCCTGTGGGCAGTACGCCCTGGGGGTGGCTGTCCCGCCAACCCTAGGAGATAGCCATGAATCTACAAAGCAACATCGACTTCCTCAACGATCTCATGCAGTTCAGCCCGAAAGGGCCGCTCGTGCAGGTATTCATCATCAATGCCGTTCACACCGCCGCCAAGCAAGTGGCGGAGGAGCCAGACCCCAGAGTGTTCGATTCTGCGGTGTTCGACGGAAAGGTCTGGCAGGACGTAGCCAAAGACATCCTGCGGCGCATGGATGACAAGTTCGGCCGGCTTCAACCCGACGTGGTGTTGCCGGACTGACCTCGCCATACCACGCGTCTTTGCTGCCAGCGAGCAGCCTACGAACCCATCCAGATGGGTTCCCCTGACCGCCTGGCGCACCAGGCCGACAAGGGAAACCATTTGAACCTAGACCAATGGTTTCAGCACGTTGAGCTCTGAAAACGTGCAACCCGGTTCACGCCGGCAAGAGCGCACTTCAACCACTACTTCATCAACCCAGCAGGGCAACTCCCGCTGGGGGGTGGCTCTGCATCCATGACAAGGAACTGCCACCATGAACACAAGGATGACCAAAGACCGCAGCGGCTGGACCGCATTCACGGAGCTCGAGCTCGGGAACGCACAGATGCTGCATCTGCGCACCTGTCGAAACAGCACCTCTGGACGGCTGAACACCTTCGCCACGGTGCACCAAATCACGGGACACCGGACGCTGGTGCATCGGATGGGCCTCGGCACCGGCGGCGGAGACTTTTCTGCCTCAGTGTTCGCATCGAAACCGGCGCGCTGCACCGAGTCGATCGTTCGGATCCAGCACGAGCAGGCGCTGCAGCAACTCGATTCGATCAAGCGCGACGTGTGCGAGCACTACGCGCGGTTGGAGGCCTCGGCCGCCAAGTCGCCTGCGCCGCAGCCAGCAGAGCAGCCGGCTTGACCGACAGGTCGAATGCACGCCATTTACTAACCCTGTGGGGACACGCCCCGCAGGGGGCATGCCCTCCGAACTGGAGCGATCTATGCATCTCATCGAAATAGCGCCGTCCGCCGGCGGCGCAACCGCGGCCCCGGCCCCAACGACCGAGCTCTTCCCCCTTGGCGAACTCACGGTGACACAGGGCGCCGCGCCGTACCTGTTCAGTGGAGTCATCAGCGCATTCGGAATCCTCGGTCGACACCAACGTGGCGACTGGGGTGATCTGTGCGAGCACGACAAGCGCTGCAACGATCACGCGGTGCGCTCGGGCGCGCGGATTCTGTCGGCATATCGCGTCGATGCCGCTACCCGTCTCTGGGTCATCACGGAAAGCGATAGGAGCGTCACCACAATCCTGTTGCCGAGCGAATACTGAAAAAGCACCTGGCGCAGCTCTGCGCCTCATCTCCATCCGGGAGGGCCGCCGCGTGCGGCCCATCCTGGCCAACCTCACGCAGAACTATGAAACCTACGCCATATGAACCGTCACCGAACGCGCCCATGGCTCCCGAGGTCGGCGATCGGTACGTCAATGTCATCCCGGAAGTGGATCTCGATCATTCCAGTCAGGAGCGGCTCACCGCGCCGGGTCATGAATGGCGCGTCACGGACATCCAGAGCGACTACGTGACCATCGTTTGCGACGCCACCGGCGCGGCGATCAATCCAACCTATGCCGAGCTCTCCGCCAGCGTCGAGTTCGTGAAGCTGCAGCCGCCTGCGGAAATCCTGGTCATTGAACCGCGGGACTTGCCGCGCTGGCAAATGGTGGATTCCTACATCGCTCAGATGTCGATCTCGCCGCAGGACGTGAGCGTGGATTTCACCTCCGCCAACTTTCAGGCTGATGGTCTGCACGTCAACGGCCTGGTCGATTTCTTCGTTCCGGCGCACGTGTATCGCTGACAGCGATTCCTCCGCGCCATGCGCGAGCTCTTCAAACCGGCGTCAGCCGGTTTTCCATAGCGACGGCTACCCCGCTATGGAAAACCGCTTGAACCCATCTCCAAGGCGGTTTTGGAGCGCACTGAAGCCAAGCAAGTGCGCAGACCCATCCAGGTCCTGGCTTTTCACCTTCACCCACCCCTGCGGGCACGTCCCGTTGGGGGCATGTCTCGCGCCCATCTTCACAAGGAGCGAACCATGACGAACGACACCATCTACTTTCCGGCCGAAGACGGCCCACGCGCGCTCACGATCGTCCAGCTGGATGATTCGATAGAGGTGCATCTCTCTACCTGCAGGCAATCCCGCGGCTGCCTGGCCACGCGTGCCCTGACGTATCGGAAGCACGGCATGACGCTCGTGCATTCCTCCAGCCATGACAGTGGCTGCGGCGACTTCCGAGAGACGATCGCGGCCGTTCCGGTCTCCGACGTCACCGAGGCGGACGTGAGGGAATTCCACGAGCGGGCGCTGATCCAGCTTCCGCTCGTGCGGATCGCCATCGATCTTCACTATGCAAAGCAGCGTTCCATCGATCTCGCTTTGGCGGGTGAGGAGCGCGGCCATGGATGACTTGGAACACTACGCCCGCGCCGTCATCGGCAACTGGGAGTTTGGCAACCTCTCCGGTGCGTTGAACGATCTGGATCAGTGCCTTCGGCACCTGGACCAGGACCGCAAGTGCGCTGCGCCGGAAATCGCCCGGGCCCACGAGCTCTACGAATCCGAAACCTGCGCGATCAGCGATGCGCCCCTGGTGAGCCGTGCTGAGGACGACACCTGGATTTCGGTATGGGTGTTCGTGTCCCCCGGGGACTGACACTCATCTCTCTCAAACCCTCTGCGGGGCGCCCCCCGGGGGGGCGGCTCCGCAGCTTCACGGAGCCATCCATGATCGACACCACCCTGTACCGCATCGAAGGCTTCGCCGACCTCTGGGTCGACGCCTGCCTGCGTGACGACGGAGGGGAACTGATGTTTCTCTCGTTCTACGGCCGCGACGCGTCTGCGATGCAGTTCGTCGCGGCTGTGGAGCTGGGAAGCAAAGCAGAGGCGGGAATCACCCAGTTCAGCCTCACGAACGCGCTCGGCCAACGCCAGAACGTTGGCATCGGTGCCACGGAGCGCCTGGCCAAGCACAGCGGAAGACTTCCGCGGCAAAACCTGTTCGGGCCACTGTCGCAGACCTGGATCTACGACAAGCGGATGCGGGAGGTCGACAAGGCCAACCGCATCGGCTGGATCGTGAGCCAGGCCGACCAGGCCGTCGATGCTTCGGCCTGGGCGCTGCTCAAGGAGCTGTCGCCGATCGCGCTGCTCGATACCTGGCAGGTGCCCCTGATGGCGTGGTGCCGGGACAAGGGCGCCATGGCGGCGCTCGGAACCGAGCTCTACCCGCCCGTTGGGCGAATCGCGGCCACGCGCGTCAGCGTGTCCGACCACTTCGTACGGCACGTCAGTGTCAGCGTGCGGTCGGGTCTGCTTTCCGCCTGACCTTCAAACCAGATGGCGCTGCATCCGCAGGGCCAAAGTTTCTTTCAACCACATGAGCGATCACCCGGTCTCGGGCGATCGCTCTTTTCATTTCTGGAGCAACACATGAACGCTACTCTCTTCGACATCCCTGAGACAAACTCTGCGCCGGCAGACGCTCCCATCACCGCGCCCGCAGCAGCTGCGCCTTCTGACATCGGGTCCGCCGGCGTGGCCACGGATCCGCGGGAAGATGGCGCGGCCGACGTCTTCGATGAAACCATCGCCCTGGGGGACTTCATTCGCAGCTTCGGCCAGGGCTTGCTGCAGCAGGTCCGGGCTCAGCATCCTCCCGTGTACGTGCCCGATCGTGACCAGGTCACCGAGGCCTGGCAGCGCCGAAAGCAGATCCTCGGATTGCTCAAACGCAAACCGTTTGAGCCGCAGGCGGATGCTGTCCAGGCCATCGTCAAGCTGCTGGTCGACCAGGACGCGCCTGCGGCCGTGTTGAACGCGGAAATGGGCACCGGCAAGACCATGATGGCGATCTGCGCGTCAGCGCTCATGCAAGAAAGCCATCCGCGCACCCTGGTGATCTCTCCGCCCCACCTGGTGTACAAGTGGCGACGGGAGATCTTGGAAACTGTACCGAACGCGCGGGTGTGGGTGCTCAATGGTCCCGACACGCTGCGCAAGCTGCTGGCGCTGCGCGCCCGTCTCGGTCTGAAGAGCTCGCAACCGGAGTACTTTGTGCTGGGCCGGGTACGCATGCGCATGGGATTTCACTGGCGCCCCTCGCTCATCGAGCGGCGCATCGTGGTGGACGGCGATCGCCTGGCGGTGGCCTGCTGCCCCGACTGCATGCGTCCGGTCGAGTCGAAGGCGGGTGATGGCGAGCACATGCCCATGTCCATGGAACTCGCGAAGGCGGTGTTCGGGGATCGACGCATGCGCTGCGAACACTGCGGCTCCACGCTCTGGACGTTGGTCCGGGCGGGCCGGCCCATCGAATCGATGCACGACGTGGTTCACGGCGCGCTCCAGCAGTTGCCCACGATCGGTCCGGCTTCGGCGACCAAACTCCTTAAGATCTTCGGCGACCAGACTCTGGCGGCGATGCTGGAAGACAACGTGTATGAGTTCGTCAACCTGATGGACGAAAACGGGGATCTCGTGTTCAGCGACCGCCAGGCCAAGCGCATGGAACGCTCGCTTGCGAACTTCGAGTTCTCGATCGGGCAGGGAGGCTACCAGCCGACCGAGTTCATCAAACGCTATTTGCCGCGGGACTACTTCGGCCTTCTGGTCGTCGATGAGGGCCACGAGTACAAGAATGAAGGGTCGGCCCAGGGCCAAGCCATGGGCGTTCTGGCCAGCCAGTGCAGCAAGGTGCTGCTGCTGACCGGCACGCTGATGGGAGGTTACGCGGATGACCTGTTTCACTTGCTGTGGCGAGTGAACCCACGAGCCCTGATTGAGGACGGTTTCCGGCCTTCCAAGGCGGGATCCATGGCATCGGCGACGATGGGCTTTATGCGGGCGCATGGCGTGCTCAAGGACGTCTACAAGGAGTCGTCGGCATCGTCGCACCGAACGGCGAAGGCGAGGAGCCTCACCGTGCGCACCAGCAAGGCGCCAGGCTTCGGCCCGGTCGGCCTGATGCGCTATGTGCTGCCGATGACCGTTTTTCTGAAGTTGCGCGACATCGGCCAGAAGGTGCTTCCGGCCTACACCGAGAGCTTCATCGACGTCGAGATGGCGCCGGCGCAGGCCGAGGCATATACCAAGTTGTCGGTGACTCTTGTCGGCATCCTCAAGATGGCCCTGGCCATCGGTGACAGCACCCTGCTGGGCGTGGTGATGAACGTGCTGTTGGCTTGGCCAGAATGCTGCTTCCGCTCTGAAACTGTCCGCCACCCTCGCACAAAGGCCGTGCTGGCGATTCAGCCGGCCGTCTTCGAGGAGACGGAGTGCATGCCCAAGGAAGCGAAGCTGCTCGATCTGTGCGCAGGGGAGAAGGCCCGCGGGCGTAAGGTCCTCGTCTACTCGATCTACTCGGGAACACGGGACACCACGGCCAGGATCAGGATGCTGCTCGAAGCCCGGGGATTCAAGGTAGGCGTCCTGCGCGCGAGCGTAGATGCGTCCAAACGCGAAGACTGGGTCGCCGACCAAGTCGATCGCGGGATCGACGTGCTCGTGACGAACCCCGAGCTCGTCAAGACCGGCCTGGATCTTCTCGACTTCCCGACGATCGTCTTTATGCAATCGGGCTTCAACGTCTATACGGTGCAGCAGGCCGCGCGCAGATCCTGGCGGATCGGGCAGCAGCACGACGTTCGCGTCGCGTTCCTCGGCTACGCCGGCACCAGCCAGATGGACTGCCTGCGCTTGATGGGCAAGAAGATTGCCGTGTCCCAGTCCACATCCGGCGAGATGCCGGAAAGCGGGCTTGACGTACTCAACGAATCGGAAGGCGAGAGCATCGAAGTGGCCCTGGCCAGGGAACTGCTCTCCGCCTGACGATCGCAGGACGTTCGTCCGCAACATCCGCCGCGCTGCCGGCGGTCTCCAACACATCCACCCTGTTTCATGACATCCCCTCCGCTTCGGCGGAGGGGAGGGTGGAGTGCGCTATTTCCCCGACTCTGTTTCAGGAAGATCACGATGAACGAAACCGAAGCATTCGAGGCCAGGTACCGATATCTGGTGCAACTGAATAGTGCGCGAAGCGTTGGCGAGCTCGCCGCAGCGCGGGCAGCGGAGCTCGCTCTCCAGGCACTTCGTCCGGAGCTTGCAGGGCTCGACCTATGCAGTTGCTCTGGGTGGATGGCCGGGGCCAAGGCATTGCTGTGCGGACTGCCGCCAGGCAGTGCGCTGGTCGATGCCGCATGCGACGGCCTGGTCGTCCTCATCGAGGGCGAAGTGGTGGGATTGCCGCAGCTCATGAATGCCGCCTCTGCTTATCACACGGAAAACGGATACCCGGTACTTGGACGCGATGCTGGCGAGCATCACTGGGATGGCGAGAAAAAATGCTGGGAGGCTCATCGCCCGGCGCATGCGCGGGACGTACTGCTGCTCCCAAGCTGGACCACAGTTCAGTTCGTAGAGGTCGTTTGACGTCTGACCCAGGGCATCGCAAGGTGACCCTGGGCAGTTTTCTCACTCAACTGGACAACGCGCTAATCTCCGGGAAAAAAAAGGTCGATTGTTGTTGTAATGCGCAATACAATACATACAACAAACAACAATGTGACGGAGACCGTTGATGTCTAGTGAAGCAACCATTACTGAAAAATTGATCCTGCAGGCTTGCGACGATCTCGCAAAAGAGGGAGTTCGTGTCACGAATGAATCGGTCCGAACGCGCCTTGCGTTGATGACCAGCACTAAGGGGGGAAGCTACGCGACGATTGGGCCCGTCGTTCGCGCGTGGAACGAACGCCGCAAGACTGCAGCAGCGGCCAGCGGCGCACGCGAACCGGCGCCGCAAATCGTGCTGGACAAACTGCACGCATGGTCCTCCGATCTGTGGGCTGCTGCGCTCAAGCTGGCAGATGATCGGCTCGCGGCCGAACGCGATGCACTTGATCGTGCCAGAGCCGAACTGGAGGGCGAAGCGGCGGAAGCCCTGGACTTGGCTGAACGACGCGAGGCCGAGCGCGATGAGGCGCGCCGGGCTGCGGCCGCCGAATCGGACCAGCTACGCGCGTCATTGCGGGCAGCACAGGCCGAAGCGGGCGATCAAGCCGCCAGGGCGGCAGCGGCCGAGGCCAGGGCCACGGAGATCGCGGTTCGCGTGGAGGATCTGCAAGCTCGTCTCCAAAGAGAGGAGTCGAGCCACAAGTCGGTGAGCGATGAGCTCACGATGACGCGATCGGTCATTGCCCGGCTTGAGCAGCAGTCCGAAGATCAGTCGCGCCAGTTGGCAGCGGCGGTTGACGACCTCAACAAGGCGCGCAGCGCGCTCGAATCCGAACGAGATCGTGCGAGGGAGGAACTTGCGGGGGAGCGCCGGCGCATGGAGTCGGCCGTGGACGAATTGAAGCGCGATTTGGCTTCGGCGCGCCAGGAAACGCTGGAATCGACGACCCAGCTTGCGCGCGCTGGCGGTCGCGTCGAAGTACTCGAAGCACAGCTGGTCAGGTTGCAATCGGCCGAGCCGAAGGCGCCCACGAAGCAAAAATAGCATGGAGGCCATATGAAAGTTGAACAAACCAAAAGAACAACGACCGCGGAGAAGGACGCGGCGGTCATTGCCGTCCTTCGCGCCGCCGAGGCGCCGCTGACTACGTCGGAGATTGCACGGCACATCGGCGCTGTTTGGTGCTATCCCGACCTGATACCAAACACTTCCGCCGTGAGCCTTTCGCTGGCCCGCATCGGCGCAGTACGGGACGAGCTTCGACGCTATCGACTGCCTGCTGAGCCAGCATCGCCGAGATCTGCTCGACCTCCGGCAATGAAGCGGTTGTTCAGCCGGAATCCCCTCATTTTTCGTGCGCCTACCAATGCGCGGTGGCTCGCCCGGGTGTTGGCGGGCGCAGGGGATGGGGGGACGGCGCTGTGAGTCCAAGCGAAGCGGTAGAGAAGGCGGAACAGGACGCGTTGACCATTGAGGCGCTCGAGCTTCTGCGCAGGGCCGCGAGCTACTTCGATCGCCTCCCTGCGGTGCCAACCACCCGCCAGTTGGCGAAGGAACTCGCCGAATTCGTCGAGTCCCCGAAGGCACGGGCAACCCAACGGGCAGTCATGGCGCGACAGGAAGCTACAACTGCGAAGTACGCGCACGTTTCTGCTGTCACTGGATTAACACTGTTTCAGGCAGTGGTCGCGGGAGATTCGCTGTACCTCAAAGCACCTCCGTACGGCGGCTACATCGATGACTTGGGTCGTATGCGACAACTGCATCGCGGTGTACGTTTCGAACTGAAGGCGCCACCAAGTGACTTCGCTCCGTGGCATCTTGATCTGGTCTAGTGTTTCGCGCGCTTTCGGCGGCGCAAGCCTAGAGTGCGCATTCTGGCCATGGTGATCGGTCAGTCAAGCACCATAAACACCCACAGCAGGTATCCTCAGTCAGCGGCCGCAAGCGGCCATGAGCAGACCTTAGCGGAGGCCGCAATTTCTGCTCCTAAGTAGTCATTCGAAAATGAAATTCAGCTACTCCTTTAATCGTGAGGGCGAGGTGTGCAATCTGGTGGCAGTCCGGCTGGCCGATCTGTCGCAGCTGCTCGCACGGCTGGGCACCGAAAGCCGGGATTTCAAATGAGGAAGAAGCGATGATGCAGGCGCATCTGTTTGGCGAAGCTCCCGTCGAGTCCTCCATTGAAGGGTTTTGGTCTTCCAGAAGCAGTTCCTGAACGAAGAGGAAGAGCAGGCACTGATCGCCACCATTCGATCGCTGCCGCTGTATGCGACGCGATACAAGCAGTATTTGGCACGGCGCCGGGTGGCTAGTTTTGGAGGCTCGTATGACTTCGATGCCAACCGGTTGTTGCTGGGTGCGGACCTTGACCCCCGGCTTCATCCAGTGCGGGACCAAGTCGCGCAGTGGGTGGTCGTCGCACCGCAGGATCTGGTGCACGCGCTGGTTGCCGATTATGCACCCGGCACGCCGCTGGGCTGGTACCGCGATGTGCCGGACTTCGAGATCATCGTCGGAGTGTCACTTGGCGGACACGCGTTGTTGCGGTTCAGGCCGTATCCCGACGATCCTGCGACGCACAAGGTCGTGCAACTGGAAGTGGCGCCGCGCTCGATCTACAAGATTGCTGCCAAGGCACGGTGGGCTTGGCAGCACAGCGTGGCACCGACGACAGAGCTCCGGTGGTCGATCACGTTTCGCACGAGGATGAATCGAAGCCGCAATGGCGTTTGAGCCATGCATTTCCTTCCCCGCGCCACTGTGTGAAAGCACGTGTAAAAACCCATGCATTCAGCCTTCGGACGTCGTCAACAAAGCCGCCGAATGCTCCAATCAGCAGTCCCATTTTTTGCAGCCTGATTGAAGTGATTTTGAAATTTTTTTGGTCGCACCGAGTGCGTGTTTCTTATGTGCTGGTCCTGTCACTTGCCGGCGCCTTCTCCGGCGTTTCATCCGCCCGCCCGCCGCAATTCGATAGCGCGGCGCTACTCACCCCGCAGCCCACCAGCTTTGCGCAGTGTCCGCAATTTTTTGCGGGCGGTAAGCCACCTGCGATCAAGTCACGACGGGAGCTGCGTGAGCTTTGCTACGAGGCGTTTGCAGTGCTGCACAGCGGCGTGACGCGGACACCCGTCTACGTGGCCCAGCGCCTCAATCGCCAGAGCATCGAGGATGCCGATGAAAAGCGTGCCAAGCGGTTTTTTGCGGATGCCCGTTTGCCCCGCGGAGAGCGCGCGGAACTGGAGGACTACAAGAACTCAGGGTACAGCCGTGGACACATGGCGCCCGCAGGAGATATGCCGACGCCCACCGCCATGGCGCAAAGCTTCAGTCTCGCCAACATGGTTCCCCAGAATTCACAGCACAACGGGGGTGCATGGAACAAGATCGAGCAGGACACTCGCCGCTATGTGCTGCGAGCCAAAGGGGATGTGTTCGTGATCACTGGGCCAGTGTTCACGGACAGCGGCCCTGCGATTGGTGCGAATCAGGTGAAAGTACCTACTTACCTGTACAAGCTCGTGTATGACGCGACCACGCAGCGGGCTTGGGCGCATTGGCAAGAGAACAGGGCAGGAGAGTCGGTCGGACACCCCATCAGCTATCAGGAGTTGGTCAAGCGAACTGGGATGGAGTTTCTGTCGAACATGGCCATACAGCAGCACTGACCGGAGGACGTAGCCTAAGAGAGTGCTTTGCAGCGATTGCTGCCATTCGCATCTCGGTTACGAATGGGTACTATCGGCCACAAAGAGTCGTTCAGTATCGCAACGCAATGCAGTCACTCGGTTTCCGCCGACAGCATGAGCTGGGCTACTAGCTACAGGACTGATGGTTCCAACCATCGGCTTCACCTCCCGACAGCAATAGCCCTGAACCGCGAGATCTCGCCGAAGGCCAAAACGCAGGGGTTCTGTGTTGCGACAGGATAGCGGCTCACTACGAAGTGCTTGATTGCCGTCAGGCCCAACGCACCCAAGAGCGTTTGCTGGCGCGCGCGCTCCTTCTCTAGAGCCCTCTGGTAGGCCAGGTCAAGGGTGCGGTTGTAGCGAACAAACGTTCGTACGTCGGCGTTGATCCGATCCAAGTCGACGAGATTGTTCTTGCACTGAACGTTGTAGATCACGCCGTCAAGCGTTGCAACAACGTCGAACTCCGCGCGGCCCACTCTCTTGGTTTCCGTAATGTTGAATCCCTGCGCACGCAGCGCTGCTTTAACCGACTTCTCGAAGATAAATCCAGAGCGGATCTGGTATCGACGAACACGGTTCAGACAGACATTCTTCCATTGGTTCGCAAATCGACTAAGCAGCGTGACCGAAGTGACCAGCTCGCCGCCGACGCGCGTGAACGGCGAGTAGGTGCTGGTGTTGTCGACGTAGTCAGCGCCTTCAACAACAAGCGCCTTTCTGAGGGTGTCGGGTAGTTTCTGCTCGGAACACAACTCGTCGAAGCGCTTGACTGTCAGCCGGACGAAATACTCGTCAACAACAAGCGGGAGCAAGCTGCGGATGAACTCGGCCAACCGACCATAAGACGTATCGTAGAGGTTAAATTCCGCGTACGCTGCACCGATGAACGCGAGATCGTTCTCCAACGCGGCCTTGGAAAAAATCAATCGGCGGTTCACTGGAACACGCTTCACACCGCTGAGATCGACATCGGCCATTTCGGTGATGGCTGTTCTCTCGGGCTCTAGAAACAACAAGTCCAGTCCGTTGAAGCTGTGGCTTGCCAATATCCCCGCCTTGTCGACGTCTAAGGCGAAGTCCGGGTATACCCGAGCTAGCATTAGGTTGTTGTGCATCGACGTTGTACCCACGCCGGCAGTCTCGATGAGGTAGAGAAATTGATTGAGGCTGTCCAGTTCCTGCAGCCGCTGAGTTCCCCGGCAGACCCCAGGAATCGTGTGAAGGAGGGCCAGCAGGTGACGTCGGCGGGACTGCAAGTAGCCGACGGCCGTACCGACGGTTGCCATTTCCCGTGCTGCAGGTAACTGATGTGTCGCAAACGACGTGGCGATTGCACACAGCTGAATAATAGTTTGAACCAGCCGCCTTACTACCAAACGGGAGAAACGGGATTCCAGCCCTGTTTTGATAGACGGCAACGCCCGAATCATGCCTTCCATGTCCAAAAGGAACAGCCTCTCAATCTCCTCTAAGAGCGGAGCGCCATGCAGTTCACCCGGTAGGTTAATCAGCTCTTCGATGCCGCGGTAGGTCGCGAACCAGACCTCGAATGTGCCTCTTGGCTCGAAGGGCGCCAGAGCCGATTCGATACTCGCACGTGAATGGGCTAGCACCCGCATGGCCTCAGTCTGCGCGGCAGCGCCCGTCAATCGTTGTCCTGCCATCCGTTGGCTACCTGGGTAAGGCGCTGAGTCGTTGCCTCGCGCGGTTTTGATTTGGGAGTTGCCGGATATGGAGCCGTATCGGGAAAGTGGCCTTAGATCCCACCGGTCTGGTGTCCGTCGATGTGGTGCTGGGTGGCGAACCTCAAAATGAATTGTGAGCGCGTTTATCCGTTAACAGCGTACATCATAGGTGTAGCGTCTCGGAAGGAAGATAAGCTGCCACTGGCGAATGCCATCGCGAGGCCTGAAACCAAGTCTTCATACCCATATGACGCATACCCAGACGCTTGATCCAGCCCAAGAGATCCGCATTGAGGCAGTTCACCGGGGGTTGCTCTATCAGCATCTCTATGCTGCCGCATGTCTTCTAGCTTCAGGGCAGACCGGCGCGATGTCCGTGGTGGTCGAACGGGACGAGGATATCGAGCTCGTCACACCAGAGGGGCGCTGCTACATACAGGTCAAGACGCGCAGCCAACCGATCATGCCGGCCGACATCAGGTCGGCGATGGATAGATTCGATGCCCTGCGGCAAGAGCACCAGTTGGGCCGTAGGTTGGGCCACGCAACGTTCGTGGTGGTAGTGAACCGAGCTTTGGGTCCGTCATTGGCGGAACAAGTTGAGACAGGAAATCTAGAGGGTGACGTTGAGATCCTGTGGCCAGGCCGCGCGTGTTCTGGTCGGCTGGGTCAACTTCCACCGGCTTGGGTGGGCATCGATCAGGCTGTCGCATGGTGCGTCGACCGAGTCACTACCGTCCCGTTTGCCATGTCGGCGCCCGACTCCTTGGTCTGGAAACTGACTGGCCGTGTCCAGGCTGCGGCCGCTGGGGAAGCCCCTCATGCGGATCACACCTTCTTAGTCGCGGATTTGCCGACACTGCTAGACCAGATACTGATTCAACTGCAGGACTTCCCGGCGCCGCCCGAACAGTACCGCCCACAGGAGAACGAACCTCAAATCGACTCCAGCGCCCGAGTCCGGATCGTTTCCGGCTTCTCGGGCGCGGGGAAGACCGCCTGGGCTTCACAGTCGGCCACCGTAAGCAGGCACAACTGCGCGTACTTCGACTGCGCCGAGACGCCGGGGGAGGCCCTCGCCACCTCGCTGGTGCGTGAGTTAGCCGCTAAGCTGGCCGGCGCCAAACCAGATGCGGTGCGCAAGATCTTGCTGCCGGGCGCCACTGGCGTCGAGTCACTTCGCCAGATGGACATTCATCTCCAGCGCGAGGGGCTCTCGCCGATCGCTGTACTGGACAACGTGCATCGTGTTTCGTCAGAGAGCCTCAAGCGCATAATTGATGTCACGTCGGCGCTGAAGTTCGTACTCCTGGCGCAGCCGCTTGGGACGTTGCCCGAGATCGAAGCCCTTCTGGGGTTGACGCGAGAGCCGCTGAAGGGCTGGGGTGTCGACGATGTCGCGGCTGCGGCTGTCGGGTGGGGATGTCGGGGGGATGCGGCCACCATGGGGCGCCTGAGGGCGCTGACGGCGGGCATGCCTCTATTCGTCAGGAGTGCCGCAACAATTGCTCGCGAAGAGTACTCAGGGCGCATCGACCAGATGTGCGACGCCGTCGACTCATTGACCAACTTGACGCACACCGCCCAAGAGGTCATCTTGGCGAAGGTCTTCGACGCGTTTCCCCTCGCCGCACAACAGACGATCGCAGTGCTGAGCCTGTCCGATGTTGGCCTGCTACCAGCCGAGATCAACAAGCTGCTGCACGCGGCACTTGAGATGAATGAGCGAGCGGTTGCGGGCGTGATCCGGGCATTGCGAGCCGCCGGGGTGGTGGAGATCTATGGAAACAAGGAGATCCGACTGCATGACGCCATCCGTGTTGTCGGGAGTCAGCGCCTTTTAGGCATGCCCGCAGAAGTCGCGTCACGGGCTTGCGTTGCCCTCAAGGAGCTGTTGGTCGAGGCATTCGAACGTGATCGCAACACGGCGCGATTCTCGCTCTACACGCGGCTGCTGCTGGCCACAGGGGACGTCAAGACGCTGGTAGAGCTCATTGGCGAAGAGATGTTCCACGAGATGGGGGTTGCCGTGGAGGTCTGGCACGGCCTGGAGGCGCTGGTCACTAAGGATGAATCAGACCCAGCGCAACGGTATTGGGCTCTCGATGGACTTGTCTTCTCGGACATGAAGCTCGGACACATGGATCGTCTGGCACCTAGGTTGGCTGCGATGGAGCAATTGATCGACAGCGGCGCGCTCGGTGAGGACGAAGTTCTATCGTTCCTGATGAAGCGTATGCTCCATTTCTCGAATCAAGGTGACGAGGAGGAAGTTCGGCGCGCGATTCGCGAGCTGGACAGCCGATTGCCGTACAAGCCCGTCCACCGACGCGTCTTCCTCTACAACGCGGCAGTAGCGCTGTTTCGCCTTGAGCACTCCGAAAGCGCGATGAGAGCGGTCGAACAGGTGATCGACGAGACGTTCGCGGTTCTCGGCATTCGGCCCGAGCAGGTTTTTGGTGCGAAGCCAGCCGTGCTCTGGGCGCTCATCAACAAACCGGGACTTGATCATGCGGACATCAAGCGACTCGCGGATGCGCTCGAACTCAAGGCCATGGTGGCCGGAAAGTTGGGAGTTCTCGCGCCTCTCGCGCGAATCCATGCCATGAAGTTCTACGCCATCGCTGGCGCCATCGACTCGCTCATACGTGTCGGGCAAGACCTCGCTGATGAGTTCGTCGCACGACATAATTTTGTGGGCGCGCGTGAGGTTCTTGAGCAGCACGTCATGCCAGTGGTCGTGGACAACCAACTGCTGAATCGGCACCTGGATGTCCGTGCGCAGTATGCCGTGGTTCTGGCCTACTGCGGCTTGTACGTGGAGGCTGAGAGAGAGATGGAACGGCTTCAGGTCTACGAGGCCGCCCTGCCGCCCCAGGCCCGGATGACCCTCGCGAACCAACGCCAGTTGATCGCGCAGATCAAAGCCAATCCGCTTCCGCAGTGGCGCCCCGGAGCACGTCCTCTGCCCCTCAGACAAGGCACGTCGACTTCCACTGGGGGAAAGATCGGTCGTAATGAGCCCTGTCCATGTGGTTCGGGCAAGAAGTTCAAGAAGTGCGGCTGCGGTCTTGCCGGATAACCCTGGCGTATCCGCTGGGACAACGAAAAGCGGATCAAGATCTGCCTTGGCTCTCTCAGCCCCATCGAGTACCGGGTGATCCTTGACTTGCGGCATAAAACCAGTCTAAGTTTCTTCCGCCCCCCGTTCTGCGGGATACATTACGTCGGACCACTTAGGGAGCGTATGTCGATGGATTGGGAGCCCGTAAATGTATGGACCAACACGCTGTACACGTTGATCCATTCTCTGCATTTGGCTAAAGAAGTTAATTTTGGAGATCTGACGACGCTGGATCAGCGAGCCAGGGAGACCAGTCTGTGGGTTACGCCTGATTGTTCCTACGCTTCAGTGCTACTTGCGCATCCGGGCGGAAAAGACAAGATTACCTTTCGCCGTGATCCAAACAAGCACTTTCCAGATGTTTCTCGCCAACTGATCAAGATGCTTGTTCAAGATTTGACTGTGATTCTGGATTCGATGATGGACGAAGCGCTCCAGCAGAGGCGAGAAAAAGCAGGAAACTTCCCTCAATCAAAGGTTGAGAAACTGCGGAAGGCACTAGATCCGCGCCATCAGTGGGCTGCCAACGGATGTCTGGAACTAATTGCGGTACGAAACGTACTGACGCACAACCAAGGACTATGGAATGTCAAGTCGATTGAAATCATCAAAGGATTCGTAGTTCCATTGCCCGCCGTCGGAGATAGTGTTGTCGTTGGATTCAGTATGCTGTTTCGCTTCCGCAAGGCCATGCGCACAATGCTCAACGAAGTGGCGTAGCCGTTCGCTCAACCCGACGCCCCTTGACAAGTCTCTGCTCACGGCACAGCGTCAACCTTACACCTCACAAACCATTGGGCACCACTTTTACCGTCTCAAACGAATAGGGAATTCGCTTGCTACTCGAAAACATAGCTCAGATAAATGCAAAGTACATGCAGTAGCTGTACGACGAAACCTTCTGCTTATTCCGGGCACATCTGAACACTGATTCCATTTCAATCTGACCACTCAGCCGGCATCGATAGCAGGTCGCCGACATGCACCCCTGCGCTCCTGTAGGGCAGAATTCGGCCGCTACCGGTCGGTTGCTTGCGGCGGCTATCGGGTAGGCTGATCGGAAAGAGGGGACAAAACAATGGCACAAGACGCACTACGGCTCGCTGCACTCATCGATGCGGACAACGCCAGTGCAGCGGTCATAAAAGAACTGCTTGAGGAGGTCGCGAAGTACGGGGTCGCGACTGTGAAGCGCGCCTACGGTGACTGGACTACGCAAAACCTGGTGGGTTGGAAGGATCACCTCCACCGTCACGCGATCCAACCGATGCAGCAGTTCGCCTACACCAAGGGCAAAAACAGCACGGATAGCGCCTGCATCATCGACGCCATGGACTTGTTGTACGGCGGCAATGTCGATGGCTTCTGTCTGGTCAGCAGCGACAGCGATTTCACTCGACTGGCCACTCGCCTGCGGGAGGCCGGCAAGGTCGTTTATGGATTCGGGGAACGCAAGACTCCAGACGCTTTCATCGCAGCTTGCGACAAGTTCGTCTTCGTTGAGGTGCTGAAACAACCTGCCACCGGCGCAGCCCCTGAGGTACCCGTACAGGTGCAAAACGTTCCCGCCCTTCACGGTCTGCTGTCGCACGCCGTGAAAGAGACGCAGCGCGACACAGGCTGGTCGTCGCTGTCAGCCGTAGGCTCCTTCATCAGCAAAAACCACGCCTCATTCGACCCGCGGAACTACGGCTTTGGCAAACTCAGTGACCTCGTGCGCAAGCAACAGCACTACCTCGAAGTCAAGGAGACCACGGATGCCGCAGGCTTCACTCACTTGCACATCAAGCTGAAGTAGCCCCAAATTCACAGGAACTACGCATGGCATTCTCAGACGACGCTGGTGGCTTTGCCTTCTCGTGCGATGACGCGAAGCTATCGATTGTTGCGAGCACCTGGAACACGAAGCTGTCCCAGCTAGCGCGCATGCCGGGCCCGCTGCTGATAATGACTCGGCTCTTGCCGAACCTGGACTACATAGGTCGTATTGTGTGCAAGCGGCCCCGCGACATCTATATCCTGGCCAGTACCGACGCTGAAGCTAATGCCCGCAAGTTGAAAGCCCAGTTCCCTGCGATCCGCATTGCGCTGCACAGTGAAATCAATGCAAAGGCGGTGTTTCTCGGGCCTGAGACGGTGTGGATCGGCAGCGCGGATTTCGGCGAGTCGAAGATGATCGAGTCCGCCATCGGCCTTCACTCAGAGACCGTGTTCAATACGGCCGTAACCTCACTCTTCAACCCGACTTGGGCAGCCTCCCGCGAGATTTAGGCCTCTATCCCCAACTAGGTCGTAGGCAAGGGATCCTAGCCGAGGTGCGACGAGCAGGGCCTACGCCCTGGTGCACAAACCGGCCACTTGTGCCGCTTCGCGCGGGGATGTAGATGACTAAGCCGCATCATGCGCCAGCGACTGCTTCCGGAAGGTCAAATCACGCAACACGCGGGCGGCATTGGGCCCGAAGCTGCCAGCGGAAAAATCCGGAAGGGGTATTTCAATTGTGTTTGGGGACACTGAGCACTTGGCCGCGCCGACACAGAAAATCTGACGCAGCGGCAGCAAGCGCGTCATCTTCAATGATGCGTGCCATAAGCTGACCGCGCTCGTTCACATAGCCAACAAGGTGTGAACCCAATGCGGCCCAACGATCCGAGGAGATACCGTCGCTCGTCAGCGACTCAACAACGTCATCGTCGGTAATCTTCATCAAGTTCTCGATGGCTGGTTCTGGCCGAATTTTGCCTTAGAAGAGCGTCTGGACAGTGAGATTGGCGATCTGTCATCGGTGCCGGCTAGTGGTCAGGTCGAAATAGACTCAGCGTTCAGGTGCGTCCAGGACACGCACTAAAGATAGCTCGGTCCTTCCTACTTCTTTGAGCTCGCTGTCACTGCCTCGTTCAGACGCTGCATGCTCGCTGCGTCGGTGAGCAGTGAAAGCGCAGCCTTTGAATCGACCTGGCCTTTACGTATGAGTGAGACGACGCTCTGGATGAACGGACTGTTCCCCATGCCGCTGGAAGAGCTGAGGAAATCCGCCTCGAACTGGCGTAGCTCGGTGCCGTCGCTCTTGGCCGAGAGCATCTTCTCCACGGTCTCGGCCAGCGCCGTGGTGCCGCTGCGCTTGGTTGTGAAATCCATTACCTCGAAGGCCAGCGCCTTACCCGTTCCGGTCTTCGCCGGCAGGAGAGCCTGAGCGATCACGCCAACCACATTGGTTGCGAACGAGAGCTTCTCGCCAGGGGAGTCAAGGTAACCAAGCGCCTTGCGGATGGCTCCAGTCGTATTCGCGGCGTGGAGGGTGCCGAACACCAGATGGCCCGACTCTGCGGCCCGCACCGCAGCCCGCATAGTCTCGGCATCTCGGATCTCGCCGATGCTGATGACGTCCGGCACGTAACGCAGCACCTGCTCGACGCCGTTGGCGTACGTGTCGACGTCGACGCCCACCTCGCGATAGGTGAACCTGGCTTTGTCCGGGCGGTGGATGAACTCGATCGGCTCTTCGATCACCACGATGTTCGACGACGTGCTCCGGTTGATCTGGTGGATGAGAGCCGCAGTCGTGGTGCTCTTTCCCGCGCCGGTGCGGCCAGTGACCAGCACGAGGCCGTGCCCGGCCTGACACAGCGCGTGCATGGTGCTCGGGAGCCCGAGCTCCTCCAGCGACTCGGGCACAGGCCGCAGGCACCGCAGCATCAATCCGTAGCCGCCCATGTCCTGGCGCTGCAGGGTGAACCGCACACGAAACGGTATATCCCCACCGGCAGAAGGCACCGTGAGGGTGATCATTGGATGCAAGCAGCCGTTGGCCTGCGCGACCAGGTCCTGCCACTTGCGTGCAGGTTCGCCGCCGCGGTGAGTGAGCTTCATGAACAGGTTGGCCATCAGCGCGTCGAAGTCCTCGGCGCTGAAGACGAGGTGCCGCTTTTCATTGTGTTCGCCCACGGTGTATTCGAGGTTGACCCAGCGATGGCTTCCCAGGCGCACACGCACCGGCTGGCCAGGCTGAATGTAGGCGTCTGTGTACAGCTTCCCTTCGCCCTCGTGGAAGGTCTGGATCACGAATCTGCCGAACGTTTCGTTGTCGATGATGCTTTTCATGGTGATGGGGCCGCTGTCTAGTTGCTGAGCCGGGCCGCGAACTGGGCGAGTTCGTCGGAGGTGAGGAAATTCCTGAGATCGACGCGCCAGCCTGCGCCGCACGCCTCGAAGCGGTTCGCACTTGCGGAAGCAACGCACGTCGAGCGGTCTTTGTCGGCGACGACACCCCCATTGCCTTCCAGGAACCCCGCGGCGGTTGCCGCACGGTCGTAGGGATAGGGCGCGGCGGTCATGGGCGAGGTTCCACCTACGGCGGCCGAGGTGATCCACGTCTCGACGCCGCCGGTGGGCTGCGGCGGGCTGGCGTTGTCGTACACCAGTCGGAAGACAGCAACCCAGCTTTCGCCGTAAGCATTCGTCGCGCCGGCCGTCGCCGGCAGCGCAGCCCGCTGCTGGAGGAAACTCGCATCGAGGGCGCACCGGTGCAGGGGTGCCGAGAAGGTGGAGACGCCAGCGCCGCTGGTTCGATCCACTCGCACCAGGCAGAGTGTGTCGGCCCCCGTGCCGTCCTTCATGGCCGCAATGAAGGCTGCGCGGTTCGCCTCGAAGTACGCCCGCGCTGCGGCTGCGAATTGGGTGTGGTCGGTGGAAACCGCCTTGGCCGCCACCGCGTCCTGCTGGCGCGTAATCCAGGGCATCGCGCCGATGTACACCAGCGACAGCACGATGAGCGCCAGCGCGATCTCGAGGAGTGACGCGCCCAGATGCTGACGCTTCATGGAGCACCCCGCTCGCACAGCGACGTGGCCGTCGCTGCTGCCGCCTGGTCGCCGAGCGCGAGCAGGGCGGTCGGGGAGGGAGCCCGCGGGCCGCCTGTGCCCGGGAACAGGCTGGTGACCTTACGGGCGGCTTCCTCGCGCAGCTGGGTGCATGCGGCCCAGGATCCGTCTACGTCGCGCACGGCGTACCAATCGTCTCGCATCGTCGCCGCACTCATTGCTGCAGGTGCCGAAGCCTTGAGCATGGTCCAGGTGTAGCGGGTTGAGGCTGCAGGCGCCGGATGGCTCCGGAAGTACATGTCCGCCGCGGCGATGAACGTCTTGTAGTGCATGAGCTCGTCGTTCGCCCGCGTGCGGATCTCGGCCGCGCCGGCGTCCCCCCGCGCGCCAATGAATGCGGTCAGCAGGCAGGTCATGAAGATGGCTGGTAAGAGGATCCACATGGTCAGTGCGCGGCGTACTTGGACGAACTGCTGAGGAACATGCGCTCGTTGGCCTGGCGCTGCGCCTCGCCTTCGAGGGTCGCGTACTTCGCCGCGGAGATGGCCTGCTGCACCGGCAACGTCGATTCCAGCAGCTTGGCCGTGAGCAACTTGCCGTCGAGCTTCTGGAACACGACGCCGCGCAGCAGCAGGGAGAACATCTCCTGTTGGCTCTCGTCCAGGCACTTCGCGAACGAACTGACGGCTGACACAGTGTCTGTGGCGAAGGACGTGCAGATGACCAGGAAGCCGTTGCCCGCAGCCTGCAGCGCGACCCGAGCGGCCTCGGCCTCGCGGATCTCGCCCACGAACAGCATCGTTGGCGTGCCGGCGGACTGGGAACGGAGCACACCGGTGAGCGCCGCGGCCCATGGACTCTCGCCCTCGATCTTGACCCAGGCCTGGGAGCAGTACCCCTTGCGATGCGGGCCTTGATGCCAGCCGTTGAGCGGCTGCTCCGGTGGCTGTTCGACCGTCGTCGCGAAGCCGCCGAGCTCCATGAGGCGCGAGATGACGGTGGCCGATGCGGTGGTGGTCTTCCCGGCGCCGGTGGGGCCCGCGACCAGGAGCAGGCCTCCTTCACTGTGTGCAGGCTTCAAAAGCCATTCACGGATCGCCGCGGGTAGCGGCGAGGGCAGGGTGTCGAGAGTGGGCGGCCGCTCGGGCATTTTGCGGAAACTGACCCACGGACCGTCCACCACGCTCCGATCCAGATGGCCGCGCCACACCAGGCCGTCGTGGTGCAGCGTGGCGTCCACGGACTGGAGTACCTGGAAATGCTCGAGCAGGCCGTCGACGTACGGCTGGATCTCCGGCTGCAGGAGCACCGGCCCGGGAAACTGAAGGCTCCTGCCTGGCTCGTTGATGCAGGCGCGCACGTCGGTGATGGCGTCGAGGATGGTTTTGACGGTGCTGTCCATGGCAGGCCCGGTGGTTGCGTCGTGCGCCGCCCGAGCGGGCGGAGCGGTGGGAGGGGTCACCGGAACTGCGCGGCGATTTTCGGAGACGGCTCGCTGCAGCCGGTCGTGAGGCCGGTCTGGGTGATGTCGCCACCGCTCTTGTAGACGTTGCCGCCGCTGATGACGCCGGCGGAAGCCGCAGCGCTGGTGCCGATGCGGATCGCCACGGCGATCGGCTCGATGCGCGACACAAGCGTCGCGCAATCGTCCTTGTTCAGCGGGAAGCTGCTGCCCCCGACGGTGAGCGCGAATGAGATGCGGGAGCCGTTGAGGTCCATCGTGTTGCCGGCGCCGTCGTAGAGCGATCCGCTGTCGTAGCGCAGCGGGCTCTTGATGAGCGAGAGCTTGTTGACCTCGGTCGGCGAAACCGTCGAGTAGTCGTTGGCCCGCGACCAATTCTTCGTGATCTCGCTGGTGAGCAGGATGATCTTCTCGCCAGCGGCGCCGGCGTTATAGCCGCCCTTCACGCCGTTGAAGTAGCCGAGGACCGTGGCCACGACCACGCCGAGGATCACACTCCAGACGGCGACCTCGATCATGCTCACGCCGCGCTGGCGATGGGGGTTGGAATGGTGGGGGTAGTAGGCTTTCATGCTTGGCTCCTTGCTGGGGGGTTACCGGATGGCTCCCTGCATCGAATACAGGGTGCTGGAGATCCACATCACCAGTGCGGCAACGCACATGATTCCGAGGACGTTGATGATTTCGGTGGTCTTTTTTGCGCTTTTGAGCAGGTGGTCGATGTAGCCTTCGGCGATGTGCTCCAGGGATGCGCCGAAGTCCGCGGTCCGGCCGTACAGGTTGATGATCCAGGCGCTTTCCGCGGGGAACAGCCCGCAGGACAGGAGCGCGACATAGTCCGGCCTTCCCAGCTTGATGTCGTGGCGAACGAGTTGGAACTTTTGGCGCATGTACCGACTGGCCGAGCTCGCCAGGCTGTCGATCGCCGTCTGGAACGGCACGCCTGTCTTGACGAAGCCGCTCAGGCCGCTCAGGACGGCAAAGCAGTGCAGACGGCGGCTCATGGTGAACGGCCAGACGTATTCGTCCAGGAAGCTGCGCGTCGCGCCGGTCAGGTTCGCGTTGAGCGCGATGAAGAGCCGCCAGACCAGGGCCAGCAGCCCGAACAGCCCGGCGCTGAAGGCGACGATGTGGTCGGCGACGTAGGCGAACGTCTGCGCGTTCCCGGGCCACTTCGCGCGCGGTATCGCGCGCTCGAGCTCGGGGATGATTTCCGCCGAATAGAAGTAGTAGATACCGACCATGACCACGGCGTAGAGCGACACGAGGAACAAGCCCGCGCGGATGATGGACTGGACCTCGGACTGGCTGGTGGCGATCACCGCGGCCTGCATCAAGCCCGCCGATACGTCGCCCCGCTCTTCGCCGGCCTTGATCATCATGGCCTCGGCGGCAGGCACTAACGTCAGGAGGGCATCGCCCAGCTTGAGCGAGCTTCTGCCGCCATGTCGGTCGGACGAATCCATGGGCCGGCGTCCCCCGTGCATCCGGCGTACCACTTCCTGTAGCAGCGGCCGCAGCAGGTGCTTCTGCTTGCGCAGTTCCGACTCCATTTCCATCAGCGCGGTGCCGAGCGGGATGCGGCCAGCCGAACCCGTGAGCGAGGCCAGCACGGAATAGAAGTCTGCGCGCACGGCCGATGTGAGCCGCAATCGGTAGAGGGCCTTGAAACGCATCATGGTCAATGGCTGCCTTCGTCGCGCAGCACCCCGAGTTCCGTCTCGACATCGCGTGGATCCACCAGCCCTTCGCGCATCTTGAGGATGGCATGGCTCATCGCGGTGACGCCCAGTCCGTAGGCAACCTTCTTTCCGAGCACGCGCAGCCAGTGCTCCCGTGCCGCGGCGAAGTCATCGTTCTTGACGTGACTAAGGAACGTGGAGTCGGGGATCAACACCTCGGCCGCCGGTGTCCGGTCGACGATTCCGGAGAATTTGCAGTGGGCACAGCCCTTGTCATTCACGAACCGGACGCGGTGCTCCTGCAGGTCGCAGACGGAGGTCAGTCGATCAAGCAACGCCCTCGACACCAGGCCGGCGTTCATCGCCGCGTCGAAGCCGTGGCCACAATGGGGACAGACCGTGGGAATCAGGCGCTGGTAAACCACTCCGGAGATGAACCCGGGCATCGTCAGCAGATCCTTCTCGACGCCCAGTTGCATGAGTCGCGCAAAGGCCGCTGGGGCGGAGTAGGCGTGCAGGGTGGCCGGGATCTTGTGCCCGGCCAGCACCAGATCCTTTACCGTGAGCGCGGCCAGGTTCTCGCGGATTTCCCCGACCATCACGATGTCCGGGTCCTGCCTCAGGGAGGCTTCCAGGTATGCCTGGAAATTGTCCTTGCTTGCCGAGATCTGGCACGCGCCGAGCAGCTCGTTCTCGACGGGAGACTCGATCGTCGTCACCTTGATGTGCCGACCGCGTGTGCGGAACAGGTGCTCGATGAAACTGTGCAGCGAGGACGACTTTCCCGAGTTCGTGGGCCCGACCATCAGCACCAGGCCCGAGCCGCCCACCAGCATTTCCTCGATCTGCGCGAGTTGGTCCGGGGTGTAGCCGATGTCGGACAGCGGCCGGGCGCCCCCCGTCCTTGCCGCAGGCCGAAGCAACCGCATGACGATCTGGAAGTTGCCCTCAGGATGGATGGGCGTCGAGTGGAAGCGCACACGCATGATGCGCTTGGTACGCTCCACCGTGTCCTCCCAAACGTCGAACGAGGTGTCCTTCACTTCCTTCGGATTCCAGGAGCCTTTGCGCGCCCCATCGGCCGACTCGAAATTGAACAGCAGGTGGGCGATCGCCTCGGCCGTCGCACGGGAAATGTCGGCCATTCGCTGGCGACGTCCGTGAATCCGGAACTGCACCTCGGCAGCATCGCCGCGAGTCTCAATGTGCAGATCCGATGACCGGAGCTCGTCGGCCTGGAGCAGGAGTGCGCGCGCCGTGTCCTGGATGGTCGTTTGGATGACGTTGCCGCTGTCGACGCCGCGGCTGGCGCGATGGTGCACGGCCTGGATCAGCTCCGTCGTGGTGAGCAGCGGCAGGATGTTGGCGTGCCCGTCCTCCTCCAGCCGCTGGGCGACGTCCATCATCGCCCGGGCTGAGAGGTAGGCCGCCGGCGGCATGAGCAGGTAGGTGGTGAACTTGCGCGAGCCGGATGCCTTGGGTTTGTCGAGGTATTGGCCTGGAGGCATCAGCTTCTGGTCGACCATCAGCTCACTGCGGACCGCGGCGAATGTGGCTCGGTGCAGTTCCGACACAGGACGCTTGAGGGAGAACAGGTTGATGTAATCGCCTTCGGGCAGCTGCTTGGCTTCCTTGAACGCGATTTCGTGATATTGGCGCTGCCGCTCCTGGCTTACGCTCAACCGGGCCGCGCCATCTGTATCGGCCCGCGCCGTGTCGCCGGCTCCGGCGCGGGTAGGCGCCGCCGGCGATGCGCCGCGCGACGGTAATCTGAAAGAGATGCCCAGTTCCATATGACCTGTCCTTACTGGCGGATGAAGAGAGTGGAAGTGCCCGCGAACTGCGCCCCGGGCGCGGTGGGCGATGACCACACCATCCTTTGAAACGTGATGGGAAACGTGCTGAGAAACCGCATGGCCTCATCGAGCATGAGCACGTCGCGGCTGGTGGTAGCCGCGACGTCAATGGCTTGTTTGAAGCCAAGCGCGACGCTCTGGACGCCGTCCAGGCCTGCGATCTCTGGGGGCGGGTTCACTGTCACCACCTCCTCCACGCCCTGACGCATGCCGCCCCTCAGGTAGGCTTGGCCCCAGTCCGCGATCGCCATCCGCGCGGGCTTGAGTTCGATGTGACGGCTCGCCGCCGCCGTGGGGTCCAGCGGCGACATCACGAAGGTGGAGACGATGCGGGCACCGATGTCGAGCGGATCCAGAATGCCTGGCAGACGGGCCCGGTCGGCGACCCGGGTCTGGAGGTTCACGGCTTGCCACTCGACAGTGGCCATGGAGGCCCCGAAGTCGCAAGTCAACTTGACCGGGCGGTACCCCCAGTCGGAGAAGGGCAGGCGGCGGCGCAGCGTCTCGCATTGTTGCCACTGCTGCAGCACGACGCTCCTCGTGAGAAACAGCGCTCGCTGGCGCGCCACCGTCTGCTCGAAGGCGTGCTTTGCGCTCGCCACACGGGCGGCCTCTGCCTCGCGCTCCTGCTGGCTCTGCAGCAGCGCGCGCAACATGTCCTGCCGCTTGCGCTCGCTCTGTAGCTTGTCCCGGTGCTCAATCGTGACCACGGCCGCTGCCCCGAGTGCCGCGGCAAGTGCGGCCAGGGTCAGCACGGTACGCAGACGGATGCCGTTCTTTCTGAGGCGCAGCGCTTCGAGCTCCTTGCGAGGGAGCGACCGAGCCTTGGCCAGCACTTCGTCCAGCGTGTGCGACGCCGGCGCGGTGTCGCCGATCATGCGCGTGTCGGCAGCGGCCATCGAGGTCGCGTTCGTGTAGAGCTGCGCCGCCTCGACGGCCGGAACGACCTGGTCGTAGCCCGCGTACGGCATGCCGTCGCGAATCAGGCAGATCCAGAAGCGACCGTCCGGCAGGGGGTGGTAGACGAAGGCATTCGGCACCACGTGTCCGACGACCGCTCCCCCCGCGAGCAGGCCGATGACATCTCGGCCGCCGGCGGCCGCGATGATTTCGCCTCCCACATCTTTGACCAGGTAGGCGTTGTTCTTCCCCGCGAACCGCCTTCCGTCCGTGGTGCTCTCAGCGCCGGTCCATGTCAGCGCGATCGCCAGCCGCAAGCCTTCGATCTCGACGATCTCCCCCGCCGGGGTGGAGCGTGCATCGGAACTTGCTCCCGGCGCTTGCGGGTCTCCTGCAGCGCGGTCACGCGAGTTGTTGAGCCACTTCATACTGTCAGGGCGATGTGGCGGGCGCGCCCGGCGCCGGCTGAGCGGACTCCGCGCGCGGCGCGGTCATCGGCTGCTCGGCGGTCGGTCGTGAGATGGGCAGCGCGGGCGGAGCCTGGATCAGTCCCGGCGGAATCGCGAGAGGCGCTGCGGGCATGCCTGGAACCTGCATCGCCCCCATCGCGCCAGTCATGCCCGGCATACCAGGCAGACCACCCGGCACACCAGCCACGCCCGGGCTGCGCGTGGCGTGAAACTGGAGGGGCAGGGACACCGGCGCCCGGCTCTTGGCGTTCGGCAGCGGCTGGATCATGACCCGCACCATGCGCAACGCCACGCTGCGCAGGTGCATGCGGTCGGCGATCTCGTCACCTTCCTCGAAAGTCTGGACCACGCCGTTGGGCATCGCCAGCCGGGCGGTACGCTTGCCCTGCAGCACGACGACCGAAACCACGGTGGGCAGCTGCCGGAGAATCGGATCGGTCGCCAGCATGTCCTGGATTTGCCGGTCCTTCTGCATCAGCTCCAGGGTGACGTCGGCCTCGGCAGAGCGGTCGGCGAGGGTCTTGGGCTGGGCGTGCGCCGAACCGGCGGCCGCCGCGGCCACGACCGCCAGCATGGCCCAGGCGGCGAGTCGTCGGTCAGCCATTCTTCTGTCCTCCGAACACCTGCATCACGATCACCGACATGGTTCGGTCGCCGCGGCCGCGCTTGCTTCCGCCCGAGAGCGATACCTGGCCGGCGGCCTCGTCGCCGCCGCTGTCGTACCCGAAGAGCACGATCGCGTCTCCGTCCTTCAGGAACGCCTGCTGCTGGAAGCTCTGGCGGGAGCGCTTGGGCGAGTACGTCAGGATGCCGTTGACGACGGCAGGGTTCATGTTGCTGACCGCGCTGATCTCCATCTGGTACTGCAGCAGGATCCGGTTGTCGCCCAGAATCAGCGGGAGCACGTTGCCCGTCAGGCCTGTGGTGAGCACGGCCTTCTGGGTGGCCAACTGCGTGCCCACGTTGGCGGTCTGCGTGGCGGACACCGAGGTGTTGTATTCCTCGTCGTCCACGACCTGGAACGGACTGGGCTGGCCGTTCACGGCCATGAACTGCCCCTTTTTGTAGAGAGCCACGTTGCCTACGGACTGCAGGGCTTCCGCGACCATGCTGGAGCCCGCCAGGCGGGAGGCGGGATCGGAGAAGCTCAGGGTGATGCGCCCGGGCTGTCCGTTGGCCGGCTGGAGCGGCGCGGCGCCGGCCACACCGACGCCGTTTCCGTTGAGGCGCCGGTAGACCAGGTCCATTGAGACGCCGGCAGTCTCCTCTTTAGTCATCGAGACGTTGTAGATCGTCACGTCGATCAAGAGGTTGCGCGCGAAGCGCTGGTTGATCGAGTGCAGCAGGGCGGCGATGCGCGCCTGGCTGTGCGGCCTGGCCGTGACCGTGACGATCCCGAGCTCGGGCGCAGCGGTCGCGAAGCCGTCCGAGCCGGTTGCGGAGAGCTTGTTCGCCGAAGTCGGCGCTGCGCCGCCTGCGGCCGCCGTCATTGCGGGCATGGCCCGGCTTGTGGCCGTTGTGTCCTGGCTGACTCCGAGGATGGCTTGCACCGACGCCATGATTGACGTCCAGGGGTCGATGACCTGGGATTGCGTCACCGAGACGTTGCCGCCGCCACCGGCGCCCCCGGATGAGCCACCCGTTCCGCTCGTGCTCCCGGCCGAGCCGCCGCCGCTGCTCAAGCTCGTGGACGACAGGCTGATCGCGGCCTGCAGCGATTTGGCGCCGGATGGTAAATGCATCGGGTAGGTGCGCGTCTCGAAGCGGTAGAACTGCACCGAGTTCGACGACTTGACGTACCTCCAGCTGGCGCCGGCGCGCTGCGCCAGGTCATCGAAGAGGCTGCGGACCTTGCCGCTGAACTCGACCTGGACGTACCCGGTGATGGGCTGCTCGGAGGCCTGGATCGCCTGCTGGGCTTGCCCGCTGCGCGACGGGGATGCGATTTCCGTGGCCGAGATCGCCAGCCCGGAGCGCGATCCGAGCTCTTCGAGCACTTCGGCCAAGCGCTGTGTCCCATGGCTCGCATAGCCGATCTCGGCGTCGAAGATGTCGGGCAGCGCCTCCTTCTTGACGAGCTTGATCTCCCGGCCAGCGATGCGGGGGCCCGCCAGCCGGGTCACGCCAGCGGGAGCGCCCTGAGCCGTGCGCTCGTCCAGGATGCGGCGCGTCTGCTCCCGCGCCTTTTTGGCGTTCGACTCCGTCTCCTGGATCGTCGAGCAGCCTTGCAGGGCCAGGGTGGAGGCCAGGAGCCCGCAGGCGATGCGCCGTAGGCGTCGATCATTCTTCATCGCTGTCGCTCCGATCGGTGATGTCCATGGACGTGACCTCCATCAGCCGGTTCGCGGATGCCACCGACAGGGCGATCTGCTTGCCCTCGCTGCGCAGGACCTTCACGACCGCCTCGACGGCCTCGGACACGTCGAGGTCGTTGCTGTATGCGGAAGCCGAAATCACTTCCCACGAGACCTGGGGGTACCAGATCAACTTCCAGCCTGCGGCCTCGGCCCACCGCTGGAGTTCGGCATGCACCGGCTCGCCGGCGCGGAGCACGTACTTCGGCGCCGGCGCGGTGGCTGGCGTACCCGCTCCCGGGCCTGGACTCGGAAGCAGGACCGACACCACTGTCCTGCTGCGCGCATCCAGCGCCTGGAGCGCTGCCGGGTCGCATCCAGCCTCTTCGCTGCGCACGGGCTGCAGTGCCTGCGGTGTGGCGCGCGCGAGTTCCACGCGGGGACCTTGGGCGGTCGGCGTGATCGTGAGCGACTGCGCCGGCTGCAGTTGCGTGTTGACCGTGCGCAGCGCGTCGGAAACGGTGGCTGCGCCGGACTGCTCCAGCATCACGACCTTGCCGGGCTCCGGCGGGCAAAGCCGCTGGTAGGGCACGCCCAGACGGGCGGCGAGCAGCTGGCCGAGCTCGTCGACGGGCGCGTTCCAGGTGATCGCGATGGTCGATGCGAGCAACGCGCTGCGGGTCTGCGAGGTCTCTGTGGGTTCGGCGGCCGTCGCGGCGCACGAGAGCGCGATCGATGCGGCCGCCAAGGCGCTGGCACGCAGATTCATAGGGAGGACTTTCCTTGAGGCATTCATCGGGACGCGGACAGTGCTTCAGCGAGGGCGAACTCGCGGTACAGCGCCAGCACCTTCGGCACGTAGTCCTGCGTTTCGCGGTACGGGGGGATGCCGCCGTGTTTGCGCACCGCGCCCGGCCCGGCGTTGTAGGCCGCGAGGGCGAGATCCCACGCGCGGAACTCGAACCACATCTGACGCAGGTAGGCGGCGCCGGCCGCGAGAGCGAGCTCCGGGCGGTACAGGTTCTGTTCGGGCTGTTGCAGGCCCACGCCGGCGGCGGTGGAGGGCAGTACTTGGGTGAGGCCGCGTGCGTCCGCAGGCGACCGCGCCGCGGCGTTGTAGCCGCTCTCGACCGCGACCAACGCCTTGAGGAGCGCGGGCTCCAGGCCGTAGTGCCGGGCGATCGCGGTGATGGCGGGCTCGTGGCGCCAGTAGTCCTGCAGCATCCGCTGGCACGCCGCGGAGCGGCTGTGGCCGCGCAGACAGATTTCCGGGCCGGCGCTGGCGGCAGAGGCGCAGGCGCCGAGCAGGAGCGCCACCGCGGCGCGCAGAAGGAATGTGGCGGTCATAGGATGGTGAGCGCCACGAGTACGAGCGTCAGCGTGAGGCCCGCGACCACGGTGTGGCGCTTGAGGTCCACCACGGAAATCTGGCCGGCGCTGAAGCGCTGGAGCAAGCCCATCACGACGTAGGCCTCCACCAGCACGGATGCAACCACGCCCAGGGAGAGGAAGATGCCTCTGACGTTCGCCATCTGCTGTCCGGAGCCGCGCTCGAATCCGCGCTGGATGGATTCAGCCACCGGCACGCACACGCCGCCCGCATCCCGTACGCACGAACCGAAGGCCGGTTGCCAGCCCGATCCGCTGCCCGAACCGTTTCCGCTGCCGGTCCCGCCACCAGGTGCGGTCGGCGTGCTGCCATTGCGGCCGTTTGCGATGCGGTCGGCCATACCGCAGATGGTGGTGCCGTTGCTGTCAGCGAAGCCGGAGCAGCGGCCCGAGCGGAGCATCGTGCGGCAGTTCCCGATACCCAGTTGCACGCAGGCGAGCACCAGGTTGCCGTCGACCGGGCGGCCATCGAAGGCGCCCTGGGCCAGGAGGTCCTGCACCACGCGCGCTTGCAGCGCGTCCGTCGTCAGGGCCGACCACGCGTCGACCTGCTGCTGCAGCGTCTGGCGGCGGTACTCCTCGGGCGTCACGCCGGCGTAGCGGGCGATGTTGCCCTGGTTCATCTGCAGGACGCCGTAGCAGCACGAGCCGTTGAAGGCGGTCGTCTCGCCGTTGCTCTCCACGTTGATCGCAAGGTTCGCCACGGCAGTGGCGTTCTGCCGCAGCCACGGACTGGCGTTCGGCGAGCGCTCGATCGAGGCGATGATCTCTGCCGCGGTGGCGATGACGGCCAGCGCGACGATCGGCGCTAACGCCAAGGTGAGGGCCATGGCCCGGGAGATGCGTGGCATGGTCACCCAGTCAGCCGAGGCGCAGAGAGCGGCTGCAGGCCGGCACGACCTTGCCGAACTGGATCGCACGCAGGCGCAAGAGACTGTCGGTCGCATCGAAAGCGTATTCGATGCGGCTCTTGTCCCGCTGGGTGCCGAAAATCATGCAGTAGCCAGGGAGGTCGGCGACTTGGCGTCCTTGCATCGGCCAGGGCGTCACACGCAGACTGCACACCGAGTAGATGTCCGTTACCTGTGCGCCGTTCTCCGGATCCTCGCAGCGATCGGTTCCCGCCTTGCTGAACATCGAGAACACGACCCGGCGCCCCCCGCGCTGCACGTCGCCCACGAGGGCGAAAGCGGGAAGAGCCTGCCCGGAGGCGGACTTGCGCGTCGAGGTCAATTCCCTGCCCCAGATGCTCTGGAGCATCTGCCGGTCCGCTTCCGTGCCCGAGGATGGGAAGTTGCTGCTGTGGAACACCACTTCGCGCATCGGCGACCAGTTCACCTCGGTGATCTCCTGTGCACGAGCTTGGCCTGCAGCGAGCACCGCGGCCATGGCCGCGATGCAACTGGCGGAAAGGGCTGTCCAGGGCGTCATCGCTGGGCTCCGCTGGTCGTGGCCCGACCGCCTTTGTCGAGCTCGGCGAGGAATTGCTCTGGCGGAGTGGCCCCGACCAGGCGCTTGCCGTTGGCAAGCACGACGGTCGGCGTGTTGTTGATCTGGAAGCGCTCTCCGGTCCGGAGGATGTCCACCAGGCCGGCGGTGTCGCACGCTTCGGGAAGGCGCGGTCGGGCGCCTTCCATCATTGACTTCCAGGTTCGGGGGCGATCGCCCGAGCACCAAGCCATGCGCGCCAGGCTCTGGCTTTGCGGGCTGATGACCGGGAAAATGAAGCGGTAGACCGTCACGTTGTCGATCTGGTCGATGAACTTCGTGAATACGCGGCAGATGGGGCAGTTCGGATCCTCGAACACCGCGAACACCTGGCTTCCATCTCCGCGCACCTCTTTGATGGCGTGCTTCAGTGGCAGTTGCTCGAAGGGGATGGTCATGCGGCGATCGAGCTTTTCCGCAGTGAGGTCCCGCCGCTCGACGGTGTCGATGAGCGAACTTCCCACGAAACTGTAGCGACCAGTCTCATCGGTGTAGAAGAGCTCGTTGTCCGAGATCACCTCGTAGACGCCCTTGATCGGCGTGGAGTTGATTTGATCCACCCGCACTGTGCCGCCGGTATTGGCGGAGATGGCTGCCCTGAGTCGGGCGGCGATCTTTTCAGAGACCTCTGCAGCAGCGTTTTGCGCGGCCAGTACCACGATCGCGGCGACCGCAGCGCGGAGGAGTGACTTGGGCATGGGCATGGGCATGCGCCGGACTGTAGAAATTCGTCGCTTCTGTCGCTACCGGAAAACGTCGGTTGCAGAGAACACGGTTTCCGCTTGACGGCGGTTTTTTTGTTTGATCTACATTTAGAGGGTCGAGGGGTGCGTCTCGCCGGCGCCGTGGCCATGCTGCGGCGCGGGCCTGCCGCAGAGGTATTTATGAATGGTGGAATGCGCGAGCCGGGCGTCGAGACCCAAGGCCGCGGTGAAGGGTGGGACCCTCGATTCGATGACCTGATCATGCAGGCCGCAGCCGAGGAGGGTCTGGCGGACGACTCGCTGCGCTCCCTGCAGACCCAGTTGCGCTGCTTCAATGCATGGATGTTGGCCAGAGAAGGGCGTTCGTGGGATCGCGCGTCGGTAGATGACCTGAAGGCGTATTTCCAAGAGGCTCGCGAGCTTCGATCCGCGGCCACGGTGCGGGTAAAGCGTTGGGTCGTCCAGAGGCTCTATTGTTGGGCTCGGAACGAGGGGGTCGCGGACGTGTCTTTCGAGGCGGCATTGGTAGCAGCGCGCTCTACCCCGCCGATGCGCCTGACCACCGTGCCTTCTGTAGATCAAATGCGCCGCATCTTGGCATTGCCGGATACGGACACGCCAGACGGGGTGCGTGATCGCGCGGCGTTGGAGTTGTTATACGGCGCTGGGCTTCGCTCCGCCGAGCTCCTTGATCTTCACGTGGGACAGGTGCCCGATGCGCCGGGTATGCGCCTGATGGGAAAAGGCGCCAAGGAACGGCTGGTGGTCCTTGGGGAACATGCTCGACATTGGATTGCGCAATACAAAGGTGTACGTCGAACTCTCCTGAGTGCAGGGGGCCATCGTTCGACGTCTACCGATCGGCTTTTTGTCAGCACCGGAATTTACCCGGCCTATCAATACTCCCAATTGCGCAGAATGGTAGGGTGTTATGCCGCCAAGATTGGACTGCATCTCACCCCGCATTCACTGCGACACGCATTCGCAACGCATTTATATCAGCACAAGGCTCCTTTAAAAACCATTCAGTTGCTGCTAGGCCACGAACACTTATCTACCACTACGGTGTATGTATCCCGGAAATTTGAGGATGATCATCTTTTGCTCGATCTCCATCATCCGCGCAGCAAGAATCATCAAAAGTTCGCAAGGCGATAAAAAAAGATGATTTATAGGTCGACTCCAGGTTTCTAGCGAGCAGGCGGCTTATTCTTGTGTATCCAATCCCGCGCAACTCTTTCTGCATTTTCGATCGCGTCAAGCTCAGTTGCCGCATTGCCTAAATCACCGCCTAGCTTGCATATCGAAGAATCATCCATAAAACCGCTGGGCTTTGACGAAAAAACGCGAGCTTCACCGAACCAGCCGAATTGGTGCTGTCGCGCTCTTGCCGCGATGTAGCGTCCTTCCACCGGACCCGTGATCCGTTCCTTGGAGGCGACTTCATCCTGGAGAAGCACTATTTTTAAGTCGCTGACTACCAAATCGGAAATATCCTCCATCTTTGAGGTCTGCAGGATGTTTTGAGCATCTAGTATTGTTGGCCCCTCGTGGATATAAACCGCCTTTATTTTATTCTCAGCTGATAAATTGAGCTTGCCCTTGGCTTTTTTAATTATCTCTACAAACTGAAGATTTGCTCCGCCTGCACCATTTGCTGCCAGCGTTACGACAAATCCACCAATGTAATCTTTTGATTTCTTCAGATCCCTCATCAATAGGGGGGAGTAAAAAAAATCCCCATTGAATTGCACGCCACCTTGGATAAATTCTCCGAGCTCGGTCTCAAAAGTAAACGCTTGCGTTTCTCCAGGCGCATAGGTGAAATTAGTCGAATTCACAACTGTCTCCCTTGATTAATATAGGCGAACGAAAAGAAGTCAAAGAAGCTGTAAAATAACACTTCCATCAAAATTTCGCAACTTGGGGATAATCTCCAAAATTTTATTTAGTCATTTGAAATCCCTGCTCCTGATGTTTAGTGTGCTCAGCAAAGAACTGTGATCCACCAGACGACGAGCGATCAGGTTGCACACATCGCCTTGGCGTTGCCAGATGCCATAAACACCCAGCAGCTTCGCGTTCATCAGCACTTCACGCTGCGTGTCGCGTATGTGCGGCCACACAATGACTTGGACAGTACCTGTCTCGTCCTCGATCGACACGAAGATCGTGCCTTTCGCCGTACCAGGCTGCTGTCGAAGCGTAACCAGGCCACAGGCTGCAAGGCGAAACCCATCGCGCACGTTCGCCAGCTGCGCAGCCGTGTGGTAGCGCCCCAGCTGCGGCCGCAGCAGTGCCACAGGATGGCTTCTAAGGGTGAGGCCCAGGGCCGAGTAGTCATGCACCACCGCCTCGCCTTCCGGCGCTTCAGGCAACTCCAGGACGGCCTCGCCGATAGGTGCCTCGCGCAGCAGCGCCGGCGCGGCGTGCTGAGCGGCCGCGTCCCAGACTTGCTGGCGCCGATGCCCGGCCAGGCTGGCCAGGGCGTCGCCGCCCGCGAGGATGCGCAGGTTGGGCTGGTCCAGGTCCGCGCGCAGCGCGAGATCTTCGACATCGTGAAACGGCCGCTCCGCCCGTGCCACCTCGATGCGCTCCGCTGCAGCTTGGCCAAGTCCTTTAACCAGGCGGAGCCCGAGGCGTACGGCCGGCGCGTGCGGTAGATCCTCCAGGGTGCAGTCCCATCCGCTGTGCAGCACATCCGGGGCCCTCACGGTGACGCCGTGCCGGCGCGCATCCTGCACCAGCTGAGAGGGCGAATAGAACCCCATGGGTTGCGAGTTGAGGAGCGCGGCGAGGAATGCGGCCGGGTGGTGCCGCTTGATCCAGCTGCTCGCATAGACCAGCAGCGCGAAGCTGGCGGCGTGGCTCTCGGGGAAGCCGTATTCGCTGAACCCATGGACTTGCAGAAACACCCTCTCGGCGTACTCACGTTCATACCCTCGCGCCAACATGCCGTCCACGAGCTTCGCGTGGTACTTCTGCAGGCCGCCTTTCTTTTTCCAAGCTGCCATGGCGCGCCGCAGGCCATCCGCCTCGCCCGCAGAAAAGCCCGCGGCGACGATCGCCAACTGCATTACCTGCTCCTGAAACACTGGCACGCCGAGCGTGCGTCCCAGCACCTCGCGCAGCGCGTCGCTCGGATATGTCACCGGCACCAGGCCTTGCCGCCGGTCCAGGTACGGGTGCACCATGCCGCCCTGGATCGGGCCCGGGCGGACGATCGCGACCTGCACGACCAGGTCGTAGAAGCACTTGGGCCGCAGTCGCGGCAGCATGCTCATCTGCGCTCGGCTCTCGACCTGGAACACGCCGATGCTGTCGGCGCGACATAGCATCTCGTAGGTCGCGGGATCCTCTGCCGGGATGTCCTGCAGGTCCAGCGCATCGTCCAGGCCTCGGATCTGGCCGATCATCGCCAATGCCTTCCGGATCGCGGTCAGCATGCCGAGCGCGAGCACGTCGACCTTGAGCAGGCCGGCGGCGTCGAGGTCGTCCTTGTCCCACTGGATGACCGTGCGGTCCTCCATCGCCGCATTTTCGATCGGCACCATGCGGCACAGCGGCCCCTGCGTAAGTACGAAGCCACCCGGGTGCTGGCTCAGGTGTCGAGGGAAGCCGAGCAGCTGCTCGGTGAGCTCCAGCAACTGCCTCACGCGCAGATCTTGGGCATCCAGCTCTAGCGCCTGCAGCTGCTCGTCGCGCACCGACTCGTCCTCCCACCACTGATGATCCTTCGCCAAGGCTGAGACAGTGGCTTCATCGAAGCCCAAGGCCTTGCCGACGTCGCGCAGCGCCGACCGCGGGCGGTAGCTCGTGACCACAGCGGTCAGGGCCGCGCGCTCGCGACCGTACCTGCCATAAAGGTACTGGATCACTTCCTCGCGCCGGGCGTTCTCGAAGTCGATGTCGATGTCGGGCGGCTCGTTCCGTTCGCGCGAGAGAAACCGCTCGAAGAGCACGCTCATGCGCGCGGGATCCACCTCCGTGACATGCAGGCAGTAGCACACCGCGGAGTTCGCGGCCGACCCGCGCCCCTGGCACAGGATGCCGCGGCTGCGGGCGAAATCGACGATGTCGGCAACGGTCAGGAAGTAGTGCTCGTAGCGGAGGTCCTCGATGAGAGCGAGTTCGTGCTCAATGATCTCCTGCACCTTGGGTGGAATGCCGGCCGGCCAGCGCCGGGCAGCGCCTTCGTAGGTCAGGCAGCGCAGGTGCGATGCCGGCGTCTCACCCGGCGGCACGACCTCGGCGGGGTAGTTGTACCGGAGCTCGTCCAAGCTGAACTCGCAGCGCGCGGCGACCCGCAACGTCTCTTCGAGCAGCGCAGCTGGATAGGTTTGTGCCAGCCGCAACCGGGTCCGCAAATGTCGCTCCGCATTCGGCTGCAGATCCAGGCCGCAGTCGGCCAGAGGGCGTCCCAGCCGTACGGCGGTCATGGTGTCCTGGAGCGGCTTGCGGGAACGCACGTGGAAGTGCACGTCGCCGGTGGCCACCAGCGGCAACGCCGAGGCCTCGCCTGTGGCGCGTAGCCGTGCCAGCCATGCTTCGTCATCGATCTGGCGCAGCATTTCCACGCCGATCCAGCATCGCCCCATGAAGTGCCTGAGCAGCCATTGCGCGAGCGCCTGCAGCTGGCGCTCCTCGCTCATGCGCTCCGGAGAGCAGATGACGACGCAGCGCGCGAGGTCCTCGCCGGCGAGATCCCGTGCCGCGAGTTGGTAGGTGCCCTTCGGTGCGGCACGGCGCAAACGAGTGATGAAGGCGCACAGATTGCCGTAGCCCTCCAGGTCGCATGCGAGCACGGTCAGCGTGCAGGCCGGCATGCTGTGATCCGGCTCGACCTTGAACTGGGCTCCCATCAGCAGCTGCAGGCCGCATTGCTTCGCGGCCACGTGCGCGCGGACGATACCAGCCAGGCTGCATTCGTCGGTAAGCGCGAGGGCGGTGTAGCCCAGCTGGGCGGCGCGCTCGACGAGCTCGTGCGGGTGGCTCGCGCCCACCAGGAAGGAAAAGCTGCTCGCGCAACGCAGTTCCGCATAGGCGGGCACGCCGGCCGATCTGGTCGGGGTCTCGTCGTCGCTCATGCGAAATGACCGTGCAAAAACCAGTGGCCTGCCTCACCGGCGAGCCGTGTCTGAAACACCCAGAGCGCTGCACCGCGCTCCGTGAGCGCGATCCAGTAGTCCCGCGTCGTTACCCCAGGCTGGCCTCCGCCCGGGGAATCGCCGGGCAAGCCGCCAGTCCACCAGCCACCCTCGATCCGGTGGGGACCGGCCAAGAGGAGCAGCGGCCCCTGGTAGAGCGGCTGGCCAGTGCGCAGGGCCAGCCGAAGCGGCTCAGGCAACAGGAAAGTGGGTTGGGGCAGGGACGTGCATCTCGGCCGGGCCCGCGGGCCCAGTTCGCTGGCCGGGGCCCACCGCGACATTCGCTCAGGCCGATGGTCTTCCACGATTCGAGCCCGCAAAACGCTGGTCGGCCCCAGGCGCGCGGCAATGCGCTCCAGCGCCAGGCCGAGGCTCTTCGCAGAGACTCTGGTATCGGGCAACAAGGCGAGGCTCTCGATCGGCAGCGACACGATGTCGGCCTCGCCGACGGCAAGCTGCAGGTCGCCCACGGGGGCGGCCAGCGTCACGCGGGCCAGATGCTCGCCGAGCAGTCGCAACAAATGCTCGACCGAGCGTGTGGGCAGCGCGGTGCTGACCGTGAGGGCGCCGCCGGCGCCGGCATCTTTGCTGCGCATGGCGTCGTGGGCCCAGCCCAATGTGATGGCCGTGGCCCCGCATTGCCGCGCAGAAAGCCAGGCCGAGAGTTGGATGAGCAACCGTCGGGCGCCGAAGAGCATGGCGGGAGCCTGCTCGACCCGCTGCGGAAGCTCCAGCCGTGCGTCGAACCGCTCCGGAATCGTCAACCAGGTGTGTGATGCCGGGCGCAGTCCGTAGGCAATGTCCAGAGCATCCAGAAGCGGCGCACCGAACCGCCGCGCCACGCCGCCGCGGGGCAGGGCCCGCAGCGCTCCGAGGGAGCGACAGCCCAGGCTTTCGAGGGTTTGGGCGTGCGGCAGCGTGGCACCCAGCGTGTTCAGCTGCAGCGGGTCGAGGATCGCTCCCAACGGACGACCGAACCCGTTGCGCAGGCCCGCCCGAGCGAGCGCGAGGGCGCCAAGGCTGGTCGGCGCCCAGGCCGCATTCTCCACGCCGAGCGCACGCGCTTCATCACGAAGGCGCCGCACCAGCTGGCGCTTGCCACCGAAGAGGCGCGCGCTGCTTTCGATTTCGAAGACCACTGCCGGCCTGGCTGAAGCCGGTTCCGCTATGGCGACCCTTGGCGTGAACTGCAGGCACCACAGCCCGAGGCCAGCGAGAGTGCTAGACGCCGGCGCGGAGGGGAGCAGTGCGATCCACAGCATGGGAGGGTGTCCGACCGTTGGCCGGCAGCTGCGCGGTTCTGCGCGAGGCGATGAGAGCGGCCGGCCGGCGACTGCGCGCAGTCAAGATCGGCTCGATGGCAGGAGGCACCGTAGGTATGGTGAGGCGACCACCGACGCTACCGCGGCACTTGATCAGCTGCAGCTGGATCTCCCAGTCGAGCGCAGGCTCCAGCAATACCCGTAGCGGAGCCGCCGAGGGCTCGCGAGCCACCTCGGCAGGCCTCACCAGGAACACGGGCCCGTCGCAGCCCTGAGCACACACTTGGAGGCGACGAATCTGATCCGCCCGGGCTCGGGGCAACCAAGCCACGATCGCACCGGCGCTGCCGGCCCGGACCAACTGCTCCACGGTCCACAGCCTGTCGAGCGGTGTGTCCGCTGCGATCCAGGTGAGCCGGCATGCGTCGATGCCCAACTGCTGAATGCCCGCAGGGTGGGGTGGCATCGGAGGCCCTACCAACACCAGGTCCTCGCCCGTCGCGGCGACCGCAGCCAAGGCAGGACTGAGAAGGCGGAGCTCTGCCACCCCAGGCTGTGGTTGCAGCACTTCGATGACCTCTCGAAGAGGCCATCCACCACCCGGCAGGGCCGCGTCCAACACCGTGTGTCCTGTGGGAAGGGTTGCACCTTGAGCATCCGGCAGTTCCGTGGCTCGCCATACGCCGCGTGGGAGAAAGTCGAGTGTCAAGGTGTGCCTCTGCATGCGCTGAATACTGATAATTTATACAGTAGACCAGATTTACCGGATCTCGTGCCTCTGAAATGTGGAATCCTCCGACATCAGCCCATACGGAAGAGTTGCGTATTCATATTAATTACTACAACATACAACAACAAACAACATAAGGTCTGGCGGTGGGATGTCACTCAGAGTCGGTATTCGTGCAGCTACCATCAGAAGAAACGGCAGGAGGGAGAGCATGGGCGGGCAGACGAACACCCACGGGGCATCGATTACCGACGGAGGCTTTGCAAAATTGCTGGCCGTCGTGGAGGTCGAGAAGGAGCAGCGGGTCCGCTGCCTGCAGCCTGGTTGCAACCACACGGTGTACAAAGCAATCCACGTAGTGGACGAGCAGGGCGCTTTGCTGGTGCTAGGCTCCACCTGCTTTGCGAAGCGGTATGGGTCTCCCACGAAACTTGGCGATCCAGCGTATGGAACTGGCGGGGGGCGGGTGCTTACGAGCGAAGAGCGACAGATGCTGCAAGACAGCACTCGCTCGTTCATCGAGCGCTTCGAGCGGGAATACCTGGAGCAGAAGGCGGCTGCGCAGGCCAAGCTGCAATCGATGCGCTCCAGGCCATCGCCGGCCTACGCCAACTTTGCCTCCTGGCCTCACCCGCTGACGCGCCAGAAGCCGTTACCGGAGCCGGCCATGGCACCCGCCAGATCAGGGCCCTGGCCATGGATGAAACCCAGGACGTCGATGGCCTATTTCAAGCTCAAGGATGGCTCAGCATGGGTGCGCGTCGAACGCCACGATGGACAGCAGATGCTGGCACCGCTCCCGGCGTTTGAAGGGTGGGATGAGGCACTGCCGGCGTTGTTCGGGCCCGCGGACCTGGCGCACTCTGCCTATGTGGTGCCGGACATCAAGCGCGCAATCGAGTACCTTCGGGAGCGCGCCGACGTCACGCTGATCACAGGCGTCTGGAGAGACATTGCAGCGGAGTCTGCCAAGACCTTTTGATGCCGCCTCCGCGGGCAATGCTTGAGTGGCAGCGCTCCACTGCTGCCACGACGATCCGTTATCAAGATCTGTAGCAACCACTGCACATTCCCATTCGTGAATATGGTCCACCAAAGCCCTGCGCTGCGCGCCAAGATTGCCAAGACCCGAGCTGGCGCAAGTTCGGATTTACCGCTCATCCGCAGTGCTGCCCGGGTCGTGCAGGCGTGGGTTGCAGATGACGGCAGCCTCGCCTCGGCATTGGCCGAGATGAAGGCGACGCATGGCTCAAATTGGTCTCTCACGACGGCGCTGCAGGTTTTGTCCGGACGACGCGGCCAGTTCGCTGCGGAGTGCGGCCTGCCAGACGAGCGAGCGGAGCTATTTCTCGCCCACCTTGTAGCGAAATCGACCTGCAGTGGAGCGGGCTTGGGTGCCGTCTCGCAGCCCACGCAGGAAGAGTTCGCGCAACTGAAAAAACTGGTGGCCAGCCGTTTCCTGTAAGCGGGCGTCGAGGTGGCGATGAGAACCAGCGCGACGCCCTTGAGTGGGCGCCAGTTCATGCGGACGCTCCCAGAGATCGAGATCTGGCCGAATTGTTAGGCAGCCCACAGTGGCAGCTCTTTTGCATAAATTGGCATGAGCTCAAGCGGGCTCCAATCTCAACCTTAGTTAACACATCGGCACACGCAACCTGAAATGGATCCTATGAAATCAAAACCACTCATCCCCCTGCTGGACTACCTGCGCATCCACAGCGTCATCAGGTCTGTGCTCGACAGTGTCGATGCACATACACCCCATGCGTGCATTTTCTTCAGCGTCGCCGGTGCCGCCATCCTTCAGGAGTTCTACAAGAAGGATGCCAGGCCAGTCGCCGGAGCTGCGTTCCTGCTTCTCGACGAACAACAGCGCAATGCCATGTCGTTCGCGACCCTGGCACATGGACAGGTTCAGAGCACGGACACATCATTCCACGCGCTGGTGCTTTGCGATGGCTATGCCATTGACTTCATGGCACCGCTCTTCCCGGAAACCTGTAAAGCCGCCGGGCACCCGTTCATTGCGCAGCGGCGTATGTTCCAGAAACGATGGGCCGATATGGCTCCGAGTCATGAGCACTTGGACCGCGCAGGTGACTTCCACTTCGTCCCCAATCCTGAGTTGACCGCTGACCTGCTGCAGTCATTCTTCAAGAAGCCCGCCAGTGGGGATCTCGTCAACGTCTGCCTGCACTGGTTCAGCAAGCCACCGAAATCAATTCTTCCTGAGTTGAATATGCAGAACGACTTGGGAGAAATCACCCGGATCCGCCTGCAGAACAGCGTGGTATCCGGCGTATGGTGATCTGGCCCCTGTGAGTAGGATCCTGCCGCCAGCACAGAGGCTGTGCGTCGCCGAGGCGGTCTGTTTGATTGGATGCAGCTTTCTGGCACAGTGCCGTACCTACGCTGCCGGTCAACGTAGGCAAAGATCGCTCATGCTCTACGCCTGTTGCCCGAACGAGACTTAGGCTATGAGATCCAGCATTTTCACGCCCGACCTGGGCAAACTCGCTAAGCTTGGAACGCTTGACGCCACAAGGCTTTTCAGGGACTTGCTTTGGTGCGAATCCGCCAGGCTCGGCCTTAGAACCATCTTCGTGTCCGAGGAGACATCTACCTCGGACGGTGGCATCGACGCTAAGGCGGAGTTGCCCATCGACGCGATGAACGGGGTCAAAAGCTCTTTTCACTTCCAAATCAAATCCGGCAAGACATTTAGGCCTTGGCAGCCGAGGGCCGTCGCCAACGAACTCTTCGGTGCATTGACCGCCAAGCCGAAAAAGGCGTCGCTGGGCGGGGCAGTGCGGCACTGCATGGACACCGGAGGCGTCTACGTGGTAGTCGTTCCAGGCCACGACCTCTTGCCGATGCAGCACACCGAGGCGATCAAGCTTTTTACCGACGCGTTCAAAGCGTGCGGCTATCGCGCGCCGAACGTCGAAGTCTGGGGAGTGAGCCAGCTCGCCCAGATGATGCAACCGCATCCGTCGCTATGCCTGGACTTCAATGGGCTCGCCGACGTACGTTTGCAAACCGTCGATTCGTGGGCGACCAACAGCGACATGGCGCCAGAGTTGGTCGTCGGAGCGGCGCAGAAGACTTTCATGTCCGATCTAGCAGGGCTGCTGCGTAATGAGGAGATACGTCACGTCCGGGTCGTGGGCGAGCCAGGCGTCGGCAAGACGCGCATGGTCTTGGAGGCCCTGCGCTCGGACCGCTCGCTTTCACCGCAGACGATCTACGTGCCTCAGTCCAGGGGGTTCTTAAATAGTCGCCTCTTGTTCGAGCTACTAAAACACGATCGCGAATACTGGGCCGTCCTAGTGATCGACGAGTGTGACCAATTAGACCGCTCTCAAATCTTCAGACTTCTCAAGTCTCGGCCTCGCGTCAAACTTTTGACCATCGATCATGGCGAGGAGCAGAGCGACGACGACGCCATGAAGACGCTGGCCTATCCACCATTGGACGACGCCGCGATCGGAACAATCCTCGCGGGATACATCGGCAAGGCTGAGGTCGGGCGCTGGGTCGAGTGGTGTGAAGGCTCCGCGCGCGTGGCGCACGCCGTCGGCGACAATTTGAAGCGCAATCCCGGTGACATCTTGGCGCCGCCCGCGTCCGTTCCCATCTGGGAGCGCTTCATTCTAGGCTACAAGGAATCGGGGACGGCTTCGTCGGATCGCCTGCTCGCGGTCGCCACGCACATCGCACTGTTCAGGCGCTTCGGGTTTCGCAAGCCCGTCGACGCAGAAGGAAAATTCATCGCGGCGCTGGCGGCGAAGGCAGATCCGAAGATCACGTCGTCGCGATTTAATCAAGACGTGTCCAAGTTCCGAGCCCGCCGCGTCCTGCAAGGCGGGCACACCTTGCGCTTCGTCCCCAAGGCGCTGCATGTGCACCTTTGGCGCGAATGGTGGCAGATCCACGGCGTCGACGCCGACTTGGCCAGGATGCTCGAATCGCTGCCGCCTACCCTTCACCGGTGGTTCGTCGACATGCTCGACTACGCCAATGGATCGCCGGACGCGCGTGAGGCGATCGAAGCCGCGCTGGTTAAACCCGACGGCCCCTTCTCCAAAAAGAGTTTCATCCGGTCTGAAACGGGCGGGCGCTTCTTGGCGACCCTTGCAGCCTCGTCTCCTGCCTCCACACTCGCGCTGTTGGAGCGCACGGTCGGGCTGTGGCGGCCCGAGGAGTTGAAAGAGTGGATCGAAGGCCGAGGTGACGTATGCAGGGCCCTTTCCACGCTGGGGTTCTGGCATGACCACTTCGATTCGGCCGCCACGCTGCTGACGAGACTGGCGAAGCATGCCCAAAAGGGTACGACCAACGACGCTCGGCGGTGCCTCGAGGAGATGTTCCACCTTGGCGGCGGCCGGACCCAAGCGCCTCCTGAGGAACGACTGGCGTTCATAGCGCAACTGCTGGGCAGCAAGTCTTCGTGGAAGCATGACCTCGGCCTCGACCTTCTCGCCGCGACGCTGAAAAGCGTTGGAGCATGGAACGGCGATCGATTGACTCGGGGCATGCTTCCAAGCGTCTCAAACTGGCGCGCCAAGTCCGACGGAGAGCTGTTCGCCGCGTGGCGCGCGGGCATGGTGCTGCTGCGTGGTAGTGAGCGCCCCAATGACGCGGCTTGGCAATCTCGGATCTCCGGCTTGCTCATCGATCTCGCTCTCGGGTGGATTCACATGGAGGCGCTGGTTGACGACTGTTTGGAGATTTTGGAAGCGATTCCCTCTATGCCCCATCACAACGCCGGGAAGCTAGCTTCGAAACTCGTCTCGCATTTGAAGTATCGGTTGAAGAAGGGGCCTGTTTCCACGGTCACAAGGCTCCACGCAGTTCTCGAATCCTTAGGCCAGGGCCCGTTCGCAAAGCGGTTCGCACGGTACGTCGAGTTCGAGACTAGCGACGAGGACTGGGAGTCGATCGGCGAGGAAATCGTCGATGTCACTCTGCCAGAAAGGCGCGTCTCGGACTTGGTGGACGAGTTTCTAGTCGACGAGAAGCTGCGCGACGCTCATCTCGAAGAAGTCTTTGCATCCAACGGCCGCCGAATCTCTATCTTCGCCAGGCTTCTCGCCTCGAAGGCAACGCCCGATCAGCGCCGGGAATTTTTCGATCGATGCGTCGAACTCGGCAAAAAGGCCGGCCCTTGCTTCCTGTCGAGCTTTCTTCTGGCGACAAAAACCATCGACACGGCCGAGTGGGAGTCGTTCGCCACGCGTTTGCTTGCGGGTGCAAGGCCTGCTGCATGGCGCGTCGACGCCGTTATGTCTTCTGGCTTCTCCGCGCCTGTGGTCGACGTACTCGAGCGCTTCGCAAGCGAGTTCGACGAAGACCTTCACGTCTTCAAGCAGCTCGGCTACGGCTTCGCTCAACAGCAGCTTTCGGCGGGCGAGATCGAGCGCATTCTTTACGCGTTGATGCGCAATCCTTCGAAGGCGGCGGCGGTCGTCGCAATGGAGATCGCGTCGTATTGGTTCGGCGGCGAGAACAAGCACGTTCTGCCCGAGCGGTTGCATTTCAAGCTGCTCTTCAACAAGCGGATGCTGCGCACGAAGGACTGGGACACCATGGAGTCTCACCACTGGGGCAAACTCGCCAAGTCGTTCCGTCGCAACTACCCTGCGAGAGATTTGGAAGTCGTTCGTGAGGCAATGGGCTTTAGGAGATCTATCGGCCGTGTAGACACTCGGACGAGCCTTTTCAAGCTGGTGGGCGAAGTGTGCGCGGCGCACCCTAAGCAGGCTTGGCCGATCGTGAGCGAGGCCCTTGACGACGAGCGTAGCTTGGACGGCGTCAGCTACTGGCTAGGTGGCGACGGCGAGCTTGGCACGTGGGCGAACAATATTGACGGCGTCTCGCCGCCCATCGCAACATTCAATCCCGCGGACGTATTTGCCTGGATTGACATGGATGTTAAGAAGCGCGCGCCCATCATCGCCGACTGCTTGCCGCGAACCTTTGATGGCCGAGCGGGCGAGCTAACTTTCGGCTTCGCCAGCCGCTACACCGCCAAGGACGAGGTGGCAGACAGGTTGACCTCTCGCTTCTTCATGGGGGCGCGATCAGGGAGGGCTACCGAGTGGCTTTCGGCGCAGCGCGAGGAAGCTCTCGCAGCAGCGTCGAAGACGGACTCGGAAGCAGTTCGCAAGTGGATACGGAAGTATGTTGCGACCATTTCAAGCGAGATCGAGCGCAACCACATTAATGAAGAGCGCCGGATGTGACGCTCGACCGACGCACCTCGTCCGTCGACGCCCCTTTAGTAGCGGCAGGTGTATTCAGGGCGTAGTAACACGCGCGGGCGATGTTGTTGGCAGATGGGCGCTTGTCCGAGTCCCGGAACACCTCTGGGAGTACGACGCGTGCTGGGTCACCAAAGCGCTGAGGCCAGGAGACTCTGGGGGGCTTTGGAACAACGAGCACGGCGCGGCAGTCGGCCTGCTGATCGGTGTCTCCAGAATCGTCTACAGGAATCCGAATACCGGGGCCGTTTCATCGAAGATCAGCTTTTTTGCGGCGCATGAGAGGGAAGTCATGGACGCACTGGGGGCTGGCCTACCGTGAAGGGCCGACTGGGATCACTGGCTGGAACGGGCCTGCGGGTACGCGTCTCACTTAGTCAGGCAACGTCTCAATAATTTGAGAATCCGACAAGAAGCACTGCGCACAGGCCGCACAACGCCCGCGAGCGCAGGAGCGGTTTCCATCGGCGGCCTGGAGCCGGCCAGGCCAGAGAGATGGGACGCAGCGGCCACTTGCTGACCGAAGCGCACGTGGTCCTCAGCTGGAAAGCGGTCGTACCAGCTCAGCTGAAAACTGGAGGTCAGCAACTCGCTGCAGACCTCTAGAAACCGGCCACCCGCCAGGGCGTAATCGGCCATCATGTCGCCCGTGCGCTTCCCGCCTGGCTGGCCAGTCGAGGAGGGCATGAGGCCCACGTCCTCCATCTTGGCGGCCCACTCCTCGTTGTGGTACCGCCCGCGGCCCGGCGTTCGAAAGTGGTGCTGCCACAAATGGCACATCTCATGGACCATCGTCTGCATGGTCTCGATGAGCGGCACGGCAGCAAAGTACGTCGGGTTCATCGCGATCTCATCGGTCGTGCCCCCGTCGAGCGGGGCGAACCGAGCGGCCGAGAAATACCCGCAGGTGCGTTTTTCCCGCTGCAGGGTGATCAGGCACCCAGGCAGCTGACCACCGAAAAGCCGCGCATTGAAGTGGTCATAGGCCTGTTGGAGCTCCGAATAGGTGACCCGGGTCGGCGCAGCGCACACCGCGGCAAAGAAGGTCGGCTTGAGGACGGCGTTCATATGCGAGGCTCAAGGACGGGAAGCAATGGACCATGGCAACAGCGTGCGAATACCTGAGTTTCCATAAGAAAGACCCGCAGGAAAAGCTTGGAAAAATCGATTTCGCAGGAGCATTTACTCTGAAATAAACCCAATGGCAAGAGAGTCAGGTACATATCCTCCTAGATCGCGTGGCACGCGATTTGTCCTGTCTACGGCATTTAAAACAGCCTCATCCCAATTTTTGTTATTGCTTGACTTAGTTAAGCGCTTATCTAAAATTTGACCGTCTGCGGCGAGGAGCAGTTCAATTACGGTGATTAGCCCGCTTGGAGACGTATTGTAGTATATGAAACGAGATTTTATTTTTGCTAGTACCCTAGCCTCATAGCTCTGCACTGTTTCATCTTCTCTAAAGCCGGAAATGGCAACGGCGTAAACTTTATTCTTTTCGATGTATACAAACGCTTTTCGTGGAATCTGACCATATGAATTCGCGGGAAGACGGATACCATTCAGAGCGCGAGCAATAGCTCTGTCCCAACTACCGTTTCCGCTAGACCGCGTCATATAATTGTCGCCAATAACGCCATCAGGAAGTATTTCAATATAAAACGCACCAAGAGTAGACAATGCTTGCTCAGCAACTCCCTTCTCTATTAGATGGGACTTTATCACTTGAGAAGAGTTAATTGCCCATTCGCTCGGCTTCTCAATCAAGCTATCCAGCGAAAAATTAACTGGCACTGTAAACCAAATGTCTTTATCCTGATCGTTAATTGCAGACGATTTAAAATTCCAACCCTTTATCGCCTCAACTGCTGAATTATCTAGTCGATCAAATCCGCTGGATTTTCCAACTCTGGCGTCTAATACATTGCCGCGGCTAGTGGCTAGCACCATCACTTCCACTCGACCTTGCTCCGCCAACTTCTTCGAAAATGAAGGATACTGCGGAGGGGTATTTCTCGCAGCAGTTACTACATCTCCTTCGCTCGATTTGATATCGCTTGTTGAAGCGAGCTCAGCCGAAGCACATGAAATTATCAAAAAGTAAAATGATAGAAGTTGGAGGTGTCGGCAGATCAAGCGCATAAATTTTTCTGCGAGGTAGAGAGATCGTTTGTGATCCAGCACGACGCACGAACTAGCGAACGGTCGCAAGCGGCAGGAACAGGGTGAGAGGCGCGTCGACCAGCGCGATGAAACCGTGATGCGCGTAGAACGCTGCAGCCTGGTCGTCCTTGGCGTCCACCACCAGGACCGCTGCGGGAATCTCGGCGCCGGCGGCACGGCGCAGTGCGTCGATCAACAACGCGCCGCCCAGGCCCTTACCCTTGAACTCGACGTCGACCGCGAGCCGGCCCATGCGAACCGCGGGAACTGAGGCATAGCGCGGCAACTTCCGCCTCACGTCGTCGGACAGCCTATCCAGCGGTATGCCCGCGGCCGCGAGCGTGTAGTAGCCAACGATGCGCCGTGCATCGTCCACCGCGACGAAGCATGCGGCGACACGCCGGCGGATGTCCTGGGACACCTGCTCGCGCAAATAGCGATCGAGAGCCGGGACGCCCGAAGAGAACTGGCTCCGGTCGTGGGCTGCGCCATCGAGCAACGCCACATGGAATGGAGCCCGGCTCATTCCGGGCGCAGCAGCTTGCCGTGGCGCGCCATAGCGCGCTTGAGCGCCGGAGCAGGCTTCGGCGGGTCGAGCAGCGCATCGGCGAAGCGCTGCTGATCCTCGAGGGACAGGCGGATGACTTCCGACTCCTCGATGGCGCGCTGTGCTGCGGCTTGGAGCGACGTGATCATGAAGTCGGTCAGGGACCGGCCCTGGAGTTCTGCCGCACGCTTGATCAGCTCTTGCAGGGCAGGGGAGACCCGGGCTTCCAGCCGGGCGGATGGAGCGATGGCCATAGTGTGTACCTCCTGCGAAAATTGTACGGCAATCTGCCGGAAGGCGGGCTGCGTGAGTGGTCTCGGGGTCGGGCCGAGCTTTACACCCAGCGGGGCACTCGCTACGATCTGTCAACCGGCATCTCGCAGACGTGATGTCCGGCTTGGACGACCAGGTGCCATGATCTACCTGGCAAACGCGGTGCCAACCGCGTGGTGCGTTTCGGTTTGGGCTGTTTTTTCGGCAGCCGCCCGATCGCGCATGTGATCGGACGATCTGTGGGAGGATCAACATGCTCGAATTTCTTTTTCGCCTGGTCGTAGAGACCATCAAGTTTGCTTTCCGGATTCTGATGATCTTGGGGGGTGCGCTTGTGCCGGCGCTTGGTAGCGCAGCACATGCATTCGCACGAACCGAAGAAGACGGCAGCGAAGGTATGGTTTTCACTGCGAACGATGCTGATCGAGCCTTTTTTAGCGGCGAAATTGACGCTTTCGAGCGCCGAGCCTACCGAGACAGACTCGGGGACTGATCACTTCCGACCCCTGGGGATTGACTTTGATGCGCTGCCCGCCGAGACAGCCATCTTTCCTGATTGCGACAGCAATTCACCGTCCATTCCGATCCGATATCCCATCCAGCCCAGGATCGCAGACCACATCAGCGGCAATCCAACAAACATCAGCATCAGCAGGGTGTTCAACAACATCCGCTTGTAGATCTGCGGCTGGCCAGAACTGAAGCTCTGCGTGATCTCCTGCATCATTGCTGAGCCGCTGAACCCGGGGTACATCGCATCGATGAGGTGGGCATCGATCCAGCGCGCGACGAACCAGAGCACCGACCAGAACTTCACCGTGAAGATTGCGAGGGTGCCGTAGAAGGCCACCTTGAGGTCGTAGCCGCTCAGGAAGATGATCATCGGCAGGAACATGTAGAGGGCCATGAGCACCAGGGCCTGGACCATGGGCAGCGCATTCAAAAGCGGGACCATGGCGAGCGAGGCGTCCAGCGCTTTGTTGGCGACGCCCCATGTGCTGATCGCTCCGGTCACGGTCCGCCATGTGTTGGTGCCCACACCATACTCGTCACCCATGATCCGCTCCGGGCTCACGAACACCGGATTGGCCTTCTCGAAGCCGAGCCGGGCCACGCTGTCCTTGGCCTCATCCGCCGACTTGAACGAGAGCGTGTTCTGGACCTTCTGCGAGAGGCCTCGCCAGGCCGAGGTGTTGGAGATGAGCTTCTCGCGCAGGCCCATCGTGCCCGATTCCCACCACTCCTTGCAGGTGGGGCGGCCCCAGTCCGGATTCTGGTATCCCGCCTCGGGCGTGCCTTCCGGCGCCGGCGTCTGGATGTAGTCCGTGTCCCGGGCGAAATCGATCGGCCAGCCCGGCACCGGGTTGTAGGAGCGGATGGTGCCGTAGAAGCCCTTCTCGGTGCGGAAGAACTGGCTCCCTACCCAATCGACGTCAGTGGGCCCGTAGCTGCTCCCCTCGGCGAGGATGGCCTTGCCGGCCGTGGAGATCGTCGCCTTGTCCATGGCCAGGTACTGGCTGCGCGCGGGGATGAAGCACTCCGAGTAGAAGCGCTGCAGATCGTGCAGCAGGCCCGGGTCCTCGATCGTCGCCATGCGGGCCATGTCTTCGATGACGCGGATGTCTCGCGAGGAACTGCTCAAGCCGGCGCGGAACGCGCTGTTGATGCCCGACGAGATCCCCATGACCGCGTACCACCAGGCCGGAACGTAGGAGAGATTGCCCGCCTTGCTGAACGCTCCCGAGACCGCATCGGCCATCGCGACGTCGTAGCTCGAGCGCGTGCCGCTCTTGAGCGACACCGGCTGCGGCTCGCTGTTGTCGAGCGATCGCGTGGGGGTGTAGCTCAGGTTGACGTTGTGCAGCGAGGTGATAGGCGTGGTGGCGAAGCAGACGGTCATCACGAAGAGCGCGGTGTACAGGCGCGTCTGCACCGACTCCAGCAGCCCGAGCACGCCATGGAAGCCTTGACCTTGCTCCTTGGCTTCACGCCAGGCGTTGAAGACGATGAGGGCGAAGGGCAGGGCGGCCAGACCCGTGCCGGTAACGATCTCGCCCATGATGTTGGCGAATGCCCACCCGTACATGGTGGTGAAGAGCTCCAGATAGCTGTCGAGCTGCATGATGGATTCCGATCAGGACTGCGGGACCGCCAGGACCATGGCCACGGCCTGAAGCAGGCGTGAAGGCCCGATGGGCACGGCAACCAGGTAGAGCGCCAGAAACAGCGCGGTGTGCCAACGCAGGGCCAGCACGCGGCGAAGCTCCCGCTTCGAAACGACCCCGCGGCGGCGGCCGATGAGCACCAGAAACCGCCACTGGATCACGATCCAGGCGCACACGGCGACCTGTACCAGCACGCCCACGTGAGCGGCGCCACGCAGCGCCCGCTGCAGGCGGATGAACACTTCCGGCGGCATGGAGAGCAGGGCCGCCATCACCAGCGCACCGAGCCCGAGGAGCACGAGGCCGTAGAGGGCCCATACCAGCCACCGCCGGGCGCGGCCGCGGGCGGGTGACCGGGCGTCGTCGGACGCCCCGCCGGACACCTCGGGGTCTGCAGGGCGCGGTAGCTGGTCGGCGCTCATTGCTTGGGCGCCTCGACGCGGCCGTCAAAGACGGGCGCCAGATCCGCCCGCGAGCCGCCCGTCACCGCGTTGGAGGAGGCGCCGGCCGCCAGCTGGTTCTGCATGATCGCGAGAGCCGTCTCACCGGTCATTTCCTTGCGGATCCGGAACTCGTACATCAGGTCATTGATGTACTGGGTCAGCCGGTCGATCTTGGTCTGGACCTCGCTGTTGACCTGGCCATTGGCGGTCGCCTGGGGCAGGCTCAGGCCGGAAATCAGTGCGTTGCGCGCTACGAGGGCCTTGTCGATCACCTTGTGCATGGCGATCTCCTGCGAGAGCCGGTTCACGGCAACAGACCGCACGTCGGGAGGCAGCTTGCGCATCGCATCCATGAGCTGCGGGCTCAAGGCCATCCCTGGGGCACTGATCTTGACCAGGTCGGCCTGGCTGAAGGTGTTCGCCGTTGAGAGCGTGCGCATCGTCGGCAGCAAGGTGTCGAGCTCCTGCTCGAACTTCGGCCCCAGGCCGGTGGCCGTCACCGTTGCCGTGGCGGTCGGGCAGCTGGCGTCCTGCGTACACAGATAGATCTTCTGATCGCCCAGGACCTCGGTGCTCCACCTCGCCAGGTCGTCCGGCGTCTTGAATGCCTGGACCAGGCGCGTGGACGCGAGGGAGGAACTGCCGTAGTTGGCGGTGGAGAGCGTGCTAGCCGTCTTGTTGATGGTCAGGTTGTAGCCGGCCACGGCCAGGTCACGCACCGGCTGGATCGGCGCGGTACCGGCGCCGCCGGCCCGGGTGCCGAACACCCAGGGCAAACCCGCGCGCTGCGCGACCTCGTTCTTGTTGATGTTGATCTTGGCGTCAACGACATTGCCACCAGTTGAGGCGGCGATCTTCCAGGCATCCCCCTTGGCCAGCGCCACATAGTCCTCGTACGGATCCTTGCCGGCCTTGATGAGCGCCTCCATGTCCTCGCATGACTTGAGCGAGGACGCGACCAGCAGATCGGCTTTCTGCGAGAAATTCTGGAACAGCTGGTACAGCCCGGGCTGGGCCCGCTGCAGGAAGTAGAGCGGCAGTGCTGCGATGCCCGCCTGGATCGCTCCGGAGATGGTGGCGCCCAGATTGGAAATGCCGTTCATGAGCGATGACCACGACGCACCGATGTCGAACCGGCCGCACGAGTAGTTGGCCCGAACTCCCGCGCTGAACTGGTTCGCCATCATGCCGCGGTTGGACGCGGCGCCGCCGGGAGATCCGCCACCCATGCGGTAGTAGAGGCTGGACGAAGAGACGGGCTGCGCGGCCGCTGGTACCGCGACGGCGAGCAGCGCGGCGGCGGTGCATGCTGCGACGAGCACCGGGCGCGGGCGAAGCCGCCGCAGGAAGAGAGGTGACATGTCGAGCTCCTTACGGTACGGAAAACAGGAAAGCGCCACGGCGCTGGCAGCACACGTAGTGCTTCCACAGGTTCCAGGAATAGCCATCGGCGGAATCGGTCTGGCCGTCGCCCCAGGAGGTAAGGGAAAGCGAGTCGTTCGCGCCGAACTGCTGGCAGCTGGTCCACGTGTTGGGATGCAGCATCTGCCACTGCGCCTTGTCCTCGTTGAAGTAGACGTAGTCCTTCGTGCCCTGCAGTTCCACCTTGGCGTAGATGTGCGGCTGCGCGGAGCGGTAGATGATCGACTTGACGCGCTCGGCCAGCACGGCCGAAGCCTTGACCGGGTGCGCCTGGATGATCTCGCCGGTGCGAGGGAAGGTCGGACCCCAGGTCTGCGTGTAGCCGCTACCGATTTCGCCGAGCCCGGGAACCCAGGAGTCGGGGTAGAGCATCTCGACGGGAATGACCCCGCGCCAGAAGGGAGCATCGAGCTCGGACTGGAAGTGCAGGCCGAACAGGGTGGCGCTGCCTGGGCACAGCAGCATGGTGCCGCCCGTGGAGCCGGTGATCATGCTGCCGATCTGCTGGAAGGTGTTGGCCGCGCCGTAGACCAGGTTCACGGTGTCCGCGATCTCCATGACCTGGCGCACGCCCTGCACGCCACGCATGATCGTCTGCAGGCTGCCGAGCAGTTGGCCGGGGGCGTCGAGCATCCTGCGGGCGTCCGATGCGACGGTGCCGGCAATCGAGGCAGGCACGTTCGCCCAACTGGAAGCGATGCTGGATAGCTGGCCGGGGAACTGCGAGAGCTCGAAGGGCCCAGGAATGACGAGCGCGGTGGGTATCGTCACCTGACCGCCGTTCGCGATGATGCCGGCCAGCATTCCGGCCGGGTTACCGATCGCATCAGCCCCTTTGAAATTCGCCATCGCGGATGCTGAGTTGAGCCCGCCGGCGGACGAGTCGAACAGTTGGCTGAACACCGTGGAGCTCGCGCCGTTCATGGTCGTGGCCACGACCCGCCCGATGTCGGTCCACGGGTGCTGCAGCGGCTCGTTGTAGGTGCTCACCACCACGTCGGGCACATAGTGGCTGATCTTGATGGATGTCTCGATCCAGCAAAACGTCAGCTTGCAACGCAGGAAGAAGCACACGCCTTCGACGCGGTAGGACAGGCACGAGGCGAGGCCGGCCGCGGTGCCAGTGATGACGCCTGGCGTGGTGATGGCCTGCGCTGGCATGGGCATGCCGAGCGTCAGCACCGAGCTCGCAGCCGCGAGTGCGATCACCTTGCGCGAGGCGGTGGCGATGCGGGTGAGTGTCATCGGGCGCCCCTCGCTTTGGACTGCTGGTACAGGCCGACCGCGTGCTGCACGTCGGCCACTCCGTAGATCACGGCCTCACGGTTGACCACCACGGCCGGCAGGCGCGTGAGCCGGTAGTGCATGGCCAGTGACATGCCGTTGGCCGCCTGCGTGATCTGGTCCTTGTAGCGGGCGCGGATCTGCGCTTCCTGCTGCTGCATGTAGGCGCGTGCCTGGGCCTCGTTCGCCGGCAGCCTGGCGCTGAACTGGCGGCCCAGCTGGGCGAGCGCGTCGACGCGATACACCTGAAGCAGGTAGTGAGGTTGGGATGGCGTGGAGAGGTTGGTGGCGCTGTTGGCGAACACCTCCACCGTGGTGACCGATGGAGCACCCTGGGCCCACGCGGCGCTGGCGGAGCACACCGCCGCGGCGATCAAGATCCTGCGCTTCATGCCCGAGCCTCCGCCAGTTTCTCGGCCACCATGTAGGCCGCCTCGAGCTCGGTACAGCCATGGGCATCCATGAGGCGCCGACGGTGGGCTTTCTCATGCCCTTCGGTCATCGCGAGAGCGATGGGAACAGCGGGCGGCACGTTCCGGAACAGCCACTGGCCCGTCGCGCTGATGAGCACGCCCTCGGTGTACTTGGGTGGCTCCTTCACGGCCGACTCCATCATGGCCCGCTGCTCGGGCGTGAGATTGCGAAAGCGCGCCACCTCCTCGATCTCCGACTTGTCCATCGTGAGCAGCATCCAGAATTCGCACATCGACAGCACGCGCTCCATGCTGTCGGGGAAGTCCTTCAAGTTCTGCGTCGCCAGCCAGAACCAGATGTTCAGCTTGCGCCACATCTTGGTGGCCTTGGCCACCTTCGGGCCCAGCAGGTCGTTGGTGGTGATCAGGTGGCCCTCGTCAGTCAGCATGATGAGCGGGCGGCCCTGGTCCTGGAACTGCTCCCCGCGTGACTGGACCGAGTCGATCAGGCTGGTGTAGGCGACCGCCAGTGCGTCGCCGTAGCCGTCCTTCACGAGCGTGCCCATTTCGACCAGGGTGACGTCGGCATCCGGCCAGTCGCCGCCGTAGCGGTTGAAGAGCTTGCCGCGAAGGCCCTGGGTGAACGTCATCATCGACTGCCCCATTTCTTCCGCCCGGGCCTGCCGGTGCGTCGAGAGGGTGGGGTCGTTGTGCATCGCCATGAGGGCGATGGCGACGTCTTGCGTCAGCGGATGCTTGTGGCCGTCCTTCGATGCCGCCAGCGCCGCCTTGATGATGGCCCGGGTCACCAGGTAGCGGTCGGCGCGGCTCATTCGCGCCACCTCGGCCGACTCACCGCCGGTAATCATCATGATCGCGGCAATCAGCATCTCGCCAAGCAGATCGCGCTTCTCGTCAACGTCGTCGTCCGCATCTGATGCTGCGGCGTCGATCACGGTGTCAACCGTCTCCATGATCTTCGAGCTCTTGGCACCGTCCGCGGCCTCGTCCACGCTGAGGCCCGCATTGCGCTTCGCTTGGTTCTCTGCGGCGTGGAAGGAGTCCATGATCTCCTTGTCCTGCAGCAGCCGCGCGCCATGCACGAACGGCGGCAGCGACTCCTCGCAATCCATGGTCAGCCGCACCCGGTGCACCGACAGCCCCTTGGCGGCCATGTCCTTCACCAGTAGGTCGAATGACATGCCTGCGTCCACGATCACCAGGCGCGGGCGGTGCACGGCCATGGAGAACATGGCCTGGTAGTTCAGCGTCGCGGACTTGCCCGCGCCCGTCGGCCCCAGCACCAGCATGTGCGCGTTCTTCTTGCGGTCGAGCTTGTTGAGCGGGTCCATGAAGAGCGGTTCGCCACCGCGATTCCAGAACCACATGCCGGGGTGCGGGGTGCCGCGGGAGCGGCCGTACACGGGCGCGATCGCGGCGATGTGGCTCGCGAAAGTGAGACGCGAACGCAGCATGTAGCGGTTATCGAATTCGGGATCGAAATTGAACGGCAGCGCCCGCACGAAGCTGTCGAGCGGCACCAGGTCCTGGCGCGGATCGACGAAGCGCATGCCGGTCGGGCCAAGTAGCGCGTTGACCTCGGAGATCGCGGCGTCCAGCGCGCTCCGATCGCGGCCCGTCAGGTACAACGTCACGAACATCGGGTAGAGCTTGTCGCCGCCCACCATGCGCTGCAGCACCCGCTCGCACTCGGCGTGCGCCTCCATGGCGACGGCGGTCTTCGCCCGGGACTTGTCGCGGGTCCTCTCCACCTTCCGCTCCACGAGGTGCTGAGGCGCCACGGTGATCGTCATCGACAGCATGGACCCGGGCGGGAGGCGGTCGAAGCGCGCATAGCTCTCCTTGCCGCTGGTGAGCTCCGCTGAGAAATGCCCGATGGAGGGCTGGCCGCGCAGGTTCTGGAGCGTGAGCGCCTTCACCGGCACCCCGTCGAACTCGAAGAGGCCGGCATCGACGTCTGCACGCGGTTGGCTGAGGGAGAGCGACTCGGCCAGGTCCCAATCGAACATGCCGTCAGGCATCTCGCCGGGGTAGGGCATCTTCTGCAGGAGTTCGCCCGGGGTGGGGGCCCACGGCACCTCGCGGTTGAAAAACGGAAGCAGCCATTCGTAGAAGTCCCGGCCGTTGCAGCGGCGCGCAGTCACACCCGCCTCGGTGAAGGTCGCGAGCAACGTCGTGGCCACGGCCTCCATCTGCTTGATGGGCTCGGCCGGCTCGTTCGCCAGGCCGGTGAACTTGCGGTAGATGCAGCAGCGCACGCGGCGCTGCTGGCCGCGCCAGACCTGGCCGGTGACGAGGGTGTCGGTGAAAAGGCCCTGCGGGCGCGATACCTGGTCCAGGTGCTTGCGCATTTCGGCGAGTACGGACTGCGTGTACGCCGAGGCGATCACCTCCTGGGCCCGGGCCGGGTTGTCCTTGTGCTGGGACAGGATGTAGTCGTGCAACTGCTGGTTCAGGATCTCGACGTTGCGGTCGTCGCTCAGGAAGAACTGCACGATCCAGGGCGAGCCGTCCGCCTCGGGGAGCGCCTGCAGCGCCTCCTGGACCTTGCGGGCGCGCTCCTGTAGGTAGGCGAGCGGCTGGGCCTCGGTGGCCACCGGGCTGAGCTCGAACATGGCCCCCAGGGTGGCGCCATCGCGCATCGCGAACACCTGCTCCGCTGGGGAGTAGCACACGTAGGGCAGCAGTTCGGTGAACGAGGGCGGCCTGGCCGCCATCCTGCGGCGGTCCGCCGCGGTCATGGGCTTGCCGGGCGCGCCGGAGGCTGCGGCCACCGGCGAAGAGCGGTCTTCGCTCGCCGGGGTGGAGCGGCCGAGCAGCGCATCGAACCATTTCTTCATCGACGGCCTCCTTCGGCGGACACGCGACCCTGGAAGGCAGCGCGGCCACGCTGCAGATCCTCCTGCACCTCGCCGGGCAGGGCGTATTCCGTCAGTTCGTACATCGGGAACACCGTGACGTATCCCGGCACCGGGTACTTGCCCTTCGCCAGGTGCGGGTACACGACCATCACCAGGTCGGGGTTGGCCAGGCGGGCGAAGCGCTGCTGCATGGGCTCGACGGCCGACCAATAGCGCTGAGTCCGCCCATCGTCGGCGGCCACGGGGCGCGCGGGTGCGTCCTGCTCCAGCTGGTCTCGGGGCGTGGACCGGGAGCGGTCAGGCGCGCCGCCGGCGGCTTTGCCGCGGTAGACATCGAGCACCGTGGGACTGCCTTCGGTGACTTCCTTGAGCGGGCTCTCCCGCGGGCCGCTGACGGAGCAGCCCACGAGCAGGGCGGCGGAGAGCGACAGGACAGCGAGGATGTGGCTATTCGAGGCCATAGCGGGCTCCGGAGAGGACGTTGGAGGATTGGGTGCGGTGCACGATCTTTCGGGCGTTGGCGGGCTTGTCGATGGCGACCTCGGTGTCCAGGTGCACCACCAGTTGCTGGCCGGCCGGCGTCACCACCGCGTCGAAGCTGCTCTTGAGGCGTTCGGTAAGCCAGCGCGTGAGCTCGTCGGCCGCGCCCGACCCCATGCGGCCGAGCGCAAAGCTGCCCGCATTGCCGGTGACGGACGAGGACGTCGAGTCGCCCCGATTGAGCGTGGTTGTCTGCGCCTGGGCCAGCGCCTCGGCGGCCACGCCCAGGCCCTTCGCGCCCACGATGTCGGTCAGGTAGGCCGGAGCGTTCGTCACGAACTTGCCCTGGATGCAGGGATTGCCGTGGAGATCGCTGATAAATCCGAGATCGCTCGTGTTGCCCGACCCCAGTCCGCCATTGGCTGACGATCCGGAGCGGCGCGCGGAGATCGTGCGGATGGTCCCATCGTTGAAGACGAAGGTCATGCTGCGCACCTTGCCCTCGGTACAGGACAGTGCCATGTCACCGATCGCCACGCCCGTCACCACCATGCCGGCGAGATCCTCCGGGAGCTCCCAGCCGTTGGCCGCCAGGTTCTCTCGGCCCACGATCGCCTTGAACTGCATCGGATCGGTCACCCGGCCGTTCACCGGCACGCGGCCGATGAGGCTGGTCATCGCGGTCACGCCCGTCAGGGTGGAGTTCTCCGGCAGCGTGAAATACGGCTCCGCCTCGGGCTTTTCAGCCGCGGCCTGGGCGGCGCGCGCCGCGCTGCCGCTGCCTGCAGGCATCGCGGCCGCGGCCGCTGCCGCGGCAGTGGCGCTGCCCGGGCTGCGGACGTAGCGTGTCGTGGTCATGCCCTGGTTGCTCTGGGTCTGCGCGACGTAGCCCATCGGGGGGACGACCTTGTAGCCCACGGCGCCGGCCGCGCCCTCCGAGGGCGTGTCCTGCGCCGTGGCGCCGTCCGCCGGCGTGGCCGGATGGCCGCCCAGCGAGCCGAGGGTGTTGGTGGCGTTGCCCCAGGCGTTCGCAATCACGTCGACGGCGCCACCACCCAGCCTGCCCGGGCGGGGCGGCGCGGGCTGGTCGGGCGCTGCCGCCGGCGAGGCTGGGTCCGTGCCGCCCACCGGCGCTGCCGTGCCGCCCGTCTTGGCCTGGCGGCGCAGTTCCTCGTTCTCCCGGAGTACGCGTTGGACGTCCTGACGCAGTTCGCGGTTCGACGCGACGACCGTAGCCAGCGTCTCGGCCGGGGTGTCCTCGTCGGCACCAGCGGTCTTGGGCAGCGGAACGGCTTTCATCGGCTCGGACGCCGGTGCCGCATTGCGGTTCATCATGAAGATCGTCCCGACGAGCGCGATCGCGGCGATCGCGAGGATGGGGATGAATCGGTTGCTCTTGACGGCCATGGATCACCTCACAGACAGGACTCGAACGCGCGCTCGCACACCAGGTAGAGCGCCGTGGTGTCGGTGTCGCTGCCAGCGGGCCCGAGGCGCCCGTGCTGGGCGGTCGCCGCGAGCCAGCGTCCGCGCAGGCTCTCCAGCGGCACTTCGAGCGGGAAGCGCGAACGGTTGGTAAGGCGCACTGCGGTAACGGACAGGCCTCCGGCGCGCCACTGCCCGACCGGCACGGCCTGGACGGCAGCGCCGCGCACCAGGCCGGCCAACTCGTCGCCGCTCACGGCGACCTGGCTCACGCCCGCGAGGGGGCTCGCGAGCCGGCGCGGTGCGTACAACTGGCGGGCTGCGTACCGGGTCAGCTGCACCATGTCCACCTCGGGCGTTGATGCCGCCCGACCGCCGGTGGCCGCACCGTCCACGGCGGTCGGTTGCGCGACGGTCCCTGGCTCCACCACGGACACCTGCAGTTCGCCGCCGGCGGTGCCGGCGTCGGACGGTTTGGTGGCCACCAGGTCCAGCGGGATCTGCTGGCCGCTGTCCACGAGCTCGGCGACGATGCGGATGGGCGTGAACGGCACCAGGGCCGTGACGTACAGCGTGCCGCCGATCGATTCCACGCGTGCAACGGCCTCGATGTCGCTCGGGACGTGCAACAGGGCGTCGGACGGCAGCGTGACCAGGCGTTCCTGCCCCACGGTCAGGTTCACCCGCACGGGCTCACGGGCGAACACCGCGCGCTCGGCCGGGGCCGAGCTACTGCCCGCGAGCGGTGCCGGACCCACGGTGCGCAGCGTGGCGCGCGCGGCGGCGGCGCGCGCGATCGAAGGCCCGCTCGTGCCTGCCAGGGGCGCAGGCAGACTCATTCCGGCGACGGTGTTCTGTGGCGGCCGCACGGCCCTGCCACCGGCGGACGGCGCCTGGCCGAGGTCCACGGCTTCCGCAGGTGCGGCGACCTGAGTGGTTGGCCTTCCCGCATTCATGAGGTCGGCTGGAGGCGCGCCGACGTTGAGCGGCTCAACCTGCTGCGCCTGCAGCTGCGCGGCGAAGCCGGCGATCAGGAACGCGAGCAGAGGGCGGTGGGTACGATGGCTGGGGTGAAGCATGGTCAATGGTCGGCCTCAGTCAACGGCCGTGTCTCGCGGCAGGCTGGACGGGGTGATCGTTCCGGGCAGGCGTGGCGCCTGAACACTGATGCGCACGTCGGCGCCGGACCTGAGGTCCGCGGGATTCAGGCGGGCAGGGCGGTTCGCGCCGAAGCAGTCCAGCGCAAGATGCCAGGGGTTGCGTTCGCGATCGACGTCGAAGCGCACCACGCGCAGCGGGTAGCGGATGAACACGTCCTTGACCGACTGCCCGCCGAACGTCTCGGTCACCTGCATGTCCAGCAGCACGGTCCAGGCGTCGGGGCCATCGGCCAGCACGCGGTTTTCCGAGTAGGGGAAGCCGGGAATCTCGGAGATCTGACGGGTGCGCCGGCGCAACTCGCCCTTGCCCTGCCGCAATTCCATGTCCGCCTGCAGCTGCGCCTGGCAGCGCGGCGTGAGGTAGTACTGCATATTGAAAATCTGCTGCCCGTAGTCCTGTGCACCATCGGTCTGCCAGCGGTTGGTCTGCTGCCAGATGTAGTACGCGAATCCGTAGACGTTGGGCGAGGGCACTGGCGAGCGTCCATCGCTCACGCGCACCGTGTCGCCCGCCCGCACGTCGGGAGCCAGGTGGACGTCCACCGACTTCGGCTGGCGCCAGGCGAACCACGTGCTCACGATGCCGAGCGCGATCACGCCCGCCATCGCCTTCGTGAGGCGGTCGTTGTGCCGCCGCTCTGACGCCAGGGCATCGAGAAATTGACCACTGCTCATGGCTGTTGGGAATTTGGTGTGGTGATGCTTCGCGCGAGATCCGCTCTCTCGCTTCCAGACGGGGAGACGACGTCGAAGTCGATGCGTCGGCCGAGCTCGAAGTAGCCGTGGTGCCGCAGGTACCGTTTCCGGCCAGGGCCATGGTCGTCGAGCCACAGGCGCGCCGCCTGCACGTACCAGCCTTCGGGCTTGTTGCGCTTCACCTGCTGAAGGTAGAGCGACGCTTGCCAAAGCACCGCGAAGGGCCCGATGACAGAGCTCGCGAAGATGAAGTGCCAGTAACCCGTGGCCAGGAATAGCAGGAACCCGACCACGAGAAAAATCGCGAACGAAACTGCGGCCACATAGCCGCCCTCTGTCGCGGACATCCCATTGATGATGGGCGGCTCGGTGTTCACCCGATCGGTCAGTGGGGCCGGTCCACCGCTGCCTGGGGAACGAACGTCGTCTGCAGCCATGATTAGTCACGCCATCGTCTGCATCGCGTAGTTGGCGAGCATGATGATGAAGACCAGCAACACGATCCCGACGATCAGGAATTCTTTGAAATCGGCCAGGTGGGCGCGACCATCGCTGTACTCCTTCCACTTCTTGAGCGCTCCTCCGATGACGGCGAAGAAGGCGAGGGAGCCGAGCACCAAGCCGAGGATGGTGAACCCCGCCTTGAAGTACGCACCTATCATCGCAAGCCAGTCACCATCTTGAACAGCGGCACCACCGATACCGCCGCCGGAGGGCTTGGGGATGTTGGGCAGAGCGGCCATCGCAGCGGACTGGACGCAGGTAGCGATCACCAGGCAGGCTCGGCTGGCAACGTGGCGGATGGACTTCATGGGATCCCCTTCAAGAACAAAAGACGTCCTGACTCAAAGCCAGGCAAGAAACGAAAAAATGACCAGCAGCAGGACGCAGATCGTGATGAGCGCCTGGTACAGGTCGGACTTGTCCAGCAGGCCGTCGCCGTAGGCTTCGGCGAGCTGCTGAGCAATGAATCCGGCGACGAGGAAAATCGCCGCGAACACGATCGCCAGCAGCACGGCCTTCATCCGCGCCGGATCGACGCCTGCGCCCTGCAGGAAGGCCGCTTTCATGTCGCCGTACATGCACCAGGTCCAGCAGCCGCATCACTGGCGGTAGTCGCCGCGCAGCGGCGAGACGGGCCGCGGCTGGCGCGGCGTGTCGACGTGGGTGACGATGCCCTGGCGCAGCATCTCCAGGTCGCGCAAGAGCCAGTCGTAGCGGAACTTCACGCGCTGGCCGGTGGGCGCGGAGCGCTCGGCCTCGCTCACCATGGCCTGGACCTGCTCGATCTCCGACGCGATGCGCGAGAGACGGTCGCGCTCGAGCTCGTCGTCGCTCACGCCGGCCCAGGCCGTGGCCGTCGTGACCAAGACGCCGGCCGCGATCAGGGCAAAGAGCTTGCGGGCGGGTTTCATGGGTTTCTCCTTCTCATGCGTACTTTTTGAATGCGCCCACGGTGGTCGAAAGCGTCACGGCCACCAGGACCGTGAATACAAGCACCATGTGCGCGGGGTTGAAGCCGCCGAACGGCCAAGAGAGGTAGAGGCCGAATCCCCCGGTGAGGGCCCAGCCGGTGTAGCGTTTGGCGTGGTGGTAGACGAAGGACGACTCGCGGCCGCCCGTCCAGCGTCGGCGGTCACGGCGCACCAGGCCATCGACCACGCCGATGAGGCAGGCCAGCACGAAGGCCGGCATGGCGAAGGCGCCGATCGCCATGCGCAGCAGTACGTCCTGGGCCACGAACATGCTGATGACCATCCATTCGGAAAGCGTGCGTGCGGCGTCCGCCGTGGCCACGCCGATCCCGCGCAACTGCGGCGCGACCGCGTTACCGGAGAACGGCAACGCGGTGGGCTCTGCGGCGGGCGGTGCATGCATGCGCTGGTACCAGCGCAGCACGCCGAGCTTTTCGTAGGGCATGCGGACCCAGCCGGCGATCTGCAGCGAGAAGGCCACGGTGTCGCGCACCAAGAGGCTGCGCGGCGCGGCCGCGATGTACTCTAGGTCCTGCTGAACCAGCGACTGCGCGTGCCGAATCCCCTGGCCCTTCCACAGGAAGTACCCGCCCCCGATCTCGATGAGCATGCCGGCGATCCAGGCGCCGACCGCCACGCTGACGAGCCCGAAGGAGACGCTGAATGCAAGCCCGATCGGGCCCACGGCCTGCGGCTTGGGAGGCGGTGCCGGCGTCATTGCTGGTGCCCCATGAGGTTACCCATCACGGCGCTGTGTGCCAGGGCCGATCCGTGCGTGCCATGGACCGCCGCGGTGCCCGCGTCGTCATCGCCGTCGTCATCCGCCAAGTGCGTGTCGATGAGCCCGGCCGCGCCGGCGCCCAGCGGCTGCGTGCCCAGCCAGTCCGTTTCCGCGGCCCAGCGCTCGCTCGTCCGGTACCGCCGCTTCATGTCCTCGGCCACGACCCGGAGCGACTGGGGGATAAAGGGGTCGTCGGTCGTGTCAGCGAGCGGGATCCGGATCTTGAAGCGCCGATTGCCTTCGAGCAGGGCGAAGGCCTGGCCCTGCGGCAACTCCAAGATGTCCGACGCCTCAAAGAGCGGCGATTTCACCGACGTCACTATGTCGTCGTTGCGCGAGAGGAAGTCCACGCCGTCGCCCTTGGCGGCCGTGTCGCTCACACCGCTCATCGGGGTGAGGTGGACCACGTTCACCTGCGGCAGCTGCTCGGCCATGAGGTTGGCCGTGGCCACGGACCGCACGCGCAGCATGACCAGATGGTTGAAGTTGTCCATGATCTGGCCGGCCTTGGCCTTGTCGCCCACCTTGGCTTCGATGTCGAACATGGACTGCGTGTAGGCCGTGATCCGGAAGCCCGAGCCGCCCAGCTTGTTGACCATGGGCACGAACTCGGGGCCGGCGATCTCGTTCACCTCATCGAAATGGCAGCACACCGTCGGGAGCTGGAGCTTGCCGTCGTGGCTGTGCGGATTCAGCCCGGTCTTGTAGAGCTTGCCGCCCGTGGAGACCAGGTCGGAGAGCATCGAGTTGCCCACGGCCGACGAGACCACGGAGTCCGACAGGGCGTCCAGGCCCGCGTACACGATGCCGCCCTGGCGGAACACCGTCATCCAATCGAAGATAGGCCGCTTGTCTTCGGGGTCGAAGTAGTCCGGAGAGATGAGCTTGCCCACGGCGCCGGACGTGAGCTTTTCGAGGAACGGGCCGAGGGACGCGACGATCTTCTCGTAGAACGAGCGCTCGTACGAGAACGCAGCCGCCAGGCCAAGCAGGACCTTGTCGTCAAGGCGCGAGTCCTTGATCCACAGGTACATGGCCACGAGCTCGGGGGCCCGGTCCGCCAGGCTGCGCGGCACAGGCGCCTTCTTCGCCTGGATGGCCCTCTGCAGTTCCTGCAGGCGGTCTTCGTAGTCCGTGAACCGCCCCTCGGCCGCGAGCTTGCGGAACACCATGTTGGCGTAGTCCATGAACAGCGGGTCGATGCCGGTCACGTCCTTGAGCAGCGTTTCGTAGGTCGGGATGCGGCCCAGCGCCACCTGGGCCTGGGCGACGATGTTGGTGAACCGCCAGGAGAACTCCTTGAACGCCGCCGAATTGCCCGCGGAGGGCAGGGCGTTCGTGGCCCGGCCCGCCACCTCTGTGATGCGCGCGAAATTGCCGATGCCGTTGTAGCGGGCACTGATCTCCGGATAACCGAGGTGACACAGGTAGAAGCTGTCTTCGCGTCCGGCGCGCCGCGCTTCGGCCTGAATGCGGAGCATAAGTTCGGCATCGCCCTTCGGGTCGATGACGATGACCACATAGCCCGCATGAATGTCCTGGGTCGCGAGCAGTTCCAGCAGGCGGGTCTTGCCGACCCGCGTGGTGCCCATCACGAGCATGTGGCCCGACCGGGAGGACTGCCGCAGCTTGACCGGACGCTCTTCGAGCACGCCAACGCCGTGCAGGATCGGGTTCCCGCCCAGGTCCACGCCCGTGGCGAACGGATTGGCGGTGCCGCCCAGTTCGACCCCTGCGCGCACCGCCTTGCGGACAGGATCCTTGGACTTGGAATCCGCCCACTTGCGGATGCGCTCGCCAGCCTCCGCCAATTGGCGCTCCACACCGCTCGGCTTGACGTATTCCTGCACCTTCTTGGCCTGGGTGTCGAGTTTGCGCTGGGTGTGCTTCTGGGTCCACTCGAAGCCTTCGCCCAGGTACAGGTGCTCGCGCGTGACCGGGAGCTTGTGCGGCGCGACCCGCGTGATCTTGGTGAACTTCAGGCCGCGCTGGTACCGATAGACATGCAGCGCCTCGCGGGCCCGGACGGTACCGAACGCTGCAGCGATGGCTCCCGTCACCAGGCCGAGTGGCTGGGGCATCATCAGCGCCCATGGGGCGGCCGCAGCGACGCCCGCGATGCCGAAGGCCGTGGCGGCGCTCCAGCCCTCTACCGGAGGCCGCAGCAGGCCTTCCATGACCGCCTCGCTCATCGACGCCCTCCCACCTGCCGGGGTAGCTTCTGGACGTGGGCAGGCATCGGCTGCTCCAGCGATGACCGGTCCGAAGCAGCGGGCCCGGCGTCCTGCGTCAGGATCTGGTACGCACCACCATCCGTCTGCACCAGGACCGGGTAGACGCCGGCGCCGGCGGCTGCCAGCCGCTCGGACATCCAATCGCCCGAATCCGGAGCCAGGCGCATTGGGCGGGCCAACCGCTGCATCACCTGGTAGGCGGCAGCGGTCCCGGCCTGGACCACAACCCCGACTGCCTGCATCTGCACCAGGCGGGCATGGTTGAACGCGAGCCACCGGAACGACACGTCGTCGGCAGCCACCACGAACACGGCCTCGGTCAGCCATTCGGGCTGGAACACCGGCGTGCCCTCCATCTGCAGCACGCCGCCGCGCAGGCGGCGGGTCACGAATGGGAAGGGGACGCCGGAAAGGGCGCCCGGGTCATCGGCATCGCCCGCCAGTTGGGCGAGGTAAGGGGCCATCGGAACGCCGCGGCCGCTGTCGTGGATGATCTGCAGGGCGACGTCTGCGCCATCGCGGCCCAGCGCTGCAGCAGCGGCCAGGCCGGGCAGGTGCCCGGCCAACAACGCAGCAGCGCGAAGAATGCGTCTTCGTTGCATAGTCATCGGCGGGCGGGCACCCGCGGCGAAAGCGACGGCTGCTCCAGGATCTGGCTACGCGGCACATTGGCGACGTCCGCGGCGCCCACGGAACTCTGCACCCGCGGCAGACCTTCGTAGCTGACCATGGGCTCGTTGGGGTACAGCCGCGCCATGGCAGCGGCCATTTCGCGCTCCCAGGCAATGGACCGCGCAACGTCCTCGTGGAAGATCCGCGCCAGGCGCTCAGCGTATTGACGCCGCTCCGCATCCGTGCGGGCATGGATCCCGAGGATCTCCAGCGGACTGAGCTTGTCCACGGAAAAGCTGCCGCGTGGCCCGAGTGCCAGCACCTTGGCGCGGCGCATCTCTTCTGCCGTCAGGCCCCAGATCTGCTGCACCTGCAGGTCCGTGGAGTCGGCCTGCGTGCGCGACGTGGACGATGTCGAGGCAGTCGAGCTCGCTTCTGCGGTCCGGCCGGTGCGCACCTGCGCCAACGCGGGTGAAGAGCCGATGAGCGTGGCGGCGGCGATCGTCATCGCAATGCTGCGCATCGTCATCCCCCCTGGCTCACGTAGAGGGTGAGGCCAGCGCTGCCAGGCGCGGCAAACGTCGCGGATTTCGACACGGGATCCGCGGACTTGAGCGCGAGCCCGTTGACGACATCACCAGGCCGCAGTACGCGGAGCCGTCGATCGCCGGCCACGCCCGAAGCAACCACCACCGAGGGCTCACCATTCCACATGTCCACAGCGACCAGCTGCCCGCCGAGCGGTACAGCTGGCTTGGCCTGGGCCGTCGCCGGAGACTGCGGAGCTTCGGCGACGGCCTGCCGTGCGGCAGCAGCGCGCGTGCTGGCACGCGCAGCACGTTGCGTGGCGGGTCGAGGCTGCGTCACAGTACGCGTCGGGGATGCTGTTGCGACCACGGGCGCGGGCGCAGCGGCCTCCACAGCAGGGCGTGCAGGAGCGCGTACATCTTGTGCCTTCTGCAGGTCAGCCAGTTGCTTGGTCAGGGCCGCCACCAGCGCCTGCGTGGTGCGCAACTGCTCCTGAAGTTCGGCGGTCGTCGTGGCCTCGGATGACGGCGATCTCGCCGGCGGCGCGGATACGGCGGGAGGCGCTGCAACAGATGGGCTTTGCACTGGCTCTTCCGTGGGTGCCGCGCGTTGCAGGCTCTCAGGCCCGGACGCTGCCGGCCTGGGGCCCGTGGTGGGTGCCTCTGCGGGCTGCGCGCCCCCCGCATGACCGAGGTCGATCGCAGCTGGGAGGGTGCGGGGGACGCGCGCGTCAGGGCCGCCCAGGCGTGGATCGAATACTGGATCGACTTCTGCCGAGGTGGGCTCGGGCAGCCCGCCCGACGGTAGCGACGAGCCCAACAGATCGACGGTCACAGCGGGCTTCGGGGCCATCTGCAAGTAGATGAGGAGGCCGATGCCGCATACGCTCGCAACCAGCATAGTGCGCAGGCCGAGGGTCCGTTTCGCCGTTGCGGCGACCGCATTCACGGGACGCTCGCTGGCCTTCGTGGACGGCGCTGCTGGGGCAGGTTCTTCCGGGATGGCCTCGTCGCCAAGTTCCGGATCCGCACGCAGCGGACGGAGTGCATCACCGTGCGCACCGCTGCCTTCGGCATCATGCAGCCACAGATGATCCGGCGGTGCCACGGGCAGCGCCTCTTCTTGGCGGCGCCGCTCGTCATCCAGTTGGCGCTGCTCCTGCGTCCGGTCGAAGTCGTCGGTTGCGATCATCGCTGCCTCCCTACGGCTTTGCGACGGGCGCGGGCGACACGATCGGCTGGAGCTGCCGCGGCGTCGGTCCGTTCACCAACGTGAACCAGACGCGGCGTGTCACCGGATCGGTCTGCCACCGCCAGGCTTTGCCGACGAGGACGTTCAGGATGTCCTGCACGCTGAACGGTCCGAGCGTGCGCTGAGCCTCGGGCAACGGCAGAGCGAGAAATTGCCGCGCATCGGCCGGAAGGCTCTTCCTGTCCGGCAGTGCATAGCCGGTCCGCAGCAACGTGTACTCGATCGCGTCACCGACCGTTGTCACCTGCTCGCGAGGAAAGGTAATCTGCGCCACGAGCTCCAGCGGCTCACTCAGGCTCTGCTGAGGTACTGCCTCGGCGGTGGAGTAGCGGCCCAGCATCACGCGCGTGTTGCCGTCCACGAGAGCGGGAGACGAGTGCGTTACGGCGGACTGCAGCAGCAGCATCACGCCGGACGCGAGGCAACGGGTCAGGTGCCGTGTCATGGGTCAGGGCAATTCCTTGGGAAAAAAAGAAGCCCGGGCCGCCAATACATGGGGAGGAGAGGGAGGGAGAAGCGGCGGCCCGGGGGATTCGCAGTGCGTTTCCAGGGCTGAATCCTCCGCATGCGGACCAGTCCCCTCAATCGAGAACCCTTCTTTGCATGGCGCACGATTTACGCTTGACAACCACCTACAAAAATGGCTGGGCGGATCGGAAAGAAATGGTGGCAAGCAGAGGGCTGCTTGCTACGGGGAAAGGCCTTCTACAGGTTAGGGGCCCAACCCAAAGGGCGCGCATGCTCCTCATAATTGAGGAGCATGCGCAAAGGGTTTATCGGTACAGGGAAATGGTAGTACGGTTATAGCCGAGAGCATGCACGGGGCCGTGCTTGCCCTCGGCAAAGGGAAGTGTCGAAAAGGCGGGCCCGAACTTTTAGCGATATGGCTGCATCGCGATATTACGGTCAAAGTCTCGCTCGGAATCTTTAACAGCGAGAATACACAAGGGAGGTGATCTTGGAACAGAACTATCAGCCGGAATACTATTACCGCGTCGATTCTTATATTGGAATTCGGGAAATTTGTAAAGACGAATTATTTCGCGCCGCACGATGGCAGAATGGTGGACGCTGCTGGCGTCACGCCTCACTAATCGCGGCGTCTAATACGCTTCAGCCGCATGAGGCAATCTATAGAATTTCTTTTTGGAAAAACGAAGATGATGCAAGAAAGGATCTCTCGGCTCGCAATTGCAACGAACCACATGTGATGCTGCGAATTAAACGTGACGCGGTAATTGAAGCTTTGCATGGGTGGGAGTTCGAGGAGGATGATTTTCTTCCTGGAAGGGCAGCCCTCATTTGGTGTCGCACAATAAAGGCGGGAGAAAGATTCTGCGATGATGGGATCCCGTTTAGTGCCTTTGAGGTATGGGAAGCAGGCACTTGGCGTCCGTGGTTCAGTGCCGACGCAGTGCAACCTGATCGGGTGCGTTTAGCTCGTTCCGGGTGGTTGCCAATCTATCTCCACGAAGACCGCGGGGTAGTACTAGTACATTGGTATGCGGTTGCTAGCAGCGGAGCAACTGGAAAGATCTGGATTCTCCTCACAACCGATGAACGCTCACCTACAAACCTGGGGAACAATGAATATGCCATCTACCAAGTGGCTAATTTTCTTCTTTCGGGCCCGCTTAAATTGGTCACTGGATATGTAGTCGGAGTGTTGCCAATCCACGTTAGCAGCGACAACATCTGGACGGAACAATACTCGGTCGCAGTCGCTGAACAGCCGGCACGCTCATTGACAGACCGTATATTTCGCCGGGCGGGTGCTCCCAGCCGATGGGAAGTCAAGAAAGAGTGGGTCATGCGCAACCGCGAGGAGCATGATCTCATTGTGCGTTCAGGCCTTCGCGGCGCTAGACCAGAGGCCAAAGATTCTGCTTGGCTTCCCAAATCATTCTGACCAGAGTAGGCAACAAGAGTCCACGCATGGACGAGCCCGCACGACAGCCCACCGTTTTCCCCTTAGGCACGGCTGTGCGGCCTTTACTCACCACCTCTATTTTCGCCATCCCTCCACCGCCTGACCGACTGAATTTTAAGATTGCTCGAGTCGAGAAATTCCATATCCTCTTCCTTGTCGAGAATGCGGAATTCCCCGGTCGCCCTCGCCGGCGATCCTACATACTTTACGGCGATTAATCTGTCACCATATCGCTTAATGACCGCAAAATCTCGGTGCGCCTTGAGAACAATGAAGCCCTCCTGCAACTTCGCGTGCATGGATCCTCCCATCCAAGCCATCCACACCGCAGCCCCAGTAAAAATCACCACTCTAACCGGGATAATGCCAAACCTTCTTATAATTCTATCCCAGGGTGTTTTATTTATGTAAGTACTTTTTTCGCCTTCAGACAAACGCTGCGAAAACGATCCCGGCTTCGAAAACAGAGCTACGATATAATCACCAAGGAAAACAAAAGACCACCCAAGAATATTGATAATAGATAGCCAGCTGATTGGTCGATCGAGAACAAAAGGTGAGATGCATATTATTGAAACCAACACAATCCGCAATTTGAGCATCGGATGAGGAAGGGCCGACATTAATTCTTGAGGCAAGAAACTTGCATCGATTAGGAACACACTTACAACCAAAATAAGGAAAGCTGCAAATAGAATAGTTCCTGTAGTGGGCTCAATGATGTATCCAGGTATTCCGAAATACGCGCAATATCCATATTCATATGCAAACGTGATCAGATATGCAGCGGCCGTGGCTGCAGCGACGATCAAGCCATCGGTAAAAAAAGAACGTGGCTGGGGAACGGGGGTGGCACTCTTGTTTTTTAGGCGGTATGATTTTGGCATCTCAAGCTACGCACGATTATATTCAATTCGGATTGAATATTAAATTCCGGCTCGTAGTGAGCAGGACGCGTGGACCATTCCTGTCATCGCCGGCAACCTCTCTTCCTAGATGATATTCCAGACCACAATAAAAACGCCAGCTATTTCCACGAATCCTGTTCCCATATGAGAGAGGCCTTGGTGCCACGGCAGCGGTAACACACTCCCGCAGTGTTTTCAAGCAAGAACCTTGTGGCTCATAAAGCAGGTTGTGAGAGGACACATGTTCACGAAAAGCCTATCGTGACCTGATGGACGAGCCTGGACGCCACCCCTCTCTTTTCTCTCAACACTTGCCCGTACGGCCTTCCGACGAACCGCCGTATCTGGGACGCGATGTTATGGATCGCGGCTGCGCTGTGTACGCCATTGTTGATGGGCTGGCCCAGCTGGGCCTTGCCGACAAGGTTGCGGCACTGCTGCACTGGCTCGGACGCTTCGAGGGCTTGGAGAAGCACCTGGAGGAGGAACTCGATCCCACCCTGTGCGTTCGCCAGATCGTCCTCCAGCAGGCTGCAGAGACGCCGCTTGCTGCTAGGCAAGCGGCATCGTCACGCGACTCGTCGTGGCGCAATATCGTGGCCGCGATCCTGGAGCAACCCTTCGTCCACACCTGCAGCGACTGGAGCGGGCCGGATCTCCGGCCGCGGGTCGTGTGGGATCCATTGGCTCAGCCGTTCCTTGAATTCCTGGCCGAAGGCCGGGCGGGGGAGGACATGGCGACCTGGATGCCGGAAGATGGCAATCCTGAACGCGCGCGGCAATCTTCATTGCAACTGCTGGCCCAGGGTGAAGGTACGTTGTGAAATCCGTTGCGGCACGGCTCTTGAGCATCCTGCCGTGGGGCAGGGCGTCTGCTGACCGCGTGCAGCCGAAACCCTTGTCGGGCGCTGCGCCTGGCGTGGCCGCCGCTGAGCACGGCCAGGCGGACGACGGTGAATCGCCGTTCCCGCCACTCGCTGGCACCCAGCCAGGCTGGCTACGCGTGCTGGGCGCCGAGCAGCTGCTGGCCACAGTGCAGGCCTCCAAGGCCATCCAGGAGATCTGGCGCAAGTCCTGTCAATCCCGCGAAACGTGGGAGCGAGACCTTCTGCCCGCAATCCACCGCTATGCCGAGTTCGTCCAATTGATGCCCGCCTCCGAGGCACATCACCATGCCCACGCCGGCGGGCTGCTGTCGCACACCATTGAGATGCTGTTGGCCGCCATGACCTGGCGCAATGCCCATCTGCTGCCGGGTGGCAGCGAGATCGAGGAGATCGACGCACAGCGTGATCAGTGGACCTACGTGGTCTTCTTTGCGGCGCTGCTGCACGACATCGCCAAGCCGATGACGGATCTGCGCATCCAGTGGCGGTGCGACGGCATGGCCGATTCGATCCGATGGGCACCGACTGGCGGGAGCCTGGTGCAGATCGCGGGCCGCCGCCCTGCGGCCGAATACCTGGTCGACTTCGCTCCGAAGAGCCAGCGCGAGTACGGCGCGCACGCGAGGTTGGCGCAGCTGCTGCTGCCCCGCATCGCGCCCGAGTCTGCGCTGCAGTTCCTCGCGTACACGCCCACGGCGTTGGACGCACTGGAAAAGTACCTGAGCGCGCAGGACAAGGAGAGCCTGGTCGCGCAGATCGTTCGGCGGGCCGACAAGCTCTCTACGCAGCGCGCATTGCTCAGTGGACACAAGGCGCGGTTCTCCACGGCGAAGGCGGTTCCGCTGATCGACTTGCTCATGCAAGCCATCACGTCGATGCTGCGATCAGGATCCACGCTGCCGCTCAACCGAAGTGGCGCCGCCGGCTGGGTCTACGATGGTGCCGTTTGGTTCGTGGCCAAGCGCCTGGCCGACACCGTGCGCGAGTGGATCAAGACACACGAACCGGACGAGGCGGTGCCGGGCGATGCAAAGAACGATCGGCTGTTCGACACCTGGCAGGAATACGGCGCCATCGAGCTCAACCCCGCTACCGGCCAGGCGATTTGGTATGTGACCGTGAATGGCAACGCGGAAGAGGGCGGCGAGGCCTCGGAGCAGGGCGCCTACGTGCACGAGCTGGCGATGCTGCGATTCCCGCTTGCGAAGCTCTTTCCCGATGCGAGCAAGTACCCGGCGCTGATGCGTGGCCACCTGCAGCTGCGCGAGCGCCGCAAGGGTGATGCTGCCGAGACGGCAACGTCTGCCAGAGTGACGGGCGCGCCGGCGGAGAACGAGCCGTCTGCGCTCCCGATGGTGCGTCCTGCAGCTGAGGCAGGCCCAGCAACTGCGCCGCTGAAGCAAGCTTCCGACGCCGCTGCCGCAAAGCCAGACAGCAAGCCCGCGAAACTTGCTGCAGTGCTGCGAGAGCCTGCGTTCAACAAGCCCAAAACGCCCAAGCCTGCTACAGGTTCTGGCAAGCCTCGTGAAGCTGCGCCAGCATCTGGATCGGAGCCTGTGGCAACCAGCACTGAGCCAAAGCGCACATCCGCGATGGGCATCCCCAACTGCACCAGCGCGCCCAATCCGCCTCAAACTGCAGCAACCGGCACCCCACGTGAGGATGCGCCAATTCTGGAGCCTGCGAAGCCCGTGCCGATCGCGTCGGAAGAGGCGGCGTATCTGATCGACGATTCGGACTTCCTCGATCCGATGGAGTCTGCGGCAGCGCTCAAGCGGCAGAAGGCCACTCGGCCCGTGGCGCCACCCGCTACTCGCGCTGCTGGCGCGGTGCCGGCCCAGGTACACGAGACTGGCCCAAGCGTTCAGCCGCCTTCCAGTCGGCACCCAACTCCGCGCCCCGCACCGAGGGCGGCCAAGCCGGCGGTCGCTTCTCCTGCATCGATGCAGAGAAAGGCGCCACTGCCACGGCGCGAGGGCGGCGTGAGCGCCGAGTTTCGCCGCATGGCGGAAGAACTGGATGACCTCCCGGAGATCATGCCGCGCACTGCGCAGCAGGCCTCAGCGGCTCCGCCGGCAGCGCCAGAGCCCGTGCTGTTGGTGCAGCAGCTCCCGCGTCTCGCAAGCGGGAACGACAAGCCGGCCCACGAGCCCAGCGAGCTCGCCATCGCGTTCCTTCGATGGATCCAGGAGAGGCTGGTAAGCCGAGACCTCACGTACAACGAGCCGGGGGCAGCGGTGCATTTCGTGGAGCAGGGCATGGCGCTCGTGTCGCCGCTGATCTTCAAGATGTACGCACGTGAGGTGGGAGACGAAACCGATGCGCAGGAACTCGGGACACGTGTGCAGCGCGAGGTCATCAAGTGCGGCTGGCACATGCCCGGGCCCAACCGCACGAACATCGTGCGATTCGCGATCCACAGCCGCGGCAGCGTGGCCGGGCACCTGTCTTGTGTTGTTCTGGTCGAGCCGTCACGGTGGGTGCAGCCGGTACCGCCGAGCAATCCGGTTCTAAAAGTTGTTTAACAAGAAAGTCGAGGCATTGATGGAGCAGGATTTTGACAGCGTGGCATGGCAGGCGAAGTGCGAAAAGATCGTGGACGGTGCACACCGCGGCTGCGGATTGGTATACGAGATTTTCGAGCTGCGGCTCTGCGCGTCGTTCGAGCAGGCACTGCGCGCCCTGCCGGAAGCGCATCGCGAGGAGGCTATCAAGCTAGCCCGGACACACGGCTATGTCACCCCTGAAGAGGCTGCAGCCTCCTCCGTGGGTTCTTCGGTCGACAACGGCTATTGCCACCACGGTTTTCCGCCGAACTGCTGCCCGATTGGATGCGATGACGTCGACTGAAAAATTGGGTATCAGGAAGGCCCGGCATGACCCATTGGCGGTTGTTCACGAAGCGAGATGATGTCGAATGAAAACTTCGAACAGTGTTATCCAGAAAGCGTTTGACGAGATTGAATGGGCGCACCAATGCGCGGATCTGGCCGCTCGGGCCCGGGGCCGCAGTGGAACCGTATGGGAGCTCTATGTGCGCCACTTGAGCGCTGACGTCGATGAGGCGCTGCAGCATGTTCCTGCGCCCGCCACCAAACGAGCCATCGAGATTGCGCGTGACTTTGGCTACGCGGGCAACGAGAACGAAGCCGCGTATTTCGTTTGGGAGGCATCCGATATGGAGGCGGTCGGCCTGAGCGATGAAGAGCTGACTGCGATCGAGGGTATCAACGCCAGGATCGACGCGCATCGGCAAAAGTCCGGCAAAGGCCAGCTGAAGTGCATCGTGCTTGAGCGTAGCCAGGTCTAGCGGACGGCCGATTGCTGGGCGGTGGGCGACTCGCACGCTGCTTGAACTTTTGTAGCGCGCTCCTGAGCCTGCGCGCGCACCGTGGGTAGATTGCCACGGGTCTGAAGTTGACACTATCCGCAAACTTACCTAGAGTCCGCAGCGTGCGTCAACGGAGTTCTGGGGATCGAGCACACACCGTGTAAGCAAAAGTTTCGAAGGCCGGCAACGGCCTTTTTCAAAACCCATGCGACTAGACACGATGTATATTATGTAAAATCACTAATGCACGGATGCTTGCGTGATCTGCTTTGATTCTCACCATGCCACGCCCGCCTTGCATTAAGCTGAGCAAGCCCCTGCATCTGCACTACCCGCAGTTTGCTTGACTACAACGATATGGAGACAAGCCATGCGCATTTCACATCCGGCGGTACTCAGCCGCCGTCGCCTCGTTCTCTCAGGCTCTGCAGCCGCCGTTTCGGTTCTGCCATGGCGCATCGGGAGTGCCCAATCCACCTGGCCCACGAAACCACTGCGACTGGTGGTCCCATTTGCGCCCGGCGGCAGCTCCGAAATCGTGGCCCGCGCGGTCGCTGCAGAAATGTCCAAGACCATCGGTCAGAACGTGTTCGTGGACAACAAGCCGGGCGCGGCAGGAAACATCGCCATGCAGGAAGTCGCCAACAGCACCGACGAGCACACATTGATCCTGGGCCATATCGGTACGCTGGCCGTCAACCCCTACATCTTTCCGAAGCTGCCATACGACGCCAACCGTGACTTTGCGCCCATCACGCTGGTGTCCAAAGTGCCAAGCTTGTACGTGGTGCATCCGGATCTGCCGATCAAGAGTCTTTCGGAATTCATTGCCTATGCAAAAGCCCGTCCGGGCCAGCTCAATTACGGTTCTGCGGGAAATGGCAGCGCTGGCCATTTGGCATTCGAGTATTTGAAGATGGTGACCGACACGTTCATGTTGCACGTGCCTTATCGGGGAACGGGCCCCATGCTCACCGACCTGATGGCCGGCCGTCTGCAGGCCGCAGCCGTGGGCGCACCGGCCCTGCTGCCTTTCATCAAGGCCGGGAAATTGCGCTGCATTGCCACGGGAACCGCACAGCGGCTTCCCCAATTGCCGGATGTGCCCACGGTGGCTGAACAGGGGTTCAAAGGTTTCGAAATGACCCAGTGGTACGGGTTGATGGCCCCCAGCAAATGGCCCAAAGCCAATCTGGCCAAACTGGAAACCGAGGCCGTCAAGGCAGCGCGAAGCTCTCTGGTCAAGGAAAAGCTGTCTCAGGAAACGGCTTTGGCGGTTGGAAACACCAGTGCGGAGTTCGACGCATTCATCAAATCAGAACAGGCGCGCTGGAAACCCGTCATTGCGCGCGCCCAGATCAAACCCGAAGGAATGGGCTGAAGATCAGCTAAGCGCGGCGAAAAAAAGGCCACTGACTCGTGTCGATCGAGAAATCACTGGACTCTTCATCGCCACGAAACTCAAGGCGATTGAGGAAGGGGTCCAAAACGACCGCGGTAAAGCCTCCTGGATCGAGTTGCAGCAATTCGATGGACACGCCTTGGCGCACCCAGCGCTCGCACAGCGAGAGAAAGTCGCCATTCACAAAGATGCTGCACAGCGATGACGGCTGGAGCGCGTTGATTTGTTCAACGTGCTCCACAAACTTGAGTTGCAAACGCACCAAGCCATCTTCTGCCACCCAAAACTCGCTGTAGCTTCTTTTGAACCCGAGGTCTTTCTCGTAGAAATTTCGCGCTCGTTCTTCGCCATGGCGCGGTATGGGCACATGGATCCACGTGGCGATGTACTCGTTGGAAAAGGAAGAATCCATTCAGCATCCCAATTTGGATTTTGGCCGGCCGCTCACAGGCGCCGCGGCTCGCGCGGCAGCAATGGCCGCTGCGTTTCCTCGCGCCGGTTTGACGCCAAGGTCCGTCAAGGCCTGTTTCTCCGCAAGGTAAAAAGAGCTTCGATTTTCTGCGCCATCGGCCCCGATATCGATGAATTTATAACCTTCTGCATGGCGATCATTGATCCAGTCGATATTGCCTTGCACGGCCTTGCGCTCCCATTCGTAGGAACTCATGGTTTCGGTGGAGGCGCCACTGGAACGGATGACTCCAGGCCAGTCCTTCTTGATCGTTCTGAACTCGTGTCCCGACAGACGGGGGTTCTCTCTCATCGCCTTGGCATAGGCCTCCACCGCGCCCTGCCCCTCTCCGATGATGACGTACTTTTCCAGGCCCCAAGGGTCGGTCCACCGCAATGGATTGTCCGCATAGAGATGCAGATGGCTGCCACCCGCCAGCCCGATGGGGTCGGCGCTGATGAAGCGCCCGATGTCCGGGTCGTAGAAGCGGAACGTGTTGTAGTGCAGCCCTGTGTCACGGTCCAGGTACTGCCCCTGCAGCCGCAGGTTCTGCTCGATCGCCTCGCCCCGGCCGTGCGCCTGCGCCTCGGGGATGGCGCTGCCGTCGATGCGCACCGCCTCCCACTGCTCCCTGAGCGCCCCGCCCCAGGTGCGGTAGCTGGCGCGCCAGCGCACCTGGCCCTCGGGGTCGGTCAGTTCCTCCGGCAGGCCCGAGGGGTCGGCATGGAAGTAGTAGATCTGCGCGCCGTCCGGCGCCTCTTCGCGTGGCGCGGCCTGTTCCCTGGCCCGCCCCGTGGCTGGCACCGTCGCCTGCACAGCTTCGACCGCCCAGCCCCCTTGCGCATCGATGCGCGCCAGCGGCACATAGCCGCCCGGCTCGTACACATAGCTGGTCACCCGCGTCCCGCGGCGTTCCTCGATCAGCCGCATTCCCTCCCACACGAACTCCGTCACTCCGAACGCGTCCTCGCTCGCCACCCGCCGCCCCAGCGCGTCGTAACGGTAGCGCGTGACCTGGCGCGTTGCCTCGGCCGTGCCCGGGCGGCGCACCGTGGTCACGGCCACCAATTGGTCCTCCGCATCCCACTCGAAGTGCTGCAGCGTGTGCCGCCCGCTCTTTTTCTGGACCAGGCGGCCCAGGCCGTCGTAGGCGTAGCGCTTGTCTTCGTACACGCGCACGAGGTTGTCGCGCAGGTAGCCGCGCGAACCGGCGCCCGCCGGTCCCGCTCCCACCCCGTGACTTGCCTGCGAGTCCATCAGGTTGCCGGCGGGGTCGTAGTCGAAACGCTCCTGCGTGCGCTCGGGGCCCGAGGCGCCCGATGCATTCGGCGCGCCCTGCCCGGCCCCCGGCCCCAGGCGCAAGGCCTGCAGCACCCGCCCGGTGCCGTCGTACTGGAAGCTGCTGCGCCCCTTGTGGCTGTGCACGCTGTCGCGCAGCTCGCCCGCCGCGTCGTAGCGGTATTGCTTGAGCAGGCCGGTGGCATGGCTGGGGCCGTGCTCGGCCAACTCCACCTGCTGCTGATGCCACTCGCGCTCCCAGCCCGCCGCCTGCAGGCCCGCATCCGAGCGCGTCCAGCTGCCAACGCGCCGCCCCAGCGGATCGAGCAGATAGCGCGTTCCCAGGCTGCCCTGGCTGCGGTGCACTTCGCGGTGCAGCGCATCGCGCTCGAAGTCGGCGATCAGCCGGTGCGCCTCGCTCGCCGGCACGGCAGTCAGGTCATCGCCTTCTTCTCTTGCCGCTTCGCCTCCTTCAACCGCTTCGGCCGCCAGCGATTCCCGCAGGCCCAGGCCGATGCGGTGCAGGTGCCCAGAGCCGTAGCGCAGGTAGTTCAGGCTGCGCTGCAGCACCCGGCCGCCTGGCCGGGCGACGGCAGGCAGTTCAGTGCGCGTGCGGTGCCCAAGCGCGTCGTGCGCGTGGCGCAGGCGGTGGGTGTGCCCGGTGACCGCGTCCGTGGCGTGCTCGGCCACCAGATGGCCCACGGCGTCGTATTCGAAGCGCACGGTGTGCAGCAGCTCTTCCCGGGCGGGATCCTGGTGGTCAGGTTCGCCATCTCCTTCTTCTACCACCCGCAGGCGCGCGGCCTCCACCACCCGCCCCGCGGCATCGTGCCGGTAGCGCAGGATCTGGCCCTGGCAGCGCTTTTCCATGAGGCGCCCGAGCGCGTCGCGCACGATTTCGGTGCGCCGCGCGGGCATGGCGCTCTGCACCTTAAGTCCTTGCGCCAGGGTGCCTTCGGCGGCCTGGGTTTCGATGTCCCCGAACACGTCATCGCCCCCGCCCGCGTGGTGGGTGATGGCGGTGACCTGGCCGTCGGGGTCGTATTCGAGCGCGATGCGCGTGCCGTCCAGGCGCACTTCTTCGATGAGCCGGTCGCCAGCGTCGTAGCCGAAGCGGTAGCTGGCGCCGTTTTCTGTCGTGAACTCGGCCATGCGGTGCGCCACGTCGTAGCGCACGCCACTTTGCCGCCCTTCGGCGTCCACGCGCCACAGGCGCTGGCCCCGCGCGTTGTAGCCATAGCGCGTGGCGCGCGAGAGTGCATCGGTGTGCTGCACGAGGCGCCCGGCGCTGTCGTGCGCGAAGGTCTGGCTGCTGCCGTCGGGCAGGGCCACGGACACGAGGCGCCCGCGCGCATCGAAGGTGCTGCGGGTGACCTGCCCGAGCGCGTCGGTGACACTTTGCAACTGCCCATGCCCGTCGTAGGCGTAGTGGGTGCTTTGCCCGGAGCAGTCGGTGTGGCGCATGAGCAGCGCGCGCTTGTTCCACACGAGGGTGCTGCGCCCGCCCCGCGCGTCGGTGATCTGCACGGGCAGGCCGCTGGCGTCCCAGGCAGTCTCGGTGGTGCGGCCGTCCGGCGTGGTTTCGGTGGTGGGCAGGCCCCGATCGTCGTATTCCCAGCGCCAGGTGGCGCCGTCGGGCCCGGTCACGCGCAAGGGCACGAACCAGCGGCTGTCCCACAGGGTACGTGTGAGCCGGCCCAGCGGGTCGATGATGCCGGTCTGCAGGGCGTTCTCGTCGTACTGAAACGTGATGGTGGCGCCGCTGGGCCGTGTGCAGGCGAGCAGTTCGCGCCGCTCGCTCCAGCGCAGCTGCCAAGTGTGGCCCAGGGGGTTCTGGTATCGGGTGAGGTTGTGATGGCGGTCCCAGCGCCAGCTCTGGCAGCGGCCCAGCTGGTCGGTGGCGGTCGTTTCGCCGCCGCTGGATTGCGCCCCCCCGTTCGCAATGCCGTCCTCGCCGGTCAGGGTGTAGGCGATGTCGTAGGTTTCGCCGTCCTCGGTCCAGTGGCGCACGACGCGGCGGTCGCGCAGGCGCTGGCCCTGGGGGCCACGCGCGCCGTCCTGGCGCTCGGGACCGCTGGCCTGCGCGGCGCTCTCCCAGGCGTAGTGGCACGCAAAGCCGCCGGCATCAACCTGCAGGACCATAAGGCGTTCGGTATAGGCAAAGCGCCGGGTGCGGCTGCGCGTGCGGTCGAGCACTTCGGTGAGCTGGCCGGGCACGGGGTCTTCGGGCGAATGATCGGGGCCCTGGCGATCCTGATGCGAACTCTCGGCCGCATAGCGGTAGCTGGCGAGCAGGCCCAGTTGCTCGCCGGGGGCGGCCTGTACCAGGTGGATGGACTGCACCTGGCGGGCCTGCCCCGCATAGTCCAGCCGCAGCACCCGCCCCAGGTGGTCGGTGAGGCCCACCAGACGCCGCGCCCTGTCGTAACGCAGCGCGATCCAGTGCCCGAAACGGTCGCGCAGGCGCAGGAGCTTGAGGACATGGGTGCCGGGCTCTTCGGGCGCCGGGCCGAATTGCTCGTGGATGTGGTCGAGGCCGCTGACTTCGAAGTGACCCCCGGCGGTGCACCCGACGATGAAGCCCTCTCCAGTGTTGAAGAGGGCGTTGCCTGGTTCGACCCAGGGCAACTCGATGTGCCGCCCCTGCGGATTGACGTAAACGAGGCGCCCGGCCTGTCCACTGCCGGGCGCTGGGCGAACCACGTGCAGTTCGATGTCGTACGGCACGCTCCAGCCCTCGCCGTGCACGGTGCCCTGACGGTGATCGTGGTTGCTGTAAAAGCGCCGCCATTCGATGGGCAAAGGCCCGGGGAGCACGAAGTCGGTGTCGCGGCTGCCGTCCAGGACCTTGCCGCCCGTCGCGGGGTGCACGGGATAGCCGATCAGGGACCGGAACCCGCGCCCGAGCCACTCGCCGGCCATGCCGACGACGGCGCCCATGGCCAGGCACCCCACCCGCCCCAGGAAGTTGCCGCGCCCCATGGCCAGGCCGACACCGATCTCCAGCGCGGTCTCCCACCACAGCTTGTCGTCGGCGACGTTGAGGTAGGCGGTCTTGTTGCCGCCGAAGAAGACGGTGTCCGCGCCGGTGGCGATCTGCGCGGCGCACATGAGCTTGTCGCCCTTGCGCGCAGCGGGAAAGGTCTCGATGAAGACGCTGTCGGTGCCCTCGGCGATGAAATTGGGGTTGGGTGAGGAGTGCTTGGTGCAGGCGGTGAAATCGGCGACGGCCCGCATGGCCAGGCGTTTTTCGATGAGAACGGTGCCCGCCCCCTGCGCGCCCAGCTTGCCCGTGATCTCCAGCTCACCGATGTCCTCGGTCATCTCCTGGATCTTCTTTTCCTTGTAGCTGCTCCAGCCGGTCGCCCCTCCGATGAAGCCAGCCAGCAGGCCGCACGCCAGGATCGCCCCGCAGCCCATGGTGGCCACCGATACCCCAGCCAACAGCGCCACCGCACCTGCCACCAGCAAGGTCTCCACCATCCCCGACGCCAGCCGCAATCCCACCCGCGCCAGCCTCGACCACACCGACACGTGCCCGATGTCGTCGCCCAGCCTCGCCGCCGCCAGTCCACCCATGTTTTGTCTCCATCTTTTTTCAAGCCGTGCCTTCAGGCACGTGCGTTCGGGTCGTCGCCCCGTCGTCACTCACGCAAGACGAAACTCCCCAAGACATCGCTCACCATCTTGTGGTGCTCATCGGTGAAAGGGACCGGCAGTGAGAACGTCAGGCTCAGCACCTGGCGCGTGTCCGGCAGCAGGAACAGCGATTGCACGTGGTAAACCGTTTTGCCCTGCTGCTTGTAGCTCACCGAAAACTTCGAGCCGCCGATCTTTTGGCCGGCCCCCAAAAATGCGGGCTCGATCTCGCTGCGGGTGAATTTGCTCACTTGCCGGGAAAGATCGTTCAACTGGCGCTTCAAGAACTCCGGAGGCGTTTCGTCCGCCTCCAGCGGGTCCTTCGAGATCGCGATGGTCATGCCGCCGGAGCCGGGCTCGGGCGCCAGCAGGTGCATGGTGCGGTCCGCCACATGGGGCGGTGCCGTGATGTGGCCTTCTTGGAAGTGATAAAGCATGGTTTTTCTTCTGGAGGCCTCGGGCGGAGGGCCTCAGCAATTGAGGTTGATCTTTTTCCCGAACTGGTCAAGGTCGTCCTGGAAGTTGAAGACGCCTTTCACGCCATTGAGCACGATCGTGCCATCGGCCTTCAAGGTGATGGACGCCGCGCCGCAAACCAGGGTCACGCTCTCTCCCGCCACCTGCGTGATGTTCTTGCCCGCGTTCACGAACACCGTGTCGCTCTGCGCATTCACCACCACGTTTTCCTTGGCCAGCACGTTGGCGTTCAGGCTGGTGGAGGACAGCGATATGTTCTGCTCTGCCACCAGATTCATGTTGCCGGTTTGGGCCACGGAGGCCACGTCCCCGCCCGAGACCATGTTGCTTTGCCCGCCCGAAGTCACATGCGTGAGCATGCCGGCCTTGGCCAACTGCGTGAGTTGCGCGCCACTGGAGATGGTCACGTGCTGCTGTGCATGCACCGACGTGCTCTGGCCCGAACTGACGACGATGGGCTTGGGACTGATCATGCTTTGCCCTTCCGGGCTCACGATGGACACGATCGGCTTGGTGATGTCCTTGGACAAATCCATCAGGCCACGCGCGTCCGGCATGGCAGGGTCGGTGTTGGTGGGCATGGCCGTTTCCGCGCCCCCTCCTCCATCACCACCCGAGCGGGAACTTGCCATCTTGGCCAGCGAGGCCAAGCCGCCCGCCGCGCCCCCGGTCATGGCCGCAATGCCTGCCCCCATGCTGGCGATCTGCGAAGACTTGGCATCCGCCAATGCGCCGATGGTGGCGTTCACCGACGACACGGCCTGCCCGGCCTCCTGCATGAGTGAAGAGGTGTTGGCAAGGGTCGCACCCAGCTGATCGAACCCATCCGGGTTGTTGCTCGCCACCTTGGAGGTGAAGTCCTGCGGGTACGTGGTGATCAGCAGCCCCTTGTCCGCCCGGATCGACCCCCACAGGTCCGTGCGCAGCTCGAACCCGTACCCGCGCTGCGAGCCGC